>NZ_CP194041.2:1092500-4990869 GCF_050870875.2 Agarivorans sp. QJM3NY_25
TGAGGGGAGTGAAATAGAACCTGAAACCGTATACGTACAAGCAGTGGGAGCCTCTTTGAGGGGTGACTGCGTACCTTTTGTATAATGGGTCAACGACTTAATTTCAGTAGCAAGGTTAAGCGAATAGCGGAGCCGTAGGGAAACCGAGTGTTAACTGCGCGCATAGTTGCTGGGATTAGACCCGAAACCCGGTGATCTAGCCATGGGCAGGTTGAAGATTGGGTAACACCAATTGGAGGACCGAACCGACTAATGTTGAAAAATTAGCGGATGACTTGTGGCTGGGGGTGAAAGGCCAATCAAACCGGGAGATAGCTGGTTCTCCTCGAAAGCTATTTAGGTAGCGCCTCGGACGAATACTAGTGGGGGTAGAGCACTGTTAAGGCTAGGGGGTCATCCCGACTTACCAACCCTTTGCAAACTCCGAATACCACTAAGTACTATCCGGGAGACACACGGCGGGTGCTAACGTCCGTCGTGAAAAGGGAAACAACCCAGACCGTCAGCTAAGGTCCCAAAGTCATAGCTAAGTGGGAAACGATGTGGGAAGGCTTAGACAGCCAGGATGTTGGCTTAGAAGCAGCCATCATTTAAAGAAAGCGTAATAGCTCACTGGTCGAGTCGGCCTGCGCGGAAGATGTAACGGGGCTAAGCTATGCACCGAAGCTACGGGTACTTGCTTTGCAAGTGCGGTAGAGGAGCGTTCTGTAAGCCGTTGAAGGTGAATCGTAAGGTTTGCTGGAGGTATCAGAAGTGCGAATGTTGACATGAGTAACGATAAAGGGGGTGAAAAGCCCCCTCGCCGAAAGACCAAGGTTTCCTGTTCAATGTTAATCAGAGCAGGGTGAGTCGGCCCCTAAGGCGAGACTGAAAAGTGTAGTCGATGGGAAACAGGTTAATATTCCTGTACTTCGTATAATTGCGATGGGAGGACGGAGAAGGCTAGGCCAGCGCGGCGATTGGTTGTCCGCGTTTAAGGTTGTAGGCTGGACACTTAGGAAAATCCGGGTGTCTAAGGCTGAGGATTGATGACGAGTCACTAAGGTGATGAAGTGGTTGATGCCCTGCTTCCAGGAAAAGTCTCTAAGCTTCAGATTATACGAAACCGTACCCCAAACCGACACAGGTGGTTGGGTAGAGAATACCAAGGCGCTTGAGAGAACTCGGGTGAAGGAACTAGGCAAAATGGTACCGTAACTTCGGGAGAAGGTACGCTGCTGTTGGTGATGGGACTTGCTCCCTAAGCTGACGGCAGTCGCAGATACCAGTTGGCTGCAACTGTTTATTAAAAACACAGCACTGTGCTAAATCGAAAGATGACGTATACGGTGTGACGCCTGCCCGGTGCCGGAAGGTTAATTGATGTGGTTAGCGCAAGCGAAGCTATTGATCGAAGCCCCGGTAAACGGCGGCCGTAACTATAACGGTCCTAAGGTAGCGAAATTCCTTGTCGGGTAAGTTCCGACCTGCACGAATGGCGTAATGATGGCCAAGCTGTCTCCACCCGAGACTCAGTGAAATTGAAATTGCCGTGAAGATGCGGTGTACCCGCGGCTAGACGGAAAGACCCCGTGAACCTTTACTACAGCTTGACACTGAACATTGACCCTACATGTGTAGGATAGGTGGGAGGCTTTGAAGCGTTGTCGCTAGATGATGTGGAGCCGACCTTGAAATACCACCCTTGTAGTGTTGATGTTCTAACGTTGTCCCGTTATCCGGGATGCGGACAGTGTCTGGTGGGTAGTTTGACTGGGGCGGTCTCCTCCCAAAGAGTAACGGAGGAGCACGAAGGTTGGCTAAGTACGGTCGGACATCGTACGGTTAGTGCAATGGCATAAGCCAGCTTAACTGCGAGACAGACACGTCGAGCAGGTACGAAAGTAGGTCATAGTGATCCGGTGGTTCTGTATGGAAGGGCCATCGCTCAACGGATAAAAGGTACTCCGGGGATAACAGGCTGATACCGCCCAAGAGTTCATATCGACGGCGGTGTTTGGCACCTCGATGTCGGCTCATCACATCCTGGGGCTGAAGTCGGTCCCAAGGGTATGGCTGTTCGCCATTTAAAGTGGTACGCGAGCTGGGTTTAGAACGTCGTGAGACAGTTCGGTCCCTATCTGCCGTGGGCGTTTGAGAATTGAAGGGAGCTGCTCCTAGTACGAGAGGACCGGAGTGGACGAACCGCTGGTGTTTGGGTTGTTATGCCAATAGCATTGCCCAGTAGCTACGTTCGGAACTGATAACCGCTGAAAGCATCTAAGCGGGAAGCAGGCCTTGAGATTAATTCTCACTAGGACTTTAAGTCCTCTGAAGGGCCGTTGGAGACTACAACGTTGATAGGCAAGGTGTGTAAGTGCTGTGAGGCATTGAGCTAACTTGTACTAATTACCCGTGAGGCTTAACCATACAACACCTAAAGGGTGTTGCTTATAGATACTTTATTTTAGAACCAAGAGTGCTTGTTAGGCTCGTGGGATATGTCAGTTTTTTCGAATGTTAAAGACAACAAGTTTTTGCCTGGTGGCAATAGCGTTGTGGAACCACCTGAACCCATGCCGAACTCAGAAGTGAAACGCAACTGCGCCGATGATAGTGTGGGGTCTCCCCATGTGAAAGTAGGTCACTGCCAGGCGCCTATTTTAAAAACCCAGCTATGTGCTGGGTTTTTTACTCTGAATTAACGCTATTTGGCTTAGACCTTTTTGTTCAGAGTTAAGTTTTGCCTAGTGGCAATAGCGTTGTGGCACCACCTGAACCCATGCCGAACTCAGAAGTGAAACGCAACTGCGCCGATGATAGTGTGGGGTCTCCCCATGTGAAAGTAGGTCACTGCTAGGCACCAAATAACCAAGCCCTGCTCTTAAGAGTAGGGCTTTTTTATTGCCTATAATAAGGTTGTTAGTTTTCTGCTTAACCGCGTATAGTTTGCTCTAGAATGCCTTTAGGCTTTAGCCGTAATTACTTGTTAAACTTACCGCTTGATCGATATATAGGCTGGACCTGTTATTTTGTTTGGCCGCTTTTTTCGCGCGACTCGCGGCTTCGCTGAGTGCTTCTATGCTTAGTTTATATTCAGCTAACCAACTTGTCACTCCAACGGCTAAGCCGATTAACGGAAAGAAACATTCATGGCCTTCACGGTTTTTTGAAATGATCCCTTGTGCGTCAAGATCTTTTTGGCGATAGAGTGTTTTGCTGCGTTGTTCGAAAGTTGCCAAGAGTTGCCTTACTGCTGTCTGCCAGTTATTTTCTATGAAAATGACAATGAAATCATCTCCGCCTAGGTGGCCAATAAAATGAGCTTTGCTACTTAGATGAGTCCTTAGCAATTCAGCGACTAGTTTTATCATTTGGTCGCCACGTTCATAACCACAACAGTCATTGAAAGGCTTAAAATTATTCAGATCAAAGTAGGCTAAATCGAAGGGCTTGCCGATCTGAATTAAGTTTTTTAGGCTGCGCTGTAAGGGCACATTCCCAGGTAGCAAGGTGAGTGGATTTGCATATCTGGCAAGTTGCAATTTGTATTCAGATAATTTGCGCATCACATCAACCGCGAGACCAAGTCCAAGGTACTTATCTTGTTGAGTAATAATAAAAGCGGCATCTAAGCCATTTGCAGTATGTTGGGTTAATCTTCTACCGATTTCGCTAAGGCTGGTATCACTCTCAATGATAAGGGGTTTGGCATCCATTAAGTCGGCTACTGATTTACGGTAATTCAGCGAATGTCCATAGGGGCTGGAATAACGGGATAAAAGCTCTTCTTTTTTGATTAAGCCTAATACCCGTAACTGCTGATCGACCACCGGTAAGCTGGTCATTTGTTTATCCTCGAGCATGGTGTTGAGTAGCTCTTTTGCCGACATATCTGGAGAGACAACGGTGACCGTTTTTGCCAATGAGAAGGCTGTTAAGAGTTCATTGTGGTTGGGTCGCTCTGGGGCGGTTTGTTGCTCCTTAGGGCGACCACTTGGTCGCGAAATATGGAAGCCCTGCATATAACCGAGTCCCAAGTTGCTTAGTTGTTGGTATTGTTCTGCATTTTCGATATTCTCGGCAATGACCTCGCTACCTATTTGTTTGGCTATTTCTAATATGCTGGATATAGCGAGTGGGATATTATTGTCATGTAATAATTCATTACAGAAAAATTGGTCGAGTTTTAAGTACTCAGGTGCTATTTGTAGCCAAGTTTTGAGGCCAGCGTAACCCGCTCCAAAGTCATCAAGGGCAAACTTGATACCGAGGTTCCTTAATTCGGTGATGCAGGCTAATAAGGTTTGGTCTACATTAATGGGGTGATGTTCGGTTAATTCGATAACTAGCTTTAAGTCGTCACTACGCAGGGCTTCAAATGCTGAAGTTCCCTGTCGATGGTAGATAGCCAATAAGGTATCAGGAGAAAAGTTAATGAATAAGGCGCCTTTTAACCGCATCCTACTGAATTGTTGTTTGGCTAAAATTGCACAATCTAGCTCCAGTTCTTGTAAGCGATCAAATTGTCGAGCATATTCAAAAAGAATCACTGGATGTCGGAAATAGCTATGTTTTGGACCGCGAGTGAGTGCTTCATAACCTAGGATTCGATTATTATTCTGGTCCCAAATCACTTGGAAAACGGTTGTTATTTCTCCTTCATCAACAATCCGATTAAATTCTAGCTGTAAGTCCTGTTGCATAAGCTGATTTACTCCCATTTCCTTATCCGCTAAGCAGCTATAACATGGTTTTTTTACTAAAAGATGACAGCCCTTAGTTTTTCTTGTCTCAAGTGTCAAGATTAGTGGTAAGAAAATTTTTTCTTTTTTCAGGAGCCTGTATCTAAATGTAGTCACTGAACAGACTGTTATAGAGCGAGTGATCGGGCTTGTTTATAAGGTCCTCATGTTTGATTAGGCTAGTTGCCTGATGATTGGCTGTGATAAAAAGATTTACAGACTTACTGTTGCTTGAGCGTAAAAAGTATTACAGCTGAGCCTCGCGGTGAATTAGTCACTGCGAAGCTGATTTGCTTGTGCGCTACTTTGCGGAGTCTGTTTCGGTTAACGGTTTCCGCGTACCCAAGGACTCACTTCAGTCTTATAGAATGTTGCGAGATCTTGGTGTAACTCGTTTGGCAATGGTGCCCGATTTGCATAACTTACATTTTGCGCGATTTGCTGTGGTTTACTTGCACCGGTAATCACGCTGGTGATTTGGGGCTGATCGAGCAGCCAGCGGATTGCGGCTTCGGCTAAGCTAATATTGATCGGTAGCAACTGTTGTAGTTGGGCGACCAGCGTTAAGGCTTTATCCAGTGGTAAGCCTGCAAAGGTTTCTCCTACATGAAAAGCCTCTCCATTTCGGTTGTAATTTCGATGGTCACTCTCGGCAAATTGTCGTTGCGCAGTGACGGCTCCGCTGAGCAGCCCGCTGGCATAGGGGAGTCGAGCGATGATACCGACTTGTTGCTGTTCTGCTTGCTCAAGTAGCTCAACTAGCGCCTCTTGGCGAAACAGGTTAATAATCACCTGAAGGCTGGTAAGCTGAGGATCGGCAAGACATAGTTTAGCTTCAGTCATAGACTCGATACTGGCTCCATAATGGCGAATTAAACCTTGCTGTTTAAAGTCTTGTAACCAACTAAAGACTTCACCATCTTGTAGTACTGGCAGCGGAATACAGTGTAGTTGGACCAGATCAAGCTGGTCGACTGTCAAACGCTTGAGGCTTGCTTCAATGCCTTTTTGTAGGCCTTGCTTATGATATTTATCGGGAAATAGAGCGGCGTCCCTGCCAATTTTAGTGGCGATGATGACGTCTTGGTGTTGCTTGGCAAACTGGCCGAGTAATCGCTCACTTCGCCCCGAGCCATAAACGTCGGCGGTGTCATAAAAGCGCACCCCACTGGCGTATGCTTGATCCAGAATTTGCTGGGCCTGCGATTCACTCACTGGGCCAAAATCGCCACCTAATTGCCAACATCCCAGGCCTAACTCAGTTAATGTTAAGCTACTTTTTCCAAGAATTCTGCTATGCATGTCGTTGCTCTCATAATGGGGTTGCGTGGCTTGAGTTTACCGTGCTTTTGTTATTATATATTTTACTAATATTCAGAAATATTGTTCATTAAATGGGGGTAATATGTTTGCTGGCGTGCTTGATTTTGTGGCCGTAGTGGACGCGGGCAGTTTTACCGCCGCGGCTGAAAAGCTAAGTCGCTCTAAAGCGAGTGTAAGCCAGCGAATCAGTGATCTCGAAGCACGTTTAGGCGTGCAATTACTGTTTCGTTCAACCCGTAAACTGCGTCTTACAGAAGCCGGACAAAGCTATTATCATAGTTGTCGGCTAGCCCTTGAACAGCTGGAACAAGGGGCGTTGGTCGCGCAGCAATCTCAGGAGCAGTTGCAGGGAAAGGTGGTGATTAACTCCGTCGGTGGCATTTTTGCCGAACAGTGGTTAGCGGGCGCTTTGTTAGCTTTTGGTCAGCGATATCCCAATATTGAGCTGGAGTTGGATTTATCTTCGCAACGCGAAGATTTGCTGGCCGCGCCTTTTGATATTGTTATTCGGATGGGGGCATTGCCAGACTCGGGGTTACCGGTTCGAGTGTTAGCGCATTTAGCGAGCCATGTTGTGGCGAGTCCAGCCTATTTGCGTCGACATGGACGCCCTCAGCATCCTGAGCAGTTAAAGTCGCATCAATGCTTGTGTGGAAGTCTCACGCATTGGCCTTTTGTTCAGGGCCAACAGCGGATCTCGGTGAGTGTAAATGGGGCCTTTGCGTGTGCCAATGGGCATGTATTAAAGCAAGCTGCTTTACAGGGCTTCGGTTTAATCCGCAGCCATGAGATGTACTTGCGTGATGCGATACAGAGCGGACGTTTAGAAGCGGTATTAGAAGATTGGCAAGCCGATAGTCAGCCTCTTTGGATGGTCTTTCCCCCGGCCCGTTTTCGAGCTAAACGAGTACTCATGTTGGCCGACTGGTTAGTTGACTACGCCAAATCTCACCCTATTTAATTTTTTAATTTAGCTGTATTTGGCTTTTTTAGAGTTGTAACAAGGGTGATTTAGATATAACTTCATGCGTGCTTATTTGCCAAGATTAAGGAAACGGCATGTCAGGTTCTACGATTAGCGGCGGTTCGCAACTCGTGTCAGCGATACAGCAGCAGACGCATCAATGGTTGCAATCTTTTGTGGTGAAATACAATATTTGCCCCTTTGCGAAGCGTGAAGTTGAACGTGGTTCTATTCGTTACAAAATTGTCGATAGCGACGATATTGAGGCGCAATTAGCGACATTGTTGGAGGAGTGTCAAATCCTGGATACTCAGCCTGAAATAGAGACCACTTTATTTATTATCCCTCAGTTAAGTGATTTTTATGATTATTTGGACTTCGTTGATTGGTCCGAAGGTTTGTTGGGTGAGCAAGGTTATAACGGTGTATACCAGGTGGCGAGCTTTCACCCTGATTATTGTTTTGCGAATGCGTCCAAAGACGATCCCAGTAACTATACTAATCGTTCTCCTTATCCGATGCTGCATTTAATCCGAGAGCAAACCATTACCCGTTTAAGCCGTTTACATCCTGATCCTGAAGGGATCCCCGAGACCAATATTAAATTGACTCAGCAACTTGGTCTTGAAGCGCTGAAGCAGATTTTATATAACTGTAAATGAACTAAGTTTGTTTAGATCTTTTATAGAAAACCCACAGCAACGAGACCCATCGTATAAGTCCGGAGACGGTATGTCATTAACCATTACAGCCGCTGAGAAAGCGATTTTAGCCGATTTAACTATTCCGCCTCGCCCCCAGGTATTGTTAACGATTACTCAAGAAACAAAAAAATCAGAACCTCATGTTGCAACTATCGCCGACGCCATTGCGAGTGATGTTGCGATCTCGGGGGCGGTACTACAAATTGTTAATTCAGCTGCATTTCGTCGTAGCCACGAAATTAAGTCGATCCATCAAGCCGTGATGACCTTGGGAATTAATCGGGTTTTTCCTATTGTGAAAGCGGTGGCGCTTAAGGGGGCGATGCCACAGTCTAAAGCTTTAGATGCATTTTGGCTTGAGGCTAATTTATTAGCGACTAGCGCTGCGGCCGCTGCTGAAGAGTTAGGGTTCGAAAGTGCGAAAGACAATGCTTATATGTTGGGATTATTTCATCAAGCGGGCGTACCTGCCTTATTGCATTCTTTTGCGGACTACGAAGCTTTGTTGGTTCAGGCGAATGATATGGGCTGGGCTAATTTTGCGAATGCCGAGCGTCAGCAATATGGAACATCCCACGCCACGGTAGCGGCTCTGATCGCGCAGCAATGGAATTTACCAAAGGTTATAGTGGAAGCCATTTATTACCAACATGATAGTGATGGTCTGTTTAGTTCACAGGAGTTGGGTAAATCCTCACTGGTGATGTTAGCCATTTTGAAAATAGCTCGTATCTGCGCTTATCGAAAGTTGGGCGTTAGTAGTGAAGAAGCCGTATGGCAAGACATTTATGATGCTTTGTTAGTCTTCTTGAATATTGAAGAGCAACAGTTGGAAGATGTATTGAACGCGGTAACAGAGACTCTGAATGCCTAATGGATACAGGCTATGTTCATATTGGAACACAGCCTGTAATCATCAGCTAGGGGTTTTAAAATTGATAAGCGACATCAACTCCCCAATTTCGGCCTGCCTGGCTATAACGATCCAGTCCTTGGGCGTCGTTATCTTGGCCGTCGAGGTCAGAATAATGCCAATATTTTTGATCAAAGGCATTAAATAAGCCCGCACGTAACGTGAGCTTTTCGAGAGGTTGGTAGTAAGCGGTTAAATCAACTAAGGCATAACCTGGCGCGTTGGCATTATCTTCATTTGACCAATCATCCCCTTGCTTCGCGGCGACCATGGTTAGGTTCAGTTCGCTGCCCCAAAGGTCTTGTGGTTGATCGTAGCCTAAACCCCAAACGATAGTCAGCGGTGCAACCGTGTCCAGTGCGCTACCATCTTGCTTATTCTTCCCTTGTGCATAGGCAACACTAATTCGACTATAACTGCCTTCTGGAGCACCCCAAGCTTCATCTAACCAATAGTTACCCTTGAATTCTACGCCGTATATTTCAGCTTCATCAATATTTTCGTTCGTTGTGATCCCTGCAGGATAGCTTGGGTTGCTATAGTCTACCGAAGCATTAATGAAGTCGGTGTAGTCGTTGTAGAAGCCAACTAGTTCGATGGTTGAGACGGCATTATTCGCTCGCAAACCTAGTTCATAACTTTGGCTTTGTTCAGGTTTTAGTTCCGGATTAGAAACCATGGCGTAGCCGTAGCTTGCATTGTCAAAATCGTAATATAGTTCCTTGATAGAGGGCGCTCTAAAGCCTTCACTATATTGAACAAAGGAACTGAAGTTCTGGTTCCAATGATACACTGCGCCTAATCGAGCGGTCAGTGCATCGCTGTTATGCTCTATCAAACCACTCGTCTCATTGGGTTTTGCAGTGTAGTCGTCGTAACGCAGGCCAGCACTAATGATCAGTGATTCATTGAGTAAATAAATATTATCCTGAACAAATACGCCGTATTTTTCTGACTCGGCATTTGGCACTTCTGGTTCTCCCGGGCTAACGGTGCCGGAATCGAATAAGTGAGTGCGATAGTCGAGCTCAAAATCACTATTGATAGCACTTAAGCCATAGCTGAGTTGGTGGCTTCCATACTCAAATACCAATTCTTTATCGAACTGAGCATCAAACTGAAGGCTACTGTCTTCGCCATTCCGTTCGCGGTTACGATTGCCGTAGATCCCCGTCGTATCAAAAGTATTGTGTTCGGTTTTACTTTGCTGATGACTGAGTTGCCAAAATAGTTTATCGAAGGCGACGTTTTCACTTAACCAGGTATGGTTTATGCCCAGACGCAGCCGAGTATCTTGGTCATCAGATCTCACATTGGTATAGGTAAAGCTTGGCGACATGCCATAGCCTTCATTGCTGAGGATCCTGCCCTCAGCTTGACGTTGATATAGTTCTGCAACTAAGCCAAATTTATGCGCTTGATTCGCCTGAAAATTTATTTTTGCCAATAAGTTATGTGAATCAAAGCTGTAGGGATCCGCCTGACCGCGGTCACGACCATTTATATCAGCACCAGAAGAATGGCTTTGGTACTCACTGCCATCGCGATAGGTGTAAATAGCTAAACCTTCCCATTTATCGTATCGTTTGGCGATTTCTATGGTGGTTTTGTAGGCTTCGTCGGCGCTGCTATAAGCACCTTTCAGTGCTACATGATTGGTATTGCCAGGCTCAAGGACATCCTCAGGGTTTTTGGTCCTTAGTAGCACAACACCACCCAGTGCATCACTCCCATAAAGGCTTGAGGCTGGCCCTTTGTTAATTTCTAGAGAGGTGAGGGTGTCAATTTCGTAGCTATTAGGGCCCTTGTTCATAACTTCCCCACCAGGATTATAGGGGGTTGGTTGTTCAATGCCGTCTACCATGAGTTTTACACGGCTTCCTTCCATCCCTCGAATGTTAAATCCGGTCGTACCATAGCGTCCCTGGCCTGTGGTGCTCACCCCAGGCTCGTAACGCACGCTATCTTTTAGGTTGTTCGCCATTTGTTGCTCTAGTTGCTCAGAGCCAACCGCGCTCACACTAGAAGAAATATCTTTAATGCTCTGTTCGGTTCGAGTGGCCGATACCACGACTTCATCGAAAACAGTACTGGCGGTTTCAGCATAAGCTGCGGGGCTTAAGCTGAGTAATACGGCGTTGGCAATAAGAGTGCGATTGAGTATTTTCATAGTGTCAGGCTCTATCCATATCCTGTGGAACAAATTAAGAAGGCTTACTATACACAATACGAATGCGAATTAAAATCATTTGTATTTAATGGGTTGTTCTTTACTGTCGTCCTAAAACTTTGGCTTTGCTGGAGACAACATGAGAATAAGAGCGCAGACAAACGATCAGGGAGCGAGATAGAATCACTATTTTTATGTCTGCGCTGAGGCAAGGGGGGATTGGGAGGCTCACATTTTACTTGAATTATCGTGAGTCGTAATCTAAGACCACCAATTTAAATCGCTGTAAAAAGTCAAGCTTGTAGAAGGATCTGCTGGAGGAATTTGTTGAGCTTGAGGCTTATTTGGGGCTAAGCCGTCGTACCCCCTTAATGTAGCCGCCAAATATGTTTAGCAGCAAGCCGAAGATAATGATGAGCGCGCCTAAGAGTTGCCCCGCGCTGAGTGTTTCTCCTAACAATAATGCTGCACTTAGAATGCCTACAACTGGAACCAATAAGCTTAAAGGGGCGATCCGCCAGGTTTCATATTGACTCAGTAGTCTTCCCCAAATGGCGTAGCCGATGATCGTGGCAATGAAAGCAAGATAGATCAAAGCAAAGATGGTTTTGCTACTAATTTTCGTTAGTTGAATAGCGTTGATCTGCGGCGCTTCAAATATAAAAGAACAAAGGAAAAAAGGCACAATAGGGACTAAGGCACTCCAAATCACCAAAGATAACATCGACACATTTGCATCGCGCATGATCAGCTTATTGCTAATATTTCCCAAAGCCCAAGACAGAGCGGCTCCGAGCGTAAGTACGATAGCAATTAGAGGGATCCCGCTTGAGTTTGCAGTGCCTAAACTTGCATCAGCAAGTAAGGCCATCCCAAGGCTTGCGGTGATGATACCAACAATATGATTCCATCTTAATTTTTCCGATAATAACCACACCCCGAGCATAATAGTAAAGAAGGCCTGCATTTGTAGAACCAACGAAGCAAGGCCTGCAGGCATACCCAAGTGAATGGCTAAAAATAATAGTAAAAACTGTCCAAAACAAATCGCCATTCCATACATCAATAAATATTTGAACGGCGTTTTAGGTGGTTTCACTAGAAAGACCGCGGGAAATGCGACCAAGCTAAAGCGCAGGCCTGCCAATAGCATCGGTGGCAGTTCATACAATGCGACTTTGATTACCACAAAGTTTAAGCCCCAGACTAAAACAACGGTCAGTGCTAACAACAAATCTTTGAATGGCATTACCTTGTTTCCTTGTTCTGCTATGAGGTCATTTTTAAGTTTAAGAACGGCTATCTTTCGCGGCTCATTTTGACCTGCAATACACCCTTTTGGTTGCAGTGATTGGGGCCGACCAAGCATCAAATTCTGGGTACTCGCGGCGAAGCTCTTTCTTCGGTGGCAATGAATCGCTTCACTTCATTTCAGTGATGATTTGATACTGGACCAACATATTCATAAAAATAAGCTAAACAGAACATCACGACTAGATTCATGAGTCAAGTGCAGCGTGGCGCTTGTGGGTATAAATGAGCGGGGTATAGCGGGTTTAGCATTGCGAACGTTAGCGCATCACACTGCTATTGAGCAACGTTCATTCATAGCAAACTCACTCATTATCTGTTGATTGTTGCCAGCTTAAATCACCGCTAACTGCGCTATGTATCTTTTAATTGGAGCCACGAGTTACTGCGCTTCATGCCTGACGATCGGCAGATTTATTCTGCGCAATTAGTTACTCATATCATTCATCAGATTGGGGGAGGAGGAATACGCTCTATGGTCTTATTCCATGCCCCCCAATATCGCTCTATAGCCAGAGAAATGCATTGGCGAGGCATTGCAGCCAGCTTGCCATGCACATGATGCCAAATACCGCTTATACAAGCGCCTTGAGCGATAGGGTTAATGAAAACTGTGCCACAACCTCATCCCCACTAATAGAAGGGCAGGTGGCGATGATAGTGACCGCTTGATTGACTCTCTCTCCACTGTTCATGGTGTGTTGAAGCATCTGGTCGATCAGTGCACCATCTCGACAGGTGAAAATAACGTCTGCCTCTGGCCGTTTAAGAAATTGCGCCTCAACGGTCTTAAATGCCAAGGAAACCCGTTTGCCATACTGCTCTGCTTTGGCAATAGCCAAGAAGCCTCCCGCAACATCGGCACCGACCGCTAAACTACCAAAATACATGCTATTGAGATGATTTTTAGTGCGCCGTTTTAAGGGGATTTTAACAACGACTTGCTGTTCATCTATCGCTAGAATTTTAGGGCGGCAGTACCAGATGAGTGGCACTTTAAAGATCCCAAATAAGCGAAGGGTTGTGTTGGCTTTGCGGACACTGGGAAGCATAATGACTCCTAACTAAAGAGGTCTTACCAGTAGAGCTTTTTGTTAACAAAAAGTCAACATCTTCTTTCGGCTGTGGAATGAGCAGCAGCTTATCGGGGGGAGTCTATGAAGCACTTTTCAAGTAAACCGCTGGGCTAATTCCAGCCAATGCTGAGCACTGCTGCTTTTAAAGTCAATGTGAGGGAGACTGGCAGCAATCAGCTTGTTTAGAAACGAAAAAGGCCTGCATCAATGCAGGCCTTTTAAAGGTGGTGCCCGGAGGCGGAATCGAACCACCGACACGAGGATTTTCAATCCTCTGCTCTACCGACTGAGCTATCCGGGCGACGGGCGCTATTAAACGAATTTTACCGGTTTAAGTCAACCGAATTTGGTAAAAAAAATGAAATAAATGGCGATCGACTAAATGCCATACAACAACTGCTAAAAGAATAAACAAAAAGGTGGCCAAGGCCACCTTTAGTCAGTTTCGATACTTTTGCAAAGGGTATTTGCTTTGGCTCTTAGTGGGCACTTGATTGATGCCTTAAGAGGGGCGTCGTTGCACTGGATAAATGCTATGACGACAATCAGTGGGTAAACTAATTGCTGTTACCTTGTATTTTTCACTGTAAATAGTGTATTTAAAATTTACGGGAGAGTGCTTGCTAATATTGTTTTAATTGGGTGTTATTTTGCAATGACTGTTGATGGTTTAGTGTAATTAGGGTGAAATGTGCTAAGGATGAATAAACATACAATAATGGGTAGCGTATGCGCTTAGATCGGACAGATAAAAAGATTTTGGACTTAATGCAAAAAAATGGGCGTATCAGCAATTTGGAACTTGCTGAGCTCATTGGTTTATCGCCTTCTCCATGCTCTCGCAGAGTGAAAGCTTTGGAAGATGCAGGTTTAATCGCCAAGCATGTGACTCTACTGAATAAGAAAAAACTCAATTTGAATTTAACGGCATATATTCATATTTCTATGGACCGACACACCCCTGAGCGCTTTGAGAATTTTCAGAACATTATTAGTGCTTATGAAGAAGTGATGGAGTGCGTGCTGGTGACAGGCACAGACGCTGATTATCAGTTAAAAGTAGTGGTGCCTGATATGGAACACTATCAGGCACTTTTACTGGGGAAGTTAACCCGTATCGAAGGAGTTACAGGGGTACGTTCAAGCTTCGTATTGCAGCAAGTGTTTAGCCATACAGCCTTGCCCCTGTCCCACATTAAGTAATTGAGTTGTTACTTGATTGCTGTCGCTCAAGAAAGGCCTGACGACAGCCTTCATAGTTGGCGATTAAAAGATCACTTTCAGATTGCTGGTAAGGTAATAAGCTCCCCAAAACCATCCGCTTCTGACCAGTCCCTATTGCTTGGCCATTTTCTGAAATGGTAAATCTCAATAGCGCTACACCACGCTTGCCATTCGGAATATATTCGCCACCGGCAAATTCTAAATGCGGAGAAGCACTAGGGAGGCGGTCTAAGTGCAAACTCATGTTTTCGTATATGACTAAGGGACGTTTGCGGTTGAGCATCAGTCCTTGTTCTTTTAACAGAGGTACTAAAATATGTGGGAAGTTACGACCCGAGAAACGAACGTAGTCTTGAATGATGTCGCCGATGATCTGATCATCTTTAATTTTTTCACCACTGCGCTCTACTGTTAAATATTCCTTACCGCTTTGATCCACTAACTGACAGTGTTGCTCGGTTTGCAGGATGCTTAAAGGAACACCGTCGGTGACCATGCCAGCGAAAGTAAATTGCATATTTTGGCTTAGCCCAAGTTGGCTGAGCATGACCGAGAAAAGTAAGTCACCGGGAACACAAAATCGAGAAGAATCAGCGTCGTGGATTGCGTTAAAGTCATTTGCAACACCTTTTGCAAAGTTGCAAGCTTGTTGGCGACTAAACACAAATTGTTGATTATTCTGACTAAAATATTGGCTTACATTCATTTCTATAAGTTCACTTAGCTAGGCTGTTGGCGACCGGCGATTCTAACAAAAATTAAGGCCGAGGTGGTAATATCAGTATAAAATTTCTTTATAAATTTATTTTACGGGGATTATTCTAGGCCTAAATTGGGCCAATTAACTAAGTAATTCATTTCATTTGAGTATTCCCTTTTATTCAAATCGCTAACCTTTCCGCTAATATCTTTATTATCATTAACAAGCTTTGCAAGTGCGACTTTCTCCCCTACCTTTAAATGATGTAACAAGTTACTTGCCATTCGTCATGTGCAGGGAAACAAATAATTGTTAACCAGCTTGAATACAATAGAACCCAAGGTGAACCATGATATGCCAAATCTGAGCAATAATAGAAACTGGATCATGCTGGCGATGATGATGCTGATCGCAGGTATCGTTAGCGCAGGGGTCATTTTATTTAACAAGGCGGTACCACAGTTCCAGTTAAGCTTTATTGCCCAAAGTTCGTTTGGAGAAACTCGTTTAACGCTTGATTGTGAGCATTATCGTTATTCAGTACATGAAAATTTTGTTGACCATCGTAGTAGTCGTGAATCGGTACAGCATTTGTCCTCAAGCATTTGTGTTGAGGTTTATCGTTTATTACAGCAGGTGCCAAAACAATTAGCCTCGGTGTATAACGAGCAGCATCGCCCACAGAAAATGATGTTATGGACCGAAGGGAACAAGCGTTTTCAGTGGCGTTGGCAAAACAAATATGAGCCTTCACTTAAACCCATATTTGCCCACTTAGATGATTTGGTTCAGCAGATACCTGCTTCAGCCCTAGCCGGAGGCTCCCACCTTGATCTGCGGATCTACTAGTACCTCAAGGGCGTCTTGCTGCAGATGTAAATCGCTTAAGTAAGGACTAAGAGCGTTCGCGAGTTTTTCAGAGTCATGGCGGACAATAGTACTATCGTCATCAATTAAATCTGTGTAAATCACTTGGTAGCGTTGCTGAAGTGCTTCAAGGTTATCAACCGCTACGACTTGAGCGCGCTCTAGATTGTAGCTGGCGATCATGTTTGGATTTGGGATGTGCTGGTTTACCACCACCACGTCGAGAGATCGCCCTAGGTAGTGCTCTAGTTCGTCGATAAACTGTTCCAGATTGTAGCCGTCGGTCTCGCCAAATTTAGTCATAATATTACTGACGTAAATCAGTTTTGCCTGACTACTCATCATCGCTTGCTTCACTCCTGGGACTAATAAATTAGGAATGATACTGGTATAAAGATCACCAGGGCCGAGGATAATCGCCTTCACGCTATTGATCCGCTCAATTACGGGTGGGTAAACGCGGACTTGCTCGGCGTGGTGCGGAACCAAGAAAACATTGGCGATTTTTTCTCGCTGGTCTCCGCGTGGTAAATCGATGGCGCTTTCACCGAAGACGCGCTCACCACTGGTCAATTCGGCCACTAAAGTTGATTTGTCTACCGTCACCGGCAGTATCTCTCCTTCAACATCGAGCATTTGTGCCAAGCCTTGGATCCCTTCAGAAAACGAGCCGCTATATTGTGACAGCATGGTGAGCAACATATTCCCTGCGCTATGGCCTGTCAGTCGTTTCCCCTTGGTAAAGCGTTTTAGCAATAGTTTTCGAGCCAGCTCTCGATAGGGTGAGAGCGCTAACACGCATTTGAGAATATCGCCAGGAGGGAGTATACCCAGTTCATCACGTAATCGGCCCGTGCTACCGCCACTATCGGTCATTGATACGATGGCGCTAATTGCGAGTTGTTGGTTATCTCTTAAGGCTGACAATAAAACAAAGTGGCCACTGCCGCCGCCAATAGTAGCGATAGAAAGTAGCTTTTTAGGTGGAGGGGATGTCACGAGTTATGGTACTCCGAGAAGATTTATCACGCGCATTGCTAAACAATAGACTAATTGAGTTTAGTTCACCAAGCAATGCAACCAGAGCCGTGCTTTGTTAGCGTTGTCATACTCTGGTAATAAAATTGTCACTTTTTGATCAAGACGGTCTCTTAAATTAGCCTTAACAGGGAAAGTTTGGGCTAATGTATGGCGAATACACAACTTTATCAAAGCTTATGGCTATCAGATATTCATTTAGGGTGTAAAGATTGCAAGGCAGAGATGCTGTTGCAATTGCTACAGCAAACCAAGGCCAAGCGGGTATTTTTGGTTGGCGATATCGTTGATATTTGGGCTTTAAAACGCCGGGTATATTGGCCTGAATCGCATAATCAAGTGTTATTACATCTCATGAACTTGAATAAGAATGGCTGTGAGGTGGTCTATATTCCTGGTAATCACGACCAACTATTCAAGGCCTATCAAGGCATGCATATAGGGAGTATCGTGGTTGCTAAGCAGTATCTATATACCAGCCTCAGCGGTCATCGAATACTGATGTTGCATGGTGATCAGTTTGATGAAGAAGTTTGTTTTGGTCGTTTTTATGCCAAATTGGGTGACCACCTCTATGATTTGCTGTTGTTTTTAAATCGTAGTGTTGGAAAAGTTCGGCATCTATTGGGTTATCCCTATTGGTCTTTGGCGGGATACATCAAGTTGAAAATAGCGAAAGCGACTCAGGCGATTGCTAGCTATCGTAGAGCAGTCGTGAATGAAGGGCTTCGTCAGCAGGTTGATGTTGTTGTTTGTGGCCATATCCATCACCCAGAGTTGAGTCAGCAGCAAGGATTGATTTATGCCAACGATGGCGATTGGATTGAAAACTGCACCCTATTGTGTGAAACCATGGATGGACAATTAGAATTACATCGCTGGGACGATCGCTTGGAGACCACCGTGCTGGTTGATTCGGTGGCATTATTGGAGCCTGAGTTGTTAAAGCACGAGGATAAAGTAGCTTGATTGGCGAATAAATTAGCACTTGAATCATTGATGCTCTTTTTTTTGCTTTTCAGCGTTGACAAACTCACCGAAAATCCGTTTAATAGCGCCCCGTTGATAGCAGATATCAACGTGTACCAACAGTGTGCCGATTTAGCTCAGTTGGTAGAGCAACTGACTTGTAATCAGTAGGTCGCCAGTTCGACTCCGGCAATCGGCACCATTCTTTTTAAAGCCCCGTCATACGACGGGGCTTTTTCATTTTTAATGTTGATTCGGCTGGTAGATTTGGTTTTTAAAATCAGCTGGTTTATCCTGCTCAATCCTCCCTGCTTGTTTTTAGGATATGCGATGCTCAAGGCGCTTAAAGAACTATTTCAGGCCACAACTGGCTCAACAGAACAGCAACATCTTAGTGTCGAACTAGCGGCCGCTACTTTGCTAGTGCAACTGAGTCAGAGTGATAACCAACAAACAAATAGTGAAAACGCGATAATTTTGACCAAGATGAAGCGTTTATTCGAGTTGACCGAGGTTGAGGCGGAGAATTTGTTGTTGCAAGCGCAAACTCAGGCCCAACAAGCGATTTCGGTTTTCGATTTTACTCGCCATGTGAAGCAGCTCGATTACCAATTACGTTATCAATTTACCGAAGCCTTATGGAAGGTTGCTTATGTGGATGGAACCTTAGATCCATTTGAAGAAGCACTGATCCGTCAAATCTCCGATTTGATCTATCTAAGTCATAGTGATTTTTTAAAGGCAAAGATTAGCGCGCAAAACGTTTAGCCTCGTTTGTTGATGCTGCTTAAGCAAAGTGTTTCGCAGACCTTATCTTATCTTGGCGCAATCAGCTGAATTGATGTGGCTAGAATGTTGATTTTTTAGCTGAATTGCTGGTTCTTTGTTCGCTTAAACAAAGCCGAGAGATAAACGCTTTACCTTTAAACTGGCTTATGTATAATTCGTTTCCGTTGCAGGGGCGTAGTTCCAATGGCAGAACGTCGGATTCCAAATCCGAATGTTGGGAGTTCGAATCTCTCCGCCCCTGCCAATATTTTAAAGGCCAGCTGATAAGCTGGCTTTTTTCATTTCTGAATTTTTCTTCTAGTTTTCTTCATATTACGATCGATCTATCTGTCAGTTGCGTATTTCATTGCACTATTGAGGCGGTTAGAATGATGAGCCTAGTGAATATTTTCAGCAGTGGATGACAGTGTAGTGACAAATACTCCCCCAGTGAGGACAGATTCAGACTTTTCTCCGCAGATTGCCATCGTGGGTGGTGGTATTGCCGGTTCCGCAGTTGCTTTAAAACTTGCCGAGCTGGGCGCGAAGGTTAGTTTATTTGAACAAGGTCCAAGTTTGGTGAACGGCCCGCCAGCCTGCCATTTGCATGCGGGAGGGAACCTATATCGAGAAATATCCGATGCACAGTGCCTTAAGCTGTTAGAGCAGTCGATTAATACCTTGCGGGTCTTTCCGCATGCGGTCAATCTTCGTCCTACGGTGATTAGCGTCCCCATGAATGATCCCGGTGAACCTGAAGCGCTGCTGCCTCGGTTGCGAAAGTTGCAGGCGCACTATGCAGATTTAATTCAACAAGATCCGCAAAATCAAAAACTTGGTGCCGCAGAAGATTACTATCGTTTATATAGTCGAGAACAACTGGAAGCGCTGGCTAAACGTGAGCCGCTACAGCAACCTCGTAGCATGGATGATTGGATGATCCCGGTGGCTAAATACTTGGATTTATCGGCTTTCAAATACCCTTTTGTGCAGGTGCAAGAATATGGCTTAAGTTTGTTGCGGGTTGCCGCTACGGTGGCCTTGGCGACGCAGCGTTTAGCCGATTGTTCAGTGCTTACCTCAACCAAGGTGCAGCATATCGAACTGTTGCAAGGCGGCTCACCGCGTTGGCGCGTTGATTATCAAGATCAGCAGGGTCGCCAAAGTATCGAAGTAGACTATCTGATTAACGCCTGTGGTTATCGTAGCGGCGAGTTGGATGATATGGCTAAGTTAAGCCGCAGTCGTATGGTCGAGTTTAAAGCCGCTTACTTAGCCAATTGGCCGAGTCAAAATGGCCGTTGGCCTGAGTTGATCGTGCATGGTGAGCGCGGCACCCCTAATGGTATGGCGCAATTAACCCCTTATCCCGATGGCTTATTTCAACTGCATGGGATGACCGATACCATTACCTTGTTTAAAGGCGGTTTGGTTAAATCTAGCGAGCATAGCGCTCAGCCCGAGTTGAGTCCTTTACTGACTCGTAAGCTCACTCAAGGCTGGCAAAGCGAAGAGGTTGAGCTACGCACCGCAGAGGCTGTCAAACATATGTCCCGTTACCTACCTAGTTTTAAAGATGCTGCTGTGGCGGGTCGGCCACTGTTTGGGGCACAGCAAATCCCGGGGAGTGATCCAAGCCTACGTGCAGCCAGTGTATCTTTTGATAAGACACATTACGCACGAACCGAAATTGTTAAGTTTTCTTCTGCCTTAAGTGCCGCGGAGCAAATCATTAAGAATATTTGTGAGTTAGGTTTACTCAATGCCGAGGCCTCCAATGCGGTGATGAATGAATTACAAAGCACTCAAGGTATCGCCTATCAGCAGGTGCTGGAATTGGCTGAGCAATTGGCTGGGCAACGTCATTACCCGCTATCGTTAGCGCGTTAACATCATCTATTGTTTGCTTACTCGCACTGCGAGTCTATTTATTAAGGCCCTAACATGTCTATTCAACACTTTGAAAGTAAAGCCCGAATGAGCCGAGCTGTGGTTCACAATAATACCGTATACTTATGTGGCCAAGTGGCTAAAGACACAGCCCATGGTATTGCCGAGCAAACGCGTACCACGATTGAAAAAGTGGAACAACTGCTGGCAAGCGTTGGTTCCGATAAGTCGAAGCTATTAAGCGTGACTATTTATTTGCGCAGCATGGATGATTTTGTAGAAATGAACAAAGTGTGGGATGCATGGGTTAGTGATGTGACGCCGCCCGCTCGGGCTTGCGTGCAAGCACATATGGCTCGACAAGAAATTTTAGTTGAGATGTCGGTCACGGCAGCTGTCTAAGGCAGTAAATACTTGATGTGCGAATAAGGCGGCTGGTTGTTGCACCTTTCCAAGGCTGATATTGCTTACTGAATACTGTCTAATACTTGCGCAAATTTAACGGGTATATAGCTACGTTCTTTTAAGTTATATACACTATTTAATGAACAATTGGCCTTCATTGCGAATACCGATGGCGGTATCCCCTTTTTGCGTAAAGCCTTCCAAAACTGTTTTCCATTTACGGTGCTAAGCATGATTTAATCCTCAAGTGAGTTGTAAAACAAACTGACGGCGAGCATTTAACAAAAATTATGTGACAGGCAAATGACATTTTGTAAGTTATTAAATGTCAGTGCATTAGGTTTCCTGTTGTGTTCTTGTTACAAAAGGTCAAGTTTTTGTTTACTTAAAAGCATGCCTCAAAGATAATGATAACAATTATCATATAGATTATCGAAAGGGATGACGATGCACGTATTTAAAATTGCCTTAGGGTCAGCGGCCTTGCTGACCACCAGTGTGTATGCTCAAGTGACACAAACAGAGGTTGTCGCAGATTATGCGGCATTGGCGCATGCTGTATATAGTGATGCACATAGCAGTGCTTTAAGGCTGCAAGAGACTACTCAGGCTCTTATCCAAGCACCTTCAGCTCAGCATTTACTGGCCGCGAAGCAAGCTTGGAAAGTCGCCCGTCGTTTTTATCAGCAAAGTGAAGTGTTTCGTTTTGGTAATCCAATCGTTGATGATTGGGAAGGCCAATTAAATGCTTGGCCCTTGGATGAAGGCCTGATCGATTATGTGGCGAGTGATTACCAATATGAACTGGGTAATCCTGGTGCGACTGCAAATATTATTGCCAATACCACTCTTCAGGTAGGCGAGCAAGCAATTGATTTATCGAATATTACCCCTGAATTATTGGCTTCACTGAATGAGCTTGCTGGCTCCGAAGCGAATGTCGCAACTGGTTATCATGCGATTGAATTCTTATTATGGGGGCAAGATTTGCATGGTACAGAGCCCGGCGCAGGAGAGCGATCTTATACTGATTATGTCAAGGGTGAAGCTTGTACTCATGGTCACTGTGAACGCAGGGGCGATTATCTAGCGGCGGTGAGTGAATTACTGGTGAGCGATTTAGCTTGGATGAGTCAGCAGTGGGCTAAAGGCGGTGATTACCAAACGCAACTCATGGCCGAACCGAGTGAACAGGCCTTGCGCCGAATGATGTTTGGCATGGGTAGCTTATCTTTGGGCGAGCTTGCTGGCGAGCGGATGAAAGTCGCTTTAGAAGCCAATTCCACCGAAGATGAGCACGATTGTTTTAGTGACAATACCCATAACTCTCATTACTACAATAACCGTGGCATCAGCAATGTCTATTTCGCTGAGTTTCAGCGTTTAGATGGTTCGCGCTTTAGCGGTGCCAGTTTGGCGCAATTGGTGGCGCAACAAGCCCCGAAAGTTGCCGAGCATAACCGTTACTCATTTGCTCAATCAATGGCGCAAACGGCTAAGTTAGTAGAAAGTGCCGAAACTAATGGGGTTCACTTTGACCAACTCATTGCGGCTGACAATCTGCAAGGTCATGCTCTGATTAATGGTGCCATTATGGCTTTAGTCGAGCAAACCCGAGCCATTGAAGCCAGTGCCAAAGTGCTCGGTATCGAAAACTTGAATCCTGATACCGCTGATCACGAATTCTAAAAATAACAGGTAAACCATATGAGGGAGCTATAGCTCCCTTTTGTGCTTTCAAAAATAATTATTCATCTTGGGAGAGAGTCAGCGTGAAAGTCACGATGATAAAGTTGATGGCTGTAGCGTTGCTGTTAAGCAACGCAAGTTGGGCCAATGATAAAAAACCGGGTGGGGGGACCACCGTGGGGCGAGTGGACGAGAATGCTTTTTCCTTGCCAGCAGCCAATTTAGATTTTGAAGGTCGCTTAAATTTCAGTACCGGGAATAGTTTCTTTCGTAATCCGTGGGTAGTTGCACCAGCAACCACGATTGCCAGAGATGGCCTCGGCCCCTTGTTTAATACTAATGCTTGCCAAAACTGTCACCTAAAAGATGGTCGTGGACATCCCGCTGAAGTTGGCGACGACAATGCGGTATCGATGCTGGTGCGGATCAGTATTCCGGCGGTGAGCGAGCAACAAAAGGCCCAACAACAGCATGACGGCGTGGTACCGGAACCGACTTATGGGGGGCAAATTCAAGATCAAGCGATTGCGGGTGTCGCGCCCGAAGCCCGGGTGCGTTTTCGTTATACCGATAAACCGTTTCAGTTTGCCGATGGGAGCCAGTTGACGCTGCGAGAGCCGCACTTGCAGGTGGATCAACTCGGTTATGGACCGATGCACCCCGATACCATGTTTTCGCCACGGGTGGCTTCGCCGATGATCGGCCTTGGTTTGCTGGAAAGTATTAGCGAGCAAGATATTTTGGCTAATGCTGATCCAGATGACCGCGATCATGATGGGATCCGTGGACTGGCGAATCGAGTATGGGATCAACAAACACAGCAATTCACTTTGGGGCGTTTTGGTTGGAAGGCCGGGCAACCTAGCTTAATGCAGCAGAATGCGGCGGCCTTTAATGGTGATATTGGCATTACCAGTTTGTTATTTAGCAAAGATCACTGTACCGGGCCTCAAACGGCTTGTTTAGCGGCGACTTCTGGGGTCGATCCCGATGGTTCGGAGGTGAGTGATAAGCTGCTTGGTTTTGTTGAATTTTATTCGCGTCACCTTGGTGTTCCTCGACGCCGTGATTATAACGATCCGCAGGTGAAACAGGGTGATCAATTGTTTACTCAATTGGCTTGTGATAGTTGTCATCGACGCAGCTATACTACGGCTAAACGCCCGCATTTACCGGCTTTAAGTGAGCAGCGAATTTATCCTTATACTGATATGTTGCTGCATGATATGGGCAGTGAGTTAGCTGATGGTCGGCCGGAATATTTAGCCAATGGCCAGCAATGGCGTACGCCGCCATTGTGGGGGATCGGTTTAACCAAGGTGGTGAATGGTCATAGTCAATTTCTGCATGATGGTCGGGCGCGCAATGTTACCGAAGCGATTATTTGGCATGGCGGAGAAGCCAAACCTGCTCGACAGGCCTTTGCTGGTTTAAGTCAAAGCGAACGAGAGGCTCTGGTCGCTTTTGTTAATTCCTTATAGGAAGTTGTCATGAATATTTATTTTTTACGAGTACTGACGTTTAGCCTATTGGGATTGCTGGGGTTGACGTCGGTGCAGGCGGATAATAACCCACGAAGCCTTTGGTTGAAGCAGGAGCAACAGTATATCAGCGGTTTAGGGGGGCAGTTACTTGAGGCTGCGCAGGCTTATCAACAGCAAGTTGCAAGCTATTGTGCTGCGCCTAGTGCCGCTGCTTTAGCCGCCAGTCAGCAAGCTTGGCAAGCTAATTATCAGGCTTATTTACCCCTGCAGGCCAGTGCCTTAGGGCCGCTGCTGGACTTAAAATTAAATTGGGCGATTAGTTACTGGCCAGATAAAAAAGACACCACGGGACGCAAGGTAAAGGCAGCATTAAGTGTGGCCGAACCCAAGCTCAGTACCACGCATAGTAATTTGCGCAGCCAAGCGTATTTATTATTTAGTGAATTGACGGCCAAACAGCGTTGCGATGTCTTATCGTCCCAGTTCAGTCGGTATTTACCCGTGGTGACGCTCGTGAGTAAAGGCCTGCAAAGCCTTGCAATACATCAAGACCAAGCGCCGCTCTTTCCACAGTTAAGCAGCGATCTACTGAACAGCTATCGTTTACAAAGTAGTATTATGCTGCGCAAGTACCGTGCGCTTTATTCCGAGAAACATCAACGCTTGCGACCTTATCAAGGAGAAGCGTGGCGCGCTAATATCAGCCTGCACTTACTCAACCAACAACTCGCTTTATTACAGCAACGTTATACGAAATATTTGGCAGTTTATCTGCAACAGCTTGAGCCCACGCTTGCCAAGCAGGTTTCGCAACAGTTTGCGGCGGTGTTGGCCAGCATGCCTCAACAAGAGCCGTTAGCAGAGCAAAGCGATTTAAGTGCTTGGCAGCAGGCTGAACCACAACTGGCACGCTTGGATAGTTTGTTTATGGAACAGATCCCGCAAGCCTTGTCGATTGATTTAGGGTTTAATAATAATGATGGCGACTAAATTAAATCGCCGTCAATTATTGGTGCGGCTCGGTTGTTTAAGCCTGGGGTGTGGTTGGTTTCGTCCCGGGCTTGCGGCTAAATTATTACTTGAAGCAGACGATGCTCAAGCGAGCAACATGTTGCTCTTGGGCTGCTCCAAGCAAGAGCTGGAGTATCAATTGAGCGCGGTAACGCTTGATGGGGCAGTGCAATATCAAATCCCTTTGGCCGCGCGAGGCCATGAGGTGGCCGTGGCAAAACCGGAGTTTGATTTGGCGGCTTGTGTCGCGCGCCGCCCGGGGAAATTCATCGTGCTATTTAATCCTCGTCACGGTGAAATTCTCGATACTCTGCAGCCACCTATGGGCATGCATTTTTATGGGCATGCGAGTTTCTCTGAAGATGCTTTGCGCATGTTTGTTACCGCGGGCGAGCAGGATAGCAGTGAAGGTTATGTGCTGGTTTATTCACGCTCCGACTCGGCAACGGCTTGGCAGCTAAGTGCCCGTTGGCCGCTTGGCGGCTTGGGTCCCCATCAGTTATTGGTATTACCTGGGCAACGTTTAGTGGTGGCTGTGGGGGGGATCCATACTCGAGGCCGTGAAAAGCTTAACCTTGCGACGATGCGTCCGTCCTTGATTTATCTCAACAGCCTTAATGGTGAGCAGTTAATGCGTCGAAGCCTCGCTGATCATCGGCTTAGTATTCGTCATTTGGCTTACTCAGCGCATAGCGATACCCTATGGTTGGCTTGTCAGGGGCAAGATCCGGAGGCTGAAATTAGTTCTCTTGTGTACTCTCATCATGGTGAGGGGCCGCTGGTGGCTCTGGATCCCGATGCTGATTATTGGGGCTTATTCGATCGCTATGTTGGCAGTATTGCCTGTAGTCAGGGAGAAGTTTTAGCCAGTTCTCCTCGGGGGGCCAAATTGGGAGTGTGGTCGGAGGCGCAAGGCGAGTTGAGTCACTTAGTGCAAATGGATGATGTTTGTGGTTTGGCTGGTGGCGAAACGACTTGGGTAGCAAGCACTGGGCAAGGCCAATTACTCGGGCAACGAGGCTCTGGGGAAGATTGGCGGGCACAAAGCCCGCTGCAATGGGATAACCACCTTAATCTGATCGCCTTACCCTAAGTCACAGTGCTTTGTCGTGGCTAAGCGCTGTATTGCTAGTTGGCGAGCGGTGGTTGAGCACGACGGCGAAGCGGATTGCCCTTGGTAAATACAATCAGATTCCCAATGAATACGGTGGCGACTCCCAGCAAGGCTAGTGGTGTCCATTGGTAGCTTTCGAACAGGGTCGATAGGCCTAAGGCAACCACAGGAAACAGCACCGTAGTGTAGGCGGCTTTTTGTGGGCCTAAGCGTCCCACCAAGATCAGGTAGAAGCTAAAACCTAACACCGACCCCACTAAGGCAAGGTAGAATAAGCTACTCAAATACTTCACAGAGCTAGTGAGATGAAAACCTTGGCCGCTGAGCAGGCACCACAATAGCAGGAAGCTTGCGCCATAGGCCATGCCATAGGCATTGACTGACAACACCGGCAAGCCTTGCTTTTGCTGTTTTGCTGAAAGCACATTGCCTAAAGAGAAGCAGTAAGTGCCCGCCAATGCCATCAAAAGCCCAAGCACTTGCTTACCCAAGCCTTCACTTTGTTGTAGATTAGGGTAAAACAATAACACGATACCACTAATCCCAATGGCTCCGCCCACTAATAGCCTTAGACTCGGACGTTGTTTATAGAACAGCCAACTGTTGCCCATATTCATGATGGTGGCGATGGAAAATATAATCGAGATCAGTCCACTGGGGATGTATTGTGCGGCATGATAAAACAGCATGAAATTACAGCTAAATAGGCACAGGCCTAATAGTAAGCAACTGAAGTGTTGTTTTGGGTTGAGCTTTTGTAAGCGTCCGCTGAGGCGTAAAAAAATCATTAATATTAACGCGGCGATAGCAAATCGATACATGATGGAATTAGCGATGGGCACATCGCCAATTTGATAGGCTATCGCTAACCAAGTTGTCCCCCAGATCCCTACGGTTGCTACATAAATAAGAGCAATCATTTAAGCTTTCCTTGCGCGGCCATCGATACCCAATTAAAGAGTTCTATTATGCTGGAGTCGTCAGGCCGATGATTACAGATCTTTGCGCAATTTTAGGTGTTTTTATCGAATCTTGCGCATTTTACAAAAAGAGCAGCCGCCTCGCGGTTTGTATTGTGGCGGTGAAGTGCCGCTCAGGGCACTCTTCGCTTGGACTGTTTTGTTCGTTACTCGGTAGGGACTGAGTGGTTTACTCAGAAGACAGCAGATCTTTACTGAGTTTGAGTCGATGTTTACCGCGGGTGGCTTTGGTTACTAGGTAATAATGGTTGTCGACTTTACGATAGACCCCTGTGCTTTCCATTTCGCTGACGATAATGCCATTTTCTTCGAGGGCAGTTTGTTTACGTGGGTTGTTGCTGAGTAGCTTCAGCTGGTTCACTCCCATCGCTTTAAGCATTTGAGCTGCTTCGCCAAAGTCTCGCAAGTCGTCATCAAAGCCCAATTGATTATTAGCGCTATAGGTGTCGATACCCTTAATTTGCAGCTGATAGGCATCCAGCTTGTTGTATAAACCGATCCCACGGCCTTCTTGGCGCATATACAGGATAATGCCACCTTGCTCGGCCATTTTTTCGATGGCTTCATTGAGCTGTTCACCGCAATCACACCGTGAAGAACCAAATACATCGCCGGTTAAGCATTCAGAATGGATCCTCACTAGAGGGTTTTGTTGTTGGCTGTCGGCATTTTTGAAGACCAGTGCGACATGTTCTTTATCACTACTCAGATCTCTAAATGACAGCATTTCGGCAGGAATATCGCTGCGGCGTCCAACTTGAAAGGGGACTCGGGTGCGAATACGGGTGGTGTTTTCTGCTGGCTTCATCAATGCGCTCCATTACAACGGCGATGGCGAAGTGTATAAATTCATTCTAGCAAATGCAAAGCCTTCCTCTGCGTAAAATTTACTGGTTGTGGTTCAGCTATCCTAAAAACCTGATGGAGATGACAATCAAAAGCATTTTCACCATCCCTCTTACAGAAACGTAAATTGATTTTTTTGGGGGGGGCTAAACTTGAACGACTCAGCTTTTTAAGGTGAATGATTTAAGTGAAGATTCCAGCTAAATTAAAAACGGTAGCCTAGGTTTAACATAAGGCTGGTACGTTGGCCCATTCCTAGTTCTAGTAGTGCCGCCAGTCGGTCGTTGAGAGAGACTTGAGCGCCTAATAGTGCATTCCATTGTGTTTTTAATCGCTGATTTACATCAAACCTCGTATTACTCGGAAATTGCGGAGGGAGAGCGATCCCGAGTTCGGATATATCACCATGAAAACTTTGCTCTAAGTTTTGGTACATCATTCCCCCCCACAGTTGAATGCTGTGGCCGCTGACTTCCCAGCGATAGCCAAGGCGAGGGCTAATGACGAGCGTATTGACTTCACCATTCAGAATATCGAGATCGGTGCGGCTATAGTTAATGTCGAATACACTAAACCAGTTGCCAATTCCCGCGACAAGGGTACTGCCGACGCCATAGGTAAGGCCTTTAAACTCGAGGTCTATTTGAAAAGGACTTAATAAAGGCTGACCTGCGAAGTTGATTTGTGCGTCGCTAATGCTGCTACCTTTGGTATAGCCGAGTAGCCCGTAAACATTTAAAAAGGGGCTGAGCCACAGATCGGCTTTAAAACTCAATGTTTCGGAATCTTGCACTGCATCACTGGTTTCAATATCAATTAAGGGCTCTAGTGCTCCTAAGCCTGAGAAAGAAATGTTATCGCTCGTTAAAGATTGCGACATTCCCAGATAATTTAGGCTGAAGCCATAGGGTTTCGGCAAGCTTTGGTTGCGCTGTTTTGCCTGCTCTGCCCCCATAGGAAAATAGGGTTTCTCTTCAGAATCGAAGTTATCTTCGACGACAGCCTCGGCGAAGAAGGGGGAATAGAAAGCGATAAATAGGCTTGCTTTCAGCCACTGAAGCTTAGTCATGAGATCCTTCTTTCGGTGATTACAGTGAATATTTTTAGGGGCGTTAAAGCCACCTTGCTATTGAGCGAAGAGTTACATCCGGATGTTACTAGGAGGGATGCCACAGCCGAACAAGCTTTGTCGTAAGTCTATCGACCGTGCTTATCATTTTGCCGTGGATTCTATTGAAAGTATTCAATTAAAACAAGCCATCTTTGCTTCTGATACGCTTGCTTAATCTTAATTCGTACTTATGATGGACGAATCTCCCTGAGCAAGCAGCCATGCGCTGGTGGCGTGATGAATTATTCACATTTATATCAACAAAATCAACGAGTTCATGTTTTCGAACGGCTGAGCAACGCTCGGGCAGTGCTGCATAACCGTGTCAATTTGAATCGGCAGTTAGGTTTTGCGCTGTGGTCTAATCAGGATGATGTGACTTCCTATCAGAAGCCAGAACACCACACCCTCAGTCTCTATCTGTCTGGCGGATATCAAACCAAACGGGTGCTTGGAGCGCAGTCGATTGGCGGTGGAGCACTGGGCAAGTTATGCATCATGCCTGCAGGGCATGAATCACATTGGCAGGTTGATGGCCCCTTGCGTTTTGTACATCTGTACTTTTCAGATGATGATCTCAGTCGCTGTATCGAGCAGACTTGGGATAAAAGTGCGGCACAAGTTAGCCTACAAGATTTAACTTTTATCGACGAACTGGCCATCAGCAGCCTACTGCAACACTGGGCTTTGAAGTTAAACTGGCAAGACGGCAGTGCGCAACTGGCCTTCGAATCAGTAAGCCTACTATTACTTGGCTATTTGCCGAAAAACTATGTCGATAGGCGTTTTACTGACTTACCAAGCAGCGGTGGTTTAGCTCCATTTCCGTTGCAGCGTTGCCAAGATTTCATCGAACAAAACTAGCTTCCAACTAAGCTTACACCAGTTAGTCAGCTTAGTCTGGTCGAGCTTGCTTACCAGCTCGGATTTTCTTCTCAGGCTCACTTTAGTGCTCGTTTTAAAAGCTTTACTGGGTATCGTCCCTTGGCTTATCGTCGCTCGCACAAGAGAGCAGCCCAATTTATCCATGTTGGTGGCTTCCTATAAGCGCAGCTGTCGCTTGCAAGGGATTCATTGCTATCCATATTGTGATTAATGTGAATATTTGGAAAGTCTGACTTAGCGTGGCGATCTGTTGAACAGTTATGCTGCTTGCAGGCAACATTGCAGGGCCGGGTCGTGAATCGTCATCACGCCTTAGCTGGCAATGAAACCATGGTCTGGTCGTATTCTGGACATGATGTGCATATCGATATAGCGACCCGATTTAAAGGTACTTAGCCTTTTTGTTCCTTCTATTTCAAAGCCGACCCGTTTATAAAGTGATATCGCCGCTGAGTTGTCAATATGTACTTCCAACTCTAAACGAACGAGGTTAAGCCAATTATCAGCTTGGTTTATCGCTTCTTGTAATAGTGCTTTGCCAATACCTTTGCCGTGAGCGTCGGGGTGTACTGCAATTGCAATCCCTGCACAGTGTCTATCTCGAATTTTGTTGGTTAAGAAAAGCGTTATGTGGCCTACAACTTTGCCGTTACTCTCAGCTACTAAGGTGTATTGCTCTAGATTATCAAATAAATTAGCCACAATATCAGAGCTAAGAAAAGGTAACTGAGAGGTATTTTCAGAAACCGATGAAAAGCTATAGATATCAAATAAATCGGTATTATCTGATCGTTCCAAGCGCCTGATTTTCATTGTTCAATTCACTCCTGATTAAAATCTATGGTGAGTACATTATGCGACTGAGCTAGAAGTGTATCGTAAATCTGGGGAAGTCCAAATAGCTTACTATGTTCGTTGGATTGCTTATGCATCGCTTATCTAAAGCCCCACAGGGCGCAGCAATTGAATTGATTATTTGCTAAAAGTAGGTCAAAGTATCGCTGTGAAAACCGCTATCCTTCGTGAAGCAATAATCAGGATGGTCAATTCCAAGCTGGTTGTTTCCTTATTAACTTACTCATTCAAATCAAATTTTTCTAAATTAGTCACTTATCTAGAGATTGTTGCGTTAGCGGACCAATTTGCAGATTTAGTGCTCTAGATTTTAAATATCACTGGTAATCACGTCCTAAAAATTCTGATGCTTGTTGCGCATCCACTGTGTCAATTAACCGTCCCAAGTAAAGCGTCAATCACTTTGGACTGACGCTTTACCTAAGCTTAGGTAACTGAGCAAATCGATTGTGAACCAGGAAGGTTTAATGTTTATCGAGCCAACGGTTTTGGTTTCTTAGACTTAAATAACGACCGGGAATCTGTACTGGGGGGGACGCATAATTTGTGGCTGATAATTAAATACCGAGCCAATTTGTTGCTCGGTGAGCACTTGCTCAGGAGAGCCACGAGTCACTGCGCTTGATGTCTGGTTATCGGCAAATTTATTCTGCGTCATAAGTTGCTCATATAATAAATCAGATTGGTATAAGTTGTGAGCAGCGTTCGCTTACTCAAGACGATAGAACCATTTTGCATCAATCGCATTGAATTTCTCACTGTTCAATGGGTTTTTAATATGGATGGCGGTTCGCGTTGCAAGCTGAGCTTTGCCGAGACCCTCCTTCATAAATGGATGGTTGCTCATTAGTCGCTGATAACTCCCTTGCGAGTAGGCGTTTTCTAAGCCCTTGATGATGTCGGCATAGAGTTCGGTGTTTTCTTTATTGACATAAAAGAAATGCCCCGATGGATAGACCAGCACCAGGCTATTCTCAATCACCAGATTTGGCAGTTTTGCTTTGTAGAACCGGAGGAATCCGTAGATTTCTCCCGCCCCTAATGGAAAGAAATCAAACCGTTCTCTATCAAGCATTTTAAGTAAGTTCTCGATCTTGGACGAGGTTATTACCTGCAAACCTGCGCTTTTTAAAATGACCACATCCGGCCAAGCTCTTCCCTGACCCGCAGTTTTGCTGTGAAGTTGTTGTAAAGTTTTAATCTTGGCAAAATCTTCAACTTGATTTTGGTGGATAATAAACAGTCGCCACCCCAGCAGTCCGCCATCGAGGGGAATGGGAACCATGTTGAACTGTTCTTCCAGCGAACTATCGGCCGCGTTGTCTGCGGCAGAGAGTTTACCCTCGCTCAACAGGCTAAAAGCCCGCTCTGTGTTGACTGCTAAGGGATAGAGTTGCAGTTGATATGGTTTTCCACTGTTCTTGAGCGCTAAGGCCATCATTTGATAGCCAAAGCTGGCTTCCTCAAGTCCATCAATATTTGGATACATAACGATAGTCTTGGCTGAGCCATCGCTGAATATACTGCTAAATCCGAATATGAGGCAAACAGATAAAAGCAGAATGGATACTCGTTTCATAAGTTCTCCTTTGAGCAACGTTACAACGTTCTACAAAAGAGGGGCCTTTCTCCCGGCGGCGCTCACTTTCAGGGGGAGTCCAGCTTGCTAGTAAAGCCTGAACATCATGCTCCTCAAGTCCTGTGTTTGTTATAGGCCAGTCAGACAAAAGTCTCCTGTTAGCTGTAAAGCACCATGCTCTAAGTTCAACACGTTTATACATATAAATTTAGCACATTTATCCTAGACTGAGGCTGATTCAGCATCATTTTGGTGCTATTTATGGCTTGGATAATTGGCGTCAAAACAATAAATGCTTAACCTGAATTAGGTGGTCAATGAATCGTCCATGATACTGCTATTTTTATTGCGGTCCAGATTGCTAAAATTAGATAAATATCTTTTATTTCTGTGTGTTACCCGTGATTGATGTTTTGAATATCAGTCGCAGGGCAGTGAACGCTTCGCTTAGTTAAGGGGGAACAGGCTTATTGCAAGCCTGCTGAGGAAGTACACAGAGGAGGATGACCGATAGTCTGAGCGACTACAGTTTAAATGATCACCGGAAAGCCATATTTGGGGTGGCGCATAATTTGTGGCTGATAATTAAATACCGTGCCAATTTGTTGCTCGGTGAGCACTTGCTCAGGAGAGCCATCGCCACATATTTCACCTTGCTTTAATAATACGATTCGCTCGCAGTAACGTGAGGCAAGGTTGAGATCGTGCACCACACTGATCACCGTGGCACCTTGCTGGCTTAGTTTTGAGGCATGTTGCATCAAGGCTTGCTGGTGGTTTAAATCTAAGGCGCTGGTGGGCTCGTCTAAGAGTAAGATTTGTTGTTCTATTGGGGTGTCGGCGAGTTGCGCTGTGACGCGAGCATAGTGAACCCGCTGTTTTTCACCGCCCGATAGTTGCGGGTAGGGCGTATCGCGATAGTGCCAAATGTCCATCAATTCCAGTTGTTGTTCAACGATTTGTAGCTGCTGCTGGTGGCTTAATTTACTGTTGATTAAGCCGAGACTAACTACCTCGCTAACGCTAAAGGCAAAGCTTAAGGCTGAACTTTGCGGGAGTACCGCGAGATGGCGGCTTAATTCTGTGCGTCGCCAGTGTTTGCGTTGGCGTTGTAAAATACTGAGTATGCCGGTGGGGGCTTCAAGATCGCCAGAAATGAGCTTGAGTAGTGAGCTTTTACCTGCCCCATTAGAGCCCAACAAGGCGGTATGTTGGGCTGGATAAAACGCCAGTGATAGGTCTTTAAAGAGTTGCTTTTTACCCAGAGTGAGACCGATGTTGCTGAGCTGTACGGTAGTTGAAAGAGTCATAGTCGTCCTAGGCAATGCGTTGCCGCTGTTGTAACAGCAAGAATATGAAGAAGGGCGCGCCAACCAGTGCGGTCACGATGCCTACGGGGAGCTCAGCAGGACTAATGATCATCCGTGAAATAAGATCCGCCATTAACAATAGTGCTGCGCCGAGTAAGCCGCTAAAAGGAATGAGTTGTTGGTGGTTGGGCCCAAGTAACATTCTCACTAAATGGGGAACCACTAAGCCGACAAAACCAATTAAGCCGGATACCGACACTGCAATCCCCACTCCCAGCGCGGTAAAGAAGATCAGTTGACTCTTGAGTTTTTGTACATCGATGCCTAGGTGGCCAGCTTCTGCTTCGCCTAATAATAGTGCGTTTAAGGCCTTGGCTTTGCGGCAAAACACTACCGTGAGTATGGTCAAGGTAATAAAAGCCAATAAGATATTATTCCAGCTGGCTCCCGCCAGTGATCCCATTTGCCACAGGCTCAAGTCGCGTAGCATTTGATCGTTAGCCAAATAGCTTAATAGGCCGATCCCAGCACCAGAAAGCGCACCAATGGCGATGCCCGCTAATAACATCATGACCACCGAAGTCCCATTGGCTGTTGTCCCCAAGCGATAAACCAAGATAGTGGTGATAAAGCCGCCGACAAAGGCAAACAGTGGTATTGCCAGACTACTCACCACGTTTGGGAGCTGCCAATCTAATAGACTCAGCAGCACAATGGCTATGGCAGCGCCAGCAGCACTGCCGCTTGAGACGCCAATAATACCGGGGTCGGCTAAAGGATTACGAAATAAGCCCTGCATGACCGCGCCGCACATGGCTAAAATAGCTCCCACGGCGATGCATAACAGGGTGCGCGGTAGGCGGATACCGGTGATCACTAGTTGGTAGTGAGCTGGAGCATCTGAATGCAGAGAAAAAGGCACTAAAGCTCTTAAAGCGTCTGCCACGGGAATGCTCATCGGCCCTTGAGTGACAGACAACAAGCCTGCGGCAATGAGTAACAGTAAGGAGGCCAACATAAACCAGCGAGACAAGCTGATTTTGGGGGAGACCGACTTTGGCGAAAATAGCGACATTAATACAACCTTGTAAAGGTTAAATAGCGAGTAATTGAGCTTATACATTCAGCTCTGTTTATATTATTGGGCTTATTGTAGGCGTTGGCTTAGCCGTGTTGCTTGTTCTAAGCTTGCTAAACCTAAGCCACCAATTAGTGCATGTCCATCAATCGCATAAATTGCGAGCTGTTGTCCAGCGGGCGTCGCCGCTAATACCGGAAAACTATCAATTACACCTTGTGGCCCACCGAGGGCGTCTAAACTTCGTTGGCTAAATAATAACAGTTCTGGTTGCAAGGCTAAAATGGCTTCGTTCGAGAGCGGTTTGTAGCTGTTAATATGCGGTTTTGCAAGGTTTACTGCACCAGCCAGTTCGATGATGCTATTGGCGGCTGTGTGATCTCCCGCCGCCATTAGTTTTTTGCCATCGTGGCTGATGAAAAATAAGCTATTGAGTTGGCGAGCAGTTTTAGCTTGTTGTTTTAAGTGGCTAATTTGTTGTTTTAGTTTGGCTTGTAGCTGTTGCCCTTGTTGCGGATGGCCTAATAATTCTGCGAGTTGGACTATCCGTTGCTCGAGGCCAGCGATAGTCGCTTCACTATTTAAACGATGTACTGCAATTCCAGCTTGCTGCAATTGAAGCAAGCTACTTTCGGGCCCCATTTCATCACTGCCAATTAAACCATCTAGACCTAAAGCGAGTAAGGCTTCGGCGCTGAGTTGGCGATGATAACCAACCACCGGTAGCTTAAGCCGAGGTGGCAGGTCACTGGTTGAATCTACTGCTACCAGTTGTTTCTCAGCGCCAAGGGCTATCACTATTTCGGTAATGTTAGCACCAGCACTCACCACGTGTTTTAGTGGCGACTCTGCAACGCTGATTGACGAGTAGAATAGGCTCGCGATAGTTAGGCAGAATAGCGGTGAAAGAAAGCGCAAAGGTTGATGCTTAATCATGTTTTTTTTCCATTAAAATTTGAGTGGTCTCTATCTTGAGTTGTTGTAATAATTCAAGCAATTTGAGCAATTGTTCGACTGGAACTTGGCGCTCGCTGGCGAGGCTGGTATGAGCCAAAGGTTGTTGTTGGCTCTGCTGTTTTAAGGCAGCGGCAAAGGTTTGAAAGTTTTGATAACGTTGTTGTCCAAGCCCCCATTTAGGTGATTCCGCAAATAGACTCAACTGTAGCTCGGCGGGTTGCTTTGCAGCTTGGGGCTGTGCTTGTTCGGTTTGTGGCAGGTTCATCTTCATCTGATAAACCCGAGAGTTTGCCGTGAGCAGCAGAAACACCAATACAATGAAGATAATGTCTAATAGGGCTGTTAGGTCCGGCATCATGCTGAAGCCACTATTTTTTTGTTCTATACGGATCATGCGGGGCTCTGAAGTTCGGGTTGAAAGGCCGCAAGGGTTTTTGCATCGTCGGCAAGGGTATCGACACCTTCAATCATCAAGTTGGCTTGATTGATCATTGTTTCCAGTTGGTGCACGATTTGATCCTTCCACAAACTCAAAGCATGCGCAAAGGCAAGTGCGGGAACCGTCACCATTAAGCCTGCTGCGGTGGTATACATCGCTGTCCCAAGGCCTTGTGCTAGCATTGCTGGGTTAATTGCTTGCTCGGTACTGGCCAGAACATCGAACATCTCAATTAAGCCAAGCACGGTGCCGAGTAAGCCGAGTAAGGGACTAATTAGCGCTAGAATGTGTAAGGCTTTGAGACCTCGAGAGAGTTTTTGTTGCTGTTGGCGTAACCAAACGGCTGCTATTTCCTCACGAAGTGTCTTGCTTTGATGACGATGAACCAGCAATAGGCAAATTGCTTTGCGGGCGAGGCTACGAGATTGGGAAAAACAGCGAGCTCCTGGCTGGCAGGACGTTTGATTATTGACCAGCAGGTGAGTGGCTAATTGTAACCAATTTCGTTGATAGTTACTGAGTTGCACCGTGGCTAAGCTGATCACTCGTTCGGCAATGATTGCGCAGGCGAGTATTGAACAGGCGATGATTGGCCAACGTAAGTCGCCGAGCTGGTCTGCGGTGATGATTTGGCTAAAAGCCGTTAGTTTATCCATAGAGAATATTTGCATAGGGTCAACTTAATTTAAATTTAATCGGAATAAATACGCGAGACATTTGCGCTTGACCGTCAATCACTAGTGGCTTAAAGGGCCATTGTTGAACGGCGTTTAATGCGGCTTGGTCGAGGCTACTAATGCCTGAGCTAGTGCTTATTTCCCGCTTGATTTGCCGTCCTTTAGGGTCTAACCAAACTTCCACTATCACTTTGCCCTGCTGTCCGCGTTTTTTTGCCAAGCGTGGATAGACCGGGGCTTTCGGTGGATGGGCAAATTGTGGCTGGCTATTGAGTCTTGGTAGTTGTGCTAGACCTTGTTGCGGACTCGGTTTCGAGCGGCTCGATTGTTGCGGTATTCCTGAGGTGGTTTGAGTTAATTGCTCAGCCTCTGGTATTAATTTGTTAGGGTTAGTGCGCTGCTGATTAACTGGCTTTGCTTTGGGGTGAGTTGTGGGCAGAGGCGTCTTTTTAGTTTGTTGCGGTTGCGCTGCTTGGGTTTGGCGGACGGCGTGAAGCAGTGCGTCTGTTGGGGGCTGTTTTTCATGCTCAACGATTCCTATCGATTTAGTTGGTGTCGTTTGGGGTTTAGGCTTGCGCTTTGGTTTTTGAGCGGGGGGCGGAGATAACTCGCTCTGCATCACCGACTGAGGAGGATGTTCGACCAGAGCTTGGGCGACATCTGGCTCGCCTATAAAAGGAGCTTCAGCTTGCTCTGGCGCATTCAATATTTTGGTACTAATACTGATTCCATCGACCTTCGATGCCACAATGTCGCCACTACTATTTAGTTGCAGAGGGCTTGGTGAAGGTTTAAGTAATATAAAATAGGCGTGGATAGCAGCGGATAGCGCGATCGCGATAGTTAACTTTCCCATCTATTTTTATTCCGCTATTGCCCTCAATTAAGCAACAGAATATCGATAAAACAAATTCAAGTAAATACAAATGATAATGATTTGCATTCGATTGATGATTGGGTTAAGGTGGTTATATTGTTGTTAAGCGGACGGTCGCGTTTGCTTAGTCAGTGGTCGATAGGAGAGTTAAATGACGCTATCTGTAGTAGACGTGCTTGAGCAGTATCCAGATTTAAGTGTGGCTCAATTAGCCCAGAAAGCTCAATCTAGTGAAGCAGAAGTTGTCGCCCATTTGCCTGAACATATGGCATGTTGGTTAGTCACTGAACAATTACAATGGTTACTCTATGATTTGCCGAGTTGGGGACCATTAACCACAATTATTCAGATTGCGGGTTCAGTTTTTGAAATTAAGGATAGTTTTCCTGCGGGGAAATTGGGTCATGGTTATTACAATTTAATGGACAAGCAAAGCCACTTACATGGTCATCTTAAGTTAGAAAACATCGCTCAGGTGGCCTTAGTGAGTAAACCTTTGCGCGGTACAGAAAGTTATTGCTTCCAATTTTTTGATGATAGGGGAGACACCATTTTTAAGGTGTACTTGGGGCGTGACCGTAAGCGAGTCTTATTCGCCAATCAAGTGGAACGTTTTGAGTTATTAAAGCAAAAAATGGCTGTGAAAGAAGTAGAGGATTGCTAGTGAGCAGTGACAAGAGTGAGAAACAGCAGCGTTTGGCCTCGCGTTTAGGGCCTGAAATCGCAGAGTTTATCGAACAACAGCAGAGTTTAATACTGGCTTCTCAGGGGGAAGATGGTTTCCCTCACAATTCGTATTCGCCGTTTGTTTTTTATCAGGCAGAATTTTTTGTTTTTATTAGCGACATCTCCAAACATGCTCACTATTTACGTGCGCATGAAAAAGCCGCGCTAATGTTGATTGAAGATGAGACGAGCTCTCAGCAAATTTATGCCCGTAAACGCTTGAGCTATGAAGTGATTGCGCAACAAGTCGATGCTGAGCCCAGAGAGCAAGTGCTGGACTTATTAGCCAAACGCCATGGCGATATTGTCGAAAATCTTCGTCAGTTAAGTGATTTTAAGTTATTTCGTTTAACGCCGATTAACGGACGTTATGTAAAAGGATTTGGTCAAGCTTTTGATATTAAAGGTTATGACGATGTCGATTTTGTGCACTTGAAGGAAGGGCACAAAAAGCGAGCTTAAGGGCTCGTGGTTTACACCCGGGGTATAGCTGCCCCTGTACGTAAGTACTCTCTCCACACTCAGCGCAAGCTGAAACATTAGGTCTAATTAGACTAGAGCGGCACAACATTTCGTGCCGCTTTTTTTATGTTTTAAATTAGTGTGACGACTCGACCTATTTTGCGGCGAGAACCAAAGTGGAGGCTCTCCGCCATTGATGCAGCGCAAGCTGAAACATTAGGTCTAATTGGACTAGAGCGGCACAACATTTCGTGCCGCTTTTTTTATGTTTTAAATTAGTGTGACGACTCGACCTATTTTGCGGCGAGAACCAAAGTGGAGGCTCTCCGCCATTGATGCAGCGCAAGCTGAAACATTAGGTCTAATTGGACTAGAGCGGCACAACATTTCGTGCCGCTTTTTTTATGTTTAAAATCAGTATGACGACCCGCTCCATTTTGCGGTGAGAACCAAAGTGAAGGCTCTCCGCCATTGATGCAGCGCAAGCTGAAACATTAAGTCTAATTAGACTAGAGCGGCACAACATTTCGTGCCGCTTTTTTTATGTTTTAAATTAGTGTGACGACTCGACCTATTTTGCGGCGAGAACCAAAGTGGAGGCTCTCCGCCATTGATGCAGCGCAAGCTGAAACATTAGGTCTAATTGGACTAGAGCGGCACAACATTTCGTGCCGCTTTTTTTATGTTTTAAATTAGTGTGACGACTCGACCTATTTTGCGGCGAGAACCAAAGTGGAGGCTCTCCGCCATTGATGCAGCGCAAGCTGAAACATTAGGTCTAATTGGACTAGAGCGGCACAACATTTCGTGCCGCTTTTTTTATGTTTAAAATCAGTATGACGACCCGCTCCATTTTGCGGTGAGAACCAAAGTGAAGGCTCTCCGCCATTGATGCAGCGCAAGCTGAAACATTAAGTCTAATTAGACTAGAGCGGCACAACATTTCGTGCCGCTTTTTTTATGTTTTAAATTAGTGTGACGACTCGACCTATTTTGCGGCGAGAACCAAAGTGGAGGCTCTCCGCCATTGATGCAGCGCAAGCTGAAACATTAGGTCTAATTAGACTAGAGCGGCACAACATTTCGTGCCGCTTTTTTTATGTTTTAAATTAGTGTGACGACTCGACCTATTTTGCGGCGAGAACCAAAGTGAAGGCTCTCCGCCATTGATGCAGTGCAAGCTGAAACATTAGGTCTGATTAGACCGTGGCACAGAACGGAATACCGATTTTATTTCTTGAATGTATGTAAACGATAGGCTTGTTCTGGTGACTTTGTAAATGATTCTTGCCATTCACGCTATATCTGTCGATTCCCTATTCTTCTGATAGGCCGCTGTTCATTATAAAATAAAATACCGTTTCATTTTTTAGGTTGGATACGTTTTATATTGATTTGTGATCCACTTGCTATGCAGAATAAGCGCCTTTGGCTTGCTGAACGTGAGCCATCGTTGTGGTGAAGGGGAGTGATTGCTTGATGAACGTCTTATCTGCTTGAAGATAATCAAGTACTAGGCTTTGTTTTAGTGCTAAAAATTTGTAAAAAAAACGCGATTAAATTGGCTAGAGTGAAGGAGGCATTCCATAATGTACTTATTCGCTTGGCTAAGTGATGGATAATAAAACTATGGATAAATGGAATTGCATATGAAGCTTTCAAGACAACTAACTTACTTAATGATCGTTGTTATTTTGGGATTTATTTCACTGGGTATTTTTGGATTAACGGAGTTAAAGTCTAGTTTGATCGAGAGCCGTAAACATGAAATTCAGTCAATATTAACTTTTGCCCGTACTCAGTCTCAACTTTATATTGATCAAAACAAAAAGGGACTAATTACGCGCGAAGAGGCAGAAGCAAAAGTCGTTGAAGTTCTATCGGGGATCCGGTTTGGTGCTTCCTATGTATGGTCGAATGATAACAAGGGCATGTCTAGGGTACATATTCGTCCCGAGAAGATGGGCATTTTTCAGAAGTCTTATCAGGAGCATATGGAGAAGCTCCAGAATAAAGACTTTGCCTTCTCTGTGGGAAGTAACCTTAAACCCAATACCAACACTAAAGTGATTAAGGTAAATGGGATGACTAAACTTCCAGGGTGGAATTGGGTAGTGGGTTACGGCGTCTATATGGATGATGTTGAGCAAACTTACTGGGATTTTGCTTTTAAGTTTTTGTTAATCGCGGCTGCAATCATTATTGTGGTGGTTGGTTTAACGATATTTATGTTGAAACTCATTTTGTCTAAGTTAGGCGGAGAGCCAAATTACGCGGTTGAGGTGACCAGTCGCATCGCTAAAGGAGACTTGTCGGAAAAAATTGAAGGTAAGTTTTCCGATGATAGCTTGCTTGGTTCAATTGCTTTCATGCAAAACTCATTGAAGACAATGGTTGCTGATATTCTTAAAGGTTCAAATCATCTGACGGAAGCGACCGCAGCTTTACATGAGCAGGTAGCGATGATTACCAATACTTCAAAGGGCGCTTCAGACGCATCGATTTCTACCGCCGCATCGATCTTTGAGATGTCCAGTTGTATCAAAGAAATATCTTCTAGTTCAGAAAAAACTGAGAAAAATTCAGAGCACTCTTACGAGGTCTGTAAAAATGGTGAATTATTGGTGCAGCGCTCGAGTGATGTGATTAATCAAATTTCTGAGCAAATTAGCACTTCAATGTCCGACTTTAAAAACCTACAAGATCGCTCTAATCAAATCGGCAGTATTGTGAAAGTGATTCGAGACATTGCCGACCAAACCAACTTGTTAGCACTGAATGCGGCAATTGAGGCGGCTAGAGCGGGTGAGCAAGGTCGTGGTTTTGCAGTGGTCGCCGACGAGGTGCGAACCTTAGCTTCACGTACCGCAACCGCAACCGCTGAAATTACAGAGACTATCAACGTGATTCAGAATGATACTGACGTAGTGGCGAAGGCTTTAGAGTCTATCCTTCCGAAAGTTCAAGATAGCGTTTCTAGCTCAGTTGAGGTGACTCAAATGCTTGGTGACGTGCAAACCAGTTCAACCGATACCTTGAATATGATCCGTGAAGTATCAAGTGCGACCTCCGAGCAGGAGCAAGCCTCAAACGAACTCACTATGCACGTCGAAAATATTTCAGGAATGGTGCAAGGCACTGCGGATTCAATTGAACAATGTCGCGATACGGTAGCTGCATTGGATGAATTGGCCAATGAGTTGAATAAATCGGTGAGTTATTTCACCCTGAAGTAACTTGTATCCCTCTCGCTGAAACAGTCGCAGTTTATGAGATTGTTTCAGCTTGTTTCATTTCCTCAAGATCCCATCCTCTATTTCCATTGGTTATTGCACTAGTCCCGGTTCTTCACTCACTTGGTATTTCCTAGATTTTCATGGATACAGTCTGCCGGTTTTAGTGGGAGTCTAAGCTTAGGCATTACTCATTGTTGATTGTGCGAGCTCAAAGGAGTCGCAGCGCCTCGTTGGCTGTGATAGCTGCCCCTTAGTAGGACATACATTAGCAATAGCTGGTTGCTTGCTTAACGAAAGTGCTCAGGCTTCCTCAGAGATAAGCTTAAATCTTAATAAATGTTCTTTTTTGTCAGAAAGGTAAAATAATTACAAATACAAGTTGATCTATGTCACATATAGGTAGAGAATTGTGATGTGGATTAGGTAATCATTCGGAGAAAACAACATGAACTCATCAGTAACTACAGAATTTGACGTAAACAACACAAAAAAATCAAGCAGTAATGGCAAGTTGCACAAAACTCTAACTGACATCGCTACTTTGGTAACTATGTTTGCAGTGACAGCTACTATTCAATTATTGCTCACTTTAAGTTGGGTGAACTAACGAAAGGTAGTTAAACATTGTTTTATTGGTGGTTTGGCCTTGTAAGCTTATTTAGTTAATTTTATTTGGGGTCGAAAAATCGCCATTGCTAATCAGCAATTGATTGAGACAGGCTTTGTTTGACGTTTATCAGTCTTTCGTAATTTATTTTTAGCACGGAGCAGTGCACTCCTATTTGCTTGCTCAGTATTGCCAGGGACATGGCCTTATCTGCTTGTCGTTTATCGACTCGTGACGCAATTGAGCTTATTCCTCGTATCCTATCGCAATATTCATCTTCCTCTACTTCGACATTGTTCCATAAGTCTCCTATATCATCTTAAGTCAAAAATTGCCCATCTTAGCCAAAACAATTAGAGATCTATTGATTGCCATTTAAATGATAATCATTATTATTTAAATGAGTGATTAATAAGCATAACAGTGAAACCATATGGATGATTTGGTTACTCAAATAAAACAAGCACAATCGCTTATTGGTTGTTTAGATACGGTGTACCTTGATGGTCGATTAAGAGTCGATATCATCAATGTTCAAGCATCCCGAACCACCATATTAAATGATCCTGTCAACGCGGGTGGTTATCTTACTATTATGGGAAATAATGGTGCTTACAATCCTGACTTCCCTGACTATCCAGCATCTGCATTTGTACATCGTTTTATGGTGACAGTGTTACCCGAATCGAGGTGGCATGACACACTAGTTCTCCCAACCAATGCGCAAATTCAGGCGATCCGGATCCATTTTCCTCAAGAGCAACCACCTTGTCAGTTATTGATGAAGGATAGTGTGGATGATTTTTTTGTGCCATTGCAGTTGTACCAGGCCGGATGGCAGTTTCAGTTATTAGGGGAGTTGCGTTATGTGGTCAATTCAGTATGGAATTGTCGGCTGTCAGGAGAAGCGCGAAGGATGTGGATGCTCGGCAAGATGTATGAAATCTTAGCTTTAGCTATATCCCAGTCGAGACCTCAATCGTTAGCTGAAAAAGCAACAACTTTGGTTCGACAACAAATTGATTTGAACTGGACCATTGCTAGTTTAGCAAAGGCCCTGGCAACGAATGAATGTTATTTGAAGCAAGCTTTTCATCAAGAGTATGGCATTGGGGTTGCATCCTGGATCCAGCAATACCGTATTCAGCAAGCTCAACATCAGCTTAAATCGGGATTAAAGCCTGTGACAGATGTTGCATTCTCACTTGGATTTCAAACTAGTAGTTATTTTGCCAAAGTTTTCAAACGTCATATCGGACTTACTCCCTCTGAGTTTCGAAAGATAAATTCCTAAATTTACCTTTTCATTTCCTGAAAGTGACAGCAGACTTTTACCACTCATATAACAATGATTCTTATTTGCATTGGTGGCAGATGTTAGTTAATCAGTCGATGTCCAGAAAGCAGGCTTTTCTTTCAATACTAAAGGAGACACATTTACGCGTCATTACATCAATCGTGTGTGCAGTTCTAGCTTCTATCATTGAGCTCATTCCATGGTTATGTGTTTATCTCGGTGCTCAATCCATGCTTGCTCAGCAGCCAATTGGTGATTATGTTTTGTTGTTGAGTGGAGCGCTAATTATTCGCTATCTGCTTCACTCTTGCGCATTGTGGCAAGCTCACCTTGTGGCCTACCATGTAATTTCGAAACTACGCCAACATATTATTTTATCCTTGGCTGAAATGCCCGTTGAGCGATTAAAAACTTGGCACAGGGCAGATCTTGAGAAACGAATCTCAGAAGATTGTCAGGCCTTGGAGCCTCTAATTGCTCACCACAGTACTGACATCATCAATGGGATCTTGATGCCTATTTTGTTGGCTGGTTTGCTTTTTTATATCGATTGGCGAATTGGCCTAATAGCTTTTATTCCCTTGCCCATTGCAGCAAGTATTCAATTTTTATTTATGCGTGGATTTTCAGGCAGGCTCCATAAGTACCATGATGTTTTAGCTCGAATGCATGCCGCTCAGCTGGAGTTTTTACGCAGTGTTGGCGTGATGAAACTATTTTCGGTGGATGCGAAAGCTTATCAGCAGTTATATCAGGCAATGCGACGCCACCATCGCCTTGTGATTAGTTATACCCAACAAATGATCCGTGGCTGGATTAGTTTTGTCACGATTGCCCAGTGCTCATTTATGCTGGTTGTTCCATTTGCGATTGCTTTTGTGATTGATGGTTCGATGACCAAACCCGACTTGGTGATGGTTGCAGTGATTACTGCTGGTTTGTTAAAACCGTGGTTAGACTTAACCCAGGTGGTGGGTCAAATGCAATCTTCACTTCTCTCATTAGACCGAATCATTCCGCTATTTGGCCAAAAAATACAGCAACAACAGCGCTGGAGCGAGCCCGTTAAAGCAGTGACATGCCGTGATGTCTGCTTATATCAGGGGCAGCAAACGATACTCAAGCAAGCTGAGGGCACCATATTACCGGGTGAACGTGTACTTATTTATGGTGCATCTGGCTCGGGTAAAAGCTCTCTTATCGGAATTCTAAGTGGCTCATTAAAGGCTGATCAAGGTGATTGGTACATCAACGATATACCGGTGAGTCAGTTAAATGATCAACAACGTGCAGGTTTAATCGCCTTGGTTGGTCAACAAGCGATATTTTTTAAAGCTTCGCTCAGAGCTAACTTACTGATTAGCGACTCAAATATTAAGGATGAGGTGATTTGGACCGTTCTGAATTTAATGCGCTTGAGCGATATGGTTGAGCAGTTACCACATCAACTAGATACCCAAATGGATGAAACTCGACGTAGTTTTAGTGGTGGCGAAATGCAGCGCCTTGCCATAGCTAGAGCGATGCTAGCGGATACGCCTATCTTAGTGTTAGATGAGTCTACAGCCCACCTTGATGCTCAAACTGAGTTAGAGGTTCTTGAGGCGCTACGTGGTTATTCGCCGCATCAAATTCAAATTATTATTACTCACAAGCCGAATCAAGTCAGTACTGCGAATCGTCGTTGGCGATTGTGTGATAGCGCGATAGTAGAGGAATACCATGACTAAGTTTCGCTTCTTACTTCAATATAGTGGCGCCAGTTGTCGCCAATTTTGGCTCGGGATTATCGGAAAAATGTTGGCCGAACTAGTGCCAGTTGTGCTTTGGAGTCTGCTATTTATCTTTTTACTCCAAGGTATGACGCTGCCACTGTATGCCTTATTCTTGTTTGCGATTGGCTTAATTGCGTTGCAATTTGTGATAGGGCAAACGGCAAAAAAAAGTTTTATTGGCGCCTATCATATTACGCATCAATTGCGAGAGCGGCTGTTAAATGATCTTCGAAAGCAGCCGCTGGCTTGCCTCGTTGGCAAAGGACTTGGCGAGCGAATGAAACAAATTACCACCGATCTTAAGTTGTTTGAGGATATTCTTAGTCACTTGGTGGCTGATTTTTTAGCCGCAGGCGTGGCGCCCTTTGCGATGTTGATTATGCTGAGTTGGATTTCTCCGATACTCGCAGTATTGCTGGTCGTGATGATTGTTTTGGCATCGACCGTGTTGCTGTTACTAGAGAAACGTTTTAACCAAACCGCGCAACATTATCACCTACATAGTAACCAGACCGCCGATAAACTACTCGAGTATATTGCTTGTCTTCCAATGCTTAAGAGTTTTGGCAATGCAAGAAAGTTGGCGATCCCCCTAAATGATGAAATTGAACAAGTCCGAAAATCAGGACTAGCGCTAGAGGCTACCGGAGGAAAGGGGTTGAGGGCGGCCTGTATCTTACTTGAGCTAGCCTTACCCTTGGTTATGTGGCAGGGGGCTCGTATGGTCGATATTGGGACGCTCACCGCAACCCAATGGTTGGTCGCTGTTGCCGCCACGATCGCCTGTATCAAGCCCTTAACTCGCATGGCTTTTTTCTCAGCGATGTTACGTTACTTTGTGAATGCTGTATTTCGTTTGTATGCTTTGGCGAATACCCCCCTTCAGCAGCAACATGGTCAAGCGCTCACCAGTTATGGGCTTGAATTAGACGCCGTCAGTTTGCATTTAAATCAACAAACAATATTAGATGCTATTTCTATGAAAGTTGCGGCTGGTGAGCATGTCGCTATTGTTGGTCCAAGCGGAGCGGGAAAGTCTAGTCTATTAGATCTGATTGCGGCTTTTCATATGCCCAGCCAGGGGACCATCCGAATCGGCGGTTTAAGTCTCGAACAATCAGGTACCGAACACCTCTATCGCAATATTGCATATGTAACTCAAGACGTTCAATTATTTGCCGGAAGCCTGAAAGATAACCTATTGATTGCCGCTCCTGATGCTTCTGAACAAAGCATGCAGCAAGCCATTGTTGCGGCAGGTTTGGCACCGATGTTACAGCGCTTACCAAAGGGGCTGGAGAGTGAGGTTGGTGAAAATGGTAATCAGTTTTCACAAGGAGAGCGGCAACGGATTAGTATTGCTCGAGCGATTTTGCACGATGCACCGATCCTGCTTTTAGATGAGATTAGCTCAGCTTTAGACATTAATACACAAGCGCAAGTTATGGCGGCTTTAAAGCAATTGAGTATCCAAAAAACGGTGATTACGGTTGCTCACCGTCTAGATACGGTGCTTGATTCAGATCGGATTTACTTATTAGAAAAGGGCCAGATTAGTCATGTTGGCCAGCATGAAGCGTTGTTGTGTTCTAGTTCAAGCTATCAACAGCTATGGAAAGCGAATTGTTCGGGTTATGAAACCGCGGTAGGCATTTAACCACCGCTCAGCTGCCCTTGTAGAATAAGTACGAATCATTACTAAATATTGAGTCATTAATTGAGGTTATCGGATGCAAACGGCAACACCATTATCTTCGAAATTGGGTTTGGGATCTCTGCTGAGCATTATGGCGGGGGTGTATACCATCCAAAGCATTATTGGCATGTTCACCTTACAGGGACTTCCCGCCATCTTGCGCTCCGAAGGTGTATCGACTTCCCATATTGGCCTGTTTTACATCGCGATGTTGCCATGGGCGTTAAAATTTATTTGGTCGCCCACAGTGGAAGAAATACGTAAGCGAGGTGCGAATTTTAGCCATCATGGGTATCTAATTTTAGGTGCTCAATTATTGATCATTTTGTTGCTGCTGTTCTTTGCGACAAAAATAGCACTTACACAGCTCTGGTTGTTGTTTTCCGGTATATTTTTATTAGCCTTGTTGTCGACTTTTGCTGATATTACGACCGATGGTTTAGCGGTGGATCAGCTTGCGCCCCATCAGCGCCACATTGGGAATGTGATGCAAGTGGGCGGAGGGTATCTGGGGGCTATTTTTGGGGGGGGCGTGTTCATTTATTTGAATGGCATTTTTGATTGGAAAACCGCACTGCTGTTGTTGATAGTATTGGTTGGATTGATGTCCTTACCTTCGCTGAAATTATTCACCAGCAAAGTCGTTGTGTCTGCTGTTAAAAGTAAGACTCGACCTTCGCTTAGAAATGCCTTGGTCAAGCACCAAGTGCGACAAGGTTTAGTCGTGGTTTTTCTTTGTCAGTTTGGAACCCGAAGTGTGTTAGCGATGATGATGCCTTTTTTATATGACCAAGGGATCCAGCTTGAAAGTTTAGGTTTGCTGGTGGCTGGAGGTAGTGCCTTGACCGGATTTATTGGTGTTGGCTTGAGTGCTTGGCTGATCAAGCACAGCAGCGCTGGTAAGTTATTGTTGGGATGTTTATGCCTTGAATTATTGTTGTACATTGGATTTTTCTTCTATGCCGCAACGTTTTTGACTCAAAGCCAGGGCTTGGTGGTGCTATTTACCCTGAACGCAATTGTTGGTTCAGCTAAATTTGTTGCTTTATATACCTTAATGATGGACTGGTCATACGGTGAGCAGGCGGGAGTCGACTTTTCTCTATTCCAATCTATGGATATGGTTGTGGGGATCCTCATGGCGGTCATTTGCGGCTGGTTAATCTCTCAATTTGGTTATGCGGTTCATTATGGCTTAGCTATTTTAGCCAGTGGCTTTGCGATTTTTAAATTACGTGGTTTGTTATTAGCCAGACCTTTTAATGCGGTAAGCGAAACCCATCTCGCTTAAATTGAGGGTTTACTGCTCATCTTGAGTCAGTGATTCATCGAGGGATGTATGTTAGTTAAGGATGCGTTTTTATGGTTTCACCGTTAAATCTTCAAGCGGAAATTTCGCTCACCCAATTATTGTTAGATACACCAATGCAAGATACTTCAATACAAAATCAATGCCGATTATTACGTTGCAAGTTACAACCAGGCATTGATTTATTTATCTGGCAAAGTCAGCTGGTAGAGCCATTTAAACTCAGGGCTTACGATGATTTGGGGATGATAAATTTCACTTGTGCATTAAATGGTCAGTCAGAATTTTCTCTTAAGCATGAAAAGGCGCGTCGAAGATATCAGGTTTCTGAGGGGGCTAATTGTATTAGCTTCACCCCTGGTTGCCACGGCACTGCCTTATATCAAGGGCAATTTGAGAGTTTGGTTGTCGCAGTGCAGCCACGTATTTTGGAGCAATGGGGGATTGATCCAGGGGCGGTTATTCAAGCTCAGTTGAAGGCTCAATGTTGTTTCCTACAAAGTCCTTATCATCGCGAAATTCAAACCACCGCAGCTTTATTAAAACATAAATTACTAAAAATGGCTGCATACCCTCCAAGCCAGCGAAGTGCATCTTCGTTGTGGTTGTTGGGACATAGCATCATCTTTGTTAGCTTGATGTTGGAACAGTATCAGCAACAAACGGTTACGGGCTTCAAGCTGACTCAACAAGAGCAACAAAAGCTACAACTTGCAAAAGAGTTGCTGCTCGCCGATTTAACTAAGGCACCTAGTATTTCTAGTTTGGCCTCCGAAACGGGTTTAAGTGTGCTGAAGATAAAACGTGGATTTCGCTTACTATTCGAGAATAGTGTTTATGGATTATTTCAAGTGGAACGAATGAAAGAAGCAAAAAAGCGCTTGTCAGCAGGGAATGTACAAGTTTTAACCGTTGCTTCCGATCTTGGCTATGTGAATGCGAGCCATTTCTCTAGCGCCTTCTATAAACAATTTGGGGTGAACCCTTCAACTTATAAACGTAGTTTCTAAAAGATGTTATGGATACCGAAACGGGCATAAGAAAAACCTTTTCGGGTAGTCTTTAGTGTTGCAAATGATTATCATTTGCAACACTAAAGGATGACAAGGAAACAACATGAACCTTAATGGCTTTTATCTATTGGTCTTTATCAGTACGTTAAGTGCTCCGGTAGTTGGTGCGGAACCAAGTCCCGATGAGGCTGGGGCCTTAGGCACCATGGTCGTGACGGCGAGTAAACAATCCGCTCACGCGGCATCATCAATTAATGTGTCTTCGAGTGTTGTGGATAAATATCAGCTTGAAGATGCCAGAGTCACTCAGGTTGAAGATTTAAGCCGAGTATTACCAGGTTTGAAAATTGAAAAGAGTGGTAGTTTATTGTTTCCTATCGTTTCTTTGCGGGGGGTGTCGTCGGCGCAAGATTTTTATCACCCTTCGGTGAGTATCTATGTGGATGGTGTTCCACTGCTCGCCACCGACATGTTACAAGTTTTAAATAATGTTCAAAGCGTTGAAATGTTACGTGGTCCTCAGGGAACGCTATATGGGCAAAGTGCGCAGGGTGGGATCATCAATATTGTGACAGCGAAACCAGGCAATCGAACCCAAGCTTTTGTCGCTGGAGGTTGGGCAAGCCGTCACAGTAATCATGGCAAGATACACGTAAGCGCGCCGATACAAAAAGGCCTGTTGTATGCGAGTGTGACTTTATCGAGACAAGATGATAATGGTGACTTCACTAACCCTGCCACCGGCAGTGATGACTTGGGTGGGGCAGCAAGTGAGTTGGGCAGCATGGCATTTCGTTTGGCGCCCGATGACCATCCTTGGGAAGCCAATTTAAAGATCAGTCATAGTTGTACCGAAGCGAGTCAAGATACCTATATCGATTACGATGATATTGACAATAAAACCTTAAGTCTTCTTGACGGATCGCCAGATCCCTATTTGAAACGTTGCTCCAATAGCCAATCGCTTGCTGGAACTTATACGGCGGCCGATTGGGAATTAATGATGCTTACGGCTTTTCAACAACAAGATTATCAACGGCTTTTCCCAAATGGTTCGGTAATTGCCAATATGCCTGAAGATTGGCAGCAAAATGTACAAGAAATTCGGCTCGCTACCCGCGGAGCTAAACGTACAATAGACGCTGTTTTCGGGCTCTATCGTCAATATACAAAACAGCAACTTAATCTTTCTTATGATTTGTTATCAGGTCCCAATTATCAAACTAGTGATGCTCAAACCACAATGCAAACGATCGCTGCCTACAGTGATTTAACATGGCATGTTAGTGAGCGATTTAATCTTGGAGGTGGTCTGCGTTTCTCGCATGAGCGGGCTAAAACTAGTTATGCTATTTCGCAAATGGGGACCCCTTATAATGCTCAAAATAGTTTGCAAGATAATCACTTACTTGGGCAGTTATCCTCTGGCTATCAGCTCAATCAAGCATGGTACTTATATTCAAGAATAGCCCAAGGCTACAAAGCGGCGGGATTCAATATTATTCCTACCGCGAGCTCATCAGCGGAGCCATATGAGCAAGAAACGTCTATCAACTATGAGCTGGGTTCACGTTATCAGGCGGGGCCGCTGCAAATTCAGAGTGCAATTTTTCATACCCATACCAAAGATATGCAGTTGTATTTTGGTCCTTTGGGTGGGCAAACACTATCGAATGCGGGAACAGCAGATGCGACGGGGATCGAATTGAGCTCTAGTTGGCAATTTAACCCTATTTGGACTTGGGATATTGATGGGACTGCAGTACATGCTGAATTTACCGATGACAGTCTTTTATATGCTGGAAACAAGGTGCCTTTTGTTCCTGAGTTTAGCGGGTCGACGAGTTTGAATGGAGCCATTGATGGGGCCTATGGCATGTTGACGCCTCGCGTGGCTTTGAATGTTGTAGGGCCGCATTATTTTGATGGTGATAACCAGCTTCGACAAGCCAGCTATGCACTCACTGATCTTCGGCTTGGATGGCAGGCAAATGACAAGTTTAATCTTTCGGTGTATGCCAATAATGTATTTAACCGTCGTTACCGAACTTATGCCTATAGCAGTGGTAGCTCAAATTATGCTCAGGCTAATGTTGGTCGAACCATTGGTATCGATTTACGTTACGATATTTATTAGTTGAAGGACTGTTATCAAACGGTAGCTTAGTTCGAAATGTTTAAGCTACCGATTTTAAACAGGCAAGTAATCTGTCGATTACTTGCTTAGCTGTATATGACTTAGGCGCAGTAGGCGATGGCAATCGCCGCGCCAAGGCGTGCATTGTTCAGCACCAGCTGAATATTACTCTCTAAGCTATCCCCACCTGTCAGCTCACACACGCGGGCCAGTAGGAAGGGGGTTGATTGCTTACCACTAATCCCTTGCTGTTCGGCTTCTTGTAAGGCTTGCTCAATGGCAGCATCAATGCTGGCCTTAGGCATTGCATATTGCTCTGGAATGGGGTTGGCAATGACCGCCCCACCTTGCAATGCTAACTGTTGTTTAGCTTTTAAAACGTCAGCTATTTGCTGGGCTGAATCTAAGCGATAATCTACTTTAAAGTCGCTTTCACGAGTGTAGAAGGCGGGGAGGCTGTCGGTTTGGTAGCCGATGACCGGAACACCATTGGTTTCTAAATACTCTAAGGTTAAGCCTAGGTCGAGAATCGATTTGGCACCGGCGCAAACCACCGCGACATTGGTTTGCGATAACTCTTCTAAATCCGCAGAAATATCGAAACTTTGTTGAGCACCGCGATGCACCCCACCAATTCCGCCAGTGGCAAAGATTTTCACACCAGCCATGGCGGCTAAGATCATGGTTGCCGCTACTGTGGTTGCGCCATGTTGACCCGCTGCAACCACAAAGGGAATGTCACGACGGCTGACTTTAGTGACCGACAGTCCGGCTTTACCTAGTAGTTCAATTTCGTCCTTTTCTAAACCAACTTTGAGTCGTCCATTAATAATCGCGATGGTCGCTGGAATTGCGCCTTCTTCGCGCACGGTCGCCGAAACCTGCAGGGCCGTTTCAACATTTTTCGGGTAAGGCATACCATGAGAAATAATGGTTGATTCCAGCGCGACAACTGCTTGGTTGGCTGCGAGGGCTGCGGCGACTTCGGGATGAATGTCGAGAAAAGAATTAAGCATGGTGACTCTCCATATGGCGGCGTACCGCTCGTTCAGAAATAAGTGGATTGATCGTGTGTTCGGATTGGGTGGCAATTTGCGCGCAGGCGAAGGCAAATTCGACACTGTCTTGCCAGGACCAGTTTTGTAAGCTTGCGTGGCTCATGCCTGCCATCATCGCATCTCCGGCACCGGTGACATTGATGACTTGCGGGTTTACATTGCTTAAGCGGATCACTTGCTGCTGATCACTGGCGTAGATCCCGCGCGCCCCTAGACTCAGTAGCAGTTTGTTCACACCAGCCTGATGTAAGGCTTCGCAAACCCGTGGCAAATCATCGTCACTATTAATGGTGACGCCGCTGAGCAGCTCGGCTTCGATTAAATTTGGTTTTAGCAGCTCTATTTGTCCCAGATAAGGCCTTAGTTTATGGGCCTTATTAGTGGACACTGGATCAACGAAGATTGATGGTGTTTCAATACAATCAAATAAGTAGGCCAGCGCATCTTCGGATAGGTTGGCATCGAGGATCAGAAGGTCTGCATAACTTAGCAATGACTTGTGTTTCACTAACTGACTTGAATCTAGTTCTTCTAAGATCCGCATGTCGTTGAGTGCCAGTTGCATCTCACCCGAGGCATCATGGATTGAAAGGTAAGTGGCGGTATGACTGGTTTGACTACGTAATAAGTGGCTCACGCCAATACCTGCTTCTTGGCAGGCTGCAATCAGTTGCTCTCCCCATTGGTCTTTACCGATATTGGAAACTAAGTCTACTTTACTGCCCAGTCGCGCAAGGTTATCGGCGATATTACGGGCTACGCCGCCGGGGCTATTGTGCAGGGTGCCTAGGTTGGAATCGCCAGCAATTAAAGTGCCGCTGGCTTTGCCGCATAAATCCATATTGGCGCCGCCAATCACCACCGCACTACGTTGGGAGGCAATAATATATCCCTTGCCTTTAATCAGACCTTTATTGGTTAAATTCATGATATGACCGGCCACCGCACTGCGGCTAATGCCCAGTTGGCTGGCCAGTTCTTGCTGGGCGATCATTGGGTTATCGCGCAGTATCGTGAGAATTTGTTGCTCTCTATTTGTCACAAACAAATGTCCGTTTTGCAAACTTAAGTTTGTATTGTAGTCTACTGCTCAGAAAAATAAAGTACAAATTTTGCTGCTTGGGTGCTGGCCAATATTCATTCGCAGTTCAACTTTTGCTGTAGCGATTGGGGGCGCATCTCAAGCGCAAAAAAAAGCCCCTCCTACCAATGGGTGGGAGAGGCTCGAGACTCGTGGTGAGTTTACAGTTTTTCGGCCAGAGCGCTTAAGTCTCGGTTGGACTTGATTTCTTTCAGCACTAACTTGGCGACCACTTCGGCTCCGGTTTGTTGGAAGTGAGTCGTATCGGGCTTATCCAAGCGCCCAGTCCGGTTTTTATAGAAAGGATACTCGGCGGGGTCAACGGCTAACCAATAGGTTTTCCATACGTCTTCACCTTTTTGGTTAGCGGCTGCAATCACCTTACTTTGCATATCGAGTAAAGGGACGTGATTTGCTTTAGCTGTGTCTTTCACGGTTTGGGTGTAGCTGCCATAGAATTGGTAGCCACCGTCAGAACGTTTCTTGGTGACATGCTGAACAGGATTAAGCGGCACACCAAGTTTCTTTTTGGCGGTCTTGGCGCGAGGCACCGAGGTGAGTAGCACCGGGTGTAATTGTTTCTCTTTGGCAAAAGCCAGGTAGCGCTCTAAAGAATGTTGGAAAGAGTATTCTGACTTACCTTGTGGGAACTGCGGTTGACCTTCTGGTGTATTGGGGTAAGTACATAGGTTGGCGACATCAATTGGGCCGCGTTTTTTCTTCGCGCCATTACATTTTTCATCGTTATGACTAAATTGGATGAATAGGTAATCGCCGGCTTGCACTAAGGAGCCCATTTCGCTAAACCAACGTCCATTAATATAATCACGCGAACTGCGTCCGGAACGTGCTGCATTCACCACCATCAGTTTAGGATTGTCAGCGAGCAATTGGTCTAAAGCCTGGCCCCAGCCCATGCGCGGATAAACATCGGCTTCGTAGTTAGAAGCAGTTGAATCACCAACAATAAATAAACGCGTTGCGGCTGATTTTAACGCTTGTTGGCTTTCGGCTAACTGGATCCCATCGATGGTATATTCTGGGATGCTGGCTAAATTGATGATCGGTTTAAAGCTTAAGTCGGTGAGCGTAGTTTGAGCCGCCAAACCGGTCGAGGTTTTATAGGCGCGATTATGCACCACTTGCTGGCTGATGCTTGTCATGAGAGGGTGTAACTTGGCATCGTAGCTCACTGGGTCGAAAGACTGACTGATACCCTGTTGCGCGGCAAGTTCAGCAAAGGTTTGTTGGAAATTTTTAGTGGCGGTCTGCCAGGCTTTGTGGGAGAAAGCGGGGAGCTTGTCGGCGCTGACTAAAAGTTGCGGGCCGTTGATCCCTTCTGTCTTGGCAAGGCTGGAAACGATTAAGTCCGAAAATGGATTTACATTGCCTAAGGTTTCCCCTTGATTATTCACCTCAACCACTAGCGCACTGGCGCAGAGCGAGCGTTGGGTTTCGCTGCGCAAGCAAGACTCACCACTATTGTCATTGGCTGATACCAGCAGTGGTGGGGTCATACCGGTAATCGACAGTTGGTAGCGACCCTGAGCATCGGTGTTGCTGGTGAGTGTCTTACCTAAGCTGTCTTTGACCAAAATACTGGCTGGAAATTGCATGCTACGATGTAAGACTTCGCCCTTGAGCAGGCTGTTATCGCCTAAACTTATACTGGGTTGCCAACCCGCTAAGATGTGACTTGTGGTGTATTTTGAAGCCTGCTGTTGGCTCAGCTGTGGGCGTTTTTCTAGATTGGTTTTGGCACCTGCACCGCGCGAGGCGTACTCCCAAAAACGTGAGTCTTCAGGATGGAACCAGATCTTGTTCTTGTTGATATCTTTACCACTCATTTTATCCCAGCCGTAGATATGGTCGTCCATTTCACAGTTGAGATAAGCGCTGTGGCCAATCGCATCGGGATCAGCATAGCGTCCGTCAGCAAATCTAGTGGTGGGATGCCAAGGGCGACCTAAGCCATAACTATTGGCGGGAACCCCAGCTTCTTTGCTCAAATGACAATTTTTAAAGACCAAGCCATATTCGTGGTCAATATTGGTGGCAGGCGCTGTCATATAACCATAGGCATCACCAGTTTTCACATCGTTGCGATTGCGAGCAACAATATTGCTGTTTTCAAATAATCCCGTGCCGTGACCGAAGATAAAATCAACAGTACCGCTAATTTGTGATTGGTCGAAATAACTGTGTCCGCCACGTAGATAAAGGGTGTCTTGATAGCTGCGCAGATTCACATCTTTAAACTGTACTCGCTCGCCCTTTTTTCCCACATATAGAGCAACCGCTTGGGTTCCGCGTTGGCGAGTTGGGTCATCGGCGCTTTTGGCTTGGTTTGCTGGAAAATCAAAGCCGTTTTCGATGGTGAGAGAGCGGGCGCTAAAGTCTTTTGCATCAACGTTGACGGTACGGCTACCTGTGGTGCCAAACTTTTTCCCATTGGGTTTTAACATGCTATTGGCGGTGGTCGCGGTAATGATGGTTTTATCGCGATCTTCGCCGATCAGGTAAACATTATCGCGTTTGACCTGAAGTTTTTCCTGATAAACCCCATTCCGGATATAAACCACATAGGGCGAACCATCGGATGGAGCACTATCGATGGCCTGCTGTACCGACTTAAAATCGGCGGAGCCATCCAAGGCGACGACGACATCGTATAACGGTAAAGAAAATGCCGATGAGGCATACAGCATGGCGCCAATGCCAATGCTTCGACCCAAGTAGTTTTTCATATTCTATCCCTATGGTGAAACGGTAATTCTTTAATTAAGAAACATCGGTTTATTATATTTCAATTCAATCCGTTAACTGTGATCGCAATAATAATTGCTAACAATAGTTGGCTGATGAAGCCGTCATCGATGACATCTTTAGGATTCAGTTTTGTTTGGATTTTCCTGTCATTAGCGTGATTTGGAGGCCGAATTTTTGAGTTGGCAAGCGATTTGTGATTGTATAACATCGACGATGAGTGTTGGTCTTAGCGCTTGAAAAGAGTTGCTTGTGATTCTAGCGATACGCATCATGATCGCTTAATCCTTATAAGCTGCTATGACTTGCAGGCTGATTGTTTATTCTCAAGGAAAATGCAGAGATGATTAGTATTGAGTTTTTGCTTACCTCGCTGGTGGTGGTATTAATCCCTGGAACAGGGGTGTTATATACTATTTCTGCGGGTTTGTTTATTAGCGCGAGGGCGAGCGCCGTTGCTGCAGTGGGTTGTACTTTGGGAATTGTACCTTCCTTGTTGGCGAGCATCTTGGGTTTGTCAGTGATTATGCATAGCAGTGCACTTGCATTTCAGGTACTGAAATATGTTGGACTAGTTTATTTATTTTATTTGGCATGGTTGATGTGGCGCTCTAGTGGGGCGTTGTCGTTGCATCAACCGAGTGCTCAGCGGGGAATGATGGCGGTGGCGCTGAAGGGTTTTTTAATCAATATTTTAAACCCCAAACTCACAATTTTCTTTGTTGCATTCCTGCCTCAATTTTTGCCAAACAATGCTGTGGATAGCTCGCAAATGCTGTGGTTAGGCGCGAGATTTATGCTGATCACCTTGTTTGTGTTTATCTTGTATGGCTTGTTGGCCAGCCGTATTCGCCAGTATATTTCTCATTCTCAAAAGTTGAGTAAATGTATACAGCGCTGTTTTGCCGGTAGTTTTGCTTTATTGGGGATTAAACTGGCATTCACTGAGCGTTAGGCTTCAGCCGGGTTTAAGCTTTCGGCTTGGCATGTTACGTGGTCTTTGAGTGGGAAAGTTATTTACAAATAAATGAAGGAAGAAAATGATATGACATCGGCTCAAACGCATCATTTTGTTGCGCCGAAACAAGTGGTTCGGTCATTTTGGGAGGCAATGAGAACGAATGATTTTTACGCTGCTGCGGCATGGCTGGCTGAGGATTTTGAAGGTTTCTGGCCGCAATCCGCTGAGCGGATCATCGGGCGAAATAACTTTGCAGAAATTAATCAGCAATATCCGGCTGAGGGACGCTGGACCTTCCAAGTGAACTCATTGCTTGCCGAGGGCAATCAAGTGGTTAGTGATGTATCGATCAGTGATGGGGTGTTACACGCCAGAGCGATTACCTTTCACACCGTTAAGGATGGGCTAGTCGCGAAACAAGTGGAGTACTGGCCAGAAGATTTCCCAGCCCCTGAATGGCGAGCCCAATGGGTTGAATTGAACCAAGCGTAGACTCCTCCGCCGATTCTATGAGACCACTATCGGCTAGCAGAAGTCACCAGGGGGAATAGGTTTTTGCCTCGCTTGATGTGGGGCTGTCACTCACGGGAATGGCATGATAAATCAACCTTCGGTTGTTTTGGCACCAAGCTCGCTACAGTCGTATTTGCTTAAATTAATCATGCTAGCAATGTCCTTATCGGACGATAAGGTCACTATTTTTCAATGCGATGAGTCTTTTGTTCGCTGCAAGCATTGCGCAATTGTTAGACCTCTCGAGAGGTCAATTGGTTTACGGTTGTTGATTGCCACGGTTAGGGGCATTGCTTTGGCTCTGGAGCACTAAGCAAACGCTAATCAATAACATGCCTGTCCAAGCACTCAGCGAGAGCTGCTCTCCAACAACCAATACCGCTAAAACGGCTGCAACCACCGGTTCGAATAGGGTTAACAGAGTCGCTCGGCTGGCATGCAGAGTTCGCAGCCCGAAACCAAAGGCGAGATAGCCAAGAAACATTGGGACCAATGCCATATAGCAGGCCAGAGCGGTATTTTGTATGCTGGAGAATAACTGTTCTCCAGTGACCAGTAGTGAGGGCAGCAACAACAGAGATGCGAGTCCAAATAAGCTACCGATTGCAGATTCTGATTGGACACCCTTGTCGATCAGAGATTTGGCAAGCCAAGCGTAGATAGCGTAGCTTAAGCCCGCGAGTAAGCCGAGTAAGATCCCGAGTAATTTAGCGGTGTTGGCTTGTTTAAACTCTGTGCTGGATGATGCGGCATAGGTCAATAGTGCAATTCCTAAAGTACCTAAAGAGAAGCTGAATAACCACTGTTTGGTGATATTATTTTTTTTGCTTAATAGACATTCCAATAATACCGTTGCAAAGGGGGCGGTCGCGATCGAAATCACCGTTCCAATTGCGACACCTGCGAGTCGCATTGAGCTATAGAAAGCCAAAGGATAGAGTGCCACAGCGAAGGCTCCGAGAACGAGCTCTTTCTTCAATGTTCGTAGTTGTTGAAGGTCAGATTTGAGTCGATGCCTTGCTATTATCGCTTGCATTAGCCCACCAAAACCCATGGCAAATGCGCCGATGGCTAGAGGGTCTACTTCTGGGGCAAAGCTTGCAGCAGTGCCAGTGGTACCCCATAACAATGAGGCAAATAGTATTGCAAGACTGGCTTGTTGTTGAGTTGAGTGATTGTTGGTGGTGAATTTCATCTGCTTGACGATCCTTGCTTGTGGCCGTTAATCGCTTGACTAGCTGCACGGCATGTTGGCTTTAGGATAAACAGAATGAAATAGAATTAGTTTGCTAAACGGACGCAATCTTTGTTTCGATAGGCGTTTTTTAATCGCTAGCGAGTACACTCTCGAGGAGAGAGCCCAAAGTGGATGGAAAATCGACGGCTAAAGGCCGATAGGTCCTTGTAACCGACACGTTCGGCAACTAATTGTACTGGCAAGTCGGTATGAGTAAGCAGCGCTTTGGCTTTCTCCATACGTTGTTGAGTAATAAATTGATGGACGCTCAGCCCTAGCGCAGTTTTGAATAATTTCTTAAATTGAGTCGGGCTGAGGCATGCTCGCTCGGCGAGCTGATTGATGCTTAGATCAATATTCAGATGTTCGTGGATAAAGGCCTGAATTCGCCGGATCCGAGGATCCATCGCTTGGTATTCTCCTTGCTGTTTTAACAGAGTGTAGAACAGCTGGAAGATAGACTTCTCTATCTCCGGTTGGAGTTGGTATTCTAACTGAGTTTCGATGAAGGAAAGGTAGCTGAGTAGCGGTGGCGTCACCGAGAAAATCATGGCCTTTGTTGGTGCCAAATTAGCAGGTAAGTCCTGCATATCTGCGACCACAAAACGGGCTGCTTCATCGGCATGGAAATGATGTCGCTGTCGTGAGGGGACCACCACACACTCACCTACAGCCACTCTGCCTTGATAATCAGCCAATGCGATATGGATCGCGCCTTGGATCGGTAACACCAACTGATGATGGTGATGCCAGTGACTGCAACGTTGCTTGCTATAGGCTCGAATCGTTAAGCTATTTTCTGTCATTGGAACAATTATGATCAATAAAGCAGCAGTATAGTATAAACCGCTGAGCGCCTATAGTGTCATTTTTTGCAGTAAAAGGGCCTATGGTGAGGCGGGAGTTGGAAACTAATGTTTTAGTGGCTTAGCCACCCGTTATAGCTTGACTAGCGATGCTTACGTTGTTGCTTGAGCTCGTCCGGTGTGGCATTGAAGGAGCTTGGTAATACATCCACGCCTAATATCTTCCCTAACTTGACGATCAGGGGAATGGTAATGGGCGCGAAAGGTAAAACGGCAAACATACTTAATCCTAAGCTCTTGAGTACATCGGCAAATTGTTTATTCGCCTTGCGTAACTCTTCGGCACTGGCCTGCTTCTGGGTGTAACGTCGATAAGTACTTAGCATTTCTTTGGTTTCTTGTTTTTCTTGAGCTAAGGCTTCTTTTACCATCAATAAGTCACGCCTTAAACGTTGCCATATACTCAGTTTTTTTACTCGACTCAAAAATCACTCCATTGGTTTACAAAACGCTAAGGTGGTTATTGTTCTAATATTTGCGGCAGTTAAGCAAGAACTATTCACTATATTTCAGTATAGCGGTGGTTTGGATTGTTTATTCCAGCCGCAGCTGATCTTTGCTCTCCAGTGCCATAAGCGTTGTCATTGTGACAGGAAGCGTGGATCTTGGTGTTTTATAATTTTAGCCGAAGGCAATCTTGCATATGACGGGTCTGGCTTGAATCAAGCATCAATAGCCGCAAAGCATCACCAAAGAGCAGCTGTTCTTAATAAATAATTTATTTTACAAGAGATTATAAAACTCAAGTAATGTATCTACATTGACTTTTAAGGCTTCGGCATTGGTTTCGAGCCGTTGCCATTGACCAAGTTCAATGGCATCGATCAGTTGCAGCATTTGCCCCCAACGACCGACTCTTGAGGTGAGAGCCTGGCTAATATCTTCCGGCAGTTTTAACTGTTGACATATAGCTGTCATCTCTACCGCAAGGATGGCATCAAACAGGGATAATAGACCGACGCTATACGCAATATCTGGATCACAGCTTAGCGGATACTGCTTTGTCATGAAAGCTAAGGTTTGAGCTCGTTTTAAGGCATTTGCATAGAGGATCTGTGGTCGATTCACTGCCAGTTCTGAGGTGATCACAATATGGATTAATTTTTTGAGTTCAGCCATTCCCACATAGCTCACAGCATGCTTAATACTGAGAATTGGTTTGCTTACCATACGACAGTTGTCGTTGGCTTTGCTGAGTAGTATCGCCATTAACGCCGCATCGTTGGCGATATTATCGCTAATGTCTTCCACCGACACATTGCTTTGGCCAATTTTATTCAGTAGTTCCAAGAGGTAGAGTTTTCTGGGGGTCAGCACTCGTAGCTTCGACATGCTCGGCTTATAAAAGTGAAACCCTTGAAAAAGCTGGTAGCCATATTCTAAATAGCGATGAAATTGTGATTCGGTTTCGACTTTTTCGGCTAATAGGGTCAGGTTAAGTGGCTTAAATCGAGTGGCAATGGCTTTTACATCCTCCTCTGGGGCGACGAGGACATCCACCTTAATTATATCTGCATAATGGGCGTATTCGAGCCAAGGGCTACTTAATTCAAAGTCATCTAGGGCAATGGTATAACCTAATTCACGCAGGTTTTTGATGGCTTTTAACAAGGCTTCGGTGGGCTGACAGTGTTCTAAAATCTCTATGACGACACTTTTTTTTGGCAGTAAGGTTGCCTTTTCTTCGAGTAAATCTTGTTCGGTAAAATTAATAAAACTACGATGTTCACTGCCCAACTGATTCAGCACCCCTAAGATAAAATTACCACTGATAATATGGTCGGTTGCTCTGTCTACTTGGTCGGATTGGTTACGAATACTGTCTGCGCCGCGAAACAATAGCTCGTAAGCAACGATTTGATTGGTAGCATCTACAATAGGTTGTTTAGCAAACTGAAACTTCATTAATATTCTTACCATTCAGGATCAAGCTTGAGTTTAATCATGGCAGAATATGAGGTGTTTTATCAAGAGTGGCGTCAATGATATGAGGGGGGGGGCTTATCCTGTGAGCTTATTCTGAAAAATATAAGGCATTATCTGCTTATTTGTGGACGATGAGGCGGTGTTGTTAGGAGTAACGACAAGTTGTGGATTCACTTTTGTTCGATGCAAAAAGGACTAAATTGTGTTGAGTTGTATGTTATTTCGAGAGGTAAGTCGTCAAGCGTCACTTTCCCTTTGAAGTAAAATCAGACTCCTTTCTAGAGGGTATTTTGAGCTGGTGCTACGCACTCAAGGATTCTGCTTTCCCATCGCTGATATTAGCTCGGCTGGTGCTGTTTATTTGATTCAATAGTAAGAGCTAAGCATTCCTTTAAGCTTATCTGCCCCTCGGATGGGCAGAGATATTCACCTTTAAAGCTTATTAAGCTGATATTCGAAAGTCGAGTTCTAAGCTATTGACGCCGATCGGCGACAGCCTTGCGGTAGGCCTGTACAGGCGTCATCACTCATAGCATTTTATTGCGTCGTTAATCAACAACACCTTCGCTTACTTTACACCTCTAATTTATAGTTAAGTCATTGTTATTTAATTGCTTTTAACTTATGGCCTAAGCCTTGCTATTAGCTTGTTGCCTCGCTGCTTTGTTAGAGCAGCATATTTTAAGAGTGTTCATTATCACAGGAGTTATATCATGAAATTAAAATATACTTTTCCAGTACTAGCCGTGTTTGTTGCGAGTTTGGCGTCTGCCAATGATGATATTTTTAAAGGCTTAGATACCAACCAAGACATGGTTGTGAGTCAAGAAGAAGCGGCTGATTTGCCTATTTTAGCTGAAGTTTGGGCGAGTTTAGATACCGATAAAGATGGGGTATTAAGCCAAACTGAGTTTAATAACCTAGATTTATCTACTGATCCAGCAAAGGCTGAAAATAGTGAGGTGTCTGAATAACTTCTGCTCTAGTTATCGCGAAGTAATCCTTTTTGGTTGCTATCTGGACTTACGGCGGTAGATACATTTGGTCTAGTGATGATGCCGCTTCATCTAAGGTAGTTTCCAGCGCTTAAGCTTGTGCTCGCTTAAGCGCCTTTTTTAAGGTCAAGACGCTACGCCTATGTTGATGGGCATATTATTTACGGAGTTTTATCATGAAATTGAAATATGGCTTTCTCGTCTTAGCCGTGCTGGTAGCCAGTTTTGCTATATATAAGGGCTTAGATCCGAACCAAGAGTTGGTGGGGAATCAAGAACAAGCTGCTGAGTCTACCCAGAATGAATTGAACAACTTGCAATTGTCGGCCGAAGCAGATCAAGCTGCAAATGGCGAAGTGTCTGAAAATAGCGACGTCGTTGTGAATCAGGCGATGCCTAAAGATATCGAGTCGTCTGAAAATGATGCCCCTGCTGACAATCTCCAAGTATCTGAAGATAAGGCGGTCGTTGAAAATTATGAAACGGCTGAAAATAACGAAATTTCTGAAAATAGTGAGGTCGCTGAATAGTTTTCCATTTTAGTTTATCGCGAAGTAATCCTTTTTAGGTTTCTATCTTGCTGAGGCTGGCGAAAACAATGGTCTAGTTATGCTGCGGCTCCAGTTGAGATAGTTTTCCAGCGCTTAAGCCCGTGCTAGCTTAAGCGCCTTTTTATATGCTTTGCGGATGGTTTTCTCAAGATATAAAGCTTGAACCATAAATTTTAAGCCATTGCAGAGTATGTCGCTCGCGGTTTGCTCCAAGGCATACAATTGTCCGAGTCATAAGGCGACAATTGGCATCAGTTTGATCGTTGGTAAATGGTCCGCAATACGCAAAGCACTCTTTTCATATATTTTACTCTCGGGTGTAAAACCGTCCATAGCATCGGGTTGCCGCTCGTTTCGCAATGCTGAGTTCTCGAGTACATGCGCTAACAATTGTAAATCCTCAATAGTTTGCCAATTATCGCTGATGATTTACATATTTTGTGCTGTTACGCCCGCCGTTGGATATTTAAAGCTTGTTGTATGATGCCGACTCATCATTGTTGTTAAAATCATGTGGTCGAGTTGAAACATTGCTTAATACCTCACTAATTTTACTGCCATGACCCAGAAACTCTAGTGTCGCTGGAACTATAAAGTGACATAAGGACCTGCGTTACATCTAATGCAAATCCAAAATTTGAACCACAGTTTGACATAAAATGGAACCATAGTATGGCATAGTGCATTTCGTATGTTTGCCGCCGGCCAAACACACTTTTGGACAAAAGTGAGTTACGCTGATTGTTTGTTCAAAGGTATGCTGGATTAGATTCAGTATGGCTGAGACGGAGATAACGCCGAAAGCAGCGGCGCGCGTTAGCGCATCCAGCCCGTAGGGCGATGCTGCCTATGTTTGTGTACGCCCATGGGCATGAACTTACTAGCAAATGGCAAGGGCGTTACCGTGAGGGAATGTCTGAAGGAAGCCGGACGCCTTTTTATCTAAAGAGAGGGCGAGCTGATGAACAAAAACATCATATGAGGCGTAGGCTGGAGGCGAGTTGGCACAAGACAACGAAGCCATGTGATCTAACGGCCACCGTAAATGATGCAGCAGTGCAGAGAAAAGAGAAAGTGCATGTTCTACTTCTTATAAACAAAGAGTGGGGAGATCTGCTTAACAAGCTGATCGTTTAACTCACGCCATGGCGATTTAAGCAGACGGCTTTTTTTTTCAGATAAAAAGTCCCAATGCCGTTCTATTGTGTAATGGTTGGGACACGGTGAAGGCCTGAACCTGAAAATCAATGAGGAGCCTGTGCAGCTCATTGTCTCCGTATCCGACCGGACTGAGGAGTCATGGCGCAAAAACAGAAGCCATCATTGGAATGCAAAGGAGCGAATCGGCCGTTGTATTTTAACCGTTTTCAGGAAACGCCCTGTGCGGAGCCGCATGCAGGGTGTTGTGGGGGCTGGAGGTTAGATACCTCCGGCTACCCGATTAGGATATGGCTAACCAAGCACACCTAAACTATTCTTATGAACTATTTCCCAATCACTATTTGGAGAAAATCCAGGCATATTTCTAATCTCATTCTCTGTAAATTTGATCAACTCTTCATGAGATAACTCTAAATTTACAGCAAACTTACACGGTTGATTCACATGCCAGGGAGTATCTGTGAAAATTTCAAACCTATTGTTTTCAGGATCACGAAAATATATAGACCAAGTTGTGCCATGAGATACTGTTTGCAAACTTATTTCAGAAACTGACTTTAATGATGAATTGAAGGCTTTCAATTCATCAATATTTTTAACTCTAAAAGAGATATGATCAACTGGACTTTCAAGAGCCCTATGCGATTGCACTGGACTTAAAACAATTTGATGGTGCTCTTCTGGGTTCCGACTTAAAAAAACCATACCATTTTGTCCTTCACCTCTATCAGTGACAACAAAGCCTAACTTACTTTTGTAAAAGTCTTCCATCTTAGCTAGGTCTTGAACGTATAATTCAATATGACTTAACTGAATGTTTGGAAAGATAATCTCATCCATAATATCCATTTTCATCCTTAATATCCTAACGCCCTAATAACTGGCGTGTAGGTTGGCGTTGTTTTTGCCATGTTTTTCTTTTGCAAAAACGATGACAACCGTTATGCGTCCAGTTGATTAGCTTGATAATCATTGAGCCTCCTCCCTAGCAAACCGTATCAGCGGTATGCTTAAGGTGACCAAACCAACAGCAGAAAGCTCAATGAGATTTTATAATAACTCACATCCATACTACTGTGGCATTGATTTACATGCACCCTTACTTTATGTCTGCATCATTGATTCTAAAGGGGAAGTTGTCGTCCACAAAAAGATTGGGGCTGATAAAAATGACTTGTTACTCATACTCGAACCCTATATCGGCAATGTCATTGTCGGGGTTGAGTGCATGCATTGCTGGTATTGGGTCTCTGATTGGTGTGCTGAACTGGGCATCGATTTCATTCTAGGTCATGCCCTTTACATGAAAGCTATCCATGGCGGTAAAACCAAAAATGATAAAGTAGACTCCTTTAAAATTGCCACACTACTTCGTGGTGGTCATTTCCCTATTGCTTACAATTACCCTCGCGAAATGCGTGCTACGCGAGACTTGTTACGCCGAAGAATGAAGATTGTCCGTCACGGTGCCATGCTCAAAGGCCATGTGGTTAACACCAACAGTCAATACAATCTGCCTGCCACTGACTTAAACCTTAAAAACATGTCTGCAAGACAACAACTACGCGAGCAATACCAAGACCCTATCGTGCAGCGTAATATCGACATGGATATGGCAATACTGGATTTCTACGCCAAAGAACTTGCCCAAGTGGAATGGTTCATTGAAAAACAGGCCAAAAACCATAACCCCGTTTATTTAGAATTGCTAAAGACCGTACCTGGGATTGGCAAAATTTTATCCCTGACCATCTTGTATGAAATTGGTGATATCGCCCGATTTGAATCAGTACAAAAGTTTGCCTCTTACTCTCGGTTAGTGAAGTGCAAAGCTCAGTCTGCTGGTAAAACCTACGGCACTAACGGCAACAAAATCGGTAATGCTCATTTGAAATGGGCATTCTCAGAAGCGGCTGTGCTTTACCTGCGTGGCAATGACAAAGCCCGAAACTACCTTAATCAATTACAAAAAAGGATGAGCAAAGCTAAAGCATTATCGGCACTGGCACATAAACTTGGCCGTTGTGTCTATTTCATGTTGAAGAACAAAACGGTGTTTGATGAACAGCGATTCTTGAAAGGGTAAGTCGCGCAATAAGGTGAGCTGAACGTCTAACTAGATACTCTTAAAAAGAGAAGCGAGCATGACCGTGAATGATGTGGCTAATGAAGCAATAACTCATCACCATCATCACTATGCCAAAGGCTATTTAAGCTACGCCGACTTGATTGGCGCGCATTAAGTACAATCAACAAAATCGTTTACACCTTAAATGAGCCTGACACTAACTGTGCATAAAGCCCCTGTGACTTGAATAGTGCCATCTTAGGGTTAACCGATAAATGTCTAGTGCCCCTGACATTCCGAAGGACCGGATAGCCTCAGGCAGCGATAAGATCGCACTAAGAGAGCCTCTATATGTGTTTGCTGTAAACGATGATTTGACAGCTAACTGACAGACGAAGTAGATGCATTTGTTGATTGATTTTAATTTGACTGCAAGAGCAGTCAAATAAGTTAGGCTCGCCTATTGACTACCCGGAGGCTCATATGTGTTAAATGTCACTTGGCACAATCAAGCTTTGAAATGTCTGCACCTATAATTGCTTCAAGATTCAAGGTTATCTTTTCTGCAGACCAATCCCACCATGCTAGTTGAAGTAACTTATCAATAATAGGTTGTTCAAAGCGATTTCTTATTATTTGTGCAGGATTCCCCCCGACCACTGTATAAGCAGGGACATCTTTAGTAACTACAGATTTACTCGCAATTACAGCACCGTGTCCAATTTTAACACCAGGCATTATTGTTGCTTCATAACCAATCCAAACATCGCTACCAATTTCCGTGTCACCTTTAAATGGTAGCTCACCTTCTTTAGGCATAGCTTTTTCCCAGCCATTCCCAAATATATAAAATGGATAAGTAGAGAAACCAGAGTCTTTATGATTAGCACCATTCATTATAAATTTCACACCTTTTGCAATAGCGCAAAACTTTCCAATAATTAATTTATCTCCAATAAATGGAAAGTGGTACAGCACGTTACTTTCGAAATTTTCAGGACCGTCAGGATCATCATAATATGTATAATCACCGACTAAAATATTTTCACTTTTTATATAATTTTTAAGATATCCAACTTGTGGAAATCCTTTCATCGGCTCTTTATTATTTGGATTTGGACCAATCAAGTTATACTCCTTACTATTCGTGACATTTAACGCCCGGTTTTGGGGCGGACTTGGAGCTGCGAAGCAGCGGAAAGGCCGTCCCAGCCCCAACGGGGCGATAACAACCGCTTGTTAGGTGATTCATTTATGACAGCCGTAGAAAACTCTTATACTCAATCACGATATCGTACTTAACTCCCGCTTGCTTTAATCGACCTACGATATGATTCGCGACCTCATTTGGCCGCTCGTGCGCATATTGGACATCAACAACTAAGATATATTTCCCATCTCTCTTAAGTTCGACAAGCATGACGGCCTCCCCTCATACTCACCACTCCAAGATCTCAACAACTCGTTACGAGGGCTGTTAGCCCAGCGGTTATAACTTCGTATCCAAGGCTTTTTATCCTGAACCAAGCCATTATCACTGCAAAAATTTTCAATGGCGCTATCAGTAATACCGTTGCTATCAGCTAATTCAATCACTGCAAAATTACCACATGCAGTCAACGGAAGGATAACGAAAAATAAAGCCACTTGAAGCATCATACTTTTCATCTGACATCACCTAACAGTATATTAATATGCAAATTCCCATCTTTCACGCATGCGAAGTTACCACCTATCACGCAGCACAGAAATTCACACAGCCTTTAATATTCAACTTTATCAACAGCATATCAGTGAATCACCATTTTGACCATGCGTGAAAGATGGTCATGTATTTGCAGAAAGATGGGAACCCACTTAACTGTGTATAATTGGCTCTTCACCGAATGTAGTGGAAACACTTTCAACAAACATTAATGAGCGAGATAATAAGTAAACGTTCATGAATACCTCGCGACCATGCAAGACACGACGCTTTATCAATCCATTCTTGGATTAACTCATCCTTGGGCTGTTTCATCTGTTGAACTCAATGAGTCAACCCAAACCATCACCGTACGCGTTGACTATGACCGAGCTTCATTAACGGCTTGCCCCTCTTGCGGTAAGGCTGTTCGTCGACACGATACTCGGCGGCGGGTTTGGCGACATTTAGATACCTGTCAGTTTGAAACACGTATTGAGGCTGAAGTCCCTCGAGCTGATTGCCCAGAGCATGGAGTGCAAACACTTCAAGTGCCTTGGGCGACAAGTAACAGTCGCTACACAGAGCTGTTTGAGGCTCGCGTTATAGAGATGCTTAAAGTCAGTTCCTTATACGCGGTGAGTAAAACCTATCGGCTTAGCTGGGGAGCCATCGACCGTATTATGGCACGAGCCGTTCAACGCGGTCTGACAGCCAGAACCACCATCAACTACCAAGACCTGTTGGTCGATGAAACGGCATTTAAGAAAGGCCATGACTATGTCACGGTATTATCCAATCGTGATGGTCAGGTGATATCGGTTGAAGACGGTCGAACAGGCCTGAGCTTATCAGCTTGCTTTAAGGCATTGCCCCCTGAGTCAACAATGGTTACACGTTCCATATCGATGGACATGAGCAGAGCATATATAAACGCAGCATATGACTACTTCGGTGAGCGGGCTAAGCAAATGATAGCCATAGACCATTTTCATATCGCAAAGGTGCTCACTAAAGCGGTGAATGAAGTGAGAAAAAGCGAACTCATGGCGTTGCCCCAGCATTTAAAAAGAGAGTGCCACCAAACACGGTATGGATGGTTAAAACGAAACAGCCACCTACATGGGACATTGAGAGAAAGAGTGAATGCGCTGGCCAAAATGATGCAAAATACTGGCTTGAGCTGGATATTCAAAGAGCAAGCAAGAGCCATTTGGTATGGCGATGCAGCTAACGCCAAAGCGGCTTGGAATGATTGGTTGGCACTCATAAAGGTCAGTCAAATCAGGCCGATGATGACAGCAGCAGAAACCGTGAAAACGCACTTAAAGGGCATCATCAATGCGATGCGTTATAAGGTATCAAATGGCTTAGCGGAAGCGATAAATGGAAACATTCAGCGCCTAAAAATACGTTCGATGGGTTTTAGAAATAAAGAACGCTTTAAGCGAGCTATTTTATTTCACTTTGGAGGGCTTGATATGACTTTCCACCAAGAACGGTGAAGAGCCGTATAATTACAGTGAAAAGATCGACATATGAGCCCAGCATATCTCGCGTTTATCGAGGTAAAAATGCGCAAAAACGCTTTAGAGAAACAACAATTCGAAGGGATTTAGCATGGATATAGCGCTTTATTTTATTCAACAAGAAACTAGACACTAATTTAAAAAAAAACTTTTACACTCTCGATAGCCAAGATTACGCTTTTAAATCCCATCATCTTCGCCGAGTCGCGCAAATGAACAAGGGAGCAAAGTTGAAGTCTGTTTGAGCGTAGTGTTTACTTCAACGCCCTTGAGAATAAGCAACGCAGGATCTAAGAAGATGCAGGGCGAGCTTTCTTTTTGCTTAGCTAAGCTTTGCTCGTTGAAGCTTAATGACGTCGCCGTAGGCGAAAGCTTTTACCCCGTTACTAACACACAATGGGGCGTGCGACGTGAAGTCGTATGAAGCGCTGTTCACCGCTTAATAAATAAACTAGACACCCATTCTAAAAACAAAAACCTTTTACACTCTCGATAGCCAAGATTACGCTTTAAATCCCATCATCTTCGCCGAGTAGCGCAAATGAACAAGGGAGCAAAGTTGAAGTCTGTTTGAGCGTAGCGAGTTAGTTCAACGCCCTTGAAAATAAGCAACGCAGGATCTAAGAAGATGCAGGGCGAGCTTTATTTTTGCTTAGCTAAGCTTTGCTCGTTAAAGCTTAATGACGTCGCCGTAGGCGAAAGCTTTGACCCCGTTGCTAACACGGAATGGGGCAAAAGCACGTGAGTGTTGCGATAACTCGACAAACACTATTGGTTAGTAATCATTCTTCAACTCATACTAATCTAACTCATTATTTGTTCATTCTTGCAGGCCTAAATCATCGTTAACTGCGTAATGTATCTTGTAATCAGAGCCTCTCGTTGTTGCTCTTCATACCTTGTTATCGGTAGATTTATGCTGCGTAATAAGTTGCTCACATAATCAATCAAATTGGTTGCGCATTGGTCTGGTAGAATAAACTAGACACCCATTCTAAAAACAAAAACCTTTCACACTCTCGATAGCCAAGATTACGCTTTTAAATCCCATCATCTTCGCCGAGTAGCGCAAATGAACAAGGGAGCAAAGTTGAAGTCTGTTTGAGCGTAGCAAGTTACTTCAACGCCCTTGTGAGTGAGCAACGCAGGATCTAAGAAGGTGCTGGCTGGCCTTTCTTTTGTATACTTTTCTTTGGCCAGCAAAGAAAAGTATATCGCCGTCAGGGCGAAACCCTCACGAACAGATCGCTCCAAAACTAAATGATAAAAACGAGACTAACAGCTCCCCAAAAAAATAAGTTAACTCGTTTTGGGGCAAAAGCACGTGAGTGTTGCGATAACTCGACAAACACTATTGGTTAGTAATCATTCTTCAACTCATACTAATCTAACTCATTATTTGTTCATTTTTGCAGGCCTAAATCATCGTTAACTGCGTAATGTATCTTGTAATTAGAGTCACTCGTTACTGCTCTTCATGCCTTGTTATCGGTAGATTTATGTTGCGTAATAAGTTGCTCACATAATCAATCAGATTGGTTGCGCATTGGTCTGGTGAACGTTGCAGTAGTTTCGCAAAGCGTGATCAACTGGGATGTGAGGGTTTAAGCTGACGCTTCGAGTGCGTCAGCGTATCGGATAAGACTGTTTTTAAAGAATAAAATTTGCAATTGTTTTGGCGACCGCGCTTGGGTTTTCCCACAACATGGAGTGACCAGACTCGGGAATGACGTCCACTTGAACGCCCACTTTAGGAAGCTTGGTATAGTCATCATCGGGCAATGAGTATTCCCCAAAGAGTACCATTTTGGGGCATGGAAACGCGATCAATTGTTGTCGCCATGACGGAATCGAACCCGTCATCAGAGAACTCGATAATTGATGCACCGCGCGAGGGTTGGCAACCTGCATTGTTCCTGCCCAAACATGGTTGTCATTTGAGATACAATCTTGAATTTGTTGCTGATGACCATGCTCGCAATAATCGGCTAAGGGTTGATTAGCGATGCCTTGACTAAAAAAACCACCGCCAGTATCTAAATTTGGCTCTGAGAGTATAATTTTTTCAACGCGTTCTTGGCACAGAGACGCTAGCGTTACCGCGATTGCCCCGCCAGCACTATGTCCAAAAATCACAAATTTAGTTAATTTTATTGCCTTGATGAGCCCTAGTAGCACTTTGGCATGCGCCTCGACAGAGTAGGCAAATGTTGGTGGGTGATCGCTAAATCCGGCACCAAATAAATCAACCATAATACAGCGGTGTCCAAGTAGACTTTGATCCGCAACCACGGCGGGGTAGTCACTTGATGAAGCGCAGCCTAAGCCATGGATAAATAGAATGGGCAGCTTTTCACCAGGAATATCGTGATATCGCAAAACGGCTTGATATTTTTCATCATAATGAGCGTTCATATAAATCCTAAGTGTGAATGTTGTGTCAATGCAACGTCGATTGGCAGGCAAGCGTAGCGAAGCGTGTGGATCAGAGTGTATAACAATAGGTGAGCGGTTTAGGCTTTATTTTATGATTTGTCACTCTATATTTCGTTGATTTAAAACAGTAATTTTAAGCACTTGGCGCATTGGGAAGTAATTTGAAATGGCGGGTTTACTTGGTGAATGATTGGATCTCATCGTTTGTTAAATCACGCCATTGCCCAGTCTTAATATCTAGGCTAACTTCGCCAATTTTTTCTCGATGTAAAGACAACACTCGGTTACCCACGGCCGCGAACATCCGTTTTACCTGATGGAATTTACCTTCGGTGAGGCTTAACAGCACCTCGGTTGGCGTAATTAATTCTAAGTGAGCAGGCAGGGTGAGTTGTGGTTCCCCTTGTAATTGAATGCCTCTTTTAAACAGAGAGCGGGCGTCTTCCGTTATTTTTTTTGATAAACCCACCCGATACACTTTACTGCAGTGTTGGCTTGGCCGCGTGATATTAAATGACCAACGTCCATCATCGCTGATTAAAACCATCCCTGTGGTATCGACATCTAAACGTCCCGCAATATGCAGTTCGGCGACGTTTTCAAGATCTAAATAGTTGAACAATGATGGATAAACTTCATCGATGTTGGAACAAATGGTTCCCGCGGGTTTATGCATCATGATGTAACGAAAAGGTCGTGTTTTGAGCGGGTTGCCATTCAACAGGATGATGTTGTTTTCATGAACTTGAGTCGCTTCATTGTTTGCGATATCGCCATTTACCCGCACTTCGCCTAAATGAATCCGTTGGCTTGCTTCGATTTTTGTTAAGTTGGTACTTTTACAAATAAATTTATCAAGGCGCATATTGACAACAGATTAGGCGAGAGAGTTGATTATTATCCGGAACTCTCGCGAATGATCAAATACTCTGGCTGATTTTTCCATTGGTTTTTGTTGATATGTTTGCTCTGGGCTTATCCTAAGGTGAAGAATCCCGAGGTGAGGAGAGAGCTTCGAGCAGATTTAGGCAATGTGCGGATTGCTTGTCTGTATCGCTACCGCCAGCTTGTTGTTAAACGCTACAAAATAGCTGCTAGATATCAACCAAAGCTCAATTAAATGTGATGAGCATGGCAAATAAATTGTCAACCGATTGGTCAGGTTCTGGTGGCTGCTATGCTCAAATTTTGAGTGGTCAATATACAGACTGAATCAATCACTGTTCAGAAACGCGCTTGCAAAGGTTCGCCGTTAAACTTATTGCATTAAGTCATGCTCAGTTTTGCGCACTCAATTTGTAAACTATTGCGGGGTGGCGAGGGCCAGCTTTAACGATTAAATATCAGTTAAAATGTGTATGAATGCTTGGCTCGAATAATACCAATCTGATTCATTATATGAGCAACTTATTGCGCAGAATAAATCTGCCGATAATCAGGCGTGAAGTACAGTAACTAGTGGTTCTAATTACAACATATGTAACGCAGTTCGCGCTGATTTAGGTCAGCAAGATGAACCGGTAATGAGTGAGATGGGTATAACCAAGGAATTGGATGAACAGATGAAAAAATTACGCTTATGGGGAGCTTTGCTGTTCGCACTACTTTTTTCTTCGCAAGCAGCGTTCGCCGCAGATACATGCAGTGCTCATCGCCTGAATCTGTCGTTATTGACTGATAATTACGCTTCAGAAACAAGCTGGAAAGTATTGAGAGGTCGTACTTTAGTCGCCAGTGGCAGTGATTATAGTAACAATAAACAGTACACCGAGACCCTATGTCTTGAGGATGGTGATTACAGCTTTATTATCGACGATAGTTACAATGATGGGATCTGTTGCGGTTATGGGAGTGGCAGTTATAGTCTCACTGCAAACGGTTCAAGCTTAGCTAGCGGCGGCGAATTCACCAGCTCTGAAAGTACCAACTTTAGCTTTAGTTCTGACAGCTCTGCTGGCAGTGGTCATTCTTCGAGTCATACTGATAGCTATTATGCGGCGACTGGGGGCCTAAGCGGTGATGCACTTAAAACTGCTCTTTATAAGCTCATTAAAGAGCACCGCTCGCAAAGCTATAGTGCTTTGTGGTCGTTTTACAGCACTTATGAGCAAGATCAGTATTATGAAAACGATGCTAGCATTGTTGATATTTACTCCGAGCGTCCGAATGCTCGTGATCCCTATCTCTTTACGCCAAGCAGTGACCAATGTGGTTCCTACACTGGCGAAGGAGATTGTTATAACCGTGAGCATTCTTTTCCCCGAAGCTGGTTTGGTGGCGCTGTTGCTCCGATGAATACCGACATCCATCATGTTTTCCCTACCGATGGTAAAGTGAACGCTTACCGTAGCAGCTATCCCTATGGGGAAGTTGGAACCGCGACTTATACTAGTAAAAATGGCTCCAAGCTCGGCTCTGCGGCATCCGGCCTCGGTTATTCGGGAATGGTATTTGAACCGATTGATGAGTTTAAAGGTGATATCGCTCGCGCTTACTTTTATATGGCGACTCGCTATCAAAACCTAATTGCCAACTGGGAAAACAATAGTCGTTATGGCAACGCGGTATTAGATGGCTCTAGTGAGCAGGTCTTTGAAGCTTGGACACTGCAAATGTTGAAAGATTGGAATAACGCCGATCCGGTGAGTCAGAAAGAGCGAGACCGAAACGACGCCGCATTTATTTTTCAGGGGAACCGTAATCCGTTTGTCGATCATCCTGAGTATATTGCTGAAATTTGGGGAAATTAAAGCTTGTTTGATGCAACAAGACTGGACTCAATCAGAGAGAGGCGTGGTACGCCTCTCTCTGTGATGTTTTAAAAGGTGTGGCTACAAAGAACTGCGTGGCGGAATTGCCACATTTGCAAATAAGATCCCCCCAACAATCGACATGAAAATTAAGAAGGTTTGTGAGCCGATGTTGGGAATACTGACCAATGATTCGCCAAATACCATAGAGTTTAAACTAAGGTAGGCTTTGCTGCCTGGGACTAACAACACAATCCCTTGTAGCAGTACCACTGATGCGGGGGATTTGGTGAGTTTGGCAAATAAGTTGGCGTATAGCGTCACCACGAAAGCACCCACGAAGGGGCCTAAGGCGTCGCCTAAATAGACACTGCCAAGTAATGCGGATGCATAGGCGATAGCTCCCGACAATAAGCTCCAAATCATATCTTTATTGCGCATCTTAAACACAATGCTTAGGCCAAGAGAGAGCAGTAAAACTCCCAACCATTTAATCCACCAGGTGCTGGTGGCGTATTGATGTAAATCTACTTGTCCCCAGACCAGAGAACCAATCGCCATCCCTAATACGGCACCAAAATACAGTTTAAATAACACCATGCCGCCATCCATTACTCGCGCAGTTCCCGACATTAATTCACGAGCGGCTAGCTCGGTGAGCCCAAGTGTAAGCGATAAGCCGGGGATCAGGATGATGATGGAAGATAAGATAACAATGCCAATATCAAGCTCGGGCAAAAATTGGCCTAGCGACACCGCGACAAAGGAACAGACCAAGGCGGCAACGGGTTCTAAGGCTTCTGAAAAATCGTCTGAGCGTTCTGCCTGTCGGGCTAAGTAATAACAGACAATGCTTAATAGGCTGGCACATAAAATGGTGAGCCAATCGGCAGCCATTAACATCGCAAAGCCGCCGCCAGTAATCGCGTAGGCTCCAAGCATGATCATTGGCGGATAGGGTTCGGGAAATTGCGCCCATTTGTTGAGGCTATCCATCGCTTCGCCGAGCGTGATTTGTTGGTTACTGACCTTTTCCACTAGTTGGTTGGTTCTGGCGAGCATTCCCAAATCGATTTCACCGGGCTTGACACGCATCACGTAATTGTATTCTTGGGTATCATCGGGCGCCCAAAGTACAAAGGTGAGTGAGGTCGGCGTGACCAAAAAGTAGCCGTCCAAGCCAAGAGTTTCCGCAACATTTCGTAGATGAGACTCTAAACGAAAGGCTGGGGTGCCATATTTATGCAGAGCTTTGCCAAGTTTAATAATGAAGTTTCTTTTTACTTCAAACAGAGATTGTTTCAATGTGGGGCTTGCTAAAAAGTGGAGATGGCTAATTGTATATCAGTCGGCACACATTGGTGTATAGCACTGGCTAATTAAATCGAGTTTGATTTCCTTTGAAGGTGATTTTAGCCGCTAAGTGCTGCCTTGTTTCAATATTCATCCGCTGATCTTGCGAATCATCTCAAAAAGGACTGCGCGGACGGTAAATTATTTGTTAGTTGATTAAATTTAGACGATTTTTGAATGAAATAGCGTACAGATGTAGTGGGATCATTTACTATTTAACTTTGTTCTATCTTTTCTTACGCGCTGTCTCGGAGGACAACATGCCTACAGGTAAATATTTACGCTGGAAAGACGAAAATGGTAACGAATTTCGCCCAGTTTCAATTTCTGGAACCGCACTACTGAACGATCGCACTTTGAATAAAAGTACCGCCTTTAGCTACGAAGAGCGAGAAGCCTTTAACTTAAATGGTCTGTTACCTCCCAAGCCACAAACTTTCGATGATCAGTTGCAGCGAGTCTATCAAGGCTTTTTAAGTGCTTGTAGTGATATTGAAAAATATCAATATCTACGGGCTCTGCAAGATCGCAACGAAACCCTGTTTTATGCCTTAATTTCACGCCATGTTGAAGAAATGACGCCGATTATTTATACCCCGACCGTGGGTAAAGCCTGTCAAGAATTTAGTCATCGCTATCAAAAAGCCCGTGGTTTATATGTGACCGCAGATAACATCGATCACATGGGAGAAATGGCACGCCATTTTGCCGGCAAAGAAATTAAAATTATTGTCGTGACCGACAGTCAAGGGATCCTCGGTTTGGGTGATTTAGGCATCGGTGGTATGGGGATCCCCATTGGCAAGTTGTCTTTGTATACCTTAGGGGCTGGCATTCATCCTGCACATTGTTTACCGGTGGCTCTTGATGTGGGAACGGATAATCAAGATCTATTGGCAGACCCTATGTACTTGGGGATGCCGAAGAAGCGGATGCGAGGAGAGGAATACCAGAATTTCATCGAAAAGTTTGTAGCGCAAACTAAGTTACATTTTCCTAAAGCCGTTTTGCAATGGGAAGATTTTAGTAAATCGAATGCCTTCGATAATCTTTCAAAATATGAAGATGTATTACCTTCATTTAATGACGATATTCAAGGCACCGGATCGGTGGTATTGGCTGGGGTGATTGGTGCAACCAAAATTAAGGGTGAAACCTTGGCTGACCAGGTGTATGCGGTTTATGGCGCAGGCGCTGGTGGGGTCGGCGTTGCCGATCAAATTTTTGCGGGTTTACTCAAAGAAGGCTTAAGTCATCAAGATGCGCGTGACCGAATTTATATTTTAGACTCTCGCGGCGTGGTGTTTGATAACCGCGAAGGTTTAGATGATTATAAAAAGCGTTACGCCAAACCAATTGGTTTTGCCGAGGATTGGCCTTTGGCCGAAGCCGGAAAGGCCAGTTTAAGTGAACTGATCGATAACGTTGCGGTGACCGTGTTACTTGGCTGTAGTGGTGTCGGCGGGGCATTTAAAGAAAGTCATGTGAAGAAAATGCTCGATTATACTTCGCGGCCAATGGTGTTTCCTTTGTCTAACCCGACCAGCAACTGTGAAGTCTTGCCCGAAGAAGTCTACCGTTGGACCGATGGCCAAGCCATTGTCGCAACCGGAAGCCCCTTTGATGATGTAGAACACAATGGTCAGCGCTACCGAATTGGTCAGGGAAACAACGTATTCATTTTCCCTGCTGTGGGCTTAGCAACCATTGTTTCTGGGGTGAAAAAAATCACCATGGAAATGTTTACCACCGCATCGTTTGCGTTAGCTGAGTATGTTTCGCAAGAAGATCTAGACAGTGGTTGTGTATTCCCAAGAATGCGAGAGTTAAAAGAAGTCTCTAGTTTTGTGGCTAAAGCAATTTTGAAACAAATTAAAGAGACCGATCCAGATGGCTGCCTTAGTGGCAAAGATATAGAGCGTGAAATTGCCGATCATATGTGGGAGCCGATTTATCTGCCTTACCGCCGGGTATAGTAGAAAAATTTCTTCATCATGATCAGTAAGGGCCTTAGGGCCCTTACTTGTTTTTGGGCCAATTTAGGTGCACCATTACGTCTGGCACGGTATCGCTGTGCCAGAACATTCTCAGGGCGGGGTGAAATTCCCCACCGGCGGTAGTTAAGTTTTCTTAAAAGCCCGCGAGCGCTCAGTTTATTCTGGGGTCAGCAGATCTGGTGCCGATTGAGTCCATGACCCAAGCGAAATCCAGAGCCGACGGTAATTTACAGCTGTGCTGTAATCAGTCCGGATGGAAGAGAATCAACAAGTAGTATTTGCAGTACGGCAACTAAGCGTAAGCTTATTGCTGTGTTGTTGGATTGGTGCTGCTTTAGATAAAAAAGCATAAAGTGTCACTTTATGTTTCAATTCCTGCGTGCCCTGATTCTGGAAAACCTAATGTTGTTATTAAAGGATTTTAACCATGAATCAGTCTTTACTTGCCCAATATGGCAATTCTAATCAACGTGTTGATGCTGCGCTTGACGCGCTTCGCAAAGGCCAAGGCGTACTGGTGGTCGATGATGAAGACCGTGAAAATGAAGGCGACCTAATATTTTCCGCCGAGTCGTTAACTCAGCCACAAATGGCGATGTTAATTCGTGAATGTAGTGGCATCGTCTGCTTGTGTTTAAACGATGATAAAATCAAGGCTCTCGATTTACCGCCCATGGTGAGCGATAACTCTAGCCAGTTTGGTACCGCTTTTACTGTGAGCATCGAAGCAAAACAAGGGGTGACGACCGGAGTGTCTGCGGTCGATCGACTGACCACCATACAAACTGCGATTGCTGATGATGCCAAGCCGAGTGATTTAGCTCGCCCTGGTCATGTATATCCACTGAGAGCCCAACCTGGCGGAGTATTTACTCGCCGAGGACATACCGAAGGTACGGTCGATTTGATGATTTTAGCAGGGCTTAAACCGGCGGGCGTCTTGTGTGAAGTCACCCTAGCGGATGGCACAATGGCGCGATTACCTGAAATCGTTCAGTTTGCCCAGCAACATGGTATGCCTGTATTGACGATTGAGGATATCGTTGAATATCGCAGAGCTTTATTAAGCCAGGTCGGTTAAGCTTCAAAAGCTTTCCACAGCGCAAATAAAAGGGGCCGAGGCCCCTAATCGATTTAAGCGTTTAGTACTTATTGTTGTTGTAATTATGTAAAATGACTTTAATTTTATTCTAACTAAATAAAAAATATATGCAGTCCAGAATTAAGGTATTTTATGGCTTATTTGTCAATAATGTGACTTGAGCTGGATTTAATATTGAGAGCATAATTCTCTTTCAAAGTGCAGTCCCCGCCAGTATATATTCAATGCTTGATAATTCTTCAGTGCTAAAGTCTAGCTTATCAAGGGCTTTCACCGAATCGTAGAGTTGTTCGGTGCGACTCGCCCCGATTAGGCAGGTCGTGACTGCATCATTACTCAGGGTCCAGGCGATGGCCATTTGCGCAAGGCTTTGTTGACGAGCTTCCGCAAGTTGATTTAACGCTGCCACTTTGGCTATTTTTTCTGCAGAAATATCGCTTTGTTTTAGATGAATGATCTCGTTGCGCGATGCTCGTGAGTTTTCAGGGATCCCATTTAAGTACTTATCCGTTAAAACCCCCTGTGCCAGTGGCGAGAAAACAATGCTGCCAATACCCTGTTGTTTTAAGACATGGCACAAGCCATCTTCTATCCAGCGGTCAAACAGATTGTAACGTGGTTGGTGAATCAGCAGCGGTGTGCCGAGCTGTTTTAAAATAGCCGCTGCTTGTTCGGTCTGTTCGGCAGAATAGTTGGAAATTCCGATATATAGGGCGCGACCCGAGCGCACTAAATAATCGAGAGCCTGCATGGTCTCTTCTAGCGGAGTCTCGGGATCCGGTCGGTGGTGATAAAACACATCAAAATAATCTAATCCTGTGCGTTTTAGGCTTTGATCACAGCTCGATACTAAGTATTTACGCGAGCCGCCACTGCCATAAGGGCCTGGCCACATATCGTAGCCAGCCTTACTGGAAATAAATAGTTCATCGCGGTAGCCAGCCAAGTCTTGTTGCATGATTTTGCCGAAGGTTTGTTCTGCTGCCCCGTAACTAGGACCATAGTTATTAGCTAAATCAAAGTGATTAATGCCTAAGTCGAAGGCGGTTCGCAATAGGTTTCGAGCATTTGCCAGTGGATCGCTTGAGCCAAAGTTTTGCCATAAGCCAAGCGCAAGTCGGGGAAGTTGTACACCACTCTGTCCACAACGCTGATATTGCATCTTATGGTAGCGTTCGGGCTTCGCCACGTAGATAGGATTAGGGGTTGTTGTAATCAATGAGTCATTTCCAAACAGCAAGTACTATCGTATTATAAATAAAATTATTGATAAGCGCGAGCCCTAAGTCGCGCGAAGGTCGTATTATTTGTTTGATTTATAGACGTTGCACTTGAACCCGCAGATGGCCAGTATTGTTGCCGTAGTAGCTATTTAAGTCGTTGGCAAATAAACATAACTCTCCAGTCTTGGTGGCCGTGAACTGGATCCGATTCCCCACATAGAAGGCGTCTTCATCACTGTCATCAATAGTGGCGCATAAACTAAACCAATCGGCATCTGGCACCCGCCGATATGCCTCACTAATTTGTATGGGAAGCTCGCCTAGACCCAGTTTCACATCACTGCGATCCCAGCCCTCACCATCAACCTCTTGCAAATTGCCGTCTTTCCAACGTGCTTGATGGGTATTCTCAATTAAATATTGTTTGCCTTTCACTAAGATGATCCCAGTATGATTGTATTTTCGATGCGCTAATACTTTGCTTGTGATGGGCTGTTCGGCCAGTTGATAGTTGTTTAATAAGCCGAGTTCATGAACGGCGGTCCCTTGAGATGGTTCTGGTGCGGTGCGCCAAGGGTCATACATGATTTGGTGTGAGACATTTTTTAGCGATTTGGGGCGATAATTACGATCCCCAGCGATACGTAAAGCGACGGAAATGTGAACCTTCGGTTTGATATTGGGTGATACTTGGTCATTTTCTAAGGCGCAGCACAAGCGGTCATCAACGGTGAAAAGTGTTGCTAAAACGCCGCGTTGTTGTTGATGATTCACCCCGTAGCAATAGGGTTCAATTAACATGTCATCGATACTAATGTTTAAGCGCGAGTTATCGGGAAAAATACTTAAGTAATCGATGGTGGAGGGGCTGTTAAATTGAATGTTTAAGTCGTCGAGGTTCTCCAGCCAATCCATGGCAAAGCGTAAACTGGTATCGGATAAGCCATCATAATTATACCCACCACCTACGTCGGAATGGGCGCCTGCAAACCATATTTCGGTTACTCGTTTATCGATATTCATTAAGGTCGGTTGAAAAGCGGCCCGTTTATCATCAAGTGATAGCATATGCAGTGCATGGCAAACTTTGTTTGGGAGAGTATGACCATATTCAAAAACAACGTCAGTGCTGGGGCGTTCGGATTTTTTCAAGTTGGGCAGTCCAATGGAGGCGACGGTATCAAATACCACTTCGATGATCTTGAAACTGGCCTTGGGATAATCACGTGAAATAATTGAGGCAAAACGTCGTGCTAGTGCAGCCCCGCGACTGAAACCAGTAATTAGAACTTGTTCGGGGGGATGCAGCTGATAGTGTTTGGCAAAGTCTTGCTTGGCAGAGGCTAAGATGGTTTTTACATCTGAATTTTCTAAGGCTAAGCCGGCATTAAATTTACGTTCAAAGTAATTTCCATAGGTTCCCACGCCTTTGTAATAAAAGCTGACACAGTGCTTACCTAAGTCGCTTTTCCCATTGTGATCTTTTAAATTGCCGCCAAGTAGTAAATGTAGCTTGAGGATATTGGTGATGCTGTCATCTTCAACAACACCACTGTCTCGCTTGTCTTGCATTGCATCTGCAGGTTCGTTATCTGTACCATCAAAGTTGAATATTAGTAGGTTTTCCATTGTTGCTATCTCCTTGGTTATTTTACTAACCCTAGTTGGCTAATTAATAATCAGCAAAGTAATCGAGGTGAAGATAAGCTTGGTGCCCGAAGGAGGGAAAATACCGTTGGATACAGGCCCACTCATCCGCTCGATATCTAGCTTTGAGGGGCTAAGAATAGGGGGATCAGTTTCGTCAAATGAATAGCCTTACAACGGTTTATTGTTTCTTGAATCAATAAGCCGAGAGGCGTTTGCTTTAGAGTGATGTTTTACCCGTGTGGATGATTCTTAAAAGGTTGGTAAATTCAATCTGTTTGCGTGTTTTTAGCGATGCTTGTGTTGGCGTTATTGAGAGCCTGTACCCGCACTGTGGGCATGCTTGAGCAGACCCAAGACCGTGCACCTATTTGTGCTAATTATGCGGGGATTTGGCAAGTGATTTCTTCCACTGATGCTGCCGACGGTCATGGCAGTGGTCGTCGTATCAAGCCGCTCTTTCCGTCAGCCAGCAACAATGCAACTGAACGCTAGCCGATGGTATTTGAGGCCGCATTCAAGCGCAGTCAATCAATGCCGCCAATAGAGCTTACAGGAGGTATTCTTAGTCTAGCAACGGCAGATTAGCGGCGCCTACCAGTGGCAGTGGAGTTATGGCTGTGTTACTTGCTCTGGCAGCACTCAGGTGGCGGGGCGTATCTTGGCGGGTTTAGTTGCCACACCACTAAAGGCGGGCATACTTGGCGTTATTGGAATGGGATATCTAGTGAAGTATTAAGGGGTATTTCTCGATTTTTAAGCCCCAAACTGAGTTTTCCAATTCCCCTTGATAGCGGGGTCGATCAGAAACCTGCGCCAATCGATAGTGGCTCAAGCATCGTGATTTGTGCTCTGAAGCGCACGCTCTAGCTGGGATAGGCTAAGCGAGCACGCATTGAATGTACTTCCCATCATGTAAAAAAGACTTGCCTGAGGCAAACCACTTCGATTGAATGAGCGCATAACTCATTTCAGAGAATGATATGAAGCTTCAGGCTATTACTTATTTCAATGAGCTGGTTCGTTCACGTTCGATTCGACAGGCATCGGAAACTTTAGGGGTTTCTCCGACCGCGATTAGTCGTCAGCTGGAAAACTTGGAACACTATTTTGGTGCGCCCTTAGTGACCCGAGGTGCGCGAGGTATTATGTTAACCGCAGCAGGGGAGCTGCTAGCGACTCGTTCTAAAAGTATGATGCGTGATCTCGATAATGCCCGCCAAGTGATCGATGATCTGCGAGGTCTTAAGCGTGGTCATGTGTCGATCCATATTAACGGCGCAGCAATTAATGCCATCTTGGCTCCTGCGTTGTCGGAATTTTATAAGCTGTATCCAGGGATATCGATTGTGGTGACGGTTTCATCGGCACAAGAAGCCAAGAATGCGGTGATTAATGGTGACACCGATATGGCTGTCACGATGTTCTCCTCTCCCGACTCAAAAATGGATGTGCGCTTTAAGCTGCCGATTCACCATGAAGCGATAATGGCAGCTCATCACCCGCTCGCTAAGTTTAAGCAGATTTCCTTAGAGCTGATCCGCCAACATCCGATTGCGATGCCAGACCACTCATTTGGGATCCGGCGTAATTTTGACCAGCGCCAACGTTCTGCTGGTTTTGTGCCAGTGGAGGCGGTGTTTACAACCTCGTCTCTTGAATTACAAAAGGAACTCGCCCTGCGCGGCGCAGCGGTGCTGATTTTACCTGCGATGTCGGTTATTCGTGAAATTAAGGCCGCAGAGCTTGTGGTTCGCCCTTTTGTTGAGGCATCCGAAATCGTAACCGCGCTGCAGCTTGGACGAGCGATGACGACAGCGCCAAGCTTTGCCGCTGCTAAATTAGCCGATTTTCTAGAAGAATTTTTGCCAGAGCAAGCGCAATCGATGCAGCGAGCCAATCGTTAAATGAGTGGGGGCTAGAGGTATAGTATATGAGTTACGCATTCACTGAAAAATTGTTGACTTAGGGCTGACGCGGCTCGCCATCAAGCCAGCGAACTTGCTGATTTGTTTAGAAGGATCTTTCATCGACTAAACGGGTCAAGCCGCGATAAAATTGCTTAAGCTTTAGAAACAGTGCAACGGTTTTAGTTGCACTGTGCGCTAATAAATCTTATTGCATTTACACTACGTTCTCGGGCAAGGTAAAGGCATAACGAACAGAAAGGGTTTCTAAAACCACTATCAGAGGTTTCCGTTTTATGATACGTAATTTTCGTTCTCTCTTGATTGCGACAGCAGCCATTGGATTGTTTGCGACGGGCAGTGTGATTGCTCAGCCACGCAGTGACCTTATTTTAGGCATGAGCTTAGAGCCTTCTGGTCTTGACCCGACAGTTGCTGCGCCAGTGGCCATTGGACAAGTGGTTTGGCAAAACCTTTTTGAAGGTTTGGTTGCAATTGACCAAAACGGCAACATTGAGCCTCAGCTTGCCGAAAGCTGGCAGATTTCTGATGATGGTTTGACTTACACCTTTGATATGCGTGATGGAGTCGCTTTCCAAAATGGTAAATTGTTCAATGCGGAGACCGCGAAATATACCCTTGATCGACTACTTGCCAATGATTCGGTTAATCCACAAAAAGTGCTCTATAAGCCGATTAAAAGTGTTGAGGCGCCCAATGCGGATACCTTGGTTCTCAAACTGTCGAAACCATCTGCAGATTTGCTTTATTGGTTAGGTTTTCCTGCTGCAGTCATGGTTGAGCCCTCAAGTGAAGCAACAAATGCTACCCATCCAATTGGGACGGGCCCGTTTCAATTTCTTCATTGGAAGAAAGGTAATCAGGTGACGTTGGTCAAAAACAACAATTATTGGGGCCAAGCAGCACTACTGGATAAAGTCACTTTTCGTTTCATTAGCGATCCACAGGCACAAGCCGCGGCACTTAACTCCGGTGGGATTGATGCGATCCCAGAATTTAACGCACCAGAGTTGGTGAGTCAGTTCAAACGCAATCAAGCCTTTAGCACCGTTATCGGAACCACCAGTATGGAAGTGGTTGCTGGTATGAACAGTGCTAAAAAGCCATTTAATGATGTTCGGGTGCGTCAGGCACTGATGATGGCGACGGATCGTCAAGCCATTATTGATGCCACCAACGAAGGTTTTGGTACGCCAATTGGTAGTCATTTTTCCCCGTCCGATGCGGGTTATGAAAATCTGACGGGGGTATGGCCCTATGATCCAGTGAAGGCCAAGCAACTACTCGCCAAAGCGGGCTATCCGAATGGCTTCAGTTTTACCATGAAAATGCCGACCCGAACCTATGCTGAACGCGCAGCTGAGATCATGCAGGCCTACTTTTCTATGATAGGCGTGACCATGAATATCGAAACCTCCGAGTTTCCTGCGAAGTGGGTTCAGGATGTTTTTAAAGACACCAACTACGATATGACGGTGATTGGTCATGCAGAGCCTCTTGATATTGGGATTTATGCACGCCATCCGTACTACTTCAATTATCAAAATCCTGAGTTTGATGGAGTGATGGCGGCCATCTCTGATGCAACAAGCGAAGCTGAACGGATTGCGGGATACCAGCGCGCCCAGCAAATTCTCGCCCAAGACGTGCCGGCGTTGTTCCTTTACGCCGCACCTAAGATCGGTATATGGAAAAAAGATCTTCAAGGGATGTGGCGCAATGAGCCAGTTCCATCGAACGATGTTAGCGCTGCTTACTGGCGCGAATAAGCGTGCCGAGTTCCAAAAGTAAACGCAGTCAACAGCGAGCAACATACATTCAAAGGTGAGAGCCAATGCGCCATATTATGCAATCGCTGGTAGGGTTAATCGTCACCCTGCTGGTGGTCTCTTTTGTCATTTTTTTAGTGATGGAAGCTGTGCCAGGGGATCCTGCTGAAATCATACTCGGTATGTCTGCAGCGCCCGATACATTAGAAGCACTCCGAAGCCAGTTGGGATTAGATCAATCATTTCTGGTTCGCTATGTAAACTGGCTGGTCGGTTTATTACATGGAGATTTGGGAAACTCTTATACTTATTCTACATCGGTGGCGCAGCTGATTGGTGAGCGACTCACTGTGACACTGCCGCTGACTGGGCTGGCGGTGTTTCTTTCGGTGCTGATTTCACTGCCTTTGGGGGTGATTGCTGCCGCAAAACCCAACGGTATAGTTGATATCTTCGCTTCCTTATTCTCGCAAATTGGCATAGCAGTTCCCAATTTCTGGATCGGCCTATTACTGATCCTTGGCATCTCACTCAGTTTTGGTTGGTTTCCCGCGGGTGGTTTTCCTGGCTGGGAGGCGGGTTTTTGGGCTGCGCTTCAGGCGCTAATTCTCCCTTCCATTGCATTGGCAATTCCGCAGGCGGCGGTACTCACACGAGTCACTCGGGCTGCCGTGATAGAGGTGACCAATGAGGATTTTGTGCGCACCGCTCGAGCCAAAGGCGCAACGCCAAACCAAGCGCTTTGGCGGCATATCATGCCCAATGCCCTGATCCCTATTGTGACCATGTTGGGGATGCAAATCTCGGTTTTAATCGCTGGAGCTGTACTCGTAGAGAATGTGTTTAGTCTACCGGGGATGGGCACGCTGGCTTACCAAGCGCTGGCACAACGTGACCTGATTGTAATTCAAAATGTGGTGTTATTCTTTGCCGCCATTGTGATGATTATTAACTTTATTGTTGATGCCTTGTATACCGTACTTGACCCAAGACTGAGGACTCGCCGATGAAACGTCTTCCTTGGTCGCTGATCATTGGTGGCTCGATTACCACGGTGCTTGTGATTGCAGCCATCCTTAGTCAATTTTGGACACCATTCGATCCTACGGCGATCAACATCATGAATCGTTTGAAAGGACCGGGAGTGGGTGGTTTGCTCGGCGCTGACCATTTTGGGCGTGACGAACTGTCGATGATTATGGCTGGAGCCTGGGTGTCTCTCGGGATCGCTTTTTCGGCGATTACTATCGGCGGGTTGATTGGCACAGTGCTTGGTGTGGCAGCGGCCTGTAAACGAGGCCGATTTGAATCGCTGGTGATGCGCGTGAATGATGTGTTATTTGCTTTTCCGCCTGTTCTCTCTGCGATTTTGCTGGCAGCAATTCTTGGTGGGGGACCGACCACCACGATTGTTGCCATCGCACTGTTTATGATCCCGGTGTTTACGCGTGTGACCCGTGGTGCAGCCTTACAAATCTGGGCTCGAGACTACATTCTTGCAGCGCGTATGGCTGGTAAAACCAATACCGGGATCACCATTGAACACGTGATTCCGAATATTGCGGCGCAAATTATTGTTCAAGTGGCAATTCAAACGGGCCTTGGCATTTTGACCGAGGCTGGCTTGTCATTTCTTGGCCTCGGCATCGCGCCTCCCACGCCGAGTTGGGGACGCATGTTGGCAGATGCGCAGACTTATCTTTCTATCGCCCCTCATCTGGTGTTGGTGCCTGGTTTGGCGATTTGTACCGCGGTACTGGGTCTTAATTTGTTGGGTGACGGGCTACGCGATCTTACGGATCCGAGAAGGGGGCAATCAACATGATGCTCGATATTAAAGACCTTCGGGTGAGCTTTCAAAATGGCGATGGCCAAGAAAATGAAGTAGTGCATGGCATCAATCTGTCGCTCAACAAAGGTGAAACGCTGGGAATTGTTGGAGAGAGCGGCTCCGGAAAATCAGTATTGTCGTTGGCCACAATTGGCCTGCTTCCTAAGACTGCAAAGGCTTCTGGCGAGATCCTTTTCAAGGGCGAAGATATTTTAAGGATGACCGAGCGGCAGCTGTGTGCATTGCGTGGTTCTCGAATTGGAATGATTTTTCAGGAACCAATGACCGCGCTCAACCCTGCGATGAAAGTAGGAAGTCAGATTGCCGAAGGCCTAAGGTTGCACCGTCATCTCAGTCGTAGAGAAGCAAGTGCGGAAGCGCTTCGCCTACTGGAGATGGTGCGGATCCCCGATGCTAAGCGGAAAATGCATTGTTATCCTCACGAAATGTCTGGCGGGCAGCGCCAGCGTGTTGGGATTGCGATTGCGCTCGCACTTAAACCGGATCTGTTGATTGCAGACGAACCAACAACCGCCCTCGATGTCACCGTGCAGGCTGAGATCTTGGACATTCTTGACGATCTAGTGAGTGAGTTGGGGATTGCCTTGATCTTGATTTCTCATGATCTTGGGGTGATTGCTCGTATCGCCGACCGAACGTTGGTGATGTATCGCGGCAATGAAATGGAGCAAGGGGAAACTGAACGGGTGTTACGAGAGCCGAGCCATGAGTATACCGTTAAGCTTCTCTCTGCCTTGCCACAACGGGTGCGAATGGGGCTTGAAATCACCACGCCAAATTCAGAAGGTAAGGCATGAGCAAAAAAATTCTTGAAATTATTGGCCTGACACGTGAGTTCAAGCTTGCTGATACTAGCGTGAAAGCACTTAACAATGTATCGCTATCACTTGAAAAGGGACAAATACTTGGGGTGGTTGGTGAAAGTGGCTCAGGCAAGTCAACCCTTGCTCGTATCGTGATGGCCTTGGATAAGCCTAGCGATGGCAATGTGCTGTTTGAAGACCAAGATATTTTTGCGCTTACCTCAGCCAAGTTACGCCGCCTGCGAGCCGATTTTCAAATGATATTTCAGGATCCTTATGGGTCCTTGGACCCGCGGCATAAAATAGCTCGGATCATCGCTGAACCTCTTCATCTAGAAGAAAACGCCCCAAAAGGTAACGCGCTTAGGGCGCGTATCGCAGCGCTGCTTGAAGAGGTGGGTCTAAGCGCTGACGACATGGACAAATATCCACATGAGTTTTCTGGTGGTCAACGACAACGCATCGCCATTGCGCGGGCACTGATCACCAAGCCTAAGTTAATCGTCGCAGACGAAGCTACTTCTGCCCTCGATCTGACGGTGCAAGCTCAGATCCTAAAGTTGCTTGTGAGCATGCGCGATAAGCACGGTATATCGGTGCTGTTTATTACTCACAATATCGGCGTTGTTGATGAAATTTGCGATAGCGTTGTTGTAATGCAATCCGGCCAGTTGGTCGAGATCGGCCCGGTTCGGCAGGTCCTCGATAATCCTCGTGAAGCGTATACCAAACGACTGCTGTATGCCGAACCCACGCTTAAACAGATTGGTCGAAAAAAGTGTCGGCAAGATCCAATGGCTCTCTGAGCGCTTAGCAGCCAAGACCTTTCGACTTAAGCTATTAATATTAGATGGATTTCGTAAGATGATCGATTTTTCAAAGTTAAACACCCGCGCCCTCTTGCAGGCTTATGCCAATGGCGATACCACGCCTTCCGAATATATGCGCTGGCTGATTGAGCGGGTTGAAAAAATAGAGCCACAGGTTTGCGCACTTTATGCTTACAAGCCTGAACAAGCCATGCAACAGGCGGAAGCGTCGACTCTGCGTTGGCTTAAGGGGGAAACGCTTGGTCCGCTCGACGGCGTACCTGTTACCGTGAAAGAGTTGATTGCCACCCAAGGCGATCCAATCCCGATGGGGACGGCAGCATCAGATAAAGCCCCAGCAAGCGAAGACGCCCCAATCGCTGCACGTCTAAAAGAAGACGGTGCGATCATCTTTGCCAAGACCACTTGCCCGGACTACGGCATGTTATCGTCTGGTTTGTCAACCTTTCACCATTTGAGCCGTAATCCGTGGGACTTAACTCAAAACCCAGGAGGCTCTTCGGCCGGGGCCGCATCGGCGGGAGCAGCAGGTTTCGGGCCATTGCATATTGGGACCGATATCGGTGGTTCAGTCCGCCTTCCTGCTGGCTGGACCGGACTGTTTGGCTTTAAGCCAAGCCTTGGGCGAATTCCAATTTATCCCTATTATACGGGGCGTTCAGCAGGCCCAATGACCAAAACAGTTGATGATGCGGTGATGGTCATGCCAACTTTAGCAAAACCAGATTGGCGAGATGCCACTTCGCTTAAGTTCGAAGCCTTGGATTGGAATGTTCCGCCTGCAGATGTTCGCGGGATGAAAATCGGTTTGCTCTTAGATGCGGGTTGCGGCATTGAAGCGGAGCCAGAAGTGAAAGCCGCAGTGCTTGAAGCGGCTCAACGATTTGCCAGCGAGGGGGCCGAAATCGTTGAAATAGATCCGGTTCTAAAAAGGGAATGGCTAGATGGCTTAGACGTATTTTGGCGCAGCCGTTTCTGGGGAAGCATGCTAGAACTGAGCAATGAGAAGCGCCAATCGATACTTCCTTATATTTATGAATGGGCAAAAACGGGGGGAGACGCCAGTCCGCTGGATGTAGTGAAAGGCTTCGATGCTACTTTGGCAATGCGAGACCGCTGTGCGGAGGTCTTCACCGAAGTTGACGCAGTGCTTTCTCCGGTGAATCCCAATGTTTCTTATCCGGCAGAATGGGCGTCACCAACCAACGATCCTCAGCAACCGTTTGAGCATATCGCGTTTACCGTGCCATGGAATATGGGAGAGCAACCCGCCGCCTCGATCAATTGTGGTTTCTCTAACAGTGGGATGCCGATTGGCTTACAGATTGTGGCCCCACGGTTTGAAGACCTAACAGTAATTGCATTGGCGAAGGCTTACGAAAATTGGCGTGGGCCAATAAGTAATTGGCCTGAGCTCTAATCAAACACTTTCGATCGTATCCACAGTACTGTTCCCAGAATAAGGGGCGGGAATGGTGTTGTGGCTTGAAATGGTGATATTCCTAAGTGGACCACTTTTAGTCAGCGCATAGCATTTGCTCAGGTTTTGACGCGCTTCGCACAGAGAAACAAGGATAAGCGTCGCTAAAGCCAGTTTCTGCAAACGTGGTTGGATACTTCTTGTATGATTTTTGCGCAGCACCCTCTGTTTCGCGATAAAAGCTATGTTATCCTCGTAAAGGCCTTAGCTGCTCAATAGAAAACAGGAGGTGAACAGAATGGCGATTAAGTTCAGTGATATCTTGGATTTGTTTGAGTTGGTCAACTTTGGCTCGCCATTCGAACATCAAGGATATATTTGCAAAGTATCTGGTAAAAGCTATTTTCACTCTGAATTTGGCGATAACGAAGAGGCGTTGCCCGATGATATTGATGATGAGAAATATCTAGCGATTCCTGATAAAAATGACCTAGCTTTAGGTTCCGAGCTGGTTTTTGACTTTGTGCAGCAATATTTGCCGTCAGAGTATGACCATATCCGTTCGATTTTTCGACATAAAGGCGCCTATTCAAGGTTCAAAGCGTTGCTGGAACACGCCGAAAAAATTGAAGCATGGTATCAATTTGAAGCAGAGCATACTGAATTAGCCTTGCGGGAATGGTGCGCCGCGCAAGATATTGAAATTATCGGCTAGTAGTTTTTCTAATGCAGTATCATGGCCCCAAAATTAGCTAATACGTGGGATTAGGGGATGATTTTAGATACTGGGTGTTATTTTTTACTGGCGATTCACCCGCTGACTCGTTAAATCAATGGGAAAACCCATTGTACGGTTCTGAATAAAATTACAATTTCGAATCGACAACGATGAATCATTTCCATACTGTAAATGTAACTACAGAATTAATTTATATTTATACGACAGTCTCTGAACCAGCATCGGTGTTGCTCTTTTTGTTTTGGGTTGATGGGGATAGTTTTAAAATAATACACTGGCTCATATTCCAATTCGCAGCGATGCTTCATACAAGTGTCTAGAGTGGATGGATTGGCGAGGCAAACTATTTCGCTGATAAGGGCTGGCAATACCTCAATTTTTAACCACAGGTCGGAGAATAACAATTGCGTAAATTTGTGGCGTTCCTTTCAGATAAAAATAAAGACCTTTTTAGTGAGCAATTGTTGCTTGCACATATCAAGCACTTACAGCAAGTTGATGCATCAGGCAAGCTTCATTTATGCGGACCTTTTACCGACAATGATTCAGCCATTCAAATTTTAATGGTGCAGAACATTGAAGAGGCAACGGCGCTTGTAAATCAAGATCCATTTGTACATTACGGGTATTATAAAACGATCGAAATTAAGGAATTGATTGAAGCAAATGCGGATAACAATTGGCTTACGAGTCATCCACAGACAGAAGAAAAACGAAATTAATGCGCTTGTATGATTGTTTGGCTTAAGCTCTCAAGTCAAAATTTAATCATTAAATTCTGGTTTTCAAATGCGTATCTCGACTGCATTTGAATACTTTTTTCAGTGAGGCGCAAGATTCCGGTGCCATGCGCCCACGGCTAAACGCGATAATGACTCGCGTCAGAGGACTGGGGGAACGCTTAATTTGATCAGCGTAACCCCAAAATATGCAGAAAAGCAGCGCCTTAGGCTGCTTTTATCGACTTGGTTTTTGCCTTCGATTTGGCCTTCGACTTACGCTTGTTACTTTGGCCTTGTTGTTCGGCAAGCACCAGTTCAATCTTACGTTGCTCCATGTCGACTCGAGCTATTTTCACTTGGATTTGTTGGCCGATGGCATAGCTTTTACGGCTATTCTCTCCGGTTAAACGCTGTTTAGCGGCATCAAAATGATAGAAATCACCTTGTAGCGCAGAAACATGCAGCGCACCTTCGACACCGCTGTCTTGCAGCTCGATATATAAACCAAAGTTGTTCAGGCCACTGATCATACCGGTAAAGCATTCGCCCACACGGTCTTGCATATATTCGCATTTTAACCAGGCATCTACGTCCCAGCTGGCGGCATCGGCACGACGAGCGACTTGCGAGCAATGCTCGGCTAAGATCAACATTTGCTCCGTTTGATAGGGATAGTTGACCTTTGGTGCCGAACTAGGTGCGCCAGCAATACGGCGAACGGGATCTAAGCCTTTACCACTCATGCTTTTTAAGGCGCGGCGTAGTAAACCGCCGCTCTCTTTGGCTCGGATCACCGAGCGGATCGCACGGTGGACCAATAGGTCGGGATAGCGACGAATGGGCGACGTAAAGTGCGCATAGGCGTCAAAGTTTAGGCCAAAGTGACCTTGGTTTTCGGGGCTATATATTGCCTGACTCATTGAGCGTAGCAGAATGGTTTGGATCACTTGCGCATCGGCGCGCTCACTGGTGCTGCTTAGTAAGCGATTATAATCTGCAGGAGTGGGGGCTTCGCCACCGCCCAATTGTAATCCTTGTTGGCCAAGAAAAGCCCGCAAGCTGGTGAGCTTCTTCTCTTTAGGGCCTTGGTGAACCCGGTATAAGGCTGGCAGTTTGAGTTGCTCTAAGAAGCGAGCAGTGGCGACGTTGGCGCACAGCATACATTCTTCAATTATTTTGTGAGCGTCGTTGCGAACCACCGGTACGATCTGTTCTATTTTTCGTTGTTGATCAAATTTGAAGCTGGTTTCCTGGGTTTCAAAGTCAATGGCACCGCGCTCATTTCGAGCCTCACGTAGCACTGCGTACAAGCTGTGTAAGTCGTGTAGCTGTGGCAGTACCGCACGATAGTGCTCGCTTAAACGGATACCTTTGCGGCTGTCACTGCGTTCTAAGATACAAGCCACTTGGCTATAAGTGAGCCGAGCGTGAGAGTGAATCACCGCTTCAAAAAATTGATAGTTAGCTAGTTGGCCAGTGGCGTCAATATTCATCTCACAGACCATGACGAGGCGATCCACATGCGGATTTAATGAGCACAGACCGTTGGAGATGGCTTCTGGCAACATCGGAACCACATGCCCCGGAAAATACACCGAGGTGCCGCGTTTTTGTGCTTCTTCGTCTAAGGGGCTGTTTGGGTGGATGTAATGCGATACATCGGCAATGGCCACTAATAAACGCCAGCTACCTTTGGCAGCGGGTTCGCAAAATACGGCGTCATCAAAGTCTTTGGCGTCTTCCCCATCAATGGTTACAAAGGGGGTGGTACGTAGATCGACACGGTGGCGCTTATCTTGTTCACTCACTTCACTGGCCATTTTTTTTGCTTGCTCTAGCGCCGCTTGTGGCCAGATATGCGGGATCTCATGGCTACGGATCGCCACGTTAATTTCCATACCGGGTGCCATAGGGTCACCGATTACTTCGGTAATTTTTGCCATGGCGTTATTACGCTTGTAGGGATAGCTAATAAGCTCGGCCATCACATATTGACCCAGCTTCGCACCGGCGAGTTGAGCGACAGGCACTTCAATACGATGAGTGATCCGCTGATTTTCTGGTTCAATATAGTGTTGGCCATCTTGCGATTTTAAACAGCCGATAATGCGGTGCGTATTTTGCTCGAGGATCTTGATGATACGAGCTTCTTCGCGACCTCGGTTATTAAAGCCATTGGGTAAAGCTTGCACCACATCGCCATCAAATACCTTGGCCATTTGGCTACTATGCAGCACAAAATCAGTGTCGCGCCCAGGGCATTTTAGAAAGCCAAAGCCTTCTCTATGACCAATCACTGTACCGGTGACGAGTTCGCTATCGTCCACTGGCCAATAGGCTCGGCGACGATCACTGTGAAGCTGGCCATCACGGCTCATCGCGATTAAGCGACGGCGCAGTGCTTCTAAGTCATCCTCGGTACTGAGCCCTAATGCACTGGCGATTTTTTCGCGAGTGAGGGCTTCACCGTGTTGGTCGAGTAGGGCGATGATCGCGTCGCGATCAGGGATAGGATTCGCATATTGCTGCGCTGATTTGCTAGTTGCTGAGTTTGAGTCTTGACTCATCGTTATTGCTCTCTTTAATTCGGGGCCAATAACCTTGCACTAGATGAAATGTTCTATTGATGCAGTTCAGATATAACTCTCAAGGTTTTTTGGCTAAATGCGCTCGCGTTGCGAGTCGCTCAAATGGTCTCTTGCGGCTGTTACGCCGAGTAAAATTAGGCTGGCGAGCAAGAGTGGTTGCGCATTGACTTATAAGTGGTTTGTATGACGTTTTGGTGACAAACCATGTTGCAGAGTCGATGCTCTCAATTGGAAAAACAAGCTGGGATTTAAAACGACGGAACGAAGGTTAAATGAAGGCAACCAAAGCAGAGTTCAAAAAATAGACTGATTTTCTAATGTTTGCCACTCTATACACTTGTAGAAAATTGTCAACCTATTGTTTCGCTTTGCGGCTTTCAAATCTCAAGCCAGCCTGTGTTCACAAATCGAACACTTGCTTGTGGCACTTAAAAATTAGTGACGTTATTGTCACCAGCGCTAACAGTTCAATAAAAAATATAAAGAATACATCCGGGAATTTTATGAAAAAAATATTAATCAGCTTGTCGCTGCTGCACTTTGGTGCTCAGGCGATGCCATTTACCGATCATGTGCTAAATGACCACTATAATGGTCAGGCCAATGGGATCCCCACCGCGAACGATCATAACGATGGTGTGCCAGATCTATTTGATGCCGCAAATGTATTGCTGGGTACCTCTTATACTAGTAATGCCGACCTCGACGCACGCTTTGTTGCCGATGATCAAGTGTTTATTGGTCAGGGGAAGCATAACATTGCCTTAATCGGCTTAACGGCAGGGAACTACAATACTCTGGGGGTTTATACCGACAAGGGAAAAGGCCAAGATAAGCTCGCCTTATTGCCTTCCGATCCTCAGTTTGCTTTTACTGGTGATGGCTCTTCACTCAATCCTTTTAGCGGTGCAGCGTTTGATCTGGTTGGCGAGTTTGCGTGGTATTTAGAGCAAGGTGGGCCCTATAACCAAACCACTTACTATTCAGAAAATCAGCTTAATGGCGGTTGGGATCATATGATGACCTTTGCCCTGCCGGAGCTTAACGGCATCACTAAGTTCTTAGAAATTGGAGGCCAAGTGCTGGAATATAGTTTTAGCAATGCTTTTTTGATTGGTTGGGAAGACCTTCCCTATGAGTTTCAATCAGCTGGCGTATTAGGCGATGATGATTATGACGATATGATGTACTTAGTCGACTTCAAACCTGCCAGCACGGTACCCGAGCCTACCAGTGCTTGGTTAATGGCGGCGGGCCTCATCGGCCTTGGCTTTACTCGGCGTCCAGCAAAAAGCTAGCTAAACGCCTAAGTGGTTGCCTACCGTCATTCACTCTGTTAGCGCGAGGGTAGGCAGCTTCACTTTATTCGTTGCTAAATAATTCACGATGAGCAAAGGTCACTAAGGCGAGGATCAGCGCGTGAGCATAATTACCTTGGCGGGTCGCTAATCCGTTGGTGAGCAGGCCAATAGCCCCCCCTTTTTGCTTAATGTTGGTGGTATTAAAAAGCTTGTCCATCAAGGGGCCGAGTTCGTCACCTTGAGCAAGAGCTTGATAAACCGACACAGGCAAGGGCATATTGGCCCCACGTCCGACCGACATCTGTTGTCGATCGGCAATCACCGCATAAGCAAAGGTAGCTGGACCATCTTCAAACAAATCGACACCGCCCTCGATGGCTGCATAAAAATCAGCATCTTGTTGTTGCTGACAATAGCGAAGGCGGTTCACTGCTCCATCGCGAGTTTCTTGGCTGGTCATGGGCTGTTCTGCAACCAGAGAAGGGGCATGCATGCCCTGGCAATCAATCTGCGGCTCCGGGTAATAAAGCGCCAAGGCCTCTTTAACCGCGGCAATCTTTACCGGATTAAGTGAGCCTACAATCACTTTAAGTGTTTCATTCGCCATTGATTATTCCTTGTTTGGATCTATAGGGCGATGCTAACACAGCTTGCTTCGGCTGTGGAATGACTGTTTGGTGATGAGATCGCGGCTTGATACGATGGAAACCGTATTGGCGAGACCACTGCTTGGGGGATCGAGCAACAGGTTTTAAGGCTGGTATAAAACGGAAGTAGAAAATACGGCAAGAAATTTAAGTGGCTTCATGATCTTTTCCTGCTTCGTTCGGTGGTGAGCAATTTAGAATAAAAGGGCTTATATCTATAAACAGGAAATGGAAATGATCACCGGGCGAAGGGTATCAAGGTATTCGCGGTCGCAGAGCAGCGGGGCGTAAACATCCCGCTCAAACAGATGAAATGTATCAGCCCCCTTTATTTGAAAGTTCTCTGTAGGAAGGTCACCGTTTAATAAAACTTTGATGATTAAACGCTGGCGACTAGCGAATGGCAAGGACACTACGGTGGCGGGGGATCAAGCAAGCCGGCTGCTTTTTATGTAAACAGAGGCTTTGTTATTCGTAGCGTTTTAAGCTAAATGAAGAGATTTTGCTCTAACGATAAAAGACGTTTTTTTAATGACAATCCGCCAGCATAACCTACCAGCGTACCTTGAGAACCAATAATACGGTGACAAGGAATGATAATCGCTAAACTATTTGCGCCATTTGCATTACCGACAGCTCTCACTGCCGCTTCATTTCCAATTGAACGAGCTAAATCTTGATAAGTGGCAGTGTGACCGTATTCCACCTTTTCTAATGCGCCCCATACCGACTTTTGAAAATCTGTACCTACCAGCAATAGGGGAATATCAAAAACGCGACGTTCACCAAGAAAGTATTGTTCAAGCTGAGTCTTGGTCGATTCCAAAATATCGTCGTTTTGTTCTGTAAATGATGCATTCAGACCACGCTGAATGCGTTTATCAACAGACGCTCTCATTTTGCGATATCGAAAGTCGCACAAACAAAGCTGACCTTGATACGAACCGAGAAGAAACTCCGCATAAGGATGTTTAAAATACTGAATATTGATCTGTTGCACGGTGTCTGCCCCTTAAACAAAATGGTATAGCTAAAGTCCCATCGACAGCTGTTTTTCTTGAGAAAATAAAGACTGCCAGTTTCCTGTTTCTGTTATCTCAAGTAATTGGTGTTGTAGCCTTTTATGCATAGCTTGATGGGCAAAGTTACCCATGCTGATACGTTTCACTCCTAAACTTGCTAATATCTCGAAGTCAGGTAATTCAGGTATTGTCATTACATTGATCGGGAGTGACGCAGCTTTGACGATTGTTTTGATATCATCAATTTGGCTCAGGCAAGGAAAGAATAGTCCATGAATCCCAGTCCTTTGATAAGATGTTATCCGTTTAACTGCTTCTGCAACGGCATTATCTACGCCCAGTAAAAAGACATCACATCGTACATTAATAAATACATCTATCTCACGTTGCTGTAATTGATAACAAATAGCAGCGAGTAGCTTGGTAAATTCACTGGTATCAACCAAGGTTCTGTCTGCGCCGACTCGACTGTCTTCAATATTGATACCGACAACACCAAGCTCAAGCAATTGCTGAATATTGTCGACAATGATTTTAGGATCTCGGCTAAATCCCGCTTCAATATCCACTGTTAACGGAAGACAACTCGCTGCTTTAATACGCGAGACAATGTATCGTAATTCTTTAAAAGGAATTTCTTCACCATCTTCGTAGCCCAGCAGGCCAGCGATTGCGGCACTGGACGTTCCCAAAGCTTGATACCCTGCATTTTGTGCACATTTTGCGCTGATTGCATCCCACACATTTGCGATGAAAAGTGGCTGCGCTTGTTGGTGCAGAAGTTTAAATTCTTGCATCTTACATATCCTCTATTGGTGGTCGCTATCGTGATGCTGTTGTAGTGATTATTCAGAAAAATGAGAATGTGTACCAATGATATGAATCGACTTGTAATATAAGTCATGCTTATAATATCTGCTGCAGTTAACCCTAGGTTTATCTATTTTGTTTAAAAATATCAATCTGTTAGTTACATTTGAATGTGCAGCCAGACATAAAAGCTATAGTTTAGCTTCGACTGAGCTGTGTATTTCTCAAGCGGCTGTTAGCCAACAAATGCGACAACTGGAGCAGGCGCTAGGCGGGCGCATGTTTATCCGTAAACGCAGACAGATGGTGTTAAGTCAACAAGGACAGTTATTATTCGAACATACTCAAAAAGCACTCGGGATTATCAATCAAGGTTTAAGCCAAGTTCGCCAAGAAGTCATCGCTGGTGAACTTACGATTAGCTCAACCCAAGCCTTTACTTCGCTGTGGCTTATGCCACGATTGCAGTGTTTTTCTGAGCAGTATCCAGATATACAAATTCGCGTTGTGTCTTCTCCTCATTTTGAAGACTTGAAACAAGCACATATTGACTTGGCTATACGTTTTGGCAGTAAAGTCGCTGAATATACGCCAGATAGTCTTGCGTGTGATTATTTGGGGCAAACAGACGTATATCCAATATGTTCTGCACAATTAGCGAAAAAACTGCCGTTAAACTCTCCTATCGATCTGCTTTCTACTTGGCTTGTCACTTTGGAAAGCCCCGGCGCTTATGATTGGAAAAGCTGGTTTAATCACATCGGTATTACTGAGTATGAACAGCATAAGCAATGGACCAAGGTAACAAGCACCGATATGGCGTTAAACGCAGTTGTAAATGGTCATGGTGTTACGCTAGCAGTGCCTTATTTATGCCAGCGTCAGCTTGATTCTGGCGAGCTAGTGATTCCTTTTAAACTTGCTCATCCTTACCCCGTGAAGCGTTATATGGTCTATGACCCGCACTCTTCCAAATTAGCTCGTTTAAAAGTATTTATGGCGTGGTTAGCAACCGAGATGCCAGCCAGCAATTAAACCAGTTGGGGCTGGGGCTTAATGGCTACCCAGGTACCCTCAATTTATGAGGCTTTTGCTTTTTTTGTCATACATCTATAGGCCATAAAACTTTCAAAATTATCAAGCTCCCATCATAAAGCTTTTTTAAGATGGGGCTCAAATCTAGGTTCCATATTTCGATGCTATCGATGACTTACTTTTGATGCTAGGTTTCTCTTGGTACTGTCAATCTCGTTCAATTCTAAGGGCGTAGCATCCATATGCCGCAAATCTTAGCAGTACAAACTCGACAACAGGATTGGATAAAAAATTATCCAGCACGAGCTGAGCGTTACTTGGGCTAACCAGTTCGGCATCTACAATTTCTTCGCCGCGATTGTAGGCTCTTAGTACAAAGTTTTGCCCCAAGTAGTCGGTATCTTTGCCGCTTGGCAATGGGAGTTGAGTCAGATCTGGTTGTTCATCGCTTGCTTGAGCACGAATAAAAATTGGCCCATATTCTTTGTAGGGACCGGGAGCGCCGAACGGACAATAACTAGCAAGAATAATTTTTTCCCCAGCACGGGCCCTGCGTAAAATATCTCGACATGGCTCACCGCCTTCAGCAATTTTAAATACGACCGCTTGGTTTTGATCGTCGAGCCCTGCATTTCGCGCTTTCAATAAAAAGTCGGGACGTATTGGTGTAATAAGCGCCATAAATTATTCCTTGTAATCAATGTATTGATGAACAGTTTACGAGGAAAAATTAAGTTATACGCTCCGATTCTTGCGCACTTGAAAGCGCAAGAATCGGATGGCTGCGAAATAGACCATGGGATATGATGAGGGCAAACAGCTCCCTTGGATATAGAATCATGGCCGATACAGATGCACGTATAGTGCAGGTTGCTCAGAGAATCGAAACCGATGCCGACGAAGCGCTTAATCTTGAAGAATTGGCTAGGCAAGCAGCGATTAGTCCTTGCTACTTACAACGTAAGTTCAAGGCCACGTTTGGCGTGTCGCCCAAGATTTTTCAGAATGCCATCCGCATCAATCGATTAAAGCAATCACTTAAGAAAGGGGGCGGTATCACCGATGCGATATTTGAAGCGGGTTTTGGTTCAACCAGCCGAGTCTATGAGCAAGTCAACCGAAAGCTAGGAATGACACCTTCTGCTTATCGTGACGGGGGCAAAAACCTCACCATCTCATTTGCCTTAAGGACCACCTTCTTCGGTCAGTTAATGATGGCCGCCACCGAGCGAGGAGTATGCTTTGTGCACTTAGCCGACGACGCAACGCATCTTCTACAAACATTGCACCGTGAGTTTCCCAATGCGCAGCTGGTAGCAAGCCCTGAAGATATGTCTCATGAGTTGGACTTGTGGATTGAAGCCCTGGAGAGTCACCTTGCCGGCAAAGGACCAAAGCCCGACTTACCGCTACACCTGCGCGGTACCGCGTTTCAAATAAGCGTCTGGAAATTTTTAATGAGTGTCGAAGACGGACAACAGGTATCGTATAAACAAGTCGCAGAAGGTATCAATGCACCAAAATCGTTTCGTGCGGTGGCTAACGCCTGTGGTGCTAACAATATTGCAATATTGATCCCCTGTCACCGAGTACTACGCGGAGATGGTCAGCTCGGAGGCTATCGTTGGGGGGGACAGCGCAAAGCAAAACTACTCTCTATGGAAGCTGATCGTAAAAGATGATTTTTTAAGTGATTGTTTTTAAATGTAAAATTGTTAATGATTCTAGCCGCTCAGACAGTGACCCCTTTTATTTCAGATCCGCATTTAGGGGGCAAGCTACCTTTGGCAACCCAATTATGGCTTGATGATTTTACGCATGTTGTGACTAACCATTTGATAACCGATGCTATTGTATAAATATTGGGCACCAGTGTTTTGATTAAAAACATGCAGCCCTATGCTCGTGACTCCCTGCTCTGCGACGACTTTTTCAATTAAATGAAGTGCAGATTTTGCGTAACCTTTTCTACGATAATTTTCATATATACCAACGTCATATATAAAAGCAGATTTGCTACTCGCTTGATCTTCAACTTTAACCCAAATATAGCCAGCATGATCACCACTTGTGTTTTCTATCACATCAAATAAGTAATTATTTTTGCTCTTTAATCCCTCGGGTAAAAGATTAAAACACTCGTTTTTAGACCTCTCTAATGCTCCTGATTTATCCCAACGGCCAGATTGAACATTTTCATTTGCATAAGCAGGGATCATTATATTTTGATACTTCGAGAATGACTCATCATTCATCGGTGTTAATGAAATTTTCATACGATTGTAAACTCTTGATTGGGGCACTCTAGGCCAAGTTATGGGGCTATGTTGAGCGTTAGCGGAAAACTGTCTGACATTCGCCTGAATGAGTAAGGATAAATGCGCTGAAAGCCCACTATAGGGGCCGACTATCCAGTAACTATCTGATGATTAAACGCTAAGGTCTAGTGAAAGGCAAGGGCATGACCGTGAGGATATGTCTGAAAGAAGCCAGACACCTTTTTACCTAAAGAGCAAATAGACAGCAAATATTTAGACCAAGCAAATATTTAGACAGCCATTCTAACTAGCCAAATTCCTGTAATAATCTAAACTGTCAATAGTTGATTTTTGGGAGTTATTGCCATGCCTCGGTCAAGACAGTCGCAAGTGAGCTTATCGGATACACCTTATTATCACTGTGTTTCCCGCTGTGTACGCCGGGCTTTTTTGTGCGGTAAAGACCAACACACAGGTAAAAGCTATGAGCACCGCCGCCAGTGGGTGGAAGATTATTTGCTGCAACTTACTGCGGTTTTTGCCATTGATGTCTGTGCTTATGCAGTGATGAGTAATCATACCCATGTGGTATTGCACATCGATAAGGCCAAAGCCGAAGCCTGGTCCATGGATGAAGTGTTAGAACGCTGGCATATTCTGCATCAGGGCACCTTACTGACTCAAATGTATCTCAATTCTGAGTTACGTCCAAAGTTAAGTGAGGTGCAACTACAGGCCATTCACGCCACAGCTGAAGTCTATCGGACTCGCCTTTTTGATTTAAGCTGGTTTATGCGCCATTTGAATGAATACATTGCTCGAGCTGCCAATAAAGAAGACCAATGTACCGGTCGTTTTTGGGAGGGGCGTTTTAAATCTCAAGCCCTATTAGATGAAGCAGCCCTAGCAGCTTGTATGGCCTATGTGGATTTAAACCCGGTTCGCTCAAATATAGCGAGCACGCCTGAAACCTCAGACCACACCAGTATCAAACAGCGCATTCAGCAAGCCAAACAAGGTCAGCAACCCAAGCCGCTAATGCCTTTTGTCGGTAACCCCAGAGAAACCATGCCTAAAGGTTTACCCTTTGAGCTACAAGACTACCTGCAACTGGTGGAGCTCACCGGCCGCGTTATCAGAGAAGATAAACGTGGGTATATCGATGATGCACAAGCGCCCATTTTACAGCGCTTACAAATCGATGAAGAAAGCTGGTTAGCCTTGAGCACGGGTTTAGAGCATCACTTCGCCAGTGTGGTGGGAGCGGGTCACTCGCTAGAGCGCTACAAGCGTGAGCACAATCAACTTCGCATCAAAGGCATGGCAGCGGTTAAACGCTGGCTTGATGCTGGGTAAGTAATTTATTTATAGTCTGATTTTTTGTCGACTGAGTAGGTATTTAGCATATCTCGAATCACTATGTCTTTCGCCCTCGTGAATCGCTTCGCATTGACTAAAGCCCCAATATTTAGCGTTTTCAAGAACAAGTTGGCTCTTCAAAATTGATTTGAGTTGATGACATCGACGGATGCTCATTGGATAGTTAGAATGGCTGTCTAATTAGTTATTTTTCGCCCTCATGAATCGCTTCGCATTGACTAAAGCTTTGATTAACGCCCCAGTATGTAAGGTTTTTAAGAACAAGTTAGCTCTTCAAAGTTGATTTGAGTTGATGACATCGACAGATGCTCATTGGATAGTTAGTATGGCTGTCTAATTAGTTTATTGGATAGTTAGAATGGCTGTCTAATTAGTTTAGTCTAATTAGTTTAAAACTCGATACACCAGCCAAGGGGAAGTCGCATCAAGTTAACCAGTTTTGGTCGGATACAACTAAACGATTTTAGCCTCACTAAAATCGTTTAGTTGATACTCAAGCTGCCTTAATTCTGTGAATTACAAAGCAACTACCCTCATGTGGTTTTTTGAACATTAAGACTGAAACGAGCCAAACGCGTTCTTAATTGTAGAGACTCATCTCGTTGGCTTGTGCTCTGGTTCGCTAATTTTAGTACTGCGTTGCCAATCTCGGCTAATGAGTTGTTGATCATCACAACGTTTGTATTGATTTCTTCGGTGACGGTTGTCTGTTGCTCTGCTGCGGTGGCAATCTGCGTGACCATGTCACTAGCCTCAACCACATCAGAAAAAATGGATTTTATTTCAGTCGCTTGATTATTAATAGCGTTAACGGCTTGTTCTACATTACTGGCAATAATATGCATCGCATCTAGCGAGTGTTTAGCCTTCGAGTTTAGGCTTTGGATGGTATTTTGAATTTGATGCGTCGATTGTTGAGTGCGGCTAGCTAGGTTTCGTACTTCATCTGCGACCACAGAAAAACCTCTTCCATGGGCTCCTGCTCTTGCCGCTTCGATGGCCGCATTGAGGGCTAACAAGTTAGTCTGTTCGGAAATATCTTCAATCATCTTAGTCATCTCATTAATCTGAATCACACCGCTGTTAAGTTCATCAACATGTTGACTGGATGAATGAATATGCGTCGCGTCCGCTTTGGTTCCTTCGGCCATTTTTTGCATAATAAGGCTACCGTTTTGAGCGCTGGCACTTACGTTTTGAGTTTTATTGGCGGCCACTTCGGCATTTGATGCGATTTGCACAATGGTCGCCGACATTTGAGTCATCGCAGAGCCGAGTAGCTCCATTTGTTCTTGTTGTGATTGAATTTGCGCACTACAACTATTTCCTAGTGTGTGAAATGTTTCTCCATCGTGATGCGCTTGATCTAGTAAAGCCATTGAGTCACACAAAATTTGTCGAATCGTTTCTCTGAGCAAGGCTACGCTTTGGGTGATTTTAGCGAATTCTCCCTTTTCGAAAGGTTCACTCTTTACAGAAAAGTTGCCGAGATTCATTTCTTCTAGCTGTTGACGGACTTGTCTGATCTGGGCGACCAAGCTTAGATAAAATCGAATAAAGGCCAGAATAATGGCAATCGAACAAAGTCCAAGAGTGACGATTAAATAGTTATTTTGAATGTTTGTAGAATAATGCACGAAGTTTGTAATGAAGAGGGCTGACAAGGATACGAACATCAGAAATAACAGGCGCAGCTTGATGGAAAAAATAGTATTCCGCATAAAAATTCAACCAGTAATGGATCGCAATCTATGATCTCATATTCCAAATACGGTTTGCCAAAGCATCTAAGGGAAGTGATTTTTCACCGATGAAACATCGGCCTGAAGGCGTGTAAATGTTGACTAACTATCGATCCAAACAGGTCATATCGAACGATAATAAAGCTCGAGCATTTTTGTTAACTGGGATGAAGGGGCTGTTGGTCGTAAGGGAGGGATTGAATAGGGGCTAGCCGAGTGACTTTGTTCGGCAGATGCGGCCTATTCGCCACATCCACCGAGATGTTTATTGCTTCTCAAAAGCACCTAAATCTGGTGCAAGGCCTAAGCTGGGTAAACCTACGTCAACGCCAGCATCGATTAAGTCGCTGTCTGATTTCAGTTTGAATAAATCGTTATCGGCTAAGCTGCCATCGATATTTCTTTCCATGGTAGCTAAAGAAAGATCCAGGCTGAGAAAATCTGCCGCGCTGAGCGATACACCGCCATTCCATGAATTCGCCAGCTGGTCGGCATTGCTAATATTCTCACTGCTAGATAAGGATATATTGTTGCGGAAGATGTGCGTCTCGCCATCGTTGAGGGAATTACCAAAGCCAAAATTAATGCCGTTATCATAGGCGGTGTTATTGAGCAGTGTGATTCCGCCAGCATTGTTGTTTTGGTCAAAACCTTTCAGCGGATTCCCAAAAGCGACGGAGTTGCTGATCCGATTATTGGCCGCCTTAAAATTTCCGCCTAATTTAAATCCATTACCGTTGCCGGAGAAGCCGCCATAGCCCCATACGTCAACGCCATTACGAAAAGCCCAGCTATTTTCGATAATCACCACTTCATCACTGTCGTAGGTATCAAAGCCATCGTCGGAATTTTCCCAAGCGCGACAACCAATAAACTTATTGCCCGGCCCTTGGGTTTGCTTAGGGCCAAAGCCATCGGCCATGCTACCATCCTTTTTAGGGTCGTAATTACGATAAGCATCGGAGTTAATCACCGTGGTATAGGCCCCCCCTTTATTAATTTCTAAACCAGTATTGCGATTGTGGTGGAAAGCGCAGTTTTCAAAAGTATTATGTTTACCCTTTACATAAACCCCTTGATAGCCAGCACGAGTCACTTCAATGCCTTTGAAATACCAATAATCACCATTTAAGGCAAAGCCATAGGAGTTTTGTACCCATTGCTGTTCGGGGAAAGAGAAATCGATAATCGCACGGCCACAATTGGCTGCCACCACACTGATTGGTGCGCCAGCCTGTCCCGATTTGGCGAGAGTGATGGTATTGGCAACACCGCTGGTATAAGGAATGTTGTAGCTGCCAGCTTGCAACAGGATCATTTCGCCTGCACCGACTAAGTTCAGTGCACTGTTAAAATCTAAGGCTGAGTTGAAGCTGTCGCCATTGGCCCAGCTGGTTCCTGTGGGGGATACGTAGTAAATATGATTGGCGATAACGCCGCTGGTTTCCCCTGCACAGCTGGCTGCCCCGCTAGCCGTCGCTTGTGCGGTATTCGAGTTATATTGGCTGCCCGCTAAACCATATTTGATCCAATAGTAATAGGTGGTTCCCGCGCTGGTATCCTGATCGACATAAGTCTGTGCGCTATTGCTAAGACTAGCGATCCGCACTCGGCCACTGGGATCGGCATCTGTATCGCGATACAGTTGGATACTTGATACCTCTCCAGCCTTCGACCAATTTAAATCAATGGTTGCGTTGTTGGCTCTGGCATTTAAGCACAGGTATTCGCCACAGACTGTATTGTAAGTGGTGGCACTGGCTACGGCTGAATTATACTGCTGACCATTGGCGGTGAATTTGAGCCAGTAATAATAAGGGCTGGCGAGTTGTATGGTGTTATCGCTATAGCTGGTGGTTGTAGTATTTAGGGTGGCTATGCGCGTTCGGCCACTGGGGTCGGCGTCGGTATCGCGATAAAGCTGAAGATTGCTTACGGTTCCTTCAATGGTCCAATTAAGAGCGATTGCTCCGGCACTGGGGCTGGCCGCTAAACAAACACTGGCACCGCCGCCACTGCCACAATTTGCCGCGAGTACTGCAATACTTGAAGAGCCGCAGCCAAATAATAATAAGCTGATGAATACGGTACGTAACATGTTTAAATCCCTCTATTTATACCTAGTCCGTTGATAAGGATTACAGTTGGCCTCTGTTGTTTGATCGTTAGCTGCTATCTATGGCGTATATACGAGTTATCGCTTCGGCTAATAACAATCAAATAACAGGATGCTTAAATTAATCGAGAGCTTACGGATTACAGCTATTTCGCAGGCTCTTTTTATTTGTAATATCTTAGCATCAGAGAATTGGCTCGGGCATGAAATGCTACTGATTATTTGAATCATGTGGACTCGAGCAACTTTTTGCCTCTTCGTGCTGGTGACCGCAATTGATAAAGTTGCGCCAATTTTGATTGGTGAGGGAGCGCAGATCCTGCGCAAGTTTAGGCTTGCTGCAACATCAATTGAACTTGTTTACCAATAGTTTCGATGGCTCGCTCTATTCGCTGGTTGGGAAGGTTGGCATAATTGAGGCGTAAACAGTGCTGATACTTATTGGCTGCCGAAAACAAGTTTCCCGGAGCGATACCAATGCGTAATGGTTTTAAGCGTTCATTCAGTTGTTCGGCATTGATTTGTTCTGGTAGTTCGACCCACAAGAAGAACCCGCCTTGCGGACGACTGATTTTGGTTCCTTTGGGGAAGTAGCGCTTGAGCCACTGTAGCATCAGGTCTCGATTGCTTTGGTACTGTTGTTTGGCCAGGCGGAGGTGTTTTTCGTAATACCCTTGTTCAATAAAATCGGCCACTGCCAATAACGGTAGGCTATTGGCGCCTAAGGAACTTACAAATTTTAAGTGGGTGAGCATTTTACCGAAACGTCCGGGGGCAACCCAGCCCACTCGTAAACCGGGGGCGATGGTTTTTGAGAATGAAGAACAAAACAGCACTCGCTCGTTACTATCGTAAGATTTAAGGCTGCGTGGCCGAGGGTGTTGATACACCGTATCCCCGAGGATGTCATCTTCAATAATGGCGAAGTCATACTTTTCTGCCAAGCGAAGGAGTTTGAGTTTATTTTTTTCGGGCATCTGATAACCCAGCGGGTTATTTGAGCTAGGGATCAGCTGTAGTACCTTAATTGGCCATTGCTCTAGCGCAAGCTCGAGAGCGGGCAGACTAATTCCCGTTTCGGGGTGGGTCGGAATTTCTAAAACTTTGAGCTGATTTGACTGAATGGCCTGCATCGAGCCGTAGAAGTTAGGAGAGTCTATCGCAACAATGTCACCGGGTTGGGTGAGAGCTTTTAGGCTTAAGGACAAGGCTTCTTGGCAGCCAGCGGTAATTTGAATGTTATCGGGGTGGATATGGCAGCCTGAGTTTTGCATTAAGCGTGCGATCTGTACCCGAAGTTTATACAGGCCATTTCCTTTGTCACAGCTAAATATTTGTTTGCTGTTGTTTTTAATTTGCTCGGTCATCAAGCGTTTTAAGGGCTTAAGGGTTGTTGCGGTGGTATCCGGTGAGCCTCGACCAAGCGCCAGAAAGTGGTCGTTACTTTCGGTCATGGTGAGATCTAATACCTGCTGCCAGTTATCAATTAGCACTGGGCGCTGTTCGGGTTGACTCAGCGAAGGTAAGGGTTGCTCTTGTTGGCGCGGACTAACGTAGTAACCGGACTTATATTTGCTATGCACAAAACCAGCGTCTTCTAACAGGCGGTAAGCCTCTTGAACGGTTGAAATACTCACGCCGCGTCGTTGACTCATTTCGCGGATTGACGGCAGCTTTTGCCCAATCGGGTAATAGTCTTGCATGATCTGTATTTGTAGTTCGTGGGCAAATTGTTGATATAAGGTCATCCTACCTCCTCCTCTGCAGGGCTCAGTAATAACATGTCTAAGTACAGATTAGCAAAATAAGTAGAAGAGCATGACAGATAGATGGATGAAAAGCATTACAGATGGCCATTTTGTGGTTCTGTCATGTAAAGATAAAAATTATCTGAATCTGTCATGCTTGGTGACTGAATTTTATACTGAAAGTGTCATCATCAAAGTACAGGAGAGATGCAATGAGACCCATATTTCAAGCTCGTTTATTGGCTCACCGTTTACAGCAAACACTCGCTGCTTATCAAATGCTCGCACGTAGCCGTCGGGCCTTGGCAAAGTTGAGTGATGATCAGTTGGCTGACATTGGGGTAAGCCGAGTGCAGGCCCAACGGGAGGCTTACCGTTTTTTTTGGCAGCGGACAAAGTCTCGCCCGAAAGTAAATTTACAGCGTTCTGCGCCAGTGGCTACAAGCCATAAATCGGCCTCATTGGGCCTCTCAGGCTCTTAAGCTTGTTGGGCCGCGCTCCAGTCAATTATCCTTGTTTTGCTGCTTTTAAATAAGCGGGGCGTAGCTGAACTTTGGCAAGGTAAGCTTGGGTATGGCTTCGCTCTTGCAGTAAGCCTTGGCTGTCGGCAATTTCTAATACAATTGTCATCATAATGTCGGCAGCACTGAACTGCTGGCCTGCAAAGTAGGGCTGCTGGCTTAAATGTTGTTCAATATAAGTAAAATCAACGGCGAGTTCTTTGCCAATGTAATAGTCTAAAGGCTGACTTGCATCGCGTTGTTCTAAACCTAACAGCAGGTGAGTGATCACCGGTAAGGCGAGCGAGCCTTCTGCAAAATGCAGCCATTCCACGTAACTGTAATAGTTTGGGCTGTCTTTTGCGGGGCGAAGCGCTTGTTGCTCGCTTTTGTCTAACAGATATTCCATGACTGCTCCCGATTCACATAGAGTTCGCTGCTCATCAACAATAATCGGCGCTTTTCCCAGAGGATGGATTTTTTTCAAACTTGGTGGCGCTAAATTACTCACCGGATCGCGTTGATGAACGACGACTTGATAAGGCATGGTGAGTTCTTCGAGTAACCACAAAACGCGCTTGGAACGAGACTTTTGTAGATGGTGCACAGTAATCATGAGTTTTCCTTGGAGATGTTGAATGGCGCTTCAAGATGTAATGAAGCGCCGCTGTTTGGCTTATAGCGCCGCTTGGTAGATTTGACGGCTAAGATCTAGGTTGATTTGTTGGTCTTCGCCGAGTGCTAGCATTTGGTGTTGTTCAAGCTTGGCTAATAATAATTCGACATCTTGGTCGCCCAAGTCTATTTCCGATAAACGGGTTGGCACCAGCATCGCTTTAAAAAATGCTTCGGTGGCGGCAATTGCTTGCTCGATCCGTTGCGGTTCATCACCTTCGGTGATGCCCCAGATCCGCTCGGCATATTGTAATAACTTGGCGGCTTTGGTCTCTCTACGGATTTTCATTACTGCGGGGAGAGTGATCGATAAACTGCGGGCGTGATCCACACCAAACGCGGCCGTGAGTTCGTGGCCAAGCATATGACTCGCCCAATCCTGTGGTACCCCGGCACCAATTAATCCGTTTAAAGCCATGCTGGCGGCCCACATAATATTGGCGCGAACCTCAATGTTATCTTTGGTTTCGGCGGCTAGGGCTTTTGGCCCTTCTTCGATGAGGGTGAGTAAGATCCCTTCGGCGAAGCGGTCTTGAATTTTGCCATTCACAGGATAGGTGAGGTATTGCTCCATCACATGAACAAAGGCATCTACTACGCCGTTACTAACTTGGCGCGGCGATAAACTCAACGTGACACTGGGATCGAGGATAGCAAATTGCGGCCGTACAGCTGCCGCCATGAATGGCAATTTGTTCCCATCACGGGTCACGACCGCACCTGCATTGGTTTCAGATCCGGTGGCTGGCAAAGTGAGCACTGCACCTAAAGGGAGGGCGCTGTCTACCGGATGGCGTTTAGCAATGATGTTCCAAGGATCATCACCTTGATAAAGCGCCGCTGCGGCGATGAATTTACTGCCATCGATGACCGATCCACCGCCAACGGCGAGAATGTAGTCAAGCTGTTCTGTTTTGATTAATTCAACGGCTTTGATCAAGGTCTTGTACTGCGGATTTGGCTCGATCCCAGAAAACTCAACCCAGTGATGGCCTGCCAAGGCTTCGGTGACTTGCTGATAGACGCCATTATTTTTAATCGAGCCGCCGCCATAGGTGAGTAATACCCGCGCATCGGCAGGTAGCTGTTGTTGTATATTGGCGATTTGACCTTCACCAAAATGAATTTGGGTGGTGTTTTGAAAAGAAAAATTTAACATCTTAATTCCTTCATAGTTTGTTTTTTCGGCTCAAGGCTGTTGAGTGATGCCGCTTTGTCAATGAAACAAAGCAGCATTCTTCAGCACAGTATCAACAGGTCTTAAACTTAAGCGAGTTGTTGTAAGAGTTTCTCGGCGGTCATCTCAGATGAGGCTGGGTTTTGACCGGTAATCATTAAGCCATCTTGTACAGCATAGGGATTCCAGTCGGCGATACTTTGGTAGTCTGCACCGCGGGTTTTGAGTTCATCTTCTAGTAAAAACGGAACTACCTCGCTTAACTGCACTGCATCTTCTTCACTATTGCTAAAGCCAGTAACGCTTTTACCTTTGACTAATAAATCACCATTGCTTTGCTTCACGTTGAGCAGTGCAGCAGTGGCGTGACAAACGGCAGCCACAGGCTTGTGTTGTTGGATAAAGCTTTCCAATAAGCCAATTGATTGGGGGTTATCGCTTAAGTCCCAAAGTGGGCCATGACCGCCAGGATAGAAGACTGCATCGTAGTCACTGGCATTCACATCAGCAAGTTTTAGTGTATTGGCAAGATGTTTCTGAGCTGTTTCATCTTGGTCGAAGCGACGAGTGGCGTCGGTTTGAAAATCGGCTAGTTCACTGTTTGGATCGATTGGTGGTTGGCCGCCCTTAGGAGATGCAAGGCTAATCGTTGCGCCAGAATCTAAGAATACGTAATAAGGGGCTGCAAACTCTTCTACCCAAAAACCAGTTTTGTGGCCGGTGTTGCCTAGTTCATCGTGTGAGGTTAGAACCATTAAGATTTTTTTTGCGTTGCTCATATCGCGATACCTTATTGAATTTATTTGTTTAGGGCGTGGGCATCACGCCAATGACCAGCAGTGTAGTCCTCTATAAACAATGCGACAATGCAGATTAAATAGACATTATTGGTTTAATTTTTGATACAATTGTAGCCAGATAGCTAATTCACTAGGGGACTGGTCCCATGAGTATGTCTTTTGAGCAGTTAAAAAGTATGGTGGTATTTGCTCAAGTGGTTGAACAAGGCAGTTTTAGTGCTGCGGCCAAACACATCGGGATTACCCGTGCAGTAGTGAGCTATCACGTTAAAAAACTTGAGTCTAACTTAGGCGTGAGTTTGCTTAATCGCTCCACTCGCAGTTTGCATCTGACTGAGGCGGGAGAACAGTATTATCAGCGCTGCCATAATATTGCCGAGCAAGCTAAGGCTGCCAACATGCAAATGGAAAATATCAAACAGGAACCGGAAGGTTCATTGAAAATTTCTTGTCCGGTGAATGTTGGTTTACGGATTATTGTGCCTGCGCTTAATTTGTTTCGAAGCTTGTACCCCAAAATCAATATCGATTTAGTGTTGAGTGATGAGGTGGTAAATGTCATTCAAGAGGGTTTTGATTTAGCGATCCGTGGCGCTGTATTAGAAGATTCAGGCTTGCAAGCCAGCAAACTGATTACGCTGAATACTTGTTTATGTGCCTCGCCACAGTATTTAAATCAGTATGGTCGTCCTCGTTTGCCTGCGGACTTAGATGCTCATCAATGGGTGATTTATACCACGGGTTCGAATACTTTAAACCTGCGTAAAGGGCACCGCTCTTTTAGTATTCGCACCAAAGGCGGGATTAGCACCAATAACGCAGCAGCTCGTACAGCCTTCATTGAAGGGGGCCATGGCCTAGGCCGAGTACCGTTATATGATGCTCAACCTCGGATAAAACTGGGTTTGTTAGAAGTGCTTATGGAAGATTATCAGCTGGATGACATTGATGTGTACGGGGTTTATCCCAAGGGGGCCACAAGGTCTAAAAAGTTGCGTTTACTCATCGATTATTTAAAGCCTTATTTGGCCAAACAGGCTCGTTAGTCAAGTCAGTGGCATCAAGTAAGGCCATCGTGAGTCATGGCTTGTTGTATGGGCAGCGGGGCTTCGTTATCTCGCCCCTTCGCGCCTGTTAAGCGTAATTGCCTTTTCTGGGCATGCCGCAACACATAAGCCACAACCTTCACAGGCCTCAATGTTGGGCATTAAAGCTTGCTGCCAGCCATGTGCCAAGCCTTTAAGTTTTCCTAGTAAGGAAAGCTTGCTGCGTTCCGCTGCGGGTAATACATCGATGAAGAATACATTTTTTGGGCAAACGACTGCGCATTCACCTTTTCCCTCGCACTTGTTGCGATTAATCACCGGCACAATAACACCAGGCTCTTGTTTGCAAACTCTAGTCTGAGAATGTTGTTGATGACTCATAATCTGTACCTTTGTTTGTGGTCTTGTAAACGAAAACTATGTGGCATGAAAGATCTGCTGTTAACGCCATAAAAAGCCAGAAATACGTTTGCCGAATAAGAGTCCGGAATAGATTTTTTCGGCGGACTCGGTGCGTTTCATCGCAGCTCCAAAGCAGATATGCATCGGTAATAAGTGATCTTCTCTACGATGGCAATCTCGCGCCGATGGCGCAAGCTCCCAATTTAGTAATCTATTTATGGTTTCTTCGATTGGTGTTGCTACGAGTGTCTCGGTGAGCCAATCATCAAACGCCGCGCTGTGTTCGAAGCTTCCGTTACGTTCGTGGAACGACATCCCCGATCCAATGATCAATATGCCTTGCTCCCGTAAGGAGGCGATTGCTTGCCCTAAAGCGATATGTTTAGCAGGGTCTAAGGAATGTAATAAAGATAACTGTACAACTGGAATGTTGGCCTCAGGATACATCAGCATTAAGGGCACGAAAGTACCGTGATCATAACCTCGATGTTGATCCAAATTGCAGTGGATATCGTGAGCCCGTAATAAATCGGCTACGTTTTGAGCGAGGCTTGGCTCTCCCGGCGCAGGATATTGGTATTTATAACATGCCGCTGGAAAGCCACCGTAGTCATAGATCATTTGTGGCTGAAGAGCAGATGAAATGGCCGCAATATGACTCTCCCAATGAGCGCTAATCATTAAAATTGCTTTGGGTGTCGGCAGTTGTTTATGCACGCTTTTTAAAAAAGCAGTGAGATCTTGATGGCCGGGTTCATCTAAAAGTGGCATGGGGCCACCACCGTGCGGTAAATATAAAATCGGCATCAATTCCTTGTGCCCAATATGCTGATGAGTCGCGAGCATGAAAATACCTATATAGACCAGTTGTTATTTAACTTACTGTGATAGCTTGATATAGAAAGACCACCCAAATTGGTGGTCTCTTATTGAACGTTTCGATCTTATGAGGAAAGCTCAGCACTTGGTGTTGTTTTTTTAGCAAACAGCAGACTGTCTTTTTTACGAGCAAAGAAAATGATGATCGAAAAGACCAATAGCAAGGCAGCAGCGGGCAGTCCTTGAGGATCGTACTGAAAGTGGTAGTAGATAGCTCCAAGCATGATCAGAGCTAGGCCTACGGCCGCGAGTGAACTGAGTTTTTTGATGAAAATGCCAATCGCACCAGCAATTTCACATAAGCCAATGAAGTAGCCAAAAAAAACTGGGAGGCCGAGAGTGGCAAATGATTTATGCAGCATTTCAACGCCCATTAATTTACCAATGCCGCCAGCAAGAAAAGCCAAAGCCGTGAGAGCAAGGATGACCCAAAGGCCATACTGTTTAAATTTATTCATAGGTCACCTATTGAAGTTGTTGAGTTAATTTTCGTCAGTATAGGCTTAAGCTAATTAATTAAAATTGATTGTATTTCATCAAGAGTATAACTTTAGGTTATGATTTTGGGCGGCGGCTACAATAAAGGAAGATGACAGCATGACATTAGAGCAATTAAGAATGCTACAAGCCGTGATACAAGAGGGTTCATTACAGGCCGCCAGTCATCGACTGTTTAAAACGCAACCGGGGATAAGTAAAGGTTTACAGCAGTTGGAAAGCGCTTTAGGCATTAGTCTACTTGATCGCTCTGGATATAAATTGAAGTTGACTCAGCAAGGAGAGCAGATCTATCAAAAGGCATTGATGTTGCTTGAGCAGAGTGAACAACTCAATGAAATGGCGAAACATTATAAAACAGGTTATGAACCTAAGGTGGTGATTGCGGTGGATGCCATGTTTGATTTGGCAACCCTGGTGCCCATCTTTGAACAAATTCAAAATGAGTTTCCGCAAACCCAAATTATATTGAAGCAAGAATTTGTTACGGGTGGAATTGACTCGGTGGTTCAGCGAAATGCTCAGCTTGCGATTTCTGCTTCAGAAGCTGATTTTCTCAATAGTTTTAAATTGGTAACTCAGCATATTCATACCCAAAGTATCGTTAATGTTGCTGCGCCAAAGATGCTTTCTAGGTATCCGCATCTAACCGAGTCTTCTCAATTAAAAGACGAATATCAAATTATTGTTCAGGACTCCGGCAGTTTGACCAAGGATGTTGAGTTAGATGTACAGCAAGGCCAGCGAAAATGGTATGTGAATGATTTTCATAGTAAGCGCACCTTGTGTTTAAGCGGTATTGGTTGGGGGCGTTTACCATATTTAATGGTAAAAGAAGATATTCAAATGAAAAGATTAACTCCGATTGAACTGATTGATACCCCGGTGGAAATTGAAGTTAAAAGTTACGTGATGAAGCTTAAAAGCCAAGTATTGGGCCCCGTCGCAAATCGCTTATGGGACCTAATTAGTCGCTTGGAACATCGATCATGAGCGTTAAGCTTTAAGGTATTTGAATTCTGATTGATGACATGTTCTAGCTCTTTCTAGGGCTGCGCTGGAGAAAACTATTATTGGTTTACTTAGGTATTAGCCCATGGGGGAAAGCTATGATTAGTTGTTCATTGTCGTGTTATTGATAAACCTTAGGTTGCCATATTTGCATTAAGCTTTCTGGGTTTTCAATGGCTGTAAATCCGTATTGAGCATACAACTCGTGTGCATCTCTGGTTGCTAATAACATACGCCTTAAGCCTTGTAATTCAGGATGAGAAATAATCTTTTCAAGCAGCCATTTACTCAAGCCTTTTCCGCGGTGCGATTCAACGATGAATACGTCGGCTAAGTAGGCAAAAGTGGCCCTATCCGTAATTAGGCGTGCAAAGCCAACTTGTTGTCCAACTGTTTCGAATACCCCAAAACAGAGTGAATTCAAAATCGCTTTTTTGAGGGTTTCTCTAGGGATCCCATTTGCCCAATAGCTTTGAGATATAAAGTGATAAATAAACTCAAAATCTAAGTCATTTGGATCGGTACTGATCTGAAAACCTTGCACTGACATATTCTCCTGAAGCATCAAGTACTATCGATGTAAGTTGTTTATTGGCTTGCGCGGATTAGCAGCGCCGTAATAATCGAGCGGGATTACCAGCATAAATACCCGGTGTGGTAATATCTTTGGTGACGACGCTACCGGCACCAATCACCGTTTGGTCACAAATAGTTACAGCTAAAATGGTTGCATTCGAGCCAATCGTGACTTGGTCCCCAATTTGGGTTCTGCCCCAAGAATCAGGGTCTGCGTTTGGCTTACCATCTTTAAATAAATCGTTGGCAAACATGACGCCGTGTCCGATAAAACAATCTGCGCCAAGGGTGACAAATTCGCAAATAAAGCTATGAGACTGAATTTTAGTTCGAGGGCCAATCGAGGTGTTGTTTTGTATTTCTACAAAAGGGCCGATAAATACATCATTCGCGAGTGAACAACCATACACATTGGAAGGCTCAATAATGGTAACGTTCTCGCCGCATTCGACATCTACAATTTGTGCTTTTAAGAGCCGAGGATTTGCCATCTTGCCTCCAAAATATAAGACCGAACAATCGGCGAGCAATTGTCTCGAGCTGCTACTTTGCCTGATTTTGCAGTTTACCTTTGTAAGCTAGAGTTTATGAGGCTTGGCTAAATGAATCAATGCTAATGCGACTTAGTACCCATAGAGGTTGAATTGATGACATATTGGGCACTCATTTTTAGCTTGCAATTCTTTACTAGATGGGTTGTATTTATCGACTTTGGTGTTGGTTTTAGGTGCAGGGCGGTTGAATGGAATTACAGATATATCAAGTGGATTCTTTTACACAAGAACTATTTAAAGGGAATCCTGCTGGGGTATGTATCACTGATAAACCCTTGGATGAATCATTAATGTTTTCGATTGCTACGGAGATGGCTATATCGGAAACAGCTTTTCTATCGCTCAATGATATGAACTTGCGTTGGTTCACGCCCAAAGTTGAAGTGAAACTGTGTGGTCATGGTACCCTTGCTGTGGCGCATATTCTGCAGCAGAGCGGTGTCGCGGAGATAGGCCAACAGCTCGCCTTTTCCACTTTATCTGGAACTTTGTTGGCCAACATTCAGCCTCAACATATTGCCATGGACTTCCCAGAGCCTGTGCTCGAAATGTCCCCGACCGTTGAAACTCAGTTTCTTGAGTACTTAGGGATTAGGGGGGAGCAAATTTTGGGGATGGCAAGCTTTGATGACAAGCTGTTAATCGAAATTGAGAGCGAGCAACAGCTTTTAGCGCTACAGCCCAATTTTGAGGCCTTAAAACAGTTGGAGGGACGTGGCGTATTGGTTACTTGCCATGCTTCTCGCGATGATTTGGATTGTATTTCTCGTTACTTTGCGCCTTGGGTTGGAGTGAATGAGGATCCGGTGACAGGCTCTGCACATTGTGCCTTAGCGGCCTATTGGGGCGATAAATTGTCTCGTACTTATCTCAAGGCTTACCAAGCTTCACAGCGGGGCGGTTTTGTTCAACTTGAACGGCTTGGCAAGTGCCGGGTTAGTTTGATTGGTAATGCCGTGACCAGCTTAACCGCAACTCTCAAATTGTAATGATTGAATGAGATACAAGCCGTTATTACTCCCAGTGAGCGGCTTGTTCTTCTAACTCAAAGGCGATGGAACGGCCTTTGTCCACTAGCTGTGTCACTGTGCTTGGCGAGCCATCGGCATTCAAGCTCACTAAACCAATACCCGAAGCATTTAGTAAACGCTCACCTCGTGCGGCTTGTTCTGGTCGATGAGGGATAATCTTCATTCGCCGACGTTTGGTGAACCAGTTAAGTGGTGAAACAGGCGAATAGAGCCAGCGATTGGCTCTGTCTAGCCAATCGAGTAAACGGCTGGGGAATTGATTTTTAATACCGCTACTGGTGATCTGCCAAATATCTGGGCCAGCGTTTTGTCCTCGTAGTTCAATGCGATAGGCAAAGGAGTAATGTACATCTCCTGATAGGATCACAAAATGACGGGGAGTGTTGGGGTGTCGAAATAAGTTTAACAGCGCGTTTGCCGAACCGGGGTGCGCCATCCAGTTTTCGGCATCAACTAACAACGGTTTACCCAACCAAGTAAATAGTCGTTGAATCGCTTCAATTAGTTTCACCCCAAAAATGGGGGCAGGTGATACCATGATGACCGCATCGAGGCCGAGTAACTGCTGCTGTAGATCGGTTAATGCTTGCCAATCCATGAGTCCCGAAGGGGCGCTTAGCTTGCGCTCGGAACGCCAGCGGTGGGTGCGAGTATCAAGCACAATTAAGGGCGGCTGAGTCTTCCACTGGTAATGCCAGTCAGCAAAGCTGAGCAGCTGATCAATTAAGCTTAAATGGGCTTCGCAGCCGGGTTGCTGTAAGGCTGCTTGTAAGTCGTTAAGCATATTTGCAGAAAACTGTTGAGGATTGTTTCCCCAGGCCTGACAAAGTAAATAGCCACACAAGGCATTGCCGATAATTCGTTTGGAAAAAGCATGTGAATAGGCACTTTGCTCCCATGCGGCGGATAGGTTCCAATCGTCGGTTATATCGTGATCGTCAAACATCATAGCACTCGGTAAGTGAGCCAGTATACGCTGTACCTGAGTGAGGTCAGCAGCGAAGCGAGTGATCACTTCTCGTTGTTGCTGATAGTGCGCGAGTTGCTCGGGTTTGAGTGCTTCCGGGGGCGTTAAATCAATATTTTTCCATACACTGGGCGACCACACTAACAGATACATGGCTAATACTTCAGCCAGTGAAATCAAGTGATTTTGCGCGCTGTCAGAGGTGAATATGGGCTTTTTCACGCCGCCAAATAGAGCTTTAGCGACTCCACCTTGTTGTTGCTCTACAGGAAGTAACTGTTGTCGAGCCATATAATGGGCTTGTTGCCGATGTAATTGTTGGCTGTTTTGAATTTGCGCGGCAGTAAAGCTTTCCTCGGCGATGGCCAGCTGTTCGATTAGTTGGTGGATCGCGACCAACATGGGGGTGGCCACGTCGTCTGCGTAAATTTGATCTCCGCTCATCATGAGCAAGCTAGGCCATTGCGCGTGAGGGTGTTCAGCTAGGTAACGGTCGGCCATGACTAAGCCGTCGGCGCTCGCAAAATGAGGCTTGCGGCATGAACCATGGAACAAACGATTGATCTGCTGCGGGACCTTAAACCCTGGGAGTTTACGTGGTGGATATACGAGATCCGGTGCCCAATCTTGCCAACTTAAAGCTTGTGTTTGTTGCGCTAAATACAGCTTTAAATCGTAGCCAATCCAGGTCTCCAGTGGCAGGGTACGAGGCAGTTTAATGTCGAGTAAGTGGTAGTAGAGCTTCTCACCAGCAACGATACTACATAGGCTGTCGGCCAGCTGCGTTTGGGTGAGCTCAATCGCCGATTGCTGCTCAGGATAGAGCTTGAGGCTGATCGATACCGCTTGTGAAGTGGCAAACCAAATGGTCACCTGCTTGCGTTCAATACGGCGGAGTATAGGACCTGCTAAAACCAATGCTAATTCATTATCATCCATGAGAAAAGTATACTAACGATGCTGTAAATGGCCACTATTCCCCCAAAAAACATCGTATTTTGGTCATGAAATCAAACAGTAATCGCTACTATTCTCGCTAGCTTTGTTGTTGAAGATGGATTTTAAAGTCAAAGCTTGCTCATATTAGTGTTGTTTGTTCTCGAGTAATTGCTGTAGCGCTAGTGGTAAGTAACTGCGTAAGCGTTGGCTTAGATTGTGTTGTTTTTTTTGCCAAAGGATCCCCAAATAAACAAGTGCTAAACCAAGCAAACTTAAGGATATGGGGAATAACCAGCTATCTTTGAAAACGCTATAAGACAAGTGGTACAAGTAATAACAGCAGCCGAGTGAGCCAAAAATCACAAATACGCGACGCACCAAGATCACTCCACATAGCATTAAGCCGAGATTGATGAGGCAGTAAACCAATTTGGCTAACTCACTATCCGATTGTTGCATGCTTAAACCACCCCAAAAGCTTAATACGCCGAATAGATAGAGCCAAAAAGCATAGTCGGCAGAATGTCGGCTGCGAATGTCGACCCAGAAGGCAATCAAACACATCATTAAACCAAAGTACATCGACACCAAGGCTCTGAATTGGTAGTCAGGACGTTCACCAGTCAGCATCACGGCAACATCCATGCTTAGATACCAGAGGGTCACCGAAATCGGAAATAGCATGAAGGGAAAGCGATATATCCAGCTGAGTAGCAGGCCCACCGCTAAAGTGGCCAACTCCATATACAGCCATTGCCATTGCACATAACGATGGTAATCTTGATAGTGACTTTTTGAAGGCCACCACCCCATGGCTTGTTGTAAACCATAGACTGCTAGTGGGGTGAGGCAAATCACCAAGCTGGCCGTTAGCCCCGCGGGGATGAGATGACCCTGTTTTTTAAAATGTTGGCAAAGAAATATAGCCAGCACCGCATAGCTTAAACTGATGCCCACCAAGCCCCATCCGCCAAAACTTTCCCAGCCTAGATTCATAAACACGGTCATCGCGCCAATCGCGATTAGTCCACCAAAGTAATACAGCAAATGTGTGAGATTAAAGCGCGGACGACTATTTTCTTGTTGCTGTAAAAATTGAAATAGGGCTTCGGCTTGTTGAAGGCTAATAATGTTGGCTTTTGCTGCTTGGCGTAAGCTCTGCAGGGTAATATAAGGCATCGAGTCGATCCGTGATGGCGATTGGTCTGCTTGTAGTTTGCCAAGATTTCGCTTAGAAATCTCATGTTTGAGCTAACTTTGCGAAAGCTAATTGTGGATGCTTGTTTACCTTTGAGCGTGGTTCAATTTAAGGGCGCGAGCTTTGAACTACACTTGAATGACGTGAGGGAAAAATAGGACTCAGCATGAAGCGAGTACTCACATACTGGATAGGCTTTTGCTGTGGTTTATTTAGTGGCGATAGTTCAACTGACGATTTGCTGGTTGGTAAAGTCTGTCCGGTAAGCTATCAGCAGCAAGCTTTGGGGATATTGGTGTTTCTCAAGCTTGGTATCATAGTGGCCGACAGCAGGCTTCTTATGTCGCCCGTGATAATGCCACTGGCGTGGGGGTAGAGATCCATCTTTTCACCAACCGTTCAGGAGAACTCGAGCTAGAAAATCAGGCGAATTGTTCTCGTTATCGGATGTTGCAAGTGCGAACCACGAATCGGCGTTTACTCGCCGATGAACTTGGCTCTCAGGTCGATGCTCCTGCTCAGTTGTTAGAGCCTTTCTATGATACCGAGCCTCTTGAGTACGGTTATGGGGTGCATGCAACACCACAAGATCACTTCGATAAACCTTGGCAAGGCCGACCTAAACGGGCCTCAACGCTTGCGATTTACGATACCCCTTTTGTCTCCGATGCGTTGGGTAAACTCGGTCAGAATATTGAGGTTGATTTTGAAACCTGCGTGGTATGCCAACGAGACGTAGGTTATGACAGTATATTGTCCTGTGGGCGCTGGGGTTATCAGCGCGAGTTTTTAGATGAGCGTAGCGGTTGGGCGGAACCGGAGTATAAAGAGGCGACCTGCCTCAACTTTCCCAGTATTGGATTTAGGCAAACGGTAGATTTAGCTGAGCCTTTCGAGTACCAACATTGGCTAAATTGGCGTTAAGTCGGGATATTTTCGCTGGTATCTTGGCAGCATGCTTTGATTACCCAGTAAACCTCCTTGGTGGATGTACAGGGTTGGCGTTGTTTCTTCTTGTTTATCGAGAAAATCAATTAAGCACTGCCAGCCGATGGGATCGTAGAGCAAATCAAATTCAACTTGGCTTTGCTGTATCAAGGTTAGCCATAACTGGTAGAGTTGACGATACAACTTACCAAAATGGTAATTCTTTCGGCGTGGTAAAATCTGCGGATGACAGTTGCTGTCCGGGTTGAGTAGGCTAAATTGCTGGCTTAGGTAAGCCTCGTTCCCAACACAGGCACAGCTCAATACTTTGACTTTACGTTGGCGTTGGTGAAAATACTCACTCAAATATAAGGCGGTGGTGCCAGTGCCCGCTGGTAGCATAATGTTTAAATGGCTAATGTCTCGCTGAATCTGCCATTGCTCTATTTCTTGGCCGAGCAGTTGTACACCTTCTCGCGCATAGTGGCAACGGCCTCCTTCGGGGATCAATAGTTGATGATTTAATAATGTTGGCTTTATTTGTCGTTGCATAAATGCGTCTAAATTACGTTGTTGTTGTCCGGTAATTTCGCTGACATCGATAATATTCACACCGAGCGCCAGTGCCGCTTGATAATTACCACAGGGGTTTTGGCGAAGCTGTGAAGGAATATGATCGACGTAAAAATCGCATTGTAAGTCTTTGAGCTGGGCTAAGGCTGCTAATGAATATAAAGAATTTGCCTGCGCCGAACCGCTGCCCACGAGGTAAGTGATACCAGGTAGATCGTTAACTAAAAAATGGTAGAACTTGCGAGCTTTATTACCTGAAAACTGTGGATGAAGTAAATCATCACGTTTGAGATAAAAGTTATGGTCATTGAAGCGAAGTGACTGAATGGGTGAGGGATTAAACAACAGTTGGCCTTAATGAGCGCTATAAAACGATGGCTTAGTGTAACGTTTCACTGTTGGCAGCGAAATGGATTCTTGTTGCTCTCCTATAGAACTGTGGCAGATACTTTACGCGACTAGTTATTTTCAAGTTTATGTGAAATTATTGTGACGGATTGAGGTGAGTAAGAAGGATCTCAATGATGTGGTCGTGATCCGTTATTGATCAAGCTAGCTGCCCCGTATTTACGGCAAATTAATTTTTTTGTGGACGATGACAGAGTTCTAACAAATAAATGTAGAAGCCTTTGTTGAATTTTTTGGCCCTCGAGATAGTTACAGCTGGATTGGGGACAAAAAGCGATATATTCCACTGTATTTACAGCTTTTTACCAAACAGATTTTCCCACAAAAACAGTGCACAAAGCTGTGGATAAAATTCTACACGCTATAGAGAACGTGGCTTGTAGCCAATTGACTTTTTGCGTCAAGATTGTCACTTAAAATTAGTAAAAAATTCTTTTTTGATGCTTCTTTGTCAATCATCGTTGACATTTTTACGTTAGTCAAAAAAAATACCAAAATTGAATATTTATTGACGGTTATTCTCCGTGGTAAATCTTTATCTTAGGAACAAATAATTTTTAATTTACTGTTAAATTATTGATATTAAAGTTCTTTTTTAGCATGCCTTGTGCTTTGCATTATGTTTTTTATCGGCTGTTCATCGAGAGTGAAGTGCTTAGCTCCCATGTTTGATTGTTGTCACAAGATTCACTTTCGATGCCTAATTCTTATTGAAGTTTGGAGTTTCATCAATTGGTTTGATAGCAGACTATTTTCGACTTAATTGGAATTTTAGTTACCTAGTTTAGATAAATGTTAATAGCTTGAGCTTATGTGTATAAGTTTATCCAAATATGTTGATGTGACATCTAGAGCGGCCGTTTAGCAGTCGCGACTCATGATCGATATTCCTAAGGCGCAGCTGTTAGCAGACACTTACTTTGTTGCTTTTTTGTTGTAGCAGTAAGGATCATATAAGTAATACAAGATCCGAAAAGCAACTTGAATGCACCCGATAGCTTTGCGGCTAAGCATAACCACTATGATTTACTGTCGGGTATCCTAGAGTTTTAATGAGGATAAATACGATACGCTTTTTTTGCTGTAAAATTACAAAATGGATACATGTCTAAAGGGTCGATGATGAAACGTTTTCAGCTACTCATACCGCCACCAGTCTTGTTGGCTATCGCTGCTTCGCTTGCTTATGGTTTGGCGTATTTAAATACCTATTGGCTTGTTGCTCGCTTACCATACTGGCTAAATAGTTTACTGTGGCCTGTGGTGCTTTTAGCCTGCGTGGTGGGGGCAGTGAGTTTGCTTCCTTTTATGAAAAAACGGACGACGATTAATCCGCACCATCCGGAACGCAGCCGGCAGTTAATTATAGATGGATTATATCGATACAGTCGCAATCCGATGTACCTTAGCTTGTTGCTGTTATTAACTGCCTGGTGTTTTCATTTGCAGGCTTTGCTGAGTTTGCTGAGTATTTTGGTATTCGTATACTTGATTAATGAATTGCAGATCAAACCGGAGGAGGCTGTTCTCGACTCACATTTTGGTGAGCAATATCAACAATATTGCCGTAAGGTTCGCCGTTGGTTGTAGCTTTAAGGCCTTAATAAAACCGTTTGTTGTCGCTTATGCCGGGTGAATCACTTGGCAATTTGCAAGATTGGTTTACACTGATGAATATTGAAAATGTGATCTGGATCTCTTTTTTTTCAGCTGAAAAGCTTTGCAGACTTGCTGTTCAGCCGCTGACTAGGGATAACTAGCAAAGTTTTTTTAGAGTAAGCTAACAATGGCTAATCCAATTACAGCGCGCAAAGCTTGGGTAAAGGGATCTTTACCTTTGGCTGAGTATGCGGCTTCTTGTTCCGAGGTTCAGCTTCAGAACCTTTCTCCACAACTTTGCTCTTTGCGCCAAAATGGAATTGACGCTTTGGTTGTTCCTGTTCACTGGCGTTACATCGCCCCCTTTAGTGAACAACAGTTGTATCAGGCTGACTCTTGGCAAGCCTTACAGCGCCTGTCGAAACATTTGTTATCCCATGGCTTTAAACTGCAGTATCAATTGTTTTTCTCTTCGGATATCCAGCAAGATACCGAGCAGCGTCTCCCCGATTGGTTTTGGGGTTCGATGTTGGACCTGTTGCCCACGGAACTGAGTGCTGATGCAATTAAATATGTGAACCAATATGGTCGTGATAATACCCAAAGTCCCAGTTTATGGGCTGGCGAAGGTTTGCTCGAAATGTTTGCCAAGTGGATGCAATGTTTTGCTAAACATATGAGGGAATTTGCCCCCCATTGTCAGGCGATTTTGCTGGGGCTAGGACCGAATGGGGAGGCCTGTTTACCGAGGAGTGAGCGTGATGGCCAACCTGTATATCAAAGTTTTAGCCCAACGGCTTTGGCGGCACTAGCTGCAGATATGCAACAACAATATGGCGAGCAACAATCGTGGCTGAGTTTGTGGGAATTAAATGAAGCACAAGATTGGCCGTCGCAACTCAGTGATAAATTAATTCGAAGTTACCAAAGTAAAACTAACAATACTTGTTTTAGAGAATTTAATCTTTGGTACGCTTCGCGTTGGCAAGCCTATGTGGCGAAGATGCTGGGGCAAGCGGAGCTTGTCTTCAATCAAGCTTGGGCGACTTGTCAGTTGAGTTTAACGCTCCCCATGCTTGAGTTAAGCGCGAGCGATCATCCTTGGCTGAGTTGCTTAAGTGGTTTAAATCCCTCGCCTTGGCAAGAGCGACAGCAGTTAGTAGATTATCAAACGGAACAGCTAGGCCGTTGGCAGAAACAGGCCAAAGGGCGGCTGTTATTGATGGTGAGTGGCGCAGAGTCGAGTCATGCCACACGAGTCAATCAAACTTTGCTTGTGGCAATTCGTAGCCTAGCTATTCCAGCGTTGGTGCAAAATAGTCAACCGCAAGCGTTGGCCAGCCATCCGGGGTGGGATCAGCTGTACCATTCAGTATTGCATGGCAACAGCTTTGTGGGTTGGTTATTCAATGATATGTCTCAGCTTAACCAACAGGCAATTGTGAAAGGACGTTTGTCACAGCTTAACAAGTTTAAGTATCAAGAGGCCGAAACTAAGCAGCTTGGTAAAAAGCAATTTCGAGTGATGGGACCCTTGCACCTAAAAGTTGCCAATCAAAAGCAGATGCTTGAAGAAGAAAACTGGCAACAGTTTGAGGCGCAACTCCGTCAACTGCGCAGTATTGGCGTGACTGCTATTTCCACCGATATTTGGTGGGGCTTAGTTGAAGGTGATAAACCGGGTAAATTTGATTGGAGTTACTACGATCGGGTGGTTGCGCTGTTAAAACGTTTAGGTTTGCAGTGGGTGCCTATTTTGTCTTTCCACCAAGCGGGTGGGAATGTTAATGATGATTTTATGCAAGCAATCCCGCTGTGGTTATGGGGGCGTTTGTTAGAGAGTCATGATCAACTTAATTCGGTGCAAGACTTACAGTATGTGTCTGAAACCGGTGATGCTTCGATGGAATATGTATCGCTTTGGGCTGATGAATTTGTGATGCCCTATTATCAGCGATTTATGGAAGCGTTTAAGCAGAATTACATCAACAAAGCGGGTTTGATGGATGAAATCAACATCAGCTTAGGCCCCGCTGGGGAGTTACGCTATCCCAGCTATAACGCCCATGACTGGGGGAATTACCCAAATCGTGGAACCTTGCAATGTTATAGTCGCTTAGCAAAACAAGATTGGCTGGGTTACTTGAAGCAAAAATTTCATAGTATTTCGGCTTTAAATGCCAGTTTTGGTTTTACTCTGGAGCGTTTTGATGAGGCGACTATTCCTGATGCAGATTGGCTGTTTAGCCATAAGCGTTATATTCATAATGCTTGGGCGCGGGAGTTTTTAACTTGGTATCATCGTGCTTTAGTTGCTCATGGTCGTCGCATTTTTGAGACTGCCTTGGCGGTATTTGCAGACGATTCTTTTGGCCAGGTGCCTGTGGGGATTAAGATCCCAGGGATCCACTGGGTGGTGAGTGATCCCAAGTTACCTCGTGCCGCCGAAATTACAGCAGGCCTGATTGCAGTGCACCCCACCTTAAGTCGTCACAACCAGCAAGAATATTTAGGTTTGCTGAAGGCCTTGCTACCGGAAGGTAAGCAGAATCGAGCCGCGATCCATTTCACCTGTTTGGAAATGATCAACAAGGATTACGAAGGCTATTCTCGCGCTGCCGATCTGGTGGATTGGATGGCTGATGCGGCGACTGAATGTCAGGTTTCCTTGATGGGGGAAAATGCCTTGGCTGGTGAACTGTACGGTGAACAAGGCTGGAAACAAATCGCGCGCGCACTGACTCGCTCGCCTGGATACGATGGCTTAACCTTATTACGGATGCAGAATTTCTTCGATGATGAGCCGACACCAATGAATCAGTTAAAAAAGCTGATTAACCGGATTTCTTAATTTCTGTTTGATTTGTTTAAGCGCAGTTGCGGTAGTGCCACTGCGCTTTTTTGGGAACGGCAGCCTGTGCTAAAAGCTGAGATGATTTGGCCAAGCTGAGGTAGTGCTGATGTCGCGTATAAGGACCAAAGGGTGCAGTCGTTTGGTAGCCATGCTTTTGATAAAATTGTATCGCTTGATGATTAACTTTGCGGGTTGCCAAATTAATTTGTTGATACCCTCGCTCTACAGCGAGCTGTTCTAGCGCTTGTAACACGAGTGTCCCTGCACCCGCTTGATTAGAGAACAGGCGTTTAATTTCACATACGCCCGGTTGTAAATATCTAAATCCACCGCAAGCAATGGCTTGCTCCTGGTTTTTTACCAGTAAGAAGACGCCTGTGTGGTGATTAAATTCAGTTTCATCGAACTGTTCAACAGCTTGGTTACCGCTTAATTTAAGCAGCGAATCGGCAAGCGCGCTAATCAAGGTTTGACTCTCGGAACTGAAGGGATCTGCGCGGCAAATACTCAACATGGGGATAACTCACAGTGCACTCATGTCGCTAGTATTACCAACAATGATTGCAATTAGGTTAAAGCGAGGTGTTGATTGTTTTAACCGTAGATTTAGTTATACCAATCTAAGTCATTATCGGTTCATTCTCACTGGACTCCATCACCGTAAACTGCTTGATGTATCGAGTAATTAGAGCCACTAGTGACTGCTCTTCATACCTCGTTATCGGCAGATTTATGCTGCGCAATACATTGATCGTATAACGAATCAGATTGCTATTCATCCCTCAATAACGCTTATTTATATCTAATAAACTATTGCGACGAACTTAAAAATCTAGTTGGCGTTGTTCTATAAAGTGGATTTATGATCTGAGTTGAATGTTGGGTGCTACTGGCTGGCGGCCTTCATGTTTGGGCTCAGTCAGAACTCACGATGACTGCTTTTGCAACTCGCCCCACTTTGCTGACTGTGGTTAAGGTGGATAATACAGGTTCAACCTAGATTGGGCTGTGCCAATGTTAAGCCCTTCGTGACAGCGAGTGCGCTTGCTATGCTTGCCTTGTTCTATTCGTTTTTGTGTTTGCTTGTTTGGTGGTGTAGTTCATTAATAACTGGTAACGTCTGGTTTGCCAAGCGATATAATCCGCTCATGTTGCGAGGCCAGAGCGCGCCTTTGATCACTCGTCTAAACTTCTATCTTTGTGACTAATAATATCGCGGAGTGCGTGGTCGGGCATTTCGAGAATTTCCACTAAGACGATAAATAAATCGGTTGGTAGGGTGCCCGCATATACCTTACTACGCAGGTTTCCTTCCTTCATTTCTATATCGCGCTTAGCCAGCTCATCGGATAAATATTTATATTGCACGCCTTTTAACTGCATCGCTGCACGAATATAACGCTTAATACTATCTTTATAAGGCTGCAAGGCTTGTCGATTTCTAATACTCTGTTCTGGGTTCATCGCGTTTGGTAACTCATTCTATTTTTATTTATCTGCAACGAATGTTAGTAAACGTTGACACAAGAGTCAAACTTGCTATATTTGTTAGCTATAACTAACACATAAGGAAAGATTATGTCGTGGGATTCAGCATCACTTGAATTACTCGCTAAAGCACATCCAGATTGGAGTGTTGATAGCGAAGGTGGTTGTTTGTGCATTAGTAATGATGAAGGTATCGATGCCTTTGCTTACATTGGTGAGCAACAAATGCTAATTGAAGTTGTTTTGTTTAGCTGCGATTCGGTGACCGATAGTGTGAAATTGAATGATTTGATTTTACGCACGCATCACCTGTTACCCTTGTCGGCCGTTGGCATTAAACGCATCGGTGATAAAGATTACTACACCGCATTTGGTGCCTTATCAACCCAAAGCGTTGATGCTGTCGTCATTGAAGAAATAGAAACCCTCTATTCGAATGTGAGTGAGTTTATCGAATTGTATAGTGAGTTTACCCAGCAGGAGATATCAGTATGAGCTTAAAACGTATTTGGAATGCCATTCGCGGTGCGACCAATGAAAGCTTAGAGGCTGTCGCAGATAGCCAATCAATGCGGATTTTGGACCAAGAGTTACGCGATGCTAAATCGGAGCTTGAAGCCTGCGATCGCAACCTCACCACCATTATGGCGAAACGTAAGTTAGCCCAAACCAAGGTTGAAAGTCTAAGCGCAGATATCGATACTTATACCAACCATGCGGTTGCGGCGAGTGAAAAAGGTGATGAAACCTTGGCGCTTGAGTGTGCCGAGCGGGTGTCTAATTTGGAAGTGCAATTAGCCACTGAACAAGAGATCTATAATAGTTACCTGAATACCGAAACGTCGCTCAAGAGCAATATCGCTAAAGCCAAGGCCAGCGTGAAACGTTTGGGGATCCAAATTGATCAGGTGAAGGCGACCGAGTCTTTACAAAAAGCTCAAGTTGCGGGATCTTCACATCATGTGGGTGCGAATTCTAAAGTGAAAACTGCACTTGACAGTTTAGAGCGGATAAAAGAGAAACAAGCGCTGCGCAGTGCCGAGCTTTCTGCCGCTGAGGAGCTGGCCGCCGAAGATAGTGGTAGTAACTTAGACGAGCGACTCAAACAAGCGGGCATTGAACCTGGCGGTCAATCCACCGGTAGTGATAAACTCAAGCAGATATTGGCCCAAAAAAAGGCAAAATAAGTGCTGCTATATAAAGTGCGCCGATTATTTTCGGCGCTTTTTTTTCGTGCTAACGGCACCGCAATAGCCATCTCAGTGCTATTGTATGTTTTCATTTCTTATTACAGCTTAATGCTGGTAGGCGAACGCGCCTTAGTTCATAGTGAAACCTTTCTATATTGGATAGTGGTGACCGCATCGACCGTTGGCTACGGCGATTTTGGGCCCAGTACGCCACTGGGACGTTTAATTGTCAGCTTGTGGGTTATTCCAATTGGGATCAGTATCTTTGCGGTGGTGATTACCAAAGTCGGTTTTGTGATCAATGATATTTACACTAGAGGGGCACGAGGGAAACGCATGTTGAAACTCTCCAATCATACCGTGATTATTGGCTGGAATGGCGCCAGAACATTGCGCCTAGTCGAGCTACTCACTGCTGCTACCAATGATTCTACAGAGACCGTGTTGCTCTGTGTCGACAGCGATATAGAGAACCCTTTGCCCGGTAAGATTGAGTTTGTTCAGGTTGACTCTTTTTCTCATGCTGAGACCATGGCTCGTACTAATCTTGCCCAGGCGAGCAGAATTATTATTGATACTGAGCAAGACGATGTGACGCTGACCTGCGCGCTCTATTGTGCCAAGCTCAATCCGCAGTGTCACAAGACGGCCTACTTACAAGACCCTACCATTGCTGAACTATTGCTCAGCCATTGCCCTCGGGTTGAAGTGATCCCATCGGTTACTGTGGAAATGTTAGCCCGCTCGGCGATGGATCCCGGTTCGGCTCAGGTTCATCAACAGTTACTTGATACTACCCACGGAATGACCCAATATGCTGTGCACTATATGGACTCATCTTCGCTGCCATTTTCCGATGTTTTCCAGCATTTTAAAGAAAACTTACAGGCCACCATTATTGGTTTAAAAGTGGCTGGTAGTCAGCACTTACAACTGAACCCGAGTTTGGATACCACGCTTAACCAAGGAGATGCCTTGTATTATATTGCGGCGCGGCGCTTAAACTCTGATGAGTGTTTTAATTCACCGAAGATAGGATAGTTGCTATGTTTAAGTCTTTGTTTAGTCGACATAAGCCTGAACCTGACAAATATGCAGGGACCCCCGCCATTATGGGGCTTAAGTTGGGTGGCAGTTTTGAACTGGACGCGCTGGCACTGAAGTTAGTGATGGCCGATATGGTGGTGAGTCAGGTCGCTCCCACTCAAATTATTCAATCGGCAGGCATTGTCGACTTAGATGATACGACCATCTATCGTTTTTACACCGATGATGAAGGTTTCTTGCAAGTGGTAGCCAATGGTGAAGGTGAGGAAAATGTGGTGGATGTGAAAATGTTCCATTACTACGATACCCTCGATGTGGCTAATCAAAGCGAATGGGATCGTTTGCTGAAGCAGGAAATTGGCGCAAACACTTATCAGCTGGAAGGACATACATATCATCGGGTATGGACCTCGACCACCGATTATCATAATCCGGTACATATGGAAGAGAAGACCTATCAGGATAATATGGACTTTTCCAGCACCGACCAGTTTACCATGCTATTTGAGCGTGAATTGCCTAGCGGTGAAATGGAATCGCTGTTTCTATCGGCCGAAGAGGTGCTTAACAATAACGCTCTGGAACGCTGCCTGGTGATTAGCACCGGCATGACGATTTCACCAACCCAAATTACTATTCACGGATAAAGGACCAGAACATGGAATCATCGGAACTATTACTCGCCGTCGCAAATTTTGCGATTTACTTTATCGCATCTATTGTTTTCTTGATGTTATTTAAGGTGATTTATGTGCGTGTAACGCCGCATGACGAGTGGGCGCTGATTAAGGAGGGCAAAAATACCAGTGCTGCCATCGCCTTTGGTGGGGCTGTTTTAGGTTTTGCTTTAGCTTTAGCAGGCGCTGCCAGTAACTCTATTTCTTTTGTTGATTATGCGCTGTGGGGACTCATTGCCTTAGTGGCACAAATTGCCGCTTTTGTGATTGTGCGTTTTGTATTTATCCCTGGCATTGTGTCGCGAATAGAAGCCAACGAAGTCAGTGCTGGGATCATGTTAGCCGCGACCAGTGTGTCGGTAGGATTATTAAATGCAGCCTGCATGACCTACTAGGAGGCGCTATGAAACGTTCTAAGTTTATTAACTTATCGGCAATGCGCAAACTCCCTGTTAGCGCTCCTTCATTTTTAGTGAAACCTCTAGTCGTGGCGGTGTCGGCAGCCATGTTGAGTGCCTGTTCCGAGCCTCAAGAAGATGCGATTGTGATTGAGTCCATCGATGATTGTGTCACTAAAACGACCTTTAACGAGCAACAATGTGCAGCGGTCTATCGTAATGCGGAGTTAGAAGCCGAGCGAACTGCACCTAAGTATAGTAGCCGCCAAGACTGTGAAGAAAGCTTTGGTTATGACGGTTGTCGAGCTAGCAGTAGCGGTTTCTTCATGCCGTTGATGTACGGCTATTTATTTGGCCGGATGATGGATCCCAGCCGCCCATCCTCGGTGTATAAATATAATCAGCCGGGGTCATCCTATCGCGATTCGATTATCACTGCCGATGGTTCGGTGATTGGTAAAGCTGGCCAGAGAAACTATAAAGTAGGACAGTCGGCTTATAAGAGTAAACCGACTGTAACCAAAACCGTCTCTCGTGGCGGCTTCGGGGCGAAGGCCTCGGCGAAGTCTTCTTGGGGGGGCTCTAAATCGAGCTGGGGTGGTTAAGGGTGCTACGCGTTCCCACCGGTGAACGACCGCATTGGCAGCAACAAGCCAAAGAATATGGCTTTAACTACCACACCATGTATGGTGACAAGTATTGGGATGAGTCGGCCTATTACCAATTCACCCTTGAGCAAGTTGAGCGTGGTATCGAAGCGCCCACCGAAGCTATCCATCAAATGTGCCTTGAAGTCGTCGCGAAGGTGGTTCACGATGAACAGTTAATGCGGCGTTTTTGTATACCTGAAAAGCACTGGGATTTCGTTCGACAATCCTGGTTAAAAGGCGATCCCTGTTTATATTCGCGACTAGATTTTTGCTACGACGGTAAAGGCGATGCGAAGTTATACGAGAACAATGCCGACACGCCAACCTCGGTATACGAGACTGGCTTTTGGCAATGGTTGTGGCTTAAAGACAAGGTTGATCATGGGCAATTGAACCCAAATAGTGATCAGTTTAATAGCCTTCAGGAAAAGTTGGTTAACCGCTTTAGTGATTTACAATACTTAACGCCCGATCGGGTATTGCATTTTTCCTGTTGTAAAGACACTGATGAAGATCGAGGCACGGTGCAATATTTAGAAGACTGCGCCATTGCCGCAGGCCTTGATACCAAGTTTGTATTTGTCGAAGATATTGGCATGGATAGGGAGCAGCGCTTTACTAATCTTGATGATGAGGTAATCAGCTGGATGTTTAAGCTCTATCCTTGGGAATTTATGTTAGATGAGCAATTTGGTGAGCATCTCGGGCAACAAAATATTCGTTGGTTGGAACCGCCTTGGAAAAGCATTCTGTCGAATAAAGCCCTGTTGCCGATGTTGTGGAAGATGTTCCCCGACCACCCCAATCTACTCCCGGCTTTTTTTGAAGATGAAGTGAAACAGGCGAATTTCAGTAAGGGCATGGTGAAAAAACCAATTTTTTCCCGTGAAGGCTCAAATATATCCATCTTGCATGGCGACGCTGAAATAGAGCATACGCCAGGTCCCTATGGGGAAGAGGGTTATATTTATCAGGCGCTGCACCAGTTACCTAAATTTGCTGAGAATTACACTTTAATTGGTAGTTGGCTGGTAGATGATCAGGCTGCAGGCATGTCGATCCGAGAAGATAGCAGCTTAGTTACCCAAGACATGAGTCGTTATCTGCCGCATATTATTTTATAAATTGAGGCGCGCATTGCAAGCACGCCTGCTTGGTGAGTTGATTAGCCAAGCCAAACCTCTGCACGGCTTTTATATGTACCTAAGCCGTGTTTATTTTAAGGTTTTTTAGCCTGAGTTAAGCCTGCTACAATAAAGCTCTTATTTGATTCAGTGTCGCCTGTAGGCGTTGTTGAAAACCACTTTTAATTATCTAAAGGAAGGGCGAATGCGCTTAGTTTCGTGGAATGTGAATGGGATCAGGGCGGTGATGAAAAAGGACTTTATGTCCTTTTTCGAGGCGATGCAAACCGATGTCTTGTGTTTACAAGAAACCAAGGCCCAAGACGATCAAGTATTGGCCGCTCTGGAAGCCTTGCAAGGCTACCATATTTACAGTAACTCGGCGGTGAAAAAAGGCTACTCTGGTACTGCGATTCTGAGTAAAGAAAAACCGCTTGCTGTTGAATACGACATGGGGATTGAAGAACACGACCAAGAAGGTCGGGTGATTGCAGCCGAATACCAAGAGTTCATTCTGGTTACTGTATATACACCCAATTCGGGCAGCGAATTAAAGCGTTTAGATTATCGCCAACAGTGGGATGCGGACTTTTTAAGCTACTTGAAGAGCCTCGAAGCGCGTAAGCCCGTGTTAGTTTGCGGTGACTTAAATGTGGCCCACAAAGACATCGATTTGGCTCGGCCCAAGCCAAATTACAATAAAAGTGCTGGTTATATGCAGGCCGAGATCGATGGCATTGATAATTTAACTGCCGCTGGTTTTGTCGATACCTTCCGCCTGAAGAAGCAAGATGAAGTTAAATACAGTTGGTGGAGCTATCGAGCTGGTGCTCGTGGCCGTAACATTGGCTGGAGAATTGACTACTTTTTAGTCTCTGAGGCTTTTGCTGATAAGGTGAGTGATGCCGATATTCTTAATGAGGTGATGGGCTCCGATCATTGTCCTGTGCAGGTTGATTTAGCCCTATAATTTCCCGAGCTAGAACCGATGGTGAGTGAGTCTTTGCTTCCATCGGTCGGCTTGCGTTTTGGTGCAACATTCCGCTTTGTCTTAAATTTACATTCGCCACTAAAGATCAACACTTTCTCATCTTGGAGCTAGCCCGCCTACCGCTTTTGGGTTGGATACCATCGACGCAATTTGGGGCGCATCTTATTATAGGATCTAGTCGGTAGTCCTTATGGGGATGCCCATACCAAGCTAACTCATCATCTGTTGATTCTTACTGGCCTAAATCAGCACGAACTGTGTTATGTATCTTGTAATTAGAGCCACTAGTTACTGTACTTCATACTTGGTTCTTGGCAGATTTATTCGGCGTAATAAGCTGATCATATTATTTATCAGATTGGTATTAGTGTTTGCTGTCGTGATTATCTTGCAATATCCGTCCAAAATAACCGCGTAGGCTAATCAGCATGATGAGGCTCGGCACGACCATTATAGCTGTGAGAACAAAGAACAGTGGCCAAGAGTTGAGCATATCGGCCAGCGAGCCACTGAAGGAGGCGAGGGTGGTTCGGCCTAGGTTACCTAAAGAGGCGAGCAGCGCATATTGAGTGGCTGAAAAAGCTTGGCCAGTTAATGTGGTTAAAAACGAGACAAAGGCGACGGTGGCAAAGGCACTGGTAAAGTTGTCGACGATGATGGTGGCCAAAAACAACTGCTCGTCTGGACCCGTAGAGGCTATCCAGGCAAACATTAAGTTGCTGCTTGCCATCGCAACGCCGCCTAACATGAGTCCTTTTATCACGCCAAAACGCACGTTGAAGGCACTACCGACTAAAGTAAATAATACCGTTGCCCCCCAACCAATGAGTTTAGAGTAATGACCAATTTGCTCATTACTAAAGCCAATTTCCCGATAGAAGGGGATCGACATGCGCCCTAAAAACGCTTCGCCAATTTTAAATAGAAAAACAAACATCAGTAGGGTGATCGCAACTCGCACGCCGTTGCGACGAAAGAAGTCGATAAACGGTTCGGCCACGGTCACCGTGAGCCACGCGACAATCGGTGAATGGGTACCAAGATACTGGGCGTGCCGTTGTTCTGCTTGTTGTTGCAGAGCATCCCGATCGGTGATGGGTTCTTTAACCAACAGGGTAAATAACATGAGCAACGCTACAATGCCACACATCCCTAAATAGACACCATTCCAACCAATAGCATCGGCGTTAATAAACGCTAAGTATCCGGGAAGTGAATATCCTGTCCACCAACCGATGACCGCCATGGCCGAGGCTTGGGGCAAGCGATGCGAATCGGCCTTGCTAAAACTATCGATGCGAAAGGCATCGATAGCGATGTCTTGGGTAGCAGAAGCCGTGGCGATACACAGGGCTAGCATCGATGTGACCATTAAACTATTGGCTGGGTTAAACTTTGCAATAGCAAAGGTGCATATCAAGACGATAGCTTGACAGCAAAAAATCCAACTTCGGCGTTGGCCAAGCCAGCGATGAAATAGTGGCAATTTAACTCGGTCGACTAAGGGCGCCCATAGAAAGTTAATGGCATAAACAATGAACACCGAGCCAAAGTAGCCGATGGCAGAACGGGTGAGTCCTGCATCAGTCAGCCAGCCAGACATGTTTGAGCCAATCAGGACCCAAGGAAAACCGCTGGCACAACCGAGCATAAATACCCATAGCAGTCGTTTATCTAAATAAGAACGAAAGGTCTGTGACCAAGTTGGCGATGAGTTCATTTACTGCTCAGTTGTGTTGTAACAGAATTATTAAGGTTGAGATGGGTCTATTAATACCACGTCTTCGATGATCACTTTCTGGACTGGTACGTTACGCATCCCTGGGACGGGACCAGTTTTTGTGGGTTGATTGACTATCTTATCGATGACATCCATGCCAGAAATGACTTCGGCAAATACCGCATAACCGAATTTTTTAGGGCTGCCATCGAGGTAGGGGTTATCAACAACATTGACAAAAAACTGGCGGGTTGCGCTATTGGGATCATTGGTTCGTGCCATCGCTACGGTGCCACGCTTGTTGTTTAAGCCATTTTTAGATTCATTTTCGATGGGTTTGTAGCTATCGACTTCTTCATAATTAATAGAGTAGCCGCCTGCTTGTACCATAAAGCCGGGAATGGTGCGGTGAAACAAAGTGCCTTTATAGCTACCGTCTTCGACATAACGTAAAAAGTTGGCCACGGTTTTTGGGGCTTGTTGTGGTTTGAGCTGTAATTGGAATTCACCGAGATTAGTCACAAACTTTACTGTTTGCGCCCAGCTGGCGACGCTGAAAAGTGCCAGACTGATGGTGAACAGGGTATTGCGGAAAAAACGCCAATTCATGGTTGATACTCCATTACTTCTATTAGTTGTGGGTCACTTGCGATTTCAGCTAATAACTCAGAAAGTTGTTGATTCATTGCCTCGGCTTGTTTATTTACATCTACTTTAAAGGCGCCTTCATTGGTATGAATTGAGCGAAATTCCTTATCTAAAGTTTTAGTCGGGGTGTCTACGGTCACTTTGATGCGTATGGTCGTGCTGGCACTGTATTTTACGCTCCCTTGCTCAACACGAGAGGCGAGTTCGTTAATATCTACCCGGATTGTGTTGGGTGAGGCGGGGACAAACCCCAGGCCTTGTTGCTGCCAAGCTGCGCTAAGCTGCTGCTCAATGGACGAACGTAAATTGCTGCCACTGGCAATTAGTTCGGCTTGCTCTTGATCACCGTGATGAATGCTGATTAAAAATCGATTTGGGCGTAAATCTTGGGAATGAATCGCCGCAATAATGGAATGCTGGGTGACATCGCTCAGTTGTACCTGTGGATTTAACTGCACTTGTTGTGGTCGACTACTACAAGCGCTTAAGCCGAATAGTAATATCACCAATGTAAATAGATTCTTCAAGTGGTTCACCTTTTCTGGTTAATTAACGTTTCGTGCAACCGAGGATAACAAATTTGTTATTGCTCGCCAGCAACTTATAGCCACCAAAGTAAGATTTTAATAGTGCTTGGTAGCTCAAATGGCGATTTGCGACGACGGCGAGCATGCCATTGCTACGTAAACAGCGTTTGGCGTCGCGAAACATTTGCCGAGCAATATGAGTAGAAATGGTGTTTTGTTGATGGAAGGGCGGATTACATAATACCAGATCCGCAGAGTTGTCGGCTTGATGTTCTAAAGCGTTATCATGAATAAACTCACATCGATTAAGCGCCTGAGGATGATTCAGTTGTACGTTATTTTTTGCTGAGGCCAAAGCCATCAGTGATTCGTCGGCAAAGGTGACCGAGGCCTCGGGGTAGAGTTCTAGGGCTCTTAAGCCGAGTAGACCATTTCCACAGCCTAAATCGACAACGCTGGCAAACTCACCTCGCGGCAAATGTTGTAGCATGAAGCGGGTACCAATGTCGAATTTGGCGAAACAAAATACGTTGGCGTGATCATTCAGTTGCCACAGGTATTCCTCTATCGTCCAAGCTTTGGGATAGCGAGAGCTCGAGCACTTACCTTGATAGTGACTAAATAGGAGGCGGGCCTTCTTTTTCGCTAACGAGGTGTTCACTTCACCGAGATGTTTTTCAAACAGATTAAACACCGATTTGGGCAATCCTTTGAGCATCACGCCACAAACCAGTAAGCTTGCGTTATTCATGGCATTTTGTAGTGCAATGAGCTGGTGTTCCAGATAGTTTAAGCTCTTGGGTAAACGCATTAGGACTAAGTCAGCTTGAGGCATGACATCGATGCTACTAATTATATTTATGCTTTCCCCATTAAGCTGATTAGCTTGAATATTTTGCGCTAAAGCTTGCTGGGCGATAAAGGAGTCACTCAACCAAGTGATTTGGCAATGGCGTAAATTAGGGTGAGCCAAGAGTGCGCAGGCTAGGCCGCCAAATTCATCGTTGAGCAGCAAAATATGTTGAAGGTTTGTACTAAGCTCAAAGGCATACTCTAACAATAATTCGTCAGCAGCGTTCCAAGCGCGTAGCTCATCAGCAGACTGTTTTGGGTAACGAGCTAAGTTTAACTCTACGGGAGCGATGATGAGTTGTTGATGCATATTGGAATGGTAGCGTGCTGGCCTTGAATCGTGCCAGCAGTGTATCTAAGTTAATGGCTAAACGAAAGGCGCAGAAAAGGTCGTGAATCAGTTGTCAGATGAGATTATTCTTTATAAGCATTGGTTAAGTCCGGCAAATGTGGATAGATTGTTCCAATCTTTGCTTGCAGAATTGCCCTGGCAACAGCATCAAATTCGTTTATTTGGGAAGACTTGTTTGGAGCCCCGATTGTCGGTTTGGTTAGGTGATGCGGAGGCGGCGTATCGCTATTCTGGAGAATGGCGACAACCTTTGACTTGGCCTGAATTTTTAATACCAATAAAGGCTGCATTGCAGCAGCATACAGGGCAGCGTTTTAATAGTGCTTTGGTGAATTTATACCGTGACGGTCACGACTATATGGGCTGGCATAGTGATAATGAAGCCCAATTAGGTCTACGACCGATTATCGCTTCATTAAGCTTAGGCGCGTCCCGGCGTTTTGTTTTCCGTGACAAATCCACCAGATCTAAGCTGCAGTATCTGCTTGGATCTGGTGATTTATTATTGATGAATGGTTTGTCTCAACAGCAGTGGCAACATAGTTTGCCAAAAGCGCTTAAAGTAAAACAGCCGAGGATCAATTTAACCTTTCGTTATACAATGCCAACAATAGAATCTATGAAGGAATAGAAGATGCGGGTTGAAACACAAGTTAGCGAGAAATTAAAGCAGCATTTTTCACCTGAGTACTTAGCGGTGGTTAACGAGAGCCATATGCACAATGTGCCCGCAGGCTCTGAAAGTCATTTCAAAGTCACGATTGTTAGTGAACTATTTCAAGAAAAAACTCGTATTCAGTGTCACCGAGAGGTTAATAAAGTTCTTGCTGAGGAACTAAAGCAAGATATTCATGCTTTAGCAATCCACGTATTTACCCCCGAACGATGGGATAAACAACAGCAAGTGCCAGTATCACCAAACTGTCGTGGTGGTTAATCGTTCTGCACGAAGCGTTGCTTAAACACATGAGCATTAAAATAAGGATTGTTTTATGCGGGTGTATATTAAATGCCTATTTCTAGGTTTTTTGTTGAGTGCTTGTAATGGTGACCAGAGTGATAGTCAATCAGCGCAGCGAACTCAATATAAATGGACTTTGGTAACTTCATGGCCTAAAAATTTACCGGGACTTGGGGTGACATCGGAACGTTTTGCTGAAGAAGTCTATGCAATGAGTGGTGGGCGAATGCAAATAAGTGTCTATGGTGCAGGGGAGCTTTATCCAGCCTTAGATGTATTTGATGTTGTTGCTCAAGGTAAGGTCGAGATGGGCCACAGTGCGGCCTATTATTGGCAAGACCGATTGCCAGCTGCTGTTTTTTTTAGCGCGCTGCCTTTTGGGATGGCAGCTAAAGATCTGAATGCTTGGTTGTACCTTGGCGGCGGTTTGGCGCTATGGCGAGAACTCTATGCGCCATATAATTTGCTGCCTTATCCCGGAGGAAACACCGATGCGCAGATGGGAGGCTGGTTTAATAAAAAAATAAACACGATGGATGATTTCAAGCAGTTGAAAATGCGTCTTCCCGGATTAGGGGCCAAGGTGCTGGAAATGGCTGGAGGTTTGCCCTTGGCTTTACCTGCGGATCAACTTTATCAAGCGCTGCGTGACGGCGATATTGATGCGGTGGAGTGGGTCGGCCCATATAATGACTTGGCGTTTGGCTTTCATAAAGTTGCCAAGTATTACTACTATCCGGGGTGGCATGAGCCAAGCACTACCCTTGAATTTATTATCAATAAGGAAGCCTTTGCTACACTACCCGATGATCTAAAAAGAATTATTGAGAATGCGACCAAGGTCGTAAATCAAGAAACTTTGAGTGAGTATGTGGTCTACAATGTGGAGGCATTAACCATATTGGCTAATGAGCATGGTGTGGATATTGTTCCGTTCCCACCACAAGTATTGGCGCAATTAAAAGACTATAGTTTGACGGTTATAGAACAACTTGCGAACAAAGACCCGTCTTTTGCAAAGGTGCTTAACAGTTACCGACGGTTTCAATTTGGCGTAAGTAAAAATAATCAATTAAAACTGGCTCCGACCAGTTTAGAATAAACGTAAGTTAAGCAAATTTAAGGTGCTTATCGCAAATTATTAAAAAGATTCTTGTTAAGTTATTAGCTAACCCATTGTTTAAGGTTGATAACAAGCTTGTAACACTTAAGTCGAATAGGTTATATTTTTGGGCTTTTTCTTTGGAGAATTGGGGTTGATTGGTGCTAGAATACAGTCGTTTTCTGTGGCTTGTTAGTTAATTGTCGAAGACTTGTTAGCTAATTACTTAAATTTAAGTGCAAAATTCACACAGGCGTTATTGCTCGTCTTCCGACCCAACACATGTGTAAGAGAGTATGATTACAATAAATAAAGGACTTGATCTGCCTATTAAAGGCGATCCCAAACAGCAAATAGTAGACGCGTCTATTGTTACCAGAGTGGCTGTACTCGGCGAAGATTATGTTGGCATGCGTCCAACAATGAAAGTACGAGTGGGTGATGTGGTAAGCCAAGGTCAGACGTTGTTCGAAGATAAGAAGAACCCCGGCGTTGTATTTACGGCTCCTTGCGCTGGAACCATTCAAGATATTAACCGCGGCGCGCAGCGGGTATTACAATCTGTCGTGATTGAGAAACAGGCAGGTGACAGTATTGATTTTGGTGCTTTAAGCGATGCCGAAATTGATAGCGTAGCGCGATCTGAACTTGTGGATAAACTCGTAAATTCTGGCCAATGGGTCGGTTTTAGAACGCGTCCATTTAGTAAAGTGCCAGCGATAGATTCAACACCTTCCGCAATTTTTGTGACCGCGATTGATACCAATCCTTTAGCCGCGGATCCGACGGTTGTGATTGCGCAGAACGAAAGTGCTTATCTTACCGGATTACGGGTGTTATCTCGTTTAACTGATGGAGAGATATTCGTTTGTAAGGCTAATGTGAGTTTGCCGAAGTCGGATGCTGCTCGGGTCGAAGAGCATGTATTTGCAGGCCCGCATCCAGCAGGTTTAGCGGGGACTCACATTCACATGCTAAAACCAGCAAGCGCACAACGTACCGTTTGGTCGGTCTCTTATCAAGACGTGATTGCGATAGGGCATTTGCTGCAAAGTGGTAAAATTTATAATCAGCGAGTGATTGCCTTAGCGGGTCCGGTGGTCAAAGAACCACGCTTGTTGCGCACCGAACTCGGTGCCGAGATTAGTCAATTGATTGATGGCGAACTAGTCGATGGTGAGCACCGAGTGATTTCTGGCAGTGTATTGCTGGGCAATCATGCGGTTGGTCCGCATTGTTTCCTAGGCCGTTACCATCAACAGGTTGTGGCTTTAGAAGAAGGTTATGAGAAAGAGTTTATGGGTTGGGCTGTACCCGGCACCAATAAATTCTCCTTAGCGCGTATATTCGTCTCTGGTCTGAATAAAAGTAAGTTGTTCTCGTTCACCACGACGACTGGCGGTAGCGCCCGTGCCATGGTGCCGATTGGTCAATATGAGCGGGTGATGCCCTTAGATATTTTGCCAACATTGTTACTTCGAGACCTATTGTCAAATGATAGTGATAGTGCGCAACAACTTGGTTGCTTAGAGCTTGATGAAGAAGATTTAGCGCTATGTACCTTTGTATGTCCCGGCAAATACGAATACGGTAGCGTGTTGCGTGATTGTTTGACCAAGATTGAGAAGGAAGGTTAAGCATGAGTCTTAAGCATTTTATTGAAAAAATCGAACCTCAGTTTCTACCAGGCGGTAAACATGAAAAGTGGTTCGCGCTTTATGAAGCCACCGCCACCTTTTTATATTCACCGGGTTTAGTGACCAACAAAAATACCCACGTTCGTGATGCAATTGATTTAAAACGGATCATGATTTTTGTGTGGGCGGCACTAATGCCCGCTATGTTTTTTGGTATGTATAATGCCGGAATGCAAGCGAATGAAGCCATTATTGCGGGTTACTCGGCTCCTGACGACTGGCATATTGCGTTACTTGGTTTGCTCGGCGTGCCGATGGGCGCAGATGCCGGTTGGATAGCATCGATGCTCTATGGCGCGGTATTCTTCCTACCGATTTACTTAACCGCATTTGTGGTGGGTGGATTCTGGGAAGTTTTATTTGCCTCGGTACGCGGCCATGAGGTTAACGAAGGTTTTTTTGTGACCTCTATTTTGTTTGCCTTAACTTTGCCAGTGACGATGCCTTTATGGCAGGTGGCACTGGGGGTTACTTTTGGCGTCGTTGTTGCGAAAGAAGTGTTTGGTGGCACCGGAAAGAACTTCCTTAATCCTGCTTTAGCGGGGCGTGCGTTCTTGTTCTTTGCATATCCAACCGCGATATCTGGAGATGCAGTTTGGACCGCTGTGGATGGTTATTCTGGCGCGACACCACTCAGTGTGGTTGCCGCTCAAGGTATCGACGGTTTAGCAGCGCAAGGCATTTCTTGGAGCGATGCATTTTTTGGCTTTATTCAAGGTTCTAGTGGTGAAACTTCAACTTTCTTACTGGCCTTGGGCGGATTGTTCCTCATTTTCACTCGTATCGCTTCGTGGCGAATTGTAGCGGGTGTATTGGCGGGAATGGTCGCAACCAGCTTGTTGTTGAATGTTATTGGTTCAGATAGCAATATGATGTTCCAATTACCCCCGCATTGGCATTTGGTACTTGGTGGTTTTGCCTTAGGTATGTTCTTTATGGCCACAGATCCAGTATCGGCATCGTTTACTAATAAAGGTAAGTGGTGGTATGGCGGGCTTATCGGCTTGATGGTGGTGCTTATTCGAGTCGTGAACCCAGCTTTCCCCGAAGGTATGATGTTAGCTATTTTGTTCGCCAATTTATTTGCTCCAATCTTCGACTACTTTGTAGTTCAAGCCAATATCAAACGGAGGCTTGCTCGCGATGGCCAGTAATGATTCCTTAGCCAAAACCATTAAGGTTGTTATTGGCGTTAGTTTAGTGTGTTCTATTGTGGTCTCGCTGGCAGCTGTAGGTTTGCGTGGCATGCAGCAGCAAAACGCATTGGAAGATAAGCAGAAGAATATTTTAGCGGTATCTGGGGTGGCCCTCGATGGTCGTAAGGTGGCAGACGTTTATGCTGAAGTCATTGAACCGCGCGTGATTGATTTAGATACCGGAAGCTTCGTCGCTAAAGATAAGGTCAATCCAAATACCTTTGAACAACGCAAGGCTGCTAAAGATCCGAGTACCAGTATTCGGATGCCGGGCGATGAAGACATTGCAGGTATTATACGTCGTTCTAATTTTGCCAGTGTTTACTTAGTAAAAACGTCTTCTGGAACCATTGACCGAGTGATTTTACCCTTGCATGGTCGTGGCTTGTGGTCAACGATGTATGCCTTCTTGGCGGTACAGCCAGACGGTAATACGGTCGATGCGCTGGTTTATTATGACCAGGGTGAGACACCGGGACTTGGTGGTGAGGTGGCTAATCCACGTTGGCAAGCCAAATTTGTTGGCAAGAAGCTATATGATGCTGGCGGTCAAGCAGCGATTACCGTGATTAAAGGGACTGCTCCTGCAGACTCACCCTCTGAGGTCGATGGTTTATCAGGTGCGACCCTTACGAGTAAGGGGGTCGATAACACCTTTAAATTTTGGTTAAGCGACAAAGGCTTCGGTAAGTTCCTGACCAAATTGCAACAAGGAGAGCTAATCAATGGCTGATGCTAAGGAAACCAAAAAAGTTTTATTTGGCCCAGTTATCGCCAATAACCCCATCGCATTGCAAGTGTTGGGTGTTTGTTCAGCGTTAGCAGTGACCAGCAAATTAGAAACGGCATTTGTAATGACCATTGCGGTTATGCTGGTAACAGCCTTTTCTAACCTGTTTATTTCGATGATTCGGAATCATATTCCAAGCAGTGTGCGGATTATCGTGCAAATGGCAATTATTGCCTCCTTGGTGATTGTGGTTGACCAAGTATTGAAGGCTGTGGTTTATGATATCTCCAAACAACTTTCGGTATTTGTTGGCTTGATTATTACCAACTGTATTGTAATGGGGCGTGCTGAAGCATTTGCCATGAAAGAGCCACCATTGAAGTCTTTTCTCGATGGTATTGGTAATGGTCTGGGTTACGGTGCGGTATTGATGTCGGTCGGTGTGATTCGAGAATTATTCGGTTCTGGTTCGTTATTTGGGATTGAAATCTTACCGTTGATTAATAACGGCGGTTGGTATCAACCTAACGGCTTATTATTACTGCCCGCATCAGCATTCTTTGTGATTGGTTTATTAATCTGGGGATTGCGTAGCATTTATCCAGAACAAGTAGAGCCGAAGGAGTAGGCGCGTGGAACATTATATTAGTTTGTTAGTGCGCTCTATTTTTATTGAAAATATGGCGCTGGCTTTCTTGTTAGGGATGTGTACTTTCCTAGCCGTCTCAAAGAAAGTTAAAACAGCCTTTGGTTTAGGGGTTGCGGTCACCGTGGTTCTGGGTATTTCGGTACCGGTAAACCAAATTATCTATTTCAATTTGTTAGCACCTGGCGCGCTGGATTGGGCTGGTTTACCCGATGCCGATCTAAGCTTCCTTGGCTTCATTACCTTTATTGGGGTAATTGCTGCGTTAGTACAAATTCTTGAGATGGTATTGGATAAGTACTTTCCTGCACTGTATCAAGCCTTGGGTATTTTCCTACCACTGATTACCGTGAACTGTGCCATCTTTGGTGGTGTTTCATTTATGGTGCAACGTGAGTACAGCTTAGCTGAGTCCGCTGTGTATGGTATCGGTAGTGGTATTGGCTGGATGTTAGCGATTGTTGCTTTAGCGGGTATTCGTGAAAAAATGAAGTATTCAGATGTGCCTGATGGCTTACGTGGTTTAGGGATTACCTTTATTACCGCGGGTTTGATGGCGATGGCGTTTATGTCGTTCTCGGGCGTTCAGCTTTAAGACGGCCAATAACTACAAGGAAAATTAGTCGATGGAAATTATTCTCGGCGTAACCATGTTTACCTTGCTTGTCTTGGCTTTAGTGACAATCATTTTGTTTGCTAAGTCGAAGCTGGTAAGTTCTGGTGACATACAAATTCTTATTAATGATGATCCAGCCAAGGCAATTACTACTCAGGCGGGTAATAAATTGCTGGGTGTACTGGGTAATTCAGGCATTTTTGTATCATCGGCTTGTGGCGGTGGTGGCTCATGTGGCCAGTGTCACGTGCATATTCATGAAGGTGGTGGTGATATTTTACCCACCGAGCTTGATCATATCAGTAAGCGAGATGCGGCAGATGGCATGCGTTTAGCTTGTCAGGTGAACGTCAAGCAAGACATGAAGATCTCTTTACCCGAAGAAATTTTTGGGGTGAAAAAATGGGCTTGCGAAGTTATCTCTAATGACAACAAAGCTACTTTCATTAAAGAGTTGAAGTTGCAGATCCCTGATGGTGAGTCAGTTCCGTTTCGTGCGGGTGGTTATATTCAAATTGAAGCGCCGGCCCACCATGTAAAATATTCAGATTTTGATATTGAAGAGCAGTATCGTGGCGATTGGGAACACTTTGGCTTCTTTAATTTAGAATCAAAAGTAGATGACGAGACCATTCGAGCTTACTCAATGGCCAACTACCCAGAGGAAGAAGGTATTATTATGTTGAACGTGCGGATTGCAACGCCGCCGCCAAACAACATGAGCCTACCTTGTGGTAAAATGTCGTCGTTTATCTTTAACTTAAAAGCGGGTGATAAAGTCACAATTTCTGGGCCATTTGGTGAGTTCTTTGCCAAAGATACCGAAGCAGAAATGGTGTTTATTGGCGGTGGTGCAGGTATGGCGCCAATGCGTTCGCATATCTTCGATCAGCTTAAGCGTCTTAGCTCTAAGCGTAAGATTAGCTTCTGGTACGGGGCTCGTTCTCGTCGAGAGATTTTCTATGAAGAAGATTTTGATATGCTAGCTCGCGAGAATGAAAACTTCGAGTGGCATGTAGCCTTGTCTGACCCACAACCGGGAGATGACTGGGAAGGTAAAACTGGCTTTATTCATAATGTCTTGTTTGAAAACTATCTACGAGACCACGATGCGCCTGAAGACTGCGAATACTATATGTGTGGTCCTCCGGTGATGAATGCTGCGGTGATTAACATGCTTAAAGAGCTCGGTGTTGAAGATGAAAACATTCTACTTGATGACTTTGGTGGTTAATTGGTGAGAATGATTAAGTTTTGGCTAGCCCTTATTGGGCTAGCTTTTTTCGTTAGTGGCTGTAGTGAGCAAAACAATTTGTATACCTTACAAATTGAGGGGCGCACTATGGGAACTTACTATCAAATTAAAGTGGTTGAACCTCGAGATCAGTTACCGAAAGGCGCAGCGTTACAGCAAAAAATTGATAAGTTGCTACGCCAAGTTAATCTAGAAATGTCAACCTATTTACCGAACTCTGAATTGTCTTTGTTTAATCAATTTCAAAGTGGAGAACCGAAACACATTTCGGCAAATTTAGCTAAAGTGATGGCAGCGTCATTACAGATCTCAGAACAGTCAGCTGGCGCTTTCGATGTCACGGTGGGTCCTTTGGTTAATTTATGGGGCTTTGGTCCAGAAGGTCGTCCCAACAAACGTCCCGATGAGCAAGCGCTGAAACAAGCCAGAGAGCGCATTGGTTATCATCACCTTGCTTTAAATGGCCAATTACTGAGTAAAGATTTAGCGAGTTTATACGTCGACCTTTCCGCGATTGCTAAAGGCCATGGTGTTGACCGTGTTGCTGAATTGATCGAGAGTGAAGGCTTTCATAATTTCATGGTGGATATTGGTGGTGAGCTACGCTTAAAGGGTCATAATGACAAGGCTCTGAGCTGGCGGATCGCGGTAGAAAAACCAGTGGTAGAGCAACGCGCAGTACAAAAAATTATAGCGCCCGGAGATAACGGTGTTGCAACCTCGGGTGATTATCGTAATTACTTTGAGCAAGATGGTATTCGTTACTCGCATACCATTAATCCTAAAACGGGTCAGCCGATTGCCAATCATATTGTATCGGTCACAGTGATCGCTGCTACCAGTATGATGGCAGACGGCTACGCGACGGCGCTTACGGTTATGGGGGTGGATCAAGCCTTAGCTTTTGCCGAAAAGCATCAATTGGCGATTTATATTATCGATAAGCAAGGGGATGAGTTTGTTGAACACCTTAGTTCAGCTTTTATTCCCTTTATCATCCAACAATAAACGAAGGAGTACTGTCGGAATGGCTTATTTTCTTGTGACATTTGTGTTTTTTGTTGTGGTGATTACCGCGATGGCTGTGGGCTATATTTTTCAGAAGAAAACCATTAGCGGGAGTTGCGGTGGTATCGCATCGCTTGGAATTGAAAAGGTTTGTGATTGTCCTGAGCCTTGCGATAAACGAAAAGCCAAGATGGCTTTAGTCGAACAGAAACAAAAAGCGCGCCAAGCGATGTTAGATGAACATCGGATTATTTAAAGCGCGTGCTAGGCATGATGCGATATTTAAAACAGCGCTTTACAGCGCTGTTTTTGTTTATGTATTTTTAGTCCCCTTTTGCGATACCTTCACGGCGAGGATCGGCTGCGCCAACCAACCTATCTGGGTAAATCCTGATCCCTTGTAGACCCGAGGTCATGGCTTTTATTTTGGTTTGGTAACCTAAGGCTTCTAATGCCGCTTGTTTATCCACCGCAGCGCTATTGGCTTCCAATTCATATACGCCGAAACGGTTGTTGATGTGCGCTTGCTCAATGGCTTGCTGTAAGCTCATGCCCCAGTTTAAATGACTCACTAAGGTTTGAGCTACGTAACCAATAATACTGCTGCCGCCGGGCGAGCCGATAGCCACGATCGGCTGGTTGTTTTGCAGTACGATAGTTGGAGACATCGATGAACGTGGGCGTTTATTGGCTTCAACTCGATTGGCCACTGCTTGGCCATCTTTTTCGGCAATAAAAGAAAAGTCAGTGAGTTGGTTGTTTAATAGGAAGCCATTAACGAACAGCCGTGAGCCAAAGGCATTTTCGATGCTAGTGGTCATCGATAATACATTACCTTCACGATCGACGATACTGATATGGCTGGTGGAGGGAAGTTCGATACTGAAGTTTGATGCTTGGGCGGATAAAGCTGCCACATCTCCAGCAGACACGCTGCTAAGGGCCTTATCACCTTTTAATAATTGAGCGCGTTTCGCCAAATATTGGGGGGCGAGTAGGGCGGTACTTGGTACGCTTACAAAGTCACTATCGGCAAGGTATTTCGCTCTGTCGGCAAAGGCGAGTCTTGAAGCATCGCCGAGGATCCGCCAGCTTTGAATATTATTGGGGCCCCATTTATCAAGTGGGTAGTGAGCGGAAATTCCAAGGATTTGACCGACGGTGCTTGCGCCAGAACTTGGTGGCCCCATGCCGCAGACCGAATATTGTAGGTAAGGGCTACATAAAGCGGGGCGTTGTTTGACTTGATAAGCGGCTAAGTCGCTTTCACTGAGCAGCCCCGGATTAGCTGCTGCCTGTTGTACCGCTGCGACCATTGCTTTTGCGGTTACGCCTTGATAGAAGCCTTTCGCCCCTTGTTTGGCGATTAAATTTAAGGTCGAGGCATAGGCTGGATTTTTGAGTAGGTGGCCGACCGCTAAGGGTTTACCTTGGGCATCATAAAAGTAGTTTCGAGCACCAGGATAGCGGTCGAGTCGGTGAGTATCACCGGCAATCAGTGTGGCTAAGCGAGGACTAACTCTAAATCCCTGTTGTGCTAAGCCGATGGCGGGTGAAAATAATTGAGGCCACTCGGTTTTTCCATAGCGTTGATGCAGGGTTTCAAATAGGGCTACCACCCCCGGCACCCCAACGGATCGCCCCCCCACAACGGCATCATAAAATTTTAATGGCTTGCCATTGTCATCTAAAAATAAGGAAGGCGAAGCCTTGGCTGGAGCCTTCTCACGAGCATCAAAACTGGTGATTTGTTGCTTTGTAGCATCGTAATACAGTACAAATGCTCCGCCACCAATACCAGAAGATTGGGGTTCGACTAAACCCAGAACGGTTTGTACTGCAATCATCGCATCTACGGCACTTCCACCCGCTTTTAGTATCTCATAGCCAGCCTCAGCGGCTAGCGGATTGGCGGCTGAGACCATAAATTTATGGGCGATAAACGCGGTTTTTTGGCTCGAACCGCTGGCAAGTTCGGGGGCGTAAGCATCGCTGCTTTGGCTCTGAGCCATACAATGAGTCGATATCAATAAAGCGAAGCTCAATAAACGACGAATCATCTGATTATCCTTTTTCAGTGAGTATTTAAGGGGGTTGACCTATTCATGCTGTTGCCGTTGTTTAGTGATTCTTAAACAAAGCAGATCAAATGTTATGTCACCATCGGCATGAATCAGCGGTTAATGTGGGATCAATACTGCTCTAGAATTCAATTAAATTTATGATTGTTTATTCCTTATTGAGAAGACTAAGCGAAGGGCTCGTTCTCAGGATTGTTTAAATTGAGTAAGAGTAAAGCTTCAACATTAAAACGCTTCTAGCCAGTTTAACAGTATCGAGTAAGCTTGCCATTGTCTAATCAAGCATTATTGATGAAGGTGTTAACTAGAATTTACATGTTTTAGTGCTCGGTGACAGATTGAGCGCTGTTTGTGAGGGGCGATTGGCTTGAATATTGGTGATGCTGATCAGTTACCAAACAAAGTTAAAAAGTTGCTATCGCTACAGGGAGGAAGCGATAGCAGAAGGCAAATCAGTTTAAGTAGGATGTTATTCCAACTCGATTAAGTTTGGCTCTATGTTTGCGGGTGAAAGTTATGAGCTGCAAATCAAGATCTTCGCTGCGCGAATACAAGAGCACTTATTTATTGTGATTGGTATTATTTTAAAGTTAGATGCTTAGCTAAAGGCGTAAGCATCCAAGGCCAAAATTTCAAGTTCGACGTCTTGATGGATCTGGTGAACTTTATCGCCTTCGTTCCAAGCCCCCAAAATCGAGAGCAGCGGGACAAAGTGTTCAACGCTTGGATGATTAAAGCGACTAAAAGGTGCCTGATTTTGATAATCCAACAAAGCTGGGATATCTTTCGCTAACAGTTTCTCTTTTACCCATTGAGTAAACGCCGTCACTTTTTCAACCCGCTGTGGATCAGGAATACTAGCAAACACTTCTCGCAGGTTGTGGCTAATCCCTCCAGAGCCAAGCAGTAAAATATTTTGCTCAGATAAGTAGCTTAAGGCTTGACCTAGCTGGTAGTTATGCTGACTACTTAAGCGACTGTTGATAGAGATTTGTAGCACTGGAATATCCGCTTGCGGGTAGATTAAACGCAGCGGGATCCATACGCCATGATCCCAGCCCTGCTGTTCGTCCAGTATTGGCTGATACCCCTGACTTTGTAAGCGCTCTGCGACTTGTTTTGCCAAGTCTGGCGCACCCGGCGCCGGATATTGCAGTTGATAAAGTTGCTCGGGAAAACCATAGAAATCGTGAATGGTTTTTGGTTTTGTTGCACTGTTAATGATGATATCTGCAGTAGCATCAAAGTGAGCAGAAAAAACCACAATAGCATCCGGTTTGTGTAATTGCCGACCCAAGTTTTTGAGAAAAGCGCTAGTTGCGCTATTCTCAATGCCCATCATCGGTGAGCCATGGGAAATAAACAGAGCTGGCTGTTTGCTGACCTGATTCATGCAATATTCTCCGGACCCTTAGGCACGATACCTGCTGAGTTGAGTGCTTTTAGTGAATAATAGCCTTGTTTAATATGTTCAATATTAACTGTATTTCTAATGCCCTCAAGCGCCAAAATTCGCTGCACATATTTGGATAAATAGGGCATTTGGGCAATCAGATTTCGATTACATTTGAATAAACCATAATAGGCAGCATCAAAACGGATCAAGGTTACAAAGCTTCTGATGTCGGTTTCGGTGAGTTGTTCACCGAATAAAAATGAACGACCATCTGCTAATTTGGCTTCTAGTTTATCTAAAGTGTTAAACACGCCTTGGTAAGCTTCTTCGTACGCAAACTGCGAGCTGGCGAAGCCCGCTTTATACACGCCATTATTGAGCAGGTGATAAATCTCTTCGTTCAGTGTATCAATCTGCTCGGCCAGCTCAGCAGGATATAAATCCAATTTTGAGCCGGTGAGGTGATCAAAGGCACTGTTTAACATGCGAATGATGTCTGCGGATTCATTGTTTACAATCACATTATTGTGTTTATCCCACAGTACCGGAACCGTCGCTCTGCCGGTGAATTTAGGATCGGCGTGAGTGTACAGCTGGTGAGCAAATTGATAGCCATTTAAATGGTCGGCAGTCGCATCGGCATAACCATCAAATTGCCAGCCTTGATCGGTCATCACCGGATTGACGATGCTAATCGAAATATAGTCTTGAAGTTGTTTGAGTTCCCGAAGCATCAAGGTTCTGGAAGCCCAAGGACAGATATACGCAACATATAGATGGTAACGACCTTTCTCTGCTTTAAAGCCGGCATCACCTGTGGGGCCAGCGGCGCCATCTTTGGTGATCCAATGCCTAAAGCTAGAGGTTTGGCGTACAAAGCGCCCTTGCTCATCTTTTGCCTGTACTGGTTGCCAGTTTTCTGTCCAAACGCCTTCGACTAACATAATCAAGTCCTCAATATGGGTTAAGTTTAGGGTTATTTATTAGCACTAAGCAGCGCATGGATTTTATTGTCTAAAGCAAAGCGCCCAGCGCCTTGAACAGCTAAAAACAAAGTGACCGCTAACAGGGTTAATGCATACTCATAACCATTTGCGGCTAAAAACAGGCCATTACCAATATGTACTGTCATCGCCATCAGCATAGTAAATGCAAGTACCAGGGCAGCAGGGCGGGTTAGTAAGCCAAGTAGTAAAGCAATACCGCCAAAAAACTCGGCGCTGCCAGCCATTAAAGCCATGAGGTAGCCGGGTGCAAACCCTACGCTTTCCATCCATTGGCCGGTGCCTTCAAGGCCATAACCACCAAACCAGCTAAACAGTTTTTGCGAGCCGTGGGCAACCAGTATCAAACCTAAAGGTAGGCGCAGAATTAGAGGAGCAAAGCTGGCTTTGCTAGCAACAAGTTTGTTTAAGAGTTGAGTATTCATGGTATGTCCTTCACTGGGAATTTAATTAACTAAGTTGTGCTAACTATAATGCTTGGTATTTCATTGATAAATGCTATATTTGTTGAGTGATTATCAATGTATGGTTGTTAATATGGATAAGCTACAAACCATGAGAGCCTTTGTGAGTGTGGTAAAGCAGGGCTCATTTGCGAAAGCGGCTGAACACTTAAGTTTGTCTCCTCAGTTGGTGAGTAAATATGTCTCCCATTTGGAAGACAATCTACAGTCGCGATTACTGAACCGAACTACGCGTAAATTGAGTTTGACCGAGGCCGGACGTTTTTATTTTGAACGTTGCACTCAGTTATTAATTGACCTTGAGGAGATGGACAATGCGCTTGCCCATGAGCAAGGACAGCCTTCAGGAAAACTTCGAATTACCGCACCTATGTCCTTTGGCATGCATCACTTACCGAAGTTAGTCGTTGATTATCAGCAGCGCTACCCGCAGGTGGATATCGACTTGCAACTCAGCGATAAAAAAATCGATATTGTTGAAGATGGCTACGATATCGCATTACGGATTGGTAAATTGCAGAGTTCTTCATTGATCGCTAAAAAAATCACCGATATTCGAATCGTGGTATGTGCCGCCCCCAAGTACCTGCAGCAATATGGTATCCCCAAAAATTCCCAACAATTAATGGATCATCGTTATCTGAGTTATAGCTATGCCGATAGCGCAAGTTTATTTGCTAAGTTTGAACAGGTACTGGGTTACAACAAGTTAAACTCGACCTTGATCTCCAATAATGGCGATTTATTGGTAAATGCGGCGATCCATGGCGGAGGAATTGCTATTCAGCCCTCATTTATCGCTGGTAAAGCTATCAGCCAGGGGGAGTTGCAGGAAATATTACCCGACTATGCCCCCGATCCACTGGGACTCTATGTGGTTTATGCCCATCGTAAGTTTTTAAGTAGTAAGGTTCGCAGTTTTGTTGATTTCATCAGCGAGTATTATGGAGAGTGTCCTTATTGGGATGACTATTAAAGGCAGGCCGTGGTTTAAGGCTTGGCGAGGAGCGATAATGCTGGCTGAACAACATTGTGCTCGAAGTACTAAGGGATTTTTTAGTAAAATCAACACCTAGTCAAATTTATGTCTTGTTCTTCCCAGTTTTTTCGAGACAAGTTTGGGATGATTGAGCGTTCTAACATGGTATTCGCGAAGAGGAAATAAGCGGTGGCCCTAGTAACAATTGAACAACTACACAGTGAATATTTACGCGTTTTATTAGCGCGAGATATGAATCCCGACCGGGCTGAGCAATTGGCGACCGGCTTTGTGGATATGGCCAATGAGGGGGTCTACTCGCATGGCATTAATCGCTTCCCGGTGTTTATCTCGCAAGTGGATAAAGGTCAAATCAAGCTAAATGCAGAGCCGGAATGTGTTGCCAGCATGGGCGCACTGGAGCAGTGGGATTGTCATCTCGGTCCTGGTGTATTGAATGGTCATATTTGTGCTGATCGTGCCATGGTACTGGCCAAGCAGTTTGGGATTGGCATGGTGGGTATGCGCAATTCAAATCATTGGATGCGTGGTGGCGCTTACCCTTTGAAGATGGCTCGTCAGGGCTTTGCTGCGATTGCCGCGACCAACACCGTGGCGATTATGCCGCCTTGGGGAGGGAAAGATTGTCGCATCGGAAATAATCCATTGATCATGGCGATTGCAGGCGATCCGCCGGTTTTACTCGATTGTGCGATGAGCCAGTTTTCTTATGGTCAAATTCAAAATCATCATCTCGCCGATAAGCCCTTGCCGGTGGATGGCGGCTTCGATGACGAGGGCAATTTGACCAAAGATCCGCAAGTATTGATGAACAATAAACGGGTGTTGCCGATGGGGTTCTGGAAGGGGTCGTCGATGTCTATCGTATTAGATATGATGATCACCGCGATTAGTGGCGGCTTATCGGTACCAGCCTTAACGGAAGATCAAACTGAAGAGTATGGGGTATCGCAATTCTTGATCGCCATCGATCTGAGTAAAACCATGGAGAGTCATCGTTTTGCTCAAGAGATGCAGCGGATCCGCGATTATGTCATGAGTGCTGAGCCTGCCGAGGTCGGGCGGCTTAAGATCGGTGGTTCAGAGATTCAAGCCTATATTGATAAACACCAACAGCAGGGTGGCATCGAAATTCACTCGCAAATTTGGCAGAAAATTAAGAACCTGTAAGGCCTTGCAGATTTGTGGTGTGATATCGAGACTTGCGGCGATACAGGTTTTGCTACGCCGTAAGATGGTCAGAGTCATGGCTAAGCTTGTTGAACCAAGGCTTAGCCATCATTATTTGCCATGGTAGCTACCAGCAATGAGTCAACAGCCCCCGACGATTCATACTGGTCTCGCAAAGCCAGATTAAACCTCAGCCAAGCGTTGTTGTAGATGAGATAACATTAAACTCACTTTATTAGATAGATGTCGATTTTGTGGGTATAAAGCCCAAATGCCTTCGGGGCCTTTTTGATAAGGTATTAATAGCTCAATCAGAGCTCCACTTTGTAAATGCTTTTTAACGTAACTGTCGGGCAATTGCACAATGCCCAAACCTTTTAGTGCGGCATCCAGCAAGGCATAACCATTGTTACACTGCAGCCGCCCGCTTATTTTAAGCGCCATCGCTTTTCCCCGTTCCACAAACCGCCAGTACTCGATAGTTCCTTGTAAACAGTTATGCTGAGCCAACTCGCTCACCACATGCGGTGAGCCATGTTGCGCCAAGTAGGCTGGGGAAGCGCAAACATGCAAGCTGCGCTGGGCGAGGCGCTTCGCCATCATACTCGAGTCGGGCAGTTCGCCCAGTCTAATCGCCAAATCTATGGCTTGATCCACTAAATCAATCTTTTGGTTACTGAGTTGGAGTGATACCTCCAACTCTGGGTATTGCAGGCAAAAATCATTCACCGCTGGTGCAATATGTTGTTCACCAAAGGTCACCGGTGCGGTCATACGTAACTTACCACGAGGCGTATTCTGTAAGTTGTTTAAGCTGCGCTCGGCGTCAAGCAAACCCTCGATCAATGGCCTACACTGTTGATAAAACAACAGGCCACTGTCGGTAGCCGATACTCGCCGAGTGGTGCGATAAAACAATTTAGTGGCTAAACGTATTTCTAGTTGAGAAATTTGACGACTCACCTGGGCGGTAGAAATACCTAAACGTTGTGCGGCAGCAGTGAAACTTTCGGTTTCAACGACCGAAACAAACTCGTTAATACCGTCCCACTGGAACATAGCGGCCAACCTCGTTGCAGATACTGATTGCTTAAACATTACCAGCCATCATCAAGCAATGATTTGGCCGATATTGTTACTACACAGTAAAAGTGAATTAATGAATTGCTAGATTATCACCAATTAAGAAACAAATATAATATTGTGATGAATACGCCTTTTAGGCGACAACGAATACATAGTGAGGAAGCGCGATGACTGCCAAAACCATTCAATCAAAAGCTGCCGTAGCATGGGCTGCTGGCCAACCATTAAAAATGGAAATTGTTGATGTAGCCCCCCCTAAAGCGGGTGAAGTGCGGGTAAAAATTATTGCCTCAGGTGTATGCCACACGGATGCATTTACCTTATCGGGCGATGATCCGGAAGGGATATTCCCGGCGATTCTGGGCCATGAAGGCGGCGGCATTGTCGAATCGATTGGTGAAGGGGTAAGCAGCGTTAAGGTGGGCGATCACGTGATCCCGCTTTATACACCAGAGTGTGGCGAATGTAAGTTTTGTAAATCGGGTAAAACCAACCTTTGTCAAAAGATCCGCGAAACTCAAGGCAAGGGGCTAATGCCCGACGGAACCACTCGCTTCTCTATCAACGGTCAGCCGATTTTTCATTACATGGGGTGCTCGACGTTTAGTGAATATACGGTATTACCGGAAATCTCACTCGCCAAAATCAACCAAGAGGCACCTCTCGAAGAAGTCTGTTTGTTAGGTTGCGGCGTGACCACTGGGATGGGCGCGGTCGCCAACACCGCCAACGTTCAAGCGGGCGATACTGTGGCAGTATTTGGTTTGGGTGGCATTGGTTTATCCGCCATTATTGGCGCTCAGATGGCCAAAGCGGGCCGCATTATTGCTATCGACATTAACCAATCGAAATTTGAATTAGCCCAAAAGCTTGGTGCGACCGATTGTGTTAATCCAAAAAATTTCGACAAGCCAATTCAAGAAGTGATTGTCGATATGACCGATGGTGGTGTCGACTTCTCGTTTGAATGTGTGGGTAACGTTCACCTGATGCGTAGCGCTTTAGAGTGTTGCCATAAAGGTTGGGGCGAGTCGGTGATTATTGGTGTTGCCGGTGCCGGCCAAGAAATATCAACTCGACCATTCCAGTTGGTCACAGGGCGTGTATGGAGAGGCTCGGCATTTGGTGGTGTAAAAGGTCGCTCCGAGTTACCTGAGTATGTAGAACGTTACATGGCTGGAGAGTTTAAGCTAGACGATTTTATTACCCACACCATGGCCTTAGATAAAGTTAACGAAGCTTTTGACTTGATGCACCAAGGGAAGAGTATTCGTAGTGTTATTCATTTCGATAAATAATGAATAAACCACATGCAAAACAGTGTGCTAATGCATTAAACCAAGCGTATTGGCACTGTTATTTTATTCACTTTGACCAATAAGGATAAGCTAAATGCACGACATTGAACTTATCAGTGCCAATAAAAGCTTTGGGGGCTGGCACAAACGCTACAGCCACCGCGCGAGCAGTTTAAATGGGCTCGCGCAGTTTGCGATTTTTTTGCCGCCACAGGCTAGCGCTAAGCAGCCAGTACCGGTCTTGTACTGGCTGTCAGGGCTAACTTGTAACGACGAAAACTTTATGCAGAAAGCTGGTGCACAGCGTATGGCTGCCGAGTTAGGCATTGCCATTGTTGCGCCCGATACCAGCCCTCGTGGTGACGAGGTGGCCGATGATGAAGCTTACGACCTAGGCCAGGGCGCGGGGTTTTACCTAAATGCCAGCCAAGCCCCATGGAAGCAGCATTACCACATGTACGACTACATTGTGAGTGAACTGCCTGCATTAATTGAGTCCTGTTTTCCGGTCAGTAGCAAGCGGGCAATTGCTGGACACTCGATGGGGGGACATGGCGCCTTAACCATTGCTTTGCGCAATCCGCAACGTTTTAGTTCGGTATCGGCATTTAGCCCTATTTGTAATCCTAGTGCGGTGCCGTGGGGTAAAAAAGCCTTTACCGCTTACTTAGGCAGTGATCCGCAACACTGGGCAGAATACGACGCTAGCCTGCTCATGAGTGAAGCGAAGCAGTTTGTTCCTGCGTTGGTTGATCAGGGAGAGGCAGACCAATTTTTAGCAGAGCAACTAAAACCAGAAGCATTAACGGCAGCGGCGAAGCAAAGCGCTTATCCCTTACGCCTCAATATGCATACTGGTTACGACCATAGCTATTTTTTTATCGCCAGCTTTATTGAGTCTCACCTGCTGTTTCACGCCAAACACTTCGCTTGAAGTTCGTGAAATACCATGGCAATCATAGCTTTATTGCCAAGTCATAAAAACCAGGCTGCGCCTGGTTTTTTACCAACAATCAAGACACCGCGGCTAACGAGCGGAAGGTTCGAATGGCTGTTTTGGTCTATTCGGTCTCATCATTAGGTATCCGATGGCATGAAACCAGTACCGACATCGGCCGTAATTTTAGTTGAACCATTTGACTGCACAGAGCTTAGTTTTGGACTTTGAAAAAATATGAGCGTGCCAATGATGAATAGCCATGTACAAAGCAATCCGGTTGTTGTTGCCATCGCGACCAGATAACCATGCGATAACATGACTGCGTAAATTGCGCCAAAAAAAGCGGTTCCGAGAGCAAAGCATGCTTGCTGTACGGTGATTAATGCACTACTTGCTTCACTAGCATGCTGTTTTCCAACATGAGAAAGGGCAATTCGAAAAGCGGAGGTAAGCATCAAGGCGTTCCCTATTCCGACTAAACCAGTTGCGCTAACAAGATGCCACACCTGTAGCGTACTCCCAAATAACCAGAACAAACCAAGCGTAAGTAAGAAACCGAGAAAAGATAAAACCACGCCAAGGACAAAGCTCCAATAGTGACCGATGCGCTGTGTTATCGGTCGACTGAGTAATGAGCCGACAAAGAACATGATTCCCAAGGCAATAAAGCTATTACCTGATTGAAGTGGCGTAAAATGAAGCTCTGTTTGCAAGCACAGCGCGGTTACAAACAGATACCCAGGATAGGTAAAGGTAACAGTTGCTTCCGCCATGAAACCGCTCATCACCATTGGCGTTTTAAATAATGAAGGAGGGAAGAGTGGTTGTTGACCGCGGATTTCTTTGCGTTTTTCTATGCCCCATAAGCCACAGCCGATAGGGAATAGACCAAGCAATAAGCACCATAGCGTTGGCCATCGTTCGCCCAACGTCACTGGTAGTAATAAACAGAGTAACAACAGTGCGAATAAGGTGATGCCAGCCAAATCCATTTCCGGTTTATGCGCTGCACGGGTTTCAGGAATAATGAAATAACCTACAGCTAAAATCAGCAGGCACACTGGAATATTAACAAAAAATGCAACCCGCCAGCTTAAGCCAAATAAATCAGCGGAAACAAGCCATCCTCCAAGCACTTGCCCAATCGCGACCGAAAGCCCAGCGATTGCCGTATAGAGCCCAACCGCACGACTATGACGCTCACCCGCTAAGGTTGCATGGATCGTAGCAAGAATTTGCGGCATCAATAAGGCGGCAAATACGCCCTGTAAAAGACGACCAGCCAACATCGTAATAATATTTGTCGCAAGCCCACATACTGCAGAAGCAACACAAAACCCAACGATACCAAGCATAAATAGACGCTTTCGACCATAACGCTCGCCTAGGCGTCCGCCCGTCGCAATCAGCGTTGCAAAACTAAGCGCATACACCGCAACAATTAACATTAGTCCTGTTTCATCCGTGACTAGGGTTTGCCCCATCACATCAAGTGAGACGTTCACAATAGAAAAATCGATCTGTGGTAAAAGTTGCCCCATGACCAATAGCAAAAGAGCAAATATTGAAAGCGATTGATGCTTAAGGTTCATAAAAGGTCCCTGAAACGTATTTCAAATCATAATGTCGCGCTATTATGAGTGGAATTTAGAGTCGTACAAGAAACTACTTAGACACGTATAATTGATATCAGGATAGAAGATGCTCGGTAATAACTTGCAAGTTATCGGCGATTTTTTACGTCGTAAACGAGAGAATTTAGCGCCAGAGATGATAGGGCTCCCCAAACCAGCTCGCACTCGAACGCCCGGGTTGAGACGCGAAGACGTGGCCGCTATCGCAGGGATAAGTACCGTGTGGTATAGCAAAATCGAACGAGGAAAGGCTGCAGGTATTTCTCCTGAAGTACTCGCAGCGCTCTGTCAGACACTGCGTTTAAGCTTATCAGAAGAACAATACCTCAAGACGCTTGCCTTATCTGGGCAAACCGAGGTCAAAGATCCGTGTATGTATATCACTCGAGAAACGCAGCGGCTTTTAACACAGTTGAATCCGCTTCCGGCCTTGCTGGTGAATGACTATTTCGACATTATTGAATGTAATCAATCATTTAATCGATTGTGTGGGTTTGATGTGAATGCTCTTCCGGAAGAAGAGCGAAATTATATCTATCTCACCATGACTCACAGCAAATGGCAGCAGTTTTTACAGATCAACGATAAGCATATTCTGGCAGAGCAACTGACCCGGATGGCTGGCTTTTTACGCAGTGCAAGCGCCTCACGTTCCAATGATCTGATCTTAAAAAAACGGGTCTGTCATTTTCAGAATACCTCAGCTATTTTTACTGAAGCATGGGCGCGCAATACCGTGCTACAGCCGGAACAGTTTCAGTTTGATTTTGTACATGCCGAACTAGGTTTGCTCTCGCTTAAAAAACAAATATGGTGGAGCTTTAGTGGCGATACGACTAGCGGTCGATTAAATATTTATCACCCTCAAAATGACGAAGATTACCAACGTTTAGCCAATATCTGATGGCATTCTGTGGTGATAAATAAGGGCTAGTAAGCGTCTGCTAAGCTAGATTTTTTTTGATGAAGACGCCCACGTCTGAAGTACAAAACCATAATCAAGCCAAGCACTGCGGTGCCAGAACCAGCTAAAGGAACCGAAGACAATCCTAGCTCCGCACTAATCACTGCCCCACCGAGCACTGCGCCAAGCGCATTACCAAGATTAAAGGCACCAATATTCATTGCAGATGCCAGATTGGGCGCTTCTTTGGCCTCCTGCACAACCAATGACTGCAATGGTGGAACCATAGCAAAGCTGGCAATGCCCCAGAGGAAGATCAAGGGTGCCGCGAGTATCTGAGATGATGTGCTTACTGAAAAAATCGCGAGTAAGACAATCACTGAAACCAAAGAGACGATCAGCGTTAAATCCAGCGAGCGATCCGCGTAGCGACCACCGAGAATATTTCCGATGGCGAGACCTAAGCCATACAACATCAACATCGCAGTGACAAAAGCCGTTGAGGCATGCGTTTCATCTTGCAAAATTGGCACAATATAAGTAAATACGGTGAACATTGAACTGGCGCTGACGACAGTTAATAGTAACGCCGCCAGTACGGGGCCTTTGGTTAATACCCGAAGTTCATCACGCATGTTCACTTTACGCTCATTAGCAAGTGGTGGTAATGAAATCCTCAAGGCGAACATGGTCACTAAGCCAATTGCAGCAATGGCGAAAAAAGCGGGACGCCAACCAATGGTTTCACCGATAAATGATGCCAAAGGAACGCCACCAATGGTTGCAAGGGTGAGTCCTGAAAACATCGCCGCCACGGCACCCGCACGCTTTTCTATTGGAACTATGCTGGTTGCGACGACAGCACCAACCCCAAAGAAAGCACCATGATTGAATGACGTGACGATTCGTCCAATCATTAATGTGGTATAGCTATCGGCCATCGCGGACACCAAATTACCTAAGGTAAAAATACCCATCGACAGCAGCAGTAAACGTCGGCGTGACATATTGGCAAACGCCAACGTCATGACTGGGGCCCCAATTAAAACCCCAAAGGCATATGCACTAATTAGCAACCCGGCTGTAGGAATCGAAACCGCTAAATCGTGGGCAATAACCGGTAACATCCCCATCGGGGAAAACTCGGTCACACCAATACCAAAAGCACCAATGGCAAGTGCGAACAAAGGAGCATTGAATTTCATATAAAATCTCGTTAATTTATGATGTAAAGGAATATAGCTAAATCGCTAGCCTATGAATATCCTGTTGAATGGTCACACAGCTTTGCATTGGAATCACAAATGAAACAGGGCAAAACAGATAGAACCGCAGAAATGGAAACCTTTCTGTCGGTAGCGTGTACTGGCAGCTTAAGTGGTGCAGCGAGAGAATTAGGGCTCAGCCCATCAGCAGTTAGCCGTATCATGACTCGAATTGAAAAACGACTCGGTATTCGTCTGATTGTGCGCAGTACACGCAGCCTTCATCTTACCAGTGAAGGTGAATCTTACGCACTTGCAGCCCGCAGGATCTTAAAAGATTTAGACGATACAGAATCAGCGCTCGCTAACCGTGGACGCCCCAGTGGGATCATCAAAGTCAGCACTGCGACGGCACATAGTCGGCTAAGCATCGTGCCTTTGTTTAAGGAATTTCTGCAACGCTATCCCAATATTGTGGTCGAGATGGATGTCAGCGATCAAATCAGTAATGTGAGTGCAGGCGATACCGATATTGCTATCCGTTTTGGTCCATTACCAGACAGTGGACTGCATGCCCGTCGCTTGGGAGAGACCGGCCGAACCGTGGTCGCTTCACCCGAGTATCTTGCTGATGCAGGTATTCCACAAACACCAGCGGACTTAAAATATCATAATTGTTTGGATTTTAGTTTTCGACGCTTAGAACCCGGCTGGCCGTTTCGAGAAAATGGTCAGGATTTTATGCTACCGGTAAGCGGTAATATCATCGCAAATAACGGTGAAACTCTCGTTGAACTCGCGCTACAAGGAATTGGAATTACTCGGGTAGGTAATTTTCATATTGAACAGCTTTTGGCCGATGGACAGTTAGTGCCTTTATTAGAAGATTTTAATCCCCAAGACCGAGAATCCATTCATGCTGTTTTCATCGGTGGTCAAAATATCCCTGCGAGGGTTCGTGTATTTGTCGACTACTTGGTTGAGAAAATGATGCAAAGCAGTGCTTCGCAATCATGAAAAGAACATCGTTGTCCAGCCATCATCCGTTAGTTTTTAGCTTGGTATATGCCAATGGCTAGTGATTCCCTTGCTGTAACAAGGCGCTGTTACTTTTCATAAGCAGTTCTCTTTACAAGGAATATGATGAATCAGTGTTTTCAATCTCGATACATTATTGGGCTACATTTCGAAGGAAGTACCGATCGATTAATACTAAATAATCGGGATTTATATCATGAAAAACACAAAAGAGTTTTAAGGGGCAATTCGGGCATGTAAAGCAGGAAGCATTTTGAAAAAAGCAGTGCTATTCAGATTGTCCATTTTGTTGGTATTTGCTTCTGGTTATGGGTGTTATCTGTCTAATTGGATTAGACACAAGAGATAGTCAGGTCAGCCACATTTATAGTCATTTAAACTGCTCTGTCTGGAGTGTTTTTTTTTACGTCTAAGCAACGAATCAGTCATATCTGAATTGCTCTCCATTCAGAAATGAACCTCGTGCAATGGACAGTATTCGCTACGATGAGTCCTCTTTAATCCTTGATATGTGATGGTTTCGGTGTGCTTTGTCGTGATTTTAAAAGGGATATTGCTTATTTATTGCTGCGGCTTTCGCGGTGTTGATATTAAACTCGAATGAGTTGATGGGCTTACTTTAAAGTTGGCCGTTGAAAGCGCTATAATTTGGCTTTGATTCATCATGAGTTGCGACATTGATAAAACCGTTGCCCGACCCAAAAACCTACCCGATTGTACCGCCAGATATGGATTACTGTTACTTTGATGAGGCAGAGACATCTCCATTTGAGGCACATAATCAAAGCTTTTCTTTAGTGAATGCAAGTTGGTTAGCCGACTGTGCCTTATTAGTTTACGCCCATCCCGGGTTTGCGCGTTTGGCGTTTAAGTTGGCAGGCTTTGAACATTTTCATTTTTTTAAAGGAACTGGCACCGAATGCATGGCCGCTTGGAATGAGTGTTGTTTGCTGATTAGTTTTCGCGGCACCGAGCTTAAATCGCTCTCTATGCTGTATGAGATGAGTACTAATCTTCAGGCTATTCCAAGCTCATTTTCGCAAGGTGGCAAAGTGCATACTGGGTTTTCTAAAGCCTTAGATGAAATATGGGGGGGCTCCGAAGGATTACAAAGGTTTATTCAACAGCGTATTGCTGAAAATCCAGATCGTGCTATTTGGATGACGGGTCATAGCTTGGGGGGCGCTCTGGCTAGCTTGTGTTTTGCTAAAGTGAAACAAGCCACTGGCTTATATATTTTTGGTGCGCCGCGGGTTGGCAATCAAGCTTTTACGGATTTGCTTAAAGGTAGGCCTGTATGGCGTGTGGAGCATGCGAAAGATCCCATCCCGATGCTGCCGCCCAATCTACCTGCGTTGCATTTTTGTTATCATGATTTAGGTGAGTTGATTTATATTCAAGCAGATCAACAGTTGCGTTTTCAACGACCAGAAAAAACCGCTGAAGAATACAAGCAACTGATTTGGGATACCATTAAAACTCAGGAAAGTCGGCGCAAAGCCTTAAGCATGAAGCTTCCTGACATAAATCAGCATGTGCGTGAATCGGTGCAGCAATGGTTAGACAACATTAAGCAATTGCAAGGGGATAAGGCGATCAGTATTCGCGATCACATGCCGATATTTTACTGCGTGAAATTATGGAATTTGCGAGCGGCTCAAACCGAAGGTGTAGTCGACCTAACCGAGAATGAACGGCTAGGTCAATGAGTTGGTGGGATTTATCGGCGTTCGCGTTACAGAGTGACCCCCGATTTAAAAATAGCCAGTTCACGAATGCCGTTCACTTCATTTTTAGTTGGCGCTCCATTGGCAATATCACAGACTAAATCAATAAAACCTTCTAATAGCTGTTCCATTGTTTGGCCGTCAATTAAGGCCCCGGCGTTAAAATCGATCCAATGTGGTTTTTTATTGGCAAGCTCTGAATTTGTTGCAAGTTTTAAGGTGGGAACAAAGCCGCCGTAAGGTGTTCCTCGACCGGTAGAAAATAATACGATATGGCAGCCACTGGCGGCCAATGCCGAGGTTGCTACGGCATCATTACCTGGAGCACTCAGTAAATTAAGCCCCGGAATCGTGAGCCTGTCGGTATATTTTAATACGCCCATGACCGCGCTAGAGCCAGCTTTTTGAGTGCAGCCCATCGATTTATCTTCAAGGGTTGAAATACCACCTTTTTTATTACCGGGAGATGGATTTTCGTAAATCGGCTGCTTGTGGTCGATAAAATATTGCTTGAAGCTATTAATCATTTCTACGGCAGCGCTGAAAGTGGGTTCGTCGATACAACGTTCAAATAATAGATGTTCTGCGCCAAACATTTCAGGTACTTCGGTTAAAACTGAAGTGCCACCAAGGCTGATGAGGTAATCAGAGAATCGGCCAAGTAAGGGATTAGCAGTAATACCGGATAGACCATCAGAGCCCCCGCATTCGAGACCTACTTTAAGTTTGCCGATACTCATTGGGGTGCGTCGATCCTGTTTCACCACCGCATAAATTTTCTCTAGTTGCGCAACCGCCGCAGTGATTTCATTGTTTTCTCGCTGCGCTTCCATGTACTTCACGCGTTCGTGGTCAACGTCTCCGACTAATTGTTTAAAGGCATCCACTTGATTATTTTCACAGCCTAGCCCCATCACTAAAACTCCGCCTGCATTTGGGTGTTTCACCATATTGGCTAATATTTGGCGGGTATTCTCGTGATCATCACCGAGCTGGGAGCAGCCATAATTATGGGGAAATAAATAAACACCATCGCAGTCTAAGTCTGGGTATTTGCTTCGGAATAGAGTGATCGCTTGTTGAGCGATGCCGTTTACGCAGCCAACCGTTGGGATCACCCATATTTCATTGCGAATGGCAACATCACCATTAGGGCGTTGATAACCGTTAAAGGAGCGTTCAGCCTGTTTTATATCCGCCGGCGGACAAGTGATGGGTTGATAGTGATATTGATGGGTATCGGCAAGATTGGTTTTAATGTTATGGGTATGTACCCATTCACCTTGGCGGATATCGACACTGGCATGACCGATCGCCGAACCATACTTAATAATGTTACAACCTGCGGCAATGTCGCTGAGTGCAACTTTACTGCCTCGATCCAGATCGCTGCTGAGTTCGATGGTTTTATTGCCAATGACTAATTGTTGCTGTTTGTTTAAAGGCTCTAAACAAACTAGAACATTATCTTGAGGATGGAGTTGAATATACTGTTTCATGGGCACCTTTATGCAAGTTACCCTGTCCGACGTAATCAGTTTATTCCCATCGCTGTATTTAAATCAATAAAAAACCGATAAAAATTCCTTAATGCTTAGTTTCTGGGAGATATAGGTAAATTGAATGCCTTATTTGCTCATTCGCTAGCTATTAAAATCATAAAGAACAGATAAAAAACAGATAACAATGATCGATGACACGTTTGCTTACTTTGTTTAATAAAAGCTTATTTTTAACAAATACACTTCAAACACATTCGATAACACCTGTCCGACAAACAGCTTCCCTATCGCATAGGAATAAAGTAATGGAACAACGATTAACCAGAGATAGCGCAGTTTTTCCGCCCCGGCCTGAGAAAATAATTCAGTTTGGCGAAGGTAACTTCTTACGCGCATTTATAGATTGGCAATTTGATCTATTGAACGAACATACCGATTTTAATGCAGGTATTACCATTGTTCGGCCAATTGATGCCGGACACCCTAAGTTAGACCAGCAAGGCGGTTTGTACACGGCATTGATTCGAGGAATTAATGAAGTCGGCGAAAGTATCTCTCAGCCTAGAGTGATTAGCTCTGTCAATCGAGAGCTGTTGGCATATGGTGAGTTTGACCAGGTGATGGCTATTGCACAGAACCCAGAGCTTGAATGGGTAGTCTCAAATACCACTGAAGCTGGGATTAGCTTCAATGAAAATGACCAACTGACTGATTACCCACCGACATCTTTTCCCGCGAAGGTGACAAAATTTTTGCATCATCGCTTCGTTCATTTTAACGGCAGCGAAGATAAAGGTTTGATTTTTTTACCCTGTGAACTAATTGATTATAATGGGGAAAAGCTACAAGAGTTCGTGATAAAATACGCCCAGCAATGGCAGTTATCAGAAGCGTTTATTGCTTGGGTTAATACGGCCAATACTTTTTGTTCTACGCTGGTAGATAGGATTGTGACTGGCTTTCCAAAAGATGAAATTAATCAACTCGACATTGAACTTGGTTATCATGATGATTTTCTAGTCGCTGCGGAACATTTTTATTTATTTGTGATTCAAGGGCCAAGTTGGCTGAATGAAAAACTTCGTTTAGAGCAGTGCCCACTGAATATAAAGATTGTTTCAGATATTAAGCCTTATAAAGAAAGAAAAGTCGGTATCTTAAATGGTGCACATACGGCGATGGTACCAGTTGCTTATCTTGCTGGTTTAGATACGGTGAGCGAGTCGGTAAATGATCCTCAAATTGCCGAGTTCCTAGAGTGCTTACTTGATGACGAAATTATTCCTGTTCTTAACATGGATAAACAAGAGCTTGATGAGTTTAAAGTAAGTGTTATTAGCCGATTCAAAAACCCATTTATCAAACACTACTTAACTTCGATTGCACTTAACTCTTTAACTAAATTTAAGACTCGCTTATTGCCTCAGCTTATTAGCTATGTTCAGCAAAATGGCTCTGCGCCTAAACATCTTTGTTTTAGTTTGGCTGCATTGTATTGCTTTTATTTAGGGAAAAGAAATGATGAAGATATTCCACTTTCCGATAATCAAGACTTATTAGATAAATTTAGTGTTTGGCGTAAAAAATCAGATAACCATGCTTCAAATATAGAAGGGTTTTTATCGATGGCAGAACACTGGGGTGTTGACCTCACTCGTTTAGCCAATGTGCAATCACTGGTTACCGAATCCTTTAGCAATATAAAAACATTGGGCGTTAAAGAAGCACTATCGCAACTTTAATACTTATTCACGTGAAGTAATAGATAACTACATAAGGGACGTATATGAACATCATAAAAAGAAACTTAAAAAAAGTCGCTGCCGTGATTGGCGTAAGCTTGGCGATGAGTGTTTGCGCGCATGCTACTACTAAAGTAATGATTGCTTATGGTAACCAACCGGGTGAACCGATTGATAAAGCGATGCACTATTGGGCTGAGCAAGTCGCCAAAAAATCAAATGGTGATATCGAGTTCAAATTATTTCCATCAAGTCAGTTGGGCGGTGAAACTGAGCTTTTAGAGCAAGCTAAATTTGGTGCAAATATTATTTCAATCAGCTCTTATGGTTATTTAATGGATACGGTGCCAGATCTGGGGATTATCAATGCGCCCTATCTTTCACAGTCCTTTGAGAAAAAATCAAAATTACTTCATAGTGAGTGGTTTGAGGGCTTAAGTAATCAACTGAGTGAAAAAGGGCTAAAAATTGTCGTTCCCGATGTGGTGTATGGGACTCGCCATTTGTTGTCTAGAAAAGCGGTTTTCTCTCCTGCTGACCTCAAAGGCGAAAAAGTTCGCGTTCAACACTCTAGATTATTTGTGGCAACCGTGAAAGCAATGGGTGGGGTACCCGCACCGATGTCTCTTTCTGATGTTTATCCTGGTCTATCTCAAGGTGTGATTGATGGTGTCGAAAACCCAGCGGTTGTTTTGTTGGGCGGTAAATTTTATGAAGTCGTGAAGAATCTTAATTTAACGGCGCACACCAAGCATATGTCACCATTTGTTGCCGGTACTGATTTCTGGAATAGCTTAAGCAAAACTCAACAGAAAATCATTCTGGATACCAGCCGAGATATGGTTCGTTACGACGCTGAGCTGATCAACAAGGCCGAAAAAGAAGCTATTGATCAGTTGAAAGCTGAGGGTGTTACTGTAAATGAAGTAGACATCAAGGCATTTGAAGCGTCTGCTCGTAAGGTGGTACAAAGCGAATTCCCTGAATGGTCTCCAAACCTTTATCAAGATGTACAAGCTAAGTTAGCTGAGATGTAATTGATTGAGGGGCCACTCTTGGCCCCTCAATATGTGAAACCGGAGAGTGTCATGCACACACAACTTTCTTTAAGTAATTCAAAGGCTTTTAGCAGTATGAAAATAGCTAAAATAATCGACAAAATTAGTCGTGTCGATACTGTAGTGGCCGCTGTTTTTCTTGCGATTATCGTTTTACTTATGGGTTATGGAGTGATTACCCGATATGTATTTAATGCGCCTAGTTCATGGGTGGAAGAAGTTTGCCTCAGCCTTTTTGTTTGGATGACGTTTATGGGAGCCAGTGCATTGATGAGAAGCGATGAATTGGTTCGAATCGACTTTCTAGTTCGAAAATGTCCTCAGCCAGTGGCTTATTTTATCGACAATATATTTAGGCCGATCCTGATGATCATTGCTATCGGCTTTATGATTTACTGGGGTTTTAAGTTATTACCTTTTTCACAAGTGCGTTTTACCCCAGCCTTGAAGATCCCGTACATTTATATTTATGCAGCTGTCCCCGTTAGTGCTTGTCTCATGCTTTATCACCAACTTTGTCAGCTCTATTCGTCTTTAATTTCTCACAATAGGGAAGACTAGTTATGTCTGTCATATTGCCTATTTCTGCATTGTTATTGCTATTTGCCATTGGTATTCCAGTCGCTTTTTGTATATTTATTGCAACCTTATCTTACTTTTTACTGAACGATCATTTACCGATGATGATGCTGGTACAGCGTTTAGCTGGCGGTCTTGAATCGGTGACGCTGTTGGCAATTCCATTTTTTGTGATGGCCGGTGTGTTTATGAATCATTCGGGCATTAGTAATCGCTTACTCAAATTTGCAGAAGTATTGACTGGCCATTTGAATGGCGGTCTTGCTCAGGTCAATGTGGTATTAAGCACTTTAATGGGGGGCTTGTCCGGCTCTAATATTGCTGATGCTGCGATGGGCTCGAAGTTACTGGTTCCACAAATGGTTGCCCGTGGCTATAGCGCCTCGTTTTCTTCTGCGGTAACTGCCGCGTCTTCATTAATCACCCCGATTATTCCACCGGGTATTGCTTTGATTATCTATGGTTATGTGAATAACGTTTCCATTGGTAAGTTATTTTTGGCAGGTTTAATGCCTGGCTTATTACTGTGTTTGATGATGATGGCATTGGTGTCGGCGATTTCCCATAAACGAAATTACGCGCCAATCAGAGAAAAACGAGCCTCAACTAAAGAGATCGCTGTATCAGCAAAAGATGCCTTCTTAGCTTTATTGCTTCCGGTCGTGATTATCGGGGGGATTCGTTTTGGTGTGTTTACGCCAACCGAAGCAGGGGCTGCGGCAGTGTTGTACGCATTGGTACTTGGTATGTTTATTTATAAGGAAATGAATACCAAGTTGTTGTGGGAGGCTACCAAAGAATCCGTTTTATCTGCGGCTAACGTATTACTGATTATATGCGTTGCGGTTGGTTTTTCTAAGTTCCTCACTTGGGAGCAAATTCCCCAAAGTTTAGCCGCTTGGTTAACGAGCTCGGTTGAAAGTCCTTTTACCTTCTTGTTGTTAGTGAATGTGTTCTTACTGATAGTGGGGATGTTTTTGGAAGGTAATGCAGTGATGATCGTACTGGCTCCCCTGTTGGCACCGGTGGCAAAAAGTTATGGCATCGACCCGGTTCATTTTGGCATCATTTTTATCTTCAATAGTGCAATTGGTACCATTACGCCGCCTTTAGGTACGGTGATGTTTACTACCTGTTCCATCACCAAGGTGGCTATCGAAGACTTTGTGAAAGAAGTCTTACCGTTCTGGCTGTTATTACTCGTTGCTTTGGTATTTATTACATATATCCCAATGATTTCTATCGCTTTACCTAATTTGGTGTTTGGTTAAGCATTGGCTGATGGGTCTGCAATAGTTGCTACGTTTAACTTGAACTGTAGCTGCTATTGCATTCGTTGAGGAGACCCGATCACGATATGTAAATAACGAAATAACGAAATAACGAAATAACGAAGTGATGAAGAAGCTTGCGGCTTGTGTTGGTGTGGTTGAACGCTGTCATTATTGGATATTTATAGTGTATAGATTCAGCCTAAAATCCACTCGTAAAGCAGCTGAAAAATAGTTTTGAAGTAAACTTCACCTATCTTAAGATCTTGTTTTATTTAAGATCTTTAGCAAAATTACCATCTTAATGAATAGGATTAACGATGAGTCCGATGATTCAACGGCTCAAGGCTTTAAAAATTATTCCTGTGATTGCGATTGAGAATGCACAGCAGGTCATTCCTTTTGCCAAGATGCTGATTGAACATGGCTTTGTTGCCACCGAAATTGATGGTTGTTGTGAGCTATCGATTGATGCAATTAAGTTATTAAGAGAGCGCCTACCCGAGATGTTGATCGGTGTCGGCGGCTTGTCGACGCTGCAGCAAGTGTTATCCATAAAACAAGCGGGAGCCCATTTCATTGTTAGCACCGCGCCTAATCCACAACTGGTAAAATTTTGTCAAACTGCAGCGCTCCCTCTGGTGATTTCGCTTAATCAGCCAAGTATGATTGAAGTCAGTCGTGAAAAGGGCTTAACCACGCTAGAATATTATCCAGCCGAAGGGATTGAAAATGGTATTTCGCAAGCGCTGCTATTTGCTCCAGATGTTAGTGTTACGCAGCAACAGACTGATGAGGCACCAGATATTCTGCAGATCCCAAGAGTGATATGTCACTTCGATGATTGTGAGGTCGAAAGATTAATCGAGGCTAGGGGGCTGGGTGACAAAATGCTACAGCTGATTAATCAGTCGAATTCAACAACTGAACACTCTCGCTATTTTCTATGGTAGTGAGCGCATCAATATAATTAGAAAATGGATATTGAATTGTTTATTTGACTACGTCATAAAATATAGCTTGGGATTTTAACTGCCTTATAGATTATCCATAATTAAACTATTCTCCATGGACTTTTTAGCTGAATCTAAATGATGACGTAACTCTCCGACTGCACCAATATCATCGCCACTGAGAATTTTAGTTAGTATTGCCATATGTTCTGAAATAGCGATCATATTTCTTTTCCGTAAATCACTATTGTCCCATTGATAGTGGTAGTGAAAAATGACGGAAATAATGTCACAGAACTGGTCCATAAAAGGATTGTTTGCAGCCGATAGGATTAAAGTATGAAACTTATGATCCAAATCGGAAAAGGCTTGATATTCATCAACCACAACATCTCGAAGCTCTCGATGTGAATGCAATAAATATTGTGCTTCTTGCCAGCGCGGATCACTGCGAGGCAGATTCATAAACCGACTTAAGGCATGACATTCCAACATCTCTCTCAGTTCAAATAAACTTGCTGCATAGCTTTTTTCAAATTTCACCATTCGCCAACGACCTCGCTCAATATTTTCAATTAAGCTAAATCGAGAAAAATGAATTAAAAATTCACGTACAATCGTGGTGGAACACTTCGACTGTTTCGAGAGTTCTAACTCGGTAAATTCTTGTCCTGGGAGAATGTATCTTTTTTGGATAGCATTACTAAAGAAATTTTCAAATTCAATCGATTGTAAATCTTTAGACGACAGAAAACGTAGAAAGCTATCTTCTTCCATCGGCGCTCGAGCAATTAAATACTCACCAGATTCAAACTCTAATACACCTTTGTCACAAAGATCTTGCAGCACATAACGTACCGTTGTGCGACTCACACTAAAAAGTTCTGAGAGTGAAGATTGTGAAGGCAAAGGCGATTCGATATGTCCCAAACTGATCGCGTCCAGTAATTGGTTTGCGGTGCCTTCCCTCAAATTCTTATTTCTAGCCATTTTTTACCTCCGAAGCCATTAAATACCATTTAAAAGCAGATTAAATGGCGCTGCGTCACAAACTTTGTTGCGATAAAAATAATAAAAAGCAAGACTAATAAAATAGAGGGAAATCATCAATTAGAGAAAGCTTATGAAGTCATTAATTTGTGAAAAGCCCTACGAATTACAATATGTTGAGCTAGACATCCCCTCAGTGAAGCCAGATGAGGTATTAATAAAAATATCTTCAGTAGGGATATGTGGCACCGATATACATGCCTATACTGGTAATCAACCTTTCTTTAGTTATCCCAGAGTATTAGGTCACGAATTGTGTGGCGATATTTGCCAACTCGGAAGTGAGGTGGGGACTGAGTTTGAAGTTGGCGACAAGGTCGCATTGATCCCTTATGTAGCCTGTTATCAATGTGCCTCTTGTCGCAGCGGAAAAACCAACTGTTGTGAAAATATTTCGGTTATTGGCGTTCACCGAGATGGTGGTTTTAGCGAATATCTTGCGGCGCCTAAAACCAATATTTTGAAAGTGAACGGGGTGGATAATAATACTGCGGCATTGATCGAACCTTTTGCCATTAGTGCCCATGCGGTGCGTCGTGCGCAGCTCGAGCCTGGTGAAGCGGTGTTAGTCGTTGGCGCAGGACCGATTGGTTTAGGCGCTGCGGCGATAGCTGCTGCCGATGGTGCGCATGTGATTGTGGCAGATACCCAATTGGAAAGACGGCAACATGTCGCAAAAGAGCTTAACTTAGCAACGCTTGACCCCTTAGACGAAGGCTTTCAGGCGGCATTGACAGAAGCTTTTGACGGTTCACTGGCGCAAACCATTATTGATGCGACAGGTAATCGACATGCGATGAATGGCGCGGTGAATAACATCCGTCACGGTGGTAAGATTGTCTTTGTTGGCTTGTTTAAAGGAAATCTTGAGATAAGTGATCCTGATTTCCATAAAAAAGAAACCAGCTTATTTGCCAGTCGTAATGCTACTCAAGAAGATTTTGCCAAGGTACAGGGACTCATGAAGGCAGGTAAACTTACCGCTAACATGATGCTTACCCACCGTTTCAATTTTGATCAACTTGGCGAAAACTATCAGCAAAATGTGGTCGACAACAGAGACTTGATTAAAGGCGTGATTGAGTTCAATTAATTTGAACAATGAGATCCACCAGAGGCGAGATTACTATCTTAGAATGAGTTAAAAAAGGGCGTCAACGGAGTTCTTCAGTGACGCTCTTTTTAGCTTTTTGTTAAATAAATGTCTTTAGTTGATACCTTCCGCTGTTATTTGACTCGGCATAAGAAGCCTTTGAGGTAATGGCCTTCGGGGTAGGGGCCACCCACAGGATGGTCTTCAGCCTGTTCCAGACTCTTTAAAAACTGCAGCTCACGTTTGGCATCAATGGCTGCATCGGCAACAATCTTTTGAAAGAGACTGCTTGGCATGAGTCCTGAGCAGGAATAAGTGAGTAACAGGCCGCCTGGGCGAAGCATTTGCATGGCCAGCATATTAATATCTTTATAACCTCTACTGGCGCGGTTTAAACTCGCCTTGCTGTCGACAAATTTTGGTGGATCAAGCACGATCATATCAAATTGTTCATTGCAATCTCGGTATACCCGTAACTGCTTGAAAACGTCGGCGTTGAGTTGGGTGATTTTGCTCGGGTCTAGATTGTTTAACTGGACATTTTGGGCGGCTATTTCAAGGGCTGCGTCGGAGACATCGACGTTGATGACCTTTTTGGCGCCGCCAGCTAGGGCGTAGGTGCCAAAGCCACCTGTGTAACAGAAGCAATTTAGCATTTTCTTATCTTTGGCCAGTTGACCCACTAACTTGCGATTATTGCGTTGGTCGAGGTAGTAACCGGTTTTATGGCCAGTTTCGATATTAATCAGTAGGCGTAAACCATTCTCTTCAATCTCCATCGGCTGAGCGGGAAGCTCGCCATGGAGTAAACCTTGTACCGGTTCTAAACCTTCTTTTTTACGCACATCGACATCTGAGCGCTCGTATATTGCATCGTTGGGAAAGCATTGCTTGAGTGCTTCAATTAAGTTAGCTCGTTGAAATTCGGCACCAGCGCTTAATAGCTGAATCACTAATACATTGGCGTAGCGGTCGATAGTAATGCCGGGAAGGCCATCATTTTCGCCAGCCACTAAACGATAAGCATTGGTGGCGCTAAATTGGCTCAGAATGTCTCGAGCCGCTGCGGCATCTTGCAAGCGCTTAACAAAGAAAGCTTTATCGATGAGCTGAGTTTGCTGGAAACTCCATACTCGGGCGCGGATCTGGGATTCAGGAGAATAAGCGGCAGTGGCTAAATATTTTCCCTCAGCGCTGTAAATTTCCACGGTTTCACCGGATAAAGGCTTACCTGAAACTTTATGAATACCGTTGGAAAAAATCCAAGGGTGGCGACGTAACAAAGCCTTGTCACGTTTTGCTTTAAGAGTAATGATACCGCTCATGATGTATATCCTAGTCTGTAATGCCGCGCATTATAGTCGTCATCTTAGGCATCACCAAGTAGAGTCTGGCTTTATTCGTTAAGCAAGCGGCGAGATGGTCAATTGTCGGTACTGCCGCAAGCAATTCTGCAGCTTAAAGGTGACTCATCGCTTTGCCATTGATTTCTTTTTCCAAACCTCGGTTTAAGGCGGGTCGTTGGCTGACTCGCTTGCGGTAGGCCATTAATTTAGTCGGTAAGGTTTGTTGGAAGCTCATTGCCCAGTTGAGCGTATGACAAAGTAGAATATCAGCCACACTAAATTGCTCCCCTAATAGATAGTCTTGTTCGGGAAGCCATTGCTCGGCAATGGCGGCGGCTTTTGCAAACTCCCAAGTTGCCACTTCTACCATTTCTGGAATACGTTGCGCTTCTGGCAGGGCAAAGCGATGTTTACCAATGCTCCATAGGCCTTGCTCTAATTCACTGATAATGAAACTTAGCCAGCGATGGTGGAGAGCGGCGGCGGCAGTCGCTGGTTGTGGCAACAGCTGCGGACCATATTTTTCAGCAAGATAGAGGCATATTGCTGCCGATTCACTGATGACAAGCTGATCGTCTTTTAGGGCGGGTACTTTGCCACAGGGATTAATTGCGAGATACTCTTCGCCATGATGCTCGCCCGCTTGAAAATCAATGTAGTGGTAGTGCCATTCGAGGTTTAATTCTTCGAGCAGCCAAGACACACGTAGTGAGCGAGAGCGTGGGGTTCCATATAAGGTGATCATCAAGCTATCCTTTTTACAAGTAATCTGTTGGTCGCTATAGCATAGGGGGTAGTGACAGCAAGCGCTATGCTTAAACGGTTTTATTGTTGCTTAAAACAAATACTTAGTCAGCACGATGTGATGAACGATCGACTTGAATCCTTAAAAGGTAAATACGAATTATTTTCAATAACTTAGCTGTGTTTTTATCGCCAGCTTCGACTCGTTTTTATCGATTGAACTGGGTACAATAACGCCTTACTCTTGGTCATTATCGGATAGGTTATGCAACAGCAAGTGCTGAACACGGTTCGCAAAGCAACATGGATAGGCTCAATTGCTAACGTATTTTTAGCGGTATTGAAAATTGGTGTGGGTAAGTTAACTGGTAGCCAAGCCTTGGTGGCTGATGGTGTGCACAGTTTTTCTGATTTGGTCACTGATGCTGCTATTTTACTCGGCTCGCGGTATTGGGCGGCACCAGCCGACAAAGAACACCCCTATGGCCATGGTCGTTTCGAAACGCTCACCAATATTTTTATTGGTGGCTTGTTGGTGGTTGTGGGCTTAGGGATCGCTTGGGATTCAATTAACTCCTTTAATGCTGAGGCGAATCCCAATCCTGGGGTGTTAGCTTTGTGGGCTGCTATCTTGTCAATCGTGGTGAAAGAAGCGTTGTATCGTTGGACTGTGATTCAGGCAAAGAAAGTTAATAGCCGGGCTTTACATGCCAATGCTTGGCATCATCGTAGTGATGCCCTGAGCTCGATGCCTGTTGCAGTCGCTGTGGTGGCGAACTATTTCTTCCCCTATCTCTCCTATTTGGATCAAATAGCGGCTTTGTTGGTGACGGCTATGATTTTAAAAGCTGCTTGGGAAATTGTCTGGCCAGCGATTCAAGAGATCAGTGAAAAACAAGCCGATGAAGATTTAGAACAACGGATTCAACATCACGCCAGCTTAAATGTAGATATTCAAGAAGTGCATGAAATTCGCAACCGTCGAGTGGGAAGCGCTATTCTAGTGGATTTTCACTTGTTGGTTGATCCGCTGATGAGCGTCGAAAAGGCGCATGATATTAGTGAAGAGTTTAAAGAACACTTGATGAAAGAGTTAGATGAGGTGGTTGATGTTATTGTTCATATCGAGCCTTACAACTGTGCGGAGCGGATCATCAATCCTTGTTGTGATGAATGCGCGAGTGACAACTTGGTTTCATCTTAGGCTTCGCCGCTGAGCCATCATGTCGAGTCAGCGTGTATTTTTCAAGCTGACTCGATGTTCTTCGCCGATAAAAAAACGGACTATCTCGTCCGTTTTTTTATCGGGTATATCGTGCATTACCCTGCTTGGATCAGTTGGTTCATTTGATTGACTAACTGTTTAAAGGCTGGACGCTCTTGTTTGTCGATGGATGAAGCCAATGGAATTTTTGCGGTCATTGGATTGACTGCTCGACCGTTTATATGGAATTCATAGTGTAGGTGAGGACCCGTTGTGCGTCCGGTATTTCCGGACTCGGCAATCACTTGACCTCGGGTCACCCGTTGGCCTTTTTTCACCTTAAATTTGTTGAGGTGCAAATAGCGTGAACGATACTTACCGCCGTGTTGGATGACGATGTATTTTCCCGCATAGGGGTGATTTTCGACTCGCATCACCACGCCATCCCCAGCGGCCAGCACAGGGGTGCCAATGGCCACCGAAAAGTCGGTCCCATTATGAGGCGAAATTCTGCCGGTTACTGGATGTTTGCGGCGTGGATTAAATGGCGAACTAACGCGTTGATTATGTTTGAGTGGCACCCGCATAAAAGCCCGAGCAAGGCTTTCGCCTGCTTGGTCGTAATAGTTACCATTGTTAAATAAATAAGCACTATATTGTTTTCCACGATTAAAGATCCGTACCGCACTAATTTCACTTTGGCCAGTGAGAGCATCATCGATAAACTGGCGATTTCTTACCACTTGAAACACATCCCCGGCTCTAAAGTCTCTTTCAAAGCGGATCTTATCTTGAAACATCTGTGCAACTTGCTCGATTTCGCTAGGCGTTAGTCCTACTTTGCGAGCTGATAAATAAAAGCTACCTTGAATCGTGCCTGTAATTGCCTGTTTTTGCCATTGACCATCAATACTAATCGTTTGGTACTCAAAGTTAGTCGCATCGACTCGGGTAAATATAATTTGTTGTGCTGGGTTAAAGGCTAAACGCAAGGACTGTAGCTGTTGGGTGTCATGGTCGATGGTAAAGGTGAGTTTATGCCCTGGGCTTAAGGTATCCAATGCCAGTACCGAAACATCAGCTTCAAGCACTTGGTACATAGTCGTTTGATCTATTTTGAAACGGTTAAAGATCTTGCCTAAGGTATCACCTTCTTTAATGGTATAGCTGTAACTCTGAATGCCGCCAACTTCGGCTGATTTAGTCTGTTGCTGGGGTGCTTTACCTTCCGAGAGTGAGCTCGTTTGGGTATCGGTTGTTGTATCTGTTGGCTTAAATTGTTCGGCGCTGGGTTCTGAACGGGCATCTTGTTTTAGTAAACTAATCGCATCACGCGAGTTGTGAGATAAGGTAAATACAGGACCCTGATGCTCACTGCTAAACTCATTTTCTGGCAACTCAATGAGTTGGCGAGATTGGCTGGTGAGTGGTTGAGTATTTGGCCAAATGCTGGCGATGGTTATCACCGCGCCACAAGCAAGGATAAGCTGCCAGTGTTTACTGGGCAGTCTGCTTGGTCGACGAAAAATGGGGGCTTTGTTGTTAAACATGAAATCTATTACCTGTTACATGCTGTTTTGATACAGCTGTTGTTATTATTCGAGTCAAGTGAGTGGATGTGAGCAAAGCAATCATAAGGTTGCCTTTTGTTGGCAGTGAAGACATAAACCATGAAATTCGTAGCTTTGTGGATGCAAGTGAAAGCCTTGCTGGTCGGCAAAGTGCTGGAGTTCACTTCTTAGAGAGCTCGATAAACTCGGTTGAGCTACTTGCTGGCAATTACTACAAATTAATAATGGTTTGGGACTAAATGGTGCGAGTTGTTGGCTCACCAGATAGCGGCTGCTTGACTCGATATGCTGGATAAAGTGATGTTGAAGCAAAAACTCGAGTGCTCGATAAACCGTGGGCGGTTTAGCTTTGGGTTGTAGCTGTTGTAGCTCAGCCAAAATATCGTAGGCACTGAGTGGATTTTTACTGCGATGTAATATCGCCAATACGACAGAACGGTTGGGGGTGAAGTTAAGCTTAAGCTGTTTACAGTAGTCACTGACATGTTGTAAATAATTTGCTGTAGACATCACTGAACCATTCAAGGGAAAGTATCAGTTGTACCCAAGTCGGGGCTAACTGTAAAAATTGAACGTTACATTATAACAATGAGGCTTTTTTGGCAAGCCATCAGGCGCTTTCAAAAGCAGTCGCCTGATTTTTTATTCGATATGTTATTTATTTGGGTGCGGGTTGTTAGTCTATTGAGTGTTTTGGCTAAAATGAATTGAACTTAAGTTCATGAGCTTCTTTCCGGTAAGCTTGATGGGTTCAAGTTTACGGCTAAAAGCTAAATTGATAAATACCACAAATAAATCACCTATAAATGTTAGCTGAGTGTTTTTAAGGTATACAATTAGTATCTGGTAAGGGAATTTAAGGCGCTCGTCGATGCTCTTGAAAAAAACCAGCTTAAAATTTGGTCTCATGCGACTGATGAGCCGGAAAATTTATCTATTTTTTACGTTTTGCTTTTTATTTTTCGGTATTTTGGTTGCGTTATTTACGTCCTTAGTTAATTACCGTATGCAAGTGGTCAATATTGATAATGCACTTGCGCTTGGCTTTAAAAATGAGAAAGCTTCTAAAACTCATGTGTTAGAAGAGTTCTTAGCAGGGTTTGATGCGAGTTTGTCATCGATTGCTTCCAATCCTATCACCCAAAGATATATGGTTGAGCAAAGTGTGGTAAATATGACTGCACTTGAAGAATTTCTCCTGGGGATTATCGCTTCCAAACCAATATTCATGCAGCTCCGCTTGCTTGATCATAATGGGGTGGAAGTCGTTCGCCTCAATCAAGATGACCTTGGCAAGATCTCTTTCACTCCTCATTCTCAATTACAAAACAAATCACAGCGATACTATTTTCAAGAAGTCAGCAAGCTTAGCCAGAATCAACACTGGTATTCTAGAGTGGACTTAAACATGGAAAATGAGCAAGTTGAATTACCCTATCGTCCAACGATACGAGCAGCGACACCGCTCTATCAAGAAGGGGAGTTTTTTGGAATGCTTATTATCAATGTTGATTTTTCTGAGGTATTACAAACCTTGACAAATTCTAGTGAGTTTACAATTTTTGTTGTAGACAAAGAGGGGGAAATTCTCTATCACCCAAATGCAGCGCTTGCTTGGAGTGCCTATATTCCAGGGCGAAAGTCATTTGATGAACTTTATTCAACATTTAATAACGGCATATATGAAATGAATATTGAAGCCATTATTAATAATAATGAAGGCTTAAAACTCGTTATGCTTCCTCAACAATCCTTACTCGATGCGATGCATAGTAACAATCGATATACGGCTTTAGTCATCGCAGGGATTGTGTTGCTTATTTCTTTTCCGCTGTCTTGGCTGGTGGCTCTATTTCCTGCTCGTTTACAAAAACGCTTGTCTCAAACATTGGAAGCCTTGTTGCGTTCTGATCAGCTGTTGGATAAGCATGTGATTACCAGCCACACCGATGTGGAAGGCATCATTACAAAGGTGAGTGAACGGATGTGTTGTATCTCTGAGTACAGTAAGGAGGAATTGCTTGGGAAGACTCACAGTATGTTGAAGCATCCCGCGGTGAGTTCTCAAGTACATACAGAGTTATGGGGAACGATAACCAAAGGTGAGGAGTGGCATGGCGAGCTTCGTGATTGTAAAAAAACTGGTGAAGAATATTGGCTGAATAGTAAGATTATGCCTGAGTACGATGAGGACCAGAAATTAATTGGTTATGCCCAAGTCGCCCAAGATATTACGTCTGAAAAAGTACTGGAGCGTTTATCGGTCACTGACCCACTGACTCAGCTTTTTAATCGACACAAATTGAATCAAGTGTTAGTTAAGGAGCTGGAGCGTTTTTATCGATACGACGAAGTATTTTCGGTGGTAATCATTGACCTCGACCATTTTAAGTCGATCAATGATACCTGGGGACATCAGGCAGGAGATGAAACTTTGGTGAAAGTGTCACAAACGCTGAAAATGGTGACTAGAAAGGTTGATTATGTTGGTCGATGGGGGGGAGAAGAATTTTTAGTCATTAGCCCTTCGACCAAGCTTGATGGTGCTAAAATATTGGCTGAGAAGTTAAGAGTTGCTATTGAGGAACTTGATTTTTCTCATCAATACAAAGTGACTGCAAGCATGGGGGTTGCGGCATCACAAGAAAGCCAATCTGCAGAACAATTGGTGGCGAGCGCAGATAAGGCGCTTTATCAAGCAAAATCCTCTGGGCGAAATCGAGTGATAGTTGCTTCTATAGAAAATAGTTAGCGCTAAACCTGTCACCCGATAACTATTGTTGTCGCGAGGCTTGATGGCTCAATTTAGTTCTTAGACTGTATCTGTAAAGTATTGGCGAATACACTTCTGTTGTGGCTTCTGTGCACTCTTGTTTTGAATCAGGAACTTGTGCATAGTGGTGCATTTGACTTCCCAATATGTTTGATAAGTTCACCGCGATGAATATTTTAAAGTATGAAAAAATTAAAGCTGAATTTAAGCCTTGGACAGAAACTTACTTATTGATTGCCGAGTCACTGATTAGTTTGATACGCACTGAGCAGTTAGACGTAATACATATTGGTTCTACATCAGCGAAGGTCGGTGGAAAAGGAATCATCGATCTTTCCGTTCTTTATCCGGTTGGCAAATTAAGCATTGCTGTTGAACACCTGAAATTACTCGGTTTTCAAGACCAGGTCAGTGCTAAGCCATTTCCAGTTGAGCGTCCTCGGAAGGATGGGGCCGTAGTCTATAAAGGCCACAAATACTTTGTTCATGTACATGTAATTGAAGATGGCTCAGAGGAGCATCACAAGCAGCTAAAATACAAACAATATATGCTTGCTAATCCATTAGCGCGATATGAGTATGAACAGTCAAAACAGGCGATTATTGCTACCGGAATCTCTGAACAAGAGGCTTATGGTAAATTGAAATCACCGTTTGTGAAGTCGGTTTTACAGCATTTATAAGTTTTTACCAATCGATGGACTGGCCCACGATTCAAATTCCCTGATTTAGCAACTGTTCACCACCCAAGAGCCATCTGCTTAGGAGAAAGGATTATGCAAGAGTTTATCGCGACGTTTATTTTCTTTTTTGCTGTAATCGACCCGATCGGGACCGTACCGGTTTTTATTTCGGTGACCAGCCCTTATGCAGAACAAGATAAACGAAAAATCGCTATAAGGGCCATTTTTATCTCTGCACTGATTTTGCTGTTTTTTGTGGTTGCGGGGGAAATCATTCTCACGGCGATTGAAATTCCTCTACCTGCGTTTCAAGTTGCTGGTGGGATTGTGCTTTTCTTATTCGCGCTTTCAATGATATTTGGAGAGAGTAAACCAGAAGAAGAACTTAAACTGGTTAATAAAATTACTGAAACTGCAGTTTTTCCTCTCGCGGTCCCTTCAATCGCAAGCCCTGGAGCAATGCTCGCTGCTGTATTGTTAACCGAAAACAGCCGCTATAATTTCTTTGAACAAGTTCAAACAGCGACCAGTATGTTGTGTGTATTACTGGTCGCTTTGTTATTGATGCTTGCGGCAAGCCCGATCCATCGTTTGATTGGAAATAGTGGCGCGAGCATTGTTAGTCGTGTAATGGGCCTCATATTAGCATCTGTTGCGGTCACCAATATTTTGTCTGGAATTAAGCTCTATTTCTCATTATAAATAACTCGAGGGTTAAGTGAGTCGGGGCCGTTAGCAAGCGACTATTGCGAGAGTAAAGCACTACGTGTAAATCTTTGGCAGTATGATTTGGTCATTAGATATCAGCTTCCTTGGTAGAACTGACGCAAACCTGTTTCATCTCGCTGGGGAAAATTGCTGATTTTTTGCTAGCTTTGTTCGCTTTGTAGGCACTCAGCACCAATTTGAGAAAAAGCGGTTGACTTGTTTATGCTAAAAACGTTTAATAGCCGCCGTTGCCCGGATAGCTCAGTCGGTAGAGCAGAGGATTGAAAATCCTCGTGTCGGTGGTTCGATTCCGCCTCCGGGCACCACCTTTTAAAAAGCCTGCTTTTAGCAGGCTTTTTTCGTTTGAGAGCCTCGCTTTAAAGTAGTCTTAGCTCTGCGAGTAATGGATTAAATTGTGGAATACCGCTGGCTGTGGATTCAAATTGCGATAGCCGTGTTCTTTATCACCAGCAAAGCGCAGCGCTTGTCCCTCTGGTAGGGTTATCCATTGTCCCTCGACTAACACATCCATTTCCCCACGAATTACGATCAAATGCTCGCTGACGCCTGCTTCATGTGGCTCAGAAACTCGTTGATAACCGGGCAATAGTGTGAGTTCAAACATTTCAAAACCAAACCGTTGTTCAAAAGGAAATAAGGTCGCGACCAGCATATCGTCGGTTGCAGGTTGTTGGCGGAGTTGTTCTGCAATTCTTACGATAGTGCCCTGAGCTTCGTTTAAGTTGGGTTCTAAGAAGCTGGAGAGTGAGGTAGAAAATCCACTGGCGATTTTCCAGAGAGTCGCAACCGTAGGGCTAGACTCGCCCCGCTCAATCTGACCCAGCATCGCTTTACTGACGCCGGTTTTTTGAGCTGCCTGAGTTAAACTCCAATTTTTCTGTTGACGCTTGTGCTTGAGTACTTCCGCTAAATACTGATTGACGGCTTGCAAATTAGTCCCTTCATTAACGCAAATTTATTATTGTATGTTATAGCGCACAAATGTTAGGCTTGTCTATGTTGTACGTTATAACGCACAAATGTTAGGTTCGTCTATGTTGTATGTTATAACGCACAAAACTCATGTTTAGGGAGTGATATGAGATGAATGAAGTATTTAAGGTATCACGGATTTCTGCGGGATTTATCGCGGTGTTAGTTGGATATACCAGTTCGGCGGTGATTATTTTTCAAGCTGCTGCTGCGGTGGGGGCGAGTGAGCAGCAAATTAGTTCTTGGTTATGGGCTCTTGGCTTGGGGATGGGCTTAAGTAGCATTGGTTTATCTTTCTATTATAAGCAACCGATCCTTACTGCTTGGTCTACTCCGGGAGCCGCCTTACTGGTGACTAGTTTGTCTGGTTTGTCGATGCAACAAGCCGTTGGTGCATTCTTGTTTAGCTCTTTGTTGATTAGCCTATGTGGTATCAGTGGCTTGATTGATAAACTCATCCGTTGGATCCCTCAGTCTTTAGCTGCGGCCATGTTAGCCGGTGTCTTACTACCTTTTTGTTTACGATTATTCAGCGCTTTGCAAAGCCAAAACTTGTTGGTCGCAAGTATGCTTGTTTGTTATCTCATCGGTCGTCACTTGGTGGCTCGTTATGTGATGTTATTGACCTTAACAGCGGGTTGCCTGAGCGCTTATAGCCTAGGCTTACTTGAACTGGGTTCGGTGAGTTTTCAATTGGCAAGTCCACAATGGGTGACGCCCGAATTTTCAATGCAGGCACTTGTTGGTGTGGGGCTTCCTTTATTTATTGTCACTATGGCGTCGCAAAATATGCCGGGGATCGCAGCGCTGCATGGCAATGGTTATCGGCCTCCAGTTTCACCGTTGATTAGCTGGACGGGTTTCACTGGGTTATTGTTGGCACCTTTTGGCGGATTTGCCTTTAATCTAGCGGCGATTACGGCAGCTATTTGTATGGGAAAGGAAGCTGATGTTGATCCGAGTAAACGTTATTGGGCTTCTATATGGGCGGGTTGTTTTTATATTTTGATTGGTTTGATGGGCGCGACTGTGGTAAGTCTATTTTCGGCCTTTCCTCAAGCCTTAGTCGCTGCGATTGCTGGGCTCGCCTTATTAAGTACGGTGGCAAATAGTTTGCTTGCCGCGCTAGTGGATGTGCGTGGTCGAGAGGCCGCGATGATGACTTTTTTAGTCACTACTTCGGGGATTAATTTGTTGGGGATTGGCAGTGCGTTTTGGGGTTTAAGCCTTGGTTTATTGGTTCATTATTTAGCCGAGTACTGGTCTAAAAGACAGCAAAGACCTAAACACAGCCACTAAATAAGGTGAAGGCATATGAGGGCTTTGCATCGATTCACTGCAGGGAGTGATATCATTGTCTAATGAATGAGTCCTTCATTTTGCGAGTAAATTTATCTAAAGTGGTTGTTTTAAGCTGATCGCTAAGGAATGTGATGCTAGGTCGCATTGGTGCAAAGCTCTTGGGCTTATTGTTGGTTCTAACAATGATGCTGGAGCTGATGGTTCTCGGTTTACGCTGGATTGATCCGCCGATATGGGCATGGCGGATCCATCGTAGTATTTATCCCCCCGTGAGTTACCCACAGAAAGTTGCTCATCAGTGGTCACCGATCAATCGTATCTCTCCTTATATGAGCTTAGCGGTGGTCGCAGCGGAAGATCAGCGTTTCCCGTTGCATTGGGGTTTAGACTTTGCCGCGATCTGGCAAGCTTATCAAGATAATCATCGGGGGCAGAGTCTACGTGGGGCGAGCACAATTACCCAGCAAACGGCTAAGAATTTATATTTATGGCCGACTCAGAGTTATTGGCGCAAGGCTATAGAAGCGGGACTGAGTCTGTTACTGGAGGCCAATTTAAGTAAGACCAGGATCCTGGAGATTTATTTGAATATTGTTGAATTCGGCCCAGGGATCTATGGTGTCGAAGCCGCGAGTCAACAGTACTTTAAACGCTCTGCAGCCGATTTAACCGTGGAACAGTCGGCTAGCTTAGCGGCGCTTTTACCCAGCCCTTATCGTTATCACCTATGGCCAAGAACCGCTTATATAAACCAGCGAGTGAAGTGGATTAGTCAACAAATGCGGCAACTTGGCAGCCATTATCTACAGTTATCTTCAAATTGATGTCATTCCAGACTTTGGGTGCTAGGCCTTTGCGTTTTACCTCCAGTGCATGAAACGTTTTGGCCGTTTCACGGCGAACAAATATTGAACTATACGAATGCAATTACAAACAGTAATCATTCTTATTAATCGACTGTAAGTTAATGAAATGTAAAAAATAATGTGCGAATTCTTGGTTCAAGGTATATACTCAATGGCTAATGAATATCTAAGTATGGAAGGCCTTTATGAAGTCAGATCCTAAGATAATTGCCTTGTTAAACAAGGTGCTAGTTTCGGAGCTAACCTCGATTAATCAGTATTTTTTGCATGCTCGAATGTACCGGAACTGGGGCTTCGAGTTGCTCAATCAGCGCAATTATAAGAAGTCTATTAAAGACATGAAGCAGGCGGATAAGTTGATGGAACGAATTTTGTTTCTCGAAGGCTTACCGCATGCACATATGTTGGGTAGTTTACGCATTGGCGAAGCCGTTGAAGAAATGCTGCAATGCGATATAGATTTTCAGCTGGAGCAGTTGCCGATCCTTAAAGATGCGATTAGCCAATGTGAGCTGGCGAAAGACTACGTAAGCCGTGATTTATTGGAAGAGATTTTGAATTTCGAAGAAGATCATATTGATTGGATCGAAACGCAACAATATCAAATTGAAAAGATGGGCCTCGAGAATTATTTGGCGGCGCAAATTAGCGAAGGAGACGACTAATGAAGGGTGATAGTGACGTAATTGATGCTCTAAATCGTTTATTAATGAATGAGCTGACTGCGATGGACCAATATTTTATTCATTCTAGGATGTATGAAGATTGGGGAATTAATAAACTGTTCGAACGCATTGACCACGAATATGATGATGAAAAAGGACATGCTTCTTTATTGATTCAACGTATTTTGTTTCTAGAGGGGACGCCTGATTTAAGTCAACGCGAACCATTACGAGTAGGGAAAGATGTCCCAAGCATGCTAGAAAACGACCTTAAAGTGGAATATGAAGTCGATGCGATGCTCAAAGAAACCATGGCCTTATGTGAGCTTAAAAAAGACTATGTGACGCGTAATATGCTACAAGCCCTGATCGATGATACCGAAATGGATCATGCTTATTGGTTGGAACAACAATTGGGTCTTATTAAGAAAATTGGCCTTGAAAATTATATTCAGAGTCAACTTTAAAAGCCCGCATCAGAACAAAAACGAAAGCCTAGCTTTCGTTTTTAACTTAAACTCAGAATCTCGAAAGCACGAAAATTTATCCTTCATTCGTTTTATTGATGGCTGATTTGCCAGTTGATTTCCGGCCAGCCTTTACTTTTGGCTACGGCCTGAAGCTTAGGACAAGGATTGACTACATAAGGCTTATCTACGTACTCTAATAAGGCTTGATCATTGATTGAGTCGGAGTAGAAGTGTAGCGTTCGATATTTTTCGGTTCGGGTTTGTAGCCACTGTTGTAAACGTGTTATTTTCCCTTCTCGGAAGCTGGCGACTCCTTTTATGCTTGGAGTATAACACTGGTTGACTTGTTCAAGATCGACACCGAGATGATATTTGATGTGTAGTTGTTGTGCTATTTCTTTCACGATAAAGCTTAATGTGGCAGAGATGAGTAATATCGTTTGTTGGCGATGGCTTAAGTCACTAATCAGTCGTTTGGCTTCGGGGTAAATAATTTGTGGAATGTACTGTTTCACGAATATTTTGACTAATGTTTCGACATCTTGGTGATGGAGTCTCTGGATAGGCTTTAGACTAAAGGCAATATACTGTTCAAGTTTTAATTCCCCTTTGGCATATAGCTGCATCATCGCGATATCTTTGCTTAAGAAGTCCTTGTCTGTGACGATTTCTGAATTGACTAAAAATTGATGCCATAACATGCCACTATCGCCTGCAATCAAAGTTTCATCTAGATCGAATATATGCAGTTCCATTCCACTCTCATGATGTAAGGGTTGAGAGCTAATCATAGAGCCTGTGCTTCGCTTGTTCCAAGTCTTTCTACTATTGGGTGAAGAAAAGGCCAGCAAGCTGGCCTAAATGTTTTAAGCGCTATCTTTTCTTAAGTTGTGAGGTAAGCCGTCGGGCAGAGGGGCCCAAGTTTGTTGTTTCGCTTCGGCGTGCAGCACTTTGCGTAGTTTTTCGTTGGCTGCTGCTGCGTAGATTTTTTCGGTTTTAATTTCGTCTTCTTTAAGCTTTAAGCGTTCTTCCATTTTTAATTGTTGCTCTTTGTAACGTTTGCTCATACTGAGGAAAATAAAGGTGATGGTAATGGTTAAGGTGGCAACGATGGCTGCAAATAACCACCAAGTGCTTTCATTGGCCTGATTTGGTATTGGGCTATCTGAATTTTGAATTAATTCTACAATATGAGAGCTGAGCTTCGCGTTTTGTTGTTGCAATTCATCTCGTTCGCTTTGTAACTGAGGGAGTTGTTGCTGTAAATTTTGCAGCAGTTGAGCATCACTATTATTTTGATTGAGATCGTTTTGTAATCCTAGTAATTGCTTATTTAACTCGCTTAATTGTTGTTCCAATTGTTGATTACGTTTAATTAGTTGCTGCTCTGCTGGGTTGTTTTCGCGAGTTTTCGTTTGTCGAAGTAAGCCTTGATTTGAAGCGGTTAATGTTCTGTTTTCATTGCTTATTTTGTCATTGAGTTGCAGTAATTTTTGATAATCTAGAAGTTTTTGATTGAGATTATTTTGCAAACGCTGATTGATATTTTGGCTGCTATTGAGAGCCGATTGTAATTTGCTAATGGTTTTGTTTTTCTTATTAATATTGTCTTTTAATATCGTTAAAGAATGCTGAATATCGGATTTTTCTGAGGCATTTTCAGCGGTCGCTGTTGTGACGATGTTTTTGGCGACTGTGGTTTTGTTGGTCTTCACTTCCGCAGAATTAACCATCGCTTGGGGGACGGGAAGCATCAGCTGAGGGCTTGCGGCCACCGATTTTACTTTTCTACTGGGGCTAACAGTCGCGACATTATCATATTGCTCCGGTAGGGAACGATAAACTTTAGGATCGTTTTCGACCAACCATATGTTGAATCCCTGTTTGTTTTTAATCCACTTCCATTCTGTAATCCCCATATGATGGGATTTACCATTGGTGACAGTATAGGAGAACTGTTTGGCATCGCTTTTAACTGGGATCGTAAATACGACACCAAAATTGTCGAATTTATCCGGCATGAGTGGCTGGTTTGGCGAGGTTCCTTGGCGTAGTCGAAAATCGGTTTTGGCTGGTACAATTTTGCCATTAACCATTTCTTTACCAGCCCAGATATGCAGGCCCCATCCGTCGTAATTATTGCTGATACTCTTATAATGTATGGTTACATCAGCTGCGCTGGCTGCGGCACTTATACTCCACAATAGTGCAATGAGTAGGGATCCTTTCTTCACAATTACTCCATGAACTTGTTTTAAGTCGTACCGTTTTATAATAACTAAAAAATTAATATGGAAGTATCCGATAGATCACCAATATGATCTTAATATTTATAGAAAAATAGATTTAGCTCAACAAATGATTCACAACTATTGATTAATCAGTCATATTTTACTCTTCGCTGGGATTGGCGTTAACATGGTATTTTGAGGTGACGGGTTTGAGGATATAAATATGAGATATCGGCGTTTGGGTAGTTCTCATTTAGAGGTGAGTGAAATTTGTTTAGGAACGATGACTTGGGGCGAACAAAATACTCAGGCCGAAGCCTTTGCTCAGTTGGACTATGCGCTTGGTAAGGGCGTTAATTTTATCGATACCGCCGAGATGTATCCAGTACCTCCTCGAGAAAATAGCCAGGGAGATACCGAAACCATCATCGGAAACTATCTGAAATTGCGTGATAATCGTGATGAGGTGGTGTTAGCCTCGAAAGTGGCTGCGCCCTCTAAGTCTGATCGCGGGGGGTATATTCGCTCGGATATGTCCTTGAACTGGAATAGTATCCATCAGGCGGTTGAGGATTCGTTAAGTCGTTTGCAAACTGATTATTTGGATCTGTACCAAGTACATTGGCCGGATAGAGCAAGTAACTTCTTTGGTCAGCTTAATTACCAACATCAAGAAGGAATGCCACAAACGCCGATTATTGAAACGCTTGAGGCATTGGCCGATTTAGTCAAATCAGGAAAAGTTCGTTATATCGGCATCTCTAATGAAACACCTTGGGGGATGATGCGTTATTTGCAATTGGCCGAGAAACACAACTTACCAAAGATTATATCAATCCAAAATCCTTACAATTTATTAAATCGAAGCTATGAAGTGGGCTTGGCCGAGATCTCTCATCGGGAAAATGTCCCTTTATTGGCGTACTCGCCTTTGGCCTTTGGGGCCTTGTCAGGCAAGTATCTAAACAATCAATGGCCGGAAGGCGCTCGTTTAACCTTATATAAACGTTTTGCTCGTTATGGTTCCGAAGTTGCGCATAAGGCGATTCAAGCTTATGTTGATTTGGCGCAAGAGTTTGCACTTAGCCCTGTGCAGCTTGCGCTAGCCTTTGTGAATCAGCGGAGTTTTGTTGGCTCGAATATTATTGGGGCTACCTCACTGGAGCAACTTAAAGAGAACTTAATGAGTGTTGAACTGGTGATCTCCGAAGAACTTGAGGCGCGCTTGCAGTATTTAGGGGATGAATATCGGATCCCTTGTCCTTAGGTGCTCAGATCAATGACTGCTGATCATCAGACTCAATCTCTAACAAAATTGTTAAGTGATATTCGAGCATGCCGTTTGTGCCAAGCTCAATTGGTACCTCGGCCAGTGATCCAAGCGAGTGTAGATGCGCGATTGCTGATCATTGGTCAAGCACCGGGGAGCAAAGTCCATCAAACTGGGGTTCCTTGGGATGATGCGAGTGGCAAGCGATTGCGGCAGTGGCTGGGTATTAGTGAGCAAATATTTTATGATCCGCATTGCGTTGCAATTGTACCTTGTGCGTTTTGTTATCCCGGTAAAGGAACACAAGGCGACTTGCCACCGCCAGTGGTTTGTTATGAACAATGGCATACCGCCATCATGGCGAGCTTAACTAAAGTTGAAATGACCTTGTTGGTGGGGCGCTATGCCCAGGCTCGCTATTTAGTCAGATCAACCCAATCAAATTTAACCGAGAATGTGGCGAACTATTCTGAGCATAGCATGAAGGGTTATTGGCCTTTACCTCATCCTTCTCCGCGTAATCGGCATTGGTTGCGCAACAACCCATGGTTTGAACAGCGTTTGCTCCCAGAGCTTCAACAAGCGGTTCGCAGGATATTTAGCGATGATGGAATATCATCCTCAAACAACCTCACTTGACTCAATAATACTGGGTGAATAGTTGTTCAATGAGTTTGGCTAACTTGAAATCACGATCACTGACCCCTTTACATTCGTGGGTTGTGAGGCGAATATTGACTCGGTTGTAGGTATTGCTCCAGTTGGGATGATGCTGTTGTTGTTCTGCGTAATTGGCCACTCGGCTCATAAACTCAAATGCTTCAATAAAATTTTTAAATTGATAGTCTTTGCTAATAAAACCTTCTTTATATTGCCAATTGGGCAGGTTTTTTAATCCCACTATGATTGCTGGTTTACTTAAGGGTTTGACGGTATTCATTTTGCTTCTCACAAACAGCAGAACCTAATTTAGCTTAGCTTAGCTCAGCTGAGCCGAGGCGGTAAGTCAGCTTGACCAATCCTGGCAATAAACAGCTCGATAGTTGTAGGCTTCCCGTATATACCCAATGTTCGCTCCCTACAAAGAGCCATCCGCAGTGAGTGAGCCATCGGTTTTGACAGGCAGCTGCATCATGCTAGTTTTGTGGTGTCTTGCCTGTTGTATCGAAAGTAAGCGTTGAGCGCCAATAATTATCGGTTGAGATGGTATTGGGTGATTTCCTCGTGAAGTGTCTATTTGGATGCTTGCTCCAATCTCTTTCAATTAAGCGAAGTGAGCACAAAATTACTGACATAATGATGGTTAGCAGCTTGGGCTTGGTGAACCATACTTCAATCCAGCTTTGGTAAACCAAGCCAAGTCGCAGAAAGCTGAAGCGTATTGGTAAATAATTAAGATGGTAGAGTATTGGGTATTCACGAGCAAATTCAGGTGCAGTTGTCATTGCCAAATGGCCATGCCACATTGACTCATAAAGTTTGCCACATTCGTGAGCTGGCAAAGCGCAGTCCGCTGCTACAATTCGTTTACTACAATGATGTGCCATAAGTATCCCTCACATGACTAAGAGATGCTTACCCAGCGGTGTGGCTGAGCAGATAAGGTTACGCTGGGCTTTGAGTTAAACCGGGTCGCGGTGATGGAATGTCGAGTCGTTACTTATTGCACTAAAGATGTTTTTACTTAATAAAATCATATTATTAGTATTTGTTGTTTAGTATTGTAAACAGCTCATAGCGAGTTGATTTAAACGAGTGTTTGAAAAAGATTGGTGAAACGCTGTATTATGGTGCATACGACATTTGGCTGATTGTTATGTTGTTTCTTTTTATGGGATGATACTTATTCGAATATGTAAATTTGCTATGAGATAGAAGCAAGGTTGAACAAGGTCACAATAACTAAACGCGAAGCATGAGCTAACGCGAAATAAATTATAACTATAAATTTAAGGGAGCATTTGATGGATACGCAAATCAACAAGGAATCGAACTACCTTCCGCTCGAACATTTCAAAGTATCGAATTTACTTTACCAATTTATCAATCAGCAAGTATTGCCCGGGACGGGAGTCGAACAAGCAGATTTTTGGCCTAAACTCGAACAATATTTACAGCAGTTCATTCCTCGTAATCGGCAGTTACTGAGCAAGCGTGAGCATTTACAATCCCAGATTGATCAGTGGCATCAGCAACATCCCGCGCCCATTGATGCCGAGTCTTATCAGCAGTTCCTTAAAGATATCGGTTATTTGGTTGAAGTCCCTCAAGCGGTGAGCTTGGATACCAACAAAGTGGATCCCGAGTTGGCGGTATTAGCTGGCCCGCAGTTAGTGGTTCCGGTGATGAATGCACGTTACGCCTTGAATGCGGCGAATGCTCGCTGGGGCAGTTTATACGACGCTTTATATGGGACCGATGTGATTTCACAAGAGGGAACATTAGCGCCGACTCAGCAATATAATCCAGAACGGGGGGCGGCGGTTATTGCCTATGGTCGCGCCTTGCTCGATAAGTTTTGCCCCTTAACGCACGGTAGTCATGCCAACGCTTGTAAATACAGCGTGTTAGCGGGTGGATTGTTGGTAAGATTAAGTGATGGTTCAAATACCACCTTAGCTGAAGCCGCTCAATTGGCTGGCTATCAAGGCGAGGCCGAAGCCCCTAGTGCGATCTTGCTTAAACACCACGGTTTGCATCTTGAAATTCAGTTTGATGGCGAGCATTTGATTGGTTCTAGCGATAATGCGTCAATCAAAGATATTGTATTAGAAGCGGCTTTAACCACTATTATGGACTGTGAAGACTCGATTGCTGCGGTTGACGCAGAAGATAAAGTTGCGGTGTACCGTAATTGGTTAGGTTTAATGCAAGGTAGCTTGAGTGAGCAACTGGTTAAAAACGGGGAAACGATTACTCGCTCATTGAATGCAAATCGTCATTACCTTAATCCGCAGGGACATGGTTTTAGCCTGAGTGGTCGCTCCCTGATGTTTGTGCGTAATGTTGGGCACTTAATGAATAGTGACCTGATACTCGATAGCGAAGGCAATCAAGTGCCTGAAGGTTTGCTAGATGCGGTATTTACCAGCTTAATTGCCAAGCACGACTTACTCGGCAATAGCCCTTATCGAAATTCCAGAGAAGGGTCGATTTATATCGTCAAACCGAAGATGCATGGCCCTGAAGAAGTTGCCTTTAGCAATCAGTTATTTGCCGCTGTAGAAGAATTACTCGGCCTCGCAGAGAATACTATTAAACTTGGTATTATGGATGAAGAACGCCGTACCAGTGTGAATTTAAAGGCTTGTATTGCTGAAGCGAAGCAACGAGTTGTGTTTATTAATACAGGCTTCTTGGACCGAACTGGTGATGAGATCCACACCAGTATGTGCGCAGGTGTGATGGTGCCAAAAGGGGAGATTAAAGAAAGCCAGTGGATCAAGGATTACGAGCTGAGCAATGTTGAAACTGGTTTAAGTTGTGGCTTAAAAGGTAAGGCGCAAATCGGTAAGGGAATGTGGGCGATGCCAGAAATGATGGCCGATATGATGCAGGCAAAAGTCGCTCACCCTAAAAGTGGTGCGAGTACCGCATGGGTTCCTTCTCCAACCGCCGCAACTTTACATGCGATCCATTATCATCAAGTGGAAGTGTTTGGGATCCAACAGCAATTGCTCGAGCAATTGAGTGAGCATTGTGAGCCGCGTTTGGCTGGGTTATTAACGCCGCCTTTGGCGGTGAATAGCGATTGGACTGAACAGCAGCTAGTGGATGAACTGGATAATAATATTCAGGGTATTTTAGGTTATGTGGTGCGCTGGGTTGAGCAAGGTGTAGGTTGTTCTAAGGTCCCCGACATTAATGGCGTGGGTTTAATGGAAGACCGGGCTACCTTGCGTATATCCAGCCAGCATGTGGCGAACTGGTTGAAACATGGCGTTGTAAGTGAAAATTTGGTGATGCAACGCTTTGAAGCTATTGCTGCTTTAGTCGATCAGCAAAATAGTGATGATCCTGCGTATCTTCCCATGATCGGTCGCTTGACCAGCAGTTGTGCCTATTTGGCTGCGCTTGATCTAGTCTTTAAAGGCTGCGAGCAACCCAGTGGCTATACTGAGCCCTTATTACATGCTTGGCGAGTTAAGTTTAAAGCGAGCTAATGTCATGTGAAAACGCCCTCATTGAGGGCGTTTTTTGGTTTTGCTGCTTGCATTGTTTTTCTAGGTACAATCAGAGAGTAAAAGTTTAAACCGATGACAATACGATAGTTATTTTCTGGATTTATCTGATTTCCCGCGCTCTCATAACTGGCATTTATCATTCATCCTATGCCTGTATATCAACCATAATTCAGCACCAAGTGTTTAATTTTAATGCCGATAATTAGGTAATATAAAGCTGATATTTATTCGACTTGAGCGGTACGCATCCAATCTCGATAGTGACTGGCTTTGGGATCACTTTCTGCGGGAGACCAAGGGGCGAAATCTTCATCGGGAGTTGGTTGATAGGCTCCTTCTTTGATTTCCAGTCCAATAGTCCCTGTTTGCATGCAAGCATAGCCGTGCCAGGTGAGTGGTGGAATTTCAATAGCGCGATTGGTTGCAGGAGATAAGCTATGGCGTTCGGTCAATTTGCCTTGCTCATTAAAGATGAGTAAATCGAGTTGGCCTTGTAAAACCAAGAATAGTTCCCACTTATGGGCTTCACTATGCCGATGAGGACGCATATAGGTATTGGGTTCAGTTGCGATAAATAAGCGTTGTACCATGGCATCATGAGACGGGTGCAAGTTATGATGACTGCGTTGGCGTGGTGCTGCTTTAGCTTGTTCGCTAAAGTTGGCAAAATCTTGCCCATTAACTATTTTTAACATCTAAAATTTACCCTTATGCCGTCGTACGCAAGGCTTGTGAAAAAGTAATAGTTTACTGACTAATGGTTACACATTCTATGAGTGAGTCCAACTGAGCAGATGCTTGCTATGTGTTTTGGTTAATATCAATGATAAATGAAGGAGTAAGTGATGAGTCCGTATCTCGGTCAATGTTTGTGTGGTGGTATCCGTTATCAAGTGGATCAAATTGAGCCCCAAATGGGGCATTGCCATTGTGGTATGTGTCGTAAGTTTCACGGCGCAGCTTACGCCACTTATGGTGAAGCAAAACAAGAACATTTTCATTGGCTCAGCGGCCAAGATCTATTGCGCCAATTTAAAGCGGATAATGGGACCACCCGGCAGTTTTGTGGGCGTTGCGGCTCGAGCCTTACGTTTGCTCCGGCTAACGATAACGGCAAATTAGTCGAGTTTAGTCTCGGTACGCTTGATAGTGATATTGATGAAGCACCAGATGCACATATTTATACGGCTTATAAAGCGAACTGGAGTCAGATTAGTGATGACTTGCCACAATACCCAGAGGGAAGAGAAGATAACTGATCGTTTCTGGGGCTGATTAAAAGCAAAGCTAGATAAACTCAGTGATTCAACCAGTGTGATGGCTCAAGTCTCAAGCAATAAAGTACGGCTATCAAAAAAGCGTTTGCATCGAACTCTGCTTATCTCTAAGGTTGGGGGGTATCGCAAAGAGAAGTAAAGAATGTCTGGATTTAAAGAGCTTAACAAACGTAGTGCAAATTCTTATCAGCAGCAGCGTCAGCTGATCAAACAAGTGTTAGCTGGCAAGGCAAAAACTTGTGAGCAGTGTCGGCAGCCTTTATATCTAGTTTTACCGAGCCAATCGCAGACCCAAGCCTCTGGTATTTATTGTGCTAAGGACTGCACTCATATTGAACTGGAGATCTGTTGAGTTTCTACCGTTAGTCGCGAGAACCTTGGCGGCGGTCTTGCTTCAAGTATATTAAGCCTTCTTCAATCGCTAACTTGGTTTTCTCTATTAACTGAGCCCGTTCCTCATCGCTTATCGCGCTAAGCACATCCACATTATGGCGGATATAGCGAGGGGGAAGACGGTTTAATACCAAGCAACATAAATCCTGCAAACGCTCTGGATCACAACGATTCTCGACATCTAAAGCGATCAATTGTTCGCCTAAGAGAAACTCAGTGAAATTATGAACTTCCTCTGATATACGCATAAAAATTCCCTTAAATTAAGTCCTTATGTTCAGGTTAGATAATAATAGTCAGGGTCGCCACTCCCTGACGATATATTATTATTGATGTTGAACTGGCTCCACATTTAGGGCTTCATTATACAAGGCTTCATATTGCCAAACTGATTGCTGCCAATGGAACAGCGATTCCATTGCTCGGTGACGCATGGCTTTGAATGCTTCATAATCTTCTAAATAAAGCAGTAAAGCTCGGCGCAAGGTATTGAGCAAATCAGCGGGTTCGGGATCATAAAAGATATGCCCTGTGGCTTTCAAGGGATCTTCATCAAAGTCGGTCACGGTATCTTTTAAACCACCAACCCCACGAACGATGGGGAGGGTGCCATAGGCTAAGCTATACATTTGGTTGAGACCGCATGGCTCAAACAGAGATGGCATGAGGAAAAAATCCGCGCCAGCTTCAACTAAGTGGGCGAGCTCGTTGCTAAAAGCATGAATAAAGCGCAATTTATTTGGCCATTGCTGCTCTAAAGTCTGTAGCTTGGCAACGATCCCACTATCCCCAGTTCCGACAATAATCACCTGCACGTTGTGGCGTAAAAATTGTTCTAAGGCTGGAAGTAGTAAATAAAAGCCTTTTTGCTCGGTTAAGCGACATACCATGCCAAAGATCGGCGCATTGGTTTGTGGCAAGTCGGCATTTAGTTGCAGGGCTTGCCGACATACGGCTTTACCACTGAGATCACTTTGAGAGTAGTTGCTTGGAATCAGTTGATCGGTTTTTGGATCCCAATCTGAATAATCGCAGCCATTGAGAATACCAACCAAATCGGCACGACGTTGTTCAAAGTAGTCACATAATCCATGAGATCCTAAACGGGTCAGTAATTCCTGTGCGTAATTTGCGCTAACGGCATTGATTTTGTCGGCAAAGCGGATCCCCGCTTTGAGTAAATTAATACAATTATAACCATCTAAAATTTGATCTACTAAGCCATCGGCTAAGCCTTCTAATAGATGGAACTGGTGTTTTTCAAAGATACCTTGAAAAGCCGCATTGTGAATGGTTAACACCGATTTACTATTGCAGAAAAAAGGGTGATGGGCGTATTTTTGCTTCAGAAGGTAGGGGACTAAAGCGGTATGCCAATCGTTGCAATGAAAAATATCGGGTTTAAAGTCTAGGGCTTTGGCAACTTGAAAAACGGCTCGAGAGAAAAAAGAAAAACGCTCGCCGTTATCGTCGTAAGCAAATTCACCTTCACTATAAAGTTGATCTCGATCGAAGTAGGCTGGTTGTTTAATGAGATAAACAGGCACATCTTCTAACATTAAACGATATACCGAATATTCTATATCGTCTATATGATTGGCGGTATGTAGTCGCAAGTCGAGCAGTTTTTCAGCCTCATCATGTCGTTTCAAAGTTTTATAAAAAGGCATGATGATTCTTACGTCTTGTCCATGCTCTTTGAAGGCAAGTGGTAAGGCTTTAGCTACATCGGCAAGACCACCAGTTTTGGCTAGGCTTTCTACTTCAGAGGCTAAGAATAGTATCCTGACAGGATGGGCTGTCACAGGTCGCTCCTTTACTAGTGAGGCACCAAATGGTTCCTCATAAGTGACGATTCTAGAGTAAATGCTTGGTTGTTTTCAAGGCAAATCGATGGATTAAAATCCAACCTTGGCACTTTTCGGAACAACAACAATACCTTCTGGTGATACAGTGAAACGTTTGCGGTCTTCCTCTAAGTTTTCTCCGATGACTGTTCCGGGGGCAATTTCTGCATTTTTGTCGATAATTGCGCGACGAATATGACAACCTTCACCAATCCGACAGTTGGCAATTAACACCGATTCACTGATCACTGAGCCGGGGCGAACATGGCTTCTAAAGCCGAGTACGCTACGATTGACTTCGGAGCCTAAGACAAAACTTCCTGCTGACACTAGGGATTGGCTAATACTTACTTTTTTATCACCGACATCTTTAAAGGTGGCAGGCGGAAGCGGCGGGTAATAAGTGTGTAACGGGAACTGGGGATTATATAACGAGAAGGGGGGCTCTTCTTCAAGCAAATCCATATGGGCAGCCCAGTATGCGTCGAGAGTTCCTACATCACGCCAATAGCCGCTGGTGGTTTCGCCAGGGATATCATTTTGAGTAAAGTCATAAGCAAAAACTTTACCCAGAGGATACAGTTTTGGAATAATGTCGTTGCCGAAATCATGGCTAGAATTGGGATCGACTGCGTCTTCATAGAGGGCTTCAAGCAGTACTTTTCTTTCAAACACATAGTTTCCCATCGATGCCAGTACATGATCGGGGTCACCGGGGATGGTCTTAGGATTCTGTTTGGGTTTTTCTTCGAAGCCGATCATCCGACCTTCTTCGTCAACTTCAATAATACCGAACTGATCTGCTTGTGCTTTCGGAACTTTAATTGCCGCGACGCTTAAAGCCGCTTCTTTGCGACGATGTTCATCGACCATTTGTCGAACGTCCATCTTATAGATATGGTCACTGCCAAAAATACAGACGTGTTCCGGTTCGTTGATTTCGATAAATCGGGCATTTTGGTAAATCGCATCTGCGGTACCGTCATACCAACGTTTACCAACTCTCATTTGTGCAGGTACGGCATCGATGAAGCGATCGGTAATTCCAGATAAGTGCCAAGCTTGGCGTAAGTGAATGTTGAGTGATTGTGATTTGAACTGGGTGAGAACGTAGATTTTTAGAAAGTCAGAGTTTACAAAATTGTTTAAAGCGAAGTCTATGAGTCGGTAACTTCCTCCAAAAGGTACCGCTGGTTTGGTTCGACTTTCGGTAAGTGGGTAGAGGCGAGTGCCTTCGCCGCCAGCGAGGATCATCGTAAGTATTCCAGCCATTAGACCTTGTCCCTTAATTTATATGTATTTTGAAATCGTTTTCATTGTGCCTAGGTTTAGTTTGCAGATATTTACTTTAAAGTAAATAGCAGACTCTGCGTTTTAATTAATCCGTGAGCAATTAATATTTTTTTAGTGACAACATCGTAAAATTTTGAATTTTTTGTTGTCAAATACGCTTTCATAGGAGGTGAAATGCTGCTTAATTAAGGTTTCGTATTTTAGAAAACTATTGGCCACAATCCATAGCTCACCCTGTGTATTTAAGTGTTGCTTGGCTTGCGCTAGAAACCTTTCGGTGGTTTCATACTGGGTATCGATGCCTGCATGAAAAGGCGGATTACTCACTATAAAATCAAAGCATTGTTTCACTTCCATTAAACCATCAGAAGCAATTACCGTTCCATTTAAGTTATTTATCATTAAGGTCGCTTGGCTACTGGCGATAGCGTATGCACTTACATCGAGCAGGCTGATATCGATTTCATACAATAGTGCTTGGCTTGCACCAATAATGCCCGCGCCACAACCGAAATCGAGCACCTTACCGTGAAGTGGCGGCAAATGCTCGAGCAAAAGTTGACTGCCATCATCGAGTTTACCGTGATTAAATACGCCAGGTAGTGAACTGACTTTCAATCGCGTTTCACCTAATTGAACTTCAAATGTGCTATCCCAATGCTCGGGCAGAAAACCAGGGCGACTTGCTGCAGTTGTCCGTAATACAGGCCACAACGTCGGGCACTATCTATCTTATTCAGCCTCACTCCAAATTCAGCCAACATTTTTTCACAGCTTTTTACGCCAGTTCGGTTTTCTCCTATCACAAAAATATCGGCACCTACTTTTAGCTGTGGCAGTAAGCAAGCGAATAAGTAAGCCGCTTCCTGTTTCGACTTGGGCATGTAAAACAATAGTGCGTCACTATGGGTCGCTAACTTTGGAGTCGCCGAAAACTGACTGTTTATTTTGGGATCTGCGATCGATTGAAAATAGCTAAATTGGCCATAATGGCTGCAACATAGTTGCAATGAGGCAACTTGTTCTAACAGCTCTTTGGGGTAGTTATCGTAGAGTTGGCCTGCAACCACTAAATGTTGTTGTACAAATAAATCTTGATGACGGGCTAGTACTTGACTAGTTGGGTGCAGTGAGCTGTTCATAGTTTGGCTTTGGTTACTCAGTTTTGTGGCCGCAATAATAGAAACTTTTGCCGAAAAAGGCTATCTCATCACGGCTTCTGCGGATTTATTTTTCAGGTTACTTGACTTTTTATACAAGCTAAGCAAACTAGCTAGCAGCTATTCGTTTTATTAAGGATACTTCCTGTTGCCATATGTTATAGAGTTTAAAAAGTATAAACGGCCCGCAATTAAACGCGGGTGGTTAATGGCTGGGTGTGAGTAAAACGTAACAACTTTTTTGAACCCGGCCACTGTGACCGGGTTTTTTTATTTTTGATGTAAGTGATGGAGCGGGCATGTTTAGAGGATCGATTGTAGCGTTGGTGACGCCCTTTATTGAAGGCAAAGTAGATTATGCGGCGATTCGCGAGTTAGTTGAATGGCATATTAATCAAGGTACCCATGGTATTGTTCCGGTCGGAACCACCGGCGAGAGCCCAACCTTAAGCCACGATGAGCACATCGCTGTGGTGAAAACAGTGGTTGAGCAGGCGAAAGGGCGGGTTCCAGTGATTGCTGGTGCGGGGTCGAATAACCCACTTGAGGCGATTGAATATACCAAAGCTGCACAGCTAGCCGGCGCTGATGCCACCTTGCACGTGGCGGGTTACTATAATCGGCCGAACCAAGACGGTTTGTATCAGCATTTTAAAATGCTCCACGATGCTACCGATATTCCGATTGTTTTATACAATATTCCACCACGAGCGGTGGTTGACCTGAGCCCTGTTACCATGGCTAAACTGGCACAGTTGCCGCGGATTGTTGGCGTGAAAGATGCCACTGGCGATTTGTCTCGCCCTTTGTTTGAGCGTCAGTTAATCGCCGATGATTTCTGTTGGTTAAGTGGTGAAGATGCGACCGCTGTTTCTTATAATGTGAGTGGTGGACAAGGCTGCATTTCGGTGACGGCCAACGTGGCTCCTAAACTGTGCGCGCAAATGCAACAAGCCACCTTAGACGGGGATTATGCGAAAGCCAGTCAAATTCAAGATAAATTGCTGCCCTTGCATCAAGCAATGTTTATTGAACCGAGCCCGGCGGGTGCGAAATATGCGATTTCATTGCTAAACAAGTGTCAAGAAGAATGTCGTTTACCGGTGACGGCTTTATCCGAGAGTACTAAAAATCGTATTCGCCAAGCGATGCAAGCACTCGAATTAATTTAGTCGCCTTCGCTTTCCCTAAGCCGAGCATGCTCGGCTTTTTTTGGGCTGTATAAGTCTAAATATCCCTTTTGCTATACTTCTAGCTACTAGCCGCTTATTAAGGATGGGTTGTGGTGGAAATTGATTTAGTAGGTTTTTTTCATCAGGTGGTTGAAGATGATAGCGGTTATTGGTTATTCCAAGCGGCGGAGGGTTTAGTCAGTGTAAAATACCCTTGGCAAGGTCAAGATTTGGAAAGCTTACCGGTAGAGCAATGGTTAAAACGGGTTGACTCTCGTTGCCGGAGTGCTTTTCAACAAGCCTTGTACGCTAGCTTATCGGCGAATACCGCCTTTACTTGCCATTACTGCCACACTGAAGACGAGTGGCTGCGTATTCATGGCGTGCCAATGGCGATCCAAGGGAAGCAAGTCTTACTGGCGAGTGTACTCCCGCTAACGATCCCTTTAATTAATGATGAAGCGAAGTTACGTGATCCGCAAAGTGGCTTACTGTCGGCGTCTTTATTCCGCGAACTGTTGATTCAGGCGATGCGCTTAAGTCATCGTAATCAAGAGCCTTTCGCCATTCTCACCCTGCATTATTTAAGTGATGATGCCGCTTTGGTATGTGCCATCGTTGCCAAGGTATTACAGCAGCAATTACGCCGTTCAGACAGTATTGCTCAGTTTAGTGATGGCGAGTTAATCGCCTTGCTTTACGGTGCCAGTCAAACCGCTGCCGCCGCCATCGCTGAAAAACTCAGCTCGCAGTTACAGCAACAGCTACAAGGCGTGTCGTTGGATAGCTTCCAGCTGGGTTGGGCATACTACCCAGAACATGGTGATAACGCTGATACCTTGTTAGCGCATCGTTTAGATATTAAGCAGCAGCTCAGCTTCTAATTAATATCTGTTTAGCTCAGATTTTGAGTGGGTACTTGTGGCCTAAATCGGTAGTTTAACTTGGCATAAAGTTGCTGCTCTGCCCGTGTATTTTGAGTCAAAATAGTAGACATGGCCCGATGATTGTCGTTGCTTATCTTGAATGGAGGTCACTGCAATCGTGCTAAGTTGAGGTCCAATAAAGCAGCATTTGCTAACTAACTTACTGGGAAGTTGATAACTATCAACAATTCGTCGTTGTTCCAGATCGAATCTGAGTAGTTTACCGGAATCAATACCAGCCAACCAATAGCCAGCTTGGGAATCAAACATTGCCCCATCGGGCCTAAAATCCAAATCAGTGGTATTTAAGAACTTGCGATGATCAAGGATCTGGCCAGTTTGTTGGTCATATGCACATTGCCATATTTGCTGTTCTGTCGGGAACGAATCCGAATACATGAGGGTTTTCCCATCGGGAGCGAAGGCCATTCCGTTAACGGTATATAGCGAGGACACCTGTTGGCTGACTGAGCCATCTAAGTCCATTCTGTAAATCGATGCTCGGCCATCAAGTGACTGACTGCCAAACCACCATCGACCCAAGTTGTCGCAGCAAGATTCATTAAAGCGATTATTGGTTTGGTCGGCTTCAAGCTCCTGTAGCTTGACGTAGTTATGGTTGTTGGGGCTTAAATAACCGAGCTGATTTTCTAGTGCGAGCAAAATTGCGCCAGATTGATGTAAGGTGAGACAACCAACCTCTTCAAACAAAAATACTTCGGAATACTGCTGGATGGTGAAGTCATAGAAGCATACTTTTTTGGCTTTGATATCTGCCCAGATTAACCGGTTGCGGCTTGCGTCCCAAAGCGGACTTTCTCCGAGTTGATTCGCTGGGCAATCTAAAACGTGAACCGACATGGGGCGTTATTTCCTTGAATAGATCTGTTGTTGGCAATTGAATAGGGGTAATTTGCTTTAAAAACAAATCATTATCAAGTGAAAGTCGGGATGATTGTTTTAAGAACTGAATTTGAACTTTTACTTTATGATCTACGGTACTCGACCTGCGTTATGTCTGCATATGGCCGTAGTTTGCGAGCAGATTGCCCAGTTTTAGTTGGCGCTTTCGATATCATTTTTATTGGTAAAAGAGCGGTGTATGTTTACAGGAGCCTTGACTCTTCAGGCTCTTGCTAGCAGTTGTGGACCACGAGTGCCTTTTTCTTCCATGTATTGATAATACAGGCGAATATGGGTTGCCGATTGGTCGACACTGGCGCCCATGGCCTCGCGGATCTGTTTACGATTGGCTTGTTTTGCATCATCGCTATCACGCAGCTGGGTTGCGGTTAAACCGGGTTTTACATCGTTATTGCCAAATACAGCGGAGCCGGGGTTGCTCATTTGTCGCCGTGCCGTATATTCGGTTAAGGTTTGCCGAGGCGCCGTATTTTCTATTCGTTCTCGAGCTTTATAGACGGATTCGAATGAGGCAGCTTGTAAATTGTAATTAACTTGCATAGAGAGCGACCTTGCCGATGAATTAGATACTTTATTGATCCGCTAATTTATCGGCCAATTGTCATTCATCTTTAGGATTATTAGCTGCAGGCTAAGTAATGAGCAATGTGCGCATTAGCTGGATGCGCTGCTAAGTGCTCGGTTGCGGCGAATTGACGAGTCTGACCTTGTTCTATAAATGCTACTCGCTTGGCGACGCGCTGCGCATCTTGCCATTGGTGAGTGACCATGAGCACTGCAAATTGCCATTGCTTGGCTAAATCTTTCACTAAATCTAAGCATTCTAGGCGTAGCACAGGGTCGAGGGCACTAAAGGGCTCATCGAGTAATAAAATTGGTTGCTGGCGCAATAAGCAACGCGCTAAGGCCGCGCGTTGTTGTTGCCCACCAGAGACTTGGTCGGGGCGTTTGTCGAGCAGACTCGTAATGCCTAAGCTGGAGGCAACTTCATGTAGCTGTTGCTGTTGCAGTTGGGTGAGCTTGAGTGCAGGGCTAATGCCCAAGGCGATGTTTTGTTCTAAGCTCAGATGATGAAACAAATTATGTTGCTGGAACAACGAGGTGACAGGGCGCTGCGCGATTGCTAGGCTTAACAAGTCTTGCTCTTGCCAAGTGAGTTGGCCTGCACTCGGCTTGACAAAGCCAGCGATCAGCTCCAATAACGTACTTTTACCACTGCCACTGGCACCTAGTAGCGCGACTACTTCACCCGCTTCAACGGTTAATTGATAAGTGAACGGTTGCTGTTGCCGAAGGCAAGTGAGTTGTTCAATTTTTAACATGCTTGCGCCCTAAACTGATATCGAGTAATAAAAATATAGCGCCGCAAAGGAGTAATAGGATCAAAGCGGTGGCACTGGCTAAGGCATACTGATAGCTGCCGAGTTGTTGGTAGAGTAACAGCGGCAAGCTGACCACATCAACATTCCCAATCAATGCGATTACCCCCATATCTCCCAGCGACAATACCATGCATAAACCTAAAGCCATGCTTAGCGGTTTACGCAGCAGGGGCCACGCGAGGTAGCGCACCTGACTGGTGAAGGGCAGTGCTAAGCTTAGACTCAACTTACGATACTGATTTAGCATATCGTTGAGTGCTGGTTTCATGCTACGAATAAAAAATGGCAAGCTCATTAAGGCGTTAATCAGGGCGACTAAGTATTGGGTGTAATGGTCGATGTTAGCGCGGCTGATAAGTAGGAAAAATAGCCCAGTGGTAATCACCATCGCTGGTGTTAACAACATAATTGATGCCAGTAGTTCCTGCAATTTACTGGTATGTTGCCGGCGTTGTTGCTGTTGGTTATTTGCATATTGGACGAGTAAAGCGGTGCCTAATAGTAGCACCCATAGGCAGCTTTGCAGAGCAATATTGAGCGACCAGTAGGTGCTATTGAGCCACAGCTGCCAAGGGAGTTGCTGCCAGTTTAACTGCTGCAGCGGACTAAAAATGCCGATAATGACTGATAGAATAAATAAATAGTAGAACGCAATCAGTAGGCGATAGCTACTGCGTTGTCGGGCGCTTGTAGGCATTGGTTCCAGGTAGGACTGCTGCAAGCGGAGCGCATCATTTTGTTCTCGCCCGAGCAAGAGCCAGCCAAGACTGGCAGCAATCAGTAATTGTAACAATGCGCATTGCAGTGCAAAGAGCGGGTCAAAGTCGTAGCGTAAGGCTTGATAAATCGCCACCTCAAGCGTGGTACTTTTAGGGCCTCCTCCCAACGCTAATACGATGGTGAAGCTGCCAAAACAAAGTAGAAAAACTAGGCCAAACAAGCCGTTGAGGCGGGAGCGTAGCAACGGCCATTCGATATTGCACCAGCGTTGCCAGTCACTAAAACCTAGCTGTTTCGCTTGGCGCCAATAGCTGGCGGGGACATCGTTTAGTTGCAGGTAGCAATAGCGGGCGACTAAGGGCATATTGAGAAAACAATGAGCCAATAAAATACCGGGTAAACCGTATATATTCCACGAAAATGGGCTCAAGTGTTGCAAAAATCCATTATGTCCAAAACTTCCGACACATCCTAGTACCACTAAAATCACTGGACTGACAAAACACAAATTGGCTAAACGTAATTGCCATGGGATGGTTTTGCTGGGTAGATAAAACCAGGCTCGGGCGACTAATACCCCGCCAACACAGGATAGTAATGCCGAGAGTAAGGCTTGCCATAGGCTAAAGCGTAGCACTCGCCAAAGGTAGGGGGCGTGAAAGGCTGACCAACTTAGCGCTGTTGCTTGTTCGGCTAAGCCATAGAACGCGGCGACCACGATCAAACAGATCACCGTGGTCGCGCTGTAGCCGAGAAGGGCGGGAAGTTTAGACACCGAGGTTCGTTTATTGACTTACTGCATTACGCCATTCTTTAGTCCATTGTTGACGCTGTTGACTCACAGTTTGTGGGTCGAGCGTTAGGTTTTTGGGGCTGATTAATGTACCGAAGGCTTCGGGTAATTCAAGGTCGTTTGTCACCGGTAACATCCAGTTGCTGGTGGCAATAGTTTGTTGCGCGGCTTTGCTTAACAAGAAGCTTAAAAACTGCTTGGCTAGCTGTGGTTGTTTGCTAGTGGCGCTAATGGCAGCCACTTCAATTTGGCGCATATGTCCTTCACTAAACTCTGCCGCATGGTAACGATTTTCTTGTTCGACGATTATATGGTAGGCCGGTGAGGTGGTGTAGCTCAGTACTAAATCAGCTTCGCCTTTTAAAAACATGCCATAGGCTTCACTCCAGCCTTTGGTCACAGTGACAGTTTTTGCCTGTAACTTTTGCCAGGCTGAGCTGGCCTTGTCGCCATATAGGGCTTTAACCCATAACATTAAACCCTGACCCGGTGTACTGGTGCGAGGGTCTTGATACAAAATCGTACCATCGAAGTTGTTGATCAGTTGATCCATCGATGTCGGTGGCTGTTTGAGTTTTTGATTATCGTAGATGAAAGCAAAATAGCCGTAATCGAAGGGGATAAAATCTTTATCTTGCCAATCGATGGCAAGTTTAGGTAAGTCGAGTTGGTGGGCTTGCACCGCATTTAGTGCCTTTGTTTCAGGAATAAGATTGGTATCTAAACCTAAAATTACGTCGGCTTGGTTGCGTCCGCCTTCTAATTTAAGACGATTCAAGATGGCAACCCCATCATCTAAGCCGACCCAGTTAATGCTACAGTCGCATTGCTTTTCAAAGGCTTTGGTGAGCGCCGGTCCTGGCCCCCATTCAGAGACAAAGCTCTGGTAGGTATAGACTGTTAGCGGTGTTTTAGCTTGGCTATTAAAGCCGACAAGGCTGATTGCACAGCAGGCTAGCCATAGCAGTTTTTTCATCTTACACTCCTTGATTATTGATTGCGCTTGGACCATTGTTGGATGTTGATTTGTTAGATAATGCGCTGCCCCCGTCAATTTACGGGTACCTGCAGCGACACCTCGCCCCTTTGTTAAAAATTGAGCGTTTGGCCGGCGGTCATCAGCACTCGTGGTTACTGGAAACGGAAACCGAACGGCTTGTCTTACGCTTAAATCAACAACAGCCTTGTTACGGCTTGGATTATCAACGCGAAAGGGAAGTATTACAACAGCTTGAGGGGCTTCCGTGGGTAATCAGTTTACATTCTTTAAGTTATCGTCATCAATTTTTGCTGTATTACTATCAAGTTGGTGAGGTGGTTAGTGCGCAGCAGTGGCAGCAACCGACCTTATGGCAACAAGTGCTCGCGATCCTTGAGCAATTACCAGCGCGAGGTCGGGGCCTGCCTTTTTTCGATATGCCGAAGTATTTACAGGCTTACGTTAGTGATGTGAAGGCCAAACCGGCACAAGGCTGGCGGGCTAAAGCTCTAGCATGGCTCGAGCGACAACAATGGCCTAGTGGCGTAGCCTTTAATCATCACGATCTGCATCTAGATAATCTGTTGCTGACTCCAGAGCAGCGTTTGTTGGTGCTGGACTGGGAATATGCGGCTTGCTCGATGGCAGGCTGGGATGCCGCCAGTGTTGCTCAGCGTTGTCCGGTCGATCTCCTGCAACGACAACAGTTACAACAGCTCTCTGGTTTAAGCGGCGCTCAGTTTGATTTGTTAGTGAATGCAGTGGCGCTGTTAGACTTGGCTTGGTATTGGCAATATCAGCCAGAGTTGCCGTTACTTGCCGAGCGCAGCCAAGCATGGCTGATGACAGTGAGCGCTTAGCTGAGGATTGGTGTTAAATATTTGCTTGAAGTTAGCGCCAAGCTAAGCAGTTCATGTTCACAGCTCACCGACGAATAAGCTTTTACTCACGCTGTATCCAAGAGCAGCCAAGTGCTGGCTGTTCTTGGAGCCTTGTCGTTTACTCTTCGGCTAAGATTTCGGCGCGCCAGTTGCCTTCGCCGTTTTCGCCTAAGGTGTCGGCCAGGTAGGGCAGTACTTGTTGCATCTCTTTCATTAAGGTCCAGGGCGGATTAATCACGATCATGCCACTGGCGGTCATGCCAAACTCGTCGCTGTCGTGTTGAATGCCTAATTCAAATAACTGGATATTCCGGATCCCGCTGTTGAGCAGCGCTTTTTCCAGTTTGTCGATGCGAAAGCGTTCGACCACCGGATACCATAGTGCATAGCTACCCGAGGCAAAGCGTTTGTGCGATTCAATCAGGGTTTTGACCACCGTTTGATATTCATCTTTAACTTCGTAAGAAGGATCGATCAATACCAGGCCGCGACGTTCTTTTGGTGGCATCAAAGCAATACAAGCTTGGTGGCCATTCTCTTGACGGATCTTACAGCGACGATCTCGTTGAAACAGGCTGTGCAGTGGTGCCTGTTCGCTGGGGTGTAGTTCGTGCAGAAACAAACGATCATCGCGGCGGAGCATCATTTTGGCAATCCACGGCGAGCCCGGATAATACTGACGGGTTTTCTCGGGATGTAATTGATTCACCAGTTTCAGATAGCTTTTTAACAACTCCGGCAAGTCGTCGGCATCCCATAACTTGCCGATGCCATTTTCGAATTCACTTCTTTTGTTGGCCTCTGGACTATTTAAGCTATAGGCGCCGGCACCCGCATGAGTGTCGATGTAGCACAGTGGTTTATCTTTCTGGGTGAGATAGGCAATGATCCGTTGTTGTACTAAGTGTTTCAGTACATCGGCAAAATTACCCGCGTGGTAGGAGTGGCGATAGCTTAACAAAGTGTAGTCTCGGCTTTACATAAAAAGGGCATCGGCGAAAGCCGATGATAATGCGCTAGTCTAGGTACAGACCCGAGCAGATGCAAGGTTAACAAGGCTAAATGATCTGTTGTGGCGGGGAAGGGGCGGTTTTGAGCAAGTCCACTAAAACTGCCAGCGCCTGATTCAGGTGCCGATTCGACTCCGCCTGGCCTATCGATAGACGCACCGCATTGGGGATCGACCGGTTATCCACCACAAAATGTTCGGCGGAGGCCACTTCTACGCCTGCCTGGCGGGCTGCCTGCACAAAGGTGTTACAGTGCCAGCCCGGCGGTAAACGCAGCCAGCAATGCAGGCCCCCTGTGTGGTAGGTATAGTCCATGCCAGTCAAATGATGATGGAGTAGTTGTGCGCGCTGATTCATCATTCTTGCTTGCTGTTGCAGAGCCCGATCGGCGTGACCCGCCTGGATCCATTGAATTGCAATATCCACCAATAAGGGGCTGATATTCCAGCAACTGCCGCGGATCGCGCTATTGAATGCACTGAGCAATGCCACGGGGGCGTGTAAGTAGGCAAAACGCAAGCCTTTAAAAGCACCTTTGGAAAAGCTATTCAGATAGATAACCTGCTCGGGAGCCAGCTCAACCATGGCGCGCGGACGCTGTTCCGGGAGCAAGCCACAAACGTCATCTTCGATGATCATGAGCTGATGTTGCTGACAAATCTCGATAATTTCTAGGCGGCGCTGCTCAGACATGATGGCGGCGCTAGGGTTTTGCAGGGTCGGCGTCAGGTATAGTGCTCTGGGATGATACTTCTCGATGTGCTGTAACAAACTGTCTGGACAGATCCCCTGTTCATCCAGTTCCAGACCTATCAAATCGATTTTGAGTTGCTTGGCCAGCGTGATTAAACCCGGATAACATAGTGACTCGCAGAGTAGTCGTTCGCCCACTAAATCCATGGCAATCAGACATAGTTGCAAGCCATGCTGTGCCCCATAGCTAAAGAACAATTGTTCCGCTTGAAAGTGAAAACTTTGCTGCTCGGTCCAGTGACACAGCGCTTCTCGTTGGCTAAGTAGATTTTGACTGCCATCGCTATCTAACAGTTGGTCCAGCTGTTCACCTGCGTGGCTGTAGTTTTCCATCAGCTGGCAAAGCGATTTAGCCCGGGCCTGCTTAAAGGCAGTATTTTGCCACATGCCAATATGCTGATGACTGCTCTGCAGGCTGCCCCACTGCCGACGAAAATCGTTTGGCTGTTTGACATAGCTGCCGCTGCCCATTTTGGATTGGATTAAGCCCTGTTGCTCGGCCTGAGCGTAAGCGCGACTAATGGTTCCTACCGTGACTTGAAGCCACTCTGCCAGATGTCGCTGCGGGGGGAGTTTTTCACCTTGCGCCAAGCTGCCTTCGGCAATTAATTGTCTCACTTGTTCTACGATTTGAGTCGCTTTATTACCTTCGCTCGCGAGCTTTTTCCAAATTGTCATCATAACAATAAACCTTTTGACTGATTTTCAACCCTAGGTTAGCGTGAAAATACAATGGTGTGGGTATATTTTTTACAAAAAACACAAATTGTATCGATTCAATTTTTTGGGGCTAGTTTATGGATATTGCAATTTTTACTTCAATGTTGTTATTTGCGTTGGTCATGGCTGGGACGCCGGGGCCCAATAATATGTTATTAACGTTTTCCGGGGCTAATTTTGGTTTTAAACGCACGCTACCGCAAATGGCCGGGATCCCGGTTGGTCTTGCCACGATGTTGATATTAATGGCGCTGGGTTTGAGTTGGGTGTTTCAACATTATCCGCCCTTGCAGTGGGGGCTTAAAATTGTGGGGAGTGTCTATCTGTTGTATTTGGCCTATCGGATCTTGGGGCAAACGAAGTTAGCGCAGCAGCAGATGAGTAGACCACTGAGTTTTTTTGAGTCGCTGGGGTTTCAGTACCTCAATCCAAAGGCCTGGATGATGAGTTCTTCAGCAGTTGCCAGTTTTGCCCTGCCCGGGGAGCAATACTGGCCATCAATTGCTGCCTTGATCCTATCATTTTTCATGATTAACCCGATTACAGCCACGGTTTGGATAAGCTTTGGGAAACTGATCGCGCGTTGGCTGAACGCGCCGCTTGCCAGGCAACGCTTTAATCTGACTATGTCATGTTTAACTGCCGCTTGTGTGGTGTTGTTATGGGTTTAAACATGAAAAATGGATTGTGTTTGCCATTTAATTACAGTGCTCTTTTGCTATTGTAAACATTAATGTTTATTGGGATTAATCCGAATCAAGGCAGGGCGAACGGTTGAATGTTGTTCACCCAAATTGGGATGATTTCACTCAATAAATGAGCATGTTTTAGGATAACTATTACAAGAGGCCAACTATATATTTATTGCCATTTTACAGGCCTTTTTCTTCTGAACACAATTCCTGTTAAACCCAAAGTGAAAAGAGCTAATGTCGCAGGTTCCGGTACTTGATTATTTGATACTGAAACAACATCTCCGAATACTAAGCTATCCATTCCATCTGTATCAGTTGAAGGCGTAAAGGTTACGCTATGAATAATGGGGATATCGAGATTGATATTGACAGTCTCCGAAGAGCCTGTACCAAGACCCGATAATAAGCTGTTGCCCTGTATATCAAAAGCTTCATATCCCCAGCTAGCCGTCTGCTCTTGGATATAATCAATGACATCAAACTGAATGTTGTCTGTTGCACCTGGATTATTGAGGTCCCCGTTTTTAAAAAATTGAATACTAAAGGCACCCGTGGCGCTACTGGTTGCGCCGGCATATATATAAGTTAACCCACTAGTGGCTAAATTTTGCCCCCCATATTGTGGTGAGGGATCTTGCCATGCATACATTTGATCGCTGGCAAAATAAACTTCGTCATTTAAGTATCGGTCCGCTTCCCACGCGACGCCTCTGCCTATGATGTCATCAAAATTTATTTGGCCTGCCATCGCATTACAAGATAACAATAAACTGTAAGTTGTAGCAGTAATGACTAATGATTTAATTTTCATAATTAATATAATCCATATGTGATTTAATTTTTATTGATTATATTGTTTTCTATGGTTTTTTCAGGGGTTAAGAATCAAATAGTGAGGGTGTTAAAGCTCATTTTAGACATTTATCTGCTCTCTGTTTGCGATTTCTGATTTGAGTTTGGAGTCGATCGAGAGGTTTTTTAAAAACGAGCTCATTTTAATAAGCTCGTTTTTCAGTTTATTTGTCGCTTGTTTTTGGCTCTTGTGGCAGTATCAGATTCAGAATAATCGCCACAATACCGCACAAACCAACCCCTTTTAGGGTGAACTCGCCGAGGCCTACTGCCATCCCGCCAATCCCAAACACCAGAGTCACCGATACAATCACTAGGTTGCGAGGAATGCTGAGGTCAACTTGTTTGCTGATCAGGGTGTTTAAACCAATGGCTGCGATTGCACCAAATAACAAACACATAATGCCGCCCATCACCGGAACGGGGATCGACAGTAATAGTGCACCGGTTTTGCCAATAAAGGCTAAGGCGATTGCAAATACTGCGGCCCAGGTCATGATCACCGGATTGTAGGTTTTGAGTAGGCTCACAGCGCCGGTGACCTCGCCGTAGCTCACCACTGGCGGCGCACCAAAGCTGGCGGCAGTCATTGTCGCAAGACCATCACCGAGCAATGAACGGTGAATGCCCGGGTTTTCGACGAAGTTCTTCCCGGTCACGTTGGAGATTGCCAGAATATCGCCGAAGTGTTCAATGGTCACAATCAGGCCAATTGGCGCAATAAACAGGATGGCTTGCCAATTAAACTCGGGAGTCACAAATTCAGGCAGGGCAAACCACGCAGCGCTGGCAACCGCGCTAAAGTCGACCAGGCCAAAAAACAAGCTCAGAACATAACCCACCACCACACCACAGATAATTGGCATTAATTTGAGCATGCCTTTGGCAAAAATGGAGACAGCGATGGTGGTAAATAGAGCGGCTAAAGAAATGAGTAGGGCAATATCTTGATCAACTAATACTGCACTGCCATCACCGGTTTTCCCTAAGGCCATATTTACCGCAACTGGAGCTAGGCCTAAGCCAATCACCATAATCACCGGACCAACCACCACTGGGGGTAAGAAGCGTTCGATGATTTTTACGCCGCGTACTTTGACTACGGCGCTAATGATAATAAACATCACACCAGCGGCCATTAAACCGCTTAGGGTGGCTGGCAGGCCAAACTGTTGGATGCCTAAAATAATGGGGCCAATGAAAGCGAATGAGCTCCCTAAAAAAATCGGTATTTGTCGGCGAGTACACAGTTGGAAAATTAAGGTACCAATACCAGCACCTAATAAGGCGAGGTTTGGACTAATACCGGTTAGAAGTGGAACTAAGGTGGTAGCACCAAATGCAACAAGTAGCATTTGAGCCCCCAACAGTGGGGTGTTCATTCGTTTTTCTCCCTGAGTTAAAAGTGCCTCAGTGTACGCTGATGTCACGACTAAAAAAATGATCGCGATGATACTGGCTAAAAAAATATATAGGATGATGGGAAAGTTTGGACTTGCTGAGAAGTTTGGTTCAAAGTAATTGAAACAAAGGGAGGCATTGTGGCAAAACCAAGTAAAGTAAAAGTATCTACTGAAACTATCGCAACCGCAGATAGCATCGCAAAAGCAACTCAACGCCCTGGGCAAACCAAAGAGCAAACTAAGCTCATTTCGCAGGGGATCCAAAAGGGGATCGAGCAGTATAAAAAGCAACATAAGACTAAAATGCGTGAAGCCGACAAACTGCGTAAAAAGCAACTAGCCAATGTTGCGCCGCAGCAAGAGGAATCACCTAGTCTCGACAACGGCAAACCAAGAGCTGAGGGGCGATGGTTGCCTTGGTTATTGCTTGCTGCGTCATGGTTAGGCTTTGCTGGGTATGTATTGAGTGGCGTTGGCCAATAGGAGGATAGAATGCTAGGTAAGCGATTACTGATCCGACCCTATTTGCCAGAAGATGCGCTGGCTCATGCCGAGGCTGTTCGTGAAACCGCTGAGTCAGGTCAGCGCTGGCTTAACTGGATGGATGAAGATTATCCTGATTCTGAGAGTCGTTCATGGCTGGCCTTAAGCCAAGCAGCGCTGGCTAAAAACATTGCTTTTGACATGGGGATCTTTGAGAACAAAGGAGGCCGTTTTGTGGGGGCTATTGCCATTAATCGGCTGGAATGGAATTACCGATCGGGCAATCTAGGTTATTGGATCCGCGCTAGCGCTAGTGGCTCAGGCTTCGCCACCGAAGCGGTTCAATTAATGGCTGATTATGCTTTTCATGCCTTACAACTCAACCGCTTGGAGTTGGTGATTGCTGAGCAGAACTGGGCCAGCCGTCGGGTCGCAGAAAAGGCCAATGCGCAATTTGAATGCCTAGCTCGCTCACGAGTGATTGACTACGGTAAACCAGTACATGCCGCAATTTATTCGTTGATCCCTGGTGATTTGTTGACTTCTATTTAGTTGTCGATACTTTTGAGACGAATATGACCACGCTGATTAATGAAACTGAGCATCGATTTGCCCAGTAACCAAGGTAAGTCTTGATTGACCGCTTGATAGCCTAGTTGGCTCGCCACATGATTGGTGAATTGACTCCAACCTACATTGGCTAGTCGCCAAGCGATATTATTTTGCTGTGAAGCATCAATGAATAAACGCACGATGGCTCGAAATCGTGGCGATTCGAGACTATTTAGCCAACTGAGCCTTAGGTTTTCACGACTACTGAGGTCTAAATGCTGAATAAAATTACGGGTGAGGCGACTGTTGATTGCTGCGGTCACCGATTGCAGATTGGGAAAGCAGTCATTGAGTTCTACTTCGGTTATATGGCAATGATTGGCGATATGACTCATCTCTAGTTGTTGCCAGTCGCCTTTCAGCAGGAACTCTAATACTTGATCGAGGATCATTTGTTTCAGTTGTTGTTGGGCTGATAAACTGACCTGATTCATGTTCCGCTTCCTGCAGCAACTCGATTCTCACTCAATGATTCATATAAATCGCTCAGGAAAGTCACTAATAAGCATATCTAGCCAAGGCAGTAATGCGGTGATTTCGGTGGGCTCATTTACAGTGTAAGTAGACAAACGATAACCTGCCAGTTTGATTTGTTTTGCTAGTTCTGGTGTGAGCCGACGATAGTCACAATGGCAGGCCACGGCATTCATGTCTTGCAGCTGTAACTGCCAGTTTTCCGGAATATCTTCGTATAATTGAGCAAGATCGACCTCTGGGGCGTGGTGATGAATGAACAACATCAATTGATGGTCGAAACTAGATATTAATAGATCACTTAAGGGAAAGTCACAATGCTCAATTTCAGAGAGCACCGCCTCAACCAACTGTTGGCGTGGCTGTTGGTGATATTTCAGTTCCAGATTGAGTTTTAAACCAAGTTGTTTAGCGTGTAATAGGTATTGTCTTAGGCTGGGAATATGCTCTCCAGTGAAGCGTGGGTCAAACCATGAACCCGCATCTAAGTGCTGTAATTGGGCTAAGCTGTAGTCGGCGACCTTCCCTCGGCCGTTACTACAACGCTCCAGATGTTCGTCGTGAAAGACCACCGGTTGATGGTCTTTCGTCAAAAAACAGTCAAATTCCACCCATGCTAAGCCAAGTTCGGCGGCTCGATCTAAACCTGCTAAGGTGTTTTCTGGGGTGCTGCCTTTCGCACCACGGTGTCCTGCGATGATTAACATCATTTATCCCCTTATTCGTTGCTTAGGCTTGCGCCACAATATTTACAGTAATCGGCATCTTGGTCATGGCCACTACGTTCACAATGTAGGCAGCTGACTGATTGATGCTCTTTACGCATTTCGTTGACTAATTCAGCGCCAATGATGCCAGTCGGCACCGTGATAATCGAAAAACCAGTAATCATCACTAATGCAGCTAGGGCTTGACCTAAGGGCGTTACTGGCGAAATATCGCCATAGCCGACGGTGGTAATGGTGACGATAGCCCAATAAATTCCCTTGGGGATACTGGTAAAACCATTTTCTGGGCCTTCTATGGCATACATTAATGCGCCGTAGATAGTGGTCATGAGGCAAATACAAAATAAGAAGACCAATATTTTACGACGTGCTAATAATAGCGATCGTAGTAATACATTGGCTTCGCTGACATAACGAACCAGTTTGAGCACTCGTAAAATACGTAAGATCCGAAGTAGCCGGAACAGCAGCATCACTTGAGCGGGCGGATAGAGTAAGGCAAGGTAAGTGGGCAAGATCGCCAGCAAATCGACCACCCCATAGAAGCTTTTGGCATATTCTTTAGGGGCTGGGGAGCAATATAAGCGAGCCAGATATTCAATGGTGAAAAATACTGTAAACACCACTTCAATACTAATAAACCACTGATCATACATGTTTTCTATTCGGCTGACTGAGCCTAAGATAACCACACTGACGCTGGCAAATATTGCGGTGACTAACAGTAAGTCGAACAATTTTCCCGCAGGACTCTCATAACCAAAAATGATGTCGTAAAGCTTGGTTTTAAAACTGCTACGATGGGGACTCTTTAGTGCCACAAGTCGATCCTTTGCCTATTTCATTGCTCTTAGTATATCGACAAATACGCGGAATAGAAGTCACCGCAGTCTCTGCTCAGGTGATGCGAAATGAGTGGACGAATCAGGGTTGAGATGGATACCGATTTCTCATTGATGGAATGATTAATCATTCTATAAAATAGATATTTTATTGCTATTTTTTGTTGTTTATATTCTAATATTTTGATGATAAAGTCTTATTATCAACACTTGGAGACTTAATCTATGACAAAAATTCTTACCCTTAAATCTAGTATTCTTGGTGAACATTCTAGTTCATCGGCCCTGATTGACCAACTGAACGCTCGCTACCTTGAACAGGGAGCTGAGTTGGTGAGCCGTGATTTAGTCAGTGAAGCATTACCGGTACTGACTGGTGAAATTGCACTGGCCTTACGCGGCGCGCCAGACTTAAATGCTGTTCAACAACAAGCGCTTGAGTTATCAGATAGTTTAATCGCAGAGTTGAAAAGCACCGATGTATTGGTAGTTGCGGCACCCATGTATAATTTCTCTATTCCGACTCAATTAAAAAATTGGTTAGATTTGGTTGCGCGTGCTGGCGTAACCTTTCGTTATACCGAAAATGGTCCAGAGGGCTTAGTAGAGGGCACGAAAGCCATTATCGTGACGACTCGTGGCGGTATGCATAAAGATGGTGCAACCGATTTACAGATCCCTTACTTAAAATTAGTATTGGGCTTTATTGGCATTAGTGACGTTGAAGTGGTCTATGCGGAAGGCCTTGCCATGGGTGAAGATCAAGTACAACAGCAAATGCAAGCAGCCCAGCAGCAACTTGCCTCTTTGGTATAAGCCCGCCCTGTTAGTTCGCCTTACAATGAGCTAACACAAAGTCTTTAAAACGTTGGTTGGCGCGCGATAGGTAAGCATCGCGTCGCCAAGCTAGCCCCAGTTCCAGATAAAACGGCGGATCAAAACTTAAAAAGTGTAGAGCATCTCCCGGTTGCACTACCATGCTCAGCAGCGTAGTGATCCCAAAGTCTCGCGCCACAATTGACTTAATTAGCGGGATCAAATTCGTTTGAAAAGACACTTGAGGCAGCATCTGTTGTTCACGACTAATTTGTTCAATTACCCGATGATGAAAATACCCTTCGCGAAATAGTACTAGTTCATGGCTTAAAAACTCTCGATGGCTGATCTGGTTCTGTTGGCTCAGTGGGTTATCTTGACTGCAACAGGCCAGTAGCTCTCCACGATAAATTGGCTCACAAACCAATTCGGCAGGCATATTTTGAGTGACCACAATCCCTAAGTCTAACTCTTCGCTGAGTAGTTTTTGTCTGACCAATTCGGTACCCGCATCCACCACCGACAAATTAAGCTGCGGGTATTGGCTTTTAAAGGCCATTAGTAGTGGTGGGAAGAAGTATGAGCCCATCATGCTGGGGATGCCAATGGTGACGGTGCCACTTTCTAGGCCGCGCAGCGATTGCATGGCTTGTTCGGTGTCTTCGGCTTGTTTTAGCAATTGAATGGCATGTTGATAGAGCACCTTACCCTCGGTGCTTAAGCTAACTTTTCGTTCATTTCGCTGTAACAGTTGCAGTGATAGCTGTTGCTCCAGTTTTTTGATGGTTGCACTAATCGCTGGTTGTGCGATGCCAAGCTGCTTTGCGGCGGCAGTAAAGCTCCCTAATTGCACCACTGCGACAAATTGTTTGAGTTGTCGAAGGTCCATGACTCTCATCTATAAATAAAATTTATAACTACGATAATACTAATATATTTTATTTATTCAATATGGAGGCTTAGTATGAGATATCCCACTTCGAGAAAGCAGTCATGAAGTATTCACAAAATAGCAAAGGTTTTTGGCGAGTCACCGCTGCCGTGTCGGCAGCTTCCTTAGTTACTTTTTTTAATCTGTATTTAGTGCAGCCTTTGCTGCCAATCTTTGCTCGTGACTACCAAATATCTCCCCTAACAGCCAACAGTGTCTTGTCGGCAGCCATGTTGGGGATGGCGCTAGGTCTATTATTATTGGCGTCTTTATCCGATGCGATTGGGCGACGCAAAATTCTATTAAGTTCGATTATTCTGGTGCCCTGTATTAGTTTGTTGATCGGTTTAGTACCTGCGCCATCGTTTCATTACATCGTTGTATTGCGGTTCTTTCAGGGGCTATTTTTAGCCGGAGTTCCCGCAGTCGCGATTGCTTACCTAGCCGAGCAGTTGGATGCTAATGCCTTGATTAAATCGGTGGGGATCTTTATTGCTGCCAATTCATTGGGCGGGATCGGTGGGCGTTTGTTGGGGGGCTGGGGAGCGGAACTACTTGGTTCTTGGTCGATGGCCTTTGTCTTGGTTGCACTGCTCAGTTTAAGCATGGGGATAGTAGTGTGCTTTTTACTACCGATGGAAGCCCCCACAGCCGCAAGTCCTTGGCGCTTGCGGCAAAGTTTAGTCAACTATAAGCAACATTTGGGGAATTCTCAGTTAGTGGCTGCTTACTTAGTCGGGGGCGTTGGTTTTGGAGTATTTATTAATCAGTTCTCTTATCTAACTTTCATTTTGGCTGACGCACCTTATTCCTTGCCGAGTAGCTTAAGTTCGTTATTGTTTTTAAGTTATCTCGGAGGCACCTTCACAGCTTCTTCCGCTGGACGGATTGCCGATAAAATTGGTGGTAAACGTTGTATCATGGCAGGGCTTAGTTTAATGGCTTTAGCCAGCCTGTTGAGCTTATTTGGGCAATTGTGGCTATTGCTTTTGGCAATGGTTGTTTCTTCTATGGGCTTCTTCTTTTGCCATGCGCAAGCCAGTGCTTGGGTTAATCAGCATGCGACGCAAGCCAAGGCTAGTGCTTCGGCCTTATATACTATTAGTTATTATTTGGGGGCTGCTTGTGGTGGGGTGTTGTTACAGCCCTTCTTTAGTGTTTGGGGATGGTCTGGGATCGTATTCGCTAGCGTGAGTGCGTTAACGGGGGTGTTGTGGGTGGCCGGTCGGTTTCTTAAAGGTGGCGAGCTAAGCGCACAACAATTGCTGTTAGATCCCAGTGGTACCCGTCGTTAAGTTAAAACAGTGCGATGCAACAAGCCGTTTGCTGCATCGCGAATCATTATAATTTTTTGAAAATCATCGAAGTATTAATGCCGCCAAAGGCGAAGTTATTCGACATCACAAATTCGCAATCCAGTACTCGCCCTTCGCCTCGAATATAGTCAAGCTCGCCACAGCGACTATCGATGTTATCTAGGTTGAGAGTGGGAGCATACCAATTGCGTTGTAACATGCATAAGCTTAACCATGCTTCGATGGCTCCACAGGCACCTAAGGTGTGGCCGAAATAACTCTTCAAACTGGATAGCGGTGTTTGTGAGCCAAATAAACGATGAGTGGCAGTAGTTTCAGCGATGTCGCCTAGCTCGGTTGCGGTCCCATGGCCATTCACGTAGCTAATATCTGCCGGAGATAAACCTGCATCTTTGAGCGCCATTTCCATGCAAATCTGCATGGTTTCAGCGCGTGGTTGGGTGACATGCGCAGCGTCACAGTTGCTCGCAAAACCAACTAGTTCAGCAATGGCTGTGGCCCCCCGAGCCTTGGCAAATTCGGCATTTTCTAAAATCAGCGTACCAGCCCCTTCACCAATGACTAAGCCATCTCGATCTCGATCATAGGGGCGAGGGCTAAGTTCGGGAGTATCATTTTTTAGGCTGGTGGCAAATAAGGTATCAAACACCGCCGCTTCGGTGGGACATAGCTCTTCGGCACCACCAGCGACCATCGCGGTTTGCATGCCGTACTTTATGGCTTCGTAAGCATAACCAATCCCTTGACTGCCCGAGGTACAAGCGGTGGAGGTTGGTATCACCCGACCGCGTAAACCGAAAAACAATCCGGTGTTGACCGCGGTGGTATGTGGCATCATCGCTACATAGGTATTGGCGTTAATATTACGGGTACTATGCTCGAGCAACATGGTCGCAAAGGCGGACACTGGTCCGGTGCTTCCGGTTGACGAGCCAAACGCGATGCCGGTGCGGCCATCGGTGAGCGCTGGCTCGTCAATTAGCCCGGATTGGATCAACGCTAGTTCGCTGCTGCGAGTCGATAATTTTGCAACTCGACCCATGGAGCGAATTTTTTTTCGGGTGTAGTGTTTGGGTAATTCAAACTCTAGGATCGGGGCCGCTAAGCGGGTATTTAAGCCATCATACTTATCCCATTCGTCGATGCGTATAACCGCATTTTTTTTGGCTCGTAAGCCTTGCCACACCTGTTCTTGCTCAGTCCCTAAAGCTGTGATGCCAGCCATGCCAGTTACGACTACTCGGTTGGTCATTAATATAGGCCTCCGTTTTCTTTTAGTTGTTGATGTTTTTAATATCCTTACTTGATGTTATTCTTTACGCTTGATTTAAGCTTCACTGTGACCACGAGGATCCGGTTTGTGACGATAAGGAAAGCTAGTCGCTTAGTGGTTCTTTTCATAGGTTTTTTTTATTCCCAGTTTATCTATTCGACCCACTTGAATTTAGCAACTTTAGATGATTTTAAACCCTTCGTTTGGTGCAATGGTGCTGGGGCGCAAGGGATTGACGTGGAAATTATTAGGGAGTTAGCGCGACGAACAGGCTTCACTTTCAAGATTCGCTGCTACCCTTGGGCGAGGGCCTTAGAGAATGTCCAGTATGGAGTTTCTGATGGTGCATTTTCAGCATTTAAAACTGAAACGCGAGAGCGTTATGCATTTTTTAGCAATACTCCGCTTCATGTGAGTACATTTAAAGTTTTTGTAAGAAAAGACCATCAATTTGTTTTTAATCAGCTTGAAGATTTATATCAGCGCAATATTGGCTTAGTTCGCAATTTTACAATCAGTAGCACATTTGATCAGGCTGTGCAGCGCGGACAGATTCATGTAGAAGCGGTGGTCAATACCGAGCAGAATATAAAAAAACTGATTAAAGGACGGATCGACGCTTTTATTGAAAATGAGTATGTGGCTCTTTATACCATCAAACAGATGGGTTTGAGTGAACAGATTGTTGCCTTACCCAAACCGGTTATTCAACCTCGAGAAGCCTATTTGATAGTCTCTAAAGCTGCCAAGTATGACCGCAAATCTGAGGTTATGGTGACGTTGAATCAGACGCTGTCTGAGATGATGAATGATGGTAGCATTAGCCAAATTACGGCTCATTTTATCTCGAAATAAATCGTTTTGTTTACCTTTCCAGCTTCATCTAGAGCTTAAGCTTGGCTATTATCACCGCAAAATTTTTTGGTGTACATTGGCTTAGCATCTTTGCCTTACAAACTAAGCTTAAACATCTCCTTGTTCATATTAAGTCTGCGATTTAGCATCTCTAATTTGCGTTGAGCAATCCAGTTTTACAATGAAATACTGGATTGCTGGGCGAGTCACTTATTGTTCGGAGGGCGAGGCTGCTCGGTTTTGCCAATAGCCTGAGTAGCGATCCACGACAATCACAATTAGTTTTTGCAATACAATAAAGAAAAACAATAAGGCTCCAATGGCTATCTTGGTCCACCAACTGTTTAAGCTGCCATCGAAAGCGATGAGGGTTTGAATGACTCCTTGGATCATTCCGCCAAAGAAGGTGCCAAGCACAAAGCCGACCCCACCACTAAGCAAGGTGCCGCCAATCACCACGGCGGCGATCGCATCTAACTCCACGCCAACTGCTGCTAGGGGATAACCAGAACCAGTATAAATGGCAAATACAATTCCCGCTAAGGCGCTAAAAAAACCACTCAAGGCGTAGATCTTAATGGTGGTTTTTTTGATGGGTACCCCAAGTAATTGCGCCGAGACGATATCGCCACCATAGGCGTATACATTCATACCGAAACGTGTTTTGCGAGACACCACAATACCAACCGCTAAGGAGAGTAGCATCACCAAAGCAATGAAGGTGAGGCCGCCGCGTCCTGGTATTTCAAGATAGAAGTCGGAGAGGGCAGTGATAAATGGATGACTAATTGCCACCGAATCAAGATTGATCAGGAAGGCTAAACCACGTAAGAAAAACATGCCCGCCAGGGTAACGATAAAGGCTTGAATTTTAAAGGTGTAAATAATGTAGCCAACAATGCAGCCATAAAGGCTACCAATAATTAGCGCCAAGCCGATAGCGAAGAGAGGGTGAAGTCCTAAGGTGGTCACCAGGTGCGCAAAAAATACACCAATGAAGGCGATCATCGAGCCTACCGAAAGATCGATACCACCAGCAAGGATCACAAAGGTCATGCCGATGGCGGTGGTAATCACGAAGGCGTTATCGGTTAATAGATTGGTGAACACCAAAGTATCTCTAAATCCGGCATATTCCACCATGCCATAAGCGTACAGAGTCACGAATACGACAATGGTGGCGAGTAACGGGAGGGTTCGCTCATTTAACATTACGCTGACTCCTTATTCTTTTTAAATAACTGCTTGAACTTATCCTGAGTGGTGGACGATTGGATGAGCAGAACCAGTAGGATAATAGTCGCCTTCACGATGAGATTGTATTGTGCTGGAATACCACTGGTTAAGATGGCGGTGGTTAGCGTTTGAATAATGAGTACCCCAATCAGGGTGAGGCCTAAATAGATCCGTCCGCCAGCTAAGGAAGCACCGGCAATGACCACCGCTAAAATGGCATCAAGCTCTAACCATAAGCCAGCATTGTTGGCATCGGCACCGCGAATGTCAGCCGCGAGTATTACCCCTGCGAGGGCAGAGCAAAGGCCTGAAAACACATAGGCGAGCGTGATGATTTTTTTCGACTCGATCCCAACTAAGCGTGAGCTGGTCGGGTTGGCTCCGACCGCTTCCAGGAATAATCCTAAGGCGGTTTTGCGGATCACTATTGCCACTAATAAGGCAACGCCGAGCAAGATCCAAACTCGCGTAGGAAGTAGCCAAATGAACTCGTTGCCGAGCAAGTTGAAGAAGTCGGAATGGAAGGTGACAATTTGGCCACCGGTAATCATCTGTGCAATACCACGTCCAGCCACCATGAGAATAAGGGTGGCAACGATCGGTTGCATTCCGACATAAGCAACGAGCAGTCCATTCCATAAACCAAAGGCTAACCCACTGGCAAGCGCGATCAGCAATATGTAGATGGGGGATAAGTCGCTTGTGCTCAGTAAGACCGCCATCACTGCACCAGCAATCGCGGTGATGGCACCTACCGAGAGGTCGATGCCACCAGTTCCGATCACCACAGCCATGCCGAGGGCGACTAAAGCCGTTGGCATACCGCGATGAATAATGTCGATTAGGCTCCCATAGAGGTGGCCATCAACCATTTTGAGTTGTAAGAAACCTGGTGAAAGAATCGCCGTTGCCACGAGGATTAACACCAAGGCGATGATTGGGCTCATTGTTTTAAGATTGAGCCGTTTTTGCTTAGGCATGGTTTGTTCTACTTTGTCATTGGCGCTGAGTTGTAGTTTGACCGGATGTTCGATTATTTTGGCGGAGTTGCTGGATTTCATTGTGCGATTGCCTCAATAATTGCGCTGCGATTGATCTCTTCGCCGCTAAGTTCTGCGACCATTTCCCTATCTCGCATTACTAATACGCGATCGGCAAATACCACTAATTCTTCTAGCTCGGAGGAAACGACCAACATGCTCATGCCTTTTTCACAGAGCTTGCGGATCAGCAAAATGATGTCATGGTGAGCACCTACGTCGATCCCGCGAGTGGGCTCATCCAGGATCAAAAGATTAGGCTCGGTGATTAACCAACGTGCTAGGATCACTTTTTGTTGATTTCCGCCGCTGAGTTCAGCCACTGGCCGCTCGACATCGTGAGTCGCAATATGTAGGCCCTTGACCATTTCATCGACCAGTTGATTTTGCTTCGCTTTAGTGATTTGTTTTAACCAGCCTTGGCGGGACTGCAGAGCGATAATGATGTTTTCGCGCACGCTGAGTTCGGCGATTAAACCTGAATGCTTGCGATCTTCTGGGCATAGTCCAAAGCGTTGCTGCATTGCCTGTTTGGGAGTATTGATGGTGACGGCTTGATTATTAAGCGTAATTTTCCCACTATCCGCATGGTTTACGCCGTAGACTAATTCCACCAGTTCAGTGCGTCCCGAACCGAGTAAACCGGCGAGAGTCACCACCTCTCCTCGGCCAACTTTTAAGTCCACAGGGGACAAGACATTGTGTTTGGCTAAGCCTTCAATTTCTATATATTTAGGAAATATTTTAGGACAGTTATCATGATGCTCATGATTCCGATTTAAATCACCGAGTTCATGACCAACCATATGTTGTATGAGGGCTTCACGGGGCAAGTTTTTGGTCTCAAAACTGCCGACATGTTTGCCATTGCGTAATACGCTAATCCTATCGCAGACTTGATAAACTTGATCTAAGAAATGGGTGACAAAGATAATGCCGATGCCCTTTTGTTTTAGTTGGGTCATTAAGGCAAATAGTCGAGTTATTTCTTCTTTATCCAGGCTCGCGGTAGGCTCATCGAGGATCAGCAATTTGGCTTCAAAAGATAAGGCTCTGGCGATGGCAATCATTTGTTGAATTGCGACTGAAAAACTACCGAGTAAACGATTGGGGTCGATGCTTAAACCCACCACTTTGAGCATCTCTTGAGCGCGTCTTTTGGCTTTGTGGGTGTCAATTAGGCCCCATTTTCGAGGTTGAGATTGTAGGGTTAAATTCTCCATCACAGTCATGCTGGGAACTAAATTTACTTCTTGAAAAACGGTGCTGATCCCGGTGCGTTGAGAATCTCCCACGCTTTTGTTATTAATTTTTTTACCATTTAAATATAATTCACCAGAGTCTCGCTGGTAAACACCGGTAAGTACTTTAATAAAAGTGGATTTTCCAGCACCATTCTCACCGAGTAAGGCATGAATATGCCCTGCTTCTACCTGAAGACTCACCTTATCTAAGGCTTTAATCCCACCAAAGGAAATTGTAATGTCTTTCGTCGATAGTAGCGGCGGGGGGACTGCAACAGCTTGATTCATCGCTAAGCTCCTAACTAACATGGCTTGGTAAGCACCGTCCATTGGTGCTTACCAAAGCGACTTGGTGAGTATTACTTACGTTTTTGGTATTCGGTGGCAGCTGTATCAGGTAAGTAAAGTGGACCGTTGGCCTTAATCCATTTAGGAACCTCTTTGCCAGCAGCCGCTTGTCGAATGGCTTCAAACGCTGGGCCACCTAAATGTGGATTAAGTTCGATAGTGGCGTTTGCTTCACCCTCTGACATTGCTTTAAAGATATCTGGAACAGCATCAATGGAAACGACTAACAAATCTTTGCTGGGTTTAAGACCTGCTTCTTTAATCGCTAGAATTGCGCCTAAGGCCATATCATCGTTATGTGAGTAGACGGCACAGATATCTTTGCCACCGTTTTCGGCTTTCAAGAAACTCTCCATCACTTCTTTACCGCCTGCGCGGGTAAAGTTACCGGATTGTGAACGAATAATTTTCATATTTGGAAAGCTTTTAATGACCGTTTCAAAACCAGTTTTTCTATCGATGGCCGCAGAAGAACCAACGGTGCCTTGCAATTCTACGATGTCACAGTTACCTGAAGTTTTCGCCGCTAACCAAGCTGCCGCTAAAGAACCTTCTTCGGTAAAATCGGAGGCTATTTTGGTTAGATATAGCGATGGATCGGCATTCACGCCACGGTCAATTAATACCACCGGAATTTTGGCGCGCTTGGCTTCTTTTAATACCTGATCCCAGCCGGTTTCAACCACTGGTGCGAGTAAAATTCCATCGACCCCTTGAGCAATATAAGAGCGAACGGCCTTAATTTGGTTCTCTTGTTTTTGTTGGGCATCGGAAAACTTTAAATCGATGCCTTGGCGTTTGGCCTCGGCTTTAATGGATTCAGTTTCCGAAGTTCGCCAACCACTTTCCGACCCGATTTGTGAAAAACCATAGGTTTCAGCAATTGTCACGCCTGAGGCTAGCGGCAGGGCAATAGCCAAAATTGCAGGTAGAAGCCGTTTTAACGGATGATTGCCTGTATTACTCGAAGTTACTTTGTTTATTAACATTTTCATTCCCTTTTTCATCAATACCAGCTTTGAATCATCATCTTAACTACTTGTTTTTAATGACGATGAAAAGGGTATAGCACTATTGCAAATTAACACAGTGCATCTAGCTGAAACGTCCATGTTATTGACCAGAACATACTAAGTGAACACTCAAAAATATGAGCTTGTTCAAATATTACGTAATGACAAAATTATTGTTAAATGAATGTTTTGTATTTGTTAATGCCTAGGGGTGTTGTCGATTGTCGCTTGTAATTTTTTTCGCTGTACTGGTAATCAAAGTTAGCTATTTATCAATATAAAGGTTTCTGGTTTCAAATTAAGTTACTGATTTTTATGTTAATTAATGGTGTGTTTCAAATATGACAATGATTGTGAGCTGTCGGTTTTGCGACAATTTCTAAAAGATCAAATCTATGTAATTGGCTTATCAGTGGCTGGTATAAAGATTGCTTAGTCATCAGTGCTCAGTATTAGTGATTTGATGTGACACACTCAAAAAATTGAGATAAATACACTGGCTTGCCAATATTTGATAGGGGTAAATACTTGTATTTTATAGCAAGGCTATATTTTGTTTCGCTTTAGGGGCTGTTGGTCTTTGGTTGTCGTGTTTGTCGCTATTGTGACTATTTGTCGCTCATTTCGGTGAAGTGATGCTGTGAAATGTAGCAATTTTGATGAGTCATCTGGGTACGGGACATCAATGAGCTATATAAGCGCTGCCTGCGTAAATGGATTTTTTAAGGAGTTTTCAAGGAATGGAATCATTAGTTGAAGCGCATCAAACTCGGCTGATGTCGGTAATGCCTCAAGTAAAACAATATGAAGCAAAGCTGGATGCGTTAAACGCTTGGTGGGATAAAATCACATTAGTGGGCAAAATAAATAGTTACAACCTTGCCGCCACGATTTTAGATGATATGCAAAATACCAAGGAAAAGTTTGGAGAATTGCATGGCAAGTTAATTGACAATTTACTTTTGGAGCATCTACAAAAGCTGGTTGTAGATAATACTTCCAAGTCACAGGTTGCCATCGACATTTTAATTCGTAACCTGTTTGAACGCACTGCCGATGTTGGCTTTTTGGCGACAGACCAAGATATTCGAATTTTTCTTGAACAGCGTGAAAAGACTCAAAGTCATCAGGCTTTTATGCAGCAGCGCTTGCAAGAATATGTCGAAAAATACTCTGTATATGATGAGATTATCCTGCTGGATACCAATGGCCTGGTATGCGCGCATTTAGATCCCGCTAATCCAATTACGCATTGTCACGATCCTTCGATAGCGGCGACCTTAGGTAGTCATGACGATTATCTCGAAACATTTGGTTATAGTGACTTACAACCCAAGCGACGCCAATCGTTAATTTATTCGTGTAAGATCACGCGAACTAATGATCCTCATTCCGAGCTATTGGGGGTGTTGTGTTTATGCTTTCGTTTTGATGATGAGGTCGATGGTATTGTTGGTGGTTTATTGGCTGACAGCGATAGTGAAATACAGCTAGTGGATAAGGAAGGTTGTGTGATCGCGAGCAGTGATCCTCAGTTCGTCGCTGTTGGTAGTTCATTTCAGTACCAAAATCGGCCACGTATGCTTCATTTTCAGGGGAAACACTATCTTGTTAATTCGACTCAGACTCACGGTTATCAGGGGTTCTTTGGTTTGGGGTGGTGGGCTCAGGTGCTCACACCGATTGAGCAAGCCTTTAAAATAGAGCGTGAGGCCGACATCGAACTGGACAATCAAGACGTGATTAATTCAACTCGCTTGTTTTCTAGTGTACTAAAGGAAATTTATACAGCTTCCAATGATGTGAACGAAGATCTCAGTCTGGTCGTTCTCAATGGAAAAATAACCGCAGCACGCCAGAATGCGGTTGAGTTTGTACCAGTATTGGAAGAGATTAAACAAATCGGCGAAAATACGGCGAGTATCTTTTCTGCATCTATCCGCAATCTTCAAGCTACGGTTGTGTCATCAAAAATGAACGATCTTCAGTTTATGGCGACATTGGCGGTCGATATTATGGACCGTAACTTATACGAACGAGCAAATGATTGCCGTTGGTGGGCGCTGACTTCAGATTTTCGGCGGATCTTAGCGAAACCAGTCATCAGTGATGAAGATCTGACTTATATGGAGCAAGTTTTAAGTTATATTAATGAGCTCTACACGGTCTACACTAATCTTTATTTATTTGATAAAAATCAGATTATTATCGCGGTTTCTAATCCTCAGCAACGACATTTTATTGGCCAGTCAGTGAGCGACCAAAGTGGGGCGAAGCAAGCCTTATCGCTACAAAACTCTCAGCAATATAGTGTCTCTCCTTTTATGGCAAGCGATTTGTATGCGCAGCAATATACCTATATTTATAATGCTGCGGTGAGTCGTTTGGATGCGGATTGGGAAGTGATAGGAGGGATTGGTATCGTATTTGATAGCCAACCCCAATTTGAAGCGATGTTAAACGATGCGCTACCTAAAAATGAAGTGGGTAGCGTGAGTGTGGGAAGTTTTGCTTTGTTTGTTGAGCGTCATAGTAAAATGATCATCTCTGCAAGCGCTCAAGCTCCGCAACGGCAAGGGGAGTATCTGGCATTGGATGACGGCTTGTTTGAACTGATTCCGGGAGGTAAGCATGCAACAATCATCGATTATATGGCAAAGCCCTACATTGTTGGGATGGCCGCTTCAAAAGGCTACCGGGAGTATAAAACGACCGAAGATTATCAAAATGATGTATTGAGTTTTATCTTTGTTCCGCTGTAGTGTTTTAAGGTATCGAAACAGAGTTGAGCAGTGAGTTTCGATGAAACCCACTTGGTAAGTTATGCGCTTTTTCGAGCCACGATGCTATAGACCAGCGGCGATTCGTAATGCTCGTGTTCATAATAAAATTGACCGGGTTCGCGCTCTACCAGATCTTCGAAGCAGTTATAGGGGCTGTAGTCATATTCTTTCAATTGCTCAATGATTAAGCCGGCTTTGATTAAGGCATTCACAACATCGGAGATTGGGTGACCCCAAGTTAGCATGGGGCTGACTTCACCATCGTCATTCTCGGTATAGCTGCCTTCTTCATCAAGATCAGCTTGTTCGCGGTGAAAATATCCATAGCCACTGATCAGGTCATGCACTGGATGAAACTCTGCCAGACACAGCTTGCCACCCGTTTTTAAACTTGCTGCAACCACCTGTGCCCACCGCTCGATATCGGGTAGCCAGCACAGCGCGCCATAAGAGACAAATACCCAGTCATGAATAGGACGGGTCACTTCGCCGTAATGGTAAACATCATCACAGATAAATTCGACCGTTTGCTGAGTTTGCTCGGCAAGCGCTTTTGCCTGTTGAATGGCTTCGCTCGATAAGTCCACCGCGGTGACTTCGGCACCTAAACGCGCCCAGGATAGGCTATCTAAACCAAAGTGGCACTGCAGATGTAATAGTTTTTTGGCGCTGACGTCACCGATTAAATCACGTTCAATTGATTTTAGTGAGCTGTTTCCGGCTAAGAAACCAGCCACATCATAAAACTCGGAATCAACATGTAAAGCGGTACGTTTATCCCAAGCGGCTTTATTTAAGGCTAAGTAATCCATGATTATTCGTTCAATAGAAATCGTGTTGCCTAGTTTACGTGAGTTTGTACTGAAATAAATCAAGATTATGTCAGGGCCGATTTGTCTTCTGGTGGTAAAAATAGCCATTTACTGTGATATGAAGATATTGCTAACATGTTCACCGAGGCTTGCTCTAAGCCGCCAGCTCGCGGAAAGGTGTGAATCACCAAGGGATTGACAAGGTCGCCACCAATAGTCGTGGCCAACAATCAGTTTATTTACCTTCTTTTCTGGTTGCGAGTACAGAACAATAGAGAATGGTGAATTTATGTCCAGTCGAAATGCATTTGTATTAAATTTAAGTTACCTCAAAGCTCAAGCCAAACGCCGTCTGAAGCTAATCAAATCGGGCAATGCCGAGCAATATCAGATTTTTCGCCGTTATCATCCGCAAGCTCATCACCTAGAAGGTATTAAGTTAGCTGATATTCAGTTGGTGATTGCGCGTGAGCTTGGCCTTGCTTCCTGGGCGGCCTTGAAAGTACATATCGAGCAGCAAAACCAGCACCTTCAAGCCATAAGCTCTGACGCCGCCCCTCTGGATGCTGAGCTCAATACCCTGCATATTCGCTGCGGCCATGATTTACAGCACTTATTACCAAGGGCTGGATTTAAAGGGGACTTTTTGGCCTGGATAGACCCTTATTGTCTTGGGCCGTTAAATCTTGATGAAGCGACCCTATTAAGAGTAAGGGCCGAATTTGTGGTTCAACATTACCTATCGGAACTGACGCCGCAGGACGCCGATATTGATGCCGTGATCGCTGGTGAACGAGCCAAGCGTGCACAACTTAATGATCCACAATACCAGCAAATTGTGCTGTGGCTGGAGCATGATAATTACGACCAGTTGATGATGATTTATCTGTTAGCCATTATGACTCCAGCTTTATTGAGTAAAACCAAGATCATCGAAGTGAACCAGTTTCCCGGAACCAGCCGTTATGTGGGTTTAGGACAACTCCCAGCGCAAGCCTTAAGGAGCGTTTGGCAAAGTCGCCAAAGCGCGACCACAAAGATGCAGGGGTGGGCCAGCAGGGTTTGGCATGCCTTGTGTCAAGATAATCCTGAGGCCATTGTGGCGATTCTCAACAGCGATATCGATCATTCTTTTAAGCAAATCAAGCCTGTATTAATGCGTTACTTGCAAGAGCTACCGCATATGACAAATGGTCTTTCACTTACCCAGCGTATAGCGCTGCAATTGTTAGCGGAAGCGGGGGAACAAGGGCTAATTTTTCGCGCCTTGTTTCACGCCTACCAGCAACGAGAGTCTTTGCCCTTTTTAGGTGACCTCATGTTCTGGGCGCTGATTAAACCCTTAAGCCAAGGGGAAGCCCCTTTAATTGATATTCATCGGCTTGCTGGGGAAGCATTTAGTTCGGCGAGCTTAACGATAAACACCGAAGGCTTCAGTTGCCTGCAAGCTCGAACAAAGTGGCTGGGCGTGGATTATCAGCTTGGCGGGATGAACATTTCATCGCAAAACGCTTGGCAATGGGATCACCAACATTTAGCTAGTTTGAATTATCGCCATTGGCATCAAGATTTGCTTGGATCGGTAGAATGATTAAACCGGCTTGCTATGTTAAGACGCTAACATTTGTAGCGTATTAAGCTGAAACTACATAAGGTTCTGTCCGAGGAGCAACGCTTGGTCGGGTCCCGCTTTTGCTGGTGGTTGCGGTGTCACCAGCAAAAAATCGATGAGGGAGGCGGTTTACTCTGCGATTGTAGAGTGGTTTGTGCTTGCTCATCATATTAATTTTTTAAGAATTTTTTCAGCTCATTGATTCTCATGGGTTTGGCGAATAACCATCCTTGACCAATTGCATCTGGTACTCGGTCATAGATATAGGCCAATTGTTGTTCGGTTTCGATACCCTCAAAAACCACCTGTACTTGTAGATGATCTAACATACTAAAGATCCCTTCCATGGAAATACTGTTAACGGTTTCGGTATGGATGGCCTGAGTGAAAATTTTGTCGACCTTTAGTTCGGTGGGCTCTAACGTCGATAGCCAAGAAAGGTTTGATAAGCCAGTACCAAAATCATCAATTGAGACGAGATAGCCTTGTTGTTTGAGTTCTTTAGAAAAACGCGACATTTTGTCATTGTTATTGGTGGTGGTTTCGGTAATTTCTAAGACAATTTGTTTGCGTTGGAAATTATATTTTGCGGTTTGATGGTTGAGAAAGGTAATAAAGGAATCGTTGCTGAGTAATTCTGCGGAAACATTAAGGCTTACGGTTAATGAAGGGAACTTTTCTAAAGTAGTGCTCATTTCTCGAAATACATAGCTAACCATTTTCTTGGTTAAGGTCTCGATGAGTCCAGAACTTTCGGCTACTCGGATAAATACTTCCGGTGATACCATGCCTAATTTGGGGTCATTCCAGCGGGCTAAGGATTCTACGCCAATCACGGTTTTGGTTTCTAAGTCTATCTGTGGTTGATAGACCGGATAAATATGATCCCTGCAGATCTGTTTTTTGAGTCGACGCACAAAGGCGCGAGGCCCAACCCGAAAAGATTCGATCATGATGGCGACGGAAATACTCAGCAGAATAATGATTGCAGAAATAATTAAAAACTGGCCGATGGGAAATTTGTATAAACCGAGCCGCATATCTACTGATGTTACACAGAGATTGTACAGTTGGTTACAATGGGTATAAGTAATAAAATGACCAGGCAAAGGTAACCAATCTACCCATGAGTTTTTATGGGTAATGGTTGGCTCGATGGTTCGTGGTAATAGCTCACCGTAATAACTATAAATATATCGCTGTTCTGCTTCGGCATAAATAACCCCCCCCATTCCACGTATGTTGAAGTAGCCTTGCCTGGTTAATATTAAAAAAGGCGTGGAAATAAACGCCACTGTACTGTTTAAGCCAATGATGGGTTGGTCTTCTTGGGTTCTAAATAAGTCGGTTTGAGAATTCCAGTAATGCGTCCCATCGGCAGTGATGGCATCCGCTAAAGACAGATCATAAGGGTGGGAAAGAATACCTTGTTGTGCGGTGCAGATTATTTTACCTTGCTTGATCCTGCCTAAATCGCCAATGAAGAAGTAGGTCTGTTTAATTTCATTTAACTGGCTTAGGTCTGGTTCGCTACATGGCTCGCCCAAAGGCGTTTGAGCGAGGTTTAAGCCAGTTTGCAGATGAAAAGCGACTTGTTCTGCACGAGTGAAATTGATGAAGCTATAAGAGCGAAGCGTGTCTAAGCTAATTGACATGATAATGGCATGGATGATTAGACTGAGGATGAATACAATCAAGCTTGTAAGTAACACAATATTGATTGTCGAAGGTTTGGTTAATCCATATTGTGAGTGAGATGCACTAAATAAAATCGGGTTCAACATTCTTGCTGCCTAATGGTCGTATGCGCTTGGTGCAAATCAAAAGCGCTTGCTTTGTTTATGAATCTGCCCCGATATGTTTGGGATTGTTAAAACTTAGCACGAGATCTTCGTATAGAGTAAATAAATGTCATAATGATGACCACCATTGAAATGACAATTGAAATGAGAAACTTGCTAATGTATGTAAACAGAGTGTTATCCACATCATCTAAATAAATTCCCATTCCGATAACCCACTTCCATTCGGGGATTTCAGTGACACCATTAATTTTCCATGTTCTGGTATTGTTTGAGGGTTTGATATTTGTTTCAACCACATAAAGAATATCTTCATGGGCTAAGTTTTCCATGTGTCGCACATAAGATTTTTGAATTTGGCCAATCACTCGCTCTCTGATATGGACTCTGGCGATGGCATTGTTATCATTGGCCCATAAATAAGAGGCGCCATATCGCATCCCTGAAAGAAACTTTATAATTTTTTGGTCGGTTTCAGCTTTGCTAAGTAGCCCTTGATGATACTGCTCTATGTAAATGGCAGATTGTTGCCGTGCAATATTCAGTACCAATTCAATTTCTTGTTTTTTGGCTTCAATCAGACTTTCTTTGAAAGTGTAAAAGCCGGTAACACCAACTGAGATAAACCCTAGTAACATTACGGTCATTAAAATTGCAAATGCTTTAATGTCTTTCATTCAGTGACTCTTTCTTGATTATTATTAAATAAAGATAGTTAATAATATGTAGTTGTGCAGATACTTTAGTCCTATTTTTACCGTGAAATTAATACGTTAAATGTCATTATTGACTATAGCTACGGTGCTCTTAAGAGGCGAAGATTTACAATTTAATCGCCAAGTTGATTGGGACTAGTTTGAGGCAACTTTAAGCTGATCACGCAGGTCAGCACTAGCATCGCCAGGGAAATCCATAAACAGGCAGAAAGCCCCGCGAGCTGATACACCGCACCCGATAACAGCGTCCCCAGCAGACGTCCCATGGCATTGGCCATGTAATAGAAGCCCACATCCATCGACACCCCATCCTCGCTGGCGTAACTGACGACCAAGAACGAATGCAAGGATGAGTTTACCGCAAACACCGCACCAAATAAGATGAGTCCGATAACGATGCTAAGTTGTTGCTGCCAAGCTAGTTGCAGTAGAGAAGCCAGCAGCGCGGTCACGATACAGAGTAAAGCGACCCAGGTGACTGCGGCTGCGCGCCCCGGCATGTTGCCGTCGCTATTACCGATGAGACGTGGCGCCAAGCCTTGAACCAGCCCGTAAGCGATCACCCAACTTGCCATAAAACTGCCAATTTCCAGTTGCGACCAGCCTAAATTCGCGCCCAAAAATACTGGCAGCGCGACTACAAACCACACGTCGCGAGCAGCAAACAAAAATAGTCGGGCTGCCGCCAGCGTATTAATTTGCGGGCTTTTGGAAAACAGCTGGGAAAACTTTGCCTTATGTTTCGCTTTACCTAAATCTTTGGCTAATAGTCTGCTACTTAGTGAGAGCACGAGTAACAACACCGCAGCCATTGCCAACATCGAATATTGAAATCCAATCCAGTGAAGCAGCGCGCCGCCGAGGAAAAATCCAAAGCCTTTTAAGGCGTTTTTAGAACCCGTCAGGATGGCGACCCATTTAAATAAACGCTGTTGTTGTTGGCTTTTCACCAGCGTTTTGATGCTGCTTTTGGCGCTCATTTTATTTAAATCTTTAGCAATGCCCGAGAGCGCTTGAGCCGCCATGACCAGTGGCACCGATAAATACTGGTTTGGTAAGGCAAGCGCCAGTAAGGCGATCACTTGCAAGCCAAGGCCAATATTCATGGTGTTATTGAGGCCAATACGCGCACCTAACCAGCCGCCAACGAGGTTAGTGACTACCCCGAAAAACTCATAAAACAAAAACAGCATGGCAATTGCAATGGCCGAATAACCAAGCTGATGAAAGTACAACACTACCAACATGCGTAGCGCACCGTCGGTGATGGTGAAATTCCAGTAGTTAAAGGTTACTAACAGATACTGTTTAAGGGCCTGCGGCAGCGGGTTGCTCATTGGTCGGCTAAGCCCACTTTACGAATGAGTTCGCTGGTGCGGGTGGCATAACCCATTTCGTTGTCGTACCAGGCATAAACTTTAAGCATTCGTTTACCAATCATCATGGTTGAGGGGGCATCAATAATGCTGGAGCGTTGGTCGCCTTTATAGTCGATGGAGACCAGCGGTTTTTCTTCATAGCCCAAAATGCCTTTCAGCTCGCCTTCGCTGGCCTGCTTAAATAACTGGTTTACTTCAGCAGCCGTACTATCACGCTCAAGGGTAAAGACCATGTCAGTCAACGAGGCATTGGCCAGGGGAACTCGCACCGCATGTCCATTGAGCTTGCCTTCCAGCTCCGGGAAAATTTCACAAATCGCTTTGGCGCTGCCAGTGGTGGTGGGGATTAACGACATACCGCAGGCGCGAGCACGACGAAGATCTTTGTGCGGGGCGTCTAAAATGGTTTGGGTATTGGTTAAATCGTGGATGGTGGTCATGCAGCCCGACTCGATGCCAATATGCTGCTGAATCACTTGGATCACTGGTGCTAAACAGTTGGTGGTACAGGAGGCCGCGGTAACAATTTGGTGTTGAGCCGGATCGAAGATGGCGTCGTTCACTCCCATCACAATATTGGCGATGTCCGCGGCTTTGACAGGTGCCGACACCACCACGCGCTTCACGCCTTGGGCTAAATACGGCGTCAGTAAATCTTTCGCCCGATGCACGCCAGTAGCATCTAGCACCACATCGCAGCCTGACCAATCAACCAGCTCAAGCGCCTCTTGCTGAAAACAAGGGATGGTATGGCCTTCAATGACGATGCCCTGCGCATTATGACGAACAGAGTTTGACCAACGTCCTTGCACTGAATCAAATTCGAGCAGGTGGGCTAAGGTTTCGGCATTGCCGGCCACATCGTTGATACAGACAAACTCTAACTCTGGCCAGTGGTAAGCGGCGCGCAGCGCAAGGCGGCCGATACGCCCAAAGCCATTAATTCCTACTCGTATGGTCATGCTGATTTCCTTTGTCTAATTATGCTGATTTGGCGAATTGTTGAATGTATTCCAGCTGAGCGGGCACACTGAAGGCATTTGGCCGAACCGCCCTAATTTTAGCGATGCAGTCCTCTAATTCAAAACCCAGCGCCAACATGATCCGCGCGGCGACTAAACCAGTGCGGCCGCTACCGCCCTTGCAATGCAGTGACAAACTCATGCCATTATTGATCAGCTGGAGGAAGCGGGGGAGCACGCTTTGAAAGTGCTCTTCCCAAGCTTGGTCGGGGACAGTGTCATCTTCGATGGGAAGGTGAAACCATTGCATGTCGTAGGTGACCGCGTGTTTTGGTAAATCACGGACTTGCATATCGGCGAGCTCTTGTTTGGTCATCATCGTTAGTAGTGCTGGGCTGTTTTTGTAACAAAGCTGCTGCAGCGAAGTTGACAGGTCGACGCCTTGGGTGCCGGGGCAGGGAGTGAGTAGCAATTGCGCGTGGTCGCTCAGGTCGACGGCATAAATAGGATGTGAAGACATAACTTACCTTATTGTGGATTGACTAATAATGGATGACTCATGGGCTTTGTCGTTTGCTTGATTTCGGCTGGCGCTTCGAGTTGCAAGGCTCTGAGCCGAAACAAGGGCAGATTAATGTAACTGGGGTTGGCGAGCCGGGTAGTGGCCAGCGTTTGTGTGACCCAGGCAGGCAAGCAGGGATGAAGATGATAAAAAATTTGTTGACCCTGGCGGGTAGTCGCCACCAGTTGGCAGTCGCGCAGCAGTGCCAGATGCCGCGAAACCTTCGGTTGACTCTCTGCCAAGGCGTGGCTTAACTGGTTCACACTGAGGCATTGTTCATCTTCAATCAGCATCAGTATTTGGAGTCGGGTATTGTCGCTCAACTGCTTAAAAACATCGATGGGGCTCAGTTGCAGTTGCTCAGTGATGGGTTGGTTAAAGCGAACAAACTCTGAAATTAACTGTTCCAGTTGAGTAAATACCTCGGCAAACTTGTCCATTCCGGCACTGGCGGCAGGATCGGCTAAATTCCAATGCATCATGGCTTTGCTGCTTGGCAAGTTAACACATTGTTGTTTTGCGCTATCACACAGGGTAATAATGAAATCAAACTGGGTTTCGGCTTGGCTATCACGGGCTTGTGTTGCTAAGCGTTGACTAACCAATTGGTCGATGGTTTTACTGTATAACTTGCTGGCCGATAAGTTCTGCTGTTTAAGTAGTTGTATGCTTCGCGGGTCGACCCCCTTGGGCTGGGTACCGGCGCTAAAGGCAATAAAATGCTCAGCGTAACGCTGGTTGACCAGCGCTTCGGCGAGTTGCGAACGAGCCGCATTGGCGGTACACAAAAATAACAGACTTAACATCAGTGCCACAATACATATGAATAAACGCATATACGATAAATCATATGTTTCTACTGTGCAAGAGAAAGCGCTGAAGATTTTTCAGTGTGTGTAGGTTTTGCTTACAGTGTAATTATTTACAATCGAGAGTAATCGTTTAAAAAAATGAGCTTACAAACCTATCATGCTTAATGTGGTATCTGGTGATACCTAAGCGAGCGATTTGATGGTTTTTACCTTGTTGTCTCTCAAAATATTCCAGCTACACCCTTAACTTGTTTCTGCCCCGTTCTGTGTTAGCAACGGGGTAAAAGCTTTCGCCTACGGCGACGTCGTTAAGCTTCAACGAGCAAAGCTTAGCGAAGCAAAAAGAAAGCTCGCCCTGCATCTTCTTAAACCCTGCGTTGCTTATTCTCAAGGGCGTTGAAGTAAACACTACGCTCAAACAGACTTCAACTTTGCTCCCTTGTTCATTTGCGCGACTCGGCGAAGATGATGGGATTTAAAAGCGTAATCTTGGCTATCGAGAGTGTGAAAGGTTTTTGTTTTTAGAATGGGTGTCTAGTTTATTTTTCGGCGAAAGAGCAAGGCTACACTGCCAGCTTAACCATTTGTAACGTGGAAGGCTCATCATTGGTACGTGAATCTGACATGGCTTATATGATGAAAGCGGGTGCCGAAATAGGAGTAGCTTCCACTAAAGCCTTTACCGTGCAGTTGGCGGGTTTATTAATGTTGGTGGCGGCAATTGGTCGCAGGAAAGGTTTAAGCGAAGAGGTCGAGCAACAAATCGTTGGCGCACTGCTGGCGCTGCCGGCCAAGATTGAGCAAGCCCTCACCTTGGATGGTGCCATCGAAGAATTGGCCGAAGACTTTGCCGACAAACAGCATAGTTTGTTCTTAGGCCGTGGTACTCAGTATCCGATTGCCATGGAAGGCGCGCTGAAACTAAAAGAAATTTCCTACATTCACGCCGAAGCCTACGCCGCAGGTGAATTAAAACACGGGCCGCTAGCCCTGATTGATACCGACATGCCGATTATTGTGGTTGCGCCAAATAATGAACTGTTGGAGAAACTTAAGTCTAACGTTGAAGAGGTGCGGGCTCGGGGGGGTATTTTATATGTATTCGCCGACAAAGAAGCCAAGTTTGAGAGTGATGAAACCATGCGGGTGATTAACGTGCCGCATGTGGATGAGTTAATCGCGCCGATTGTTTATACCATTCCCTTGCAACTCTTGTCCTACCATGTTGCGCTGATTAAGGGCACCGATGTTGACCAGCCACGTAACCTGGCCAAGTCGGTCACTGTGGAATAGCGACTCACTGGTGATGGTTCAAGCTTGTGGGAGAGGAATAAAGTCTCATACCAAGTAATAAAGATTCATACTAAGTATTAAGGTTTCATACCAAAATGGCAGCAATCATATAGGCTTGCTGCCATTTCTATATTAAAAATGCCCGAAATGCGTTTCGATAGAGGCAAATTCTAGTACTCAATTTTGCAACAGCTTGTTGCAAAATTGAGTACCTTTTGCAAAAACGAGCTGACAGGCAAATTTTTACCCCAAAACTGTAGCCCCCAAGAAGCATCAAGAGACACCTGAAGGGTGAGTAAGAGTATATTGGTCGGAGGAAGCCATAGAATTGCTGAAAACAGGTGAAGTAACAGAAATTAGCTTAGACCATGATCTCGGAAATGATGACCACGGCACTGGATATGATGTTGTGCTTTGGATAGAAGAGCAGACATTAAAAACATCAATCATATTGTTCAAAGGCATAACAAGTCACCGTTGGCTTAAGTTCATAAGTATTGCTAACGTTAATTAATAATACTAACCAAGAGTATGTATATGAAAATTTATGGAAAACAATATGTTGAGACTATAATAGATAGTGTCCGCGACGTTTGTGGTGAAAGCCTAATGGTAGACGTAAATGGCCATAAAATTGAAGAAGCAGGAAAACTCAATGCTCAATGGGGATTCGGTTCTAAAGAAGATGGTACCTGCTATCACCTAGATTTATGTGAAGGCTGTTTTAAAGTTGCTCTTTCCGCGCTAAAGGAGCATCGCAGAAGTATTGTCATGTTTGACGAAAGCCAAGAGCTTCCAGATGAAAGTTTTGGTATTGATAAGTCTAAGGTGCCTTTTAAACCATAATAATAAAATAAGCTTGACCTCAATGAATTTCTCAGGGGGAGCATTCAACAAAAGGTGCTTCCCGAAACCTCTTTATAGACTTGTTATTTGCCCCTTAAAACTAGGGATAAGACTATTTTCCAGCGCCTAAGTCAAACAGGGGAGGTGTCAGAATGCTTAGAAAATAACATTGAAAAGCCTATTGTCTCATCTGAAAGGGGATAACGCTTTAGAAGAAGATAAGACATGATATGGCAATCAACAATAGTTATTAGTAACGGCTATTTTTTTAAGAGGTTTGTAAATGAGCGCTTGTTACCCTAAGGGCTTAGTTCAATCTGCATTTATTCGTTTGGCCACAGGTGATTTAAGAAAATCTGAATATGCAGATGTGAAAATACTAGCTTTAGCTATTTGGTATGAAAGGTTTGTTCCCAACTTCACAACCATCCCAAAAGAATACCTCCATCAAGCAGGCTACCTTGTCGACAAACTCATGCGTTATTCGTGCGTTGAAGCGAATCAAAAGTCTAAATTGCGCGATGTGTGTACAGCGCTTAGAGCTAAAAGCACAAATAGAGGGAAAACCTTTCAAGCTCGAGACCAATTGGCTCGAGATTGGGGAGTATCGTACGATATTAATCATCATGCTCGCAGGCTTCTTAAGTTCCAAAAACGGCACTATAAGCACGTTCATGGCCGCGTCCCGCCCGGATAGGATTGGCACTCCCGATTTAATATTGGAACAATTTGCCAAATCTCCTTACTGGCTCTGCGATAAAACTTGCTTTAAATCTTTCTTGTAAAATCCTTTTTTTTATGTATATTTCAATTAGTTGAACAAATGGTCAACTAATTAAACCTCTCCAAACGCTCCTCACATAGTGACTAGATGCGAGTTTGCCAGAAATTCATAACCGCTCCATTAATACCCACTTATTTTTAAAAATACTTGACTTTCTTGTTTAAGTTATTGTTTTATATATTTTTATTGTTTTAGATATATTTGACAGCAAAGGGATTTTTGGTGAAAAAGTACTCATTTGGGTTGTTGGGTGGTGTCATCATCGCTGCCATCGCCTTCTACTGTCTAGGCCATAGACACAAGGAAGCGGTTCCCTCGCAAGAGGCAGAGCCACAAGTATCAGCGGCATTGTCGTCACAAGTGATAGAGGTGGATGAAAGTATTCAGCATCTCAGTCATAAGCTGCACAGCATGGAATATGACTACAGCGAGTCGAAAAAGCTAATAGAAAGAGTAAAAGGATTTAACAGTGAAAATAACGAATAAACTAACATTGGCACTATTGCTGACCATGTTCTCTTTGTTGCTGAATGCACAAGAGTATTGGGGAAAGATCGACTCAGACTACACCTTTAAACAAGGGAATATTGAGTACGACATACCGATACAAACTTATGATAACAACGCCATTTTGCAAGTGGAGTTTGGATTAAGGTTTAGCTCCTTAGAAGGTGAAAGCACGGCTTATGGCCGAGGGTGGTCGTTATACGGTGTCGATTCTATTGAAGAAAAGCGTTTAGAGCTTGGACCAGAGCCCAGTCCAGAAGTGTTCAATAAAGAATATTTTCTTAACGGCCATAAGATATTTGAAACAGATGATGGGTATTTAGTTGATGGATTGCCTGACTTGATAGTACATATGCAGAGTAATGCGCTAACTTACTCTGGCGAGCAATTGAGTGGTAACTTCTATGTTTTAGAGAGCAAGGCTAACGGATATCGCACTTATTTGAAAAAGCAGCGTATAAAAGTAGACCAAGAGGAAAGAGATGCTTGGTTAGCTGTATATAAAGAAGATGAATACGGAAACAGCCTGCGTATCAGCTACTTCAATAATACCAAAGTCGTCAAGGACGTCGAATTTATTGATAGTAAAATAACGTTTAGTTCTTGGAATGGCTTAGTAAGCTCTATAGATGTTTACTATAAAAATGCCCTAAAACACAGCTATAAGTTAAGCATTGACGGTTATCATAATCTAAATAAAGTTGATTTGTGTGCAGGTCAAAAGTGTGTTGACCCTATCACTTTTGAATATCAGCGCCATGATTGGGTTTCATCGGGTGATGCTGGCTATGACACCGAAGATTTAAGGCATCTCTCGCGGCAGATTTCATCACGGTACAACTCGTTTGTCGTTAATCATACCAGCCAGTCTACGATAGAGTTTACTTTCACTAAGGGGGTCGCTTCGTTGGATCGGCCCCTACAAATGGAGAATCCGGCCCCTGAAGATTTAGCAGTACAGGGGTACCTACTGACCGAAATTAAGAGCCTTAGTGAAGGGAAAATCCTCACATTTGAGTACCACAATCCTATTATCGCTGATAAGGGCTGGGTTGACGATCCTACAGGTTTCCCTATCGATGAAGAAGATAGGGACCGCTTCTGGGGCTTTGAGAAAATAACCGAGAAGCATACTGAAGGAGGCGGTCAGTCATACACGATAACGAAGTCTTATCATCACGAGTATCCTCTTTACGGTGAAATAAGTTCTATTCAAGAAAGCGGTGAAAATGGCTACATTTTAACCGAGCATGGCTATGATACGCCTGACATTACGCCATCAGTATATCGTTATGGGCACTATAATGGCGACCATCTTCATCGTGTTCTAAAAACATTTGAGTCGGTCACTCATTACGTGAATGGCCAAAGCGCTAGCCAAGAAGCGGTAACATTCGACTATGATTCAGAGCAACGTGTCACAAAACGAACAGAAACTTACACTGACCATATTACCGGTATTGACGATTTTCAAAAAGTGACCAGCTATGATGACTTTGGTAATGGCGTACTTCCTGGGCGAGTAGAAAGTATTAGCTATCATCATGGTGATAGTGAAGGTCAATTAACGACCTCGTTTGCCTATGAAAATCATCACGTTAAAACTAAAACAGACCGTTTTGAAGACGGTAACAGTAAACTCCTCACTAATACTTATAATGAATTAGGCTTGTTGTTGAACGCTGAAACGCGTAGCTATACACCTGTTGTTAATGCAAATGGTGTGGTTTCTTCTACTGCCCCCCGAGTCTACAATACGGAATATACGTATGAGGGATATACTCGAACGTCTAAGACCAACCCCTTAACACAAACGACCCGCTATATCCCACACGCTTCGTGTCCCAACCCTTCTCGTGTTGAAAACATTGATGATACGTCGATAAGTTATACTTATGATGCATTTTGCCGCATCAGCGATATCGCTCACTCTGATGGCACTGAAGAGCATTATGACTATAGCTATGGAGGAGACCACTCTTATTACCAAGTGCGCCACTCTAGTAATACGGAGCCTGCGACTTCGGAAGGATACAGCCCATTTGATGAATTAATAACCTCTATACGAGAATCTGTTGATGGAAGATTAGCTTATACAGATCACAAAACGTATAAGTACAGCTATACCGAATCAAAAGAATATTTTGAAGGCGACCCCAAATACACCGAGGTGACTTCGCGAGATATTTTTAATCGCGATTCAAAAATAACGAATACATTTGGCGTCACTTACTTTGATTACGACCAAAATAAGGTGGTGAAAACCAATGCTGAAGGGCATCAGGAAACCAGTTATTTTGATTCTAGTAATAATATAACGCGCGTTATTCGCGGCAATACGGATGTCGAGTTTAGCTACAATTTTGATGGACAGGTTATCAGCGTTAATAACAGTGGGCAAATTACCCGCTCAGTTTATGACTCGCGAGGTAACTTGTTAGAAAGCCATGATCCGGTAAAGGGAACAACACTTTATCGCTATGATGGTGATAACAATCTTGTATGGAAAAAAGAAGCCAATGGAAGGCTGACAAAATATGTTTATGATTTGATAAATCGTCTTGTCAGAACAACATATATACAACCAGATGGTCGCGTGACTAGCGATACAATGGTATGGGATACAGCCAGTAATGGCATTGGACAACTTGCAAAAGAAACCAGTGAAAAATACACCAAACTCTATAGCTACGATACTCATGCCCGGCTAAGTACTGAAACTCTAGCAATAGACGGACAGCGTTTTGTAAAACAATACCTCTACAGTGGCCCGCTATTGGATTCAATCATCTACCCCGACAGCGTTAGGATATATAAAGAGTATTCGCAGAGCCATTACCTTATTGCTGAATACCTTAATGGTACTGACTTGGCAAAACCGAGCAGTGGCCAATACAGCAATGCGCTGAATGAAATTGAAGAATTAAAACGCGAAGCAGAAGCCTCTATTGAGCGAAACAATGCCATTCTTGATACCTTGAAAAGCGAAATGGAGAGGTTGGCTCAAGAAAACTATCGGCAAACTGTGGCTGATAACCTTGAGCAGTATGACGTTCATACGGACGCATATGTCGGTGTCGATGGGGAAATTTATCTCGAAGGAGATAATGGTCAGTGGTATCAGAGAATTTATGATGGTGATTATCAATGTTATCGGTCTAGCTCAGATAGGGCCGGCTGCTCCAGCGAGCGCATAAAGGTTTTCTATATGAAGCCGGTGTCCGATCCTCTTCTTGTTTTACACGATGGTTCGACTATCCATGCAAGCCAAATAGATGAGCCCGTGTATGTTGGTGATGTGGAGCGAGTATCAGGTTATGACACTGACAATGGGAATGGTGAAGCAGGTGAAGAGCCTGAAATAGAGCCGCGCATTCAAGAAATTTTCTTCTATTGGATGGACAGTACACTGACACTCGAAGCTCGTCAAGAGCTCGCTGAGCTGACCATTGGTGTTCATGACGAGATATATAATCTGCATGAGCGGGGAGGGTACTATCAGGATGTGCTTATGGAGCTCGAAGCACTTGAAACGCGCATATTAAGGGAAAATAACAGCGCTCACCAACAGCGTTATACCTCTACGCCTTTGCAGCATATTGTTGATTCCGGCGACCGCTACGTTATCTGGAGCCTAGGAGAGGTGGATGCCCACAATCGCGTGATGTCGATTGCTCACGGAAACTCACTCAGTACTTTCAAACACTACAACCCAGTGACGAGCCAATTGGAGAATATCGTTACGAGTGGTGCCTTTGTCTACCGAGACCAAGAGTACCGATACGATAAGCTCAATAACATGACCTTACGTGTTGATGAACAAGCTAATTTACGTGAAAGATTTGGTTATGACGCTAATGATCGACTTAAGCATGTGCAGCGCGAAGGTTTAGATGGCTCATATTACACTAGCAAGTATTACTATTACGATGAATTCAATAATATGAAGCATCGCGATTATAGCTATGCTAATGATAATCCTTATAAAGTGTCACAGTTTAAGAGCAACAGTTATAGCTATGACGCTATAGGTAACATTACCCGCTACGGAAGTCATCAGGTTGAATATGGTAAGTACAATCGCCCTGTTAGAATAAACGATGGCAGTGCTGATTTGCGATTTAGCTATGATGTCAATGGGAACTATATTTCACGTAGTAGCAATGGTGAGACCGCTTACTTCTTTGGTGATGATTTTAAGATTGACTACAACGGTCAAAATTGGACATCAGAAGTATACATTTCGGCCTATGGAGAGTCTCAGGCTGTTGTGAAAAGCGAAAACAATCAGCTTATCGATATTAACTATTTGTATGCTGACCCTCTGGGTTCAGTTGATATGATAGCAGATGTGATGGGTGTGGTTATTCAGAAGCTGCACTATACACCTTTTGGTGAGCGTTCTTATGTCCCTGAATTTGATGAGCATCCGTTATCTCAGTTTCCTATTTATGAACGTGGATTTACGAATCAGCTTTCGATTGAAGAGTTTGGTTTGGTGCATATGCGTGGACGGATATATGACCCGCAGCTCAAACGTTTCTTATCCGCAGACCCGACGGTCCCGGACCCATTAAATGCCTTAAGCTACAATCGCTATGCATATGTAAAAAACAATCCGCTGAAGTATACTGACCCCACTGGGTTTTCTGAGGAGAGTGTAGATAAAAGTGCAAACCCTGGCGGTTCACATTATGAAGTTGCAGATGAAGCTCGTGGTCAGGATAAAAATGATACACAAGGTAACTCAGAGGGTTCTGAAACACTGAGTGAGGAACAGCAAAAGAAAGTTTCGACGGATATTGCTGTTCAAGCGAGTGTTGCACAAGAGGTAGTTAACAATGCTTTAAAGGGGCTTCGCAAAATTGAGCAATTTAGACAAATGGAAGCTGAGACCTTAAAATATTATGGGAAATTGGATTATCAAATTGGTCGTAATATTGGAGGCTCTAAAAGCCTGAAAGGCGGAATAAGTATCGATCTTGCTCAGGTGGGATTACAAGTCCCTGTTCATACATCAGCTTTAGATGCCGATAAATATGTCAACGTTGATGCAGATGATTACTGGGAACAAATGGATGCGTTTGAAAGTATGACAATGAAGTTATCCTTAGAGAGGATAATTGTACATGAAGTCTTTCATGGAACCGTCGGCAGTTTCAATATGTTTAGCAACGATCATCCGGCGGTGATTAATGCAACAAATGATTTTATGTCTAGGAACTTTAATGAGTTACCTAGAGATCCACACTCACAAGGTATTTAAATGAGACTCTTTATTTCCATTCTAATGACCATAATTATCCCCGTTAATGCAGCTGCTTGTGTTGCGAATAGCTCCGCCTATCCAAAGGACTTAAGCAAATTAGTGGATAGCGCTGAGAATATATATATGGTCGAGTTAAAACAAGCGAAATCAAGCACAGAGGTTAACTCATATACTTTTCAGGTGCTCAAGTCTCTGAAAGGTAGTGTGCCCGCAGAGCTTATATTGGATGTAGATTCTTCACTCAAGGGCTATCTTAACGAATATCAATCTCACAACAGTATTGATTTTTGGGTTGAATCAGAAAGAGGCTCTACCAAAGTTGATATGGATTGCGATATTAGACCCAATTTCAAGCTGGGCTATCATTATCTTTTAATTCTGAAGGATGACAAAACAATAAAAAGCTATGAGCCAATTACAACCGAAAAAGATAGGTGGTTAGCCTATGTTAAAAATAGATTGGCATTAAAGGATGAACCGATATATTCAGATCAAGACATGCTTAATAATATTACTTCTGTTGATAAGTACTCTTGCCACCAAGAGCGTGAGAAGTTGAATCGAAAGAAGCAGCTTTACGTTGATACCCTATGGGGAGACAGAACAGCAGAAGTTTGGCCTTCCAATCTAGGTAAAGTTTGTTCATCTGGATCTGAGTATTATGTCCAAGTAACTTTTAACGCTGGGCAATATATTACACACCTGCCATACAGCAGAGTTGGTTTACTAGACTTTAAGCTTATTTCTAACGGCTTAAAGCTAACAAAAGGTAATCTATTAGAGTTGCCCCACCTTACTAGATAACCAGCTTCTATCTTCTTTGTCGCTCTTCTGAGCGGCTTTTCTTTAGATGAGATGAGGCATATATGGACGCCCGGTGTTTTGCAACTCCTGATTGAAGATCGGTTTGCTGATGCTTTAAATAAGCGAGGCCCCCAAATTGTTGCCTCGCCATTTTTAATTCAACTTCGCGACCCGACGCCCGCTACCACAACACGTTAGTTGGCCTTCGCTTGCAACGCCTGAATCACAGCCTCTCCCAACGCTTTCGCTGAAGCGGGGTTCTGACCGGTAATCAAACGCCCATCTACCACCACTTTATTTTCAAACATTGGTGATTTTTCAAATATAGCCCCAGTGGTAATCCTCCCATTATTAACCGCATTTATTCGTAGAATTCATGCTGCCGTTTTTAGTGGTGGGAACCCTCCATTTGCAAGGTGTGGTCGTTGATGATTGTAGAACCATAACCATTGGGTCGCCCGATCTTGAACCTCTTCAAGTGTGTCAAACAAATACTTACTCACTAAGCCAAACCTCATAGTACGGTTGAACCTTTCTATATAGGCGTTTTGTTGTGGGTTCCCTGGCTGAATATAATCGATTCGAATGTCGTGGTTGTTGGCCCATTTAATAAACGCATGGCTAATGAACTCAGGACCATTGTCGCAGCGGATCGCAACAGGTTTGGTTCGTTGTTCGATGAGCTGCTCTAAGATCCGAGTGACTCGTACTGTGGGCATTGAAAAATCAGGTTCTGACGCCAGACCTTCACGTTTGTAATCATCTATCACATTGAATAAACGGTACTTCCGGCCATCAGATAGCTGATCATGCATAAAGTCCACGGACCAAACTTGGTTTGTTTTAATCGGCTCTTTAAGAGGCTCTGGCGTATGGCGATTCAGGCGTCGTTTTGGCCTAATACGTAAGTTTAGAGCCAATTCGCAGTAGATCCGATAAACCCGCTTATGGTTCCATGTATACCCTTTAACGTTCCGCAAATGGTGAAAACACAGGCCAAAGCCCCAGTCAGAGCAGTCTTCACTGTTGCACAGCGTTACTAACTCCTGAGCTATCAACTCATTCTCAGGTTGAAGCTTCGATTTATAGCGATAGCAGGTCTCGCTGATCCCAAACCAATAGCATGCACTTTTAATGCTGATGTGATAGTTCGCCACCGAACGCTGAGCCATCAATCGACGCTCACAGGGCTTCACCACTTTTTTGCCATCGCTTCTGAGATCACCTCTGCTTTAAGGCGTTCTTCCGCATACATCTTTTTAAGCCGTCGATTTTCATCTTCGAGTTCTTTCATCCGCGCCATAAGGGATGCGTCCATACCACCGTATTTCGAACGCCACTTGTAAAAGGTTGCGTTGCTCATTCCATGCTCACGACAGAGCTCAGGAACAGGTGAACCAGCCTCAGCCTGCTTGAGAATAGATAAGATCTGACTGTCCGTGTAACGTGACTTTTTCATGTTGAATCTCCTGTATTTACTATACGAGAAAATTCTACTTTTGCATGGGATTAATTTTCGGGGGAATTACCCAGTCTGTTTTAAAAAATATATAAGACACCCATGATTGTGGCGAAATATTCGCCACGCTTCTACGCTTAAGTAAAGCCTTCGCGTCGAGTTGTTGTTATGCCTCAGCCTAGAAAATCGCAAGTAAGCTTGGATGATACGCCTTATTACCACTGTGTTTCCCGCTGTGTACGTCGGGCTTATTTGTGTGGTGAGGATAAGCAAACAGGCAACAGTTATGACCATCGTCGCCAATGGGTAGAAGACTATTTGCTAAAGTTGGCGGAGGTGTTCGCCATTGATGTGTGCGCCTATGCGGTGATGAGCAATCACACGCATATCGTACTGCATGTGAATCAACAACAAGCTGAGGTTTGGTCAATACAAGAGGTGCTTGAGCGCTGGCATCGCTTGCACAAGGGCACTTTACTGACTCAAATGTATTTAAACTTAGAACGGCGTCGTCAACTAGATGCAAGCCAGCTGCAATGCATTCACGATACCGCAGAAGTATACCGCCAACGTCTCTATGACTTAAGTTGGTTTATGCGCCAGCTCAATGAACATATTGCTAGAGAAGCCAATAAAGAAGACCAGTGCACGGGCAGGTTCTGGGAGGGACGTTTTAAATCTCAAGCCTTGCTGGATGAAGCTGCGCTCATGGCCTGTATGGCTTATGTCGATTTAAACCCAGTCAGGGCGAACATGGAACAAACGCCCGAATCCTCTCAACACACCAGTGTTAAGTTAAGAGCTAAAGCAGTACAACAACACAAAGCCCAACCGAAAGCGCTGTTTCCCTTTGTGGGCAACCCAAGAAACAACATGCCGCAGGGCTTACCTTTTCAACTGCACCATTATTTGGAATTGGTTGATAGCACTGGTCGTATGGTTCGAGAAGATAAACGAGGCCACCTCAAGTTAGAGGCCAGCCCGATTATGCAACGCTTAGGCATAGCCGCAGAGCAATGGCTGAGTCTAAGTTGCGAGTTTGAACAGCACTTTTCAGGAGCAGTGGGTAAAGAGCGCCGATTACGGAAATACCATCAACACCTCGGCCATAAGCGCACAACGGGTTTAGCTCGAAGTCGCTGCTTGCTAAACAGCGCTTAATTTCCTTCATTGGTTTTTTTATCTAATCATCAGCCATGTTGAGACTTTGGCTCGCCTAGCTTATGGTGAGGGCTAAGTTCATCCACGCACTTAAACTTATCTCGTTAAATTGCTTAGTTTTTTGAGCTTTAGCCTAGGTTAAGTGTCGCGAAAGATGTTATTTTTGGTTTTGTTTTTAGAATGGGTGTCTAGTTTATTCTTAAACTTATCTCGTTAAATTGCTTAGGCTTTTTTTGAGCTTTAGCCTAGGTTAAGTGTCGCGAAAAGGTGTTATTGCTGGTTTTGTTTTTAGAATAGGTGTCTAGTTTATTTGCCGGACAAAAGCCGGAGCCTGAATCGGGTTTATGGCCATGTACTTCATAGGCTTTTCAAATGGTTAAACCGTAGGAGCGGACGCCGAAGCTACAATTGGAAAAGTCTGAAGCAGGTGTTAAAGTGTTTTCAATATTGAGACGTTACACGTTAGCAAGCGAGCTATCGCAGTGGACTGGTATTAGGGCGTGTTTTACACGAGCAAATATATAATTGAGGAGTCGGATGCGGTAGTTCCGTACGTCCGGATCTGTGTGGGGGCGGGCAGGTAACTGGCCGTTCTACCACGACAATTCCAAAAGGAGATATTGTGCCAAGGCAGATAGAAAAAGGCGAATTAGCTCTATATAAGTACAATAAAGTTCGTTACTCCTTTGTTGAACTGGATGCTGGTGAGCAACAAGTTCTTACGAATGATCCTTGGTCATTTCTCAGTTCACACCTTCAGGTGCGTCTAAACAATACTCGAGGAAACAATAAAACGAAAATTGAGCGAGCTATCTATTACTCGGGATTGGCTGAGGACTTTTACAGAGCAGCAGAATCTAGTCCTCTCCCTGCAAAGGGAGCGCTTTTATACTACGGGATGCTCGATTTAGTTAAATGCTATTTAAGTCTTAACGATGTTCTATTGGAGTCAACTCATGAGCATCATGGCTTGGTGCTACCAATAGGCAAAGAGCAGACTGTCGAAGTTAAAACAAAGATGAAAGATGCAGTAAACATCTTTTATGAATTCACTCGCTTACTTGGAAAGCCTGTTTCATCAGGTCATGACGTAAGATTTGAGCAAGCCATATCACATGTCCCAGAAGTACACAGTATTTATACCAGCTTGGGTCATTTATCAAAAAGAAAGCTCCTACCTATTGATATTGAGTTTCAAGTAAATGAAGCGAGAGATAAGCTATTTACAGAAATTATTTATCAAAAAGAGCAAGAAGCTAAAGTCGAGGTAGCCAAATTTCTAAAAGGGGAGCGAAAGAAATACTTGAAGGAAGGTTACCCAAGAGATAGAAAAATTGTGTACAGAGCGGTAAGGCGAAAATCATACACTCAAGATAATATTCATCGGATATACAAAAACATTCTGAGCGAGTATAAAAAGCTAGATATTGTTCCTATCCTGACGAAGCAAGGTTACCGGTATTATGTGGATTTGCGTCCCGGCGACCTACCTCAATTATCATACAGTTTATTGGCAATGTTCTACCTAGGTAGCGCGGCTAGATATCGCCCCTTAGAAGTGAAGTCATTATTAGAAGGTGAATTGCGCCCTCTCGTTAGCGAGTTTGTCAGTCTTTCACCTAGGCAATTTCTCTATCAAATGGTATCACTGACAACGAGTAAAGAATGCGTTATCCCATTTGCTGCCATATAGAATTTAATCGGGTAGCCGGAGGTGTCTAACCTCCAGCCCCCACAACACCCTGCATGCGGCTCCGCACAGGGCGTTTCCTGAAAACGGTTAAAATACAACGGCCGATTAGCTCCTTTGCATTCCAATGATGGCTTCTGTTTTTTGCGCCATGACTCCTCAGTCCGGTCGGATACGGAGACAATGAGCTGCACAGGCTCCTCATTGATTTTCAGGTTCAGGCCTTCACCATGTCCCAACCATTACACAATAGAACGGCATTGGGACTTTTTATCTAAAAAAAGCCGTCTGCTTAAATCGCCATAGCGTGAGTTAAACAATCGCCTGTTAAGCAGATCTCCCACTCTTTGTTTATAAGAAGTAGAACATGCACTTTCTCTTTTCTCTGCACTGCTGCATCATTTACGGTGGCCGTTAGATCACATGAGCTCAAAGTCTTGTGCCAACTCGCCTCCAGCCTACGCCTCATATGATGTTCTTGTTCATCAGCTCGCCCTCTCTTTAGATAAAAAGGCATCCGGCTTCCTTCAGACATTCCCTCGCGGCAATGCCCTTGCCATTCGCTAGTAGTTAGCGTTTAATAATCAAAATATTATTAAACGGTGACCTTCCTACAGAGGACTTTCACCTCATTAGTTCATGCCCATGCTGGGCGTACACAAGCGCAAGCACGCGGAACAAATTTCCACTGCGCTCCAATTTGTCCGGTGTTGCGGGTGTTAGCAATCAGTGTAAATATTAACTTAGGAGCTTTAAATCTCATGGAAAAGAAGTTTAATTGTGGCTTAATTATGCCAATATCAGCAATTGATGGTTGCTCAATGGAGCATTGGAGTGAAGTCCAAGAGATAATAAAAGAAGCTCTAGAGGATACTGACTTTGCAGTAAAAATAGTAAGTGATGCGAGTGATGTAGGGATCATTCAAAAAAGAATAGTACAAAATATTTACGATAACGAAATGGTAATATGTGATGTCAGTGGGAAGAACCCTAATGTAATGTTTGAGCTAGGTATGCGTCTTGCCTTTGATAAGCCAACGATAATTATCAAAGACACTGAAACTAACTACTCCTTTGATACTTCTCCTATTGAACATTTAGAATACCCAAGGGATTTGCACTATGCCTCAATAAAATTATTCAAGAAAACTCTAAAATCTAAGGTGAGTGCAACATTTGAGGCAGCTAAAAAAGATAATTACACAACTTTTTTAGGTCATTTTGGTGAGTTTAAAGTAGCTGCAATTGACTCTAAAGAGGTAAGCAAAGAAGATTTCGTATTAGAATCTATAAATGACTTAAGAGATGATATTTTGACATTAAATAGAAAAATTAATTCATCTATAGATGTCCCAGTGATTTTTTCTTCAAATAATAAGTATTCAAGAAATAGTATTGATGAATATATTTCTCATTTTGGTTTGAAAAATCATTTCACTCTCGATGAGTTAGGTGATTTTCATGGAGAGCCTTTCTTACATATGGTTGAAAGTTATATTCATGAGGAAGTTCCTGAAAATATTGCTTCAAAACCAAGGCACCAGCACTCTATTAGAAACCAATTCATAGCATCTCTTTCGCGTACCTTGGACAAAATCAAGGAGTTGCAACAGTAAATTGCTAACAAAAAAATTATATAGACATCCATGATTGTCGTGAAATATTCGCCACGCTTCTACGCTTAAGTAAAGTCTTAGGCGGCGTATGCTCGCTCAGCAATCGGTGGCGCATTATCGCTTTGTTGTGACAAGCCCAGCGGCGAGTTGTTAAACATGTCAGGTTATCCCGGTAAACCCTCCAGACCAATAAGTGCACGCCAATACATGGCTCAGATGGATAAAAAACTAATTTCTGGACAGTAAAACAACGCTTGGCCTGGCATATTGGCTTTAAGGCTTCAGCATTGTGGCTTTGCTGGTAATATTAGCCAGCAGCTAACTTAAGAGACTTCAACATGGCAAAAAAGTATTACGTGGTATGGCAGGGTCGGGAAACTGGCATTTTTAGCGATTGGGCGACTTGTAAAAAGCAAATCGATAAGTTTGCCGGGGCACGTTATAAGTCGTTTGCTAGTCTGGCTGAGGCCGAGGCTGCTTTTGGTGGTCGCGCCAGCTCTGCTATCAAAGCCGCGGGCGCAGGGCCTGCGGCTAAGCGATATAGCGCTCAAACGGTAAAAACCTATACTGCGGCTGAAATTGATAAACTCGCCGCAGAGGTGAAGATTTTTACCGATGGTGGCTGTGAGCCGAATCCGGGGAAAGCGGGTTCTGGTTTAGCGCTCTATCGAGATAAACAGCTTGCCGAGTTATGGTATGGCTTATATAACCCGATGGGAACTAATAATACCGCAGAGCTGAATGCCTTCAATCAGGCCTTGATTATGGCGGCTCAAGAAGTCGCTTTGGGGCAGCGAGTGGCAATCTTTTGCGATTCCAAATACGCCATCCAATGTGTGACGCAATGGGCGGTAGCTTGGCAGAAAAAAGGCTGGAAGAAGGCCGGAGGGGAAATTAAAAATCTCGCGCTGATCCAAGAGATGTTTGAGCGCTATCAGACACTAAAAGATAAAATTCAGGTGTTACATGTGAATGGTCACGTTGGAGTTGAAGGCAACGAGTTGGCTGACCGCATGTCGATCCATGCCATTGCCGAAAAGCAGACAGGCTTTAAAGCTTATCCTCAAGCCCTGAATATTCAGGCTATCCTGGCGCTACGCGCAGGCTAAGTTGGTGAAGCCGGAGCTTGTTCGGCTAGAGCACCGTAAATTGTGCTCTAGCCGGACGTTTGCCGATTCAGTATTTTAAGACTCTCAGCTTATAAAGCTTTTTAGTCGTGGGATCCGCGACAATATAACAAAATCTAATAGTAAGATGCTTAGTAAACACAGTCCTGCCATTGGAAACATCAACGATACGGCGAACATCACTAGCGCCGCGCTTTTCCAAAGTGGCATGTTGGTGGGTAAGGGAGGCGCAGCGAGTTTTAATACCCCTTTAGGGCGGCGTAGCCACCACATCACCACACCCGAAATCGCAATCAAAATAAATGCTGCGCAGAGAAGCGTATCGATCAGGACATTTAACCAGCCCATCTCTCCTTGATGCAGAGCAATGCCTACAGCCATGAATTTAGCCATTAGGCTGTAATCAGACCATGCCGCTTCGGCTAATAATTGTCCCGAATATTGATCTAGGTGTGCAGTTCTGTCTTGAGTGGCATCACTTATATCACCGCTCATGGTGTTGGCTGAGACGGTATATACTGCGGTAGCTGAGTTGGGTAAGTTGATCCTAAATCGAGTGAATCCATGTTGTTGGGCAAAGTTGACGATGCTATTGAGATTGGTGTGCTGTTTGGCTGGTTGGCCAGTATCGTCTGAGCTAGGTAGTCGCGTTTGTTCAAGATTCCAAGGAACCTCTTTGGTTTGGCTATGATTCATACTGGCGTGCTTGAGTGTTGAAAGTGGCACCGCATCCCATTTTTGTGCGGGGAAGCTATTCCATGCTTGCACGTATTTAGCCCCCCATATACCGGTCCATGAGAGTCCTGAGATTAAGAATAATAATAAAAATACTGAGGTTACTAAGCCTACGTTAGCGTGTAAATCACGCCACATTATTCTTGTACTGTTGTTGAATCTAATTTTGAACAATCCTGACTTACTGATTTTATCGCGTGGCCACCATAGGTAAATTCCGGTAATCAATAGCACGATGCTAAGGCTGGCGGCCATTTCTATCAGTCGATCTCCAATATCGCCGAGCAATAAGCTGCCGTGAATGCTATTGGCTAAGTTATACCAGCTTTGGTCTCGATTGATCTGCCCGAGAACTTTACCAGTATAGGGATCTACGGTTATGAATAAGGATTCTCCTGCTGCCTTGACAGCAAACCGACTAGCTTGAGTGGCGCTCGCTGGCGTGATGTATTGTTGTATTGTGGCTTGTGGGTAGCTTGCTTGAACTGCTGCAAGCTGTGCGGCCGGGGATACGGTCGTGGGGTATGGTTTTACCTGAATAATATCTGCAAACTGGGCTTGCTCGATGGCGTCGTCGTAGAGCATGACTAAGCCAGTAATCGATAGCATCAGTAGGAAGGGAACCACAAATAGTCCCGCATAAAAGTGCCAACGCCAGGCAATCATATAGTAGCGTTTGGTCTTGGTTGCTGTTTGTTTTTCGGTGTTCGTCCGTTCTGTAGAGGTGCTGCGCAACATTTCATTCATCCTTTATGTTTTAGGCACAAGCATAAGCCCCCGTAGTGATACCTAAGTCGCGCGACTCCGGTATGGCTAAGGGGTATGGCTTCATATTAAATAATGATCAGGCGTGACTAAATGCTGGTGGAGAGCGCGGTGTTTGGATGAGGTAACGATGGAAGCGAACCATAAAAATATAGTTATCATCGTTAGACATTATGAACAGTCGTTGAAAAACTGATGTAGCTAAAAGGACGTTGTGAAATGGAAAATAATGACAGAATAAGCACTGCTTTGAATGAACAGTATCTGCGGGTTGTTCGCTTCCTTCATCAATTTGTACCCATTTAAAACCGCTGAGGGTGCAAACCGACAGCCAAACACCAGCTGCGCGACTATGTGCATTGATGGCAGGCATTAATGAAAGCAGCAACCAGCAAAATAGCCATGCTGAAATCATTAGGTGTTTAAAAAATGTTCTGTTTATGTTAATTCTTCCATGAGTTGTGTCGCACTCTATGTGGTAAATATAGAGCTTTGAATTTACTTTTTAACCGAAGGGGTGATTCTATTTAACATTTGAAAGCTTGCAAGTAATTATTATCATTTGATAGGGTGAGTGCTGGAGGTGATTGAGTCATGAGTCTTTGGATTTGATTTTAATTTTACAAAAGTAAAAAGATCCGATAGTGAATCTGATGAAACTGATTATGGTTTTCGCGCTTTGAGTCACCCAAGCTTGGGATGTTTTGCACCAATTTAGTGCGTGACTTTTGATGTTTGGCTGCAAACAGGATTTTTGAAACAGACTGAGAGCGAAGTATAGAGCAGGGTTGGTTTATTCCTAGAGCCAGTAAAGCAGTCTTAAGGGTGTCTTGTAGCAGTTGGATAAAGTGTGAGCTAAAGGCCAAACCAAAATGCGAGGATGATTGTGGAAGGTGATCATGAGCCACAAGTGCGCCGAAGAAGGATTTCTTTGGCGTTTGCCCCCACTTTTCGACACCCATCTTATTGTAATGAGATAGTTTTCTTCTCAAAGGGAAATCAATGTTCGAAGATAGAATGCTTCCAGCAGCTCTCTTATTTGGTTGAGATGGTCGCTATACCCTCGCTCTATCATGACGATGAACAAAGCTTTATTGAAATGCTTAACAGCGCGTTTAAAGATTATTTGATGGTAAAAGTGAAACATTGAGCAACGGATCGAGGATTTATTTACAGAGTTATTAACTGCGAAATAAATTATATTGGCGTGTTTTGTGCTTGCTAAGTGACCTCTTTCAGGTTAATTATAAAATATTGGGTAAACGGATAGTATGGGATCGGGTTTGAGCGGTCGAAAGATAGTCAACATTAATTCTGCGACGCAGGTGACTAAGCAGCGGGTGTTAAATCCGCTGCATTACTTTCCGCATTTTCAACCGATAGTTTTTCTTCCTACGGGGCAAATTGCCGGTTATGAAGCCTTGGCTCGTACCCAAAATAAACTGGGAGAGGTGTTAAGCGCCGGAGGAATATTTTCTAATCAGGAATATACCTTGAACAATCGTCGTCAGGTGGATCGCAATGTGCGTAGACAGGCGTTAGAGCATTTTGCTCAGTCATCACAACAAGGCTTCATTACGCTTAATATTGTGCCTGATTGGGTCGATATGTTGAGCAAAAATATCTGCACTCCCACGATTTCTATGATCGATGAACTGAATATTGATCCCTCAAAAGTTGTCATTGAAATCACTGAAGCTAGCGGTAATATCGATAATCTACAACGAGTTGTCAAAGATTACCATCGTGCAGGTTTAAGGGTGGCGATTGATGATTTTGGTGTAGGAGCCTCGCAAGTTGATCGAATTATCGCGCTTGAACCCGACATTATTAAATTGGATATGCGTTTGTTTAAGGACGCAGCTAAAGGCGGCTTGCCTGCGGATGTGGTGTTATCGATTTCTGAGTTGGTGCAGCGTGCAGGGTGTGAGTTAATCTGTGAAGGTGTGGAATCAGAGCAAGAGTTTCATTTTGGAGTGGAGTGTGGGGCGCGTTACATGCAAGGGTGGCTATTTTTCAAGGCCAGTGATGATTTTTTATCCGCTCAATTGAGTCATGCCAAGGTTCAGCAATTATTAGCCAGTTATCTGCAGCGTAAAAGTCTACGGACTCAGCAGACAGTGAAGCATAATGTGAATGTTAAATCACAGGTTTTGGCGTTAAAACATCATCTGCAAAATGTGCAATCGATACCTCGAATGAGTCAACAACTCGCTGAAGTGGGGATCCTCCGTTATTTTCTATGTAAGGTGGATGGCACGCAAGTCTCTCCGAATTACGATGTGACTGAACAGGACATCGTTGAAGATGATCGACTGGTTGGTGCAAATTGGAGCTTTCGTCCTTATTTCCATGCCTTAGTGGCTTTAGATTCGATTAAACCTCAGCAACTGATTTTATCTAAGATTTACCGCGATTCCAGCAGCCAAGAAATGTGTAAAACTTTTAGTACATATTTAGCGAAAGACTTGATATTGCTGGTCGATTGTAAGGTGCAAGATGATACTTTGTTTGTAGAGTAATCACCGCCTGTCGGAATTTTTTATTTGTAAGGTAGAGTGCTTGTTAAACGACCATTGACCTCAAAAGGTCAATGGCCTCTATTGTTAACGTAGCATGTCACTGGAAACAACGATTACACCATCTGCAGAAACGGTAAATCGACGATGGTCTTCAGTTTTGTCATAGCCGATGATTGTGTTATCGGGAATGATGCAGTCTTCGGTAATTATCGCGCGTCTTATCTTACAGTTCTTACCAATACTTGATCCGTTTAAAGCGATCACTTGGTCAAGTTCAGTATGTTCTTCCACTCTCACATCCAATGACAATAACGAACGGTGAACTTTGGCTCCCGATACGATTACCCCAGCAGAAAGTAATGAATCGGTTGCATAACCGCGACGTTGGGCTTCGTTAAAAATAAATTTGGCTCCGGGCCGTTGTTTTTGATCGGTAATGATGGGCCACTCTCGATCATAAAGGTCTAGCTCTGGATCTGGGGCGACTAAGTCCATATTTGCAGCAAAGTACTCATCGATATCTCCCACATCTCGCCAATAAGCGATGCGTCCTGGATGACCTTTTGCGGCAAAAATATAACCATATACTTTCCGGTCTTTTAGGATATTTGGGATCACATTGTGGCCAAAGTCATGTGAGTAACCGGGTTTTATTAGTCCTTCACGTAGCTCATGATCCAGTACATCCATGTTAAATATATAGAGCCCCATTGAAACTAAGGCTTGTTCTGGATTACCTGGGTCAGACTTAGGATTTTCGGGCTTTTCTTCAAAATCAACGATTCGCCCCTCTTCATCCAAGCCCATGACGCCGAAAGAAGAGGCCTGAGAAATTGGTTTACGAATGCAAGCGACAGTAACATCGGCATCATTCTCTGCATGAAAGTTTATCATTCGAGAATAATCCATCTTGTAAATATGGTCGCCGCCGAGGATTAGCACTCGGTCGTAACGCTCATGATCAATAATATCTAGGTTTTGATACACGGCATCGGCAGTTCCTCGATACCAGTTTTCTCCAGTGCGCTGTTGTGCGGGAATAATTGACACTCGCTCATTGAGTGCCGGGTTTTGAATTTGCCAGCCCGATTGCAGGTGCATAATCAGGTCGTGGGCCATGTATTGGGTTAATACACCGATATTACGCACGCCAGAGTTTATACAATTCGATAGCGTGAAATCGATAATTCGATATTTTCCTCCGAATGATACCGCTGGTTTTGCGACTCTACTGGTTAATTGCTTTAGCCGAGTGCCTTTGCCTCCAGCCAAGACAAGGGCAACTGTACGCCTGACGAGGCGGTTACTGGAAGTATGAGAATAACGGTTTTCAGACATCTCCAATGTTTCCTTACAACGAGATTAGATAGCCCATGATAACCTTTTCAAAGTAAATGTAACGTCTATACATGACACATTTATTTATTTTGAGGTTTATATTAAATAAAAATAACAGCTTGCTCTGATAAAAAGTCTTTACTAGCGATTATTCTCTTTTTTATATCAGAACTTTAGTATCTTTTCTATCATTAAGCGGTTTTATTTTATCGTTTTTAGAATGGGTTATTAAACATTTTGTTATTTGTAATACTAAATTATATATATTAATTAGTTGATTGGTAATCTCTTTCTTCAAGTTCAAATAATCATTCAATTTTTATTTGAAAAGTTGAGGCTGTTGGTTTTTTAATTTCTTTAATCCGTGGTTAAATTGATTTCTAAGCTGTTCGTTGTGAAATCCAAGTAAACGAGGTGAAATGGGTAATATATCGTGAAAGCTTACTTCTGGGAGTTGTTGACCTGCGGGCATTCGGGTTTGGTTAAGGTAGGCAAAGATACGTTTATCAATGATGATCACGTCCACTTGGCCGCGGTAGAGGCGTTCTAGTTGAGCATGTTGATTAGCCACTTCGGTGTACAGTTCACTTCTGCTAATCGCTTTAGTGTAGTCTTCGCCAAGAGAGTTTATCGCATTCTTAAAAGCCATCACTTTATACTGGCTGAGTTGGGCCACATGGTTTAGCGGCAATGCCCTCGCTTTAAGGGTGATAGCTGTATTTAGGTAAAATATTACGGGTTCAGATAGGTAAAAATTTTTATTGGTAATAGGGGCATTAACGATGGCATCGACTGTAAGTTTTTCCATTAATCGTTCAGCTCGTAAATTTGAAGTAAAAACCACTTGCTTTACTTGATGCCCTGCAATTAGGAAAGCTTGCTTAATGATATCTAGTTGTATACCCGACTGAGGTTGTTCAATGATATAAGGCGGGATCGATCTGCTCATCGCAAGTGATATTTGTTTCGCCTGTGCGAGGTGATTACCGAAAACATAGATGCATAGCACTGTAAAAATCGTGTTGAGTTGCAGTTGGAATGTTTTCATAAGGCTACGAATGATTAGCTTTAAACTTGAGTATGGTGGACAGCGCTCCATTTTTAAAGAAATCTCTAAGACCAGTGGCTCTTTTGGGGGCTACTTAGCATGGCGAGTACCATGAGCAAACGGCTTAGTCAGTAAGCGTTATTTTGAAAAATTGAATACGCTTAGGCCTGTAATGGAATTTGGGTTTAGCGTATGTGTTCAAGCTATTGTTGCAGTACCACCGCTGATTCTTGCTTTTTGGTGGAGAGCAGCTGCTTCCAGTGTATCACCCTTAAGGGGAGCTCTGGTGATGGCTGTGTATCGCCGATTAGATGAAGTAAATCGGTCATCGTTATGACAGATTTTCCTCGAATAAATACCCCTCGAACCAAGATACTGGCATACAAGGTATCTTGACCAATGAAACGATGTTCAAAGTACCAATATTTTTCATCCCAACCGAGTAATTTACTATGCAACTCGAGTTTGCTGAGTGGTTTAATGGGTCTGATATAAGTGATCGACTGAGCATTCACTACGCCTAACCAACGTTGTTTAAGACTCGCGGCAGCCAATCCTGTTTTTAGCATCATGTCGATCCGCCCCAAGTCTCCGAAGGCGAGATAGCGGGAGTTGGTTAGGTGCATATTGGCATCACAGTCAAAGGGTAGAGCCCGTAGGGAGATAACAAAGTCTTCGCTGACTGACGCTGCTGATTTTGAGCTGAACCAGTGACGAAATAGCAGACTGAATAAACGAAAATATAAATTCATAGTAAATCTCACACTCAAACTGTTTACATCTGTTTAACATATCTGGTCGGATGAGTAAAGCGAAGGGCGTATGCGCTGGTGATTGGTGTGATTAGAATGAGTGCAGTGTAGATGTGATTTTGTTGAAAGTTTAGGGCACTTGAACTCAAATAGTGAGTGCTGTAAGCATCTGGTTTTATCCGATATATTTCACGCATTATACTTGACAGTTAGTGCTTAAGTTACAAGCCGAAAGACTCGCTTCATTCATCCAAAGCAAGGTATTAAGAAGATGCCGTTTATACTGAGCCGGTCATCAGACCGTTTGAACTTGAGTCTGCAATTGCAGCAGGGCTTGATGTACAGAGCTGAAGGCTATTTTATGAAAGGGAAGTGCTGCAATAGGATGCCACTGCCAAGTTGCGACATCATCTAAGGCTTTTAGATTGGGCTGCTGATTCAGCTTACAGCTGAAAAAACTGTCGCAAGTATGATAAAGCACCTGTTTATAATGGTAACGATTGGCGAAAGATCCAAAATATTGCAGCGATTGTAGTTCTACCGATAGTTGTAATTCTTCATATAATTCGCGTTGTAAACCTTGCTCTAAACTTTCCCCATATTCAACGAAGCCGCCTGGTAGATCCCAATCGCCTTTTTGCGGTTTAACCGCTCTGGAAACCAGCAGTACTTGTTGTTGGTAGAGTAATATAGCCCCCGCGGTTGAGGCCATATTGTGAAAATATACAAATTGGCAGCTGTTGCAAGACCACTGTTTAACATCGATTTTCTGTAGCTTCGCTTGACCACATTGAGGGCAGTATTGGGGAATAAATCGATTCACATTTTATCGCTATTTAACGGTTTATGGATGAATGGTAACGATATATACAGGGTTTGCAAAGGAGATTGGGGCAGTCGCTAGTAGTAAATAGCAAGTAACTAGTTAAACATAGCGCACTCAGCGTTTATTTGCCGTTTATACGCTTGATTGTAATGGTTTGCTGTTTTAAGGCCATTGATTATCTTGAAGTTTTACCTCGCAAACAAAATTGGCTCTAAATCATTTTATGCGTCTTGGGTCTGACATATACTGCCTCAGTTTATTTCTATTTCCTTCAATGCTCTTGTTTACAAGGATCAATAATGAAACCCCAGTTGAAACCAAATTGCCCCAATTTTTCTTCAGGCCCTTGTGCCAAAAGGCCTGGCTATCAATTAGCTGAGTTGAATATTGAGACACTTGGACGCTCCCATCGAAGTAAAATAGGCAAAGCGACTCTTTCCCAAGCAATTGAACTCACTCAACAGTTACTGTTGTTACCCGAAGGATATCGGGTGGGGATTGTTCCAGGGTCTGATACGGGCGCCATGGAGATGGCTATGTGGTCTTTGCTAGGCCCCAGAGCGGTGGATATTTTCAGTTGGGAGTCATTTGGTAAAGGTTGGTTTACCGATGTGATTAAGCAACTTAAGTTAGAGCAGGTCCAGCATTACAGCTGTGATTACGGTTTGCTACCAGATCTGCATCAAGCAAACTCGGAACATGATTGTATTTTCACTTGGAACGGCACCACTTCTGGTGTCGCAGTACCGAATGGAGATTGGATTGATAGTCAACGTGAAGGGCTCACCATTTGTGATGCTACTTCGGCGGTATTTGCGATGCCCCTCCCTTGGGAAAAACTAGATGTGGTTACATTTAGTTGGCAAAAAGTACTCGGTGGAGAAGGGGCTCATGGGGTGCTTATTCTTAGTCCACGGGCTGTTGAACGTTTAGAAAGTTATCAACCTAGCTGGCCTATGCCCAAAATTTTTCGTTTAACTCAAGGAGGAAAACTCATTGAAGGTATCTTCAAAGGCGAAACGATTAACACGCCGTCGATGTTATGTGTGGCAGACTATGTCGATGCACTCCAGTGGGTTGAATCGATGGGCGGAGTTGCCGAAAGTATTAATAAATCGCAGCAAAACCTCCAAGTCTTAAAGCAATTTGTCGCTGAAAATGATTGGATCCATTTTCTCGCTCAACAAGAGAACACACTCTCTAATACCAGTGTCTGTTTGACTCTCGATGCCAGCCCTGAACAAGTAAAAGAGATCATGAGCTTGCTTGAGCAAGAGCAGGTTGCTTTCGATATCGGAGCCTATAGAGACGCTCCTGCGGGACTGCGTATTTGGTGTGGCGCCACTGTAGAACAACAAGATTTGCAAGCGTTGATGCCATGGTTAAAGTGGGCTTATGCTCAGGTGTGCCTTTAAGTTTTAAGGAAACTATTTAGTTATTCTTTCGTGCTGCAGTTTGTCACGGAAACATCATTTAGGTTGTTTAGGGAGAAACTGTATGCCGAGTATTCGTACTATCAATCATATTCATCCGCAAGGGCTGGCTTGTTTTTCAAGTGACTATCAAGTCGCAGCAGAGTTAGCGACAGCGGATGCCATTATGTTACGCAGCGCCAATTTGCATGACTTTGATATTCCCAAAGCGGTCAAAGCTATCGCACGTTGTGGTGCCGGTGTGAATAACATTCCGATTGAACGTTGTACCAAGCAAGGGGTTGTTGTATTTAATACACCAGGGGCTAATGCCAATGCGGTTAAAGAATTAGTATTAGGCGGGATGTTAATCAGTGCTCGTAACGTGGTCTCTGGTTGGCAGTTTATTGACTCTTTATTACCCACCATGGATGCGAAGGCGCTTGCGCTGAGTGTCGAGCAAGAAAAGAAGCGTTTTGTGGGCTCTGAATTAGCAGGGAAAACTTTAGGCGTCATCGGGCTCGGAGCGATTGGTGCGGCCGTTGCTCACGCCGCTTTAGCTTTGGGGATGAAAGTGGTGGGTTTTGATCCCGCCTTAAGTATTCAAGCAGCATGGCGCCTATCTTCAGAGATTGAATGTGCCGAAGAACTGAAGCAGTTATTAAATGCTAGTGATTATGTCACCCTTCATGTGCCTGCCAATCAACATACGCAAGGCCTGATTAATGGAGATAATACCGGTGAATTCAAACGAGGTGCCATATTACTTAATTTTGCTCGTGGTAGCATCGTTGAGGAAGATGCACTCTTAACGGCCTTGGACCAGCAGCACTTATCTCTCTATGTAACTGATTTTCCCAGTGTGAATTTAATGAAGCACTCGAAAATTTTAATGCTGCCACATTTGGGCGCGAGCACTCAAGAGGCGGAACAAAATTGCGCGGTTATGGCGGCTCGTCAACTCATCGACTTTTTGGAGAATGGCAATATTCACAACTCGGTGAATTTTCCCAGTATTAAATTAAGTCGCAGTGAAGGCTACCGAATTGCTTTTGCCAATGACAACGTGCCCAAAATATTAAGCCAGGTATTAGCGTTATTATCGGATATGAATATTAATGTGGTCGATATGCTGAATAAAAGCCGTAACGATATCGCTTATACGCTGATGGATATTGATATTCCTGCAACTCAGCAGATGTTAGATGCGATCGCGGCTATCGATCACGTATTTCATGTGAACGCTATTGGCGAGCATGCCTAAGGCTTGTTTTGTTGTTTTCTGATTTCCCGGTTTTGTAACTTAGATAGTTTGAAGCCGGGAAAGCGAAGCTCAAAGTGGAGCGCTAATACACGAAGTAAGAACGCAGCGCTGCTTGATAACAAAATATTATGGACTTCGTTGACGCCTAATAGGCCTAATAGTACATAGCTGGTACTGCCAAGTAGACAAACAGTTACGTAGATTTCTGGTTCAAAAATCACGAGTTTTGTCTGTAACATTAAGTCGCGAATCGCTGAGCCAAGCGTAGAGCTAATCACCCCCATGAGTATGGCGACCAGAGGCGTTGCTTCATAACTCAGTGCTTTGCTGGTGCCGAGTACCGCAAACAAGGCGATACCCGCAGCATCTAGCCACAATAAAAACCGGTCAATTCTAATCACCCAATGGGCGAAGAAATAAGTCATGACCGATGCGGTAATACATACGCTTAGATAACTAGGATCAGCAATCCAAAATATTTTTTCGGTTTGTAGTAAGAGATCGCGAATCGTTCCACCGCCAATGCCCGTGACGATACCCACAAAAATAAAGGCAAGTATATCCAATTCGCGTTTGGCGGCCGCTAAAGCGCCAGTTAAGGCAAACACAAACACTGCGATTAAGCCGAATTGATATAAGGCTGAATTAAAATCTAAGATCATGATTCACAAATACAATAAAAGAAAGTGTAACGATTATAGTTGCTGATGAACTTTAGCGGCAGTTAGAATTTTGTGAATATTTTGGCTGTTGATTAAGGTTTATTTCGATGAAGCTGGATTTGCTGAAAAATTCTAATTTATAGCATCATGAGCAGATATGGAATGAATGAAGTAATAGTGCAAACTTGAAGGTTTACTGAAGTGAAGGTATGTCGGCTTTTATTTTTGGCTAGGAAGTCGGATCGTTATTAAATTTGTTCACTCGGCACTCTTCGCATCGAGGTTCAACTCTTGTTATCTCAACTCATCATGGTTCATGAAACAGAGTTGCCTACAATTTATTTTGACTGCTAATGTTTTTACTGGATTAAATCAGCCCCATGACCGCAGCCTTAACCGTTGCCGCAGTTTTGTTGACGACTTCGAGTTTACGCATTGCTTGGCTTATATGAAAATTCACGGTGCGAGCAGTGATGCTTAAAATCGTTGCAATTTCTTCTGATGTCTTGCCATCTGCTGTCCACTTCAGCATTTCTAGTTCTCGCTGACTAAGTACCGGGATCTGAAGTTTTTCGGCAGTGATTCTCGCGGATAAACCGTGATGGGTAACCTGAGTTAACCAGAGCAGTTGGTAGCGATAGCGAACTAACTCTGCGGGTGATAGCATTTCTGTTGATCTTGCCAGTGTTAACATTCCGACTGTGCCGTTGGCTTGTCTTGATGATTGAGCCCAGCCATATTCTAAACCTACGGCTCGAGCGTCTTCCATTAAATCTGGTGTTTGAGCAAATAACTGGTCACTCCAAACGATAGGGAGTTGCGAGGTCATGCCGTGATGTACTGTGGGATCAATCTCCAGATAGTTATTTTCTTTATAGGTTTGCTGCCATATTGTCGGGTAATTATTGAGCATTTCGGTGCGAGGCGCAGATAATGGATAGGGGATCCGTAGACCATAGGCGCAAAAATCAAAGCCTAATGCATTGGTGACTTTTGATAGTTCAGCAAAAAAATCGCTACTTGAGCCTTGCAGCTCTAGTAAACAGAATTGTTCTTCTAACCAAGCTTCCATGAATCCTTTATCTTCCTGTAACTATGCAAATATGACGCATAAATATAAACCTGTTTAAAATTGAGTATAGCGCAACTGTTAATGTTGACAATTGAAGCGAAATTTTGCGCGTGTTTTTATGAGCTAAGCTTCATATAACTAAAAATAAATAATGAAAATACGGGAAAGTAGACAAATTGTTGTCAAAGCTATTGATTATTTAGTCACGCCTTGCGCTGATGGTTTAGTTCGTTTGACTGTAGAGCAGCTATCAGCATTGACATTTGAGCATATAATATCGGGTTTAGATAGTGTTAGCGCGGTAGATTTTGAAAGTGAACGAGCCTCATTTTCGGGGTACACCGAATGGTTATTTGAAAATAGGTGCGCGATCACCCTCGGTTGGGATTGGCATTGGTTATGGCGTGACGGCCAAATGACGTGTTGTGTGAAAGCCTTACCGCGAAGTAATATTCAGTTATTAGAACAAGGGCTTGATGTGAGCCCTCGTCGAAATGATGAGCTATTGATAACCGTAATCAATCTTTTACCATGGCAAAAGATTACCGCGGAGGCGATCAGTAAGCGTTACCGTGAGTCTCCAATGAAGTTGCGTTAGTTAATATCGATGTAACAGGCAAATAGAGCGTAACCGTTGAGAATTTTTGGAGGGCCGGCTCGGTGATGACGAAATCCAGCATGACGGAGCATCCGTTCGATGCCTAAAGGTGACACTGAAATAAGCCGTTTGGCACCATGCTGTTTGGCACACTCGATGGCTGCTGTGAGTAAGCCGAGTGCTTGACTAGACATCAGTTGAGTTGGCGCTTCGTTATCATTGTCAAAATCTACAGCGGCAAAGCGAGATAGTTCCCAAATGTCATCTTGTTTTGGACAAGGCAGGCCATTGAGTAGTTCGGGAAAGACTTCTTCTAATAAGTAAGGTTGAGTTGTCGGAAGCAGGCGTGCGCAGCCACTGATGTTATTTTTCTCATTTTTAGCGATAACATAGACAGTATCGTCGCGGTCAAATTGGTCTTGCTCGATGCCTTTTGGGGTATTCAGTTCCCAGCCAAGCATTTCAACGAAGACTTGATGCCGATAATGATTTAAGTGATTCATGGTGGTTGCTGGTAATTGTTCGGCAAGGCCGTTAACGTAGTTCATGAGCATCTCCTTATGATGATGCTATGAGTACAATTCAGCTTGTTGATAATTTAAACTGTCAAATATGACAGCTAGCTAATTTGTCAAGGATCAGCTATGCTGTTGTTTTTGTTAGTTTTATCAGTAAGGGGGTTGTTTTTTTTAGCTAGATATGAATTTTGTAAACTTGTATATGTTTCAGTAACCTAGAAATATTCCCTCTTAGCTTCATCTTGCCAGTGTCGGTATTCGGCGACTAAAATATTGGGGAACTGGCGGTAATCGGGGTAGGGACAGAGTAAAATATTCGCGGCGATAAATTGTAATTTTTTATGACTTATAACATCTTTGGGTTGCACGATATGGTCAAATCGTTGCCAATTGTTTTTACCTGCAATGATGTGTTGTTTTGCTTTGCTGACTATTTTGTCGCCAAAGTTGATTTGTTGCTCTGCCAGTAAGCCCTGTTGTAGGTATTCCCTCCAGTTATCATCTGGTGCTGTTAGCTTGGCATAGATCGTTAATATTTTTCGCCAATTGTTATTGTTGTTGAGCAGTAGTTGCTGAGTCAATATAGCGGAATCAAGTTGCTCAAAATTTTCCGGTAAGTTTGGCAAACTGCTGTGCAGATATAAAACCGTATGGGCTTGTTCGCAGCCGATAAAAAGCTTGTTTTTCGCCGCTAGTTTTGGCATTCCCTCTCCCCCTGTGATTCCTCTTGTTGCTTATTGCTTGTCATATAATTGCCATTTTTCTGTTGCTTGTTTGTCATGTTTGGCTTCTAGCCTAGCGACGAATACAGGGAGAGAATCATGATTTCTGCGCAACAAGTACTCAATCAACATTTTCCTAGCTTAGTTCAGCACCCGCGTCGCCATCGCTTAGCGAAGTGGTTCTTTTCAAAAATACTGTTTGAAGATGAATTTCAAGCGTTTGCCGATAAACATCCCCATTTAAAGGGAGTTGCATTTATTGAGCAAGTGTTTACTGAATTAAATATAAGTTACCGAGTTAACCAGAATGAGCATGAGCGGATCCCTAGTGAAGGTCGGATCATCATTATTGCCAATCATCCTATTGGTTCCATCGATGGTTTGGCGCTATTACATCTGGTAAGCCAAGTGCGCCATGATGTTAAAATTGTGGCTAACGAAATTCTTTCTGCGATTGAGCCTTTGGCTGATTTGTTGTTACCCGTAGATAATATGCGAGGCAATAGCCAACGTAAGCAATTAAATGCGATTAGAACATTACTCGATGATGAAGGCGCTGTGATCATTTTTCCTGCGGGGGAAGTATCGCGACTCAAGGGCATTAAGGTGCTCGATGGTAAGTGGACTAAAGGTTTTGTGAGTATTGCGAAGAAAACCAATACACCTTTGCTCCCCATCTGTGTAAAAGCTAAAAATAGCTGGTTGTTCTATATTAGCTCCTTAATCTATCGTCCCTTGTCGACGCTGTTATTGGTGAAAGAGCTTTTTTTCCATCGAAATAAGGTTTTTTCGATGGTGGTTGGTGAGCAGATCCCAGTTAAAAGTTTTGGTTTGAGTGGCTTAGAGCGTTCGACTCAGGCTCAGTTATTAAAAAAGCACCTCTATCGAATTGGCAATCATAAAAAAGGTCTATTTCAAACAGAAGCAGCAATAGCCCACCCTGAACAACGCCTTCCTCTCAAACAAGCGATTAAGCAACTCGAAAAAATCGGAGAGACTCCCGATGGAAAGGGGATTTATATTTGTTATGGGAATACACAACCAGTGATTTTGTCGGAGTTAGGTCGTTTACGTGAATTGGCTTTCAGGGCTGTGGGTGAGGGAACGGGACGGCGTAACGATACCGACAAATATGATGCCCACTATATGCACTTGATCCTCTGGGATACCGAAGAGTTAGAAATTGCCGGTGCTTATCGTTTTGCCGATAGTCAACGTCAAATAAAGCAACTGGGGGTAGAGGCTCTGTATAGCCATTCACTCTTTGAATATGATCTTAACAGCTGTGGTTTTCTTGAATCAGGTATAGAGCTTGGGCGAAGCTTTGTTCAGCCAAAGTACTGGGGAAAGCGAAGTTTAGATTACTTATGGTTAGGGATTGGTGCGTTCTTGGCCCGTCATCCACAGTATCGTTATTTGTTTGGCCCAGTCAGCATAAGTGCGGCCATGCCGGAAGCGGGTCGAGACTTACTCATTTATTTCTACCAAACTTATTTTCCGGCAACACAGGTATTTGCCCGTTCGCGTCAGCCTTACCAGCGGGCGAAACAGATCAAGAATAATATTCATATTTCGTTTTCTGGCGAGGATTATAAGGCCGACTTTGCCCAGTTAAAAAGTGCGCTTGCCAGTATGGGAACCGCTGTACCCACTCTGTTTAAGCAATATACGGAATTATGTCATCGAGGCGGTGTACAATTTATCGACTTTAATGTTGACCCTGATTTTAACCAATGTATTGATGGTTTGGTCTTGGTTGATTTAACCCAGCTAAAAGATAAGAAGCGCGCCCGCTATATCGAGAGTCACCTTATGGTTGAAGCGGCTGTTTAAACAACTGTGTTCGATTTATTCTGAGGGCTTTATTCAGCTTGTAGTTGGTGTCCATATCAAGCCATTCGAAGCGCAATAGGTCTTTACTTCTTTGGGTTATATTTAAGAAGTAAAGACTATTGAGTTTATCTTACTCCGCGGTGATATCGCTTTGTTGCATGACTCTTGCTAAGCGGATGACTGCTTGCTCTAACTGCGGAGCGTCGAGGGCAGTATAGTTCAAGCGGATTGCTTGGTCGTGAATTTCGCTATTGGCTGGCCAAAACTCATCACCCGGAACCACCGCGACTTTTTCTTTTAGAGCTGCGGCGGCTATCTGATGGGCTTGGTGTCGTTTTAGGTGGCACCAGACAAACATTCCGCCTTCAGGTATCGTAAATTCAACATAGTCACTGAGATGCGTGTTGAGGGCGTTTACCAGCGCGTCTCTTCGGCTGCGATAATGCTGGGTTAATTGTTCCAGATGCTGCTTAAAATCAGGGTGGCAAATGGTCGATAACAACATTTTTTGCATTGGTAGCGCAGAGTGTAAATCACTGGCTTGTTTTACTTTCTTCAGTGGCGCGAGCAATTCTTTGGAGGTCATTACATAACCTACCCGCATACTTGGGGTGGCGATTTTAGAAAATGAGCCTAGGTAAAAAGCATCCCCATCACAGAGCTCGGTGACGGTCGGTAAGCTTGCGCCTTCAAAACGTAACTCTCGGTATGGGGCGTCTTCAATAAAGGCAACCTTGTACTTGGCGAGCAGTTCGGCCACTGCTTGGCGCTTGGCTAGGCTCCAGCAGCAGCTGCTTGGGTTTTGAAAATCGGGAACGGCATAGAATAACTTGATTTTCTGGCTTGCTAATAGCTGTTCCAGCTCTGCCAAGTTGGGGCCATCTGATTCACTCTTTACCGTTAGCGTTTGTGCTTCGGCAAGGTCGAATATTTGTAATGCGCCTAAATAACTGGGCGCTTCGCAAAGGACTTGGTCGCCAGGGTTTAAGTAACAGCGCGCAATTAAGTCCAGAGCCTGTTGTGAACCGCTGGTGACCATTACGTCATCGGCCAGCGCGACATGTTCAAGTAACCAATTGCGTAGTTCGCTTAGTCCTTCGGTGGCACCGTATTGATAAATGCTTGGTTGTTCGGCAAGCTCGGCGGCTGCTTGCGCCAAGATAGCTTGCGGAAAACGGCTGGCGTCTGGCAAACCGCCAGCCAGCGAAAGCATACCAGGTTGCTGGATTACTTTTAGGATATTACGGATGTAAGACTCTTTGGTCTGCTTTACCCGATTGCTTTGTTCTATCATGAGCTGCTCTATTATGGTTGTTAGGTTGCGTTTACAGGGGCACATCATTACAGATCTCAGCCCAATAAGGCATTAGTATTTATGTGCAAACTCTTGTCCATTTGTGCTATTTTTGGATAAATGTGTTGAGCGAATACTTTTAGGAAGTGCTATGTCATTGAATACCGATGTAAATAGACAAAGCCGGATCAATGACGTGCTTTATTATATTCATCAAACCATTGCCGAGCCGCTGAATGCCAAAGCCTTAGCTGCAATCGCCGCTTATTCGCCGTTTCATTTTCATCGTTGTTTTAAACAACTCACCGGGGAAAGTGTGAACGATTATATTCGGCGTACGCGTTTAGAGCGTTGTGCTAACTTACTGATTTTTTCACCTCATTTGACGGTGCAAGATGCAGCTCTAAGTTGCGGTTTTCAATCTCCAGCCTCTTTTTCTCAGGCTTTTAAGAAACATTTTGGGCAATCTCCTCGGCAATGGCGCGAAGGAGGCTACAGTGTTTATAGTCAAGCAAACTATCAGCAAAGTTGGAGTGAAGAATTACAGCAACGGATGCGACAGGCACAAACGCTTAGTTTACCAGTGGTAAGTGTTCGGCGTTTAGAGGCGCAAACCGTGGCTTATGTGCGCCATCAAGGCTACGATCGCAGCATTCGCCAAGCCTACGAAAAGCTTCAGGTTTGGGCCGATAGTCAGAAGATTGATTGGAGTCAGGACAAGCTTTTGGGCTTATACCATTCTAATCCCGATATCGTGCCTGCCCCCTTATGCCACTATGTTGCTTGTCTTGCTGTGGACACACCGTTTATTCGCCGTGGCCCTGTAAGTTGTTTAACGATTCCGGGCGGCATGCATGCAACTCTGGAAGTGGCTGGACAATATGGAGAGTTACTGCCAATGCTGCATCAGTTTTATATGCAATGGTTACCGAATAGCGGTTATCGTATGGGTAATATTCCGGCCTTTGTTCGTTATAAACAATGTCAGTTTATTGATCCTGAAGAACGCTTTGAGTTACAGCTTTGTGTGCCTATCACCCTCTAAATGAGCAATATGATTGAGCCGATGTTAGCGTTTAGTTGGATCTTTGTGTCATCTCTTCGCCTCGTTTTTGCTGTCATTAATTTGTCATAATTCCTTCATAATATCGCCACTTAATTTGGAGCCTAATAGCTGCCAATAACATGAACATCGGTCGACGATTTGTGATTGTTTTGGATGGCTTAGTCGTGCTTGCTGACGGCGTTCATTATCAGCATTGCTTGGAGGGTTTTGCCAAACGTTTTGCTGCTTTGTTGCTCGTTACTTGTTGAACACCGCTGACCTGCACAGAGCTCAAGAAACCTTAAAATTGAGCGAAAGTTAAATTCGAAAGGTCAATGACCCCTCGAATGCCAGAGCGGCTTTAGCGCTTCGTTAGTTGTATTAGGAGTTTTTATGCGAGTTTCAAAGTTTTCAAGCTTATCTGCTTTTTCCTTACTGGCAGTGAGCTCGATACTGATTGTGGCGCTGTATTTTTCTTTAGCGAAGTTGAATGTATCAAACCAACAGTTGCAGCACTATCAGTCGCTCAAGTCACAATTTAATCAGCACTTAGTGGCAAAGGTGAATCGCTATTTAAGCACTGGTAATGCCATCGAATTGAGTGATGCAGAGAGTTTACTAGAAGATTTAGTGGCTCGTACTGAAGGGTTGAAACTTAGTCAGTTATCTCAGCAGTTGAATGAACTGCTTGAGTCTTTGCATACTCGCTACTTGGCTCTCGGTAAATTAAGCGGCAATGAGCAGGGTTTATTGATTAATGCTGAGCGAGAGATGCGAGGCTGGGCCGATAGTTTTATTGATTACGGTTTAGCGGCAAAATATGACGATTCAGCCAAGGCCTATATCACCGGTGGCAGCGAATTGCTGAATTCGGTGGCGTCTTTGTCGATGCAGCGTAATCGCTACTTCGCAAATGCTTCAGAGCAAAGCAAGCTGGCTTATGATGATGCCTTGAAGCAGCTCCGCCAACAATTTGAGTTAATTGATAAACAGCCCTTGCTGGGAGTGATGAGTGAAGTGGAAGTGGATGAGTTTGCGCTCGGTGAGCCTGATGAAGCAGTCGATTTAGGGGAAGAAATTAAAGCGGAGCTAGGTAGCTTGATCCAACGTTATCCGAAAGAGCTCAACTCTTCTGCTGAGCTAATTCAGCAGCGAAACATCATGCGTGAGGCATTGCTTGCTGATATAAACCAGTTGACTCAACAGATTGACCAAGCTGAGCTGCAAGTGCTCGAACAGCGAGATGCGGTGATGCAGCGAGTGGCAGCGACTCTTTATAGTGTGGCGGGCTTGATTTTATTGATTGCGGTGGTGATGCAATGGGTTATGAAGCGCACGGTGCTAACACCTTTGCGCGAGTTACGTAATGGCTTTGCTATGTTGGTACAAAATGGCCTGATCGAACGCTTAAGAGTGAGACGTGATAACACTGAAATAGGTGAAATCGCGACTTTCTTTAACCAGTTGCTGGCCAAACAAGAGCAGTTAGAGAAACTTAAAAATCAACAGTTGTCGGTGGTTTCCAATTCACTTGACGCTGTTTCTGAACAGGTGCGCCAAGTCTATTTAACTTCTGAGCAAACTGATCATCAGGTCTCTGAGTCGCAACTGTTGATGGTGCAACTAGGGAAATTGACCGAGCAGTTAAATCAAATTTCCAGTGATGTGGAGCATAATGCAAACGCGACCGAACATGCGATGAATGAATCCCAGCAAGATGTCGCTCAAGTGATTGATGCCAATCAGCGAACCAGTACTGCGGTTGTTCAGGGTCGCGCTTCTTTAGCCAGTTTGGTGGGAGCGGTCAGTGATGTAAGTGCCATTTTGGATGTGATCCGCAATATTGCAGACCAAACTAACTTGTTGGCTCTAAACGCGGCAATCGAAGCGGCGCGGGCCGGAGAGCACGGCCGTGGTTTCTCGGTTGTGGCCGAAGAGGTGAGAAGTTTATCGATGCGGACCCAAACGTCGCTGGAAGAAATCACCGCCATTTTACAGCATCTTAAGCGCTCGTCATCTGAGCTAGAGGTGAATATTGGCGGGATTGAACAGGCCAGTGAACATCAACAACAAATATCCTCTAAGTTGATGGAAACTACTTATCAAGTAAGGGAGCAGGCACAAACTTCGGTAAAAGTGGCGCATCAAGCAGGCCAATTCATTCGTGAGCAGAGTCAACACATGGGAAGTTTCAGCAGTAAAATGAACACTGTGAAAGCTCAAGTGGAATCGGCCTATCAGCTCGCTACCAAAATTGAATCGGATGTTAGTTTGCAGGTTTTAACCATTGTGAACACTCTTAAACCCGCTTAGCGAAGCCTTTGTATTAAAGTGAGGGCATTAGTTAGAATTCGTTTTTAGCATGTTATACTGACATCTTGGCTCAGCAGGAGTCGGTTGAACGTAACAAGAGAGTGAGCATGTTGGAAATTGGACGCCTTAATCAATTAGCCGTGATTGAAATGGCTGACTTAGGTGCCTACCTAGATGGTGGCGAGTTTGGCGATGTATTATTACCATCCAAAGAAGTGCAGCCCGAGCTGGCGCTTGGAGATAGCTTATCGGTATTTGTTTATCGTGATAGTGAGCGTAACCTCATCGCCACTTTACAGCATCCGCAGGTGCAAGTGGGCCAGTGCGCTAACTTGCGAGTGAAAGATATCAATGATGTCGGTATTTTTCTCGATTGGGGTCTAGATAAAGATCTGTTCTTGCCTTTTGCAGAGCAGCAGCAACCGATGGAAGTCGACCGTCATTATGTGGTCTATGTTTACCTCGATAATGAACAACGTATCGCAGCGAGCAATAAATTAGATCGTTATATTGATAAGTCAGACCATCACTACAAAGATGGTGATAAAGTGGATTTGTTAGTCGCTGGGCGTACGGAGTTAGGCTACAAAGTGGTGGTTAACCATCAGCATTGGGGCGTATTGTATTATGACCAAGTGTTTAAGCGGATCCGTGCTGGCTATGCCTGCCGTGGTTATATTCAAAAAGTACGTGATGACCGAAAACTCGACTTGAGCTTAGAGCCCATCGGTATTCAAAAAGCGATTGATATTGGCGATACTATTTTAGCTAAGTTAAAAGAAGAGCAGGGCTATTTGGCGCTCAGCGATAAAAGTTCACCACAAGCGATTTCAGCCATTTTTGGGGTGAGTAAAGGTACCTTCAAAAAAGCCATTGGCCGTTTATATAAAGACGGTTTAATTACCATTAGCAAAACCGGCATCGTGTTAAATAAAGACGACTCAACTCAAGAGTAAATGGGTTGAGGCCAGCTTAGATTTTCGACGACAACAAGGTCTTCTCTCTGATGCTCATTATCCTATGAGCATCCACTCAATTCTTCGGTATTTGAGCTTAAGTATTATCAGATTGAATTAGCATATTTGTTAATAGCTCCTCCCGATGTTCGTTCATCCAGAGTGCCAGTAAATCGAGGGTCGGTTTTAAGGTTTTACCCAGCTCGGTAATTTGATATTCGACACGAGGTGGCATTTCTGGATATACATGCCTTGATACGATCCCTAAAACTTCAAATGCTCTGAGTTGTTTGGTCAGCTCTTTCTGAGTAATCGTACCGATCGCTCTTTGTAAAGCCCCGAAGCGAATCACGTCATCGGTGATGATTAATCGGTATAGAATTGGGATGGCCCATTTTCCGGACACGATATTGACAAAATCTACCATGGGGCAGCGTGAGTTTTTTTGAAGTTTTTGGTCTCTCATATTCATTATCTCTTTAGTATCCATTTGGTACCTACTATCTAAATGATACAAGTCGGATAATAATATGTGCCTCCCCCTCAGGCAACTTGTGAAGGTAAAGCTCATGACAAAACGACTCCATAATAAATATGCACTCATTACTGGTGGTACTGCCGGGATTGGTTTAGAAACGGCCAAACAGTTTCAGCTGGAAGGTGCCACTATCGCAGTGACTGGTCGCAATGAAACAGGTTTAGTTGATGCTCAAGCGCTGTTGGGAAATCAGGCCTTAGTTCTAAAAAGTGATGCTTGTAATGTTGAGCAGCAAGCAGAATTAGCACAGCGTTTAATGGATGAATTTCCCAAGCTGGATATTGTCTATATCAATGCTGGCGATGTGACCCATAAGCCCCTGGAAGACTGGGATGAAACTAGTTTTGATCAAGTGATGAATACGAACTTAAAAGGCCCATTTTTTCTGATTCAATCTCTGTTACCACTATTATCCGACTCTGCATCAATTATTCTCTGTGGTAGTGTTTCCGCTCAAATAGGTTTAGCGCAAAGCAGTGTTTACGCAGCCAGCAAAGCGGGGCTGATCTCTTTGGCGAGAACCTTATCCGGCGAACTCAAAGAGCGAGGGATCCGAGTCAATAGTATTAGCCCTGGTCCAACGCAAACGGATGCTTTTAATAAATTTGGCTTGTCGAAAGAAAAACGCGAGGCTCTGATTGAAGAGGTAAAAGCATTGGTCCCCTTAAAAAGAATGGGCTCACCGTGGGAATTAGCACAAGCTGCAGTATTTATGGCCTCGGATGAGTCAGCTTATATGCTCGGATCTGAATTGTTGATCGACGGAGGCGTCGGCAATTTATAAGCAGATTTTGGCTCATCGAGGCTTGATAAGTTTATCACGATTTATTTGGCTCAAAGTGTCAACGAGGGTTGGTTGATACTTTGATGGTTTGCTTTAGAAGCCAACAAAGAGCGGCGCCTGAAACCTTCACTGAGGTTTGAATATTATATGGTGACTGGTGATTTTAACAGGGCTATATTGGCAGGCGATATGCCTGTGCGCCCCATAGATAGTTCAGGTATAAATATGCGCGGCATACATTAGACATAGAATTTTCGTAGTCGATGCCTATTCTGTTTTTAAATCAATTGGATACTCCTCTCGATCGTAAATAGCCCATAGATTTTTTAAGACTAGGCTTACCGATTTAGCTTGCTTTGAACCATGCTTATCCGGTTCTCGACAGTGGAAAATTCGGTTGTTAGGATGGCTGTCTGATTACTGTTAGTCTGGTTACTGTTGTTGATTTGTAAAGAGAGAAACTAATATGAGTTTGAAAGGCAGTTGTCTATGCGGTGGGATCCGCTACGAGATTAATGGAGAACTAAATCCAGCCATGTTTTGTCACTGTAGCAAATGTCGAAAGTCTAATGGTTCTGCCTTCGCATTAAATGCTCCGGTTAAGTCGCTTGATTTTAATTTTCTGGCAGGAGAGCACCTTTTACGGAGCTATGCTTCGTCAGACGATGCGAAGCGTTTTTTCTGTGACACTTGTGGTTCGCCAATATATAGTCAGCGTATGTCTATACCGGAAATTTTGCGGCTTCGAGTGGGTACTTTGGATGATGACATCGCTGTCGAAAAGGCGAGTCATATTTTTGTGGCCAGTAAAGCCTCATGGGATGATATTCACGATGACTTACCTCAATTTGCAGAGCGTCCTGAATAAAGTATCTATCAATTGTGGGCTCGATGACGTTTTTTCATGTGGCTTTGCTTCTATTTTTATGCGGCGCATACAGAAGCTTCATGCTTATCAACTTGGCGTTAGTATATGCTGCAAATTAGACCTAATTGTGAGTGCTGTGATAAAGATTTAGCGCCAGATTCTACAGAGGCAATGATTTGTACATACGAATGCACTTTCTGTGTCGCATGTGTAAGTGAGATATTAGAAAATGTATGTCCAAATTGTGGTGGTGGCTTTGTCTCTCGTCCTATTCGCCCTAAAATGGCGAGGCGCACTGGCGTAAGTATTGGCCACCAGCCTGCTTCAGTTGAAAGAGTGCATAGCAAATATAGTATCGAAGAACTGAAAGAATTTTCGGCAAGCGCTAAACATCTAAAACCGGAAGATCGATGATGCATCAATTTACATCATGATTATAGGTTTGCATTGCTTTATCGCGGGGTGCAGTTATTCGCGTTATATGACTCATAGCGGCTTTGGTGACGGGTTATTCTGAGCTGAATCGCCATATAAGCCGTTAATTTTCTGGGGGATGACTATTTGCCTGTGAGTCATCTCATGCCCACCATACTTGAGCTTTTAGCCTTTAAACTTCGGTTCAAGCAAGCCTGTCACTGCTAAGTTTATCGCAAATATGCTACCAGACAATGGATACTGAGCCTTCTCTGCTGGGTCATCTGTATCAGCGCTGGTAATAAATAAGGTATTTAGCGAATCACCACCAAACGCCACCATTGTTGGCTTTTTGGCTGGCACAGTAATCGTTGCAACTATTTTTCCCGCTGGACTGATACGTACAATTCGACCTCCATCGTAAAGCGCGCTCCAGTAATAACCTTCGCTATCAACGGCTGCGCCATCGGGACGTCCAAAACCATAAGGAAAACGGATAAATTCACGTTGCTTACTCACTGTCCCTGTATCGACATTATAATCACAGGCAAATATCACATGACGTGGCGTGTCCGAGTAATAAAGGGTTTTACCATCGGGACTAAATGCTAGGCCGTTCGAGGTCCAATTTTCCCCTACGATCTGACGCACTGAATGATCGATGTCTAGCGTATAGAAATGGCCACTATAGGCATCTTTGTTTGGATTCAACGTACCAGCAATAAAACGCCCAGCAGGATCACAGCGGCCGTCATTAAAGCGTTGTTGTGGTTTGTCTTGCTCCGGATCGACAATGGGCGTGATACCACCTTGCAAAGAATCGATGGTGACCAAGCCTGATCTTAGGCCAGCAACAAAGCCGCCTTTCTCCCGAATAGCGAAACAAGCAATTTCTTCATCTAATTGCAAAAAATCATCTTGTCCTGTTTTGGGATCAAATGCGTGTAATCGGCCTGCCTCAATATCAACCCAATATAGAAGCCGGCGCTCTGGATCCCAGCGTGGGCATTCTGCCAGTTGAGCACAATTGGCCAGCAGCGTGACGACTTCACTCATGATTTGAGTGCCGAAATGAATTCATAAAACTTTCCTAGGTGTTAGATACCAATCTAACTCATTGTCTGTTGATTGTCGCGGGCTTAAATCACCGCTAATTGCGTGATGTATCAGTCATTAGAGCCACGAGTTACTGCTCTTCATGGCTGGTTATCGACAGATTTATGCTGGGTAATCAGTTGCTCATATAATGAATCTGATTGGTATTCGCAGATGGGAAGATGCCCATAGGCGCTGCTGTTTGGTGTCTCGTCGTTAGACTCAATAGTTTGTATCTCAAGGTTTGTAGGTTCTCCTATTCGACCTTTTTACGATCTGAGCGATAAGCAAAAATGACCAGACTGGTTGTGCCTGCTCCTTAGCTTACGGGATAAGCATAGAACAGAGCTACATTCAGCGCTTGGAATGGAGTAAAGGGAGTCATGAGTTAGAATGGTCATAGCGTTCAGTCAGAAAGTCAATGAAGGCTTTAAGTTGATTCGGAATGTATTTTGATTGCGGGTACTGCGCAACAACATTTCCTTGGTAATCTCCTTTGATATGCCATTCGGGTAATACTTGAATAAGTTGCCCAGAGTCGAGGTATTTAGATACGGTAAAGTCTGGGAAAATCGAAATCCCCAAACCTTGCAATACAGCTTCTCTTCTTATTTCACTATGATTAACCGCCAGAGGTCCCTTAATTTTAATAGTATGTTTTTTATTGTGATGACTTAATGTCCATGAATTATCAGCAGCCGTTTCGCCATAACCGATGCATTGATGCTCCATGAGATCATTTGGATGCGTTGGTAAGCCATGTTGTTGGATATAATTGAGATTAGCGCAAGCAATACGTTTCACTCGGCCCATTTTTTTTGCAATTAAACCTTCAACAGGATTATCGGTAATATGAATCACGAGATCCACTTCTCCCCCAATTGGGTCAATATAATGATCAGCGATTTTCCATTTTAACGAGACATTGGGATAGATCCGAATAAAAGCTAAAACTATTGGCATCAGAACTTGACGAGCTAAAGCTTTCGGCGCGGCAACCGTCAGGTCTCCTGACACTGTATTTTGATTGACTTGCGCAGCATCAACGGCTTGTTTAGCAAATTTAAGCATATCAAGACAAAGTTGAAATACGTCTTCACCAATACTCGTTAGACGTAAGCTTCGAGTGGTTCTTTCAATCAGTTTTTGTTCCAGCATCTTTTCAAGTTTACTGATTGAACGGCTAACAGACGAGGGCATCACGCCTAGTTTGACTGCCGCTTTAGAAAAGCTCCCTTGTTCAATCACTGTCACAAAGGTGACCATTTCGGGCATCAAACTCATGATTCTATTTGTGTCCACAGGGCAATTATCCTTTGCATATTAGCTGTATTGTTCCGTTTAAGTTACTCATTGATACTGTTGGTGTCAAACGACTTACCGCTAATCTGAATTTAAGGAGCGACTATGAATGACAGCATACAACTCGAAGTAAAAGTGACTAAAAAGAATCACCGGAAACTTTATGTTCCCGTCTTAGAAATTGCGCTTCTGTCGGTAGCTATTTTTTGGGGAACCAGTTATGGCTTAACGAAACAGGCGCTCATTTATAGCTCAGTGATGGTGTTTATTATGCTCCGTTTTTCGGTTGCTTTTTTATCGTTGTTGCCGATGGCACTTCGAGATATCTACATGGGGCGTAGTAAAGATTGGAAAGTTGCTTTTCCAACGGGATCTATTTTGGCTGCAATTTTCTTTTTTGAAGTGACAGGAGTATTTCAAACCTCTGCGAGTAAAGCTGCATTTTTGATCAGTTTGTCGGTCATATTTACTTCGTTTGTTGAAGTCTTCATTAACAAAAACGCTATCAGCAGGGGCATGTTTTTTCTTGCGGTCTCAAGCGTTGTCGGGGTTTTCTTGTTAACCGATTCTAGTGGCTTGGAATTAACATTAAGTCGAGGTGACTATTTTATTTTATCGGCGGCATTACTTCGAGCGATGATGGTGACAACGACTAAGCGAATCACTCAAGATAAGGTCATTACCAACGTAACGCTTACCTGCATTCAATCTTTAGTTGTCGCGGCCAGTGCTGGTGGTGTTATTTTATATAATTCGGGTTTGAATATGACATTTCCAACGAATGTCGAATTTTGGTTGATCATGGGATATTTGGTTGTGTGCTGTACCTTGTTTGCTTTTTTTGTGCAAAATCATGCGGTGAGAAAGTTATCCCCGACCAAGGTTTCACTATTAATGGGCAGTGAACCGATGTTTGGTGCTATTTTTGCGGTGATTTGGCTAAATGAATCCTTATCCGCGTTACAAGTTTTAGGCGGCTGCATTATTTTTGCGAGTGTGATGGTCGCTTCAATTCCTAAAAAAATTGAGCCAAATTGAGTCATAGAGAAAGTACGGACTCAATTATAAAATGGTGTCTAGATTCACTTGACCACTTTCACGGTCCCCGATATTTAGGTGGTATAAAGAGCACCGACTGGGGCTTTAAGTCCATCAATCTAATTGGTATTTGCGGGTCATTCCAGTTGATGTTGATTGGACTTCACTAAATCGCTTAAGAAGTCTGCCATGGCTCTGATCCTTGGCGAATGGCAGAGATCGGCTTGGATCACCAAATAAATAGCTTGATCTATGGCGACATCTGTATCGATACGTACTAAACCTTGTTTGACCGCAAGAAGGTTAGGTAGCACCGCAAAACCAAGACCGGAGCAACAAGCTGAGAGCTGTGAAGCGACAGAGCTTGTGGTTAGTATTGGCTCACAACCTTTGAGTATTTGTTGCACCCATTGCGCTGCAGGTAGGTGACTTTCCGAGTCATTCCAGCTAATGAATGCATCGTTTTCGTTTACGGAATGGCTTGGCGTTAATTGCTGCTGTTCTAGAAATCCGAGGCTGGCGTATAGCCCGTAACCGAGTTGGCCGATGCGTTTAAAACTAACGTGACCGCTGCTTGGCCTTACCATTCGTAATGCAAGATCGGCATCGTTGCGGTGTAGGTTACTGGTATGGATCCCGGTGAGGATTTCTAATTTGAGTTGTGGGTATTGTTGATAAAACGCAGGCAACGCAGGCAGGATCAAATGGCTCGCTAAATTCTCCGCAGTGGCGAGGCGAATTTTACCCGATAAGCTTTGATTACATTCTGCATCCGAGATAAATGCTTGGCTTGCTGCCTCCATTTGTTCTGCTTTATTTAATAGCGCCTTTCCTTCTTCGCTGAGCAGGTAACCAGTTTGTTGGCGTATAAATAGAGGAAGCCCCAGAGCCTTCTCCAACCTTTCTATTCGTCGGGACAAGGTGGCGATACCGATGCCCATGGTTTGCGCTGACGCTGTCAAAGTGCCATTTCTGGCGAGCGCCAGAAAGCAGCGTGCATCATCCCAAACCAGTTGTGTAACGATGCTTTTTTCAATTTTGGAAGATTGATTGCTAGTTTTGTCTAAATATTTCATTTTTGGAATATGACATGATGTTTGCTTTGGATCAATAAGCTGAGAAATGAATATGAAACAAAGACAACTAGGGCAATCCTTGATGGTGTCATCTATGGGCTTAGGGTGTATGGGCATGAGTGAGTTTTATGGCCCTAAGAATGACGAGCAGTCGATGAAGGTATTAGCCCGCGCGGTAGAGCTTGGTGTCAATTTTTTTGATAGTGCAGATATGTATGGTTCTCATCATAATGAACAGCTGCTTGGTCGTTTTCTTGCGCAAAGTTCTGCCGATATAAAAATTGCCACTAAGTTTGGCATTGTGCGTGAACCCGGAGAATATGCTCGTCGTATTAATAATCATCCAAGTTATGCACGACAAGCATGCGAAGCATCATTACGTCGCTTAGGTGTCGAGCAAATTGATTTGTATTATGTGCATCGAATTGATGTTGAGCAACCCATTGAAGAAACCATGGCGGGTTTAGTTGACTTGGTGAAAGCTGGTAAAATTGCTCATATCGGTTTGTGCGAAGTAAATGCCAGTACCTTGCGAAGAGCGCATGCAGTGTATCCAATTACAGCGGTGCAAACCGAGTATTCTTTGTGGTCAAGGGAGGTTGAACAGCAAGTCTTACCAACTTGCCGAGAATTAGGCATTGGCTTTGTGCCTTATTCACCGCTGGGGCGTGGATTTCTCTCGGGTTTGTTTCGGCAACACCAAGCTTTTGAGCAAGGCGACTTTCGGGCTATGTTGCCACGCTTTTCCGCGCAGGCGATGGCCGAGAATCAACCCATTGCGTCTCTTATCGCAGATATGGCGCAGCAAAAACAATGCAGCCCAGCGCAACTTTGTTTGGCTTGGCTATTGTCTAAGGGAGAAGACATTGTGCCGATTCCTGGAACGCGTCGCTTGTCCTTTTTAGAAGAGAATTGCGCGAGTCACGATATCGTTTTATCCGCGCAAGAACAAAGCGCCTTAGAGCAGCAGATTGAAAAGATGCCTTTGTCAGGCGATCGTTATCCGCCTGAGGGGATGGTGGGTTTGAATGCCTAAATGTCAGCCCATTGACTGCTCTCTGATGTGTCTTTTCGCATTTATTCGGTGATTCACTTCAATGGGGCCCCTAGTAAAGCGACAGATGTCGGACTTAGTGGCTTTGCCGCTTTATGCTTCAATACCCCTAATCATAATGATTGCCTATGGCGTATGCTGTTGATAGTATTTCCATTGTTGAAGATGGAGATTTTTGAGATGGAATTGAAGCAATTAAATCATGGACAACGAACTCGCTTGGCCTTTATTGATTTTAGTTTGGAATACTTTGGAGAAGTGAGTCGTAGCGATCTGATTAGTCGATTTCAGACTGGATTAGCGGCAGCGACTCGTGATTTAGCCGCCTATAAACAGCTCGCACCGACAAATGCGGTGCTGGACCATAAAGCCCGACGTTACCTGCGTAGAAACCAATTTGAACCGTTGTTTTCGCATAATCCAGAAGCGATATTAACGGGGTTGTCGCAGGGATTTGGCGATGGTTTATCTTTTCCTTTAGAACCAAGCGATAGCTGCTTTGATGCGGTTCGTCTGATTCATCCTAAAGCAGAATTTATTGCTGCTATCATGCGCGCTATTCATCATCGAGTGGCATTAAGTTGTGCTTATGTTTCGGTTTCTTCTGGGGAGACTCGCCGCGAAATTGTGCCGCATAGTTTAGTGAATAACGGTCATCGTTGGCATGTTCGCGCCTTTGATCGGCAGAGCCAGAGTTTTAGAGATTTTGTGTGTACTCGTTTTACTCAGCTTGCCTTACTCGATGCTTCCATCTCCACTGTGGAAGGTCGACAATATGATAAGCAATGGAATCAAATGCTTGAGTTAAATTTGGTGCCGCATCCCCGTATTAAAAACTCATTAGCGATTGAGCTTGATTATGCGATGCAAGATGGCTGTTTAAGCTTAGTTGTGCGTGCGGCATTGGCCGGATATCTATTAAGACAATGGAATGTTGATTGCTCGGCTGAGCATGTTTTGAATGGCGCTGAATATCAATTAGCTTTGCAGGACAGCTCGGTATTAGCAGGCGTGTCGGGTTTGGCGATTGCGCCAGGCTGGCAGGGCGATTTTAGTTGATGAGCGCTATGTTATTTAACGAACGATGGGCAGTTAAAGATGCGTCAAACTTTACGCGATAAAATTATTACGGTATGTGAGCAAAAGATCCAGCAGAAGGGCGAGAGTGTTGGTTTGTCTTTTTACGCATTTTTTGCCAATAAAAATGATGATCCACAATTGCTGATGGAAGCTGCAAGCTGGTGGATCCTTGAACATAAACTCGATCATTTTGAGAAGGCATTCAAGATTAGAACATTGGTCGAGCAGGGTAAATAACTGAGTTGATGGGCGATGTTCACGCCGGACTGAATCGGCGTGATGGTTTAAGTCGTACTAGTTTGCGTAGCAGCTGTCCCAGTCTCCATAGTTTGCATCACCCGCTAAAATATCTAGTTCAACTGGACCAGCAAGTTCGGTAATCACTTCGGTGGCGGTGGTTAATACTTCTTCGAGCGGAGTTTGTTCAGTCAAAAAGGTGATTGCCACATGATATTGTTGATTAAAGTAGGCAATAAATAATTCCCAAGTTTGCTGCTGTTGGGCTTGCACTAGCGCTGCTTCAATTTCGTCAAATTTTTCAATATCGGTGACGAAACGAATTTCGGCACAGGTTTGAGCAAAAGGACCTATCGCCATCTTTTTAAGGTGGCGTAGTTTGTGATGATTTCTAATTTCTGGTTTAGCTAATTCGGGAACGGCAATAATAGTCATTGACTTACCTATATCTGATAAATGTGGCGTGATTTCGCCAGGAAAATGTATGTCGCTACTGCGATTGGCCGCGAGCTTAGTCTAGCTTTGGAAGCGGTGCAAGTGAAAGCTTGATGCTCTGTTGTAATCATTGAGCGGAATCCGCTTATGAATCGCTGTACCGTTATCCTTACAGTTGTTTAAATTTCATTCACTGTCTTGGTCATTAATTGAGCTATTATACAGTGGTTAGCAGTATTTAGGCCAGTTTTAGGGGCTTGAATAAGTTTGAGCCAACGCTGCTAGTTCCGAGTCACTACGTGCCATACATGGATGAAGGCAAGAGTTGTCTCTTTGTTATCAGTCCTCTAGTGCCGCTGTATTGTACTCAATGTGTTTTACTTCTAATGTTTTTTAACTTTTGAACTAATACTCACGTTCTCGCGTGTGACTGACCTAAGGCCTGTGGCCTTAGGTTTTTTTTGTATTTTTATCGGTTATTTATCAAACTGTTTAATCAGTACCGAGGTATCGCTACGTGAGTAACCGCGCTGTTGCAGTTTCGCATACTCCGCATCAACTTGTTTAGCAAGGGGTAAATCAATTCCTAGATTTTCAGCTTCATCGAAACAAATGGCTAAGTCTTTGCGCATCCAATCGATCGCGAAACCAAAATCAAACTTGTCGTCAGCCATACTGTTTGCCCGATTTGCTAACTGCCAACTGCCGGCGGCACCGTGCTGAAGAACATTGACCACCGTATTGATGTCCAAGTCGGCCGCTTTTGCTAATTGTAGTGCTTCCGATAGGCCTTGCAAGACCCCAGCAATACACAGCTGATTGACCATTTTACAGCGTTGCCCATAGCCTGCACCTCCGACAAGATTAACCGCTTTGGCGTAGCTGTTAAGTACCGCTTGTACTTTATCTAAGGCGGCTTGTTCTCCGCCTACCATCACAGTTAAGGCACCGTTGATTGCTCCGGCCTCACCACCAGACACTGGGGCGTCTAAAAATTGCAGTTGCCGCTGTTGGGCTTGGGCGTAGAGTTCTCTCGCTAGGCCTGCCGAGGCGGTGGTATGGTCAACTAAGATGCTATTGGCCTTCGCTTTGGCGAAAATGCCATTTTCGCCGCAATAAACTTGTCTCACGTCTTCATCGTTACCAACACAAGTGAGTATAATATCGGCTTGAGCTGCGGCATCCCCCGGTGTGGCAGCTTGAGTCCCCTGATACTCACTCAACCAAGCCTTCGCCTTGGCGTCGCTGCGGTTATAAATGACTACCTTAAATCCTTGTTTACTTAAGTGGCCTGCCATGGGGTAACCCATTGTGCCTAAACCGATAAATGCAACGCTGCTGGTTTGAGATGTATCCATTGGTAATCTCCCTCTGTAGTTAGATGGCTTAAGATTTATTGCAATGATAGTTGCATTGAACTAGTTCAATTTCAAATGATGAGCATGTTTTTATCTTATTACTTGAAAATTGACTTATTTAGCTGAGTCAATCATGAGACCTCCATGACTGTGGAACAGGATTTTGTTAGGAAGGATAGTATTTCATCGCAGAGAGCCTTAGGTGATTGAGGATGAACTGCGTGGGTTGCGTATGTGGTCAGCATTTTTTACAAGCGTGAGCGGTGATGAATAACGCCGACAGATTTAACAGTTCGGCTATTTACTCATTTATAATTGAAGGGGCTGGCTACTATTATAGAGCGTCTGGATCAATATCGGCTCTATTTTGTAAGAGTAAGATGTAGCGAGGGTGATTTCTGTTTCGTTCTTCAAATTGTATTGGAGATATCTACATCATGAAAAAAAGAGCCGTAACCCCACTTTTTTTAATGGTGTGTTGCTTTTTGGCGGAGCCTATAGAGGCATTTGCTGAAGATAGTTCAATTAAACTGTCGGCCTGTGGCCATCATGATTATCCGCCTTGGAACTGGACCAGTGGCTCGGAAATTAAAGGCGCGTGTGCAGAAGTCACTAAAACTTTGTTTGCAAATCTGGGGGTGGATGTTGATTTGACCTATGTGGGCCCGTGGAAGCGTTGCCAAAGTTATATTGAAACGGGGCGGGTTGATATCAATATATGCTCGTTTATTAATGAAACCAGAAAAAGCTATTCAACGTTTATTGCCACCCCAATGGGGTTTAATGAGCAAGCTGTATTTGTGAACAAAAGTGCCTCTTTTGCCTTCCAAAATTGGCAAGATTTAGCAGGTAAGAAAGCAGGAATGGTACTTGGTGTAAGTATTGGGCAGCGTTTTGATCGATATCTAAAAGACAATACCAATATTGAGCGAGTGACAACTTATCGGCAGAATTTTCATAAATTGTTCCATCAACGGGTTGATTTTATTCCGGTAGGGCGATTTTCTGGTTTAGCGATGTTGCAAGCCTTTGGGATTAAGGATGACATCGTTGACTTACCCACTTCCATCTTCACTGGCAATTTGTATATCTCTATGTCTAAAAAGTCCCCCTATTTGTATCTATTGCCTGAAATTGAAAAACAGATGCAAAGCGATGACTATCCGGTATGGGTCAAATCGTTGCTGATTAAGTACGCGGGAGTATATGCAAAAGAGGCTCAGCTGAAACCGATAGAGTGAGGTTTAGCATTTTTGTCATGATTTACCTTAAATCCAATGTAATTAATAAGGACGTCTGATGGCTTACTTTGAGCAGAAGCACAGTTGTTCGGTTGAATTGAGCACTTCATTTTTCTTTGTTGTTATTGCTTGTTGAATTGCAGGGATGATTGTTGTTGTGGGCAAAGTTGTTATAGTTGCGGCTATTCCAATAACGTCTATCAAGATGAAACGATGCAGCATTTATTAATTGGCTTTAATCCTCAGGCTCGACCGCTTTACTTAGAAATTGCGCGATGTATTGAGAACGCCATTCTTAAGAAACAGCTTACCTTTCAGGACAAATTACCAGCTCATCGTCAGTTAGCGGCTTACATTGGGAGTAGCGCGGTCACCGTTCGTCAAGCTTATCAAGCATTGGAAGCCAAAGGCTTGCTGAGCGCGGGGGTGGGCAGGGGCACTTTCGTAATATTTAACGGTAATATGAGTGATGGTATCAAAGGGCGCACCGATGGAGAGGTGAATCTGTCCTTGGTTGCCCCTTTAGTTAGTCCTTTGCTCGGGCCATTGCAACGACATCTAAAGCAATTTAGTGATGCAGATCTGGAACGTTATTGCGGTTATGAAGATGGTGCAGGTAATCCGCAACATCTCGCCACTTTTAGTCAATGGTTGCAGCGCCAAGGTGTTGTTTGTGAGTCTGAGCAAGTGATCCCTTGTCATGGCGCCCAGCATGGTTTGCTGCTTGCGATTCTTGCTTGTACTCAGGTGGGGGATCGGGTGGCGGTTGAGTCTCTCTGTTATCCAGGGATCTTAGCAGTATTGCGCCAAACTGGTCGTGTACCTGTGGCTGTGTCATTAGATGAACAGGGGCTTTGCCCACAATCTTTACGTGAACAGCATTCTCAGCAATCGATTCGAGCCTTGGTATTGGTTGCGTCTTGTCAAAACCCCACGGGTAGTGTGATGCCAAATAATCGCCGTGAGGTGCTTGCTGAGTTAGTGAAAGAGTGTGACATACAAGTAATCGATGACGATATCTATGGTTTTCTCAGCGAGGATGAAATCAAACCATTTTATTCATTTGCACCGAGTCAAACCATTTACTTGAGTAGCTTATCGAAAAGTGTTTCGCCTAGCTTGCGATTGGGCCTATTGGTTGTGCCTAAAGCTCAGCGAGACGATTATATTCATTTGTTGCGAACAACCCTATGGCTCCCTTCTCCAATATTACAAGAGTTGGCCTGTCGAATGATTCGCAGTGGTGACGTCGATCGAATTAGTCAGTGGCAAAAGCAGCAGGCAGGGCAGCGTCAGCAATTGGCGAAACAAATCTTTGCGCAATTTGATTTTGTTGATCAGCAATTGCCAAAGCATCATGCATTCCATATTTGGTTATTACTGCCTCAAGGTTGGAGCAGCCAAGTGTTTACCGAGTTGATGGCTAAACAGCATATTCGAGTGAGCGCCGACTATCACTTTGCGGTGGTCACTAATCAGCAGCCAGCGGTGCGAATTAGTCTCATGGGGTGTCGCAGTATGACACAACTAAAACAGTCCTTGCTGCAAATTCGCGACGGTTTACTACGCCGCTGTTAGCGTTTATTGAGCGCTCGCGAGATACATTTTTTAAGTAAACTTTGGGTAAGGTTTGCGTTTCACTAAACTGCGTTAGCCGATGATCTACACTGGCGTAGATGGCAACATTTCAGATGTATTTTATTGTTTTAGTCAGTGACTCACGGCTGTAAGAATAATCACCCGAATTCAATCAATCCTAGGCGCTTAGGGCAAATTCAAATGCTGTTAGCTGCTTGAATTAAGCTCAATTTATCGCCAGAGATTTGCGTACTCTGGATCGCCAAAGATAGAAAAATATTGTCGACTTGTAACAATATTTTACTGAGTCATTCAAATTAAAAAGCAATCCACAACTTGTTTACAGTGAGCTAGTTACAATGTTTTTTGTAGATGAATTACCTTGTTTGCAAGGAAAAATCAATAACAGGAAATGATCATCAGGCCTAGCCTGATCTTGCTCAAATGACGATTGATTTATTTTTGAGAAGATGAGGGGGCGTTGATGAGGTGTAATCAGCTACCGATGTTTGTGGTCGCCTTCGAGGCTATCAAGATCGCAATCATCTTGGATGCTGCGTTTCATTAATCAATCGCTTATAGACTCGCTTACAAGCAGCAAAAATTTGAGTTTATAGGCACCAATCTATTTATCGGTGAATATATGCAAATTTCGACAGTATTAACTCGGTCTATCCAGTATTTATGCCTGATCCTCATTGGTTTCGCATTTACAACAAACTCATCCATGGCATCTGATTTAATGAATAAAAATGAACCGCATACATCCGCGATTGTATTAGCCGCTTTTGGTACCACATATGATTCTGCCGTCGAATCGCTGTTGGCGATTAAACGAAGCGTCGAAAAAGCCTACCCGAATACACCGGTACGTTACGCTTTTACCTCGAATATAATTCGCAAAAAATGGCATAAAAGACAAAGTGATCAGCAATATCAGCAAGACCACCCAGAAATTCCCGCGTCTTTTTATCAAGTGAAAAATGTATTGGGAACATTGGCCGATTTACAGAATGAAGGCTACAACCAGATTGTTGTGCAAACCACTTTATTGTCTCATGGCGAAGAGTTTATCGACTTAAAAGCTTATGTGGATGCACTCAACTCTATTGAAACCATCAAGCCGGAATGGAAGCCCTTTAAGCAGATCGCCTTGGGTCGCCCCTTAATGGGAACTTGGGGGAAACAGTACTCTTATTCTGAGGATATAGAAAAATTGGCGACATCTTTAGTCGACGATGTTGAGCAAGCGAAAGCTCAGCACAGCGCCTTAGTTTATATGGGACACGGTAATGATCATCTCTCGACCGGTTTGTATTACGAGTTAGAAGAGCAGTTAAATCAGCTTTATCCTGACCTACAGATCTATGTTGGTTTGGTTGAAGGCCATCCTAATTTTGCTGCCTTATTGCAAAAGCTAAAAAATGACCGGATCCAAACCGTCATGATTAAACCACTGATGGTCGTTGCGGGTGACCATGCAAATAATGATATGGCTGGCGATGAAGATGATTCTTGGAAAGTAATGCTGAGCCAAAATGGGATTGCGGTTACTCCTATCCTCGAAGGTCTAGGCAGCAACGACAAGATCCAACAACTGTATTTGCAACACCTTCGCGATGCGGCAAAAGATGCCAACATTACTTTGAAATAATCAGTTAACGGAGCTGGGCGAAAAACTCGCTAAGTTCCGTATGTTCTCTTCATTAGGTAGACCATTCATTTGCACAAAGCGCTGAACCAAAGCTCAAAGGTCATTATTGAAGCAAGGCAATTAAGCCGTTGTTTTGATCGCACCATAGCTGTCGATAAGGTTGATTTTTCTCTGAACCGGGGGGAGATTTGTGCCTTCCTTGGTCCCAATGGCGCGGGTAAAACCACCATTATAAAAATGTTAACTGGGCTACTTGAGGCAAGTTCTGGGGAAATTTTATATGAAGGTGAACATTTCCATCCTCGCCGTTTAAATTTGAAGAAGTTGATCGGAGTGGTTCCGCAACACAATAACTTGGACCGAGAATTGAGCCTGGTCCAGAATCTGCGGGTGCATGGTATGTTATACCATTTACGAGGTAAGGCGCTGGAGCAGCAAATTGAGCAAAGTTTGCAATTTACTGATTTGTACGAGCATCGAAATAAACCCGCAGAAAAACTCTCTGGTGGTATGAAACGCAAGTTGGTGATCGCCCGCGCCTTAATGCATCAGCCAAAGATCTTATTTTTAGATGAGCCAACGGTGGGACTCGACCCACATAGTCGCCGGCAAATGTGGCAATTTCTGAGTCGGATTAACCAGCAGCAACAGTGCACCATATTTTTAACCACTCACTACATTGAAGAAGCCGAGCGTTTGGCGCAGCGGGTGATTTTTATTGAGCAAGGCAAACTGATTGCCGAGGGCACGCCCGAACAATTAAAAACCAAGGTTGGCCAGTTTGTACTCGACATTCAAGGTGAAAACTTAGAGCAAGAGTTTTTTGAACAGCGCCAAGATGCACTGAGTCGTTTAGCGAATATTACCGATGCACCAGTCAGCATTCGAGAAACCACGCTCGAAGATGTGTTTCTAACGCTCACCGGCAAGAGGCTAATCAAACATGCTTGATGGGATTTATGGCATTTACTATCGAGAGTGCACCATTTTACGTAAAAAATTAGTGCGTACGGTGTTGGCCGGAGCGGTTCCTCCTTTTTTATATTTGATGGCCTTTGGCTTTGGGGTTGGTAAAGAAACTCAGGTGGGGGGAATCGATTATCTCACCTTCTTATTGCCTGGTTTGCTGGCTATGTCGAGTATGAATCAAAGCTACAATATTGCCTCAGAAATTAATATTAGCCGTTTCTACTTAAAGATTTTCGAAGAGTTTTTGTTGGCACCCAATCAGCGTTGGCAAATTGTTGCGGGTGAAGTGTTATACGGTATGACCAAAGGCTTGATCCCTGTGGTGATTATTGCTGTTTATAGTGTGTTATGTGGCGTAAAACTGCACTTTTCAATACTGTTTTTTGCCTCATTAGTCTTGCACTTAGCGGCGTTTTCCTTGATTGGTTTTATTGTGGCATTAAAGATGAAAAATCATCGTGACCAAGCCACCATGAACGCCTTTATTATTACTCCCATGATGTTTCTCTCGGGGACTTTTTTCCCGGTTGATCAAATGCCAAGCATTATTCAGGTGGTGGCGGCATTTTCACCGCTGACATACAGCGCTGAGCTGCTCCGTTCGGCTTTGCTAAATCAAGGGACTTTTAGTTTTCAGTCTCTTGGGATTTTGTTGCTGCTTAATTCATTATTGCTGTGGATTGCTCACTACATTGTTCAGCGAGTTGAAACATGAAGCCGCTGTTGGTCAGCTTATTTATCGTTTCGGCGTTGCTCTCCACCATGGTCGGCCCGCACTGGATTAATCCTTTGGCGATGACCAGTGTTGAGCAAAGTATTCTGCTGGAGTTACGCTTTCCGCGGGTATTATTTGCCGCTGTCATCGGTGCCATGTTGGGCCTTAGTGGCAGTATCTACCAACTGACCTTAAAGAACCCGCTGGCCGATAGCTTTACCACGGGTGCGGCTTCATCGTCGGCGCTTGGTGCTGTACTGGCGATAGCGATCGGCGTACCAGTATACTTGGTCTCGGTGTTTGCCTTTGTCACTGGGCTTAGTGGTTTAATCTTGGTCTATCGGATGTCTTTAACTCAGGGGCGGATCAATCCTATCACCATGATTTTGGCTGGCGTGGTGATGAATATTGTAGCGTCGGCCATGATTAGTTTCTCGAAATACTATTTTGAAGACTCTTTGAACTCAATTGTGTACTGGTTAATGGGCGGCATATTTCTAGTCAGTTGGGAGAAGCTCGCGTTGTGCGCCCTGATCTTGACTGGCGTTTACTTCTATTTGCAGCGACAAGCCTTAAAACTCAACATCTTAGCTTTGGATGAACAATCGGCACAAAGCTTGGGGCTAAACGTGCACCGCTTACGCTCGGTCGCTTTTGTGTTATCAACTATTTTGGTGTCAGTGGCGGTGAGCTTTTCTGGCATTATCGGTTTTGTTGGGCTGATTGTTCCGCATGTTGCACGTAGCTTGTTTGGCAGTGACATGAAACTGAATATTTTTTATTCCAGCCTGTTGGGTAGTTTTTTGTTAATGCTATCGGACACCCTTTCCCGGGTGATTATCCCTGGTGGTGCAGAGCTGCCTGTGGGGATTATCACGGCCATTTTAGGTGGCCTATTTTTCTTTTACTTGTTACGTACTCGCAGAGGGCGCTTCTGGAATGGCTAAAATTAGCATTAATGCGCTCTGTTATCAGCGTGGTGACTTCCAACTTGAGCTGGATTCTCTCACCATTTCCGAGGGTGAGAAAGTGGCCTTAATGGGGGAGAACGGTTGTGGTAAAAGTACCCTGATCAATCTGCTAACTGGTCTGATTGAACCGCCGCCAAATAGTGTATTTTATGATGGGTTTGATCTTCGAGATACGCCCCATTTAGCACGGGCTAAACAGTTTGCCTTGCTGTCGCAGTTTTCTGATATTTCTTTTCCGTTTAGTGTCTTTGAGGTGGTGCAGCTGGGCCGATTTGCCTGCTCCAACGGCCAGTCTTTTTCGCAGCAAGACAGAGACAAAACCCAAGCGCTGCTGTCGCTATTGGATATTCAACGCTATCAAAGTAAAAGTTATACCGAGCTGTCTGGTGGCGAGCAGCGTCGGGTGATGTTGGCTCGGGTGCTTAATCAAGATGCACCAATTGTCTATTTGGATGAACCCAACGCCAGCCTAGATATTCGCCATACCTTGCAGATCTTTGAGCATCTATATAGTTTGCCGCAAACTATCATTAGTTCGGTTCACGATATCAACTTAGCGCATCGTTATTTCGATCGTTTTCTTTTCTTAAAGCAGGGCAAGCTGTTGTACGATGTAGTGCAACAACAGTTAAGCCCTGCACTGCTTTCTGAGGTGTATGATGTGTCGGTTACTCGCAGCGATACTAGCTTTTGTTTTAATCCCTAACGCTTTTGCTTATCAGCGAATTGTTCTGCTTGCGCCCGCCGCTGGCGACATCCTGATCCAGCTCGGTGCGGCAGATAAGGTAGTTGGGGTGACTCGCAATAACTTTGATTTTCCCAATGCCACTAAAATAGGCTCGCATATCAAACCTAATGTTGAGTTGATTAAGAGACTTAAGCCTGATTTATTAATTATTAGTTCCAATCGTTTTTTCTCTCAGCAAATGGCCGCTTTAATTGACGCACAAACGCTGCTGTATAATCCCTTAACCTTGGATGACATTCTGGTGCAAGTACAGCAGCTAGGCGAGTTAAGCGATCACCAGTCGCAGGCCAAAGCATTAATCGATAAACTCACCCTGTTACGCGCCGAAATTAAGCCTTTAAAGCTTAAACCAAAGGTGGTTTATGAAGTGACCGAGCATCCCTTCATGATTGCGGGGAAGGGCAATATTGTGAATAGTATTATTGAAGCGGCTGGGGGAGAGTTATTTGCGCCCTCGCAACGAAAGATTGCTAAGTTTAATTTCGAGAGCGTGCTGTTTGCCGCCCCCGATTATTATATTTATCAAACGGGACCGATGAATAAAAATCCCACCCCGCCTGCACAAAGAGCCAATTACCAAGCGCTACACAGTCATTACATGAAGGTGGACCAGCTGAGTTTCTCGCGTGCCAATACGGCCTCTTTTTATCACGCTCTAGCCTTAAACCAAGCCTTTGCTCAACAATAAGATTCTTCATTTTCGGTGCTCTCAGCGAAGTAGCAGGCAACGTTTCGCCTGTTGGTGTCGGCAACCATACATATACAAGCTAGGTCGTTACCATCGATTTGACATGAAACGCTGTGTTTAATATTTTTATTTCAAAACCTTACTGATACTCTATTGATTTATATAGAATTACTTTGAATGTGAAACAATCTATGTGTGATACATGCTAACTGCATGTGCCTAAAAGATGGGTGTTTGCATTACATTAAGCTGTTAGCTTTAGAGTGTATGTTGCGAAGATTTTTTACTGATGTTCATCTTTTTTGCTATATGTTTCGGAGAAAATAAATTGAATTGGGTATTTGCTCAAGAAAGTAATGTTGCAACTAAGCAAGTGATGGATGATAGTTGGAATGGGAGACGTTATTGATACCGAGCTTTCTTTAAATATTATCGCGGATTTACCCCTGACTGGAGTGCATATCGAGAATCAGTGAAGCATAAATCGGTACGGCCCAAAGGGGAATAAACCTCACAAGTCAAATTACTAAAACAAAATAAATAAGACATCCATCGTAATTAGAGAATAACTAATCACGTTATAAAGCGATTCTCTTCAACTAGTGAAATAGAAGCTTGAAATGGCTGTCCTTATCGAACAAGGCTTGAGTCGCAACTATAAGATAATTAATATTTTTTGTGTTTTTAGACACGAATTTTCAAGACAGTCAGCTTAAAACTACTTATTCATTTTGCTCAAAAATCAGCTTAAAAGTATTTAAATTTGATTATCATTTTAGTGAGCGTTTGCAAGCTAATGAGTCCCCATACGATCAAACATGATGCCTTGCTCGATCAATCATTGTTCTTCCACAATAGGCTGGCCGCAGGGTATCACTATCTTGTCTACCCATCATAATAATTTGTCTTCTCTGACAAAATGAACCGTAGCGCACAATTTGTCCATGCTTGGCTCTTTACAATAAGTTAAGCAAAGCAACGATGGCGTTTTATAGCCACTTTTATCGATAACAATTAGTGAGGCTTAACATGGACAAGATCATTATTTCCCCAAGTAAATATATTCAAGGTTCCAAGGTTATGGCGAGCATCGGCGACTATCTTAAACCCTTAGCTCATAAGGTGATGGTAATTGCCGATGGTTTTGTCACCGAACTGGTGGGCGCGACGGTAGCGAACAGTTGTCAACAATCGCAAGTTGAGTTGAGCATGCTTGAATTTACTGGCGAATGTAGTCGACCCGAAATTGAGCGCTTAACTGCGATTGCTGAACAACAAGGAAGCCAAGCGATTGTTGGAATTGGCGGCGGAAAAACCTTAGATACTGCCAAAGCGGTGGCCTTTTACAGCAAGCTACCGGTGGTGATTGTGCCAACGATTGCTTCGACCGATGCACCAACGAGCGCCTTGTCGGTTATTTATACGCCTGAAGGGGAGTTTAGCGAGTATCTGGTTTATCCACGTACCCCAGATATGGTGATCATGGACACCGCTATTATTGCCGCTGCGCCAACCCGTTTATTGGTGTCGGGGATGGGTGATGCTTTATCGACTCACTTTGAAGCGAGAGCAAACAGCATTTCTAACAAGGCGACAATGGCGGGTGGCGCACCAACTCGAGCCGCACAAGCGCTGGCTAAATTGTGTTATGACACCCTGCTTGCTGATGGCTTAAAGGCTAAAATAGCCTGCGATCAAAATTTATCGAATACTGCTTTGGAAAATATTATTGAGGCGAATACTTATCTTTCTGGGATCGGTTTTGAAAGTTCTGGTTTAGCCGCCGCGCATGCCATCCATAATGGTTTAACCAAGCTTGAAGAATGCCATCATCTCTATCATGGTGAGAAGGTGACGTTTGGGACCTTGACTCAGTTGGTACTAGAGAATGCGCCGCTGGCTGAAATCGACGAAGTCATTGAGTTCTGCCGCTCGGTGGGTCTGCCGACTAACTTTCAAGCCATGGGGGTGACTAAGATTAACCGTGATAAATTACTCGAGGTTGCAGAAGCGTCTTGTGCTGAAGGGGAAACCATTCACAACATGCCTTTTGAAGTCACGCCAGAGTTAGTATTAGCGGCAATGTTAACCGCCGACCAACTTGGTTCTCGCTAGTGCCGTTCTGCGCGGTAGTTTGATGGACTCACTGAGTACCTTGAGACTCGAGTTTGGATTGAGGCCGCTGTATGCGGCCTTTTTAGTTTCTATTTTAAGCCAAAGCATGGGACATTTTTGCTTGAAGGTATGCTTTGATTCAGGAGATTCATCGCGATTTAATCTATGCGATGTTTGACATTCGCGTAATAAATTCTAGTTTGATTCGTTTTGCAGCCGAAACCTGATTTTGAATGAAAATTGGCTCGATGTGGTTATCGCAGCTGTAACTTTATTAGGTTTTATTGTGGTTGTTGGGCAAAGGCGTCAGGTGAAAGCTTGAAGCTTCGCCATGGTGGAAACTTTAATCATCGGTGTTTCCTTTGGATTACCCTTATACCTTTATCTAAAGGAAAAACAGTTTTTGAGTGCTGATTTTTGGCTTGATTCTGTCGCTGAATAAAGGCAGATGAGGTGCTAAGAATTCTTTATTGAGCTTTTGTTCATGAGCCGTTGCGCAGCACACTATCATTGGGTTTCGCGCAGATCACCCATCTTGACAGTGAGCGACGGACTTGTGCGCCGACACTTTGCCTAAGATGGGCTGCAGCAATGGCTTGTTGTCAGTTTTCTTTTACTCCGTTGTCATCGGTGGTTGGATATTTGCTGGTGATGGCACTTGATTAAACTTGCTCCAGTTCAAATCATCCAGTATTAACAGCACGCAAGGCACGATGATCGAAGCCAACAGGGTGGCCGAGATCAAACCAAAGGCGATACTGGCAATCAGCGGGATCAGAAATTGTGCCTGAGTGCTGGTTTCCGTTAATAAGGGCAATAAGCCGGCAAAGGTGGTTAAAGAGGTGATAAAAATCGCCCGAAAACGGTCGTGAACTGCGGCCTGACAAGCCTCCATCAAACTTCCCCCTTGAGCGATATTTTGTTTCACAAAGTTCACCAGCAGAATATTATCGTTCACCACGATCCCGGCAAGGGTGGCAAAGCCAACCAGACTGGGAATGGTTAAGTCGAGCCCCATACCAAGGTGACCCCAGACGACTCCTATCCAAGCCATGGGGATGGCCAGCAATACCGCCAGAGGTTGGCTGTAGCTTTGAAACAGGAAGGTGAGGATCAAGTAGATACCTATCACTCCCAAGATAAAAAAGCTTAATAACGAGCGACCGGTGTCGGCACTTTCTTTATCTTGCCCTTGCGAGACAAAACTAAGTTCGGGAAACTTCTGCTGCACATTGGGGACAAACTCTCGATAAAACTGCTGCATGATTTCTCTGGCATTGGCCACATTGGTATTAATGTTACCCTCCACCGTGACGGTGTTATTGCCATTGATCCGGTTGATTCGTGAGTAAGCCTGTTGCTCGCTAAATTCAGCTACGCTGGAGAGTGGCACCAAACGCCCATTACTGGCGGTCACGGCTAAGTCTTTTAGCCCTTGCAAGCTAGCCTGGCTGGTGAAATCAGCGAGGCGCACCGTAATGTCTAGGGTTTCGGCCTGTTGAAACACCGTGAGCTCGGTACTGCCTTTGACCGCACCGCTGAGAGTTTGGGCAATTTGCGCGGCGTTCACGCCCATCACTCCCGCTTGATCTTTTAGGCTCACCAGGATCTCAGTTCTGCCTTTGCGCAGATCGCTGGACAAGTTAAACACGCCATCGAAACCTTTCAGCCATTTAATCAGTGAGCGGCTCACCTGATCCAGGTCATCTAAGGAAGCGCCTTGCACTCGAATATCAATACCATTGCCGGCAATCCCTCTTTCCTTATCGGTGAACTTGAGCGACACCACATCGGCGACTGGCCCCACTTTCTCTTTCCAGCTTTGGATCAAGCTCTTAATACTCTGTTGGCGAAATTGCGCGGGCAGCAGATCGGCACTCACCGTCGCCATATGTGGCCCCGATTCATTGGCGTCTAGATTACTGTTGTAAGTGATGGTCGTGCTATTAATCAGCGCTTCGGACCGAGGAAAAGCCTCGGCGTAATCCTGATTCAGTTGCACTAAAGCCGCCGATACTTTTTCAACGACCGTTTCAGTTTGGCTAAGTAAACTGCCTTGTGGAAGCAGAATACGAGCCTGCAAGGTATCACTCTCCAGGGCGGGCATGGCCTTAAACTTCAACCAACCAGCAGAGAAGGTTGCACTGGACACAAGCACCGCCATGAACAATAAACCTAAGGTGAAATAAGGTGCGCGCATCGCTTTCATCGACAGCGGGACAAACAGGCCATCTCTTAATTTTTCAAAGCCGGCAATAAAACGCGCGCGCACTGGATTCGGTTTCGCCTGCAAGTCACTGTGGGCAAGGTGCGAGGGGAGGATCAGCAGCGCTTCGACTAAGCTCACTAACAGGGTGATGAGCAAAATAATCGGTATATAGCGCAGTACGTCGCCCATTTTCCCGCTTAAAAACATCAACGGACCAATCACCATCAGAGTCGTAGCAAAGGAGGCCAGCACGCCGGGGAAAACCTGTTTGCTGCCAACAATGGCCGCTTCAATCGGCGGCATCCCTGCTTGGCGTTTCGCGGCAATGTTCTCGGCAATAATTAAAGAATCATCCATCAATAAACCAATGGCGACGATCAGGCCGACCATGGTCATCATGTTAATGGTATAACCGAGCACGTGCATCACAAAAATTGAACCCAGAAAGGACACCGGTAAGCCCATCGCGACCCAAAAACTAAAGCGAATATTAAAGAAGGCCCATAACATCAGGAAGGCCAATAGCAAACCTTGAATGCCATTGCTGCTAAGAATGCGTAAGCGTTCTTTGATGTTGACACTAAGGTCTTGAGTGATATCGAAACTGACCCCCTGCGGTGCCATGGCTTGCTCTTTCGCCACTAAGCTCTCTAATGCCGCTTTGACCTTGAGCGAGTCTTGAGCGTTGCTTTTTGAGATCTGTAAGATCGCCGCGCGCTGGCCTTCGAATAATATTTTATCTTCATCGAGCGCAAATTTTTGCTCCACCTCTGCAATATCGCCGAGTCGCAGTTGGGAGCCCAATTCACTACTTTTAATGATGATGTTTTTTATTTCGTCGACACTGTTACTCTGTTGTACCAGGCGCACGCTGGTCTCAGCCAAGTCGCTGCGAAACACTCCGGCTGGCGCATTCAGGTTTTGTTGCTCAACCACCGCCGAGAGATCGGCAATACTCAGGCCATATTGTTTGAGCGTCCAGTCAGACACTCGAATTTCAATTTCTTGTTCGGAAAATCCGCCGACACTGACCTGAGCAATCATCGGATTGGCTTTTAAACGCTGCTTCACTGCTTGCGCAAACAGGTAAAGATCACGCGCCGACATATCGCCACGAATCGCCACACTGGCAACCGTGGCAACCCGGTCCAATTTACTGACGCTGATTTGTTCAACCCGGGCCGGAAAATCGTGAATGGCATTCACCTGCTGCTGAACGTCGGCGGTGATGATGTCGATGTCTTCGCCAGAATTAATTTCGGCATTGGCGATGGCTAAGTTTTCTCTGGCATCACAGCTGAGCTCTTTAATCCCATTGAGTTTGTCGATGGCATCTTCCAGTGGTAGGCAAATTTCTTCGAGTACCTCGTAGGGAGAAGCGCCGGGATAATTAACCCGAATTTCAACATCTTTAGTCGGGGTGAGAGGAAAGGTATCTTTCTGTAATTTGGGAAGCGCCAAGGCACCGAGTAACAGTAGCGCTAGCATCAATACATTGGCACCGGTGGCATGGCGAGCAAATAAGGCAATCATCATTGACCCTCCATACTTTGCGGCTTCGACGCTTTAAACCCGGTGGTTTTATCCAGCCATGCTTGAATTTTAGGATCGGCCTGCGGTTTTAGTTGCATGCCTGTAACTGCCGGTGAAAGCTGACTTAAGACCACCTTATCATTGGACTGCAGACCCGATTGAATCACCGCAATTTGCTGTTGAATAAAGGCGACCTTAACTGGCTGAATCACCAGTTTGCCTTCTTGATCGACCAGATAAACCTGATCGTTGTGAACGGCATTGGCAGGGACTAGCAGCTGCTCGTTTAATAGCGGTGCTTTGAGCGTGACTTGCACGAAGGTATCGCGGATCAACGGCGGTTTTTCACCGGGTTTGGCTTGCTGATAAGGATTATCGATGTGAACCACAATGCTTTGACTCTGGGTTTGCGCATCAATTTGCCCTCCGGAGCGACTGACCTGTGCCTGCCAATGGACCAGCTGTTCGCCCACCTTGAGTGAGACCAGCGCACTTAAATTGTTATGCGCAGTATCTTCCATGGGCGCAAGTACACTGGCCTGATGTAGCGGGCGCATTTTGCCTAAGGGAAACTGAGCCTTAACCTCAACCGCACTGATCCCATCGGCACGAAGCAATGCTTGTCCCTTGCTAACGTATTCTGCCTTATCGACCAAGGTCTCGGTAATGCGCAGAGCAAAGGGGGCAACAATGCTGGTATTGATGAGGTCTCGCTCGGCCTGAGCCAACTGTATTTGTAAAACCTGCTGCTCCGCCTGATTGATCACCAGACTGTTTTTTAGGGTTTGCAGTTGCTGTTGGCTACTGAGCAGTTGGTGGCTTGCGTTGTCTTTTTCAGTTTTTGAAATGTGCCCGGTGCTGCTTAATTTTAGAATCCGCTGATACTCGGATTTTTGCAGCTCATATTCTTGCACGGCAATGTTCAGCGATTCGCTAATCGTGCGGTCTTTAAGCTGGGCCACTGCAATCTCGGCATTCAATTTTGCGACTTCCAGCTGATAAGTGGATGGATCGAGCTTGAGAATCACCGCCCCCTGCTGGATCACTCCGCCATCGTCAAAATCTTGATGGACCCAAATAACTGTCCCTTCTAATTCCGCTTGCGCTTGCCACTGTTGCTCGGGTTCGGTGTAACCATAACCTTGTACCATTGGCTGAATTTTACGTGGCAGCACTTTAAGGACTCGCACCACCTTTTTGGGAGGCGCTTGAGAGGCCGCTGGCGGCTCTGCTTTCATACTTGAAGCAAAGGCAAGGAACAGGCCACCAAGTATCAGGGGGGGAATAATCACGAGTCTCTGCTTCCAGCTGAAGTGGGACATGTCGCTCTCCTTGGACAATCACATGTAATACGTGTTTTTTTGTGTTTTAAAAGTTGTATTTAAAGCTCTAAATAAAGAAGCCACTGGGTAAGCAGTGGCTTAGCTTCGATTAGAAGGCTCGTCCTTTTCCTTGGCCACCTTCTCCTTGGCCACCTTCTCCTTGGCCACCTTCTCCTTGGCCACCTTGTCGCATTCCTCGTTGGTGATTTAATTCATTCTGGTCGAGGAATTGATCGCCATTACTATCTAGGCTTTCAAAGGTCGGCGAGTTGGCTATGTTTTTTAAATTGCGACCGGCTTCGGTTTGTTGTGCGATACGCTGGGCCTTAAAGGCATGAAACTCGTCTGCACTAATCCGTTGGTCCTGATTGGTATCCATTGTTGTGTAGGTTGGCATTTGTTGGCGCTGACTACTGTTGTTATTGCCTTTACCTGTGGCATAAGCTCCGAGGCTAAGAACAAGACCTAAGGCGGCAATTGCTGAAATAGTTAATTTGCTGTTCATCATGTATCCCCTCTTGTTTAGTTATTTAAAGGATAGCGATTTGAATGTATGGCAACGTCAGTCAATGTAAATACTTGTAAAATATCAATTAAATAAGGGTGTAAATGGTATGTGTTCGTATTCTTGTTGGGTGTGAAGCGATGCTAAGTGCTGAGAAGGGAGGGTATCGTTTGGTGCCTAATTTAATGTTTGCTGTAACTCAATTAGTCTTTCTTCAAATCGACTCACATTGGTGATTGACACTCGGCTGCCAAAAAGAACTTGAGCTAACAAATGAGAAACCTGACAAATATGCCATTACCTTTTTTATCGTTTTCTTAGAATGATGGCGCTCAATCAGGAGATGTCATTGGAATACAAAGGCGTTAATCGGCCATTGTATTTTAAACATTTTCAGGATACGCCCAGTGCGGAGCTGTATACAGGGGGAGAGGCTGGAGGTTAGATACCTGCGGCTACGTGATCATGTTTTTGCGTTTTGTACTGTACTTATTTTTACCCAAAATGCTTCTTGGCAATGATTAATAAAATTTTTACGCTTTGGGTTAATGTCATAATCTTCAGGCTCAAATAAAACTTCATAATTGATAAAGGATTCTTCACAAGCCACTTCTGTATTCGAAGATTCAACGTCCTTCTCAATACTCTGCTTTATCGTTACACCATTTCTAAACTTAACTATTTGCTCTGAATATTGAGTAACTACCCCATCATCTTCAACTAACTCATTTACAATATTTCGCTCAACAATCAATTGATTTTCGAGTGAGTTGGTGATTATCGATACATATGTAAATAAGTTGTTCATAATATAAATGCCATAAAATTGAGGCTCACATAACGCTGCACTCTAGCGAGCTCCCTCGTAATCCTTAGGGTATTCATATAAGTAGAAGGACGATATTCAAAAGATATTCAAAGAGATATTCAAGACAGCCCCACCTTAGGGCTTCAATTGAACAACCCGCCAATTAGAATGGCGGTCTAAATATTTGTACTAGAATTTCGACTCATCGCTGAGGGCAAACTTGAGCGAGAACGCCGAAGTTTACCCCATTTACAATGTTATCGTGGACGCAGACCATTTGTCATCAAATGCCTTCAAGCGTGGCTTTGATGGTATCTTCAAGGGCAATGGTTGGACGACCAATGAGGCGTGACAGGTCGCGGCTTTCACTATAGAGTCCACCTTTGGCTGCACCAACCTCTGAATTAGCCAAAAGAGTGGCAAATCCTTCTGGTAAGCCCGCGCCAAGTAATAACTGAGCAAACTCTGCTTCTGGCATATCTTTATAAGCAATGACTTGGCCAGCTGCTTTGCTAACTGCTGCCGCGTATTCACTAAGTGTAAATGCTTTATCGCCGGCTAATTCGTAAACCTTACCTGCTTGTTTATCGCTGGTGAGCACTACCGCTGCGGCTTCTGCATAATCGAGGCGGGGAGCGGTTGAATATTTACCGTCAGCTGAACTACCACATATCACACCGTGGGTTAGGGCCATAGGAATATTCATTGTGTAGTTTTCGGTATACCAGCCGTTGCGCAATAGGGCGTGAGGGATCCCTGATTCTGCTAATAGTTTTTCCGTTGCAATATGATCTGCTGCCAGTGCTAAGGGGGAGCTATCCGCGTTTAATAGGCTGGTATAGGCAATAAAAGGGATGCCCGCAAGTTTGGCGGCGGTAATGACATTGTGATGCTGAGATTGTCGATTCTGCATATCACTTGAAGAAATCAATAATAACTTAGTGATACCTTTAAATGCTGTGTTCAGTGTTTCTGGTTGATCGTAGTCAGCAAGTCGGAGCTGGATCCCTTTTTCAGCGAAGTCTTTTGCGTTGTCAAGGTTGCGCACGGCAGCAACAATTTGACTGGCATCGGTTCTTTTTAATAGAGCGTCAATTACTAAACGTCCAAGTTGACCAGTGGCACCTGTAATTAAAATCATATTTTCTCCTATTAATTTTCTCGCGTTGAGGCGTAGAATAAACGACTCGCTAACATATAGTAAGTACGCACCAAAAGGTAAGTATGAAAAGAGTGGATGAAGAATATGGCCAGCAGCCAAAAGTAGGGTTTTCAGAGCGTTTCACCCGTGGTGATGTTTTTTCTGCTCAATGCCCCTCACGCGAAGTCTTAAAACATATCACCAATCGGTGGGGCGGCTTGGTGCTGATAGCCCTTAAACTGAACCAAGGACCAGCTTATCGATTTAGTGAGTTACGCCGTCTTATACAGGGGGTGAGTGAAAAAATGTTGGCACAAACCTTAAAAATGCTGGAACAAGATGGTTTTGTACAGCGTACTGATTTTCAGGTTGTACCACCTCATGTGGAGTATAGTTTAACGCCCTTGGGTGCCGAAGTTGCGGTGCATGTGGTGGGTTTGGCGGATTGGCTCGAAGAGCATATTCAAGACATTTTGTCGCATCGCAAGCTAAGCTGATTCCGGCGTGCCACCATTAAAAATGGGTCCTTGTTTAATCCGTTCCGTGGTGAAGGAGCGCCTCATTTGTTTGTTGCAGTTTATGATTCGCTTTCCATCGCCAAAAGGAGAGTGCTTTACAAGTATAGGGGGGAAGATTTAGTCTCTCTTGCGAGACTAAAGAGTTATTCTTCGTCCTTTAAATTGCAAGCCATGATTCTCGGTCTCGAAACGAATTTAGGAGAAAACTTAATGAAGCAAGTGGGGCGGGTTTACCTGTTATGCGGAAAAGTTGCGAGTGGCAAGACCACCTATGCCAGAAAACAGGTTCAGCAAGGGAGGGCTATTTTGTTGTCGTTAGACGAGTTACATCTTAGTATTTTTGGCCCAGAGCCAACTCGAGAGCAAATTGACGATAGCTATGATAGTTGTTGTGCTTACCAACAGAACTTAGCCTTAAAGTTATTAAATTTGGGGATCGATGTTTACATCGATTGGGGTTTTTGGAGCCGAGCCGCACGCGTACAAGCGAAGCGTTTTTTTGAAGCGCAAGGTATGGTGGTTAGCATGATTTACTTTTCGCTGACCGATGAAGAGCGCCTGGCGCGAAACCGCCTACGCAATGCGGGCTCTGATCCCCATTCTTTTAAAATAGAAGAAAAGGATGTGAGTTTGTTCGATAGTTACTTTGAAACACCGAGTCCTGAGGAATATGACCTTGTGATTGGGGCTGAGCATTAAGTCTTGGTTTTTATTGTATCGCTTGATATGAATCGGGTTCGCACGACATTATGATTTGTTTCGGCTGCTGCTTCGCCCTATGACTAGTATTTAGTCTAGGCAAAGCATCCGTTTAGAGCACTATCGGTGAGATTGCCGAAGTGACTCTATTAATGGCTGTCGTTTGAACTTGTGACAGAACAGACTTTTTAAATCTACTGGAGCAGTGCTAAGGCGTATTGAGCGCACTTAACAGCCAAATTTTAGCTTCATCCCAAGTGGTTGTTTGCCCATCCATTAAACGGCCCAACATCACTCCCATCAAAATGTGGTAGGTTTTTTTTGCTGATTGCTCTCCGACATATTGAGCAATGAGTTCAAGGTACTTTTTTTCGGCGAGTTGCATATGCTGATCAGCACGAACTTGCTGGCTATTCATGCCTCGAATGTAGTCGAGTACTAACCCTATTTCATTAGCAAACCGTTGTTCAATTTGTTGCATCAGTGATAGCAGCGCATCAACTCGTTCAGTTAAAGGCGCGGTTAAGCAGAGCTGCGATAATTGCATGCCTTGCAGAGTGATGGCCTCGAGACTTGCAGAAAATAAACTCTCTTTACTAGGAAAGTAATGGTATAGCGCGCTTTTCGACAAGCCTAATTCTAGAGCCAGTTGGCGCATGCCAAGTTGTGAGTAACCGTGCTTTAAGAACAGCTGTGCAGCTTGCGTGGCAAGCTTTTGTTGGTACTGCTGGCGATCGACAATTTTGGGCATAACCTGTCCTTTTATAGTCCGTTTGGACTATAAGTCTTTGGCAAATCAGTCGCAAGCTGATATTTTATAGTCCAGTTGGTCTAAAATGCCAAGTGCTTAAGTACAATCCCAGATCATGAACTGCTGTATATCATGCTATTGCTGCTTATTTCGATTTTAGACCTCTGAATATTGGCTCACAGATAAGCTCGAAAGGAATTATATGATGTTTATTAATTGGCGTTATCCCCAACCTCGCCGCGGTCTTGCTGGCGCGATCGATAAATTTATTGGCCCTGGAGCTACTCGGGCTGAGTGGGGCTTGCAAACCATCATTCCAGCTGTTGCTGCAATTGCCGCTTTACTGAACGCTTGGCAACTTGGTGCTGAGTGGACTTGGTGGCAAAACATAGTGGCGGCCTTGATTGCATTTGATGTGATGGGTGGAATTATTACCAATGCTACTTCTAGTGCAAAGCGCTGGTATCACCGAGTGGGGCAGGGACGCAAACAACACCTGAATTTTATTGCGCTGCATTTTCTCCAATTGAGTTTGATTTCGTGGTGTTTCTTAGATTTTGATTTTGTCTGGATTGGTATTGCTGGGCTTTATATGATGGGTGCGGCTTGGCTGATTTTAACGACAGTTTTATATTTGCAAAGGCCTATGGCGATGGCCTTGTATTCTGGAGCCTTGTTGATTTCGCTCTATGTATTACCCGCAGCCTTAGGTCTCGAATGGTTTTTACCGATGTTTTATCTTAAGTTGTTGGTGAGCCATTTACCGCAAGAAGAGCCTTACCGGCCAAGCGATGAAGTGTGATTGTGGTTAACGATAGATTTATTGTGTCTTGGCTAAATGCTTTATTTGGGTAAGCGCTTTGATGTATTGATCGTTGTGGTTGATAGTTATCGTAAACTTTCGACATCACTCGATACAGAGGTTGAATTCGGTGCTGTGCAATGGTAATGCTATTTATCCATTTAGGGTAGATGGCTTAAATATCAAGGGATAGTGATGAAACCAGCGAAGGAATACATTGGCAGTTGCCACTGTGGTTCAGTTAAGTTCAAAATAAACAGTGACTTTAGTGAACTAACGACCTGTGATTGTTCTATTTGTCGACGTAAAAACGCTTTAATGGTGAAGGTTCATGAAACTGAGTTTACTCTACTTACCGGTGAGTCATCGTTGAGCGAGTATCAATTCCATAGCCATACCGCGAAACATTTTTTCTGTAAAATCTGCGGTATTTACCCGTTTCATCGAAAGCGGGTGACGCCTGATTATCTTGGGATCAATGTGTTTTGCCTGGATGATTTTGAGCCCAAAGATATACCTGTAAGAGCAACCGTTGGCGCAGGCATGAAATGAAGCGTATACCAAGCCTAAATGACTAAACTGTGAGAGTTTACTGCACTAATTTATTATTGGTGCCTTATCACGCTTGATTCTACTACATGCGTCATAACAAAGGGTGATGAGATAACGATCTCTTTGCTCACTATTTCACCGATATACTCATAGAAAATATAGTATTTTTTGTTATTAAGATTAACTTTCTTCTTAAAGGATATGCGTATGGGCATTGCAGTTGTCATTGCCTTGTTGGCTATCATTATCTTGATGTTTTTTTATTGGCGAACCGAAAGCCGCCAAGCACAAAAGCCCTTCAATAAAAGTGAGATTGAAGCGTGTGTTGCGCAATGGAAAGACTGGATTGAAGTCTGCAATTCAGAGTTTAAACCGATTTTTCAAGGCAAGGCTCTTGGTCAGGCCGATGGATGGGAGGGACTTTTGTTGGTAGGGAGCCTGTAAATTAAATTGTGTAATTGCTTATAATTAGGCCTGAACAGGCTAAGGATAAGCAACATGGATAAGAAAGCTCTCGAAGCATTTGCTCGTGAAGCCGCTAAGTCAATCAAGACCCCTTCAGATCTAGATGACTTTCGTAAAATGTTAACCAAGGTGACTGTTGAGACAGCGTTAAATGCTGAGCTTGATGACCACCTCGGTTATCAGAACACACGCTGAAAAGCCCGATAAGAATAGTCGTAATGGTTATTCATCCAAGACCTTGATCACCGACGATGGTGAGATTGAACTGGATGTACCTCGAGACCGAGATGCCTCGTTTGAACCGAAGCTTGTTCGTAAGCATCAAACTCGATTTCAATCGATGGATGACAAGATATTAAGCCTTTACGCCAAAGGCATGACAACTCGTGAAATCGTCGCTACGTTCAAAGAAATGTACGATGCTGATGTCTCTGCAAGCCTCATATCTAAAGTTACCGACTCAGTTCTAGAGCAGGTTGTTGAATGGCAATCACGGCCACTGGATGGGTAATCCTCCCATTATTAACCGCATTTATTCGTAGAATTCATGCTGCCGTTTTTAGTGGTGGGAACCCTCCATTTGCAAGGTGTGGTCGTTGATGATTGTAGAACCATAACCATTGGGTCGCCCGATCTTGAACCTCTTCAAGTGTGTCAAACAAATACTTACTCACTAAGCCAAACCTCATAGTACGGTTGAACCTTTCTATATAGGCGTTTTGTTGTGGGTTCCCTGGCTGAATATAATCGATTCGAATGTCGTGGTTGTTGGCCCATTTAATAAACGCATGGCCCCGAATTCAACTCCGAACTGCGACATTCTTAATTCTCAAGCCGCTTCCATTATTTCTTTGAAAATGACGGCGGGTTGCTTGAATCCTAAACATTTTTTCGGACGATAATTTATCCTTCGCTGAGCCCTCTCAATATCCTCATCACTGACAGTTCTTAGGTCTGTTCCTTTTTTAACGTATTGTCTCAATAAGCCATTAGCGTTTTCATTAGCTCCTCGTTCCCAAGAGCTATAGGGATGAGCAAAGTAAACCTCGGCCTCCAATGCCTCTGCTATTTCTTCATGGCCAGCAAATTCGCGACCATTGTCAGCTGTAATTGTATGAACGAATTCTTTGTAAGGCATTAGCATATCAATGGTTGCTTTCGTCACATCTTTTGCCGACTTTGAGGGAACTTTTTTTGTCAGATAGAAACGTGTTTTACGCTCTAAAATGGTGATGACAGCTCCTGTCCCGTGTTTACCTAAAACCGTATCAATTTCCCAGTCACCAAAACGTTCGCGGCTCTCAACAACTTCTGGCCGTTCATCTATCGAAACAGCATTTTTGATAGCAGGCGCTTTCTCTTTCTTACCTCGTCGATACCGTTTGTGGCCTTGGCGTAAGTGTCGAAAGAGTTTGCCACCCTGTCGCTTATTACGAGCAACAAAACGGTAAATCCACTCATGACTCACGTTAGCTCCAGCGCGGGTTAAGACATTAGATATTTGCTCTGGACTCCAATCAATAGTCAGCAACAATTCTACAAAACCTATGCGTGACTGAGATATTCGATACTTACGAGCTTGCCTTCGTTTCACTACCGCTAATTGATGGGCTCTATCTGGCAGATACTGCTCCTTCTTACCACATCGCTTCAACTCTCGATAAATAGTTGAGCGGTGGCATTTAACTGTATTGGCAATTTCTGGTACTGAAATCCCCTGTTCCAAAAGGGCTGAAATCTGATATCTTCTCCCCTCGGTCAACTGCTGATAATTCATGGTAGTACTGCTTGTTTCTTTGGCGAGAAGAGCGTACCACTTTCGGCAGTTGGCTTCCTCTTCTACACCTTTCCATGAATGTCGCAGTTATTATCTGAAATCGGGGCTAATGAACTCAGGACCATTGTCGCAGCGGATCGCAACAGGTTTGGTTCGTTGTTCGATGAGCTGCTCTAAGATCCGAGTGACTCGTACTGTGGGCATTGAAAAATCAGGTTCTGACGCCAGACCTTCACGTTTGTAATCATCTATCACATTGAATAAACGGTACTTCCGGCCATCAGATAGCTGATCATGCATAAAGTCCACGGACCAAACTTGGTTTGTTTTAATCGGCTCTTTAAGAGGCTCTGGCGTATGGCGATTCAGGCGTCGTTTTGGCCTAATACGTAAGTTTAGAGCCAATTCGCAGTAGATCCGATAAACCCGCTTATGGTTCCATGTATACCCTTTAACGTTCCGCAAATGGTGAAAACACAGGCCAAAGCCCCAGTCAGAGCAGTCTTCACTGTTGCACAGCGTTACTAACTCCTGAGCTATCAACTCATTCTCAGGTTGAAGCTTCGATTTATAGCGATAGCAGGTCTCGCTGATCCCAAACCAATAGCATGCACTTTTAATGCTGATGTGATAGTTCGCCACCGAACGCTGAGCCATCAATCGACGCTCACAGGGCTTCACCACTTTTTTGCCATCGCTTCTGAGATCACCTCTGCTTTAAGGCGTTCTTCCGCATACATCTTTTTAAGCCGTCGATTTTCATCTTCGAGTTCTTTCATCCGCGCCATAAGGGATGCGTCCATACCACCGTATTTCGAACGCCACTTGTAAAAGGTTGCGTTGCTCATTCCATGCTCACGACAGAGCTCAGGAACAGGTGAACCAGCCTCAGCCTGCTTGAGAATAGATAAGATCTGACTGTCCGTGTAACGTGACTTTTTCATGTTGAATCTCCTGTATTTACTATACGAGAAAATTCTACTTTTGCATGGGATTAATTTTCGGGGGAATTACCGATGCAGTCTATCCCATCGTCTACCTTGATTGCATCGTGGTGAAAATCCGCCAAAACAAACAGCTCGTCAATAAGGCGATTTACTTGGCTCTGGGCGTAAATATCGAAGGTCAGAAAGAACTTTTAGGGATGTGGATATCTGAAACGGAAGGTGCGAAGTTCTGGCTCAGCGTTCTCACTGAACTCCAGACTCGAGGTATCAACGACATTCTTATCGCTTGTGTTGATGGCTTGAAGGGCTTTCCAGATGCTATTAATGCCGTATTCCCAAAAACCCAAATACAGCTCTGTATCGTCCACATGGTGCGCAATTCAATGAAGTATGTCCCTTGGAAAGACTACAAGGCTGTAACGGCAGATCTCAAAGGTATTTACCAGTCGAATACCGAGGAAGAAGCGCTTCTGGCCCTCGAACAATTTGGTGACCAGTGGGATGATAAATACCCACAGATAAGCCGCTCTTGGACAGCGCATTGGGATAATTTAAATACATTGTTCAGCTACCCTCAGGACATTCGTAAAGCCATTTACACGACGAATGCGATAGAGTCCTTGAACAGTGTGATACGCAAAGCGACAAAGAAGCGTAAGCTATTCCCCACGGATGAATCAGCGAGGAAAGTTGTCTATCTTGCAATTATGGATGCATCGAAACGCTGGTCGATACCAATAAGAAACTGGCGACAGGCTCTCAATCGCTTTATGATTATGTTTGAAGACCGACTTACTGATTACTTGTAACCCAAAGCAGTTACACAGAATTATTTACAGGGTCTTGGTAGGCGTTTTGATCGAAGATAATATTCCTGCGCCGCTTGCCCAAGCCCTTAAGCGCAGGAATCCCGCATGCACCTCGGAAGGGCAGTTCTTGGTTCGCTGTTTGTCAGCTCACGATAAAGATTTCATCATGTCTGGGATTGAACCGCCAGAGAGAATTACTATGCTTGAATCACTTCTTGTTGCGTCAGATAAAATTGAAAGTCGGATTGTCCTGAATTCTGAATACCTTGACGCTATAGACATTCCCGAAGGGATCCTGCAATTCGATACTATTTGGCAAAACTCAAGCAAGCAGGCCGCCGGATAATAGGTGGCTTCGACCATCATTGACGCCTCTATAGTGTCAATGATGGTGATAACTAATTCCCCTCCCTTAAACAACCAATCTAAGCTGCTACACGGATCCCTTTTAAAATAAGTTGTGTTTAAAGGTTTCGCTGTTGAGGTGTCTTCGGTCACTCCTTATCCGCTTATTTATTAACGAAAATTTATATTACCCAGTTATTGGAGTGGTTCATGGCGAACCTCTGCCAATTTTTAAAAGAAAGGCTTGAGTGTCTTTGCTCGCTTCACTTTACGGCACACTGCTGGCTGCGCCTAGTAAGCTTTTATCTGGAACATATCAAGTGTCAAAATTAAACGGGTCAATCATTCCTTGCTATATGTGACAATTTGTAACCAATTGTAATTTTCCCTAGCACCTCTTAAAACAAAGTTTTAGCCCCTCAAAGGTAAATTTTGCTCCTCTGGGTAAAGCTTATGGTGGTCTTTACTCTATAGAATCAAATGGTTGTAGATTAGCTGTGTGTTGAAAAAATATGCGCGATATCGTCATTGAGAGAAATTCTTTGGATGCGCTTCCATATTCATGTCACCAGCAATTTTACCGTATAAAAACTAATAAAATTAGATCAAGGAGTGAAGGATATGTTAGAGCTAAAACCCAAAGTAGGTCTTGTTGCATTGGCCGTGACCATTACTTTGAGTGGCATGATTGCTGGGTGTAACGATGATGACGAAGTCACAGTAGACAGAACCAGTGACACTTATTATAAAACACTCGCAGAATCTATGCTTAAAGATTTGAGCATCAGTGAGAAGCTCGATATTGTTGCGGGCCCTGGGATGGATTTAAGCACTTATGCTGGGATCGATCCAATTAACCTACCTGAAGAGAAACAAGTAGACGGTGTCGCGGGCTATATTAACGGGGTAAGCAGTGATAGTTTAAGTATCCCGGCGGTTAAATTAGCCGATGGCCCCGCTGGTTTACGTATATCCCCAACCAGAGAAGGGCTTGGTGGTACTTACTATGCAACGGCTTGGCCTATCGGGACCTTACTTGCTTCCACCTGGAATACCGAGCTAGTTGAGCAAGTAGGCCAGGCTCAAGGGAATGAAGTTTTAGAATATGGCGTGGATATACTGTTAGGTCCCGGCATGAATATTCAACGTAACCCTTTATCGGGTCGAAATTTTGAGTATTACTCTGAAGATCCGGTTTTGTCGGGGATGATCGCTTCGGCTATGGTGAACGGTCTTCAGTCTAATGGCATCGGCGCAACTCTTAAACACTTCTTCGCAAATAATGCCGAGACCAATCGCTTCTTTCTTGATTCAGTTGCCGATCCCAGAACACTTCGAGAAATTTACTTAAGAGGTTTTAAAATCGCGGTTGAGCAATCGAAGCCGTGGGCAATCATGAGTCCTTACAATTTGATTAATGGCACTTATGTCAATCAACGCGCAGATATACTTACCGATATTCTACGCAACGAATGGGATTACACCGGCTTGGTCATGTCAGATTGGTTTGCTGGCAATGTTGCAGGATTTTCAACTGACTTTTCCGGCATGGTTGGACGGGATGAAGACTCAGCTGGCAAACAAATCGCGGCTGGCAATAATTTAATTGAGCCTGGTAATTTGAAAGGTGATTTAGAAGCTGCGCTTGAAAAGGGTGTGTTAACAGAGGAACAAGTCGATACCAGTGTGGTGGCGATTTTAACCCAAGTACAAAAAACACCGTCTTATAAACAGTATGACTATTCAAACAATCCAGACTTAAATAGTCACGCGGCGCTTGCGCGAGAAGCGGCTGCAGAAGGGATGATTCTTTTGCAAAATAATGCTTCAGCCTTACCGTTGAGTAAAGGTAAAAGCTTAGCCTCATTTGGGACTGTGCAAATTAATACCTTAAAAGGCGGCACCGGTAGCGGCGATGTGAATGCGGCTTATACCGTTGATATTGCCAGTGGTTTGGCACAGTACTACACCTTAAATGCTGACTTGAAAACTTTTTATACGGATTACTTCAACGAAAACAGTTACAGCAAACAAGCCTTGCTTGGCAGCTATCTTTTTGCCGATGAACCTTCGGTTTCTGATAACGCAAACTTACCAACGCTGATCGCAGAAGCGGCTGAATCAAACGATGCAGCAATCATTACCTTGGGGCGTCAGGCGGGTGAAGGTGAAGACCGCACCAATACTCAAGGAGACTATCTGTTAACGGATGAAGAATTGGAAATCATTGACGCAGTATCCAGTGCCTTCCACGCCAAGGGTAAAACGGTCACCGTGGTACTGAATGTTAACGGCTTAGTCGATACTTCGCAGTGGGGAAGTAAAGTTGATGCCATTCTTCTCGCCTATATGGGGGGGCAAGAAACTGGGGTCGCGGTTGCTGATATTATCTCGGGTGAGGTCAATCCGAGTGGTAAATTGGCGCAAACCATACCTGCTTCTTATGCTGATGTACCATCGGCAACAACTTTCCCCGGTGTCGATGTTGATGCCGATGGGCTGGCGGATAAGTCGTATTATAACGAGGGCATTTATGTTGGTTATCGATACTACACCTCGTTTGATAAGAGTGTCGCCTACCCATTTGGTTATGGTTTGTCGTATACCGACTTTAGTTATAGCGATACTGGCATCAGTGTAAACACTTTTGCTTCCGATGGTGCGTCTGGCCAAGTCACCGTGACCGCAACGATTAGCAATGTAGGCAATGTGGCAGGAAAAGAAGCGGCTCAGGTGTATGTTTCAGCACCCGAAGTTAAGTTGAAAAAACCAACTATTGAGCTAAAAGCATTTGCTAAAACTAAACTTTTAAATGCGGGTGAATCACAAACTTTAAGCTTTAACATCTCGGCGGAGACTTTGGCTAGTTTTGATGCTGAACATCATCAATGGATTGTTGAACCCGGTACCTATCGTGTTTATGTTTCACCATCATCAGATGTCTCAAATGTAGCACCGCTTACCTTCTCGGTTAATCATGAGATTGTGATTAGTGAGACCACTCCGGGGGCGCTTGCCTTAGCTGAAGGGGTTGTGGCCAGCGATTTTATAACTATAAACGAGTAGCCTCTCATTAAATGCTTTAACTTGGCTGAATCGTGATGCTGCGTACTCAAAGTGAGTAGCATGTCAGAGGAACTAAGTAGCATTTTTTAAGAGTTTGCCCTAGGTCGTACTGGCCTAGGGCCTTTTTATTTATATCGAGCTTAGCGATTTCTATTGCCCAGACTGTTGTTTGTTTAGCAGGCTGGTGCGATAAGTTTCATCACTCCCGCTAGTTGATCATAGCAAAATCATCCTCAATGAATTTACCATTCAGGATATAAACACTGCCATTTGTATAACAATAAAATGAAATCCTTTTCAATCACAAATTGGAGATGTTTATTTGACTGAAGCCTCAGTTTGTTTGTTTTCATGCGCACTTTTTCAGAAGAGTCGATTATGGTCAGTCTGGAAATGACCGAAAGAGTCATTAGAGCTTGGCTAACAGATACATTCGAATTAAGGAAATATCATGAACAAGGTAGTTTTACTGGGGCTGTTAACCGCTTCTCTTTCTGCTCAGGCAGAATGGGAATTCCGGGGAACCCCTAATGGTTGGCAAAACACGCCACTGGAGCAGCTTGCAAGCAATCACTATCAAACTTGCCAAAGTTTTGGTAACAGTGATCCTCGCTTTAAAATCGTTTACATTGCAAAAAGTAACTAAATAAGGTTACTTTTTACAATGTAATCTATTTGAGTTACTATTCATTGAGGGGACCCTCCAATTAAAGGATGTTTATGGCCGATGTTGCAGTGTTAAGTGGAGATATTGTGGGCTCCAGCGACTTACCAGCGGACATTTTTGCTGAACTGATTGAGTGCTTAAACCAAAGCTTAAGCTTACTTTGTGAGCGTTATGATGCGCGTTATGAAATGTTCCGTGGTGATGCTTTCCAACTGGTGGTGAATCAGCCTAGTTGCGCTATCGACTGCGCTTTAACCATCCGCTTAGCCTTAAAATCTTTTGGTTCGAAACGGCAAGGTTTTGATGCTCGCATTGGCATCGGGATTGGCCAAATCGACCCTTTAGATGAATATGTGTCGCGTTCTAGTGGTCAAGCCTTTGTGTTATCGGGGCGCGGTTTAGATAGCTTAAAGCGCCAGTATTTAGCCATTTTTGCCGACAATCCGCAGTTTTTACGTGGGATTGACTTACTCACCAAGTTTGTTGATTTGCAGATCCAAGAGCTTACAGTCAAACAAGCCCACGCCTTAGCCACTTATTGGCAGCTCAGCGAGCCAAGCCATGCGGCCTTAGCCAAGTGTTTGAATAGCTCCCGAGTCAATGCCACCAAATTATTGAATCAATCACAGTATTTGCTTCTCGACGAATACCGCCAACTATTTAGGCAACTTACGGAAGAATTTTTTAATGGAACCCTTACTATTGATGCTCACTAGTGTGGGCTGCGCTTATGTTGTATTTGAATTTTATCTCAGTCCTCGACGTTGGCCCGAGCAGATCCAACAGACTAAGTTACGCGCTGCAGCCTTGTATATACGCGCTTTATTTATCACGCTGTTATTTGCGGGCATTACCAGCTTGTTTATCGGCGTTTCGATACAGTTAGCACTGGCTTGTATCACCTTGTTCTTTGCAAGCCTCATTATTCCTTTAGTTGGCGCTTACTTACCTTTGAGTGCCGCCTATTTATTCGGACAACAAATTATTCATTTGGCCGTATTAATGGTGTTATTGGTTGATTTAACCAACCATTGGGAAGGCTTTACCCAAAAGTTGCTGCAACTGGTCGATGCGGGTGGCCTGCTGGTGGTGCTGGCTTACCTGTTGGTTCTTAAACCCAGTTCATGGTTGCTGGCATTGTTATTAAAACGCTGGACCCCCAGTGTTCCGTCGAGTCAACCGACCCTCGATTCGGCGGGTCAGACAATTGGTATGGTCGAGCGCAGCTTAGTGCTCACTTGCGTACTGATAAACCAGTTTGCCGCCATCGGCTTTATTGTGGCGGCGAAGTCGATTTTTCGCTTCGGTGATTTAACCGGGAACAGTGATCGCAAACTCACGGAATACGTGATGCTGGGAACTTTGTTAAGTGTTGCGATTAGCGTATTTGTCGGTTTGGCGGTAAAGGCTTTGATCGGAAAATAGCGGCTGTATGGCCAGTTTTTTTGTTGCGCGCAGGCCAAAGGCATCGAGTATAGTTTAAAGTGTTTTTCTTGAATTGTATGATAAATCGAGCGTTGTCAAATCATCGTCTACGCTTTTTCGTTAGACTAAGCAAAGTCTTAATTCCGGTTTGGTGAAAACTTAATTGAAAATAGTCTCCGTCTTTAATATGACTCTGTTACTTATGTTTTGGGCTTCTAATGCTCAGGCGGTTATTGACCTACAGCGTTGGATGCTAAGTATTCCGGTTGATGAGACGCACAATGGCCGAGCCGATAATATTAAAGAGCGCGAGTTGGTTGCGGGCTTTGCGTATTCACCTTATTTTGAAGTGAAAGCCGACCGCTTGGTATTTCGCTCGCCCGTTCAGGGGCCAAAAACTTCATCGAATACCAGCTATACACGTTCGGAGTTACGCGAAATGCTGCGCGCGGGCGATAAGCAGATCAAAAGCCAAGGGGTGACGCGCAATAATTGGGTGTTTTCTTCAGCACCGGAGCAAGATCAACGTTTAGCGGGCGCGGTTGACGGGGTGATGGAAGCCGAGCTTGCGGTTAATCATGTCACGACTACGGGTGATAAACGTCAGGTGGGGCGAGTGGTGATCGGGCAAATCCATGCCAACCACGATGAACCAATTCGGCTCTATTATCGTAAACTGCCACAACATCAAAAAGGTTCTATTTATTTTGCACATGACCGCATTGGTCGAAAAAATCAGTGGATTGAAATGATTGGCAGCAAGTCTAGCTCAGCCCCGGAACCGGAAAACGGGATTGCGCTGAATGAGCGTTTTACTTACCGCATTGCGGTGAGAGGCAACTTGCTGACGGTTACGCTGAAAAAAGCGGGCGATGAGGATATCGTGCAACAGCTCGATATGTCGTACAGTGGTTATGATCAAGGCGGTCAATATATGTACTTTAAGGCAGGGGTATACAATCAAAATAAGTCGGGTGAGCCAGACGACTACGTACAAGCAACGTTTTATCGTATAGATGTTTCTCATTAAAGGCTTAAGGCGCATACAGCTTAAGAGATAGTCGGTATACTAATGGTCTTCTCGTTCCTTGTTAACCCCGCATAAGGTTTTTCATGAGCGCTTCCCTAGAGCAGCAACTTCAGGCCAGTTTTGGCTTCGATTCCTTTCGCCCAGGCCAACAACAGGCGGTTCGTCAGTTGCTGGCGGGCCAATCGACCCTAGCCATTTTTCCAACGGGCTCGGGCAAGTCTTTGTGTTATCAGTTTAGTGCCTTGCAGCTCCCGCATTTAACTTTGGTAGTTTCACCTTTATTGGCCTTAATTAAAGATCAATTAGAGTTTTTACATGCCAAGGGTATTGCGGCGGCTAGCCTTGATTCAAGCTTGAGCCCGGCGCAAAATCAGCAAGTGATGAGCGAGGTGCGCAGTGGCCAAACCAAGATCCTGATGGTTTCGGTGGAACGATTTAAAAATGAGCGCTTCCGCCAATTTATTCAAGCGGTGCCTTTATCGATGCTAGTGGTGGACGAAGCGCACTGTATCTCGGAATGGGGGCATAACTTTCGACCCGACTATTTGAAATTGCCAACTTACCGGGAACAACTGAATATTCCCTTGGTGTTGCTGTTAACAGCAACTGCCACCAAGCAAGTCAAATTAGATATGGCGCGGCGTTTTGCGATCAGTGAACAAGCCATTATACAGACTGGCTTCTATCGTAGTAATCTTGATTTAACGGTGACGGCGGTGACCTCGCAAGCAAAAGATCAGGCTTTGTTGCAGCTGATCAGTCAACAACAGGGCGCGGGTATTGTTTATGTGACGCTGCAACATACCGCCGAGCAAGTAGCCAATTACTTACGAGCCCATCAGGTTAACGCCCAAGCCTATCATGCGGGTTTTAGTAGCGAGCAACGTCAGCAAACGCAAAACGATTTCATGCAAGATAAGCTGCAAGTCGTGGTGGCCACCATTGCTTTTGGCATGGGGGTTGATAAAGCCAATATCCGTTTTGTGGTGCATTATGACTTGCCCAAATCGATTGAAAATTATAGCCAGGAAATTGGTCGCGCAGGGCGCGATGGCTTGCCATCGCAGTGTGTGACACTGGCCAATCTGGACGGTTTAAGCACCGTGGAAAACTTTGTCTATGGTGATACACCGGAGCTGAACGCGATTGAATATGTTTTGGAAAACATTCGTCAAGAGGGCCAAGGTGAACAGTGGGAGTTGCAGTTAAATCGTTTGTCGAGTGCTGCAAATATTCGCCAGTTACCGCTAAAGACCCTGCTGGTGCAGATGGAGATGCAGGGGCTGATCAAGCCCTTGTATGCCTACTATGCCGACTTCCGCTACAAGTTTATTCAAGACAAGGCAGCGTTGTTGGCGATGTTCAAGGGCGAGCGACAGCAATTTATTGCGGCCATTTTTGAGCATACCCAAATGAAGAAAATATGGGGTAGCTTAAACTTCGACAGCTTATATCAAAGTTATCGTGCGGAACGCTCAAGGGTGGTGGCCGCTCTAGAGTACCTACATGAGCAAGGTTTGATAGAGCTAGAAACTAAAAAGATTACCGAGGTCTATCAACTCAATTTAAGCGCGTTGGCAGAGCCGACTCTCGCCGCTAACTTGCATCATTATTTTTGTGATAAAGAAACCAAAGAAATTCAACGAATTGCCAAGTTAGTCGGTTTTTTTGAGTTAGATAGCTGTTTGAGTTACCAACTCGCGGGATACTTTGATGATCGGCAGGCACCGCAGCGTTGTGGTCACTGTAGTGTATGTCGAGGAAAGGTGGCTCGCTTGAGTCATTCACAAATTCCGATGGTGCCTAATCAAAGTCAGTTATTGAGTGACTTACAAGGCTTGCAACACCATATACACAGTAAAGCCGATGGGGCATTTAGCCAAACCTTAGCTTGTCGTTTTTTGGCGGGTATTCATGTGCCTTTATTTACTCGTTTGAAAATTAAAGCGTTGCCGGGCTTTGCGCGTTGTGAGCAACAACCCTATGCCGATATTATGACGCAAGTGCAGCGATTGTGGTCTGAGTTAATGTAGTTGAATTGTTTTAGATCAAAGGCTTGAATTAATCACCAGACAATTCACGATGAGCGCTTCAATCTCTACCATACTGTAAGGAACGCCGTAGCGGATTATTTACATGGGAGCAAGGCATGACTATTCTCAGACATGGCATTACTATCGGAATTGAACGCTTAGAAACTCGTTTATTGCTGTCGATGAAAGCTTGTGGCACCTTGACTCATCAGGACTATCAACAAGTGACTCCGTTGCTTGAGGCGGCTTTAGTTGAAGTGAAGCATGCGCCGGTTCGGGTTTTTTTTGATGCCACAGAACTTGAAGGCTGGGAGCTTAGAGCCGCTTGGGACGATTTTAGACTCGGTCTTAAATACGGCCAAGATTTTGATAAAATAGCTATTTTAAGTCAGAAGCAATGGTTGGAATGGGCATCCAAGGTGGGGCGCTGGTTTGTCAGTGGTGAAGTGCAAATTTTTGAGAATGAACAAACTGCCTTAGTGTGGTTGGAGCAATAAACGGTCGTGACAAACCATGAAAAATAAGGCCAGAGCAAAGTCTCTGGCCTTATTTTTTAGTCACTAGCCACTAATCACTAATCATTAAATTTGCTCATGACTTGCTTGTTGCATCGGGCTTTCCTCTTCCTCTAATATTTCAGAGCTGGCTAAATATAAGAAGTGCAAATGACGTTCGTATTGGCTGATCACATCAACAATAATTTGGTCTTCGGTATAACCAAATACATCGTATTGCTGGCCGCCTTGTAATAGAAATACTTCGGCTCGGTAATAGTCATTATGCTTTTCGTCGGCATAGCTGGGCATCACAAAGTGACGTAAGCGGATCCCATAGGCGAAGTTTTCAGCTTCTTCCTTATAAATGGTTAAGCGGATTTTCTCACTATCTTCAATTAACTTGGCGTTTAGCCCATTGGCACTGAAGTGTTCGACCAATTGCATAAATGCCGGGCGTACCACTTGGCTCACAAATCCTTGTGCTTCGGGCCTTAAGGGGTGAACTAACAGTGAGTCTAAGCGGTCTTTCCATGAAATATTTGCCTTGGAAAATTGCACCGAAGTATTATGGGTTTGTACGCTGTTTTGTAGCATGTAGTCGTGTTTTAGTGCTTTTAACAAGGCATAGCAAAAACACAGTAAGACAAACATAAACGGAAACGCCGAAGCGATGGTTAAAGTTTGCAAGGCTGCTAAGCCGCCTGCAAATAATAAGGCTGCAGCAATAAAGCCAATTAACAAGGTCCAAAAAATTCGTTGCCATAATGGGGTATTGGTTTCGCCGCCTGCAGTTAAGGTGTCAATCACCAAAGCGCCAGAGTCAGCTGAGGTGATAAAGAAAGTGGTCACTAACAATACCGCAATACCAGATAGCAGAGACGAGAAAGGAAGTTGTTCAAAAAACACAAATATTGCAGTGGCAACATCGTGATTGACTGCTAAAGCTAATTCGCTCATCGCATCGCCAGCAATCAAATGAATGGCGGTATTGCCAAACACGGTCATCCACAAGAAAGTGAATCCTGAAGGGATAAACAACACGCCAATAATAAATTCACGAATAGTTCGGCCACGAGAAACCCGTGCAATAAATATCCCAACAAAAGGTGACCAGGAAACCCACCATCCCCAATACAGCATGGTCCAACCGCCAATCCAGTCTTCTTTGCGATCGTAAGCGTATAAATTAAAGGTACTACTGACCAGCTCACTCATATAGGTGCCAGTGTTTTGTACGTATGATTTTAAGAGCAACTCGCTGGGACCAAGCAATAACATGGCAATGAGTAGCAACAAGGCTAAAAACATATTCAGATTGGATAAGCGCTTAATTCCGCCATCTAAGCCTAAAACCACAGACACGGTAGCCAAACCAATCACCACAACAATTAGGCCAAGCTGTACCCATTCGTTTTGTGGAACATCAAATAAGTAACTTAAACCAGCGTTGAGCTGTTGAACGCCAAATCCCAAAGAGGTGGCGACACCAAAAATTGTCCCGACCACTGCAAAGGTGTCGGTGGCATGGCCAATCGGCCCATAAATACGATCACCAATCAGTGGGTATAAAGATGAGCGGGGTAATAAAGGCAGCTTATGTCGATAGCTGAAGTAGGCGAGTGATAGCCCCACTACCGCATAAATCCCCCAGGCATGCAGTCCCCAATGGAAAAAGGTAATCCGCATCGCTTCTTTGGCGGCAGCAATGCTAGCAGGATCGCCCACTGGCGGTGACAAATAGTGCATTACTGGCTCTGCTACACCAAAAAACATCAGGCCAATGCCCATTCCGGCCGAGAATAACATCGAAAACCAAGAGATATTGCTGTAGTCGGGTTCCGAATGGTCGGGACCCAATTTAATGTCGCCTAAGCGGCTGACCATAATGAACACGACAAAAATAAGAAATATCGCAACCGATAAAACATAAATCCAGCTGACATTCGTCGCCAACCAAGATTGAATCAGGTTAAAGCTTGTCCCTGTATATTTGGGGCGTAAGGCTGAAAAAATTGCGATCGATAAGGTGATAATTAAGGATGAATAAAATACCGGAGCATTTATTTTTTTAGTTAAGCGCATTAAAAACTCTTGTTAGGCAGGTCTGCCATAAGACAGAAATATGATGACTGCTATCACACCACGAGGAAGCCAGAACGTGGGGGTAAGCTTGTGCGTAATATTGAGTTACGCGGAGTAAACAGCCGAAAAAACACGTTAATACTATTCTTCTTGGAATAATACTTCACTTACATGTGCATTATTCGGCGTATTATAACAGATGTGTCGGCCTTTTGCTGGCTAGTGAATCAAGAAGAAAATCGCCATGCTAAGGACTGCGGTAATGAGCGCATTGCGGGTAAATATTGCCAGTAAGGTGGCGAGTACCGCACAGACTAGATAGGGGTTATCGAATCCAAGGCTTAACTGTCCATCCCGAACAAAAACGATGGGGGCAAAAATAGCAGTGAGCACCGCAGGTGCAGAGTAACTTAGAAATTGTAGTGCACCTTTGCCTAAACGTAGCGGAATACGCGGTTCTAAAAATAAATAGCGACTGGCAAAAACAATCCCTGCCATAGCAATAATGCTTAACCAAATCATAGGGTCTCCTCACGCCACCGCGCGTAAGCGGTGGCCAAACTCATCGCTAAAATGGCCGAGATTAATAATCCACCCGGTATCGCAAATAATTCACAAGTGACGGAGCTCACCAAGGCAATCAAAACACACAGTAAGCCCGAGGCTTGTTTGATACTGGGCACGACTATCGCGATAAAGGTGGCGGCGATGGCAAAATCGAGTCCCCAGCTGTCGAGATTTGCGATGTTGCTGCCAGCAATAATGCCCACTGCCGAGGCGATATTCCAAGCCAAATAGAAGCTTAGGCCGCCGCCGAGGGCAAACCAAGGATCAAAGGGTTTATCGACGCCTTTATTGGCAATCGCAAATAACTCATCGGTGAGTAAATAACCTAAAACAAAGCGCCACTTGAGCGGTAGTTGGCTTACCTGAGGGCGCATCGCCATGCTATAGAGCAAATGGCGCGAGGTGATGAGTAGCGTGGTGAGCAGCATACTGAGCAGGCTGGCTCCAAGTTTAAACATGCCTGTGGCCACTAGTTGTGCCGAACCGGCAAATAAAATGGCTGACATGGCTTGGCTTTGTAGGGGACTTAAACCTGATTCTAAGGCATACGAGCCTGCTAGAATTCCCCAAGGGATCACCGCAATCGTCAGTGGTAATACCGCCAAAGTACCCTTTAAAAATGCGCTGATTTTATTTGACCAGCGGGAATGTTGAATGTAGCCGATAGTTGTCACAGGGATCCTATATTAAAGCTGAACTTCTTTAGCATAGCGGCCAGGACTGACGCCTAGCGCACGCTTAAAATGGCGGTGAAAGTGGCTTTGATCATGGAACCCACAATCTAAGGCTACTTTAAGCAAGGGTTGACCTTGGCGCAGTAATTGTTTCGCTTGCCTGAGCCGAGCTTGGATCTGATAAGCGTGGGGTGGCATACCATAACGTTTCACAAATTGCTTCGCCAAGTGGCAAGGACTGAGATGTACCAGTCTGGCTAGTTCACTTAAAGATACATTTGCGGCAGGCTGCTCGTCTAAGCACTGCTTTACCAGTATTAGTGCCTTGCTGGCCGGTTTGAGTGAGTATTGTGGTGGCACACTTTTGCCATGGCTCGCCATTAGTTGACTTAGGCAAGCGTAGACCAAGCTCTCACGTAATAGTCGATTGCTTGAGTAGTTTAAACTGTGGATGGTATTTCGCAGTAATTGCGCTAGTGCTGCATCTTGTACCACGGCTTGGGTAAAGTAGGGAGCAAAGTTATCACTTAGACCCTGAGCTTGGTTGACTTCGGCAAACTGCTCGGGGGTTGGATATATGGCTTGATAAGACCAGCCCCCTTCGCTTGCGGAACAGCCGTTATGGATCTCATCGGCGTTGACTAAAATGATACTATTGCTGGGCGCGATATGATCCCCGCCAGTGCGATAAAAGCGCTGTGCGCCAGTCTCTATAATGCCAACCGTAAAACCTTCATGGCTATGCCGAGAAAAGTTTTGTTTCTCATAGCGTGCCTGCAGAATTTCGATGCCACCAAGTTCATCGGCAAACTGATAATGTGCTTGTTCTTTTGACATTTCATTCACCTCCTTGTTAGCAATTTAAGATCGTCATCATAGCCTAATTGGCCCCCCAAGTTTTGTACAGAATTGTTCATTTACAAAAATCCGCTAAGTATTATTGGGGGGTAGGACGATTTTGTTTGTAATAAACCGGCTTCCAACGAGACGAAGTCGTTTCGTGAAACAAATCTGTACAGTTCAATCTTGGTTTCACCGAGCGGAAGTTAATGATTTCTAGTTAATACCTTGACACTGTATTTGAGGTTTATTTATTTGGCATTCTACGATTCCTTGTGTTGTAGGGGGAGTTTTGAGCTGCGCGCGCACTAAGCGCTTGCTGCCAATATTACACTTAAGATAGATGGTTTCTTGCAAAGTCTAAAGTCTACTGACAGGAGGCTGTCAGTAGGGAGGGCTTATGGTTGCTTTGTCAATCGCAAGGTAGAGAGGGCTCTATCTTATTGGCATTCAATTATGTTAAGGAGAATCACATGTTAGCAGTAGCACCTTTAGTTTGGGGCGAAATCGCAGTCACCGATATGGAGCGCGCCGTCGCATTTTACCAGCAACATTTTAACTTGAGTTTTCATCGTGAAGTGATGGATATGATGGAAATGGCTATTATCGAAACCGAAGTATTGGATGGTGCAAATGTGGCCCTATGTAAACATCCGTTAATGATACCAAGTCTTGAGGGCGCAACTGTGTACCTCCATGTGACGGATAAACTGAATCCTTTATTGGAAACCATGAGTCGCGCTGGAGTACAAATATTGTTACCACTGACACCAATTAAAGGCGGGGAAAAGGGCTATATTAGCTTGTTTGTGGATAGCGAGGGGAATAAAGTCGGCCTATGGGCTAAACAGCAGTAATCGCGGTTCCTTGACAGCTCGTTTGGTTTTCTGGGCGAGTTGTCATTTCGGTGGATGAGAAGAGAGGGATATGAGACGGGCAGACAGACTCTTTCAGTTGGTGCAGATTTTACGTTTACGTCGTTTGACCACTGCGCAGCAGTTAGCCGAACGTTTGGAGGTTTCTACCCGCACCATTTATCGCGATGTGCAAGATTTGTGTCTCAGTGGTATTCCCATAGAAGGTGAGGCGGGAGTCGGCTACATATTGCGGCAAGAGGTTAATGTGCCGCCATTAATGTTTAATGAACAAGAATTGGAAGCGATACAGATTGGGATGCGGATGGCGCAGACTTGGGCGGGGAAAGAGCTAGCTGCGGCGGCGAAACAAGTGATGATTAAGGTTGAGGCCGTATTGCCAGAGCGCTTACAAGCCTATCAATCATTAATGTTTGCGCCAGATTTTTACATCGATCAGCAAGAATTTAGATTTTTGGATCCGCTACGTGCTGCGACCCGTGAACGAGAGTATCTACAACTGCTCTATCAAGACGCAAAGCAGCAGCTGAGTGAACGAGAAGTGCGCCCATTAGCGATTTATTTTTGGCGAGGAAGTTGGACGCTGCTCGCTTGGTGTGAGCTTCGACAGGGCTTTCGCAATTTTCGAGTCGATCGAATTACTCATCTGAATCATTGCCAACGTAGTTTTGCTTATAGTCCGGGTAAGGAGCTGAATGACTTTGTTGCCTCCTTAGCACCACAAAATTGTTAGCTTTTGTTCTGTTTTTGTTAATTCACGCATGGCGGTGAAGCACATATCTGAGTATTATCCGCTTTTATGTTTTTTAATAGTGGTATTGTATGATTATTGAATTGGATGTCGTTGAAGCCGCGCAAACTTTGCTCAACAACCGGAATACATCGATCAAGGCGAAACGTTTGGCGCCGACACTTCGCCCGCAATCTATTGACGATGCGCTAGCCATTCAAGCGCAAATGACCGAATTACGTGAAGATGGCATTGGCGGCTGGAAATGTTTGTTGCCCCTCGCTGAAGATAAGTTAGTTGTTGCACCTATCTTTGCCGATCTCGTACAACGGGGGGAGTCTTGTTCACTTTACGCCGATGGCGGAGTGGCAAGAGTTGAGCCTGAGATTGCCTTTGTATTAAGCCAAGATTTACCCGCTCGTGATAAAGATTATAGTGAGGCGGAAATTGATCAGGCTATTGGTCGTTGTCATATGGCTCTCGAGCTGATCCAAGGGCGTTTTGCAGATACCGAGAATGCAGCCTTCTTTGAAGTATTAGCCGATGGTTTAGTCAACCAAGGTTTATTCCTTGGTCCCGAAATTGACAAAGCGGCGGCTTTTTCTGCCAGTAATATTGAGATCAGTTTTACTCAAGGTGAACAAACTCAACAGTTGGCTGGAGAGCATCCGAATCAAAATCCGGTGAGTCCTATCTATTGGTTAATTAATTACATGAGTAAACGTGGCGTAAGCTTTAATGCCGGACAAGCGATCATTACCGGCTCTTATGCGGGTATTGTTGAGCTTAATTTTGCATGTGAGACCGAAGTTGAATATCAAGATTTAGGCGCTTATAAGCTGAAATTTTTAGCGCGTTGAGCGATTGCACTGTAATAAATTTTTAGTCTAAAGGTGCTTAATTTGTATTAAGCACCTTGGTGTTTGCCTGAGCTGTCCCTTCTGAGGCTTGTTTCGTTGTTCTCTGCCGCACTCTGGTGAGCTGTAACCCTGCATAACCTTGTGAATACACAAATACAACATCAATTGTTCATCTCCTTGTCATCGGGTTAAGCTCAACTAAACGTCCTCTATTCATTTTGTTTAAAAGGACTTTCTTAATGAAATTAACTCAGTTGGCTTTTGTATTGTGTCCGGTGTTATTGCTTGGTGCTTGTAATGATGATGATATTGTTCAAGCAAAATCGGCTTCCGGCCCTACCAGTAAGGTACAGTTAGGTCCTCGTCCCGGCTATTTGGTGAATCAACTTGCAGCAGGGACCTTAAAGGATACCCTGAGCGCTTGCCTCGAGAGCAAAAGCAGTTATCAATCGAGTTACTTGTCAATTGGGCATCGCGGTGCACCGTTAATGTTTCCAGAGCATACCCGCGAAGGCTATATCGCTGCTGCGAGCATGGGAGCTGGAGTGATTGAATGTGATGTTGCGCTAACCAAGGATGGGGAGTTGGTTTGCCGTCATTCCCATGCCGATTTACATACCACCACCAATGTATTAGCCGTCCCCGAGCTGGCTGCCAAGTGTTCTCAGCCCTTTACCCCAGCGGATCCGGTCAATGGTCTTAAAGCGAATGCCGAGTGTCGTACCTCAGATTTTACCTTAGCGGAATACAAATCCTTACAAGGTAAAATGGACTCGAGTAATGCCAATGCAACATCGGTGCAAGAGTACATGCAAGCGACGCCTAATTGGCGTACCGATTTGTACGCTAATACAGGTACTTTGATGTCGCATAAAGAAAGCATTGCTTTATTTAGGCAACTCGGTGTGAAAATGACGCCCGAACTTAAAACACCAAGTGCACAAGATCTCGCAGCAGCCGGAATGACTCAACAGCAGTTTGCGCAAAAAATGATTGATGAATATACCGAAGCAGGCGTTGAGCCGAGTGAAGTCTACCCACAGTCATTTTTGATTGATGATCTGGAATATTGGTTGGCGAATAATTCTGATTATGGGCAGCAAGGGGTATTTTTGGTGAGTAAACCTGCAGATGTACCCAGCCCCAGTGAGATCGCAGCGAAGGGGATCAAGATTGTTGCCCCGATCTATACGCTGTTAGTGGAAGAACAAAATGGTGAATTGCAGGCCACCGATTATGCAAAAGAACTTAAGGCACAAGGTTTAGATTTAATTACCTGGAGTTTAGAGCGGCACTATACAAGCTATCCTGAATTAGCGGTATTAGATGTACTTAAGCAGCAACTTGGTGTTATTGGGGTCTTTTCTGATTGGCCTGCAACCGTCACCTTTTACGACAATTGCACCCAATAAACAGCGACGAGTTTGTGGCCGTGGTATTACGAATTTACAACGGCTATTTTGGGTTCATCAGAGCGGCTGGGGTCACGGAACCTATTGCTTACAGCCGCCTGAATTATTCTTTATATATATCTGATTTATTTGACTATAGTTATCTTATTGTAAGAGATAATCAATGGGTCTGGAATGCAAGCCCCTAAAACACCTGATAACGAAGCGAGTCGTCTGAAAGCTTTATGCCAGCTGAATGTCTTAGATACTCAGCCAGAAGAGCGTTTTGACCGGATAACTCGAATGGCTAAACGACTATTTGATGTACCGATAGCTTTGGTGAGTTTGGTTGATGAAAATCGGCAGTGGTTTAAGTCATGCTTTGGACTGGACGTCTGCGAAACTGGGCGGGACATTTCTTTTTGTGGACACGCTATTCTCGGTGAGCGAACTTTTATCATTGGCGATGCGACCCAAGACCCTCGTTTTGCCGATAATCCACTGGTGACCGATAATCCCCATATTCGTTTTTATGCAGGACATCCTTTAAGTGCAACTTCTGGTGAAAAGCTGGGTACTTTGTGCATTATCGATAGTCGTTCAAGGCACTTTACTGACGACGATCTGCAAGCCTTGGTTGATTTAGCGGCGATGGTTGAGCAGGAGTTGGCTGCGTTGTTACTTGCCAGTACCGATGAACTCACTCAAATCTCTAATCGACGTGGTTTTATGAAGTTGGCAGAATATGCCTTTGCGATGTGTAAACGCCAGCAACTGCCGTTGGTTCTCGCTTATTTAGACCTGAATCAATTTAAGCCGATTAATGATCAATATGGTCATGTTGAGGGGGATCGCGCCTTACAGCTGGTGGCCCAGCAAATGCAACTCTCTTTACGCCAATCTGATTTATTTGGCCGACTAGGCGGCGATGAATTTGCGGTGTTGTTTACAGACAGCACTCTAGCGCAGGCCGAAGAGGTATTACAGCGTTTTGCCGATGACTTAAAGCAAACGGCTGAACATTTGGGGCTGGCTTATGCCTTGGAATTTAGCTACGGCATTACTTATGTTGATTTTTCTCAAGCGCTTAGCGTTGATAGTGCATTAAGGTTGGCCGACCAACAGATGTATCGGCAAAAGCATCCAGATAAGCTTGATTAAGCACCGCTAGCATTGATGATTTGTTAGGCCATATTGGCGGCGCTAAATGGGAGAGCATCTTGAGCGCTTAATTTTATGGCTCAAGAACTACCTCGCTATTGCTCGAAATTGTAATAAAGTTAACAACATTCTTGTTCGATTCGATACAGTAATGCTAGCGCTTGCTGATCTTGGCATTGCTCAAAATACTCATACAAGGTATTGGTTTGATTGCCAATAAAATGCAGGTTGTCGTGACCGGCTTTGGTCTGTTGTTGAAGTTTTTGTTTAAAGTAGTCATGCCATTCTGGAGCGCCTTGTTGCTGACTTAGCTTCTTTTTTAAGATAGCGATTAGCTTATCAGCATTCAGGTCACAGCTGATCCCAACAAACGACACGTAACGGTCGCAGTTGTCTACATTATCTTTCATCTTTTTGGCTCCTTTAGACGGTCTCTGGTTGATGCTAATTTAAGTTTGAACTGCAAGCTTAATACCAGTTGATTGAGTCGCGGATCTGAAGTGCTAGATGAGCGTAGTCGTAAAGAAGAGAAAGCGATGCCTTGCATTTCTGGCATGGTCCTCGTTTCACGGAAACTTATGTTTAGCCGCCACCACTTCGCATTTTTCGTTTCATGTTTCATTTCAATATTTGCGTTGTATTTTAACTAAGCTGAGCCAAATGTTAGACTGCGTTTCTATTTCATTGAGTGTTTAAAAGGTAATGTGATGAACCCGATCCTTGGGATGTTAAAAGAGCATAATATTAGCGACCAGAAAATTAGTGAGCTTTTTCAGGCGCTCACCGAAAATCCTCTGGCGGCTATGGCCACGGTCAGTCAACTCGGTCTACCGCAAGACAAGCTCCAGTTGTTGATGGGACAGGTGATGCAGAACCCTGCTTTGATTAAAGAAGCTGTTGCAGAATTAGGGCTAGATTTGTCAAAAGTTGAAGAGGCTAAGAAAAAACTTCAACAGTAAGTCAACTTACGCCTGAAGCTTAAAGCATCGTTGAAAATATAGAATCGAAACGCTTGAATGATTTTTTATTTTGAGGTGTGAGGAGTGAAGAGAGCAAGGTTTTTGCTTGAGAACGGCGCCTTGTTAGACAACAGATACAGGCAAAAAAAAGCCAACCACTGAGGGTTGGCTGGTTCCTTGGCAACAATGATTAATCCATGCTGTCCAGTTGGCGTTGATATTCTAGGTGAGTTTTGAGTATTGACTCGCTGGCCCCGCCAGTGAACTTACTGACTAAGATAATCGCGGCTGAGGCTAGGATGAAGCCGGGGACAATTTCATAGAGATCGAAAATTCCGCCCTCTAGCTGTTTCCAAAGCACCACGGTTACTCCACCGATAACGACACCGGCTAAGGCACCATTACGATTCATATCTTTCCAGAATAAGCTGAGTAAAATCGCCGGACCAAAGGCTGCACCAAATCCAGCCCAGGCATAAGAGACTAAGCCTAATACCGAGCTTTCTGGGTTCATGGCCAGCATCAAGGCAATTATGGAAAGACCAACAACCGCAAGACGGCCCACTTGAACCACTTCTTTTGGACTGGCGTTCGGGCGAAGCACTTGCTTGTAGAAATCTTCGGCTAAGGCTGAAGAAGAAACCAATAGCTGAGAATCGGCGGTACTCATAATGGCGGCTAAAATTGCCGCTAATAGGATCCCCGCAACCACTGGATGGAAGATAGCGTTAACCAATAGCATAAAGATTGTTTCGCCATCTTTAATGCTTCCTCCCATATGAGCATCGACATAAACAATGCCCACCATACCAATCAGTAAGGCACCGGCCATTGAAAGGGCTGTCCAGCTCACTGCAATACGACGTGCAGTGGTAATATCTTTATTACTCCGGGTGGCCTTAAATCGAGCCAGAATATGTGGCTGACCAAAGTAACCTAAGCCCCATGCAATTAATGAGATGATTGCAACAGCCGATAAAGGTTGACCCTTCGCATCATTCCATAAACTGAGTAGTTCTGGGTTTTTGGCATGTAAGGCCATATTTAAATCGCCAAACGAGCCTTCAAAAGCGGCGATAGGTACAATCACCAGGGCAGCAGACATCAACAAACCCTGCACTAAGTCGGTCCAGGAGACCGCTAAAAAGCCACCAAATAAGGTGTAAGATACCACACAGATGGTGCCGACGATCACAGCCGTGGTGTAATTTAAGCCAAATACGGTCTCAAATAGTTTTCCGCCTGCGACTAAGCCTGAGCTGGTGTAGAACAAGAAAAACAATAAGATGAATAAGGCTGAAATAGTTTGCAGTAGTTTCGATTTATCTTCGAAGCGTTGGGCAAAAAACTCAGGAATGGTCAGGGCGTTATTCACAACGATGGAGTAAGTGCGCAATCTTTTGGCGCACAACAGCCAATTGAGCCAGGTTCCCACTAAGAGACCTCCGGCTAGCCAAAACGATTCGATGCCAGCTGCATAAGCGTAACCAGGCAAACCGAGCAATAACCAGCCGCTCATGTCGGAGGCTCCAGCTGACAAGGCTGCTGGCCAGGGACCCAATGAGCGACCACCTAAAAAGTAATCCTCGGAGTTAGACGTTCGTTTGTATGCATAAATGCCAATTGATAGCATAACAATGAGATAGGCTATAAATGTGGCACTGATAGCAAAGCTATTTTCAATCATTCTATTTCCTTTTTGTGTACAAAAATGTTGTGTTTTCCCTATATCAAACCGATCAACTCAACTGCTCAATTTAGACAGCGGGCGGTGAATCAGAGCAAGCGATTGATGAGCTATATTTGCACATCAGTCGTGATGCCCCGATTCAGCGACACCCGCTGAACCAATTGATAAGGAGAGGCTTGACTATTATTCGCCGCTACCTAATTCCAGCAGCTTGGCGTTACCACCGATGGCGGTAATATTGATGGTTCGGGTACGCTCGGTAATAAAGCGTAATAAGTAATGCGGCTCGCTCAATTGCTTCAATTCAAACATGTCGGTTTCGCATATGATTTGAGCCAGTTGTCCTTCGCGTTGAGCCAGCAACTGGGCGTAGTGCTTACAGTTCTGTTCGGTACCGCTGATGACGACAGCGGCAATCGCAGGCTGTTCTGCCATGGCCTGGTTTTGTTCCGGCGGTAACGAAATGGCCACTCGGTTTGGACAACCAGCTTTGAGCAGGTCTGAAAGTAGCAGATCTAAGTCACATTCAGCCTGAGGGTTGATACTGCATATCACAGTATTGCCGGCAACCAGAGCGGCGCTGATTTGACCAACCATGGCGACTTCGTTGGCGGTTTCGTCGCCCAGTACCAGCATGCTACCGCGACCAACACAATATAAATGATTACTCTCACCTGTGGGGCCCTCGAGCTCCTGTTCTTCGGCAATTAGTCCTAATGCCTGTTGGCATTGAAAACGAATCATCGCGGCGCTCTTATTGTGAGCGTCAGAACGTCGGCTTAATAGCTGAGCCCAGAGCTCTAATAGTGCGGCACGCTCCGCCACGCTTTGTTGCTGCCAAGCTTCGAATACCGCCTGGCTTTGCTTTAATATTTTGCTTACATCACTCATTATTATTCTCCACGCGCTAATTTCAATATTCAGTCTTAGTTACTTACCACTGCTTTTGAAAAGCGGTAAAGATAATGAGGGCCACCTGCTTTGGGGCCGGTACCAGAGAGTCCTTGTCCGCCAAAGGGTTGAACGCCCACCACCGCACCAACCTGGTCACGGTTAATGTAGCAATTACCTACCCGCGCCCGTCGCTCGATATGCTGATAGGTGGCTTCGTTACGACTATGCACCCCTAAGGTTAAACCAAAACCACTGCCATTGATTTGATCAATCACCTTATCAAGTTGATTTGCTTTGTATTTTATCACGTGAAGGATGGGGCCGAAGTGTTCTTGGCTGAGCTGTTCAATACTGTCTATCTCAAAGGCGCAGGGGGCAACAAAGCTGCCTTGTTGGCAATGCTTGTCTAGGTTTAGCTGATAAATGGGACGAGCATTTTGTTGTAACCAAGCAATATGTGCAAGTAATTTTGCCTGCGCAGCTTCGTCGATGACCGGACCCACGTCGGTTTTCAATTGTGCCGGGTTGCCCACGCAGAGTTCCGCCATTGCCCCCTGAATTAGGCCAATGACTCGCTCGGCAATGTCTTGCTGGATATACAAGACGCGCAGCGCCGAGCAACGTTGTCCTGCAGAAGCAAAAGCGGAACGAATCACGTCTCGAACCACCTGCTCTGGTAGTGCGGTGCTATCTACCAGCATTGCATTTTGCCCACCGGTTTCGGCGATGAAGGGTACAGGCATGGCATTGCGTCGACTGAGCTGACGATTAATGGTTTGAGCGGTTGGAGTGGAGCCGGTAAAGGCCACGCCAGCGATTCGTGGATCGGCGCTTAAACATTCACCCAGCTCGGCACCACTACCAATGACTAACTGAATTACCCCTGAGGGGATCATCGTTTCCAGGAGTAATTCAATACAGCGAGCGGCAATCAACGAGCTCTGTTCGGCAGGTTTGGCGACGACAGTATTACCGCTCACTAAGGCGGCGCAAACCTGGCCAATGAAGATCGCCAGAGGGAAGTTCCAAGGGCTAATGCAAACAAACACGCCGCGGCCCTGATAGCGATAGTTTTGCGTCTCGCCCTTGAAGTTGTCCAGAGTTAACGGCTGGCTAAAGTTTGCGCTGGCCTGTTGTGGGTAATAGCGCAAGAAATCAACCGCTTCTCGAATTTCATCGATACTATCCAGTACCGTTTTACCAGCTTCCCGGTGACATAATGCAACTAACTCGGGCATATGTTGCTCTAATTTGTCGGCGAGGCTTAATAGGTACGCGCCGCGTTGCTCAACGGAGGTATCGCGCCATTGGGGATAAGCTTGCTCGGCAAATTCAATGGCTTCGGCGGCCTGTTGTGGCTTGGCCCATGCGACAGAACCCACCTGTTGTTGCCGTTCGTAGGGCGCATCAATGGGGCGCGCAGTCCCACTCAGTGCCTGACCATTTATAATGCTGGATTTATGCCATTGGTATGGTTCCATGAACTGATGAACCTGTTGCTCAAAAGGTTGCCATTCACTGGCAATATCGCAGGCAACTCCTAATGAGTTGTTGCGCGCTTCACCGAATAGTTGTGGCGGCTTAACGATGCGTGGGTTGGCTAATGTTGGACGTGAACGTAACACTTGAGCCGGATGAACGGTGAGATCGGTGACCGGACAGTTGGCATCGACGAGGCGGTGAACAAAAGAACTATTGGCACCATTTTCCAGTAGTCTGCGCACCAAATAAGGGAGTAAATCTTTATGACTGCCAACCGGCGCATAAATTCTTACATCGCTATTGATGAGCTCTCGAGCGTGATGATATAGAGCATCGCCCATACCGTGTAAACGTTGAAATTCGTAATCTTTATGCTGAGCCATTGCCGCAACCGCGGCCACGGTATGCGCATTGTGGCTGGCGAATTGCGGGTAAATTAATCCGCGGAAATGTTCGCTGAGCAGTAGTCGGGCGCAGGCCAGATAACTCACATCAGAAGACTCTTTGCGAGTAAACACCGAATAACCATGATGACCATGCTGCTGGGCCAACTTAATTTCTGCGTCCCAATAAGCACCTTTCACCAGGCGCATTGGAATCAAATCACCCTGTTGTTTAGCTAAAGCGCCTAGCCAGGCAATCACGGGTAGGGCACGTTTTGAGTATGCCTGGATCACTAAGCCAAACTTTCCCCAACCTCGAACCGCAGGATCCTGATAGAGTTTAGCAAACAGCTCTAAAGATATTTCTAAACGGTCGGCTTCTTCGGCGTCGATGGTAATAGCAACATCGTGTTGTCGTGCATGGATCAATAGCTTGAGGATACTGGCAAACATTTCATCTAAAACGCGTTCACGATTAGCCGCTTCGTAACGAGGATGGATCGCCGATAGCTTGATCGACATCGAAGGAGTGGCGCCTAAAGCCTGAGCACTATTGCTATTATTAGCGAGTTGGGTGACGGCTTGGTGGTAATCTTGCAGGTATCGGTTGGCATCCTGCATGGTAAGGGCGGACTCGCCCAACATATCAAACGAGTAGCCATAGCCTTGGATGCGGCTTTTTTCGGCATTTTTTAGCGCTTCATGAATACTCTGACCTAATACAAATTGATAGCCCATTATTTTCATTGCCTGGTTCATCGCTTGGCGGATCACTGGCTCAGAGAATTTATTCACTAATTTGTTGATGACTTTATTTGGTTGAGCTGACTCTGCATTGTCGAGATTGACCACCTTTCCGGTGAGCATTAAACCCCAAGTCGATGCGTTGACAAACAGAGAGTCTGAGTTTTTCAGGTGAGATTTCCAATCGGCAGCACCCATTTTATCGCGGATCAGCGCATCGGCAGTCGCGGCGTCAGGAACCCGCATCAAGGCTTCGGCTAAACACATTAACAAGATCCCTTCACGGGTATCCAGGCTGTACTCCAGCAGTAGGGCATCGATCATTTGTACCGCTTTTTTATCAGCTCTGACCCTTTCGATAAGCTGGGTGGCAAATACGGTGCTTGCCGTGAGCTCTTGGTCTGAGGGCTGAGCGAGCGGTAATAGTTGCTCTAACAATTGATCTTCGTCAACACAGTACAGTGGCGAAATGGTGGGCCATATTTGTTCAGGTGACTGCTCAATATAGGCTGGATTAACGATTGCCTGAGCATCAAAATTTAAGTGTTTCAGCATGCGACTTCCTTGATTGCGATTCTTGCTGAGGGGTCAAGAATGTTATTGCTTTGTTATTGCTCAATCGATTGTAAGGGGCTTTTTTCGCCCTGTATTAAGAAATGCTACGCTGTTTTTTAGAAATACTCTGGTAACTAACACGAATTTAAGGATTTGCTAACATTTGTTTCATCATTCTATTTTGTGTTACAAATGTTTCACTGGCTTGAGCTGATGTCGTTTTAACGGATTTGCATTGAAGAAAAAGTGGCTAAAGCTAATTGCTGGTTCAGCGAAATTGACGTTGGTAGCGGGCCGGAGATACGCCAAAATAATTGGAAAATGCACTGGTAAAACTGCTTTGGCTGGCGAAACCACAGCTATCGGAAATCTGAGATAGTGTCAGTGTAGCATCGTCTAACAATTGTTTGGCTAACTCAAAACGTTTGCGTAGCAGATACTGGTGAGGGGTGATGCCATTTTGCTGGCGAAATAATAGATGAAATTGGCTTTCAGCTAAATAGACACAACCAGCCAACTGCGCAACCGTGATCTTCTGATGTAGATGTAATTGAATGTAGCTGTCAATCACATCCATCTGTAAGCGGACGAGCGGGCGTTGCCGAAGCTGGGTTTGGGCTAATTGGTTTTGTAAAACACAGACCAGGGTATGGGCGCAAGCTTGCCCGAGCAACTGATCTTGTGGCTGGCTAAGTATTTCGTGGCATAACGCTCCGATAAGCACCTGCGCTTGGTTACCTAGCTGAAAATAAGCTTGGCGCTCGAATAGCTGCTCAACTTTGTCTTGCATCTCATGGGTTTGTTCTAGCGGTAGGTTGACGACTAAAATTTGGTTACGCCCCAAGCCAGTAAATGCATGTTTGTTGTCGGCGGATACCAAGCAGCCTTGACCCGGCCCAACCAAGTTACCCACGCCTTCAATATCAAACTCGGTCTGTCCTTGTAACCCTATTACCACTTGATAAAAGTTGTGGCTGTGATGATGGGCTTGGCTAGGCAGTGTTAATACTTGAGATAAGCTGTTGGTTTTAACCATATATGTTTACTTTGCAAATTAAGAACTGTCATAAACCACATCATTTACATTGGTGTGAGTCGTTTGCTTGGGCGTTTAATAAACGATAGTGGATTAATTTGTAATATGTGTCAATTGACTTGCCGATTGAGCGACGCGTCAACAAGTGTAATCTTTAATTGAAGACATCGTCATGTGCTGCGCATTGTCAGTTATGCTTTTTTTGACATTACGAATAGTCTCGCGTAGTCAAATCAACCAATGGTAAATAATATATTGGTCATTTATGTTGGTGTTAGGGGGGCTATATGGCAGAATGTTCATTTATTTGTTGATCTTATTTTAGTTGAAGGACTCATCATGAAATTTCGTTTCGCACTAGGTGTCGCTGTATTGGCCTCGCTGCCAGCTTTGCCAGTTCAGGCTGACTTGCTTGGTCTTACTTTTGCCAGTCATATTTCCCAAACCGATAGCGAGCCTAAAGCCTCGTCGGCTTGGCAGGGTGATATGGAGTTAAGGTTGAAGCATTTTGTTCCGTTGATTCCTAATGTCGCGATTGGTATGAATAAAAGAAAGCAAGGTGATGCTGCGGATGGTTCAAGCTATCAAGCGGAGTTATATTACAATCTTTTAGACACGGCAGGTTTTTACATCGACTTAGGTGCTGGATATGAGCGTTGGGATAGTGCAAACAGCTTATTATCGGGAACTGACAATGGTGAGCAGATGTATGGTGTCGGCCGCGTTGCCTGGCATTTTGTGGGAACCGGTTTTGGCCTTGAAAGCGATCTAAAATTGTCGCTTGTAGACGATGATTACCAAGCGAATCGTTTTAGAGCGGGTGTAAGCTATGAATTATTAGATTTGGCGGTGAGCACTATCGACCTGTCTGCGGGTTACCTATATGAAGATATTTCGACTCGTCGTTACAGCACCAAGAATAATGGTGCCTACCTAGGGCTTGCAGTTAAGTTTTAAGCGGAACTCAATGGATAAGGGTTATAGACACGAATGTTCATGTGATAACCCTAACGGCTGATTTACTTAGGCATGGTTTACTTTTGCCGTCAATTAAACTGCTCTCCTTGACGTTTTGATTATTTGCTGCTGATTAAACGAGCAGCTAAACCCAAGAAAATGAATCCCAAAAGGCCATCGGCATGCCGGCCAAATTTTAAACCATTGGCGAATAATTTTCCTAATTTACTGAATGACAGAGAAAAAACGATGTTGATTAGTAACACGACGCTGCTAAGTAAGACGCCTAGTAGCAGGATTTGTGTGGTCAAATTTTGTTGTGGATGGGTAAATTGAGGTAAGAACATGCTAAAGAAAAGCAATGCCTTTGGATTCATTAAATTATTGAATAAACCTCTTGATAGCAGTTGCTTATTATTTAAGCGCAGTATTTTGGGAGAGCTGGAATGATTGTGATCTTGTAACCAGCCTCGCAATAATTTAATACCGAGCCATGATAAATAGATCGCACCTACAACCTTAATTGCAATAACCAGCGGTGGTAGAGCCTGCATTAATTGGCCTAAACCGAATGCTACTAATCCAGTTTGAATTAAACCTGCCAAAAAAATACCGAGTGATATTATTAGCCCTGCCTTGAAGCCTGTGATTGATGAATAAGTGGAGATAAGCAGCATATCTGGGCCTGGAGATATAGCTAAAAATCCGATGCTCACTAAAAATAGTGGCAGTATAGAAACATCAATCATGGTCATCCTTACCGATTTTTTCGCAGATTATACAGAGTCCAAGGCGCGAGTGCATATGGGTTATTGGCTGCCATCGTCAGCGATGGAATTAACGCTGAATAATGGTTTTTTGGGAGGGTATGTTACTTCTGTTCGTGGCAGGCTGATGGTTTTCCTTGGTTCAATTTACTCGTATCAGCAGATATTTAATCCTCAGGGAGCGATTGGTTTAGTCGAGGTGTTTCGAATAAAGATATAGGCTGCAGTCGTTGAAGACACACAGCCTGGAAGTAACAAAACGAGTTAACTTACCAACATAAAGTTAAACCTTCGGCTGATGATTTAGAAGGAATGCCATCAACTGGTTTATCGGTGATCAACTCAACGCCTGTGTTTACGAAGTCCAACCCAGCGGTATTTTGTGGTTTTTTACCACTTTGAATAAATTCATAAACGGCTTCAACTCCCATTGACGCCATTCGAAGAGGAAATTGCATCGAAGTCGCCCCAATGACCCCAGCTTTAACATTCTCAACTCCAGCGCAACCACCATCGACTGAAACGATCAGCGCATCTTGTTTGCCGAATGCAGAGAGCGCTTCATATGCACCAGCGGCAGCCGGTTCATTAATGGTGTACACCAGATTAATGCCAGTATCTTTGGGAAGTAGATTTTCGATGGCGGTTCGCCCACCATCTTGAGAGCCTTGCGTCACTTCGTTACCAACAATGCGCGGATCATCTTCATCCCCCATATTTTGGGGATCTTTCAAATCAATTCCAAAGCCATTGAGGAAGCCTTGATTTCGAGCGACATCAACACTGATTTTATTTTCGTTGAGATCAAGTAAAGCAATTTTGGCAGATGAGGCGCCGTCACCCATTTGCTTCTTCGCCCACTGTCCAATCAAATCTCCTGCGGTAAAATTATCGGTAGCAAAAGTGGCGTCTGCCGCACTCGCAGGATTCAATGGTGTATCTAACGCGATTACTAATACGCCAGCTGAGCGGGCCATTTCTAAAACCGGCACAATAGCGACCGGATCACTCGGGGTAATTAGGATCCCTTTTGCGCCCGAAACCACTAGATTTTCCACCGCTTGTATTTGAGTTTGATTGTCACCATCAAAATTACCAGAAAACGTCATGAGTTCTAAACCTAATTCATCGGCTTTACTCTTCGCGCCTTCTTGCATTTTTACAAAAAATGGATTGGTATCGGTTTTGGTGATGAGCCCAACAATGGGCTTGTCCGCAGCAGACACGATACCGTTAACTATCAGGCACGAAGTCACTCCGAGTAATGTAATAAACTTGTTCATATCTTTCTCCGGTCTTGTTGTTAAGCAGCAGACGCTACACCTTAGATGGATGCACTTACTTGAAATAAGAAATCATTCGAATATGAATGACTCAAGTTTGCTCAGTGATTAAATTTATTCATTTATTACTTCGCAAATAAGTATGGTTGATATCGATATGAAGACAAGTCGGGTTGATATATTTTTGAGAAGCTTAAAAATAGTAGAGAATGACCTGTTCAAAATTATAGGTTTGGACACAATATCGACTATGGTTATCGGGGATACTTATGGTTGTCCGTTGGTATAACTAGGTTCATGTGATTGAAAGAACCTTGAATACTTAGGTTGACTCCTAAGGTATTCGGTACCGCTTTATTTATATGAACAGAGAGTACAGTCAACGATGAAAATCAGTTCAAAATTTATTCTCAGTATTGTTACTATCGCCGCTTTAGCGGTGGTGAGTACGGCGGCTGTGATCGCTTCGTTTTCGTCCTATAAAACAGAAGAAATACTGCTGGAAGCGCGTCGAGATCAAATGATTTCCTTACGCAATGTCGCATCCGAAATAGTGAAACAGTATTTTGGGTCATTGGAAAGTCAGTTGCTGAATGTTTCGCAACAACAAGCGCTGATTGATGCAACGCGTAATTTATCATCGTCTTATAAGCCGTTCTCGTTTTTTGTTGGACGAAATGATCGTCAGGGGCAAAAAGATCAACTTGCGAGTTATTATCAGGCCAATATTGCTGGGCAATATAAAAGTCTTCATGCAGGGAAGGCGCTTGATGTAACCACCTTGATTAACCAGATGAGCGAACCGGCGATCGCCTTGCAAGCGCAATATATTGTGAACAACCCGAGTGATATTGACAATAAAGATGAAATGCTTGCTTCATCAGACAAAACTTCTTATACGACAAATCACCAGCGTTATCACCCTTATTTCAGGGCCTTTTTAAAACGTTTTGGCCTGCAAGATATTTTGCTGTTAGACACCAATGGCAGTGTAATTTATTCGGTGAAAAAGCATATTGATTTCGGAATGTCGGTGACTAATCCCATGCTCGCTCAATCTGGATTAGCTGAGGCGTTTAGCCAAGCCTCGAAACTTAAAGGGGATGGACAGAGTTATGCGTTTATTGACTATGCTGCTTACCCTGGAAGTTTAGGTTTACCTACTGGATTTATAGCTGCACCAGTGTATAACAAAACGGAAGCGGTTGGGGTCGTGGTGTTTGCACTTCCTTCCGAAAAATTAACGGCATTGATGACCTATGGTTATAGTTGGCAAGCCTCTGGCTTGGGGAAAACTGGGGAAACTTATTTGGTTGGGCTTGATAACAAACCCAGAAGTGCCAGCCGTTTATTGTTAGAAGAACCGCAAAGCTTTAACTCTTTGATGACCCAGTTAGGCGTGAATCAAACAGAATTGGACGAGATAGTCGCTGCCAAAACCAATGTTGGTTTTCAAACCGTTCAATCGGAAGCTATCCGTCGTGCTTTAAGTGGAGATTCCGGCTCGCTGGTTAATCAAAATTACCGAGGAGAAAAAGCTTTATCGGCTTACGCTCCCATCGAAGTTATGGGTAAGCGTTGGGCGATCCTTAATGAAATCGACATGAATGAAGTGACCTCGAAGCTTTCTGAAATACAGCGATTGATTTTGCTTTATGCAAGCTTGACTGCGCTGTTAGTGATTGTGTTAGGCGGTGTTGCCGGTTACATCATTACCAGGACCATTGTCCGGCCGATCCGAGAAACCAGCCATTCCTTGCTGGATATTGCCGAGGGTGACGGTGATTTAACCCAACGTTTGAACGAACAACGTAAAGATGAGCTCGGCGAGCTTGCCAGTGGCTTTAACCAATTTGTGGCTAAGATCCAGCGAGTGGTTCAAGGCATTCGAGGTTCGGTGGGCACCTTGGCTACAACCGTTGGCGATATGAATAGGATTGTGGAAGAGGGCAGTCAAGCGGCAAACGCACAACAACGCGAAATGGAAATGGTGGTGACCGCTATCAACCAAATGGCGGCTTCGGCACAGGAGGTTGCAGGTAATGCCTTAAACGCGGCAGGGGTTGCACAATCGGCAGATGTTGAGGGGCAGCATGTGCAAACGGTTGTTCAAGAGGCGATTACTTCGATTGAGAATCTTTCTGCAGAAATTGACCAATCTTCAGAAGTCATTAGTGAATTGGAGGGGAATGTTGGCAGCATTGTGACCATTCTGGACGTGATCCGTGGAATTGCAGAACAAACCAATCTCTTGGCACTCAATGCTGCAATTGAATCAGCCCGAGCAGGAGAGCATGGGCGAGGCTTCGCGGTCGTTGCAGATGAAGTTCGTACTTTGGCTAAGAAAACTCAAGACAGTACCGAAGAAATCCAAGCCATGATCGAACGTTTACAAAAAGATACGGTTCGAGCTGTTGATGCAATGGCGTCTAGTAAAGCTAATGGTGGTAAGAGTGCTGATATTGCGCGTAATGTAGGAACATCGTTAATTAAAATTGCGGAAGCGATATCCACCATTAGTGATATGAACGCACAAATTGCTAATGCTTCAGATGAACAGAAAGTTGCGATTGAAGAAATCAACCGCGGTATCGTGACAATTTCTGATTATGGGGAGAAGACTTTAGATGGTGTTAAAGAAATTAGTAAAAGTAGTGCCGGTTTAAGTGTGCTTTCAGAGGACTTAGACGGGCAGGTGAAACAGTTCCGCGTATAGCGCTGTTGTAAGGTGTGATTACGTGGATTAGTGTGAATTAGCTGTATTGTTCATATGCGATCAGACACATCTTAATACAGCTCGCAATCTAAGCTGACAGTTGAGAGTGTGCGTATCTAACGCGCTTTTGTCCCGTTCTGTGTTAGCAACGGGGTAGAAGCTTTCGCCTACGGCGACGTCATTAAGCTTCAACGAGCAAAGCTTAGCGAAGCAAAAAGAAAGCTCGCCCTGCATCTTCTTAAACCCTGCGTGGCTCATTCTCAAGGGCGTTGAAGTAAACACTACGCTCAACAAACAGACTTCAACTTTGCTCCCTTGTTCATTTGCGCGACTCGGCGAAGATGATGGGATTTAAAAGCGTAACCTTGGCTATCGAGAGTATGAAAGGTTTTTGTTTTTAGAATGGGTGTCTAGTTTATTGCATTCGATATACTTTTCTTTGACGAGCAAAGAAAAGTATATCGCCGTCAGGGCGAAACCCTCACTAATAGATCCCCAAAATAAGCTAACTCATTTTGGGGCTGAACCAATTTAGGGCAATCTGTGATATCTAGTCACATCGAGGTAACGAAACTGACAGATAGCATTTAGACTAATTCACGTAATCACTGTTAACACCAAGCGACTTTGTCGTAATCGCTAATTACCAAGGGACTCTGCTGTTGTCGAAAGCATTTTTGAGGCACCCTATACCATCGCTTTATCGCTGGCTTGTTTCACATCATCGCGCCATTTAGAAGCGAGCACCATTAGCCCCAAAAGTCCTCGCTTTGGCTAATGGTGCTATTGTTATGCGCTTTCTCTAATCATCAGTTCATAAGGGAGTGTTTGATGCAAATTGGCTACACCTTTCTGCTCTATCAATGAAATAATCGTGGTGACAGCTAGTTCGGCCATTTCGACTCTAGGGATGCGGATGGTGGTGAGCCTAGGGTTAATTACTTCGGCGAAATCGAGGTCATTAAACCCTACAATATCAATATCTTTGCCAACTTTTATATCGTAGCGCTGACATTGCATGATGGCTCCGGCAGCCATATCGTCATTGACAAAAAATATTGCATCGGTTTCTGGCCATTGATTCAAAATTTCCGAAATGGCATTTGCGCCATTATGAAAAGAGGTTCGTTCTTTGGTATTAATGAATCGATGATAATCTAAGCCATGTTTTTCCATGACCAGTTCCCATGCTGTTTTTCTCAACATTGCCCGTCTATCTAGCCATGTTGAGCAAAACGCAATATTTTTTCGTTCTTTAGAGATCAAGTATTCGGTTAGCTCTGTGGCAGCATCTGACTGGTTGACACCAAAGTTAGCATCGAAGGTTGGCTTATCAAGGATATCCATAATTTCAACGGCTGGAATATTGCTATTCTTGATCATGGTTTGGGTGGCGAGAGAGTGCTCCGTTTCAGTAAAAATAAAACCATCAACATTTCTTGAAAGAAAATTTTCTACGACTTTTTCTTCCCCAAGTGTTGTATAAGATGAATCACCAATGAGTAAGTTATAGCCAAGGCTTTCACAACTAATCTTTGCCGCGCTAATAATCTCGGCAAAAACCGAGTTTGTGAAACTTGGAATGATTAAAACAATTGATTTGCTGGAAGATAACGCAAGCGTTTTTGCCGCTACATTTGGAATATAATTGAGAACTTTACATGCCTCAATCACCTTCGAGTGAACGTCGGCAGATACCCGATTCGGGTTATTTAATGCTCTAGAAATTGTCGACTTGTTTACGCCTAAATATTCAGCAACATCTGCGATGGTGGTTCTTTTATTCATTTATTATTATCCAAGTGTTGAACACACCCATTTATCGGATGCATTCAAATCGCATTTAATATCGTTGTAACTTAGCTCATCGCGCCATTATTAGGATGACCTAAAGCCAGCCGGAGTCCATCGAATAGATCCTTGCTGGCCCAGCCTTGAGGCTCGTATGCTATCTCATTAGTGTAAGTAAGTTCAATATCATTTAATATTCCATGGATCCCGTCCACCTCTATGATTTGGCCATCTTTAATTAAATCTATGCTGCCTCCTTTTTTGGCTTCGGGAGTGATATGAACGACGGCGGGCACCTTTCCTGAAGCGCCAGATAAACGTCCGTCAGTCACTAATGCAACTTGATAGCCTTTATCATAAATAATCCCCAGTAAAGGAATTAGCTTGTGAAGTTCAGGCATACCGTTTGCGGTTGGGCCCTGGTTTTTAACCACGACGACCACATCTTGCCATAGCTCATCGTTTTGGAACGCTTGGTGAACCGCCAGTTGGCTTTCGAACACTCGCGCAGGTGCTTTTACGATCCGTTTCGCTTCGCTAACCGCAGAAACTTTCATGATCCCTTGTCCCAAGTTACCTTGGAGTAATTTTATACCACCGCTTGGGCTGAAGGGATGCTCAACGTCTGCAATGATAGCTCGATCGCTCACTTTTCGTTCTGCTGTGAGGATTTGTTTTGAAATGGGCTGATTGTTAAAACACAGTGCATCGGGGTGTAATAGTCCAGCGCTTAATAATTCGGCCATGATTGCCGAGACCCCACCAGCATCATGAAATTGATTGACGTCTGCTGGTCCATTTGGGTAAATTTTAGCAAGCAAGGGTACAATATCAGAGAGTTGATCAATGTCTTCCCAGCGTAAGTCTATACCCGCCGCTCTCGCAATCGCGACCAGATGCAAAGTATGGTTGGTGGACCCTCCGGTCGCTAACCAGACAACACAAGCATTGATTAACGATTTTTCTGTAATCACTTGGTACAAGGGTAATGCAGTATTATCCAGCAGCCCGGAAACCACTTCGTTAATCACCGAGGATTTATCCATACAAGCTTTGGATAAACCACTATCGATGGGTTGTAACCCAAGTGCTTCCAACATGACTTGATTGGTATTTGCGGTTCCATAAAAAGTGCAGGTCCCTTCACTGTGATAACATTTACACTCCGTGTCGGTGAGTTGTTCCAAATCGATTTCCCCACGATGAAAATCTTGTCTCGCTTTCGATTTTTCAGCATTGCTGATTCCAGTGGACATAGGGCCTGCGGGTAAAAAAGCACTTGGGATATGACCCCTTGATAGGGCGCCAATTAGCATGCCAGGAACAATTTTATCGCAAGTGCCAAGTAAAACAGCTCGGTCTGCAGTGGCACAAGATAAAGGTATCGCGGTTGCCATGGCGATGACGTCTCGGCTCATCAAGGATAGTTCCATTCCTTGATAACCTTGTACTACGCCATCACATATTGCAGGTACGCCCCCAACAAATATCGCACTGTGTCCAAGCTTGGCACTGATTGATTTTATTTTTTCGGGGTAATGACGGTAGGGCGCATGTGCCGAAACCACTTCGTTATATGAGCTGATGATCCCTAAGGTATAACTTGATTTTTGACGAATAATTGTTCGTCGTTGCTCATCAAGTGCGGCAAACACATGTGCTGCATTGCTGGGTTCGATGGAGTGGGTTGACAGTTGGTTTTCTTTCAGATTTTTTAATCGGCTAAGGTATTGAGTTCGGGAAGAAATACTACGCTGTTCGAGATTCTCGGTGATCTTTGCTAATAGCTTATTACACATAATTAAGTTCTCTTAAATTTTTTACAGTGAGTTCTACGACTGCATTTATGTCATTTTCTAGGATTGAAACCTCAATATAATCGATGGGTTCATTGGTACTCGGTTCAATCAAGGTATCAAATTGGCTTCTGAGCATAGAGTCACCATTGAAATAGTGCTCGCCACGTTTTTTCATCCTTTCGCTAATCACTTCGAATGAACCTTTTAGGTAGACAAATAAGCAACTTTCTTGGATCCCAGCCTGAAGTATTTTTCGATACTCAGGCTTTAAACATGAGCAAGCGATTACGAGGTTTTCATTTGAATCAATGCATGCGGTTGCCATTGTATTTAAGGCATCCAACCAAGGTTGCCTATCCACATCATTAAGTGGGATGTTATGTTTCATTTTTGCGATATTAGCTTCAGGATGATAATCGTCTGCATCAATATAAATATATGATAATAAACTAGATATTGACTCTGCCACGGTGCTTTTACCAGATCCGGAAACACCCATTATAAAGAGTATTTTCTTTTTCATCAATTTGTCTCACCTCACACTTTTTAAAAGTAACCCTTCCAATATAGCTGATCGATATCTAACATGGCAAGCGGTTGCCTTGTTTTGTTTTGAGATGAGGAAGCAAATGTCAATAGGTAATAATATGAAAGTTAAATCGATAAAAGTTTTTGGTAAAGGAGAGGTTGGCCTTGAAGAAACCTCATTTGCGGTTACCGCGGATGAAACGCTTGTACGAGTGACTCGAGGCGGAATATGTGGTTCCGATATTCATTACTATCAACATGGCGGGATAGGCGATTTTAGTTTGTGCCACCCGATGACTCTTGGACATGAAGTCATCGGTCGTATTCATCAAAGCGGACAGACGGTTGCTGTCAATCCAAGTAAAGCATGTGGTAAGTGTTTTTATTGTGAAAGCGGTAATTCTAACCAATGTGTGAATATGGAGTTCTTTGGTAGTGCGATGCGTAACCCCCATGTAGATGGCGGATTTTCGGAATATTTGAGCGTTAGCAAACAGCAGCTTGTTCCCTATGACGACACTATTAGTGACGATGTGATGGCTTTTTCCGAGCCACTTTCGGTTGCGATCCATGCCATCAATCAGGCCGGTGGTGTGTTGGGGAAAAGGGTTTTGGTGACCGGATGTGGCCCCATTGGTTGTCTCATTATTGCAGCCTGCCAAGCTGCTGGCGCAAGTGAAATCATTGGTACTGATTTGAGCGAGCGCTGTAGAGATATTGCTCTTGAGATGGGGGCCGACAAAGTTTACTCCCCATTAGAAAGCTTGCCGACAGAATACACTGCCGATAAAGGCTATTTTGATGTGTCTTTCGAAGCTTCTGCTGCTGTGCAGGCTTTTCATGGCTGCATTGATATGACTCGCGCGAAGGGAGCATTAGTTCTGGTTGGGATGCGACCCGGCATGGTGGATTTCCCATTAACAAAATGTCTGGCTAAAGAAATCAACATTCGCGGGACTTTTCGATTTGTAAGCGAATTTGAAACTGCAGTGAGATGGCTTGAGAAAGGGAAAGTCAATCCACTTCCACTGCTTACACGAGTATTTCCATTTACCCAAATAATTGACGCTTTAAAGCTGGCTGAAGATAAAACTTCGGCAATGAAAGTTCAATTATCATTTGAGAGACAAGATGAAAAATTTATTTGATTTGAGCGGAAAAATAGCACTGATTACGGGTGCTGCACAGGGCATTGGTAATCTTTTAGCCAAAGGTTTGGCTGAACACGGTGCCACCATTGTGATTAACGATATTACTCAAGAAAGAGCAGAAAATGCAGCCAAGGAATTGGTTGATTTGGGGTTTCTTGCATATGGCATTGCATTTGATGTTACGAATAAGCAAGAAATTGTTGATTCCATTAAAAGAATCGAAATGGAAATTGGTGAAATTGGTATTTTAATCAATAACGCCGGTATTCAGCGAAGACATCCTTTTCTTGAGTTTCCTGAACAAGACTGGGATGACGTGATTCAAGTTAACCAAAAGGCCGTCTTTTTGATGATGCAAGAAGTTGGCAAATATATGGTTGAGCGACAGTGTGGAAAAATAATAAATATCGGTTCCATGCAAAGTGAATTAGGCCGAGATACCATTACTCCTTATGCCGCATCTAAAGGTGCAGTGAAAATGCTGACTCGTGGTGGGTGCGTTGAATTAGCAAGACATAATATTCAAGTGAATGGTATTGCTCCAGGATATTTTATTACAGAGCTAACCAAACCCTTGGTTGAAAATAAAGAGTTTACGGATTGGCTTTGTAAAAGAACTCCGGCAGATCGTTGGGGTAAACCTGAAGAACTAATTGGTGCTGCTGTATATTTGTCGTCGGCAGCTTCTGATTTTGTTAATGGGCATCTATTGTTTGTTGATGGTGGGATGCTCGCCGCTGTGTAGTGATTAAAATAATAACCTAATTAAAACGTGAAGGTAATAAAATGAAAATAAAACAATTTGCTTTAACTATATCGTCAATTCTATTGGCGGGTTCAGCTTTGGCTGCTGATATTAGCTTGAACTTTCAAAGTTCTAATTTTACAGGAGAACAGGTTTATACGGTTCAAAAGAAATGGACGGATACTGTAGAGAAATCATCTAACGGTCGTATTCATATTGATTTGCTACCCTTAGATTCAGTATTAAAATCATCAGATATGTTAACTGGTGTTCGCAATGGCATTATTGATGGCGCAATTGCAACCGCTGCAATGTATTCTGGAGAGGACCCAGGATTTGGCTTAATTGGCGATACTATTTCAGCTTGGAATAGTGATGAAGATATTCTCAAGTTCTACTACTACGGCGGAGGTCTGGAGGTGGTAGATAAGATTTTTCAAGCTTATGGTGCGAAGTTAATTGGTGTTTCTGTGACTGGCTCTGAATCCTTGCCTTCAAAAGTTAAGTTGGAAAAGGTTGAAGACTTTAAAGGGGTTAAAATGCGAGCGCCTTCAGGACCGATCCAAAAACTCTTTGCTAGGATGGGGGCCGCTCCAGTTGGTTTACCGGGTTCTGAGATATATACCGCACTTGAAAAAGGGATCATCGATGCCGCCGATTTCTCTACCTTTGCAAACAACCAAAAGCAAGGGGTTCACGATATAGCGAAGTACCCAATCTACCCCGGTATACATTCTTCACCCACTGTACACGTTATTATGAATCTGAAAAAGTGGAATGCTTTACCAGAAGATGATCAAAGCTTCCTCGTCGAGCATTTTAAAGGTATGGCCCTCGAATCACTATTACAGGCTCACTATGAAGACCGGATTGCTTATGGTGAAGCAATTAAAGAAGGGGTGACGCCGATAGCTTGGGAACAAAAAGAAATTGATAAGGTTAGAGCTTACGCAAAAGCGATTTGGAAAGAAACTGCAGATAACTCAGAAATAGGGAAGATGTATTACGATGTTCTTATTAAATATCTTGATTCTCAAGGTATGCTATAAAACATAATATTGTAAGTTATTAATGGCAGGCGAGTCCTGCCATTAATTTTAAAATGGAAGGTTTATATGAAAAGGTCTTTTTCTGAAAAAATAGATCATCTTTGTGTTAGTGCTGGGGAATGGGTTTCAATCCTGTTTATTGTTGTTGTGGTAATTGGTTTTTTTGAAGTTGTTATGCGTTACGTATTTAACAGTCCAACGAATTGGGTTCATGAAACGACTACATTTTTAGTGAGTATCTCACTTATTTATGGAGGTGTATCTTGTTATGCAAGTAATAAACATATCTGTATGGACTTTATTCGTCAAAGATTTAGAAGAAAAACACAGTGGTGGATGGAATTACTTGTTGAACTATTAACCTTTGTTTTTATGTTGATGCTAACTTACGGATCTTTTTGTGCAACTAAAGATGCGTTCTTTTCTCCTTTCGGTAAATTTAAAATGCAGACTTCTGGGAGTGTTATCGATACTCCATTTCCTGCATTAAACAAAGGATTCTTTTTCCTTTCATGTCTGGTGATGCTACTGCTTTGTGTCACTCATATTTACCGCCATATTGTTAAACGAAATGATCGATTAAATTTGGGGAATCACAATGCTTAGTGTGGTTGGTATTGGAATGGGGACAGCGATTATTTTCGCTGCAATGATTTTTCTTTTATTCATAGGGATGCCTCTCGGATTTCTTACGGGGCTTGTTGCTCTTTCCTTTTCATATCTTTGGTTTGATACGACGGTCATTATGCAAATGGTATCGTCTCGGGTCACCGACTTTACTTCATCGTATACTTTTGTAGCTGTGCCGATGTTTGTGTTAATGGCTACCATGCTCGATAAAACTGGCATTGCCAGAGATCTATACAATGCGATGCGAGTTTTGGCGGGCAGAATAAAAGGTGGAGTGGCCCTACAGAGTATGATGGTGGCTGTATTGCTGGCATCGATGTCCGGTATTATTGGCGGAGAAACGGTGCTCCTAGGGATGCTTGCTTTACCGCAAATGTTACGCTTGGGCTATAACCAGAACTTGGCGATTGGTACTGTCGTTGCCGGCGGTGCTTTAGGCACGATGGTTCCGCCAAGTATTGTACTGATTATTTATGGCATGACCGCCAATGTGTCTATTGGTGATCTATTTTTGGCCTCAGTCCCCGCAGCGGTATTACTTTCTAGTCTTTACATGTTGTATATCTTGATCCTATGTCATATTAACCCAAGCTATGGTCCGGCGATGGATGCAAGCGAATTAGAAGGTTTAAGTCGAGAAGATAAAAAGAAAATTGCGAAGGATATTGCGATACCAGTTGCGATTGCCGGATGGATATTAGGCAGCATTTACGGGGGAATTGCGTCGGTTACTGAATCAGCCTGTGTTGGGGTCGTCGGGGTCGCGATTGCGGCTTGGTACCGTAATGAGCTTAACTTGAATATCATTTTTGACGCCTTAAAACATACCCTAAAAACCGTCGGGATGATTATCTGGGTTGGTATTGGTGCCACGATGATCATTGGGGTATATAACCTGATGGGGGGAGATAAATACATTGCAGATCTATTTATTGGTTTAGATGCGCCGCCAATTTTTACCATTCTAATCATGATGGGCGTTTTGTTGGTACTGGGTATGTTCCTCGATTGGATTGGCGTTGCTATGCTAACCATGCCCATATTTGTTCCCATCATTATCGCATTAGGTTACGACCCGGTCTGGTTTGGGGTTCTATTCTGCGTCAACATGCAGGTCTCATTCTTAAGCCCACCATTTGGTCCAGCGGCATTTTACCTCAAGAGTGTAGCCCCGGCTGGTATCGAACTCACTGATATATTCAAATCCGTCTGGCCGTTTATTTGTATGCAGATAGCCGTATTAGCTTTGCTGCTCACTTTCCCTGAAATTGTGACTGTTTTATTGTGAGGTAAGTATGTCTGATTTATTGAACAAGCTTTCGAAGCTTAAAGTTGTCCCAGTGATTGTTGTTGAGCATGCTCAGGATATATTGCCTTTAGGCAAAATACTTGTTGATAACCATTTACCCGTAGCAGAAATAACCTATCGCTCATTCGCCGCTGAAAATGCAATTAAGGCATTGCGCGAGTCACAGCCTAAGATGTTGATTGGTGCAGGCACAGTGTTGAATGAAGCGCAGGTGATATCGGCCAAAAATGCGGGAGCAGATTTTATTGTTTCACCAGGCATTAATCCTAAAACCATTGAGGCATGTATCCACCATAACATTCCGATTATTCCAGGCATTAGTCGCCCTTCAGATGTTGAATTGGCCTTGAATTATGGCATTCATCTCGTGAAGTATTTCCCGGCGGAGGCCTCTGGCGGGATCCCCATGCTTAAAGCCTTACTTGGTCCTTATTCTATGTTGAATATTATGCCGACAGGCGGGATTTCGGAAGGTAACATTAATGATTATCTTGCTATCGATGCGGTTGTTGCCTGTGGTGGCTCATGGATGGTTGATAAGCAACTCATTCAACAATCTGACTGGGATAGCGTGAGTGAATTGGTGAAACGCACTGTTGCGCTGGTTAACCAAGCGTGATGCCTAAGCCAAGTCATCATCTCTGCTGAGCCGCACCATATACCTTGTGAATCTAAATTGATTCACAAGGTATATATTCGTTATCAGTTGTTTGTCATCAGCTCTTAGATGGCCCTTCCAGAATTTTAGACATATTGAAGCCTGAAATACTAAAGCCTAGTGCTTGGTAGAGTTTGAGCGCGCGTTTATTCTGGTAAGCAACTCTAAGCTTGATCTGTTTTATACTCTGCTGCTGAAGCTGAGCTTCTAGAAGCGCAATCGCTTGCTTAGCATAACCTCGACCTCGATAGGTTTCGTTAACATAAAAGTCATAGATGAATGTTGCCTGGTCCTCTGTGTTAATGGCATGCCATAAATAGCCCACCACATTTGATTGACTGTCTATGCTGATTTCAAGACATAATAAGGCGTGTTGTTTGGTATCTAGACCATTTGGAAAGCTAAGCTGTAATGCTTTTTGTGCCATCTCGATTGCAAGGTCTATCGGGTGACCATAATTTTCTGCAATTTCACGGCTGTAATCATCAATGAAATACTCACAATATGCGGGGTACTCATTTTGTTTCATTGGCCTAAGAGTAAGCATCTTTTTCCTTTTTCCTTTTTCCTTTTTCCTTTTTCATTGTAGAGCTAATAGTCGCGTTCAACCTTAGCGATTCTAGTTTTAAATGATGAATACCAATGCTCTCGACCCATTTTTTGAGCTTGCTGATGTTCTATATTGGCTTTCCAATGTTTGATTGAGTCAAGATCGGACCAGTATGAAACCGTAATCCCTAGTTCTTCTCTGGCAGACTCAATGCCAATAAAGCCAGCTTGCTTGGAAGCAAGTGTAAACATTTTTTCGGCCATTTCAGCATAGCCCTGATCACCTGCCGTGCGAAGAGAGGTAAAAATGACGGCGTAATAAGGTGGTGCTGGTGTCTCGGCAATTAACGACATATGCGCTCCTGATGTTATTTAAGGCTGTTTGGTCACTGCTCAATATAACTCTCTCCAATAATCGTAGCGATGTTTGCTCCACTTGGTTTGACGGCATTGATCATGGTATTTGATAGGATTTGATTGTTAGATGCTTACAAAGCTGATCTTTACGAGTTTAATAGACTCAACATCTTGTCAATGACTTAAGCCTGAGAGGAGGATAGCAAGAACTTATTGGCGGCTAAAGTCTTATACTCATCTAACTCATTGTCGGTTCATTCTCGCAGCTATAAATCAGCGCTTACTGCATTATTTTTTTGTCATTGGAGCCACTCGTTAGCGCACTCTATCTCTGGTTATTGGCAGATTTATTCTGTGCAATAAGTTGATCTGATTACTCATTCGCTTGATATTAAGGGGCTTTAACAAACGCGGTGCAATATAAAATGCTAGATAAGCTGAAAGCTGAGTGGGCGTATTTAGAGATTTTCACGCTTTAGGTTTTGTTGTGTAGTCGCCAAATCAAGCTGAGTCAGCTGGGACGCTATTCTGCTTGATTTAGCTATCGAGCAGCGTGGCTTTCGCTATCGCGCAAACCACGCGCTGAATTGACCTTATCTAATTAGATAGTTCAATCTTGTTATAGTCGATGGTATTCCCTTTTGGTGAACATTTTATTTTGACGACTTGGCGATAGTGGGTCAGTAAAATATAGCCAAAGCAGCCTAAGATGAGTCCTATCGCTAATGCGCCAACCCACTGGATTTGTAGAAAATCTAGTTTGAATAATAGTGTGAGCCCACTGAGTACGGCAATATTACCGATAATATAGCTTGTTTTGCCAAAGCGCTGTACGGTTAAATTTAGGTTATCAGTATACAAGCGCACCAATGAATCAAGCGAATTGATCACAAATGTTACCCCAACAAATACCATTGCTAAATTGTAAAATCCCGCTACAGGAATTGCATTGACACTATAGTAATATAGTACCGTGAACCAAATGGCGATAGGGATCGATGGGAATACCATCATCGCAATTAACACTTGATAAGTTCTAAATCCGCCGACAAAACGTGCGGTAAACTGACCAATCATAATGCTCCAAGCAAACCACCAAAATAAGTAAAATTCATGGTAGTCGTTAATCGGTAAGACAAAGTGATGTAGATTGGCAAAATAATCCCCAATTAGCGCAAAGGTTGAGAAGAATTCACCAAGACCCGAACCATCGGCAAGGAATGCGCCAGCCCACATTAAGCCGATTAAAGCTAAAAACAGCCAGCTGCTCGCCAAGCTTAAAACTCTTACGTAGCGAATGTTGGTACTCGAATATACCGCCGTGGCAATCACCAATAATACGATTAGATAAAAACTGCCTACGATGGTCTCGCCATCACCCAACTCTGGTAAATACCAGGGTAGATTCACCAGTAATAAGTAAGCAGTAAAGGCGCAGGTACCAATGATGACAATGTTGTTGATGAGTTTAATCAACGGGATTTCGAAAAACTTAACTCTGGGCTCTATCACACAAAAGTAGAAGCAGGTTAAGAAATAGAATGCCCAAATAAAGAAACCCCAAAAACCAAATTCTATCGCTAATGGATTACTGAAGGCGTATTCAGGGTTGGTCACTAAATCCGCGTATCCAGAAAACTCGGTGAGTGGGAACATGATAAGCCCGACATCTAATCCCGAGGTAAATAGGATGGCGATAAAGGTAAACTTACGCACCGGAGTGACCCCAATACACTGGATGTTTCCCCAACGGTAAATGATAAATGCAATGGCAACGAAGGTAAATAAAATGCCGATAGATAGCCAAGTCGTCATCATTTGGCCTCCGAAGGTATATAACTAGCAAACATAATTAATTCCTTATTTTATGTTTTAACTGCCAGGTCTCAATTTTTAATAAAGGCTTTTGCCATCAGACCTTAAGTATCGTGCGGACGATAGTTAAAACCTGATAAATTGAACTTAGCTAAGGGACCATTTGCGAAATCGCGTCGGTTGGTCCGTTACCGCATATTTGTGATAAGCGAGGCGAACCCCCACTTATTACAATAAAATGATAGCGATGGCTGATTAGCTGGCCGGCCGTTTTGCAGCCCGTAAGCGCTGATTATTTTGCCAGTCTTCTGCAACCACGACTTCAGCAGTGCTAGGCGCCAGAGTTGCTACACCTAAAACCATATCTGCGGCGCGCTCGGCCAGCATAATGGTGGGTGAATTCAAGTTGCCATTCGGGATGGTTGGAAAAATTGAAGAATCAATCACCCTAAGGCCCTCAATCCCATGAACCTTTGTTTCTGAGTTCACCACTGACATCTCATCTTCACCCATTTTGCAGGAACAAGACGGATGATAAGCACTCTCTACCGAATTTCTGACAAAGCGGTCAATTTCCTCATCGCTTTGTACGGTTAATCCAGGCTGAATTTCTTCACCGCGATATTCGTCTAAGCCTGGTTGATTAATGATTTCTCGGGTTAAACGAACACAGGCTCGAAAACCTTCGATGTCGTCTTGATGAGATAAATAATTAAATTGAATTTTCGGTGCTGTATGTGGGTCGCTAGAAACCACTTTCACAAAACCTCGACTCTTGGGTTTGTTATGACCGATATGCACCTGAAAACCGTGGCCGGCAAAGGCTTCTTTTCCATCGTAGCGCATCGCTGCCGGTAGAAAGTGATATTGTAGATCGGGCCACTCTAAGTTTGCTTTGGAACGAATAAAGCCACATGACTCAAAATGGTTGGTTGCACCTAAACCCGACTTATTCAGGATCCAACGGGTTCCAATTAACATTTTGTTCCAAGGGTCCAGCTTTCCATTAAGAGATATTGGTTTTAAACACTTAAATTGAAAATAGAACTCGAGGTGATCTTGCAGGTTTTCGCCCACACCGGGTAGCTGGTGAATTTGTTCTATGCCAGCTTTGGCTAAAGTACTCGCTTCACCAATGCCCGAAAGCTGTAATATATGTGGAGAACCGATGGAACCAGCAGATAACAAGACTTCTTTATCACTAAATACATCAATGACTTGTCCTTTACGCTCGTAGCGCACGCCGACCGCGGTTTTACCTTCAAATAATACTTTGTGCACCAAGGCATGGGTAATCACTGTTAGGTTATCACGCTGCATAGCGGGGCGGAGGTAGGCATTTGCGGTCGACCAACGAACACCATTTTTTACCGTCATATGCATCGGGCCAAAACCTTCTTGTTGCCCGCCATTATAGTCTGCAGTCGCCAAATAGCCGGCGTCTACCCCTGCATTTACAAATGCTTGATACAAGGGGTTCTTCATTTGATTGCCGTTATTGACCGCAAGTGGCCCCGTATCTCCTCGGTATTGATTACCGCCAAATGACCAAGTTTCGGCTTTCTTGAAATAGGGCAAACAATGCGCATAATCCCAATTCTTTGCCCCATGTTGCTGCCATTCGTCAAAATCGCGCGCATGACCTCGCACATAGACCATGCCATTTATCGATGACGAGCCGCCCAGTACTTTTCCTCGAGGACAATGCATACGGCGCTTGTCTAAAAATGGTTCTGCTTCGGTTTCAAACTGCCAGGCATATTTTTTAGTATTCATCGGAATGGATAATGCGGTTGGCATTTGAATAAAAATACTTTTGTCACTGCCTCCAGTTTCTAATAGCAATACCCGATTGCTCGGATCTGCTGATAAACGATTGGCCAGCACACAGCCAGCACTACCCGCGCCTACAATGATGTAATCTTGCTGAGCGTTGCTCATATTTATTCCTTAAAATGGGCTTTCAAGTGGCTGCATGCCCACATAGACCGCTTTAGTTTGGGTATACGCTTTTAATGTTTCGCTGCCATTTTCTCGGCCAATACCAGACATTTTATAGCCACCCACTGGCATTTCAGCTGGTGAAGCACCATAGGCATTGATCCAGCAAATTCCAGCTTGCAACTGATGTATCACTCGATGTGCACGGTTAATATCTTGAGTAAATACGCCAGCGGCTAAACCTAGTTGGGTATGATTTGCCCGCTCAATCACTTCGTCTTCTTCGCTAAACGTTAGTATCGACATCACCGGGCCAAATATTTCTTCTTTTGACAAAGTCATATCGTCGGTGCAATCCGTGAAAATTGTTGGCGCAACAAAGAAACCATCGGGTGCATTTTCTGGTTGTAAGGCGCAACCACCAGTGAGTAGTGTCGCCCCTTCAGCTTTGCCAATTTCGATGTAATCGAGGACTTTCTGTTGATGTGCTTTTGATATCAGCGCACCAAAATTGGTGTTTGGATCCATCGGATCGCCGCAAACAATGTTTTGTTCGGTGCGCGCGATTAAACGCTCGATAAAACGAGGGTAAATATCTTGTTGCACAAACACTCGAGTGCCATTGGTACAGATTTCACCCTGAGTATAAAAATTACCTAACATGGCCGCAGAAACAGCATTGTCTAGATCTGCATCATTAAAGATGATCAGCGGTGATTTACCGCCTAACTCCATGGTGACTTGTTTTAATGAGCTAGCAGAAGCTTGCATCACTTTTTTGCCAGTGCCTACTTCACCAGTAAAAGACACTTTGGCAATATCTTGGTGCCCTGTTAACCAAGCGCCAACTTGAGCATCGCCTTGAACCACATTAAACACGCCATCGGGAAGACCTGCCTGAGTCAAAATTTCAGCTAAGCGCATTGCGCCGCGCGGGGTTTCCTCTGAGGGTTTAAAAATCATGGCATTGCCACAGGCCAGTGCAGGGGCCGCTTTCCAGCAAGCAATTTGCAGAGGATAGTTCCAAGCGCCAATTCCCGCACAAATTCCAAGAGGCTCACGGCGGGTATAATAAAAATCATCGCCAATCGGCTGCTGACTTCCTTCAATACTCGGCGCTAAGCCTGCAAAAAATTCAATTGAATCGGCACCCGTCACGACATCAACCACCGATGCTTCTTGCCATGGTTTGCCGGTATCTAGGACTTCAAGCGCAGCGAGTTCATCGTTGTATTCGCGCAATAAAGCCACGGCTTTTAACAAAATACGACTGCGTTCGATTGGGAGCATTTTTGACCATGCGCGAAACCCAGATTGAGCACTCTTTATGGCCGCTTCTTGAATCGCTTGATTGGCCGTTTCAACCAGGTAGCTGACGCGACCAGTTGCCGGGTTAATGACTTCAAATGTTTCACCCGTACCATTAGATATATATTGACCATGAACATAGTTTTGATAAACGACTAACGATGGCATCAAGGTTTCTCCATACTGGCCAATTACTGCTTTAGTTCTCGTTTTCATACCGCTGCAGAGTTGCCTGTATTTTTAAGTTGTTGTATCAGCGCGACATCAAAAGTGCGGCTGTAATTAGATATGTTATACCGAGTGATTTGGCATAGATAAGCCTAAGCTTCGTTTAAAAAACAATCAGCTGGGTGTTTATTTGATTACGATCCTAATGATTAGAGCTCTAATTATCAAGTGGTGAATAAGTATTTACTGAATTGTAAATTTATACTCAATTAGATAACACATTGTTTTAAATGTACTAATTAATATAACGCTAGTCATGTTCAGATCAATAAAAGATATAATTACAGCTAAAACAATTTGAATTGTAATCATTTTATAGCTGTACTGATGAACGCACAGCCCTGACGGGCGTGGTTCTCATCAAATGGTCGCAGAGTGCAAATAACGCTCACCTTTTAAAATAAACTCTACTGACATTCGTTCCGATGTTACAGGTCGTTGGCTGGGTAAATGATGATAAAAGGGGATGCTTCAAACTCGATAAAGGGTTTATATCTTAGGACTAAATTACGCTAGTTTTTTGGATGTTCGTTGGTGACTGATGAGAAGGAAACACTTGTTTGTTTGAGGAGTGAAAGGTCCATGGATAACACATTTAGTTGTCAAAAAGAGCTACCTATTATGCCGGTGCCAGAGCTAAATGAAACCTGCGGTAAATTCATGGAATGGGCTGCGCCATTATTGACGGAACAAGAGCGAGGTCAAACTCGAGCGCTTATTACGCGGTTTCTTCAGCCCGGGGGGGAGGGAGAAAGGCTACAGCATGAGCTGATTGAATGGGCTCAAGCCCCCGCAATTTCTAACTGGTTCGCCCCTGTTTGGCGTGACTTTTACTTAGCATGTCCCAAATCGCTGGTGATCCACAGTAACGTATTTTACTACCTGAAAAGTAAGCTTGATGAAAAAACAAACTCACAGGCAACTATTGCTGCTGCGCTGATTGTGAGTGTTTACCAGTTTATCGCTTTGATTGATAACAAAACCTTGAAGGCTGACATGCAAAAAGATCTGCCACTTTGCATGGAACAGTATCAAAATATTTTTTCTGCAACCAGAATACCGCAGCAAGGCACTGATGATCTGAAAGTCGGGTCGTCTAGAAAGCATATTGTAATCATGCATCATCAGCGGATCTATCAGCTCAATGTCTTGGATGAATACGGTAATATTTACGCCCTATCTGCACTTAAAGCTGCGTTTGATGAAATTCTTTCTGGTTCAGAGAAAGGACAAAACTTTGGTTTACTCAGTACTTTGCCACGCGATAACTGGGCAAAAAGTAGAGCCGATTTACTTGACATATCGGCGAGAAATGGCGAGCGAATGCGCATTATCGAAGATGCTGCTTTTGTCGTGAGCCTTGATGAAGATTGCCCGGAAGCACTCACCGAGATCTCAAAACAGTTACTTCACGGTTCTGGACAGGATCGCTTCTTTGACAAATCACTGCAGTTTATTGTTTTCAAGAATGGTAAAACGGGGATCAATTTTGAGCACTCAGGCGTGGATGGTTCGGTCATGCTTCGTTTAATCGCTCATATTTATGACACGATTGATCAGTGTTGTTTGCCTCAAGCGAAAGTTTCTGCGAAGAGAAATCAAGCGGCTGTTCCTCTCGTTGAAGAAATTGAGTTTGATTTAAACGATGATTTGAAACAAACGCTTTGCTCTGCGGAGGATTGGTTCGCTCTGCATGTTGCCAATACTCAAACCAGAGTTTTGAATTTTACTCAGTTTGGTAAAAATCAAATTAAACAATTTGGCGTCAGCCCTGATGCGTTCGTGCAGCTTGCGCTGCAGTTGGCTGAATATAAACTCTATGGCAAGTGCTTCAGCGCCTACGAAGCTGTGATGACTCGAACCTTTCTCGGTGGGCGTATCGATGTTTTGTATACGGTTTCTCCTGAATCGATGCTGTTTATCGAAAGTATAGGTGCGGCCAATTGTTCTACAGAGGCCAAAAAATCGGCGCTGATTCAAGCGACTCGCAAGCACGTGGCACGAGCCAAGGAGTGTCGTTTTGGTCAAGGCGTTCATGCGCATTTACTGGCCTTAAAATATCGTTATACCAGCGTGGGGGATGCGCTTGGTATTGAGAATCTTCCGCAAATATTTAGCGACGTGGGTTATCAAGCACTGACACACAGCATTGTGTGTACCAGTACCACATCAGAATACGGCGTTGAGTTGGCAGGTTATGGACCGATTGTCGATGACGGCTTTGGGATCCGTTATTTTAAGCAACATGATTCCATTTGTTTCAATATGACCAGTAGAACGGCAATGCAGGACAAACTTGAGCAGATGCAAGCTTATATAGAGCAATCACTGCTTGAAATGGCGGAGTTAATGCGAAGCTAGTATTGTTTGGGCTTCAGGTGCTAGGCGTAAATTCACTTCTATTCGAAGTGACAGTGAATGAAGTGAGTTGGTGCTTACTCCTGCCAAGGGGTTACTAATCGCATCGCTGATGTCGCCGCCTGGTTCCGTAAGGCTTAATCATCGCTTACTTCGCACTCATTTTTGTCGGCTTTATGTTGACATCATTCAATAACATCACACTTATCATTGACCGTGGGCCAGCAGAAGGTCATCGCGGGTTTCCTCGAACATGATTTCGCCCTTGCAGTCATACTTGGCGAAGAGAGGCTCGGGTATATGCTGCCTATATCGCCCAGTGGTTAATGCGCATAGAGAATCTATAAGGCTTCTGTTGGGGCTGATAACGATATATTTTTCGAATCAATACTGAACAATAAATTGCAGTGAACGCAGCAGCGGAGGTATTGCGGTTTACAATTTGTTGACTTATTGGTGCGATGTGCCATTTAATTGGTTTTTAGCTACCCGAGAATATTGAATTAGAGTCGGGCCCAAATGGAAGTTGTACAGCAGAAACGGTCGAATCAAGTTGTGTTTACATTTCATGATGACTGAGTGACAGCTTTGCTGTCGGTGCGGAAACTGGCTGGCATAAGCATCGATATGATTATATTGTTGTCCTAAATGTGAAAGGTGAGTTGCTTCTTGAAACCTGTGAAGGTCCAGGCATCGCTGAACTAAAAGCGGAGCAGTCTTGTTATCGTTCTATTGGTGTAGAGCATCACGCAGTGAATGCCAATGATTATCCGTTTTCATTTGTAGAAATTGAGTTGAAGTAAAACTCGAATCAATAAGGGGAAGTGCTTGAAACATTTGCACATCGCACCGGGGATGGAAATTAATACAGAGTTTAAATCAGATAGATTACAATTTCGGCCAATTAAAGTGAGTGATTGGCAAGCCATGCAAACCGCGCTTCATTGCGAAAAATTCCCCAGACAGCTACCACTTGCACGGCTTAAAACTAAAGCGCAGATCATTGCTTGGCATGAAAGCCGAGTAAAAGACTGGGAAAGTGGTTCATGTTATGTATGGAGCATTCGCCATAAATATACTCAGTTAGTTATTGGTCAACTCTCATTGTCACGAAGAGGAGCTGGCTTTGCTTTAGCGTATTGGATCGATCCATTGTATTGGGGGGCAGGTCTCGCGACAGAAGCTTGTCAGGCATTGATTCACCAGCTAAAAGCGAGCGGGTTTCAGAATTTGTTGTGGGCAGGGACACAGCCATGGAACAGTGCGAGCGGTGCAGTACTTAAAAAGCTTGGTTTTCAGTTCACGGTACAAATCGCTCATGAACTGGCAAATGATCGGATTGAGCGAATCAATGAATACCAGTTGGATTTCTCTTTGAAGCCCCCATTGTGAATGTAGGCGCTCATACCGATCCTGCAGGCGAGCTCTTCACGGCACTAGACTTACTATTCACCTGCGCTTTGACGCTAAATAAGGTCTCATCCAACGATGATTGAATTGAAACATCCTAAAGACTTATCTCGTCTTCGCCGTTTTGCTTTGGCGTCTCAATGTTTGTTGCAGGCTCAGCCGTTTGGGCGTGGCCTGGCGGGGGCGCGTAAGGCGATTCATCACTTAGGTTATGTTCAGCTCGATACCATATCGGTGGTGGAGCGGGCGCATCATCATGTACTCCATTCTAGAGTGCCGAAGTTCGAGCCTGCGATGAGCAATCAACTGTTGTTAAATGGTGATCTTTTTGAGTATTGGTCACATGCGGCAGCATTGCTACCCATCGATGATTTTCGTTTTTCCTTGCCCTACAAGCAGGCAATTAAGAGTGGTCAAACGCACTGGTATAAAAATACCGATAAAAAGCTGATGCTTGAATTGTTGGCGCGGATTCGTGCCGAGGGTCCGTTGCGCTCCCGAGATCTGGAAACAAGCTCGATAAAGCGTGCTGGCTGGTGGGATTGGAAGCCGGCGAAGAAAGCGCTAGAACAGCTCTACATGCAAGGCGATTTGATGGTGAGTCATCGTGAGGGATTTCAGAAAACTTACGATTTAACCGAGCGAGTATTGCCTGCCCATGTTGATTCGAGCATGCCGAGTATGGAAGCGTTTGCGAGCCATTTGGTTGAGCAGCAGTTGCGCTGTCATGGTTTAGTTTCTTTGAAAGGACTAACCTATTTACGCCGTGATTCTAAATTACGCAGTGCGGTCAAAAAACTGGTGAACGAAGGCTTGGCGCAGGGCATTTTAGAACAGGTGAAAATTGCCAGTGGTGAAGTTTTTCTAATCAAAAGCAAGGCCATTGAAAATGGCGTTCTCGATGGCCGTCTTCCAAGTTTGAATAAACGCTTATTAATTTTGTCGCCATTTGATAACTGTGTCATTCAGCGTGAACGACTGAAAAGCCTGTTTCAATATGATTACCAGATCGAGTGTTACGTGCCACAAGCGAAGCGCCAATATGGTTATTTTTGTTTGCCGTTGCTTTTTCAGGATCAATTCATCGGTCGAATGGATTGCAAAGCGCACCGGAAAACACGCCTTTTAGAAATTAAATCGTTGTATTTAGAGCAACAAGCTTTCAATCAAGAACTCATGATAAGCGCTTTTGTAGAGGCTATTGAAAAATTCCGGTCTTTCCAACAGTGTGATTCAGTCTCGCTTGTGAATGTTCATCCCAAACACCTCAGCCAAGCGCTGCAAGATGCGCTAAAGCCGCTGGCTTAAATGACTAGGGTTAGCACTTCGCTAATGCTTGTAAAAGCCAATTTTTAAATTGAACCACGGCTGGATTAGTTTGCTGCCTTGTTGGGATCACCAGATAGTAATGCAGCCCGGAGAATTCTTTGGCCATGTCGAGTTTTCCTGGTACTAGCCAGCCATTTGTGACAGATGTTTCAACAGCGAGTTGACTCATTACTCCAATGCCCTGTCCCGAAAGGGCTGCTTGGACGGTTTGGTTTTCATCGTTAAAGTAACGTATTGCTGGTGAGCTGACGCTGCTGAGAAGACTTGGTAAAAGTGTTTCTATTGCCAAACTCGGTAAATTTTGATTCTTCCACTGGGTGCAGTAAAAAACAGAATCAGAAGGATTTTTATAATGCTTTTCCCAATATTCTGCTGTGGCAAAGCAGGCTAGTTTTTCTTGAATAAGTACCTCTGTACCAGCTTGAGCATGTGGTGGCTCCCCATAGCGGATCACCATATCAACCCGTCGATCATATTCAATATCGATTAATGATTCCTCCGCTCTAATGATGATCTCAATCTCTTGGTGTTGTTGTTGGAAATCGGAGAGATGAGGGACCAACCACATGGCTGCAAATGAGTTCGTGGTGCTGATGGTGAGGGTGTTGGGTGAGGAAGTTAGCTGGTTTACCGTATGCAGTAAATCATGCAACGATTTATTGGCAGTGGCTGCCAGTAATTCTCCTTCGTGAGTCAAAACTACTGACCGAGTTTTTCGTTCAAATAAACGGATCTTAAGTTTGTCTTCAAGACCTCTTATTTGGTGTGAAATGGCGGTCGGCGTAACGTTTAATTCATTGGCCGCATCTTTAAAGCTATTAAGTCGCGCCGCAGCTTCAAAGGCACGAATGGCATTTAAGGGGGGAAGTTTCTGAAACATATACAAGCCCTATAGGTGAGATAAATTACTTTATAAGGAAAATATGAGCATTTGTCTAACCAACTTACTTGGAAGAGACTAGGGCTACTAATTATGCAAAAAAGGTAGCAAACAATGAACAATATTTTACATATCGATTCTAGTGTTCGTGGTACTGATCATGATACCGCAAGCTACAATTCGATCTCTAAGGCTCTGGGTCGTCGCTTCATCGAACTATGGATGAGAAAAAATCATCAAACAAAGGTGGTTTATCAAGATATTAGCCTTCATCCACCAGCGTTTATTTGCCAAGACTGGATTGCCGCGGCGTTTCGCCCGGAAACCGATCGAACTGAGCAGCAGCATTTGGTTCTGGCTCAATCAGAGGCTTACCTTGAACAGATGAGCAATGCAGATGTTATCGTGATCACTTCACCGATGTATAACTACGGTATGCCTGCGGTATTGAAGGCATGGTTTGATCAAATTATGCGGGTGAATAAAACCTTTAGTTTTGATCTTGCGCGAGGCGATTTTCCAATAGAACCTTTAATGAGAGGAAAGATATTGGTGCTACTGACCTCCTGTGGCGAATTTGGTTTTGGGCCTGGTGGAGTACGAGAGAACTTGAACCACCTGAGTCCACATATTAAACAATTAGCAAAATATTTAGGGGCCGATCGTGTTTATGAAATCGGGGCTGAGTACCATGAGTTTGCTGATGACCGGCATCAATTGTCTATTGAACACGCCAAACAAGCGATTGCAGCCTTGGTGGAAAATCTTGCCTTAAGTTGTACTCGCTCATAGATGAGCTTTCACGGTTGCGGATAGAGCTTGGCAAGATCGTACAGTCGGCCTGCGGATATCGTAACTGGACATTTCCGAGTTAAAGCCTTAACTCTAAAGCGTCTGTTTCGGATAAAAATTTCTATGGGTTAACGCCCCGCTCACCCGCACATACTGCGGAGAGCGTTTTTGTGTAAAGTGGCGCGTAGAGACACACAAAAACGAGCGTAGCAGTATGTGTCGGTGTGCAGCGGTTTGTGTACGCCCAGCATGGGCATGAACTAATGAGGTGAAAGTCCTCTGTAGGAAGGTCACCGTTTAATAACATTCTGATTATTAAACGCTAACTACTAGCGAATGGCAAGGGCATTGCCGCGAGGGAATGTCTGAAGGAAGCCGGACGCAAATCTGCGAGCTGATGAACAAGAACATCATATGAGGCGTAGGCTGGAGGCGAGTTGGCACAAGACAACGAAGCCATGTGATCTAACGGCCACCGTAAATGATGCAGCAGTGCAGAGACAGTGCATGTTCTTATCTGGGGAGGTCTGCTTAACAGGCGATCGTTAAACTCACTAGCTTGGCCGCTAGTTCAACAGGCCTGGCACTTAATTCTCATCAACTTAAGTGAGCAAATACGATGAACAACGATAGCGCTATTTGGGGTAACTCAAACGGTGATTAAGCAGAAGTCAGCAGACGGCATAGTAGCCCAACGCCCATCGTAATGGTTGGGACATGGTGAAGGCCTGAACCTGAAAATCAATGAGGAGCCTGTGCAGCTCATTGTCTCCGTATCCGACCGGACTGAGGAGTCATGGCGCAAAAAACAGAAGCCATCATTGGAATGCAAAGGAGCTAATCGGCCGTTGTATTTTAACCGTTTTCAGGAAACGCCCTGTGCGGAGCCGCATGCAGGGTGTTGTGGGGGCTGGAGGTTAGATACCTCCGGCTACCCGATTAGGGCTAAATTTCGTAAGCCTCAAACCAACGACATTTAATGTTTGGCTTTTTGCTCTTTAAAGAAGAGAAGTGCTCTTTCGTTGTAAACCTAGCGCAAGACAATACACGTATTTTAGGTAAATCGGCTAAGCACAGTATTGATTTATCCGTTAGGCTCACTGACGTTAAAAACAATGCTTCTAAATTTGGCAATGTACTGATTGGCTGCAAAGATAAGACCTTTTGATTTGTATACATCGTACCTTCAACACCTAAACTTATAAGCTCTGTAAAACCTGATAGGCATTCTAAATTGTTTAGTTTTTTCGCACCCTCTATAAATAGATAGCGCAAATTAGGTAGGCTTGTTAAAACCTCAAAGTTTTCAGCCTTGCTGACTCCCGAAATTTTAAGCGCTTCCAACTTATTCAAATTAATCAATGGAAGTAGAGTGTCTGAAGATAGCCTCTCAATTTCCAAATATTCTAAGTTTTGCAGTTCTGCTATTTCACTAAGGAATTCAACGTTTACCTGCTTGGCTGACAAACGTGTAATTTGTTGTGAAAATGAACTGATTCCTTTGTGTGATTTCCCTTCACGGTAAAATGAAACCCAACGCCAATCTAACTCAATGTCATTTATGTTGGTGACACAACGAGGCCATTCCGACCAATTCTGATTACACCTATACTTATCATTAATCATATTATTTTCGACCAAACTAATACTGAGCCCTAACGCCCTTGTTAACTGGCGCGTAGGTTGGCTTTGTTTTTGCGTCTTTTCTTTTGCAAAAACGATGACAACCGTTATGCGTCCGGTTGAACAGCTTGTGTACGCCCAGCATGGGCATGAACTAATGAGGTGAAAGTCCTCTGTAGGAAGGTCACCGTTTAATAACACTTTGATTATTAAACGCTAACTACTAGCGAATGGCAAGGGCGTTACCGTGAGGGAATGTCTGAAGGAAGCCGGACGCAAATCTGCGAGCTGATGAACAAAAACATCATATGAGGCGTAGGCTGGAGGCGAGTTGGCACAAGACAACGAAGCCATGTGATCTAACGGCCACCGTAAATGATGCAGCAGTGCAGAGAAAAGAGAAAGTGCATGTTCTACTTCTTATAAACAAAGAGTGGGGAGCTCTGCTTAACAAGCGATCGTTAAACTCACGCTATGGCGATTTAAGCAGACGGCTTTTTTTTAGATAAAAAGTCCCAATGCCGTTCTATTGTGTAATGGTTGGGACATGGTGAAGGCCTGAACCTGAAAATCAATGAGGAGCCTGTGCAGCTCATTGTCTCCGTATCCGACCGGACTGAGGAGTCATGGCGCAAAAACAGAAGCCATCATTGGAATGCAAAGGAGCTAATCGGCCGTTGTATTTTAACCGTTTTCAGGAAACGCCCTGTGCTGAGCCGCATGCAGGGTGTTGTGGGGGCTGGAGGTTAGATACCTCCGGCTACCCGATTATGTGCCTCTATACATCCTTGTCTCTGATTACTTTGTAATCTTCAAATGACAGGTGAGAGTGCTCAATCATGTGGTCCATCATGTTTCTTATATAGAAATCCAACTCTCGGAATATCTCATTACGTTCAACGTTGGAAGGCACCAAGTCTTCAAATCGAGCTCCAATGTGAACAATTCTAGTTCTGAGCCCAATTTCTTCTTTTGTTAGTGAATCTTTCTTACCCGTAAGAAACTCAAACCGTTCATGAATCCTTGCCCTCTCCATAGAGTCAGATGATACGTACCTAGACACAATTTTTTTAACTTTTTTATACTGTTCAAATTCATATGGAAAGGCTAAGAACTCTAGTAGGCTAAGAGCATGGACAAAGCGGGAAGTCGCCGACTCTAGCTTGATAAGCTGCGAATATAATGACATGCCTCTTTGTGCTATATTGCCTACTTCCCCGCCTACAGGGAATTCAATCCACTCAGGTTGCCTAGCAACCAGTCCAACTCCTCTGGTAATTGTATGACTAAACGCCGCCCCAGCAATCAATTTTGATTCATTCCCCCCCGATCTCAAAAATAGTGCAGAGGACATCATTGAATTCGAAGATAGTTGCCCAGCTGAATTTGGTAAGCCTTCATCTGGAAGATAAGTTAACTCACAATTTTTATAACAAATAAAATTCATACAGAGAGCATCAATGGTTTCAGAAATTGCCCTAATCAACTCCATATGCTGTGAATGGGTAGCATTTATCAGACCCTCCCAATTAATTTTTATCGGTAGGGCGATTAATGGTTGGGTTTCATATTCATCTAATGATACTCCTGACGCAGTTGTTTGAATTATTGCAAGCTTGTTTCCTAGCTTTGAATTCACTATTTGCGACAAATCCACTCGCCCTTCTGGAAAAATCATTACACCATTCGGGAGAAATAAAGACTTATCAGTAACAAACCTAGATAAAGGCATCAAAACAACATGGCAGCCATCACTTACGTATTCCTGATAAGCCAACTCTAAATCGCCCATATCAATTCTTTGAAGATGATTTTCGTCATACCAGTGAGAGTGGTCTTGTGGAAGCTCAAGATCGAGTTGGTAGCTCGGCTCAGTAGTAGGAGACTTCTCGACAAACTCTGATACATCTAACCAGCACTCTAAACAGAAGTCTGAGCACCCTTTTACATAGTTATAAGGTCGATAAAAATAGGAGTTATTCGATTCGTAATACTCTACAATTCGATACACCTTTCTACATTCAGGTTCTTTACAAACACGCTCTAAGTTGGCGCTATACTCATCAATCAAGATGCCCTCTGAATTTATCTTCACTGTATATTTACTTCCCTATTTATTACTATATTGCGATCTGTAGTGAGGCACATAACGCCCATATTAACTGGCTAAAAAAAGTGGGCTAAAATGAGTGAGGCACGAACGAGTGACCACTGTTTTTAGTCCTGTTAAATTGCTTGTGTACGCCCAGCATGGGCATGAACTAATGAGGTGAAAGTCCTCTGTAGGAAGGTCACCGTTTAATAACATTCTGATGATTAAACGCTAAGGACTAGCGAATGGCAAGGGCATAACTGCGAGGGAATGTCTGAAGGAAGCCGGACGCAAATCTGCGAGCTGATGAACAAGAACATCATATGAGGCGTAGGCTGGAGGCGAGTTGGCACAAGACAACGAAGCCATGTGATCTAACGGCCACCGTAAATGATGCAGCAGTGCAGAGAAAAGAGAAAGTGCATGTTCTACTTCTTATAAACAAAGAGTGGGGAGATCTGCTTAACAAGCGATCGTTTAACTCACGCTATGGCGATTTAAGCAGACGGCTTTTTTTAGATAAAAAGTCCCAATGCCGTTCTATTGTGTAATGGTTGGGACATGGTGAAGGCCTGAACCTGAAAATCAATGAGGAGCCTGTGCAGCTCACTCGTTCTATATCCGACCGGACTTAGGAACGGTGGCGAAAAAAAAACAGAAGCCATCATTGGAATGCAAAGGAGCTAATCGGCCGTTGTATTTTAACCGTTTTCAGGAAACGCCCTGTGCGGAGCCGCATGCAGGGTGTTGTGCGGGCTGGAGGTTAGATTCCTCCGGCTACCCGATTATACCTATTTTACCCAATGAATATCAGTAATTACCATGTAAGTAAAACCTGTATTATCAGTAGTTCTGTATGCGCCCTTAGCATTTAAGATGTAACTTGTAATTGAAGTCATTTCCCAGCCATCCACCTCATCAGCAGACCATTTTTCATTGATTAGCGCCTCATAGTTTTTAGATACCCCAAATTCTTTCACTTTATACATTTGGTCTTTTACATTATCTAAAATTGTCTGATTTGCCCAAGACCAAAGCCAAGTGTCGGACTTAGTAGAAACTGAGCCTACAAATTGAACTTTCGCTATAACCACGGGTTTATCATCGTTAGAAAATACTAATGTTCCATTTTCTTGATCCCAATCGAACCTCTCATGTTCTCCGATTTTATACTCAGCCATAATCGCATCTTGCTTTTCTGACAGAGAATTATGAGCAATAGTGACAAAATCAATCCAATCATCAGAAGCGTTGGCGCTTGATGCAAATAAACTAATTACTGATGCTATGAGCTTCTTCATACTTTCCTAATAGGTATATTAATATGCAAATTCCCATCTTTCACGCATGCGAAGTTACCACCTATCACGCAGCACAGAAATTCACACAGCCTTTAATATTCAATTTTATCAACAGCATATCAGTGAATCACCATTTTGACCATGCGTGAAAGATGGTCATGTATTTGCAGAAAGATGGGAACCCACTTAACTGTGTATAATTGGCTCTTCACCGTTCTTGGTGGAAAGTCATATCAAGCCCTCCAAAGTGAAATAAAATAGCTCGCTTAAAGCGTTCTTTATTTCTAAAACCCATCGAACGTATTTTTAGGCGCTGAATGTTTCCATTTATCGCTTCCGCTAAGCCATTTGATACCTTATAACGCATCGCATTGATGATGCCCTTTAAGTGCGTTTTCACGGTTTCTGCTGCTGTCATCATCGGCCTGATTTGACTGACCTTTATGAGTGCCAACCAATCATTCCAAGCCGCTTTGGCGTTAGCTGCATCGCCATACCAAATGGCTCTTGCTTGCTCTTTGAATATCCAGCTCAAGCCAGTATTTTGCATCATTTTGGCCAGCGCATTCACTCTTTCTCTCAATGTCCCATGTAGGTGGCTGTTTCGTTTTAACCATCCATACCGTGTTTGGTGGCACTCTCTTTTTAAATGCTGGGGCAACGCCATGAGTTCGCTTTTTCTCACTTCATTCACCGCTTTAGTGAGCACCTTTGCGATATGAAAATGGTCTATGGCTATCATTTGCTTAGCCCGCTCACCGAAGTAGTCATATGCTGCGTTTATATATGCTCTGCTCATGTCCATCGATATGGAACGTGTAACCATTGTTGACTCAGGGGGCAATGCCTTAAAGCAAGCTGATAAGCTCAGGCCTGTTCGACCGTCTTCAACCGATATCACCTGACCATCACGATTGGATAATACCGTGACATAGTCATGGCCTTTCTTAAATGCCGTTTCATCGACCAACAGGTCTTGGTAGTTGATGGTGGTTCTGGCTGTCAGACCGCGTTGAACGGCTCGTGCCATAATACGGTCGATGGCTCCCCAGCTAAGCCGATAGGTTTTACTCACCGCGTATAAGGAACTGACTTTAAGCATCTCTATAACGCGAGCCTCAAACAGCTCTGTGTAGCGACTGTTACTTGTCGCCCAAGGCACTTGAAGTGTTTGCACTCCATGCTCTGGGCAATCAGCTCGAGGGACTTCAGCCTCAATACGTGTTTCAAACTGACAGGTATCTAAATGTCGCCAAACCCGCCGCCGAGTATCGTGTCGACGAACAGCCTTACCGCAAGAGGGGCAAGCCGTTAATGAAGCTCGGTCATAGTCAACGCGTACGGTGATGGTTTGGGTTGACTCATTGAGTTCAACAGATGAAACAGCCCAAGGATGAGTTAATCCAAGAATGGATTGATAAAGCGTCGTGTCTTGCATGGTCGCGAGGTATTCATGAACGTTTACTTATTATCTCGCTCATTAATGTTTGTTGAAAGTGTTTCCACTACATTCGGTGAAGAGCCGTATAATTACAGTGAAAAGATCGACATATGAGCCCAGCATATCTCGCGTTTATCGAGGTAAAAATGCGCTTAACACGCTTTAGAGAAACAACAATTCGAAGGGATTTAGCATGGATATAGCGCTTTATTTTATTCAACAAGAAACTAGACACCAATTTAAAAAAAACCTTTCACACTCTCGATAGCCAAGATTACGCTTTTAAATCCCATCATCTTCGCCGAGTAGCGCAAATGAACAAGGGAGCAAAGTTGAAGTCTGTTTGAGCGTAGCGAGTTACTTCAACGCCCTTGAGAATGAGCAACACAGGGTTTAAGAAGATGCAGGGCGAGCTTTCTTTTTGCTTCGTTTTTATTTGCTCGCCAAAGAAAAATGACGTCGACGTAGGCGAAAGCTTTTACCCCGTTGCTGACACAGAATGACAGAATGACAGAATGGGGAAAAACTGAGTTAGAAAGGATTTTGTATGAGCTATTTTTGATCGTAAAAAATGACGCTCAAAAAAATAAACTAGACCCCCATTCTAAAAACAAAAATCTTTCACACTCTCGATAGCCAAGATTACGCTTTTAAATCCCATCATCTTCGCCGAGTAGCGCAAATGAACAAGGGAGCAAAGTTGAAGTCTGTTTGAGCGTAGCGAGTTAGTTCAACGCCCTTGAGAATGAGCAACACAGGGTTTAAGAAGATGCAGGGCGAGCTTTCTTTTTGCTTCGCTAAGCTTTGCTCGTTGAAGCTTAATGACGTCGCCGTAGGCGAAAGCTTTTCCCCCGTTGCTAACACAGAATGACAGAATGGGGTAAAACTGAGTTAGAAAGGATTTTGTATGAGCTATTTTTGATCGTAAAAAATGACGCTCAAAAAAATAAACTAGAATAAACTAGACCCCCATTCTAAAAACAAAAACCTTTCACACTCTCGATAGCCAAGATTACGCTTTTAAATCCCATCATCTTCGCCGAGTAGCGCAAATCAACAAGGGATCAAAGTTGAAGTCTGTTTGAGCGTAGTGTTTACTTCAACGCCCTTGAGAATAAGCAACGCAGGGTTTAAGAAGATGCAGGGCGAGTTTTCTTTTTGCTTAGCTAAGCTTTGCTCGTTGAAGCTTAATGACGTCGCCGTAGGCGAAAGCTTTTCCCCCCGTTGCTAACACAGAACGGGGCAAGAGCGCGTTAGATACGCACACTCTCAACTGTCAGCTTAGATTGTGTATTAAGATGTGTCTGGTAGCATATGAACGATACAGCTAAGTCAAACTAAAGGGGCTGCTTTAAGCCCCTTTCTAAGATTTTCTAGTTGGTTCAATTTGTTATGAGTTAGCTGCCGATTCAGCTTGCTTGGTAACTGCTAAAGCATCTTCAATGAGACTTGACTGGCCGGTGAGCAAATCTTCCAAACAGCCATTGTTTTTATCCACCAAGCCAACCTCTTTTAACATGGCATCAACTAAGGGGGCATTTGCGCGATATCCTAAGGCCGCTTCTGTGACCTGTTCGGCAAGACCACCTTGTTGACTGTTGGATTCTCCATTTAGCGAGCTGCCATGACCCGCGCCATAGCCTTGGAGAATTTTGATGCCTTCAATGTTCTCTAAAGGCTTCACGGCGCTGGCAACCAACTCAGGTAATATTTTTAGGATCGCCAATGATTTTTGCAGCTCGACCTGTTCATCGCGCAAGGTGTTTTCAGCTTCGTACATTGCTTGTTTACCGGCGGCTTCTACGGCATACACTTTCTCATCGGCTTCGGCTTGGAGTTTTTTTGCATCGGCTTCGGCTTTCGCTTCAATCAAAATGGCAGATGCTTTATCTTGCGCCACTTTCTTTTCGGCATCGGCTTGCACGGTGATACCAACCGCATCACGTTCGGCTTCTTTTAGCGCATCAATCACCTCAATCTCTTTACGACGATTCGCTTCGGCAATTTGGCGCGCGGTAATCACCGCTTCACTTTTCTCAACTTTGACTTTTTCTGCTTCAGCGGCTTTTGCTTGAGCCGCCGATTCTTCTTCTGATTTTTGGGCAATCGCGATTTGTTTATCTTGTTCGGCAACTTCTAAATCACGTTGGCGTTGAATACTGGCTTGTTCTAAGGTTTTACTTTTTTCAATTTCACGAGTTTCAATATCACGAGATTTTTCAATTTCAGCCGCTTCTAAGGCGCGCTCTTTGGCAATTTCGGCTTCCCGCTCTTCTTGCTCTTTCATTTCACGGTTTTTTGAAATTTCGGCTTTTTGTTCGGCTCGTTTAAACGCCAGCACTTGTTCTTGGGTGAGTTTGGCTTCTTGTTCTTGCTTACTCACTTCAAGCGATTGTTTTTCTGCTTCTAGGTTGCGCTGTTCGATCTTAATGCGGTTTTCTTGCTGAATATCGTTGGTTTCTTTACGTTTTTCTTCAATTATTTTAGTTAATCGAGCACGACCTTCGGCATCAAATGCATTGTTTTCATTAAAAAATTGTAAGTCAGTTTGGTCAAAGCCAGTTAACGAAACAGACTCGAGTTCTAAGCCGTTTTTCTCTAAATCGTTCATCACGTTTTGTTGCACTTTTTGTACAAAGTCTGAACGTTGTTCGTGCATTTCGGTCATCGACATTTCTGCGGCCACCGAACGTAGCACATCGACAAATTTGGACTCCATCAGTTTTTTCAACTCTTCCACACGCATGGTGCGAGTTCCCAAGGTTTGGGCGGCCATCGAAATACCTTCGCTATTCGGTGCAACTCGCAAGTAAAAGTCGGCCTTAACATCAACCCGCATCCGGTCTTTGGTAATCAATGCGTCTTTTTGGGTTTTCTCGACTTCGATACGCAGGGTATTCATATTTACTGGAATGGTTTCATGCACCACTGGCAAGACTATCGCGCCGCCATCTTTCACCACCTTCTCTCCGCCTAAACCGGTTCTGACAAAGGCTGTTTCTTTGGTGGCTCGGATATACAGCTTGGCTAAAATTAAACCAATGGTGAATAGGGCAATAAACCCAATACCGACCCAAATTAAGTAAAAAGCAATGCTGTTACTGTTAACTAATAAATCCACTATTTATCCTTAATGTTCGTTTAATAATTGGTCGAGTTTGCTGGCGGTCCAGTATTTCCGGTGCCGTTCAAGCAATACAATAATTGTTCCCGTTGGGAACGTGTCTTGGTCTTCTAAAGGTTGCACCATTAAGTAATGTTTTTGCCCGTATTGGTCGGTGCATACCGCTTCCGCTGGGCTGCCCACGGTTGCTGTGCCTACCGTTATTCTGGCCTGTAAACCTTTAAAGTCATGCTTAGAAATGGCGCTAGATTGGCTTTTGGGAAATACTCTGGCGATAGTTCTTCCTAAAAAGCGTGCGCTTAAAATGGCAAACAATAATGCTCCCAAGTGAGTCATAGCCGAGGGGAGTAAACCATTGCCACTGGAAAGGCTTAAGTAATTGAGGCTGAGCCCAGCAAGGCCAAAGCTGCTTAAGAATAGAATGATCCAAACCAGCAACGGTAATTGATTTAAATATAACCAACCGAGCAGCCCAGAAAGCGCGCCACTATCTACATTGGCGTCCATATCCACGTTAAGATCTATGGGGAGAATGTCATCCAGCATGTTGAGTAGACTCACGCCCACTAATAAGCCTAATATTTCTATAAGAGCCAGCCCAAGCACAAAGGCTAAGGCCAAGCTAAAGCTGGTATTCACATCTGCGAGTAAAAATTGGTACATTCAGCATCCTTTTTACAATAAAAAATTGAAACGAGTCTTCGCTTCATTTCAACAGCATACCTTAAACATTAATCGCTAGTTTGGCGCAAGTTTTCGTTAAAGCCATGACCAATATGGAGCATTCTCGCGACAATTACATTGCCATCATCAAAGTGTTGAGCTTTCTCTGCCTTACTCGCTTGTCGGCATAAACTAGCCCGCACACTTATCAAAGCTATTATTTAAATAAACATTAATCTAAGTGGTTGATATTACACTTTGATTTTTCCGCTCTCAAGTGGAAACACTCCGTTTTGCGAATTGTTTAAGGGAGAATGACTGGATGTCAAATAACAGGATGTATTTTGTGAACTTACAGGGTTTTATGAAGAGACATGCCAATCATGTGAATTCATGGTGTTGATTTAGATATTTATGAGTCAACTCAATATTGCAAGGTACGCGAAAGGCATCGTTTGATAAGCAACCATGATTTGCTCTACATATCGATCCTGTCGCGATTTTTACTTTCTAGTGTGGAAGCGCAGATCTTTTAACTTTGCTCGATGTCGATCAATAAGCACAACATACCGCCGATAAGATAAGCCAGCAAATCCATTCCGTCGAAGGTCGCTCCCAAAATAATATGTAATACCGATGAAGGGGCAATGTTCAGCCATTGGTTGATTTGCAGGTACTGTCCCATCTCTATTAAATATGCGATAAGGACTGCCGCAGCAGCCGTTATTTTAGACGAAACATTCACAATACTGGCAAGTAAATAGTGCAGCCACACCACCACGAATACATCTCCCAAGGTCGGTCGAATAAAATCATCTCGCACATAGCAAGCAATCACTATCAACACGATTAGCCACAATAGACTCTTTAATGCATGGGGCAGCGAAAAGCGCAGCCGTGACCTTGAACCAAAGCCACCATCACGGCTGTTGTTTTTATTTGCATGTTTAAGCTTCTGTGGGGTCACGATTAGTCTCGGTTGTGAGCTCAGATACTGGGTTGCTGCGTTGGTACCAATCTACCTTGCGGGTTAATAACATCACGAAACTTAAAACGACGAAGCACAACAAGGTCCCCATGAGTAATGCGTAATTTTCTGCCTGAAGTAATCCAAATAGAATGCCATAGAGAATTAATAAGCTCATCCCAAACACCATGCCATGTTTGATGCTATTTAAGATGCCGCCAACATAGATACTCAATAAACTGGTTGATGCAACAGCAGACAATGTATACGCCCAGTTAAAGCCCATATGTTCGCTCATTGAAATTAATAGTAGATAAAATAGTGCAAGTGCCAAACCAACAAAGCCATATTGCACGGGGTGGATCGGTCGCGCTTGAAACAGTTCCAATAAAAAGAAGCTGACAAATACCAGGGTCATAACCAAAAGCGAATAGTTTACCGCGCGATGTGATTTCAGATAGTGGTCTACAGGATCAATTAGGCTTACTCCCATTTGCCGTTGTTCTAAGTCGGCGCAGGAGTCCACGCTCGACAAACAACTTTCAAACCATTGAGCGATATTGGTTGAGAAGTTATTGCTGGACCACTGGGCTTTAAAGCCGGATTCGGAGATGCTGGACGAGACTGGTAAATAGTCACCAATAAAGCTCGGATGTGGCCACGCAGAAGAGAGTTCGACAGTGGAGCGATCACCGATTGGTGCAACTTGTAATGTGCCTGTGCCTTGCAGTAGAAAATTTAGGTCGAAAGCCAAAGGTTTAGTTAAATCGATTTGTTGGAGTTCTAAATTGCTATGAAACCCTTGGGGAAACTGGCTTAGTCCTGTCCCGGGAAAGACTTCAAAGGTCTTTCCCGCTAGGGCCATCTCATCAAGTCTGATTAAGCCCCGGCTATCTCGAACCCCTACAACCATACTTATTTGGGTTATCTCGTATTGACGTAGTGCATCTAACGCTGCAAGTTCAAAAGTTCCTCTTAATGTGGTCTGTGCTTTGTATAGTCGAGCACGATAAATACCCCGATATTTTTCAAAGCTGTCCAGTTGAGCGCTCATGTCAAAAGTTTTGGGTAAGATAAATTTTCGGTTCGCCAATCGGTAAGTTATGCCATTGCGAAGGTCTGGAACCGTGTAGTTCACCATGATAAAAGGACCGATAATATGTTGCTCGCTGCTACTGCTGCGAGCGATGTCGTTGATGACTTGTTCCTGGTTAACTGAACGCTCAGAGATTAGTCCACTGAGCATAGAAACGGGAATTTGAAGCAATATAAGTAAAAACAGCACGAATCCGAATTTCATGCCGAGTTGATGATTGAGGATTTGTTTCATTTTTCATTCTCCTTAACTGATGTTTTCAATTTAAAACAGTAGTTTGGAGAATCGATGGAGCTTGTGTAGAGTTTTTATGTAGTTGCTAGGTTTAACGTTACTTTTACGCCCAAGCTTACATTTTTAATCTGAAGGCTACCTTTGTGCAGTTTCATGACCTGGTCTACAAAGTTGAGTCCCAGCCCGCTACTTTTCACTCCGTTTTCGCGTGGCAGAGAATAAAATCGCTCGGTCAATCGCGGCATCGCATAGTCGGGGATATGCGGACCTGAATTATAAATAGATAGATTGACCGTGTCCTTAGAGACAGCAAGCTGCCATTCAATCAAGCCATCTTGCTCAACAAAATCTAAAGCATTATCCATCAAATTATACAGTGCTTGTTTGAGTAAGAAAGACTCGCCAAGCACCACGCTATTTCGGTCGCATTTTATATTGCAAGTCGCTGCTTTGGCACTTAAGCGAGCATCTGCCGCCAGCACAACATCATCCAGTGCTGCTGCGATTGATATTTTCTCTAAGGTTTCTAACTGAGGTCGTTGTTCAAGGCGCGTTAGTTCGAGTAGATTATTTATCAGGGACAGCATTCGGTCACTTTCTCGTTCGATGTTATTTGCGAAACGAGCTATTTTTTCTTCAGGCAAAGGCATTTGTAAAATTTCGCTGGCACCTTTGATGGCTGAAAGTGGGCTTTTTAACTCATGGGTGAGAGTCTGCACATACTTTTCCACGTATTGCTTGCCATCAAGTTTATTGCGCATTTTCTGCAAGGCATCTCCGAGGGCTTGGTACTCATAGGAAATGCGAAAAACTGGTTTGGTGACTTTCTCTCCTTGCCCCAATTTTTTTGCGTAATCTTCGAGTCTGTTGAGTGCCGAATGAATACGCCAGGCGAACAACGCCCCAGCAATAAGCACCAAGCCACTCATCCAAATCATCCAAAACAAAACATTGCGTTTGGAGCGGTCAATAAAGGGTTGAACGGAGCGATTGGATTTGGCAACCGTTAAGCTGCCGATGATTTCTCCGTGGTGGTAAATTGGCGCAGCAATATGCATGACCGTTGATAGTGGATCGTTGGGATCCTCGGTGGAACTGCGCGCACCGTATTGGCCGCGTAGTGTGAGGAATACATCATTCCATTGTGAGTAATCTTTGCCTACATCTTGTTGCCAGGAATCGGCAATGACGATGCCTTGTTGATCGGTAATATAGATGCGGTGATTACTTGCTTTTTCGCCGACGCCCCAAATGTGAGATAGTGGATCTCGCTGGCCATAAGCGCTTAATAATTTCGCAAATCGACTCTCTGACATGTTGCCATTGGCGACATCTTGCTCCGCCAATACGGCAAGCAAGTTTGCCATATCGACCAGTGTTTCTTCCGTGGTTTGGCGTACGGTAGGCTTGAGCTCCAAAATTACGGTTTTGCTTACCATGTAGGCAGTAATTCCAAGCAGGATAAAATAGAGCAAGAACAGTCTAAATCCTAACGGTATCTTCGGCCAGCGGCTCATGACTGCCCCTTTAGACTATAAAAATAACCAAAACCTCGCTTGGTACGAATGCGTTGATGCATGGCAAACGGCTTCAGCTTGTTACGGATAGCTTTAATGTGGGTATCAACATTACGCTCGTAAGCAGCCTCTGGCGCCATATCGGCAGCTATCATCAATTGTTCGCGGCTCAATACATTGGAGGATACCGAAATCAGTTTGTTGAGGATCTTAAACTCTACTGCGGTGAGACCGAGTTTCTGATCGTTGACACAATAGTCAAAATTATCAGCGATTAATTGCTTGGTTGGTATTGGCTGAAGTGCTGCAAGCGCTGGCGTCATTGTTCGAGATTTAATGCGGAGCTTGATTCTTGCTAACATTTCTCTGGGGCTAAACGGTTTGGTTACGTAGTCATCTGCGCCTATTTCCAAACCAACCACTCGATCTATCTCTTCGTTTCTCGCGGTCAGAAAGATGATCGGTAGATCAGAAAACTCGCGAATGGTTTTGCACAGTTCAAAACCATTCCCATCGGGTAAGCCGACATCCAACACTAACAAAGCAACGGCGTTCTCTTTCAAAAACGCTAAGCCTTCACCTGCCGTTGCAACCCACTGAGGGCAATAGCCATCCATTGCTAATACATGAATGAGATTTTCAGCAATTGCTGGTTCATCTTCAATGATGAGTACCGTTAATTTTTCATTCAATGTTCGAACTCCACAAAACGACTTACTTGCTATTTATTGCGATGTAAAAGCCAACCCTGTGGTTAGCTCTCAGGTTTTGAATCACAGGCTATCGAATTAGTTTTATCATGGCAAAAAATAAAACAGAGAAGCTAGTCCCGTTTAAATACTCAGCGAATGAAGAGGGATTAAGGTGCCAGGCAAGAGCTGTTCAGATTTGGCTGGACAACAATCATGAGTTGGAGTCGAGATTGAGGGCTCTCAATGTTGGCTTACATGACGTCGCAAACGGTTTTACTATCAACAAATTGTTCGAAACTTACTATCTTACTATCTTTTAGTGTCCATAAGTGGGCAACTCTGGCTTTGAAATGCTTGCCGGTTGTCTTATAGGTTCCACTATAAGTACCATAAGCAAAAACCTTGTCACCTGACGCAACATAGTCTTCAACTGCAAAATTATAGCCATCCCATTCGCTGGCTAAACGCGCAAAAACATTTTTTTCAATTTCGTCAAATCCTTGGTAAGTTCCCGCATAAGGAAAGCCAGCCGCTTCGGTCCATTGAGTGTCAGCGCTTAGGTAACGTTTGAGGTTTTTGCCGTTTTCTTCCGAGGTTTTACCTTCATAGGTACTTTTTACAATATCAAGATTAGTCATCGAGTTAGTCTCCTAATTAAAAATCTCTTGATGGTCATAGTCATAGGACCGTGTTTGGATAGGCCTTAAGCATAACGAACACAAGGCGGTTCGAATAGCCTTAAATGAAGCTAAAATTTAGCTTAAGAGATGGCCTGTGAAGACTTCATCGCGGGTTCAGTGTTGAAGGTATTTTGGACTGCATGGGGAAATGAGCTGGTTTGGCCTGCGTATAAGATCATCGCGATTGTTAAACACGACGACATCGCCATGCTGTGTTTTGCTAGCAGAGCAGCCAAACACGCGATTGCCTTGCTTGCTAAAAGGCGAATAGCGGCTTGGCGCAAATCACTAAAGTATTTTAACGACGTCTTCAAATGCGAGACGAGGTCCTCTTGGATAGTTTTGTGCTGCATCCCCATAGCCAAAATTGATGATGAAGTTAGACTTATAACGCCCCTCAGGGAAGAAGCTGTCATCGACCAGTTTGTTATCAAAGCCACTCATTGGGCCGCAATCTAAACCCAGGCTGCGAGCAGCCATGATGAAATAGGCGCCCTGCAAACTTGAATTTCTAAAAGCGGTTGCATCGCGGAAACTTGCATCATTTGCAAACATGTCTTTGGCTGTTGGATAAGCGGGGAATTGCTCTGGTAGATGATTATAAAACTGCTCGTCAGAGGCTATGATGACCGAGGCTGGTGCCGCGAGGCTCTTTTGCTGATTCCCAGGCGCTAAGGCTTTATTTAACTTTTCTTTTGCGTCGGCACTTTTAACGACCACATAATAACCGGGTTGGCAGTTCATGGATGTTGGCGCCCATTTCATTAATTCATAAAGTTCTTTAATCAATTCATCGGGTACCGCTTTATCTAAGAAAGCATTAAATGTTCGGGCTTCTGTAAACAGCTGGTTTAGAGCCTGTGCATCTAGTTTGGTAGTCATATTCTTCTCCGGTTTATGTGGGTAAGTATTTTGTTATTCACGTATGAAGTTTCAATTTATAGTTTGGTTTGCGTTGTATGCTTTTATATTAGCTAACCCTTGCTCAAGCTAACCGTAATAACTATTGTGGTCGAATTTAGTGAATGTGCCATCAAAATAGTTAAATGCACTCCGGAATCCCCTAAATTTTTTAAGTCACTCCGATAGTTGTGATTTTCGCCAGCAAGAGCGAGCACATGTTTAGTGATGGGCCATATATGGATGATTATATGCGGATGCTTATAGACGATTGTAATTGTAAGCGATTAGGTGAGGTATGAAGTGGCCTTAGCAGGATGATAAGCCGTAAGATTAATACCCATCTAACTCATTCTCTGTTGATTGTTGCGGGCCTAAATTACCACTAACTGGGTTCTGTATTTGGTCATTAGAGCCACTGGTGACTGTAGATCATGCTTGGTTATCGGCAGATTTATGCTGCGCAATCTGTGGATCATATAATGAATCAGTTTGCTATAATATGACGTTTTAGGCTAGCCAAGCGTGCCAGCGATTATGCTGACACCTGCTCGATAAACCTAAGTGAGCGCTTAACCCGAAGTTTATACAAATTAGCTTAGCTATTGGAAGTTAGTGCTGTTTGAATCGAGCGAGTCGCGGGGAAATGACACTGCTGCTGGCTCTAACCATGTTGAAGCGGTGGTTCACTTTCTCACAGGTCTAGATTTCGAGTTAAAACTTCTGCGGATGTAATAATTCGTTTTGTCCGATAAAGCTCTGGATGTTTTTCATCGTCGGCGTAGCCAACGGGTTCTCCAGCACCAGTATTAACAAACCAAGAGTTTTCTGGTTTACGATCACCTAGCAGTTTTTTAAATTCGGTTGGCTTAACACCAATGGCTTTAGCTGCCGCATTGTAGGTGCAGCGAGTCTTAATATTGTTCAGGTAATCTCGGATGATGATTATTTTATCCAGCATTAAAAAGTAATTCCTCGAAAGTTAACGCCAAGCTCAGGTTTGTTGCCCGCTTGGCTTATTTCACCTATCAAGATAGGCCATTTTGTTGTATCACATGAAGCGCTAGGTTATGGCATCTTCGGGTACATTTTCTTGATATTGCGGAACACCATCTGCGATAGTTTCCCAATTTGCTTTAGAGCCCACGTAAATATGTCTTCCCAGTTCAATGTGAGGATCTTCGTTAATACAACCTAAAGTTACCCCATGGACTCTACCATTATAGAGGCCACAAAGTGTTGAACCGCATTGACTACAAAACTGCAGGCCAAATCCATGTTTACCCACATAAGAAGTCAGTAAGGTTTCACCAGACACCCATTTGAATTCATTTGCATCAACTAAAGCATAAGCCGAGGCTTGCGAACTGAATGCCTTGCGGCATTGGGAACAATGACAGGAACGAGCATCTCGTAATACGCCATTAATACAATATTTGATTTCCCCGCAGAAACACTCGCCAGTGATAGGCATCCACTTCCCTTGATAGATTAACATGTATAAATCTAGCACGATTTGCTTGGTTTATGCATTTCAAAGAGACAAGTGATGCTGTTTAGGGTGTTGATATCTGCAAAGATGCGCCCATTTTACACGACATAGCCGCGATCAACATCCGTTCGATCAACAAACCTAGCAAAAAAACATCAAAGTCTGGTTAAGCATCTTGGCATCGTTGATGGCTTAAGGGGCTGGCGGTTGCCGGTAGTTGCCGATGCTTGCCAAAGTTCTCGCTATGGGTTCACTAAGCATATGGGATGCGAAGTGAGTGCTTGGCCTACTTTGTTAAGCCTTGCTTGGATTAGATGTTCTCCCTGCTAGCAAAGCGGTTCGACGCGCTTAGAACGTTAATGATGGGGAGTGATATTCGCCGAGTCGTTGTTCAGGTCTCACTTCTATGAGTGTTTGAGCGATTTTTATAGCCCTTCGTTCGCAATATGAGCAAAGGCTGGTGATTTGCTCTTTAGTCATGGCTGTGAAGTCGTTTGCTCGCCTTTCTCTCGCTTATCCGCTTGAAGCAGCATGTTGCTTTCGCAAGCTCAACATTCTTGGTGTCGCTATCTTGCCACGGTTGTAAAAACATTGAGTTGTCATTGAGAGTGATTTTTCCTACGGGCTCTGTGTTCAATACAAGCCCCCTCATAAACTTTTGTAAATTTGAATCTGAGCAGGTTTATCTTTAAAAAAATACACGATTAATTTCTATTCCTTACAAAACGTGAAGTTATTGTGTGTCGATAATCGTTTTAATAGCCCCATCAAGAAAGGGGAATTAAAACAATGAAGTCAGTGATTGCGGTTGACCTCGGTGCGTCTAGTGGACGTGTCATGGTTGGATATTTAAGCGAAGGAAAGCTTACTTTAGAAGAACTCCATCGTTTTAAAAATCATCAAGTTAAAGTGAACCAGCAGCTTTGCTGGGACCTTTATTCGATTTTAGAAGAAATCAAAATTGGCATTAATAAGGTATTGGATAAAAACATTCATGTTGCCTCGCTCGCGATTGATACTTGGGGCGTTGATTTTGTATTACTCGACCAATTTGGTCGTCATCTGGGGGAGTTTGTCAGCTATCGAGATCAGCGTACTCAAGGGATCCAAGAAAAATTAATTCGTGAGAGTGGCATTAGCCGACAGGATATCTACGGGATAACCGGCATTCAATTTTTGCCGTTTAATAGCATTAATCAGTTAAAAGCGATTACCGATAGCCAGCCAGAGTGGTTAGAGCAAGTGGATAGCTTGCTGTTTATACCAGATTACCTTAATTACAAGCTTTGCGGAGTGAAGCATTGTGAATACACCAATGCGTCTACCAGCCAGTTATTGGCTTGTGATGATCAGTCGTGGTCGCCTGCTTTAGTCGAAGCCTGTGGGGCAAAGCTCGACTGGTTTTTACCGCCAAGCCTGCCAAATCGTATGATTGGCCAATATCATTTGGGAAACATCAGCATCCCAGTTTGTTCCGTTGCTAGCCATGATACAGCCTCTGCGGTCGCGGCCACGCCTATTTTTGACCAGCATTGCGCTTATTTAAGTTCTGGTACCTGGTCCTTGTTGGGCATTGAAAGTGAGCAAGCTTATACCTGTAATAAAGCTTTCGCTTATAACTTAACCAATGAAGGTGGGGTGAATGGGCGTTACCGGGTTCTGAAGAACATTATGGGTTTGTGGCTGATCCAGCAGATTAAAGCGGAGAATCCATCTTTAGCTTTTAGTGATATTGCGGCGCTGGCAAAGATGGCCAAGCCTTTCGAATTTATCATCAACCCCAATGACGATGCCTTTTTAAACCCCGCGTCGATGACTAGCGCGATTAAAGCGTGGTTTAAGCAGCGCTCACAACCCTCTCCCGAAACGCTTGCTCAAGTGGTGCGCTGCATTTATGACAGCTTAGCCTTGGCCTACGCCAGCGTGTTGGGTCAGTTAGCTGAAGTTTCGGGTCGAAACCTGCAGGAGCTGCGTATTGTTGGCGGAGGAACGCAAGATCAATTCTTGAATCAACTGTGTGCCGATGTTTGTGAGATCAAGGTTTCGACCGAACCGACCGAAGCCTCGGCACTTGGCAACGTGGTGAATCAATTTATCGCTCTGGGTGTCATAGCCAATCTTGAACAGGCGCGCCAGCTGGTGCACCACTCTTCTGAAGTGAAAATCTTTGAACCACAGCCTATCGCTTCACTTCAAGCAATTAAAAATCAATATAAACAAATCATTAAGTAGGTACTGAAATGAGTAAAGAACAAGTTATTAGCGCTTATCACTATGCCAAAGAAGTATTTGAAAAACATGGGGTCGATACCGAGCATGCTTTGCAAGCTCTGAATGAAACTGCGATCTCCATCCACTGTTGGCAGGGGGATGATGTGCGCGGTTTTGAATCGCCTGATGTTGCGCTTAGTGGCGGGATACAGGCGACCGGAAACTATCCGGGTGCCGCAAAAACGCCCGCCGAGCTGCGCGCCGATATGGAGCAAGCATTTTCTCTCATTCCGGGTAAAAAACGGGTGAACTTACATGCGATTTATTTAGATACCGACCAGAAGGTAGAGCGAGATCAACTTAAACCTGAACATTTTGCGACTTGGGTTGAGTGGGCAAAACAGCAACATTTAGGCTTGGATTTTAATCCTACTCTGTTCTCTCATCCAAAGGCGGATGATGGCTTTACTTTGTCGCACCCAGATAAGGCGGTACGGGATTTTTGGATTGACCATGTGAAGGCTTGTCGCAAAATTTCTGAATACTTTGGCCGGGAGTTAGGCAGTCCTTCGGTGATGAATATTTGGATCCCCGATGGCATGAAAGATCAACCGATTGATCGTTTATCGCCTCGTCAGCGCTTGGCTGAATCCTTAGATTTAGCTTTGGTTGAAAAAATTGACGAGCAATATCATAAGGATGCGGTAGAAAGTAAGCTGTTTGGCATCGGTGCCGAGGCTTACACCGTGGGCAGTAATGAGTTCTATCTTGGCTATGCCGCTACCCGTAATATTGCACTTTGCCTTGATGCCGGCCATTTCCATCCCACTGAATGTATTAGTGATAAGATCAGTGCCTGCTCCATCTATATCCGCGATTTGTTACTGCATGTGACCCGTCCGATCCGTTGGGATTCGGATCACGTGGTGTCATTTGACGATGAAACTCAAGCCATTATGCGCGAAATCGTACGTAACAATTTAAATGACCGAGTCTCAATCGGCCTTGATTTCTTTGATGCTTCGATTAACCGCATTGCCGCCTGGGTCATTGGAACCCGTAACGCGCAAAAAGCCTTGCTCAAAGCGCTACTAGAGCCGGTCTCAAAATTAAAAGCGGCTGAGCAGAGTTACGATTATACCTCTCGCTTCGGCCTTATCGAAGAGGCGCATTCACTGCCTTGGCAAGCGGTATGGGATTACCACTGCTTACAGAGTGGTGTGCCAGTCGGCTTTGATTGGATCCACCAAGTAAAAGATTACGAAGCGACCGCTTTATTGGCGAGATAGCTTCACAGTAACGGCTTGCCGAAACTGTGATAATCGCGGCGAGCCAACAAACTCTTACTCTACAAAATAATTTAAAAGGAATAAAAATATGTCTGTAGTAGCAGGTATTGGCTGGCACTTGGTTGGAGCGGCATCCGCGGCGGCCTTTTACGCGCCCTATAAAAAAGTGAAGGGCTGGTCGTGGGAATTGATGTGGTCGATTGGCGGGCTATTTTCTTGGGTATTAATGCCGTGGTTAGTGACGTCGATGTTGGTGCCTAACTTCAGCGAATTTTACTCGCAGATCCCGATGTCGACCTTCGTGATGATGATGTTTTGTGGCGCGATGTGGGGGATCGGTAACATCACCTATGGTTTAACTATGCGCTATCTTGGTCTCTCCATGGGGATTGGTATTGCGATTGGTTTGAACCTTGCGGTTGGAACACTTCTCCCACCGATTATTCGCGGCGAACTGATGACTTTGGTCCACTCCGATGGGGGCAGTCTAACTTTTGTTGGTATTTTCATTGCGTTAATTGGTATTGCCATTGTCGCTTATGCCGGAAATGAGAAAGAGAAGGCGCTGGGCGAGAAAGCGGAAGAATTTAACCTCAAGAAAGGGGTGACCTTAGCGATTATTTGCGGCATTTTTTCTGCCGGATTTGCCTTCGGTTTAGAAGCGGCTGCACCGATTAAAGCTCAGTCAGCGGCTTTAGGGATTAATTACTTGTATGTGGCGATGCCCGCTTTCGGCTTCATCATGGGCGGTGGCGCGATCGTTAACTTCGGCTTTTGTTTGTATCACATCATTACCAATAAAGACATTTCAGTACGAGCCGACATGTCGCTAGGGAAAGGTTTGATGCTCCGCAACCTATTATTTACCGCGATGGGCGGGATCATGTGGTACCTGCAGTTCTTTTTCTATGGGTGGGGCGAAGCTTCAGTGCCAGAGCACCTTAGCTACATCAATTGGATGTTACACATGTCGGGCTATGTTCTGTTTGGCGGTGTGATTGGTTTAGTGATGGCCGAATGGAAAGGCGTTGGTACTCGTCCAGTACGGATCTTAATCCTTGGTTTATTGGTCATTACTGCCGCAGCGAACGTGGTTGGTTTAGGTATGGCGGCTTAAGGAGTGGAATCATGAAAAGAAAAACATTTGTGATGTACGTTAACCCAGCTTGCCACGACGAATATCAAAAACGGCATGATGAAATTTGGCCAGAGATGAAAACGCTGCTCAGTTCTCATGGGGTACACAATTATTCTATCCATTTACTGGCCGAGCAAAATTTATTGTTTGCTTATGCCGAAGTGGAGAGTGATGCGCAGTGGGATGCGATTGCTGATACCGAGATATGTAAAAAATGGTGGGTTTATATGAAGGATGTAATGCCTTCAAATCCAAACAACTCACCGGTTTCAAAATCACTCAAAGAGGTTTTTTATCTACAATGATTTCATTAAATGATGCTGTTAAAACTGAGATTGCCAAGGTAACGGAAGTATCGCAATACCTTTGGCAGCGCGAGTGGGCAGAGCGCAATGGCGGTAATATTTCCGTTGATCTAAGTGAGTTGATGGATGACGTGGTGTGTGATGCACCGATTAAACCGTTACCGGTTCAACTCCCTTTAGCCAGCGCCAATCGTATTTATTATGTAAAGGGGACAGGCCAACGAATTCGAGAATTACGCGACGCGGCATACGCTGGCTGCATATTGCGGATTAATGCCGACGCTAATGCTTACCAAATTCTTTGGGGGGGGAAGGCGAGCGAAGATTTTGCGCCCACTTCTGAGTTTATTAGCCACATTAAAATTTTGCTGGCTCAGCGAAACGCCAAGGTGCCACATCGAGCCGTTGTACATACCCATCCTTTGGAGTTGATTGCTTTGTCTCATCATCCCAAAATTGCTCAAAGCAGTGAATTATTCACTCACACCTGTTGGAAAATGTTACCCGAAGTGCGCGCCTTTGTACCACGGGGGATTGGTGTAGTGCCTTATTGCCTGCCATCGTCTGAGGAGATGGCCGATAAAACCTCCGATGTATTAATGACGCACGATGTCGCGATTTGGGAAAAACACGGCGCAACCGCCTCGGGCGGAGATGTATTACAGGCTTTTGATTCTATCGATGTCGCGAATAAGGGAGCCAAGCTGTATCTGATGTGTCTTGCCTCTGGTTATGAGCCGGATGGCGTCAGCCAAGAAAACATGGATATTTTAAAACGAGAATTTAATTTGTGAGGTCATGATGTCTGTATTTAAACTCGCGTTTCCTAAGATTAACTTTTCTGGCGTTGGTGCCATTGAAGCATTAATTGAACGTTTATTGCTTGAGCACCAAGGCGACGCAGGCCTGTTAATTTGCGACCCGGCAATGGTCAAGCTCGGTTTTAGCAATAAGCTATTACTTAGTGAACTCAACTTGACGTTGTTCTCAGCGGTGCGGCCGAATCCCGACACCAATACGGTGAATAGCGCTTTTGATCTGTTCGTTAGCAGCGGTGCCAAATACTTAATTGGTTTTGGGGGCGGTAGTGCTATCGACACCGCCAAAGCGGTAAGAATTTTGTCGGCTAACCCTGGGCCTATTGCTAAATATAATGGGGTCGAACAAGTTGCTCAGTTAGGTGTGCCACTATATGCCATAAATACCACTGCAGGCACCGCCGCTGAAGTGACCAGTAATGCGGTGATTACCGATACCGAGACACATGTGAAGCATGTTCTTATCTCGGATAAAATCATTCCTGATGTTTCGGTGAATGATCCCTCGGTGATGTTGGGGATCCCTAGCGCCATTACTGCTGCAACGGGTATCGATGCCTTGACCCATGCCATTGAATCTTATGTGTCGCAGGGGGCGCATAAGCTAACCGACTACATTTCACTAGAAGCGATTAAAACCATTGCTGAATATCTGCCACAAGCAGTCGATGATGGCAGTCGTATAGAAGCCCGAGAAATGATGGCCTATGGGCAGTTTATTGCAGGTTTATCTTTTAATAGTGCGGGATTGGGGATGGTGCATGCTATGGCTCACCCTGCAGGTGCGCAGAAAGATCTCCCCCATGGTGTTTGTAACGCCATATTGTTGCCAATTGTTAGCGAATTCAACCGCCCGTATCGGGTTGAAAAATTCGCAAAAATAGCTCAAGCCTTAGGGTTGGATACTTCTGAACTCAGCCCCGAACAAGCCAGTTTTGCTGCAATTCAAGGGCTTAAAGACTTGAATCGCAGAGTTGGGATCCCGAGTGGATTTGCTGAACTGGGAGTGAGTGCGCAAGATACCCTCGCATGGGTTGACGATGCACTGGCAGATCCTTGTGCGGGCGGGAATCCACAGCCGATGACTCGGGAGCAAGTGGTGGCCTTATATCAACAATCCTTATAGATAGTTGGGCTGAGAGCCTGCTCTCAGCTTTTTAATTGGGATTGTCTGATAATCATTCAAAATGACGGGGGAAGCGAATGTTACATCTAAAATCAGAAGAATTTGTTGGAACAAAATCTAGTATTAAGGTGTTGAATCGTGACCCTCAATTTGATTACCCAGAACACTGTCACGACTTTTCTGAGCTTATTTTAGTCAGTGCTGGTAGTGGTGTACATATTGTAAATGGCTTGCAGAAAGTGGTGTTGCCAAATACTTTGGCTTGCGTCAGCGACAATGATTACCATCAGTACGTGGATAATCGTGATGTCACCTTGGTCAATATTCTCTATAACAAACATCAGCTCAATCTAAGTCCTAAAGCAGTGAATGTGATTAAACATTTAGAGGATGGTGCGACCAATCTATTAATCACCGAAGACTCATTTGAGCCTATTTTGGCAATAGCGGATAATATGCGTATTGAGCAGCAACGCGAGTATAAACATTCTGAGGTGATGGTGTCGTTAATGTTTGAGCAGTTGTTGTTGACGATAGATCGTTTGAACATGACTCAGATTGATAATTCCCCCTTAATGAATGCCATTGTTTTTCTGATTAATAATTATAGAGAACAGGATCTTTCGGTGCAGCAGATCTGTGATTCTTTTCAGGTCAGTTCACGAGCCTTAAGCAATAAGATATCGCAGCTTACAGGCTCTTCGACCAATAAGTTTTTGAACCAATTACGAATTAGAAAAGCGATGACTTTAATCGAAACGGGTCTTTCAATTACTGATGTTGCTTATCGGGTGGGTTATAACGATAGTAATTACTTCAGTACCAAGTTTAAATGCATTACTGGTCAAAGCCCGAGCGCCTATAAAAGCCATACACTTTAACCACTTAGAGAACTGACAATATTTTACTCCTCGCTGTTAAACATCATTTGCTCGCGATCTGTTTACAGTAACGTTTGGGTGTGATTTTAGCGATTTGTGCAAATTCTCTGGTCATATGAGATTGATCTGAAAATCCATAATCCAATGCCAATGTGACTAAGTTGCTATTAGGTTTGTGTTTGAGATGTTCGATGGTTTTTTTGACCCGCAATATTCTTTGGCATTGTTTGGGGCTTATACCTACCCATTTTTGAAATTGACGCTCGATTTGACGCTGACTCAGTGGCATACCACTCTTCGAGAGCTGGTTATTGTTGGCGTTCTGAATCACCTGCAAACAGCGCAATACTGAGGCTGGAATGCATTGGCAAATATCAACGGTATTATTCAACCATTTATAGAGTGCTGTAATTCGAGCTTGGTGATGAGGCGTATACTGCAGGCGGTTTGCCATTCGCTGCAGCCAGCGTTGCTGTTTATTATCTTGCTGTGCTACCGATTGCTCGAATTGAGTGCGTAATATATCGACACTAATACCAGGCTGAAAACGAACTCCCGCGACTTGAGTCCCCGAAGAGAGCATTATGGTGTGTGCTTGTTTGCTTATCGGTAGCAGCAGCGCCTGTGCCGAATATGGAATGCCATCAAATTCAACACTTCCAGCTAAAATAAACATGATGCCGCTACAAGCATCAGCTTGTAGCCACTTTGTCATGTTCTTCCCTGGAGTGGCCGGAACCGAGGCTGACCAGATCCCTTGAACATAGTGCGCTAAGCTCCCTTTTGGTTGAAACAACCTGAAATCAAAGGGAGACTCAGCAGATCGGAGCGCTTGATTAGTTTGGTTGATAATTCCCTACCTCGGGTTTAAAGGTTTTGGAGATCCGATTCCAACTATTAATCGCATTCACCGCGATTGTCAAATCAACCAAACTTTGTTCGCCAAACATTGCTAGAGCCTGTTTATAGGCGGCTTCTGTGACGGGTCGATTTGATGTGATCAATTCCGCCCATTGTAATGCCGCACGTTCAAGTTCGGAATATAAGGGCATATCCATCCAGGCACTTAAGCCATATATCCGCTCTGGGCGTTCTCCCAATTTAAGGGCGTCTTTGCTATGCATATCAATACAGAAGGCACATTGGTTGATTTGTGAAACCCTTAGTTTCAGCAATTCCCAAGTGGTGATATTCACCGAATTGGAGTGACTAAATTGCTGGTGAAGATAGTTTTCTTGTTCGAGCAATATCTGCATTGCCTGAGGTGAGCTTGAAAAATAGTTTAATCGCTTAGTCATCGTTTTTTCTCCATGTTGAGTGTTGAAAATAACCGATAGCTTTCAATGTTTATTGAATATTTGCGACATGTTGCGATTGATCTGCAAGCAGGCTGATGTGGCATTGGTAAGGGGAGTGTCAAGCGTGAGCATTTGGTCTGCTTCGCAGTATGCGTGAAACAGCAGATGCTTCGTAAACACTTGGTCGAACATATACGCTTAACGATTTGCCTCAAGCATTTCTATCACAGTGATTAGCGCTTTCAGCAATATGGGAGAAGGCGCTGAAGCGATCACTTGGAGCAAGATGCCCCTCCAGGTTGATCGATAAGCCGCTTACTCCAGTGTTAGCTGCATATCGTCGTGACCCACTTGGACATTGCTGGGCAACTCGCCGCTGTATTGGTGTAGAAAACTGTCTAATTCGTGTCCGATATGACTAAGCACCCACTGAGTGTCGGGCATGGCGTGGGCGAACTCAAATACATCGTAGAGATTATTGTGGTTGGGGGAGTGTTGCAGTGGTGAATAGCTACAATCGATCACGACATAATCGGGCTGATGTCGCAGCAGTTGTTGCCAGCTTGGATCGGGGATCCCTGCGGTATCGGTTAGATAGGCAATCTGTCCTTGAGCACTGCTAAACAAATAGCCCAAGGTTGGTTTTGAATGGTTAAGGCTGAGCGGCATAATCTCGATGTCAGCCAACTGAAATCGAGAATAAGCTTTGTTCGCTTGCTGAAAATCGAGGATGCCTGGGTGTTTGAATAAATCATCGCAACCATTGGGGTCGTTCGGTTGATAAATTGGGATGGGGTCGGCAATTCCCCAGCGTAAATCAAACAGCGCTTGCACATGATCCATATGATAGTGGGTCAGGAGAATGGCATCGATAGAGTTAGCGGGAAAACGGCTTTGTAGTTGTGGATGATTGGCATCGATGAGTAAACACTTACCATTGACTTCTAATACCGCTGAACTGAGTTGACGGCTTAAGCTGGGATTTTTTTGAGCGCGCTTACAGGCGATACAATCACAGCCGTAAAGTGGCGCCGCTTGGACGTTGCCAGTGCCTAATAAGGTGAGTTTCATGTGATATATAACTCGCTAGTTTGGGTATCGATATACTTGAGTAATTTCTTCACGGTGACGGCTAAACTGCGGTTGTTATCTAGTCGCCAGAATTCTTGTTGTAGATTGGTTTGATATTGCTGGTTACGCCGCAGCCGAGCAGTAATTGAATGTTCTTGTTCTCGGCCCCGTTTGCGTAAACGTTCGGCTAATACATCTTGTTCTACCTCTAGGACAATCACTCTTAAACGTTCTCCGAATAAGTCTCTGGCGAGGTCTATTTGTTGACGTGAGCCATTGAATAATACCGAAAACCCCATACTGAGCCAGGTGTTTACTTCGTTTCCCACGGCGTAATGGCAGCCATTGGCTTGCCAGTCCATGGCAAATAAGCCGCTACGTTTGCGGTGGGTATATTCCGGTAAACTTAAGGCGATGTGGTTTTCACCGCCGCTATCTGCTGCTCGGGTGATGTAGCGGTGAGCAATCAGTAAGTTACTATCGGCTTTTAATTGCTCCCGCAAACCATCTATGATGCTGTCTTTACCTGAACCAGAGGGGCCAACTAAATAAAACAACTTGGCTTCACCGACGATGACTTCATTACTTAATGAGCTATTAGATATCAAAATACTCGCTCTCCTTCACGCCATACTTGTAGGACGCGTAAGCGGTCTTGGCTGGGCTTGGCTAAGACCAGATCTGCACGTTTATTTTCATGAATACTTCCTCGGTCATCCATACCGAGGGTTTGTGCAGGCTTAAGGCTCACCATTTGAATGGCTTCACATAGGTTATAGTGGTTGTTGTCCATCTTCGCAACCTGATAGGCTGCATCCAACATACTGGCAGGGTAGTAGTCCGAGGATAGGATATTTAATACGCCTTCACTGGCTAATTCGGCCGCCGCCACATTACCTGAGTGTGAACCGCCTCGCACGATATTCGGCGCGCCCATCATCACTTGTAAACCCGCTTGACGTGAGGCCTGCGCTGCGGCAACGGTGGTTGGAAATTCGGCGATTGCACAGCCTAAGGCGGCTGATTCCAGCACATGCTCTACGGTGGCATCGTCATGGCTGGCTAAAGTAATACCGCGCTCGCGTGCTGCGGCTGCGATGTGTTTGCGGTTGGCATCGGACCAGCGCAATGAGGCTTCTGTTTGCTCTGCTTCAAAGCGCGCCATGGCTGGTTCGTTTAAGCCATATTTACCCATGTAATAGGTACGATATTTTTCGCTATCGATAAATTGGCGTTGTCCGGGCGTATGATCCATCAACGAGACCATGGCGACCGGCCCTTGCTCAACCAAGGTTTCGAAAATGTTGGCGGTATCGGCATTGGGGAGTTCACAGCGCAAATGCAGAAAATGTTCGGCTCGATTTTCACCGCGTTGTTGAGAATCGACAATGGTATGCAGCATGCGCTCTAGATTCGCTAAGCGGGTGCCGTGGTCGTTAATATAGCCCAATGCAATCGCGTCAAGTACTGTGGTGATACCACTGGAAACCATCAGGGCATCGTGACTTGCCATGGCTGAACCTGCAGGCCAATTCACCTTCGGTCGCGGCGTAAAAAATTTTTCCAGATTGTCGGTATGTAATTCGATTAAACCCGGCAAAAGATAGGCGCCGTCGCCGTCAATCGCACTGCAGTGTTGGCTTCGCGTGTCACTGAGTGCGATGATCCGGCCATCTTTTACTTCTAGCGAGCCCTTCACGACTTCATGTTCCAAAATCATATTTACGTTGGTAATGATCATTTTATTATCCTGCTAACGAAGGGCTGGTTTGCATTGGGTGTAGGCGGTCGGCGACGAGGTCGCGAACCCAGTTGTCGTGAAAGATACCAACGATGGCTGCCCCACGTTGTTTGGCGGCTAAGATCAATGTCACCACTTGTTGGGCATTCACTTTATCTAGCGAGGCGGTGGGTTCATCGAGTAATAAAATTGGATAGTCGAGGGCAAAGCCGCGGGCAATATTGACCCGCTGCTGTTCACCGCCAGAGAACGTTGCTGGGGCTAAGTGCCATAGTCGTTCGGGGACATTCAATTGGCTTAATAGGGTTTGTGCCTTGGAGCGGGCCAATGATTCACTGATGCCATTCTCGAGCATGGGCTGCATGACGATATTCAGAGCCGAGAGGCGAGGGATCACCCGTAAAAATTGACTGACCCAGCCAATGGTATGGCGGCGCAATTCGATGATTTGGCGCGGTTGGGCTTGCGCCATATCTAACCAGTGTTCACCCTGGCGGATCAGTAATTGGCCTTGGTCAACCTGATAGTTGCCGTATAGCGAACGCAGCAGACTGGATTTTCCTGAGCCAGAGCTACCGTTAAGAACTAAACATTCACCGCCATATATTTCCAGATTTTGCTGGCATAGTACCGGTAGGCGAGCCGCACCTTGGTTATGTAACACAAAGGTTTTATCGATGTTTTTGGCTATCATAAGCGCTTGCATGGTGACTCCTCAATGGCGCGTATTATTGTTGAAGAACCGAAGACACTAACAATTGGGTATATGGATGGCGTGGATCATCCAGTACTCGATCGCTTAAGCCACTTTCCACCACTTGACCTTGCTTCATCACCATGATCCGATGGGCTAATAAGCGGGCCACTGCTAAATCATGGGTGACAATCACCACCGCTAGCTGCAGTTCGGTGACTAAGTTGCGAATTAAATCGAGCAAGCGGGCTTGCACCGAAACATCTAAGCCGCCGGTGGGTTCATCCATAAACACTAATTTAGGATGGGTCACTAAGTTACGGGCTATTTGCAGCCGTTGCTGCATGCCGCCAGAAAACGTTAGCGGTTGGTCGTCAATACGGCTGGGATCGATCTCTACTGCTTTGAGCCAGCAAATGGCTTTCTCGCGGATCTGTGCATAGTTACGCCAGCCGACCTCCATTAGACGCTCACCAATGTTTCCGCCTGCGGAGACTCGTGGCCGCAAGCCATCCATAGGGTGTTGGTGCACAATGCCAAAATTGGCGCGGATTAAACGCCGGCGTTCGGCTTCGCTAATATGATATAAGCTGGCCCACTGTTGGGTATTGTTGCGATAATTGACCTGACCACTTTGGGGCGTTAAACGACCCGACAGGCTCTTGAGTAGGGTCGTTTTACCGGAGCCTGATTCGCCGACAATCGCTAATACTTCGCCCGGATACAGTTCTAAATCGAGCGCCTCAAAGCCCTTCTCTGGGGCGTAGAGCATGCTTAAGTTATGAGCGGTGAGTAATGGGCTGACTTCGCTCTGAAGCGAGTTTTGTGGGGCTGTTGGTGCCGATTGAGGCTGCCAATGTTGCTCCAACTGGCTGGCTAATTTATTCATCTTGGGCTCCTTCGCTAGCCGCTTGTTGTTTTTGGCAGAAGTCGGTGTCGGAGCAAATAAATACTCGCTGGCCTTGGTCATCAACCAATACTTCGTCTAGAAAGGTATTGCTATTCCCACAGATGCTGCAGGGTTGCTCCCAATGTTGAATGGAAAAGGGATGATCTTCGAAGTCGAGGCTACGCACTTTGGTGTAGGGTGGAATGCAGTAAATACGTTTTTCTCGCCCGGCCCCAAAAATCATTAACGCTGGCGACAGATTGAGTTTTGGGTTATCAAACTTAGGGATCGGTGAGGGATCCATTAAGTAGCGGTCATGGACCATGACCGGGTAAGCGTAGCTGGTGGCTATGTAGCCATAGTTCACAATATCTTCGTAGAGCTTGACTTGCATTGACCCGTATTCTTCGAGAGCGTGCATTTTTTTGGTTTCGGTTTCGCGCGGTTCGATAAACCGCAAGGGTTCGGGGATCGGCACCTGAAACACCAAAATTTGTGCATTACTGAGGGTTTGTTCGGGAATGCGATGCCGGGTTTGGATTACGCTGGCTTGCTCGGTTTGTTCGGTGGTGGTTATGCCACACACCTTGGCAAAAAACTGCCGGATTGAAACCGCGTTAGTGGTGTCATCGGCGCCTTGGTCAATCACCTTGAGCACATCTGTCTGGCCCAAAATTGATGCACTAAGCATGATTCCTCCGGTTCCCCAACCATAGGGCATCGGCATTTCTCGGCCACCAAAAGGTACTTGATAACCGGGGATAGCAACTCCTTTGAGGATGGCTCGGCGGATCATCCGTTTGGTTTGTTCGTCTAAATAGGCAAAGTTATATTGCTGGTCATCGTCAGTGATAGCCGCGGTGTGTTGACTAAAGCGGGTCATACTGGCTCTCCTGTTGCTGGCGCATTTTACGTAACAATTCTAATTCAGACTGAAAATCGACGTAGTGAGGTAGTTTTAAATGAGAGACAAAGCCTGCCGCTTCCACGTTGTCGGCGTGGGCCAGTACAAACTCTTCATCTTGCGCCGGACTGGTCACTGGTTCGTCATAGCGTTGTGCTTGCAGGGCGCGGTCAAGTAAGGCGACAGCCATGGCTTTGCGTTCACTAAAACCAAAAGCTAAGCCGTAGCCGCGAGTGAAATGAGGACCTTGCGCCTGCTCAGCCACAAAGCCATTGATCATCTCGCATTCGGTCAGGACGATACTGCCAATATCAATGTTAAACCCTAGCTCTTCTGGACAGATCTGCAGATTTACCTCACCGCTGCGAATTTCTCCGGCAAACGGGTGGTTACGGCCGTATCCTCGTTGGGTCGAGTAGGCCAGTGATAATAAGAAGCCCTCATCACCGCGGCTCAATTGTTGTAGGCGCGCAGCACGAGAACAGGGATAGCTTATCGCTTGTTGGCTGAGGTCGGCGGGCTCTTCTCCGCGGTCGACTTCTGGTATTGCCAGACCTTGTTGTTCCAGTAAGGCAAATACTCGGCTAAAGTTTTGAGCTTCTGCTGGGGGGGAGTCTTGCTGTAAATTCTGCTGCTCAGCAGTTTTTGGTGCGGGCTTATCGGTGCCTGACTCGGGGGGGCTCGGCGGGTGTCCTTCGGCGAGCAGACTAAAGTCGAGTAGGCGATGACTATAGTCATAGCTTGGTCCGAGTTGCTGCCCGCCGGGCAGATCTTTATAGCTGGCTGAGATCCGCCGCTGAACCCGCATTTGGTCAGTATCTAAGGGCTCACATATCGCTAATGAGGGAAGGGTGGTTCGGTAGGCGCGTAGCAGGAAGATGGCTTCAATTTGATCGCCGCTGGCTTGCTTAATCGCCAGCGCGGCCAGCTCTGGATCAAACACCCCTCCTTCGGTCATGACTCGCTCGACCGCTAGACTCAATTGTTGGCTGATTTGGGCGACGCTTAGCTCGGCAACGTCCGTATGACCTCGGCGACGTTGCGCTTGTAGCCGATGTGCTGCGGCAATGGCTTTTTCGCCTCCTTTTACTGCGACATACATTAGATACGCTCCAGTTGGGTAGTGCGGCTGATAGCCAGCAAGGATTGTTGATGACAGAAGACAAACTCCAAGCCGAGTGGGTAGTGGTGGCTGGGTTTGGATAGGTAGTCAAGCAGGCTTGCTCCAAGCTCGCCAAACTGTCGGATGATGGGGTGCTGAATGCCCGGTCCACTTAAGCGAAAGCGTGGACCGCTGTCTAAATCTTCAGTTTGCACCAGCAGCATTGCACTGTGCTCCGGACTCATGTCACTGCCGGCTTTGCACTGCATCAGATCAATGGTTTGGGTGCTGTTGATGACCACAAAATCGGCTTGCTGGAGAGTCGTTCTTTGAACACCGTTATGAAACGCCAAGTTTGCCACCGCGTGTGCTAAGTCAGTCGGTTTGGCTAATTCGGGACTGAGGTATAGGCCAGTATGTTGATCACACAGGCTCATAATGACTTGGCTGGCGGCAGGATTTAGTGGCGCAAAACCGCGGTGTTTATCAAGCGAGCCCCGGCTACCCGGTTCACTGAAAGCTTTAAGGATTTGCCGAAAACAGTGTTGAGCATGGTGGACGGGTTGCGCAAAACCAGTTTCTATTTGCAGCATTAGTCTTCTCCCCGAACGACAGTGAAAAAATCGACCTTCGATTGAGCCGCTTGTTCGGCGACTTGTTGCCTCGCCAACTGTTGTAGCTCTGCGAGAGGTTGAATAATCGCTTCTTGTAATACCGGTGCGGTGGATGCTTGCTGTAACAGTGCATCGATTAGCGCCGATAGCAGCGCATGTTGTTTCGCGCGTCCCCGTAAGTAGCTATAACCGGTGGTGCCATCGACTAAACGCACCGCTGCCCGAGTAATGGTGGTCTCTGCCAAATTGAAACGCTCGCCATTGCCTCCCACTCGACCTTGAATCTTTGCCAAGCCAATTTCGGGTTGTCGGATCACTTCACAGGGCGGGTCTAGTTTGAGTTTTCTCCAGCGTTGTTCTAGCTCGGAAAAGGGGGCGTTAGCGAGTATTGCCATCCAGTGTTGGCGAGCAGTTTGTTGTGGGGAAGGCGTGGTGTGACTCATGATGCATGCTCCAAGCTGAGTTCAACTAACTCGGCTCTAATGTGGGAAATTGAAAACTCGAAGGGTTGCTGTTGTTGGTCGATATTGACGGTTTGTAAGCGGAGTAGCGGTTTACTGGGATCAATTTGTAGGCAGGCGCAGTCTTCATTATTAGGAAGTTGCGCGCCAATCACCGTGTGTTTACGGCGTAAATTGATGGCGCAGTGCTGGGCCAAAAAGTGATGTAATGAACCCTGTTGGTAGCGGCCGAGTTGGCTTTCGTGTTCACCCAAACGCAGGTGATGAAATACGATACTGATTGGGATCTGGTCGATAAAGCGCAAGGTTTTGAGTTGAATTATCGGGCTGGCTAGCGCAATCTCTAAATTATTTGCCACCTGTTGGTTAGCGTTACTACGGATGCAACTAAGCAGCCGACTATTGGGCTTTGCTCCGGCATTGAGCAGGTTATCGGTGAATTTTGCCCCCGAATGCAGCGGATAACGCACTGGCTGACTGAGTACCAGCACGCCTTTGCCCTGTTGGCGCAGCAACCAACCTTTTAGCACCAATTGGTCAATGGCGCGGCGCAGTGTATGCCGATTGACTTGATAGCGTTCCGCTAAGCGTTGCTCGGGGGGAAGGTATTGGCCTGCCTGATAAGCACTGCTAATTTCTTTTTCGAGGCTGAGAGCAATTTCTTGATAGCGCGGCATGAGCAGACTCGACTAAATAAACAGTTTACGGATCCGTTGGGAAACAAAATCCAACAGGCTTACTGTGACCACGATGATCAGCATTACCGCGCAGGTTTGAGGAAACATAAAGCCACGAATGCTCTCCCATAAGATCACACCGATGCCGCCCGCACCCACCATGCCCACGACTGTGGCCGATCGCACATTAGACTCGAAGCGATACAAGGAGAAGGAGATCCATAGTGGGAGCACTTGTGGGATCACGCCATAAACAATTTCTTCGAGTTTATTGGCACCAGTGGCGCGCACCCCTTCTACTTGGCCTGGATCAATCGCTTCAACGGCTTCCGAGAACAGCTTGGCTAACACGCCGGTGGTGTGAATGAATAATGCCATTACGCCAGCAAAGGGGCCCAAGCCCACAGTCACCACAAACAACATGGCAAAAACCATTTCGTTAATCGCTCGGGCGGCATCCATTAGCCGACGCATGGCTAGACAAACCGATGTTGGGACCATGTTTTCGGCGCACATTAAACCGAAGGGCACTGCTAAAATGATTGAGAACAGGGTGCCCCAAATGGCGATATGTAGGGTAATCAGCATTTCTTCGAGGTAGTAGCTGAGGTCACTAAAATCGGGCGGAAAGAAGTCACTGGCTAGCTCGGCCATATTGCCCGCGTCGTTATATAGCTTCATTGGTGCAATTTCAGCACCTTGCCAGCTCCAGCTGAGGCCTGCCAGCAGTAGGGCCCAAATTGACAAGGTAAGCCAAGACGGGCGCGCGGATTGATCGGTGAGCATCGCATTGAGTTTCATAAGCTTTCTCAAGATGTCTAGATAAGTTGCTGAAAGAGAAGCTGAGCCGAAGCTCAGCTTACAAGAGCCTATTGCGCCATTGCGGTAATCGCGTTTTGCTGGCGACTTAAATCGGCGAGTTGGGCGTCGATCACCGATAGTTCGGCGGATTTTTCAGCTTTTGACAATTTGCTGTCATGCTCAAGCTTGAGGCGGTTTTTGAACAACACCAATTGGCGGATGGGTAATAGTTGCAAGTCGCTAGAGGCTTTGAAAGGAGCCCACTGTAATGATCTGAGTACCGCGAGTTGTTTAGCATCACCCGATTTGCCGTAGTTCATGAAGAAGCTGTAAACTTTATCTTTAACGCTTTCGGGAAGGTTTTTTCGCCAAACGATGGGGTCTGATGGGATCAGTGGTGATTTCCAAATCACTTTTAATTGGGCAAACTTGTCGGGAGCGGTGACCTTCAAGCGGTCCATGTTTTCGGTATTTCCGGTGGCAACGTCAACTTGTTTTGCGGCGGCAGCTAAAGCGTTGGCTTCGTGGCCCGAATTCATGCTGCGTTTAAAATCTGCGACCGAAATGTTGTGTTCGGCAAAGACGTAGTAGGAGGGGACTAAGAAGCCAGAGGTGGAATTGGGATCGCCGTTGCCGAAGGTGAGTTCACTACGATGAGCAATCACATCTTCTAAGTTATTCAAGGGGCTGTCTTTATGAGTGACTAAGACACTCCAGTAACCAGGGTTGCCGGTCACGTCGACGGTTTGCGCAAAAATTTCACCACCGGCACGGTCTACCGCTTCCATGGCTGATTTATTGCCGTACCAGGCTACGTCGACTTTATCAAACCGCATACCTTGAATGATACCAGCGTAATCAGGCGCAAAAAATGCCTTTATTTTATAGCCAGTTTGTTGCTCCATGGCCTCTAGAAACGGGGTCCATGTAGTTTTTAAATTTTGCTGAGATTCGGTAGAAATGATCCCAAAATTGATAGTGTCCTGCGCTTTGTCAGCCGCTGACACGAGGGGGGAACCGAACGTTGCTGCGAGCATTGCGCTTGCAAAGGCGGTCTGCTTAATAAACTGTAACATGCCATCTATCTCCTTCATTTATGGATTAGGCCATCTGTGGCCATGGTTGTGGTACTGCGAGATCTTGTGCTTCGGTATTGCTGGGATCCAAGCTTGAGCCATACAAGGCTGCCAAGCTGGCTTCTGTTAAATTTTGGCTTGGGCCGTCGTAAAAAATTTCGCCACGTTTTAAGGCGACAACTCTCGGGCAATAGCGTTTGGCGTAGTCAACCTGGTGTAAGGTCACCACCACCGCGATGCCTTCCTGTTGGTTAATATCGGTGAGGATTTCCATCACGATTCGTGATGATTCTGGGTCTAATGAGGCGATGGGCTCATCGGCCAAAATAATCTTGGCTTGCTGCATCAAGGCGCGGGCAATTGCCACTCGCTGTTGCTGACCACCAGAAAGCGTCGAAACACGTTGTTGGGCAAACTGCTCCAGACCGACACGTTTTAGCGCGACTAAAGCCTGTTGCTTTTGTGACGTGGTAAAACGCCCGCTGAGGCTGCGCCAAAGTGGGGTCGCACTAAGCGCTCCAATTAATACGTTGTGTAATACACTTAGGCGAGAGACCAGATTAAACTGCTGAAAGATGTAACCAGTTTGGCTACGGCTTTGCCGTACGGTTTTACAAAATTTACCATTCCGTTGCACTGGGGTGCCTAGAACTTCGATGTAACCCTGACTATTTTTATCGCTGGTGATTAAGCCATTGAGGTGACGTAGTAATGTCGATTTCCCTGAGCCAGAGGGACCAAGCAGGGCGACCATTTCACCTTGCTCAACACTCAGGTTAATATTTTGCAAAGCATGATTCGTCGCAAAGTGCTTATGGAGCTGTTTTACGGCGATGACTTGTTTGCTCATGACACAATCTCGTAGTTGGTTTGAGCATAATTTAATCAAAAAATGTGACAGTTAGCTTATCTAGACATGTCACTTGGGTGACGTATTTATGGCAATTGAGTGACTAAAAAAACATCAATGCGTTGCGAAGGTGGCGATAGCCGTCTTGTAAAGAGTAGGGGGACATGCTTTGTAAACAAAGTGTGGCGGGAATGGCGGAAATCTAAAACCGATCCCATCAATGGATGCCTGAGATGTCAATGATTGCGCGGTGTTTGCCGCGAGCTGAAGGCCAATGCCAGAGCGGTCATCAAGCTGAATCCCCGCTTTCGTTCAGCAACCAATATCCTCATTCTAATGTGTGACATCGCTTTGCTGGGGGGAGGCCGCGGCTTTTCAAACTAAGCCCTTGCACCGCAAGCCCAAAATGAAATCAAACCGAAAATACTAAGCCTGGGCCTATCGCTTTGCTGGCCCCTATTGACGCTACTGAGTTGCAACAGAGTATTGTGGAGGCGGAGGCTAAATACCTTCGGTTACTCGATTATACGGAGATTTGCTGTTGTCCAATCTGTTGCGCAAAACCACCCACCATCACTTTAGAGATATCTAATTGCTGGCGCTCGATTGAAGCCGTAATGATTGAAACACAGTTCATGACTCTACCTTGTTCAAAAGTAAAGTGATCGCTATGTTCATCGCGAAGATGTTTGGTTAAGTAACAGGCTAATGCACCACTAGCACTGCCCGTGGCGGATTCTTCTGGTATCCCAAATAAAGGCGCAAAATTACGACAACTCGCCGTTAGTTTGCTTGCTTTTTCGCACAGTTCAAAAGCATGCAGACCAACGAGATCATATTTTTTACAGAACTCACTGAGTAAATGTTGATTGACCTGAATTCTATCTAGATATCCCAATGGCACAGGAACGATAAGATCGTGTAAGCCGGTTGAAACGACCTCGATGGGTAGTTGAGTTGTTTCTAGAATGTTTACGTCAATTCCAATCAACTCTGAGACCTCCTGATAAGCAAATTCCTCGCGATATTCAGGTAGCTTCTGCTCCATCACTATATGACCATTCGATTCTATTGTCACCGTGAGTAAGCCTGCTTTTGTCCTCTGAACATATTGCCCCTCAGTGATGACTCCTTTTTGATGCATGATTGAGAATGCAGCTAAAGTTGCGTGTCCACAGAAATCAACTTCACCCGTTATAGTGAAAAAAGACAATTCAAAGTCGACTTCGTCATCTTGAGAAACAAAGGCCGTTTCTGAATAGCCAACGGCTTGCGCTATTTCTAGCTTTTCTTGATTCGACAGTTTATCGGCGTGCAATACTACGCCGGCAGGATTTCCTCCGCGTCCATTGGCCGTAAAGGCGTTAACCAAAAAAGCTTCAACATTCATAACTATTTGTGTCTCCGTATAAGATCTTACCCGTCATCTGTTTTTTTTGCGCAGTGCTGTTTTGCAGTCAAGTGGCAAAACGCAGCGCAGCAAAAAGGGATCGATTGATAAACTATTGTACGCCCGGTATGGCATGAAGAAATGAGCGGAAAGTCCTTTTTAGGACGTTCACCGCTTGCTCTCAGTTTGAGAATTAAACGCTAAGGAGTCTTGAATGGCAAGGGCATTCTCTTCATCTGTGGATATTTCGGCGGGCGGCATTTCTTATAAATATCGAGCCCAAATGCTGCGCTATTGCGTCAGGTTTGAGATTAAAACGCATTAAAAATTGAAACAAATTCTTTAATTATTATTTTCATGCTTAAGGAGTACTTTGAATCGCGCGAATAACTGCCTGATGAGGCTATTCCCGTATTACAACTAGGCTGTTTTTCAGCTCTTCGTTGCTGAATACCTTCACTCTGCATTATAGGTGTCTCAGCAAGATAGCCCCTAAATTGATTGCTAAGTACTATGAAGGTGGATGAATCGTGGCCACAAGGCATTGCAATCATATTGCATCTCATGGTTGGCGAGCCGCTTTGGTGTTTTTCTTTATTGGTGAAAACCTCGTAAAGATAGTGAATCATGATACAAGCTTTCAACGCTCTAACAAACCTTGGGCAGGTATGCACTAGTGGCTACCTGCCCAGCTCATTTTGAATACAGCTAATCGCGGTCTTAGGCGCTTAGACTCTGCGCGGTGAGTACATGTTGCTCGATGGCCACCGCAACACCATCGTTTAAATTGCTGGGCGCGATGTAGTCGGCAATGGCTTTGATATCGTCATCGGCATTGCCCATGGCAACGGCTAATCCGGCAAATTGCAGCATGTGACGATCGTTATCAGCGTCTCCGGCGCACATGACTTGCTTCGCATCTAGATCGAGTAGTGTTGCGAGATGAGCCACCCCGACCCCTTTGTTACTGTCTCGGTGTAAAAACTCAAGAAAATGTGGGGCGCTACGAACCACAGTGTATTGCTGACGTAATTCGGAAGGCAAATTTGCAATGGCTTGGTCTAGAACCGTTTGCTCTGCCACAAACATGATCTTGGTTAAGGCTTCGTCATCGATTAAGTCTGCAAAGTCGACCTGGTTCACTTCGATACCATTAATTGACGATTCAAGATTGGTCCATGGATTGTGCTGTGGGGTGATTAATCCTTGGCGAGTAGAGAAAGCATGCATGAATACACCGAGTTTTTGAGCAATCGCGGTGAGCGCTTTTGCATCACTCCCTGTTAATGATGTGGTGTGCAGAACCTCACCATTGCCTACTCTCTGAACTAAAGAACCGTTGTATGAAATCACAAAGTCTTCGTTGCTGGTTAAGCCAAGTTGCTCTAAGTAGGGCTGGATCCCTGCTAGAGGACGTCCAGAGGCTAAAACAACTTTAGCGCCTGCTTGTTTGGCAGCTTGAATCGCCTGATAAGTACGTGGGGTGATTTTTTTCTCGTCATTGAGAAGCGTGCCATCCATATCTAGGGCGATAAGTTTAATCATATTTCGGCAGACCTTTAGTGAGTGTAATCGACAGACAGCTTGCATAGCTAAGGGCTAATACTGTCTAGGAGGGGGCAATTCTACACAAAATGGTGGATGATGTCTTAGTTTGTATTGCCTCTAGATGAGGGGGCGGTGGCTGTAGTCAAATGTTTATATTCAAATGATATTTAGTTAAATAGCCGCCCGTGCGAGGACTTGAACTCAGGGTTTTAAGTCCTCGCGTAGGCAGAGCTCGACCAAGTGATGACTTTATTCCGCAGCCTGCATCAGCTGCTGTAAGCTTTGTATTTTGGCATAACGGTCGCCTAGGGCTGCCATCGCCACTTGGTGGACCATGTTTGCGGGTAAGCTTTGCCCATCTGCAGCACTTAAGGCTCGGGAGGCACAGGCATCGGCACAAATAAAGTTACTGTAGCCGAGTTCTAGCGCGGCAATGGTTGTAGCCGTGACGCACATATGGCTCATCAAGCCCGCGATAATCAGTTGGTTACGTCCGTTTTGCTTTAGCTGTGCTTGTAGTTCTGTGTGATAAAAACTATTGGGTAGGCTTTTGATGATCACGGTTTCGCCCGCGAGCGGACGCAGCGAGTGGATCACCGCCGCTTGTTCACTTAGGGGGTTAAAGACTGCTGCATTGACGGTGGCGTGATGCAGTACATGAAAGATCGGCATTGCCTGTTGCCGCGCATAATTGAGTAACTTGGTCGCTTGAGAAATCGCCGCTTGTCCAGCACCGCCTAGCGCTAACTTACCGGTGATATATTCCTGTTGAAAATCGATGAGCAGCAACGCGCTTTGTGAACGATCAAATGGCGTGGGTGTCGCACCTGCGATGGAGAGTAGAGTGGTCGGTTTTGGCATGCGAATCTCTTTAGTGATGGGTGAGTAGGGCTTTAGCTTAAGCGAAGTAGGTTGAGAGGTAAGCGAGCAATTCTGCTCAAGGCCTATGCAAAATTAATCGTTGACTTGAAGCAGGGTCTAGCATGAGCGTATTTATCGAATGTTAAGTGGAGGGGAGTCAGGTTGCGCAAGCAAGATAGGCTTTAAAGCATTTCTAGTGGGCGGTGGGCTTGCAATTGCGCTCGATTGCTTTGTACACTTGGCTTGAACCTCAAAAGGGTATGGCGTAAGCATACTTGCAGCCCTTAATTTTGTAGGCTTTCCAAGTTGATGAACTCGAGTACCGCATACTCAAGTCGTGGCGGTAGAATAAATATGAATGGAATGAACTGGGACGATTTACGATTCTTCACGGCTTTGGTTGAATGTGGCACCGCGACGGCGGCTGCGAAGCGTTTGCAGGTGAATTATGCGACGGTGTCGCGGCGTATTGAACGCCTTGAAGATGCCTTGCAGCAGCGTCTGTTTGAGCGTCGTCAAGAGGGATTTATTGCAACCGTAGAAGGCCAATTACTTTATCAAAAAAGTTGCCAGATCCGTGACGACATCGACAGCCTAGCGCCGCACTTTGGTGTGGCAGCCCAGCAGCAAAAGAGCATTGTTTTATCGATGGTGCCCGCTCTAGCCGAATACCTTGTTCTGCCTCACTTAAGCCAGTTACAGGGTCAATTTCCAGATTTAAAACTGGAAATTGAGTTATCCAATCGTAATGTGAGCATTCCTAAAAAAGAGGCTGACATTGCGCTGCGTTTAAGCCTTCCTGAGAGTGGCGATTATCTCTGTAAGAAGATTGGAATGCTGAATTATTGTTTATGCGGTAACGCTCAATGGTTGGATAAACTGAAACAAGCCGAACCGGTGAATGTTATTAGTTATGGCCCAAGTTTAAGCCATTTACCTGAGGCGGAATATTTGTTGAGACGCTTTGGTGTCGCGGCGATCAGATTGCAGACTAATTCGCTTACCAGCCAGCGTATCGCGGCCGAACATGGTTATGGTATTGCTTTATTACCCAGCTGTTGTCTAGTTGGCAGCAATTTATTGCAGCTTCCTTTGTCTGAGCCCTTGCAGCGTGAGGTATGGATGCTTACTTCTCGGCAAAGCAGCCAAATGAGAGCCACTCGCAGGATCATCCGTGAATTAGAAAGCATGTTTGGCTCGTTTCCCTCGTGAGACGTCCTTGGATTTATTTTAAACCCTAGACGAGATGAGAATCTTGTCGTATTAAGTTATTCTGTGATGGCAAGGAGCTAGTATGTTTGAAAGTTACGGTGTGATTAATATATGGACTTATGTTGCAGGGCTGGTGTTTATTATTTTGGCTCCAGGTCCAAATTCTTTGTACGTGTTAAAAACCGGAGCGAGTTACGGGATTGCCTGTGGATATAGAGCCGCTGCAGGAGTCTTACTGGGCGATGCAATTCTAATCCTACTCTCCTATCTTGGGGTTGCTTCTTTGGTGCAAACCTCTCCGGTTTTGTTTACTGCGATCCGTTATTTAGGGGCTGCATACTTGCTGTATCTTGGCGTAACGTTGATCTACAGTAATTGGTTCGCGCCTAAAGAACGGCTCTCTTCAGCTAAACCCAAAACAGAAAAAGTTTTTCGGAAATCGCTCAGCTTGAGTTTAACCAACCCCAAAGCGTTACTGTTTTATGTGTCGTTTTTTATCCAGTTTATTGACTATAGCTACCATAGCACTTGGATTTCCTATTCCATATTAGCAAGCATTTTGGAGTTGTGTAGTTTAACTTATTTGAGTTTGTTGATTGTATTAGGCTGTCGCTTGACTCAGTATTTTCGCAATAATCAAGGCTTAGCTAAAATGGGGAATAGCGTGTTAGGGCTATTTTTCATGGGATTTGCGGCGAGGTTAGCTAGCTTACATTAAAGCGGGCTGGTTTAAGGAGCACTGCGTCGAAGTATTCATACGATATGTCTGTTTGACTGGCGACGGGCAAATGACCAAGCAGCATATGATGGATATTCATTTAGCATCGCGCTGAGAAATCACGTGACGAGCTTTTGCATTGCCGCGAGCAGTGATAGAGATAAGGTATATACTCAGGCTGAATTGCATGGAATACAAGGACTTATATTATGAAAAAAGTGGCGGTGATACTCTCGGGCTGTGGAGTTTTTGATGGCGCAGAGTTGGGTGAATCGATACTAACGTTGTTACACATTACCAAGGCGGGAGCCAGTTATCAGTGCTTCGCACCGGATGTGATGCAACGACATACTATTAATCACCTCACGGGTGAAGAGCAACAGCAAACTCGCAATGTATTGCTTGAATCGGCGAGAGTGGCTCGCGGTGATGTGAAGGCGGTTACTGAGTTAGTGGCCGAAGACTTTGACGCACTTATTATCCCTGGTGGTTTTGGGGCGGCCAAAAATTTATCTGACTTTGCTGTAAATGGTGCCGAGGCAAGTGTACAAGGAGATGTGCTTAAGGCTTGTAAAGCCTTTGCCGAAGCCAATAAACCTGCTGCTTATATGTGTATTGCTCCAGTGATGATCCCATTGGTCTATGGTCCGGGGGCTCAATTTACCATCGGCAATGACACCGATACAATTGCAGTTATTAGCGCGCTTGGTGGCGAGCATATTGAATGTGCGGTGGCTGATATAGTGGTTGATCACTCGCGCAAGTTGGTGAGTACACCGGCCTATATGTTGGCTCAAAATCTTGTCGAAGCCGAGCTTGGGATTGCCAAACTGGTGAATCAAGTATTAGCGATGAGCTAAATCGACCTTGGTGCTTGGTGGCTATGCTTGGCCTACGAGAGAGTACAGGCAGAGGGATCACGCCTTGTGACATAGCTTGAGTGTGCAAGCGTTGTTTTTGTCTTATCAGCCAAAGCCAACAATGATTAATTGGCTGCGCGCTAGGTGTTGAGTCACCGAGCCCAAGTGATGCTTGTTTCGAAAAACCAAAGAACCAGGATGATTACAACTGCTTGGCCTAAAGCTGAAGGATGTTTAGCGTTCTTTTTTGCTGAGCTAGACCAAGTGAGCTGGTTTTTTGCTTGAGGAATTGTTGCTTGCGCCATTCTTCTCTAGTAAGTTGTCGAGTTCCTCGCCAGGCATCGGGTGATAAAAATAAAAGCCTTGGTACACATCGCAGCCATGACTGTGTAAGAACGCCAGTTGTGATTCGGTTTCCACGCCTTCTGCCACGGTACTTAAGTCTAGGTTGTTGGCCAAGTTGATAATGGTCGAGCAGATTTGTCCATCTTCAACGGTGCTGGCGCATTCGTCGACAAAGGAACGATCAATTTTGAGTACATCAATGGGCAGTCGTTTCAGGTAGTTGAGCGAAGAATAACCAGTGCCAAAATCGTCGACAGAAATTTGAATGTTCAGTTTTTTCAAAGCCGACATTACTTCGATACAACGTTCTATATCGGTGAGAAGTACCCCCTCGGTGATTTCAAATTCTAAGGCAGAACCATCGAGGCCATGTTGTTGAAGGGCATGGCTGGCATACGCTTCTAAGCGGCCAGAGACCAAATGTCTACCTGATATATTCACCGATACCGGCACTGTTGCGAAGCCAGCAGTGCGCCAAGCTTGTAGTTGCTGGCATACCTTGGCGATGGCAAATTCACCGAGGGTGATCACGAGCTCTGAATCCTCAGCCAATGGGATAAATTCGCTAGGTGAGATTTGACCTTCTTGCGGATGAGACCAGCGCATTAGTGCCTCTAAGCCCACGATTTGCTTATCAGCGGTGACCTTTGGTTGATAAACGATGCGAAATTGTTCTCCAGCCTTCAGACCTTTTTTCATCTCTTGTTCATAATCGAAATTACGGGCGGTTTTACTCGCCATCTCGGCCTCAAAGACTTGGTAGTTGTCGCGGCCTCGTTGTTTGGCGTAGTACATGGCGATGTCGGCATGTTGGATGAGTTGTTCTGCGCTGGTGGTTGTTAAATTGGCCTGTGCGATACCAATGCTGGTGGCAATGTTAATCACCCGTCCATCTAACTTCACTGGTTGACGCATTAAGCTAAGAATGGCGTTGGCTTTAGTGTGTGCCAATTCCATGGTGACGGAATCGGTGAATAAGACCACAAATTCATCTCCCCCCCAGCGGGCAATGACATCAGAGGTGCGGGTGACATCAATCAGACGTTTTGCAACTTCACAGAGTAATTGGTCGCCAGCTTTGTGGCCGAGGGTATCGTTAATTTTTTTAAAGCGGTCCAGATCCATGAAAAATAGTACCACCTGGCTTGGCTGGTGCTCGTGGCGCTGAGCGGCTTGAACCAGTGACTCCATTAAATAGGTCCGATTATATAAGCCGGTGAGAGGATCGCTATAGGCCAGTTGACGTAGCTTGTCTTGCAACTTGAGTTGCCGAGTGACATCGCGAATATGTAGCGTAAATTCATTCTCGGTATTGCTATTAAAGTTGGCTCCAGTGATGGATATTTCTGCTGGAAACTCATGATCTGAGTTGCGGGTTAAAGTAAGCGAATTTCGACGATGGCGTAGCAAGCCCTGTGAGCTTGAGAAGCGATGGGCTAAGCTTTTTCTTACTTCGTCTTGATTCTTTGGTAGCACGAATAAATTGATGAAGTTTTTATGCACGACTTGTGGTTTTAAAAAGCCAAAGGTCCTTTCGGCTGCGGGATTAAACTCGATGATTTTGCCACTTAGATCAACCGTCACGATACTGTCCATAGAGGAGTCGAGGATGGCGCTCTTGCGTTTTTCACTGGCTTTAAAACTGTTAATGGCGTCATCACGCTTGTTGATTTCGGCGCTGACTCGCTCAATCACTCGATTGTATTGATTGGCAATTTGCCCCACCTCGGTAAAAGGTTCAACGGGGACTGGCGTGGAAAACATACCTTGCTGCTGCTGTCGTTCCATAGAATTGAGTAGGTCGATTAGCTCGGTAGAGGCGCGGTGTTCAGAGACGTTCATGCCTTGCAATTCATCTTTAGCCGAAACTCGTAGTGGTAGAAAACGATTGACTAACAGCAGTAGTATAAAACTAAGTCCTAAGCTGTAGACTCCAATGCTGATCACGCCAACGAGTTGCGCGAACAGTTGCTGTGAGCGGCTGAGTTCGGTGCCTATCAGTTGTAAGTCCCCGAATAGCGCAACCGCTAAGGTTCCCCAAATACCGGCAAATAAATGCGCGGGAACAACCCCTAGCGCATCGTCGATTTTCATTTTTTCTAGCCAAATTGTGCCGAAATATAAAATCAAGCCAGCAACAATCCCGATCAACATCGCCGACTTGCTAGACATCACATGACAACCGGCTGTAATCGATACTAAGCCAGCAATTACGCCATTCATAATAAAGCCTACATCGAAGAAGCGTTGAGCGCGATAATGGCATAGCGAACTGACTAAGCCGCCGCCTACGGCAGCTAAACAGGTATTTAGAATGATTTTGGGGACATGTTCGTTCATTATCAAAGTGCTACCGCCATTGAAACCAAACCAGCCAAGCCACAGTAGTAAGGTGCCCAGAACCGACATCGGCAGGTTATTTCCAACAGGCATTGTTTGATTAGAATCGAAGCGGCCGAGGCGTGGGCCAATGATAATAATGGCTGCGAGTGCAACGTAGCCGCCTACTGAATGCACCACAGTGGAGCCTGCAAAGTCGACAAATCCAATTTGTTCTAGCCAACCTTGGTTTCCGGCTATATAGGCCGAAGACCAAGCCCAATGTCCGGCGATGGGATAGATCACCGCGCTGAGTACCACCGAAATAGATAAGTAGCCAATAAAAGACATTCGTTCGGCCACCGCACCGGAGAGTAGCGTTGCGGCGGTACCACAGAACATGGTTTGAAAAAGAAAGAAACTGATTTGGTAGGGGCTTTGGGTGTCGCCAAAGAAAAACTCACTACTGCCGAGTAGGCCATAGCTAGTGTCGCCAAACATCAGTGCAAAGCCGAAGATCCAGTAAATTAGGGAGGCGATGATGAAATCAGCAATGTTTTTGGCGGCGACGTTAATGCTGTTTTTACTGCGGATTTTTCCTGTCTCTAAACATAAAAAACCAGCTTGCATGATAAAGACTAAGAACGAGGCGATTAATAACCAAGAATATTCCATTGTTTCTCCCTGTTACTCCTTGGCCAGCACAATTCCTTTTTGAAGATAGAGTGACCTTTAAGTCAAACTGCTGCAGAGTATGTCAACTACTTACAAGTGATCACTTGATTGATTAATATCCTAATCTCTCAATAAAATTATTGAGACGCTTAGACTGATTTAATGCATGATTCGCAGCGTGTTATCCTTGGCTCTCTCACGCCGTTTTGTGGCGAGCTGATAACACAACCAACAAGCCGAAAACTATATTAGTCATGTCTAAACATGAAGCAATGAGTATCATAGTTCGTCTTCTTAAGGCAAGAGTAATCTCGGTTTAACTTGCTTAACTATCTGTAATTTATAGCTGTTTATCTTTGATTTCTGGCGAATATTGTAGCAGATCAAATGCTGGGAAATTTGATTTGTATCAGCAGTTTCAGCGTGCTTGTAGCAATAAGTATGTTTTTATCTTGAACCCGAATCGACGGTAAAACAATTGCTTATCTAGGGGGTTTAGATTGACAGTTTGTTGCGTAATTTGCTGAGCAGTAGGTTTTTGAGTTGTTTGGTTTTAGGTTTATTGTTCAGCGTCCATGGCACCGGCCGACATTGTTCCATGGTTTTAAAACCCAGACGAGCCGTGAGTAGCCCGGCGCCAATGCCTTGAGCGGCTTTGCTGGATAACTTGGCGGTGAGTTCTGCACCCAATAGGTCGCTACCGAGGTCGGTGATGACTTCACTGGTTGCCGCGTAAATCATGTTTACAAATACCGATTTGATGAGTTTGATGCGGCTAAAATAGCCAAGTTCTACACCGTAAATTTTTGCGACAGCTTCAATCATTTTGATGTTTCGCCAAAAAATAATCAACATGTCGACCATTGCCAGTGGACTAATGGCCACCAATACCGCGGCTTCACCAGACCATTGGCTAATCGCTTGTTTAGCGCGGTCATCGAGTGGTTTTAATACCGTTTCACTATATAGGCTGACAACCTCGGCATCACTGTGGTTTTCATTTAGCCAGTTTTGCCAAGTGAGGTACTCTTGGCTGTCGTTTAAGCCCTGTAGTTTTGCCAGTTTTTCACAGTAAAGCTGGGCGTTGCCACGGCCTTGCCCCTGCAGTAGCAGTTCCCCTTGTTGGTGTTGTTTTTGGTATTTTTTAAGTCGTCTTAAATTTGCCAGTTCTTTGATGAACAATGATAGCAGTGCAAGCACAATGGTGCCGCTGATTGCTGAATAGATCCCTGCTCGGATCGGAGAGCTTTGCCACAGTTCGAATAAACTTAATGTTAGTTCGCCGATGCCCATTGCCAAGGCGGCACCCACCCCATATTTTAGCCAACCATTGCTCTTTTTACTCTGTAGTTCCAATTTTATGGGCTCCAGATCTGGGGCTTCCTGCCATTGTTGTTGGTTGTCGATAACTTGTTTTGCTGCCAGTTGCTCATTACTGTCTTGCTTGGCTAAAGGGTCTAGTATTTTGGCCTGGGACTCGGCATCGAGCACCTGTCGGGGTTTGATTGACGGATTCATCGAAACTTGTCTCCTAATAGAAATTCAATGGCTTGGTCGAGTCGAATATGCGGCAGTGCCGTGTAAGGTGAACAGGCCGGAGGTTGAAAGGGACTAAACTCAAATCCTTGGTTTTGCCAAAACTGTTGTTTCGGTAAACGGTTGGGGACTTCACCGGGAAATAGCATGGTAGTTTTTTGAGTCGTTTGATCGCTTTGTAAGATCCCTTTAATTGCCGCAATGTTGACACCATTGAGCTTGGCAGTACCAGCCTGAGTCGCTTTAATTGAGGCTAAGGCCATCGTTTCGGTGTCGATCCCCTCAAATTTAACATGGCGTTTCCCGTCGGCAACTACTTCGCTAAGCAAGCTCACTAAACGAGTATGTTGCTCTGGTGTGACATGGTCTGCCTTGCTGGCAGCAAACAACAGTTTGTCGATCTTCGGTGAAAATAAGCGGCGTAACAGGCTTGATTGGCCGTAATTAAAACTGTGCAGTATTTGATTAATGGCTAACTGCATGTCGCAGAAGCTATCGTGACCGTTGTTAAGTGGGCTGAGACAATCCACCAATACAATTTGCCGATCAAACTTAATAAAATGCTGTTGGTAGAACCGTTTCACCACATGTTCTTTGTAGTACTCAAAGCGTTCCGTTAGTAAAGCCAAGTTACTGTTTTTAACTTGCACCTTTGTACTCGCTAAATCAGGCTGAATGGGGAAAAAAGCTAAGACTGGCGCGCCCGCGAGCTCGGCGGGCAATACGAAACGGCCGGGTTGAATGTGGTGCATCCCCAATTGGCTTTTGCAGTCATGTAAATATTGGGTATAGGCCGCAGCGATATCTGCGACTTGTGTTTCGTTAGCTGTGGCGTTTACATCTAAGTGGGCCGCCTGTTGTTGCCAGTGCTCGGCGAGCTTAGCCTTACGTGAGTCTTGTAAGCCTGTATTTATATGTTCGCACCACTGCTGATAGTTCATATTGAGCAGTGGTAAATCAAGTAGCCACTCGCCGGGATAGTCGACAATGTCTAGTGTTAGATTGGCGGTGTGACTCAATTTTCGCCAAATGACGGATTGCGGTTTATAGCGTAATTTTAGACGAATTTCACTCACGCCATGAGTTGGTTTGGGCCAGCTCGGGGGTTGGCTTTGCAGCGCAGCTAAGCCACCTTGATAGTCGAAACTTGCTAAGTGGAGATGTGGCTGAGGGCTGCGTTTTGCGCCTAAAAAACCATGTTCACGAGCCAGTTTCCATAGTGGCAGTTGATGATTTTCTGCCCCTAATAATAATTGGTTTACCAAAGAAGTAATAAATGCTGTTTTACCGGCACCACTGAGGCCCGTGACGGCAAGTCGTAAGTGTTTATCCATACTGAGCTTGGCTAAGTCGTCGGCTTTGGTTTTGATGTTCGATAATCGAGAATGATTCATAAATTTAGTGGCAACCGTTCATGGGCGAATATTCGGCTTAGCTTATTTGTCAGGTTTATGCCTAAAGCGTTTACTTGAACAACAGCAGTGAAGCTTAATCGACTAAGCCAATACATCCCAAGTGCTTCTGTTAACCAAAGTACGAGAGATTGTTTTTTAGTCAAGGGATCTCGCAAAACACACTCAACTTATTCAATATATCGGGGCATATGCGGCTTTTTCAAGTTGTCGCTTGAAGCCACGCCCATTGGCTAAACCATGTGACTGTGATTCAATCTAGCAAAAGTTGGTGCAGAGATGGATTAAATTTTGTTCATGTTGTGGCGGATAAGCGCCACATTTTGCAAGCTTAGTGTGCTGATGGGCTGGCTTTGACTTTGACCAACAGGATGGGGATTGCCAGTGCAGTTAAACTCGCCATAATCAAGAATATGCCACTTCCTAAGGGAGCGTATAAGGCGCTGCATAAGAAAATTAGCAACGCGGTCCCCATATTTAAGGCTATCGCCGAATATAGTGCCTGTAAGGGGATCGCTTGTTCTTTGGGGGCTTCACTCCCGATGTATTTAATTGCTGCTAGTTGAGTTAAGGCAAAGGTTAATGCATGCATCGTTTGCGATAACATCATCATCGGTAGTAATTCTGCGCTGCCCAATAAGCCCCAACGGATAACGCCGCCTATTGCAGCAAATAACAACATGCTTCTTGCATCCCAACGGCGAAACCAGCGGCTACCAAAGATGAGAATGCTCATTTCAAAAATGACACCAATCGACCAGAGGTAACCGATGGTTGATTCTGAATAATCAATGCTTTTCCAATATAGCGTTCCATAGGCATAGTAGGCGGCATGGGAGCTTTGAATCAAAGTGGTCACAGCGATAAATCGTAAGGCATGTTTTTGTTTCAATACGGGCCATAAACGCCCTGCATGGGGGTTGCTACTGGTTGCTGGTTCTAACAGTTTTTCGGCAGGAGATAATAGTGAGATCCCCCACAGCACCAACAGTGAGCCTGCGGTGGCATATAAAATTAAGGAATGAGAAAAATAACCAAGTGCGTTGCCGATGATGGTGGACGAGATAACAAAAGCAATGGAACCGAATACGCGAACCCGACCATAGTCAAGCTTGAGCTGATTGACCCATTTGGTTGCGGCTGCATCTCCAAGCGGGATTAAGGTAGCAATGAAAAAGTTAGCGGCCAAGGTGAGTATTGTGAGCCAAATATAGCCCTTTAAATAAAACAGGCAAGTGACCACTAAAATGCTGGCAAAGCTGATCCAACGGATCCCTGGTAGTAGGTGATTAGCCGATTTTATGCGTGGCATCAGTACCACGTTGCCAACAAAGCGGGCGACCATGCTAAATCCAATCAACAGCCCAATTTCACTAGGGTTTAAGCCTTCACCTTCTAACCATAAGGCCCAGAATGGTAAAAAGATCCCCCATACGAAAAATAAACCTGAAAAATATAAACTTATCCAAGTTGCTGCTTTTGGATTTCTCACTTTTACCAAACCTTATACTGCTTAATGGCAGCATTATAGCGCCAATTTTTGAATAACATAGCCGCTTGTTCAATGGGAATCAGCGAGTGAATATATGGTTGTTTCCAAATCCTGATGTCTTTAGATTTTTCATCTATAATTTATTGAACTACATTGCTTTGTAACTGATATTTTGTTGAAGGGCGATTTATTTATCTGGCTTGTGCTTGAAATATAGTTTTGAAATTTTTAATTTGAAGATTTAAATCGCATCCATCAGCAAATAATTTGTATTTGGAATAGCGATGAATGCGCGCTTATGAGCCCTGTATTCAACAGGTCAATTTGAGAGCAATTTTGTTGGTAACATATCCCTGCGAACCGTTACTTACAGACTGGTATGGTGATCCTCTGACACCGCCTGTGATAAATCTTCGCCGATTCTCATTGTGAAATTTTGGGATGGCTATTAATACAGCACTGGGGATATTTACGTTTATCATGAGCCTGAAGTTGTATCATAATAGTCGCTTAATTCAATCCTTATGGCCGCTGTTTTCGTCGAGACTTACGCCTGCCGAGGTTTGCTTAAAATAGGGAAGTAAAGTGTGACGAAACAACCATAGCCAATCACCCAAAAGCCAACCGCGATGGAAATGACATACCGATAATCACTTAAAAAGTACCCCAAAAAGACGCGAGTCACAAAGCATAGAATGATTGCGATCAATCCGAACGTCATGATTCTTCCAACCTCAATTTTTCTACCCGTATGGCCTAAAGAAACACGCGAAATCATGGATAGGATCATGGTGGCCATCGCGCCAACGGTTAAGGTGTGGATCGCTTGGGAATGATTTACCATGGTAGACACTTCTGATAAACCGTAGATGAATAAGCCGAGCGCAATGCACCAGTAACTGATGTGTAAACTCCAAACTAATGGCGTTTTGATGGTTACCCATATTTTCCAGCGAAATACCCGCACTGCATGTGCAGCGCTGGCGATAAAAAATATTGAAGCGCTCAATGTCGAAGGGAGTTTGATAAATGGTAGGCTGCTGATTAAGGCTAACAAGGTGCTGCCAATAACCACTTTTTCTAAGTAAGCAATTGGCTCCACGCGCGCTGTTTGGGTGCCGTTTGCAGTGAACATAGGGAATACGCGTCCGCCCATAATGCTCATCACTAAGGTGACTAATAACACCATCAGCGTGCTGGAATTATCGATGAATGGCTCAAGTGGTGTGATGACTTTGCTATGCATGCTGATATTGGCAATGCTCATCAGCAATAATATGGGGATAAATATCAAATTACGCCACAATCTAGCTTTTATAATTGGGTAAGCCAGTGCAGCTGTGGCTAACGGTAAAAAAGCAATATCAAGCAGTGCAATCAGCCAATGTGGTACACTATTTGGCAGCAAAAATAACCCCCTGGCAATCATCCAAACCGCAACTAAAAGTAGCAATCCGGTGCTATTTAAACTGCGTATTTTGGTCCAGGTTTGAACCGCCGTTAATAAAAAACCAATAATAATTGCAGCCACAAAACCGAATAGCATTTCATGCATATGCCACCATAAGGGACCGCCATAAACATGTAATGTCACATCGCCAGTGAAGAATCCGTTCCATAGCAGTAAACTGAGGATACTGAACAGGGAGGCGAGGAGGAAAAATGGGCGAAACGCAAGTTCTAAAAACGCCCCTGTTTGTGCTTGCCTTGGCTTGTTATTTTTGGGATCTGAAATCATGATCATCGTTAGGCTCTCAATTGAAGATCGATTGGGTATATGATTAGTGAAAGATTTAACTGGTTCTAGAATCTCGATTTAAAAGCGTCGTCAGTTGATATTGGTTATTGACGCCAAGTAAATCCGCTAAGGTATATGCATCCAAGGTTTTGAAAAAATTCTCTTGAGCTTCGGCAAAAATATTCTTCAATTGGCAACTCGGAGTAATGACACAACGATTATTTTCGCCAAAACATTCGACCAGCTTGCTGTTATCTTCCATTTCCCGAACTAGGCTACCGATGCCAATTTGATTCGTTTGACGATTTAATTTAAGACCGCCATTTTTTCCGCGGACGGCCAATAAGTGACCTTTAGCATTCAGTTGCTGAACAATCTTCATCAGATGGTTCTTGGAAATGTCGTAGCTTTGGGCGATTTCTTGGATGGTACAGAGTCGATCTTTATTGACCGCTAAGTAAATGAGTAGGCGAAGGGAGTAGTCGGTATAGCGAGTGATTTGCATGCTACGCACCCAAAATTTGAGATATATAAAGATGCATTTAAAATACATCTTTTAGTGGGTGTTTGGTAGTTTTTATTCGGAGAGTTAAGCGCCGCTTGGCGTTAGTGGCAACGAGTGCTGGTAAATCGAATTGAGTTTGGGATCTTATACTCTGATATTTTTAATGTTTTGACTTTTAATTTATATACTTACCTTGTTGATGCTCTTAGTATTAGTGGTACTCATGAGTCAAAGATTTAAAGGATTAAATGTGCTGAATAATAAACGAATAATTGTTGCGATAGCAGTTTCTCTTGGCTTATGCGGATGTAGCTCCAGCGACGACAGTCACACCTCTGCGGTTAATGTGGACTTGAGAATTATAGAAACCACAGATTTACATACCAATATTATGGATTTTAATTACTACACTCATAAACAGGATCCAAGCATTGGTTTAGCGCGTGCGGCGAGTTTAATTAGTGCGGCACGCCAAGAAGTAAGCAATGCGGTGTTGGTCGATAATGGGGATTTATTGCAAGGTAGTCCAATGGGGGATTACATTGCCAGCGTTGGTTTAAGCGATACACATCCCGCATATAAGGCGATGAATACATTAAATTATGTGGTGGGCAATATTGGTAATCACGAGTTCAACTATGGTTTATCATTTTTAGAGAAGGCCATCGCGGGTGCCAATTTTCCTTATATTAACGCAAACGTTATTTGTGCGAATAAAAATGGCTGTTGGGGAAATGTTGAATTTGGCGAAAATCTGTTTAATCCCTATCTCATTCAGCAGACTTCGGTACGCGATACCCAAGGTAATCTGCACACTGTGAATATTGGTTATATTGGCTTTGTACCACCACAAATTCTGCAATGGGACAAAACCAATTTAAGTGGCGAAATAGCAGTACTTGGTATTACTCAAGCGGCTAAACAGTTTGTGCCAGCAATGCAAGCGGCGGGGGCAGACTTAATTATTGCAATCCCTCATTCCGGTATCGGTTCTAGCGAAAACCCTGGTGATCCACAGGCTGAAAATGCAACCTTTGCCTTAACCTCAGTGGCAGGGATTGACGCGATTATGTTTGGACACAGTCATTCGGTATTTCCAGCCGAACGCTATCGTGACCTGCCAAATACCGATATTGAGAGAGGTTTATTGAACGGTATTCCGGCAGTTATGCCGGGGCGCTGGGGCGATAACATTGGGATTGTCGATTTAAAGCTCACCAAGCAAAATGGTAAGTGGCTGATTCATCATTCTGAATCGCAAGCTGAGGCTCGTCCCGTTTATGATAATGCCAATAAGGTTGCGTTAGTTCGTGGTGAACAGAGTATTCGGGATGCGGTGGCGGTAGAGCACCAAGCCACAATCGATTTTGTGAGCCAGCCGATTGGTGTGGCGGCTTCAAATATGTTTAGCTTTTTAAGCTTGGTGCAAGACGACCCATCGGTGCAGATTGTGTCGTTAGCGCAAATTGCGGGTGTAAAAGCCAAGTTGCCTGATGAGCTTAGTGGGCTGCCTATTTTGTCTGCCGCTGCACCATTTAAAGCAGGTGGTCGCTACCAAGAAGGGGATGCGAGTCAGTTTGTTATGGTCCCTAAAGGGCCACTTTCTTATAGTAATGCGGCTGACTTGTATGTATATCCCAATACCATGGTGGTACTTAAAGCCACAGGGGCGGAGTTAAAAGACTGGCTGGAGTGCAGTGCCAATCAATTTAATCAAATCGACCCAACTATTAGCACACCGCAAAACCTGATTAATCGTGAGGGCCACCCGACTTATAATTTCGATGTTATTGATGGCTTAAGATATAAAATTGATGTCACGCAACCGAGCAAGTTTGACAGTCACTGTGCACTGTGCACTGGTCAATGCGACGGCCAGCCGGATTGTCGAGTTAAGCTATACCGATGAAAAAGGTGTGGTGATTACTGGTCAAGCACTTGCCAACAAAGAATTTTTAGTTGCATCTAATAACTATCGAGCGTTTGCTGGCGTTTTTGCGGGAACCGGTTCTGAACATGTCGTATTAGAGTTACCAGATACTAATCGTGAAGTATTAGCCGCTTATATTTCTGAGCAGTCACAGCCTAATGCCTCCGGTACTTACAACGGCATGGTTGATCCAACAGCGGATTACAATTGGGATTTTAAAACCATTACGACGGATGTCACCTTAGATGTGCGTTTTGAGACTCAAGATAGTGAACTCGCTGACCAATTTGTGGCCGAAAATCAGCAACGTAAGATGGAAAAACTTAGCGCTGTTGATGCGATGGCAGGTTTTGCAATTTATCGAATTGACTTAAACTCTGAACCTGTTCGCCCTTAACTCGGGGGCAATCCTTTACCCATGTTATTTGCATCGTCACGTGGGTTTCTGGATTTGTAGGATTGGCCCTAGAGCTGCAGCGGTTAGCCGTTTGATATGGCTATTTATGCACTAGGGCTTGATTGAGGAGGCTTCGATAAGGGCTAAATTTTAGCGCTATTAATGTCTCGATAATCGCTCTGCCTTACATCTAACAAGCATTAATGGAGGCTGTTATGTACTCACACTTTCCAGTGAAGGTGCGAACGAAGTCGTGGTTTGAGAACAACTCTGGTAGAAAAATTAGCGGCTAGATACTTGATATGTAGCAGATACCGTTGAAGCTCCCCCGTTGAAAAAATAAATCATATCGTTTTGATATATTGAGGGGGCCTTGAATCAATTGATGCAAGCTGAGTAGGCCTATTGTGAATCCGCCATCGTATCAAATTTTTCTGCAGCAAAGCTTTCCCAATAGTCATAGGCTATGTACCAGATATTTCATTGGTGTATCAGCAGCCGTACTGCGATCTTGTGAAAAAGGTTGCGCGAGTAAACACCGCTTGTGTCGCGGATTCAGTCTCGGTCCATGATTGTCGCATTTCCTGATGTATTTTCGCCGCGCAATGGTCAACCGCTCTTTGGTTGACCTTAATTTAACTCATCAATCGAAATATTATGTGTATTCATTTTCATATAAGTGAAGCTATGGCTCGCTTATTTAAGACCTGTTAATTGTGGTGGATATCGCCTCAACTGGCCGTTATGGTTTAGGGGAAAGTGAGTATCGCCCTTCATTTGGTGACCCGATGACAGGTCATCAAATTGCTGTCCATTGCCGGTTTACTTTGTAGGAGCTATCCGTTTGATCCTCTCGAACTCAGAAGGTTCAGATGAACAGAGCAATTCCAAATACGATCAGAATGCCGCCAGCGAATCTTTCTATAATGTGAATGCTTCGTTTTAAATAAGTTTGGACTCTCTGTTGACCTATCATTGAGGCAACTAAAAGATCCCAGATAAACACCGCGAAAACCATCCAGATACCGGAGCAGATTTGCTGGGTCAGGGTGACCTCGCTGCCCAGAATAACCGTCATTAAGCTCATATAAAATAGCGCGTTTTTGGGGTTTAACAGCGCCGAGTTAATCCCTAGCACTAATTGTTTACTAACCGTAGGAAGGCTCTGTTCCTTGGTTTTGAGAACGGCATCACTTTTTTGACTGCGGAGCAGTTTGGATCCTATCCACAATAGATAGATAGCGCCGAGGGTTTCGACAACAGAAAAAATTTGAGGGGAGTCTCGGATGCTGGTCCATCCGATGATGGCGATTGCAATGTAAATTGCGTTTCCAGCCGCGACACCGACACAGATGTATTTACTTCCTTTCAGTTTATGTCTCACGGAGTGACCAATAATCAGAAAGAAATCTTGCCCCGGGCTTAACAAGGCAACGAAATGGGCAAGAGCCAGCGCAGGAAAAGCGGTCGGTAAAAGAGTACTTAACATGATAAAAGTGACCTATAGCTAATGAATCATCGAACTATAGGTTGATTGAGTCAGGATTTATTGTCGAAAAATGACTTTAACTGCTGATATTGGCGTGGTGTGGAAGCGGTGTAGTTCACAAAAGCTCGATGCAGTTGGCTTTGATCCGAATAGCCCACTTCGCTTGCGACATCGATAATATTTACTCCTGATTTTAAGAGGTATTTGGCCTTCTCAATCCGACTATTATTGAGAAACGATTTTGGCGTAATACCGAAGCAGCGCTTGAAGTTGCGAATGACAGACTCTGTTGAACAGCCTAGTTGTTGAGATATATCGTGGTTCGAAGGCGGAGAAACCATGTTATTTAGTAAATGTTGCTTAATTTGAAGTGCCAAGTTGTTGTCAGTTTTATTGAATATAGGCGCACAGTAGAGATTTAGAATATCAAATAATAGTGAATCTATATGCGAAGCGTTGTTTTTGGTTTTATTGGTCTTTTTTAATAAAGTATTTATTAAAAAAGAAAGCTCGTTTGCGATTTTCAGATCAGTGAGTCGAATATGGGTACATGTGATTTGATCAACTTGACGCTGGTATAATGCCGAGAGTGCTTCACAGCACCAGCTTTCATCGACATAGAGCATGTGGTAGCTACGAGCGTTGCCATTGACAGGGTTACAAGCGTGAACCGCATGTGGTTGAATCAGAACCATATCACCTTGATTTAAAAATATTTTTTTATCTTTTATCGATAGGCAAGTGGTTCCGACTTCAATCAAGCCAATAGACAATGCTGAATGGCTATGGGCTTTGTAGCCTTGCGTGCTGTTGTAGGTTGTTCTTACCTCGAGATGAGGAAGCTGTTGACTGCACCAAAACTGCTGTTCGATATGACGAACGCTGCCACTCACGTGATACTTGCTCCTGAACATTGTGCTGATTGAGCCTATTTTCACCTATATCATTCTAGAGTCAACTGAATGATAAAATATGTGGGCTTATGCTGCGGCATTCAATCAACCCAATACCTACCGCTTTTTAAGCGGCAATGCAGCGCATGATGGTGCTGCATTGCTATTGTATGAAGGCTTATAAGCCTCGTTTTTCCATCCAAAGAGCCAAGTCAACAAGGCGATTAGAGAATCCCCACTCATTATCATACCAAGCGAGGATCTTAACTAAATTGCCACCAATCACTAAAGTTGAGAGGCCATCGATAATTGAAGATCGAGGATCACCTTGATAGTCACTTGAGACTAAAGGCTCTTCACTATAACCGAGGATCCCTTTTAGCGGCCTGTTTTGCGCTGCCTGTTTAAATGCGGTATTAACTTGTTCTACTGTGACCTCGGTTTTTAATGTTACCGACAAGTCGACGATGGAAACGACTGGAACTGGCACGCGAAGTGAGTAACCATTAAGTTTACCGTCTAATTCTGGAATAACCCGGCCAATCGCTTTCGCTGCGCCGCTTGAATAGGGCACAATGGATAACGCCGCCGCCCGTGCGCCACGTAGATCTTTTTCGGGCTGATCATGCAGCGCTTGGCTCGCAGTATAAGCGTGAGTGGTATTCATTAAACCGTGTTCAATTCCAAAGGTTTGATGCAGAACCTGAGCTGCAGGGGCTAATCCATTAGTGGTACAACTCCCGTTACTTACCACAAAATGCTGACTTGGATCATACAACTGGTGGTTAATGCCCATCACAACGGTGAGTGCATCATTTTTGGATGGGGCTGAAATAATCACTCGTTTGGCTTTACCAAATTGAATATGCTTTTCGGCTTGCGACTTGTCAGTGAATAAACCTGTGGCTTCAATCACAATGTCTACGTCACAGCGCTCCCAGGGGATCTGCGCGGGCTCGCGTTCATTGAATACACGAATGGCTTGGCCATTGACCCAAATTGTTTCATCGTTGTTTTCAACATCGGCCGCAAGTACTCCCATTAAAGAGTCGTATTTAAGTAGATGTACCAAGGTATGGCTATCGGTTAAATCGTTAATTGCGACGACTTGAATCCGATCATTGTTTAAGGTTGCGCGAAGAACATTGCGTCCAATACGGCCAAAGCCGTTAATGCCCACTTTTAGCATAACTATTTCCTCATCAGTGTTATTGAGGAAAATTTTAATATGGATGCGGATGTCATAAATGACAACAAACAATCAATTTAAGACAGATTCTCTGCTGAAGGTTGGCGGATCGCGAAGCGTTCACGATAGGCTTTTGGCGTAACCTGTAGATGCCGTTCAAATACCCGTCGTAAGTTAAGGCTATTACCCAATCCGGTATCTTGGGCGATACGCTCTAATCTATCCATGCTTTGTTCAAGTTTGTCTCGGGCTGCGTTCAAGCGGATTTCTTCAATGTATTTTGCGGGGGTGATGCCCGTTTGCTTGCTAAATACTCGGGCGAAGTTACGCGGACTCATCGAGACTCGGTCAGCCAATCGTTCTATCGATAGATCATGATTGAGGTGTTCCTGGATCCAAATTTGTAGATCTCGGATTGGACCAAGCTCGGGTGTCTCAGGTAAGCGATAGCGACTAAATTGGGCTTGCCCACCGGGGCAGCGTAAAAACATCACCATTTCTTGCGCAACATCTCTTGCCAAGTGGTAGCCACAATCTTGTTCTATCATTGCTAGGGTCAAATCAAAGCCAGCGGTCACTCCGGCCGAGGTCCAGACTGGACCATCTTGAACAAACATTGGTCCGCGTTCTACGCTGACGTTGGGGTATTGTTCTGCCAGTAAATTAATTAGGCGCCAGTGGGTGGTCGCCTTTCTATGCTCCAAGAGTCCAGCTTGAGCAAGCAGTAGCGCTCCTCCGCAAATAGAGGCGGTGCGTATGGCATTAGGAGCGGCAAGACTTAACCAATCGGCAATAATGCTACGCTCTTGTTCAATTCCCCCACGCCCTGTCACCATAATTGTATGGCGCTTGATGGTCGGGTCTAAGTCAATTAGCCGTGTGTTCGCGAGTAGCTTGAGTCCAGAATAACCATGCACAACATGATGAGACTGGGTGGTGGCGATTGTGACTTGATAAGCGATATCGCCGCCACTATCGGTGAGAAATCTATTTGCCCATTGCAAGAGATCGGCGATCCCGGTGGATTCAAATAGCATTCCACCTTCTGGGACGATAATCAGAAAGTCACGAATGATTTGTCCTTATTTGAATGAATACACAAATATAGACGTTTTGCGCTGGTTTTGTCTAGCAGGATGGTTTTTCTTTAGTCGCTGATGTTGTGAGCAGTCTTTAGCGAAGCAAGTCAGTGCCAGCAATGCGACTGATGCGGTGGCTAAAATATATTCTGTGTCATTGGGTGAGCCGAAGCAACGGCGCCTTAGGGGGGGATCGTTGAGGTTTAGAGCCTCATAGCGATCTAACTCATTATTTGTTCATTGTGGCTGGCTTAAATCACCGCTAACGGGGTTATGTATTTTGTAATTAGAGCCTCTAGTTACGGTACTTCATACCTGATTACCGGCAAATTTATTCTATGCAATAAGTTGATCACGTAATGAATCAGATTGGTATAAACAGCGCATGATGGGGTATAAAGCGGTACTCAGGAAAGGAGCCATATTGACTCAATGAGTTAAATTGCGTTGCTTGTCAAAGGTAAGTTGATTCGGTAAATAAAAAGCATAATCGAATCAACGATTATGCTTCGCTTGAGAGTTGTTTAAACAACTTCAACATTGGCCGCTTGTGGGCCTTTTTGACCGTCTTCAACGTCAAATGCGACTTTCTGGCCTTCTTCAAGTGATTTAAAACCTGTTCCTAGAATCGCGCGGAAGTGAACGAACACATCAGCTCCAGATTCTTGGGAAATAAAACCAAATCCTTTTTTTTCGTTAAACCACTTAACGGTACCAGTGCTTTTAGACATCGTGTCTCCTGAAACAATTGAAATAATACTCTATTTTTTATTTTGCTTAGTATTATTAGGGCTTGTAATTTGTATATTTTATGCTCTACCTAAATAAGCGCTGTCATCATAACACACAATAATGCGGCTAAGCCTAGTGACAAATTGCCGCAAATCAAGTTTTGCTTGATAACGTTTTCAATGCGTGAACTAGTTCACGAAACGTTCGGCTATTTTCTCGTTTTAGGGCGGATGTTAGAGCGTTTTTTACTGAAATGTACTCTTAGTAAGTTAGTGAAATCATTCAACTAATGGTTTCTTCCGGCCAAAGTTAATTGTGTGAATTTAATAAAACGCTGTTCCAAATATTGTGCGTTTTCTCTTTCATCATTTAAGGCGAGTAATTGAGCTGCCACTTCCGCAGTTGCCCATTGTGTTGTGATTGAACTAGAACGTAATCCATAGTTTGAGGCTGTACTGGGATGAATCGATATCACTGGAAATTGTTCCAACCAAGGACTTTGGTGAAACATTTTCCGTGCTTCTCGCCAGCTACCATCGAGCATAATGAACAGCGGTTTTACCCCTTGAGGCAAGCTGAGTTGGTAATTGACTCGCTCTGGTGGGCAAAAATGAGCAGGAAAAACCACATAGGGCTGCCATTGCACTTGTTGGCAAAGAGTGAGTAGCTCTTGACAGGCTTCGGTTCGTTGCCAAATAAAAGCGTAAGTATCAGGGATCACATCGGCGATAAATCGCCCAGTATTGCTCGGCCGAAGCACTTCTTTATTATGCATTAGCAGAGCGAAGCCACTTTGGCTCGCCTGTAATCTGGCTTGTGCGCAGAAGCAATGTGTTTGTGGCAGCTGGCAAATAGCACAGCGGGCTCGGCGGGCACCACGGCCCACAAATTGGGTGGTGGCTGCGGCTTTGCGCTCAGCATACAATTTTAAGAAACGGTTCACGACACGCGGCTCTACGTTATTCAATCAAGGGGCGAGTATAACCGAGCTTAAATCCAAGCACTATGTTCACAAAATCGACTTAGCGAAATAAATAAAGTCGAGGATAACCAAAGTAACGTCGGATCCGGTGATGTTGAAATAATAAGGCTGAAACGAAATGAAGGAGGCCGATAGCCCCAACAACAATCGCTATTTGTAACCATGCTTGAGGCAGGTCTTCTCGTTGAATGTAGATTTGGACGACGCGGTTGATCCACTCGCCACACAATAGCAACATGCCCGCCTGATTGAGCCTTAGGCAAATAGGATGTTTTACTAAGACGCTGCATAAGCTCAATACGCATAGCAATACATAAATCAGTTGCTGTGCTTGATAAAAATGAATCGCACTGAGGAGTAAGCAAAGGCAGCAAGGGCTGAGTAATAAACGGGGATGAGAAGTCATTCAATTACTCTATTGGCTAAAAATGGTGTTGCGATTGTGAATAGCTGTTTTATTCAAAGTACTGATTTAAATCAATATATTTATATTTACCAGCGCAGTTTTTGTGAAAGTAAGCGTTGGCTCTCACTCTAAGTCTTTCTGGTTTGGCTAGGGGGAACCGACCCGTCGCTATTTTGTGCAATCCGCTGTTGTTTGAATGCGCTATGATAAGCATTAGGGCAATATCTCAGTCGTCGTTTAATGGAGAGTTATCACGATGCGGATCTTAGTGATTGGTGCTTTTGGTACTGTTGGTCGCCAGTTAGTTCCGGCTTTAGTTGCTGCGGGGCACCAGCTGAGGGTGAGTTCTCGTGATGCCAATAAACCTTGGCCTTGGTCTGATTTGAGCTGTCAGCGCGTCACCTTAGATTTACTACAAGCCAATAGCTTGCCTTCGGCCTTGCTTGACATCGAGTTAGTCTATTACTTAATGCATGGCATGAGTGATGGGCAAAGTCACAGCGATCGAGAGATTCGCGCGGCAAGGCATTTAGCCCAGGCGGCCTCAGAAGCTAGCGTCAAGCGAATTATTTATTTGGGTAGCTTAATATCGGCTAAACCAAAATCAGAGCACATGCTAGCGCGGATTGCGACTGGCCAAGCCTTAGCGTCCACTGGTCTTGCGGTGACTGAGTTGCGAGCGGGGATCATTATTGCGCCAGGATCCGCGGCTTTTGAAGTGATGCGGGATTTAGTGGGACATATGCCTGTGGCGCTTGTCCCTCGGGCGATTGAGACCTTAACGCCGCCGATTGCCTTGAGTAACTTATTACACTATTTATTAGCTTTGGCGGAGTTGCCAGAGACCGCAGGTAAGGTGCTGGATGCGGCGGGTCCAGAATGGCTCACTTATCGACAGTTAATGTTAAAAATTGCCAAGGCTTTGGCGGCGCGGATCAAGATTATTGCTGTACCGGGCTTGCCGATCCGTTTGGCTTGCCTGGCTTTAGGCTTGATTACCTCGGTATCGCGCGAATTGGCAACGGCTCTGATTGCTGGGCTTGCTGAGCCGTTGCAAGCGAAACCCGATGAGTTACGGCGCTTAATCCCGCAACATTTATTGTCTGTTGATCAGGCAATTGCTCAGGTACTTCAAGAAGAGCGGGTGCTCTGTTATCCAAGTCGTTGGCGAGATGGTGTGCCAACTTTTCGAAAGTTTTCTCCCTTGCATGGTTTTTACGCAAAGTCAGCCAAACAGCAGGTTGTTGCCGCCGCCAGTCCGTCAGCTATTTGGCAAGTGGTGAATCTACTTGGCGGTAAGCATCGCTATTTTTATTTGAATAGCCTGTGGGCTTTACGCGAGTGGTTCGACTATATATTTGGCGGCCCCGGAAGAGAACATGGCCGAACTGATTACTTAAATCTGAATGTTGGTGAGCGGGTCGACTCGTGGACTATCTTAAGCGCCGAAGAAAATCGTTGTTTGGTGCTTGGTTTCGGAATGAAAGCGCCCGGTGGTGGTGGGATGCAAATTACTATTGAGCCGCTAGATAGTCAGCGTAGCCGTATAGAGGTGGGCTTATACTGGCATCCCGCAGGATTTTGGGGTTTGGTTTATTGGTATTTCTTTGCCCCTTGGCACCGATGGCTGTTATATGGCATGACTAAGAAAATGGCTTCGCTGGCGGAAAATAATGAGCAGATTGAAGCGGCCTTGCGTAAATCGAAAATCCATTCAGGATCTACCGATGAAGGCCGCTTTGGCTGAATACAGATTTTAACTTTAGACCAGAACACCGAGTGCCCTAGTGATAAGCAACCGTCGCTGAAATCATTGGCGGTTGCCTATGGGGTGTCCAAATCCGATGTTTTAAGCTGGTGCTTAGAAGGGGGCTGGGTAGCGAGTTAGCACTTTACCTATATCGCTTAAGGCCCGAGAGCTAAGTGGTTTCGAAAAGGCCAAAATATCTTCTTCCAATTGCTGCATGTTGGTTGCGCCAATAATGGTAGAGGTGACTCCATCTACTTGGTCACACCAAGCCAAGGCGAGTTGCGCTGGGGTGTAGCCATGTTGCTTGGCAATCTCTACATATTCAGCAACCGCTTCGTGGCAGAGCTTGGTATTACGGAATAGACCCTTACGTTGAGTTAGTGACCAGCGACTCCCTTCAGGGCGCTGCCCATTGGCATATTTGCCAGTGAGTAAGCCTGTACAAAGTGGGGACCAGGGAAGATAGGCGATTTGTTCATGCACACAGTTCTCGATCAAATATGGCCAATCCTTGGTTTGTAGCAGGCTAAACTCATTTTGAATGGATACCATTCTCGGTAAATTATGGCTTTCGCTCAACTTAAGGTAGGTATTAATTCCCCAAGTGCTGTCGTCGGATAGACCACAATGGCGAATTTTACCAGCGTCAATACAACGCTGTAATCCTTGTAAAATATCGAGCATTTGGGCTTGATGATCGGCCGCGTCTAACTGAGTAAATTGGATTTGATTTGGCCAGTGTTTTCCAAAGTGAGGCATTAAGCGATTTGGCCAATGTAATTGGTATAGATCAATGTAATCGGTATTGAGCCGTTGTAAGGAGGCGTCAACTGCGAGCTCAATGGCTTTTGCATTAATTGGCCCACCGTCGCGAACCCACTCAATACCTGGCCCAGCAATCTTACTCGCGATAATCAAATCTTTACGCTGGTTTGGATTTTCTTTGAGCCATTGGCCGATGATCTGTTCGGTTTTTCCGTAGGTCTCTGCGGTTGGAGGGATGGCGTACATTTCGGCTGTATCGATGAAATTCACGCCTTGACTGATAGCATATTCAATTTGTTGATTTGCGTCTTGTTGGTTGTTTTGTACACCCCAAGTCATACTGCCTAGGCAAACTCGCGATACCGATAAATTGCTACTTCCTAGCTTCGAAAAATTCATGGATGTTCCTACATCAACTAAGTACTTAAATATTATATTACCGTATCAGAGGGTGATTAAAATAGTCTGAACTTTGGATAAAGCAATCAAGTGTTATCAGAAGGTTTTATTTTATTGTCTTTTTTACCGGTTTTATTCAAGCAAGTTTGTCTTGCCAACGCCTGGCAACCCTAGATGGGGAGGGCATTGAGGCTTGAATGAACAAGCTTCATCTCTTGCGGAGCTGAAAATGGTCCATAAAACCAGCGTGACTTTTCTAGGACTAGTATGTCAGCTGAGCTAGGGTTAATATTTGGCCATTATTTGTTGTAGATAGATGTGGGCGTTTGGTGGTTCGGGCAGAAACAAGATCGTTACCGATTGATAGTATTAAGTCGAAATTTTTATCGGATTTAGCGGATAATCATGTGGTGGTGGAAGCGGCTACTGGTTCAGGGAAGTCAACTCGTTTACCTCGTTGGGCGAGTCAGTTTGGTAAAGTTTTGGTAGTGCAGCCCAGACGAATTGCTTGCGAAGCTCTGGCGGCTTATGTGGCGCAGCAAGAGCGTGTAGAACAGGGAACTACCGAAGTTGGCTATGCCATTCGCTTTGCTTCCACGCTGACCTCGACCACCGACATTGCCTATGTGACACCGGGTATTGCCTTGCATTGGTTGGCAGAAAATAACTTAGCCAATTATGCAGTGATCATGATCGATGAGTTTCATGAGCGTCGTTGGGATAGTGATTTATTACTCGCCTTAGTGAAAGATTTACCATTACGGATCGTCGTGACGTCGGCGACTTTGGAAGGCGCGAAATTATGTGATTATTTGGGAGCTAAAGCGATACAGGCCCGTGGACGCGAATACCCCGTGTCGCTCAGTTATATCGCCAAACAAGCCCATCATTTACCCGACTTACAGCATTTGACCGAACGAGTAAGCGCTTGTGTTGAACAAGCCATGCTTAAAGATGACGGCGATATTTTGGTGTTTTTACCGGGGCGCGCAGAAATTCAAGCCTGTCAAACCAGCTTGTCGGGAATCGATGCCGAAATCTTACCTTTGCACGCCACCATTAGCGCCTCAGAGCGTCAGTACTTGCTAACGGCAATTGATGGGGAGCGAGCACGCCGGGTGATCTTAGCCACCAATGTGGCCGAAACAAGTTTAACCATTCCAGCGATTAGCACGGTGATTGATTCAGGTTTAGAGCGGCGAACCAAGCAGCGGGCAGGGCGTACGGTGCTTAGCTTAGAGCGGATTTCACGAGCCAGTAGTGAACAGCGTCGTGGTCGAGCTGGCCGGGTGCGCTCGGGTCATTGTTATCGTTTGTGGGGCGAATACGCACCTTTTGAAGCGGTCACTCCACCACAGATGCAGCGTGAAGAACTGCTGGAACCGATGCTGTTTGCTGCGAGTTGTGGCAAAGCGCTCACGCAGTTAGCATTTCTAGAAGCTTTACCGGATAAATCGTTACGGATCGCGAGCCAAAATTTAGCCAAAATGCAGGCTTTGGCGAGTGATAGTCAATTGAGTTCGCTGGGCAAACGACTAATGAATTTACCAATTGATAGTTATTTTTCTTATCTGGTTAATTTAATGCCGCGCGGGGCAGAACAGGAAGCAATGCTTGATTTGACTGCCGCTTTAACCATCAATCGTCGTTTGTGGCAGAAACCCAAGACGGAACATGGTTTGAAACAATTACAGCAGTGGCAACCGCTGGCTTGTGATATGACTGCAACCATCAGTTTGTTGCGTGGCCATTCTTGGCCCGAGGCGTTACAGCTGAACCTTGAAGCCTTAAAGCAAGCGAAGGAAATGGCAGAACAACTACGCAGCGTGATGGGGTTTGCCAAATTGAAACAGGCTCGGCCTTATCGTCGAGAGCTGATTATTGAGGCTTTATTAAGCGGTGCCAGTGAACTGGCTTATGTGCGCCGAGCTAAGCGTCATCAGGCGATGGGCAATGGTTATGCTGAATTACAGGTGGCTAGAGAAAGCTTATTTGATGATGAGCAGGTGGCTGCATTGGTGTTAGATCAATACAGCACGCCGGGACGTGGACTTAAGCAACTGACAAATATTGGCCTATGCTTGTTGCCAGTAAGTATTCAACAATTAATGCGGCATCAGTTAGGCGAGTTGAAGCCCAGCGGTGAGTTGGACGGACAAGGCCAACAGTTGATGCGGCGCTATTATGCTGGTCGATTCATTGGGTCTGAATATTTGGCGCTAACGGCAGCACAATATCGCCGCTCACTTGCCAAACGGATCTTAGCTCGGCAAGAGTTGTCTTTTACTGAGCTGAGTCTACAACAAGATGTTGATGCCTGGAATTTATGGGTGAGTCTCGGTGAAAAAAATGGCGGTGGCTCCGGTGAGCCCATTGATGCCGAGCTTTGGCTAAGTGAACACTTACAGCAACTTGGACTGGAGAGCGCCGAAGATCTTTGTCTTATTGATGCTAAGGATCTCACTTTTCCGGGGATCCCCGAATGGCAACGTGCAGCATTTGAACAAGCTTTTCCTCAAAGTCTACGCTTAGCCGATCTTCGTGTGCAGGTCGAATATGAGGTTCGCGTTAAGCGAGTGACGCTTCACTATCAAGCGGGGCGACGTAAAGATGGTCCTAAACGCTGGGAGTTGCCGAGTTGGGCTGGCTGGCGGGTGTTTTACCAAAAAGCCAGTAAACGCGTTGCGTTGACTTAGGGTTTATTCATGTTATTCGCTGCTTGTTGTGAAGCGCTAGTCGATGCTTCCAAGGCAATACAGCCGATTGAGCGAGTCAATCAGCTGGGGAATCTTGGTATACCGCTTAACCGGAGGTGATGCGCTTAAGCGTCTCGTCTTTGACCACAAAATGGTGATACAAGGCGGCTAATATATGTGCCGCTAATACTAAGTATAAAACGGTTGCCGCAACCTCATGGATGGTCCCACTAATACTGTTGATGGTCGGTGATTTTTCGGCCCAACCACTAATGGTAAAAAAGTCGAAAAAGTTGATGTTATGTCCACCTGAAACGGACATGATTACGCCGGATATTGGCATGATTAACATGAGTAAATACAAGGCGTGGTGACCTAATTTGGCGAGGCTGAGCATTAACCCCATCCCCAGAGGGACAGGCGCTGCGCTGATTCTATGCCACACTATTCGCGCTAACACACATAACAATAGCAATACGCCGATGGCCTTATGCAAACCGATCATCTCCCATTTATCAGGACCTCTCTGCATTTCGTCCATGTATAAAGCAATGCCAATTTGAGCTATAAATAATGCGGCCATAAGCCAATGAAATAGCTTTGATATCATACCAAAATGGCTCGAGCTATTTTTTATCTTCATTAGTTATTTTTCCTTGAGACGGTTTGTTGATTTAATAAACAATTAATACTTGGGAGTCAAGCGGCTTGTTTGTTATATGGAACATGACGAAAGCAAAAAGCTTATGTTTATTCGATGCTTGAGCATGTGCTAGCATGGTTGACCTTGTAATTATGGGCGGAGATGTACATTGAAACAATTTCTTGGCGTATTGCTGCTGGTTATCGTAGCGATGTTGCTAAGTCTCGTTGTCATCGACCGTTATATTTCAAAGCAAGTCGCCGGTCAGTGGTTTCGTGACATGGAACAGCTCCCAGCGGAGCCTGTGGCTCTGGTGCTTGGGACCAGTAAGTATGTAGGTAAACGGCTTAATACCTACTATCAGTTTCGTGTGGAAGCGGCAGCAAAACTCTACCATACCCACAAAGTGCGCGCATTGATCCTCAGTGGCGATAATGCCACCCGCTACTATAATGAACCTATTACCATGTTAAACGATGTGTTGCGGTTAAATGTGCCACGCGAGAATATAGCTTTGGACTATGCAGGCTTTCGAACCTTTGACTCAGTTGTGCGGGCAAAACAAGTATTCGGGCAACAAGCCTTGATTATTGTTTCTCAGCAGTTTCATGTCGAACGGGCTTTATACATAGCAAATCAATACGGTATTGAAGCCTATGGCTATGTGGTGGATGATGCGCCTTCTGAGTTTCATTGGCGAGTGCGTTTACGAGAAGTATTGGCTAGAGCCAAGGCTCTAATAGATTTACATATATTTAACACCCAGCCCCACTTCTTAGGTGACCCAGAACCAGTAAACTTACGCGGAGGTGACTCAACCCCCGAACTTTAGGACCAGTGCAATGCTTAAAAAGTTGCTTGTTGTCTTGTTGTTTAGCGTGAGTTTTTCTGTTCAAGCGAAACTTGAATCACCTTCTATTCCTATTGTGACCCCCTATATTGTTGGTGGTTATGATGCTCCCCAAGTTTACCCGTGGATGGCGCAGGTCTTTTTAGGGAATGTGCGGTGTGGCGGGGTATTAATTGCAGAGTCATGGGTGGTGACGGCTGCGCATTGTACCTATCGGTCTTATGCTCCCAACGCCCAGGTTGCGCCAGAACAGGTTACGGTGGTGTTAGGCGGATTGCTACGAACCACTCCCCTCGATGCGCAGTCGGTGACGGTGAGTGAAATTTATCAGCATCCTCAGTATATTAGTCCCACCATGGATGGCCCCAATTTTGATTATGATATCAGTTTGTTAAGGCTGTCGGAGTTTCAACAAGGTGAATTCCCGATCATTAATCTAAATATGCTTAGTGAGAGTTCCATGCTGGGAAGTTTTATGACGGTGATTGGTTTTGGCAGAATTAATTCCGATCCTTTTCATCCGGTATATCCTGATGTATTGCAGCAAGGTAACTTGCGTTTAATCAGCCCTCAACAATGTGCTAATTATTGGGGAAGCTCAAAATTAACCGATCGAATGTTTTGCGCCTACGGCACCGATCAGGATGCTTGCGCAGGGGATAGCGGTGGTCCGGTATTTGTTAATCAAGGAGAAGACTATCGTTTACTCGGGATCGTGAGTTGGGGGAGTCTCGCTTGTCAGGGGCTCCCTGGCGTTTATACGGATATTGGGCGTGTTTGTGGTTGGATTAGCGATATTCTCAGCCAACAGGATAATATTACTATCGCTTGTGCCGAGATAGCACCTAATGCCTCGTCTGATAGTAGCGGTGGAGGTGCTGCAGCTTGGTTGCTGGTGTTGAGCTTACCGCTTTGGCTATTCAGGAGGGGGCGATTAGGTACTAATTCACGGCGCTAAACCTTGCTATTACTGACTGCAATCACTAAAATCCTTGGCTTGTAAATTATTATTCATGCCAAAGAGTTGTACCTGTGATGCGCGTTGCCGATTTTTCTTTTGACCTTCCCGATGAGCTGATTGCTCGTTACCCAAAACAGCAACGCCGAGATAGTCGTTTACTTTGTCTCAATGGTCAAACGGGCGAGGTGCAACACCAACAATTTCCAGATTTGTTGGAGCATATTCAAGCTGATGATCTATTGGTGTTTAATAATACCCGAGTGATCCCTGCCCGTTTGTTTGGCCAGAAAGCGACGGGTGGCAAACTAGAAGTACTTATAGAGCGTGTGCTTGATGAACATCGAGTATTAGCCCATGTTCGTGCTTCCAAATCGCCGAAACCGGGCAGCGAAATACGTTTAGCGGATGCTTTTGATGCGACGATGTTGGCCCGTCACGGCGCTTTATTTGAACTGCGTTTTGATGACTCAGCGACGGTCTTAGAATTACTTGAACAGCATGGTCATATGCCGCTTCCCCCCTATATCGATCGTCCTGACGAAGATGCCGATAAGGAACGCTATCAAACGGTTTATAACGAAAAGCCGGGCGCGGTTGCGGCCCCCACCGCCGGATTACATTTTGATGAAGACTTACTCGCACAGATTAAAGCCAAAGGAGCTGATACTGCCTTTGTGACTTTACATGTGGGGGCTGGTACTTTTCAGCCGGTGAAAGTTGAATCTATCGATCAGCATGTGATGCACTCTGAATATGCCGAAGTGAGCCAAGCGGTGGTGGATAAAATTGTTGCGACTAAAGCAAGAGGAGGGCGGGTGATTGCAGTTGGTACCACTTCGGTACGCTCTCTAGAAAGTGCAGCTAAAGATGCAAAGCTTAAAGGGCAGGCCCTGCAAGCCTACGCTGCAGAAACCGATATTTTTATTTTCCCCGGTTATCAATTTGAGCTAGTGGATGCGATGGTGACCAATTTCCATTTACCCGAGTCAACCTTAATCATGTTGGTGTCAGCCTTCGCTGGCAAAGATAACGTTAGCCGAGCTTATCAGACGGCTATCGATAACCAATACCGCTTCTTTAGCTATGGTGATGCGATGTTCATTACCAGTAAAGAAGCATAATTTAACGACAGTCGGACTGTTTATCTGACCTTGAGGCAAGTAATGAAATACCAGCTATTAGCAAAAGACGGCAAAGCTCGCCGTGGCCGTTTAGTGTTTGAACGGGGGAGTGTTGAAACACCAGCATTCATGCCTGTAGGGACTTATGGTACCGTAAAAGGTATGACCCCTGAAGAAGTATCACAAAGTGGCGCTGAAATCCTATTAGGCAATACTTTTCACTTGTGGTTGCGTCCGGGACAAGAGGTGATGCGCGCGCATGGCGACTTGCATGACTTTATGAATTGGCAGGGGCCAATTTTGACCGATTCCGGCGGTTTCCAAGTCTTTAGTCTGGGTGATATTCGAAAAATTACCGAAGAAGGGGTACATTTTCGAAACCCGGTCAATGGTGCAAAGATCTTTTTGAGTCCTGAAACGTCTATGGAAATTCAAAACGATTTAGGTTCCGATATCGTGATGATTTTTGATGAATGTACACCTTATCCTGCGACTGAAGATGAAGCCGAAAAGTCGATGTTAATGTCGTTACGCTGGGCTGCTCGTTCACGTCAGCGTCATGATGAGTTAGGCAACAAAAATGCTTTGTTTGGGATCATTCAGGGTGGAGTTTATGAGCATCTACGCGATGTTTCTTTGGAAGGTTTGACTCAGATCGGTTTTGACGGTTATGCCATTGGCGGCTTAGCTGTCGGTGAACCGAAAGAAGATATGCACCGCATTCTTGATTATGTTGCGGTTAAGGTTCCTGAAGATAAGCCTCGTTATTTAATGGGGGTTGGTAAACCCGAAGATTTGGTGGAAGGTGTACGCCGTGGCGTGGATATGTTTGACTGTGTTATGCCGACACGTAATGCGCGCAATGGTCATCTTTTCACCAGTGACGGGGTGGTGAAGATCCGTAATGCACGCCATCGTGACGATACCAGTACCTTAGATAAAGAGTGTGATTGTTATACCTGTCAAAATTATTCTCGTTCCTACTTGCATCATTTAGATAAGTGTAATGAAATCCTTGGCGCTCGTTTGAATACCATTCATAACTTGCGTCACTACCAACGTTTGATGCAAGGTTTACGTGAGGCGATAGCCGACGGTAAGTTAGACGATTTTGTAGCCGCGTTTTACGCCAAGTTGGGTCGAGAAGTCCCGCCTTTGGCTGATTAATGCTCGATTGACCAGTAAAGCCTTGTTTTTGCTTGGTCAGTCTCCATTTAATAAGATAGTTGTTTTGTATCTTAGTTTTTTTAATTAGTAATGAGGGTAACAATGAGCTTATTTATTTCTCCAGCATATGCCGAAGGCGGCGCCATATCACCAGCTGGTGGTGGCATGGAATTAATTTTCATGATGGTCATCTTTGCGGTGATTTTCTATTTCATGATTTATCGTCCACAGTCCAAGCGTGTAAAAGAACATAAAAACCTAATGTCTTCCTTATCTAAGGGTGATGAGGTGTTAACTACCGGTGGTTTGGTCGGTAAAATCATCAAGATTTCTGATGAGGCGGATTATCTGCAACTGAGCTTAAGTGATGACACTACAGTCACCATTAAGCGCGACTTTGTTTCAGCGGTTCTGCCAAAAGGCACGTTGAAATCTCTGTAGTTACAAATTTGTCACTAGGGATATTATTTTGTTAAACAAATACCCGTGGTGGAAGAATTGGATGGTGATCGTTTTGATCGCCATCGGTTTTCTTTACGCCATGCCAAACTTATACGGTGAGGATCCTGCCGTACAAGTATCAGGCACTCGGGGCGCTCAAGTTGAGTTAGCCCAACTAGATGAGATTCGAAATTACCTTACGCAGCAGTCCATCGATTTTCGCTCTGTTGGCTTTGAAAATGGACTCGCTTTGGTGCGTTTGCGCAACGATGCTGACCAGCTTAAGGTAAAGAGTTTATTACATGATTTGCTTGGTGAAGATTATGTTGTTGCCCTAAACCTTGCCCCTGCAACACCCGGTTGGCTAGATGCCATTGGTGCAGGACCGCTTAAACTCGGTCTGGATTTACGTGGTGGTGTGCACTTTTTGATGGAAGTGGACATGAAAGCGGCCATTAGCAAGGCGCAAGAGGGAATGATTCAAGATTTTCGTACCGATCTTCGCGGCGAAAAATTACGTTATTCTGGGGTTCGTTCACAAGGTGAGGCTGTGGTGGTTAGTTTCCGCGATCAAGCCACTTTGGATAAAGCCGTTAGCTTCTTAAATCGCAAATATAAAGAGTATCAAATCTCTGATATTAGTGAGGGTGAACAGTTTCGTTTGAGTGCGAAAATGACCGAGCAGAAGTTGAAAGAAACTCGAGAATATGCGCTGCAGCAAAACATCACGATTATCCGTAACCGGGTAAACGAGTTAGGTGTTGCTGAACCGCAAGTTCAACGTCAAGGTTCCGATCGGATTGTGGTGCAGCTACCTGGTGTTCAAGATACTGCTCGCGCAAAAGAAATTTTGGGTGCGACAGCGACTTTAGAATTCAGAATGGTCAACGTAGACGCTGATGTTCGTGATGCGATGGTCGGTCGAGTGCCACCAGGATCGCAATTGGCGAAACGAGTTGATGGTTCACCTGTGGTGCTAAAAAACCAAGTAATCCTCACCGGCGATCATATTGTTGGCGCACAGTCAGGCTTTGATGAATACAGTCGACCTCAGGTGAATATTAGCCTCGATAGTCAAGGTGGCAGCAAGATGGCCGCATTTACTAAAGATAATGTGGGTCAATCTATGGCAACGTTATTCATCGAGTACAAGCCGACAGGCAAGAAAGATGAAGAGGGTAAGTCAATACTGAAACGTCAGGAAGAAGTGATTAACGTTGCAACTATCCAATCTCGTTTAGGACGTAGCTTCCGGATCACCGGCATTGACTCACCAGCAGAAGCTAAAAATCTAGCCTTGTTATTGCGAGCAGGCGCCTTGATTGCTCCGATCCAAATTGTTGAAGAACGTACTGTTGGGCCAAGCCTTGGTCAGGACAATATTGATAAAGGCTTCTTAGCAATTGTCTGTGGTTTGATATCCTTGTTGGTGTTTATGCCGTTGTATTACCGTAAGTTTGGTTTGGTTGCCAACTTTGCGTTGATTGCCAACGTGGGCATGATTATTGGCTTTATGTCGATGATCCCAGGGGCAACTTTAACCTTACCTGGTATGGCCGGTATTGTATTAACCGTAGGTATGGCCGTGGATGCCAATGTATTGATCTTCGAGCGTATTCGTGAAGAATTAGCCGATGGACGTAGTCCTCAGCAAGCGATTCATCATGGCTACAGTAATGCCTTATCAACCATTTCTGACGCCAATATTACCACCTTCATTACCGCAATCATTTTGTTTGCGATTGGTACGGGTGCAGTGAAAGGCTTCGCGGTGACACTTGCTATTGGTATTGCGACTTCAATGTTTACTGCTATTGTTGGCACCCGTGTGGTGGTTAACTGGATTTGGGGCGGTAAGAAAATAGACAAGCTGTCTATCTAGGAGCAACAACGTGTTTTATTTATTTAAGCCCAAAGGCACGGTGCCCTTTATGGCGCACCGCAAACCATTTATTTGGTTTACCATTTTGTTAATGGTGGCATCGGTGGCCAGTTTAGCCATTAATAAAATCAATTGGGGGCTAGATTTCACCGGTGGTACGTTGATTGAAGTTGAGTTTCAACAGCCTGCCGATCTACCCTTAGTTCGTGATGTGATGAGCAAGAACGGATATCCAGACATTGTGGCACAGTACTTTGGTTCGCAAACCCAAGTGTTGTTGCGAATGATGCCTCGTGAAGGTCTAGATAGTCAGCACTTAGGCGACAGTATCATGGGATTGCTGCGCGATCAGGTTGATGCTCAGGTGCAAATGCGCCGAATTGAGTTCGTTGGCCCAACGGTTGGTAAAGAGTTAGCTGAGCAAGGCGGTTTGGCGATTATTGCTGCGCTGGCTTGTATTTTGCTTTATGTGGCAATGCGCTTTGAATGGCGTATGGCTGTGGGGGCAGTACTCGCGCTGGGACACGATGTGATTGCTACTTTAGGTTTGTTCTCCTTCTTGCAGTTGGAGTTTGACCTAACCGTGATCGCGGCCTTATTAACCGTGGTGGGTTACTCACTGAACGATACCATCGTGGTATCGGATCGGATCCGTGAGAACTTCCGTAAATTGCGTAAGGGTGATCCAGTTGAAATTATTGATGTTTCGCTGACTCAAACCTTTAATCGGACCATCGTAACTTCTTTAACCACGATTATGGTATTAATATCGTTGTTCGTATTGGGCGGTTCGTTAATTCATAACTTTGCTACTGCATTGTTATTTGGTGTGTTTATTGGTACCCACTCGTCGATATACGTCGCTAGTACGCTGGCCTTGTACTTAGGAATTAAGAAAGAAGACTTTATGCCTAAGGAGCTGGAAGAAAAAGAAGGCGCCGACCAAGACCCCATCATGTAGTCACATAAACCCGCCGCTGGCGGGTTTTTTTTAAGGAGAAAAAATGGCTCACAATCCGCGGTTTTTAGCTTTGGTCGATGACTGTCGTCGTCGTATCAAAGAATGTGATGTGCATCAGGTAAAGCAGTGGCTCGACCAAGGTTTGGCTTTTCATTTGATTGATAATCGTGAACAGGACGAATGGCAGAAAAGCCGCATTCCGGGAGCTCAATACATGGGGCGAGGGATTTTGGAACGTGATATTGAGCAAGTGATTCCCGAGTTAGATAGTATGATTGTCATTTACTGTGGGGGCGGTTTTCGTTCGGCCTTAAGTGCCGATAATTTGGTCAAAATGGGGTATACCCAAGTCATCTCTATGGACGGCGGGATCCGCGGTTGGCGAGAAGCGAATTATCCCTTAGAGGAGTCATAAGATGTCAGCGCTTGCGACGACCATGATTTATGCCTTTGATGTTGCAGAACAGACTCATTATTACTTTGATCAAAGCGAAGCCAACCAGGCTTATGCGAAAGCTGAGTTAGCGGTGGAACACCCGGACTGGCGCGAGCCAATGACCGTTCTTGGAACTACTGGAAATCAAAGATGCACTGCTGGGCGAGTTTGTTAAGCGTATCGCTTTTTTGGAGCTGCAGTTAGAGCGTGTTGAGATGGGTAGTGATAGTTTTGATTTAGATGCTGATTAGACGCGCGAAATACTTTTCTTTCATTTCAGCTAAATAACCTTGGTTAAATCGCTTCGGTAAGGCTTAACCAAGTTATTATCTTATGTTACTGCTGCCTCCCTTGGCTTATTTTTACAATGTTGTACCGATACCTGCTTTAGCATTTATTACCGACATCGAGACTTTAATATTGTCAATTTATATTCATCTGGATTGTCGTTTTTAGAGCATTTTGTCTGTTTGAAGCTAATCCTCTTGCGAGTCCCACATTAAGCCTCAATCAATATCCTTTTGGTGGGGACCCGCATCCTATCGATGGCATTTTTATGATGTTGTTTTAAATACAAATTCTATATTTTTACGAAACACCACTTGAACTGTGCGCGAAATTCGCCACTGGCTTAGCATTTGCAATGAGCGAAGGGCTATTTGAGTACCTGGTTTATGTGTCTGAATGACTTGGCTGAGTACTGCTGGATAAGCGTTTTAGCTTAATCGCAATTGGAGCTGGATGTGGTCGTAAATGACTGTCATCTAGTATGTCGATCGCGTGATGACGCGCTGTGTTCTATCTGGAAGGGAGTCTAGGTATATTTTCACTCTCAGCCGGTAAGGGGCCGCTCATCACTGGTGACGATGGTCGCTTGGGGGCATCTAATTGGACTCAAATGAGCAGTCTTTTAATTACTTACAAGGAATGTTGTATGGCTACTGTGTATTTTTCTTCGCCGGTGATGCGTAAGAACAAGAAAGTAACGGCGGTTGCAGGTAAGCGTGATGCGTTGCTAGGTTTAGCGGAAGATCATGGGGTGAAAATTCCCCACGAATGTAAAGATGGGCGTTGTGGCTCATGTTTGGTGGAAGTGACCCATTTAGATGGTGATCATATTAAAGGTGCTATGTTGACAGATAAAGAACGGGAGGGGCTTAAGAGTATTGGTAAACTATCTGAAAAAGATGCTGAACGTGCATCTGTGAGCGATATGCCACCAAAGTATCGCTTAGCGTGTCAGGCGATAGTGACCGATGAAGATGTATTGGTGAAGTTCACCGGAGAACCAGGAGGAGCTTAGTGCTACTGATGCTGCTAAGCGATTTGGCAGTGGGTCGAACGGTTTGAAGGATATAAAAAAACCAGTTGTGATTAACAACTGGTTTTTATTGCTCGGATATGTGTTTAAGCTTTAATTGCATCGGTTAAATGAGGACGAATGCAAGCCAACATATGTTTGAGTACCTTGGGACTTGCACAAACGACATTACCGCTTTGGTAAAATTCAGTATTACCAACAAAGTCTGTCACTATTGCGCCAGCTTCACGAGCGATTAACTCTCCTGCGGCGATGTCCCAAGGTTTTAGGTTTAATTCGAAGAAACCATCGTGGCGGCCAGCAGCCACATAGGCAAGATCAAGCGCTGCCGAACCCGTGCGGCGAATATCGCTGCATTCGGCGAAAATTGCGGCGAACATCGGCAGATAACTTTCAATGTAGTGTTTGCGCTTAAACGGAAAGCCAGTAGCTATGAGGGTGTTTTCAAGATCTTTTGCTTTGTTTACCCGCAAGCGGTAGCCATTCAGTTGAGCACCTTTACCACGAGAGGCCGCGAATAACTCATTTCGCAGGGGATCATATACGACGCCGTGTTCGGTTTTACCGCGGACACGTAGTGCAATAGAAATGGAAAAGTGAGGAATTCCTTTGATAAAATTGGTGGTTCCATCCAATGGGTCGATGACCCACTGGTATTCATCATCCTTGCCTGTACTTACGCCGCTTTCTTCCGCAATGATCGAATGATCAGGGAAAGCGTTACGTAGCGTGTCGATAATCGTTTTTTCGGCCGCTTTATCAACATTCGTAACGTAGTCGTTAGCACCTTTAGTTGTTGTTTCTATTTTGTCTAACTGTGCGTAAGCTTGAGTTACGACTTTGCCTGCGTTTCGCGCAGCGCGAATCGCAATATTTAGCATAGCATGCATGAATTACCACCAATTTGTAGAAAGAACATTAAATAACCGCCGGATTATAGAGAATCACTGAAACAAACTCAATCGATTATAGACCGTGTTGGTGAACTTTTTCCAACAGAGCCGCTACTGGCTGCTCACACAGAGGCTATGTTACAATCGGCGGCATCAAATTTAGGGTGAAGTAATCATAATGTTGGAAAATGTTCGAGTGGTTTTAGTAGGCACCAGCCATAGTGGTAATATTGGTTCTGCAGCTAGAGCTATGAAAACCATGGGGATCAGTCAGTTATATTTAGTGGCCCCGCAAGCCGAAATTGATGGTAAGTCGGTGGCCTTATCCGCTGGGGCTTCAGATGTTCTGGGCGGTACCACTATCGTTGATGAATTAGCGGATGCCGTTGCCGATTGTCAGTTAGTCATTGGCGCAAGTGCTCGTTCTCGGACTTTAGATTGGCCAATGGTCGATGGACGAGAAGCCGGAGTTAAATTGGCAACAGAAGCACAGCAAGGTCAAGTGGCAATTGTATTTGGTCGAGAAAGTAGTGGCTTAAATAACACTGAGTTACAGCAGTGCCATTTTCATGTTTGTGTCCCAGCCAATCCCGAATACAGTTCTTTGAATTTGGCGATGGCAGTACAATTACTCAGTTATGAAGTAAGAATGGCTCATCTAGAATTACAAAATACCTATACTTCGAGCGATGTTGTTGTGGACTACCCGCATGCCGATGACTTAGAGCGATTTTATCAACATTTTGAGCAAAGTATCGCCGACAGTGGATTCATTATTAAGCCTCACCCCGGCAAGGTTATGGAGAAAGTGCGTCGAATGTTTAACCGCATTCGCATGGAAAAACAAGAGCTTAATGTGATGCGTGGCATTTTGACTTCGTTCGATAAACATATCCCTAAGTCTGAAAAATAAACCTGAGTAATGCATAGGGTTTTATACTTGACTAAAACAGTAGGGTATGAAAAGATTGTGCGCAAGTTCACGCGATAAATAGGTTGATTATGCGCTTAACGTCTAAGGGACGATATGCTGTTACAGCGATGCTAGACGTTGCTCTGCATATGGAAGATGGTCCGGTTTCTTTGGCTGATATTTCTGAGAGGCAAGGGATTTCTTTGTCTTATTTGGAACAGCTTTTTTCAAAGTTACGCAAACAAGGTTTAGTGAGCAGCGTGCGGGGTCCTGGCGGTGGTTATCGTTTAGGGATGGATGCCGATGACATTGCTGTTGGGATGGTGATCCATGCCGTGGATGAGTCGATTGATGCGACTCGTTGTTTAGGCACTGCTGACTGTAAAGGGGGGAAACCCTGTTTAACCCACTCGCTTTGGAATGATCTGAGTGAGCGTATCGCCGATTTTCTGGATAACATCAGTTTAGGTGGATTAATGCGAGAACGGCAAATCGCCAATCTGGCGCTTAGTCAAGACCAATCCAAACATGTTGATACCAATACCATACAAATTAGTTTATGAGGCTTGGCTTGCGCCGAGTTGTAATGGAGAACTTTAATGAAATTGCCAATTTATCTTGATTATTCAGCAACCACTCCCGTCGATCCTCGAGTTGCTGAAAAGATGATGCAGTACCTAAGTGTCGATGGCGTATACGGTAATCCCGCATCTCGTTCCCATCGATTTGGTTGGCAGGCTGAAGAGGCTGTCGATATTGCGCGTAACCAAGTCGCCGAACTGGTGAATGCCGACCCTCGTGAGATTGTGTTTACCTCTGGTGCGACCGAATCAAATAACCTTGCCATTAAAGGTGCTGCACACTTCTATAGTAAAAAGGGCAAGCACGTTATTACCTGTAAAACAGAACATAAGGCTGTGCTAGATACATGTCGTCAGCTAGAGCGAGAAGGTTTTGAGCTTACTTATCTAGAACCAGAAAGTAATGGCATTATTGATTTGTCGAAGTTAAACGATGCGATGCGTGATGACACGGTATTAGTCAGCATCATGCATGTTAATAATGAAATCGGTGTTATTCAAGACATTCAGGCCATTGGTGAGTTGTGCCGTTCTCGTAAGATTTTATTCCATGTTGATGCGGCCCAAAGTGCGGGTAAAATTGACATTAACCTGCAAGCTTTACCAGTGGATATGATGTCTTTTTCGGCGCATAAGGTTTATGGACCAAAGGGCATTGGTGCCTTGTATGTTCAACGTAAACCACGGATCCGCTTAGAAGCACAAATGCATGGCGGTGGTCATGAACGTGGTATGCGCTCAGGCACCTTACCAACTCATCAAATAGTCGGTATGGGGGAAGCGTTTGCGATTGCCAAACGAGAAATGGCTAAAGATGAAGAACATCTTCATGCACTAAGAGACCGTTTCTGGGCTGGTATTAAAGATATCGAAGAAACCTACATCAACGGTGATTTTGAGCAGCGAGTGGTTGGTAACTTAAACGTGAGTTTTGCGTATGTAGAAGGCGAATCATTGATTATGGCCTTGAAAGATTTGGCGGTATCTTCAGGTTCAGCATGTACTTCAGCAAGCTTAGAGCCCTCTTATGTACTTCGAGCGCTAGGCCTTGATGATGAATTAGCCCACAGCTCGATTCGTTTTTCCTTTGGCCGTTTCACGACCGAAGAAGAAATAGATTATGCAGTGAAAGTAATTAATGAAGGAATTGGGCGTCTCCGCGATATGTCTCCACTTTGGGACATGTTTAAAGACGGAGTAGACCTGAGTCAGGTCGAGTGGGCACACCACTAAGCACAATCATTAACGGATTTGGAGAAATATCATGGCTTATAGTGAAAAGGTAATCGATCATTACGAAAACCCAAGAAATGTTGGTGCTTTCGAAGACAAAGAGGACAATCATATCGGTACAGGTATGGTTGGGGCACCTGCTTGTGGTGACGTGATGAAACTACAATTAAAAGTGAGTGATAGTGGTATTATTGAAGACGCGCGTTTCAAAACTTATGGCTGTGGTTCAGCGATTGCGTCAAGCTCATTGGTAACAGAGTGGGTAAAGGGCAAAAGTTTAGCTGAAGCAGAAACGCTGAAGAATACTGATATCGCAGAAGAGTTAGCCTTACCGCCAGTGAAAATCCACTGTTCTATTTTAGCGGAAGATGCTATCAAAGCGGCGATAGCCGATTATAAAAAGAAAAACGCTTAATCGATAAAGGAGCCAGTATGGCTGTATCATTAACCGAAGCTGCAGCAAGCCACGTGAGTCAGTTCTTGGGTAATCGAGGTGTCGGTAAAGGGGTGCGCTTAGGCGTGAAAACCTCAGGATGTTCAGGAATGGCTTACATTTTGGAGTTTGTTGACCAGTTAGCTGAAGACGACAAAGTTTTCCAAAGCCATGGCGTGAATGTGATTGTTGACGAAAAGAGCTTACTTTACATTGATGGCACTGAATTGGATTTTGTTAAAGAAGGCTTAAATGAAGGCTTTGTATTTAATAATCCCAATATATCCGGAGAATGTGGCTGCGGAGAGAGCTTTAGCGTTTAAATGGAATACGCTATGAATTATTTCGAAATATTCTCTCTAAAGCCTTCAAATCAGCTAGACCTGCAAGGTTTAGCTGCTTGTTATAGAGAGCTACAACAGAAGTTTCATCCCGATAAGTTTGTGGTTGATGACGCTGAAGCGCAAGCCCTTGCAATGCAACGGGCGACTCAAATTAACGATGCTTATCAAACCTTAAAAGACCCTTTATTGCGGGCACAATATTTGTTGAGTTTGCAGGGCGTTGAAATAGCGGGTGAGCAACAAACCATTAATGACATTGAGTTTTTGATGAGTCAGATTGAACTGCGTGAGCAGTTAGCTGAAATTGAAACTGTCAGTGATCCCGAAAAAGCCATCGAAGATTTAAGTAAGTTACTGAAACAAAAGCGAAGTGACTTGAGCTTGAGCTTTGAAAAAGCCTACAATGAGCAGAATTTTGAGTTGGCGGCCGATCTGGTACGTAAACTTAAGTTTTTTGCACGTTTGCAACAACAGTTGCTACAACTCGAAGAAAAGATCCTAGATTATTAGTCACTATGGCATTACTACAAATTGCAGAGCCTGGGCAATCGGCTGTTCCTCATCAACATAAGTTAGCCGTAGGCATTGACTTAGGTACCACAAACTCATTAGTTGCAACTGTTCGCAGTGGTAAAGCGCTGACTTTAGCCGACCATGCCGGAGATATTTTATTACCTTCGGTAGTGCGGTATCTGACGAGTAGCGTTGAGGTGGGTAAGTTGGCAAAAGCTCAAGCCGTCACCGACCCGTATAACACCATTACTTCAGTTAAGCGTTTATTAGGTAAAAGTTTGGCAGAGGTAGAGCAACAAGCTTTACCTTATCACTTTGCCGAGTCTAGTTCTCCCCAGTTACAAACGGTGGCTGGTGTGGTTGATCCGGTGCAAGTCTCCGCGGAAATTTTGAAGTCGCTGGCGCAACGCGCACGAGAATCGCTGCAAGGCGAACCCGATGGGGTGGTGATTACGGTTCCAGCCTATTTTGATGATGCCCAGCGTCAGGGCACAAAAGACGCTGCACAGCTTGCCGGTTTACATGTTCTGCGCTTATTGAATGAACCCACCGCCGCCGCAATTGCTTATGGTTTGGATAGCGGTGATGAAGGCATTATTGCGATCTATGATTTAGGTGGCGGTACTTTTGATATTTCTATCTTACGTTTATCGCAAGGGGTATTTCAGGTCTTGGCGACTGGAGGCGATTCAGCGCTTGGCGGGGATGATTTTGATGATGCCTTAGTCGAATGGATCGCTAGCCAAGCTGGGATAACTCAGCTTAGATCGGCGCAGCTGCAACGTGAATTATCACGGATTGCCAATCAACTAAAAATAACTTTAAGTGATCAGTCGGAAGCAGAAGTTTGTTTGCAGATTGAAGGGCTCAACTGGCAGGGAATACTGCGCCGTGAGCAATTTGATGATCTAATTAGTGAGCTGGTGAAACGCACCATTCGCGCCTGTCGCCGTGCCTTACGTGACGCCGAGGTTGAGCTTGAGGAGGTCAGCAATGTGGTGATGGTTGGTGGTTCCACTCGAGTCCCTAAAGTACGGGGTGAGGTGGCTAATTTCTTTGGTAGAACACCCCTGACCAATATCGATCCCGATCAAGTCGTTGCCATTGGTGCTGCGATTCAGGCGGACACTTTGGTGGGCAATAAAAAAGATGACGAGTTATTGTTATTGGACGTAACGCCTTTATCTTTAGGGATAGAAACGATGGGGGGCTTAGTGGAGAAAGTTATTCCGCGTAATACCACCATTCCGGTTGCCCGAGCGCAGGAGTTTACTACCTTTAAAGATGGCCAAACTGCGATGGCAGTACATGTTGTGCAGGGCGAGCGTGAACTGGTTGATGATTGCCGTTCATTAGCTAAATTTAACTTAAAAGGGATCCCGCCTTTAGCCGCTGGTGCGGCACACATTCGGGTGACTTTTCAAGTGGATGCCGATGGCCTGTTATCCGTTACAGCGATGGAGAAATCGACCGGGGTTCAATCTTCGGTGGAGGTGAAACCATCTTATGGCTTGGAAGACGAACAAGTCGTTAAAATGCTCAAAGACTCTGTGAGTCATGCCAAACATGACTTATCGATGCGTATGCTACGAGAACAACAGGTGGAAGCGGCTCGTTTTATTGAAGATATGAGTGCCGCTTTAAGCGAAAGCGGCGAGCGCTTGTTGAATGATGATGAACGACAACAAATACAAGTAGCGATGCAGCACTTACAAGTCGTGGCCCAAAAAGAAGATGTTGCAAATATAGAACAGGCAATTAAACAGCTTGACAGTATTAGCCAAGATTTTGCTGCAAGACGTATGAATGATTCGATTAAACAGGCCTTAACTGGCCAGCAAGTAGACAGGATTTAGTATGCCTAAAGTAATTTTCTTGCCCAATCCGGACTTGTGTCCAGAAGGGGCGGTTGTAGAAGCCAAGTCAGGTGAAACGGTATTAGACGTTGCGCTGCGTGATGGTATTGATATTGAGCATGCTTGTGAGAAATCCTGCGCCTGTACTACCTGTCATGTAATTGTGCGTGAAGGTTTTGATTCTCTCGACGAAAGTGACGAGTTAGAAGATGACATGCTGGATAAGGCATGGGGTCTTGAGCCAGAATCTCGACTCGGTTGTCAGGCCGTTGTGGCCGATGAAGACCTTGTGGTTGAAATCCCTAAATACACCATTAATATGGTATCTGAACAACACTAAGGAGTCGCTTATGGGATTACGATGGATAGATACGCAAGATATTGCGATAGCGCTAGCCGAACGCTTTCCCGAGCAAGATCCGAAACAAGTGAGGTTCACCGATTTACATCAGTGGGTTTGTCAGCTAGAAGATTTTGCTGATGAGCCTCAACATAGCAACGAGCGTATATTGGAAGCGATCATTTTAGCTTGGATGGAAGAGCTAGATTAATACCTATTTGAGGTCAATCTCTGATCTGTTTGCGGGTTAAAATCGATAATAACGACCTTATAAATTTTGTAATTAGAACCAGCAATTACTTCAATTTCTGCTTTGTTACTCCCGATGTTCCGGAAGCTATGATTTGATCATTGTCTTGTCTAGTTTGCTATTTGTATCACCGCAATGGCTTGTTGTCAGATAAATAAATGAGGAAGTATAGATGACCACCGTGTTGGACGTTGTATTATGCGCGAAAGCCGCTCCTGCTCAATGGGGCAATAAAGCATTAATTAGTTTCACTGCAGATCAAGTTATCGTTCATGTCGTTTCAGAAGGCTCGACAAGGCTTCAAGATATTCAAAAAGCCGCGCGTCGCTTAGATGCCCAAGGTTTAAAACACTTGGCACTGATTGGTGACTCGTGGGATCTGGAAGCATGCTGGGCATTCTATCAAGGTTATTATAATGCTAAGCAGGACAATCAATTAGGTGTCGCGGTGCTAAGTGAGCAAGCGCAACATCAGTTTGAAGCTTTAAAAGCAGCAGCTGATTGGACGCGTGCAGTGATTAATCTTGGCCCCGCTGATATTTACCCACAAAGTTTGTGTGATTCTGCGATTGCATTTTTAACTGAGTTGGCACCGAAGCATATTAGCTACCGGATCATTACCGGTGAAGACTTGCTGGAGCAAGGTTGGGTTGGAACTTACACTGTAGGCAAGGGCAGTTGTCAGGCTCCGGCAATGTTGCAGCTTGATTACAATCCGAGTGGCGATGACGATGAACCGGTCGCGGTTGCTTTGGTGGGGAAAGGTATCACCTTCGATTCCGGTGGTTACAGCATTAAGCCTTCCGATGGCATGTCGGTAATGAAGAGCGATATGGGAGGCGCTGCCACCGTAACTGGTGGCCTAGGGCTGGCTATTGCTCAGGGCTTGAATAAACGAGTCAAACTATTTTTGTGCTGTGCTGAAAACTTAGTGTCCAGTAAAGCTTATAAATTAGGCGATGTGATTAATTATAAAAATGGTGTGAGTGTTGAAGTCTTAAACACTGATGCTGAGGGACGTTTAGTTCTCGCAGATGGTTTAATTGCTGCAAGTGAAGTGAAGCCTGGTAAGATCATCGATGCCGCAACCCTTACTGGTGCTGCTAAAATGGCCTTAGGGCGTGATTATAATGCGGTATTTGGTTTTGATAAAAACTTGGTTGAGCAAGCCTTAGTTGCGGCGAAGGCAGAAGCTGAAATGGCCTGGGCATTGCCACTTGAAGATTTTCATAAGCAACAAATAAGCTCATCTTTTGCTGATATCGCGAATGTTTCTTCTGGTGAAGGGATGGCTGGGGCTTCAACTGCGGCAGCTTTTCTTGCCTATTTCGTAAAGAATGCAGATCAGAATTGGTTACACTTTGATCTATCTGGTTGTTATCAGAAATCGGCTAATAGTCTATGGGCGACTGGTGCTAAAGGCCATGGGATCCGTACTATTGCACGCTTGTTAACTGAGTAGAGCTAACTTATTATCATTGGAGTTGTTTAGCTTTCGAAGCGATTTTTTTGCGATGACGTTTCATTTAAATGAGATTGACTCGAAGAACTGTAACTATCGACATTAATGATGAGCTAACGCTACATGAATAAGCGAAAGTTGATGACGAAAGATAAACAGCCTCTAGAGGTGCTATTAATAAATTTTGCAATGGAGCTGATAAATGGCCTTAGAACGGACTTTTTCTATACTTAAACCCGATGTGGTGGCGAAGAATGCGATTGGTGCAGTTTATGCGCGGATGGAAGCTGCAGGCTTGCGTTTAGTTGCTGCAAAAATGTTGCATTTGACTGAACAGCAAGCGGCTGGTTTTTATGCCGAACATGAGGGACGGCCTTTTTATCAACCACTCATTGATTTTATGACATCCGGACCCATCATGGTACAAGTACTAGAAGGAGAGAATGCAGTGCAGGGCTACCGTGAGTTATTGGGTGCGACCAATCCCGCTGAGGCTGCCGCGGGCACTTTACGTCACGATTTTGGGACTGGCATGCCACCAAACGGAACTCATGGTTCCGACTCACCTGAATCGGCGGCAAGAGAAATCGCTTATTTCTTTGATGATAACGAAATTTGTCCAAGATAAAACGAAAGAGGCTAAGGCCTCTTTTTTAATGGAATGTTACAGGGCGTTTTATCAATATGCCCCAAGCTTAAGGATTAGCGATATTCGCTGGTAATGTGCTGTCATTATTTGTACAATTCGGCGCTTTTTTAATGGTCTGTCGTGGAGTTAGGCGATGAGTGAGACAAAAACAAATTTACTTGATTTTAACCGAGAAGGGCTGCGTCGTTTTTTCGCTGAATTAGGGGAAAAACCATTTCGTGCCGATCAAGTAATGAAGTGGATCTATCACTTTGGTGTAGATAACTTCGACCAAATGAACAATATCAATAAAACTTTGCGTGAAAAACTAAACAAAGTTGCTGAGATAAAAGCGCCGGAAATTAGTACCGAACAGCGTAGCGCTGATGGCACTATTAAATGGGCGATGTTGGTGGCAGGGCAAGAAATTGAAACGGTCTATATTCCTGAGGGTGATAGAGCGACGCTGTGTGTATCTTCGCAAGTAGGTTGTGCTTTAGAATGTACTTTTTGCTCCACTGGACAGCAAGGTTTCAATCGTAATTTAAAAGTCTCTGATATTATTGGTCAAGTGTGGCGAGCAGCGCAAGTGATCGGACACAAAGGTGTTGAAGGGAAACGGCCAATTACTAATGTAGTGATGATGGGCATGGGCGAACCATTGTTAAATTTATCCAATCTAGTTCCCGCGCTGGAATTAATGCTAGATGATAACGGCTATGGCCTAAGTAAACGTCGGGTTACAGTGAGTACTTCTGGCGTGGTACCTGCCTTAGATAAGCTAGGTGATCAGCTTGATGTTGCGTTAGCCATTTCCTTGCATGCCCCTAACGATAAGCTCCGCAGTGAAATTATGCCGATCAATGATAAGTATAATATTGAAGCATTTCTGGCGAGTGTTAAGCGCTATATCGGTAAGTCAAATGCCAACCGTGGCAAGGTTACAGTGGAGTATGTTTTATTGAATCAAGTGAATGACTCAATGGAACAAGCGCATGAATTAGCGGCCTTATTGCGCGACACACCCTGTAAAATTAATTTAATTCCTTTTAACCCTTATCCGGGCTCACCGTTTACTAAACCGAGCAATAGTCGTGTCGATCGGTTTAGCAAAGTCTTGATGGAATATGGCTCTACCGTGGTCGTGCGAAAGACTCGCGGCGATGATATCGATGCTGCCTGTGGGCAATTGGCGGGTGATGTTGTCGACAGAACCAAAAGAAGCATGAGAAAACGGATGCAACAGCAAGAAATTTCAGTCACAATTCAATAACTAAGCTTATCGAAGGATGAATATGAAACGCTGGCTGTTTTTGCTAATACTAATGTTTTCGGTGACTGCTTGTGTTACTGAAACACGGGTAAATGGCCAAGAAGTTAACAATGACAATCGACAGCTAGATAAAGAAGCCGCGGCTAAAACTCGTATTAGTTTAGCGTTACGTTACTTGCAGGCGGGTGATGCCGAACAGGCTAAGAGAAATTTAGAGTTAGCTCAACAGCTCGCGCCTAATTCGGTTGATGTATATGTGGCTCAAGCCCACTTCTATCAGCAGGTTCGCCAACCGGAGCGGGCCATCAGTGCCTATAAAAAAGCGCGCTCAATTGCCCCAAATAATGGAGACGTATTAAATAATTACGGTGTGATGCTATGTAAGCAGCAAGACTACGTGGAAGCGGATAAACTGTTTAAAAAAGCACTCGCAAATCCTGAGTATGTGCAAGTGGCTGGCACCAATGAAAATGCCGGTTTGTGCGCATTAAGTGCGGGGCATATCGATGATGCCTTAGCGTATTTCTCGAATGCCTTAGCCTATAATATTCGTCGCCCAGCGTCCTTATTAGGGACGGTTGAGATTTACTTACAAAAAAATAAACCAGAGCAGGCGCGAATATATTTGCAACGGTATGATAGTATGGCTGAAACCACTGCCGAAAGTGCATTTGCTTGGGTTCGTCTCGAAAATGCCGCAGATAACTTTGCCGAAGAAGCGCGTTGGGGCCTTACCTTGCAACAACAATTTCCGAAATCAGAACAGACAAAACGATATATAGCTAATGACTACTAAAGCAGAATTAGAGCCTACCGAGCTTAGCGAGGATATTGAAGTGCTTAGCCCAGGCCAAATGTTACAGGAAGCGCGGGTTGTGGCCGAATTAAGCCAACAACAGGTGGCGGATCGTTTAAAATTACGGATTCAAGTGGTGATTGATATTGAAGCGGATAGCTTTGACAGCGGTCTATCCACAACGTTTATCAAAGGCTATTTACGCGGCTATGCCCGGCTGGTTAATTTATCTGAAGATCTTGTCTTATCTAGCTATCAGCATTTAAACGCTGCGCAAGAACAACGCACCGAAATGCAAAGTTTTTCTAAGCGAATTAAGCAGGAAACCCATGATAGCCGATTAATGAAGTTCACCTACTTAGTGGCGTTAGGGATTGTTGCACTGTTGGTCATTTGGTGGCTACAAGAAAAGCAACTCGATCCGGTGTTTGGCTCATTGAGTTCTGAAAGTGCCAGCGTCGTTGAGCCAGCTGAATCAAATCATGTCGCTATCGAGCCAAGTAGCGTTGATGCTGAGCGAACATCAGAGATCCCAGCACCATCGGAATCGCAAGCCGAAGAGAGCGGTGAGCCGTCAGGGGCTGATGCGTCAGTGACGGTTGTTAAGCAAGACACGTTAGTCTCGGAACCAAGCCCTAAACTTAGCGAGACCAATCAGCTCGCGGAAAAAGAGGATGTGGTGGTAGCGGCTAAGCCTAGCTCAGAGGCGCAAGTGCCGGCAGTGCCAGTCCCCCCGCTGAAGACTTTAGTCATGAATTTTGAAAATGAATGCTGGGTGGAAGTTCGGGACGCAAACGGTAAACGTTTAGTTGCTGCGATTAAGAAACCGGGTGATAGCTTGAAACTTAGCGGTGTTGCACCTTACAGTATTGTTTTGGGGACGGCTGCTGGTGTGAACATTCACTATGGACAAGACAAAATAGACCTTTCTTCATTTAAGCGCGGTAAAGTCGTGCGTATGAATATCCCTCAATAATTAATAAAGACCTTCGAGTATTATGAACCAGCCAAGTCCAATAAAACGTCGTAAATCAACGCAGATTATGGTGGGCAATGTTCCGGTCGGTGGCGATGCCCCGATTTCGGTTCAGTCGATGACTAATACCCGCACCACTGATGTTGATGCAACGGTTGCTCAAATTAATCGTATTGCAGCGGTAGGTGCCGATATCGTGCGTGTTTCGGTACCAACTATGGAGGCTGCAGAAGCGTTTAAGTTGATTAAACAGCGAGTATCGGTCCCACTGGTTGCCGATATTCATTTTGATTATAGAATTGCCCTTAAAGTCGCTGAGTATGGGGTTGATTGTTTACGAATTAACCCCGGTAACATTGGTAACGAGCAGCGTATACGGGCGGTTGTCGATGTAGCTAAAGATCGTAAAATTCCGATCCGGATCGGTGTGAACGGCGGCTCCTTAGAAAAAGATATTCAAGAGAAATATGGTGAGCCAACACCAGAAGCATTGGTTGAATCGGCGATGCGCCATGTGGATATTCTCGACCGATTAAATTTCGATCAATTTAAGGTGAGTGTCAAAGCCTCCGATGTGTTTCTTGCGGTTGGCGCTTATCAAGGCTTAGCGTCTCGCATTGATCAGCCTTTGCATTTAGGGATCACCGAAGCTGGTGGTATGCGCAGTGGCTCTGTGAAGTCGGCCGTGGGCTTAGGTATGTTGTTGGCGCAAGGGATTGGCGATACGCTACGGGTCTCGTTGGCTGCCGATCCAGTTGAAGAGATTAAAGTTGGTTTTGATATTCTTAAATCGCTGCGGATCCGCTCTCGTGGTATTAACTTTATTGCCTGTCCTAGTTGTTCTCGTCAAGAATTTGATGTGATTGCTACGGTCAATGCATTAGAGCAACGCTTAGAAGATGTGGTTACGCCGATGGATGTATCAATTATTGGCTGTGTGGTGAATGGGCCCGGCGAAGCCCTTATTTCTGATCTTGGTATTACAGGTGGTCATAAAAAAAGTGGCTTCTATCAAGATGGGACTCGCCAAAAAGAGCGTTTTGACAATGATAATTTGGTGGATGCGCTCGAAGCAAAAATTCGGGCTCGGATCCCCGTCAAAGATATCAGCGGTCGCTAAACGGCAAACAAATTTACCTATTGAGCGAAAGCCCCTATAATCGAGGGCTTTTAGTAGTGATTACCTGTTTTATTCGAGATTAATGTGGCTAAACAAATACAAGCAATACGAGGCATGAATGACTGCTTGCCTAGCGACACACCCGCCTGGCAAAAAGTAGAGTCGGTGATTCGTGAGGTGGTGGCTGCTTATGGTTATAACGAAATTAGAATGCCAGTTGTTGAAAGTACTGAACTGTTCAAACGTTCCATCGGTGAAGTGACCGATATCGTTGAAAAGGAAATGTATACTTTTGACGATCGCAATGGTGATAGTTTAACACTGCGCCCAGAAGGCACAGCCTGTTGCGTCAGAGCCGGCAATCAAGCGGGTTTATTATATAACCAAGAACAGCGGCTGTGGTATATGGGGCCAATGTTCCGCCATGAACGCCCACAAAAAGGTCGTTATCGTCAGTTCCATCAAGCGGGTGTTGAAGCCTTTGGCATGGCTTCGGCGGATATCGATGCTGAAGTTATTTTACTTTCGGCTCGTTTTTGGAAGGCTTTTGGTCTAGAAAAGCATGTTAGTTTGCAGCTGAATAGTTTGGGCTCAAATGAAGCTCGTGCTAATTATCGCGATGCTTTAATTGCTTATTTGGAAGCGCATAAAGAAGTGCTTGATGAAGACGCAAAACGGCGTATGTACGATAACCCGCTCAGGGTATTGGACAGTAAAAATCCACAGGTACAAGCGGCCTTAGTCAATGCCCCAAGTTTGGCTGAGTATTTGGATCCTGAAAGCCAAGCTCATTTTCAACAGCTTTGTGCCTTGCTCGATAATGCAGGTATTGCTTATCAATTGAATCCACGTTTGGTCCGTGGCTTAGATTATTATAATCGCACCGTATTTGAATGGGTCACTGATAGCCTTGGTTCACAAGGAACTGTTTGTGCAGGGGGCCGTTACGACGGTCTGGTTGAACAATTAGGTGGTAAACCGACGCCCGCGGTGGGTTTTGCTATGGGCATAGAACGATTGGTATTGATGCTCGAAACCTTAGATCTATTAGGTGATTTACCATCGAGTGCTGATGTTTATGTGATCAATGCTGGAGAAGCAACGCTTGGTGCGGCATTTTCATTAGCTGAACAATTAAGAGATGCGTTACCCTCAGTGCGAGTCATGAGTCACTGCGGTGGTGGTAACTTTAAGAAACAGTTTAAGCGTGCAGATAAATCCGGGGCGAGAGTGGCGCTGATCATCGGTGATGATGAGTTGGCTAATCATCAGGTTACCGTGAAATATTTACGTCAAGATATTCAACAGCAGTGCATCGCTCAAGACGAGCTGGTAGCCTTGCTTAACACAGTATTAGCATAGTTAAGGAGATACCGTGGAAATATACTCCACTGAGGAACAGCAAGTTCAAGCCATCAAAGACTGGTGGAAGAAAAATGGTACATCAGTCATTGGTGGCTCCGTTCTAGGCTTAGCTGCCGTATTTGGTTGGCGCTACTACGGTGATTATCAAGTCGCGCAACAAGACGCAGCCTCTGATGCTTATCAACAAGTTGTTACTCAAGTGGCGAGTAATTCCGATGAGCTTAGCTCATTAGTGAGTTACGTAGCCGATGAAAAAGGAAATAACTACGCGGTGTTTGCGTCGTTATTATTAGCCAAAGAGTTGGTCGCAAAAGAAGATTTTGCGCAGGCCGAAGAGCAGCTTAAATTGGCTTTAGCGGGAGCTCCAGAAGAGTTAAAAGGGATGATTTATGCTCGGTTGGCGCGGGTGCAAGCTCAGCAACAGTCTTTCGATGATGCCCTTGCAAGTCTCGCCTTAATTAATGAGCCAGCCTTAAGCGCAACGGTTGAGTTAATTAAAGGGGATATCTATTTACAGAAAGGTGAACCTGAATTGGCGCGTCAAGCTTATCAAGCTGCAGTTGCGGCTGGTGCCAGTGAACAAGATCCTAGTGTCAACTTGAAATTGAATGATTTAACACAAGCCGAGGCTGCGAATGGCTAAAGCATGGCGCGGTGCTAGCTTGGCCTTGTTGTTACTTGGGTTGTCTGCATGTTCTTTGTTTAATTCTGAAGAAGATGTGGTGCAAATGTCACCAGTGCCTGAGTTTAGTAATCAGTTTAAGGTAACAAAGCAATGGGAAGTTCGAGTCGGTAGTGGTGTTGCAGAGTATTATTCTGCTTTATCGCCAGTGGTCGCCTACGACTCTGTTTTTGCAGCTGCACGCTACGGTGAAGTGCATGCCTTTGATCTTAATGGCAAGTCCCTATGGAAAATCGACTTATCTAAGCTGGAAAGTAATAATCAATTTTCTGGTAATACTCCTAACGCCCGTATTTCGGGAGGCTTAACGGCCGCTTATCAGCGGATTTATCTGGGGACCGAGAACGCCGACGTGGTGGCTTTAGATGCCCAGACTGGTGAGATAGTTTGGCAAGTTAAAGTTGCTGGTGAAGTATTAGCGAAGCCAGCCGTTGAGGATAGTATTGTGGTGGTGATGACCAGTAATGGTCATTTGATTGCATTGGATGCACACAGCGGTGAGCAAAAATGGGACACCAAGATAGATCAACCCGCTTTGTCATTGCGTAGTAAAGCCCCACCGCTGATCTCCAGTGGTGCGATTATCCTTGGCCGGAGTGATGGTAAAGTTGGTTTATATTTACTGGAAAACGGGCAGTTGATCTTTGACACGAAGTTGGCTCAACCAAAAGGTTCCACTGAAATCGACCGCATTGTTGATGTTGGTAGTAAGCCGATATTGATTGATTCGCAGCTCTATGCTGTGGCCTATAACGGTAATTTAGTTTCGGTGAACTTACGTAGTGGCGAAGAGCACTGGAAACGCAGTTACTCCGCTTATCAAAATATTGCCTCCGCTGGTTTAAGCTTGTTTGTTACGGATGCTAGCGATACGGTCTATAGTTTAGAACGTAATAATGGTGTTGAAAACTGGGCACAATCGGGTTTAGCGTACCGTATTGTTACCGCACCAGCGATAGACGGTGATCAAGTCTTAGTGGGTGATAGTGAAGGTTATTTATACTGGTTAAATCGTGAGACTGGTGAATTTATGAGTAAGCAGTTGTTAGATAGTAGCGGCTTATACGTCGCACCTGTGGTAACCTCCGATAAAATTATTGTTCAAACACGAAATGGTAAGCTAATTGCGCTAAATCGCAGTTAAATTGTTATAATTGTGTATAAAAGGCTCATGGTGAAATCATCATGAGCCTTTGTCATCTCATCTATTCTAAAAAAGAGGCCCTTATGCTTCCTGTTGTTGCCTTAGTGGGACGTCCTAACGTCGGCAAATCTACATTATTTAATCGCCTTACACGCAGTAGGGATGCACTGGTTGCCGATTTCCCAGGGTTGACTCGTGACCGTAAATACGGCCAAGCAAAAGTGGCTGAGCAAGAGTTCATCGTGATCGATACTGGTGGTATTGATGGGGATGAAGAAGGTATCGATGCGATGATGGCGCAGCAATCGTTGCAGGCCATCGAAGAAGCTGATGCGGTACTGTTTTTAGTGGATGCTCGGGCTGGAATGACAATCGCCGATGAAGCGATTGCTCACCATTTGCGTAGACAAGATAAAAAAGTATTTTTGGTCGCCAACAAAACTGACGGTATCGATGCAGATACGGCTTGTGGTGAATTTTATGCTTTAGCCTTGGGCGACGTGCATCATATTGCCGCGGCACATGGTCGTGGGGTTAATATCTTGCTGGAAGAAGCCTTGCGTCCTTTTGTGACCGAACAACATGCGCAACAAGCGCTAGAAGGTGAAGATACCGAACTCGATTTAGACAATGAATTGAGTGAAACTGAGCTCGATCAGTTAGCTCAGCAGTTTGCTGATATGCCTATTAAATTAGCGATTGTCGGCCGACCTAACGTCGGTAAGTCAACACTGACCAACCGAATTTTAGGTGAAGAGCGGGTCGTCGTTTACGATATGCCGGGCACTACGCGTGATAGCATCTATATCCCGATGCAACGTGAAGACCAAGATTATATTTTGATCGATACTGCTGGCGTGCGTAAGCGTGGCAAGGTGACCGAGACGGTTGAAAAATTTTCGGTGATTAAAACCTTGAAAGCCATTGAAGATGCCAATGTAGTGATGTTGGTCATTGACGCACAATCGGGGATTTCTGATCAAGATTTAAGTCTGCTAGGTTTTGTGCTTAATGCGGGGCGCGCGCTGGTTTTAGCGGTCAATAAATGGGATGGATTAGATAACGACCATAAGGAGCGAATTAAGAGTGAATTAGATCGCCGATTAGGGTTTATTGACTTTGCTCGAGTGCACTTCATTTCTGCATTGCATGGAACAGGCGTCGGCCACCTATATGAATCGGTACAAGAGGCTTATAGCAGCGCCACCAAACGTGTTTCAACTTCTTTACTGACTCGTATCATGCAGATGGCACAAGATGATCACCAACCTCCATTGGTTCGCGGTCGTCGAGTTAAGTTGCGTTATGCGCATGCGGGTGGATATAACCCACCAAGAATTGTGGTCCATGGTAATCAAGTGAACTCCTTACCTGATTCTTATAAACGTTACTTAATGAATTATTATCGTAAGGCGCTAGAGATTATGGGAACGCCGATCCGTGTAGAATTTAAGGAAGGCGAAAATCCATTTTCTGATAAAAAGTCAAAATTGACTTTGGCACAAGAGCGTCGCCGTAAAAAAATGCAAAGCGTGAGTAAATATAAAAAATAGCTGGAGTGAGTCATGAGTCATGAAATCGCTTGTCCTGAATGTGACGGTGAGTTAATCCCTGAACATGAACATTGGTTATGTGTTGCTTGCCATCACCGATATTTACAACGGGTCCATTGCGATAAATGTGATGCAGAATTGGAAATACTGAAAGCTTGCGGTGCGGTGGATTATTTCTGTAAGCACTGTAATGAACTAAAGTCCAAAAAGGCGATGATTCAGCGCTTTGAACGCTGTGAATAAACGAAAGGCGGTTTTTACCGCCTTTTTTATATCGTTAAATACCCGCTATGTTTGCTATGAGGTGCGTTTGGCGATGCTATGTAAAATATTTGACCATTGTTGGTAGATCATAAAATGCCCTTGTTTAGGGATGACTTTTAGTTGAGCATTTGGTACCGATGTTGCGAATCGTTCGGCGAGAACTAAAGGAATATGCCGATCAACTTCGCCATGCCATAAGCTTGTCGGAATTTGAATATCGGCAATATTAAAGCCCCAGTCTTTCATGACTCGTTGTACTTCATCAGAAAATGCGCTGCCACCCTGTATTTTGGCTTCTTTGAGGTAACGCGTAAATTTGTCTCGAAACTGCGGGCTATTAAATAACTCGACATCGGCTCCGTCCAAATCTTTGGCTAATACTTTAAACAGCTTATTCGGATCTTTGTGTAAACCTTTTTCTAAGATATTGGTAAATAGTCGGTGCATGCTGGGAAAGTCACGCGCCAATTTCATATGCATTCGGTATAGCTTGGCGGTGGCTTGATAGTCACTATCTAAAACTAGTGCATCACCAGAACTCACCATGGTGAGATGGCTAATTTTACTCGGTATTTTGGCGGCGCAACAGGCTGCGTATACTCCTCCGGTGGCATAGCCAAGTAACTCAACTTGATCAATATTTAGGTATTCGAGCAAGGCACAGAGATCTTCAGACCATTGCACAAAACTATAATTTGGATGGTAGTCGGAGCCGCCAAAACCAGGTCGATCGATGGTGATTAAACGCAGCCCGAGCTGCTTTGCTAAGTCTTGTTCATCGAAGAAGTTCTCTAAGCGACTGCCTAGAATGCTATGGCAGTAAATTACCGGTGTCCCTTTGTCGCTACCAAATTCTTGATAACATAAGCGGCGTTGATCTGGCAGGGTAAAAAACAAGGTTTGATTACTAGAGTTATGCTCGTCTAACGGGAGTAAAGCTCTACTATTTTGCGATAACATTCCCCAAGGTCCAGTAAGTACCAAGCTGGCTAACTCGCTTTGACTACTGACCCCTGTTTTTTTAAAAACCGATTTTAGCTGAGTTCGAACGGTGTTATAGCTGACGTAAATTTTGTCGGCAATATCGGATGGAGACATTCCTTGGGCAATGTAGTTTACAATCCGTGCTTCTTTTGGACTTAAGCTATAGCCTTCGGCAAAAGCGCGTAAATCTAGCTCAATATCCGGCCGTGAGGGCGAGATAAATACCACCACACTGGCATTGCGCTCCAAGGCAGGGTTTTGTAAATGATCGACAGGACTTAAGATCACCATCGTTTGAGCTGTACTTTGATTATCGATTTGGATCGGTAGCCCGCGACTACTTGACTCTCCTGGCCCCAAATTTGATAACTCTGTGACATATTGTTTCAGTAACGCTGTTGATTTGCTTTGCTGTGTGGTTAAGGTTCTGCCTTGTTGATAAAGCCCCTGCTTTAACTGAAGAGTCTCTTCGGCGAGTTCATTGGTTAATAATATTTCGTTTTGGGCATTGACTAAGATCACACCCACAGGAATGTGGTCTAACAGCGAATTTAATGAATGATTTTTTTCTTCCAGCTTATAGATGCGCTTGGCGATGTTTAACGCTTGGTTGAAGTGCTCTAGTAGCAACTGATTGCGTTCTGAATGATGGGTTTGTTCCATCAATAGGGTTGGAGAGACGGCGTTTAGCATTTGGCTTAATTTGGCTGATGAGTTGTCGTGCTCAGTTTCAACTTGAGTTCGTTGAATCTCAGGCATCATATACAGCTGTTCAAGCAGGTCTGGCCAATATTCGGGTTCTGCCGCTGCTCGGTAGATCATGCCGATTAACTGTTCCCGATTATCGACGAAGGTTAGCTCGAGTTCCTTGGTGCTATCCAGAGATTTCATATTTTTACTGCTAATTTACTTGTATTACAATTAATTGATTATATGCGATTGGCATACACTTTGCGTCTTCTTGGGTTTAGATGCTGAGTTTATTTATAGCAAAAATTTCGGCGTCTAGTTTAGCCCCTTTAATTTTAAGATAGTTTTACAAAAAAACACATCAAATTTAACGCTTCACTCATAAGTTGTGAAGCGTACGAAAGATTGTCGATAAGATTAGAGTTTGTTGATTTGTAATGATTATTTTTTCATTGGTTTGTGACTTGTGGGGTAAATTGTTCATATAAAGTGTACCTCTCTAAAACAAAGTAGACCCTGTAGCATCAAGTGTCACAAGCGCTGAAAAAAAGGATTCGCTAAAGCATTTTACTCTTTATTGAGTGGGTTTGCTTGGCGAAATATCTCTGGTTGCGTTGTAAGCTCGCTCCACGAACATGATTTGCTACAAGAGGTTAGCTGTGTTTAAGAACTGATGTTTGCTTTTCGTTGTCCATCGACAAATTGCAGCGTGACTTCGTCTCCAACTTGTAATTCGGCGGCATGATGCACGAGTTGTTGTTTATGACTTACCATTGTAAAACCTCGTTCTAAAACCCGCAGTGGGCTTAGGGCATCTAATTGTCGAGTTTTGGCGATGAGTTGTTGTTGATAACGGGCTTGTTGCTGCGTGATTATTTGTGACATATTTTTTAATAAGTTATCGAATTGATTTGCTTGCTGTGTGAGTTGTGCAGGAAGTTGGCTTTCGATAATGGCTCGACTGACTCTGTTATATCGGTAGTTAGCCTGCGCTAAGCTGCTAGACATCGCGCGCTCCAAGCGTAGTGATAGATGGTCAAACCGTTGTTGTTGTTGTTGCAATACGTGCTCAGGGGATTGTGCATAAATGCGCTGTTGTAAATTTGTCAGTTGCCATTGCTGTTGTTTCAGCAGCTGAGAATAGCGGTTGTTTAGCTGTTGGTTGAGATAGCTTAATCTTTGCTCGATGTGGCTAGCCTGTTGGCTGACGATTTCCGCTGCAGCAGAAGGGGTTGCCGCTCGTACATCGGCAACTAGATCGCTGATACTATGATCAATCTCGTGGCCAACCGCCGAAATGATGGGCAGGTTAGAGTTAAATATGCAATTGGCTAACCGTTCATCATTGAAGGCGGATAAATCTTCTTTAGAACCACCCCCACGGCCAACAATCAACAAATCAACTTCCTGACGTTGATTCGCTCGTTCGATCATGGCGCAAATTTGAATGGCTGCTTGTTCGCCTTGCACTGCTGCTGGGTAGACGATGACTTTGATGGCTGGTGCTCGTCGAGCCAGTACCGACAAAATGTCCTGTAAGGCGGCCCCTGATGCGGAACTTACCACTCCAACCGTTGACGGATACTCCGGTAGTGCTTGTTTAGCTGCTTCGGCAAATAAGCCTTGGGCGGCGAGCTTATACTTTAATTGCTCAAATGCTTGCTGGATGGCGCCATCCCCGGCGGGATGAATGGCTTCAATGATTAACTGGTAATCCCCTCGAGGCTCATACATGGTGATGTTGGCTTTCACTAGCACCTGCATTCCAGACTCGGGCTTAAAAAGTACTTTGCGATTGGTATTTTTAAACATGGCACAACGGACCTGCGACCGTGAGTCCTTCAGGTTGAAGTACCAATGCCCTGAAAATGGCGCTGAAAAGTTAGATATTTCACCTTCCAACCAAACTGTCCCCAAACAACGCTCTAGTAAACGTCTAACTTCCTGGTTTAATTGACTTACGCTGAAGACATTTTGGGTGATTTGATTCGCTTGCATCAGCGCTCTCGTGGGTAAATTGAAAATAATGTAAGAAAATAACATTTTTCAATTTACCTTGACTAGCTTTATACCTATAATCCGTCCGCAATATTTTCCCGTTTATTAACTGATTTAGGCGAATGTTGCTATGCTGAGAATTTCCAAAGAAGCCTTAACCTTCGATGATGTACTACTACTTCCTGCACACTCTGAAGTACTCCCTAACACTGCCAGTTTGGCCACTCGTCTAACTAAAGATATCAATTTAAATATTCCGATGGTTTCTGCGGCCATGGATACTGTTACTGAGGCGAGTTTTGCGATCGCTTTAGCTCAGGAAGGTGGCATTGGCTTCATTCATAAAAATATGAGTATCGAACAACAAGCCAATGAAGTGCGTCGCGTGAAAAAATTCGAAGCTGGGATTGTGCTTGAGCCGATTACGGTGACGCCAGACTTAACTTTGGGGCAGATTGCGAAGTTACGCCAAACTCACGGTTTTGCTGGCTTCCCCGTGGTGACAGAAGCTAATGACTTAGTTGGTATTGTCACAGGACGTGATTTACGTTTCGAAACCGATTTTTCTAAAACAGTTTCGCAGGTGATGACCCCGAAAGAACGTTTGGTAACCACTACCGATACTTCCCGTGAAGTGGTTGAAAAGCTAATGCACGAACACCGTATTGAGAAAATGTTGGTGGTTGACGATGCCTTTAAACTCACAGGTTTAATCACCGTAAAAGATTTTAAAAAAGCAGAGCGTAAGCCGAACGCTTGTAAAGACAGCTTTGGCCGCTTGCGTGTTGGTGCTGCTGTTGGCGCTGGTGCTGGCAACGAAGAGCGGGTTGATGCGCTGGTAGAAGCAGGGGTCGATGTCTTATTGATCGATTCATCTCACGGGCATTCGCAAGGAGTGCTTGATCGCATTAAGGCCACTCATGATAAATACCCTGACTTACAGATTGTTGGTGGTAACGTTGCCACTGCCGCTGGTGCGATAGCCCTCGCGGATGCTGGTGTTAGTGCAGTAAAGGTGGGGATTGGCCCAGGTTCAATTTGTACAACACGTATTGTTACTGGTGTGGGTGTCCCACAAATTACCGCGGTAGCTGATGCGGTGGAAGCGCTTAAAGGTCGTGATATTCCGGTGATCGCCGATGGTGGTATTCGTTTCTCTGGTGATATTGCGAAAGCCCTGGTCGCCGGTGCATCTTGTGTGATGGTGGGTAGTATGTTTGCTGGCACCGAAGAAGCGCCTGGAGAAATTGAACTTTATCAGGGGCGTTCGTTTAAATCTTACCGCGGTATGGGCTCTTTAGGTGCAATGTCTCAGGGTTCATCAGACCGTTATTTCCAAACCGATAATGCGGCAGATAAATTGGTGCCCGAAGGGATTGAAGGTCGGGTGGCTTACAAAGGTCCAGTGAAAGCGATTATTCACCAGCAAATGGGTGGTTTGCGCTCTTGTATGGGGCTGACTGGCTGCGCCACTATCACCGAACTGAATACCAAAGCCGAATTTGTTCGGGTGACCAGTGCCGGAATGGGCGAAAGTCATGTCCATGATGTGACCATTACTAAAGAAGCACCAAACTACCGTATGGGGTAGATTTTTATAGCATAACTACTCTCTAAGCACCTGTAGGTGCTTAGTTTTATCAGCCTAATGAAGTAAGTGATTATGAGCAGAGATATCCACGAACATCGTATTCTAATTTTAGATTTTGGATCGCAATATACCCAATTGATCGCCCGCCGTATTCGTGAAATAGGGGTTTACTGTGAACTTTGGGGCTGGGATGTAGAAGAAGCCGACATTAGAGAATTTGCACCTAACGGTATCATCTTAGCGGGTGGGCCAGAGAGTGTCACAGAACATGATTCGCCTCGAGCCCCCGAGTATGTGTTTAGCGCTGGCGTTCCTGTATTAGGGATTTGTTATGGCATGCAAACAATGTCTGAGCAGCTTGGCGGGAAGGTGATTCAAGGTGAAGGTGAGCGGGAGTTTGGTTATGCTCAGGTTGAGGTTATTAGCCCATCACCTTTATTTAAAGCGATTGAAGACACGGTTGCCGATAATGGTAATGCCTTGTTAGATGTTTGGATGAGCCATGGCGATAAAGTTTCGGCTATTCCTGCAGGATTCACCACGATTGCGAAAACACCGAGCTGTGAATTTGCCGCGATGATGAATCAAGACAAGCAATTTTATGGCGTTCAGTTTCACCCTGAGGTGACTCACACTCGCCAAGGTTTACGGATGTTAGAACATTTTGTGAAAGATATCTGTGGCTGTGATGCTTTGTGGACTTCTGAATCGATCATTGAAAATGCGGTCGCAAAAATTAAGCAGCAAGTGGGTGATGATGAAGTTATTCTTGCGCTAAGTGGTGGCGTTGATTCCTCGGTTGTTGCCATGCTTATTCAGCGAGCCATTGGCGATAAACTTACTTGTGTGTTCGTGGATAACGGTTTATTGCGTTTGAACGAAGGCCAACAAGTAATGGATATGTTTGGCAATCACTTTGGTTTGAACATTATTCATGTGCAGGCACAAGATCGTTTCTTAGATGCGATGGCGGGTGAAAGTGACCCAGAGAAGAAGCGCAAAATTATCGGCCATGTTTTTATTGATGTTTTTGATGAAGAGTCGAAGAAACTAAAAAATGCCAAGTGGCTTGCCCAAGGTACGATTTACCCGGATGTGATCGAGTCTGCGGGTGCTAAAACCGGTAAGGCACATGTGATTAAATCTCACCATAACGTCGGTGGCTTACCCGATGATATGGAAATGGGCTTGGTTGAACCTTTGAAAGAGCTATTTAAAGACGAAGTGCGCAAAATTGGTCTGGAGCTAGGCTTACCCTACGACATGTTATACCGCCACCCATTCCCTGGGCCTGGTTTAGGGGTACGGGTACTCGGTGAGGTGAAGAAAGAGTACTGTGATCTATTGCGCCGTGCCGATGCTATTTTCATCGAAGAACTGCATAAACATGATTTATACAATAAGGTAAGCCAGGCTTTCACGGTATTCTTACCTGTGCGTTCAGTCGGTGTGATGGGCGATGGACGTAAGTACGATTGGGTTGTATCGCTGCGTGCTGTTGAGACTATCGATTTTATGACAGCACATTGGGCTCATTTACCCTATGACTTCCTTGGTCATGTGAGCAACCGAATTATCAATGAAGTAGATGGTATTTCTCGTGTGGTCTATGATATTTCGGGTAAACCGCCTGCGACGATTGAGTGGGAGTAGACTAAGTTATAAACAGTTAACTAGGTCTTTATAAATCAATGAAATGCCAGTCAGTAATACTGACTGGCATTTTTTATGGTGATTCTTACTCTTCAATCGTCGGCTTGGTAGCCTCTGCGAATTGCCTAGCGATAATTAGTGGAACTCTGTTTCAGCTTATTCACTTTTCGCATCAACCACCAAGCGAAAATGGTGGTTTATCAGAGAAGTGTGTTCAAACGTGGCTGTCTCGCCGTTTATCTTGAGCTTTCGAGTACCATCACATAGTGCATGAACATCATGTTGTTTCCAACACTGATTAAAGTCGGCTGACACGTTCTTCAATTCATCCTCTAAGGCTTTGATATCGCTATCGTGACTTGTATTAGCATGGTCACGACGACACTGGATAATATGTGGGGGTGCTTCCTCTTCCCTATGGAGAAAAATTTCCCGCAGAGCAGGGTTAGTAAAAAGCACTGGTAATAGATTACGTCTCTCGGAAGGGGGGCTCGAAACTAAACAGATGGTTCGCTGCATCGTTATAAGCAAGCACAACACACCGTTTTGCGTTTGATTTGAATATAATCATGTTGATTGGCTGGGGCATGTCTTGATGGTATGTTGCTGTGACAAGCTGAGCATGTGTACTTATCATTATCAACATAATGGGTTATTTTAATTGGCTTGTTTAAGCCCTTCTTATTTTCCGTGACCCAGCTCTAAGATTATTTTTTTTAATGCTTATTTCGTTTGTTTGTTGTTCGCGCCTTACTTTGTTGAGTCATATTTAGGGCATAAAAAAAGCCACTGCAATAGCAGTGGCTAAAAATTCTTTTTGACAGACAGGGTCAAAATTAGAAACAGGGAGTCAGCAAAAGGCTGACAAATGCAAACACAACATAGCAATCAAAGTAACTACAAATCCGGTATTTACTTAAAGGGGCCTGACGTAACACCCTGTATTATGGCGCTATGTCAGGCCCCTTCACTTGATTGCGTGTGCATAGTAGTCTGCAACTAGCCGTACAACAACAGATAATTTATAATGCAGAAAGATTAGAAAAACTTATCCGTTAATGGGGTGTAAATATGGCGCGTCGTTTGCCGCCTTTAAATGCTTTAAAAGCATTTGAGGCCGCCGCAAGGCACCTAAGCTTTACTCGTGCAGCTGAAGAACTATTTGTGACTCAAGCCGCTGTGAGTCACCAAATTAAAGCTTTGGAAGAATTTCTCGGCCTCAAATTGTTTCGTCGTAAAAATAGAGCCTTATTATTAACAGAAGAAGGACAAGGTTACTTCTTAGATATTAAAGATATTTTTATTTCGCTTACTGAAGCGACAGATCGCTTGTTGGCGCGAGGTGCCAAAGGGACGATCACAGTCAGCCTCCAGCCGAGTTTCGCGATCCAGTGGTTGGTACCGCGTCTATCTCAATTTAGTGAGATGCATCCAGACATTGATGTACGGATCAAGGCTGTTGATCTTTATGAGGGGTCCTTGAGTGAAGACGTTGATGTGGCGATTTATTATGGTCGAGGCAATTGGGCAGGCTTGCGAGCCGATAAGTTGCATACTGAGTATTTAGTGCCAGTGTGTTCACCAAGTTTATTAGTGGGAGATAAGGCGCTCACTAAACCAGAGGACTTACAATTTCATACCTTGTTACATGATACCGCTCGTCACGATTGGAAAGCCTGGTTTAAGTTAGTCGGCCTAAGACAAATGAATGTGAATCATGGGCCGATATTTTCTCACTCAACTATGGTGTTGCAAGCTGCGGTATACGGTCAAGGCGTGGCCTTGGGGCATAGTGTGTTGGCAAAGCCTGAAATAGAAGCTGGGCGTTTAGTATGTCCTTTTGAACAAGTTTTGTTGAGTAAGAATGCCTACTATATGGTGTGTAAGCCTAGTCAGGCAGAACAAGGGAAATTAGTTGCTTTTCGTGAGTGGATGATTTCGTTAGTGGAACATGAGCAGCAAGAATTCGTTAATGAAGGCTTGGTGGAAATATAAGAAAGGTTAGTCATGAAGCAATTCACTTGGCCATTTAGGGCCTTGGTCGCCGTGTCTGGTGCTTTTTGCGTGATTATGGGTGCAGGAGCCGCCCATGGTTTTAGTCGTTTTTTGGGCGCAGAGCAGCTGCAATGGATAAATACTGGCGTGTTTTATCAATTAGTTCACCTCGCGGCTGCATTGGCTGTGGTTCAGCGCCATCGATTAACGGCTCTGTTGTGGGTTGTCGGTGGTTGGTTGTTCGCGGGTAGCTTATACTGTTTAGCTTTTTTCGGTTCTAAGGTATTTGGGCCAATTACGCCTCTAGGTGGACTGATATTGATTATTGGTTGGTTATCTTTGGTTTGGTCTAGTAAGAATATGAGTTATGACAAATAGTATCATTTTATATTGTCGCACTGGTTTCGAGAGTGATTGTGCAGCAGAAATCCAGTTTCATGCGGAACAATTGGAATATTTTGGTTATGCCAAGGCTGCTGCAGAGTCTGGTTTTGTTGAGTTTAGCTGTTATCAAAATGAGCACACCATAAGCCTCTACCAAGCGATTGATTTTCGAAATTTGATTTTTGCACGTCACTGGTTTTTGGCTTTACTGGAACTGGAATTAGATGAGCGTAATCGGGTTGCATCGATATTGGCGATTGATCAGAAGTTACCACCTTGTGGCAGCTTGCGTTTGGAATATCCTGATACCAATGAAGGAAAATCTTTATCCGCATTTTGTAAGAAATTTACACGTCCCTTAGAGCATGCGCTGATAAAACACCAGTGGTTAAGTAAAACGCAGAACTTAAAGTTGCCTGCGATGCAATTGTTCTTTACGAGTGGAACCCATTGTTGGTTGGGTTATTCAGATACCCGTAACGGTAATCCGCAAGCGAATGGTATCTTACGACTCAAGTTTCCCAACCAAGCACCCAGTCGTTCGACCTTGAAGTTAGATGAAGCGTTTATGGTTTTGCTGAATGATCAAGAACGAGAACAATATTTAGAAAATGGTCAGCATGCGGTTGATTTAGGCGCCTGCCCCGGTGGATGGACCTATCAATTGGTGAGACGAAATATGTTCGTCGCAGCCGTTGATAATGGGCCAATGGCGCCGTCTTTGATGGAGACGGGTCAGGTACAGCACTTTCGTGAAGATGGTTTTAAGTTTCAGCCGGAACGCAACAATACTAGTTGGTTAGTCTGCGATATGGTTGAGAGACCAGCCAAGGTGGCTAGGTTGATGTTGAAATGGCTCGCTAATGGTTGGTGCCGTTATGCAATGTTTAATTTAAAATTGCCAATGAAGCAACGTTTTGCTGAAGTAAATCAAGATCTGAATATGTTACGTGAAGGTTTAGCCGAATTAGGATTTGAGTCTGAGGTGAGGGCTAAGCAGTTATATCATGATAGAGAAGAGATCACGGTATTTGCTCGAATTATTTGAGCTGAATTGGGACTCGTCAGAAATGTAAATATAAGCTATCTAATTGCGGTATAAAGGCAGTCTATGCTGCCTTTCATCGGTGCTCTGTGTCGCTTATAGGCGCTCTAAGATAGCTTGAGTGAATTCCTTCGTGCCTGCAATACCACCCAAGTCTCGAGTGGTTCTATCGCCGCTGGCAATCACATCTTTTACTGCGCTTAAAATGGCAGTGGCCTGCTTTTCCATACCCAAGTATTCGAGCATCTGAATACTCGCTAAAATAACCGAGGTGGGGTTGGCAATGTCTTGGTCAGCAATATCTGGGGCGCTACCATGAACGGCTTCAAAAATTGCGGCTTGTTCACCGATATTTGCGCCTGGAGCCATGCCCAGGCCGCCAACCAAACCTGCACAAAGGTCTGAAAGGATATCGCCAAATAGATTGGTTGTGACCATCACGTCGAAGCGCTCTGGGTACATCACTAAGTTCATACAAGCGGCATCAACAATCATCTCTTCCGATTCGATATCCGGATACTGCCGAGAAATTTCTCGAGCAACCTCTAGAAATAAGCCTGAGGTGGATTTCATGATGTTGGCTTTATGGATGGTGGTTACTTTCTTGCGGCCTTCTCGGCGAGCTAGTTCATAAGCAAATTTTACGATGCGCTCGGCACCTTCGCGAGTCACTATACTCATGGCTTCGGCGCTGTTGCCATCTTCGCTACGTTTTTGACCCAGGCCTGAGTACATCCCTTCGGTATTTTCACGTACGGTAATAATATCTATGTTTTCGTAACGTGCTTTAGTCCCAACAAATGAACGTACTGGGCGAATATTCGCATATAGGTCGAAGTGCTTACGCATAGAGACATTAATTGAAGTGAAGCCGGTTCCGACTGGCGTGGTTAATGGGCCTTTTAGGGCAATACCATTTTGTTCAATCAGTTGTAATGATTTTTCGGGTAATAGGCTGCCATCACTTTCTAATGCGGCGAGGCCCGCATTGGCATAATCATACTCGAAACCACAACCTGCTTTGTCCATTATTGCGATGGCGCTTTCGATAATACTTGGTCCAATACCATCTCCAGGTATGACGGTGATTCGTCTTGTTGACATATATCTTCCTAATTCGTAGGTATTTTTATTATCTAAATAAGGGGAGGAGGTAACACTCCGTGTTATTACCCGAGCGAATGGGTTCGGGCAACAATGAGTTTACAATTTTTTAACTGAATACTCAAAAATATTTAGTTTCCAACACTGATTATAGGTCAGATTTCGCCCCAAATAACAACATTTTGAATGCTGAAGAGATCTTATCTCGGTAGGTTTTGATTGGTTTTAATACAGTTTAGTTTAGCGCAGACTATTCTCTACAATTTACGCTGGTCTTGATTAGCAAGAAAATAATTATCGACGATCAACAGGCCTTGGGGTTATAACGTAATAGTTTCAATGAAAAACCAAGTTTTAAATCGGTTCTTAAGCTGAGCAATTTATGCGCGAGTTGTAGCTCATTAGCGTGCGCTTGAACTTTTGAGGCAAGCTTGTTATTGGTGCTGTTATCATCGAGAATCGCTTGGGTATCAGGATAATTTTTAAGTAGCGTTTGCGCACTTTTCTTACCAATACCGGGTACGCCTGCCACATTCACTCCATTGATGCCAACCAAGGCCCAATAATCGTTTAGTTGTTTGATCGCGATCCCAAACTTCTCTTCGACTTGCTCGATTGAAATATACTCCCGTCGAAAATAGTCATATAAACCGACACCAGCTGAGAGTAATGAGTAGTAGCCTTGATCAGTGGAAATAATGGTTACCGGGTAGTTAGCTGCAATTGCTTTACTGGCGAGCGTGGCACAAATGTCATCGGCCTCTTCGTTAGCCGCAAAGATTGAATCGATCCCCATATCTAATAGTTGGTCTTTTAATGTCTCCAATTGTTCAGCTAATAGCTCGGGCATTGGAGAGCGGTTTTGTTTGTATTGTGGATAAAGCTGCTCTCGCCAAGCCGAACGTTCGCCATCGAATACAGCGACAATATGGGAAGGCTGAAGGCTTGACACTATTCGTTTACAGGCGCTCGAGAGCGCCTGCTGAGTTGATTGACTTAATGAGTCGCGAGGGCTACGTTGCTGCTGAACCGCATAAATTCTACGGATTAAATTTAAAGCATCTATCACGACGAAGTGTTGACTCATTGAGGCAGTTCTCTGTCTTGTTTAATTTGATTTTTAGCGATTTTATAGCATGGCTCATAGTTGCTACCAGGTAATTTCATCCGCTGCTGTTTTACAAAATCTTGCAGTAGCTTATCTAGCATGTTCATTATTTCAGGATCACCATCGATAATGAATGGCCCATGCTCTTCGATTTGTTTTATACCTTCATCTTTTACATTACCACTCACGATGGCGGAGAACGCTCGTCGTAAATTTGCAGCTAATTCTTGGGGGGCTTGATCGTAGTGCAAATTTAACTTTTCTACGTTTTGATGAACAGGAAGAAAAGGATGTTGAAAGCTACTTTCTATTTTTAGGCTCCAGTTGAAGGAATAGGCATCACCAATCGCACGTCGATAGTCTTGAATCTTGGACATCGATGATTTGACGACTTGCGCGGCACTTGCAGGGTCGTCGATAATAATTTGATAGTGTTTCTGTGCTTCGATACCGAGAGTTTTGCCGATGAATTTGTCAATGCTTCTAAAATAAGCTTCACTAGATCTAGGTCCGGTGAGGACGATTGGTAAGGGCTGACGAGCATTTTCCGGATGCATCATAATGCCAAGTATATACAGTAATTCTTCAGCGGTTCCCGCACCACCGGGGAAGATAACGATGGCGTGGCCCATTCGAACAAATGCTTCTAAGCGTTTCTCTATATCGGGTAGAATGACAAGCTCATTAACAATGGGGTTTGGTGGTTCGGCTGCGATGATGCTGGGCTCCGTTAAACCAATGTAACGACCGTTGTTTACTCGTTGTTTGGCATGTCCGACAGTGGCACCTTTCATTGGACCTTCCATTGCTCCAGGGCCACAGCCAGTGCAGATGTTTAATTCTCGCAATCCCAATTGGCTTCCCATCTCTCGAGTATATTGATACTCGTTTTCGTTGATCGAATGTCCGCCCCAGCAAACGACTAAGTTTGGTTCAATTCCAGGGTGAATCACTCGAGCATTACGTAGCATGGAAAAAACTAAATGGGTGATATGTGGTGATTGATTAAAATCTAAATAAGAGAGTTTTTGGATTTCATTAGAAACATACAAAATATCACGTAAAACGCTAAATAGGTGTTCTTGAATACCGCGGATAATTTCGCCATCCACAAATGCTTCTTCTGGTGCATTGATTAACTCGAGTTTTACGCCACGTTCCCTACTAAGGACTTTAATGTCAAAGTTTCGATAGCGTTCTAAAATCTCACGGCTGCTGTCGGTTTTACTTCCCGAATTGAGTACCGCAAGGCTGCAGTTTCGGTATAGGAGATAAATATCTTTAGAGGCACTTAAAGCAAGTTGGTCGACTTCTAGTTGTGATAACAAGTTCATGCTACCAACAGGATTTATATGGGTAATCATCAACACCTCACGTCTATTTCAGGTTACTTTACCATAACAGTATAACGTGAGGAGTGGTGTTAGCTGATACTTATTTCGTATTACTTCATAAATAACTAGTTGATTAAGTTGACTTTGTCACGACCACTGCTTTTTGACTCGTATAAAGCTTGGTCTGCACGCTCGAATGCATCAAGCGGTTTATCGCTATCTTTAAAAAGGGTTGCACCAATAGAAACTGTAATTGAAACCTGTTTTTCTTTAAATCGAAAGGGCAGGGTCTTAATCTGTTCGCGAATATTGTCAAGTGGCACCATCACTGCGTCAGGTGAGATATTCGGCATCAATAAAACGAATTCTTCACCGCCAAAACGAGCTAAAAAGTCGGTATCTCGCAGGCTATTCTGCAACGCTCTGGCGATCACTTTGAGTGCTTTATCACCAGCCATATGGCCAAACTGATCATTAATTGATTTAAAGTGGTCAATATCAATAATAGCCATGCCCAAATTATAACCATAACGCTTCCAGCGTTTGTACTCGAGCTCTAAACGTTCGTCTAAGGCTGCTCGGTTGTATACTTGAGTGAGACTATCGATGAACAATTTATGTTTGTGAGCATTGAGTCGCTTTTTATACTCTTGAGTTTCTTCTCGAACCAAACGAAGCTTTAATTCAACTTCACCAAGTTCGTTCAATAACTCAGTCGTTCGTTGCTCTAGTTGTTCTTTTTCTTTGAATACGTCGGTAATCTGAATTAAGCGATTTTGGATTGAATGCTTTAAACTATCTAAGTTACTGCTAGAGCGTACTTCCGCACCGAGCTCTAGTATACGGTCTTTTAATACGCTGTTATTTTGCTGCTGATTTTGATGGATTGACTTAGATTGACTTAGCGAGTCGACAAACTGATCGTGGGCACCGCCTAAACTTTCGTTTAAAGAGTATAAAAACTCTTGAGCGGCTTTACGTTCTTCACGACTACCTTCGATGATGAGTTGAATCACATTGATACACAAGCTAGGCAAGTCGCTAGGTTCTATACCTACTAATAAGTCAGAACGTATCTGTGCCAGTTTGTCACCGACTTCACCGCTATAATCTAGTTCGGTGATCAAACGTTGTAAATCATCACAAATGCGAGTGTGTAAACGACTATCTAAAATACTTTCTTTCGGCTTTACAGCGGTAACATTTTCATTACTGGTGTGAACTCCGCCTATTGAAGGTTTATTGAGTAGCGCTTGATAATAATAATTGAGTAACTGTTCGATACGAGCCTGATTATCGCTGTGAGAATAAGCTGGACTCTGCTCTAAAAAATCAGTCAGTTTGCGGCGTAATTGAGGAGGTAAACCATTAATTCGTTTAAGTGATTCCCCCGACGTTTTGATAATTCGTTGGTTGTGAGCGAGGACCGTTTTTAAGGTCTTACTATGTTGTTTAAATAGGCCATCTAATTCGTTTTGATATTGCGAAATAGTTGACAAGTCGTCATTACTCTCAACATCCTTGATTAGTTGCTGTAGTTTATTATCAAGTTGTTCATCTAAGCCATAACAAATTTTAGAAAGGCTTGAAATTAGTTGGCTTATTGATTTCTTTTCCATTCTAACCTTTGCCTCTTGGCCTAAAACATTCTGGGTGGAGTTTTCTATATTGTTTCTCACCAACGCGAGGCGTTTCTTAATCGTGATGATATCGCTCATCGTTTAAACCAACACATCCTAGTATGCCTAATAACTGCGATTAGCATAACACGAGATCTACGACAACTATAGTTGTTGGGTCTGCAAATGTTAAGGCAAATAGTCATCTATACCTACCAATTGATTATGCTCTTATCAGTGGATGAATTCACTTTTACTAAGCCCTTGCTTATTGCCTGTTTTACATCTTGTCTTATATCACTACAGAAAAATGCAGCATGTGAACCTTTCATTGCTGTTAACTCTACCCAGTGGTTCTGTTGCGTGTGAGCCGATAGTTGTTGAGCTCCCTCTAAAGCGAGCCATAAAACTTCGGTCATTCCGCTATCGTCAATTGCATCTTCGGCTTTAGTTAAAAATGGGGCAATACAAGTGCCAATCGAAATTATCAACTTAAGCTTTTGCTTTATAGCATATCTTTCTGCTTCATCAACCACCATTCTGCAAATTTGTTCAGCGGATAGTTGCTTCAAAGAGAGGCAAATGAGTAGCTGATGATCGTTGATATGTCCTAACTGATAATCTTTATCAAACTGAGTTATCAGCGCTTCAATCACATTTTTGTTGAATTTCCTACGAAGTTTAAACCCTAAGCTGTGTTGGCCAACGGTGCTGAGATGCTCAATAGATATCAGCAACAGAACTTGCGGTGATTGCGTTGATGAGAGATGTTGCTTGCGTAAATATTGTAAGGGGCTATCGCTGTTGGCTAGTTGTTGCCAACCTGTAATGGGATGCTGGTTCAGCTGTTGGTTTAGATGCCTCACTAAGGCTTTTCTTGATAACAGTTTCTGCCTAGTGATTAAGAATAAAAATAATATCATCACTGCAAAAACGCAGACTAAGACTAAGACCAGTTGCTGAAAGCTACTTTGTTGCTGTATTAAGGCTTTTTCTTTGGTCAGATCGGATAACTGTTGGGCTTGTTCAATATACTGATAGTGTTGCTTAAATTGTTCACGTTTTAGCTCGTTACTTATCTGTTGATATTGTTGGTTTAAGCTGTGGTAAATTTTAAATTCTTCTAAGGCGAGGGCGTAATTACCATTTTGCTCGTAGGCTTCGGTGAGTAACTTGTATACTTTGCTATGGCTATTCGATAAGCCAATGGTGTTGGCTAAAGCTTCGGCTTTTTCTAGTTGTAAAATAGCTAAGCCACTCTCATGGTTGTTGATATGTAATTCGCCTAACAGTAGTAAGCTATGTAACAATTTACTGGGTTGATTTAATCGAGTAAATAATTGTCTAGCGATTTGTAGATGAACTAAAGCTGGCGTGTAGTCTGTGAATTCCATATAGGTGCTGCCTAGGCGCAGTTCAATGTCGGCCAATAGCGGTAAGTTATGATTGGCCTTTGCTATTTCTTTTGCATTTAGATAGTGCACCAGAGCTGCGTCATTGTCCTTGGCGAGCTTGGTCATATCCGCTAGTTTAGTTATTTCTTCAGCCTGTAGATCGAGATTATTGAGACTTGCGGCATCATCGATGGCATCCTGTTGAAACTGCTGAGCGATAACCAGCTCACCTTGCTCCAAATAGACCTGTGCCATATTGGCTTTGAGTTTGCTGTTGAGTAGCAAGGCTTCATTATTGTGGATGTCTTGATCATCTAACTCCGCCTCTGTTAGGTGATTGAGCGCTAATTCAGGCTGTTTATTTAACAAATAATAATCTGCCAGTAAGGCTTCAGACCACGCCCTGAGTATCGGTGATTTACTGGTATAAGCCTCTTCCTTCGCTTTTAATAGATGGTTTTTGGCTTCGTTATTTTTACCTTGGTTTTGGTAGTAAAGCGCTTGCACTTTTTGTAGTTGAAAGCGCATGTTAGATAAGGGGAAGATCTTTAGTTTTTCGATACCAGCTTGTGCTAAAGCGATATAATCTTGTGCCTGTATTGCCCATTTGGGGTCACTACTCATGGCGAGTGCTGCAATAATATAGGCTTGAGTTAAATGGGTTGGCTGTTGTTTTGCTAAGCGAATGGCGTGATGAATATAGACCTGAGCTTGTTGTGGATTATTGGTGCGGTAGGCACATAAAGCGGCAATTTGATAGCGGAGTATGTCGATTGTACCTGTTGTTACCGTTTGCTCAGTGGTCGTCTCCTGTTGGTTCAGTGTTTTCGCTAAATGTTCTAGGCAATTCCTAGGGTTGGCTATCAGCTGTTGGCGTAACGGTTCTAATGTTTTAGGAACATTGATAAAGCCATTTTCATAGGCCCAGCTATTGGTAGAAAACGGCCCGCAGAGTAATACAAGGGCAAACCATAAATACGATTTTAGCGAGAAATTGGGCATTATATTACTGGCGAATTAAGCGCCAATTTCCTAGTTTTGTGCTTGCTAGGGGATCATCGCTGCGCATTGGATTAATATCTAAGCCGCCACGCCGCGTATATCTGGCATAGACTGTGAGCGTCTTGGGCTGGCAATAATGTTTTAGGTCGGTGAAAATTCTTTCAACACATTGCTCATGAAATTCATTATGTTGGCGGAATGAGACTAGATATTTTAATAAGGCTTGCTGATTGATTTTAGGCCCTTGGTAATCGATATATAAACTTGCCCAATCTGGTTGATTGGTTACCAAACAGTTAGACTTGAGCAAGTGGCTGTTAAGTGATTCATGTACGATAAGATTAGGATCTGCGGCACCTTCAAGTAAAGAAGGATCGAGTTGATAACTTAAAATTTTAATATCATCTTGCTGGTCGATATTTAGACCCGGTATCGGGCGAGTGTCGAAGGTGCTATCAATGTTGCTCAGTATTACTTCTACTTCACCTTCGGCGCATTGCGCTAGATCGCGTCTTAGTACTTTTTCAACGGCAGAAAAGTTGGCAAAGTGGCTCTGGTTAAAGCTATTGAGATATAACTTGAATGATTTTGATTCGATCAAACATCGAGAGCTAGCCATTATTTTCACTTCAGCGACGGCTACGGTTGGAAGTCCATTCTCATTTAGCCACGAGAGTTCGTAGAGGTTCCATAAGTCATATCCCGAAAAGGGCAGTGTTTGCGCTTCTACAATATTTAATTGTTGACGATTTAATTGGCGTGGTACGCCTTGTAACAGTTGCGGTGAATAATGACTAATGTAGTCGGTCGGTTTACCGAGACTTAATCGCTTTTTTAGCTGTTCAGTGGTGTTTACAGGCTGTTTTGTCATGGTTTTATTCGATCGAATTGGTTAGGCTTAGTTTATCTTAAATCGAAACGAAACACATCAATGAGCAGTACGATATCCTCACCACTGGCCTCTATTTATGCGAAGTTTGAACAGCAATGGCAAAATTCGAGCTACCCTAAACTCGATTATGATGAACAATGGCTTTCACCATGTATTCTAAGCTCTCCTCAACAACAGCAAGTCGATTGGCGCCCGGTTGTTCGGAAAATAGCTGCAGATTTTAGTGGTATCGAAACGGCTTTAGAATTGACACTACATCCAAGTATTAAATCTTTTTATGGCGATTATTATGCCTCAAGTCTGGTAGTTAATTTTCAAAATAATCGCATTGAATTAGTTCAACCGTGGAATGAGCAAGATTTCGAGCTATTGTTGGAAAATATGATAGGTCATTTACTCATGCAGCGTCGTTTAAAGCAGCCTCCAACGGTATTTATTGCGACAACTGATGACGAAATGCAAATCGTGAGTATTGATAATAATAGCGGTGAAGTGTTACTTGAGCAGTTAGGTAAGGGGGTTGAGCGCGTGCTGGCGAGCACGCTTGATGAGTTTTTAGAGCAATTGAGCTTAGCGGACTAAGATTTAAAATCCCAAGAGATATTCGATACCAAGCGGCAGCGTTCGCATTTAAAGTCTAAAATATCGTGTAGGTTTTCTGTTAATCGCCATGGCTGGTTGCAGCTGGGACAGTGACGTTGGCTTTCGGCTAATAAGCTGTCGCCGCCGACGCGATATAAATATAAGTAGGTCGGGGTCTTCGTTAAGTATTCTAGGCGCTTGCATAAATCTGAGCCGCGTTGAAATAAGCGGCTATGGGTACTACTTATTTCTTGTATAGCACTGAACTCCAATATACTGCCATTCATTTGCAATTGGTCGCAAGCAGACCAGTCTTCTTGCCATTTTATCAACTGTCGATGGTCACCATTTGCAACGGCAGGAAAGTGATAAAGGGGCATCGGTGTAAAGTGTTCTCCACAACGCAGCGGAGAACAGGTTTGTAAATAATTGGTATAGAGAATTTTCCACGAGGGGCTAAGGCAATTGTCGCTGTCATCGGCATTAATGTCGCGGCCTAATATTTTTACTTTGGGGCTGAGTAAACTTGCTTCGCTTAGGGCCTGTTTGGCGTGTTTGACCTGCTGACTCTGATAGTTTTCTTGTAGACTATCGACTTCTGGACAAAGCACTCGGACACTAAATACGGCATCTTTTAAGACTATTGGAAATTCTCGACCAATGATCTGACCGTTATAGCGCCAGCAATCAAGTAGTTGGTTAATTGCTTTTTCTGCTTGGCTAATGGTGGTATCAGCAAAGCATTCTAGCTCTATGATTGCGAGATACATCTTAGGATTTTGACTCAAGTTGATTAATACGAGTGACTAACAGCGCAAGCTGCGATTCTAAATGCGTGATACGCTGCTCCAATGATTGTCGCTCGCTTTTGTTAGTCGTTACGGGCTGCTCTATGGTGAGTTGCTTGATGATAGTCGGATCTCGTTTATAGGCATTCAATGCGGCGATAACGACTGGCATGGGTTGGCGAACACTGAGCCGAGCTTTAATCAGCGCTAAGCTGGGTTGCTTATTCTCGTCAATCAGGGATTTGATAGCTAATAGAACGATATTTTGTGACATCTTGATGGACCTTAGTGGCTGGTAGCAGGTTGGTAACTTCGCACTAACTGTTGAATCGCTGCTTGTAAATTGGTGCTGTTGTTGGGATCCCTCAATTGGGCGAGAACGAAGCTGCGTAACGAAGGAATAAACACCAGATCAGCAAAGATTTGCTGAAATAATTGGTCATCTTGTTGTGTTGCGAGAGCCTCAAGAAATATTCTGAGCTGGTGTGGTTGTTCTAAAACACGCCATAAGCGACCAGCAATGGCAATAAAGCTATGGATTGACTGGGCAGCTCCGAGCTGAGCGTTGAGGGCTTTGTTCACTATGCTGGGAACGGTACAACCCGCTAAGGCTCGAAGGTAAAGGCTCGCTAAATTCTCATCTCTTGTCAAAGTTAGAGTGTGCTGTTGTGCAATCACGTGACTGAGTTGTTGATCGATACTGGCGTGTTCCAGTAACTCTAGAGTTTTGTTTGCGACTTCCATTGGTAAGTGAGGGAAAGCCTTTGCCAGTAGTTTACTATTATCATCTCTATCGAGCCGAGCAACAATATCGGCGAGCCCCTGTAGAGCTAGCTGCGGCCATTTATCCCAAGCGGAGCCTTGTAAGTAGCCCCGTACTGACGGGTAATGTTTGGAAGGTGGCAGTGCGCAATGCTTTTTATAGAGCGCATTAAAATAAGCCAATTTTTCTTCAATCGGCTTAAAAATGTACTGGTTATTTGCTAAAGCTTGTTGTTGCTGTTGATTGGGTTGTTGGTCAAGCTGTTGCCCCAAGGCTTCAATCACCAATTGAATAAACTGGTCACGTGCCCCGAGTTGTATGAAACCTTGTTCATCAACCGGGAATTGTAAAAACCAGATATAGGGGGTATTGGCTTGCTGCTTTTGCCAAAAACATAAAGCAAATCGAGCTTGCTGTTGAATTGGCGCGGGGTAGGGTAAGTCATTAGTTTCAACTTTTTGGAAATCTTGATTATCAATCTGCTGAATTTGTCTGCCCATTTCATAGACGCGTAGTTCACTGCCGGAAAGCAACAGGATGTCACTTAGTGTGTTTGTATTATTCATAACTTAAGATTAGTTTTTGTTTTGAGTTGACGCAGTTGGCCTCAGTATCCACATTTATCTTCTTGAGAGCAATTATTGGGGAAGCTTTAGCTTATGCAGCGTTAAGCTGCCGTTCACCAGTAAGCAATGTTATAATCGCGGCTTTTAAGATTAACATTGTATGCGTTTTAAGATCAGAGAGCAGTTATTCGCCATTGAGCGCTGCTTAAAGAAAAATCAATGTTGGCAAGATTTACCGCCTCATCCCGATTTATTACAAAGCACTCAACCATTTTGTGTAGATACACTCAACTTAGAGCAGTGGCTACAGTTTATTTTGCTGCCTCGGCTGCATACTTTATTGGATGAAGGTCGCCCGCTGCCTCGCCGCATTGCTATCACGCCCTATGCCGAAGAGGCATTGAAACACTCTCCAAAGGACAATCGTGATTTGTTGTTGCTTTTGAGCCTATTTGATCAGAGTTTTAACGATGACTGAAAACCTAGATTTAAACACAGAGCTGGTTGAAGCGATCCCTTGTGAATTGACCGTGTTATATCAAGATGAGCACTATGTTGCGATATATAAACCAGCAGGCTTATTGGTTCATCGTAGTTGGATAGCTAAAGAAGCCACTCAATTTGCGCTGCAAATTTTACGCGATCAATTGGGTCATTATGTTTACCCGGTACACCGACTCGACCGTCCTACCTGTGGAGTTTTGGTGATGGCAACCTCTTCGGAGGCAGCAAAAAAATTGGCAGAGCAGTTCGCCAGTCACCGAGTATATAAAGAGTACTTAGCGGTGGTTAGAGGTTATGTGGAAGGCGAGCATCAGTTGGATTACCCATTAAAAGAAAAGCACGACAAGATGGTCGATGGAAGGGCCCAACAGGATAAACCAGCTCAGTCGGCCTTTACCTGTTATCGTGGTTTAGCTCAGGTCGAGTTACCTTACCCGAGTGGAAAATTTGCAACATCACGATATAGTTTGTTGAGTTTGAAACCTAGAACAGGAAGAAAGCACCAACTGCGTCGGCATATGCATCACCTGAGTCACCATATTATTGGTGACACCACCTATGGTGATGGGCGACATAATCGACTGTTTAAAAGCTTAGGGCACCCAGGGCTTTGGTTGATTTCTAAGCAAATTGGTTTTGTGCATCCTTATTCTGCTAAAGATATTCTGATAGAGAGTCCCCTTCCTGAGCGCTGGATTAAGCTATTTAAGCTGATGTCTTGGAATTAGTTCCATTATTATGTGTGATACATATCACAAAATGGAAAGCTTTTTTGAACCATGAAAGGGTTTTCATTGTCGCGTAATAAAATTACCACCTTTAGGGTTTTACTTTAACTTTTAGTTATAAATTTGGTTATTTGACTACTGAAAGGGTTTTCAATGTGCTTGAAAACATTTTCAAGTGTTTTGTCGCTGACAGTCTTCAACGTGATCTAACGCAAGATTTATCGCTAAATACCTTGTTTTCAAGCCATTTTCATAAAAATTAAACTGTGATCCAGTTCAAGGTTGCGAGGGATCCTGCTCCCTATAATCCTCCTCAGTTAGCGGTTATAAGCACACTTACAAATGCGCCGTTAGCGCTTACCGTTCAAGGTAAGGGATGAGTATACAAAAGGAAAAGGATTAGATTATGAAACTGAAAACACTTGCTGTAGCAGTCGCTGCCGCAACAATTTCTTCAAGCGCCTTCGCAGTTGATTTTCACGGTTATATGCGTTCAGGTATTGGCCTTGGTGCCGATGGAGGCCAAAGCTGTTCTGTTAGCAAAACTTACGTTGGTCGTTTAGGTAATGAATGTGACACCTACGCAGAATTAATTCTAGGCCAAGAGCTATATAGTAAAGGCGGAGTTAAATTTGATTTTGGTAGCAATCTTGCTTATACATCTAACCAAAATAATGACTGGGAAGGGACGAAGACAGGTACTGGTAATAATGAGGATGGTGATACAGATATCGCCATTCGTGAAATGAACGTTGTTGCAAAAGGCGTTCTACCTTTCGCTCCTGACGCTTCTGTCTGGGCGGGTAAACGTTTCTATAAACGTAACGATATTCATATTCTTGACTTTTATTACTGGGATGTTTCAGGTCCAGGTGCAGGGATTGAAGATATCCCAGTGGGCCCTGGTAATCTGAGTTTTGCCTGGACTCGCAGTGATCGTCAAGAAGGCTTTGTAACTAAGGCAAGTCATGATAGCAACGGTGATTATGTAGAAGGTACAGGTTCTGCTCGTAACCAAAACTTGTTTGATGTTCGCTATACAGGCTTGTCGATCGGTGGTTCGAATACCCTTGACTTTGGTGTAACTTACGCTTATGTCAATACGACTGAAGCGCAAGACGCAGAAAATAAGGGTGAAAAATCAGGTGTAATGTTAACCTCGCAGTTGACCACTGGTATTGCTGGCGGCTTTAACAAATTTGTGGTTCAGTATGGTACAGAAGGTTACGCACATGCCCTTCGTTACACTGGTGGTGGTAACTGGTATGGTTCTGAGAACAGTGGTCATGGTGGTAAGGCATATCGTGTAATTGATCATGGTGTGGTTACCTTTGGTAAGTCTGTAGATTTGGCTTACGCGGCTGTTTATGCTTCTTATGATCGCGATGATTTTGCCAGCAGCCATAATTACTGGAATGCAGTTGTGCGCCCAAGTTATAAATGGAGCGATTATCACAAAACTATTCTAGAGTATGGTTACTATGATGCCGATGATGATTCATGGGGTAAATCTAAAAACAGTAAGTTGACTTTAGCGCAAGCGATCTCCGCGGGTCCTGGTTTCTGGGCTCGTCCTGAAATCCGCTTATTTGGTTCTTATGTGAAAGACCATGAAAATGATAGCTTAGCTAAAGGTAAAAACAACGAGTTTGAATACGGTGTACAAGTGGAAGCTTGGTGGTAAGGCTTAGCCGATACACTATAGTTCAAACAAACTGATATTTTATCTAGCCAGACCCTCAAAAACATATTATTTTGAGGGTCTTTTTGTTTATTTAAGGGAGTCTCTTGTGCGACATAATTGGTTTTGGATAGTAGTGGCCGCATTGGTCTTGAGTGCATGTTCCTCTAATAATGGACTTAAAGGATTGAATGTAAGTGGTGGTAGTGGTGACTATTACTATAGTCCTCAAGTTTCAAATCAACTTTTGGATTCTGCTGCTTTATGTTGCAATTCCTTAGCGGATATTGATTATAAAACTGTAGACTTTAATTATTTAGCTGATGAAGTGCTTGGGAAAGGGAGTCCTGCGTTTAATTTCGATAGTGGGAAAAGTTTTTTTCTAGCTTATAAAATTCCAAACAGTAGCACAGACTTTCCAATTACGGTGTCGAGTTATATTCGTGAATCGTTATTTGCCCCAAAAGTCGTACTATTAAATAGTAATTTTGAAGTCACACGCGTGGTTCCTGGAAAGAATTTTATTTATAAACCAGCAAGAGGCTTTAGCCGCGACCGCTTGACCTCTAGTTTTTCGATCCGCCGAGCGGCTCTCCCGCAAGAAAAGGAAGAATACTTACTTATTTATACGACGGATGCCTTAAAAACGGGCAAAACTCAGATCACGCATCCAGCCAAGGTGGAGGCAGAAGCAAGAGGCAATGATATCCCTCAGATCCCTGATCCGATGCTTCCCAATGTAGCAACAGGTGTGGTTGAGGTTCAGTTTAATGTCGCAGAAAATTCGCTTAACTGGTTATCTGGACCTTTATTTAGTAGTTCCAGCTCAAATGCAACTCCCGCAGTGGCTGTTCAAGCGAATCAGGAAGCGGTTGTTAGTCAGTCTGCGGTTGGTGAGCCAGTTATTCGTGACCATCGCAGTAAGCGCCATTCTGGAATGTTGGCCGAAACCGAACTATTTTATAATCAGTTGATCCAAAAAATGGTGACTGACGGTCATATTGAAAAGGCCTTACAATTGGTTGAAGAAGCCGAATATGCTGGCTCTCAGACGGCTCGTGATACTTTTATTAAAGCAGTTAAAAATTAATAATATTCATTTATGTGGATATCGTGAGTGAGCCTAGCTCGGTTTATCGCAAAGAAACTTTTCATCTCGCTTATTGCTAAAGGCCACCGATATATGGTGGCCTTTATTTTGAGTGAGTAAAATTCCTGTTTAGCTTACCACCAGGCTTCCGCTTGTAGACCAAAAGTTAATTCATCTTTAGAGCTTGTGTCACGGGAGATCCGTTGATCAGACTTAGCGTAAGTGGCAAATGCACGTAACGCTGGGCGGGCAAATACACTTGGGCCTGCTTGCCATTGCTGCGCGAGTGTTACCTTCGCGAGTTTATTGTCTTGTTCACCGTTGGCTTTTGCCACATCTTGGAATTCAACGACGTCGTAACCCACGTCGAGGATAGTCGATAAGTGATTATTCCAGTTGTATTGTGGGCGAACACCAACCGTGAATAATGAAGATCCCTGTTGGTCGTCCTTATCGTAGTTCTCGTAGTTAACCACGTAAGTAAGGGCCAGATTCTGCTCAGAAAAGCTGAGCATACCGTGGTTCAGTATCCGGTAATAGCTGGCTTGGTTTGAGCTGGTTTCTTTATAGTTGAATCCGCTAAGTTGACCAAAAGCTCCAATTTTCGCCATTGCGTCCGTCGCATAGGTGATAGAGAGTTGATTAAAGCCACCAAAGAAGTTTTCTTGAGTATGTTCTGCAAGAATGAAGAGTCCACTGTTTTCAAAATTATGGTTGGGCTGTTGACCTGCGAAGTCTTGACCTTGTTGGTCGCTGTATGCACCGTAAATTGTAGCAATACCTAAGTAACCATCTCGATTGGTTTGAATACCATCTAAACGTAAATCAATATTGTTACCTGAGTAATTTTCTAATCCTTCATCATTTACAATGGGTTGTTGTTTGTTGGTGAAATAAGCTTCTTCTGTATTGCGGATCCATGCGGCAGAAAGTTTTGCAAAACCAAGGTCTATATTTTCTATCCCTCCACCAGCTCCGGCATTTGCTAAGTAGTAGTAATCGATTTGATGCACGTCTCGACGTTGGTAATAACGTTTTCCGGCCCAGATGTTTGCACCAGCCAATGATTCGATCATATTTTCACCGGCAACATACATTTCGCGAGTCGCGGGGGCTTCAGCTTCCCAATCTTTTTCTTGGGCAACTGAATAAGCGAAGAGAGTATTCACCGACATCTTTTGGTTACCTTCTTCCCAAGCATTGGCTTTTAAACCTATTTCTGCATAGGTTTCGCATTCGTTGCCTAAGCGGTGTTTGTAGGGCGAGCCATCGGCTTGAAAGCACATTTGATCGCCTCCGGAACCAGTTGCACCAATGCCTGATCGCATATAACCGTGAAACTCCGGATTAATCGCAAAGGTTTGAGAGGATATTGTTGCAGCTGCCAAAGCAAGAGATAGTGTTTTTAACTTCATTGAGTGGACCTTGTATTTTAAATAGTTAATGACGACACGCCAGCATCCTGCGCTGAATTTTTGATCCATTGTAAAATAATATGTCGAAATACATTGTCTCAGTAGTTTGTAAATTTGTCTTGAGATCTTGCTCACACAAATAATATGAAAATCCTTTCAGTGCTGATAAATTCAAATTTTTTTGGTCATTTAATTTTTATTTTTGATTTAAAATAGATTTTTATATTAAATTTTTAGGTTTTTACTGGCGAGCTGTAGTGCCTTAGAACTCATTGATAATCGTACTTTGTTACCAAAAAAAGCTAATTTATCAACAAGGTATAAAGTCGTTACAAACTGTTACAAAATGAGGGCTTTAACTTGTTCTAAATCGCATTTTTTTGAAACGTATGCCCCTACACTTACGCCCAGAAATCGCGATAAACAATTTAGCGGTGACTTTGAAGTAAATATTTAATCTGGTAATAAGTTGGTCGTATCGTCAATTTATTACCAAGGCTATATTTTGTACAACAAACAGCCCTTTAGGAGCTTACTATGTTTAAAAATTTGTTTGCGCAAGCGCAAAAGGTAGGTAAAGCATTGATGCTACCCGTATCAGTGTTACCGGTTGCGGGTATTTTGCTAGGGGTTGGCGCAGCTGACTTTAGCTGGATGCCTCACATCATATCGCAACTCATGATGAATGCAGGTGATGCTGTATTCGGTAATATGGCGTTGCTATTCGCTGTGGGTGTTGCTCTTGGTTTTACCAATAACGATGGTGTTGCTGCGTTAGCATCTATTGTTGGCTTTTACATTATGTCCAAAACACTAACTGTTATGGCAGTGGTTATGGGCGTTGATTCTATTAATACAGGTGTGCTCGGCGGTATCCTATCAGGTGGCGTCGCAGCTTGGGCCTTTAACCGTTTCTTCCGACTCCAGCTTCCAGCGTATTTAGGCTTCTTTGCTGGTAAACGTAGTGTGCCGATTATCACTGGTTTCCTAACCATATTTTTAGGTGTTGCGCTTGCGTTTATTTGGCCTCCTATTGGAAATGGCATTGCGGTATTCTCTCATTGGGCGGCAGAACAAAATCCAACATTAGCCTTTGGCATTTACGGCATCGTTGAGCGTTCACTCATTCCATTCGGTCTTCACCATGTTTGGAACGTTCCATTTTTCTTCGAAGCGGGAACTTGTACGACAGCTTCCGGTGAGATTGCTCACGGTGTATTGACTTGTTACCTACAGGCCGATGAAGCGTCACGTGTCGCTGGTAACGGTTTTGGTCAGTTAGCGGGTGGCTACTTGTTCAAAATGTACGGTTTACCTGCAGCGGCTATTGCGATTTGGCATGCTGCTAAACCAGAAAACCGCGCTAAAGTTGGTGGTATTATGGTGTCTGCGGCATTGACATCATTTCTAACTGGTATCACCGAACCAATTGAGTTTGCATTCCTATTTGTTGCGCCATTGTTATATGCGATTCACGCGCTGTTAGCTGGTTTTGCTTTTGTTATTACTAATAGCTTAGGCATGGTTCATGGTACTTCTTTCTCACATGGTTTAATTGATTTCATCGTGTTATCAAGTAACGCTCAGAAACTTTGGTTATTCCCTGTTGTGGGTATCTGCTATGCAGCTCTTTACTATGTTGTATTCCGTGTTGTGATCGCTAAATTTGACCTGAAAACTCCGGGTCGTGAAGACGAAGACAGCGCTGAGATTGGCGTTATATCTGAAGATAAAATGTCTCAAAGTTTAGTGGATGCTTTTGGCGGTAAAGACAACATCGTTAGCTTAGATGCATGTATTACTCGCTTACGTATTCAAGTAAAATCGGTTGAGTCGGTTAATCAGCCGGCACTGAAATCCTTAGGTGCTGCTGGTGTGGTGATCGCGGGCCAAGGTGTTCAAGCCATTTTTGGTACTAAATCTGATAACCTAAAAACTGACATGGAAAGTTATTTAAAAACGGTATAAGTTTTTAAATATCTAGAAAAGGAGGCTTAGGCCTCCTTTTTATTTGATAATAAAAAGTACGTTTTGTTGGTGGTACGACCCTAACTTAAAAGACTAGGCTTCATTGTGTGTTCGTCGGCTATGAATACCAGCGATCGCTATTAGATATCATCGGTTTATTCTTTAGTACTAGAGAAGTGAATTTAAGCTTGGTTGTAGACATGACGAATGGTGCAGCTCTGCTAATACCAATCTGATTCATGATATGAGCAACTAATTGTGCTGATAACGAGGCATGAAGTGCAGCCATGAGTAGCGCTAATTGTAAGATGCATAACCTAGTTTGCGGTGATTTGGGCAGTAACAACGAACAGATAATGAGTTAGATTGGTATTAGTCGATAAACTCGTTAATATTTTTATTTCAGCCTAATATGCAAAACGCCCGATGGAAGTGCATCGAGCGTTTATATTGAAATAAGTGCCAAGCGATAATATTAGGGGAGTTAATATTTATTGCTTAAAGTCTTTCTAACTTAGCTTCAATTTCAGCAATTTTGCTACTCACTACTTTTTCCAGATGTCGCAGCTCTGCCAGCACTTGCTGTTTGGTATCTTTTTCCTGTTGATCTCGGCGGGTGATTTTGTCTAATTCTTCAACAATAAAGCGCAGGTTGGTGTTGATTTCAGAGACATCTTTATAGGTACCACGTCCACCATCCACTAATACGGTTTTCTTTTGGCGAGGGTATTTAAACTTAACACTGCGTGTTAAAAAATCACCTTTTTCTTTATGGAAGTATATTTTTAGTGTGTCAGACATCGCTTCTTGGCGAAGGCTGTAACGCTCTATATCTGCTGGGTTGGTGATGCCAATACTTTTTAGATTGTCGTACATAGATTTTCCTTCATAACAAATCGCTAAACTGAAGACTGGAACAGCTGCCACCGCAACATACTGCAGAGCCTGTTATTAGCAGCATAGCGCATTAGAGATCAGAAGGAATCTGAAATAAGTGGTTTTTTGAATTTGATGATGAAATATTTAGATGCAACCAAATGGCTGAGCGCCGCTTGGTTGCATGATGGCTTAGTTATGGGCGTGCAGCGCTTCATTTAGCGCAATTGCTGTTTTATTGGTTAGGCACTCGATGGCACCACTGATACTATTACGGCGGAATAATAGGTCTGATTTACCTGCTAATTCACGGGCCTTAACGGTTCCAAGTGATTGTTTGTTTTCATCGATTAAGATGACTTTGGTTCCTGCTGTAATATATAGGCCTGATTCGATGGTACAGCGGTCACCCAAGGGGATACCTGTTCCGGCATTCGCACCAATTAGTGATTCTTCTCCTACCGCAATCACCATGTTACCGCCGCCAGAGAGGGTACCCATAGTTGAGCAACCACCACCAAGGTCGGAGCCTTTGCCAACAAATACACCAGCAGATATCCGCCCTTCAATCATGCTGGTGCCGGCGGTTCCCGCATTAAAGTTGCAGAAACCCTCATGCATGACGGTTGTGCCTTCACCAAGATAGGCTCCCAAGCGTACCCGAGAGGTCGCAGCGATACGTACCCCATTCGGCACAACGTAATCGGTCATTTTAGGGAACTTATCCACTGAACTAACTTGCAGTAATTCGCCTTTGGCTCGTGCTTCCAATTGGCGAGCCGGTAGCTCGCTTAAGTCGATAGCGCCTTGATTAGTCCATGCAACATTTGGCAATACAGCAAAGATACCACTTAAGTCAGTCCCATGTGGTTTGACTAAACGATGCGACAGCAAATGCAGCTTTAGATAGGCTTCTGGAGTGGACTCGGCTGCACTATCTTCCTCGAGTAAACACAATACACGAGATTGCTGGCTACTGGCTAAAGCTTCTAAGGCACTCACTTGTGCGTTTAGGCCCAAGGATTTAGCATTGTTCAGTAGGCTAGTCATTGCTGCGTCATCAAGCTCTATTACTTGTTTTCCCGAGGTATAATTGAGCCCCTTGGTCAATTCACATACTTCTGCTTTGCTTGGGTGTAATACAGGGCTTGGGTAAAAAACTTCTAGCCATTGGCCATTTGCGTTTTTACTGCCAACGCCAATGGCGTAACTAAAAAAGTCTTTAGACATGATTGTCTCCATTTATTGTTTGAGTCTGCATAAATATTATTGTTTGAGTGCTTGTTCCAGAATAGATTTAAGCTGTTGCTTTTGTTCTGGACTAAGTTTTTCCCGTTCAGCATTACTAATACTAAAGAAATCTTCGGCTTTTTCACCAATAGTGGTGATTTTAGCTGCATGAATGGTGTAATTAAACGATTGAAAGACTGCACTGATCCGAGCCACTAGGCCAGGCTTATCCAAAGCAATGATTTCAATTAAAGTCCGGTTCCCTTTTGTGGGTAAAAATTCAACTCGAGGCGCAATAGAAAACTGTTGCACTTGTCTGGGGACACGACGTTGCTTTAGATCGATGGGCACCGCAACGTGTAATTTGGTTGCGAGTGTTTGTTGTAACAATATACCACGTTCAACTGATAACGGTTGGCCTTCTCGGTCCAGCACCATAAAGGTATCTAATACAAATCCGTCGCGACTCGACATGATTTGAGCGTCGTGAATATTGAGGTTTTTTTGATCGAGTTCAGCAGCTACCGATGCAAATAAGTGAGGGATGTCGGGGCAGTGGATAAAAATCTCAGTACCGCCACGGGTCGCTCTGCGGCTCACTAAAACCAATGGTTGCTCGTCACTGTGGCCCCACAAATGGTCACTATGCCAAGTAATTTGCTGCGGTGTATGCCGTAAAAAGTAGTCGGCCCTAAAACGCTGCCATAGAATACGAGTTTGTTCTTCGGAATAGCCTTTTAAGGCAAGCAGTTCGATCGCTTTCTGTTGCTTATCACGGATTACGCCACGAATATCGACAGGATTTTCTAAACCACGACGCAAGGCTTTTTGAGTGGCACTGTAAAGTTCATGTAATAGCGTTCGTTTCCAACTATTCCAAGTATCATCGTTAGTGGCACAAATATCTGCAACTGTTAAGCACAATAACATATCTAAATGACGTTGATCGCGAACGGTTTTGGCAAATGTAGCGATCACTTCGGGATCATAAATATCACGTCGTTGTGCGGTCACAGACATCAGTAGATGGTGTTTGACTAACCAAGCAACGGTTCTTGCTGAGGGCTTACTAAAACCATGCGCTAAACAAAATTCTTCTGCATCAACGGCACCTAAGATGGAATGATCACCTTTACGGCCTTTCGCAATGTCATGGAATATTGCAGCCAGAACCAATAAGTCGGGGCGCTCTAGTCGAGGGTAAATTTCGCAACACAGCGGATGGATCGTTTTAGTCTCTGTGTCATTGAAGGAATGGATCTTGGTAATCAGGCGATGGGTATGCTCGTCGACGGTAAAAGCATGAAATAAATCGAATTGCATCTGTCCAACAATTCGACTCCAGGCCGGGAAATAGGTCGAAAGCACACCGTAGCGATGCATCAAACTTAACGGTAAACCAGTGACGTTGGGATGTTTGATTAGTTGTTTAAAATAATATCGACACTCAGCATCATCTTGAAGCCAATGGGTTAAACGGCGTCTGGCCTCGCGGAGCTGGCGAAGGGTCGCTGAGTAAATCCCCGTGATCTTGGGGTTTTCAGCGATGTGCAAGAACATCATGATGATTTGTTCGGGTTGTTGAAGAAACAACTGGGCATCGTTACTGTCGATGAGATTGCCACGTAGCATAAAGTGTTGGTCGACGACCCGCACATCCATGGCGGTATTACCCAAGATTGCTTCATCAAATAGTTGAAGTAGCATTTCATTGAGCTCAGATATTCGTCGTATTGTTTGGAAAAAATGCTTCATGAGCCGCTCTACAGGAGCGTTGTGTTGGCCGCTATAACCCAGTGACTTTGCGACAGCTAGTTGCCGATCAAACAGTAGTCGGTCATCACTCTTGGGTAAGTGAATATGTAAAGCAAAACGGACTCGCCACAGAAAATCACGACAGTCCTGTAACTCTCTACATTCTGCTTGAGTTAAGAAGTTTTGTTTGGTGAGCTCTTCTAAATCGCTACTGCCAAAGTGCCGGCCGGCAACCCAACAAATGGTTTGAATGTCACGTAAACCGCCAGGATTGGCTTTAATATCGGGTTCTAAAGAATAAGCATTGCCTTTGTATTGGCGATGTCGAGTCAGCTGTTCTTGTTTCTTCGCTTGGAAAAAAGAATCACTTGGCCAGAAACTATCGGCGCATACAGCTAAACAAAGTTTTTGATAAAGAGCTCTGTCACCAAACAACAATCTGGATTCTTGTAAGTTGGTGGCGATGGTGATGTCTTTTAAGCCTAGCTCTAGGCATTCATCTAGCGTACGGACACTTTGTCCAACATCGAGCCGAATATCCCAAAGAAAGGTAATAAAGGCGCTAATTTTGTCTGCAATCTGACTTGCCGTAGCTTGTTGGCTAAGGATTAATATATCAATATCAGAACGCGGGTGAAGTTCTCCGCGGCCATATCCGCCTACGGCAAGCAAAGAGATTGCCGACTCATCGGCCAAGCCGAAGTGCTGCCACAATTGGGTGAGTAATGAGTCCATCTTTCGCGAACGTAACAGAACCAATTCGACAACATGTACGCCTTGGTCAAATTGGTCTGTTAGGTATTCTTGTAATTGGTCAAGATACGACTTACAGCTGTTTAACGATATCTCATCTGGCTTGGGTAAGGGCGGGGATACTAACGTCGTTTCCATGACTTAACCTGTGTGACTAAAATGAATTAACACTAATACTTAATGATGCGAGGAAAGTCTTCTTCGTCTCTTAAAGTCAGCACTTCGACGCCATCATTAGTCACCAGCAGGGTATGCTCCCATTGGGCTGAATTTTTGCCGTCGCTGGTTCTTGCTGTCCAGCCATCTTCTTCATCAACCCAGTTGCCTTTCTTACCTTGGTTGATCATCGGTTCAATCGTGAAACACATCCCCGGTTTTAGCACGGTACGGTCATTATTGCGGTAGTGCATAATCTGTGGCTCTTCATGAAAGCCCTCACCGATGCCGTGGCCACAAAAATTATCCACGATGCCATAACGATAATTGCCTTTTTTCAAATATTTCTGAATTGCGTTACCGATGTCGCAAACTTTATTACCTGGCTTCACCACTCTTATCGCTTGATAAAGGGCTTGTTGGGTGACGCGGCAGAGTAATTTATCGGCTGGGCTGGTTTCTCCCACCAAAAACATTTGAGAGGTATCTCCGTGATAGCCGTCTTTGATCACGGTGATGTCCAGATTCACCACATCGCCATCTTGCAAAATATGCGACGCAGAAGGGATCCCGTGGCAAACCACTTCGTTGACCGAGCTACAAATTGACTTTGGAAAGCCGTGGTAGTTTAAGGGGGCGGGTATGGCGCCCTGTTCATTGACGATATAATCGTGACAACGCTGGTCCAGTTCTTCAGTGCTGACGCCAACCCTGACGTAGGGCGCTATCATGGTGAGTACATCGGCCGCTAAACGACCAGCGACGCGCATTTTTTCAATTTGTTCTGGGGTTTTTATTACTATGCTCATGAGTTTAATAGTTGAGTATTTACCTAGGTTATGGCGTTAGTTTACCGTAAGGGCACGAGGAGTTGTAGTAGCTGAGGAAAATAGCGAAAACTTCGCCTTTTTCTTTATCCATAAGGCGAATTATGGTATAAAGCGCGCCGTAAGTAATTACTCAGATTTACGAATTTGAGCGGATGCTAACATTAATTGAATATTTATATTTTAAACACACACACACATCGACACGTTTTCCGGGGTGCTGAACAGTAATGTTTGGTCGGTAAAATGGGATGTGTGGAGGCCTAACCCCATTTGAGGAAATTATAATGGCAAACGTTTCAATGCGCGATATGCTTCAAGCAGGCGTACACTTCGGTCACCAAACTCGTTACTGGAATCCAAAAATGAAGCCTTTCATTTTTGGTGCGCGTAACAAAGTTCATATCATTAACTTAGAAAAAACTGTACCTATGTTTAATGATGCAATGTCTGTTCTTAAGAAAGTTGCATCTAAGAAAGGTAAAGTTCTTTTTGTTGGTACCAAGCGTGCTGCAGGCGAAGTGATCAAAACTGAAGCGCTTCGTTCAGATCAATTCTACGTTAACCACCGTTGGTTAGGTGGTATGTTGACTAACTGGAAAACAGTACGTCAATCAATCAAACGTCTTAAAGATCTTGAAGCTCAAAGCCAAGACGGCACTTTCGAGAAGCTCACCAAGAAAGAGGCGCTTATGCGTACTCGCGAAATGGAAAAGCTTGAGAAAAGTCTTGGTGGTATCAAAAACATGGGCGGATTACCTGACGTATTGTTTGTGATTGATGCTGAACACGAGCATATTGCGATTCGTGAAGCAAACAACCTAGGTATTCCAGTAATCTCTGTGGTTGATACTAACTCTGCTCCAGACGGTGTTGATTACATCATTCCTGGTAATGACGATGCTATCCGTGCAATTAAATTGTACCTAGGCGCAGCTGCGGATACGGTTCTTCAAGGTCGTCAAGAAGATATCGTAGTACAAGCTGAAGAAGATGGTTTCGTTGAGGAAGCTGCTGAGTAATTAATGCTTAAGCATTAATACTGAGTGAGCTTGAAGATTAGCAGGGGGCAAACTTGCCCCCTGAGTTTTATCCGATAAATAATCGAGGATCAAACAAATGGCAATTACTGCTGCCCAAGTAAAAGAACTGCGCGACCGTACTGGCGCAGGCATGATGGATTGTAAAAAAGCGTTGACTGAAACTGATGGCGACATCGAGTTAGCGATTGATAATATGCGTAAAAGCGGTGCCGCTAAAGCTGCTAAAAAAGCGGGTAACATTGCTGCTGATGGCGCAATCATTATTAAACAAGGTGCCGGTTTTGCGGCCTTGTTAGAAGTTAACTGTCAAACTGACTTCGTAGCCAAAGATGCTAACTTTACAGCGTTTGCTGAGAAGGTAGCTGAAGCTGCAGCTGCAGAAAAAACTGACATCGAGACTTTGAAAGCTAGTTTTGAAGAAGAACGCGTTCAGTTAGTGGCTAAAATCGGTGAAAATATTTCAATTCGCCGTGTTGAATACTTAGATGGTGCTCCAATTGCTTCATATCGTCACGGTGAGCGTATTGGTGTTGCTGTTACTGGTGAAGCGGATGCCGAAACGCTTAAGCACGTAGCGATGCACGTAGCTGCTTCTAAACCTGAGTATCTTTCTGCTGATGACGTCCCAGCTGACGTTGTTGAAAAAGAGAAGAAACTGCAAATCGAAATTGCCATGAACGAAGGCAAGCCTGCAGAGATCGCTGAGAAAATGGTAACCGGCCGTATGAAGAAATTCACCGGCGAAATCTCTCTAACCGGTCAAGCATTTATTATGGAACCAAAGAAAACTGTTGGTGCCATTTTGAAAGAAAAAGGCGCGACTGTTGCTGGTTTCATTCGTCTAGAAGTTGGCGAAGGCATCGAGAAAAAAGAAGAAGATTTTGCGGCTGAAGTTGCGGCACAAATCGCAGCAGCTAAAAAGTAATTTTAGTTGTCGCTCAGGTTGCGGTATCATGCCGCAACCTTCTTGTATTCTTTATCAATGAGAGAACATCATCACTATGAGTACCAATCCTAAACCTGCATATCGTCGTATTCTTTTAAAACTTTCAGGTGAAGCCTTAATGGGTGAAGAGGGTTTTGGCATTGATCCCAAAGTATTAGACCGGATGGCTCTTGAAATTAAAGAGCTGGTGGAACTAGGGGTTCAAGTCGGGCTGGTTATTGGTGGTGGCAACTTGTTTAGAGGTGAAGGCCTCGCCAAAGCAGGAATGAATCGGGTTGTTGGCGATCACATGGGGATGTTAGCCACCGTGATGAACGGGCTAGCGATGCGTGACGCTCTTCATCGAAATTTTGTGAATGCTCGCCTTATGTCAGCAATTGAGTTGAATGGCGTGTGTGATTCATATAATTGGGCCGATGCTATTGGTAACCTTAAAGCGGGGAAGGTGGTTATTTTTTCTGCGGGTACTGGTAATCCTTTCTTCACCACCGATTCTGCGGCTTGTTTACGTGGCATTGAAATTGAAGCTGAAGCCGTGCTAAAGGGAACCAAGGTGGATGGGGTATTTACTGCCGATCCAGTTAAAGATCCGAGTGCAAGCTTGTACCGAGAATTAGACTACAACGAAGTCTTAGAAAAAGAATTAAAAGTGATGGACTTGGCCGCCTTCACGTTGGCTCGTGACCACAATCTACCAATTCGTGTTTTTAATATGAATACCCCAGGTAGTTTGAAAAACGTTGTTATGGGCGCTGATGAAGGGACCACCATTCATCGTATATCAAAGAACGCTGAAACAGAGTAGGGATAGTTATCGTGATTAACGCAATTAAAGAAGATGCTCAAGTTCGTATGAGCAAAAGTATTGAATCGCTTAAAACTCAGATGTCGAAAGTTAGAACTGGACGGGCTCATACTAGTCTTTTAGATGGCATTATGGTTCCTTATTACGGTGTTGATACGCCTCTAAAACAAGTGGGTAATGTGTCAACCGAAGATTCGCGAACCTTAACCGTAACGGTATTCGATGCGAGTTTGATTAGTGCGGTAGAAAAAGCGATTATGAGTTCAGATCTCGGCTTAAATCCGTCTTCCGCGGGTACCTTGATTCGCATTCCGTTGCCAATGTTGACCGAAGAACGTCGTCGTGATTTGATTAAAATTGTTCGCGCGGAAGCAGAGCAGGCTCGGGTAGCAGTGCGTAATATTCGTCGTGACGCAAATGGTGACATTAAAGACTTGCTGAAAGAGAAAGAAATCGGCGAAGATGATGATCGTAGAGCGCAGGACGACATTCAAAAAATTACTGATGCAGCGGTAAAATTAGTCGACGAGGCTTTAGCTGCAAAAGAAGCTGAATTGCTGGAAGTTTAAGCATTTTGGGATTGGAAATTAGCCGTGTCTTGGAACACGGTTTTTTTTTGTAAGTACGAGTAGTGATAATGACGGTATCCGAAGAACAGCAATTACCAATTAAAGACGCCATGCCGAAACATGTGGCCATCATTATGGATGGCAATGGGCGCTGGGCGAAACAACGCGGTAAAATGCGAATGTTTGGCCATCAGGCTGGGGTTAAGTCGGTAAGGCGTGCTGTTAGTTTAGCTTCACAATTAAAAATTCAAACGTTGACCTTGTTCGCTTTTAGTAGCGAAAACTGGCGCCGTCCCGAAGAAGAAGTGTCAAGTTTGATGAATTTGTTTTTAACTGTTTTGCAACGTGAAGTTAAAAAACTTAAAAACAATAATGTACAACTACGAATAATTGGCGATACTTCTCGCTTTAGTCAGAAACTACAACAGCGTATTGCTCAAGCGCAGAGTGATACTGCGGATAACGATGGTCTAGTGCTGAATATTGCTGCCAACTACGGTGGGCGATGGGATATATTACATGCCAGTCAGTTGTTGGCCAGGCAAGTACAAGAAGGTTCGTTGGATATCGAGGATATGACCGAGCAACGCTTTTCTGAAGTGATGGGGCTAGAAACTGCAGGCGATGTCGACTTGTTGATTAGAACTGGTGGGGATCACCGTATCAGCAACTTTTTGTTGTGGCAGGTAGCCTACGCTGAATTGTATTTTTGTGATGTTTTATGGCCAGACTTTGATGAGCGAGCATTTAGCGATGCTGTTGCCGCCTTCGTGAGTCGCGAGCGTCGATTTGGTTGCACTGGTGAACAGTTACAGGCGCAGCTTAAGAATAATCAGTTTAATGAGGGTCATTTTGCTTAAGCAACGAATCATCACCGCATTGGTATTGGCACCGCTAGTGCTTGCCGCTATTTTTAAATTGCCGCTTTTCGGTTTAGGCTTAGTATTTGCCTTGGTCATCTTACTTGCCGCGCGTGAATGGTCGCGGGTTGTTTCCGATAAAAACAATCAACGCCTTAGCTTCTTTTTGATTTTTTGCTTGGTATTTGGACTTAGTCTCTGGCAGATACCGTTAAGCTTGGTCGCTCACTCCATATGGTTTAGTGGATTGCTGGCGGTCGCCGTTATCGCTTGGTCCGCTAGCGTTTATTTATTGGCTTCATTTCCATATCGAGCAAAATTTTGGCATAACAATCATTTCTTTAAAGTCATGGTTGGCTTGATAGTACTCGTTCCGTTCTTCTGGTCGTTACTGTTTTTACGCTCTATCGACGTGGATAATCCACTGGTGGGTGGTGCTTGGGTCGTGTATGTGTTTTCGTTGGTATGGGCGGCTGATAGCGGCGCCTATTTTGTAGGCAAGCGTTTTGGTAAACGAAAACTGGCTAAAAATGTGAGCCCTAAGAAGACCATCGAGGGTTTGCTTGGCGGTTTACTGTTTGCAAGTGTTGTCACTATTGCAGCTTTGGTCTTTTTAGATATTCCCGAAGGTAAAACATTGGTGTTGGTTATCGCCAGTGCATGTACGGTGTTAGCTTCTGTTGTTGGGGATTTGGTTGAGAGTATGTTTAAACGTCAAGCAGGGATTAAGGATAGTGGCACCTTGTTACCTGGGCATGGTGGTTTGCTCGACCGGATCGATAGTTTAACGGCTGCAATGCCGGTATTTGCATTTTTCTTCCTACATTGGATGTAAGCGCTAATGACTAAAACCTTGGTTATTTTGGGTGTGACTGGTTCTATTGGTGCGAGTACCTTGAAAGTTGTGCGAGAAAATCCTAACGCTTACCAGCTGTTTGGCGTAAGTGGGGGCTGGAATGTTGCTGCAATGCTGGCTATTTGTGTTGAGTTTCAGCCTAAATTTGCAGTTATGGCTGACGCCGAAGGTAACCAGCAGCTCCGTATCGCTTTAAGAGATTTAGCGCTTGATACCGAAGTGCTTAGTGATGCTGACTCAATCGTTCAGTTAGCGGCAGAACCTGAAGTTGATATGGTGATGGCGGCCATCGTTGGTGCTGCTGGTTTGTTACCGACTCTGGCAGCAGTTCAGGCAGGTAAAACAGTCTTATTGGCGAACAAAGAAGCCTTGGTGATGAGTGGTGCCATTTTTATGGATGCTGCGCGTACTAGTGGTGCGAAAGTATTACCCGTTGATAGTGAACATAATGCCATCTATCAATGTATGCCTGAAGCGGTTCAGCAATCTCTGGGATACTGTGATTTAAAACAACAGGGTATCAATAAAATTTTGTTGACTGGTTCTGGTGGTCCATTTCTACGTTCTGATGTTGCTATGCTTTCTAGCGTTACACCAAGGCAAGCCTGCGCACATCCCAATTGGAGTATGGGCCAAAAAATTTCGGTTGATTCTGCAACGATGATGAATAAAGGTTTGGAGTATATTGAAGCGAAACGATTATTTAATACCCAACCAAAACAAATTGATGTGATTATTCATCCCCAATCGATTATTCACTCGATGGTGCAGTACTGCGATGGTTCGGTATTGGCGCAAATGGGCCAGCCGGATATGGCGACTCCAATTGCGCATGTGATGGCTTACCCACAGCGCCAAGTTTCGGGCGTAGCGCCTTTAGATTTTTTTAGCCTTGGAGAGTTAACCTTTACCCCTCCCGACTTTTCCCGTTATCCTTGTTTGAAGTTGGCGATCGATGCTTGTTATGACAGTCAAACAGCAACCACTTGTTTGAATGCCGCCAACGAGCAAGCCGTGAGTGCCTTTTTAGCGAAACGAATAAAATTCACACAGATCGCTGACGTTGTAAGCGTTTGTTTAGATGATTTATCGTATATGGGTCAAGACTCGGAACTTTCGGTGTTACTTGAGGTCGACCAATGGGCACGAATGCACGCTGGTAAAGTGATAAAAAGGATCTGTGGATGAACGATGTGATTTGGAATGCCTCCTTTTTTGTTATTACTTTGGGCATTTTGGTTACCGTACATGAATTTGGTCACTTTTGGGTGGCTAGACGTTGTGGGGTAAAAGTTGAACGATTTTCGATCGGTTTTGGGAAGGCTCTTTGGCGGAAAACGGGTACGGATGGCACCGAGTATGTGGTTGCGCTCATTCCTTTAGGTGGCTATGTTAAAATGCTTGATGAACGTGTCGCGCCAGTCGCAGCAGAGTTTCGTTCGCAAGCTTTCAATAATAAGAGTTTAACTCAGCGTAGTGCAATCGTTGCTGCTGGACCTGTAGCTAACTTCGCTCTGGCAATTTTGGCTTTTTGGTTGATGTTTGTGATTGGTGTTCCTGCGGTTAAACCAATTTTGGGCGATATCGAAGCCAATAGTGTGGCGAGTCAAGCGGGTTTACGTGCGGGTCAGGAGATCATTGCTATTGCTGATCAGCGCACCCTAGATTGGGAGAGTGTCAACCTTGCTTTAGTGAGTCACCTCGGTAGTGACTCATTAGCCTTTAAAGTGAGACAAGCAGACTCCAGCCGAGAATCTACGATAATTTTGGATACTCAGGATTGGCACTTAGATAGTCAGCAACAGAGCCCCATCCTGAGTTTAGGCCTACGGCCATATAGTCCAGAAGTTTCTTTACTGGTGGCTCAGGTGGTGAATGGTAAGCCTGCAGACCTAGCGGGGATTCAAGTGGGTGACCGCTTAGTGGCTGTTGATGGCCAAAGATTAAGCCAGTGGCAAGAGTTTGTTAAATATGTTCAGGCTAGGCCTTCACAAACAATACAATTAGAGTTGGCTAGGAATGGACAAAAGCAACTGATTAGTATTTCTCCGGAGAGTCGAGAGTATCAAGGTGTTGTCACCGGATATGTCGGTTTAGCACCAGAAGTGGCGAACTACCCAGAAGAATATCGTATTGATTTACATTATGGTTTTTTTGAATCAATTGGTAAATCCTTGGAACGAACTTGGCATTTAAGTAAATTGACCATCGTAATGATTGGTAAATTAGTGACAGGGGTTGTTTCATTAGATAACCTTAGCGGCCCAATCTCTATTGCTAAGGGTGCGGGAGCAACGGCTGATTATGGTTTAGTTTATTTTTTAGGGTTTATAGCCTTGGTCAGTATCAATTTGGGCATTATTAATCTATTTCCATTGCCGGTACTTGATGGTGGTCATTTGGTATTTTTTGCGATTGAAGCGGTGACAGGTAAACCGGTTTCAGAGCGTGTACAAGAGATAGGTTTTAGGATCGGTGCAGCATTAGTCATGGCGCTTATGGGGCTGGCTATTTTTAACGATGTTATGCGCTTATAACAAATTTAATAGGACGTTTTCTTTTCTTATGTTCAAAAAGCAGTTAGTTGTTGGACTCATTCTGGCTTGTATTACTGGTTCATCTTTTGCTGAAAGTGAATCTGCGTTTACGGTTGCAGACATTCGTATTGAAGGATTACAACGGGTTTCGTTGGGGGCCGCGTTATTACAGATTCCGCTACGCATTGGTGATGACGTTGATAGTGGGCAAATCAGCGATAGCATTAAGCGTTTATATGGCAGTGGTAATTTCGAAGATGTTAAAGTCTTTCGCGATGACCAGACCCTGATCTTTAAAGTCTTAGAAAGACCGACTGTGAGTAATATTGAATACTCAGGTAACAAAGATATTAAAACTGAGCAGTTGGAAGAGTCGTTGCGCTCTTCTGGGATCAAAGTGGGTGAACCATTAGATAAGACCAATTTACGCAATATTGAAAAGAGCCTCGAAGACTTTTATTACAGTGTTGGTAAATACAGCGCTCGGGTAACGGCCATTGTCACGCCGCTTCCACGCAACAGGGTTGATTTGAAATTTAACTTTCAGGAAGGCCTTTCAGCTGAAATTCAACAAATCAATATTATTGGCAATAAGAAATTTTCTTCAGGAGAGTTACTGAAGCGCATTAGTCTGACCGACCGAGCCCCTTGGTGGAATATTCTAGCCGATAAAAAATACCAAAAACAGAAATTGGCTGGTGATTTAGAAACGATCAATAGCTTCTATTATGACCGGGGTTATATCAGGTTTAAGGTGGACTCGACCCAAGTTGCGTTAACGCCAGATAAAAAAGGTATCTATATCACCATCAACGTTGATGAGGGCGAGATCTATAAGGTCGAAAAAGTCGAGCTTTCTGGTAACCTTTTGGATAAAGGTGACGAGATGAATGGCTTAGTGACAATTAAGCCTGACGATACATACAGTGGGGCCGAAGTGACTAAAACGGAAGACTTGTTGTCTAAGTTTTTAGGTCGTTATGGTTATGCTTATCCACAGGTGAATGTCTTTCCTGTGATAAATGATGAAGATAAAACGGTAGTCCTTAATATTAATGTTGACCCTGGGAATCGTATTTATGTACGCCGGGTTAACTTTAGTGGCAATACCATTACCAAAGATGAAGTTCTACGTCGCGAGATGCGACAATTTGAGGGCACTTGGTTATCCAGTCGTTTGGTCGAACAGTCGCGCTCGCGTTTAAGTCGTCTTGGTTTTTTTGAAACGGTAGAAGTTGAGACGGTAAAAGTTCCAGGAACCAATGATAAAGTCGATGTTAATTTCTCAGTGAAAGAGCAGCCGTCGGGCTCGTTTAACGCGGGGATCGGTTTTGGTACAGAATCCGGTCTGAGTTTATCTGCTGGGGTACAGCAAGATAACTTTTTGGGAACGGGTAACAAAGCAGGGGTTAATGTTAGTACCAATAAGTATTCGAAAAATTTCGATGTGAATTTCACCGACCCCTATTTTACCAAAGACGGGGTTAGTTTTGGTGGTCGTTTCTACTACACCGATTTTGAGGCCTCAGAAGCAGGGATCGTCGATTATAATAACGAAACAATTGGCTTGCGAGGCACATTAGGTTTTCCGGTGAATGAAGATAACCGTTTAAGTTTAAGCCTTGGACTGGAGCAAAATAAAATTTCGCAATTGAACGCTTATGCTCAGGTTCAACAGTTCTGGAATATTTATTCCAATCACCGTAATGATGATGGCTCGTTAACTTTCCTGAGTCTTGATACAACACTGGGTTGGACGCGAAATACCTTGAATAATGGTTCGATGCCCACTTCTGGTTCGTCTCAATCCTTTAATACTAAAATAACGGTGCCGAGCTCAGATGTTCAGTATTTCAAAATGAGTTTTGATACCCGTCACTTTTTCCCGATTACCGATAATCATGATTGGACCTTCTCTCTGCGAGGCAAAGTTGGCTATGGTAACGGTTATGGGCAAGTTGACGGCAATGACCAAATATTACCATTTTTTGAAAACTTCTATGCCGGTGGTTATTCAAGCCTTAGAGGTTTCCGTTCTAATTCTGTCGGTCCCCGAGCGCTATATGTAGTTGGTGCTGGTGGTAGCAATCAAATCGCAGCTTCCGAAGATTCGGTGGGTGGTAATGCGATTGCCGTCGGTAGCGCGGAAATAATTTTCCCGACGCCGTTTTTAGATGAAGCCTATATTCGTCAAGTGCGCAGCTCTGCTTTTGTCGATGTTGGTACGGTATGGGATACTGAATTTGATTATGATAAGTACAGTCAAATGCAGTGTACAAGCTATTGTGAGCGCTTTGGTGATTACTCGTCACTCGATAGGATCCGAGCGTCTGTTGGGGTATCGATTCAATGGCTCTCGCCGATGGGCCCCTTGGTATTCTCATTAGCTAAACCAATTAAGAGTTATGAGGGCGATCGCTCAGAAACGTTCTCGTTTAATATTGGCCAAACTTTTTAATTTTGATTTAGGAGTCATCTTTTGAAAAAACTAATTACTGCTGTTGCCTTAGCTGCAACGATCAGCATCCCTAGCTTTAGCGTGCTTGCTGATACCAAGATTGCTGTGATCAATATCGCAGAGGTGTTTAAGCAGTTACCACAGCGAGATGCATTACAGAAAAGCTTGAAAGACGAATTTGAAGTGCGAGTACAAGCGGTTCGTTCTTTAGAAGCCGAAATGCAGCGTTTGTATGATAAGCGTGAGAAAGATGGTGAATTGTTGGGTCAGCAAGAGGTGACCAAAATAACCCGTCAATTAGAAACCATGCAGGCTGAGTATAAAATTAAGCGTAAAAACTTAGAAGAAGATCAGCGTCGTCGCGGTGCCGAAGAGCAGCAAAAACTGATGGTTAAAGTTCAAGATGCGGTTGTTGCCGTTTCTAAATCTAAAGGTTATGACTTGGTATTGCCGTTAGATGCGACAGCCTATTCAGTTGATGCATTAGATATTACTAAACAAGTTATTCAACAAGTGAGTAAGAGCAAGTAACTATGTCTTTGAGCCTTGGCCAAATTGCTGAGCAGCTTGGCTTATCTATAAAAGGGAACGCAGAGCAAATTATTACTCGTATTGCGCCTTTTGAAATAGCCAGTGAGCAAGAAATTAGTTTTTTAACTAATGCGAAATACAAGCCTTTGTTGGCCAGTTGTAAGGCTGGTGCCTTAATCTTGAGTCCGAGCGATGCAGCGGATTTCACTGGCAATGTATTACTGAGTGATGATCCTTATGTGAGCTACGCTTTACTCGCTCAGCTATTTGATAACACCCCTCGCTGTGCAACCGGTGTTGCTGATAGTGCCGTGATTGGTGAAGACGTTCAGTTGGGTAAAGACGTTAGTATTGGCCCGAATGCGGTCATCGAAAGTGGTGTTATTCTTGGTGATGGTGTACAAGTTGGTGCCGGTTGTTTTATTGGCTGTTCTGCAAAAATCGGAGCCAATACTAAGTTGTGGCCAAATAGTTGTATTTACCACCGCGTTGAATTAGGCCGTGATTGTCTGATCCAAAGTAACACCGTGATCGGTAGCGATGGCTTTGGTTATGCCAATAAGCAAGGTCAATGGCTTAAGATCCCTCAAGCCGGTAGCGTTGTGATTGGCGATAAAGTTGAGATCGGCGCTTCCGTATCGATCGACCGAGGCGCTTTAGACAACACGATTATCGAAGACAACGTCATCATCGATAACCAAGTGCATATTGCACATAATGTGACGATTGGTTGTGGTACCGCCATTGCGGGGACCACTGGTATTGCCGGAAGTACTCATATTGGCCGTTATTGTATTATTGGTGGTGGTGTTGGTATTAATGGCCATATTAGTATTTGTGATCATGTTACGGTTACAGGTTATTCGATGGTGACTAAATCGATTAGTGAGCCAGGTATGTTCTCTTCTGGCATGCCAATCCAAGCAAATCGACAATGGCGGAAGTCGATGGCTCGTTTAACTCAAATAGACGAGATGCATAAACGTATTGTGAGCTTAGAGCGTAAATTAGACGCACAGCAAGATTAAAAACTTAGGAATAGATTGTGACCAGTAAATTAAATCGCTTAGAAATTCAAGATATTATGGAATTATTACCGCATCGGTATCCATTCCTGTTAGTTGATCGAGTCCTTGATTTCGAAGCCGGAAAAACCTTACATGCGGTTAAAAATGTGACTTATAATGAACCGTTTTTTACTGGACATTTTCCTAGTCAACCAGTGTTTCCCGGTGTTTTAATATTAGAAGCTTTAGCCCAATGTACTGGGATTCTGGCCTTTAAATCAACCACAAAACCTGCAGAAAACGAGCTTTACTATTTTGCAGGTATTGATGGTGCGCGTTTTAAAAGACCTGTCGGGCCAGGGGATGTATTACATTTGGAAGTTGAATTGTTACGTGACCGTCGAGGCGTGGGTAAGTTTAATTGTGTCGCTAAAGTCGACGATGAAGTGGTCTGTAGTGCCGAAATTATGTGTGCTCGCCGCGCTTTCAAATAGGTAGAACAAGTTATGATAGACAGTACTGCAGTCATCCATCCTAGCGCGATCATTGAGGGTGATGTAAACATTGGGGCAAATACCCAAGTGGGCGCTTTTACCATTATTCGTGGTGATGTGGAAATTGGTGAAAACTGTCAGATTGCCTCGCATATTGTGATTAAAGGGCACACTAAAATTGGCAAAAATAACCGTATTTTTCAGTTTGCCTCGGTAGGAGAAGATTGCCAAGATCTGAAATATGCGGGTGAAGATACTTATCTTGAAATTGGCGATAATAATACCATCCGTGAAAGTGTTACGATCCACCGTGGTACAGCCCAAGATAAAAGTATCACTAAAATCGGTAACAATTGCTTATTTATGATTAACGCTCATGTTGCTCATGATTGTGTGGTTGGTAACGGTTGTATTTTTGCGAATAACGCGACCTTGGCTGGCCATGTCACGATTGGCGATAATGTTATTTTTGGGGGGCAGGCTGCGATCCATCAGTTTGGCAAAGTTGGTTCTTACGCATTTGTGGGTGGCTGCGCTGCGGTAAATAAAGACATTCCTCCTTACGTGATGGCTGTGGGTAACTACGCGCGACCAGTTGCGGTGAATACCGAAGGCTTATTACGTCGCGGTTTTAGTAAGGATGCCATTAAGGCTATTCGCCAAGCGTATAAGGTGTTGTACCGTAGTGGTAATACGCTAGAGCAAGCTTTGACCCAGATAGAGCTTTCCGCTGAGCAATTTCCTGAGGTGAAATTACTAGCTGATTTCCTTAAAGAAAACGGTCGTGGCATCGTTCGCTAATGAGGTCTATTTAAACCGATCATTATGGGGTTTGATTTGCCAAAGCCCATAATGATGACGTCCTACGAGTATCGCTCAAAAGCAAATTTGAGCATCAAAGCATCCTCCCGCACGGCATTTTAAATTCTATTCTCCATTTCTTATATATAAGACCCGGCATTGGCCTTATTCGCCTATTTGTTGCACCGGTTTGCGGATCTTCAGAGAGAAGGGTTTTTAGCTGCTAATTAAACAAAAGGCTGCGACACGGTTTTAATGAAAGGAGTGGGGTCTGCTCAGAAGTGAAGCAAGTAAGCGCCTATCGATGACGATGTGCCGAGGGGCTGCTCGGAATATGCTCAGGCATTTTTATTTGCTTGTGGTATTATGCTGGCGGCTGTTTAGATGGCTTAATTTGCTTACTGTTCTAAACTATTTATTTTGCTCGCCAATGAGCCCAATATGTGAATGTTCGAGTCTTAAAAATATAACGTAATGATAAATAAAGATAATTTACACATTGCCATTGTTGTTGGCGAAGTTTCCGGTGATATTTTAGGGGCCGGTTTAATTGCAGCGCTGAAGCAGTATTATCCTAATGCTCGCTTTTCAGGTATTGCAGGGCCATTGATGCAAGCACAAGGTTGTGAGCCATTATTCGATATGGAAGAGCTCTCGGTGATGGGCCTAGTGGAAGTATTAGGACGTTTGCCGCGGATCTTAAAAATACGTAAGCAACTCATTTCGCATTATTTAGCAACACCTCCCGATGTATATATTGGAATTGATGCACCTGATTTTAATTTGGGTGTTGAACTGAAATTACATAAACAAGGGATAAAGACCGTTCATTACGTGAGTCCTTCGGTTTGGGCATGGAAGCAGAAACGAGTCTTTAAAATTAAGCAAGGCTGCAATAAGATTTTGGTATTTTTACCCTTTGAAAAAGATTTTTATCAGCGTTTTGATGTTCCCTGTGAGTTCATCGGTCATACCTTGGCCGACCAAATACCATTGGACAATCCTCAGTTGCCGGCAACTCAGCAATTGGGTTTAGACCCGCATCGTCAAGTTTTGGCAATTTTGCCGGGAAGCCGCAATGCCGAAATTGCACTACTCAGCCCGGTTTTTTTAGATGTAGCAAAACGCTTGTCGGCAGAGCTCCCCGGCTTGCAGCTTGTCGCCCCGATGGTCAACCAGAGAAGGCGTCAACAGTTTGAGTTATTGATCGCGGAACATGCCCCCGACTTAGATATTTTGTTGCTGGATGGTCAAGCGCGGATGGCGATGATAGCCGCAGATGCGATTTTGTTAGCCTCCGGGACGGCAACATTGGAAGCGATGTTGGTGAAGCGTCCAATGGTGGTGGCTTACCGATTTAAAGCGCTAACTTATCGAATCGCCAAGTTAATTGTAAAAGCTAAATTTGCCGCTTTACCTAATCTATTAGCGGATAACATGATTGTTCAAGAGTTCGTGCAAGATGATTGTACCAGTGACAATATTGTTGCGGAACTCAGTCGTTTGTTAAGTGGGGATAATCGTCAATTATTGGCCAAGTTTACTCAGTTACATCAAATTATTCGGTGCGGTGCCGATCAAAAAGCAGCTAAAGCCGTGATTGATGTGATCAATAGCTAAACTCTGGCGTTGCCCTTCATTGGAGTATTCATGACACAATTTGTATATCCTTCAGGCTTTACAGTTTTTGCTGGCGTTGACGAAGTGGGTCGAGGCCCTTTAGTGGGCGATGTGGTGACCGCAGCGGTTATCTTAGATAAGCAAAGACCGATTATGGGCTTGAATGACTCGAAAAAACTTTCCGAGAAGAAAAGAACGCAGTTAGCCGAGCTGATCCGCCAAGATGCAATATGTTGGGCTATTGGCCGTGCATCACCAGCAGAAATTGATCAACTAAATATTCTTCACGCGACTATGCTCGCGATGAGTCGGGCAGTTGCAGCCCTCTCGGTTCAGCCTGAATTTGCATTAATCGATGGGAATCGAGAGCCACAGCTGAACATACCATGTCAGGCGATTGTCAAAGGGGATGGTTTAGTCGCTGAAATTAGCGCCGCTTCTATTATCGCTAAGGTGGTTCGGGACGAAGAGATGAATCAGTTAGATTTAAGGTACCCACAGTATCAATTTGCTAAACATAAAGGCTATCCAACGGCAGTACATTTGGCAAAATTAAAAGAATATGGCCCAATTGAAGAGCACCGTCGTAGTTTCAAACCCGTTAAAAACGTATTAGGAGATCTTTAGTTGTCAGATAGCGTTAAATCACCAGCTTTTGTGCATCTGCGGGTTCACTCCGATTTTTCTATGCTTGACGGCCTGAAAAAAGTGAAACCGATTGTTGCGAAAGCGGCAGAAATGGATATGCCAGCGATTGCGTTGACCGATCAGACAAACTTTTGTGGTTTAGTGAAGTTTTATGGCGAAGCGCATAACCAAGGTATTAAGCCAATAATCGGTTGTGATTTTTTTGTTAGATCCGATGACTTTGCTGATGATTTATTTCGCTTGGTATTACTCGCTAAAGATAACCAAGGCTATCAAAATATCACGATGCTGATTTCTCGAGCATATTTGCGCGGTCAGTTTCAAGGGAAGCCAGTGATTGATAAAGCCTGGCTTGTCGAATATGCCCCTGGTGTTATTGTTCTTTCTGGTGGGCGTCAAGGGGATGTGGGTAAAGCTTTGCTAAAGGGGAATCAGCCGCTGGTAGAAAGTTGTATCAACTTCTACCAACAAGTATTCCCTGATAATTTCTTTCTTGAATTGATCCGAACGGGTCGCTCAGACGAAGAAAATTATTTACATATGGCGGTTGAACTAGCCAGTCAACGTCAGTTGCCAGTTGTCGCAACCAATGAAGTGGTTTTTTTAGAAGAAGAGCAATTCCAACCTCATGAAGTGAGGGTTGCTATCCATGATGGCTTTGCCATCGATGATAGCCGTCGACCTAAAAAATATAGCTCTCAGCAATACTTGCGTAGTGAACAAGATATGTTGGCATTGTTTGCTGATATTCCCGAGGCGCTGCAAAATTCGGTAGAAATCGCTAAACGTTGTAACGTGACAATACGTTTAGGGGAGTATTTCTTACCTGATTTCCCGACTGGCGGTCTTCCCATCGATGAATATTTTTGTCAGGTGTCGCGGGATGGTTTGGAAGAGCGGCTTGAGTTTTTATTTCCTGATCCCGAAGTACGTAAACAGCGTCGCCCCGAGTATGACGAACGTTTACAGATTGAACTTGACGTAATTAATCAAATGGGATTTCCCGGTTACTTTCTTATCGTAATGGAGTTTATCCAATGGAGTAAGGATAACAATATTCCGGTGGGGCCGGGGCGGGGTTCTGGTGCCGGTTCTTTGGTGGCTTATGCACAAAAAATCACTGATTTAGATCCCTTAGAATATGATCTATTATTCGAACGTTTTTTGAATCCCGAACGGGTTTCAATGCCTGATTTCGATGTTGATTTCTGTATGGACCGACGCGACGAGGTGATCGACCACGTTGCTGAATTATACGGTCGTGATGCGGTATCACAGATTATCACTTTCGGTACCATGGCTGCTAAGGCGGTGGTTCGCGATGTAGGGAGGGTGCTTGGCCACCCTTATGGTTTTGTGGATCGAATTTCTAAACTTATTCCACCTGATCCAGGAATGACCTTGGCCAAAGCGTTCGAAGCGGAACCTCGGCTACCAGAGCTGTATGATAGTGACGAAGAAGTTCGTGAACTTATCGACATGGCTAGGGTTCTTGAAGGCGTCACGCGAAACGCTGGTAAACACGCCGGGGGGGTGGTGATCTCACCCACCACAATTACCGACTTCGCTCCGCTTTATTGTGATGCGGAAGGTAAGAATCCCGTAACCCAATTTGATAAGAACGATGTTGAATATGCTGGTTTAGTTAAGTTTGACTTTCTGGGCTTAAGAACTTTAACCATTATCCAGTGGGCTCTGGATATGTTGAATCCAGTGTTGCAGGCAAAGGGTGAACCGCCCATTGATATTGCAGCGATTTCCACCACCGATCCGAAGTCGTTTAAGGTCTTGCAAGCCTGCCAAACCACCGCTGTGTTCCAGCTGGAATCTCGCGGGATGAAAGATTTGATCAAGCGGCTCAAACCCGATTGCTTCGAAGATATGATTGCACTGGTGGCTTTATTTCGTCCGGGACCGCTGCAGTCGGGCATGGTGGACAACTTCATCGAGCGGAAACATGGCCGCGAAGTGGTGTCTTATCCCGATGAAACTTGGCAGCACGAAAGCTTGAAGCCGATCCTCGAACCGACCTATGGCATCATCTTATATCAAGAACAAGTGATGCAGATTGCTCAGGTTCTGGCTGGTTATACGCTTGGCGGCGCAGATATGTTGCGTCGTGCGATGGGTAAGAAAAAACCCGAGGAAATGGCAAAGCAGCGCGCGGTATTTGAAGATGGCGCTATCAAAAATAATGTCGACGGCGAGTTGGCCATGAAGATTTTTGATTTGGTAGAAAAATTTGCTGGTTATGGCTTCAATAAGTCTCACTCGGCAGCTTATGCTTTAGTTTCCTACCAAACGCTATGGATGAAGACCCATTATCCAGCTTATTTCATGGCTGCGGTGATGTCGGCGGATATGGATAATACCGACAAAATTGTTACCTTAGTGGACGAGTGTAGCAATATGGGCTTGCAGTTAGTGCCGCCCGATGTAAATACTGGCTTATTTAAGTTTTCGGTAAATGAGCAAGAACAAATTGTTTACGGGATCGGTGCGATTAAAGGGGTTGGGGAAGGTCCAATTGAGGCTATTTTGGCCGCTCGGCAAGACCGACCATTTATTGATTTGTTCGATTTCTGCAGCCGACTGGACCTGAAAAAAATTAATCGTCGAGTCATTGAAAAGCTCATTATGGCTGGAGCCTTGGATAAACTTGGCCCACACCGCGCTGCGCTGATGGCGACCTTACCCTCGGCAATGAAGGCCGCTGCCCAGCAAGCCCAAGACACGGCTCGAGGTCAAGAAGATTTGTTTGGGGTGTTGACGGTTGAAGATGATGTTCGGCCTAGCTTTGTGGAACAGCCCAAGTGGAGCGAAAAAGTTTGGTTGGAGGGAGAAAAAGAAACCCTTGGTTTGTATCTTACTGGCCATCCGGTGAATCGTTATATTAAAGAGTTTCGACATTATACCTCTGGCCGCTTAGTGGATATTCGTCCAACGTCTCGAGATACCACTTCTACGGTGGCTGGTTTGGTATTATCCACGCGAGTGATGATGACCAAGCGGGGCTCGAAGATGGGACTGATTCAGCTGGATGATAAAAGTGCCCGCTTAGATATTATGTTCTTTAGCGAAGCTTTTGAAACCTATCAAGAATTACTCGAGAAAGATCGCATGTTGGTGATTCAGGGACAGGTCAGCGTTGATGATTTCTCCGGAGGCATTAAAATGACAGCTAGAGAAGTCATGGATCTGTCGACGGCTCGTGAGCGTTGGATGAAGAACTTACATTTAAGCTTGTCTTGTGAGCAGCTTAGTGAAGTTTTTTGGCAACGTTTTTACACAATTTTAGAGCCTTATCGCGCGGGGACTTGTCCGGTCACGATAAGTTATGAGGGCGATCGCGCCAGCGGCATGTTAAGCTTAGGCACCGACTGGCGGATTACGCCGAGTGAAGATTTAATAGAGGCGTTGACCCAACTATTGGGACAACAGCAAGTCACCCTAGAATTTAATTAAGAATAAGATTATATGAATCCCAATTTTCTAGAGTTTGAGCAGCCGATTGCCGAGCTGCAAGCACAAATCGAAGAGTTACGTATTGTGAATGAAGATTCTGTAGATGTTGATCTACAAGATGAAATTTCTCGTTTACAGGAAAAACAAAACGATTTAACAAAAAAAATATTTTCAGATTTAGGTGCTTGGCAAGTTGCGCAGTTAGCGCGTCATCCCAATCGTCCTTATATGCTTGATTATATTGAGCATATATTCACTGATTTTGATGAATTGGCCGGTGATCGCGCTTATGCCAACGACGAAGCTATTATTGGCGGGATGGCGCGTTTGGATGGCCAACCAGTGATGGTGATTGGTCAGCAAAAAGGTCGCGAAACCAAAGAGAAAATTCGACGAAATTTTGGTATGCCAAAGCCTGAAGGCTATCGTAAAGCCCTTCGTTTAATGGAAATGGCTGAGCGCTTTAAAATGCCCATTATCACTTTTATTGATACTCCAGGGGCTTACCCTGGTGTAGGAGCAGAAGAGCGTGGGCAAAGTGAAGCGATTGCCAAAAACTTATTGGTGATGTCTGGCCTTAAGGTCCCCACGATTTGTACCGTGATTGGTGAAGGCGGTTCCGGTGGTGCTTTAGCGATTGGCGTCGGTGATCGAGTCAATATGTTGCAATACAGTACTTATTCGGTTATTTCTCCAGAAGGCTGCGCGTCTATTTTATGGAAGAGTGCCGATAAGGCTCCGGTTGCTGCCGATGCAATGGGCATTACTTCAGAACGACTTAAAGAGCTGGATCTAATTGATGACATCGTTGTGGAACCATTGGGCGGAGCACATCGTGATGTGGCAATGATGGCGCATAACCTGAAAATCAAGCTATTGAGTGATTTGGAAACGTTAACGGCTTTAGACGTTGAAACCTTGCTTGAGCAACGCTACCAGCGTTTGATGTCCTACGGTTACTGTTAACTGTTTATTGGCATTGAGCCTTAAAGGCTTCAATGCCCGTTTTTCTAGGATTAGCAGTGTCACTTTTTCGCAACTTTGAGCGGTCTTTTACTAAACTGGATATTCCATTTACCAAGGTAGTGGTCGCTTATAGTGGTGGATTAGACTCTAGTGTATTGCTTAAACTTAGCCAGCAACTTTTCACTAAACACCCTCATATAGCACTTGTTGCGGTTCATGTGAATCACGGTTTACAACAACAGGCGAAGCAATGGCAGCGACATTGCCAAGAACAAGCTGAACTGTTCGGTGTGCCTTTTGTCGCGGAGTCTGTCGAGCTTCAAATAAAACCCCGAGAAAGTATTGAAGCTGCTGCGCGAACTGCTCGTTATGCGGCATTAGCAAAACATGTTGATAGTGAGAGCTTGTTATTAACCGCACATCATGCGGATGATCAGTTTGAAACTTTGATGCTTGCCTTAAAAAGGGGGGGGGGCTTAAGCGGTTTAGCGGCAATGCCAGATTGTCGCCGTTTTGCCCAAGGACACCTATTTCGGCCTCTATTGGTTTCAACTCGCGCTGATTTACAGTGTTATGCTCAACAATCAGACTTATCTTGGATTGAAGATCCGAGCAATCAATCGATGCAATTTGACCGTAATTTTTTACGCCATCAAGTCTTACCCGAGCTCACTCAGCGTTGGCCTCAACTACTCCAGACAGTGCGGCGAAGTGTTACCCATCTACAAGAATCTAAACACCTAATTGACGAACTTGCCGCAAGTGATATGCGAAATTGTGCGCTTGCAGACTCGATAGATTGTGCTCAATTATTACTTTTATCTGAGGCGCGTTGTAAGAACGTGTTGCGATTTTGGCTGAATGCCCAGAGCTGGTCTTATCCGAGTCAGGCTCAGCTGCAACAAGTAGTCGCGCAATGTCAGGCTAAAGCTGATGCTAAGGTGACGATCTCGTTGCCTCAGGGTCAGATCCGCCGATTTAAAGGTCGGCTTTATTTAGTCGATAAAGCTAGTCTATTTGAACAGTCAGAAGTAGATGTCTGGGATATGAAGGCGCAACCCTGTTTGGCGTTACAAAATGGAAGTCGTTTAAGTTGGCACAAAGGTGGCCGTTTATTACCGCCTGGTTCAGCACAACGAGTCTCTATTCGTTTTCGTGATGAGTTAAGCATCGATAGTTTTAATTCTGTAGAGCGTCATGGGAATCGAAGTATTAAAAAATTATTGCAAGAAGCGCATTTAAAACCTTGGTTGCGTAATCGCATCCCTTTTGTATTTTATGATGAGCACTTGGTCGCAATTGCCGATCTCTACACGAGTAAAGCATTTCTAGCTGAGCGTTCTGAAGGGATAAGGCTAAAGTGGCAGGCGAGTCATTAAGCTACAGTATTTCTCTCTGCTTGATAGATGTTAGTTCCATGGGCATTTCTGAGCGAAGCGAAGGGCCCAAGCATTTCTTTTAAATATCACTTGTCATTCATTTCGGCCCAAGACTGTTTTAGTGATAAATAATCGCAATGATGAGGCTTCAAGCGCTAGCTGCCTTGCTAAATCCGATCCCCTAAGCTATTAATTTTTTTGTGTGTCAGACTTATCTGCATAGAGCTGAGTATCGGCCTGTTGGATTAATTGCTTACTATCTAATCCTGGTGTCCAAGAACTCACACCGATACTGGCCGAAACATTATATTGGGCTAATAAAGGAGTATTTTGTAGCTCTTGATTCAAACGATTGATCACCATTCGCGCCGACTGTTCGGTCGCGGGTCTGAGTAGCATGGCAAATTCATCGCCGCCGATCCGAAAAGCTAGGTCACCGCTACGGATGACAGATTGTAACACCTGCGCAAAGCTGATGAGTACTTGGTCTCCCACTGGATGTCCAAGTGTATCGTTAATTTCTTTGAACTTATTTAGGTCTAGTAGCATTAATACGAGACCTGCATCTTGTTGCTGGTTTTGCCTCGTTTGCTGTTTAATTGAGGTATTCAATGATTCGTCGAAATGGGCTCGATTACCAATACCTGTTAAATAGTCATTTCTGACTCGCTCTTGTAAGCGATTAATTTGTAAGGCATGTTTTAATGGCAATTGAAGCAACTGGACTAGTTGGCGGAGTTTTGATATCTCGCCTTGTTGAAAGGGAGTGTCACGAGTAAAGGTCGCAATGGCTAAGCTATTTTGTTTATGGTTTAGGCTAAAGCTACGATAATAGCGTTGTCCTTCAAACAGGCTCACTTGCTGTTGGATATCGTCACTCACTAGACGCAAAGCAGAAAAATTCACAAAGCGAGTTGCCATAGCGGCAAAGTTTTGCAGTAGCTCCTCTAGCTGCAAGCTTTCTTGTAGGGACTCTATAATACTCAGTTTTTGTATAGGATTTAGCTTCGCGTCATTAGGAAAATGCGATACTTTTCCGTGACTTACTACTTCATTTTGCGCTAATTGTAGAGAATCCATAGTGACTTTACTCATCGTTAAATCTTTAAATCGGCGTCAATAACGCTGCTCTATTAGATATAAAGCAAATCTTGGGCCAATTAATCCTGAATAAAAGTCAAAATCTTGTCAATCTGTGCTGATGCGTCTTTATAGCCGTGGTTGAGTAAGCAAGTGGTGTAGGTTTGTTCAAACATCAAAAAGCTGGTAATTGAAGAGGGTTTAGCTTGTTTAATCCCAAGAGTGGCTAGCATTAGCTTGACGCTTAAAGGGAGGTGCTGATAATAGTTGTGGGCGAGTTGGTCAAAATCAATGCTTGGTTTAATGCTGAGGCTTGTAATCGGTCGTAAGTTTAATTGCTGTTGTTGTTGTTCGCTGAGAAGTTCGATGGTGCGATTAATTCGTTCGAGCCGCTCTAGATCTGAGTTTAAGGTGTCGGAAAAGATTGAATCCAACAAATGACCTGCAATTGCAGCGCTATTCGGCGCTAGGGGAGTCAGCATTGATGATGAGCGACGTTGTTGCTCTAAGTGGATGGTGACTATTTTATCTGCGCCTAAGTGGATGGCTGGGCTGAGGGGGCAAAGCTGATGAATCGAACCATCGCCGTAGTAATCTTGTCCTACTTTTGCTGCAGGGAAGATTAAGGGAATAGCGGCAGATGCTAGCAAGTGGGTTGTGTGGATTTGGGTCTTATGACCTAATCTTCGTGCTCGCTGCCAGTTTTGTTGAGCCTCTTCAGCTTGAAAGAATGATAGTGAGTTACCGTCTTGATAATTTGAAGCGGTAACCGCTAAGGCATGTAAATGTTTACTTGCGATATTTTGGTCTATTCGCTTGTAGTTGAGATAGTTATTGAGTAATTGTTGTAAGGGTTCGTTGTTTAACAGTGAAAATCCATGTTGACGGCCATAATCGGCATGTAAGCTTTTACAAAGCAGAGACGACAATTGTTTGGCAATCGTGAGGCCGTCAGTTTTGAATACTTGTTTACAATGAAAGTTTCGCCAAATATATTCGAGTTTTTTAACGCCAAGTCGAAAGCAAGATGCATAAACCGCTAGTGCGGTTGCATTAATCGCACCCGCTGAAGTACCACAAATAATTTGAAAAGGACTGGCGTGATTACGAGGATATTGTTCGGCAATAGCCTTGAGTACCCCGACTTGATAGGCAGCTCTAGCCCCTCCTCCTGTGAGTACTAAAGCGACTTTTTTATTGGTGTGGTTATTAGCTTTTGGGTCCATAATTATATGTTAGCACAGCCATTTATAAACGTTTGTTTGGAGCATCAGGACAAACGACAATAAAAAAGCTGGCTATAGCCAGCTTCTAAAGTTTGCAGGTTGCGGATTAAAATTGTTCAAAAACTTGCTCAATGGTTACTTCAACCTTTTCACCACTGCGTCGGTTTTTGTATTCAATTACACCTTTATCCAAACTACGATCACCAATTACAATTACATGTGGAATTCCAATTAACTCAATGTCGGCAAACATCACGCCTGGGCGTTCTTTGCGATCATCAAATAATACTTCGATTCCGCGCTGTTTGGCTTCTTCATAAAGCTTGTTGGCGACTTCTTGAACCCGATGAGATTTATGCATGTTCATGGGAACGATCGCAAGGGTAAACGGCGCGATGGCTTCCGGCCAAGTAATGCCGTATTTATCATTGTTTTGCTCGATTGCTGCGGCAACGATACGCGATATGCCAATGCCGTAACAGCCCATGGTAAGGACTTGATTTTTTCCTTGCTCGTTGAGAACAGCAGCATTCATCGATTTGGCATAAGCTTCGCCTAGTTGGAAAATATGGCCAACTTCAATCCCTCGTTTAATCGAAAGTGTACCAGAACCGCAAGGGCTGGGGTCACCTTCAATGACATTGCGTAAATCAGCAACCTCTCCAAGGGCGACATCGCGATCCCAGTTAATACCAAAGAAGTGCTTATCATCGATGTTTGCTCCCGCGCCAAAGTCACTGCAGTGTGCGGCACTTCTATCGACAATTACTGGGATTGCTAAATTGACTGGACCGAGGGAGCCTGGACCTGCACCAATGACTGCTCGAATCTCTTCTTCACTGGCAAACTCTAAAGGCGCTGCAACTAGCTCAAGTTTTTCGGCTTTAATTTCGTTAAGCTCGTGATCGCCTCGAAGAATTAGCGCGATAAGTTGGTGCTCTGATGTTTCACTTGCTTTAACAATCAGGGTCTTCACTGTTTGTTCAATTTTAAGCTCAAATTGCTCTACTAATTCAGCGATGGTTTTTGCATTAGGGGTCGCAACTTCGCGCATCTCTTGACTTGGCATCGCACGCTCACCTTTAGGAGGAAGCGCTTCGGCTTTTTCAATATTGGCGGCGTAATCACTGCCATCAGAGAACACAATTGCATCCTCGCCTGACTCTGCAAGTACGTGAAATTCGTGTGAATGACTACCACCAATGCTACCCGTATCGGCTAATACGGGGCGATACTCTAAGCCTAGGCGTTCAAAAATACGACAATAGCTTGCATGCATCTCATCATAAGTCTCTTGTAAGGACTCTTCAGACAAATGGAAAGAGTAGGCATCTTTCATCAAGAATTCACGCGAGCGCATCACACCAAAACGAGGACGGACTTCATCACGGAATTTGGTTTGAATTTGATAAAGATTTAGCGGCAGTTGCTTGTAGCTATTAATCTCTTTTCGGACTAGTTCTGTGACCACTTCTTCGTGGGTTGGGCCTAATACAAAATCGCGTGAATGGCGGTCTTTAAAACGTAATAACTCGGGACCAAATTTGTCCCAGCGACCAGTTTCATGCCATAAATCACTGGGTTGAACAACTGGCATACGGATCTCAACAGAACCACTGGCGTTCATTTCTTCACGAACAATTTGTTCAACTTTAGAAAGCACTCGCAAGCCATTAGGGAGCCAAGTGTAAAGACCTGAGGCCAGCTTTCTAACCATGCCTGCACGTAGCATCAATTGATGAGATACAATCTCAGCATCACTTGGCGTTTCTTTCTGGGTAGCCAGAAGATATTTGCTAGAACGCATATCTGTCCTTTCATTTTATTAGTAGTAAATTGCGGCGATTGTAGCAGGCTAACTATTGTCTGTCAGGCCTTGTCACGTCGGTCACCGATGATTTTTGCAGGGTTTCCGGCAACAATCGCCCATTTGGGAATATCTTTGGTGATCACCGAGCCCATACCAATGACCGCATGGTCTGCAATCGTGACACCATCAATGATACAACAATTAGCACCAACCCAAACATCTTGGCCGATACGAATGCCTTTCGAGGTATTGTTTTGTTGCCAAACAGGGGTGTCAGGATGCATGCCATGATTAAAGGCGTATATTTTAACACCATTGGCGATTCGGCTGTGGTTGCCAATGGTTACGCCCTTCTTCCCGCCATCAATTGAGCAGCCATGATTAATGGCAACATCTTCTCCGATTTGAATAGGCCCATGCAAAAAGCATTGAGCGGCCACGAAAGTGCGTGCGCCAAGTTCAATGTTTCGACCCGGTTCTGCAAATAGTTGGGCGTCGGGGGCGATGAAGCAATGTTCTCCAAAAGCAACGGTTTCCAGAGCACTTAGTTGTTGTTGTAGTTGCTGTTGCCAAGGTGTTGCCCACTCTAGGTGTTTCGCTTTGAGTTTAAAATATAACCAGGGCATCCATGCCAAACGTTGCTTATGTTGGCTCTGATAGTCGGGTGGCTTAACAGGCATGCTGCACCGACAGAATAAGTAACTGCTGCGCTTCTGAAGGTAAACCGAATACCTGCCAGCGAAGGTTAAATTGGTAGAGTCTCACGCCATAAACTTTGTCATCCAGTTTAAGGCGTTTATAAGCGGGTCGCGGATCTTGCGCTAAGACTTGCTCGATGACTAAAGATTGTTCGGTGTTTATATTAAGCTGCAGCGCTTGTTGTTTCGCGGCGTCTGTCCAGCCAACAGATAATTCTGATCTGGGTTGGTTTTGTGCATAGCCTGCTTTTGCGTCGATAACACTGTCACTATAGGGAAGGTAGGGTTTAACATCATATATTGGGGTGCCGTGAACCAAATCCCCACCTTTAAAATGTAACACTGGGGCGCTTGTATTGCGTTCTACATGGCTGAGTTCCATCAGTGAAAGTCCAAGATGATTCGGTCTAAAACTTGAGCGAGAAGCCAATACGCCGACTTTTTTATTACCGCCTAAACGTGGGGGACGAACTTTGGCTTTCCAACCAGCTGAGATGTTTTGATGGAAAGCAAACATTAACCAAAAGTGACTAAACTGCTCAATTTCATCGAGCATGTCGAGATCATTGAAAGGTGCTGTAAATATCAGTTGAGTCGAGGTTGCAGTGACTAAACCGGGTTGCCGAGGGACTGAAAATTTCTCAGCGTAGGGTGACTGAATATAGCCTAAAGGCTCAATGGTCAGGCTCATAAATTCTAAATCTTGTAAGCTTTTCCGAAACAACTCAGCATCGCTAGGCATGCTGGAGGCTCATTAATGGGATAGCACTGCTGAATGACGACAGCATTTGCGCCTAGTGCGGCCGCTTGTTCACGTAAATCATTACGCGCATCGACCATTTGAGGTGGCGCTTGATTGACTTTTTCTTGGCAACTCACACCTTCTATAATACCTAAGTATTCTGAATTTAAAGGGTCAATATGTTCTTCGGCGTAGATAGTAACATTGGCCGCGGGCAGATAGTTATCGAAATTTTGTTTGTCGATATTGCTGTTGAAAGAGTAATTACCGCTACAAGCTGTAGCCGTTATGGCCAGTGCGGCAAGAAATAATTGGCGCATAATCTTCCTAATAGTTATTTAACTTGAACTGAGTCATCGCTTGAGAGATTAGAGATGTACTTATTGATAATTTGAGGTTTATTATACCATCACTTTGTTGCACTTGCTGATGCTAATTATTTGTGATGAATAACTTGAAGGGTCTGGCGTTTACCGAGGAAGGGGAATGTATAAACCTAATCTGCGTTTTCCGATTAAATCGAGCATAGCGTGGCGCAATAGTTTGCTACTGCTGACCATACTTGTCAGTTTAGCGGGCTGTCTCTGGTTTAGCCAAAGCCAAAATTGGCAACTTTCACCTAGATGGGTCATTTTAGTTGACCTTGGTATTCTTCTATCATCGTTTTTCATTAGTTTATTATGTCGCTATTACTATCGCCGCAGCGATAGCTACTTCATGCTGGTATTTAGTCTCGGTTTCTTTACCTTGAGCGCTATAGAACTTTGTTTTTTTCTGGTTCGTTACCAACTGTTCTTTTCGTTTTCTGTTGTTAGCCATAGTCATTTAGTGATTTGGGCGGGGTTGATTTCCCGAGGGTGTTTAGCTTTTATTTTATTGACCTCGGGGATGTTAGTGCATCGGCTCTATCGGTTAGCGAACGGCGGTAAAATGAGTCCTTCAGTATTGATTATCGCTAGTGTTAGTTTTGCTTTACTTAGTATTGCCTTTCTATATGTCGTCTCTTTGCCTTTTATGCAAAGTTCATTAAGTTATTTGCAGTTACCCGCAGAGTTTGCAGTGAGCTGTACTTTTGTTTTGCTGATAGTGTCTTATGGTGTACGGCTACGCTGGTTAAGTGAGCCGCTTGAATATGGTATCTTGATCTTCACCTGTATTCAGTTCGTTTTGTATTTCTGGGCTGCACCATCGCAACTTGCAGCTGATAACTTTATGCAACTTGTTATCGCTTTGAGTAAACTTTTTAGTTACTTGGTCGTGATTGCTGCCGTTTTTTTACAGGCTAAATCTGCTACACCGCTGAATGGCGGGACTCGGACTTTGCGCCGAGAATCTCGCTTGATCCGATTATTTGAACGTTCTCGGAACCGACAATATCCTTGGTTTGTACGGGTTAAAAATTCGCTTAGTAGTTATGTCTCTTTGCTGAGTGCTTGTTTAGTGGTGATGGGCGTGGCTAGCACCTCACTTATATTTTATTTTGCCTTTGTGTCAAGTTTAGAAAATGAACGAAAACAGCAGCTAAGTTTACATAGTTCTATTCAAGTGGAGCACTTGGATCGTCGTATCAAACTCGCTTATGACGAAATAAGTTTATTTTCAAGGCGAGATGTTTTAATTGGTTTTTTCCAGCAACAATTTATTGAAGGGAATTTTATAAATATAGAGCCCTTATTTTGGAAACCTTGGTTACGTAGCAACGTTAATAAGTTATTTTCGAGGGTGCCAGCTTTGCGAGCGGTGCATTTAGTTGTTGTGGCACAAGGTCAACAATTTGATTACCTATCGGTGGCTAAAGGAAAGACACCTGACTCACCTAAATCCTTGCTATTGCTTGCCGCACAGCAGCCTAGCGTGGTGCATGCTCAAGCTATCCGCGAAAATAATGATGATGTCTGGTCTTTGGCTAAGGCTGTGACGAAGGGCGATGGAAAAGTTGCTGCTATCTGGGTGTTTCAATATCAACAAAGTAGTGTGTTTAGTTTGGTATTACAAGAGCCTCCAAGCTATTTAGCCGATCATGGTTTGAGTGATTCAAATGGTGATGATTTGTTAGTTTTCGACGTTAACGGAGAGCGATTATGGCGTAAAGAACAAGTTATTGCTGTGAATGATGAATTTCAAGCTGCAGAGTATCAAAGGGTTAAGCAGCTACTGGCTTCTCCGGTGAAAAATGTCGCGGAACAAGTTATCAAATATGGTTCGTACCTTCTGAGCATCCAGCGATTAGCGTATATGCCTAACAATTCGCAAGAATATTTAGATTTGGTGCTGGTGGCTGATTACCAACGCACAATCGCTGGGTCAAAATTGGCAGCCAAGCAGGCTTTGATCGTGGCCTTAATCGTTATGGGTTTTATGGTGTTATTTGGCTGGTTTTTTGCGCATACCATTGTGTCGCCGTTGCGTTATATCACGCATGCGATGTTGTTGTATGGTAAACGGAATCTTCGAGTCGTTTTACCAGAGCAATCTAATGATGAAGTTGGGGTGCTTGCGAGTACTATTAGTCAAATGATGGCAGGGATTGATAAACGAGCAGAACGGTTAAATAGCCAGTTGCAATCTTCTTGGAAAAATCAACAGCAACTCAAACTTACACAACAAAAAGCTAAAGTCTCTACGCGAGTCAAAAGTGATTTTTTGGCGATGATGAGCCATGAAGTTCGCACACCTATGGACTGTATCGTCAATATGACTGAGTCATTGAGTTCATCGCCACTCAGTTCAGAACAGATGGAATATGTCAATACGATACGTTTGTCGAGTCAAGCCTTATTAGCCGTGGTAAATGATATTTTTGATTATTCAAAAGTTGAAATGGAGACTATGGCGCTGCGTTTAAATACCTTTAATCTGAAGTTAACCTTATCAGATGTTGTTAAGATGTTTTCCTTGCAAGCAAAGGAGAAACACATTCAACTGCGTTTAGATTATCCTGCTTCATTGCCTAGCTCATTTTTAGGCGATCAAGGGAAGATCCAGCAAATTTTCATTAATTTAGTCAGTAATGCCCTGCGGCATACTGAAGTTGGACATATTACGCTTAGTGTTCAACTTACCGAGCAGCCTACGTTAGGAGAAATGGTTGAAATCTCGGTGAGTGATAGTGGCGTCGGCATTTCTGAGGAAGCACAAGAAGATATGTTTCGCTCTTTTGCCAAGAGCGAAAATCTAAATCATCATTGTTTTGCAGACATAGGTTTAGGCTTGATGATATGCCAGAGACTTACGAGCCTAATGAATGGCGATGTAAAAATTCACTCACGTCTTGGCTTAGGAACTGAAGTTTCGATTCATTTACCGCTCTCTAGTGTTGATAGCTATGATCAGCATTCTGTGAAGCGAACGATTGTATTGGAACGTCTATATGGGCAAGTTTTACTGATTGAAAGTGACATTGTTAAGCAGCGTATTGTTAGTCATGTTTTGAATAGTTTTGGGCTTAAAGTGATTCTCGCGAATAACGGTCATGAAGCGATCGAAATGTTTAAAGGTTGGGGGACACAATTATCCTTGATCCTTATTAATTGCCAGATAGCGGATAAATCTGCCTTTCATGCAAGCTCGGTGATTCGAAACTTAGAGAGTAATACCCAACGGATCCCAATAATTGGATTGACCACTGGTCTAAATGATGAAATGAAACAAGTTAGTATTGAATCAGGGATTGATGAAATGCTACTGCAGCCCTGTGAACGAGAAGTACTATATGGCTGTCTATCTCAATGGCTTGGTACGAATGCCTCCGCGGGTAGGGTTATTCAGTCGAAAACCTAGCTAACGATTGTGTGATGTAAGCCGTTTATTGATCTTAGTCTAGCCAATTAAATAAATAATTATCTGAACAATTGAAATAACCCATTCGCCTTTTAGTGTTGTAGAATCGGTAGTCTAGTTATTAACATAAAGTGTATTTAATGAAACAAGCTGCAGTTTTCCTCGACCGAGATGGTGTTATCAATCATGACCATGGCTATGTATCTAAGGTTGACGATTTTGAGTTTATTGAGGGTGCAATTGAGGCGATGCAACAGCTCAAAAAAGCTGGGTGGTTATTGGTGGTGGTGACTAATCAAGCAGGTATTGCGCGAGGCTATTTCTCTGAGCAACAGTTTTTAAGCTTAACAGAATGGATGGATTGGTCCCTTGCTGATAGAGGCGTTGATTTGGATGGGATCTATTTTTGTCCTCATCATAAAGATTATGGTAGTGAGGATTACCGAATTGATTGTAATTGTCGCAAGCCAAAGCCGGGAATGTTACTTGAGGCTGCTAAAGAGTTAGATATTGATTTGACTAATTCCTGGCTGGTTGGCGATAAAGGCTCTGATTTGTTAGCCGCTAAAAATGCCGGAGTAAGCAACCGTATATTGGTGAAAGGACAATATTCGCTGAAAGCTGAAGAACTTCAGTTAGCGAGCAGCCAAGTATCATCATTGAAAGAAGCGGTGAGTATCATTCTGCAAGATGAACGCTAACAAGCATTAGGGTTACCGTGAACGTTCCTCGTGATAATACTTAATTTGCTTGTTTTATCGACATTTTTTAGCCGGATACGCTTGCATTGTTCGATATCTGAGCAGTTAAACAAAAAACTGTGATTTTCTTCAAAAAAGGCTTGCACCGTAAGCGCGGATCCCTATAATGCGACTCCACTGACACGGCGGGCAGCACGCAATAGCGCAGCAGCAAGCGGTCAGGGTTGGTAAGGCCTGAGGCTTTATCAGCGGCGGTTAAACGCTTCAAACTTTCCTTAGAAAAGTTCTTCGGAAAAGATTGAAGAAAGCGGTTGACAGTCACCGAGGATGGCGTAGAATGCGCACCTCGCTTCGCAAGAAGCAACGCTCTTTAACAATTTATCAAGCAATCTGTGTGAGCACTCACAGAGCACTAAGCGAAAAAAATTAGCTTAAGTGGACTGGAGTGACACACTGTTTTAACAGTAATAATTTCAGTATTTACTTTGAGCGAAAGAACTTTGATTGAAGAGTTTGATCATGGCTCAGATTGAACGCTGGCGGCAGGCTTAACACATGCAAGTCGAGCGGTAACATTTCTAGCTTGCTAGAAGATGACGAGCGGCGGACGGGTGAGTAATGCTTGGGAATATGCCTTTACGTGGGGGACAACAGTTGGAAACGACTGCTAATACCGCATAATGTCTTCGGACCAAAGGAGGGGACTCTTCGGAGCCTTTCGCGTAGAGATTAGCCCAAGTGGGATTAGCTAGTTGGTGGGGTAATGGCTCACCAAGGCGACGATCCCTAGCTGGTTTGAGAGGATGATCAGCCACACTGGGACTGAGACACGGCCCAGACTCCTACGGGAGGCAGCAGTGGGGAATATTGCACAATGGGCGAAAGCCTGATGCAGCCATGCCGCGTGTGTGAAGAAGGCCTTCGGGTTGTAAAGCACTTTCAGTTGTGAGGAAGGCAATATGCTTAATACGTATATTGTTTGACGTTAGCGACAGAAGAAGGACCGGCTAACTCCGTGCCAGCAGCCGCGGTAATACGGAGGGTCCGAGCGTTAATCGGAATTACTGGGCGTAAAGCGTACGCAGGCGGCTTTTTAAGCCAGATGTGAAATCCCCGGGCTCAACCTGGGAATGGCATTTGGAACTGGGAAGCTAGAGTTTTGTAGAGGGTGGTAGAATTTCAGGTGTAGCGGTGAAATGCGTAGAGATCTGAAGGAATACCAGTGGCGAAGGCGGCCACCTGGACAAAAACTGACGCTCATGTACGAAAGCGTGGGGAGCAAACAGGATTAGATACCCTGGTAGTCCACGCCGTAAACGATGTCTACTAGTTGTCTGTGGGTTTAACCCGTGGGTAACGCAGCTAACGCATTAAGTAGACCGCCTGGGGAGTACGGCCGCAAGGTTAAAACTCAAATGAATTGACGGGGGCCCGCACAAGCGGTGGAGCATGTGGTTTAATTCGATGCAACGCGAAGAACCTTACCTGCCCTTGACATACTAAGAACTTTCCAGAGATGGATAGGTGCCTTCGGGAGCTTAGATACAGGTGCTGCATGGCTGTCGTCAGCTCGTGTCGTGAGATGTTGGGTTAAGTCCCGCAACGAGCGCAACCCTTATCCTTATTTGCCAGCACGTGATGGTGGGAACTCTAGGGAGACTGCCGGTGATAAACCGGAGGAAGGTGGGGACGACGTCAAGTCATCATGGCCCTTACGGGCAGGGCTACACACGTGCTACAATGGCATGTACAGAGGGATGCGAACTCGCGAGAGCAAGCGGACCCCAGAAAGCATGTCGTAGTCCGGATCGGAGTCTGCAACTCGACTCCGTGAAGTCGGAATCGCTAGTAATCGTGGATCAGAATGCCACGGTGAATACGTTCCCGGGCCTTGTACACACCGCCCGTCACACCATGGGAGTGGGCTGCAAAAGAAGTGGGTAGTTTAACCTTCGGGAGGACGCTCACCACTTTGTGGTTCATGACTGGGGTGAAGTCGTAACAAGGTAGCCCTAGGGGAACCTGGGGCTGGATCACCTCCTTATTATGAACGTTTATGTTTTGTGACGTGTTCACACAGATTGCTTGATAGAAGATAAAGAGAGAAGTTCTAGTGTGGTTTAGAACCAACGAGAACAGCTAACGCAGTGTCCCGTTCGTCTAGAGGCCTAGGACACCGCCCTTTCACGGCGGTAACACGAGTTCAAATCTCGTACGGGATACCATTTCTCTCTTGGTTTAAGAAAATAAAGCTAAGCATTATGTTGATACAGTGCTTAGCTTTGGTTTCTAAGAAGCCGAATGCTCTTTAACAATTTGGAAAAGCTGATAAAAAATATCTCAAAAATACGAGTTAAATAACAAGTGTTTTTGGTATTCAAAAAAATAAGGTGATCGTACTCGAGTGGCAGGATTTATACAGCCTGACCATTCAAGTGATTTAAGCGACAACATTTAGGTGTTGTATGGTTAAGTGACTAAGCGTATACGGTGGATGCCTTGGCAGTCAGAGGCGATGAAGGACGTGTTAATCTGCGATAAGCCATGTTGAGTCGATAAAAGACGTAATAGACATGGATTTCCGAATGGGGAAACCCACTGCATTTTATGCAGTATCGTAACGTGAATACATAGCGTTACGAGGCGAACCCGGGGAACTGAAACATCTAAGTACCCGGAGGAAAAGAAATCAACCGAGATTCTGGTAGTAGCGGCGAGCGAACCCGGATTAGCCCTTAAGCTTCTTATAATTTAGTGGAACAAGCTGGAAAGTTTGGCCGTAGCGGGTGATAGCCCCGTACACGAAAGGTGATTTGAAGTGAAAACGAGTAGGACGGCACACGTGATATGTTGTCTGAATATGGGGGGACCATCCTCCAAGGCTAAATACTCCTGACTGACCGATAGTGAACCAGTACCGTGAGGGAAAGGCGAAAAGAACCCCTGTGAGGGGAGTGAAATAGAACCTGAAACCGTATACGTACAAGCAGTGGGAGCCTCTTTGAGGGGTGACTGCGTACCTTTTGTATAATGGGTCAACGACTTAATTTCAGTAGCAAGGTTAAGCGAATAGCGGAGCCGTAGGGAAACCGAGTGTTAACTGCGCGCATAGTTGCTGGGATTAGACCCGAAACCCGGTGATCTAGCCATGGGCAGGTTGAAGATTGGGTAACACCAATTGGAGGACCGAACCGACTAATGTTGAAAAATTAGCGGATGACTTGTGGCTGGGGGTGAAAGGCCAATCAAACCGGGAGATAGCTGGTTCTCCTCGAAAGCTATTTAGGTAGCGCCTCGGACGAATACTAGTGGGGGTAGAGCACTGTTAAGGCTAGGGGGTCATCCCGACTTACCAACCCTTTGCAAACTCCGAATACCACTAAGTACTATCCGGGAGACACACGGCGGGTGCTAACGTCCGTCGTGAAAAGGGAAACAACCCAGACCGTCAGCTAAGGTCCCAAAGTCATAGCTAAGTGGGAAACGATGTGGGAAGGCTTAGACAGCCAGGATGTTGGCTTAGAAGCAGCCATCATTTAAAGAAAGCGTAATAGCTCACTGGTCGAGTCGGCCTGCGCGGAAGATGTAACGGGGCTAAGCTATGCACCGAAGCTACGGGTACTTGCTTTGCAAGTGCGGTAGAGGAGCGTTCTGTAAGCCGTTGAAGGTGAATCGTAAGGTTTGCTGGAGGTATCAGAAGTGCGAATGTTGACATGAGTAACGATAAAGGGGGTGAAAAGCCCCCTCGCCGAAAGACCAAGGTTTCCTGTTCAATGTTAATCAGAGCAGGGTGAGTCGGCCCCTAAGGCGAGACTGAAAAGTGTAGTCGATGGGAAACAGGTTAATATTCCTGTACTTCGTATAATTGCGATGGGAGGACGGAGAAGGCTAGGCCAGCGCGGCGATTGGTTGTCCGCGTTTAAGGTTGTAGGCTGGACACTTAGGAAAATCCGGGTGTCTAAGGCTGAGGATTGATGACGAGTCACTAAGGTGATGAAGTGGTTGATGCCCTGCTTCCAGGAAAAGTCTCTAAGCTTCAGATTATACGAAACCGTACCCCAAACCGACACAGGTGGTTGGGTAGAGAATACCAAGGCGCTTGAGAGAACTCGGGTGAAGGAACTAGGCAAAATGGTACCGTAACTTCGGGAGAAGGTACGCTGCTGTTGGTGATGGGACTTGCTCCCTAAGCTGACGGCAGTCGCAGATACCAGTTGGCTGCAACTGTTTATTAAAAACACAGCACTGTGCTAAATCGAAAGATGACGTATACGGTGTGACGCCTGCCCGGTGCCGGAAGGTTAATTGATGTGGTTAGCGCAAGCGAAGCTATTGATCGAAGCCCCGGTAAACGGCGGCCGTAACTATAACGGTCCTAAGGTAGCGAAATTCCTTGTCGGGTAAGTTCCGACCTGCACGAATGGCGTAATGATGGCCAAGCTGTCTCCACCCGAGACTCAGTGAAATTGAAATTGCCGTGAAGATGCGGTGTACCCGCGGCTAGACGGAAAGACCCCGTGAACCTTTACTACAGCTTGACACTGAACATTGACCCTACATGTGTAGGATAGGTGGGAGGCTTTGAAGCGTTGTCGCTAGATGATGTGGAGCCGACCTTGAAATACCACCCTTGTAGTGTTGATGTTCTAACGTTGTCCCGTTATCCGGGATGCGGACAGTGTCTGGTGGGTAGTTTGACTGGGGCGGTCTCCTCCCAAAGAGTAACGGAGGAGCACGAAGGTTGGCTAAGTACGGTCGGACATCGTACGGTTAGTGCAATGGCATAAGCCAGCTTAACTGCGAGACAGACACGTCGAGCAGGTACGAAAGTAGGTCATAGTGATCCGGTGGTTCTGTATGGAAGGGCCATCGCTCAACGGATAAAAGGTACTCCGGGGATAACAGGCTGATACCGCCCAAGAGTTCATATCGACGGCGGTGTTTGGCACCTCGATGTCGGCTCATCACATCCTGGGGCTGAAGTCGGTCCCAAGGGTATGGCTGTTCGCCATTTAAAGTGGTACGCGAGCTGGGTTTAGAACGTCGTGAGACAGTTCGGTCCCTATCTGCCGTGGGCGTTTGAGAATTGAAGGGAGCTGCTCCTAGTACGAGAGGACCGGAGTGGACGAACCGCTGGTGTTTGGGTTGTTATGCCAATAGCATTGCCCAGTAGCTACGTTCGGAACTGATAACCGCTGAAAGCATCTAAGCGGGAAGCAGGCCTTGAGATTAATTCTCACTAGGACTTTAAGTCCTCTGAAGGGCCGTTGGAGACTACAACGTTGATAGGCAAGGTGTGTAAGTGCTGTGAGGCATTGAGCTAACTTGTACTAATTACCCGTGAGGCTTAACCATACAACACCTAAAGGGTGTTGCTTATAGATACTTTATTTTAGAACCAAGAGTGCTTGTTAGGCTCGTGGGATATGTCAGTTTTTTCGAATGTTAAAGACAACAAGTTTTTGCCTGGTGGCAATAGCGTTGTGGAACCACCTGAACCCATGCCGAACTCAGAAGTGAAACGCAACTGCGCCGATGATAGTGTGGGGTCTCCCCATGTGAAAGTAGGTCACTGCCAGGCGCCTATACTAAGCCCTCGTCTGACGACGAGGGCTTTTTTATGGTTCTTTGCAGATTAGCGGGAACTGAAAACAAAAACGGTAGTTAGTGGTAAGGTTACATCGCCAAACACAACCTTTCACAAACTACCGTTTTCATGCCGAATAATACTTTTCTATCGTCATTCTGGGAAGGCTTTCAGATCGTAAAGTCTTATAAAAATGACTCATTAATCTCTATCACCTTAATTCCTAATACCGCTGCATACTGTTCTTGTGGTCAAGTTTCTGACTCTATTCATGACACTCAGTGGCGAACGCTTAAGGATGCGATGATGCTAGGTACACCCGTTGAGTTACTCGTTCAGACTCGGCGCATCAAGTGTTCTAATTGTGGTATCAAGACTGAGTCTATTTCTTGGGTTAAGCCATATTCTCGCCTCACTAATCGGCTGATTGATTACATTGATAATCTATTACCATTGCTACCCATCAAACACATTTCAGAGCTTACTGGAGTGCACTGGCACACCATCAAAGAAATAGATAAGCAACGTCTCAAGCGTGTCGTACCTGAGGTTCCTTGGGGGCGTTTGCGTCAACTGGTCATGGATGAGTTTGCCATATTCAAGGGCCATCGTTACGCCACTGTTATCGCAGATGCACAAACACATCAAGTACTTTGGATTGGTCTAGGTAGAAGTCGCAAAGACATACGTCCCTTCTTTGAGATGCTTGGAGAACATGCTCAAAATATCGAAGTTGTGGCAATGGATATGAACACCGCTTTTGACCTTGAGGTTCAAGCTCATTGTCCAAATGCTCGTATTGTCTATGACCTCTTTCATGTCGTTGCTAAGTTTGGTCGAGAGGTTATGGATAGAGTTCGTGTAGATCAAGCCAACCAACTAAAAGATGACAAAAGTGCACGGCGTTGGGTCAAGCGCTCACGCTGGGTACTACTGAAAAATAGAGAGAATTTAAATACCAAGCAACAAAGCTATCTGGATGAAATACTCGCGGTTAACCGTGACTTAATGGTGACCCATTTACTTGGTGCTCAGCTCAAGGAACTCTGGCACTGCGACTCGGAAAAACAAGCCAAAGACCTTTGGGGAATATGGTGGCAACAAGTCCATGAAAGCGGAGTAAAGCCACTCATAAACTTTGCTAGAAAGCTGAAACCGTACCTTCATGGGATAGTGTCTTCGGCTTTATATCACTTAAATACATGCACCCTGGAAGGGATTAATAATAAGATCAAGCTAATCAAAAGAATGGGCTATGGGTATCGAGATACGGATTACTTCTTTATGAAGATAAAAGCGGCCTTCCCCGGAAAGCCGCGATGAACCTTTTTTTATGTCTGGGATTTAGCAAGGGCAGCCAAGATGAACTGGTGTTCATGATGATGCGGGCTGCGAAAATTGAAGTCTGATCCTGCGATAAATCAGATAAATGCAGTTTTCACTATATGAAAAAGCCTTTCAGGATATGAAAGGCCTTTTTGCTTTCTAGACTTCGACTCTTGCGTAGGGAAGTTCGGGAAGAATTTGGACGCTCACATCATCTTTCCCAAGCACTTCCGCTATCTGTGTGCGCTTGTAGCCACGCTTAAAGGGGTAGATAGTCATGAAGCGAATTTTTAATCTAGGATCTGAGGTTTTTTTAAAGAGTCGTTTCAGTTCATCAGGTGTATGCAAGCGGATAAGTACTTGAATGAGCGATAAGCTATTAGATCAGATAGTTAGTGCAATTGTTATTAAATCAGCAGCCTCGAGTTCTTACATATGAAGGTGAATATCTAGAGTTTAGAATTTACATTAAAACCCTTAGAGATTATTCGGGTAATTGTTAACTGCTTATTGAGGCAACAGACATAAAAAAACGAGCTTAAAGCTCGTTCTTTATTTCACTGCTTAATAATTACTGAGCAGTTGAAGTGCTAGTAGAGGTAGAAGTACCACCAGTTACACTATCATTGCTTTGGTTTGATGCGATACCAACTACAGCGGTAGTAGCTACAACACCACCAACAACTGCGCCAGTTACACCAGCAGCACCGCCAGCAGCGCCACCGGCACCAGCTGCACCAGCTGCTGCTTCAGCAGCAAATACATTACCAGACATTGCCAAAGCGGCAGCTGCGACTAAAACTAATTTTTTCATGAAATTTCCCTGTATAAATTGTATAACTATGTCATTGTATGACTTAGTTAAGATGCTTTCCACATCTACTTACATATTTATCACTGATTACGATTATTTTCCAGTGAATCTGCGTTTATAATTTTAGTTCCTTTAGGTAGTTTTGAAAGCGATCTTTGAGTTCGGGGTGACGTAGCGCAAACTCTACGATGGCTTTTAAGTAACCAAACTTGCTACCGCAGTCGTGGCTTTTGCCCAGCATATAATAAGCTTGGGTTGTTTCTTTTACCATCAAGCTTGCAATTGCATCGGTGAGTTGGATTTCATCTCCGGCGCCGGGTGGCGTTTTGGCCAACTCTTTCCATATCTGCGCAGATAAAACATAACGTCCAACGACAGCAAGGTTTGATGGCGCATCAGCGATGTTTGGTTTTTCAATGGTGGCTACCATATCAGCCGATTCACCGGGTTTGATATTATTGCCATTAATATCGACAATCCCAAATTTGCTGACATCTTCGTTAGCAACCGCTTCAACCATGATTTGACTAGAGCCCGTTTGGTTGTATTTGTTCACCATGTCAGCGAGGTTTTCAGTTTTTAAGTTCGATGTTGAGTCATCTAGAATTACGTCAGGTAACAATACCGCAAAAGGATTATCTCCAATCAGCGGATGTGCACACAGTATCGCGTGCCCGAGGCCCTTAGCAACACCTTGGCGGACATGCATGATGGTGACATCTTTTGGACAAATAGAGCGAACTTCTTCTAATAATTGTCGTTTCACCCTTTTTTCTAAGGTAGCTTCTAATTCAAAACTGGTATCAAAATGATTCTCAATAGAGTTTTTACTAGAATGAGTGACTAAAATTATTTCTTTAATGCCTGCCGCTATTGCTTCTTGGACTACATATTGGATCAATGGCTTATCGACGATGGGCAGCATTTCTTTGGGGATGGCTTTAGTGGCGGGCAACATTCTGGTGCCTAAACCGGCTACCGGTAGTACCGCTTTTTTGACTGATGTAGTCATACTCAGTTCCTTGAATAGGGAGGAATAATGCAGCGCACTTTAGCACGGAGAAATGACAATTAAAATTGAGTTTGTTAAGAAATGGGGAGGCTTTACACGAATTAATAAAATTTCTTTGAGAACATTAACTTAAAGATGAAGTTCGCCCTTGAATAGCTGTTTGATAGCGGGGTCAAGGGCGAGTGTTGTATCGAAAGGCTAAATCATTAATTTACTCGACATATAGATTATCTTTATTATCCAAGTAAATTTTTTCTCCGATCCCTGGTACTAAGACAATTTGTTCAATGTTCTTAAAGTTGCCATGGGTTTGACGATATTCAATGATAGCTAATGATTTACTTTTACCTACGCCTTTGAGTGTCACTAGTTGTTCGGAGTTGGCGGTATTTAGGTTTAATACTTGGTTTGTTTCTTGGGCATAAACGTAGTTCATACTAGCAAGACAGAATATTAGAATTAGTCTTTGGATCAATCTCATGGTTTGCTCCTTTTGTGCTTAAACCATGGTTAACCTTAGAATAAATAGTTAAATAACAAATTACTCAATTGGGCTATTTAGATATGTACTACTAGTAGAAAGCTAGGCAGTAGACTTTGCCTAGGGATCTTTTAAGGAAGTGCTTTCTTGAAGGGTTTCACGATGACCTTAGCGTATACGCCGGCTTCGACATATGGATCGGCATTTGCCCAAGCGACGGCTTGCTCCAAGTTTTGAAATTCGGCGATAACTGTTGAACCGGTGAATCCAGCTTCAGCAGGATCCTCTGCATCAATCGCTGGGTTTGGGCCTGCGACCAGCAGTCGTCCTTCATTTACCAGTGCTTGCAGTCTTGCTAAGTGGGCGGGTCTGGCTTGTTTGCGTTGTTCTAGGCTATTTTCTACGTCTTCAGCAAAAATTACATACCACATGCTTAATTATCCTCTTTTTCCGATAGCGATTGCTGCTGTTCTTTAGGGAGATGTTTATACAGGTAAGCAACAGTTGCAACGGTGAATACCAAGGTTAGCCCAAGTAATCCAAATACTTTAAAGTTCACCCAGAAGTCTTCTGAAAAGTTAAAAGCGATGTAGAGGTTAAGCGTGCCACAGCTCATAAAAAAAAGAGCCCAAGCAACATTCACTTTACCCCATATGGATTCAGGAAGCGTCATCTCCTTACCAAGCATTTTTTTGATTAAGGGACTTTTGAAAACAAATTGGCTGACTAATAAGATTAAACCGAATAGCCAATTGATCACTGTGGGTTTCCACTTAATAAAGTCATCATCGCGTAGAATTAGCGTGAGACCACCAAAAACCAAGATCAAGACAAAGGAGATTAAATGCATCTTCTCAATCTTTTTATTTTTTATGTAAGAGGCTGCTAAGAGAAGCGCTGTGGAAATGATTAACGCGAAGGTTGCTGCATAAATATCTTGCATTTTGTATACAGCGAAAAAAATGATCAATGGAATGAATTCGAAAAATTGTTTCATAATTCCTCAGGGCTAGCGGTAAATAAAAAGCCGCTAATCATAGCGGCTTTTGATAGTAGCAAGTTCTTCGCCTAAACGGTAGCGGCTTTCATTTGCGAGGCAAAGTCTTTGAGCGCGGTTAGCATTTGAGTTGGTTGCTCTAGATGATTCTCGATAAGTTTCACCACTGCCGATCCAGAAATTGCTCCAGCAGCGCCAGCTGCAATTGTTTCTGTTACTTGTTGAGGCGTTGAAATACCAAAACCAAGCAGTGCCGGTGGTGCCTGGTACTGTTTTAATTTGTCGAGTAGTTTACCCACAGGCGTACCGGCTTTGGTTTCGGTGCCAGTCACGCCTGCTCGACTAACCAGATAGGTGTAGCCTTGGCTATATTCGGCAACTTTTTTCAAGATCGTATCATCTGCGTTGGGCGGTGCGATAAAAATGCTTTGTAAGCCATGTTTATTGGCGGCTGCTCTAAAAGGCGCCGACTCACGGATCGGTACATCGGCAACCAGTACCGAATCTACGCCTGCTTGGGCCAACTTTTGATAGAAATTATCAATCCCAGTTGAATAGACGAGGTTTGCATAGAGCAGTAAACCGATTGGTACCTCGGGATGTTTGGCCCTAATTCGGCAGAGCATAGCTAGGCAATCGGGGGGGGTTATGCCCGCTTGTAAAGCTCTTACGTTAGCACCTTGAATGGTAGGGCCATCGGCGACGGGATCGGAAAACGGGATCCCGAGTTCTAAGGCATCAGCACCTCCTTCGATTAAGGCGTCGATGATTGCGAGTGATTGCTCCATGGCAGGGTCACCTAAAGTTACAAATGGGACAAAGGCACCTTGCTTATCGGCTGCTAGGCGTTGAAATAGGTTTTGGTAACGTTGTGTCATTATAAGCCTCCTCTTTTAGCGAAGATATCTGCGACAGTATAGATATCTTTGTCACCACGACCCGACAGATTGACCACCAAGATTTGTTGTTTGCTCTTATCTTGCTGCGCTAGCTTGAGAGCATATGCTAAAGCATGAGCCGACTCTAAGGCTGGGATGATGCCCTCGCTTTCAGCCAAGGTTTGGAAGGCTGCTAGGGCCTCTTCATCGGTGGCTGACTCATAGCTGGCTCGGCCGATTGAATTAAGGTGGGCATGCTGTGGCCCTACTGATGGGAAATCTAACCCCGCTGAAATGGAGTAAGACTCTTCAATCTGACCGTTAGGATCTTGCATTAGCAAAGAGTGCATGCCAAAGAACATACCTTTACGACCGTGCTTCAGTGGTGCGCCGTGTTGGTCGGTATCAATTCCTTTACCCGCAGGCTCTACGCCGATCAGCTGTACACCTTTTTCTTCGATGAAATCAGCAAAAATGCCAATGGCATTCGAGCCGCCTCCGACACAGGCGATGACTGCATCTGGCAAACGGCCTTCGGCTTTTAGAATTTGTTGTTTGGCTTCTTCGCCGATCATTTTCTGGAATTCCCGTACAATGGTAGGGAAAGGATGTGGGCCAGCAGCCGTGCCAAGTAAGTAGTGTGCGGTGTCATAGCTTGCTGCCCAGTCTCGTAATGCTTCATTGCAAGCATCTTTGAGGGTGGATGAGCCGCTATGTACCGGAATGACTTCCGCGCCCATTAATTTCATTCTGAATACATTGGGTTCTTGACGCTCACAGTCTTTTGCGCCCATATATACTCGACACTTGAGTCCCAGTAGGGCACAGGCTAGCGCAGTGGCGACACCATGCTGGCCAGCGCCCGTTTCGGCGATAATTTCATGTTTCCCCATACGTTTGGCAAGCAGTGCTTGGCCCAGTACCTGATTGGTCTTGTGGGCACCACCGTGCAATAAATCTTCACGTTTGAGGTAGATCTTGGTGTTGGTTCCCTTGGTCAGGTTACGACATAGGGTGAGTGGGGTCGGTCTACCCGCATATTCACTCAACAGGTGGTTAAACTCAGCGATAAACTCAGGATCTTGCTGAGCATCGATAAAGGCTTGCTCGAGTTGATCGAGCGCCGGTACTAGAATTTGTGGGACAAATTGCCCGCCAAATTCTCCAAAATAGGCATCTAATTTACTCATTGTTAGCTCTTATTCGTCATTAAAGGGTTGAATGATTACCTAAGGGGTTCCCTTAGTAGTCTCTAATTAGTTGAAACGCTCTGGCGATTTTGTGGGCATCTTTTATGCCAGGGCTTTGTTCTACCCCAGAATTTAGATCTAAGCCCGCAGCACCGAGTGTGAGCGCTTGCTGTATGTTGTCTGGCGATATACCTCCAGCTAACATCGCACCTTGACTGTGCTCACCTAATAGTTGCCAATCGAAGGTTTGCCCTGTGCCGCCAAATTGGTCGGCGATTTTGCTATCAAACAGGATCTTATCGGCATTTTTAGGGGCTTCGGGAAGTTGTGTCGCAACGGCGAGGGCTTTCCATACTAAGCTGTGATTCAATAGGGATTTTAGCTGGTGAATGTACTGTTCGTCCTCGCTGCCATGGAGTTGTACAGCATGCAGTTGTAGTTGGTTGGCAATGGCCGCAACGTCCTCGAGGGGATGATTGACAAACACACCCACAAAATTGAGTGGGGCGGCTTGAATTAATTGCCGAGCTTGGGCTAGGCTGATATGCCGCGGTGATTTTTCGGCGAAAATTAAACCACCGTAAACAGCACCAGCTTGATGTGCGGCGATCACGTCTTGTTCACGGCTTAAACCGCAAATCTTGTTTTCACCGAGGATCAGTTTACGGCAAGCCATATCGACATCGTCTTGGCTCATAAGTGAACTACCGACTAAAAAGCCGTTGGCGTATTTGGCTAGTTCTCTTACTTGCTGGTGTTTATAGATCCCTGATTCTGAAATGATGATCCGGTCTTCTGGAATTTGTTTGGCTAACTCAGGAGTCCGTTCTAAAGTGATCGATAGATCGCGCAAGTTACGGTTATTAATGCCGATGACTTTAGCATTTAAAGCAATTGCTCGTTCTAGTTCTTGTTGATTACTCACCTCGGTCAATACACCCAATTTAAGCTTATGCGCGACGTCTGCCAGTAAGCTGTATTCATTATCGTCAAGCACCGACAGCATCAGTAAAATGGCATCGGCTTGGTGATAGCGGGCTAAGTAAATTTGGTATTCATCTATAAAGAAGTCTTTGCATAATACTGGCTGTGAAACCTGTTCGCGCACTTGAGTGACGTATTCAAACTCACCTTGAAAGTACTTGCTATCGGTTAATACCGAGATAGCTGCCGCATAGTTTTTGTAAACACCAGCAATAAAATCTAAATCAAACTCAGGTCGGATCAATCCCTTCGAAGGGGATGCTTTTTTGCATTCCAGAATAAACTTGGCAGGCGTTCCTGATAGCGCCTGATAAAAGCTCCGGTCACTGGGTTCCACTTGGTTGATAAAGCTGTTTAAGGGTTGACGTTGCATACGCTCGGCTAACCAGATTTCTTTATCTGCCACAATTTCATCTAAGATGGTCGCTTGATTTTGATTATGACTCACTGACTCATCTCCGCTAATTTGTGGGCTAACGCTAAGGGGCGGCCTGAAGCCATTTCTTCAATGGCCATATTTACGCCCTGACCGACATTGTCGGCTTTGCCGGCGAGCTTTAATAACAGAGCTACATTTACGGCAACCGCTGCTTGCTGCGCCTCTGTGGCCTTACCTTGTAATAAAGCTAAGGTGATGGTTTTGTTTTGTTCTGGGGTTCCGCCTTCAAGGGCTTCTATCGCAGCTTGTTTTACTCCGAAGTCGCTGGGGTCGAGGGTATATTCTCGGATGCTTTCACCATCCACTTCGGCAATTTGAGTGGGACCATGAATGGCTACTTCATCTAGACCTGCGCCGTGTACTACCATGGCTTTTTTCATACCCAGTTGTTGTAAGGTATGAGCAATTGGCGAAATTAAGGCTGGATCATAAACCCCCATCACTTCCATGGTTGGGTGAGCCGGATTAATTAGGGGGCCGAGTACATTAAAAATGGTTCGGGTCTTCAGGGTTTGTCGTACCGGCATCGCATGGCGGACACCAGCATGGTATTGCGGTGCAAATAAGAAACACAGACCTAATTCGTCTAAGCAGCGTCGAGCGGTTGCAGGTGTCATTTGAATATTAATGCCTAAAGCAGCCAGTAAATCTGATGAGCCCGATTTACTGGAGACGCTGCGGTTGCCGTGTTTGGCAACTTTAACTCCAAGACTTGCCGCCACAAATGCCGAAGTAGTCGAGATATTAATGGTGTTGTAGCCATCGCCACCAGTACCAACAATGTCAGCAAAGGGGTAGTCGGGCGTTGGGAACGGCGCTGCGTTTGCCAATAGCGCGCGCGCCGCACCAGCAATTTCCTCTGGGGTCTCGCCTTTAATTTTTAAGGCCGTTAGCAGTGAAGACAACACAATCGGCTCGACTTCACCTTGAATCACTTGGCTAAATACCTGTTGCGCTTGCTCGCTGCTGAGGCTTTGCCCTTGATAAAGTTGCTCTAAGATTGCCTGCATTATGCTTGCTCCTTTGCTTGTGTGGCCCAATCAAGGCTACGAGCTAATAAACTTGCGCCTTCGCTGGTTAATATGGACTCTGGGTGAAATTGAAAACCAATGACTTTATCTTGTTGATTGATAATGGCCATCGGCATTTGTTGGTAGTGGGCGTTTACTGTCAAGCCTGTCGGCATTTTGGTGGCAACTAAGGAGTGATAACGCGCCACCGGAAGCGGATTGGTTAAACCTTCAAACATTAGCTGATTATCATGTTCAATCAATGATGATTTTCCATGCACAATTTCTTCTGCTTTACCGACCTCGCCGCCGTAACTTTCAACCAGCGCTTGATGACCTAAGCAGATCCCAATAATTGGCACTTGCCCTTTGCATAAGTCAATGAGCTCTAACATGCAGCCGGCTTGCTGTGGATTGCCCGGTCCCGGTGATAGTACTAACACAGGAAGATCTGGACAGGCATCAATGTGCTGTTTGATCTCGGAAGCGCTTAAATGATTACGATATATATGAACATCTAAGCCTTGACTGCGAAACTGGTCAACTAGGTTGTAAGTAAAAGAGTCAAAATTATCGAGTAAAAATACACTATGAGTCATGGCTGACATCCTTTAAGGTTGAGCCGTGGGCGCGAGCGATGGCATTTAATACGGCAGCGGCTTTATTACGGGTTTCGTCGGCTTCCGCTTGAGGATCTGAATCATAGACAATACCAGCTCCCGCCTGCACATGAGCGACTTGGTTTTTGACAAAGGCCGATCGGATCACAATACAAGTATCCATATCGCCCTTCCCCGTGAGGTAGCCAACTGCACCGCCATAACTACCACGGCGCTGTTGCTCGATTTGTCTAATTAGCTCTGATGCGCGAATTTTAGGCGCTCCAACCAGAGTTCCCATATTCATGCACGCTTGGTAAGCATGTAGTGCGTCCAAATCTTTGCGCAAGGTGCCGATAACTCGCGAAACCAAGTGCATCACATGGCTATAGCGATCGACTTTGAGCAGGTCTGCAACGTGACGAGTACCCGGCTCACTAATGCGGGCGACATCATTGCGGGCTAAATCTACCAGCATGATATGTTCGGCGGTCTCTTTCTTATCTAAACGGAGTTCTAACTCCAAGCGTCCATCTAAATCTCGATTGATAGAACCGTCGGGGTTAAAGCCACGTTTGCGGGTCCCTGCTATCGGATAAATCTCGACATCCCGGCTATTGGAACAATACTTAATCGCGCTCTCTGGAGAAGCACCAAACAATACAAATTCACTATCTTGTAGATAGAACATATAAGGGCTGGGGTTGGTTAATTTTAATTCTCGGTAAGCGGCGAGACTATCGGGACAGGCCAGTTGAAAGCTGCGCGAGGGAACGACCTGAAAAATATCACCCTGACGAATATAGTCTTTTAAGGTTTCAACATGTTCGCAATAATGGGCGTCGCTAATGTCGGTGCTTATTTTAGCTTGATAATTAGTTGGTACCGTTGACTCTTGCTGGTGGTTCTCCGTTTCACATAATTCAGCCAAGTGGCTTAAACGCTGAGTGATTCGTGAGCTCTCGTGGTCATTGAATAGTGAACCGATAATATGGGTCACTTGCTGTTGATGGTCGATTAATAGCAAGCTTTCGGCGAGATAGAATTGAAAGTCAGGGCAGGCATTGGTGCTATCGGCAACTGTTGGCAGTTGTTCAAAGCTGGCAATGAAGTCGTAAGCAAATACTCCACCGATAAATAAGCCTTCATTGAAGTCTGTTTGCGAGCCATAAAGTGTGACTAATAAACGTAACGCATCAACTGGAGAGCTGGCTTTTAAGCGAGAGTCTTCGTCTAAATTGGCTGTCGGAAGGGGATAGTCTACGACGAGTTGTTTTGAGGTTTGCTGGGTAATTAGCGATGGTTCTAAATTCGCGGTAACGTCGGCTAAGACCGACTCGCCATTGGGTGATATAGCAACAAATGTCACTTCTCGTCCATGGCAGCTAATTTTAACTGCTGCATCGGCCAATATGAGACTTTTGAGGTTTTCCTTACTGTCTATTTCCGCCGATTCAAGCAATACATTTTGTTGGCTTTCTTTACACAATTCTTGATAAAGACTAAGTGGATCATGCACATAGCTGGCATCGATCTGGATATTCTTTAGTTGTACCCTAGGTGGGGTAGCCATAGTTCGTTACTCCTAGTGAAGCCGTAGCGCAAATATAAAAAAAGCCCGCTTTAAGCGGGCTTTGTTGTTCTGTTCAATGTATTGGAAATACAACAACTCACACCCGTCTAATTCGGAGTGCGCCACCACCAAGATTTGTTGGTTAGAAGAAAAGTTGTCATGTTTATCCTTAGTCATTCTGATAAGATTAGTTAACTTTAAATGACCTTACTAAGTCAAGAAAAAATTTAGGAAATTAAATGAGATTTGATTTGCATAGTCACACAACAGCTTCTGATGGCGGTTTAACGCCAGAGGAGTTGGTGATGCGCGCCGAGAACATGCAAGTCGAAATGCTAGCGATCACCGATCACGATACGACTGATGGCATTGCTGCTGCCCAAGCTCAGGCCAAACATTTAGAGCTGATCGCTGGAACCGAAATTTCCACTGCTTGGCATGCTTTCGATATTCATATTGTTGGCTTGAATATCGATATTACGAATCCTGTTCTACAACAGCAGTTGCTGGTGCAGCGGGAAAAGCGTGAAATTAGAGCAATTGAAATGGGGAAACGCCTCGCAAAGGCGGGGATTGAGCAAGTATATGAGCAAGCTAAAGTGCTGTCTGGTAAGGCACCAATTACTCGATCTCATTTTGCTCGAGTGTTAGTGGAGCGGGGACTGGCGAGTAATTTTAATAAGGTCTTCGACAAATATCTACGTCGTGGAAATATCGGTTATGTACCGAATAATTGGATGAGTATTGCAGAGGCGGTCCAACTTATCCATCAAGCCGGTGGCGTCGCGGTATTGGCGCATCCAACCCATTATGATTTGTCGAATAAGTGGATCCGAAAACTGATCGCTGAGTTTGCCGATGTGGAGGGGGACGGTATAGAAGTGGCGATGCCACAGATGTCGAAAGATCAAATGGCATGGTTGGCTGACTTAGCTGAACAACATCACTTAAGTTCTTCTCAAGGCTCTGATTTTCATCATCCTTCTACTTGGCGTGAGTTGGCTCGGGGGTTACACTTACCAGAGAAGTGTCAACCGATTTGGTTACGTTGGCAAACAAAGTAATTCCCACTCCGGCCATTCAGTAAAAGTAAAATGTGCGAAAACAATGACGTGAACGAAGTACTCACTGTAATCACTCGTTACTTAAAGCGTTTATTTTTAGTTGTTTACAGCTTTAGCCTGCACTCTGTGGCTGGAAGGAATATAATAGCGATGATTCTTCAAGACGCTCGAGAGCGCAGGAATAGTTATGAGTCAATTTTTCTATGTTCACCCGGATAACCCACAACAGCGTTTAATGAACCAAGCTGCAGGGTTGATCAAAAGTGGGGGGGTTGTGATTTACCCCACCGATTCAGGATATGCCATTGGTTGCCATATTGGTGATAAAGCGGCATTAGAACGAATATGTAGGATCCGTCAACTGGATAAAAATCATCATTTTACCTTGATGTGTCGTGACCTATCTGAATTATCTGAATATGCTCGTGTCGGGAATCTTGCCTATCGTTTATTACGCAATAATACACCGGGAGCCTACACCTTTATTTTTAAAGGAACCAAGGAGGTACCAAGGCGTTTGCTTAATCCTAAGCGCAAAACCATCGGTATTCGGGTTCCTAACGATAAGATCGCACTTGCAATGCTAGAAGCCTTAGGCGAACCCTTGATGTCCTGTAGTCTTATTTTACCTGGGAACGATTACACCGAATCCGATCCTGAACAAATTCGCGATACGCTTGAACACCATGTCGATCTTATTATTAATGGTGGATATTTGGGTGAGCAGCCGACCACAGTGATTGATTTGTCGGAAGATAGTATGGAAATCATCCGCAGAGGTTCGGGCGATACCGCCCCTTTTGAGTAATGTTAGATAAGGCCTCTCCAACTCAGCAATTAACTTTAGCAAGCGTGAACGGTGAGCCTTGGTTAAATATTCCCAATGATTTATTTATACCTCCAGATGCAATGGAGGTTATTTTAGAGAATTTCGAAGGACCCCTCGACTTACTATTATACCTGATCCGTAAGCAGAAATTAGATATCGAACGTCTTCCTGTGCTCGCGATTACGCAGCAATACATGGAATATATGGAAGCAATGCGGCAGCTAAAACTTGAGCTTGCAGCGGAATACTTGGTGATGGCGGCCTTACTGACGGAAATTAAGTCTCGCTGCTTATTGCCAGTGCAAGAACATGAACAAGCTGAAGATGATCCGAGAGCTGAATTGATCCGGCGTTTACAAGAATATGAGTTGTATAAAAATGCGAGTGACAGGCTGGATGAGTTACCACGTGAGCAGCGCGATATTTTTTTAGCCTCGGTTGCTAAGCCTGCAGAGTTGCCTGTTAAGTTAATTTATCCTGAAGTGGCTATGGATGAGCTCATTGAAGCGATGCGTCGCATTGTACAGCGAGTTAGTAATTTTGAGCATCATGAAATTAAAAGAGAAAAACTATCTACTCGGCAGCGAATGAGTGATATTTTGGCGCGCTTGCAACAGCATCAATTTGTTGAATTTACCCAGCTATTTAGCCAGAGTGAAGGTCGTAGCGGCTTGGTCGTTAGCTTCTTAGCGATTTTAGAACTCATTAAGGAAGGCTACATCAAGTGTGTGCAGAGTCAGCCCTTAATGCCGATTCAAGTTATTTTGGTGAATGAGATGCGTGATTAACTATGTCTGCAAAACCAAATCTCGTCAAACTGGTGGAAGCGGCATTATTTGTTGCCGCTCGACCATTGAGTGTTAAAGAACTACAAGCCAGTGTGTTAGCTGATGTGGGACTTGCTCGTGCTCAAGTGAATATGATTTTGGAAGAATTGAGCTTGCGTTATCAAGATTCGGGAATTGAGCTGATAGAAACTGCTAGTGGTTACCAGTTTCGTGCGCGCCAAGAATTTGCTCCTCAATTAGCTAATTTATGGGCGGAGAAAGCGCCTAAATTTAGCCGAGCACTGTTAGAAACCTTGACGTTGATTGCTTATCGGCAGCCCTTGACTCGTGGTGAGATTGAGGCCATACGCGGGGTTGCGGTGAGTAGCCATATTATTAGCGTGCTCAAAGATAGAGGCTGGATCCGAGTGGTTGGTCACAAAGAAGTTCCGGGCAGACCTAGTCTACTGGCCACTACAACCGCCTTTCTTGATTATTTTGGTTTGAAAGATTTGACTGATTTGCCAGAATTAGATCAATCTTTACTTGAAAAACTGCCGCAAGACTTTCAGACTTAGCGCACTTTACCATCCGGATAAGAAATATGAGTGAAAAACTTCAAAAAGTCCTGGCTCGCAGCGGTCTGGGCTCACGTCGTGAGATGGAAGCTGTTATTGATGCAGGCAGAGTGAGTGTTAACGGGGTTAAGGCGAAGTTAGGCGATCGCATTGAAGAAGGCGCAGAGGTTCGAGTTGATGGCCACTCAGTGCAGATTCAAAAGGTTGAAGATACCATTTGTCGTGTGCTTGCCTACCACAAGTCGGAAGGCGAAATCTGTTCCAGAAATGATCCCGAGGGGCGTGAAACGGTGTTTGAACGTTTGCCGCGGCTACAAAATGGCCGTTGGATTGCGGTGGGACGTTTGGATATTAATACCTCTGGTTTGTTGTTGTTTACGACCGATGGAGAGTTGGCGAATCGTTTAATGCATCCGAGTTTCGAAGTTGAGCGAGAATATGCGGTACGGGTATTTGGCGATGTTGATGATGCGATGATCCATCGCTTGCGCAGTGGCGTTGAGCTGGAAGATGGTAAGGCGACTTTTACCACGGTAAGGCGCCAAGGCGGTGAGGGGATTAACCAATGGTACTCGGTCACCCTAAGCGAAGGTCGTAACCGTGAAGTGCGACGGATGTGGGAGTCTCAAGGTGTACAAGTGAGTCGCCTGATCCGAGTTCGCTATGGTTTATTGCCGTTACCGAAAGGACTACCACGCAGTGGCTGGCAAGAAATGCCATTAGAACAAGTGAACTATTTACGTCAATTGGTTCAACTAAATAAAGAAGATAATACCGTGATTAAAGTTGCTGATCGCGTCCGCAGTACTCAACGTATCAGAAAGTCGGTTCGTAAACATCGCACCAGAACCCAAGGTCAAGCGGCTAAACGTAGACGTTTGAAGTAGTAAAAAGCCCGCTCACTGAGCGGGCTTTTTTGTTCTGTAGTTTATCAATGAGTTGTGATTCTAATTTGCAAAAACGGGCCCTGCGCCAGTGGACCACAGAATGACCGTTGCGATGAGAACCGATACTAGAACGACTAAGCCAACCGTGACCAAGCTACTCGCATAGATAAATCCGCGCTCTTCTGGGATATGCATAATAATCGGAACCCCAGTGTAAAGCAGGTAGATCGAATAAGTGAGGCCAACTAAGCCTGCCACCATCACAAACCATGGCTCAGGGTACAGGCCGGCGAAACCCACCATGAAAATAGGAGTAGCGACATAGGCCGATAACTCTAAGGTTTGCTGGTAAGTGGTGTCGGCATTAAAAGTCTTTGCCATCCATTGTGCAGCTAAAGCTAAGCACAGGACACTCGTCACGAGGGCTGCATACATCGCCAGGGACATAAAGATGGCACTTTCGCTGGTTAGAGAAAAACTATTTGTGCCAACTTTCCAACCAATATGCACCGTGGAAAAGTAGCCACAGATTGCTGGAATGAGGGCCATCAATAGCAAATGAGATAAACTGGCTCCAATTCCTTCATGGTGTTTGTCGATGTCTCGCCATTCTTCTTTGGTATGTGAAGCCAAGCCCCATACATGACTAAATAACATATGTTCACCCTCGGTAGTTAACAAGTTTGCAACATTTACTATTAAGTTATGCGCGAAGTCTGTGAAGTCGTCAAGTCATATTATCTCTTTCTGTATAAATATTGTTCTTTAGTTTTTTTGTGCGCTAGGCTTCAAATCACTTAATGCAGGGGGGATGACATCATCAATCAGACAGACGTTTGTTATTCGATTTGTCTAACCGCATTTGAATTCACGAGAATGACCTAAAAATTTATACAGACGAGTGAAAGATTAGATTTGAAGCGTTGCTTGAGAAAGACGCTGTTTATGCGTGGTTCACGCACTGCATCGTAGTGATAACAAGGGTTTAGCTTAAACTAAAATTGACCGTGAAAGATTAAGTTTCGCGCGATACTTAATCTTTGTGGGTAGGCGTGGCATTGCGGCAAGATATTAGTCTAGTTTCAGTTGCTGATGCTGTTGCGCTGAACTCAGATCCAAGCCATGTGAGTCGATTCGTAATACACTCATCTGCTGGTACCAATCGCCTAATACAACGCGATACATGGTTGAGGTGGTGCCCAACTTGATTTGATGGATGTCTGGGCGGTGGGTATGCCCATGGATCATATAATCAATCTGACGCTGTTTAAAACGTTGCTCCACTTCTCCTTGGTTTACATCCATGATACCGAGTGATTTACTTTTGTTGGCTTGTTTACTTTTGCTACGAATTTTATTGGCAAGAATTTGCCGAATAAATAGCGGAAGTAACAAAAATAGACGTCTTAGCCAGCGCTTTTGGGTGATCGCTCGATATTCTTGGTAGCCCTGATCGTCGGTACACAAAGTATCACCATGCAGGATCAGTACCTTTTTACCATATAAGTCGATGACTTCTTCTTCTTCAAGTAGGATCATTCGACAACGTCGCGCATAATCCTTGCCAACCATAAAATCTCGGTTGCCATGAATAAAGTAAGTCGGAACGCCTTGTTCTGCCAAAGCAAGCAGTGCTTGCTCTACTTGCAGAGCAACCGGTGTTTGATCGTCGTCGCCAATCCAAAACTCGAATAAATCGCCAAGAATATATAAGGCGTCTGCTTGAGGGGCTTGTTGTTCAATAAACTCAATAAAGGCCCGAATAATATCGGGCCGCTGTTCACTGAGATGTAAATCAGAGATGAAATAGGTGAGCACTTAGCGCTTATTCCGCAACGCTGACCGAAGTGATGAGCACTTCTTCTAAGGGGACATCGGCATGCACATAACCAAAGTTGCCAGTGTCTACGCCTTTGATTTTATTTACAACATCCATTCCTTCTATCACTTCAGCAAATACGCAGTAACCCCAACCTTCGCTGGTTTCGCTTTTAAAGTCGAGGAAGGCATTGTCATTTACGTTGATAAAAAACTGTGCTGATGCCGAATGAGGCTCCATGGTTCGAGCCATCGCGAGGGTGCCAGTTTTGTTGGATAAACCATTGTTCGCTTCATTTTTAATCGGCGCTTTAGTGGTTTTTTCTTCCATACCTGAAGCGAAGCCACCGCCTTGCGCCATAAAGCCATCGATGACGCGGTGAAAAATAGTGTCGTTATAAAAACCTTCTTTAGCATAGGCCAAAAAGTTTGCCGTGGTTTTAGGGGCTTCACTTTCGAATAGCTTAATGACTATGTCGCCAAAATTAGTGTGTAAAGTAACCATTATTTTACCTTTTTATCGTTAGTGCCCCGATTCTAAACCTTCGTTGGCTTAGTGACTAGTCGTCGCGCTTAATTCGGCTGTTTTTCCTAGGCGGCAATGATAGAATGTGACTCTTTATCGACAGTTAGTAAATGGAACAGGAAATAATATAGATGTTACAGATATACAATACCTTGACGCGTAAAAAACAGGCCTTCAAACCTTTGATTGAAGGGAAGGTTGGTATGTATGTTTGTGGCGTTACCATTTACGATTATTGTCACATTGGACACGCGCGTACTTTTGTGGCTTTCGATACAGTGGCTCGTTATTTACGCTGGTCTGGTTTCGAGCTTAATTTCGTTCGTAATATTACTGACGTTGATGACAAAATCATTAATCGCGCAGCGGAAAATGGCGAAAGTTGTGAAGCCCTAACGGAACGTTTTACGACCGCCATGCATGCCGATTTTGACGCACTAAATATGCTGCGTCCCGATGTAGAACCTCGGGTAACTACGCATATGCCTGAGATTATCGATGTTATTGAAAAGTTAATTGCCAATGGTCATGCCTATGTGGCAGAGAGTGGCGATGTACTGTTTGAAGTGAATAGCTTTGCAGATTATGGCAAGTTGAGCCTACAAAATTTGGATATGTTACAAGCCGGCGCACGGGTGGAAGTGGGAGAAGATAAGCGTAACCCGCTTGATTTTGTGTTATGGAAGAGCGCTAAGCCTGGTGAGCCGATGTGGGATTCTCCGTGGGGGAAAGGCCGCCCCGGTTGGCATATCGAGTGTTCGGCGATGAACATGAAGCATCTCGGCGAAGTCTTTGATATTCATGGCGGCGGCTCCGATTTGGCCTTTCCTCATCATGAAAATGAAATCGCTCAGTCCTGCTGTGCTCACGGTACCCACTATGTGAATTACTGGATGCATTCAGGGATGGTGCAGGTCAACAAAGAGAAAATGTCTAAATCTTTGGGGAATTTCTTTACTATTAAAGATGTACTTGAAGTTTACGACCCAGAAACCGTGCGTTATTTCTTATTGTCTGGACACTATCGAAGTCAGCTCAATTATTCGGAAGATAACTTAAAGCAGTCGCGTTCCGCATTAGAGCGTTTATATACGGCGCTACGTCATGTAGAGCTAAAGCCAATTGATGATGCACTTGCAGAGGCTTACCGTAGTCAGTTTAAAGCGGCTATGGATGATGACTTTAATACGCCAGAAGCGCTTCCGGTATTATTTGAATTGGCTAAAGATGTGAACCGTTTAAAAGACAGCGATAGTGAGTTGGCTGGACAGTATGCGAGTTTGCTACTCGAGTTAAGTGGCGTGTTGGGTATTCTAGGCCAGGACGTAGAGAGTTTTTTACAGGGTGAGCATGATAGCGAAGTTGCTGAAATCGAGGCATTAATTGTCGCGCGTAATCAGGCTCGTAATCATAAGGACTGGGCGGCTGCAGATGTCGCTCGCGCTCGTCTCACAGAGATGGGAATTGTACTTGAAGATGGTGCTTCTGGGACGACGTGGCGAAGAGCTTAGTTGTAGAACAGTTTATTGATTATCATTAAAAAGGCGGCTTGACCGCCTTTTTTATAACTTATATTTTTTCAATAACTGTTGGTATTGGGGGCTTGCTGTCACTCGAGTTAAAGCGTGCTGAAAGCGTTCTAAGTAGCTCGGATCTGTGCCGAGACTGAAGGCATAACAGCCTTCGAGCGTACCGAGTTGAAAGATCGATTCAAATAACTCCTCATCATAACCCAATGCTTTGGCTGTTTGTGCGATGACTTCTGGCTCCGAGGCGATTACATCCACGCGCCGACGAATGAGCAGACGTAGCGATTTCTCAAAGTCGGCAGTAAATATAATTTGTTCTGGCGTGATCCCCTGACTGAGTAATAGTTGCTCGCCTACGCTGGCTTTCATCGCGCCAAATAATAAGGGTGGGGGCGGCGCTAGGTGAGTGATTTTAATTGACCGAGATCTTAAGGCGACCAGTTCGATTTTTGAGCGGGTAATTGGACATGCCCAATGAAACAGAGTTTCACGTCTAGGACTACGCATGGTTAAGAATAAAGCCATATTGGGTCGATGCTGAAGCAAATAATAGGCTTTTTCCCAAGTTTGTAGCTTGATAGCTTGAGGCGCTTGTCCCATTTCTTGCCATACGAGTTTTATTAGCTCAACTGAAAGCCCGGTTAAATGGGCATTCTCTACATAATTGTATGGGCGCAGATTTTCCGTTACGAAGGAGATGGGCTCTGCGCGGCAGTGAAGAGAGAGAGCCAAGCTAAGTGCAACTAAATAACGGGCTAACATAAACTATCTCAAAGATTACTCTTTATAAAACTAGCTTAAGTATGTCGTTACCGTCTAAAAAAAGGCGAATACTGAGAGTTAGTACTCGCCTTTAACGACTACAGATCGTGAAATTGTTCACAAGCCTCAAGAGTATTCTCAATTAAAGTTGCAACGGTCATTGGCCCAACACCTCCAGGTACAGGAGTAATGAATGCTGCGTGTTGGCGAGCCACTTCGTATTCTACGTCACCAGCAAGTTTGCCGTTGTTTAAGCGATTAATGCCTACATCGATCACCATTGCACCGGGTTTAATCCATTCTCCAGGAATAAACTGTGGCTTACCTACCGCCACGATGACTAAGTCAGCCCGACGAACATGGGCTTCTAAGTCTTTGGTAAAGCGGTGGCAAGTGGTGGTGGTACAGCCTGCTAATAGTAGCTCAAGAGTCATTGGCCGTCCGACGATATTAGAAGCCCCAACAACAACCGCTTCTAAGCCATAGGGACTAACGCCTGTGGACTCAATCAACGTTATAATGCCTTTCGGAGTACAAGGGCGTAGTGCTGGAATTCGTTGCGCCAATCGACCAATGTTGTATGGGTGGAAGCCATCAACATCTTTATCGGGGCGGATCCGCTCAATTACTTTTGTTTCCTCGATACCTTCTGGTAATGGTAACTGAACTAAAATGCCATCAATGAGAGGGTCTTCGTTGAGCGCGTCGATTTCAGCGAGCAAGGTTTGCTCGTCCGTATTATCGTCGAGGTCGATCGATTTTGATATAAAGCCAACCGCTTCACATACCCGACGTTTACTGCCGACGTAAACTTGCGAAGCAGGATTGTCGCCCACCAAAATAACCGCTAAACCTGGCGGGCGTTTTCCTTCACTGATCCGTTGCTTTACTCGCTCCGCAACCCGATCTTGAACTTGTAAGGCAATTTTTTTTCCATCAATTATTTGTGCAGACATCGATTCTTCTTTAACTAGTGATTGACGATTCTAGATGGCGCTATTTTGGCATGTTAGATAGATAAATGTCAGTGTTTTTTAAGCTAAACGTGGGGCGAGGCTCAATGCCGGAGGCTTTTGTAATTGAATTGGCAACTTAGCCAGTGTGAAAGCTGGCCAAGTTGCGCTATGGAAGGCTTAGGCTGCAACCCAGAGTAATGTTATTGAATTGGCAACTTAGTAGCCAGTGTGAAAGCTGGCTAAGTTGCGCTATGGAAGGCTTAGGCTGCAACCCAGAGTAATACGGCGATGATTTGGGGCGATAAGATCCGTAAACACATCACTAAGGGGTAGACAGTGGCATAGGCTAAGGCTGAGGCGCCTGAAGTACTATGAATTGAGTTCGCAAAAGCGAGTGCTGGTGGATCGGTCATAGAGCCAGCCATTAAGCCACATAAGCTTAAATAATTGAGCTTTACCAGATAGCGCCCAATCAGGCCAATGGTTAGTAGCGGAATTAAAGTGATAAAGGCACCATAAAACATCCAAGTGAGGCCGTCACCATCGAGTAGGGTTTCAATGAAGTTAGCGCCAGAGTTAATACCAACTACGGCTAAAAATAATACAATGCCAATTTCTCTTAGAGCTAAATTTGCACTGGGAGGCATGAACCAATATAGGCGCCCAATACTGCCGATCCGCGCTAGAATTATTGCCACAATGAGCGGACCACCAGCTAGACCTAGTTTTAATGGTGCGGGGAGGCTAGGGATTGCTAATGGCAATGATCCTAGCAACACCCCTAAGCCGATGCCAATGAAAATGGGTAACATTTGTACTTGCTGTAGTTTACTGCGCAGATTTCCTAAACTCGTGGCGACCTTATCGACATCTTCTGAAGGGCCGACAATATTAAGAATATCGCCAAATTGTAAGATAGAATCTTTGTTGGCCACCAGTTCGACACCTGCGCGATGCAGGCGCGAAACCACCACATTAAAATTATTCTTAAAGTCGAGTTCACTAAGCTTTTTACCCAGAAGGCGTTCTTCTGTCACCACGACTCGTTCACTGCGTAACAATGTGCCCTTGGTCGATAATGACTCGTTAATTTCTTCACCGATAATGATTGTTGCTTGTTCTAATTGTGTTCGATTTGGTCCGACGAGATGTAAGTAGTCACCTTTATGCATCAACATATCAGGGCTAGGGACTTTCAATTCGCCATTACTTTTTACCCGGGAACAGATGAGTTCGTCGCCGATTAATTTATTGAGTTGGGAGAAAGCCAAACCATCAAGGTTTGGATTTTGGATGATGACGTTGATGTCTTGTAAGCTTTTCTTCTTCTTGCCTTTGGCGTTATCAAAACGTTCCGCTTCGTTATCTACATTAATTCGAAATACCAAGCGGATGATCGACATCGATAACAGGATCCCCAAAATGCCAAAGGGATAAGCCATTGCATAACCTAAACCGAGCTGAGTGGTTTGCTGGTCGTTCATCCCCAATTCTTGCAAAATTTGCTGACCAGCCGCTAGCGATGGCGTATTGGTGACGGCACCACTATAAATGCCTAGAAAAACATTGAGTGGTAAGTTGAAAATAAAGTGCAGGGATACCGCGGTTATCCCTCCAATGAGCACAATTCCTGCTGCGAGCAAATTGAGTTTTAAGCCGCTTGCTTTTAATGAAGCAAAGAAGCCGGGGCCAACTTGGATACCAATAGTGTAAACAAAAAGAATTAGACCAAATTCTTTAATAAAGTGCAGCGCATGGGGGTCTAAGTGCCAACCAAACTGATTGACGAAATGGCCGACAAATAGCCCACCGAATAAAACACCGCCGATGCCCAAGCCTATACCGCGTATTTTTAGGCCTCCAAACCAGAGACCAATCACGGCAACTGCTGATAAAAGCAAGATGGATAATGCTACTTCGCTCATGTGATTCCTTTCATGCAGTCGTGATAAAATTGTTAACATAACGATAAAAGGCTACAACTTTAATTTGTCACTTCTTTTGACTTGGATTAATAAATCACTATGACATGAAACACTTAGCTTAAAAGTGTCTTTCGCTTCACAGTTTGTAAAGGCGGAGAAGTAATCTTTGTGCCTACCTGTGAAGAAATAGCCTATTTAAGCAGCGGTATATTGCCGAATAGCAACCATTTTGGTTATGCTATAACCAAACGGTAAATATCTCCAAAAAACTGTTTGACGCTGACCATTCAAGTGGGTAGTATTCGCCTCCGTTGAAGGCACAAACAGTGTTGGAATCGAATCGATGATTAGCGCAGCTTGGTAGCGTATCGTCGCGAAGCTCGTTAAGAGTGGGGCCAGAGGATTAGATTCTCTATAATATCAAGGTAATCGGTGATTAGCGCAGCTTGGTAGCGTATCATCGCGAAGCTCGTTAAGAGTGGGACCAGAGGGTTAGATTCTCTATAATATCAAGGTAATCGGTGATTAGCGCAGCTTGGTAGCGCATCTGGTTTGGGACCAGAGGGTCGGGAGTTCGAATCTCTCATCACCGACCAAATTTTAAAACCTAGTTAGATGACTCGGTTTATTGACGCTAAAGATGCGCCCTTAGCTCATCTGGATAGAGCAACGGCCTTCTAAGCCGTAGGTAGTAGGTTCGAGTCCTACAGGGTGCGCCAATATAGATGCTTTAATTAGCATAAAAGTTTGTGGTGGGTATAGCTCAGTTGGTAGAGCCCCGGATTGTGATTCCGGTTGTCGTGGGTTCAAACCCCATTACTCACCCCATTTATTCGACAACATTACCACAGTGGTGTTGCGAAATAGTTTTGCGGAAGTGGCGGAATTGGTAGACGCGCTAGATTTAGGTTCTAGTATCGCAAGGTGTGAGAGTTCAAGTCTCTCCTTCCGCACCATTATTGGTGTCAGCGTGGGTAACGCTTAAAATTTACCAGAAATTCGGTGATTAGCGCAGCTTGGTAGCGCATCTGGTTTGGGACCAGAGGGTCGGGAGTTCGAATCTCTCATCACCGACCACTACATAAAGCCTCGTCGTAATGACGAGGCTTTTTTGTTTTTGAATTCAGGACCTCCAATTTAATCGCTATTTCATAGCAATCATCAGTGTTTAAAAAGTGTTGTATTGAACGACTGGTTACCGAGCCTACTGGTAAATTGAAGATGACGCTGTTGTTTTAAGTATATATTGGTGAAGGACTTGGAATAGCAGAAAGTGTAATGACATAATTAAAGCTTGCTAGTTGGATGACATTAGCCCAACCTGATTCAGAGTCTCGTCTGTCAAAATCAGTATTAGCATGTGAGCTCTTTGCAGTTAAACCAATAATATATAAGGGCTTACATGACTCGTTTCTTTTATTCTATGTTATGCGTGCGAGTGGGAACTGAGACCACACTTGTTTAGTTCAGACAACCATTTATGGTTGAAACTCTGGAAAAACAAAAACATTCAATTCCATCAATGGCAGGTCAATTCTTTCTTGACTAGGTTTTGGCCCGATTATCCTGAACCTGAGTTGTTGCGAGTCTTTGTACCTTGTTGCGGAAAAAGTTTAGACATGTTGTGGCTAGCTCAGCGTGGTCATCAGGTGGTGGGGGTAGAATTGAGTCCTATCGCGGTTAAAGCTTTCTTCAAACAACATCAATTGCGCCCCGAGATTAAAAATATCGGCGACTTTAGCCTTTGGCAGTGTAACAATATTAGTATTTTTTGCGGCGACTTCTTTAAGCTGACAAAAGCCTTGTTAGGGGAAGTCCATATGGTATTTGATAAGGCTGCGTTAACCGCTTTATCTTCGCCTATACGAAAGCGCTATGCATCGTATATGACAACACTAATCCCTCATCAAGCGGATATATTTTTGCTCACTATTGAAGATTTTTCCAGTCGGCTTGAGCGGGAACAGGCTGCTGATATCGACCAAGAACTGCCACTTATTTTTAAAGACTATTCGATTCGTTTGCAACATGTAGAAGATGAAACTGGAAAAGATGTACCTGCCAATGGTCTTGCTCAGGCTAAGCTTTATCGATTAAAACATCCGCTCTTTAGTATCGACCCCTGATATCGTTCTTTTTAAGTCATTATTATGGGTGAATTTTGCTATGGCCAGCTTGTGAGCATGGAACCTTATGCGTTTACTTTGGGAATATCCGCCCGATTTTTTAGTATCTTTAGGTTTGTTTTCAGCATCACTCGTCGAAATTAGATGGATGCTTTTCATTGCATAAATTGGCTTAAGAGGTGCGCGGCTGCAAATATTTAGTGGATATCAAGGATAATATAGCGATCAGTCTCGACCTAAGCCTAAACCACCGCTATAATGCGGCGTTTTGAAATTATGGGTCCTTATTATTGAGGACAACGGCCTCGCCACTGCGGGCCGCTATCAACCCATTGTTTACGTAAGTAAATTGTCAGCAGGGTGCTGACTATAGCCGAGGTAATAAAATGCAGGTTTCAGTAGAAACAACTCAGGGCTTGGAGCGTCGTGTTACGATTTCGATTGACGCTGCACAAATCGAACAACAAATTGAGCAAGCGCTTCAAGAAGAATCACGTCGCGCACGTATCGATGGTTTCCGCCCTGGTAAAGTGCCAGTGAGTGTCATCAAAAAACGCTACGGTGCAGCCGTACGTCAAGATGTAACTGGTCAAGCAATGCAGCGTTCATTCTACGAAGCTATCATTCAAGAGAAACTAAACCCAGCTGGAGCGCCAGCTCTTCAACCTGGTGAGACGACTGATGGTGAGTTTAGCTTCACTGCTACTTTTGAAATTTTCCCAGAAGTTGAAGTTAAAGGCTTAGACGCAATTGAAGTTGAGAAGAAAGTTGCACAAGTTAACGATAAAGACGTTGATGCAATGATCGATACTTTGCGTAAGCAACAAGCTGCTTGGAAAGAAACCAAGGGCATGATTAAAAATGAGTTTCGTGTAAACCTAGACTTTTTAGGTAAGATCGACGGTGAAGAGTTCGAAGGCGGCAAAGCAGAAGCTTTTGATCTTGAAATGGGCGCAGGCCGTATGATTCCTGGTTTTGAAGATGGTGTTTTAGGTAAGAAAGTTGGTGACGAGTTTGTTATCGAAGTTAACTTCCCTGAAGATTACCATGCAGAACAACTGAAAGGAAAAGCTGCAACTTTCGATATTAAAGTAAATAAAGTTGAAAAACCTGAACTTGCGGAAGTCAACGAAGAATTTGTTAAGTTGTTCGGGATCGAGTCTGGTGAACTGGATGCGTTAAAAGCTGAGATCCGTAAGAACATGGAGCGCGAGCTAGAGCAAACGCTTAAAACGGGTGTGAAAGAGCAAGTTATTTCTGGTTTGTTAGAGCAAAACCCAATTGAAGTGCCTGCTGCACTGGTTTCTCAAGAAGTAGAGCAATTACGTAAGCAAGCCATGCAACGTTTTGGTGAAAATGCACAAAATGCGCCAGAGCTTCCGGATGAGTTGTTCACAGAGCAAGCACAACGCCGAGTGAGTACTGGTCTGTTATTAGGTGAGTTAATTAAGGTTAACGAACTGAAAGCTGATGATGAAAAAGTGAAAGCACATATCGCTTCTTTTGCCTCTGCGTACGAAGATCCAACAGAGGTTTTAGAGTACTATGCTAAGAACGAAGAGTTAATGAACAACATTCGTAATGTAGTATTAGAAGAGCAAGCGATTGAATTTGTACTTGAACAAGCTAAAGTAACTGAAAATGAAGTCGCTTTTGATGAAATCATGAACAAACAAGGTGCAAACTAAGTTCTAATTTGACTTAAGCACCTTTATCTCGCATATAATGGCTCGTATGTACTACATACGAGCCATTTTTTTAAAGGAAGAGCGCATCAATGTCTAAAGAAGTTAATCAGTCTGCATTCGACCCCATGGCAGCTTTGGTGCCAATGGTTATTGAGCAAACCTCTAAAGGGGAGCGTTCTTATGATATCTATTCTCGCTTATTAAAAGATCGCGTGATCTTTTTAACTGGCCAAGTAGAAGATCACATGGCCAATTTAGTGGTTGCACAGTTGTTGTTCCTCGAGTCAGAAAGTCCAGAAAAAGATATTTTCATTTATATTAATTCACCTGGTGGTTCTATTAGTGCAGGTATGGCCATCTACGATACCATGCAGTTTATTAAGCCTAACATTAGTACCGTGTGTATGGGGATGGCAGCCAGCATGGGAGCATTTTTGTTGGCTGGAGGGGCCAAGGGTAAGCGTTATTGTTTGCCGAATGCTAAGGTGATGATCCACCAACCTCTTGGTGGTTATCAAGGTCAGGCCTCGGATATTGAAATTCATGCAAATGAGATCATCAAAACAAAACGTCGTATGAATGAGTTGTTGGCCGAGCATACTGGGCAAAGTTTTGATACTATCGCTGCAGACACCGATCGCGATAACTATATGACAGCAGAACAAGCCAAAGAATATGGTATCGTCGACGATATCTTTGCGCGTCGTGAATAGGCTATAGTCAATTCTCGGTCTGTTTAGATAAGAACATAGTGAAAATAGCATTCTCAGCAGTTTGATTTACACTGTAATTAAGGGCTGAACTGCTAAATAGTTTGAGGTTAGCGAATGACAGATAAGCGCAAAGGTGATGGAGATAGTAGTAAACTACTGTATTGCTCCTTCTGCGGTAAAAGCCAGCATGAAGTGAGAAAGCTGATTGCCGGGCCTTCCGTTTATATTTGTGACGAATGTGTTGAATTATGTAATGACATTATTCGAGAAGAAATAAAAGAGATATCGCCGAAGAAAGAGGGTGATTCACTACCGGTTCCTAAGGAAATTAGAGCTCATCTTGACGACTATGTAATTGGTCAAGACCATGCGAAAAAAGTACTGGCGGTGGCGGTATATAATCACTACAAACGTTTACGTAATGGTGATGTCGCAGACGGTATTGAGCTTGGTAAAAGCAACATCTTGCTGATTGGTCCAACTGGTAGTGGTAAAACATTATTAGCGGAAACTTTGGCTCGTTTGTTGGATGTACCATTTACGATGGCTGACGCAACCACCTTAACCGAAGCCGGTTATGTTGGGGAAGATGTTGAAAATATTATCCAAAAATTGCTGCAAAAATGTGATTACGACGTTGAAAAAGCGCAACGTGGGATAGTGTACATTGATGAAATTGATAAGATTTCACGTAAGTCGGATAACCCATCAATTACTCGTGATGTATCTGGTGAAGGTGTACAACAAGCCTTGCTTAAGTTGATCGAAGGCACTGTTGCTTCGGTTCCTCCGCAAGGTGGCCGAAAACATCCACAACAAGAGTTTTTGCAGGTAGACACCTCTAAGATTTTGTTTATTTGTGGTGGTGCGTTTGCTGGCTTAGATAAGGTGATTGAACAACGTGCTTCAACGGGTACCGGAATTGGTTTTGGAGCTGAAGTTAAAGGCGAAGCCGATAAACGCTCATTAAGTGAAACCTTCTCTAAAGTTGAGCCTGAAGATTTAGTCAAGTATGGTCTTATCCCCGAGTTTATTGGTCGTTTACCTGTGGTAGCTACCTTGACAGAGCTCGATCAAGAGGCTTTGATTCAGATCTTAAGCGAACCGAAGAATGCACTGACTAAACAGTATGGTGCTTTGTTTAAGTTGGAAGATGTTGAGCTGGAGTTTCGCGAAGACGCGTTACGAGCTATCGCTAATAAAGCGATGGAACGTAAAACAGGGGCTCGTGGCCTGCGCTCCATTGTTGAAGCCGTATTGCTGAATACTATGTATGATTTACCTTCGATTGATAATATCTCTAAGGTAGTGATTGATCAAACGGTGATCCAAGGTGAAAGCGATCCGATTTTGATCTACAGCAATGAAGATAAAGCAGCTAGCGCCGATTAATTCTGTGAGTCAACTTAAAATCTAAAAGCCAATCTTATGATTGGCTTTTTTTATGCCTAAATTGGTTGGTGATTAGTTTTTTTTTGCCAAATGAGTAGTAGGTTATGGCTAGGCATTTCAATTTTTTGTCGCAAAGTCATCGCAACGGTACTTGCCCACTGTTGCAGTTGCTCTAAGTCTCTCAAGCCTCCATAGCCCGCTTGTAGTAATTGGCGATCAAATGCTCGGTTGCTTTCGCTAGAATACTCTGCTGCTTGTTTAAAAGGACCATAATGAAAAAAGTGGCCCTGTTCGGGGAGGTATTGCCCGATGGCCAGATACATAGTTTTAACTACACGTTCTGTCATAATATGCGCAGTATTGGCTGTGTATACCGCATCCACGTCGCAGGGCCAAGAGTCTTCACCAACTTGATAACTTAGTGGCTTGGGTTGTTGAGTGAGTTGCATATGTTGCCGCCAGTAGTTAATGGCAGCAAGGTTAGGTTGTAGATCCGAGCACTGCCATATCAGGTGAGGACAGGCCGCAGCAAAGTGGGCTGCATGTTGGCCAGTACCAGACCCAATCTCTAGTATTGAATTATGGTGCTTGAGCCATGGTAATAGTTGCGCCAATATGGCTTGTTTGTTGTTCTCTGCCGCTTGGCTAAAAAAAGTCGCTGGATGTTGTTTACGGTTCATTGGGATGCTTATGTAAATAGGCTTGTTTGGCTAAGTTCTGCTTTTGAGTATTGTTTTTCATCGCAACTTTGTAATGCAAACCTGTTTTCGCGAGCATATGCGCGGCTACGGGGGCGGTGATTAATAAGAACATAGAAATTAACAGTTCTTTAAAACTCGGGTAGCTCTGCTCAATCCAAAAGAATAATAACGAAGCGAGTAGAATACAGCCGACACCTAGTGTACTTGCTTTGGTGGGGGCATGTAAGCGAGTAAAAAAATCAGGAAATTTGGCTAAACCAATTGAGCCGATTAACATAACGATCGCGCCCAATAGCACCAGTAAACTAATAATCATTTCTAGAAATATAGTCATATTTATGTCCTATTCGATAATATCGCCGCGCAGCAGATATTTGCAAAATGCTGAAGTACTCACGAAACCGAGGAGTGCGATGAGTAATGCTCCCTCATAATAGCTGGCAGAGCCTTGATATAGGCCGAGTAACACAATCAGCGCAATACTATTGATATACATGGTATCCACAGCGATGATCCGATCAGGTGTGGATGGGCCAATAATCAGGCGCCACGCATTGAGTGCTAAGGCACAGCAAATTAAGCCACTAGCAATTAAGATGGCGTAGGCTAACATTCAAAAATCTCCTTCAACGGGGCTTCATAACGTTGTTTAATTAATTTAATTAGCTGCTGCTCGTCTTCCAGATGCAATACGTGTACGTAGAGCCACTGCCTATCCTCGGATAACTCTAGACTCACTGTGCCAGGGGTTAGCGAAACACTGTTTGCTAAAATAGTGAGTGGTAAAGGTTCACGTAGTGAGAGAGGGATTGCGACAAAAGCAGGCTGCAATTGATGGTTACTTTGAACAATACGTTTTGCAACATCATAATTTGAGACGATGATGTCACCAATCAAACGCAGTATATAAAGCAATACTTTAAATGGTTTTTTGGAGACGGGCTCCTTTTCACTTAAAGGCGCAACGACCCAAGGAATCACAATCGCGAATACTGCTCCGAGTACCATGTGCCCACGACTAAAATCATGTAAAATTTGCCACACCAGCCATAGCAAAACACTGTGATAGGGGGTGGGGAACCAAAGGAATTGATGCTTGTTATTCATTATTTGGCGACCTCATTGAGTTGTTCAAGGCTTAAACCTGCATTGAGTTGCTCGGCAGCAAGTTTGGTATAATCCGTCACCGCGCTCCCAAAAATGACCATCAAGGGAAGTAGTCCGACTAACAAGGCAATGGCGAGGTATTGTAAAGGGTGGCCTGGTAAAGCGGTCGAGTTCTCGCCATTGGTTCGCCAAAATAGCGAGGTGCCGGCTCGTGATAAGGCGATTAGCGTAACTAGTCCGGCGATCAACATCAGCGGCCATACCCACAGCATTTGGTTTGTGCTACTTGCTGCTTGTAATATCAATGCTTTTCCGACAAACCCAGAGAGCGGCGGCATGCCAATCAGGGCTATGGCTAACAGGACAAAGATAAGGCCTAGCTTAGCAGATTGAGGCATTGCGCGAGCGCTCACAAAGCGATCTTCGGCTTTGCCTCGTTGTTGTTGAATCAGTCCTGCTAGGAGAAACATTGCGGCCCCTGCGAGGGTACTATGAAGTAAGTAGTAAATTCCTGCGGTGCTCGCTTGTACACTGTTTAAGGCGATAGTGACTAATAAAGTTCCGACAGATAGGATCACCAGGTTACTGCTTAGCACACGTAAGCTTTGGCTGGCTAATACGGCTATCGCTCCAATCGCAATGGTGCTTAAGGCGATCGGCCATAACCAAGGTAAGGCAATGTTGGCCAATTCGCCGGCTTGATTGCCAAACATCACACCGTGGATACGCCAAATACTGTAGATCCCCACTTTAGTCATAATGGCAAATAGTGCTGCCACTGGTGCGCTGGTGTTGGCATAAGCCTTCGGCAACCAAAAGTGCAGCGGTAGCATCGCCGCTTTTAGGCCAAATACAGCTAATAGTAACAGTGCGCCTGCTTTAGTTATGAGTAGTTGATTGGCGGATAATTGGGATAGTTTGTCTGCCATATCTGCAAGATTAAGCGTACCTAAGGTGCCATATAGGGTGCCTAAAGCAAATAAAAACAAAGACGAGCCAATTAAGTTTAAAAATACATAGTGAATGTTTGCCTGAGTACGCTGTTTGCCACCACCGTGAATCATTAGCGAATAGGATGCGATCAATAATATTTCAAAAAACACGAATAAGTTGAAGGCATCTCCGGTGAGAAAAGCACCGTTGATCCCCATCAGCTGAAACATGATTAGTGCATGAAAAAAAGCGCCGTTTCTATCTTCACCGGCACTGGCATAAAGTACCACCGCGAGGCCTAACACGGCACTTAGGCTGACTAACAATACCGAGAAGGCATCGGCGACTAATACAATCCCAAAGGGGGCAGACCAATCACCTAAGGCATAAACCTGAATGCCTTGGGTTTGTATTTTGCTTAACAAACAAATTGCGACTACGACCAGTAACAGGTTTGCAGCGATGGAAATCAAACGTTGTTTAGCTAAGGAGTTATTTAGGCCCGGAAATAGCAATATCACGCCAATCGTGAAGGGCAGTAATACCGGGAAAATAACGAGGTGATCAAATAGGCTCATTACGCTTTTTCCTCTGGGGCGAGTGGATCTACAGGTTCGGTTCCATCGACATGGTCATTGCCTAAATCGGCGCGTCCCCGCATGGCTAAAATGACCGCAAATGCGGTCATCGCAAAACCGATCACAATTGCGGTTAAGACCAAGGCTTGTGGCAGTGGGTCAGCATAGTGAGTGCTCCCATTTAATACTGCTGGTGCGCCAATGGTTAAGCCGCCGCTGGCGAAGAGGAATAGGTTGACGGCGTAAGAGAGCAGGGTTAAGCCAATTACCAGAGTGAATGTGTGGCCGCGTAACATTAAGAAGATACCACAAGCGCTAATAAAGCCGACACAAACGGCATAGATAGTTTCCATTATCGTTCTCCTACCGTAAGTCGTTCTTTGGTGGTGTGTTTGCCAAGGTTAGCCAAAATCATCAGTGTGGCACCAATCACGGTGAGATAAACACCGAGGTCAAAAATCATCGCGCTGGTAAGTTCAAATTTGCCTATCCAAGGTAATGATACATAGTCAAACCAAGAGGTTAAGAAAGGGCGACCAAATAACCAGCTACCAAAGCCAGTGAGAGCGGCGATACTTAAACCGGCAGCAATCAGGAGATGGTAGTTTAAACTGACCCGTTTACTGATCCAATTTACACCGTGTGCAAGATATTGCTGAATGAGGGCTATTGAAGTAATTAAACCTGCGATGAACCCACCACCGGGTAGGTTGTGTCCACGCATAAAAATATAAGCGGAAATCAGTAAAAACAGCGGTAGCAAACTTTGTGATACCACCGAGAGCAGCAGCGGGTAGCGGTCGCTGGCCCAAGCACGACCTTGGTAGTCTTTGCTACGCATCGAGAGTCGCATTCGCGCGATGAGTTTATAGATCCCTAAGGCCGCAATGCCTAATACGGTAATTTCACCGAAGGTATCAAAGCCGCGGAAATCGACCAAAATAACGTTCACCACGTTGGTTCCGCCTCCTCCTATTTTTGCATTATCAAGGAAGAATTGAGAGATGCTATCCAGAGGGTGGGTCATTAGAGCAAAGCAAATACTACCAATCACACAACCGAGTAATGAGGCCAGTATTAGGTCGCGAACAAAGTGACTCGGACGGTTTTTGCTGGTAGGGGTTTGTTGTGGGAAAAAATATAAACCTAGCAGAAGTAAAATAACGGTGACGATCTCTACCGACAATTGAGTGAGGGCTAAGTCGGGAGCGGAGAAATAAGCGAAGGTAATTGACACCACCAAACCGACCAAAGACAACATTAATAGGGCAATTAAGCGTAAGTGACTCCATATCACCGTGGCCAAAGAGCCAGCTATTAATAGCACGGCGGCAATAATGAATGAGCCATTTAGCGGGTATTCAGCTTGTCCACCGCGAGTGGTCTCTAATTCAAGCAGCGGTGGGCCGATGAGTAACAGGGCAAAAAAGCATAAACAAAAAGCATACCGTTGTAACGAACCGGACTCCAATACTCGGTTAAGCCGTTGTGCCCAATGAACGCAAGACTGAATCATGCCTTCAAATACGGCTTTAGCATCGATTTCTGGAAATAGTCCGTCAAAGCGAAACAAAGGCTTGCGGTTCAGATAAATCGATACGCCGCCAACAATTGCTAAGCCACTCATCAATAATGGCAGGTTGAAGCCATGCCAAATCGCTAAGCTAAACGTAGGCAGCGGATGCTGCAAGACTGCAAACGAGGCACTGTTGAGTAGTTTTTCGATGGTGTAACCGGGGAAAATCCCAACTAATAGGCATAGCGCCACTAATACTTCTACTGGCACTCGCATATAGCGTGGCGGTTCGTGAGGTGTTTTACTTAACCCTTTCGGCTCACCATTAAAAAATACGTCATGAATGAAGCGTAATGAATAGGCGACAGCGAAGGCTCCGCCAATTGTCGCAAGCACCGGAATTAACCAAGAAAGCGAGCCCAAAATACTTTGATCGAGGGTCTCGGTAAAAAACATTTCTTTGGATAAAAAACCGTTGAGTAAAGGTACTCCAGCCATTGAAGCTGATGCAACCATCGCTAGGGTGGCGGTAATCGGCATATATTTCCATAAGCCATTGAGTTTTCGCATGTCTCGGGAGCCGGATTCATGGTCAATAATGCCGGCGGCCATAAACAACGACGCTTTAAAAATAGCATGGTTGATAATATGAAATACAGCTGCAATTGCCGCCAGTTCAGTGTTGAGTCCCAGCAATAATACAATCAAACCGAGGTGGCTAATGGTCGAGTAGGCGAGTAAACCTTTTAAATCGTGTTTAAATAATGCGGTATATGCCCCCAGTAACAGGGTGAATAGCCCCGTTAGTGATACCACTGCAAACCATACTTCGGTGCCAGCTAACACCGGATAAAAACGTGCTAATAAGAAGATACCAGCTTTAACCATGGTTGCTGAATGCAAATAAGCACTCACAGGTGTTGGCGCGGCCATGGCGTGAGGTAACCAAAAATGAAAGGGGAATTGTGCCGACTTGGTAAATGCACCGAGTAAAAATAACAGTAAAATGGTTAGGTAATAAGGGTGTTGTTGTACTAGTTCGGCGCTGTTTAAAACCACTTCTAGCTCGTAGCTACCTACGACTTGGCCAAGTAAGATAATGCCTGCTAATAGGGCTAATCCGCCCGCGCCAGTCACGGTCAACGCCATACGAGCGCCTTTTCGAGCATCACTATTATGCGACCAAAAACCAATCAGTAGGAATGAACTAATGCTGGTTAGCTCCCAAAAAAACCATAGCTGCAGCATATTATTGGACATCACAATACCGAGCATGGCGCTCATGAACATGATCAAATAGCTATAAAAGCGGCCAATGCTATCTTTTTCTGACAAGTAATAACGTGCGTATAGGATGACCAATAAGCCAATCCCCAGAATCAATAGGCTAAATAACACCGCGAGGCCGTCTAGACGAAAGGACAGTGACAAACCAAGCTGAGGGATCCAAGCAATGCTCTGGGTGAATAAATGTTCCGCGTATACTGCGGGTAAATCGAGTAAAATCAGGGTTAAGGCTAAAGCGGGTAATAGCGCGGTGGCAAGTGCACAAGCACTTCGGTTAAGTCTTGCGCTGAGTAGGGGAACAAAAATTCCCAAGATGGGCAAAAACGGTACCCAGAAATAGTGCATTAGCTGGTGGCTCCATTGGCTAGGTGTTAGATATTTATGACAAAATCATAGACACTATTGATTAGAATATCCACGCTTAGTTGCGTGGGGGGCAGATATACTCAAGGGTTTTAGTGAAAGTTGATGTTTTAATCATCACTCGGTCATGAGTCATATGAAAAAAGACGAAACCAGTGACAGGCATAGCGTAGGGAGGGGGAGTGAAGCAACATTTCCATCGCATATGGTACATCAGTATTGTTATTGTCAGCGGTTTGATTTTGTCTGTCAGAGCATCTGAATTGAAAGCTTGGGACTATCAACGTGCGCGTATCGAAGGCTTATTTGAGGCAATGGATCGAACCCATTTAGTGTTCATTCGTAATGGTACGGTGCATGACTCGCAACAAGCTGTCGCTCATTTAAGAATGAAACTAGATCGTGCTCAAAACAGTTGGTTTGCTCCAAATAAAGAGCAATGGACCGCGGAAATGTTTATCGACAAATTGGCTAGCAGGTCTTCATTCAGTGGTCAGCCCTATTTGATTCGATTTGTCGACGGGCAACAAGTGGAGGCTGGCATTTGGCTATATCAACAACTTGCGATTTATGACGATCACAACAAAAGTAATTAAATTCAAGTTCTTACATGTAGTCGCTCAGACCAGGTCTGAGCGACTACATGTTATCTCTCCTTTGACGCAGCGAATTCAAAATGGCTACTGCATTGCTACATATTTGTTGTAGCACTGCTGCACTCTCATACACAATATCGACTGTGGTTATACCAATCTAACTCATTAACTGTTCATTCTTGTTGGCCTAAATCATCGCTAACTGCGTGTTGTATCTTGTCACTAGAACCTCTCGCTATTGCAGGTTATCGGCAGATTTATTCTGCGCCATAAGTTGATCGTATAATTAATTAGATTGGTATTCGTTCGCATTCACCTGGGATGCTTTAATGAGTCGGTACGATTTGCGAACGTTCAATGTCATCAGTCTTTCATTTGAAAGTTTTCTATTCTTTTCATCTGGTTATATTATGTTGAGTTCATTAATAACTATTTGCTCAGTGCTTAACTTAGATCCAAACTTTGTTTAAATCTCAAAATATTTTCTTAAAGCAAGGCGTGCCATGCAGATTGCTCATTTATTAAAACTTTATCTGTTTTTCGGTTTGATGTTTGGCACCCTTGTCTCTCCCACATCGGCGAGTCAGGATTTCTCTTCTTGCTCTCAGTTGGTGGTCACTGGAAATGCCGAATATCCCCCGATCTTATGGCGATCTCATGATCGAAAATTGCATGGCATCGCTATCGAGCTATTAGAGTTGGCGCTAATTGATACCGGGATCAAAGTTGTCGCTCGTGATCGAGGTGTATGGGGGCGAGCATTGAAAGAAGCTGAACATGGTAGTGTCGATATGATTGCGGGAGCTTTTAAAACCAATGCGCGTGTAAAATATTTGGATTACATTGAACCCCAATTTACCGATGTATTAAGTATGGTGTGGGTGAAGAAAGGTCACGATTTTCCTTTTCATCGTTGGCAAGATTTATTGGGTAAGCGTGGTGGTACCTTAGCTAATAATAGCTTTGGTCAAGCTTTCGACCAATATGCAAAATCTCATCTAAGCCTTTATGCTAGCGGCAGCGCAGAGCGTTCCTTTGAGATGTTAATGGCTGAACGGTTTGATTATTTCTTGTACGAGTTATACCAAGGTTTAGCCCTGTTGGAGTTGGCTGGGTTAAAGCAACAGGTGAGCGCGTTGCCAAGCCCGATCTCGGTAGAACCTCTGTATTTTGCTTTTTCTAAAAAATCCGCATGCAATACTCCGCGTTTAAAGCTACATTTGCAGCAGCATCTGAGTCAGCTGAGTGAGTTTAAGGTCTTCGAACGTTTGTTTGATAAACATCTGCAATTGTGGCTCTCAGAACAATCGCAAAACAAACTGGCACTTTATTGAGCTTAAGCTCTGTTACCTTATGCTTACAGAGGGCTGTATGCATAAGGCTATTCTTGCGCCGTTATTTCTCACTCAGCGCAGCTTGCGAAAACACGATCCCAGACCAACCATTGGTCATAAATTGACGAATGTTTTGGTGATCGTTGCCATCGGGTGTATTCAGTACATCTTGATAGTACTCACCAAAAAGTGCCAAGCTTTGTTGCTCATCTAAACCTTGCTGTTTGGCAAAGGCAAAAATCTTACATGAACCAGAGTTTTCCCCGGCCGCATTATGTTGTTGACCATTGCTAAAAGCGCTTGGCGTAAAATCGTAAAGCGTGTCTATCAGCGTCATGCTGTCTGCAAAACGAATACTGTGTGGTGCTTGCGTGAGTTTGCTTATAAATTGGCCGAGTACTGGCTTCGTCATCTGTTATAACTTCCTATGATTGCTTGATTTAGGCTTTAGAGGGTCAAATGGTATTCACCTTAGAGGCTATCGTCACTAGGGTCAATGGGAAGACGTATTATGGATTACTGTCCTCTAAAATGTTTTTTTGCGCCCTGTTTAAAGGGGCGACAGTGTAATGTAGTTTTTTACTTAAGAGCGCGATGACAGCTTTGAAAGTTGTCACCAAAGATTGATTTAAGCTAAAAGTAACAGCGAAAATGCACGTCTTCGCGCGTCGCTAACGCCTTCGTTACCACTTCAAGCTATTTTCCTTTGTTTCCAAGAATTTGCTATGCAACGAGTATCCAACACAAGCTCCATTGAGCCCGGGCTGACTCGATAACGAGTGAATGGTTCGCCGTGTTAGGACATTTTATGAAACTTCACTAACAAATAAACAATACACCGTTTAGTTGTTAGTGAAGTTGAAAGTGGCAGTGAACAGCTGATTTTCCTTTGTATAACCGCATCTTATGTCCGTTTCTTCGGTTCGCGGGTGTGTTGTCACTTCATTATTTTATCTCTAGAAAGTTGAAACACTGGTTCAATTCTTTTGTTCGGACATTATTTTGTGATCAAATCTGTGTTTTTGACACAAAATCTTTGTTTCAAAGGTGTTTGTGTTGACACAAAACGCGCCATATAGAAAGATTGCGCAAACAAAATAAAGATAAATCAACTAGAGAGAGGGTATTAAATGAAAGCATTAGCTCGTTTTGGTAAAAAATTCGGTGGTTATAAGATGATTGACGCACCAGTTCCAGTGTGTGGTCCTGATGATTTAATTGTTGAAATCAAAGCTGCAGCAATTTGCGGTGCTGATATGAAACATTACAAAGTTGATAGCGGTTCTGATGAGTTTAACTCAGTTCGTGGCCATGAATTTGCCGGTAAAATTGTTGAAGTTGGCAATAATGTTCAAGGTTGGGCGGTCGGTCAGCGAGTGGTATCCGATAACAGCGGACATGTATGTGGTGTTTGTCCTGCTTGTGAACAAGGTGATTTTCTGTGTTGTACAGAAAAAGTGAACTTGGGATTGGATAATAATAAATGGGGAGGAGGATTCTCAAAGTATTGTCTCGTCCCCGGAGAGATCCTCAACATTCATCGTCATGCGTTGTGGGAAATTCCTGAAGGGGTTGAATACGAAGAAGCATGTGTTCTTGACCCCATCTGTAATGCTTACAAGTCGATTGCTCAGCAGTCTAAGTTTTTGCCTGGGCAGGACATTGTGGTCATTGGAACTGGGCCATTAGGTTTATTTTCGGTTCAGATGGCTCGCATTATGGGGGCCGTTAATATCGTTGTTGTGGGACTTGAAGAAGACGCCGCCGTTCGCTTTGGGGTCGCGAAACAACTGGGTGCCACCGCTGTAGTAAATGCGTCGAGAGAGAATGTTGTCGAGCGCTGCCAGACCATATGTGGAAAAGATAATCTTGGTTTAGTGATTGAGTGCTCAGGTGCCAATATCGCCTTAAAACAATCCATTGAGATGCTACGGCCAAATGGTGAAGTGGTACGAGTCGGGATGGGTTTTGCGCCTTTAGATTTTTCCATTAATGACATTACGGCCTGGAACAAAAGCATCATTGGTCATATGGCTTATGACTCCACATCCTGGAGAAATGCTATCCGTTTGCTGGCTTCGGGGGCTATCCAAGTTAAACCAATGATTACTCATCGTATTGGCCTATCTGAGTGGGAAAAAGGGTTTGATGCGATGGTCGATAAAACCGCGATTAAAGTCATTATGACCTACGACTTTGATGAGTGACATAAGGCTAGTTTCTTTTAAATAGGAAGGAATAAACAAATGGAAAAAACGCTACCTCCCCATTGTGGGGCGAGATTAGACCGTCTACCGGATAGTCAATGGCATTTTAATATGTTTGCTATGGTCTCATTTGGATTACTTGTTTGTTGGAGCAATGCTGTTGGTGGGCTGATATTAGCGCATTTAAGGGAACTGGGTTGGACCGATAATAATTCTAGCGCAGTATTTTCTTCTATTACGACGGCAGGCATGTTCGCTGGCGCATTAATCGGCGGAATTATTGGTGACAGAATAGGAAGAAAGAAAAGCTTTTTGCTTTTTGAGGCGATTCATATTGTTTCTATGATCGTCGGTGCATGTGCATATAGCATGGATTTTCTTATCGCCTGTCGTTTTGTAATGGGTTTTGGCCTTGGTTCATTATTGGTCATGTTGTTTGCCGGATATACAGAGTATATGCCTGGTCGTAATCGAGGAACTTGGTCAAGCAGGGCCTCTTTTATAGGTAATTGGTCTTATCCGATTTGTTCGCTGATCGCCATGGGATTAACCCCATTACTGTCTGCTGAACTGAACTGGCGAGTACAATTATTAATCCCCGCTCTACTATCTATCGTTGCAACTTGGATTGCCTATAAAAAATTTCCAGAGTCTCCTCGTTGGCTAGAGTCCAAAGGTCGTTACGCTGAAGCAGAAGCAATCATGACGGATATTGAAGAAAAAGTGACGCTTCAAACTGGAAAACCTTTAGCTGAGCCAGAGATAAATACAGCGGTACAAAGCAAATCAAAAGAGTTGCCTTATTCAGCTTTATTAAAAGGTGTTTTATTGAAAAGGGTGATCTTAGGTTCCTTTGTACTTATCGCAATGAATGTTGTTCAGTATACGCTTATTAATTGGTTACCAACCATTTTCATGGAGCAAGGTATTAATTTAAAAGACTCTATTGTTTTAAATACCATGAGTATGTTTGGCGCTCCATTCGGAATTTTTATTGCGATGCTAGTCATGGATAAAATTTCAAGAAAAACGATGGGCGTTGGTTTGTTATTAATCATCGCAGCCCTTGGATACGCATATTCTCTGCAAACAAGTATGTTCATGATTACATTGTTTGGATTCTTTTTAATCACCTTTGTATATATGTACGTTTGTTACGCGTCAGCGGTATATGTTCCCGAGATTTGGCCTACGGAAGCAAAATTACGGGGCTCAGGACTAACAAATTCAGTTGGTCGTATTAGCGGAATTATTGCGCCCTATGCAGTTGCAACGTTACTCACAAATTATGGTGTCTCGAGTGTATTTATTTTACTAGGGTCCGTATCTGTGCTGGTTGCCATCGTCATTTCTATTATGGGCGTCGAAACTAAAGGGGAATCTGTCGAAAATATAGGTATGGATGCTGTTACCAGCGAATCATAAATTTTGTGAGAGTTAAATATGAAAAATAAAAAAGCAGTATTAAAAACCCCAGGCGTTATGGAATTTATTCAAGCGGAAATTCCGGTGCCTAAAGATGATGAAGTTTTAATTAAGGTCGAATACGTTGGAATTTGTGGCTCTGATGTACATGGTTTTGAATCAGGCCCATTTATCCCACCCAAAGATCCGAATCAGGAGATAGGTCTCGGTCATGAATGTGCAGGAACAGTGGCCGCAGTCGGTCATAAAGTGACTAAATTTAAAATTGGCGACCGAGTAAATATTGAGCCTGGTGTGCCATGTGGTAAGTGTCGTTTTTGTCTAGAAGGCAAATATAACATTTGCCCTGATGTTGACTTTATGGCGACGCAGCCCAACTACCGTGGCGCGCTTGCAAACTATCTTTGTCATCCAGAAAGCTTCACTTACAAGTTACCAGATAATATGGACACCATGGAAGGCGCATTAGTTGAACCTGCGGCGGTAGGCATTCATGCCGCTATGTTGGCTGATGTTAAGCCTGGTAAAAAAATTGTTATTTTGGGCGCAGGTTGTATTGGTTTGATGACATTGCAAGCTTGTTTATGTATGGGCGCATCTGAAATTGTCGTGGTCGATGTTTTAGAAAAGCGTTTAGTCATGGCGCATGAACTCGGTGCTGCCGCAATCATTAATGGTGCAACAGAAGATACTGTCGAACGTGCTCAAGCTGTATTAGGTGAACTTGGCGCCGATATTGTTTTTGAAACTGCGGGGTCGCAAATCACAGTTAAACAAGCACCTCAACTGGTTATGCGTGGTGGCAAAATCATGATCGTCGGTACTGTTCCGGGTGACTCTGCGATTAACTTTTTAAAAATTAATCGGGAAGTCAGTATTCAAACGGTATTTCGCTATGCCAATCGCTATCCCGTCACGATTGAAGCCATCTCATCTGGAAAATTTAATGTTAAATCAATGGTGACACATATCTATGAATATGCAGATGTTCAAAGAGCTTTTGAAGAGTCGGTGAATAATAAAAAAGAAATCATTAAGGGGGTTATTAAGCTAATTGCTTGAGTCGGTGTGTCAATAAATAAAATCAATGGTGTAAATAAGAAGGGTTAATTAATTATGTTGTCAAGTGTTAAGTATTGGGAAGAAAAGGCACAGCGTGAGCATTACGCAATTCCTCATTTCAATGTTTGGAATGCTGAAATGTTGATGGGGGTCATGGATGCTGCTGAAGAGGCCAAATCGCCGGTAATTATCTCTTTTGGTACCGGATTTGTGGGGAATACTTCATTCGAGGATTTTGCTCATACGATGGTCTCTATGGCTGAGAAGGCCACCGTTCCGGTGATTACTCATTGGGACCACGGGCGCAGTATGGAGATTATTCATAATGCTTGGACGCATGGCATGAACTCACTGATGCGAGATGCGTCAGCATATGATTTCGAGGAAAACATTCGTCTAACTAAAGAGGCGGTCGACTTTTTCCACCCACTAGGTGTCCCGATTGAAGCGGAGCTAGGGCACGTCGGCAGTGAGACGGTATACGAGGAGGCGCTTGCTAACTATCACTATACCGATCCATCACAGGCTGCTGAATTTGTTGAGCGTACTGCATGCGACTCGTTGGCCGTTGCCATTGGTAATCAGCATGGCGTATATACTTCCGAGCCAAAATTAAACTTTGATGTTATACAAAAAGTTCGTGATGCAGTGTCGGTTCCAATTATTCTGCATGGTGCCTCCGGAATTAGTGATGACGATATTAGCACTGCGATTTCTCTAGGGATCTCAAAAATTAATATTCATACAGAATTGTGTGAGGCGGCAATGGTTGCGGTGAAGAAGAATTGCAATCAACCATTTTTACATTTAGAGCGTGAAGTTCGTAAAGCGATTATGGGGCGTGCCTTAGAAAAAATTACATTGTTTGGTTCAGATGGAAAAGCGGAAGCCCTTGTATGAGTAATATTGATGTTATCTGTGTTGGTGCAGCTATTGTTGATATTCCTCTGCAGCCAGTGGATAAGAATATGTTCGATATTGATTCGTATCCTTTAGAACGAATTTCAATGACTATTGGTGGCGATGCAATCAATGAAGCAACGATTATTTCTCGTCTTGGGCATAAAACTGCATTAATAAGTCGAGTAGGTAATGATGCACCAGGAAATTTTATTCTTGAAGCATGTAATCGGGAAAGAATAGATATTGAAGATCTTGTCGTGGATGGGGATATTGATACTTCAATTAATGTCGGTTTGGTGACAAAGGATGGGGAGCGTACTTTTGTTACCAATCGAAATGGTAGTTTGTGGAAGCTTAATCTTAAGGATATAGATTTTTCACGTTTTAAACAGGCCAAATTATTATCTCTTGCAAGTATTTTTAATAGCCCATTACTAAATGGACACGCTTTGGTACAGATTTTCTCTGCAGCAAAAGCGGAAGGGTTAACTATTTGCGCCGATATGATTAAACCAAGGCTTAATGAGACGTTGGCGGATATCCGTGAGGCTCTGGCTTATGTTGATTACCTTTTCCCAAACTTTGAAGAAGCAAAATTACTAACTGGAGAAAGTGAGTTAGAGGGAATCGCGGATACATTTTTAGCGTGTGGTGTAAAAACGGTTGTGATTAAGACCGGAAAGCAAGGATGTTATATAAAAAATGCTGCTCAGACATTGCTTGTGCCTGCCGTTCAGGGGATTACAGCGATTGATACCATCGGCGCGGGAGACAACTTTGCATCAGGTTTTATATCTGGGATTTTGGAAGGTATGCCGCTAGCTGAGTGTGCTCGTTTCGCGAATGCAACCGCTGCGATATCGGTTCTGTACGTTGGCGCCACGACGGGTGTTACCCATAGAAAAATTGTTGAAGAATTGCTCAAAGAGTGCGAGGAGTATGCGTAATGATGAAAATGACCCCGTTGGGGAACAGCGGATTGAAGATCTCTAAAATGGGTCTTGGAACTTGGGCGATAGGCGGTGGCCCTGCATGGAATGGTGACCTCGATTATCAGGTATGTATTGATACCATTGTCGAAGCCCATAAATGCGGTATTAACCTTGTCGATACAGCACCTGGTTATAATTTTGGCAATAGCGAAGTGATTGTTGGTAAAGCATTGGCTCAGCTCAATCGAGAGGATGTTGTGATTGAGACTAAATGCGGCATCGTCTGGGAACGTAAGGGCAGTTTATTTAATAAAGTTGGTGAGCGTCAGCTTTATAAAAATCTATCGCCAGAGTCAATTCGCGAGGAAATTGAGACCAGTCTGAAGCGTCTGAATGTTGATTATGTTGATATTTATATGACGCATTGGCAGTCGGTTCCACCTTTCTTTACTCCTGTATCTGAAACAATGGAAGAGTTAAATAAACTTAAAAAAGAGGGGAAAATCAAAGCCATTGGTGCAGCCAATGTCGACATCGAGCATATTGAAACTTATCTCAAATATGGTGAGCTTGATATTGTTCAAGCCAAATATAGTCTGTTAGATAGAGAGGTTGAAGAAAAACTGCTTCCTTTATGTGAGCAACACGGAATTGTTTTACAGGTATATTCACCGCTGGAGCAAGGCCTGTTAACGGGGGATATTGAGCCCGACTATATTCCTACAGGCGCGCGAGCCAATAAGAAATGGTTTCAGAAAGAGAATATGGGCAAAGTGATCAATATGCTGAAGCAATGGCAGCCTTTATGCGAGAAATATCAGTGTTCTATTCCAACTCTCGCGTTAGCGTGGATATTGGCCCAAAGTAACAATATTTCGATTTTGACCGGTGCAACTTCACCAGAGCAGGTCAAAGAAAATGTGAAGGCAATGTCTATTCAACTGACTAAAGAAGATAGCTTATTGATTCGGAAAATGGCTGAAGCGCTGGATGACGGGCAGTAATCGTTGATAACACGAATACCTCTGTTTTTTTGGTAAACACGCATGTTTTTCTGTGATTCAAATACAATATTTTGCAAATAAATATAGTGAATGGCATACTTATTTGTATGTTTTATGGGAAGAAACAGAGGTAATCCAGTGTCAGCAAAAGATCGAATTCAGTCTATTAAACAAATGGTCACTAACGATAAAAAAGTTACCGTGGTGAATTTGAGTACTATTTTTAAGGTGACCGAAGAAACAATCCGTCGTGACCTTGAAAAGCTTGAAATGCAAGGTTTTATTACGCGTACTTATGGTGGTGCAGTTTTAAATGCGAACGGCATTATTGATAATGTTCATTTTTATAAAAGAACCAAGTCGCTCCATGAAGAAAAGCAGACTATTGCATTAAAGGCACAATCCTGCTTAGAAAATGTAACCACACTGGCGGCTGACTCAAGTACCACTGTGATGGAGTTTTTAAAACTTTTAAGAGATAGAAGTGACATCACAATCATGACTAATTCAGCGGAAGCTATTCATGAATTAGCGACCGCTGAGGTAAACCTTGTTTCCACTGGTGGTGAGTTAAATAAAACGTCGCTTTCTATGCAGGGTGTCATGACCAAAGAAGCTATTAGCAAACATCATGTCGATATTATGGTGATGAGTTGTAAAGGGCTTGATATGCAAAGTGGTGCGCTCGATTCTACGGCCGCGGAAGCAGATGTTAAAAAAGCAATGATCAAACAGGCATCTGAAGTTGTACTTTTGGTCGATCACTCTAAGTTTGAACGTAAGGCCTTTGTTAAATTGGTGAACTTTGACAATATAAATTATATTGTGACTGATAAATCTCCTGGGAATAAATGGATTGAGTTTTGCGACAAAAATAATATAAAGCTAATATTTTAATGTGATTGTTTAGGCGCCCTATCCTTAATGACTACATTGTTATATGTCTTAGTATGATTAGTTTATTAAAGCCGCGATTTGATTTCCATTTGTAAATAGAATAATGGTAATTTGGTTTGGCAATTTTATTAATAATAAAGTTGCCAGTAATCATGCTTGCTATTGGCTATAAATAATATATTTGTCAATAGCGTACAGAGGTATGTAATATGAATAATGTTGGCCATATAGGGGCGCGGCTAGACCGTATCCCTTTCTCAGTTTTTCATTACGAGATATTTGGTATTATTAGTATGAGCTTGTTATTTACCGGCTTTTTAAGTTATTCGGGAAATATCGTTTTGGCTGAGCTGGTGAGTAATGGCTGGTCGAATAATTACCTGAATGCCGCCTTCACCTCGGCCTTAATGGCGGGCTACTTTATCGGCTCTGTCGCCGGAGGGTTTATTGGCGATAAGCTTGGAAGGCGCAAAGCTTTTCGTATGAACTTACTCATCGTTGGTATATCAGCAATGGCGGCATCATTTTCTCCAGATATGTACTGGTTGATTATTTTCCGCTGTTTGATGGGGATCGGTATGGGTGCCCTGATCATGGTTGGTTATGCGTCTTTTGTTGAGTTCATCCCCGCTAACGTAAGGGGAAAGTGGTCTGCTAGGCTTTCTTTCGTAGGGAATTGGTCACCTGTGATATCGGCGTTGATTGGCGCAGTTGTGATTTCATATTTTAGTTGGCGGTTGATGTTTTTGTTGGGTGGGGTATTGATGTTGATCGCTTGGTATTTATCCGCGAAATATTTTATCGAATCGCCACGATGGTTGGAAGGAAAAGGCAGGGGAGAGCAAGCTGAAAATAACTTACGGAATATTGAGTTACGGACAGAGATTAAAGAGAATATAAAACTTAGCCATTGTGAACGGGATAACTATTATTTAGAAAACGTTAGAGGAAGTGATTCATTTTGGAGCCTTTTTAAAGGAAGTATGTTAAGGCGAACATTAGTTGCCATTACCGTTCTGGTTGCGATGAATATATCTTTATATACGATCACGGTTTGGATCCCAACCATTTTTGTTAATTCTGGCATTGAAGTGACAAAATCAATTGTGATGACTTCGATGATTATGTTGGGCGCTCCTGCAGGTGTGTTTTTCGCTACTTTAACAATTGACAAATACCCTCGAAAACTTTTTGGCTCTAGTTTACTCATTATCATTGCGGTTATGGGATATTATTATTCGCTTCAAACGAGTGAATTAAAAATTATTGTATGCGGACTTGTGATGGTTTTTTTCCTTTATATGTATGTATGCTTTTCTTCGGCAGTTTATATTCCAGAGTTATGGCCAACGCATATGCGATTACGTGGATCTGGGCTTGTGAATGCTGTTGGCCGATTTGTTGCTGTTATTGCGCCTTATGGGGTGGCGATGCTGTTGACCGATTATGGCTCAAAAACGGTTTTTGTTGTATTAGGTGCTATTTTAATTTTATGCGCTTTTTTGTTGCTTGTTTTTGGTATCGAAACCAGAACGGTTTCGTTAGAAAAAATTTCTCAGTTATAGCTTGATTGGATAGACTTTCATCGTCCTCGTTGAGCGTGAAGTAAAATGACTGGTGACAACTAGCAGGGTCGTAAAGAGTCACTGAGTTTTATTTTTCAGTTCATTGACTATGAATCTGAAAGTAAAAACACTAAAGGTTGCCGGAGGCAGCCTTTTTTGGATACCGTTGTTTGATTTATTCAAACCTAGAATATATGTGTTTGTTAAAGATTTAATGGCAATGCGCAAGTTGGCATGGTGCGCTGACCCATTTTATAGTTCGTCGCCGGAAAATCTGGCGCTCCTCGCTTCGGCGATGCTGCAGTCGGTGAGATGCATGAGCTCGGCTAGTGTGATGTTGTGGTTTTCTTGCACTAATCGTTGTAGTTTCACAGCAACGGGCTCTAATTGCGCGCCATATTTCTGAAGCCCTTGTTCGATTTTGTGAATCAGATACGCACTGGCTGATGGTTGCTGCTGTTTAAGGGCTTGCGAGAGTTGTTGTAATTGCGGTGCTTCGCCAGTCACTAGCCAGTTTCTTGAGCGGCGAATACGTTTAATTTGACAGCTATAAATTAAGGCGACTTGTTTGGCGAGTTTGACTTCGTTGCCACCGATTTGGCGGATTAAGGAAGGCAGTTGGATATCAATTGTGGTATCGGTCATCGATAGAATTCTGCATGCAATTCAATTTAAATTCAAATTTCTGTCCTTTGGCTTGGCGTGAATAGTTACTGCGCTGGTCGGTTTGGATGATTCGATAATATGCTCACCGATAAAAATCACTGAGTTTAGTGTTTTTGTCGGTGAGTGATACTTTTTAGGCGAGTGTTAGGTTTTGCATTTTTTGCTGGAAGTCCAGTAGCGGATCGAGAGAAAAGTCTGCTTCTACCGAAAAAGTAAAGTCTCTAAATTGAGTTTGTACTTGTAATGTTTTTAGGTAGCTGAAACGAGGGTGCTCACCGAGAGACATGCCTTTGATGAGTCGCCAAGGGATGAACAAATGCTCAACATGATAATCGGTACGTTTTTCTCGAATGATATCGGTCCCCCAATTTGAGATCATTAGATCATGGCCATCACTCATAAATAATACGTCTTGCATTTTGTATCTAAACAGCCGAGCTAATAAGTGCTGGAAGCCTTTGGTCAGTTCTTCGTCGAGGGAACGTGAGGCTTGAAAGGCTAATATACTCACGGGTTCGGTGATTGCTTCACGTTGTAAAAAATATTGATAGACCTGGAGTTTAGCCCCCTTAACGGGTTCGTGCTGAGTCAGCGCTAACGGCTGGCTATGTTGATGCATCGCGTCTCTGATGATGTGAAGTGCTTTGGCGGCAATGTTTACCGACACGAGGCTGTAGTCAATATGGATGCTGTGGTGCCTTGAAAACAGCTGCAAATGACAGGACAGTAAGTCACCGCTGTGAACTATATAGTTGATGTCGGCATAGTCCAGAGCCTGTTCTTGTAATTCTGCAGCCTTGTTGAAACTAAGTACGCGGATCCTGTTAGCCTCTAGAATCACCACACTTTGATACATCAGCATGCCTGGCTCTAGATCCCGCCGAGCTTGGTCTACCGGAACTTTGAAGCAATATTTTGCGGCTAAGATCGCTTGTTGGTAGTGCTCAAATTGCGGTGGAATGTCGATGAGCGCCTTTACCTCCATCATCCAAGGGCCATATCTTCGGTATTCAAGGGTTAATTTATCCATTGCCGTTCTCCAAAACCATCAGTGGTGCGTTAAATGAACCTAGCAAGTTGCTTTAAGTTTAGTTCAAGCGCATTAAGATTGACGGGCTGAGTGTTTTGTCTGCAATTAGTCGACACAAATTTGATCTAAATCGTCTACAGCGAGGCTATGAGTTTTAATTTGGCAGGGGCGGAGGCGAGCCGAAAACGAGAGCAGGCTGAATACCAGGCTACTTTGGTATTCAGCGCTGATTGTTCGATTTATTCCGCGCTGAGCAATTGTTGTAGTTGCTGGCGTTGCTGCTCAGTCATTTGTGTTTTATTTAAAAATGGCATGTCTTTGCTTACGGTGGCTCGAGCAATAATACGTTCTTTCCAGCGATCAATGTCTTGCCAATGGTCCAGCATCACTCCTCCGGGGGCTGTGGTAAACATGTCATCATTTGGGGTGCGGCTATGACAGGAGCTGCAGCGCTGCTGAATAATTGCACTCGCCTGTTGTTGAGCACTGGTTAAGGCATTTTGCTTAACCGTCGAGCTGGCGGTGCTTGCTGCGTTTAACTGCGATCTGCTGCCAGTCCAGCTGACGAATATAGCTAACAGTAGTAAACCGATAGCACCACTCACGATGATGCTGGGTTTATCAATGCCTTGATGTTTCAGATTGAAGAAGTGACGGATCCAGGCACTTAACCCGATCAGGGCACAGAGGATTAACCAACTATAGTGATGTTGGTAAATCATCGGATAGTGATTACTGATCATCAAAAAAATCACCGGCAAGGTGAGGTAGTTATTATGTACCGAACGGCGTTTCGCCTCTAAACCGGGGGCAGGATCAACCGCCTCTCCGGCACTAACTTGGGCCACCATCTTGCGTTGTCCGGGAATAATTTTTACCCACACGTTGGCAACCATGATTGTGCCGATAAGGGCGCCCATGTGAATGAAGGCGCCGCGGCCACTAAACACTTGGCTAAAGCCATAACAAAACAGTGCCCCCAAGACCACTAAAATGACGCTCAGTAATAGCGGTTTTTCGGCAATTGGCGAGCGCAGCAAGCCTTCATACAGTAACCAAGCACCAGCGATCCCACCAATACCAATGCTCACTGCTTGGCCAGCACTTAACATCATCACTTGAGGGTCGATTAAATACGCCTCGGCTCGCAAGTAGTAAATCCAAAATAACAGTAGGGTGCCGCTCAGCCACGTACTGTAGGCTTCCCATTTAAACCAGTGTAAATGCTCGGGCATTTTCTCTGGCCCCACCTGGTATTTGGCAACCTCATAAAAGCCACCACCATGCACCGCCCACAAATCCCCTTTAATGCCTTTTTTTAATTTCCATTCCGGTGGCGTTCTGAGATTATTATCTAACCAGACAAAGTAAAAACTCGCGCCAATCCAGGCGATGCCAGCGATCACATGAAACCATTTAATAAACAGAGCTAACCATTCGTAAAGCTGTGGCCACATAGACTAATTCCTTTTGTTATAAACTTCTTTTCCCGCAATATAGCTTGCCGCAATCAGTCGATCGTCGCCTAAAATATTGATGGCAAATAATTGTTCGCTCAAGTGATTACAGCGGGCGATCCGCTGACTCAGGATGGGCGTTGCGTGCAAATCGATTTCGATAAAGTCGGCTTCGCTGCCGGGGTTTAAATTGCCGACCCACTGCTCAATGCCCATGCTTTGGGCGGCGCCTTGAGTACATAAATACAAGGACTCGAAGGCGCTTAAGCTGGTCTGTTGCATCTGGCAAACCTTGTAGGCATCGGCCTGATTGGCAAACATACTAAGGCTGGTCCCCCCTCCCACATCACTGGCGAGGGCGACCGACACACCATTCTCCTGGGCGCGGTGATAGTTAAACAGACCGCTGCCTAAGAACAGGTTGGAGGAAGGACAAAAGCTGATGGTTGCTCCGGTGTCGCTTAAGGCCCGATACTCGCGGTCGGTGAGGTGGATACCATGGCCAAATAACGCTCTTTCTCTCACCAGTCCGTGCGCCTGATAAACCGATAAATAGTCTGAATGTTCGGGAAACAGCTCATTAATCCATTGCACCTCTGCGGTATTTTCCGATAAATGGGTTTGAATAAAACTGTCGGGATGTTCCTTGGCTAACTGACCCGCCTTCGCCAATTGTTGTTCGCTGCTGGTGGGGGCAAAACGCGGAGTAATGGCATAGAGTTGGCGGCCATTATGATGCCAGCGCTCCAATAATTTTTTACTATCGCGATAGCCCGACTCAGGCGTATCGCTGAGCGCCTCGGGGCAGTGTCTGTCCATCAATACCTTGCCACAGATCATGCGCGCGTTATAGGACTCGGCGGCTTCAAAAAAGCTATTTACCGATTGAGGGTGCACGGTTGCATAGACGCTAGCGGTCGTGGTGCCGTTGGCAAAGAGTTGCTGTAAGAAAAAGTCGGCCTGACCACGAGCGTAGACGGCATTGGAAAACTGCTGCTCGGCAGGAAAGGTATAAGTATTTAGCCAATCCAATAGCTGCTTGCCGTAGCTCGCAATGACTTCAATTTGTGGGTAGTGCACGTGGCTGTCGATAAGGCCGGGCAGGAGTAACCCTGTATGTTGTTGTACTTCGAGCTCTGGCTGATTTTTTAAATAATCTTTGGCATCACCGAGGTAGAGGATCCGACCTTGCTCGATCACTAATACACCGTCTTCGAGATAGCAGTAATTATCGTTAGGGTTGCTGGTTGACTTGGGGAAATGCAAAATTTTTCCGCGGTGAATGCTTGGTTGCATCTTAACTCCCTCGATAGGTGGAGTAGCTAAAGCCGCTGAGCAGCAAGGGTATGTGGTAGTGCGGTTGCGACGATTCGCTAATAAAGACCACCTCAGCTTGCGGAAAGAAGCATTGGCCAAAGTGTTGTTGACAATAATCTTCGGTCACAAAACGCAGGCAATAACGGCCAGCTTCTAATTCGAGTGAGGCAAAGCTGAAACGCCCATCGGCATTAGTCAGTCCTTCGGCCAAGCAGTCGGTTTCGCCAAAGCGAAGTAGTTGGACTGGAATGTGAGTCGCTGGTTGGCCGCGACTGGTATCTAAGACATGACAACTCAAGGTGCTCAAAATAAATTCTCCATTCTAATATGGCTGATTTGCTGTTGTTGTTCGGCGGCGGTGAGCAGTTCCTGTTCGCGACTGCGGCCGAAACGCTGTTGCAACAGTGCTAACATGGTTTCGGCGGATTTTCCGCTGGCACAAACGATGAAAATAAAGCCATAACGGGCTAAATATTGTTGATTTAGTTGCAGTAACGCTTGCAGCGTCTGCCGTTGAGCATCGCCGACTTGTGCTTGCTCGGCTTGACTTAAGTGTTTGCCGTGGCTGTACTTTTGTTGTAATGAGGCGAGATCGCCAATCATTGGGTGACCGGCAAAGGCCTCCAGCCAATCGCTCTCTGCTAGTTGAGCAAAGGCTTGTTGAGCGCTGTCAATAAAATGTGCTTTGCTTCGAAAGGGGCGAGCTTGTTCTAGCAAGTTTTGCCAGCGGCGGCTGGTACAAACATTGGCCATTTCATTCTTAAATTGATGACTATTTTGTTGATTGAGCAAGCTTAAACGCTCGGCGATTGAGGCTGAGCTTGGCTTAATCATGCTGAGTTTCTCCACGGAGTTGTTGGCGCAAACGATTACTCGATTGCCATTGCTGCTGACGCTGTTGTTTACGATTTGACATGGCTTGTTCTGAGGGCTGCAGATTGAGTCGCTGGATGAGCTGGGCACTGATCGATACCGCCACTTGCATCGGCAGTTTTCCACTGACTTCGCTTAGGCCGATCGGACAGCAAAGTTGCGCCAGGCTGCTGGGGTCGCTCAGTTGTTCTTGCAGTTTTAGGGCAAACCGCTGCGCCTTGGTTTGTGAACCGATCAGCCCGACAAAGGCAAAATCTTGGCGCTGTAGGGCGGCCAAACAGAGCTTGAAGTCCAAGCTGTGGTCTTGGCTTAAAATCACCAAATAACTATTGGCGGGTAATGAGTCGACATATTGTTCAGGTTGTGGGTGATAGTGGGTGCTTACACCAATGACCGCGATTGAGTCTAACCAATCTTGGCGATTGTCGACCACGGTGACTTGATAGGGCAGCTGGCTGAGTATTTGGCACAATGCATGGCTGACATGGCCAGCACCAAAGATGTAGATCCGAGCTTGCTCAACTAGAAAGTACTCAAATAAGACCTGCACCGCACCGCCGCAGCACTGCGCTAAGTCGGCAGCCAGTGAGAAGCGCTCAATTTGATTGTCTTGTTGGTCCAACTTGAGTTGTTGACGAGCATGCTTAATCACATTTAATTCTAAGTTTCCACCGCCGAGGGTATCAAATTGTTGTTGGCTCGAAATGACCATTTTACTACCCGTGGATCGTGGCACCGAGCCAGCCTCGGCCAAGATCGTCGCAATACAAAAAGGCTGCTGTTGCTGCTTTAATAATTGGCAGGCATCTAACCAATTGTTCGGCAATAAACTATTTGACCAGTTCTGCATCTTGCTGCGCCTCTTGATAAGCAAATTGCTGCTGACAAGCCATTAAAATACGTTCACCGGTGGCGGGGGCATCCAGTTGAGGCCTTAGTTGATGCTGACTAATTGCTGCAACCGCATCTCGAATGGCGCACCAGCTACTAATTGCCAGCATAAAAGGGGGCTCACCTACGGCTTTGGAGCGGAAGATACTATGTTCTGGGTTAGCTTGGTCGAACAGGGTAATATTCATTTGTTTCGGGTAGTCGCCAATGGTTGGAATTTTGTAATTTGCTGGGCTTTGGCTCAGTAAGCGCCCCGCAGTGTTCCACACCAATTCTTCGGTGGTTAACCAACCTAAGCCTTGAATAAATCCGCCTTCAATTTGGCCGATATCGATTGCAGGGTTAATGCTGGTGCCCACATCATGCAAAATATCCACTCTGTCTAAACTCATCTCGCCAGTGAGGGTGTCGATGGTAACCTCGCTGCAAGAGGCTCCCAGTGAGAAGTAATAGAAGGGGCGGCCTTCGGCTTTGTTTCGGTCATACCAGATTTTCGGCGTTTTATAAAAGCCGGTGGTGGACAAAGAAATACGCTGTAGGTAGGCCATTTGTACTAATTCGGCCCAACTTAAATGCTGTTCGCCGACTTGTACCTGGCCATCGCTGATGTGGATCTGCTCGGCGGGAATTTGGTAATGTTGCTCGGCGAAGTCCAGCAGCCGCTGTTTGAGTTCATTGGCCGCGTTGTGTGCTGCCATGCCGTTTAAGTCGGTCCCCGAAGAAGCCGCCGTGGGTGAAGTATTCGGCACCTTGTCGGTTCGAGTTGCGGTAATTAACACGTAGTTAGCTGGGATCCCTAAAGTTTGGGCGACAATTTGCTGTACCTTAGTATGCAAGCCTTGGCCCATTTCGGTGCCGCCGTGGTTTACCTGAACACTGCCATCGGTGTATATGTGCACCAAGGCGCCGGCCTGATTGAGATGCTGCGCCGTGAAAGAAATCCCAAACTTAACCGGGCTTAAAGCCAGCCCCTTTTTAAAGGTTGGGTTGTTTTCATTCCATTGTTTCACCTGCTCGCGACGGGCTCGGTAATCACAATTTTTTTCCAGTTGTTGCATCAGTTGGCGCATTGCCTGATGTTGCTCGACTGGCATGCCGTAGTGGGTGGTGCAATTGTCTTGCTGGTATAAATTAAGGTAGCGAACATCCAAGGCATCTTGTTGGGTGGCGATGGCGATGTCTTCCATCGCTTGCTCGATTAAGATCATCCCTTGAGGCCCACCAAAACCTCGAAATGCGGTGTGTGACACCATATCGGTTTTTAAACGATGTCCCACAACTTCGGCCTTATTTAAGCTATAAGCGTTATCGGTGTGAAACATAGCTCGGTCGACAATCGCATCCGAGAGATCTGGAGAATGACCACATAAGCCATTCACTTCAATCTTGGCGCTTTCAATCAGTCCTTGTTTACTTAAGCCCAGTTGATAGCGGTTGTAGAAAGGATGGCGTTTGCCGGTTGCTGCCATATCAATGCTACGAGGCAGTCGGATTTTTACCGGCTTACCGGTTTGCCAACAGCCCAAGCTGGCCAAACATGCCCATTGTGCCGCCTGGGTCTCTTTACCGCCAAAACCACCGCCCATACGACGCATGTCCACGGTCACCCGATGAAAAGGAATGTTGATGACTTCGGCAATTAATTTTTGTACTTCTGAAGGATGTTGGCTTGAGGTATACACCATGATGCCTTGATCTTCGGTGGGCAGCGCGAGACTTACCTGACCCTCCAAATAGAAGTGTTCTTGGCCACCAACGTTTAGCTCACCACTTAGTTGTAATGGGCTGGTGGCGAGATCGGCTTGATTAACGTTAATGCCCATTTGGTGGCTAGGTAACACGGTAGGTTCCGGGTTCCCCGCCACTTGGGCTTGTTCGGCAGTGATAATCGGTTGGTCATCGGCTTGGTATTGCAGCAAGTTATCACTGGCTTGCTTGGCGATGTGCCAAGCTTGGCGATGGCTGTGGGCTAATACCAAGGCGATGGGTTGTTGAAAGTAGCGGATCTCTGTCTCGCTGAGTAATGGATCACCTGGGAAAATTGCGCCAATATCTTGGTGGCCGGGAATATCGCCGCAACGAATAAGCGCTACCACATCTGGCTGTTGGGCTAAAGTGTCGAGCTGTTGTTCGCTGACCTTTCCCTTGGCGATGCTACTACAAATTACTGCACCATGCAGGCAACCCGATGGGGTGGCCATATCATCGACAAATGCGGCTTCGCCCGCGACTTGTTTGGCTGCGCTTTCATGAGCCATCGATTGACCGATTACTTGGCTGGGTGCGCTTTGGTGGAGTTGTTGAGTGGTGAGTTTACGCATAAGCCGCTAGCCTCGTTGGGAGTTGGTTACAGTATAAATGGAAGCGTTTTAATAGGTTTTGTACCAGTAAAACCCGATAACTGGCACAGGCTCGAACATCGTCAATTGGCTTCACATATAGCGGGACTTGTTGTTGTACTTGTTTCAGTTTTTGCAGATTAAATGGGTGACCGAGCAAACAAGCTTCCAGCTCGCTCAAACGGACCGATTTAGCCGCAACTCCGCCGGCTGAGATAATGCAATGACTGACCCTATTTTCTTGGTCAAACTGCATGGTGACAGCTAGCACCACGGTGGCGATATCATCTTCAAAACGCTTACTTACTTTGTAAATTTGATGTTTGGTGCTGGGCGCAAGATCGGGCAGATGAATGGCGCTAATCCACTGCTCTGGACGCAGTTGGGTTTGTCGGTAGCCGGTGATGTAATCTTCCGGCGCGTACAATTCAGTATTGTTGCCATCATCTAGTTCAATTTTGCCACTTAAGCTGATGAGTAGTGGCGCAATATCGCCAATTGGGGAGGCATTGCCCAGACTGCCGCCCAAAGTTGCGCGATGGCGAATGGTTAAACTGCCTAAGCGGGCAAAGATCTCATCGGCTGTGGGGTAATGCTGTTGCATAAAGGCGTGCACCTGACTTAGCGGCATTGCCGCGCCAATCCGCCAACCGCCTTCGATACGCTCGATAACCTTGAGGTCGGGCAAATAGGTGAGGTCAATAATCTCATCGATGCGTTGCATTTGCTGTGTGACTTCTAGGGCTAAATCGGTGCCGCCGCCGATCCACTTCGCGTCCGGATGTTGCTGGCGAAGTTCGGCCAATTCTCGGCGCGAACGCGGTTGCCAATAATTATCACTGGTCAGGCTCGGGCATTCGGCCATCCAATGCTGTACGCCAGTTTCTCGTTGGCGAATATGATCGGTATGTTGGTTCGCGGTTGCTGCCACTTGTTTGGCAGCTTCAATGAGTGGGCCATAACCAGTACAGCGACATAAATTGCCCGCAAGAAATTCTTCCGGATGCTCAGGGGCAACCGATTGGCGTGATAGGGCATATAAAGACATCACAAAACCGGGGGTACAAAAGCCGCATTGGCTACCATGGTGGTCAACAATAGCCTGTTGTACCGGGTGCAAATTTTGGCCTTGCTTTAAATACTCAACGGTAATCACTTGTTTGCCGTGTAATGAATGTAGGGGCGTAATACAGCTGTTGATTTGTTTATAGCTGAGCTTGCCGCTGAGATCGATTTCTACCATTACCACAGTGCAGGCACCACAATCGCCACTGGCACAGCCTTCTTTGCTGCCCACTAGGTTTTGACGCTCTCGCAGAAAGTTTAGCAACATGGTGTCTGCGGCTTGTTGGCTTAAGCTAATCTGTTGATCATTAATCATTAGCTGTAACATAATCTCTCCTGCCTATTAAAACTATTTAGTTGTCCAATCGGTCAACTTTTTGAGCAAATTTTTTATTCTTGTACGCTATCTATTGTTCTGGCGTTGGTTCACTGCGATAAGCATAAGTGTCGGCAAAGCGGGATAAAATCCATTCCCCAGCGGTGACCGTGGGATAGCGACTGCTTTCGCCTTCGGCTAAACATGAGTCGAGTGTGCTTACTTCGGTATCGAAGTTCGGTTCAACAAAAAATGGCATCGAAAAACGGGTGGTTTGTTGGCTAGGGCTGGTTACTCGATGAGGTGTCGACTGATAGCAATCGTTGGTCCAGCGTTGCATTAAGTCACCAATATTCACCACGTAGCTGTTTTCTACAGGGCTGGCATCAATCCATTGGCCGTGTCGGTCTTGAACCTGCAAACCACCGATTTGATCTTGATAAAGTAAGGTAATGCAGCCGTAATCGGTATGCGCTCCTGCGCCATTTTGCTGGCCCTGTTGTGGGGGATAATGGATTAAGCGCAATACACTAATTGGGCAAGTAAAACTCTTCGTGAAAAAATCCAGCGGCAACTTTAAAGCCAGCGCCATGGCTGACAAAAGCTTCAGAGCGACCTGTAAGCTGAGCTCGTATTGTTGTTGCATCAATTGGATAAAACCCTGTAAATGCGGATATTGATTCGGGCCGTACAATTGAGGACAACGAGCTACCTGTGGATGATAAGGGCTTAAGTCTAGCGCCATATCGAAGGTCTCTTTAAAGTCTTTTGGACCGTTGGGGTCGAGCTGCTCGGCGCTAACTTGTCCCCAGCCGCGGTGATTGCTGGAGTGCTGGATACTAATCTGCTGTTTTATCGCCTCTGGCAGCGCAAAAAATTGCTCGGCCATGGCTTGTACTTTGGCGAATTGTTCGGCTGGAATGCCGTGACCTACCACATAAAAAAAACCAGTATCACGACAGGCCTTATCTATGGCGTCGGCCACGGTTTGCCAATCTTTAGGATTGGGCTTATCCAAGGCTGAGATGTTGATGATGGGCAGGGTTAGACTCATGGCATGTTCCATTGCTGTGGTTGAGGTTTAAGCCGCTGCCAAGGTTTTGCTTTGGCAGCGGTATATTGCAGTGTGGATATTGTTCCTATTTAGGAATGCTGGCGTCGATCCCTTCGACGTACCACATCACGCTCGCTAGCTCTTGGTCGTTCAGTGATTTACCTGCAGGGATCACTTCTTTACCTTGGTTGTCTTTGATTGGTCCAGTGAAAGGATGGAAGGCGCCGGAACGGATCTTCTCTTGAGTATCGCTAATCGCTTGTTTTACGTCTTCCGGTAAGTTTGGATTAACCGATGTGATATGTAGCAAGTCTTCAGCAAAGCCGCCCCAGTAATCTTCAGACTTCCAAGTGCCATTCATCACTTCTTCAACGGTGCGTATGTAATGCGGCGCCCAGTAGTCACGCACTGAGAACATGTGAGCAGTTGGTGCAAAGTGGCTCATGTCTGATGCTTGGCCAATGCCTTTCTTGCCGCGTTTTTCTGCTGCAATTAGCGGAGCAGGGCTGTCGGTGTGTTGTAAAATAACATCTACGCCTTGATCCATTAATGCGTTGGCTGCGTCGGCCTCTTTACCTGGATCATACCAAGTATTGGCCCAAACGATTTTAATTTTAACATCTGGGTTAACACTTTTAGCGCCGAGATAAACCGCGTTAATATCGCGAATGACTTCCGGAATCGGGAAGGAGGCAATGTACCCAATCACATTGGATTTTGTGGTCATGCCTGCCGCAACCCCAGAAACATAGCGACCTTCATACGTTCGTAGTACATAGGTCGAGACGTTTTTAGATCGCTTGTAACCTGTTGCATGTTCAAAGCGTACATTTGGGAATCGTTTGGCGACTTTCAGGGTGGGGTTCATGAAACCAAATGAGGTGGTGAAGATCAGTTTATGCCCCGATTTCGCCAATTGAGTGATCACTCGTTCAGCATCAGCACCTTCAGGTACGTTTTCCACAAAGGTGGTTTTTACTTTACCTGCAAAGTGTTTTTCCATTTCGATACGGCCTTGGTCATGCTCGTAGCTCCAACCATGGTCTCCGACCGGACCTACGTAAACAAAGCCCACTTTGAGTGGTTCGTCGGCCGCGTTAGATGCTGATGATAGGATGCTGGTGAAAGCCAATGCTGCAGCAGCCATCCATTTATTTATTTTCATGAAGAACTCCATTTCATTATTCAACGGTTGTGGTTGTCTATTTGTAATACCGAATAGCGATAGCAAAAAGCTGGCCACTTGGTCATGTTTTTTGATTTAAGTCAAAAAAGTAGATTAACACAAGCTTTGTTGTAAATACCTTTAGAGAGTTGTTATTTCCATCAGAAAAAATTGATTTGTTTTGGTGCGAGCATGGTTTTGCGGGCACTACTTTGGTGCAGTGTTAGAGCCTTGAATGGCTGTGGCTTAAGGTGAAAAAATTGTGTTGGATGTGTCAGTTGTGGTGGTTTTGTAGTCCTTAGGTTGCTTTTTTGTGGGTTTTTGTTTGCAAGCTTACTTTGTTGGCAGGTTCCTTGCGTTAATAAGCTGACTTAGTGGTCAACTTTTTTGATGCGCGTGAGTTTTTTTGACAGGGAGTTAGTTATGACTAGCGAAAACGGAAACACCTCTTCACAAGAGTTACTATTTGAACTGGACGATCGTCCGCCAGTGAGTCAGGCATTTTTCGCGGGCCTGCAACATGTGCTGGCTTGTTTTGTGGGGATTATTACCCCCACTTTGGTGATAGGAGGAGTGCTTGGACTCGGTGCACATATTCCTTACTTGATTAGTATGGCACTGATGGTATCTGGGGTTGGCACCTTTATTCAGGCGAAAAAAATTGGTCCCGTTGGTGCGGGCATGATTTGCGTGCAAGGCACCAGCTTTGCCTTCTTGGGCTCGGTATTGGCAGCGGGATTTATCGCTAAAAGCCAAGGCGGGGGGCCTGAGCAGATATTGTCATTAATCTTTGGGGTTTGCTTTTTGGGAGCATTTATCGAGATTTTCCTATCTCAAGTGCTGATCAAAATGAAAAAAATCATCACCCCTTTGGTTACTGGTATTGTCATTACCATCATTGGTATATCGTTGATCAAAGTGGGCATGACCGATCTGGCGGGTGGATTCAATGCGCCAGACTTTGGGAGTTTCCAAAATTTAAGCCTTGGCGCTATCGTATTACTCACAATTATTATGTTGAATCGCTCCAATAACGCTTGGTTACGGTTATCGTCTATTGTGATTGGACTGGTCGTGGGGACCTTGATTGCTTTGGCGATGGGTAAATTGGACGGCAGTTCAATTACCGCACAGCCTTGGGTTAGCATTCCGGTGCCTTTTAAATATGGTTTTAGCTTTGATTGGGTCGCTTTTCTTCCAGTAGCCTTGATTTACTTCATTACTGCTATTGAATCGGCAGGGGATATTACTGCTAACTGCATTATTTCGCAGCAAGCAATTAAAGGCGATGGTTACTTAAAGCGGATCCGGTCAGGGGTATTAGCCGATGGGTTTAATTCAATGTTAGCGGCAACCTTCAATACTTTTCCAAATACCACCTTTAGCCAGAATAATGGGGTAATCCAGCTCACGGGTGTCGCCAGTCGTTATATTGGTTATTACATTGCCGCTATCTTGGTAATTTTGGGCTTGTTCCCCATGTTGGGGGCGGTGCTACAGCTCATACCTAAACCAGTGTTAGGTGGGGCTACTTTAGTGATGTTTGGAACGGTGGCGGCTGCCGGTGTTAAGATCTTGGCCAGCGATCAATTGAATCGTCGTAAGCTGTTGATTATGGCGGTCTCCTTCGGGGTGGGGCTCGGTGTGATTCTAGTACCTAATTTACTTCAGCATGCGCCTAAGTTAGTACAAAATATTTTTGGCTCGTCAGTCACTTCGGGTGGCTTAATGGCGATTTTCTTAAGCCTGTTATTACCCGAAGAACAAAGCACTGTTTCCTCGGAGGCTGTATCGCAGCCGAGTTCTGCGGTGAGTTGAATTTTTCGTACTTGAGAAAGTATTATAGTTTTGGCAGAATAGCGGGCAGGTGCTAGGGGGCGCCTACCCGCCAAGAGGAACTCACCCCAACCTGTCTGTTAAGTTGACGCTATAGGCTAAAGCGCAACAGACAAACCTCAATATCGACACTGTATGTCATTCTGAATATTGTTCTGCGGGAAACAAATTAAGTATTTGGGAAACATATAGATGTTATCTGCGACTGAAGAACTAAAAATTCGCGCCAAGCTTTGGCTTAAAAAGTCACCGGACACTGCCGAACACCGCTCACTATTAGTCTTAAGCAGGGGTAATCCGCCACAACTCAAACATGCCTTGCTGTTATTGGCGCGCCAAGCTGGATTTAAAGACTGGCAGCAGGCCCAGTTGATACTCAGTTGTGAGCAATCCCTAACCCGCCACCAGGATGCGGGTAAGTTTTGGCATGCCAAACCCTGCCTGAGTTTGCTCAATCACTGGTGTGCCTCTTATTCTGAAGCACTACACTTGCAAGTATCGCAGGGTGGCGTGTTGCTGCCTTATAAAACCCAGTATGTATTGGCTCAAGAGGTGTATCTGCAAGCTTTAGGCCTGCGGAGCAGCGACCCGCTGTGGGCAGAACTTAACTACAACTGGTGCCAAGGCCCACAAGCACTTCGGCAAGCGCTTGCTTATCAACGCTTATTGGCGCAACAAACGGAATGTTATCGAGCGTGTTAGCTATTTATTAAAGTGTAATTAGTTACAGCTTTTGGCGGTATAAAGCCTTATTATTTATCGGTAATTTGTCTATGTACCGCGAGTTTGGCTCGCAATTTTATAAGGAAAGCTCAATGTCTAAGAAAATCTACTGCGTTGCGATGTTTAAACCTAAAGCAGGTAAAGAGAATGAGTTATTTAAGGTGCTGCAAGCTTTAGAACCTAATGCTGCGCGTGAAGATGGCTGTATCCAGTATACGGTGACACGGAAAATCGATAATCCTTTCGCGCCTGCCGACGGTTATCCAATAGCCTTTCACGAAATTTGGGCCGATCAAGCCAGCTTTGAGGCGCACTGTGAGCGCCAGGAAATTCAAGATTTCTTTCAAACCCATTGTGTGGCCGAAACTGGCTTGGTGGAAGATGCGCTGGTACGTGCTTATAGTGATGAACCTGCCGATTTTGATGCGCCTATACTGGCTTAACTGCTGTATATTTAGAGCATCAAGTCTTAATCAACAGACTTTATAACATTCGGGGAGATGACGTATTGGTCGACATCTCCCTTGTTGTTTGGCTAGTTATCTGGTTGAGGGACTTCCTCCGCTATGGCCTGTTTGCGGGTCGCGGTGCTGGGAAGGCGAGTGACCAGATAGATCCCTGAACAGACCAACGCTAAAGCCAGTAAATATTTCCATTCTAAAATCGATTCATTTAAAAATAATGCTGAAAGCATGCTGCCAAATACTGGGATCAAAAAGTTAAACACGGTGATCATGGCTACTGAATTGTATTTGAGTAAAGTACTCCAAAGTGCAAAGGCAGCCGAAGATAACAAGGCCAAATAAAAAAGTAATAGACTGCTAGCAAGGTCAAACTGGCCAAGTTTTCCACCAAAGGCGAAACCCAAGGCGAGTAATACTAAGCCACCAATTGCTAATTGCCAGGCTGTCATCAGCATTGCGTCGATCTCTTGAGAGATTTTTTTGCCATAGATAGAGGCCGCCGCGAGGATAAACGCGGCCAAAACAATGGAGCCTTCACCCGCCAGGCTGAATTCAAAATTGAGTAATGACCCATTAAAATTAACCAAAAAGACCCCCGCAAAACCAACCAAGCAACCAATAGACTTGCGATGACTTAAACGATCATTTTTATAGATGAAGTGCGCTAGAATCACGCTAAAAAAGGTCCCGGTAGCATTCAAAATCGACGCTTTTACACCGCTCGCAAAGGCGAGGCCAATATAGAAGAAAACATATTGGAAACTGGTTTGACTTACACCGAGTAGTGCAATTTGTCGCATTTTCTTGATGCTCATCCCAAAACGATGTTTACCCATGATGCGAGCGAGTATCAGTAATAAGATACCGGCTAGCAGGAAGCGCTCACCAGCAAACACCATTTGTGAAGCGATGTCATGGGGGGCGATGGCCAATAATTGGTAGCCAGTTTTAATGGCGGGATAGGCACTGCCCCAAAGTAGGGTACATAAAATGGCTAAGCCAAATACAACCGGACGACGGGTAAAGAAAATAGCGGGTGTGTGGATCATGAATTGTTAACCTTAGCCAAATCACAAGGCTCATCAGCCAGTTTTGCTGGCTCGAGCGTCCAACAACTTTGTTGATGAGAAAATCAAGCCAAGCACTATAGCTTATTTGTAGTATTTTATCTCGATAGATTCAGTTTATCAGCGGAAATATTTCATAGTTGAAGTGTATATTTGGGCTTCAATAACCGATATATCTATGTTTCTGTATCTTCGATCCACCGTGCTTTGGGAAGCGCCGCTGGTTCGCGCTCACGCGATGTGGGGTCCGCATGTTGCCCCCTATATGGCATAACACTCGCCCCAACCGCGAAATTAATTTTGGCGTGCGGTATCTACTTATTATTTAACATCAGTAGCTTAGCGCCAAATCCAATAAACACTAAGCCAGTGATGCTCTTGAGTAGACCTTGAAACAAGCCTTTATTCACCATGCTGGAGAGTTTCGACATCAATACGACTAGTGAAGAGAACCAAAGTAGGGCGATCAAAGCATGCACCGTGACCAGTAACAAGGCATAAACAATGGCTTGCTGGTGATTTGGAATAAATTGGGGAAAAGCCGCAAGATAGAACATCGAAACTTTGGGATTGAGAGCGTTGGTTAAAAAACCTTCCCAAAATGCGCTGCGCTTAGTTAGTGTTGTGAGCGGGGAACTGAGTGTAGTTGCGTCTTCAGATGATGACGGTTTTGGCTTATAGGCCGCCCATAGCGACTTTAGCCCTATCCAAGTGAGATAGATTGCGCCGACAATTTTGAGCAGCATAAACGCGGTCGCAGATTGATATAGCAGCGCGGCAAGTCCAAAAATGGAAACACATCCATGCAGATAGAAAGCTGCAACAAAACCAGCGATATTAAAAAAGCCAGCTTTTTTACCGGATGTAGGAACCGTTTTTGCTAACAATAAACCGTTGGGGCCCGGGGAGATCACCAAGAGACTGGTGACGACAATAAAGCTGAATAGCTGAATATATTCCAAAAGGTACTCCTTGCGTGTTGTATGACCAACAATCAAGACAAATCAGTTGATGTCTTTGAATGGGATGCTGATTGCTCATTGCATGAGACGAAGATTAAAACAAAATAAGCAAGAATTGTGCAATAAATAATTCTTGGGTGTTCGGTGAAGTGTCGATGGGCAACTTATAGCAAACGATTAAACAAAATAGAAGGTTTGGTTTTGCTGCGTTACATCTGTGGCTTAAGATTGGCGTTTTGTTAAAAAGACTTGTCTGCTAGTGATGTCGTCATCTGCAGGGGCTAGCGCTTCGATTTTAACTTTACCTTGAAACTCGACTTTAATTTTTACTTCTTTGTTACTAGTATGGAGCCTTATCACTATGTGCAAGGATTTGCAGTGCCAGCCTGTCGACCAATTATTATCTTATTTTTGTTTTTATTTCAGTTCGTTGTACTTAATTCGTCTCAGGCCGCCGAGTCGCCATTTTGGCGAGTGAGCACTGTGCCACAGTGGGTGGTACAACATCCGGCAGTCGCCAGTAAAGTTTCAGATAAAAGGCTACCGTCGGCTAATTTTTTAGTCACCGATACCCAAGTGAATCTAAAAACCAAGCAGGTTCATTTTTATCGGCATCTTCGTTTGCAAGTGAATGATGTTAGGGGAATAGAAGATAATTCGGATATTAAAATCACCTTCAATCCTGATTTTCAACGCATAGAATTACACCATATTGAAATTCATCGTCAGCATCACAAGCTCAATCGCTTGTTTACTAAAGATATTCGTTTAATTGATTTGGAAACGGAACAACACAATAAACTCTATTCTGGGGAAAAGCAGTTACAGTTATGGCTAAAAGACGTTCGCGCAGGTGACATTATTGATTATAGTTTTAGCGTGATTGGCGAAAATCCAGTCTTTGCAGGCAACTTTAGCCAAACTTTTGGTTTGGGCTGGAGAGATAATGTTGCCCAGGTTTGGGTTAGCGTTCTCAGTCCGAAGGCCCGACCGCTCTCTACCCAAGTGGTGAATTTGGATACCAAGGTTAAAGTGGAGTCGTTGGCCAATGCTTTGCGTTATTCGGTTCATCTTGAAGATGTTCCCGCTTATGATGAAGATGGTCAGGCTCCCAGTTGGGATAATGTCTATCCTTTTTGGCAAGTCACTAGCTTTCAAACATGGCAAGAAGTGTCTAACTGGGCAGAGCAGTTATTTAATTTGCCAGAAGATGACTCTCCTGCATTTACAAAGTGGCTAGCCGACTTAAAGACAAAGCCCACTCAATTAGCGATTGAAAAAGCGATTGCCTTTGCGCAGCAAGAGGTCCGTTATTTGGGGATTGAAATTGCCGAAAATTCTCACCGCCCCCATCAACCTTCGCAAGTGTTTGATAATCGTTATGGTGACTGTAAGGACAAATCTTTACTGTTGGTTCGCGCCTTAAGAGCCATTGGCGTCGAAGCTTACCCGGTTTTAGTCTCTAGTTATAAACGCAATACTATTGGCGATTCCTTACCCAGCTATAACGCTTTTAATCATGCCATCGTGCGTATGACCTACCAAAACCGGCAGTACTGGATTGATCCAACGAATGCTTATCAAGCATCGCTGCTACAAACGATTGTGCCTGCTAACTTCGGCCAAGCTTTAGTGATTGCTCCTGAAAATACCGGCTTAACGACAATGCCTGAGTTAAATGCTAGTGATAACTTAGTGGATGTATCCGAAACCTTTCGCACCGCCGATTACCAATCGCCGGTTCTATTGACGGTGAATAGTGTTTTTACAGGTACCGAAGCGGAACGCATTCGTTATGACATGGCGAATCAATCGATAAAACGTTTGTCTCAGGCTTATTTGGAATACTACCAACGCTATTATCCTGCGCTAAGAGCCCTGCAAGATATTGATATTAATGATGACAAAATAAGTAATCGCATTGAAGTGAAAGAGCACTACGTGTTAGATGATTTTTGGAGATTGGAACAAGCGGATGCGGTGTTCAGTTTGTATTCAAGTAGTTTGGACTATTACTTGAGGGTTCCCAAAAAAATAGACCGCCGCCAAGCTTATGCGCTTGGCGGGCCGATCACCGTTTCACATCAATCAAAATTGATTTTGCCGTATGATGTTGATTTTAGTGCGCTTAACGATGAGCAGCTGTTCGAAGATGATTATTTTAAATTTAGCGCCACGTTTGATTCCCATTATCGAACGCTTATTTATCAACAGCGTTATCAAAATAAACAAGCCGCAGTTGATGCAAAAGGTGTGCGAGCCTTTGCCAAGTTGATGCGTGAGGCCAGAAAACAATTAGATATTAGTTATAGCATCACCAATGTCACCTCTGATCCGGCTTATCAGTCGATGAATCAATTGGTTAATTTTTTATTAAATAAAAAGCAAGCCACTGAGCAAGGAGAGTGATCATGAAGCATTTGATTATCGGGTTCTTGCTTGTGTTGCTGCAAGCCTGTGCCAGTACCGACGCCGAGCAAACCAATACACAACAGAGAAACTCTGGGCTGGAGTTGAGCACGGGGCAGATGGCTGAACCAGCACCTCGCACAGCAAAGCCAGTTGAATTATATAGCGAGCAATTTTTTCTCAATTTTGAGTCAGCGCTCAATCAACAAACCGAAGACGCGTTATCCAGTAAAATAGATTACGATAAAATGATTGAGTATTTCATCGGCACCAAGGATCTCAACGCCAGTGCTAAAGAGAACTTAAACAGATTGTTTTCAACGGTGAGTGAAGGCATGATTACCGGGATGAAGCAAACGCCAGATATGGAGTGGATGTATATCGGCAGTCAAACCGGTAATAATGGCTCTTTTATTAGTTATTACCGCGCGGCTCATCATGACCTTTTGGCTTATTATCAATTCACATGGTTGAACGGTGTTATTGTTGATGTTGTGAATTTAGCTTTAGGCGCGGGGATCTCTAGTGGTTTCGATTTCATACAAGAGAGTTCTCGTACTAATGTTTATTCCCATAAACAGTTAGATAATTTAGGTCTATTTTTTAAATACCTAGAAGACTCTCGCTATAATCAAATGCTACGCACTTATAATCTCATGCCAAAACGCTTTCAGCAGCAAGACTCGATACTTGGGGTTCTGCTACGAGTTCGCGATAGTGTACCCAATCGAGAATTACCGGTTGCTTTGAGTCGTTCCTTGGCAAGACACAAGACCATACACCCCCGTTACTTTTTGTATTATTACGAGCAAAAAAAGTACGAACTTGCCTTGGCATGTTTAGCCGCATACCCTGAGCCAGTGGTTAAGGATGTTCGAATTCAGGTGGAAATGGCCAGTTTACAAGATGCTCTAGGTGAGTCTCAATTGGCGGAAACCATGCTGGTTGACAGCATTCTTAAGCAGCCTTATCAACCTGATGCATACTTAGCGTTGCTCCATCTGTCAATGAAAACCCAGCAGAATGAACAAGCAGAACTGTTACTCAAAGTCTTATATGACCGTTTTTCGGTGGCTTACAGTAAGCAATCTCTGTTAGAGCTAGAGGCAGGCAATTCGTTTATAACAACGGCCAACTATCAACGTTACGCTAAATATATAAATTAGTGCTGAAGTGCTGGTGTATGAGCCAGCTCAGATTGTTTATGCATATTCAAGCTGGTGGGAACCGGAGGCTAGATCCCCCGGCGAGCCAATTATGTGTTTTTAGCCCCTGTGTTTTTTACTAGAAAGTACAAGAATAAAACCAAGTGAGCAAATACGATGAACAACGATAGCGCTATTTGGGGCAACTCAAACGGTGATTAAGCAGAAGTCAGCAGACGGCATAGTAGCCCAACGCCCATCGTAATGGTTGGGACATGGTGCATGGTGAAGGTCTGAACCTGAAAATCAATGAGGAGCCTGTGCAGCTCATTGTCTCCGTACAGAGCTGTTTGAGACTCGCGTTATAGACATGCTTAAAGTCAGTTCATTATATGCGGTGAGTAAAACCTATCGGCTTAGCTGTATTAGTTCCGACTAGATCTGACACTACTTCTTGAAAAGTAGAGAGTTACCCGTTTTGATAAAGGTGTTGAATCTTTAATCAAAATATCCAAAAAGGAAGGTAACTCTCTATGTTGCATACTAACAACCCGATCATCAAACACAAAGCTGGTTTACTCAATCTTGCCGAAGAACTTGGCAATGTGTCTAAAGCTTGTAAAGTCATGGGCGTATCTAGGGATACGTTTTATCGCTACCAAGAGCTTGCAGAGGAAGGTGGCTTAGATGCCCTCATCAACAGGACTCGGCGAACGCCTAACCTTAAAAATAGAGTCGATGAAGCAACCGAACAGACCGTCATTAAATATGCTATTGAGCAGCCCGCTCATGGCCAGCATAGAACCAGTAACGAGCTACGCAAACAAGGTGTGTTTGTCTCTGGCAGTGGTGTTCGCTCAATTTGGTTACGCCATAGTCTCGAAAACTTTAAAAAGCGTTTAAAAGCCTTAGAAGCTAAAGTGGCTAGCGAAGGCATTGTACTTAGTGATGCGCAAGTTGCTGCGCTTGAAAAAAAGAAATACGATGATGAGGCTTGTGGGGAAATTGAAACCGCTCACCCTGGCTACCTAGGCTCACAAGATACGTTTTACGTAGGCAACCTGAAGGGCGTTGGACGCATCTATCAGCAAACCTTTGTTGATACCTATAGCAAAGTCGCTTTTGCTAAGTTGTATACCACCAAAACGCCAATAACAGCAGCTGATGTGCTGAATGACAAAGTTCTGCCGTACTTTGAGTCAAAGGGCTTGCCCATGCTTCGTATATTGACTGACCGAGGTACAGAATACTGCGGCCGAGTAGAACAGCATGACTATCAGCTCTATCTAGCCATCAATGATATAGACCACACCAAAACTAAAGCAATGTCGCCTCAAACTAACGGCATCTGCGAGCGATTTCATAAGACGATCTTGAACGAGTTTTATCAAATCACATTTAGGAAGAAACTGTACTCAACACTAGAGGAGCTGCAAAAAGATCTGGACGAGTGGATGGATTACTACAACAATGAACGAACCCATCAAGGAAAGATATGCTGTGGCAGAACACCACTTGAAACATTAGTCGATGGGAAAACGGTTTGGGCTGAGAAGAATTTAGCTCAAATCTAAGCTGACAAGGCACCCTAAAAATCGGGTAACTGTCAGATCAGGTCTGAGCTACTACAGCTTAGCTGGGGACCAGATACCTCCGGCTACCCGATTATGCTTGAATTTCATACAGCTCCACTAACTTACTGATAATCTTTTCTTCGTGCGAACCATTACCTTCAATGCGGTCTAGACGATTACGTAAGAGATAGAACTCACTTTCTGTTTTGATTTTACCGCGTTTGATGACTAGCTGAATTTTAGCATTTTGCTTTTCAAAGTAATCTGGATTTACCGAATTCACAGCTTGGTAAAAAGCGCTAAATGCTTTAGAACGGAAATTTGGTTCGAGGTCCTCAATTAACAACGACAGATCGTTAATACCTTGCTCTAAACCCTTAGCGATTTCGGATTTTGGTGCTGGAAAATTATTGTCATTTACCCAGCCTTTTATTTGATCAATAGATTTAGAAAACCCCTCGATAATTGGAGCCAATTGTTCGCTTCCAATATTAGAAAAAGCCTCTAATACTTTTTGGCATATTGCTAAATTCATATCAAATTTAGTTTTGCGCATATCCCTCGCGGTTCCCCTTTTTGTTAGGCATTTGCGTGATTGTTAACACGAATAGGCCCCATGTGTAACCCGTATACGATTGAGAGATTCCTTTTAGTGTTGTGAAAAAATATCATATAGCCAGTATTATTTGGCTCACCATACTCTTCTTTTTTGCCGTAATATTCCAAAAACCAATTCAGCTTCTCTGCCTTTTTCTTCTCACTGCCGTTAAATTGTTCTGTGAGGTAGTTTACATATGAAATCCTATCATTCGCAAAGCCGACGTGAATACGCGTCACGCCTTTTTCAACAACAAAAGAATAATCTATATCTTTTTCATCCGAATCTTCTCTTATATCTACTGATGAAAAAGCTGACAGCTTGCTGAAGACTTCATCTGGAATTGAGTCCAAGTCTATGACTGGGAATTCTGGTTCAAATTTTTCTTTCTTGAAGAAACTAAACATAGGGTTGCCTAACGCCCAGCTTAGGGGCAAAAATATATAGACTACAATGACAAGCGAAGCGCGGGCAGCCTATATATTTTTGTCCCAGCGAACGCAGTGAGCGATTACAGCGGCTTGTTATATGCCATTTAGCTTCCTTCATTACTGGAATTTCAGCTAGCCATAACGCCTACCACATACTGAATACACTGCAACACATTTCAACATTGATGGCTATTTTTCACTTCATGAGTGTTTTCATAGTCACACTGACAAGTTTCGTAGTCAAAACTTCCGCCCCGATCCAAGCAGCTATCAACACCTAAATCGTCACATGAACAAGTGGCACCAGTGAGAAGCAGTGCTATTAATGTATTTTTCACTCAAACTCCGGTGGCATATAACGCCAAACTAAGGTGTGAACAACGCAGACAGCTTACTTAAATCATTGTGCCATAAACACTAAACTGGCTAGAAGTGAAAGCGCCAAGCGTTGTGAATCTCTCTTAAATTTATTGTGTACGCCCACATGGGCATCAACTAATGAGGTGAAAGTCCTCTGTAGGAAGGTCACCGGTTAATAACATTTTGATTATTAAACGCTAAGGACTAGCGAATGGCAAGGGCATTGCCGTGAGGGAATGTCTGAAGGAAGCCGGACGCCTTTTTATCTAAAAAGAGGGTGAGCTGATGAACAAGAACATCATATGAGGCGTAGGCTGGAGGCTAGTTGGCACAAGACTTTGAGCTCATGTGATCTAACGGCCACCGTAAATGATGCAGCAGTGCAAAGAAAAGAGAAAGTGCATGTTCTACTTCTTATAAACAAAGAGTGGGGAGATCTGCTTAACAAGCGATCGTTTAACTCACTCCATGGCGGTTATCAGCAGACGGCGTTTTTAGATAAAGAGCCCAATGCCGCTTTATTGAAATATACTAGACACCCATTCTAAAAACAAAAATCTTTCACACTCTCGATAGCCAAGATTACGCTTTTAAATCCCATCATCTTCGCCGAGTAGCGCAAATGAACAAGGGAGCAAAGTTGAAGTCTGTTTGAGCGTAGCGAGTTACTTCAAAAATACATAAAAATTAACAGCTTAGCACCACACAAGACGGGTAAGGGGTTCGCGCCGTTCAACCTGTCTTAGCTAAACTCGCCTTGGGAAAACGAACAAGGCCTTGGCCCCGCCAGCATCAACAGCGTTATTTACTATAGAAAGAAGCATCGGGCTTGTTCAACACCCGAATAAGGTGTCGGCTACGCGACACCTATTCTATTTGTATATTTCAGATACAGAAAACCCCAACACAGCATTTGTATTGGGGTTACAGAACTTTTGCTTTTCGCTAGGATTTCACTAGCTCATCAGCAGGTTAAACCTGTAAGGAAGGTGGCACTCCAAAACTTCGATGAACTCTTGGCAGAGTGCTAATACAAATGACTTAACTTCTCTAAGAACCTTAATAACCATATGCATATCCTCCATAGTCAACGTCGATAATAAACTGATAATTTCTGCCAATGCAAAAGTAACCCAAAAGCTACTAGGGTTGATTGTTAAAAATACCAAGCCTGTCATCATCAGTCTCAGGAGGCCACCCACGAGAGACACTTACGTGTTTCGACTCTGAAATAGTACACCTATGATTAGTGCTTATCAATCATTATGCTAGCAGCTTAATTCATTGAAATATAAAACTTTATTAGAGCGCATGCGCGTTTTTCAAACCTATTATCTCAAATCGTAAATATATAACTGATTGATAAAAATGAATAATCTGAATTAGTGCATGTATAAACGCGCAGATTTTTTCACTATTTCCCTTGATATCCTAGGATTCCAAATAATACCGTATAAAAAAGGCCTTAAGCACAATCTTAAGGCCTTTTCGTTAAGCGCTAATCGCTAAGATTTAACCGCCGCTTTACGTTTGGCGGCCTGGTAGTCGAGTCCGGCCTTGCTGCGCTCCCAAAGGGGGCGTAGTAGTGGACTGAACAGAACCAGCGCGGCGATGCTAATGAAGCTGAGGGTGAGAGGACGTTCCCACAAAAAGCTGAGTTCGCCATCACCAATTAACAGGCCGCGGCGTAGGTTATCTTCGTGCATGCCGCCGAGAATAAAGCCGAGTAACATCGGTGCCATTGGAAAGTTCAACAAGCGTAAACCTAAAGCGGCTACACACACCGCCACCATAATCAAAATATCCATGCTATTGAACGACACCAAATATACCCCGGTGATAGAAAACAGCAGGATCATTGGGACTAAGTAGGGACGTGGAATGTTGAGTAACTTGGCCAAAGAGGGAAAATAAACTAGACACCCATTCTAAAAACAAAAACCTTTCATACTCTCTATAGCCAAGATTACGCTTTTAAATCCTATCATCTTCGCCGAGTAGCGCAAATGAACAAGGGAGCAAAGTTGAAGTCTGTTTGAGCGTAGCGAGTTACTTCAACGCCCTTGAGAATGAGCAACACAGGGTTTAAGAAGATGCAGGGCGAGTTTTCTTTTTGCTTCGTTTTTCTTTGCTCGTCAAAGAAAAATGACGTTGCCGTAGGCGAAAGCTTTTACCCCGTTGCTAACACAGACTTTGAAGCAAAAATCTTTCACACTCTCGATAGCCAAGATTACGCTTTAAATCCCATCATCTTCGCCGAGTAGCGAAAATGAACAAGGGAGCAAAGTTGAAGTCTGTTTGTAATAAACTAGACACCCATTCTAAAAACAAAACCAGCAATAACACCTTCTCGCGACACTTACCTAGGATAAAGCTCAAAAAAACTAAGAAATTTAAAGAGATAAGTTTAATTGCGTGGATTAACTTAGCCCTAACTATAAGCTAGGCGAGCCATAGTCTCAGCATGGCTGATGATGGATAATAAACTAGCCCCCATTCTAAAAACAAAAACCTTTCACACTTTCGATAGCCAAGATTACGCTTTTAAATCCCGCACCACGGCCCGGCGCTACTTGGAGTATTTGGTCAGCTGTAACGAGCTGAGCCCTGAAGTGGCCTACGGCGCGGTGGGTCGACCTGAGCGGGTGTATTATCGGGTTGCATGAATTGGTAAAGCGTTTCACGAGAGCTCAACCACTTGGCGAGTAATTGAGCGGTGTGAATTTTAAAGGGCTCAAGTGCTTGCTTGGCTTGTCTCTGCACTCAGTTGATCTATTTGCTCGGCGTAAGCTACAAAACTGTCGCTCATGCTCATGCCTAGATCTTGATGATCCCAAGTCTGGAGTAGCCCGTGATAACCTTCTTTGCCGGCTAAGGTATAGGCCGAAGAAACCCCTCTATAGGCTTTTTCGGACTCCATTGCTTGCCATTGCTCGCCTTGGTATAACTCTATTTCACTCACTCGTTGGCCTTGAGGAAGTTCAGCTTGATAGCGATAACGCAGCCGATGAAAATAGGGAAAGCTGCCATCGCCAGTGCCGACAATGCCGTTACTATAGGCATTGTCGATAGCCCCTTCGATCACGATGGCTAAGTCTGCACCTTTGATTAAATAACTTACGATGGCAATCTCGAAGGGCAGTAGCCGACCGCAAATTTCGGCTTTGGTGAGTGGACCTGTTTTTAATGAAACCCTTACCCCTCCGGCATTATGTAAGGCAAAGTCGGTGGGAGAGTGTTGGTTTGCCACCCAATAGAAAGCGGCACAAACCAGTGGCGAAACCTCGCTACCTTGAGGAAAATCAACGGTGGGCGCTCGGGTATGAAATAGCGATTGAGGCACCGTGGTAATCACTTGCTGATGCATCTTTTCAACTGCTGGTCGATAGTCTCTATCGATGAGTGTCTGCATTTTGGGCTCGGCAGAATAGTGGCTGAAAAATCGGCTCCCGCTTAGGTAGTGTTGCATTGCTTGATGTTGGGGAGGCGTCACTGGTTGTTCATTGACAAAGGCTTGCCAATTTTCGCTGAGTAAGAAGGATATGCCACCATCCATATGGGTGACCTTACCCTCGCGATTAAACCCGAGTTTTGCTAAACCAATAGATTCGGCATGTTTGCCCGCTTGTAAGATCAGGCTATCATTCACCCAAGCAGGCCCTTGTTCACAGGAATTAAGGCCTAAGCTGCTAAAATCGCCAGTGAGGGTATGTGAGTGCCCACCCACAATCAGACTAATACCGTTAACCGCTTTGGCGAGTTCAACATCAGCCTGATAACCCAAATGGCTGAGTATAATGATGTGCTGAATATCTTGGTGATGTAAATGCTCAATGGTGGCGCGGGTGGTTTCGATAGCATTCAGAAAACTGCAATCGCTATCGGGACAACCAATCTGATGCATTAAATCATGAGTGATCCCAACAATCGCTAGCTGTTTATCGGCTAAAGGCTTTAATAGGTACTGAGCTATTTTGCGAGAATTATCATAGCGATAAAGATTGTTATGTGGCGCCAGAGGGTGGGCTTTGTTTTGGTCTTCTTGGCTTAAGTCCATGTTGCCAGCCAGCAAGGGAAAGTTGGCTTGCTCGATAAACTGCGCCACTGGTGCATTGCCTAAATCAAACTCATGGTTGCCAATGGTCATGGCATCGGGTGCTAAACGATTGAGTAGGCGAACGTTAGCTAAGCCCTTAAATTGGCTAAAGTACAAACTTCCCTGAAAGCTATCGCCAGCATGTAAAAATAATGAAGGGCAACGCTGTTGCTTAGCTTCTTGGCGGAGCTGTGCTACCGCCGTGGCGATGCGGGCGTAACCGCCACATTGAGCCTCTAAACGATAATCTTCCCCTTGAATATTGATCTTGAAGTGAACCATGGACGCTTCGAAATGAGAGTGGGTATCGTTGATATGAGCTAAGTAAAGCGAGTAGGGCATAGCGAAGAAGTTCTCCTAGGGCCTGAAGTATATGAGATTGTTATTGCAGTTGTAGTGAGATCAGATGCTGGTAACCATTGAGCGGAGTCGCGATGAAAACTAATTGATCAACAATGATGAGCCGCGAAAGATAAACAAAGCCTGAACAAAACATGATACGTGAAATTGTGTTGAACGGAAGGCTTTACTCACTGGACTGACAAAAAACTCATTCTAGAGTTGTATCAGGGATTAAACTAAGCGGTTTAATCCCTGTTTTTTGTTAGTGGATCCGAGCATCGAAGGGCTTAGCGAGGCTCATCGGTGCGGCCAGTTTTTGACGAATTGGATTCGAGCTAATCAAGACCATTACCACAATGGTTGCCACGTAAGGCATCATGGCTAACAGGTTTGGCGAGATCGTCACCCCGAGTCCTTGCATCACCAAGTGTAAAATTGAAGCGGCACCAAACAGGTAAGCGCCTACGACTAAATAGCCTACTCGCCAAGAGGCAAATACCACTAAAGAGAGGGCAATCCAGCCACGACCCGCGGTCATGTTTTCCATCCACATTGGGGTATAAGAGAGCGACATATAAGCACCCGCTAAACCAGCAAAGGCACCTCCGGTAAGTACCGCTAGGTAGCGAACCTTGAGCACTTTGATTCCCAAAGCATTGGCCGAATATGGGTTTTCGCCCACCGCTCGTAAGGTTAGCCCTGCGCGGGTTTTATTCACGACCCACCAACAAATACCAGTTAAGGCGAAGCTGGCATAAACTAAAATATCGTGGTTAAACAGCAAGGGGCCAATAAAAGGGATTTCGCTCAGCAGTGGGATCGGCATGGTTTTAAAGCCAACCACCGTGGAGCCGACTAAACTGGCACCTAAGAAGGCACTTAAACCGGCACCAAAAATGGTTAAGGCGAGGCCAGTGGCCACTTGATTGGTATTTAAATTTAACGATAAGATGCCGAAGATCGCAGCCATCGCCATGCCTGCAATGACGGCTAATAATAAACCTAAGGCAAGATTGCCAGTAAAATAGGCACCAGCAAAACCAGCCATCGCACCCATCAACATCATGCCTTCTTGGCCTAAGTTGAGCACTCCGGATTTTTCGCAAATTAGCTCACCAAGGGCGACCAATAATAATGGGGTTCCGGTTTTAATTGCCGCAACCAAAATTTGTTGAATTAGTTCGATATCCATTAAGCGGTTCCTTGCTTTGGTTCGGAAGAAGAGCGGCTGGTGCTCGCTTTGGGTTTACTTGGCTGCAAAACAATGCGGTAGTGGATCAAGAAGTCACAAGCCAGCAGGAAGAACAATAGAATGCCCTGAAATAGCCCGGTAATTGCGGTAGGCATACCCAGTTCAATTTGTGCCAGGTCACTGCCCATATACAAGGTGCCCATGAAAAATGCCGCGAAAATAATACCAAAAGGATTCAATCGCCCTAAATAAGCGACGATGATTGCCGCATAGCCATAACCGGGTGAAACTTGTGGGATTAGCTGGCCAATGGGTCCGGTTACTTCGGCAACTCCAGCAAAGCCAGCTAACGCACCAGCGCTAAGCATTACACTCCATACAATAAACTTGCTGCTGTAGCCTGCGTAACGCGCTGCGGGTTGGTCGGAGCCAAATACTCGCAGCTGAAATCCAGGCAGGGTGCGATACAGGATGATCCCCGAGCCAATGGCTGCCAATATTGCAATCACAATACTGATGGAGGCGCGACCTTGTTCACTTAAGGTGGGGAGTAATACCGAATCGGCAAAAACAGCCGATTCAGGAAAGCCAAAACCAGCGGGATCGACTAGCGGGCCATGAACCCCCCATAATAACAAATACAAACCCACGTAGTTCAGCATGATGGTGGTTAAGATAATATTGGTATGAAATAACTGGTGCAGCAGGGTTGGAATGGCAGCCCATAGTAGGCCTGCTAAGGTGCCAGCCAAGAGCGTGACGATTAACCAGCTATAGCCGCTGTCATCACCGGCCTGTAAGGCAAAATAGCTGCCCACCAAGGCGCCAACGAGTAGCTGGCCTTCGGCGCCAATATTCCAGATATTGGCTTTATAACAGAGGGCTAAGCCCGTGGCACAGAGTAGTAAGGGCGTGGTTTTAACCATCAGTTCGCCCAAGTTATAACTGTCACTCAAGGGCGCAATAATAAACACTTTAAAGGCCGTTGCGGGGTTAATATCCAGCGCTAAAAACATCATGCTGGATACCAGCATGGTGAGTACGATCGCAATTAGCGGTGACAACCAAGACATTAACTTTGATGATTCTAAACGCGGTTGGGTTTTAAGCACGTCGCAGGCCCTCCTCGGGGTCATCGTGGTTAATAAAGCCGCCCGCGATCCATTTGCCTACTTGCTCAATATTGGTTTGTTCGGTATGCACGGCTTGTGACAGTTGCCCCTCATATAAGGCGGCAATTCGGTCTGAAATCATAAATAGCTCGTCAATATCTTCCGACACCACCAAGATAGCGGCACCGTTATCACGTAATTCAATCAGTTGCCGATGAATCGCACTAGCAGCACCAATGTCGACTCCCCAAGTTGGGTGGGCACAGATCAAAATGTCGGGTTCTTGGTCTACTTCACGACCAATAATGAATTTTTGCAAGTTACCGCCCGACAAGCTTTTGGCTTGAGAATGGGCGTTATGACACTTTACATCGTTGTGATGAATAATTGCCTTGGCCAGCTCAACTACCTTATGCGGCAAAATCAGCCCTCGTTTGGTGAGCCCCTTACGCGCACTGGTGAGTAGGGTATTGTCGGCTAGGCTCATCTCGGGCACGGCGCCTTGTCCTAGGCGGTCGGCGGGTACGTAGCTCATCCCTAATAGGCGGCGCTCGCCGGCATTTAATTTGCCAACGTTGCGCTCATGCATCACGATATTGCTGGCTTCGGCACGGGTATCTTCACCGCTCAGTGCTTCCAGTAAATCTTCCTGACCATTGCCTGCCACCCCTGCAATGCCTAAAATTTCGCCGCGGTGCAGACTTAAATTAACCTTGTTTAAACCCGTTCCAAAAGGATTGGTGGGGGGCACTGTTAAGTCGCGGGTCACCAGTACTTCGTCAGAGCCGATCCGTTTATGGTAACGCTCCGAGAGCACCGCATCGCTGCCTACCATCATTCGGGCGATAGAATCGGGGGTTTCGTTGGCGGGCACACATTCGCCACTGACTTTACCACCGCGTAAAATAACTGCGCGGTCACACAATGCAGTGACTTCTTTGAGTTTGTGGCTAATAAATAGAATGCTGCAGCCTTCACTGGCAAGGGTGCGCAAGACTTTAAATAAGCCCGAGACTTCCTGAGGCGTTAATACTGAAGTGGGCTCATCCAAAATCAGTAGTTTTACGTCTTGGATCAGGCAACGTAAGATTTCTAAGCGTTGTCGCTCGCCGATGCTCAGATTATATACGTAACGATCTGGGTCGACCTTCAACTCATAGTTGGCGCTTAACTCGATAATTTTGGCTCGCAATGCGGCGGCGTCTTTCACCACGCCAGCATCGAGGCTTAGTTCAATGTTTTCTTGCACGGTGAGCGTTTCAAAGACCGAGAAGTGTTGAAACACCATGCCAATCCCCATGGCCCGGGCCATGTTAGGAGACGTGATTTTGACTTCTTTCCCATTCCACAGGATCCCACCTTCATCGGCTTGAACAACACCATAGATCATTTTTACTAAGGTGGATTTCCCCGCGCCATTCTCACCCAACAGGGCTAAAATCTCGCCCTTTTCTAGTTGCATGCTAACTTGGTCGTTGGCAATAACGCCGGGGTAGCGTTTGGATACTTGCCAAAGTTCTAACAATGAATCGTGTTGGTTCATTCTGAGTCCATTCAATGTGTATATTTAACAGCTTGCCACAGCTAATGCATAAATCTGACCATTTGTTCAAGTTTATTGTTGTAGCTTACAAGTTATAAATGTTTAAAATATGTTGTACTTGATTGGTGCGCAATTTGCCAGTTTTGAAGCATTATGGTGCGCACCTAGCTTATCGCTGTGGCGACAGATTAGCACTAGTGATTTTATATTTTATCATTAATAATGCCTGACTTATTAATCGGGTCAGCGAATATAGAAGGGACTTCACGCGCATGCTAAAAACGACGGTGACGCAAGGCGGCACCATTCGAAAGAAGAATGAAAAAGTAATTTTGAAAGCTGCAACTCATGAGTTTGCAAAGCATGGTTATCAAGGAACATCTTTGCAAGTGATTGCCGACCGTGCGGAATTACCTAAGGCAAATTTACTGTATTATTTTAAGTCTAAGCAGGGTTTATACAAGGCTTTGCTGCAAGACATATTAGCCATGTGGAACAATGCTTTTGAGCAGACCACAGTGGAAGATGATCCAGTAGAAGCCATCAGCGCCTATATTCGCTCAAAAATGCGCTATAGTCGCAGCCATCCGAAAAGTTCACGTATTTTCGCCATGGAAATTATTCAAGGTGTACCCAATGTGAAGGATCAATTGCAATTACCCGTCATCGATTGGGCTAACAGTAAATCTGACTTGATCCGAGCCTGGATTGCACAAGGTAAAATACGTCCTATCGAACCACTCAACTTATTATTTTTGATTTGGGGCGCGACCCAATTTTACGCCGACTTTGATACCGAAATTAAACTGATCAAAGGCCGAGCCCTAAACCAGCAAGAGTTTAACCTTGCGGAACAAAATCTGATTGATATTGTGCTGCGAGGGATTGGCTTAGTTAAAGATTGAACTTGATTATTTGGTCAGCTTTTTGCTTGCCCTGTTAGCATATGTTTTGTTTACAAGGGTGAGATGCCAACGATGTCTGTCGCGACACCAACTGCCACCAAATTATGGATTAAAGATCCGTTAGCTGTATTTAATGGGGCGATCAGCGGCCCTGATGCTGAACGTGACTGTGCGGGCGGATTAGTGGTACAAGGGTCGACGATCCTTGAATGTGTGGCGGCTGGCCAACGGCCGACGGGCACCATTGATGATATTTTTGACGCACATCGCTATGTGCTGATGCCGGGCTTGATTAATACCCATCATCATTTTTATCAAACTCTGACCCGCTGTCTACCCGCGGCGATTAATCAACCTTTATTCCCGTGGTTGCAAACTCTCTACCCCATCTGGAGTGGCTTAACAGCTAAACACATCGAACTTGCCACCGAAATTGCTTGCTGGGAGCTAATGCTGAGCGGTGCAACCACGGTGGCCGATCATCATTATGTGTTTAATCACGCACTGAGTGATGCCATCGATATTCAAGCCGAAGTGGTGGGGCGTTTAGGTGTGCGGGCGACCTTGACGCGCGGTAGCATGAGTCTGTCGCAAAAAGATGGCGGCCTGCCGCCGGATTCAGTGGTACAGAGTGAACAGCAAATGTTAGAGGACAGCCAGCGGCTGATCAAACGTTATCACGACGCAGATGACGGCAGTATGTTACAACTGGCCCTAGCACCTTGTTCGCCGTTTTCGGTGACGCAGTCACTGATGTGTGAAACCGCGCAGTTAGCGAAACGTCATCGCGTACGGCTACATACCCATTTAGGTGAAACCATAGATGAGAACGATTTTTGCCTGAAAAAACTGGGCATGCGTCCAGTTGATTATTTAGAGCATTGCGGCTGGATGGGGCCACAAACTTGGCTGGCTCATGGCATTCATTTTGATCCCAGTGAAATACGACGTTTGGGTGAAGCGCAAATCGGTATTGCTTACTGTCCTACCTCGAATATGGTGCTCGCCTCGGGGATCTGCCCAACACTGGATTTAGCTGCCGCTGGATGTCATATCGGGATGGCCGTGGATGGTTCGGCATCCAACGATAGTTCGAATATGATCCAAGAACTGCGACATTCATTGATGCAGCAGCGCTTACGTTATCGTGCTGATCAAATCACCCATCTACAAGTGTTGAACTGGGGAACTCAAGGCAGTGCTTCGGTACTAGGGCGAGATGATATTGGAGTGCTTGCGCCAGGCAAACAAGCTGACTTGGGCTTGTATCAATTAGACGGACTTAATTTTTCTGGGGCACATGATCCTTTGGCCGCGTTGATCTTGTGTGGCGCGAGTCAGGTGAGCAAGTTAATGGTGGCTGGCAAGTGGCTGATTGAAGATGCAGAGCAAACACGGGCGCAATTAAATCAGTTGAAAGCGCAACACCATCAGTTCGCAAAACAGCTGGTGGGCTAAACCTGAACAATGGCCTGCAAGTGTTGTCACTGTTTGATTCGACGGTGAAGTGCCAATGCGGGAGAGCTGCAAAACAAACGGCATTTTATTTCGCTTGGCTGAAGGCTTTGTGCTCTCCTCATTGCTTGTTTGCTGAGTGGTTTTAGCCTTGCAATAACTCGTGGTCTTTGGGGAGTTGGTTGGCTAACCATAATACTAATTTATGGCGCATTTCCGGTCCGGTCAGTTTATCTTTGGGCAGTGGGGTAAGACGTTTGTCTTCGGCCAATAACATGTACAGGGCTTCCACCTTATCTTTCTCAGAAATTCCTGGCGGAAATTTGGCAAAACCACGTTGTAAGGCATAAACCTCGCCGATTTGTATGGCCTTTTTTAACAGTTGTGCTTCGTGTTTATATTTTTTCACTCAAGGTCTCGCTGTGTCTACCATCTACTCCCTTCAACATACGGTAAAGCGCAGCTCAATAACAGGGCTTAACTCACTAAATCTAAGTTAAGCCCGGACTTGGCTTTATGTTGCCGAAAAAAACAGCATTTATTGCTAAGTGCTCAGTTTTGGGATGCAGCCTTTAGAAGGCTTGTTATTAACTATTATCGATGGCTTCTGCGGTTACCTCGTTACCGCTGCGTTTACCGTCGAGGAAGGCGCTGGCATTGGCGAGCGTGGTATTCGCGATGGTTTGTAACGCTTCGTCGGTTAGGAAGGCCTGATGACCAGTAAAGATTACATTGTGGCAAGCGGATAAACGGCGGAATACATCATCGAGGATCACTTCTGCCGACAGGTCTTCAAAGAATAGCTCTTTTTCATGTTCGTACACATCTAAGGCTAAACCACCTAAGGTGCCATCTTTAAGTGCTTCAATACAGGCGAGGGAATCGACCAGTTTGCCACGACTGGTATTGATTAATAAGGTGCCTTTTTGCATCTGAGCGAAAGCAGACTTACCAATTAAGTAAGTATTTTCAACAGTTAAAGGGCAGTGTAGGGTGATGATGCGTGACTGTGATAAAAGTTCGGGCATGCTGACATACTCAATACCTAGCTCTTTCGCTGCGTCGTTGGGATAGGGGTCGAAGGCTAAAACTCGACAGCCAAACCCTTTTAAAATACGGGCCGTGGCTAAACCAATTTTACCGGTGCCAATCACGCCTGCGGTTTTGCCAAAGATATTCATACCAGTTAAACCTTCGAGCGAAAAATTGGCATCGCGAGTGCGTTGGTAGGCTTTATGGATCCGGCGGTTTAATGTCATCATCAAGGCTATTGCATGTTCGGCGACCGCCTCTGGCGAGTAGGCGGGTACTCGTGACACGGTGATACCTAAAGCTTCCGCCTCGGCTAGATCTAAATTGTTGAATCCTGCGCAGCGCAACAGTACCAACTTTATTCCCAGTTGATGCAATGCCTGCAAGGTGGGGGCCGATAAATCATCATTCACGAACGCACAGACTGCATCGCTGCCATGCGCTAAACGAGCCGTTTGTGTACTGAGGGCGGTATCAAAGTATTCAATGGCAAATGCTGAAGACTTATTTTGGGCATCAAAGTGTTGACGGTCGTAGCGCTTCGCGCTAAAAAAACTAATCTTCATGACTTCTCCTAAAAACAAAGCTTAGCTAGTAATAGCTTGTTATGTAATTTTATTACATAATAGCTTCATTGAATGACGGATGTCGACCGATTGTGATTAGAAAATTTCAGAAATCAATAGCCTTTGAAATTGGCCTGGGTTTAGCCATTATTTATGCAGCCCTATGGGCCGGACGAGGTTTGAGTTACCTTACCGGAAACCTTCTCCCCGCAAGTATTCTAGGGATGTTACTGCTGACCATCCTGTTGCAGTTAAGATGGATTAAACTGGCTTGGGTGGAGCGAAGTTCAATGCTATTTGTACGTTGGATGTCGTTATTATTTGTACCTATTAGTGTTGGTTTGGTCGACCATCTTGAAACTTTATTTCAGGCTTTGCCTGCGATGATGATGACCTGTGTATTAGCGACCCTCATTTTGTTAGTTGTGGTGGGTAAAATTTATCAGTATTGGGAGCAGAAGGCGGAGCGTCAGTCATGATTAATCTGATTTATTTACCGCTAACCATCGCGCTCTACATTTTTGCTAAACGCCTGCAACAACGTTACCCCTCACCATGGTTAAATCCGGTGCTGATTAGCCTGACTGTATTGGTGATTGCACTGTTAAGTTTTGGGATCGCGTTCAGCGATTATAACCAATACAGTGGTTGGTTAAGTGAGTTATTACAGCCAGCGGTTGTCGCCTTAGGTGTGCCTTTATACAAACAATTACATGAAATTAAGCGAGAACTGCCGCGCATTGCGTTGACCGTATTGGCGGCGGTGCTTATTGCTGTGAGTTCAACTTTGTTGATGGCATTGTTGGTGGGCGCTACACCAGTGATCGCCGCGTCTTTATCGCCCAAATCAGTAACGACTCCGATTGCCGTTTTGATTAGTGAACAGGTTCAAGGTCAGCCTGCGCTCTCCGCGATTGCGGTTCTAATCACTGGTTTGGTGGGGGCGGTTGCGGGTTTACCAACATTAAGGTTGTTCGGTATTCATTCCATTAAAGCACAAGGCATTGCCATGGGCACCGCTTGTCATGCTTTGGGGACGGCTCGTATTTCGGAAGATGGACATCAACAAGGTGCCTATAGTGCTTTGGCTTTGGTACTTAGCGCGATCTTTACCGCTATTTTATGTCCGATGATTGTGCCTTTTATTTTTTAGTCATTTTACTGCGGCAAAGCACCCAACAAGCCATTTGAACCTTATTCAATGGCTTGTTGGTGTAATCTTACCCCCTTGTTTTTTGAAACTTCAATTACTTTACAAATCATCACCTCATGCGTTTATCGGCGTAGATCCCATTGCTCAAAATTTATGAGAACCTGATCACATTTATTTGCTTAGCCTGCTAAGTAATGTATCATGCTTAGCAGGCTAAGTAACTGAGGATTAAATGATGGATGATATCGCAGTGTTTAAACAATTGTCGTTGGCCGAGCAACTCAGTCGAGTTGCCCGTTTGTGGCGGACGGTGGCCGATCGTAAGTTGACTTCATTGGGTCTGACTCATTCGCGTTGGACGGTATTATGGAAATTAAAAACCTTAAACGACCATGTGAGTCAGAAAACACTCGCCAATGCATTGGAAATTGAATTGGCCTCGTTAATGCGAACTTTAAGTCAACTTGAAAGCCATGGTCTGATCGTTCGTGATTGCTGTGAGAGTGATAAACGGGTGCGTATTGTTAGCTTTACTGAAAATGGAATTGCGCTCATGACTCAGGTGGAGGGGCGTATTTTAGCGCTGCGGCGGAACATTCTGGCCAACATTGATGAAGCGGCACTTACTCAGTTTGAAACTGTGCTTGAGACCATCACCCATAATGCTTTACACCAATTAAACGACAATCATGTTGAGATCGAGGAGTCTGTGACATGACCGTAGAACAAAAGTTTGCCCGTTGGATAAAGTTTTCGATACTGGTGTTTGTCATGGTATTTACTTACTTTTTATTTGCTGATTATAAAATTCCGTTGACACCTCAGGCCATGGTGAGTCGTGGGGTGACTCAGGTAGTGCCTCGAGTTAATGGTAATGTTGTTGCGATTCATATTGCGAATAATCAGTTGGTGAAGCAAGGCGATTTATTATTCACTATCGATCCAAAGCCCTACCAGTTGGCAGTGGAAAAGGCTGAGTTAGCGTTAGAGCTAGCCCAGCAAACTAACCACCAGTTGGATGCATCTTTAGCTGCGGCGAAAGCCGATGTTGTGTCGCTAGGGATAGTGGCGCAACAGAAACGAAAATATGCACAACGACTGGCAGAGTTATTTATCAAGCACAGCATTTCTCAGCAGCAAAAAGATGATGCACAAAGCGAATCGGTGGCTGAACAGGCTAACTTGCAGGCCGCTCAAGCTCGGCTAAATGCACTGCGGTTCAGTCGGGGTGAGATGAATGATAATAATGTTAATATTCGGCTTGCACGTAACCAACTTCGTCAAGCAAAACTCAATTTATCTTATACCCAAGTGAGAGCCGAGCGAGGGGGCATTGTGGCCAACCTGCAACTGGCCGCTGGGGCATATGCAACCGTGGGTCAGCCCTTATTAGCTTTGGTTTCAACGGAAGCGGAAGTTATTGCCGATTTTCGTGAAAAAAGTTCTCGCTTGGCGGTCACGGGAAGTAAAGCACTCATCACATTTGATGGCGATCCGGGGCAACTTTACTCGGCATCGGTGATCGGTATGGATGCTGGTGTGAGCGTTGGGCAGTTTGATGCTAATGGGCGTTTAGCAACACCCAGTACTTCTACCCGTTGGGTCAGAGATGCCCAACGGATGCGTATTCATTTTTCGCTAGAAGGTGCTCAAACCGCTGGTTTACCTTCTGGTGCTCAGGCAACGGTACAGCTATTACCCGAAGATGGTTTATTTCGCTGGCTCGCTAAAACGCAAATCAGTTTACTGAGCATGCTGCATTACATCTATTAAGGCTGAGCTATGAATTTGTGGCATCGCCCCTTATCGGAGAATGATCTTCGCCAAGCTTTACGAATAGCCTGCGGTGCTTGTCTTGGATTTCTCATTTGTAAATTTTTTGAGTTGAGTAACGGGGTCTTTTTTGTGGTGACCCCGATTTTATTGCTGGGAATGGTTCCGGTGATGAATGGTCATGTGGCTCGCCAATGTATTGCAGCGGCAGTGGTTTGCGGGATTGAAGTTGGCTTACTCGCTGGCTTATTTGGCAGTCATACCATCTTAATGAGCATGTTGGTGTTTGTATTATTCCTATATAAGTTCGCTTGTATGTCAAAAGGTAGCTTGTTTCTATTTGGAGCCACAAGTTTATTGAACTTAAGTATTATGCTGCACTTTGCAAGTTATCCCAGTACCGATTTGAATGATTTGATTTTCACTAATATGGGAGCCAATCTGCTGTCGGTATTGATTGCTTTTTTGGTGACAGCCTTGATCCCCGATGTAGCTCCTCGACCCAAACCAGCCGTATTAGCAAAGCAAGCTCACCGAATGCGGCATGAAGCGTTGATGGGGGCGTCAATTGCCACTATTTCATTCTGGGTATTTCAAGTGTTTGACTTACAAGATTCGATGTCGGCTCAGGCGACGACCATTTTATTGCTGTTTCCAATGCATTGGAATGGTGCTTTAAGTTATGCCAGAAAAAGGGCGATAGGCACTATGTTGGGAGTGAGTACAGGCCTTGTCTGTCAGCTAGTTTTATATCATTGGTCTGGACAAATGATCTTGGTGCTTCCGCTATTGTGGATTGGACTGTTGTTGTTTAGCTATGTTCATTTGAAAGAGGGCGGTGGTTCAGGCGTTGGGTTTGGTGCTCTCACGACTTTAGGGATCTTATTTGGGCAATACCTTACACCGAGTAACGATTTGGTTTTTAGTGGTCTTTATCGACTAAGCAGTATTTTGTTTGCTACGGTTGTTACTTTGTTGGTGTGTTACCTGATTCATCGATTACTTAACAGCTTTGCGTTGACACGCTTTGGTCACTAAGCCTGCTATCAAAGATAAGCGGGTCGTAAGTAAAAGCGTAAGCAGCCGGCTTACGCTTCTTTTCCTTTCATTAAGCAGGTGATCTTGGCGTGAACGTTTAGCCGTTGGCGACTCTTAATTGCTCTGTTTGGCTGGCGAGGTATTCATTATAGCTGCCTTGAAAATCGATAATGCTTTGCTCTTTTATTTCGATTACTCGGCTAGCGAGCGAGGATACAAACTCGCGATCGTGGCTCACAAAAATGACCGTACCATCGTAAGTCTCTAAAGCTTGATTAAGCGCTTCAATGGCTTCCATATCGAGGTGGTTGGTGGGTTCGTCGAGCACTAGTACATTATTGTTTTGTAGCATCAATTTGCCAAACAACAAGCGATTTTTTTCGCCCCCCGAACATACTTTTGATTTTTTATTGAAGTCGTCTGCACTAAACAATAGTCGACCTAATAGGCCGCGAACCATTAAGTCGTCGTGTTTGGCACTACGCCATTGCGACATCCAATCAAAGATCGAGAGTTCACAATCAAAATCGCTACTGCTGTCTTGTGGACAATAGCCAATGGTGGCATTTTCAGACCACTTAATGTCTCCATTGTTGGCTGAAATTTGTTTCATCAAACAGCGTAAAAAAGTGGTTTTTCCTGCTCCATTTTCGCCAATTACCGCCAACTTTGCCCCCGCTTCCAAAATAATATTACCTTGGCTGAATAGCGTCTCACCGGCAAAACCGTGGGCTAGATCTTCAATGATGAGTGCTTGACGGTGGAGTTTTTTATCTTGCTTAAGGCTAATTGAGGGCGTTCTACGGCTGGAAGATTTAACTTCGTCGAGGGTGATCTTTTCCATCCGTTTGGCTCGTGAGGTAGCCTGCTTGGCTTTAGAAGCATTGGCTGAAAAACGGTTCACAAAGGCCTGTAGTTCATCGATTTCGGCACTTTTCTTCGAATTTTCGCTATGCAGTTGCTCTCGGATCAGCGAAGACGCTTCGATGAATTTCTCATAGTTTCCGGGGTAAATACGCAGTTCGCCGTAATCAATATCGGCCATGTGGGTACAGACCGAGTTGAGAAAGTGGCGGTCATGGGAAATGATGATCATCGTGCACTTACGTTGGTTCAGTACTTTGGCTAACCACTCAATGGTATGAATATCTAGGTTATTGGTGGGTTCGTCGAGTAATAATATATCTGGGTTTGCAAATAGAGCTTGTGCAAGCAAGACTCGTAACTTCCATCCCGGTGCCACTTGTGCCATTAGCCCGTAGTGAAGCTCTTCGGCAATGCCTGCTTCTAATAGAATTTCACCCGCGCGACTTTCGGCACTGTATCCGTCCATTTCAGCGAATTCAGTTTCCAAGTGAGCCACGTCCATTCCGTCTTGTTCTGACATCTCGGGTAAGGCATAAATACGGTCGCGTTGTTGTTTGATTTTCCATAGGGCCGCATCGCCCATAATTACAGTATCTACCACACTAAAAGCTTCGAAGGCGAATTGGTCTTGGCTTAAGGTTCCAACCGTTTCGCCGGGGCTGATTGACACATTGCCTGAGCTAGGGGCTAGTTCTCCGCTAAGGATCTTCATAAAGGTTGATTTACCACAGCCGTTGGCGCCAATTAAGCCGTAACGGTTACCATTGCCAAACTTAGCGGAAATATTTTCGAATAGTGGCGTGGCGCCAAATTGCATGGTGATGTTTGCGGTAGAAATCAAAAGGTAATCCTAGAAAGATGGCCACGAAGGCTGAGATAAGCGGTATAAGGGGGCGCACTATAAAGAGTTGTCTCGCTAAAGTCGAGGGAAGTTGTGTGTTTATTAATCCGTTGGGTAGTTGAAGACGCAATCGCTGACGCCAGGATCCGTGTTCGAAAAGGATTGGTCACCAGCTAAGATTTGGTTAATTTTGCGCTACTGGATTGTTATGATGTTGTTTTGACAGAGGAATCGTTAAATGGCTAATATTTTTTCAGGGATTGCTGAAGATTTTCAGCAAGAGCAGTTTAGTGATTTGCTAGAGCGTCCCAATATACGTATCGAGCGGATCGTTTCTTTTGGTCATCGTTCACCCGAGCAAGGCTGGTACGATCAAGCCGAGCACGAATGGGTGATGGTATTGGAAGGCAGTGCCAGCTTGTTATTTGAAGACGGTCACGAGCAACATTTAAATAAAGGGGATTACTTTAATATCCCCGCCCATGTTAAACATAAAGTCAGTCAAACTGCAGCCGATAGGCCAACCATTTGGCTCGCTGTTTTTTACTCTTAAGCAAACTCGAAGCTTGGGGAGTTTGAAGTTGGCACTTTGATGAGTCGTTTGGCTGCCTTTGCTGTTAAGTTTCATGGTACTAGAGTTGTTTTCAAATACTTAAGGCTTCTGTTTTTTATGCTGGACTCTCTAATACCCATCTAACTCATTCTCTGTTCATTCTTGCTGATCTAAATCAGCGCTACTAGTTACTGCGCGTCATGCCTGATTATCGGTAGATTTATGTTGCGTAATCAGTTGTTCATATAATGAATCAGATTGGTATAAAAATTCAATCACATCGAGTTTAAAGCGAGAAGAGTCAAAATTCTTCACTTGTTTGGTAACTTATCTAACTTAGAAAAAGATTCAATGCAGACATCCTTTAACGGGGATCATCCATTCACCACCAAACTATGGATAAATTTTGAGACATATTAAAAAATTTCAAATTGTAACTAAAACTATGATTGATTTTTATTCGAGGGAGACCCCTTTAAATGCAGCGCAATTAAATGGGGCTTAGGCGAACCCTTCAGCTGTGCGGGTTGTTCATTGATTCGAGCTTGGTCCATGAGTTATGTCGGTAACTACATTTTATCGGATCAATTAACAATAAACGCTTGCAAAAGTTATCACTAGAGAGCTTTTAGGATAGAACTTATTTGTTGATTTCTCGGTCGTAGCTGAGGCGTTTTGCTGCATCTAAGGTGAGCATTTGCATAAATGCTCGAGTTTCTGAATCGCTGCCTGCTGGTGTTGCCGCACTCCCCGCGCCAAATACGTTGGTGGGTACATTGCGTTTGGCAAAAGCATCGGCCCACAAGCTTTGAATTTTCACTTCAGCTTCGAGTTTTTGAGCAAGCGCGTTATCAGCTTCCAGAATGACCCGTTTTTGGTAGGCTTCTGCTTCCGCTAACGTTCTTTTAGTTTCGGCTTCGATGCGGGCTTTTTCCAGGTCAATTTCTGCGGTTTCTTTGGAAATCTCGGCTTGCGCCTTCATTTTTTCAGCGTTGGTGATCGCAAGTTGTTTGTCGGTTTGTGCTTCTGTGGTTTTTTGGATCTGTTCTACTTTCGCTTTGGCTTGACGCTCTGCCACTTCGCGCTCACCTCGGGCAATTGCGAGTAAGCGCTGCTCTTCTTCCTGCACTCGTTGTTCTCTGGCAATCGCGCGGTCTGCCGAAGCCTTTTGTTTTAATTGCATTCGTTCGATAAATTTGGCGTTAGGACGCATATCTGTGACCAAGGCGGATACGACGGTGACCCCAAAGTCGAGGAAACGTTGCGATTTTCGGCGCGGTTGTCCGTTGCTATCTAGAACTTTATTTACTACAAACACTGTTTTACTGTCATCGCCATATTCTTGCTGATCTTTGCCTAGCGCAGCATTAGCACTGCCGCTGGTGGCTTGTTTAGAATGAATGGTAATTTCTTCGCGCTTCACCAATAAGATCCCACTGCTCATTTGATTTTCAAACTCAGAATTAAATTCGGTTCGTCCGCCAGCATAATATTCTTCTGCGGCCATCAGCGAAGCATTGGCCTGCAAAGTTTCTTTAAACGCCGGGATCAGCGCTGTACGTAGCAGGTTTTCAGGGGATCTAAATTCGTGGGCTAGTTTTAAAAAGGAGTCATGGTCAGAGGGAATTGAAAAGCGCACTGTCGCCTCAGCATGGGCGTCTACTTGGTCAAGAAACATGATGCTCATCGGCGGTAAACTAGCTGAGGAATTATCCGAATCTTTCTCTGCACGGATTGGGTTTGCCGAGGCACCAGTAAGCGCTTGTACCGTCATTGAACGCTTCCAGGAATTATAACGACCAAAGGGATAAAATTTATAACCGACCTCGGTGACAACCGCTTCATTACCGGTGACCGTACGTACATGATAGATATAGCCGGGCTCTGCGTAGAAAAACGAATTACTGAGGGTATAAATTAAAGCCGCCAGTGCAACCAGACCCACAATGAATTTGTAATTAAATTCAAATTTACTGGCTATTTTTTTCACGCTTTTGGCTGCATCGTTATTTTTGACAAGATCGTCAGACATGATGAGTTCCTTCTACTCGGTTTTTGACTTGGATTTTTGCGGGGCGCATGATAACAGAATTAAAATACTAATAATGACTTTTTTGTCAATTTAATTTAGGGCTTATAAATTTGATGAGGCAAAGCCAGCATACTTTGCTGGCTTGGAGATGATTTAGGCTTTGGCCGGAATATTTTTTAGGGTGCTGAGCAGTAATTGCCAGTATTTTTCGACCGCTGCAATTTCTACTTTTTCATCGGGGCTATGCGGAAATTTAATGGTGGGGCCAAAGGAGGCCATATCCCACTGAGGGTAGGCCGATTTGAATAAGCCACATTCCAAGCCCGCATGGATAACCATCACTTTCGGGCATTCACCAAATAGCTGTTGGTAGCTATCCTGAATAACGGTTTTGAGCACCGAGTCTGTTTCTGGTTTCCAACCCGGATAAGCACCAGAGAAGCTAAATTTGGCATCAGTTAAGCTAAACAACGAGGCTATGCTGGCTTCCACTTGGAGACGGCTTGAGTCGATGAGCGAGCGAACTAAGATTTTGATCTCGATGTTACCTTGCTGATCGCGTTTTATTACACCTAAGTTCAGAGAGGTTTCGACTACGCCGACGATGTCTTGGCTCATGCTCACCACACCATTGTTACAGGCGTTTAGGCTATCAATTACTTGACTTGATAGGCGCGCGCTAAAGCTTTGTTGTGGCGTGGTTATTTCGGTGAGTTCGATACATAAATTGGTTTCTACTTTACCAAACTCATCGGCAATGGCTTGACGCTGTTGTGCTACTAAATCGATGAGGGCGGTTTTTTGGCTCGCATCGTAGACCAGCTGACAGCGGGCTTCGCGTGGGATGGCGTTACGCAGACTACCGCCCTGAATATCGCATAAAATCGGTTCTAAGCCTTGTTGTTGCATTGCCGCAAGCACTCGTAACATCAGTTTGTTGGCGTTAGCGCGTCCGCTATCGATATCACAACCGGAGTGTCCTCCCTTTAAACCTTTAATGTTGAGCGCGATGGCGGCTTGTTGGTTGGTGGTTGGCTGATAGTTTGCTGCAAAAGTAAGGTTGGTATCACCGCCACCGGCACAGCCCATATATACTTCCCCCTCTTGCTCGGAGTCAGTATTAATGAGCAGCGAACCTTCTAATAGGCCAGCCTCAAGGCCAAATGCGCCGGTCATACCCGCTTCTTCATCAATGGTAAATAGAGCTTCAATGGGGCCGTGGGCAATTTTGTCACTGGTTAATATGGCTAAGATCGAGGCGCCACCAATACCATTATCTGCTCCTAATGTGGTGCCTTTGGCGGTGACCCATTCTCCATCGATATAGGGCTGAATCGGATCTTCGGCAAAGTTGTGTTGGGTATCATTGTTCGCTTGGGGAACCATGTCTAGATGGGCTTGTAGGATCACTCCTTGTCTATCTTCCATGCCTGCTGTGGCTGGTTTTTTGATAATGATATTCCCTACGGCATCTTGGAAGTGCTCTAGCTGGTGTTGCTGGGCTAAGCTAAGTATCCAATCAATCATGGCTTGTTCATGTTTAGAGGGGTGGGGAATAGAACAAATTGTTGCGAAGTGCTGCCATAGCGGCTGGGGTGATAGAGAAGACAATGTAGACACAATGTTACCTTAAATCTGTTTTTTTAGAATTAACTCACTTTATCAGCAAGGAAACTTTAATATAAGTCTGCTTATTGGCTTTTGTTTAGAATATATACGTATTGGCTAGAAAAGTTGAATCTGGATGACCGTTAGCATGATAACTCGCTACTAAAAAGGGATAAATCACGCAGATAAACGAAGTATTTCTATTTTATCCAGCTATCTTAACGTTCTAAGTTGAAAAAAATGGTGGTTTTTACTGATCTAGCTCAGTTTGGTGAGAACATACAGTAGCTTCTTGCTGGAGCCATGAATATAATGCCCCGCGATTGCCGCTACTAGCACAACGGAGCGGCCCAATAAATACCTGTTGTCCAAGGAACATACATCGAGATGTTAGAGAAACTATTTAAATTAAAGGCGCATGGTACGGATCTGCGCACTGAAGTTATTGCTGGGATTACTACCTTTTTAACAATGGCTTACATTATCTTTGTAAACCCAAGCATGTTAGCGGCCACTGGGATGGATCAAGGAGCGGTATTTGTCGCGACTTGTTTAGCGGCCGCAATTGGTTGCTTTATTATGGGCTTGTATGCCAATTATCCGATTGCTCAAGCGCCGGGAATGGGCTTGAATGCCTTTTTCACCTACGGGGTGGTTCTTGGTATGGGACACACTTGGCAAGTTGCCTTGGGTGCGGTATTTCTCTCGGGTTGTATTTTCACTTGTTTGAGCTTATTTAAAGTTCGTGAATGGATCATTAACTCGATCCCACAAACACTGCGGGTTGGTATTGCCGCGGGTATTGGTTTGTTCCTCGGTTTTATTGCCTTACAAAATGCCGGCATCGTGGTGGATAACTCAGCCACTTTGATCAGTTTAGGTCACCAAAACCCGCATCAGATGATCTTAGCGGCTTTAGGTTTCTTCCTGATTATTGGCTTAGAATACCGCAAGGTTAAAGGTGGTGTACTTATCTCCATTTTGGCGATTACCGCTTTATCTATTGTACTGGGTTATAGCCAGTATCATGGTGTGATGTCGATGCCACCGAATCCAGCACCTACTTTCTTACAACTGGATATTGCGGGCGCCTTCGATATATCGATGCTCAGTGTTATTTTTGCATTTTTGTTTGTGGACTTGTTTGATACAGCTGGAACCCTTACCGCGGTTGCGCAGCGTGGCAACTTATTGGATGAACACGGTCACTTACCTAATTTGAAAAAAGCGTTGTTGGCCGATTCAACGGCCACTGTAACCGGGTCACTATTGGGAACGTCAAGCACCACATCTTACGTTGAAAGTGGAGCGGGTGTTGAAGTTGGCGGACGCACTGGTCTTACTGCTGTGGTTGTGGGGATCTTATTTGTATTGGCATTGCTGTTCTCTCCTCTGGCCGGGATGATTCCTGCCTATGCCACTGCTGGTGCCTTGTTCTATGTTTGTATCTTGATGCTATCGGGTCTCGTCAATGTTGATTGGACTGATTTGACCGAGGCTGCACCCGCTGCAATTGTGGCAATCTTGATGCCCTTGTCCTTCTCGATTGCCGATGGTATAGCGGTTGGTTTTATTTCTTACGCAGTGATTAAATTACTGGCTGGACGCCATAAAGAAGTTCCCCTTAGCGTATGGGTTCTGGCGCTAGTATTCTTGCTAAAGTTTGCATTTTTCTAGTCATTTTGTATTTTTTATAAAAAGCCATCACAACGTGATGGCTTTTTTTTATGTTATATTTTCTTCATTAATCAATATTTAGGCCTGCGAATGTGAAAGAGAATCTCTCTGAAGTGCTGTTTAAACCACGGATCAATGTGCTCGAAACATCGGCAATTTCTAATACTTTGGCGAAGGATTCTACAGCGGAAGGACAACAAGAAGGACGTAACTGGTATCGTTTGTTACGTCGTGAATATTGGGCTTGGTTAGGTTTAGACCCGATTGAAACCGAACGCTTATTTGCCGACATAGCGATAAGTGATAAACCTCGTACCAGTGCATTACTCGATACGGTGGGGGGCTATCAACCAGGAAATTGGAATTTTGAGTGGATGCAACGTGCCGTGCGTCATCAAACGGAAGCCAAGAAAGCCGAGCAAGGTGGTGATAAATCATTAGCTTACCAGCAGTTTTTAAATGCTAGCTATAGCGCGACGATTGCCGCTTATCCACATTTTAAAGGGGATGATCTGGCCACTTCGGCTCAAGCTTTAGCTTACAATAACTTTGCTTCGGCGATGCAACAAAGTGAATATGTTTGCAAGACCATGCAGATTCCCATCGAAGGTAAGAAAGTCGCCTGTTATCTGCATCTGCCCGATACCGATTCGATAAAACCGGTGGTATTAGTTAGTGGTGGACTTGATACTATACAAACTGAGCTCTATCCCATATTTGAACGGTTTTTAGCGCCTGCAGGTATTGCGATGTTAAGTATAGATTTACCCGGCGCTGGTTTCTGTTCACCGTGGCGCTTACAGCAAGATAGTAGCCGAATTCATCTGGCTGTATTGGACTACTTGCCAGAAATTCCTTGGGTGGATCAAGATAGAGTGGGGATCTTGGGTTATCGTTTTGCTGGAAATGTTGCGGCGCGTTTGGCTTTTCTTGCTAGTAACCGCCTAAGAGCTGTGGTCACGATTGGTGCGCCAGTCGACCGACTATTTACCGATGTCACCCGTTTTCAGTCGATGCCGCAAATGTATCGAGATTGTTTAGCGAACCGCAGTGGTGGTAACTCGGCGAATCGCGATAACTTATTCTATCGTTGTCTGCCTTTGTCACTGAAGACCCAAGGAATTTTAGGTGGCGCTAGAACCAAACTGCCGATGTATATTGTTGGACGAGAGAACGACCCAATCTCACCGCAAGCAGATATTACGCTGCTCGGTGCTGCCTCTCAAAGCAGTCAGGTTAGTATGATGAAAGAGCATGATTACTTACAAAATTACAATCAAATCTTTACGGAGGTCACGCAATGGTTACAAAAGCATTTGTGACTTCATTATGTTGTGGTCATTATGGTAAGGTAATAATTTAGACAATAATCACTATGGAGAGATTAAGCGCATGGAAGTGACTTGGCCAAGCCATGGAAAGTTAAGCTCAACATTTACGGCTATGGGTCCTTATTATCGGAAGGAACATAGCGTAAAGGAACAGTATTTTTTTGATTGCCTAGCCTCATGTGTTAGCGCTAAGCCAGCAGCTGAAGAACGAGAGTTTTTTGGTTGGTGGCTGGAGTTGCGGCTGGTTGATAGTGGCTTTGAATATCATTATTGGTATGGTCTCTACGACAAACAAGGTGAATGGCAAAAAATGTCGATCCCGCAAAAAAATCTGCAAGAGGTGCAACAGTCTTTAGACGTTTTCTACCAAAAATTAGTTACCCAACTGGACAAATTTAGTATCACCCTGAGTGCTGCTCCTTCCTTATCCCCGAACTTGACTCTCCCGGCAGCTTAAACGAGAAAGTTATATAAAATTGGCGCACAGAGTCTGTGCGTCAGGTTTTTATCAGGTAGAATACAAGCTTTGCGTTTTACCCGAGTTGGGATCATTAATTACCATGTCGAAGCAAACTATTGTTGTTAAGTTGGGGACCAGTGTGCTTACTGGTGGCACTGCTAAACTCGATCGAGCCCATATGATAGAGCTGGTTCGTCAGTTTTCCCTGTTACGCAAGGCTGGTCATCAGCTTATCGTTGTCACCTCCGGTGCGATAGCCGCAGGACGCGAGCATCTATCGTTGACCCATTCTAATATCGCACCAACTATCGCCAATAAACAAATGTTAGCGGCAGTTGGTCAGACCCGTCTGATTCAAGTGTGGGAAAGTTTATTCAGTATTTACGGCCTGCATGTCGGACAAATGCTGCTAACACGTGCCGATTTAGAAGATCGGGAGCGCTTTCTCAATGCGAAGGATATGCTGAAGGCTTTATTAGCGCATGGTATTGTGCCCATTATTAATGAAAATGATGCGGTTGCCACAGCCGAAATCAAGGTCGGTGATAACGATAACCTCTCGGCCTTGGCGGCAATCCTCGGCGAAGCCAATAAATTGCTGCTGTTGACGGATCAACCCGGTTTATTTACTGCAGACCCTCGTAATAATCCTCAGGCAAAATTGATCGAAGAAGTCCACGAAATTGATGCTTCAATTCGCGCCCTCGCTGGCGATAGCATCAGTGGTTTGGGCACTGGTGGTATGACGACTAAGTTACAAGCGGCGGAAATTGCTGGTCGTGCAGGCATTGAAGTGGTGATTGCTGCCGGGCATAGTGAAAATGTGATCACCCGGATGAGTAAAGGGGAGAGTGTTGGCACCCGATTCTTGGCAATATCAACGCCCCTGGAGCATCGCAAACAGTGGATCTTGGCTGGACCGCCGCCCCATGGTGAGTTAGTGCTCGATGGAGGGGCATGTAAAGCCGTTGTCGAGCGAGGATCTAGTCTATTACCTAAAGGCATTATAATCGTTAAAGGCGAGTTTAACCGGGGCGATGTGATAAGTTTGGTGAATACAGACGGTTTAGAGATCGCGCGTGGTATCTGTCGTTATCAGGCAAAAGATATGCAACAAATAAAAGGCTTACATTCAGAGCAAATCGATAAGACTCTGGGTTATGGTTATGGGTCGGTGGCGGTTCACCGTGACGACCTAGTACTGAAATAGGATGAATAAATGAGTTTACAGCAATTAGGCCAGCGAGCTAAACAAGCGAGCTTTGAACTGGCGACATTAACGACTCGTCAAAAAAATCAGGCTCTGGCTGCTATTGCCAGCCAACTCGAAGCGCAGCAAGCCAGCATTTTAGCCGCCAACAATGTAGACCTAGAGGCCGCTCGTCAAGCAGGCTTGTCTGAGGCTCTACTGGATCGCTTAATGTTAAATAGCGAACGGTTAGCTGGGATCGCCAATGATGTTCGAAATGTGATTTCTTTAAATGATCCGGTGGGTAGCGAGATGGACTGCCGGGTTCTAGAAAATGGTTTACGTTTATCTCGTCGCCGGGTGCCACTGGGTGTGGTAGGGGTGATTTATGAAGCTCGGCCTAATGTGACCATCGATATTGCCGCCTTATGTTTAAAAACGGGGAACGCCAGTATTTTACGCGGTGGTAAAGAAACTTTTCACTCGAATATGGCCTTGGTTGCAGTGATCCAATCGGCCTTGCAACAAAGTGGCTTACCTGCTGCTGCGGTACAATATATTGAACAGCCAGACCGTGAATTAGTCGCCGAATTGCTTCGTTTAGATGAATATGTTGACATGATTATTCCGCGAGGTGGCGCAGGGCTTCATAAAATGTGCCAAGAGAATAGTACGATCCCAGTGATTATTGGTGGTTTTGGTATTAGTCATATTTACGTGGATAACAGCGTAGACTTGGCTGCGGCGATCAAGGTGATTGAAAACGCCAAAGTACAGCGCCCATCAGCATGTAATGCTTTAGATTCCTTATTGGTGGATCAGAATATTGCCGCGGAGTTATTGCCGCAATTAGCCGAGTGTATGAACCAATCTTCGGTGAAATTAGTGGCCACCGACAATGCCATGAGCGGATTGGCTGCGGCCAAGGATTTACAGTTAGCCAAGGCGGGTGATTTTGACACCGAATGGCTGAGTTATACCTTGGGCGTGAAGGTGGTCGCCAATGTGGATGAAGCTATCGCCCATATGCGAAAGCACAACGCGAGTCATTCAGATGCTATTTTATCGAACAATCTGCAGTCGGTAGAACGGTTTGTGAATGCTGCGGGTTCGGCGGCGGTGTATGTGAATGCTTCGACGCGATTCACCGATGGTGCTCAGTTTGGTTTAGGTGCTGAAGTTGCGGTATCCACCCAGAAACTACATGCCCGTGGTCCGATGGGCTTGGAAGAACTGACCAGCTACAAGTGGGTCGGGATTGGCGATATGTTGGTCCGGCCTTAAATATGAGCAATTGAAGCTAGTCTGAGGGCTAGCTTATTTATTCAAGGGAAGTTCATGGCGCGTCACTTATGGTTAATTCGTCATGCCAAATCGAGTTGGCAACAGCCTTGGATAAACGATCGGGAACGTCCCTTGAGTGCTCGAGGAAGAGCCGCTGCGGCATTGATGGCATGTGACTATGCGTTGCCATTTGCTCGACTTGAATTGCTGCAATGCTCACCAGCGATCCGCGCTCAACAAAGCTGTGAATATTGGTTAACCCAACGTCAGTTGCACTGTGACCGGTATATCGAAATCGACCTGCATGTCACAATTGAGGCAAGTTTATATACCAGTCGCTGGGCGGATCTACTGTTACATATCCAAGCTTTCGCCGATCGTTACCATCATGTTGCGCTGATTGGGCATAATCCGGCTTTGGAACAGTTGCTGGAATACCTAACGGCGCAACAGTTGCCTAAATTTCCGACGGCGAGTCTTGCTATCCTAGAGTGTAATGTCAGCGCTTGGTCCGAATTGACAGAAGGTAGTGCTAACCTGGTGCTGTTTGATACCCCCAAACGTCGGCTCGCGGCAAAGCCTTGAACCCTTATACCAACGAATTGATTTGTATTTATAGGCGATGAGCTGAGGGGTTTGAAACAAGCGTGCAATGAGCACAGGGATAAACAGCGCCTGACTTATCCCTAGATGTGATCAATTCGCTTATTTCTCAAATAGAGCTGCAACCTTGTAGTCCGAATGGAAGCTAATTTCACTAAAGGCCGTCCAAGTTCTGGCTACGTTTGTTCCAAAGCCTATAATTCGAGCATATTTGGCAGTAATGGGCGTAAAATTATAACGTTCAAAATCTTTGACCTTACCACTGGTCCAGGTTTTAAAGATACGTCGCCATTTTTTACCATCCATGGAGGTTTCCAAAGCAAATTTTTGTTTACGTTCATTCCCCTTATAAATCATGACATCTACAGAGTTTATCTCCTGAGGAACGTTGAATTCAAAATCTATCCATGATTCGCCTTTGTTTGCCCAGCGGGTTTTGTTGTTTCCGTCGATAACATTAGTTGCGATATGATTTTGGTCATGACTATTCGCAGTCACCTTCACCACATAGTAATTTGCAAGGCTTGAACCAGAGAATGCCAGCAAGGCGCCTAAAACCATCACATTGACTATTTTCTTCATTCCTTTATTCCAAATAATAAGTACATTTTTCAAGGCCGGGTACGATTTTTGTTCAAGTTGACTCGATAAAGGGTCAACATTAAACAATGTTCTCTCCTGCGCTGTATTACCTTGCAAATATTTGTTTAGGCTGGTTTGATTAAGCCTATTTTTATTATGATTTGTTTATCAAAGGAGCGACAAGGCGCTCAAGTGAGGCCGATGTTTGGCTTCATTCTTAATGATACTGGTCTCAGTGTTGCGTATGAAAGCTGCTGAAGCCTGCGCCAAGTTAAGATTTGGCGCAGGCCTTACGGTTAAGCGTTTAGACTATTTTGTAAACTCAACAGCAGCTGAATCATCGGATTGGAAACGGATATCATAAAAGGCGGTCCAGCTCTGGGATACATCGGTACCAAAACCATTGATCCGTGCAAATTTAGCCGTCACTGGTGCGAAATTATAGCGTTCGTAATCTCGGGTGGTTCCGCTACTTACCGCTTCAAAAACTTTCTGCCAGTTTTGACCATCGCTTGATACTTCTAAGTTAAAACTGGCTTTTCGTTCATCTCCTTTGAAGACTGATAGGTCTAGCTTTGAGAGTTTTTGCTCACCTGCGAATTCAAATTGGATCCACGATTCGCCTTTATTTGCCCAGCGAGTTTTTTTGCTGGAATCAAGTACGTTTTTCGCAACGTGGGCTTTATCGTGGCTATTGGCCTTCACATCGACAATTTCTAGATTAGCAAAGGCTGAGCTTGAGCATAGTAGGGCACTAATTAGTAAAAATGTTTTTTTCATTTCGATCTCCATATGTTAGTTATATTTTTTTATTGTAAATCTCACGTTTATCGTAAGTGCTAGATTTTCCTAAATATTCTCCGTGAATATAACCACCCTCAGAAATAAACTCTGGGATTTGCTGCGGTTGTCCTTTTAAAGTTGCATCTAAGGCCACTAACGCTAGCGGCTCTAGTGCATCAATTCTGGCATTAAGCAAAGCGTGATGATTTAGGAAGTATCCACGAATAAAGCGATGTTTAAGAATGTTGTTGCCAATTGCTCGCGCCAATTCGAGATATTGCTGGTCAGAGGATATCTTGTACATTTCGAGGGCACTGAAAATACCGCTAGGATCTTGATTATTAAGGTTTAAGTTTAATTGGCTCGGTTTTGTTTTTGGTTCGCCAATATCTCCCCATCCAAGATGTTTTGTCATGTTGCGTGCTAGGGCCCATAACGCTTGGTCGCCAGATAAACGATAAGCCTTTAATAAGGGAAATAAATACTTTTCACTGTCGATGACTTGAGCTTGAAATATGCGGCCTTTTTTTCCGTAGTAACCGTCGCGTACTAATGGGATCCCCATGATATCAGTACCATCATTGAATACCGCTTTAAATTGGCCTCTTTCGGCATCGTAAGCCACTCGATAAAAACCTTTTAGGTCTTTCACCGCCCAGCTTAAGATTTCGCTGTCTTGATGTATTTCGGCAATGTAAAGCTTGACCAAGGCACTGCTGATGGCTATCGAATTAGCATTGCCTTTGAACAGGACATTGCCTTCTTTGGCTATCGCACCATATTCTGGACCAAATTGGCGTTGGGCACGGTCACCATATTTAGAATTGGTGTCATTATCGGATGGGGGAGATGATTCTCGTTGGCGCGGTGATGTAAATTGATAAACAGGGGCTCCAGTTTTTGGGTTACTGGCGAGTTCATATTGTTTTAGTAAAAATTTAGCCCAGTGATTGGCACCTTCAGCAATCTTCGGTTCGGCTAACTCTGTCAGTTTATAGGCCGCGTAGATAAGGTCTGAGCCGGCATTGATAAAGCTTAGACCTTTACTGAGAGGTAACTCGGGCAGTTTTGATGGTTCGACAATATCATCGGATAGCTTGCGTTGAAAAACTTTATCATTATAAGATTTTGAATATCGACCATGACGCCCCATATCCATCCTCTTCCAATTATCTAGGTGAGCGTTCCAAAAAGCTTTTATATATTTCTCAGTTGCCTTCGCATCCACTTGATGCAGAAAACTATAATAAGGAAAGTGATTTTTTAATTCATGAACTTGGTTTTTATTCTGAGGGCCTTCTAATTCCAAGCTATCCAGATTAATAAAACGATGACCTCCCCAAAAGAATAATCCATTTTCATGACTATAATTTTCTAGAAAATATCGCGCAGTTTTTTCTGCGGCTTGGTGGTACTTATCATCGCCAGTCACTACGCTGAGACCATTTAAAGTTCGCATGAAGTTTTGTTGGCTCGCAAAGTTTGAAATAGTCACACGGTGTTTATCTGGGTAGATCCATTCGACTGGTTTTCGAGTGATGGTGTTCACGCCATCGGCGAGCAGTGGACTGCGATTTGAATGACTTCTTGCTTCGGTTAATACGTTATTCACATAGCTCTTCACCGCCTCTAAACGGCGTGCATCTTGATTGTTATATTGAGTACCAGCTTGCGCAATAAGAGGTAGTAAAAGCGATAAAACGGTGAGCGTTCGCATATTCGCGGTTTAATTACCAAGTCATGAGTTGTTCCTAGATTAATAACGCATTCAATTTTTTGTCAATTTATTTAAATTAATTGAACCGTTATTTCAACCATTGATCACAATCGTGTTAGTGAATGAAATATATCGATTATCTATTTGATGGTTTTGTCGGTTTAAACTGCCCTTGAATGAACGGGATTTACCAAGCTAAGATTACCGAGCATTTTGGGGAAGGGGTCGGAGCTTGCGGTTAAATGTGGCAGCGCGAGCTAGGGTAGATATTTGAGGTTGCAAGCATGTGGGATCCGGAGAGTATGACTCTCCGGGGGAATCTAGTGGTGACTATTTAACTTCGATGCCTTTCGCTTGTAGGTCAGCATGGTAGCTAGAACGTACCAGAGGACCACAGGCCGCATGAGTAAAGCCCATCGCTTCAGCTTGTTTGCGAAGCTCGTCAAACTCTTCTGGTGGCACATAGCGGGCTACGGGCAAGTGATGTCGACTTGGTTGCAAGTATTGTCCCAGTGTGAGCATGGTGACGCCATGGTCACGTAAATCTTGCATTACTTGCAGAATTTCTTCATTGGTTTCACCCAAACCCATCATTAACCCGGATTTGGTGGGGATATTCGGATGAAGCTCTTTAAAGCGTTTTAGCAAGGTTAATGACCACTGATAATCTGAGCCAGGGCGAACCTGTTTATATAGGCCTGGCGCCGTTTCTAGATTGTGGTTAAACACATCCGGGGGATTGCCATCTAAAATTTCTAGAGCCTTATCCATACGGCCTTTAAAATCAGGGACTAGAGTTTCAATCTGAATCTTTGGACTACGGCTGCGAATTTCTTTCACACATTCGGCAAAGTGGCCCGCGCCGCCATCCCGTAAGTCGTCGCGATCAACTGAAGTAATCACCACATAGCGAAGTTTCATATCGGCGATGGTCGCAGCTAATTTTACTGGTTCTTCTTGATCTAAAGCCAGTGGTTTTCCATGACCAACATCGCAGAAGGGACAGCGACGAGTACAGATGTCACCCATGATCATGAACGTAGCCGTGCCATGGTTAAAGCATTCGGCTAGGTTAGGACAGGAAGCCTCTTCACATACCGAGTGCAAGTCATGCTTGCGCATTGCACTTTTAATTTCATTGATTCGGGTACTATCTGAAGGCAATTTAATACGCATCCAGTCCGGCTTGCGTAACATGGTTTCCTTCTCTGAAGGGATCACTTTTACCGGAATAAATGCCATTTTGTCGGCATCACGAAGTTTTACTCCGGCTTCCAATCGCACTTTTTTTGCACTCATAATGGGAGCTGTCCTCGTTGATATTCTATTTGGCTATAGCCAAGTTGTTGTGCCAAAATCTCGGTGATTTTCTCAGCCACTTGCTCGACACTGGCTGAGTGTTGAAAATCGGCAATCTGGGTCATCTCCAATCCAGCGTAACCGCAGGGGTTAATCAGTAAAAATGGACTTAAATCCATATTTACATTCAGCGCTAGGCCATGAAATGAACAACCTCGACGGATCCGCAGACCCAAAGACGCGATTTTTTTCTGTTGAACATAGACCCCAGGGCCTCTTTCTTGGCATAAGCTTCGATTTGATAACTAGCCAAGGTTTCGATGATACTTTGTTCTATCGCGGTAACTAATTGGCGTACACCAAGTTTACGACGACGAATATTCAGCAAGGGGTAAGCAACTAATTGACCCGGCCCATGGTAGGTCACTTGTCCACCGCGATCCGCTTGAATGACTGGAATGTCACTCTTTGCTAAAAGGTGTTCGGGTTTTCCGGTTTGGCCTTGAGTAAACACTGGCTCATGCTCTACCAGCCACAGCTGATCAAGCGAGTCTTCAGTACGTTGCTCGGTGAAATCTTTCATGGCTTGGAAAACCGTTTGGTAATCCTGCTGGCCTAAATGGCGAACCTGTAATATTTGCTGATTGGACATTTATAATACGTGTCGAACGTCTTCTATGGCACCAATTTCGGTGTAAAGGCTTTCAATATGAAACTTACTCGTGACTTTTACCACTAAGGTAATGGATTTGTAGTTTCCCTTGCTACTTGGACGAGTTCGCGGGCTATAGTCACCAGGCGCTAAGTTCTGAATCACACTAAGCACTTCATCTTCTAATGTGTGGCTATTCACTCCCATGATTTTAAAGGTAAAATCGCAGGGAAAATCAAGATATTCATCAAATTTGGTTTGCATAACTGACCTAAGGATACCGTTCTAGATGCTTTCAAGAAGCGAACTTAAAATAAAAACGCGTTATTCTAACGCGTTTTTGTGATGTTTGCCTAAAATTTCCGTATCGCTTTATCTTCTATCAAGCTAGTCCTTCGCTTGTATGATTAAAATAGTGAAGCAAAAAATAGTTTGATGTAGTCAACTAGGCGTTTAAACAGACCGCCCTGTTCTACGTCTTGCAATACCACTAAGGGGTATTCGGCGACATCTTTACCATCGACTTGGAAAAATACAGACCCAACTTTTTGCCCTTTTGTTAAGGGTGCTTTGAGTTCTTCTTTTAGTTCAAAACTTGCTTGTAGTTTACTCGCCTGACCCCGTGGTAGCGTTAATGCTATATTTTGGTCAACCCCCAAAGAAACACTGTCTTGGTCTGCCATCCATACGGTTTGTTCTACAAAACTATCACCCGCTTGGTAAGGTTTGACCGTTTCGAAGAAGCGGAATCCCCAATTGAGTAACTTTTTACTTTCGGCGGCTCTGGCTTTTGCTGAATTAGTTCCCATTACAACCGAGACTAAGCGCATGCCGTTATTGGTCGCTGAAGAGACTAAGCTATAGCCTGCGTGCGAAGTATGGCCAGTTTTCATACCATCAACGTTAATACTCTTGTCCCAGAGGAGGGTATTGCGGTTATGTTGGGTAATGCCGTTGTAGGTAAAAGATTTTTCTTTATAAATTGCATACTCATCCGGCGTATCACGGATTACCGCGCTGGCAAGGATCGCAATATCTTTTGCGGTAGAGTATTGCTCGGTGTTATCTAGGCCATGGCTGTTGACGTAGTGAGTATTTACCATGCCTAGGTGAGCGGCCCAAGAATTCATCAGGCTGGCGAAAGAGTCTTCACTACCTGCAATATGCTCGGCCATTGCCACACAAGCATCGTTTCCAGATTGGATAATAATGCCTTTATTGAGGTCTGAGACTTTAACTTGTTTGCCGACTTCAATAAACATTTTGGAAGAGTCGGGGAAGTTTTTTGACCAAGCTTTTTCGCTGATGGTTACCATGCCATCCGGATCGAGTTTTCCAGATTTTATTTCTTTACCAATAATGTAACTGGTCATTATTTTCGTGAGGCTCGCTGGGGCGAGGCTTTTTTCCTCATTTTCGGCAGCGAGTACAGTGCCTGAGTCAAAGTCGACTAAATAATAAGCTTTTGCCGCAATGATAGGGGCATTTGGAATGACTTGTGGCGCAGCATCGGCAAGGCTCACATTGCTGACAATCAGAAGCGCGGAAGCGCAGCTAACACGCTGAAATACATTTTTAATCATGTTGGGCTCTTTGGCTTGTTAGTCAATAAACTTGGAAGGACATCACTATAACAAAACTTAAGCCTTGTTGGTAAGTTCCTACGCTAAATCCACTAGTTTGCTTTTAGATGAATAATATAGGCGTCTTTATATTGGCCTTGCTTAATTTGGGCTAAATTTTTCTCGGCGCTGAGGACATCCTGGTAAGGTCCAGCTCTAAGTTTTTGCCAACCATTTTCAGAAATTAATTGTGTGCTTACACCTTGGCCGTCGAGTTGACGTTGATGTTGTTCGATTTGTTGTTTGTTTTTACTGGCCAATAGTTGGATAAAATACAGAGCTTGATGGCTGCTTTGTGGTTCGGGGCTGGTTTTTTGATCATCGAAGCGAAGCAACTTGATTTTTACCTTGGCGGTACCCGCCTTGAGCATGTCTAGTTTGTAGGCTGCTGCGTAGGAGAGATCGATCATTCGCTGTTCATAAAAGGGGCCACGGTCATTGACCCGGACAATTACCGAGCGCTGGTTGCTTAAGTTGGTGACTTCCACGTAGCTTGGTAGAGGAAGATTTTTGTGGGCAGCGGAAAGACTGTACATATCGTAAATTTCACCATTAGAGGTGAGGTGCCCATGAAATTTTTTACCATACCAAGATGCTAGACCGGTGTCTTCATATTGTTCAATATCCTGCCAAACCTGATAGTTTTTCCCACGTACTCGATAGTCTCGATTACCTTGGCGGCTATAAGGCTCAAACCGCGGCACAGGGTTTTCCAAGTGGGCAAGCTCAGGTGCCTTATCTGGGGCCTTATCTTGACTGATCCCATAACGTTGGTCGCTTGGAGATGAGCTACAAGCCGTAAGAAGGCTCAATAGACCAAGGCTTAAGCAAAGCTTAATCATCGTGTGATTAATTCGCATCAAGTTGCGCCTTTGCTTGTTTGAGTTGTTGGCTAAATTGATAGACCGCCATGGCATAGAGGGGACTACGGTTATAACGAGTGATGACATAAAAATTGTGTTCCGCGAGCCAATAGCTATAACCATTAGTTTCTTCTAATTGTAGCAACTTAACCATTTTATCTGCGCTTAAGTCGTCGTCACTAGCAATGCCAGCTTGGGAGAGTTGTTGCCAAGTATGTATTAATTTTAATTCTTCACTTAACCACGGTTTGGCTTGGGCTGCACTCGCTGTCGCGGGATGGACCACGGGTTGGTTAATTTTCCAGTGATGTTGGCTAAAGTAATTAGCGACGCTGCCAATTGCATCGATGGGATTGTTGAGCATGTCGATACGCCCGTCTTGGTCGAAGTCGACCCCATAATACAAGTAGCTTGAGGGAATGAATTGTCCGAATCCCATGGCGCCAGCATAAGAGCCTTTAATCTCATCTAAGCCCCAGCCTTGTTGTTCCGCCAATTTGATAAAATAGCCAAACTCTTTGCTGAAAAATTGGCCTCGTTTGGGGTAATGAAAGCCAAGCGTATACAGCGCATCGAGCACTGAATAAGTACCTTTATGGCGACCGTAATAGGTTTCCACGCCAATGATCGCAACGATGATTTCTGCGGGGACTTGAAACGCTTGCTCTGCTTTAGCTAAACTTTTTTGATGTTGTTGCCAAAATGCTAGGCCAGCATCTAAACGCTCTTTAGTAAGGAACAAATCACGGTATTGGTACCAAGGTTTTGCTTCCCAAGGGCGTCTGATAGCATCGATAACCGCTTGCTGAAATTGGGCTTGTTTAGTGGCTTGTTGTAAATCTTTTAAGGGAATGTTTAATTCCTGACTTAAGCTGGTTAGCCGTTGCTGTTGATTCGCTGCAAAGGCAGAACTGATTCCCAATTGACAAATAATAAGCAGCAAATAACACCAACGCATAATAATCCTTATTGGGCATAAAGCCGTTTATGGGTATGAACAGACATTAGAATGCCAAAACCAGCCATTAGAGTCACGATAGAAGTACCGCCATAGCTGACTAAAGGTAGTGGAACCCCAACAACAGGTAGTAAACCGCTGACCATACCAATGTTGACAAATATGTAAACAAAGAAAGTAAGAATAATACTGCCCGCGAGTAAGCGACCAAAAGCGGTTTGCGCTTGGCTTGCGATATATAGTCCCCGGCCGATGACGTAAAAATATAGGCAAAGTAATAACATTACGCCAATAAAGCCAAATTCTTCGGCGTATACGGCAAAAATAAAGTCGGTGTGTCGCTCGGGTAAAAAATCTAACTGGGATTGGGTGCCTTGCAGCCAGCCTTTGCCAGAGAAACCTCCAGAGCCGATGGCAATCTTGGATTGGATGATATGATAACCCGCCCCTAAAGGGTCACTTTCGGGGTTGAGTAGGGTTAATACCCGTTGGCGTTGATAATCATGCATTAAGAAAAACCACAATAGTGGTATAAAGGCGGCAATTATACCAGCGGCTGCGATGACTAGACGCCAACTCATGCCTGCTAAAAACAGAGCGAATACGCCAGATGTCGCCACCAATAGCGAGGTGCCCAAATCTGGTTGTTTAGCAATTAATAAGGTGGGGGCTACCGCGAGCGCAGTTCCGATAAATAAGTGTTTTAAACTCGGCGGTAGAGAGTGTTGACTAATGTAGCGTGCCACCATCAACGGTACTGCCAATTTCATGATTTCTGAAGGTTGAAAGCGAACCACACCTAAATCGAGCCAGCGTTGCGCTCCTTTACCAACATCACCAACCAGCAATACCGCCAGTAGCATGAGTAGGCCACTGAAGTAAAATAATGGGGTCCAACGCATATAAACATCGGGGGGTATTTGTGCCAACACAAACATCACCACCGCAGCTACTGCGAGGCGAATTAATTGGCGATTCAGCATGGCAACACTTTGGCCACTGGCACTGTATAGGACACATAGCCCTAAGCCTATGAGGGCGAGTAAACCGAGTAATAGTGGCCAATCTAAATGAAGCCGCCACCAAAGTGAGTTGTTTTGCTGTTGGCTAAAGTTCCCCATTATTGAACACTACCTTTTGTTTCAAAATAACTATCAAACATACTACGAGCGAGCGGTGCGGCATTACTACTGCCGCCACCGGCATTTTCGATGACCACAACGGTGACAACTTGGGGATCATCAAAAGGTGCAAAGGCGACAAACATGGCATTGTCGCGATGTTTTTCTTTAAGCTTATCCGCATCATATTCTTGGTCTTCGGCGATATTCACCACCTGTGCGGTTCCTGATTTCCCTGCCGCTTTATAGGCTGTGCCTTTGAATGCTCGGCGCCCAGTACCGTTACTTTTGTTAATTACACCATACATACCATCGAGTGCTATTTGCCAATTCTTTTGGTTTTTCAAGTCGATTGGCGGTTTAATTTGTGGCGGAAGGCCAATATGCGAGTGGCTGTCTCCAACACTTTTTAAGATCCTCGGAGAGATGATCTTGCCGCGATTGACTAAAATATTTGTTGCTTGCACGAGTTGTAAGGGGGTTGTGGTCCAGTAACCTTGGCCAATCCCTACCGAGATAGTATCGCCTTGCCACCAAGGTTGGCGATAGCGGGCTCGCTTCCATTCCCGACTCGGCATATTGCCTCGACTTTCCTCGTGGATATCGATGCCAGTATATTCACCAAAACCAAACTTACTCATATAGTTATGAATTTGGTCGATGCCTGTTTCGTAGGCTAGCATGTAGAAGTAGGTGTCAACACTTTGTTCGATAGCTTTGTATACATCGACCCAACCATGGCCCCAGCGCTTCCAGTCGCGGAAGCGACGTTTGGTATTCGGAATTTGAAACCAACCTGGATCCCAAATTCGTTGTTGTTCAGTAATCGTGCCTAATTCCAATCCCATCACCGCTAGCTCCGGTTTGACGGTGGATGCAGGAGGGTAAACCCCTTTGGTTGCGCGGTTAATCAGGGGGCGGTCAGTTGAATTGAGTAATTTGTTGTAGTTCTTGCTGCTAATTCCGTTGACAAATAAATTGGGATCGTAGCTTGGGCTAGAAATCATCGCCAGTACCCCACTGGTTTTTGTATCAAGTAAGATGATGGAGCCACGGCGTCCATCTAACAGGCTTTGAGCTCTTAATTGAAGACGAATATCGACATTGAGGTAGAGATCTTTGCCCGGTACCGGGGGGACAATCTTCATGGTGCGAATAATTCGTCCCCGGTTATTGACTTCGACTTCTTGATAGCCAACGTTTCCATGTAAGATTTCTTCATAATAACGTTCAATGCCCTGTTTACCGATGGTGCGAGTTGCATCATATTCGGCAAGTTTATTTTCTTTTTCTAAACGCTGTAAGTCTTTGACATTGATGCGTGCTACATAACCGAGCAGATGAGTCAGGCTATCGCCATAGGGATAATATCGAGTTAGGCTCGCTTCGATACTCGCGCCTGGAAATTTATGTTGTTGGGCACTAAACATCGCCACTTGTTGCTCGCTTAGCTGTGACTTTAGTACCACCGGCTTAAAGCGACGAGTATGTTGTTTAGTTTGGTAAAAACGTTCAACGTCAGTTTCGCTTAAGTTTAGCAACTGGCTGAGCTGCTGGATTAGTGTCTCGAGATCGTTCACCTTCTCAGGAATAATTTCTATGCTGAAGTTGGGCCGATTTTCTGCCAGTAGAACCCCGTTTCGGTCATAAATTAAACCTCGGGGTGGGGCGAGCGGCAGAACCTTAATTCGATTATCATCCGAGCGGGTGGTATAGGTTTCATGCTGTTCAAATTGCAGATAGTAAAGGTTTGCTAAAAGCACACAAATGAGCAGAAAAATACCAACAATCGAGACCAAACTACGACGAATAAATAATCGTGATTCAGCCGAGTGATCTCGCATTGCGACGCGTTGTCTTGGCATATCTTAGTAACTATTCCCGATGGTAAGGATGGTTGGCGGTAATGCTCCAAGCGCGATAGAGCGTTTCAGCAACGATCACTCTTACCATAGGATGAGGCAACGTCAGCGCCGATAGAGACCAACGTTGTTCAGCGATATCGATGCAACTGGGCGCTAAGCCTTCGGGGCCACCAATTAATAGGCTGACATCTCTGCCATCCATTTTCCAGAGTTCCAATTGCTGTGCTAACTGAGGGGTCGTCCAAGGCTTACCCGTTACTTCCAGAGTCACCACGCGGTTGCCTTTGGGGATCACCGCAAGGGTGGCTTCCCCTTCTTTGTCGAGGATGCGTTTAATATCGGCATTTTTGCCGCGCTTTCCAGCATTGACTTCGACTAGCTCTAGCGGCATATCTTTAGGAAAGCGACGAGCATACTCTTGATAAGCGGTTTCTACCCAACTGGGCATTTTGGTGCCGACCGCCACTAGTTGGATCTTCATCCAGCTTTAGACTCTGCGTGGTTTGGTGCCCACAGTTTTTCTAGTTGATAAAAGTCTCGAGCGCTGTCTTGCATTATATGTAATACCACATCGCCTAAATCAACTAATACCCATTCAGATTCTGCCACACCTTCTAAGCCGATAACCTCAAATTCTGCGCGTCTAGATTCGGCAATCACATTATCAGCAATGGATTTCACATGACGTTTAGAATTACCACTACAGATGATCATAGTATCGGTCACACTGGAAAATTGGCTTACGTCTAGACTTTGAATATCTCGACCTTTCATATCTTCGATTTTATCGATCACAAAATCGATTAGTTTTTTGTTTTGCAACAAATCAACCCCAAATTTGAACTAAAAAGTGAGTATACCACGCTCGGTCAAGCTAGGTTAAGCGCCATAGAGCTTATGTTGCACAATATAATGAGCGACGGCGGGAGAAAGTTTCGTTTCAAGTTGCGCTAAGCTAGCCCCTTTAGAAAGCATCTGACGAATTTGGGTCGATGAAATTGCCATGGGTTCTAATTCACAAAAGTAGACCTTACCTGCACGTTGTTGATTGAGTTGTTGTAGCTGCTGGCAGTGCTTAGGGGCTAACCACTGGGCCAGCGCTTGAGAAATGTTGAGGGGGTAGCCGGGGCGTGCGATGACCAGTAGATGAGCATGATCGCATAAATTTTGCCAATGATGCCAGCGATCGAGTTGATTAAATGAGTCTAGCCCCATGACAAAACCAATCGCGTTAGTGGGATATTCGGTGGCCAATTGCTGTAAGGTTTCGTTGGTATAAGAATGGCCGCCTCGATCAACTTCCCGCCAGTCTATATGTAACTTCGGGTGATTGATTAAGGCTAGCTCTAGCAGCTGCTTGCGTTGGGCTGCAGAGGCATGTTGGCGAGCTTTTAATGGTGATAAGGCATTTGGGAGTAGGGTTAAATCTAAAGCCTTGGTTTGCGTGAGTAGTTGCTCGGCACTGCGTAAATGGCCAAGGTGGATCGGATCAAAGGATCCGCCAAAAAATAATTTAAGCGGGCTCATGTTGTACTGACGCGAGTTCGAAAACTAAACGTTCTAATTGATGCCAAGCTTGCTCTCCAGCAAATTGTTTAATCGCTTGGTCGATGGCTGCAATTTGTAGCCTAGCTCGATTGATTTGCTGCGCGTTGTAACGTTTAGCTGCCTGACTGATTAAGCCTTGGCGCTTGTTCCATACCCCATGTTGTTTAAATAAACTTGAATGGTGGTTGCTTGGCTGTTGTTGCAATCGTTCTAAGAGTTTAAATTCTTTATCCAGCGCCCAGTTTATTAAGGTGGGTTCTTCGCCTTCTAGACGGAGCTGTTTGATGATCAGTAAACCGCGCTGAAACTCCCCAGCAAGTAAGGCATCTACTAGTTGAAAACTTGAAAAGTGATTGGCATGTGATAAGCCTGATTCAATCTCTTTTAAGCTGGGGAGTTGTGGTCCCCAACGCAGTGCGATATTAGCAACTGCTTGATTCAGAGCCAGTAAATTACCCTCGTAGTAATGCAACAAGAGGGCGATTAACTCATGATTTGGGTTTAAATGATGTTGTTGAAGGCGCTGCCGGATCCAAGCCTGTAATTGGCTCCCTTCAGGTGTATAAACCATCACCACTAAACCGTGTTTTTCCAGCTGTTGGTACCAAGCCTGTTTTTCACTGGTTTTGCTGAGTTTAGGCAGGCTGAGTAATAATCGCGTTTCTGGATTGACCAATTTGAGCACTTGCTCAAGTTGAGTTTGTGTGGATTTATCAGGAACTTTATCGAGTTGCAGCTCTATCAGCCGATACTGACTAAACAGTGATAATTCAGACATAGCATCAACAATGCTGGGCCACTCAAAGTCGGTGTCTTGGGTGAATTTTATCCGTTCTTCTGCTAGCCCGTGTTGCTGTAGCTGCTGACGAATATAGTCGATGGCTTCGATTTTAATCAGTGGTTCTTCGCCCGCGACCAAGAAACAGTGAGTGCTCGCGATATCTTGCTGCACAAGCCGATCGGCGAAGATCCGCATGCTACCAGCTTACCGTCGCTAATTGACGCATGATTTGGTCGGCGGCCATTCCCCGTAACTCGGTGTATAGGAGCTCGCGCTCTCGTTGCTTGGCTAAAGCGGCTAAGGGGTTATCTTGGAAGTCTCGGTGTAATTGTACCGTTAGTGGGTAGTTGCCAACATCGGCAATCTGGAGGTAGCCAGCAACACGGTAACTCAGCTCATATTCGGCGACTTGTCCATTGGCAAATAATGACAAGGTTCGCTTATTTATTTCTTCACCACCAATATGAAGAGTGGGAATATCCTCTTGAGGGGAATTAATCACCTGAACATTGTTTTGTGCTAACTGACGTTTTAGCTCACGGATTAGGGGGCTAAATTCATCACTAGAAGACAAATAAACTTGGGTGAGTTTTTCATCGAGTAAATAGCTACCACGAGGGGCAAAGCCACAAGCGCTGAGTATACTTAGACTCAGGATTAGCAATCCATAGCGCAGGTTTTTAAGATTCATACTTGCTCGTATTTAAAATGGCGGAATCTGCTAACAGACTCCGCCTAAGGTTTAGTTGGCAACAATGTTGAGTAATTTACCAGCAACGTAAATTACTTTACGTACAGTTTTTCCATCAACAAATTTGCTTACATTTTCATCGCTCATGGCTAAGGCCTGAACGGTGTCTTGATTCGCGTCAGCGGCTACGGTGAGTTTAGCTCGTAGCTTGCCATTGACTTGAATGACGATGAGTTTACTATCTTCAACCATGGCGTCTTCGTCGGCAATAGGCCAATCCGCAGTATCAATCTCGCCCTGATTTCCCAAAAGTGTCCAAAGTTGGTCACAAATATGAGGGGTGATAGGCGATAGCATTAATACCACGGCGTTGATTGCTTCGCGGGTTACCGCACGAGTATTTGCATCAGACTGGTCAGCTTTCGTCAGTTTGTTCATCAATTCCATAATTGCAGCAATCGCTGTATTAAAGGTTTGACGACGGCCAACGTCATCACTTACTTTGGCAATGGTTTTGTGTACTTCACGGCGTAGATCTTTTTGCTGGGTACTGAGGCTTGCCAGATTGACTGCGCCCGCTGTGCCTGCGTTAATATGTTCAAAGCTGAACTTCCAAATTCGACGCAAAAAGCGTAGCGAGCCTTCTACAGCACTATCTTGCCATTCAAGTGTTTGCTCTGCCGGAGCCGCAAACATCATGAACAAACGAACCGTATCAGCCCCGTATTTGTCTACCATCACTTGCGGGTCAATACCGTTATTTTTCGATTTCGACATCTTGCTCATACCAGCGTAAACCAAGACTTTTCCAGTGGCTGTTTTGGCGCTAGTAATTCGGCCTTTTTCGTCTTTTTCGGTAATTGCATCGACAGGCGAAACCCATACTTTGCCGCCTTTTTCGTCTTCATAGTAGAAGGCATCGGCAAGTACCATTCCTTGAGTTAATAAGCGTTTGAAAGGTTCGTCTGACTCGACTAAACCAGCATCGCGTAATAATTTGTGGAAGAAACGAGCATATAATAAGTGCAAGATGGCATGTTCGATCCCGCCAATATATTGATCGACTGGTAGCCAGTAGTTGGCTTGCTCGGGGTCGAGCATCACATCCTGATTATTGGCGCTACAGTAACGAGCGTAATACCAGCTGGATTCCATAAAGGTATCGAAGGTGTCGGTTTCATGGAAGGCTACTTGCCCTTCAAACTCAGTTTTTGCCCACTCCGGGTCGGCTTTGATTGGCGAGGTAACGCCATTCATCACTACGTCTTCTGGTAGCACAACTGGTAGTTGGTTTTCTGGGACGGGAACCACATCACCATTGGCAAGGTTAAGCATTGGAATGGGGGTACCCCAATAGCGTTGTCGGCTAACGCCCCAGTCTCGTAGGCGAAAGTTAACCTGTTTGCTCCCTTTGCCAATCGATTCAAGTTTGGCGGCTACCGCATCAAAAGCGGCCTTAAATTCTAAGCCGTCAAATTCACCAGAGTTGAACACCTCGCCTTTTTCGGTAAAGGCTTGCTCTGATAGGTCTAGTGCCGCATCGCTTGGTTTAATTACACCAACAATTTCTAAGCCGTAGGCTTGAGCAAATTCATAGTCTCGTTGGTCGTGGGCGGGAACCGCCATGACAGCTCCAGAGCCGTAACCCATTAATACAAAGTTAGCTACCCAAATTGGCACCAGCTTGCCAGTTAGCGGATGAACGGCATTTAGCCCGGTGGCCATGCCTTTCTTCTCCATCGTCGCCATATCGGCTTCGGCTACTTTGTTGTTTTTACATTCATCTATGAAAGCGGCTAAGTCTGGGTTGGTTTTCGCAGCTTCTAGGGCGAGTGGGTGCTGTGCTGCGATACCCACATAAGTGACCCCCATGACGGTGTCAGGGCGGGTCGTGTAAATTGAGAATTGTTGGTCGCTATTTTCTAAACCAAACTGCATTTCGACGCCTTCGGAGCGGCCGATCCAGTTTCGTTGCATGGTTTTAACTTGTTCTGGCCAGTCATCTAGCTGGTCTAAGTCATCTAATAGCTCTTGCGCATAAGCGGTGATCTTAATAAACCACTGCGGAATATCTTTTTGCTCAACTAAAGCTCCAGAGCGCCAGCCGCGACCGTCGATCACTTGTTCATTGGCGAGTACGGTTTGATCGACCGGGTCCCAATTCACGGTGGCCATTTTTTTGTAAACTAAACCTTTCTCATAAAGCTTGGTGAAAAACCACTGCTCCCAACGATAGTAATCTGGCTTACAAGTTGCCAGCTCGCGGTCCCAGTCGTAACCGAAGCCTAGCTGTTTTAGCTGAGTTTTCATGTACTCAATGTTTTCGTAAGTCCATTTAGCTGGTGCGGTATTGTTGTTAATCGCAGCGTTTTCGGCAGGTAAACCAAAAGCATCCCAACCCATTGGTTGCATCACATTTTTACCCTGCATGCGCTGGTAGCGTGATACGACATCACCAATGGTGTAGTTGCGCACGTGGCCCATGTGTAAACGACCACTTGGGTAGGGGAACATCGACAGACAATAAAATTTTTCTTTTCCTGGCTGTTCAACGACTTTAAACGTTTGTGCTTGCTCCCAGTGCTGTTGCACTTTGGTTTCAATTTCACGTGGATTGTATTGCTCTTGCATCTGTGGATTCTTCCAGAATGAACCAAAATTTGGACATGGCAGCATATGCTACCGTACTCGATCCGCATAGGATACCGAGTCCGCTTGCTGACAACAATAGCTAGGCCCTGTTTATCTTTGTGTTGAGGTTTGTTGTGCTTGGTTTTTTATCACAAATGAGTAGGGATTTTCTCGAAGATAAACGAAAGTCAGTTTTTGATAAAGCGCCATGGCATGCTGTCTACAGTCGATTGGTATTCCAGAATAAACTGTGTTTAGCGCACATTCATAGGTAAGCAAACAGGCTATGCTTAACTAAGAAGCTAATCTTAAGGAGTGGGTGGGTATGCCAAAACGAATTAAAGCCTATCAGGCCTTTGTTAAAGATTTAGAACAGCGTATTCAGCAAAGTGGCGAAGTGAGTCGTGAGGAGTTATCTAAACTCATTGATGCCACTCAAGAGTATTTGCATGCAGCGAGTGACTTAAGTAAGGATGAATGGCAGCTGATTGCTAACTACGTGCGACGAGACTTGAGTGACTGGCGGGATGACTATCGTCGCGCCTATGAGGAAAGTCCGTCGATGGAGATACTTAAACAGAGTATTTGGTATTGGTTAGCCAAATTAAGTGACCCGAGCCAAGTGGAATGGCATGAGTTGCTTGGTGATCTGCAACATCAAGGTATTTACCAGCGTGGAGAGTTGATTGGTTTGGGGGTTCTTGAATGTGCTCAATGTGGTGAGCACACCGCCCTATGGCACCCCACCATTATCGATGCTTGTCCGAAATGCCAAGGGGAGCGTTTCTATCGCCACCCCATGAGCCATGTGGAGGATTAAGCTTTGACTGAGCGGCGTTTTAGCCAGTAGGGCAGAGCCGTGGCAAAACCGAATAGGATGAGCAAGGCGATTGGCCATAAACCCAAGCGTTGATAGGGCGTCGCGCCAGTAGCTGGCGTGACCGCACCGCTGAGAGTCAGCTGTTGATATTCTGGCGCTCGTTGTTGGATCTTGCCAAAGCGATTAATAATTGCAGTGACCCCGGTATTCGTTGACCGTAGCACTGGACGGCCAAATTCGAGAGCGCGCATGCGAGCAATTTCTAAATGCTGCTGAGGTCCAATGGAATGGCCAAACCAAGCGTCGTTACTCACCGTTACAATGGCATCCGTTGTATCGGTTAATTGTGGCCTGAGTAGCTCACCAAAGGCGATCTCATAACAAATGGCTGCAAGCCAGTGATGTCCTTTTACCTGTAAATTATTTTGGTTTTCTTCACCGCGGGCGAATGAAGACATTGGCAAATTAAAATATGGCGCGAGAGGTCTTAACAAATCCTCGAAGGGAACAAACTCGCCGATCGGTAATAAGTGATTCTTATAATAACGATTAGGGTTTTCGTAGTAGTAACTGGCGCTGGCAGCAACTTGCTCGGTTTGCTGCCCTAGGGTGATTAGCGCGTTGTAGTAGCGATTGCTTTGTAGGTCATGAGCGATGACGCCAGTGATCAATGCTTGTTGCCGCTGGAGTAATTGTCCATCTAAGTCATGCAGAAAGTCGATCACTTGATATTCGATGGCTGCAATCGCCGACTCTGGCCAAATAATCACATCGGCTTGTTCTATGTTTAGGGTTTGTTGTTGATACATGCTCAAGCTCTCAGCACGATTCTCGGGTAACCATTTGATGTCTAATGGTACGTCTCCTTGCACTAAAGCGACTTGAATTGGTGTCTGCGCGGTGGTCCAAGCGTGGCCTTGAAATAACCAGCCGACAAGTAGCGGAGTCGCGACTATAACAGCGGCTAGCCAGCGCATTTTTCCTTGAATGGTGATTAGCAGGGCACTCGCAGCAGCCAACAGCAAGACTAACCAAGTGACGCCGTATAAGCCAAATATTGGGGCGATGCTCGCCAATGGAGAGTCGATTTGGCTATAGCCAGGTTGTAACCAAGGAAAACCAGTGAGAACCCAACTTCTTAACCATTCGCTGAGTAGCCAGCAAGCGGGAAACCAAGCCAAGTAAAATACCCAACGGCGTTTTCCTCGCCATTGATTGGCTAAGTAGCAAGCGAGGGCGGGATAAAGCGCTAAATAACAGGTTAATAAGGCCATTAAACTGAGGCTGGCTATCAATGGCATTCCGCCAAATTCGGCCATGCTCACATGGACCCAGTGAACCCCGTAACCAAACCAGCCTAAACCATAACAGAAACCGAGCTTAAAACCGGAACGACTGGGCTTGAGTAGTCCTAATAAAGCCAGTAATGATAGTGGCATGAGTGGCCAATAACCATAGGGAGCAAAGGCAAAAGGGGCGATTAAACCACTGACTAAAGCGGCTAATAGACTTAGCCGCGGGCTTAACAATAAGGGCATATTAGTCTTGTATATTCAATTGATTGGCATTCTCTTCAGGAATGCTGACCTGTAGCTGGACTAAGCGACGGCGGTCTGCGGTGCGAATTTTGAAATGGTAACCTTCTACGGTAATACTTTCACCTCGTCCAGGAAGATGGCCGAAGGCATGGGTCACCAAGCCGCCGATAGTATCTACTTCGTCATCACTAAAATTAGATTTAAAATAATGATTAAAATCTTCGATGTCGGTCAAGGCATTCACTGAGTAGGTTTTGTCATTAATTCGGCGAATGTCATCTTGCAGACTTTCTTCGTTGGCGAATTCATCTTCAATATCGCCTACGATGATTTCTAAAATGTCCTCGATGGTTACAAGGCCAGAGACGCCGCCAAACTCATCCACCACAATGGCCATATGGTAGCGTTTGCTACGGAATTCTTTTAATAACTTATCGATGCGTTTACTTTCTGGTACCACCACCGCGGGGCGAATCACTTGGCTCAGTGGTGTGCTGGCAGCATCTTGACTGAACGCATAGCCGAGTAGGTCTTTGGCGAGCAAAATACCTTCGATATGGTCCTTGTCTTCATTTATCACCGGAAATCGCGAGTGTCGCGCTTCGGTAAGTGTTGGTAAAATTTCAGCGATGGTTTGGCTGATGTCTAACGTGACCATCTGGGAGCGAGGGATCATAATGTCTCTCACTCGTTGACTCGATACATCGAGCACCCCTTCGATCATCTCGCGGGTATTTTGGTCGATCAGCTCGCGTTGATTGGCGTCTTGAATTACTTCTACCAAGTCCTCTTTACTCTTCGGCTCGCCTTGCATGAGTTGAACTATTTTGTCTAGCCAACCTTTTTTAGCTGAGCCGTTGCTCGAGTGAGGGTTGTCGTCGCTCATATACTTGTTTTTACCTAGTTGTTTAATAGGGGTCGCTAATACCCAGTTTGGTGAGCACGGCAACTTCTAAAGCTTCCATTTCTATTGCGTCTTGCTCATCAATATGATCATAACCTAGCAGATGAAGGCAACCATGTACAACCATGTGTGCCCAATGGTCGAAAACAGCTTTACCCTGCTGTTGGGCTTCGTATTCAACCACTTGTCGACATATTACTAAATCACCCAATAAAGGCAATTGTATTCCGGGAGGAGCCTGAAAGGGGAAGGATAATACGTTGGTGGGTTTATCCTTATTTCGGTATTGGTGATTGAGCGCCTGACTTTCTGCTTCATCGACGATGCGAATGGTTAATTCGATATCTTGCGCTTGTTCAACTAGGGTCGCATTTAGCCAAGCTTCAAAAGCGCTTACGGTAGGCAAGTTTTGTTTATCACCTGTGGCGATCTGTAAATCAACCATCGCCATTTTATTGCTCACTCGTTTGATTGAGCTGCTGAGTGGCACGGCGTTGCTGTTGTTTTTCAGTTGCAATACGGTCTCGTTCATCTTGTTGCTCGTAGGCTTCGACGATCGCGGCGACAATTGGATGGCGTACCACATCTGCGGCTTGGAAGAAGTTAAAACTTAAAGCTTCCACTTCGCTCAGTACTTCGATGGCATGCCGTAAGCCAGATTTTTGATGGCGAGGTAAGTCGACTTGAGTAATATCTCCGGTGATCACCGCGCGCGAGTTAAAGCCAATTCGAGTCAAAAACATTTTCATCTGCTCTACAGTTGTATTTTGACTTTCGTCTAAAATAACGTAGGCATCATTCAGGGTTCGGCCACGCATGTAAGCTAGTGGTGCGACTTCAATCACATTGCGCTCGATGAGTCGTTCAACCTTTTCAAAACCAAGCATTTCAAATAGTGCGTCATAAAGTGGACGTAAATATGGGTCAACCTTTTGGCTTAAATCGCCGGGTAAGAAACCCAATTTTTCACCTGCCTCAACGGCTGGGCGGGTGAGCAAAATTCGTCTCACTTCCTGACGTTCTAAGGCATCAACCGCACATGCTACCGCGAGGTAAGTTTTACCCGTACCAGCAGGGCCAATACCAAAAGTGACATCGTGACCAAGCATGTTGCTAATATAAGTGGCTTGATTTGGGGTGCGTGGTTTGATGACGCCCCGTTTGGTCTTAATGTTTAACTGCTTGCCGTAGTGAGGGCTCCCTTCTTCGTCTTGCTCCAGGGCTTGGCTCTCTTGAATAGCGAGGTGCACTTTTTCAGGACTTAACTCCGGTATATCTCCACCTTTAAGAGGTGCCGTCTCTACGTAAAGAGTGCGCAAAATACTCGCCGTAATTAGACAGATGCCATGACGACCGGTAATTTGAAATTGATTATTCCGATAGCTGATTTCAACCCCTAAGCGTTTTTCTAACTGTTTGAGGTTGTCATCGAGAGGGCCACATAATTGAGCGAGACGAGGGCTGGAAGCGGGCTCCAGATAAATTTCAATGGAATTGATTTTATTACTCAAATTGTTTTATGGGCAGGTTTTAAGAAACCTGCCGCTACTCCTTAAGGGGTTAGCATAGACTGCAACTAAGGGGTAAAGCTTGCCACGCCTAGGTGGTTTGCTTGCCCATCGGTTTTGTCGATAATAGTGGCAGGAGCGACGTCATTTCGCAACTGCATTTGTTGCTCAGTTCGGAGTAATTCACCACGTAAAGAATGAGCAAATACGTCGACGATCTTTACATCAACAAATTGACCAACCAGTTGGTGACCGCCTTCGAAGTTGACCACCCGATTGTTCTCGGTACGTCCACGTAATTCCATTGGGTTTTTCTTCGAGGGCCCTTCTACTAAAATCCGCTGTTCGCTATCCAGCATTCGACGACTCACCTGCATGGCTTGCTGGTTGATCCGTTCTTGCAAGATATACAGGCGTTGTTTCTTCTCGGCTTCGCTCACATCGTCTGGTAGATCTGCCGCTGGTGTTCCTGGACGGGCGCTATAGACAAAGCTATAGCTCATGTCGAAGTTAACCTGCTCGATTAGTTTCATGGTATTGGCAAAGTCTTCGGTAGATTCACCTGGGTAGCCAACAATGAAGTCGGAGCTGATTTCGATATCAGGGCGAGCCTTACGTAGTTTGCGAATAATCGATTTATATTCGATTGCAGTATGGCCACGCTTCATCAAGTTGAGGATCCGATCGGCGCCGCTTTGTACCGGTAAGTGTAAGAAGCTGACTAATTCAGGTGTATCAGCATACACTTCGATAATATCGTCAGTAAACTCAATTGGATGACTGGTGGTAAAACGAATACGGTCAATGCCATTAATGCTGGCGACGTAACGTAGTAATTCGGCGAAACTACAGATACTGCCGTCGTGCTGGAGACCACGGAAAGCATTTACATTTTGTCCCAGCAAGTTGACTTCGCGAACGCCCTGTTCTGCCAGTGAGGCGATTTCATAGAGTACATCATCTAAGGGGCGGCTGACTTCTTCGCCACGGGTATAAGGTACTACACAGAAGGTACAATACTTACTACAGCCTTCCATAATGGATACAAAGGCAGTAGCGCCTTCGGCACGAGGTTCAGGCAAACGATCAAATTTTTCAATTTCAGGGAAGCTTACGTCTACTACCGATTTCTCGCCACCTTTCACTTGTTTGATCATTTCAGGCAAGCGATGTAGGGTTTGTGGGCCAAATACAATGTCTACGTAAGGTGCGCGTTCGCGGATAGCTTTACCTTCTTGTGAGGCCACACAACCACCTACGCCAATCACCAAATTAGGATTTTTTCGTTTCAGAGTTTTCCAACGGCCAAGCTGGTGGAATACTTTCTCTTGAGCTTTCTCTCGAATAGAACAAGTATTCAATAACAGTACATCGGCTTCATTGGCTTCTTCAGTTAGCTGAAAACCATGGGTCGCATCTAGTAGGTCGGCCATTTTAGAGGAGTCATACTCGTTCATTTGGCAGCCCCAAGTTTTGATATGCAGCTTATTTCCCATCGTTTTACTCATTATTACATCGTTGAAAAAGGACGCATATTTTACTGGTTTATATTGGTTCTGACCAGCGTCAATTGTATGCTTTCGTAGCCGGAGAGGTAAAAAACGTCTAGCAGTGCTGAGTATTGATATCGAATTGAATTATTGTCGGCAAGATTAGCTTCAACTCTAGGCTTCGGGTTAAACTTGCTGCAAACGATTTGGCTAATGTGGTTCGAGTGGAAAAATTTGATGTAGTGGTTGTGGGTGGCGGCATGATCGGTGCTGCCAGTGCTCAAGGTTTTGCCTTGCAAGGTTTGCGCGTATTAATGATTGAGTCTTATGTACCGGAGGCTTACCAACCCAGCCAAGCACTCGATTTGCGGGTGAGTGCGATTAGTCACGCCAGTGTACAATTGTTAAAGCAATTACAAGCCTGGCCCGCCATTTGCGCGATGCGTGTATGTCCCTATCAGCAGCTACAAGTCTGGGAAGATCCTCTAGATAAATTAATTTTTGATTCTGCCCAGCTTGATTTGTCTGAGTTAGGTTTTATGGTTGAAAATCGAATTATTCAACTGGGACTTTGGCAGGCAAATCAACTCTCCGGTGTGGTTTGTCGAATAGCCAAGCAAAGCCAATTAGTGAGTAATACTAGTGAAGGTGTAGTGTTGTCGGTTGATGGTTCTGAGATCACAGCCAAACTGCTGGCGGTGGCTGATGGTGCAAACTCCAGTATGCGTCAACAATTGGGCTTAGGCATCACTGCTTGGGACTATCGCCACGACTGTTTTGCGATTAACGTTAAACTTGATGCTCCGCAGCAAATGGCTACATGGCAACAATTTTTCCCTAGCGGTCCTCGAGCTTTTCTACCATTAGCCAATCAGCATGCTGCACTCATTTGGTATGATGCCAAAGATACTGTGCGTGGATTAAAGCAACTCAACAAATTACAACTTAAAAAACGCATTGAAGCAGAGTTCCCGAGACTTCCAGGATCGATTGAGATCTTAGATAGTGGCAGTTTTGCATTGACTCGCCGGCATGTGAATCGTTATCTGAAACAGAGTGCGGTGGTGATTGGTGATGCTGCACACACCATTAACCCCTTGGCTGGGCAGGGCGTGAATCTTGGCTACCGTGATGTGAAGTGCTTGCTTGCGCAAATTGAGCATTATGGTTTAGCGAATAAAAGCAAGGCCTTGCGCAGTTTCAATGTGCGGCGTCGTCCTGATAACTTGATGATGCAAACGGGGATGGATTTATTTTATTTGCTGTTCTCGAATTCCCTAACACCCGTTCAGCGGTTACGCCAACTGGCGATCAAAGGTGCGCAGGGGAGCGGTCCCATCAAAGATTGGGCCTTGAAGTATGCACTGGGTGATATATAACCAGACAATAGAAATGTTAAACAAGTGAAAGCCTGCTCGATGCAGGTTTTTTTATTCGCTGTGAATTGACCAAAGAAAAAAGGCCTGCTAGAAAGCAGGCCTTTTAAGGTGGCAGGGATAGCTGGATTTGAACCAACGAATGGCGGCATCAAAAGCCGCTGCCTTACCGCTTGGCGATATCCCTACAAAACTCTTTAAATTGTCTTCTTCACTAAAGAAGAATGGTGCGGAAGGAGAGACTTGAACTCTCACACCTTGCGATACTAGAACCTAAATCTAGCGCGTCTACCAATTCCGCCACTTCCGCAAATTGTTTTACATCAGACTCTTGGTAGTGAGAATGATGGTGGCTATGGCGGGACTTGAACCTGCGACCCCAGCATTATGAGTGCTGTGCTCTAACCAGCTGAGCTACATAGCCATCTGTAATATTGCTAGGCAACACTACAAATTTATCGGCAGGGAAAGCAAACGCTAGTCTACGACATAGTACTTACTGTCTTACCTGGGTAAATTACCCTAATCAGTTACTGCATTTTCAAGTGATAAACTTGAAGACAATAAAAGTGGCAGGGATAGCTGGATTTGAACCAACGAATGGCGGCATCAAAAGCCGCTGCCTTACCGCTTGGCGATATCCCTGCAGAAACTTACACTCGAAACAATGTTTCGATAATCTTCACCCTAAAGTGTAGACCAACAACCAAGAATCTTAGTTCTTGTTGTTTAACTCAAGTATAAATACTCAAGCTTTAAAAGGTGGCAGGGATAGCTGGATTTGAACCAACGAATGGCGGCATCAAAAGCCGCTGCCTTACCGCTTGGCGATATCCCTACAAATTGTATCTTTCTCAAGAAAGATGGTGCGGAAGGAGAGACTTGAACTCTCACACCTTGCGATACTAGAACCTAAATCTAGCGCGTCTACCAATTCCGCCACTCCCGCAAATTGTTTTACATCAGACTCTTGGTAGTGAGAACGATGGTGGCTATGGCGGGACTTGAACCTGCGACCCCAGCATTATGAGTGCTGTGCTCTAACCAGCTGAGCTACATAGCCTTGTGAACGACGCTTTGCGTTGTTAACGGCGCGTATTATGCGTATCTGTCCTAGGAGCGTCAACCGTTTTTTTTCCAAAAAACTGCAAAAAAGTCTGTTTGAACAGTTTGTGTACGCGATGAGGCTTGTTTATACAACTTGACTGTTTGCTTTGTGGCCAATTAGTCCTTTTAGCCCGTATATGCGCTAATTTTGAACACAGTATTATTTCAAATTTTTATGACTTGTGATGGTGTCTTGGCATGAATGCGAAGTGAATGTTTGAACTCATCAATGGTCTCGGCGTTCTGAATGGGGTGATTGGTTTAAGCGTGTGTAATGAGTGCAAACAGCTTACGGCTTAATACTAATCTGATTCATTATATAAGCAACTTATTGCGCTGCATAAATCTGTCGATAACGAGGCATGAAGTGCCGTAACTCATGGCTCTAATTACAAGATACATCACGCAGTTAGCGCGGATTTAGGCCAGCAACAATCAACCAATAATGAGCGAGGTTGGTATAAGGCATCGAAGGCTTGTCTATGGAGCTAAATATTAACCTTAGGTCGCTAAGCCTAGAAAATATCATTGATTGAGGTAAAAAGTAGGTGCTATGTCCATGGGTAAGTAAGGTGAATGAGTACATTAAACAATAAAAAAGCCAACCTAAGGTTGGCTTTTTGTGAAGTTCTAAGGTTTAAACGTTAAATAAGAAGTGAATCACATCACCATCTTTAACCACGTAAGTTTTCCCTTCTTGACGCCATTTACCAGCTACCTTTGCGCCAGATTCACCCTTGTATTCGATGTAGTCGTCATAACCAACCACTTCCGCGCGAATATAACCTTTTTCAAAGTCGGTATGAATCTTACCTGCTGCCTGGGGCCCTGTAGCGCCAACAGGCACGGTCCAAGCTCGCACTTCTTTCACGCCTGCGGTGAAATAGGTCTGCAAGTCGAGCAACTCGTAACCTGCTCTAATCACTCGGTTGAGTCCGGGCTCTTCCAAGCCCATTTCGTCCATAAACTCGGCTTTTTCTTCTGCGTCTAGTTCGGCGATTTCGCTTTCTATTTCGGCACAAACCGCCACTACGGCAGCATTTTCGTTCGCGGCGATCTCTTTTACTTTATCTAAGTAAGGATTATTCTCGAAACCATCATCGTTCACGTTGGCAATGTACATGGTTGGTTTCGCGGTTAAGAAGTTCATGTAAGCAATGGCTGCTTTTTCTTCTTTACTTAAGTCTAAGCTACGTAGCATTAAGTCAGCTTCGAGGTGGGCTTGTACTTTTACCAATACCTCTAACTCAAATTTGGCCTCTTTGTCGCCACCTTTGGCTTTTTTAGCGACCCGGATCTGAGCTTTTTCGCAGGTATCTAAATCAGACAAGGCTAGCTCGGTGTTAATTGTGTCGATGTCTTCTGCGGGGTCAACTTTACCTGATACGTGCACGATATTGTCATTTTCAAAGCAACGAACCACATGCCCAATGGCATCCGTTTCACGGATGTTTGCTAAAAACTTGTTACCTAAACCTTCTCCCTTAGATGCACCCGCAACCAAACCTGCAATGTCTACAAATTCCATGGTGGTGGGTAATATGCGTTGTGGGTTTACAATTTCAGCCAAGGCATCTAAGCGTTCATCAGGTACTGGCACGACGCCGGTGTTTGGCTCAATAGTACAAAATGGAAAATTTGCAGCTTCAATGCCGGCTTGAGTCAAAGCGTTAAAAAGGGTTGATTTACCCACATTTGGTAAACCAACGATGCCACATTTAAATCCCATAATATTACCTATTGTCTAGGGGCTTAGCCCGCTTTGTAACTATGTAATCGATTCATTGCTTTGCTTAAACCATCTTTAAGCAAAATATCGGTACTGCGCACCGCTTCATCAATTGCATCATCAATCTGTTGTTGGTCGCTTTTAGGAGCTTTTCCTAAAACGTAGCCTGAAACGCGGTCTTTATGACCCGGGTGTCCAATTCCTATCCGTAAACGATAAAAATCCTTGTTATTGCCAAATTTACTGATGATATCGCGCAGACCGTTATGTCCGCCATGTCCGCCACCTTTTTTAAAGCGGGCGACACCAGGGGGTAAATCAAGCTCATCGTGAGCAACCATGATTTGCTCAAGCTCGATACGATAAAATTTAGCTAAGGATGCAACGGCTTTACCGCTGAGATTCATAAACGTTGTGGGGATCAATAAACGCAGTTCTTGGTCTGCCAACTGAATACGGCCGGTCAATCCGAAGTGTTTACTGTCTGGTTTTAATTGGATGTGATGATTGTTGGCTAGTTGAGAGACTAACCATGCACCAGCGTTATGGCGGGTCGCGGCATATTCGGGGCCTGGATTACCCAGGCCCACGAGTAAACGAATTTCGTTTATCACTATTCTTCAGTAGCTGCTTCTTCAGAATCAGCAGCGTCTTCTTCAGAGATACCTTTAGGCATTGTGATAGAAACTACTGCTTGGTCGTGGTTTTCACCTTTACCAAGAACAACAGAAACGACGCCTTCAGGAAGAGCGATTTCTGAAACATGAATAGAAGCACCTAACTCTAGGTTCGCGATGTCTACTTCAATGTATTCAGGTAGATCTTTAGCCAAACAGCTTACTTCGATCTCAGTTGATAGGTGGTGTACTTTACCGCCATTTTTCACTGCTTCTGCTGAATCTTCGTTTAAGAAGTGCAGTGGTACTGATTTAGTAATGGAGTGGCTATTATCAACACGTTGGAAGTCGATGTGTTGAATACGTGGTTTGTAAGCATGGCGCTGCATGTCTTTTACTAGCACGTCTACGGCCGTGCCAGCAACGTTTACAGTAATGATGCTTGAGTAAAAAGCTTCCGCTTCTTGAGCTTTCATTACATGGCGCTGCTCAAGCGTAATTGAAACAGGCTCTTGGCCTGCACCGTATACGATAGCAGGAACTTTATCTGCGTGACGTAGGCGGCGGCTCGCACCTTTCCCCAAGTCAGTACGCAGTTCAGCGTCAAGTTTGATATTAGACATTGTGTTTCTCCAAATAAATAAATGAGGCTAAGGTTTCGCGACCAAACCCTAACCAGTACCTCATTGAATGAGTGAAAGAATGCATCATACGTCATTACTTCAATTCAAAAGGCGCGGCATTCTACCATTGAGCTTTTTGAAAGCCAATAAAAAAGCACGGTTAATCTGTTACTGTATCCATTGAATTAAGTTTGTGAGGCCACTCTAGGCGGTGTAAGACGTTCAAAACACCTTATTTTTATACTAAGTTTGTGAGAGGGTTGAAGAACACTCAAAGTATCTAGATACTAGTATTTAATTAAAATTGTGACTGATAAGCTCAAAATGACGCTTTGTACACTTGATTAGCTCTACGCCTTAGGTTTCAAAGTGATACTCAGCTAATACGTATTTGTACAAAACGAGTTTGGCTGCTTGTATGAAATCTGTCTTTCTGCTTTTTAGTATCCCAAAAAGCAGAATAGCATTACTTTTCAGTGGTGCTATCAATGAAAGCTTTAGGACAACGTTCATAGCATACTCAAAAATCAATTGCGATAACTTGCACGCCAATGCAGATAAAATGCATGCGGTAACCTTTTAGTTAATTTTTTCCATTACAAAGTTAGTTAACAACTGTCCATTAATGTCTACTTTCTGTTTTTTTACGACACAGAAGCCAAAGTGTTCATAAAATGGTCGGACTGTTTTACTCACCTGTGAGTAGTAACGCTTTATACCTTCCGAGCGCCCTTTAGCAAATAAGCGCTCCATTAATAATCTACCCACGCCGATACCTTGATATCCTGCATGACAGAAAAAATGATCAATATATCCATCCTGTTGCAAGTCTGCGAAACCGACTATTTTCCCATTTAGTTCTGCGACAAAAGGATTCATATCATCCACTCGCTTTTGCCAAACAATCATGTCTAAGTTATCAGGAGCCTAGGCAGTTACCTGCTCTAGAGAATAATCATTGATGTTTATATTTCGGATCGTGTGATACTTCAGTTTCCACGTTTCTGATGCATCTGTTTTCTGGTGATTTCTTATAATAATCATGGTGTTTTTACGGATCCTTAAATTTCAAAACGTTATTTTACTAACGATTTATCACCATGAATAGCCACATAGTGTTGTGTTTTGGGATGAATATGCGAAATCAAAAAACTCATCGACTATCTTGAGCGAGAGAAAGCAAGAGAGAAAGCAAGACACCCAAACTAACGAAATATTTATTACAGTCTAAACTATCAATAGTTATTTATTTGGGGAGTTATTATTATGCCTCGGTCAAGACGCTCGCAGGTGAGCTTATCAGATACACCCTACTATCATTGTGTTTCGCGTTGTGTTCGGCGGGCGTTTCTGTGTGGCGAAGAGCAACAAACCGGCAAAAGCTATGAGCACCGCCGCCAGTGGGTCGAAGATTATCTGCTCAAATTAGCGTCGGTGTTCGCGATTGATGTTTGTGCTTATGCTGTCATGAGTAACCACTCGCATGTTGTATTGCATATCGATAGGGCTCAAGCAGAAGCTTGGTCAATGGATGAAGTGTTAGAACGCTGGCATAGCTTGCATCAGGGCACCTTACTGACTCAGATGTATCTCAACCTTGAATTACGTCCGCAGTTGAGTGAGGTGCAACTACAAGCCATTCGCGCCACCGCCGAAGTGTATCGGACTCGCCTGTATGATTTAAGCTGGTTTATGCGCCATTTAAACGAACACATTGCGCGAGCCGCCAATCAAGAAGACCAATGTACCGGTCGATTTTGGGAAGGACGCTTTAAATCCCAAGCGCTTTTGGATGAAGCCGCACTCATGGCGTGTATGGCTTACGTAGACCTAAACCCCATCAGAGCCAAGATGGCAAGTACACCAGAGGACTCGGCCCATACCAGCGTACAGCGACGAGCAAAAGCCGCTCAGCTAAAACAAGCCCAGGCAACAAACCTGTTTCCCTTTGTGGGTAACCCAAGAGAGCCGATGCCCCAAGGCTTACCCTTTGAGCTGAAAGACTACCTTGAGTTAGTCGATATGACCGGACGCATGGTAAGAGAAGATAAACGGGGTTACATCGACAGTGGAGAAAGTTCCATCATCCAACGCTTAGGGATAAATGAAGCGCAGTGGCTGACTTTAAGCGGTGAGTTTGAACGACACTTTTCTGGGGCAGTCGGTCAAGAGCGCTTGCTCAGGGAATACCATCAGCATATGGGACATCAACGAACGGCCGGTTTAAGTTGCAGCAAACGTTTGCTAAATCGCGCTTAAGCGCGAGCTTACTTTCGAACCACCCTCAATCATCAGTCTTGTATCGGTGGTGATACCTTGCTGAGGCGTGCATTGGCCCAGAAATCATCAAACCGAGTCACCTACTGTGAATTTAGCCGTTAATCGGCATGACAATAGCCAGAGAACTAAATAATAGCAGTGGAATTACTTTAACAATTGGTGTTGCTGTCTCCATGTTTCTTATCATGGATGTCTATGCTCTTTTATCGGCATGACAATAGCCAGAGAACTAAATAATAGCAGTGGAATTACTTTAACAATTGGTGTTGCTGTCTCCATGTTTCTTATCATGGATGTCTATGCTCTTCATGCTCTTTTTAAACGCCTTGTATGGTGAGTTAGTATGATGCACCATCGATCTTGCGAACTGGAATATTTGAAAGTACTTCATTTTCAGCCATTCTCATATTGACCGCCAAGATATTTTCGGAGCATTTCTGCGTTGTTACGTAATGCGTCAGGCAGCCACATGAGTTGCAACGATGAAACTCTACTTCTTTGTCTCCCCAACAATAAAAAGCAGTTTTCTCATTCATATTGATTTGAATTTGCTCTGGAGAAAAGTACGCCCAAGCCGCAGCATAACGACGACAAATAGAACAGTTACATTCGCCAACTTCTTTAGGGAGCGAACTTAATGTTAAACTAACGTTTCCACAGTGACACTTTAATTCCATTCGATAATTCTCTGTATTCACCTAACACCGCAATTTAGATAATCCCTTGGAAATTCATATAAGTAGACGTGCCCCCCGTTGTTTAAGCAAATTGATTTCGCCAAAAACCTTTTTTATCAAATCCTGCGCGGAGGCTTTCGGGATGTGCGAAATTGAAATTCTACACTAAATGCTTATTGGGCTGTGCCCTTATATTCACAAAAAACACCTTAACTCTCTGATGGTTGCCCCTACATCACTCTTGGATTGCGACAAATTGTCTCTCACTGAACTCGGGCGCAATAGCACAACCGAACTTAAACACTGTATTAAACGTATGGACCGCTTGCTCGGTAATCACCCTCTAAATCGTGAATGTTTAGCCATATACCAATGGCATGCTCGGCAGATTTGCGGGGCTAATCCCATGCCTGTGGTCTTGGTCGATTGGGCTGATGTACGTGAGCAATGACGAATGATGACATTACGCGCTTCTGTCTCAATAAAAGGCTGCTCTATTACCTTGTATGAACGCACCTTCGAGTTCAACGATTACAATGCACCATGTAATCATCATCAGTTCCTATCTGAGCTAGCCAGTGTGTATCATGGATGTCCATAGTCTTGTGGAATTACTTTAACAATTGGTGTTACTGTCTCCATGTTTTTTATCATGGATGTCCATAGTCTTGTTACTTCTTTGTCTCCCCAATAATAAAAAGCAGTTTTCTCATTCATATTGATTTGAATTTGCTCTGGAGAAAAGTACGCCCAAGCCGCAGCATAACGACGACAAATAGAACAGTTACATTCGCCAACTTCTTTAGGGAGCGAACTTAATGTTAAACTAACGTTTCCACAGTGACACTTTAATTCCATTCGATAATTCTCTGTATTCACCTAACACCGCAATTTAGATAATCCCTTGGAAATTCATATAAGTAGACGTGCCCCCCGTTGTTTAAGCAAATTGATTTCGCCAAAAACCTTTTTTATCAAATCCTGCGCGGAGGCTTTCGGGATGTGCGAAATTGAAATTCTACACTAAATGCTTATTGGGCTGTGCCCTTATATTCACAAAAAACACCTTAACTCTCTGATGGTTGCCCCTACATCACTCTTGGATTGCGACAAATTGTCTCTCACTGAACTCGGGCGCAATAGCACAACCGAACTTAAACACTGTATTAAACGTATGGACCGCTTGCTCGGTAATCACCCTCTAAATCGTGAATGTTTAGCCATATACCAATGGCATGCTCGGCAGATTTGCGGGGCTAATCCCATGCCTGTGGTCTTGGTCGATTGGGCTGATGTACGTGAGCAATGACGAATGATGACATTACGCGCTTCTGTCTCAATAAAAGGCTGCTCTATTACCTTGTATGAACGCACCTTCGAGTTCAACGATTACAATGCACCATGTAATCATCATCAGTTCCTATCCGAGCTAGCCAATGTGTACACCGCTGATAGTGACGGATCGGGATACCGTAATACTTGGTTTAGAGAGCTGGCCTCTTATAGGTGGTATTGGTTGGGTAAGTTGCGGGGAGAAGTTTGTTATCAGCTCAGTGAACAATGGGAACTCACTAAAACGGTAAATTTAGCCGTTAATCGGCATGACAATTAATAATAGCAGTGGAATTACTTTAACAATTGGTGTTGCTGTCTCCATGTTTCTTATCATGGATGTCCATAGTCTTGTAGCTCAGTGAACAATGGGAACTCACTAAAACGGTAAATTTAGCCGTTAATCGGCATGACAATTAATAATAGCAGTGGAAATACTTTAACAATTGGTGTTGCTGTCTCCATGTTTCTTATCATGGATGTCCATAGTCTTACATAGTCTTATCCACAAAGTGAAGTTGAAGAAAGCGGGATGGAGCGACGATTATCGGGCACGAGTCTTCTTTGGGTTATAAATCCATCAAAGTATGCTCCCGCCCTGTGGCTACCCCAAGCACTTCCGCTATCTGTGTGCGGTTGTAGCCACGCTTAAAGTGGTAGATAGCCATTAAGCAAATTTTTAATCTAGGATCTGAGGTTTTTTTAAAGAGTCGTTTCAGTTCATCATGTGTATGTATGCGGATAAGTACTTGAATGAGCGATAAACTATTAGATCAGATATTTAGCACAATCGGTATAACAAGTCTCTCTCCCAAAGCGATATAGACAAACCTCGCAAATAAAAAAACGAACCATGCGGTTCGCTTTTTGCGTATTGGGGCCATTAAGTCAAACATTTAATTTAATGGAGCCAACTACAAGATCATATTTTAATACGCTTGTGATCAGAACATTGCAGAAATGGATTCTTCATTGCTGACGCGTCGAATCGCTTCTGCGAGCATTGGCGCTAAAGATAATTGACGTACTTTTTCCAAATTACGCATTTCATCTGTTAATGGGATAGAGTCAGTAATAATGACTTCATCGAGTGCAGAATCGGTAATGTTTTTCGCGGCATTACCCGAGAATACTGGGTGAGTCGCATAGGCAAATACCCGCTTAGCACCTTTGGCTTTGAGTGCTGCAGCTGCTTGGCAAAGCGTACCGCCAGTATCGATCATATCATCAACCATGATGCAATCACGGCCATCGACATCACCAATAATGTTCATGACTTGAGCAACATTTGCACGCGGACGACGTTTGTCGATGATTGCTAAATCACTGTCATTAAGCATTTTCGCGACGGCGCGGGCGCGGACGACGCCACCGATATCGGGTGATACCACAACCGGTGACTCGAGGTTTCTATCTAACATGTCTTGCAATAGCACAGGGCTACCAAAGGCATTGTCGACAGGTACGTCGAAGAAGCCTTGAATTTGTTCTGCGTGAAGATCAACGGTTAGAACTCGGTCAACGCCGACACTTGATAGAAAATCAGCCACAACTTTGGCTGTAATTGGCACCCGTGCGCTGCGTGGGCGACGGTCTTGACGAGCGTAACCAAAGTAGGGGATTACCGCAGTAATACGACCCGCAGAGGCGCGACGTAGAGCGTCAACCATCACGATCAGCTCCATTACGTTGTCGTTGGTTGGAGCACAAGTGGATTGGATAACAAAGATGTCTCCACCACGAACATTTTCATTGATTTGTACACTAATCTCGCCATCACTGAATCGACCTACTGATATATCACCAAGAGTGGTATATAGGCGATCAGCAATACGTTGGGCAAGTTCGGGCGTGGCGTTACCGGCGAAGAGTTTCATGTCTGGCACGATGGAAACCTCAGATTTATCGGGTCAAAAGAGCGTTACGTTGTTTAATACCTAAGAAGACGGTTCCTTAAGTATCTACTGTGTTGTTGAGTGTTGTTTTGTGATTCAATTGCTGATGAAGCGGCGATTGATTACAGGCCTTACACACAAAGCCAGAAATATTCTTAGGACATTTCGCCAAAACTGACAAGGCTTCATGTTCCGTGTCGAAGGCGGCAAAAACGCAACTACCCGTTCCGGTCATCTTCGACGGCGCGTATTCTACCAACCAGCGAAGAGCTTGTGCAACCTCCGGATAAACTTTAGCCACAATTTCTTGGCAATCATTTTGCCAATCTGCGTTGGATAATTGTTGCCAACTTCTTTTGGGCGTATTTCTGGGTAAGTCTGGATGGCCAAATACACTTTCTGTCGCCACATGCACCTGAGGGTGCAGCACTAGATACCAAGGCTCTGAAATTTCGACGTTTTGCAGTTTTTCGCCAACCCCTTCTGCGAAGGCACTATGCCCATGAATAAAAATAGGCACATCGGCGCCCAGTTGCAAACCGAGTTGAGCTAAGTCTTCAATAGCAAGTTGACACCCCCACAGTTCATTTAATACCAATAGTGTGGTCGCAGCATTGGAGGAACCACCGCCAATGCCACCACCCATCGGTAAATGCTTGTCTAAAGTGATGTCGACCCCTTGGGTGATCTGACAATGTTGCTGAAGTAGCCGGGCTGCTTTGACGACGAGATTGTCATCGGCAGGGAAGTCTAGTTTGCTGGTTAGCGAGATGCTGCCGTGTGGATTCGCGACAAAATACAGTTGGTCGCAATAGTCAATGAATTGAAACAGGGTTTGCAGTTCATGGTAACCGTTAGGAAGACGCCCATTTACATATAAAAATAAATTGAGTTTAGCGGGAGAGAGCCATGGGCCGCTGTTTATTTGTTTAGTCATGAATTTGCCATTGATGAATATTGAGTTTCAATAGAGTGCTTTTTGAGCGAATTTCCAGTTGGCGCGGTAAAGCAAGCTGTCCGTACTGAGCATAATTGAGGTAATTCACCTGCCAGTTATCGGCAGTGGTGAACGCGGCTAAACGATGCTGCGGATTTAATTGATAATCATTTTGAGTCGGGATCCCGAGTAACCAATTCGGTAATTGGGCGATGGGGACTTGCCAACCGGTTAGTTGCATGATTAGTTGCTGCGCATTGTCACCGAAATACTCTTGGTTTTTGGTTTTTACCCACACCTTGTGTGGCTGATAATGTAACTCGATGGCTTGGGTTCCCAAAGGGCCATTGAGTTTGAGAATGCTTTGCTCGCCATCCTGTTGCCAAGACAAATTTGCTGCTTGGCGCGAAGTTTCGCCAATAAAGGCGATCTTGCCACTGAGCTGCCAAGCTGTAAGTTGCTGGAGTTGGCTGAGATGTTGGTCCCATTCACTATTTTTAGTTGTAATTGGGGGCTGAATGGTACAGGCGCTGAGTGACACCGCGAGTACGATAAATAAGGCAAATTGGCGCACAATAGCTCCGGTCTTTTTTTGCAGTATAAAAGTTTGCATAGGTGACTGTAAATTACCTAAAAGCAAAGATGTGTTGTAAAAGCTCGATAAAAATAGTCTAACTGGCGGCGCTTTGCGATGGAGTTTCTTTTATTTAGCCCCTTATTCCCGTACAATTTCTCTTTTTACCCATAGGATACGGCGCAACAAAGCCCCACAGCGATGACCTTGTTAGTCTTAGGAATCAATCATAAATCTGCTCCCATTGGTTTGCGTGAACTTGTCGCGTTTAGCCCAGAGCAAGTCAACCAAGCCTTGAGTAAAGCAGTTGCAGAGCTTGGTGTTGAAATGGTGATCGTATCAACCTGCAATCGTACTGAACTCTATTGTCATTTAGGAGAAGTTGATAGTACCGATGTCATTAATTGGTTAATTTCTTATAAACAGTTGCCCGAACAAGAAATTATCTCTTGCTTCTATCAGCATCAGCATCAGCAGGCAGTCGCTCATTTAATGCGAGTTGCCAGTGGTTTAGATTCGCTGATTTTAGGTGAACCGCAAATTCTTGGGCAAATTAAACAAGCCTACAATGAATCACGTGAAGCCGGTGCCGTCGGCAGTGTATTAGAGCGCTGCTTTCAGCGTGCATTTTCGGTGGCGAAAGAGGTTAGAACCAATACCGATATTGGCGTGAACGCAGTCTCGGTGGCCTTTGCTGCAGTCAGTTTAGCCAAGCAAATCTTTGATGATTTAAGTGAATCTAAAGTGTTGTTGGTTGGTGCGGGCGAAACCATCGAACTGGTGGCAAAGCACTTGGTGGATAAAGGGGTGACGCATTTGATGGTGGCAAACCGAACGGTGTCACGCGCTAAATTGTTAGCTGAGCGATTTTCAGCCGATGCGATAACCTTAAATGACATCCCTTTGCACTTGGCTGACTTTGACATTGTGATTAGTTCTACAGCGAGTCCTTTACCGATTATTGGTAAAGGCATGGTGGAGAGTGCTTTGAAGAAACGTCGTTATCAACCGATGTTTTTAGTCGATATTGCGATCCCGCGAGATATTGAAGAGCAAGTCGGTGAGTTACGCGATGCCTATTTGTATAGTGTTGATGATTTGGAAGGCATCGTTGAGCAGAATATGGCATCACGCGCTCAGGCAGCAGAACAGGCTGAATTTATTGTTGAGACTCATAGCGAAACATTTATGGGCTGGTTACGGTCATTGGAATCGGTAACCACCATTCGTGATTATCGAAGTCATAGTGAGCGGGTCCGCGACGCTGCGGTAGAAAAAGCACTGGAGTCTTTAGCCAATGGCAAAGATCCGGCAATAGTGATCCGTGAAACAGCTTTCCAATTAACTAACAAGCTTATTCACGCCCCAACAGAGGCGATTAATAAGGCGGGACGTGATGGCCGCTTTGATGAATTGGCTGTGATACGAGAGGCCGTAGGCCTAACTAAATAACCTGATTATTGTCGATGCTTCGTTGCTAATCATGGTTGGCGAAGTATTGTATTTATAGAGAGAAAGCATGAAAGCGTCCATTATATCTAAGCTTGAGACCCTACAAGAGCGGTATCAAGAAGTTCAAGTATTGCTCGGTGAGCTAGAAGTTATTTCTGATCAGAACCGTTTTAGAGCCCTTAACAAAGAATACTCTCAGCTAGAAGAGGTGGTGAACTGTTTTACCACTTACCAACAGGCACAAGAGAATTTTGATTCTGCCAACGAAATGTTGAACGATGACGATCCTGAAATGCGAGAAATGGCTGAGTTAGAAATCGCCGATGCCAAGCAAGAGATGGCGCGTTTAACCGACGAATTACAGTTATTATTGTTGCCGCGGGATCCCAATGATTCACGAAGCGTATTTTTAGAGATCCGAGCTGGCGCGGGTGGTGATGAAGCGGCTATTTTTGCTGGCAATTTGTTCCGTATGTACAGTAAGTTTTCTGAAAATCAGGGCTGGCGGATGTCGATTGTATCAAGCAACGACAGTGAGCAAGGCGGTTATAAAGAGCTGATTGCAAAGATCGACGGTGAAGATGTATATGGTTTAATGAAATTCGAGTCTGGCGGACACCGGGTGCAACGGGTGCCTGAAACTGAGTCACAAGGCCGGATCCACACCTCTGCTTGTACCGTCGCAGTGATGCCGGAGATCCCTGAAGCCGAACAAATCGAAATTAATCCCGGTGATTTACGGATCGATACCTTCCGAGCTTCTGGCGCGGGGGGGCAGCACGTGAACAAGACTGACTCTGCGATTCGTATTACCCATATCCCCAGTGGAGTGGTGGTGGAATGTCAGGAAGAGCGTTCTCAGCATAAGAACCGGGCCAAAGCGATGTCAGTATTGTCGGCTCGTTTACAGGCTGCAGAAGATGATAAACGTCGTGCAGAAGAAACCAGTATGCGTCGTGAGTTGGTTGCCAGTGGCGATCGGAGCGAGCGGATCCGCACCTATAACTATCCACAAGGTCGCGTGAGTGACCATCGTATTAACCTTACTTTATATCGCTTAAACGATATTATGGAAGGGGATTTATTAGCCTTACTCGACCCTATTTTACAAGAATTTCAGGCAGACCAACTCGCGGCCTTGGCAGATAATGACGCCTAAGCCACCAAGCATCGCGGAGGCTTTAAATTGGGCGAAGCAGACTCTATTTAGTGGTGAGTCTCCGCAGATTGATGCTCGAGTATTATTACAATATGTATTGCAATGTGAACCAGCATACCTGATGACTTGGCCTGAGCGTCACTTAACGCAAGCTCAATGGGATGATTATCAACATTGGGTATTTAAGCGCCAAGGGGGACAACCAGTGGCTTATATTACTGGTTTACGTGAATTTTGGTCCTTACCTTTAAAAGTATCAGCGGCGACGCTCATTCCACGTCCCGACACTGAAGTTTTAGTTGAACTAAGCCTAAAGAAAGTCACTAACCAAGCCGATACAGAAATAGTTGACCTTGGTACAGGCACGGGGGCGATCGCTTTAGCAATTGCCAGTGAGTTGCCCTTGGCCAAAGTATATGCTTGTGATGTGCGTTTAGATGCGGTTGAACTAGCGCGTGAGAATGCTCAAGGTTTAGATTTAGAACGGGTTGATATAAGGCAGGGTTCTTGGTTTGGTCCGTTTGAGGGGCAACGCTTTAATTTAATTGTGAGTAATCCACCCTATATTGATCCGCAAGATCCACATTTACAGCAAGGCGATGTGCGTTTTGAACCAAGCTCTGCGCTTACTGCTGAGCTTCGAGGTTTGGCTGATATTCAGCATATCATTAGTTCTGCTCAGGCTTATTTAAAGCCGGGTGGGTGGCTGCTGTTAGAGCATGGTTTCGATCAAAAAGAAGCCATTCAGCAACGATTAACTGCTGAAGGTTTTGTACAAGTATTTACCGCGCAAGACTATGGTGGCATGGATAGAGTCAGTGGCGGTTGTTATCTCGTTTAGTTGGACGGGTCATAACATCGTCAGTTGGGTGACTGAACAATTAGCTAAAGGATAGGGATTGAGTGATTTTTCGCATTTTAGGTATTGAAGAAGAAATCGCTGGGCAATCTTTTGGGGAGGTCCGCAAGAGTTTGCATCGACTGTGGTTAGATTGGCTTAAGGTCAACCCTGTTGCGCAGGGCACCGCTCCGCGTTTTGAACAACTAAAGCAACTGTTCTACCAAGACTTAGGCTTTAGTGGTGATTGGCAAAGTTACTATCATAGTAACAATTTGTTGATTCATGATGTGCTAGAGCGGCGCAGTGGAAATGGCACGACTTTGTCCGTGTTATTTCATTATTTTGCTCGTAAATTAGAGCTAGAATGTCAGGCTATTGTATTTCCTGCGCAAACGATATTAGCCTTTAACATTGAAGGGCAGGGGGTATATTTTGATGCCTTTGCTGGAGAATCCAAAAGCTTGGCGCAGTTAGCGGTGATGCACCGTGGTTACAAGGGCAATTTGGCCAGTTTAATCAAGGAAAACCTGCAACCACTCTCTTCGGCAGAGATGACGCTACGCTGGTTAGCTGAGCTGAAGGCGGCTTGTTTACGGGAAGAACTATTTGAGATGGCCTTACGGACCTCTCAGGTTTTGCTGCGTTTAAAACCTGGTGATCCTCACGAAATGCGTGATCGCGGTTTTATTTACCAACAATTGGATTGCAATAGTGTTGCAATTAACGATTTTGAATATTTTATTGAGCAATGTCCCGATGATCCCTTATCGAAGATACTGAAGATGCAGATCAACACGATGGACGCTCAGCCTGCAATTTTGCATTAAGAGGAATAGCATGCAGCAACAAACGATTAATATTGGCGAAATTAAAGTCGCCAACGATGCACCCTTTACCTTATTCGCTGGGATGAATGTACTAGAATCTCGTGAATTGGCGATGCGCATCGCCGAGCATTTTGTGGAAGTAACCGACAAGCTTGGTATTCCTTATGTATTTAAAGCTTCATTTGATAAAGCGAACCGCTCTTCTATTCATTCTTATCGTGGCCCTGGAATGGAGCAAGGTTTACGTTTACTCGAAGAGATCAAACAGCAGTTTGCTATTCCAGTGATCACCGATGTTCACGAAGTGGCGCAAGCGGCTCCTGTGGCGGCGGTCGCTGACGTGATTCAATTACCGGCATTCTTGGCCCGTCAAACAGATTTAGTGGAAGCGATGGCTCGCACGGGGGCGGTGATTAACGTTAAAAAACCGCAATTTTTGAGCCCATCACAGATGGGAAATATTGTCGATAAATTTGCCGAATGTGGCAATAATCAGGTGATATTGTGTGAGCGGGGCAGTAACTTTGGTTATGACAATTTAGTCGTCGATACGCTGGGGTTTGGCATCATGAAGCAAGTGAGTCGAGGCGCACCCGTTATTTTGGATGTGACTCATGCCTTACAGTGTCGTGATCCTTTAGGTTCGGCTTCGGGCGGGCGTCGAGAACAGGTTGGAGACTTGGCTAAGGCAGGCATGGCGACGGGTTTAGCGGGGCTGTTTCTAGAGGCTCATCCTGATCCTGATCATGCTTTGTGTGATGGGCCAAGTGCCTTGCCTTTATCGAAACTAGAACCTTTCCTTAAGCAAATTAAAGCGCTGGATGATTTGGTGAAGTCTTTCGACAATTTAGATACCCTCTCAAAATAAGAAATTTGTCGTTAATGGTAACTTTAAGTTTCCCTGAGCTTTTTCTCTTGTTAGGGTAAACTGAATAAGCTAGGCGTATTCGCTAGGTCTAGCGACTTTGCTAAACAGATAAAATGGAAGTGATATGTTAAAAAAAGCCTTGCGCACCGCTTGTTTGGTCGTGACTTTGGGTTACCTAAGCGCTTGTGCTAGCACTTCAAGCCAGACGCCGAATACAGTTGTTCTTGCAACGCCATTACAGGTGAATTATCAATCAGAAGTTGCGCTGGCTCGTTTGGGACAAATGCTTAGTTCTGGTGAATATGATCAACAACAGATGGCGCAGTTATATTACGAACGAGGCATTGTATTTGATCGTGTTGGGCTACGAGCCTTAGCCCGCTTCGACTTTAATCGAGCCATTCAGTTAAAGCCCGACTTTGTCGAAGCGTATAACTTTCTGGGGGTTTACTTTACCTTAGCCGAAGAATTTGACAGTGCTTTTGAAAGCTTTGATTCGGCCTTGGAGCTTGAGCCAGATTATGCATTCGCTTACTTTTATCGCGGTTTAGCACTGAATTACGCAAATAAGCCAAAGTTGGCAGTGGTTGATGTTAAACGCTATGCTGCTCAGGCTCCCAATGATCCTTACCGCGTATTATGGCGTTATCTGATTCAATTAGAAGCGGGTGAAACAGACGCATTAACAACGCTACAAGCGGCTTTAGCTGAATACTCTAGCGAACATGACTGGGGTTGGCAGATTGTTCGCCTCTACGCTGGCCAAATCGATCAACAGCAGTTTTTGGCCAGTACGATGGCTGGCGAAACGGATAATCGCGCTTTGGCGGAGCGGCTTTGTGAAGCATACTTCTATATGGCGAAGCTCGCACAACGGGCGGGGAATCACACCTTGGCCAGCAGTTATTTCAAACTCTCTTTAGCGAATAACGTTTATGATTTTGTCGAACATCGTTTAGCTTTATTTGAGTTGCACCGCTATGAGAGCCAACCCTAACCGGCTCTCATTGAGCTTGTTTTAGTCTTGCTGGTGGCGGATCCCAGCAATTTGATGCCAGTAGCCATTGACACTATCCGGCGTAGGAAATCGTTCGGTAGTTTGGCTGCGGCGGCGAAAGGCTTCTAGGTGTTCGATACTATCTTCACCTAGTGGACTAATTCTCACAATATCGACCAAACCCTGCATACTTTGTTGGTCATTAATTAAGTCGTAACAATCTCCCGACATGGTTTGAATACCATTTAATACAAATAGTGGCTGGCCTTCTTGGCTATCGACGCGGCGTCCATTTGGGTAATTAATGCAGCAGGTTTCGCAGTTGTCTTTGCTTTTTCCCTCAGCCTGAGCGGTAAAACAACGGGCTGAATAAGCCAGTGGTAAATGCCCGTAAGCGAAGACCTCTATCTCAAAGCGTTCACGGATCCCCATTTCAATACATTCATTACTAAGTTTTTGTAGCCAATCTCGAGAAAGTTCAACGGGCATTACCCAGCGTTGCATTCCTTGGTCAAGCAATACTTTCAGCGCATAGCCATTGTAAATATTAACCGCAGGACCGCAGACGAAAGGCAAACTGGCTCTATGTGCTTCTTCGATGGCACTAAAGTCATTTGCTTCGATTAAAAAATCGCCATTACTGACTAATTTTTGAAGTTGTTTAATCTCTGAAGGTGCTTCTAACAAAGCCATGGTCGATATTACAACTTGTTTGCCAGCGAAGCTGAGTTGTTTCGCTAAGTCTAGCCAGTCTTGTACCTTCATATTGCGTCGTTTGCTACATACGGTTTCGCCGAGATAGACAATGTCGGCGCTGCTGGCCTTGGCTAGATGATAGAACTCTTCAATTTGTTGGTTGGGCCAATAATATAGAATTGGTCCTAGTGCATATTTCATATGGTACCTATCCTTTATTGCCAAGCTTTTTGGTAAGCACCCAACGTGGTTTGGCTGCCTTCAGATAAATTAGCTAATTGACTCATCCAGTGGCTTTTCGCGGAAAAACTCTCTGGGTTTGCTTTAAAGCTATCGATTGCTTCTCGCCACACTTGGGTCACTTGAGCGACATAGGCGGGACTACGTTGGCGCCCTTCTATTTTTACAGCGGCTATATTGGCGGCGAATAACTCCGGAATCAGTTCAATGGTATTGAGGCTGGTGGGTTCCTCTAAGGCATGATAACGCTGTCCGTCTACATCAAAACGCCCCTTACATAAGGTGGGGTAGCCGGCGGTTTCATTCGGAGCATAGCGGTCAATCAGAATGTTGTTTAGCCTAGACTCTAAGCCCTGTTCGGTTTCTTGCCAACGGACATAAGAAGCGGGTGAACAGGCTCCAACGGTATTGGGCGATTCTCCGGTTAAATAGGAGGACAAATAACAGCGACCTTCTGCCATGACACAAAGGCTACCAAAAGCAAATACTTCCAGCTCCATATCTGGGCAAGCTCTCGAGAGTTGTTTGACCTGATGGATGGATAATACTCGTGGTAGCACAACACGTTTTACCGCAAAGTTACGTTGATAAAAAGCGATGGCCGAAGCATTGGTTGCCGAGGCCTGCACCGAGAGGTGAACTTCTAAGTCTGGGTGCTGTTGCTTCGCATATTCGAGCAAACAAATGTCGGCTAGAATGACGGCGTCAGCGCCGATATCAACGGCGCGGTCAATGGCTGAGAACCAAAGATGTTGCTGTTGTGGATGTGCAAAAGTATTAATCGCAATATGTAATTTACGCCGATGTTGCTTTAAGTAGTCGACCGCTTTATCAAGCTTCTTTCCTTCAAAGTTTAAACCAGCAAAATGGCGAGCATTAGTGGCGTCTTTAAAGCCAATATAGATAGCGTCGGCGCCGTGATCCACCGCCGCTTTAACTGCAGGTAAAGAGCCTGCAGGGCAAAGTAATTCCATAGGTCCCTCTCAAGAGATTTTTTGTTATTTTACTGGTCTTAGTTATTCAGGATATTGACTCAGAGCAGGTTTGATGTTGGCAAAGTTGAGTAAACTGAATCACTTATCTGCTCGATCTATTGTTTATATATGAGGAAATGAAGTGCTGGATAGCTTGAAACAATCTTTAGTGAAAGACATGCCCAAAATATTGAGCATTCCTGTGAAGTTCTGTCCTTTTGCTGTGCAAGGCTTGGTTTTAGAGAAAGCGCTAGCCCTTGCTTTTGCGGAAGCAATTGAAGAAGGCGATCTTGATTTTTTGCTACAACGTTGGTTGAAGCTTGAAGTGACCGATCTAAATGCTAGCTGGTTTGTCACTTTTCAACAGGGAAAATTGCGGGTTCAAGCGAATGCACCTCAAATTGATGTCAGTTTTTCTGGTCAGCTTAATGAATTTGTATTGCTCATGGGACGCCAAGAAGATCCAGATACATTATTTTTTCAACGCCGCTTAAAAATAGAAGGTGATACCGAGCTCGGTTTAGAACTTAAAAATTTACTGGACAACTTAGACTTTGACAGCCTGCCCGCATGGCTTAGCGAAGGCTTGAAAAAAAGTGCCGGTATGGTGCTGCAATATCATAGCGCGTAACAGGGTTTGCGATTTAACCAGCCATTTGGTGCTTTTTAAATGGTCACTATAAAGTAGCTAGCAGAATCCTTGTGCTTATTTCTCCTTAGGAAACACGGCAATTCGGGTCTGTTTGCTCTTGGTATGCTTCTGCTGGCGGTGATTCAAATTCATTTATCTCAATAAAACTGAACATAAAAAATCATTCGCTGCCAGGTTTCTATCGCTTAAATCTCTCAAATTGTTGTTGGATTTGTTGATAAAGTTCTGTGGTCCATGGGGGTAAGTGATCAGGTACTGGAAACAGCGGCAATAGCCTTGGATCGTGCGGGGCGATAACCACTGAACTATTGCCGGGGCCAATACGTTCCACCAAGATAAATAAATCTTCGATATTTTGATCGCCGATGGCTAAACAGCCGATTGATGACGCTTTGCCATGAATAAAAATGTTTGAACCGGGTTGCTTGCGTTGTTCCAACTTTGCTTTGGCAAGATCGAAACTATTAGGGTAGTTTAGTTTCATCGAAAGATGAAATTGACTATTCGGGTTTAGAGCCTCAATTTGATAGATCCCCTCGGGGACTTGCAAGTCCCCTTCTCGAAGCTTTGGCCCTGCCGTGCCACTCGCATGTCGGATCCAATAAGTATGAATAAAGTGATAACCCTCCCCACTGTCGGCCCATAGCTCTAAGCGTCGTGAACGTTTGCTCGCCAATAAGGTGATTTTTTGCGGCGGGTAATCGACTTTAGCGGCGATAAATAGCGGTAATAAACGCTTTAGACTATCGTTATGGTAGGCCTTTATAGCCTGACTAATGGAGCGTTTTCCTGCTAAGTGCTGAGTCGAGTTTGGCCATGTAGCAGCCATTATAGAAAAACAATAGCCACCAAGGAGGGCATAAAAGCATAGTCGAATGAAACTCAAAGGTGAATGCTCGGTAGATTGCTGAGGCTGCAGTGTACTTGTTGTTTTGTCTTCTGACTAGCGTTGCCATGTTGGCTGCGGGTTGAATTTGCTGACTAGGCAAGTCGTGAAAATGAGAAATTTGGGGATTGGGATGAAATACAGGATTAAGTTACTCATTGCTTGTTCTCTATTCACGAGTATTCAGCTACAAGCTCATACATTGGAAGAGCTGAGTTACATGAGTGAAGACTTTTTCCCTTACAACTATGTTGAACAGCAACAGCCGCAAGGTTTTGCTGTGGAACTGTTAAGTTTGGTATTTCAGCAATTGGGTAGCCCGCTCCCAGAGATCCAGTTTTTACCTTGGAAACGGGCATACGCAAAACTGCAGCAGCTGCCTTATACGGTGTTATTTTCAACTATTAAAACTGCCCAGCGAGAGTCAAAATTTAAATGGGCTTGTCCAATTAACATCGGTCAGGCCAATTTATATGCACTGAATGACAGCAAAATTGAGATCACGGCGTTGGCGGATTTAGCGAATTATAAAGTTGCATTACTCAGCGGTCAGTCGATCCATGCTTATTTAAATGATGCTGGCCTACAGCATAATATCGTGGCGATTAAGACGATTGAGCAAGCATTTAAATTATTAGCGCTACGCCGAGTTGATTTGTTGGCCCTGGTCTCGGAGCACATCGACCCACATGAACTAAGCTTCAAACAAGTCTATAATTTGTTCGATAATGAATACTGTTATGCTTTTCATCCATCGGTGAGTGAGCCCGAATTACGACGCTTTCAACGGGCCTTGCAGTTAGTCGTCAGCTCTGCGAGTTATCAAAAGCTCTACCAAAAGTATTTTAAGTAGTTGCCTTGTGGTTGGTTTCGACTTTAGTCGTAGGCTTGTGTTAATAACTTGTTAATTTGTAACTTGTTCATTAGCATGATTATTCGCTCGCTTGAAGATGGCGGGTGCCATAGAAATTCATCGAGAGCTGCTGATAGTTGGCGTGATTAAGGCGTCGAGAGCTTTGAGTCGTTGATGACGCACGCTTAAATCAGCAAGTTGTAGGCTAGGGCTGAGTTTTCATCGTTTAGATATTCAGGATCAAGGGTTCGCGTGGTCGTAGAACCTTTACTAAGGAGAGTAAATCATGGCTTATTGGCTAAAAAGTTTATTACTACTGACAACAATGCTCGGTGTAACAGCGCAAGCGGACACCGCTAAAAACTACTTGTTGGCAACTGCGAGTACCGGAGGAACCTATTATCCGGTGGGGGTCGCATTGGCAACCCTCACTAAGGTGAAGATTCAACCGACCCATAAAGTGAGTGTTTCTGCGATTAATTCTGCTGGTTCAGCGGAGAACATTAAGTTATTGCGTGATAAAGAAGCTCAGTTTGCCATCTTACAGGGGCTCTATGGTTCCTATGCGGTTAATGGGAGTGGTCCTCTTGAACAACAAGGAAAGCAAACTCATCTGCGCTCTATTACTATGTTATGGCAGAATGTTGAGCAATTTGTTATTCAAAAGCAATACGCGAAAACAGGGGATATTAGCGACCTACTAGCATTAACTGGAAAGACACTCGCCTTGGGTAAGAAAAACTCCGGAACTATTGGCTCGAACCGTTTTCTACTGGGGCATCTTGGGGTTGATATTGATAGCCAAATGAAACTTTTTTCTGCAGGTTATGGCCCCTCTGCGGAAGCGCTACAAAATGGCCAAGTAGTCGGCATTAACACGCCGGCAGGGGCTCCTACCGGGGCTATCACTAAGTTATTTGCCGCAGCGGCGAAAGATCTTGTACCGCTGGATATTAGCGATGAGCAAATGCAGCAGGCAAATGGGGGCCTAGGTTTATGGACTCGGTATGTGATACCCGCTGGCACCTACCCGAATCAGGCAAAGGACTGGAATACCATTGCGCAACCGAATTTTTTAGCGGTACATGCTGACGTGGATGAAGAATTTGTTTATTTGTTGACCAAAACGATTTACGAAAACTTGGCTTTTTTACAGGCGATCCATAAAGCAACCCTCGCCATGTCGTTAGAAAAAGCGCTGGCAGGTTTGCCTGCTCCACTTCATCCCGGTGCGGCACGTTACTATCGCGAACAGGGGATTCAAATTCCCGATAACTTGGTGGCGAAATAAGCGCTTGTTTTGGCTTAACAAGTCAGTGAATTTGCTTGTTAAGCCTCTTCATATCATAAGACCAAGCCGAATCACCGATAGAAAGGGCTTCAAATATTCAGTGCGAAGGCCTCTCGTGAGCATTGATCCCGTGGTCATCTCTTGTTAATGGAAGCAATTCTCATCATACGTGCACTTCGCATGCACTTTTATTTATGCACCGCGCATTATTGTTACTCAAGGAGCTTCTGCTATGCAATGGAATGCAGTCCCCGATAGTATCCGTCAAGAAGTCAACGAAACCCGTTCCTTGTCATTGGTGTATGTGCTGGGGATCGTGATTAGTCTAGTGCATGTCTATTTCAATATTTTCGCAGATATTGCAGTTTTGCAACAAAATATTATCCACTTTGCAGGTTTTGTCTTGTTATGTGGCTTGCTGAAGCCGCTGACAAAGCATCACTTGGCCAGTTGGTTGGATCGTATATGGGTATTTTCTATCACGCTGTCAGCGATTTATTTGCTGTTTGCCGAAGACTTGATTTACCAACGGGGTGTTCGTTTAGTCACTCTCGATTGGATCTGCGGCATAGTGGTGATCCTCGGCGCGATTGATATGACGCGTCGGGCGACAGGTTGGGTGATCCCATTGCTCATTGTGAGCTCTATTTCCTATTTGGCCTGGTGGGGCAATTATGTGCCGGGCGTTTTTCAATTCAAAGGTTTAAGTCTAGAGACGCTGTTGTTTCGAAGTATTTATGGTGACGATGCCATCTTTGGCAACATTGCCCGAATTTCGGCGAGCTTTGTGTTTATGTTTATCCTGTTTGGTGCCTTTTTATTACGCTCGGGCGCAGGGGATTTTGTGATCCACTTGTCAAAAAGCATCGCCAGTAAACTGGTTGGCGGACCTGGGATTGTGGCGATTATCGCCTCAGGTTTAACCGGGACTATTTCTGGTAGCGCGGTGGCCAATACGGCCTCAACTGGGGTGGTGACGATTCCTCTGATGAAAAATGCTGGATTTAGTGCACGTTTTGCTGCCGCCGTTGAGGCTTCGGCGTCAACTGGAGGGCAAATTGTTCCCCCGATTATGGGGGCTGGTGCCTTTGTGATGGCTAGTTATACTCAGATCCCCTACAGCACCATCGTCATCGTGAGTATTTTTCCTGCGATATTGTATTTTGCCTCACTGGTATTTTACGTGCGAACGGAATCTTACAAAATGGGTTTAACGCGTACCATGGAAAAAGGCGCGCCCTTACTGCCGATGGTGTTGCGAGAAGGTTTATCCTTTATTGTGCCCGTGAGTTTATTGATTGGTTTACTGGTGATGGGATATACCCCGACTTATGCGGCGGTGATTGCGATTATCACGGTGATTATCAGTTCCTGGTTTACCCCGAATAAGATGGGTTTTCGAGCGATCGCCGATGCATTTGCTCTAGGGGCGCGAAATATGGTGGTGACAGCGGTATTGCTCTGTTCTGTAGGCCTGATTGTGAATGTGATCGCCACCGCCGGGATTGGTAATACCTTCTCGTTAATGATTACCGAGTGGTCGGGCGGAAGCTTATTATTGGCCTTATTGTTGGTGGCTATCGCTTCTTTGGTTTTGGGGATGGGTTTACCGGTCACTGCCTCATATATTGTACTGGCGACCTTGTCGGCACCCGCCTTGTTACAATTAATGGCGAACGCCGAGTTGGTGAGAGTGTTGAGCACCACAGAGATCAGTAGCGAGCTGCATGCGGTATTAATGCTGCTGGGGGTGGGTGCGGAGCAAGGCAGTTTGAGCTTAGTGGAGGCGCAAACTTTAGTCAGTCAAATCCCTGATGAGATGATGGCCTTGCTGCAACCAATGTTGCTTGATGATGGCAAAATAGCGATGTTGTTGCTGTCTGCTCATTTAATCATTTTCTGGTTGTCGCAAGACAGTAACGTAACCCCGCCAGTTTGTTTATGTACCTTCACTGCCGCCGCTATCGCCAAGTCTCCACCAATGGCGACCGGTTTTACTTCCTGGAAAATCGCCAAGGGTCTATACATCATTCCCTTGTTATTTGCCTATACGCCTTTAGTGCAGGGGGCGGGGTGGGAGCCGATACTCGTGTTTGCTTTTGCTTTGCCCGGCTTATACGCCTTTACTTTAGTGATGCAGGGCTGGCATAAACGACAGCTACAGATTTGGGAGCGAGTGCTGATGGCCGCGTTGGCCACGGCTTTATTGTATCCTTTGGGTTTTGTTTGGCAGTTGTTTAGTTTGTTCTGCCTAATTATATTCGTGCTTTACCTTGGCAAAAGCGCCAAACTGAAACTGTCTTCGGTGGAGTCGTGAAAAACCGCCAGTAAGCTCAGTGATAGTGCTTAAGTGCCTGGCGGATATTTCAAACAACTTAGTTCAAACATCTTAGGGAATGCCGGGTAGAACAAGAATTCGTCAATCCATAAAAAGTTTGACTCAATTGGCTGAATTGCGAGCGGTTGAACTGAAATAGCCTTTACATTTTAAAATCATAAACGTAATATTCACACCGCTGCGGAGGGGTGGCAGAGTGGTCGAATGCACCGGTCTTGAAAACCGGCAAGGGTTAATAGCCCTTCGAGAGTTCAAATCTCTCCTCCTCCGCCATATTAACTTGGCATGTCATCAATCAGAACATGACACTTTAATTGCAGCAACACCCCTGCGGAGGGGTGGCAGAGTGGTCGAATGCACCGGTCTTGAAAACCGGCAAGGGTTAATAGCCCTTCGAGAGTTCAAATCTCTCCTCCTCCGCCATTTTTAAAAGCCATGCTAAAGCATGGCTTTTTTCGTTTCTGCTCGGCACTTATTGTGCGAGCGGATAAAGACGCAGGTAGTTTTTCAGGGCATTTGCTAGATTTACCGACCAAAACTGTCCCGCTAAACTTAAGTTAAGCTGTTGGCCGTGCTGTGTGACCAGGCCGTTTTTTTGCCAAGCATCAAACAGCGTTTGACAATGGCGAAACACCTGCGCGCCTTGAGGAAGTTTAGCCGCGCTTAGTTCTCCTTGGTCACAGCCACTGACAATGGCAGCTTGTAGCGTGGCATCTTGGCTCGGTGGGGTTAAGGTTTGAAAAGCCCAGCTGTTTTCTTGCACTGCATTTTTCCAGGTATCGATATCGCGAAACTGCATCATGCTAAAGCCATTGATTTTTCCGCCAGCCCCGGCGCCAATGGGCAAAATATCGACCCCCTGCTTGACCAGGCGATTGTAATGGCTTTGCTCTCGGGGATCGCTTGCCCAATGACAATAACTCAGCTGCTTTAAACCCTGCTTGGTGAAAAACTGATGCCCTTGGCGGTACATCAGTGCTTTTTCGCTGGTGCTTAAAGGTTGGGCAACTCCCTCCTTCTCCGAATTTCGTTGTAATGCGGTACCGCCAAATGTGAGCAGTTGATAGAGATCGACACCATGGACACCGCTGCTCAGCACATCTTGTAGATCCTGCTGCCAGTTTTCAGTCGTCTGATGGGGCAGACCATAGAGCAAGTCGATGGCAATAGTCGCTTGTTGTGAAGCGCTTAATTGTTGCAGCCGTTGGAGAATGGTCTCACGTTGGTCGAGTCGTTTGGCGCTGCGACGAACCTGGCTGTTAAAGCTTTGCACTCCAAAAGAGAAGCGATTAAATCCGCCCGCGAGCGCGGCGGAAAACTTGTCATCGTCAAATCGATTGAGTCGACCCTCTAAGGTGATTTCGCAGTCACTGCTTAAAGGAAAGTAATGTTGGATCAGCTGACCAAGTTGCTTTAGTTGGGCTGAGTTTAAATCGGTGGGGGTGCCGCCGCCCACGTAGACTGCGTCGAAGGGCTGCGCCTTGCTCCAGGGTAAGCTGCTTTGGCCTTGAGCTCCTGTTCTAAAACTGCGAAATATTGGTCCATCATTTGCGGGCTACTGGCATATTGAAAAAAGCTGCAGAAACTACAGCGCACGCGACAAAAGGGGATATGAATATAAATCGCACGCTTTTGCTGTGAGGTTGGCGAAGCTGAGAGTTGTGCAAAGAGCTTGTTGAATGCGGTATCTCCTGACAGCTGTGCGCCGGTATTTTGCTGTGCATGGGCGGTGGTTTTTTTAGCGAAGGCAAACTGTAAAGGCGAAGGGCTTGCCTGGCCGGTGAGTGCTTCGGGTAAGGACGACAAAGACAGAGAATTTACTTGAGTCATGATTGGCTTCACAAAGTATTTATTGCAAATGTAAATTATTATCGTTTGCATTTCATTGATCTAGACCAAGTCTGCGCTGCTAAATGTTGAACAACATCTTTGGCTGATATCTGAGCAAATTGCCAATATAACTTGAATTTTCTCTGTAAGACTCTGTTCTTGTTGAAAGTAACTGAACTATTATTATTCTTCATTAACTGATCATCAAGGAATGAAGATGAAGCGCTGTTATCGTTTTGCAATATTACCCTTTGTGCTACTCATGAGTGTGTTAGTGGGCTGCAGCACCCAGCCCAGTCATAGTTGGCAGCCTGATCATAGCTATAAAATCACCGTGTTACATACCAACGATCATCATGGCCGTTTTTGGCAGAATAAATACGGCGAATACGGATTGGCGGCGCGTAAAACCCTCATCGATGGGATCCGTAAAGAGGTCGCGGCTGCAGGGGGCAGTGTATTACTGTTGTCTGGCGGGGACATTAATACTGGTGTTCCGGAGTCAGATTTACTGGATGCCGAGCCTGACTTTAAGGGGATGAAGTTACTCGGTTATGATGCGATGGCTTTAGGCAATCATGAGTTTGATAACAGCTTGGCGGTGCTGGCGCAGCAGCAGGAGTGGGCGGGATTTCCCTTCTTATCGGCCAATATTTATCAACGATCCACCGGTCAGCGTAAATTTCAGGCCTATACAATTTTCGACCTGCAGGGCGTTAAAGTGGCGGTGATCGGTTTTACGACGGAAGATACCTATAAATTGGTGCATCCCGATACGGTGGCTGATATCGAGTTTCGGGATCCCAAAGTCGAGGCGAAGAAGGTACTGGCAGAACTGCATCAACAAGAGCAACCGGATTTAGTATTTGCGGTGACCCACATGGGGCACTACGCCAATGCGCAACATGGAGTTAATGCGCCGGGTGATGTGAGTCTGGCGCGTTCATTAAAACCAGGTGAGTTAGACTTAATCGTTGGTGGCCACTCTCAAGAGCCAGTGTGTATGGAGCAGCCAAACCGTTACGATGTTCATTTTAAGCCTGGCACGGAGTGTCAACCCGACCAACAAAATGGCACCTGGATCGTGCAAGCCCACGAATGGGGGAAGTATTTGGGACGCGCCGATTATACGTTTAAAAATGGTGAGTTTAGCCTCGATAGTTATCGCCTTATTCCAGTAAATTTGAAGAAGAAAGTACTGCTTGACGGTAAAAAGCTGCGGGTATTCGTCGCCGACGAAATTGCCGCCGATCCGCAAGCTTTAGCTTTGTTGAGTCCTTATCAGCAACAGGGGCAGGCGCAACTTGGGGTGAATATTGCGCAGCTCAAGGGACGTCTGGAAGGGGATAGAAATAAGGTGAGGTTTGCTCAAACCAACCTCGGTCGAATGATCGCAACGGCGCATATGCAGCGGGTGAATGCTGACTTTGCGGTGATGAACTCTGGCGGAGTGCGTGCTTCGATTGAGCCCGGTGATGTGAGCTATAAAGATGTTCTTACGGTACAACCCTTCTCCAATACCATTACCTATGTGGACATGAGCGGTGCTGAAGTGCTCGAGTATTTATCGGTTGTGGCGACCATGCCGGTGGATACCGGGGCCTATGCGCAGTTTGCTGGGATTGAGATGACCGTGAGTAACGGCAAGGTGAGCGATGTGGTGATTGCTGGTCAGTCGCTGGACAGCGCTCAAATCTACCGCTTTACTGTACCAAACTTCAATGCAGCAGGAGGCGATGGTTACCCTAAGATTACCGAACATCGGGGTTTTGTTGATACTGGCTTCGTGGACGCTGAAGTGCTAAAAGCCTTTATGTAACAGCATAGCCCGCTGAATGCGGCAGATTTCGCGGCTCAAGGAGAGATCACTTATCGCTAATTAAACGTTTCATCAATCAAGCTACATAACTGATTCTGGAGTTGGCACCTTGCTTGATGGTTGCCTCGAAAATTTGGCCTCGAGCCTTATAATCGTCGGAGTATAGTGCTTAATACTTGCATATTCATTGGGGAATGATCAGTATTTTTCTAGGTCTGTTGTTAGGCTTGAATCACCGCCGACTTCAGGATTAACTCATACCATTACTTATCTTGGTATAAACAAGATTGCTGTTTTGCTAGCAAATTGGGTAGCAGTTAAACCGATTTAGTGGTTGGTTGAATAGCATCATACATAGCCTTGTTATCTCACGCGGCTTTAAGCGTATAGACGAAGGGATATCACTTGGCTAAGTTCTCAAAAATTTGGATTACATCGATGGATTGGTTTTATGAATTTTCGGCTTAGCTTTCTTATGGCGTCACATCTAGGCGGTTGGGGAGAAACAACTCATATCAGCAGTGAGTGGATTGTGTCGCTTGTTCGATGAATAACTCACGATAAGATTTTGTCTCTAGGTCTGGAGTGCTTAAGCCAAATTGACTGGCTAAGCTTTCGAGTTCAACTTTATAGTTTGCTAGCATTGACTGCTCATCGGTCATAATCGCAAATTCAGCAAAGTGTCCAATTCCTTCGAGATAATCTAGTGTTACATGGTACTGACCGATGAAGTAAATACTACGGATTTTTTTTGCTTGTAAAGCGACCTGATAGCCCATAGTTTGCAACATACTTTTTGCTGAGTTTGCATTGATGATATTCGTCGCTTCGCAGCGATCAAACTCTGGACCTTTGACTATCCATAATTTTATTCCCGACGGTTCCATCTCACGGATACAAACACTCTTATTTTGCGCTTGAAGTTGTTGAGTGGATGTATCGAAGTAGCAATCCGATTCGACGTTATCTAGAAGCATTACCTTATGAGGCATCTTAGCTAAGGTTTGCAAAAAATCAGATTTTGACGGCAATCTAAATTTTAGTTCGACTTCATATTGACCCTTGAAATGCTCTGAACTCATTTATTTTGCTTTCTTATTCTATTGGGAAGAACTGAATATTAGCATGACTGTAGCACTAAAGTAGACAAAAACGCTTGAACCAAAGCGTGTGGGTGCGAAGCTTGCGACGAGCAGGCTAGCTGGTTGATTCAATGGTGCGATGTGACATTTCATTAATTATGCGGTATCGCAATATGCTATGGTGGGTCGAGGTAGTTTATTGTATTCAGTGTGATGCCACATGCGATGAAAGATGAGTTCTAAACGTGGTATTGTTAATAACAATTAAAACAGTAGAGTTATAATATGTTGATTACATTTAGCTGTAAAGCCTATGCAAATATTACGATGTTTGGTGATGTGGGCCTACAAATGTTGAAGATGATGGGCCAAAGTGACAACGTGCCCGGAGCAATTTTGGCTGCAGATGTGGCAACCGCACTTGCTCAGTTAAAAGCTGCGATAGATCTAGCGGAAAAAGCGCCGGAACTTGGCGATGCCAAAGATGAAGCCGACGATTTGATTGAAGCGCCAGTGAGTTTGGGGCATCGAGCATTCCCCTTAATTGAGTTATTGACCGCAGCTGCTAAAGAAGAATGTAACGTGATGTGGGAGGCGATTGGTAATCAACATCCATAAGGATGGCTAAGGCTTTTTGTCTGATTGCTTTGCAGGGAGACAATAATCATGTAATAAGTATCTGTCAAACATACTAAGTCGCCTTGTTAGTAACAGTATTAGCCTCAGTTATAGTGTCCACTCATGTTAGTTTCTAAGTACGATTTAGCGGTTTCAACCTTGAGTCGGTGTACGTTATTGTTAAACAGGCGTTGGTGGAATATGAATTTGAGATATTCATATTTGAATGAAACTCTTTTGTTGGTGGTTGTTGATTCAGAACTTCGGTAAGAACATTGTTATTTCATTGTTGTTCAGTCATTCACGAAATCAGCGAAGTAAGCCTGTTTAAGGTTAGTTGAGAGTATGTTTTTCGGTTTTTCGCGCGTGTTGATGGCGCGGCTAAACGAAGGATCACTGAAGATACTTGTTGAAAATCATATCATAAGTACCGTCTTCCTTCATCGATGCAAGAGCTTTGTTGTAATCTGCAATGAGTTGGGTGAAGTCGCGTTTTCTTGTGAATGCGAGGTAACTTGGAACCGCCTCCAGATTCGGGGATAATTGCCTTATTTTATTGATTTCTCCCAGCGATTTAGCGGTGCTTAAAACAACATGCCGATAGGAAGGGATCAAATCTACTCGGCCAGCTAAAAGTTTTCGAACATTACTTTTAGAGTTTTGAGCTACATCTATTTTTGAGAATAGTCCTTCAGCCAATGCAGCATCAAGTTTTGGCCCATAGCTGGTGTGATTAATCACGCCAATCGATTTATCAGCCAATTTTGTGAGGTCACCGTCATAGGTAACTGTAGAATTACTCGAAACAAAAAAAGCTTGTACCTGAGTGATCAGGACTTCACTGGTATAGCTCATAAACTCTTGTCGTTCATCGGTTAAATATGCTGAGAATATACCATCCACATCACCAGATTTGACGGATTTTAAACATCGGGCCCAAGGCATGAGTTGAATTTCAACGGTATACCCAGCGCGATAAAATGCTTCATTTATAACATCAATTAAAATACCCGTTTGTTTACCATTTTCTAGGTATGAAGTGGGAATACTGTCAGCTGCTGCGGCTAGCACAATAGTTTCAGCAGCGACTTTTTGATTAGATATTGTCAGTATTAAAATGGAAATGACTAAATAACATATCCGCTTATATATTTTTTTTTGAAAGATTTTTGTTAAAAACATAATGGTTTGCTTGTCACGCATTTTATTAACCCACTTTATATATATGCTTTTAGATATTTGTTAATGATTTCAATGTCAGAGCAAAGTGTTTGTTCAGCCTATTCAATATTTCGCTAGTCTTTGGGGATTGTTCATCGTGGCTCATTTTTTGAGACTGGGCATCTACAGTAGATTTATTTGGATACAGGGCAAAAAATTTTACTGGTTTCATCTATATGTCAGCCTTTCATAAATAAGCTCTTATGCCTTGAGTTGTTCAAGATACGCTCGTATGAAAACATTTGGATACGGTTTGACTATGAAAATTTAGCCAGATTTTGTGGACCATTCATGTTTGCTTCAGACTTAAATTTTGCTTCGAAAAACCATATCAAGTTCTCATAGTATAGTGGGGGATCTGGTATTCACCCAGTATCAACTCGTGGCATAAGAGACCTCTTGGCTTAGTCTGAGATAGCCTGATGGCTCTTAAATCGTGACTAATATTGATTAAAAGCAGTGAACCTTTGCGTTTTCGAAGCTAACTATCCTGATTCAAGCAAAGCGATTTTTTTGTGGTGTTGAGCCCTGATTTTATGACTGAAAATTGTTTTGCCAGAATTTATTCTCAATCGACGTATTGTGTATCTCTTGGTTGGATTAACACCTCATTTTTGATCGAAACTCCTACACTTAGAGCGAGGAAGAGTGAATCCATGAGGCTTCGATTTTGCCTGCTTCTTGGTGTGCTTATTACGCTCATGAGAAAAAGCGTTGATCTGGAACTCGCTAAACCCTGCTAGGCCTTGAATGAGGCTTTGAAATGAAGGATAGGCGTATGGAATTCAAAGATTACTACAACATCCTTGGCGTGAAGCCTGATGCGGGAAGCAAAGAGATCAAAGCGGCCTATCGTAAGCTCGCGCTGAAATACCATCCTGATATGAATTCTGATGCTCGAGCTGAAGCAAAGTTTAAAGAACTGGCTGAGGCGTATAAAGTTTTAAAACATCCCAAACGACGTGCTGAATACGATCAACTTCGCCAATATGGACAGCAGTCAAGTCACGGCTTTCGCCCACCACCGGGGTGGCGAAGTACCAGTTACGCTGAAGAGCCTGATCGCGAGCAATTCGAAGGTGATTTTTCTGAGTTTTTTAATTCAATTTTTGGTCAGCATCGGGCTACATTTCGGCAGCGGGCTTCAACTGCGCCGCAACGCGGTCAGGATATCGAGATTGAACTGCCGCTATTTTTAGAAGAAACCATTCAACAAACGCATAAAACCATCGAGTATCAGCTGCCGGTGTTTGGTAACGGGCGGCTTGAGCATGTCACCAAGCAATTGAAGATTAAAGTGCCGATGGGAAGTTGCGATGGTGAACGGATCCGAGTGCCAGGCCAGGGCACCCCAGTTCCAGTGGTGGCTTTGCGGGCGATCTCTATTTGCATGTTCGTTTAGTACCGCATCCGCTGTTTGATGTGCAGGGACATCATTTGTATATCTCATTGCCCTTGTCCCCATGGGAGGCCGCTTTAGGCACCAAGGTGACACTGCCCACCCTTGAAGGGAAAATCAGTTTATCGATCCCTGCGAATACTCAAGCAGGGCGCAAATTGCGAGTGAAGGGTAAAGGCTTAAGAAGTAAAAATGTCACTGGCGACTTATTTGCGGTGGTCAGCATTGTGATGCCAAATAAAGCGACGCCACAGCAACAAGCGTTATGGCAGGCGCTGGCCTCTAGTAGTCACTTTAATCCCAGAGCAGCGTGGAGGGAATGAGCATGAGTGAAGCTTTCGTCAATATATCCTTCAATGAACTCTGCCAACTTGCAGGAATAGAGCGTGATGTGCTGATTAATGTGGTGGAATACGGCATTGTTCAGCCACTAAGGGGGGAAGGGATAGAGCGCTGGATATTCGATACTACGAGTCTTCATTGGATCAAAAAAGCGGTGCGGCTTCATCAAGACTTAGAAATAGATTGGGTGGCGGTCGCCATGGTGGTTAACTTGTTGCAACAAAATGAAGATTTGTTGAAGCAAAATCAAGCTTACCAGAGACAGCTTCAGCGCTTTATCGGCGCTTAGCTAGTCTCTGGTGGTGATTGGTTCATGATTTGTCAGTTAGGTGAAGCTCAGCACTGTCCTTTATTGGTGTGGCAGTGTATCTGTTTGTTCGATGAATTGTTGAAACTGTTCGATAAACCAGATGAGCTTCGGATCCTGATAGCGGGTTTTATGCCAATATAAATTGAGTTGGTAGTTAGGAAGTTTAAAGGGCAAGGGACTTATGCTTAAACGAAGTTGTTGTTGCATCTGTTGAGCATAGCGATGGGGGAGGGTGAGTAAATAGTCGGTATTTTGCACAAAATAGGGAGCCGCTAATACACTGGCAGTTTTAATCGCAATCTGTCTCTTTTTTCTTATTTTGGCCAAGCTAATATCTACGATGCCGCGGGATTCGTTCCAAGGTGTGACTAGAATATGTTTATGTTCTAAAAATTGTTGTAAGTTGAGTGGGCCTGGGGTTCCTCGCTGCGCACAACGAGCATTAACATAGTGGTCTTCAAGCCAAGTTAAGCGCATTAAACTTTCGCTACTCTCTGGCTGATGGCTGAAACCACAGGCCAAGTCGAGCTCTCCCGATTTAAGCGCTGCTTCTGGTAGGCGTTGTTCTAATTGTAGAAACTCAATATTAATTGCTTTAAACCCTTGGCTTAAGTGAGCGGTAAACGCTTGCATACACCAAGAGCTATAGTCGGTGGTGGCGATTTTAAAGTTGTGGGTTTGCGTCGGCGAAAAGGCTTGAGATAACTCAAAACCCTGATTGAGCATGGTGAGTGCTGGCATCACATGTTCAGCCAAACGTTGGGCATAGGCTGTGGGTAGCATTCGGTTTTCGATACGAACGAACAGCTCATCGCCTAGTCGTTCTCGTAGGCGAGTGAGCGCATGACTACAGGCCGATTGACTCAGCTTAAGTGTTTCGGCAGTGACGGTTACAGAACCTGTTTGATATAAACTGGCAAATAGCTTCAGTAGATTGAGATCAATATTAGGAAATTTATCCATGCACACTCTTCATTTGTCGCCTGCATATAATGCACTGTATTCATGAAGCTATAGAGCTTACACTCTCCCTACTTTGAGTCAACAGGATAAGCAAATGCCCTTAAATATTAGACCCGCAGAAAAAGTCGATGCTGCGACAATTTTAAATTTTATTCAGCAACTTGCAAATTATGAAAAGGAGCCGAAAGCGGTAGTGAATAGTGTTGCACAAATAGAACAACGTTTATTTGGTTCAGAGATCCATGCCCATGCGCTCATCTGCGAACAGGATGGTGTGGCGATTGGTTTTGCGGTGTATTTCTTTAACTACTCTACTTGGCTGGGTCAATATGGCCTTTATTTGGAAGATCTTTATGTGTCTCAAGATCAACGCGGTCAAGGGGCGGGTAAGGCTTTAATGGCGTATTTAGCTCGGCTTGCGGTGGCGAAAGATTGTGGCCGTTTTGAATGGTCGGTATTAGATTGGAATCAAAGCGCTATTGATTTTTATCATAGTATTGGCGCTCAGCCACAAGATGAATGGATTGCTTATCGCTTATCGGGTAAAAATCTAAAGCTTTTTGCTAGTATTGAAGGCTAGTTGTTGCTTTTTTTTGCTTAAAGTTGCCGCTTTGAACGGCGGTGAGTATGCTGAGCTTTGGTGAGTAAATCGGAGCCATGGTGTTCGTTGGGAGCTCACCATTGCAGCGAAACACCTTGCGCCGAATCTTCAGGCTCCTTTGTTCAATGTTGGAAGACTGATTGTGAATTGAACGCGGCAAGCACCGTGAATTTGTTTGGCTCCCTATTCAGGCGTTGAAAAGTACCGTAACAGCGAAGTGTTGGGCAACTGCCCGTTTTTATAACAAAGCCAGCAATATATCTAGCTGGCTTTTTTGTTTTGAGCCGTTTGCGCTTGTTTGGAAACTCTCTCGTTATTTTCTAGTCTCTATATCTGTGAGTTTGCTCATAAATTCTCCATCAAATGATTGAGTACCGATGAGTTCGTGCTACCTTGTTTCCAGTATTCAAAACAGGGCTCCAGCATTTTGGAAAAAGAAGTTAACATACCGGCTTTGAGTCGAACAATCAGCATTATCGACGTATTGGTCGCTCATGGAAATCTCAGTGCCAATCAAATCATTCGCATCCTCGGCCTACCGAAAAGTTCGGTGTATAACTTATTAAATCAACTCAAGCGTGAGCGGATTGTCGATCAAGATAGAACCGGCCAATATGTGCTGGGTTTGAAGTTACTCGAATGGGGTGGGGCCGTTTCTGCACATCAAGATTTAAGAGACGTTGCCTATCAGCATTTGGAATCCCTTGCCAGCAAAACTGAAATGCTTTGTCATTTGGGGATTTTAGACAATGACACACCTATCTATTTAGTTCGGGTGGATAGCCTATCGCACATCCAGGTGAAAACCTGGGAAGGCAAACAACTCTGTATTTATCGTTCGTCTTTAGGCAAATGCCTTTTAGCCTATTTAGATAAAGCAAAGCAGCAACAGATTATCAAATCAATCAGTTTTGTCGATCATCTCCCCAATAGCATTGGTTCACGGGCCGAGCTTGAGCAAGAGCTTACGCGGATACGAAGCCTTGGGTGGGCGAAAGATGATGAAGAAGATGCCGCCAATATTCGCTGCGTGAGTGCACCGATTTTCGATAAGCATGGTGCCGTTATCGCAGCGATTTCTTTGGTGGGTACGGTGATGCACATTGGTGATGATTTTACCTTTGAAGACGCCGCCTCAGAAGTACGAAACACAGCAACCGCAATATCTAGAGAGCTAGGTTTTAATGGAGAAGTAAATTAATGAATAGACCCCCAAAAGTATTATGTGCCTTATTAACGCCATGGAAAGATCAGTCCCCCAATTTGGCCGAAATCAGGCGAATTGTCGATTTTCAAATTAAGCAAGGTTTGCTCGGAATTTTCCCAATCTCTTCTGTGGGAGAGGCCGGAATTATGAGTTTTTCTCAAAAATGTGCGGTGATTGAAGCAGTTTGTGCCGAAGCGAAAGAGCGGGTTCCTGTTTGGAGTGGTATTCCTTCAAATAACGCAGATGAGAGTATTCAATTGGCGGCTTTTGCAAAGTCACAAGGTGCCACCGGATTGGTGTTAATGCCACCGGCTTTTTATCCCTGCGATGAAGCCGCGATTATTAGTTTTGTAAGCAAAGTTGCAGCCTCGACAGACCTCCCCATCTGTCTTTATAACATCCCTTTTATGGCGGATCCGATTAATGCCGAAACGGCGGCAAAACTAGCCCGTTTAGCCAATGTTGTTGGAATTAAAGATTCTGGCGGTTGTTCAGTTAATTTCATGAAAATGCTGAGCTTATGTAAAGCGGTTGATCCTGAATTTAGGGTGATGACTGGCCGCGAAGAGTTCTTATATGGCTCGTTGATGCTTGGTGGTGATGGTTGTATGACCGCAACTTCAGGGGTGATGCCAGAAGTGATGGTGAAAATTAACGCTTTATTTGAAGCCGGTCAGTTTGATGCGGCTAAAAAGCTTCAATTCGCAGCGATGGAAGCGATGATGGCGATGTCCTCAATTCGTTTTCCGTTTGGCTATCGAATTGCAATGGAAGCTCGAGGATTCGATATGGGTCAATCCCCATTAACCCATACCGAATCAGACTCGAGCTACACGACTGCCAAGGTTCAGAGCTTGGCAATATTAATTAACACACTAGTCGAATTAACGGTCAATTAACGATCGGGAGTATATAACAAAATGACGTTACCTAAAATAAAAGAAATTCGTGCCTATTACATAGGCGGGGCGACAGGTAAAAAAGGCAATGGTGGTGCAGACTATCATGACCAACAAGGTGGGCATTGGATTGATGACAAGATCTGTACCCCGATGAGTCGCTATAAAGAATATGAACAGTCTCGACAGTCTTTTGGGATTAATGTGCTTGGTACCCTGATCGTTGAAGTAGAAGCTGACGATGGCACCACAGGATTTGCAGTCTCGACCGCTGGTGAGCCCGGTTGTTTTATTGTTGAGAAGCACTTAAATCGTTTTGTCGAAGGCAAGTGTGTCTCTGACATAAAATTAATCCACGACCAGATGATCCGCGCGTCAATTTACTATAACGGCGGCGCAGGTCTGGTCATGAATGTCATTAGCTGTGTTGATTTGGCGCTTTGGGATCTATTTGGCAAAGTCACCCAGCTTCCGGTATTTAAGTTACTTGGTGGGGCTGTGCGGGATGAATTGCAGTTTTATGCCACCGGGGCACGACCCGATCTCGCTAAAGAGATGGGCTTTATTGGTGGCAAAATGCCCACGCATTTTGGTCCGCATGAAGGTGATGCTGGGATCCGTGAAACCGTGAAGCAGTTTAAAGACATGCGAGAACTGTGCGGCGAAGACTTTTGGTTAATGGCCGATTGTTGGATGAGTATGGATGCGAATTATGCAATTAAAACCGCTTGGGCGATGCATCAAGCAGGTGTTAATTTGAAATGGATCGAAGAGTGTTTTCCCGCCAATCAACATCAAGCTTATCGTGAGCTAGTAGCAAAAGCCCCACCAGGGTTGATGGTCACGACTGGAGAGCACCATGGCACCCTTGAGTCATTTCAAGAGTTATCTGAAACTGGGGTCAACATTATGCAACCAGATGTTGGCTGGTGTGGCGGATTAACCACGCTCGTAGAAATTGCGGCAGTGGCTAAATCTCGGGGCCAGTTAGTGGTGCCGCACGGCTCGTCCGTCTATTCTCATCACGCGGTGATTACTTTTACTAACTCACCTTTCAGTGAGTTTTTGATGACCGCGCCCAAAGCGGATCATACTCGTCCACAATTTGACCCTATTTTGATTAATGAGCCGGTTCCCGAGCGAGGTCGCATTCACAAAGACCAACTGGATAAGCCGGGATTTGGTGTTGAGCTAAATCGCGACGGTCTTACTCGCCCTTATACTCATTAATTATTAGGACTAGAGCAGGCGCGCTGCGTTCGCTCTAGTAATAAAAGGTCTTGTTATGAACAATTCATCATTGTTAGATTCTGCTGTCCATAAATCAATGGTCCGTCTCGTTCCATTGATGTTATTACTCTACATTTTAGCTTTTCTCGATCGAGCAAACATCGGCGTCGCGAAGGTTCAGTATATGGCTGATACCGGAATTGGTAGCGCCGCATTTGCCTCGGGGGCATCAATTTTCTTCTTAGCTTACGCCTTCTTGGGGGCTCCATGTAATTTGTTAATGAAGAAAGTCGGTGCCAAACGTTGGATCGCCTTTACCACCATCCTATGGGGCTTGGTTTCATGTTCGTTAGCGATTGCCGATACCGAAACTAAATTTGTGACCACTCGTTTCTTGCTAGGGGCTACAGAGGCTGGATTCTTCCCAGGAATGATTTACTTAACCTCTTTATGGTTCCCGCAAAAAAATCGCGGCACCATTATTGGTATGTTTTACGTGGGTCCCTGTATTGCCTTGGCTCTGGGTACCCCTTTTTCTGGGGCCTTACTCGAAGGTTTACACGGTTGGTTAGGCCATCCTGGTTGGTTTTGGATGTTCTTAGTGGAAGGTTTGTTAGCTGCTGCAGTCGGCGTATTTGTTTACTTTTATTTAGATAGTGAACCTAAACACGCCCGCTTTTTAAATGATGGTGAAAGAAAAGCCCTGATGCGCGAGCTGAGTCAAGAAGAGCAAAAATCGGTGGCATCGAGGATTTCTGATGCGATTAAAATTCCCCGGGTGTGGGCGCTCGCCATCGCTTACGGGGTGATCCAACTGTCGGTTTATGGTTTAGCATTTTACTTGCCTTCAACTGTTGCTAAGTTGATTAGTAGCGTTAATGTTACTTTTATTTCAACCCTTGTTGCAGCTATTCCTTGGGTGGTTGCAGGTTTTGCAACTTATTATATTCCTCGTTATGCGGCGAAGCGATTTGCTGAAGCGCATTATGCCGCCTTGGTACTAACAATTGCAGGGATTGGGGTCATTGGTTCTGCGGTGTTGAGTGCTTCTCCGGTTGCCTCTATCTTTTGTTTGTCTTTGGCAGCTTCCGGCTTTATTGCGGTTCAGCCGATGTTTTGGACGATGCCAAGCGCGATACTTTCCGGTAGTGCTTTAGCAGCAGGGATCGGTTTTGTGAACATGTTTGGTGCCTTCGGGGGCGCTTTGGGCGCTCCGGTTCGTGAATTTGCGGAGCCTATATTTGGCAATCCGATGGCCCCTCAGATTGTGATGGGGGTAACTGCAATATTTGGCGCAATTTTGATTTATAGTTTACGTCCACAACAAGCAGGCTCACAGCAGCCTATAGCCGAAGAGGTGATCGCTAAATAATGAACATGTAAATAAGGCGGCTTTAAAGCCGCCTTATTTTAATTGGGATATGACAGCTCCGCGTCGCTACAGTACCCACTTCCAAATGATGAATAAGGCTAAGAAGCCGAAAAGATAAATCAGGCCAAGGTAACTGACGACCCGTAATCCGAGTCCACCTTTCAGCTCCGTTTTAATGGCCGCCGTGTTGACTAACTTGTGGTTGAGCCAAGCAAACATGGGGGTGGTCATAAAGGCGAGTGTCATGGCAAAGCCTAACATCGCTAATAAAGCCGATTTAAAAAATAATATAATCCCAAAGCTCACCACCGATACCACCAGCAACCAGCGCACAAATTGGCTATTGGAAGCCTCTGGTTGGCCTTTCAATAAGGAAAAACCTTCGGCGAGGGCTCGCGAATAACCATCGTATACGGTGATCGACGAGCCAAAAATACACAAGAAAGCAATCACTGCGATGAGGTAGCGTGACCACTCGCCAATGGTACTGGCATACAAGCTCACTAATTGGTGAGAAAAACCAATGCCTCCTGCAGCTAAGGTTTCACCGCTGCCATTGAGAACTAATGCACCTAAGGCTAAAAATACTAAGGCCAATAACATTGTCGTCATATAACCGAGATTAAAGTCAAATAAGGCTGACTTGGCGGTGACTTTTTCATTTTGACACTGCTGCTTTAACCACAGTGAGGTAATGCCTGAAATTTCGATGGGGGCGGGCATCCAACCCATAGTGACCACTAAAAATCCAATGGTGGCCATATTCCAAGGCGAGGGCGCCTGATAATCTGCCGGAGCGACCGGCCCTTGATACCAGGCCATGGCGGTTGCACTCAGCGTTGCCACCACCAATGCCGCCATGATTATTTTGGCAACGTTGTTCAGCGCCGAAAAGTGACCCGCAATTAAGATGACTAAGCTTGCGGTTAAAATGATGGCACATAACACCGGCATGGGTAAGGCTACCGGCACAAAATAACCTAATAGACTAGCGGCAAACATGAGTAAGGCTGCCGAGTTCACCACGGCGGCGATACAATTGAGTAAAAAGGCTGTCAGCAGGTAGCCTTTGCCCATGCTCATATAACCCTGTTGCAGGGTTTGCTGAGTACTGATGGTATAACTGACACTCGCTCGGAAGAAAGGGTATTTAAATACGTTCACCAGAAAGATTAACAAGGCCAACTGCCAGCCAAATTTGGCGCCCGCCTGGGTGGAGGCAACTAAATGGCTGCCGCCAATGGCGGCGGTAGCCATTAAGATCCCGGGTCCAAGTAGCTGAATGATTTTTTGTAAAGATTGCACGGGGGAAGTTGTTGTGTTGGGAATACTCTGTTCCACTGGGGCGTCCTGTTGCTAAGTGTTGTGTTTATGTTTGGGTGTTTAATAATTATTCGAACATTGTAAAGCAAATATTCCATTTACAAAAAGCTTAGTTTTTAGCAAATGTTAACTGCCTCCCGCTGGGTGGTGGCCTTCGAGATATATCATCGATAAAAATGCAGTACGAAAAAATAAAAAACCAGCTTCATGATAAGCTGGTTTTTAATTCAAGCAGACGCTTTAAACGCGGTCGTTTATTGACAAGTATCTGGCGCTAATTTAATGATTTCAGCTGCGCTGAGAGCGTCGTTGGCAACATAAGGGCTTAAACCTCCTTTACCAGCGGTCGCATAAACATAGTCGGCCAGGTCTTGGCTAGTTGCCATCATGTTTACGTTAATGGTGCTTTGACTCGCGGCATCATATTTGGCAAGCATATCAGGGACGTTACCGATTAATACGGATGAGCCATCGAGGCTGCTACCAGAACCCTGGGCCTGACAATTTGCGTTTGATTCGTAAACCTTGGTGCCACTGACCTTAAGACTAGAACCATCGTCGTAGACTAGTTTTGTGCCGATGATACTTTTGACCCAATAGTCAATATCATCTTTTTTCGCGTTATTGGTGTTGTTTAAGAACATATTATTTTCAAATAAGATGCTACCTGCTTTACGAACACTCAATACATCTTTTCGATAACCATAAAACACGTTGTTAAACATGTGTGACTGACCCCAGCGTAACAGCGGTACTCGACGTCCGGTGTTAAACTCCGAAGCAGCGTAAGAAGCATCATCGGTTACAAATAAGTTATTGTGAATTGTGGTTCGAATATTGGCATTCACCGGACGGCTATCACTTGAACCATGTAAAGCCGCGCGTTTCACGTTTTTCAATTTGTTAAATGAAACGGTGATGTTATAAGCACCTTGCTTCACATCGAAGGCGGAATCGCCAGTGTGGTCAAAGGTGTTTTGATGCAGCCAAATATCGTGCGATTGACCAGTTGAACGGATCATATCCGGATCGGCTTCATGGTCCTCGGTGTGGCCACCGCCAACAAAATGCACGTTGCTAATGATTACGTTTTCGGACGGGGTATCGTCGCCATTACCAATTTCAAAACCGCTGTATTTAAAGTTGGCGTTCGCGCCACGTCCATCGATGGTAGTATTAGAGTGGATCATTGGAACTGCCAGCGCACTCTTCACATTGCTGTTATCAACGTTTAGTTTGATGTTGAAGAAGGTATTATCACAGTCGCTGCTGGAAACATCGTGATTGGTACACCATAATTCAGCGTCTAAACATTCGGCTTTGCTCGCATTGTCCAGAGCGCTGAGCACTGCAGGCTCCTCACAGGCTAAACGGTACATCGCAATGTTGGTATCGGCTTTAAAATCATCCTTATCAAATACAATCCAGTTGTAGGCATCGCTGCTAATTGCATTGAGTATTTGTTTTTCAACCAGCGAGCCATCTGTCGGCTTTTTGATGACAACCAAGTTACTATTACCACCTACATCATAACCGCCCACGGCTTTGCTACCGTAACCCACCGGCTTACCCAAGCTAGAGGATAAACACTCAACCTTCTCTTGTTCGCTTAATGAAGATTCGTCCCAATTCACATCAGCGTTTGTCACCAAGTCATGACAAGCGTTAATCGTGCTTGAATCTATGGTGGCGTGATACGCGGTACTGAGGTGCTCAGTCCCTGCCTTATCAGTGACACCTAACCAGTAGTAGTAGCTGCCGTCGGCGAGATTTTTATCGCTGTAACTGACGTTATCGATGTTGGATTGAATCGCACTGCTACCCTCGAAGGTGGCGTCGGTATCACGGTAAACTTTCTGATTTGTAACCTCAATACTTCGAGCCGTCCAGTTTAAAGTGACTGAGGGACCAGCCGTTTTACCACTGAAAGTGAGAGTTGGTTCGGAGGAGGGCGTCGAGCCACTGCTGGAAACTTTGAAATCTGCAACCGTTGCAACTCCTGTCGAGCTGAGAATTTCGAAGGTGAGGCTATTGGTCTTGATGGTACTGATGTTGATGGTGCCCGCACCAGAACCCGACATGATCACCGAATCACTGCTTGCCTTGGCATTCACACCCACCGTAGTGTTTGAGCTATCTTGATTGATTAATTGCCACGCGCCGATGTGACCTTGATAATTAGCGGCTTCAGTGATGGTGACTGAGCTAATGTTTTGTTGCGCTGGCCAGGTAATAGAAACAGAACCAGTTGCGCCAGCTGGAGCCCAATAGCTGCTAAGGTCATTGTCAATAACGTTGTCGTAGCTGGTGCCATTGGCGAGGCTGCTACCAGTGGCGGTTGCACTTGGCGTGCTGTTTGGTGTGCCACCGTCAGAGGAACCCCCGCAGGAGGTGACAGCTAACAATAACAAGTAGCCCAGTGGCTTCATTGTTAGTGTTTTACCCTTGCTTATCATGATACTAGTCCTTATTTATCAAAACACTTTATCTGCGAGAACGATTACTTATTGTGAATAACCGTACTGTTTTTGGTTGATATTTTACTGAGGTTTAAAGAACCACATAATGTTCGATCTAAATTTATGTATAACTAAATAGTTAAATTTATCAAAAATAAAATAACAAGCGAATTTAAAAGAAACATCGGTTCAAAAAAATTAGCGTGTAATCATTATAACGACAAAGCCTTAAATATAGCCATGATGAAAATATTCAATATTTGCGGTAAGTCACTAAATTACTCGCGAAATTTTAATGATTGAGTCTTTGGGGTGCAGAATTGAATTTTTGAGGAGCGGCTATCAACTTTATATTTTTAATTATTTGTTTCATCAATAAATTTATTCAAAATATGATCGATTTTTAGTGGCCGTGGGTGGATGAGACTCGCTTTATTAAGCTATAAGTCTCGGTGAAATGATAACTGTTAGCTCTTTGAATGGGTTGTCGCGATAGCTTCAGATGGTTATCGGAGAAAGAACTAGTATGAAAGATAAAAAGCCAGCCTCGCTAGAAGCTGGCAGTATTTAGTTTATTGAAGCATTATTGGCAAGAAGAGGGGGCTTGCGCAATCACTTGTTGGGTGGATAAAGCCGCAGGGGATAAATAGGGTGTTAAACCGCCTTTACCTGCTGTGGCAAAACTGTATTGCGCCAAATCGTCACCAGCACTGAAGCGATTACTATTAATTACGCTTTTACTGCTGCTGTCGTAGCTGGAAAACATATCTGGGGTAGTTCCATAAGACGCACTTAAATCGCCAGGATTGCCTTGAAGCTGGCAATTGGCATTGGCGTACCAAACATAGCTTCCACTGATCTCTAAGCCGCCTTCGCGATAGTCACGTAATAAAGTTTCAAGCCAGTAATCCATGTCATCACCCTTGCTGTTGTTGATATTATTCAGGAACATATTATCTTCAAAAGCAATTCGACCACCCACGCGTACACTCAGCAGGTCTTTACGATAGCCATAGAATACGTTGTTAAACATATGTGATTGGCCTCGACGCATTAGTGGCACTCGACGCAGGCCATTGTAGGCACTGTCACCAAAATGCTCATCGGTGGTAATGAACAAATTATTATGAATGGTGGTGGTGATTTGGTTGTTCACGGTTCGGCTATCGCTAGAACCATGTAAGGCAGCACGTTTTACATTGATCAATTTGTTAAAGGATACGCTAATATCGTAAGCGCCCACTTTCACATCAAAGGCTGAGTCACCGGTATGCTCGAAGGTATTTTGGTGGATCCAAATATTATGCGACTCTCCGGTAGAGCGCAGCATGTCGGGATCAAGATTGTGGTCTTCGGTGTGGCCAACACCAATGAATCGGTTGTTGGTGACAATTACATTTTCGGTGACATAGGTGCTACTACCACTGCTGTCTGCACCCATTTTGAAACCACTAAATTCAAAAGTAACTTTGCTGGTGCGTCCATCAAGGGTGGTATTGGAGTCGATCATCGGAATTTTGAGTGCATTTAGACTCTTATCGTTGAGCTTATCGTTAAAGAAGGTATCGTCACACTCATCACTTGCTACACCATGGTTCGAACACCAAAGTTGTGGGTTTAAACATTCCGCTTCGCTGGCACCATCTAAGGCATCGAGTACATCGCCATTGCTACAACCGAGGCGGTACATGGCAACGGTTGTGTCTGTGGCGAAGTCGTCTTTATCGAAGACTATCCAGTTATAGGCAGGAGAACTAATCGCGTTGAGGATTTGTTGTTCAACAGAAGTACTACTGTTTTTAGTAATCACAACAAGGTGACTGCCGCCATCAGGGTTGTAGCCCCCGGTGGTTTGACTACCGAAGCCGACAGGCTTACCTAACGATGTAGCCAGACACTCGACGATTTGTTGTTCTGTTTGTAAGGATGATTCCCACCAGTTGATTGAAGGGTCGTTGACTAGTTGATTACAATCGGCATCAAGATCTACATTGCCGGAGTCATCCGATACATTGACGGTCGCTGCAGTGGCGTCAGTATTGTAATTATTTCCTTCACTGTCGGTGAATTTAATCCAGTAGTAGTAAGTCCCATTTGCTAGGCCGCTATCGGTATAGGTGTTTGCGGTTATTCCCGAGGCTATTCTCACTCGTCCAGACGGATCGGCGTCGGTATCGCGATAAATTTGCTGACTCGCAAGATCAATGCCGCTGACACTCCAATTGAGTAATACGGAGTCGTTGCTGACCGAACTTGATAATGATGATTCAAAAGAGGGTTGTTCCGGTGTTGTGTTACCGCTACTACTATAGGTTTCAAATTCAGCCACGGTGGCTAAACCGGAAGCGCTGAGGATTTCGAAGTTAAGCTTTTTGGTGCTTATCGCGTTGAAATTTATGGTTCCAGCACCAGAACCAGTGGCCAGTACCGTGCCGTCATCATTATTGACGAGCTGCCATGAACCGATATTTCCCTGATAGCTTGTGGCTTCAACAATGGCGACAGAGGCAACACTAACTTCGCTACTCCATTTGATTGAAATTCTGCCACTACTGCCGTTGGGTGCCCAATAACTGCTTAGATCACCGTCTCGAACATTTCCATAGCTGGTGCCACTGGCCTTGCTACTACCATCGGATCCGGCTCCGATACTTAGATTATCTGCGGCTAGCAGTGCATTTGAGTTGAGTGTTAGCACCGATAACAGTAAGTATCCCAAGGGCTTGAGAGTGCCTACGTTGGTTTTACTAATCATTGATTTAGTCCTTTATCATGTAGTTTTAGTCAATTGATTCGTTCAATTTTTGTATAGGGTATTTTTGTTATATCTATTTATTTATGATGGTTCGATGATGCCTCCGATCTGTATTTTCTAAATGATTACGTTTTTTTGATAATATTTTAGTAATAACCATTTATTATCAAAATACTGGTTTATTAAAAGTAAATATTTGTTTCTTTTGTGAGCAGTTATTACATTTAGATAAGATGACAAAAATAGCAATAATGTTTTTGATAAAAACATTAAATAGGTGTTGTGGATCACTTTCTATTGTTTAGTTGTGTGGACTTAGTCGCAGTATATTGAAGGGAGAAATATGCTTTTATAAAGAATAAAGTCAGCAATTTGATATGCTGACTTTAAGTGATTTATGGTTAGTTGGGTCGGCTTAGCTTGCCGATTTGGCAATCAGCAAGTCGCCATGTAAGGCGACAAATTTATCGTACAACTGCTCTTCGCTTTCGACATAAGCTGGGTTAACGCTGATGCAGTCGATAGGACAAACAGCGATGCAAGTTGGCTGTTCATAGTGGCCTTTGCATTCGGTACAACGCGCAGGATCAATGACTGTCATCCTGCCATCGTAGGAGATGGCCTGATTCGGGCATTCTGGCTCACACATGTCACAGTTGATGCATTTTTTGCTAATTTGTAGCGCCATGCTTAACCTTTGGCGCTTGCTGTTTGATGAGGGTTACGGGTATTTTGCCCTGATTGTAGATTGCGCATCAACAATGCATGCGCTAAGTCTACATTTTCGGGAACTGGCAAAAACACGGTATGTCCGCTGCCTTTTGCATCATCGATGAGCTCACCTTTTTTATTTTCAAGATGCTCCAGTTTGAAACTCAGGTTCCCTTGAGGGGTCATCAACTCGAGCGTATCACCTAAGATGAATTTATTTTTTACGGTGACTTCGGCCAAACCATTCGGATTGCGTCCGGCCACTTCGCCAACAAATTGTTGGCTATCACTGATTGAATAACCGTAGTCGTAATTTTGATACTCGTCGTGAGTATGACGACGCAAGAAGCCTTCGGTGTAACCACGATGGGCTAAGTTTTCTAAGGTGCCCATTAAATTTGGGTCGAATGGCTTACCAGCCACCGCATCATTGATCGCCTGACGATAGACTTGAGCGGTGCGAGCACAGTAGTAGAAAGATTTGGTTCGGCCTTCAATTTTAAGTGAGTGCACCCCCATTTTTGTTAAACGTTCGACGTGTTGAATCGCCCGTAAATCTTTCGAGTTCATAATGTAAGTGCCATGCTCGTCTTCAAAGGCGGGCATATACTCGTTGGGGCGCCCTTGCTCTTGGAGTAAGAAGACTTGGTCGCTGGGTGCGCCTGCGCCTAAGGTTGGCTCTACGATTTGCGGCTGAGCGGCGATAATGTCACCCACTTCGTTTTCTTTGGCTTCGTGAGCGTTATATTTCCAACGGCAGGAGTTGGTGCACGTTCCTTGATTGGGGTCGCGTTTGTTAATGTAGCCTGATAACAAGCAGCGGCCAGAGTAAGCCATGCAGAGGGCACCATGGACAAAAACTTCTAATTCCATCTCAGGAACTTTCATCCGAATTTCTTCGATTTCGTCTAAGGATAGCTCGCGGGACAAAATTACTCGTTCAACCCCTTGCTGTTGCCAGAACTTCACCGTTGCCCAGTTGATCGCATTCGCCTGAACCGAGAGATGGATGGTTTGTTCAGGAAAAGCTTCTCGCACCATCATGATCATACCAGGATCCGACATAATGAGAGCATCGGGTTGCATCGCGATGACGGGTTCAATGTCACGTAAATAGGTTTTTAGTTTGGCGTTATGCGGCGCGATGTTACTTACCACATAGAGCTTTTTAGCTTGCTGGTGTGCTTCGTTAATCGCCAGTTCAAGGTTCTCATGATTAAATTCGTTATTACGTACGCGTAATGAGTAACGAGGTTGGCCTGCATAAACAGCATCAGCGCCGTAGGCAAAAGCGTAACGCATATTTTTTAGGGTGCCAGCAGGTGACAGTAATTCTGGTTTGAACATCAAAGCTCCGGGTCTGAGTCGAATCATTGAGAATGGCTGCGAGCAGCACAATAAGGGCGCGCATTTTACGCTTTGCTAAAGGGGCTTGCAATGGCTTTGTATGAAAAATCACCAACCATTAAGTAACTACTTGAAAGTATGTTAATGGTTGGTGAAATAGGTAAGTTTAAATGAGGACTTAGCTGGTTAATTCGCCGCCTAGGGCTGCAATGAGATCAGGGATCATTTTACTGAGTTCGCCGCTGGTCAGGGCAAAGTCGGCATCGAAGCGTGCCGCTACATCGCTTTTGTCGATGTCTTCATTTTGTTCGGTGATGGTATCGGTGAACTTCACACCTTTGATACTCATATCTTCACTGAGGATAAAACGTATTGATTCAGCCCAAGTTAGTTCTAGTTTAGTTACAAATTTATCGGCATCTAAATGCACTTTAATTTCGTCACTGAATAAGTCTTGTTCTTTACAGCGAATAATACCACCACCTTCTAGGGCGCTACGTAACTCGGCTTCTTCGCCCAATTCAAAATTAGCCGGAACCAGCTTTTCGTTTAACCAGTCGGTCATGGTGACATCGGCTTGGTTTGCTAACTTAATTGGTGTCACAGGTAAGCTGCCTAAGGATTTTCGCAACAGCGAGACGACTTCTTCGGCTTTCTTTACGCTACCCGCATCAACCGCAATTAAGTCGTTTTCTGGACTAATCCAAGCGTAAGTTAAATTGGTTCTGGAAAAGGCTCGAGGTAATAAGCTCAGTATAATTTCTTCTTTCAACGCATCTTTTTCGGCTTTTTTAAGCGGGCGTTGTTGCTCTTGTTCAATAAGTTCAATTTTATCTTGTAAGGTATCGCGGATCACCGAAGCAGGGAGCATTTTCTCTTCTTTCTTGGCGCATACCAAGTATTCGTTCCCGACAACATGAATCAAACTTTGACCGAATTTACCCATGGGGGCTACCCAACCAAACTTGCTTAGGTCTTGGCTTCCGCAAGGGCTAAAGCTTAGCTCGTCTAAGGTAGCGTCTAGCTTTTCTGGTTCGAGTTCCAGTTCTTTGGTGATTCGAAACAACATTAGATTTTTAAACCACATAACGGATTGGCTCTTTGTCAAATAAGGGGCGCTATTCTAACAAAACTACCGCACTTGTCAGTGGCCATTTTCGTTTTTTTAGTTTGAGCTTTGACTTGCAAGACGCAATGATTGATTTTGTTGTCGTCGCGGATCCAGATTTGAACAGTTTGTTAATGATTTGTGATCTGAATCGAAATCTCGCACATGAAATAGGAGCTGACTCACATCGGCATGGCGCACGATTATCCATACTCAAAATCCACTTATTCAGTTGATGAATGCCTAAATGACATTTTCCAAGTTTGCTTCGACTTTAAGCTTACGCCAAGCCAAAACCTCCGACAGCGATGAGATTAGTGATATTTGGCTGGCGGCAAGTTTACGAGCGCATGACTTTTTGCCGAGTAGATATTGGTGGGAGCGGCAAGAGGCCTTACAACGTTTGTATCAATACGAATCGGAAGTGTGGGTGGCCGAAGTGTCTCAGCAGGTGTGTGGTTTTTTAGTTTTGGTACAGCATCAGTTGATTGCTTTGTTTGTCAGCCCACATTGGCAGGGCAAAGGAATTGGCTCTCAGTTACTGGCGTTGGCAAAACGTCTTCGTTCGCATCTTCAGTTACATTTGTTTGTCGACAACGTAGCGGCTTATCAGTTCTATTTACGGCATCGTTTTCAAGTATTGCGTTACCGGTCCGAGCGTTATACTGGCTATCCCTTGGTACATATGGGATTTGGAGCTTACCCTAAAATGAGCGCCAGGGCTTAAGTCCTGGCGCTTGATCGCATTTCGCCGAATTTACTTGCCGTAAAGATTTTCAAAGCAGTAGTTGGTTGCGTCAACGAAACCTTCGACACTGCCGCAATCAAAGCGTTTGCCTTTAAATTTATAAGCCATGACACAGCCGTTTTGGGCTTGAGTTAACAGTGCGTCGGTTAACTGAATTTCCCCATTTTTACCGGCGGGGGTATCGCGTAATAAATGAAATATGTCTGGGGTGAGAATATAGCGACCGATCACCGCTAAATTGGATGGCTCCTCGCCCAATGGTGGTTTTTCGACCATCGACGTCACTCGAAATAAATCATCTCGTAAGGCTTCGCCTTCGATCACGCCATATTTATGGGCCTCTTCTTTTGGTACTTCCATAACGGCGATAATCGAACAGCGGAATTGTTGATATAGTTTTGCCATTTGCGCAAGAACACCACCGTCATCACCAAAACATAAATCATCGGCTAACACTACGGCGAAGGGTTCTTGACCAATTAAAGTCTCACCACATAACACGGCATGTCCCAGGCCCATCATTTTTTTCTGGCGGGTATAGGTACAATTAACATTATCGACTAGGTGACGAATTTCTTTGAGGTAGGCTTCTTTACTGGTGCCGGCGATTTCATTTTCGAGCTCGTAACTGATGTCGAAATGATCGGCGATGGCACGCTTGCCTCGGCCTGTGATAAATGCCATATCACTCATACCCGCAGCAACGGCTTCTTCGACGCCATATTGAACCAGGGGTTTGTTAACGATGGGAAGCATTTCTTTAGGCATTGATTTAGTGGCCGGTAAAAAGCGGGTTCCATAGCCTGCTACCGGAAATAGACATTTCTTTATCATGGACATAGCAACTCCTTGTATCCTTTCAACGAGGCTCGTTTCAAGCCTAAGCTTAGTGTTATTGAATATCTAAGGTAAACGCAGCAAGAGCGATGCCAGTGTCGTTGCGCATGGTCGTTAAGCGTTTGTTTTAGAATTGTTTTATATGAATTCACTTGGTTTGGCCAGAGGCTTCCAAAGATTCAATTGCACTGCTTTAGTGCATATTTATCGGCTGAACCAAAATAATGCATTAAAACGGGACAAAGGGCACTAAGTAAAGATAATTATTTTTTATGTTAATAGTCGTTGGTTGTTTATTGATTGTTTTTTATATATGAAACAACGTATTACATCGGTTTTAGTTAACCGGGATTGATTATTTACGATTGGCACGTTACTTGGAGAGTTATATTCCAATACGTACAATGTTGATCACTGAGGGCTGTCTATGCAAAAACTCGAACACCTATTACAGCAAATTTTTGGTGATTCTGTACCTGAGTCGCTGGGCCATGACATTGGCTTAAAGATAGAAGCGGCTAAATCCACCTTTCCTCGTTATCAATCATGGTCGGAACAAGATCTGATTTTGATCAGTTATGGGGACAGTGTGTTGACTGAAGGCCTATTACCCTTGTCAAGTTTGCATCGGTTTTTAGGTGATTATTTAGAAGGACTGATTAGCGCCGTTCATATATTGCCTTTCTTTCCGTTTAGCTCCGACGATGGATTTTCGGTGATTGATTATTATCAAGTCAACTATAGCCTGGGGGATTGGCAAGATGTTGCGGCGCTCAATCAGGACTTTGAGTTGATGTTTGATTTGGTGATGAATCACTGTTCCAGACAGAGCCTTTGGTTTAATGATTTTGTAAATGGTTCGGGGGAAGGGAAAGATTACTTTATCGAGTCTGATCCCTCGCTGGATTATAGTGAAGTGACTCGGCCGCGCACTAATCCTTTAATTGTTGATGTTTATACTAGAAAAGGCTTAAAGAATGTTTGGGCCACCTTTAGTGATGATCAAATTGATTTAGATTTTTCAAATCCAAAGGTGCTATTAGCTTTTATCGATATTTTTATTTACTACTTAAATAAAGGTGGGCGGTTTATCCGTTTGGATGCGGTGGCTTTTGTTTGGAAACAACTCGGTACTAATTGCATTCACCTCCCGCAGACCCACGCGATTGTTAAGTTGCTACGTTGGGTGATGCAACAACTCGATCCAAACTTAGTCTTAATCACCGAAACTAACGTCCCTCACCAAGAGAATATTAGTTATTTTGGTGCTGGAGATGAGGCTCATCTGGTCTATCAATTTGCTTTACCCCCTTTACTGTTACACGCTTTAAATCGTGGTAACGGACACTATTTAACGGCGTGGGCTCGTGATTTAGCGGCATTGCCAGAAGGCTGTAGTTATTTTAATTTTGTCGCCTCTCATGACGGTATCGGTGTTCGGGCGGTGGAACAGATTATTCCGAAACATGAAATTTCCGATTTGGCGGAGTCGGTGCACAACTTTGGTGGTTTTGTCAGCATGAAATCTAATGGTGATGGCACTCAAAATCCCTATGAACTAAATATTTCTTTATTTGATGCCTTGCAGGGAACTCGTACGGGCTCCGATCAGTGGCAGGTTGAGCGGTTTTTATGTAGTCAGATGGTGTTGTTAAGTTTACAAGGGATCCCGGGGATTTATATTCATAGCTTAACGGCGACCGCTAACGATCATTTACTGGTGGAGCAGACTGGGCGCACTCGTTCGATTAATCGTCATCGTTGGCAGCGTCAAGAGTTTGAAGATTTATTAGCTCAAGGGCATAGTGCGCAAGCTCAAGTGTTTCATCGTTATCGCGATCTGTTGGCTTTGCGTAAGTCGATCGCAGCCTTTAACCCGCAAGCGGCTCAGCGCGTTTATGATTGTGGCGATGCTGTATTTGTGCTGCAACGAGGTTTAGCGCCAAATGGAGGTGTATCTTTGTCACACGAAGCGCTATTAGCAGTCTTTAACCTCACAAAATATCCGCAGCATCTTGATCACTGTGCTCAGTTGCCACAGGCCTACTTAGGGGAATGTGAAGACTTACTTAGTGAAGAGCGGCTTAACTTAGTGGACTATAAACTGAAGCCTTATCAAGTATTGTGGTTATGCCCAGTGACAGATTAAGTATATTGGTTTACGCCTTATAAAAAAACTCGGCCTTGATGCCGAGTTTTTTATTTCAGAATTGGATATTCGGCTTAGCAGTTGTCTGCTTCAACCGCTTCATAGAGGCGTTCTAAAAAGTCAGGCGCTGCGCTTTGTACACGGTTCCAACTTGGGATGAATGGTGTCGCAGAGGGATTATCGAGGAAGGTTTCTCCTGCTGCCATAATTGCCTTGGCAAACAGTTCTACAGCGTCTTCTTCAGCATGGCGGTCAAGGGTTAAACCGTTAATCAGTGCATCGCTGTGGTAATTTTCGATAAAGTCTAAGGCCATTCGATAATAAGTCGCTTTTAAAGTGCGTAGCTTACCAGGACTAAAAGTGTGCCCTTGGGTGGCGAGCTTTCTAATCACCGCTTTACTGATATCGGTGGCCATCTTAGCAAGACCCGTATCTAGGTTGTCGATGCTGAGTTCTTGGTGCTTATGGTCATAAACATCGGCAATATCCACCTGACAAATGCGATTGGTTGAATGATTACGGAAGACTTCCGATAATACGCCAATTTCTAAACCCCAGTCGGAGGGAATACGAATGTCATTAATTACATCTGATTGCATGGAGAACTCTCCAGCCAGAGAGTAACGGAAGCTATCAAGATATTCTAAGTAGTCATCATAACCTTCTATTTTTTTGAGCGCTTTCAATAAAGGCGTGACCAATAAACGCGCAACGCGACCATTTAATTTTCCATCGGCATGACGCGCATAAAAACCTTTACAGAATTCGTAGTTAAATAGCGGGTTGGCAACCGGATACATGAGTCGTGCGAGCATGCTTCGATCGTAGGTAATAATGTCACAGTCGTGCAAACCAATCGCTTTACTCTTACCCGACGCTAGGGCGTAGCCAAAGCAATACCATACATTCCGTCCCTTTCCGGCCTCTTTTGGAGCTAAGTTGAGTTCGGCTAGTTGCGAGTCGAGGGCTCGCAGGCGCGGGCCGTCGTTCCAAAGGATACGTACATGTTGCGGCAGCTCAGCAAAGTAGTTCTTGGCAAAGGCAAATTGCTCTTCGGTGGCGCAGTCTAAGCCAATGATTATCTCGCTGAGGTAGGGTACTTTCGCTAGCTCTGCCACAATCGTGGCGAGGGCTGGTCGCTCTAATTCAGAAAACAAAGAGGGGAGTACCAGACTCATTGGCCGAACCTTGGAAAAAGCCATCAACTCTTGTTCTAGCTCTTCTAGTGGGCGGTCAGTTAAGTTGTGTAAGGTCGTTACAATACCGTTTTGATAAAAATCAGCCATGGTTATGCTCCAGTTAAAAAAGAATGTAAAACTTGTTGTATCATTTTGTGCCAACCATAGGGCCCTGGGTGTGGGGCTAAACTGCAGTTAGGATGGTCTATATAAAGGGCGGGGGCGTGTTTGCGTGGAATTATCACAGCCAAGTCGGCTTGTTCTAACATACTGCGATCGTTTTCGCTGTCACCGAGCGCGAGATTAAAGAAACGATGTTGGTAGTACTGTTGGTAATGTTGATTTAACCAGCGCATCGCGTCGGCTTTGTCTAGGCGAGCCTTGATATGTAAAAAGCGTCCTCCTTTGATCACCGCTAAATTGTGTGCTTCCAATTTTTTTATAAATAATTCAAGTTGCTCTGGGCTGTCATTCCATAATACCGGTTCAGAGGCCATGCGTTGCTTGGCCAGTTGCGCCTCGTATTTATTGAGACCAGTGTGTAGTTGTACCTCTTCTGCATTCATATCATTAAAGCCCTGAAAGCGAAATTGGCAACGTTGGCGAAGTACGCTTAAGTATTGGCAAATGTCGGGGTAGCTAGGGCCAAATATTTTAATATTCCATTGTTGCTTGCCTACATTGAGGGGACTTAAGTCATCAATTTGTAAAGGGCTGTGCGAAGGGATACAAATGGCAGAGCCATTTTCGACCACGAAGGGCTGTTCAATTCCCAGTTTCTTTTGAAGTTCTAAGGCTTCCATTAAGGTTTTACTGGTATTAAAAATCACTGGAATGTTCAGTAGCTTGAGTTGTTTCAAGCTGGGCTGCGCGGGTTCGAAGCTATAAGAATCGTGGTCGAGTAAGGTGCCATCTAAATCGGTAAACACGAGCAGGTTGCTTGCATTGATTTGCAACTCTGCTGGAGATAGTTGTTTGGCTGAATACGGCATATGGCCTCAATATCGATGAATGATACATTTATTTATTAGAAGCAGGAGCAATGCCACAGTCGCTAAGTGCTACCTTAGTCAATAGATAAAACCTCTAATTATCATAAATTTACCATGATTTATTATGCCCTTTAGTCACTGAAGCTTGAGATTTGTTTTGCATTATTTTGGTGCAAAGCTTTGCTAATATTTAGGTGAAGCCCTTTATTGGTGCGAATATATATTTGTTGGGTGGTTTGACTTACACTGACTGCTGTCATAAATCTGTCATTAATACGTCGCATAATTGCCACAGTTTCTTAGATCGAGATAAAAGTAATGCCAAGGAAGATACTTGTTGTAGAAGATGAAGCTCCAATTCGTGAAATGCTGTGTTTTGTATTAGAGCAACACGGTTATGAGCCTATTGAAGCTGCGGACTATGAGCAAGCGATAGCAAAGTTAACTGAACCTTATCCAGAGCTGGTATTACTGGACTGGATGTTACCCGGTGGTAGTGGGATTTCTATTATTAAACATATGCGTCGCCATGACTTAACGCGTCAGATCCCCGTGATTATGTTAACCGCGAAAGGTGAAGAAGAAGATAAGGTTCAAGGTTTAGAAGCAGGCGCTGATGACTATCTTACCAAGCCTTTTTCTCCCAAAGAATTGATGGCGAGAGTGAAGGCAGTGATCCGTCGTATTTCACCGACATCTTTAGAAGAAACCATTGAAGTTCAAGGTTTACGTTTAGATCCAGTTTCACATCGAGTGAGTGTCGAAAATGAACCCTTGGATATGGGGCCTACAGAGTTTAAGCTATTGCACTTCTTTATGACTCACCCCGAGCGTGTTTATAGCAGAGAACAACTGCTAAATAATGTGTGGGGAACTAACGTGTACGTAGAAGATCGGACGGTTGATGTGCATATTCGTCGCTTACGTAAGGCTATAGGCCTACAAGGCTATGATCGTTTGATTCAAACCGTTCGAGGTTCTGGGTATCGTTTTTCAACTAGAGTGAAATAATACGAATGTTTGTGCCTTTTTCTTGGCAACGAGTAGTGTGGCGGGTCGCGTTGGTGTACTCGCCTTTATTCGTTTTGGGGATACTCACCGGGTATATTTTAGAGCTGTGTTTGTTATCGGCAGTGATCCATATTATATGGATGTATAGCCAGCAGCATAAGTTGCTTGATTGGTTGTACAATCAGCGCAAGCTGTCCCCGCCTCATGGCTCAGGGAGCTGGGAGCCTGTTTTTCACGGCATTTATAATATGCTGAAGCGACGTTTAGGCCGCGAGCGGGAACTTGCTCAGTTGATGAAGTATTTTCGTCTCGGTGCCGAAGCTTTGCCGGATGCGATTGTCGTGATCAATCAAGATGGCGCCATCTTGTGGTGTAATCAATTAGCGCAAGGAATGTTAGGTCTAAAGTGGCCTGCCGATGCAGGCCAGCATTTAACGAATTTGGTGAGAACACCGAGTTTCGTGAATTACTTGCGTAAAGGTCGCTTTAAGCAACCCTTAGAAATCGTGAGCCCAGTGCAGGCTGGTGTATGGTTAGAGTTTCGGGCGATGCCCTATAGTCAGCAGCAGTTATTGCTGGTGGTTCGGGATGTTAGTCAACTGCGTCAATTAGAAAAAATGCGTAAGCGTTTTGTTTCTAACGTGAGCCATGAGTTGCGTACTCCGCTCACCGTGTTACGGGGTTACTTGGAAATGCTCGATCAAGAGCAGGTTGATCCTATGATATGGGGGAAAGCTCGTAATACGATGCTGGACCAAAGCGCTCGGATGGAAAATCTGGTCAATCAATTGCTGACTTTAGCTAAAATCGAATCGGCCTCGGTTGAGGATAGTCTTGAACCGATTAACTTTTCCGAAATGGTCCGTAATTTAGAAATGGATGCCAGTGGTCTCGCTAAGGATAAACAGCTGGATTTTAATTTTAATATTGAAGCTAATATTAAGATTAAAGGAGAACGCGAACAGTTACGTAGCGCCTGTGGTAATTTACTTGGTAATGCCATTAAGTACTGTACTGAACCGGGACGGGTAGAGGTAAGCTTGTCTTTGGTGCCTCAGGGGGCTTTGTTTTTAGTGAAGGATTCAGGGCCTGGTATTGCACCAAAACACCTGCAGCGTCTTACCGAACGATTTTATCGGGTAGATAAAGCTCGCTCCAGAGATACCGGCGGAGCAGGCCTTGGTTTATCCATCGTAAAGCATGCATTGCAACATCATGATAGCGAACTTAACATCAAGAGCCGATTAAATCAGGGGAGCTCTTTTAGTTTCATTATTCCGCGAAAACTCTTTATAAAGTCTTAGTTATTGATTCGGCCGAGCGGTATGTTCGGCCTTAGTAAGCCCCAAAAGCGACTGATGCTGTCGCAACTTGCATCGATAACGAGTGCTAAGATATTTGTAATTTCCCCATTATTTTTTCATCTCAGGCTTGTGTTTGGCGACTTGCTTAAGCCAAATTCGAAGTTATTCGTATCGTCAACTGATCCTTAGATAGATGGTCTGTTTAAATCTTGGGAGCCAAAATTGTTCAAACACCATTTCAGTGAGAGCCGTGAAAGATTAAATGATGCTATTAATGTACTTGAACGGCGCCATTTTGAGTTGAAGTTGGTAGAACAAAGTAAAAGAAAAGCGAGACGGGCGCGGTCGTTACGCAAGCATCCGGTATTTGAACCTCGACCGTCTATAGTTTTTTCGCGAGTAATGGCTTAGCGAACAAGGTTTTTCTGATGTTTCATCAAAAGTTCAATTTTAAAGGCAGCGCTGCAGTTGATGAACGTGGTATCAAAAACGGAAAACTCATTCCTGCTATTTGGTGACCAAAATATTGTAGCGTGTTGTTGTTCATTAGCGATGATAACAGCGTCTGTGTGTGTGGTGAGCTCCCTCTTTAATTTAGCGAGAGCTGATTTGATTGTGGGCAAGGCCGACCGTTGGTTAGTGTTTAAATTGCCTAATCGATCTCCATTATTGATGAATATTTGCCGATATCAGTCCGCCGGAATGATGATTAAGACCCCGTTAAATATAGCTAAACAGGGGATTTTATAAAAAAATTGTTTTGACATATAAATGTCACATAGTCGAAATATAATCGTCATCGAATTCACCAATACTACATGACGAAAATAACTTAACGCGTCATTTATGGAGATAAAGATGACATTGAAAAAACTTGTAAGTGCAGTAGCTATTTCTGCTTCGTTGTTAACCACTAGCGTACTTGCAGCTGGCCTGGACGCCACGCTTCCGGAATACCATAAAACGACAGGTATTTCTGGTAACCTTTCATCTGTAGGTTCTGATACTTTAGCAAACATGATGACGCTATGGGCGGAAGAATTTAAGCGTGAATACCCAAATGTAAATGTACAAATTCAAGCGGCGGGTTCTTCTACTGCTCCTCCTGCGCTGACTGAAGGTACATCACAGTTTGGCCCGATGAGTCGCCAAATGAAGAGCAAAGAAGTTGAAGCGTTTGAGAAGAAATACGGTTATAAGCCAACTAAAGTACGTGTTGCAATCGATGCTCTCGCCGTATTTGTACATAAAGATAACCCGATTAAAGGTTTAAGTTTGGCGCAGGTTGATGCTATTTTTTCTTCAACCCTAAAATGTGGTGAAAATGGTGCTGCTGAGCGCTGGGGCGAAGTTGGTCTAGATGGCTCGTGGGCTGATAAAGACATTCAATTATTTGGTCGTAACTCAGTGTCGGGTACCTATGGTTACTTTAAGAAGAAAGCCTTATGTAAAGGTGACTTCAAAAACTCGGTGAACGAGCAACCTGGTTCTGCTTCTGTGGTTCAATCGGTATCTTCATCTTTGAATGCCATTGGTTATTCAGGTATCGGTTACAAGACTTCAGGTGTTAAAGCGGTCGCACTTGCTAAGAAAGGCACTGATTACATAGCCGCTAGCTTAGACAACGCAGCTACTGGTAAATACCCATTGTCTCGTTTCTTATACGTTTACGTGAACAAGCACCCTAACAAGCCTTTAGCCCCAATGGAGCGCGAGTTCCTTAAAATGATTCTGTCTAAAACTGGACAGCAGATTGTTGCTAAAGACGGTTATGTACCACTACCTTCTAAAGTTGTGTTATCTGATTTAGAAAAAGTTGGTATTAAGCTTTAATAATTAAAGCTTAAAGCGACCCTCGCTTCGGCGGGGGTTTTTACGTTTAGGCCTTCAAACATTTTGATGACTAAGTTGAGCGGGGTAACTGGTTCTCGTTCATGTATTTTGGCAAGGACTGATAGCCCTCAGTTCAATAGCTCTGTTAAGCGCTTGCTCTTTGGTTTACCACCGCACCAATCAACTTGCATGAGGAGCCATCAGCGTTAGCTGCAGGGTAAGCATCAAACTTTGTATTTAGCTCCGCCGCATCATATTTAAGACTCCTAGCAAAGTCAGGAGCAAATAACAGCATTTGTTAGCAAGAAAACCTAAGCTTCGAAAGAAACATAAGGCGCAAGCTGTATCTTGAGTTCAGATGGTCGCTATTCCTCATGATGCTTGACCATGAGTGATAGTTGGATCGGCGATGAACTGGCTCCAAAGCGTTTAAAATACTGAATGGCTAAGCTTGAAATCCTTCTCAGCCGAGGATCTTGGCGAATATACAGATTAACTAAATTGTCACTTGATGTGTGACCCAGATCACTATAGATTGTTATTGTGACTTGAGTCACAAATACGCTTAAATCACTAGGTATTTTAAATCCTGAGGAGAAAGACCATGTTTGATTATTTTGGTGTACTTTATTCATCGTATTACTTTACGAAAGCTGATGACTTTAACTACTATTGCGAAACTCGCAAGGACATTCACCGTTAAGCAATTTTGTAGGTAACGCTATGTACTATCGTCCGATTATTGGTTCAGCATTGTTAACTATTGTTTGTTTCGGATACCTTGGACAATTTAAACAACAGCAGAGATAAATGGAATGAGTCAAGCTAGCCCGAATGCCTAAATCACTTTGGTTTTTTAGGCATTTTTTATGCGTAATCCAAAATAATCGCTGATGCTTCCCCCCAACATTTTTATTTCCAAAAATTCAAAATACTTCTTGCAATGTGATCTGTATCACATTATATTTTAACTGTGACTTGGGTCACACTTTATTAAGATTTAGGAGAAAGATTATGTTTGATTATTTTGGTTCTTTATACGCAAATTACTACTTCACTAAAGTCCATGGTTTTAGCTCAACGGAAGAAAAAAATATTCACCGTTAATCCTCACATTTGAACATGTGGGCTTAGCACTTAACTTGTCGCCTGAGGCGATGAAGTGATAGTCAACTGAGCGAGACTGAATCATGGGTCAAATGTTTTAAAATGCCTGATAGCTTAAACGCATCGGGCATTTTCCATTTTTACTCCTAAGCTGCTTATATTCCCTCTGTTTTATCTTCCTAGACTGCATATTTTTAAGCCGAATCAAACAACGTCATTGATAAATTATTTATACTATGCACTAATTTTTTATTAATGAGAGTATTCATTTTGTCTATTCAACCACAAATTCTCGAAGCAATTCCTAGTTATGCGAGTTGTTTGCGATTGAGCCTGGTCGACTCTCAGTCGCTGAAAGCCTGTCTGGGCAATATTGCCAAGGTATATTCGAAGGAAGATAGCCTTGTTGGTCTAGGTGCTCCTTTGTTAGCACTGCTAAATATAGATGTTCCCGGTTTGAAGTCAGTTGCTAGTATTCAGGGAATACGGCGTAGTAGTCCTGCGAATCAAGATGATTTGTGGCTGCGAGTGAGTGGCAAAGATCCAGGCCAAGTGATGTTACGAGTAAACCAGTGGCTGGCAGTGTTAACACCAACTTTTGCGGTTAATGAGCAGTTGGAGGGCTTTCGCCATGATGGAGGAAGAGACTTAAGCGGTTACGAAGACGGTACCGAAAACCCTGATCAAGAGCAGGCACCGAATGTTGTTGCCTTAGCAGGAGAGAAGGGGATCGCAGGCTCCTCGATGCTTGCAGTACAAAAATGGCAACATCAACTACAACACTTTCATCATCTACCGAGTGAGCATCAGGACAACATTATTGGCCGGCGTAAGCATGATAATGTCGAATTTCCTGAGTCACCAAGCTATGCTCATGTTCGGCGTACAGCCCAAGAAAGTTTTACTCCAGAAGCATTTATGTTACGCCGCAGTCTCCCTTGGATACAGGGTCAGCAGTGTGGGCTTAATTTTATTTGCTTTGCCAATAGCTTTTATCCTTTTGAAGCACAACTTAAACGGATGTTGGGCTGCGAAGACGGTATCGAGGATGGCTTATTTCAGTTTAGTCGCCCACTCACTACCAGCTATTATTGGTGCCCACCGGTTGATGAACAAGTTCTCGACTTAAGGATCTTAAAGCTCTAACTTAGTGCTCTAGTATCGTCTGGTATAGGCTCATCCCACGCGCTTGATAATTTGCGAGAGCGCTGGGGTGGTCTAAATCACAAGTATGCACCCAGACTTTATTTGCCTGCCATTGCCAGGCAGTTTGCAGACAGCGGGTGAGTAAATCCCCGCCTAGCCCCTGTCCTAAATAATCTGCAGTTAAGCCAAAATATGCGATTTCAACACTGTTGTCTGAGTGTTTATGTAGTTCAAAATAACCTGCTAACAGTCCCTTAATATAAGCCCCAAAGGTGCGTAGCTGATTACTTTCGATGTAATCAAGCCATTGTTGTTCAGACCAAGCTAATTTGTCGTTCCATTGCCAGTTTTGACCCACGGCAATATAAAATTCTCGACTTTTTTGTGCCTGCTGTTCGATGATTTCTTGTACCGATAAATGTTCGTTCATCGGCTTAGCTGATAATTGGCTGAGGCTGAGTTGTTGTAAATAGTATACTTTACTGCTCATTGTCATAAAAAATGAAGGAATGATGAATCCAGTCTAACATGATGTTTTCACTATCCGTAATCACACCATATTTAATAAGTGATTAATTTATAGGTTAATTTATCAGTGTAATGAATGCGATACATGGTGTCAGGTATTTTTACAGACGAAGCTATTGCATTTCGCTTTGTGTTATCAAGCTGTTGATTTTTGAGGTTGATTGTTACTGGCTTGGTTTATGCATTTACAACCCTAAGCAAGCATCATGTTGTTCACTGATTTAGCGATGCACTATATAAGTGAGTAACTGATTTCATTATAGAGGGCATTATGTTGATCAAATTAATAAAATTAGCTTTTGTCATACTTATTGTTGGTTATTCCAGTTGGAGTTCGGCTGCGCCGGTGACCAGCTACGTTCCTTCCGGAACATGCAATACCAATAACGTGGTGCTTCGCTCCATGATGTTATCAGGGGGAAGCGAAGAACTGCTTTCAAGTGCTCATTCGGCGAGTTCATGCTTAGTGTTTGCTGGTAATGATGATGGTCATGCCAATGATCCTATAGTAAATATTGGTCAAAAAAATGATGGATTGTTGAATACTCGCTATGGTGCCTCTAACGACTTGTTCTTTATTGAGCCTGAGGATTTACAAAATCTAGATAATCAGCCTTTAGGTGTTGCCGATGACCCAGGCTGGATCCACTTAGCGAGCGTAAATGCTGATATGCAAGTTAATTATGATCAAGCAGGTCCCATCGTCCCCGGAGGCTTGTCTTTATCGATCGATGACTTATTGAATATGACTTTTAACTGCGTGGCTGGTCGTCGTGGAGAGTGTACCTCGGTAAATTGGGTTATCGAAACCGACCCTGGCATTATTGGTGATGTTAGCCAGTTGTTAGGTGCGGCAAGCTTTGATCACTTGGCTTTTTCGATCAAAGTAGCAAAAGGCTTTATTATTTATGATTTCGATTTTATTGATATTTTTAAACAAGAATTAGCTAATGACCCGGCTTCAAGTTTGAATTTCCAGACGCCTTACAAATTGTCAGGGTCTTTAGATACCGATGATTTTGAGAATCCTCAAGGTAACAGTACACAAGCTATTTCGCATCTGAATGTATGGGCTCGTGACCCCGCAGATCCAACACAAGTGATGGAGCCTAGTTCATTTGGTATTTTGGTTATTGCTCTACTGGGATTGATGATTGCGCGAATATCTCGTAAATCAATGTTGGTTCGTTGGTAAATGAAAGCTAATGATAAACGCTTTGCTTGATGCAGCTTGATCTTATGAAATTTTAGTTGAGCGAGATTTAAAATCTTATCAAGCCGTGCATACTTGGCGTGTAGTGCTAGTTCAGCTTCTGCGCGGTTAAACAAGCCTGATAAATGTATGTTCAAGCTTCAGATGGGTCTGCTGGTGTGGCTGATTGATTGTAGTGAGGTAGCCGTTTTATCGATATTAATGATTACCGTGGTTGCCTTTATTCAAGTGGTCATGCTTGAGCGATAAAGCGAGCGTTTATTCATCAAATTGAATGCTTGGTGCGTTTGTTAGCTGCCCCGAACTACTTATCGATGTGGACTGATTGGTTCTGCTCGGTTTGATTCAGCGGTGCGACGAGGCGGTAACGCTGCAGTTGATGAGGTTTTTTGTATGGCATGCCATCATGTGTTGGTTCATTTTGTCAGGTATTGAGGCAGTTGTTGGTGAACAGAGGCTGGTGATGACTTGCCCGCCGATAACTCAGGCAGGCAAGTTGGTTTTGAACCAGTTAAGTGATGGTCTCATTATCCTCATCAATTATCCGACGAAGCGGCCTCGATTCAATCGCTTTGAAGTAATCGAGAGTCCATAATTGAGAACGAATTTTACGACGATTTCCTCTGGGAACATAACTATTGAGCTGTTGAGCGTCGATGATGCGCGCTTTGGTGGTGTCAGCAAATTGTAGTTCTAATAAGTCGATGACTCGTTGTTTGAGTGTTTCATCATAAATAGGGACGCCGACCTCGACTCGTTCTTCGATGTTGCGAGTCATCCAGTCGAAGGAGGCAATGAAGACTTGATTTTCCCCGCCATGGTAGAAATTAAATACCCGAGGATGTTCTAGGAAACGATCGACGATACTAATGATGTGAATGTTTTCACTCACGCCTTCTAATCCCGGAACCAGAGAGCACATGCCCCGAATAATCATCTTTATTTTAACCCCAGCCTTACTTGCCGCATAGAGCCGGGTAATGATTCCTTTGTCCACGAGGTTGTTCACCTTAATCGTAATCGCGGCGGGGTTTCCTGCATTGGCTTGGTTGATCTCATAGTCAATAAGGCTAAATAGCCGACGCCGAGTATCGTTGGGCGATACGATTAAATGCTGAAACTTAAAACGTCGATAAGGCTGTTGAATAAACCGAAAAACATTATCGATTTCTTGGCCAATCTCTTGGTTTTTGGTGAAAAGAGCGAAATCGGTATATATTTTGGCAGTTTTTTCATGAAAATTACCGGTACCAATATGGCTATAATAGACTCGTTGGTCGCCTTCTTTGCGTGTAATGAGCAACAGTTTGGAATGTACTTTCAGAGAAGGAACTCCGAAAACCACCTTAACCCCGGCATCGGTCAGTAGCTGAGCCCATTCAATGTTTGCTCCCTCATCGAAACGAGCCCGTAGCTCAATGACAACGGTGACGCGTTTACCATTGTTGGCTGCGTCAATGATTGAGTTCATCAAGTGCGACTTTTTGGCGACTCGATAAATATTAATCTTGATACTACTCACTTTAGGATCAAAAGATGCCTGGCGGACAAATTCTGAAATGTAACGAAACTTGTGGTAGGGGTAATAGAGTAAAATATCACGCGCTGTAATTGCGTCGAATACCGTATCAAATTGGTCGAAATCGCGACAATTTAACGCGGACATCTTTTTGTTTTCTAGGTACTTACGCCCCACGTTAGGAAAGCCGATGAAGTCTTTAAAATTGTGGTAACGACCGCCGCCGACACTGTGGTCTAGCTTAGAAATATGTAGCATATTACTTAAGCGTTTAATCATGCTGCTCGGCATATCCCGATCATAGACAAAGCGCACCGGCTCTGCGGTTAGGCGCTGTTTGATCCCTTCCGACATTTTTTCGAGTAGACTCTGGTCCACTTCATCATTTAAGTCATACTCGGCATCACGGGTCATCTTAATCGAGTAGGCGGCGGCACTATCGTATTCGTAAAACCCACGTAATAAATCGTCGAGACAAAAACGAATAATATTATCCAAAATAATCATTGTTTTACGGGTTCTTCCTCCATCGGGAGGAAGTACCACAAAGCGTGGTAAATTATCTGTAGGAATTTCAATAAGTAAATGGTTTTCCTGCTTAGCATTTTTCACTTCGACGGCTAAATAGGTATATTCATCTTTCAGGAAGCGAACCAAATCGGTCCTTTTGGTCAATACGATTGGCGTAATGTGGCGTAACACCTTATCTTTAAAGTACTTTCTGACCCAATTTTGATGGTTTTCACTGAGTTGGTCTTCGTTGATCAAGAAAATATTTCGTCGCGCCAAGGTAAGAATGATTTCTCGGTAAGTATCATCAAAATCTTGTTGAAGTTCTGCCAACTTAGTTTGAACGTCGTTAAGAAGCTGGATTGAACCGTCATCTTTTTGCTTTAGTTCATTTAAGATAATACGGCGTTTTAGCGCGGCCACCCGCACCTTGAAAAATTCATCCTGATTGTTTGAAAAAATCCCTAAAAATCGCACTCGTTCAATGATTGGAACGGAATTATCTTGTGCTTCTTGCAATACTCGTTGGTTAAACGAAAGCCAGCTTAACTCTTTCTCTATATATAGACTGTCGCTCATTTTATACCTTTGTTACTTATTGCTCGTCGGAGAAATCAACCATTAAATCATCAGCTAACGATTCTAAAGATTGTTGGATAGCGATACGTTGCTGTTCATCTGCGCAGGGGACTTGTAACTGCGCGGTAAAAATCAATCCGCCCCAATTCGGCGCACTGCTAACACTGGTAGTGATTTTACTTAAACTCACGCCGAGTTGATTTAGCGCTTGAGTAACTTCTTGAACAATGCCAACACGATCATTGGCTGTCACATTGATGCTAATTTGTGTCTGTTCGGCATGGTCGTTATGGTCGCCTTCAGCGATATTGACCAATAATCCATGCTGATTATTTAGGTCATCACACAGTGCGGACAAATGTGCATCATCGACTTCAATATGTAAAATTCCTGTAAATTGCCCCGCCAGTTCGGTAAGGCGACTGGCTAGCCAATTGCCATGGTGTTTGACCACTAGCGTTGATAATTGATCGACAATACCCGGACGGTCTTTTCCAATGACGCTGACAACCAGTTGTTTCATGAATTGACTCCTACAAAGTGCTTCGCTGGGAAAATGGGTTCCCTTGTTTAAGATGCTAAGCATTGCCCTAAAGTATGCATAGCTTTTATGGATTAGGGAAGGTCTTATCCTCTTGAAATAGAGAACAAATTAGCCAAACCTACAATATAATTTTTCGGTAACAATAAACACGTATTATTGTCATAATCTCTTGCTAAAGATAGCTGAGCGGTCACTATTCGCCCATTGATTTGATATTTTTTTTAACTCTTGCATCCTGTAACAATACTGTCATAAAACTGCCATATACTTTCGCCAGACCTATTAGATTGTGAGGGAAACATGACGCAGTCAGTGTCATTTAATAGCAGTGCTCAACGGCTGATTAAGGACCGATTAACCCGCTACGGTGTAAGTGCTGGCGGGATAGTGGTGTTGTTAGCATTAATTTTAATCTTCTTTTATTTATTGTATGTGGTTGCACCGATTTTTTATGGGGCCAGTCTCGATAAACTGAAGACCATTCCATTGCATGATAGCAGTGCTACGGTCGCCATTGGTGTCGAAGAACAAAATGAAATTGCTTATCGTTTTAATATGGACGGTAGTTTGCAATTTTTTGATCTTACTAAAAATAATACCGAATACCCTAGTTATCAGCTTGACGCTGATATTACTTCAGCTGACCGTACCGTGCCGAATCAAGGTTTAGTCGCTTACGGTACTGCTCAAGGTGAAGTATTGGTCGTGACGCCTAAGTTTAGTGTTAGCTACCCTAACGATAAGCGTTTAATTACGCCAAGTCTAAGCTATCCCATGGGTGAGCAGGCCTTGTCAATTGATGAACAGGGTAAGGCTATCGTTAAATTGGCTTTCGAGCGACAAGAAGAGTCGGCGATGGTGGCTGCGATTACCGAAGATGGTCGAGGTTTGTTAGTGGCTTTGGACGCAGAGGAAAACATGTTCAGTGATTCCCTGGAGTGGACCGCTTCTCGAGCCGATATTCCTAGTTTGCCTCAAAATATTGACCAAATGTTGGTAACACCTGATTTACGCCGCTTGTATATTCGTAGTGGCAATCAACTAGCTAATTATAATATCTCCGATATCGATGATATCCGTCTGAATTCAGTGGATTTCATCAATAGTAAAGGCGCGAATGTAACTCGCTTAGCCTTGCTTTCGGGGGCCAGCTCGTTGATTGTTGCCAATGATAACGGAATTGTTACGCAGTGGTTTGATGTTGCTAAAGATGGTGTGCGTAAACTCACGCAGATCCGAGAGTTTGATGCTGGCGCAAACATTAATGACATTGGGGTTGAGTATTTCCGTAAAGGCTTTGCAGTTGGCGCAGATGATGGCTCCATTTCTTTGTTTCATACCACTGGTGGTGGTCGTTTGGTTCGAGAGGATACTAAACTTGGCACCAGCTTGAACTTGGCATTTTCTCCTCGGGCGAGTGGTTTACTGACCGAAAATGAGCAAAGCCTAACCTTCTATCATGTCGAAAATGAACACCCTGAAGTCACCTGGCAGGCGCTATGGCATAAAGTATGGTACGAAGGTTATCCGGAGCCACAGTATGTGTGGCAGTCAACTTCCGCAAGTGATGATTTTGAGCCTAAGTTAAGTCTGGTACCTATCTCATTTGGTACGATTAAGGCAGCTTTGTATGCCATGTTATTTGCAACGCCAATTGCCTTGGCGGGCGCGATTTATACCGCCTACTTTATGTCTTCTTCGTTACGTAAGGTGGTTAAACCGACGGTCGAAATTATGGAGGCCTTACCCACGGTTATTTTAGGCTTTTTAGCCGGTCTTTGGTTAGCACCGCTGATCGAGGATAACTTGCCTGGGGTGATTGCCATTATGATATTGCTGCCGATCGGATTTTTGGTGACCGCTTTTGCCTGGAGCAAAATGCCTAAACAATTGCGTCAAATGCTACCAGAGGGCTACGACGTGATGGTGTTGATCCCGGTGGTGATATTTATTGGCTGGGGTTGCATTGAAGTGAGTCCGTTGTTGGAGCTATGGTTGTTTGACGGTGATGCTCGCTTATTCTTAACCAACGAATTGGGGATCAGTTTTGACCAGCGTAACTCTATGGTGGTGGGCCTTGCCATGGGATTTGCGGTCATCCCCACTATCTTCTCGATTGCCGAAGACGCCATTTTTTCAGTGCCGAAGCACTTAAGTAATGGTTCATTAGCGCTCGGTGCAACACCTTGGCAAACCTTGGTTAAAGTGGTTATTTTAACCGCAAGTCCGGGGATTTTTTCTGCTGTGATGATGGGCCTAGGTCGCGCGGTCGGTGAAACAATGATTGTCTTAATGGCCACCGGTAATACTCCGGTTATGGATTGGAGTATTTTCCAGGGGATGCGTACCTTAGCGGCGAATATTGCGGTAGAAATGCCTGAGTCAGAAGTGGGAAGTTCACACTATCGGGTGTTGTTCTTAGCGGCCTTTGTCTTGTTTGTATTCACCTTTGCATTTAACACCATTGCTGAATTTGTGCGCCAACGTCTGCGCGACAAATATAGCTCGCTGTAATAGGGAAGTGGGAAATAACCGATGAATAAGTGGTTTAAATCAGGTAACCCGTGGATTTGGATGACCGCCGGGGCTGTTAGCATTAGTTTGGTTGCAGTTGTCGGCTTGTTGTTACTGATTGCGGCTCGAGGTTTGGTTTATTTTTGGCCGAGTCCGGTAATGGAAATGGAAGTTCACCAGTTTGGTAAAAACCAAACGGTCATTGGTGAGCTATATGAAACCGAGTTAGTTCCAATTGAGCGTTTACAAGCTTCCGGTGCGAATACCGAAGGCTTGGATGGTGCATTTGTGGAGCGCTTTTTGATCAAAACGGGTAATCGTGAATATGTGAATTTAGATTTTCGTTGGTTAAGCGAAAACGAAATCGTGTCCAAGCGCACACCTAAAAACATCGCGGTCGTCGAGCGTAGAACTAACGGTAACTTTTATGGTTATGTAGAAGGGATCATTAAAAATGGCGTGCATATTGAGGCAGCAAAAGATAATCAACATACTCAATTATTCGAGTTGTTAGATCGCTCAAATGGGATCATTAAACAAGCTGATGCTTTACAGCGGCACAAAATTGGTGGGGTGAACTATCAACTTGAGCGCTTACGTTTGAAACAGCGTCGATATGAATTGGATGATGCATTGACTGCCGAACATCTAGCGGATATTGAGGCGCAGACTAAGCAGCTACATGAAGAGTATCAAGTTTTAGAGAAGCAGTTATTTGCTTATCGAGATGAGGCTAAACGAGACCAATTAATCATTCGTGATATGCGTGGTGAATTGGTCACCATCCCGATGAACAATGTACTAGATGTGTTTTTCCCGAATGAAATGAACGGCTTTCAGAAGCTCGGACATTGGCTGCATCAGGCTGGTAAATTTGTGGTTGATGAACCGCGTGAAGCGAATACCGAAGGCGGGGTATTCCCGGCTATCTTTGGTACGGTATTCATGGTGATGTTGATGGCAGTGATTGTGACGCCGTTAGGGGTGGTTGCGGCTATTTACCTGCACGAGTATGCCGCAAATAATGGCTTCACCCGCTTGATCCGGATTGCTGTGATTAACCTGGCGGGAGTTCCCTCGATTGTTTATGGGGTATTTGGCTTAGGTTTCTTTGTTTATATGTTAGGCGGCAGTATTGATTCCTTGTTTTATACGGAATCCTTACCGACACCAACCTTTGGTTCGCCGGGCGTTATTTGGTCAGCTTTAACTTTAGCTATTTTAACTTTGCCAGTGGTGATTGTTTCTACAGAAGAAGGTTTATCGCGCATTCCTAGCGCAGTACGCCAAGGGTCGCTGGCCTTAGGGGCAACCAAAGCTGAAACCTTATGGCGGATTGTGATCCCCATGGCAAGCCCGGCAATTATGACTGGTCTGATTTTGGCGGTTGCTCGTGCTGCGGGTGAGGTTGCGCCACTGATGTTAGTGGGGGTGGTGAAACTTGCGCCAACTTTACCTGTAGACGGCAATTTCCCCTTTGTTCATTTAGAACGTAAATTTATGCACTTAGGTTTCCATATTTATGATGTTGGCTTCCAAAGCCCCAATGTCGAGGCGGCACGACCTTTGGTATATGCCACCGCATTTTTATTGGTCACGGTAATCATTGGCTTAAACTTAGCTGCGATTCAAATCCGTAACCGTTTACGTGAAAAGTTTAAAACGTTAGACCAATAAGCTAACGGCAAATTTGTAGGAAAAAAAATGATTTCTTTGAATACAGAACTTCGTCGAGATACAAAATTAGATTTGGCTAACTTAAGTGCTGAACAAACCGCATTAGAGGTTAAAAATTTAGACCTCTATTATGGGGATAAACAGGCTTTGTTTGATGTATCGATGAAGATCCCTAAGGGACAAGTTACCGCCTTCATTGGTCCATCCGGTTGTGGTAAATCAACCTTATTACGTTGTATTAACCGGATGAACGATTTAGTCGATATTTGTAAGATCAGTGGTGAAATATTGCTGCATGGCCAGAACATTTACGATAAGAGTGTCGATGTTGCTTCGCTGCGTCGCAATGTAGGGATGGTTTTTCAACGCCCCAATCCATTTCCAAAGTCTATCTACGAGAATGTCGTTTATGGCTTACGTTTACAAGGGATGAAGGATCGTCGAGTATTAGATGAAGCGGTCGAACGCTCATTGCGTGGCGCGGCAATTTGGGAAGAGGTGAAAGACCGTTTGCACGATAATGCCTTTGGTCTATCGGGTGGTCAGCAGCAACGTTTAGTGATTGCGCGAGCGATTGCCATCGAGCCTGAAGTGTTGTTACTGGATGAACCAACTTCGGCCTTGGATCCTATCTCGACTTTAACCATTGAAGAATTGATTAATGATTTAAAGAGTCGTTATACGGTGGTTATTGTGACTCACAACATGCAGCAGGCGGCCCGAGTCTCCGACCAAACGGCCTTTATGTATATGGGGGACATGGTGGAATATGCGGATACTAATACCTTATTTACCACGCCAGCGAAAAAACAAACCGAAGATTACATTACAGGCCGTTACGGTTAAGTCCCCGTGACTGAGGAATTATTATGGATAAGTTGAATATGAACAAACACATCTCTGGCCAGTTTAACGCTGAGTTAGATCATGTGCGTAATCAAATTATGGCGATGGGAGGTTTGGTTGAGCAGCAGCTTAAAGATGCCTTAAGTTTATTAAATCGCCCCAACGCTGAGTTAGTGATAAAGGTCATCAATACCGATAGTAAGGTTAATTCTTACGAAGTTGCTATTGACGAAGAGTGCACTCGTATCATCGCTAAACGTCAACCAGCCGCGAGTGATTTGCGGGTCGTAATGGCCATTATTAAAACTATCGCGGATTTAGAACGAATAGGTGATGCTGCGGCGAGCATCGGTCGTATGGTTGAGCGGAATATGGATAAGCCTTTAAAGGCTTCATTGATTAGCTTAGAGCACCTAGGGCAACACACCGCGAAGATGTTGCATGACGTGTTAGATGGTTTCGCTAGAATGGATGTGGATATTGCTTGGCAAGTCCATCAAGAAGATAAAAAAGTGGATAAAGAATATGAACGACTCATCCGCGAATTGATGACGTACATGATGGAAGATCCTCGCTCGATCCCACAGGTGCTCGATGCATTAAATGCTGCTCGCGCCATCGAACGGGTAGGAGATCGTTGCCAAAATATCGCTGAGTACATCATTTACTTTGTGAGAGGTAAAGATATTCGCCATTTGGCAGGAGACGAAGTCGAAAAACTACTTTAATCTGAGTTTTTCTATTAAAAAGCTGGCAATAAGCCAGCTTTTTTATTTGCTATTTCTCAACAATAACGCTGCGACTGCAGTTGATGCTGATTATTTTTGAGCAATTATTACATTTTTCACAGCTTGCTGGTCTGAGCTGTTATGACCGCAAGGTTTGTTTTATAACAAGCTATTATACGTATTCCTACCGATAGAAAAATCTCCGTTTTAAACATTTGAATCGCACAGCAAAAGCTAAACGTTTAAAAAACAATCTAAGATTATGTTTTTTAAAACCTTATATTATGTATTTTGTTTTCATTGTTTACCTTTTTGCAACGTTAACCTTTACGTAAACGTAAATCAATCAATCTCATCTCGTATCTTAAAAAACAAAAATAATTAAATTACGTAATTAAGTTTCATAATTAGACCTTGGTGGTAAGTTTTATCTCGCTGATAAATTCATTTTATAGAGTGATAACTTTAAATAATGCTTTGCTTTTAATTTATCTGGTGATATAAAAAACAGGCTCTTGAGGGTTAATTAAAACGGTCGTTTAATTTATCAGTGGCTTTATACTTTAGTTTTAAGGGGCTATTCGGTGATAGGTTTTTGATGTAAGTTGAATTACAGATACGTAATAATTACATTACTATCTTTGATTTAAAGCCTATCGATAACTTGAGATTTGTTGCTTTATTGTTAACTGAAGTGTTTGGCTAACTTGATGATTGCTGATTAAGTTGAATGTTCACTTGGTATGCGGTTATGCGTATATAAAGATTGCGAACATAGTAACAATATACTTAATAATGCATCCTCGTCGTCAAATAAAGGGTTTAGGTGATAACGATAACAAATCAAGACGCAGCATTATTTGGGTCGATTGACCGATTGCCGAGAGGCTAATCGCAAGTATAAGCGGTGTAAAACAAACTAGGTGAATACGCAGTACAGTTCGCTGTACTCAGGAATGAAAGTCGAAGAGGGATTGAACATGACATTAACAAGAGAACAGCAAATTCAAGCATTAGAAAAAGATTGGGCCGAAAATCCTCGTTGGAAAGGGGTGAAGCGTCCTTATAGCGCTGCAGAAGTGGTTAAGTTGCGAGGTTCGGTCATCCCTGAGAATACGATTGCTCGTCGTGGCGCTGAAAAATTATGGTCTTTGGTGAATGGCCAAGCTAAAAAAGGTTACGTGAATTGCTTGGGGGCTCTCACGGGTGGTCAAGCGGTACAGCAAGCTAAAGCAGGGATTGAGGCGATTTATTTGTCGGGTTGGCAGGTAGCGGCTGATAATAACTCTGCATCAAGTATGTATCCTGATCAGTCGCTATATCCAGTCGATTCGGTGCCTAAAGTGGTAGAGCGGATCAATAATTCTTTCCAGCGAGCTGACCAAATTCAATGGGCAAGTGGACTTTCTCCCGCAAATGGCGGTTTAGATTACTTTTTACCCATTGTGGCTGACGCTGAAGCTGGATTTGGTGGGGTTTTGAATGCTTTTGAACTGATGAAAAGTATGATTAAAGCAGGCGCTGCAGGTGTGCACTTTGAAGACCAACTCGCTTCGGTGAAAAAGTGTGGTCATATGGGAGGGAAGGTGCTGGTTCCCACTCAAGAAGCGGTACAAAAGTTGATCGCAGCCCGTTTTGCGGCCGATGTTGCCGATGTTCCAACTCTGGTGATTGCTCGTACCGATGCAAATGCAGCCGATCTATTAACTTCTGATGTTGACCCTTACGATGCAGAGTTTTTGGAGGGTGAACGTACCAGCGAAGGTTTTTACAAGGTTAGAGCGGGTATCGATCAGGCCATTAGTCGTGGTTTAGCTTATGCAGAATATGCCGACTTAATTTGGTGTGAAACTGCAACGCCTTGTTTAGAAGAAGCACGTAAATTTGCCGAAGCTATTCATGAAAAATACCCAGAGCAATTGCTTGCTTATAATTGTTCGCCTTCGTTTAATTGGCGTAAAAATCTAGATGACGAAACGATCGCTAAATTCCAACAGGAATTGAGTGATATGGGATATAAATACCAGTTTATCACCTTAGCTGGGATCCATAATATGTGGTACAACATGTTCGATTTGGCTCATAACTACGCTCAGGGCGAGGGGATGAAACACTACGTTAATATGGTGCAAGAAAAGGAATTTCAAGCTGCTGATCGTGGTTATACCTTTGTCGCCCACCAGCAAGAAGTAGGGACAGGCTATTTTGACCAAGTGACTAACGTCATTCAAGGCGGTAAGTCCTCGGTGACTGCCTTAACAGGATCTACCGAAGAAGAACAATTTAGTTAGTAATCGAACGATTGACTAAATTTGTACAGAATAAGATCAGTTTAACTGACGTTGTTCGTTAATTTGGCAGCCTTTTGGCTGCCTTTTCTTATTGAAGCGCTGTGAGGTTCAAGTTGAGTATCACTAACTCGCGTTAGTCATTTGGCGCCGAGTATATGTGAGTTTGATTTATGTCGATTGTAAATAGTGGTTAGCTTGAACTAATACTTGGCGATATAAATCCAAACAGACAGCGTCAATATCAGTGGCGTGTTGTTCTAAATCATGGGCCATGAGCACGAGTGGTGCCGGGCGGCGTAGGCGTTGGCTAATAGCTTCAAGTGTTCGGCCCAAGCTGGCCCGATGATGGTATTGATGTAACCAATCGTATTGTTGCATCCGCTTCGCGGTAAGCTTTGCCTGGGCTGGCAAGGGGAAGTTAGCGAGTTGCTGATAGCAGTGCTGAATAAAATCGCTGCGGTTTAGTATCGAGAAATCTTGCCAATGTTGACTGAGTAAATGGTCGAAATATACGTCGAGAGCGATCCCAGCATAGCGGCGTAGCTTGGGTCGAAAACAATGCTGTAAACCGGTTTTGATCACCATCTGGTCAATGAAGCTGTCGATATGTCGATGCAGTAAAATACCTTGTTGCTCAAACAGTGGATAATTTTTCCAGGCCTTACCTTTGACAAAGTCACCTAAAAATGCACCAGGAATCGAACTCTTCGTTTGTTGAGCAATGTGGAAATGCGCGAGATAGTTCATTTTGTGAAACTGATGTCTGTGGTGTTATTCATTAATGATACGCATCGATAGCACCATAGATCCCTTCAATGAGCATTTGGCAACCAATAACCGCTAAGATCAGACCCATTAATCGAGTAATAATATTGATCCCTGATTTTCCGAGCAAGGCTTCTAGCTTTTGTCCAAAAATGAAGAACACGAAGGTGATCAAGCACAATAGAGCAAATGCGCTTACGGTTATCGCAATATCTTGCCAAGCATTTGAAGCTGAAAAACTCATTGCGGTGGCAATTGTTCCTGGGCCAGCCAAAATAGGTACTGCTAAAGGCGATATTGCAATATCTGTATCGCTTTCCTCTGAGGTTTTATGCATTTCGGAATGTTCTCCATGGAGCATATTGTAGCCGATGAGAAAAACTAAGATGCCACCAGTAATCCTGAGTGCTGGGAGGGTAATTCCAAACATGTGGAAAATGGTTTTACCTAATAATGCGAAGGCTAAGATGATAAAAAATGAGACCATTAATGCTTTAATTGCGATGGCTTTTTGCTGTCTTTCAGCTAACTGACCGCTTAATCCGATAAATACTGTGGTATTTGCAATAGGATTCATAATGGCAAAGAAGCCGAGGAATACCGTAATGGCGTGTTGGGTCAATTCATTCATCTGAAATCCTTATCGCTGAAGAAGATAGCGTTTACGGTCAAGGTGGTTCGCGACCGAAGTTTTTGATTTGTGGCGAGAGAGGTCGGCGATTGGTGAAGTCAGTTCATGTTTCTCAATTGCTAGCCTTTCTTACAGAGTTGCCAAAATATCGTAAGCTGAAACAAGACAGATTAACAGAGCTTTAGGCCTTTCTCGAGCTAAAAAAAATCCAGCACTAGGCTGGAAAAAAACATAAGGAATGGCTAATACGGGCTATTGCTGGAGGCTAAATAGCAGGGGCGATTAGCGGCCCCATAAATCGACTTATTCGAAACGACTGAATACGACGCTAAAGGATGGAAGCACCTCGCGATTTATGTGATAAAGAATACCGTGATATAGATCACAAAACAACTTTTATTGTAATTTTTTTACTTAATTTTTATTCTTTTTTAGTCATTTTTGTGAAAATCCAAAGTAATACAATGAACTATGTAGTAATTATACTTAATCTTCGGTGTTTTGCGGTTCTTGTTCCGCTAACATTTCTAGCAAGGATATGGCTACACCAACAAAATCTGTATCAGTAATTATGCCTAATAACCGTTTACCTTCTACGACGGGGAGGCAGCCGATACGATGTCTTTCAATGTGTTTAGCGGCTTGCTCAACACTCGCTTCGGCGGATACGGTGTGTAACTTGGTAATCATGATATGTTTTAGCATGATTTGTTGTTCATGGGCACGTCTTTGTTCTGGAGTGGTTTTTGTTAATGATGATTCTTGCGCGGCGAGTAAGGTTCGTTCACTGACTAAACCGACCAGTTGCTGTTGCTTGTCGAGGATGGGCAGGTGGCGAATTTTGAATTCCTTACACAGACTAATCGCTTCTTCTAAGGTAGTTTGTTCAGTGCAAGTGTGTGGCGTAGTAGTCATGATGTCTGCAATTTTAATCATAACGAGCACCTCTGGTTGTCATCTCTTCTTTAAATCTAGAGGTTCTCGGTGAATTTGGGTTGATAAAAATCAACGAATTTTGTGCTTTTTCAAGGTGCGGTACAGACTTGTGGTGTTGCTTATAAAAGCGATGAAAATATCGTGAATTATCTTGCTAAATTGATGAATATCTACTGCTCATTCCCTTCGTTTTACTTCTGATCTTTGTTGCTGGTTCGAGCTTTGGTGATGGTTTTTGGGGCTGCTTGTTATTGGCTTTAGTGAGGTCGATGGTAGGAAGCGGTGTTCGCTAGATACATCATGAAATAACAGCGAATAGGTGAGCAAGCCGAAGGGCTTGGTTGAGCATTGTTTACTTGCTCCCTATGAAACAGGGCTTAACGGTAGGCTATGAAGTCTGCCTACCGTGAGTCGTGATAAAACTGCCAATGAACACTCGATTTGCGCGAGTGTTCTCGTTTATTTCTGCTGAATGATGGCTAAAACAGTTTGTGATAGAGACGATTGGCATAGTCATCAGTCATGCCCGCAATATAATCAGCAATCACGCGTGCTTGATTACTTCCATTTTCGCCTGCTTGTAGCCAACGGGTTCGGGTATTTAGTGGCAACAAGCGCTCAGGGTCGCTGGCAAAGGCTTGAAATAGCTCCATGACGACTTGTTGGCCTTTGAAACGGGTCATTTCTATCTCAGGGGTTTGAATGACATAATGTAAGACGAAACGCTTAAGTACGTCTAAGGCTTGCGCCATGGGGGGCTCCATGGCGGCTTGTAAGTCCAATAATGGATCGTCGAACAGTTGTTGATGACGAAGCCTGATAGAGGTGATAAAGGCATTTACTAAGCTGCCTATCGCATCTTTTTGATCATAGTGATGTTGGCTGAATAGTTTTACGGATAACTCGCCAATTTCATCGGCTAACCAGCAATCTTTGATATCGGCAATCGCCGAGGCGACTTGTTCTTGCCAATCGTGGCGGCTGACAATACCCATGACAATGGCATCTTCAAGGTCGTGCACACCATAGGCGATGTCGTCGGCTAGTTCCATAATGGAGCAGTCTAAAGACTTAAAGCTGCTCTTACGATGTTGCTGGCTACTCACCTCGCGACTTTGTACGAAACGTTGGCGATCGTTTAAGCTAAAGCTGGCAAGGACCCAGTTATATAATTCACGGTCGTCATCATAGATCCCTTTCGCAGGGGTCCAATCTGCAACCTTTAACTGACGGAAGCTTTTGGCTTCTTGAGGCAGTGGTTGGCGCTGTAAGTGACTTAATAAACATGGGTATTTGATAATACCTAACAGAGTTCGTCGCGTCAGGTTCATGCCATTCGACTCGGTATACGGCTCTAATTTAGTTAAGATCCTAAAGGTTTGGGCATTGCCTTCGAATCCCCCGTGATGACGCATCATATAGTGCAGCGCGACTTCTCCACCATGGCCAAAGGGAGGGTGGCCGATATCATGAGCGAGACATAAACTCTCAATGAGATTTAATTCGGGTAAAAAGTGATGTGGTAGGTCCTTTAAGGAGTGAATGTGGCCGATAATGCCTGTACCAATCTGCGATACTTCCAGCGAATGAGTTAAGCGGGTTCGGTGAAAGTCATTACTGCCGATGCTGAGCACCTGAGTCTTGTTTTGTAAACGACGAAACGCTGCAGAATGAAGGATCCTCGCTCGATCTCGTTGCCAAGGAGTGCGATGATCATTGCGTCGTTGATTTTGTTCTTCAACAAATCTTGCTGTGCCATCTTGTTCGAACAGTCCATTCATTTGGTGGGCTCCCACTACTACACATTCACTACCTTACACTACCTTTAGTAAAAATAGTATGTGCTTAATTTTAAGCAAAAAAAAGGCACCAAAGGTGCCTTACTATTTTCAGCCGAGAGCTTTAATCGACTTGCCGATAGCCATCTAAAAAATTTGCAATTCTTCCTATTGCTTCCCTTAGCTCTTCTTCTCGAGGTAAAAAAACAATCCGAAAATGGTCAGGTTTGGACCAGTTAAAGCCAGTACCTTGTACAATTAATATCTTTTCCTGCTGCAATAAATCTAGGGCAAATTGTTGGTCGTCCTTAATGTTGAATTTTTCCACATCAAGTTTTGGAAATAGATACATTGCGCCTTTGGGTTTTACGCAGCTAATTCCTGGGATATCGTTCAGCAGTTGCCAAGCAAGGTTGCGTTGTTCATATAAACGCCCCCCGGGAACAATTAATTCATTGATACTCTGATAGCCGCCGAGTGCTGTTTGAATTGCATGTTGCACGGGCACATTGGCACATAAGCGCATCGATGCCAGCATGTCTAAACCGTCGATGTAGTCCGTCGCGCGATGTTTCGGACCACTAACGAGTAACCAACCAGAACGGAAGCCACATACGCGATAAGCTTTGGATAAGCCGTTAAAGGTTAAGGTGAGCACGTCGTCAGATAATGTCGACATCGGGATGTGTAAGGCATCATCATAAATAACTTTAGAATAGATCTCGTCGGCAAATAGAATCAAATTATGTTCACGCGCCAATTCAACCAGCTCGAGAAGAATTTCTTTGCTATATACCGCTCCTGTTGGGTTATTTGGGTTGATCACCACCAAGCCTTTGGTACGAGGTGTAATTTTACTGCGGATATCGTCTATATCGGGAAACCAACCTGCTTGTTCATCACATTCGTAGTGAACTGGATTACCGCCAGATAAGGTTACGGCAGCTGTCCATAGCGGGTAATCGGGTGATGGGACTAACATTTCGTCGCCGTTATTTAGCAGTGCCTGCATCGCCATCACGATGAGTTCACTAACGCCATTACCGAGATAAATATCTTCGAGGGTGGTGCTACGTAGTCCTTGTAACTGGTAGTGGTGCATTACTGCTTTACGGGCCGAAAATAAACCTTTGGAGTCGCAGTAACCCTGAGCTGTCGGCAGGTTATGGATCACATCGACTAGAATTTCTTCAGGCGCTTCAAAATTAAACTCTGCAGTATTGCCAATATTTAACTTCAGTACACGGTGACCTTCTTCTTCAAGGCGTTTGGCTTGCTTTAATACAGGACCTCGTATGTCATAACAGACATTGTCGAGTTTATGGGATTTCGCTATTTGATACATGATAGTTACAGCCTTAGATGGATATGCTTATTAACTTATTTTTTGAGCTTGCTTGCAAGCCTTTGCGATGAGTATTTATACTTTTTTAGAATTTTTTATGGCTGATGCGATTTTGTGCGATGAGTTGATGATAAACTGCTACTTATAGTAGATTTTTCATTGTGAGACTATGTTAGAACTCAAGCATTTAAAAACCTTACAAGCGCTTCGAGAAAGTGGCTCCTTGGTGGTTGCCGCTCAGCGTTTATGTTTAACTCAGTCCGCTTTATCTCATCAACTCAAAGATCTTGAATCACGTATTGGCGCTAAACTATTTGTCCGAAAGACCAAACCATTACGCTTTACCATGGCGGGTTTAAGAGTATTAGACTTGGCCGATAATGTTATAGAACAGGTACAGCATACAGAGCGTGAATTGAGCCGTCTAGTTGGCGGTCAGGCTGGGCGGCTGCATCTCGCCATTGAGTGTCATAGTTGTTTTAATTGGTTGATGCCCGCTATCGATCATTATCGTGGCTTGTGGCCAGATGTGGAATTGGACTTTAGCAGCGGATTTAGTTTTGAACCCTTACCCGAACTTGCGTTGGGGCAGTTGGACTTAGTGATTACTTCTGATCCCCAAGTGTGGGAAGGGATTAGTTATTGGCCATTGTTCTCCTATCAACCGACATTAGCGTTAAGTCCTAATCATCCCTTGGTGAATAAACCGATCATCGAACCGGAAGATTTTTCCAAGCAAGTGCTAATTTCCTATCCTGTGGATAGTCATCGTTTAGACCTCTTTAATTTGTTTTTGGACCCCGCTGGTGTGGAGCCCTTGGCGATCCGTAAAGTTGATATGACCATCATGATGATGCAGTTGGTTGCCAGTGGCCGGGGAGTTGCGGTATTGCCCAATTGGGCATTAACTGAATATGTTAATAAAGGTTATATCGTGACCCGCCCCTTAGGGGATGGAACATTGTGGCAAAACCTTTACGCAGCCCGAGCTCAAAGTCATCAAGATAGTGCCTACATTGAAGCCTTTCTAGACATTGCCCGCGAGCATTGCTTTAGCCATTTAGAGGGAATCAAACCGATAGTCTAAAACGGCTTTTATTGAGTTATTAGATGGGGTCGATGGCAATCAATTGATTATCGAACATATTCTTGATAAGGCCCACAAATTCATCGATAAACTGTTGCTGCTGCTGGGTTGGACTGCTCATCCAAACACCAGATAAGACTTGTTCTAAGTCATTCATCACCGCGTCCATTTCGCGAATAACGGTGAAGCGATGTTCACTATCGAGGTGCTCGTGTTGGCGACACACTAACATCACGTTGTCAGATAACTTTTCAGTGACATAATCGCATATTGTTAACGGATTCTGTTGTGCCTGCGTATGTTCAAATAACGCAAGATTGTCACTTAAGAAGCCAATTAGCTGAACGTAGCCTTCACTATCAGTTACCATCGTTCTGTTTCCCTCTTCAACTTTATCTTTATCTGTTTAGTGTATAACGAAATATGACTTAAAAAAAATGTCAGTGAACAAATATGTTAGCTCTATAAGGTCTGAGTTAACTCAGCAGACTGAATATAGGCTTGATTACAAGAATTGGGTAGATAAAGTCTCGGATTCGCCCGTTTTAGATCGCTTAAATGATATTCTAACAAACGCTTGTCTATGGGAGCTGTGCTTTCAGTTTGTTGTAGCCAATTGACTAAGGATTTTGTGTTCTGTGCAAATGCCTGTTCTAAGTCGACGATTTGTTGTTTAGTTTTTTGTATTTGCTCCACATTTAGGGGGGAACGCTGTACTAAATTAATCAGGTAAGGCGTCAGCTTGTGGGCTTGTTTAAAATAACTATCACGAATAGGGACAGGAGACAGCTTCAATTGCTGCTGGCGTTCTAGTTGACCGCAGATATGATTCGCTTTAAGTAAGCCTACGGTTTGTTGGATCACTTGGTTGATATCAAAACCTTCGCCGTACATTTCATGGATCCCTGTGGCTAAGTCATGTTTAGCCAGCCGTAATTTGGGAAAGTTGAATTGTTCTCGAGTAAACACTCTTACTCGGTTAGGGGCCGCATGCCGGGGGACGATAATCGCCAGTTGATCGCGCTTTTGCTCAAAATATAGGTTGGCAATCGCGTGCTGTTGTTCACTTAAGCTAATCAGCCGACCACTAATTTGGCAATCCACGGACTTAGGTTTATCACCGATCTGGTTGGCACTAACATATTGTTGAGGATAATCGGGTAATGCCTGAACTTGTCCCAGTTGGCGCTGCAAATAGTGAGTTGCAATGGCGGCACGACAAATGGCGGTTTCACCTAATGGCTCGATGTTAAATACCTTCCAGGCAATTAATGCAACCATGAGTATTAACATACTGCTACTCATAACAATCAATGGTTGCCGTCGAATGATCATAACTGCCTCGTAAACTAGAAAATAATAGCCATAGTGTGTTTATCTGTTGTTTTTCAAAAAACTAAAGGACTATTTAGAATTATAGCGTCTTACTTGGCAGCGCTTGATCTTCTTTTCTCGGTGAATTTTCTAGCTAGCTTAAACTCGGCGCATACGTCGTGTTAGCACGCCAACAAGCTGTCTAGCAGAATTGCCAATTTAAAGTTCTTTACAGGACAAATTTTACAACCTTGTAGTGTGAACTTATGGCCGACTAAGGCCGCGTGCGTTTGGTGATTATTTAAACTTGTTGTTTAATTATTTAAGGCAAAGCAGCGTTTGAGAAAACTAGTGCCGGCATGAATCATTGCGCGTCGCGTCGCGTCGCGTCGCGTCGCGTGGCGATTGATTCGGTTCTCATTTTAAAGTCATCGTTTCGTCGTTAACAATTAGCTGACTGCTTGGGGCGAATGCCCCAACTTTAAATATTATGCTCGTTATTTTAGGCGGTTTTTTGTTTGACCGGAGGTCGCGTCGCTAATTCGATCCTTCCTTTGGGTTTACTACAACAGGTGAGGACTTGGCCTTGGGGAATATTGGCTAAAGGGGGCGTGGAATATTCAACTTCCCCCTTTAATAGGGTGTTTCTACAAGCGCCGCAGACACCTTCTCGACAATGATATTCAGGATTAAATCCTGCCTGCTCAAAGGCTTCTAGAATACTGCGATGGTGGCTATCAACCACCACCTCAATACCATCAGCGATCACTCGGCCTTCTTGATGCGGCATTACAGCTCAAAATCCTCAAAGTCATCGACTGCAATGGTTGAGTCAATTTGTCCGACGAGGTAGGAACTGATTTCAGCTTCTTGTGGTGCGACCTGTACATTGTCTGAAACTAGCCAAGAATTTATCCAAGGGATCGGGTTACTGCGGTCTTCAAAGCAAGGGTGTAAACCCACGGCTTGCATTCGGTTATTGGTTATATATTCAACGTATTGACAGAGGATCTCTTCATTCAAACCTATCATTGAACCGTCTTTAAATAGGTACTTGGCCCATTGTTTTTCTTGTTCAGCTGCATCGGTAAACATCCGCCAAGCGTCTACCTCACATTCGGCCGCTATTTCGGCCATCTCAGGATCGTCTTTCCCTTCGCGCATTAAATTAATCATGTGCTGGGTGCCTGTGAGATGAAGAGCTTCGTCACGGGCAATGAGCTTAATGATTTTGGCATTGCCTTCCATGAGTTCACGTTCAGCAAAGGCAAAAGAACATGCAAAGCTTACATAGAAGCGAATTGCTTCAAGTACATTAACCGACATTAAACAAAGGTAGAGTTTCTTTTTCAACTCACGAAGTGAGACGGTGTAAGGCTTGCCATCGAGCAGATGCTCTCCTTCGCCATAGAGGTGATACATTGAAGAGGCTCGAATTAAATCGTCGTAATATAGTGCAATGTCATTGGCTCGCTTGATGATTTCTTCGTTTTCCATGATGTCATCAAAGACTTCACCGGGATTTCCCATCACATTACGAATAATATGGGTATACGACCGCGAGTGGATGGTTTCACTGAAAGCCCATGTTTCTATCCAAGTTTCGAGTTCAGGTAGGCTCACCAAAGGCAATAGAGCGACATTGGGAGATCGTCCTTGAATACTATCCAGCAAGGTTTGGTATTTTAAATTACTAATGAAAATATGCTGCTCATGTGCGGGCAATTTTGCATAATCGATGCGGTCTCTGCTGACATCCACTTCTTCTGGACGCCAGAAAAATGATAATTGCTTTTCAATTAATTTTTCAAAGATAGGATGACGTTGTTGGTCATAACGAGCCACGTTTACTGGCTGACCAAAGAACATGGGTTCTTTGGTGGAATCGTTGGCTGTTTGGGTGAAAATTGAGTAGTTCATCTACATTATTCCTAACAATTTTTTGCGCCTAAGCGCGTAAACTTGGCTTAAATTTTACATGCACCGCCGGCGCAATCATCATCTTCTGGCTCGGGTTTCATATTATCGTGCTGGTCGCTAGCTCCATCACGAGTATTATGATAATACAGAGTTTTTACGCCATATTTATAGGCGGTTAGCAGGTCGGCAATCAAGATTTTCATGGGGACTCGATTACCCACAAAGCGTGATGGATCGTAGTTAGTATTAGCCGAAATACTTTGGTCAACAAACTTTTGCATTAAACCCACTAATTGCAAATAACCGTCATTATTTGGAATATCCCAAAGTAACTCGTAGCTATTTTTGAGGTTTCCAAAGTCAGGCACCACTTGTTTTAGAATGCCGTCTTTACTGGCTTTTACACTGACGTAACCGCGTGGCGGTTCAATGCCATTGGTCGCGTTGGAAATTTGGCTGGAGGTTTCCGATGGCATCAAGGCCGATAAGGTTGAGTTACGTAAGCCGTAAGTGGTGATTTCTTGGCGCAATTCTTCCCAATCGTAATGCAGCGGCTCGTTGCTTAATTGATCCAACGATTTTTTATAGGTATCGATGGGTAGAATACCTTGCGCATAGGTGGTCTCATTGAACATCGGACAGGCACCTTGCTCCTTGGCAAGACGCATCGAAGCTTTTAACAGCCAGTACTGGATTGCCTCAAAGGTGCGGTGGGTTAAATTGTTGGCACTACCGTCACTGTATTTGGAACCATTCTTAGCCAAATAATAGGCATAGTTAATGACCCCAATCCCTAAGGTGCGACGGCCAAATGACCCTTTTTTCGCTGCTAGTATGGGGTAGTCTTGGTAATCGAGTAAGCTATCTAAGGCTCGAACTGCAAGATCTGACAAGTCTTCCAATTCGTTGAGATCTTCAATTGCACCTAAATTGAAAGCCGATAGAGTACATAGGGCGATTTCACCATTTTCATCATGCACATGCTGTAACGGTTTGGTGGGCAGTGCAATCTCTAAACAAAGGTTTGATTGACGAACTGGTGCTTGAGCCGGATCAAATGGGCTATGGGTATTACAGTGGTCGACGTTTTGAATATAAATACGTCCGGTAGAAGCACGTTCCTGCATCAATAAAGAGAACAAATCAACGGCTTTAATCGCCTGTTTACGGATACTAGCGTCTTGCTCGTATTTTAGATAAAGCTGCTCGAAGGTATCTTGATCTTCGAAAAATGCATCATATAAACCCGGTACATCGCTGGGCGAAAATAAAGTGATGTTTTCACCCTTCACTAAACGTTGGTACATTAACCGATTCAGTTGCACCCCGTAGTCCATATGACGAACCCGGTTATCATCAACGCCTCGGTTGTTCTTGAGTACTAATAGTGACTCGACTTCGAGATGCCAGAATGGATAGAAGATAGTTGCAGCGCCACCACGCACACCACCTTGTGAACAGCATTTAACCGCCGTTTGAAAATACTTATAGAAAGGGATACATCCAGTATGGAAGGCTTCTCCACCACGGATCTCACTACCCAAGGCGCGGATCCGTCCAGCGTTGATGCCAATGCCCGCACGCTGTGATACGTAAGTTACAATCGATGATGCGGTGGCGTTGATGGACTCTAAGCTATCACCACACTCAATCAATACACAGGAGCTGAATTGACGGGTTGGGGTGCGTACTCCCGACATGATCGGTGTTGGCAAGGAAATCTTAAATAAAGAGGTCGCATCGTAAAAACGGCGAATGTAATCCAAGCGAACTGATTTGTCATAATGGGCAAATAAACAGGCTGCTACTAGGATATACAAAAATTGGGCACTTTCGTAGATCGTGCCAGTGACGCGGTTTTGTACTAGATATTTACCTTCCAGCTGTTTTACTGCTGCATAGGAAAAGTTCATATCGCGCCAGTGATCGATAAACTCATCCATTTGGGCAAATTCTTCCACGGTGTAGTCTTTCAGCAAATGCATGTCATAAAGACCAGCTTCACATTGTTTGACCACATGTTCGTAAAGCTTCGGTGGTTCAAACTGACCGTAGGCTTTTTTTCGTAAGTGGAAAACCGCTAAACGAGCGGCTAAAAATTGGTAATCGGGCGTTTCTTGAGAAATTAGATCTGCAGCCGCCTTGATAATCGTTTCATGGATATCTTTGGTGGCCATACCATCGTAGAATTGAATATGTGATTTTAGTTCGACCTGTGAAACGGATACATTTTTAAGGCCCTCGGCGGCCCATGTAATCACTCGGTGAATTTTATCCAAATTAATGGCTTCTTGTTTACCGCTACGTTTGGTTATCAGTAGATCTGTATTCATGAATGGAGGGCCTATATCCTAATTTTGTGCTACTGGCTGTCTAGTATGGCAAATATTGCCTGACTACTAGATATAGTGTTTATAAATTTATTTGATACAAGATAATGAGGTTTTGTCGATTTCGCAAGACTTGGAAAAATGAAGAACTTGTGCATAACATGCGGATAATCGCTATATGTTAGTGCTTACTAACTAGCTATCCATGTGACTTTGTTAGCGTGGCGTTAATGCAAGTTCTTTTTGCTATAAAAATAGAAAATTATTTATTTTTATGAAAACTTGAAGCGGTTTATAATTTAGCCAAATGTTTGGCGATTAGCTGTTCAAGTTGCTCACTTTTTTGACAGTGTAAATCGGCTTGCCAAGTGTGGATATTGTCATTTTCCGAAATATAGCCCCATTCGGCTAAAATAGTCGTCATCTGGGTGTTGTTTCCAGCTTCGATGTCACGCAGAGCGTCGCCAACATACAAACAATGCTGTGCTGCTACTTTGAGTTGTTGGCAGGCATGTAACATGGGTTCCGGATGCGGTTTCCGCTGGCTAACCGTATCGCCTCCGACTAGCGTTGCACAGCTCGCAAACTCAGTAAAGTAAGCAAGTAATTGCCGACTTAAACTTTCAGGTTTGTTTGTCACGATCCCCCAAGGTGTAGATGTTGCGTCTAAGTAGGCTAAGGTTTGCTGAATGCCAGGGAATAAATTAGTGTCGATGCAGATGTTCGACTGATAAAAGTCGAGTAATTGTTGACGCAGTTTGGTTTGCTCTTGTTGATGCCAACTTTCGCCAAAACCAAAACCCAGTAGCCCCATGGCACCATGGGAGCTTAAAGTTCGAGCATCACTTAAACTAATGAGTGGTTGCTGGTGCTGCGCTAGTACATGATTTGCGGCCGCTGCAAGATCAGGCGCGGTGTCTAATAAAGTACCATCTAAATCAAATAGTACCGCAAGTTTATTGTTCATCCTGATCCTGCTTGGCAAGTTGTAACATGTAATTCACATCGACATTAGGGCTTAAGCGAAAGTGCTCAATCACTGGGTAAAATTGTACCCCGGTAATGGCCTGACTTTGTAGGCCGTGCTCATCAGCCCAGCTGAGCAACTCTGAAGGACGGATAAATTTATCATGTTGATGGGTTCCGTTGGGAACCAGCTTGAGCAGTTTTTCTGCCGCCAGAATCATAAACAGGTAGGCTTTTGGGGTACGATTGATGGTTGATACAAAGAGGTAACCGCCGGGTTTGACCAATTTGGCGCATGCTGCAATTACCGAGCTTGGATCGGGCACATGCTCAAGCATTTCCATGCATGTCACCACATCGTATTGGGCAGGCTGTTGTTCGGCGTGCTGTTCGGCGGTGGTCTGCAGATAAGTTAATTGTGCCCCGGTTTCTAAGGCGTGCAATCTGGCGACTTCAATTTGCTCTTGCCCCATATCGATCGCAGTCACATCAGCCCCTCGCAGGGCCATACTCTCGGCTAATATTCCGCCACCACAACCGATGTCGAGGACTTGCTTGCCAAATAGTCCCTTGGCTCCCCGCTCAATATAGTCGAGACGTAATGGATTGATCTGGTGCAGGGTTTTAAAATCCCCTTGTTCATCCCACCAACGGGAGGCTAAGCCTGCAAAATGTGCTATTTCTTGGTGGTCAACATTTTGGCTGTTATTTGGCTGTTCCATTGGTCTCTTTATCCAAGTCATTATTTATAAGTATTATAAGAACTTGTTCATCCTAGCCACAAGCTTTTGTTGAATTCCGGTAGTTTTTCATTTTTCTAAAAGAAAAGAGCGACATCAGGCCTGTTAAGGCGTCGGTTTTATGGTAAAGTTCTCGATTACGCTGAGTAATTGTAACAAGCAATAAAAACGAAGGATTTTGTCGTCTATGAGCGATCTTGCAAAAGAGATCATGCCTGTCAATATTGAGGATGAGCTGAAAAGTTCCTACCTTGATTATGCCATGAGCGTGATTGTTGGACGCGCCTTACCAGATGTACGTGATGGTTTAAAACCTGTGCATCGCCGGGTGTTGTTCGCAATGAATGTACTAGGTAACGATTGGAATAAGCCTTACAAAAAATCTGCCCGTGTGGTCGGTGATGTTATTGGTAAATATCACCCCCATGGTGATAGTGCCGTTTACGATACAATTGTGCGGATGGCACAGCCGTTCTCCTTACGTTATATGTTGGTAGACGGGCAAGGTAACTTTGGTTCGGTTGATGGTGATTCAGCTGCAGCAATGCGTTATACCGAAATCCGTATGGATAAGTTGGCGCACTCTTTACTGGCTGACTTAGAAAAAGAAACCGTTGATTACGTCCCCAACTACGATGGTACCGAGCAAATTCCTGCGGTGTTGCCGACTCGGATCCCGAACCTGTTAGTGAACGGAGCTTCGGGCATTGCGGTGGGCATGGCCACCAACATTCCACCACATAACCTCACCGAAGTGGTGAATGGTTGTTTGGCAATGATCGAAAATCCTGAGATCACCATCGACGAATTGATGGAATATATCCCTGCGCCGGATTTCCCTACCGCGGGTATTATTAATGGCCGCGCAGGCATTATTCAAGGCTATCGAACTGGTCGCGGTAAAGTGTCGATCCGAGCGAAAGCGGAAGTCGTCACCGACAAGGCCGGCAAAGAAACGATTATTGTTCATGAGATCCCTTATCAGGTGAACAAGGCTCGACTGATCGAGAAGATGGCCGAGTTAGTAAAAGATAAAAAACTGGAAGGTATATCTGCATTACGTGATGAATCCGATAAGGATGGTATGCGTATTGTGGTTGAATTGAAACGCGATGCAGTGGGCGAAGTTGTATTAAACAACTTATATTCACAAACCCAGATGCAAGTGTCCTTCGGCATGAACATGGTTGCCTTGGATAATGGTCAACCGAAGATTTTTAATCTTCAAGAGATGATCGAATGCTTCATTCGTCACCGCCGCGAGGTGGTGACACGCCGTACGGTATTCGAATTACGTAAAGCCCGTGATCGTGCGCATATCCTCGAAGGTCTAGCGATCGCGCTAGCCAATATCGATGAGATTATCGAGCTGATTAAAACCTCTCCGACTCCAGCCGAAGCAAAAACGGCTTTACTTGCTAAAGGTTGGGATTTAGGTGGTGTTGCGGCGATGCTCGAGCGTGCAGGCGATGATGCGGCTCGTCCTGATTGGCTAGAGCCCGAGTTTGGTATTCGTGACGGAAAATATTTCATCACACCGACTCAGGCACAAGCTATTCTCGAATTACGTTTGCATCGTTTGACCGGTCTTGAGCATGAGAAGATCATTGCAGAATACAAAGACTTATTAGATCTGATTGCTGAACTGTTGCATATCTTGAATACCCCGACTCGTTTGATGGAAGTGATCCGCGACGAGTTGATTGAAGTGCGCGAGCAATTTGGTGATGAGCGTCGCACCGAAATTTCAGCGAATAGCTCCGATCTGTCGATTGAAGATCTAATCAATGAAGAAGACGTGGTGGTGACGCTTTCCCATGAAGGCTACGTTAAATACCAACCTTTGAGCGAATATGAGTCACAGCGTCGTGGTGGTAAAGGCAAAGCCGCCACCAAGATGAAAGACGAAGACTTCATTGAGAAGTTGCTGGTGGCAAATACCCACGATACGGTCTTGTGTTTCTCAACCGTCGGTAAAGTGTACTGGATTAAAGTTTATCAATTGCCGCTGGCGAGTCGTCAAGCGCGTGGTAAACCGATTGTCAACTTACTGCCATTGGGTGATGATGAGCGAATTACCGCGATTTTGCCCGTTCGTGAATATCAAGAAGACAAATTCATCTTGTTTGCAACGGCGAATGGCACTGTTAAGAAAACCCCGTTAACCGCCTTTAAGCGGCCATTATCCAGCGGTATCCGCGCGATTAACTTGCATGATGACGATAAGCTGATTGGCGTTGATATCACCAATGGTGACAACGAAATCATGTTGTTCTCTGATGCGGGTAAAGTGGTGCGCTTTAACGAGAAGCAACGGGATAGTGAGACGGGTGCGGTGAAACTCGATCTTGAAACCGGTGAAGAGCTGTTGGCCTTACGTCCAATGGGTCGTACCGCTGCCGGGGTTCGTGGGATTTCGCTTGACGCCGGTCAGAAAGTAGTCTCGTTGATTGTGCCAAATGGAGACGGAGACATTCTAACCGCCACCGAAAATGGCTATGGTAAACGAACTCGTTTAGATGAATATCCGGCGAAGAGCCGCGCGACCAAAGGTGTGGTATCGATTAAGGTGAGTGAGCGGAATGGCTTAGTGGTGGGGGCCGTGCAGGTGACCGAACTACAAGAAATGATGCTGATTACCGACGGTGGTACCTTGGTTCGTACTCGGGTCCATGAAGTTTCGTTGGTTGGCCGCAATACCCAGGGGGTAACGTTAATTCGTACTACCGAAGGTGAAAAGGTGGTTGGTCTACAACGGATTGACGAAATCGAAGAGGCAGAGTTTAAAGACTTAGCCGATGGTGAAGTAGCGGAGCAAAACGCTGAGGCTTCCCTCGACAACGATAACTCAGCCGCTGCCGAAGATGATTCGGCGGCCAGTGAGACTGATGCCGAATAGTCATCGGCTATAACATAAACGGGCGGCTTCGGTCGCTCGTTTTTGTTTGAGAGACCCGCCAAACCATTGGTATAGCCTATTACAGGCGGTATAAAATGAACCACTGCAGTGGTCGAACACAACATAACAAAGAGATAGGCATGAGAAAAATCTACAATTTTTGTGCAGGCCCGGCGATGTTGCCAGAGGCTGTGATGCAACAAGCCCAAGCTGAGTTTTGCGATTGGCAAGGTTTAGGGGTATCGGTCATGGAAGTGAGTCATCGAGGTAAAGAATATATCGCGATGGCTGCCGAGGCCGAACAAGATCTCCGCGATTTACTGGCGATTCCCGATAATTATAAAGTTCTATTCTGCCAGGGAGGGGGGCGTGGACAATTTGCTGCTGCCCCTCTGAACCTGCTTGGGGATAAAACCAGTATTAGTTATATTACCACCGGACAGTGGTCGAAAAGTGCCGTTGTCGAAGGTGAGAAACACGCGGCAGCCAAGGTGTTTGATGCACTGGCTGTGGATGAGCATGGTCAGGTTTCAGTGCAAGACAGCTCTCAATGGCAATACGATAAAGATTCTGCCTATGTTCACTACTGCCCCAACGAAACCATTGAAGGGATCGCCATCGAAGAGACTCCAGATGTGGGAGATATGATTTTAGTGGGGGATTTTTCTTCTACCATTTTGTCTCAGCCTATCGATGTTAGCCGCTATGGACTGATCTATGCTGGCGCACAAAAAAATATCGGGCCTTCGGGCTTGGCAATTGCCATCGTGCGCGAAGATCTGTTGGATAAAGCTCATTCACTCACCCCAGGTATCATGAATTACAGCGTATTGGCGGCCAGTGATTCGATGTTTAATACGCCACCGACTTACTCCTGGTACTTGGCTGGCTTGGTGTTTAAGTGGTTGAAGCAGCAAGGTGGCTTAAGCGCTATGGCTGAAAAAAATGCCGCTAAAGCCGAGTTATTGTACCGATTTATTGATGCGAGTGACTTTTACCACAACTCGGTCGCGCCAGAGAATCGTTCAAAGATGAATATTCCCTTTCAACTGGATAATCCCGAGTTGGATGCACTGTTTTTGAGTGAAGCGGCACAAGCAGGTTTGATGACTCTGAAAGGACATCGCATTGTGGGTGGCATGCGCGCCAGTATTTATAACGCGATGCCCATTGAAGGGGTGCAAGCGCTGGTGGCCTTTATGGCCGATTTTGCACAGCGTCATCCGCAAGGCTAGCCAAACACTGGCAATTTTATCAAGCAATTAAGCCAGTCTATTGGCACTAAAGAAGTAGAGATAATAGATAAATGGAACAATTAACCCTACAGCCAATTTCACAAGTTGACGGTGAAATTAACCTTCCAGGCTCCAAGAGTGTGTCGAACCGAGCATTGCTGTTAGCTGCTCTCGCCGAAGGTGAAACGGTTCTTAACAACTTACTCGATAGCGATGATATTCGGCATATGTTAAACGCGCTGAAAACCCTGGGAGTGTCTTATCAGCTTTCTGACGATCGACGTCGTTGCACGGTGACGGGTTTAGGACGTGCCTTTAAGACGGAGCAGGCTGAGCAGTTGTTCCTTGGGAATGCCGGCACAGCCATGCGCCCACTGTGTGCCGCTTTATGTCTCAGTGAGGGGGAATTTAGCTTGACTGGCGAGCCTCGCATGGAAGAGCGACCGATTGGCGCCTTAGTGGATGCTTTACGCCAAGTGGGTGCCAACATCGATTACTTGAAGAGTGAAGGTTACCCGCCGCTGAAGATCAATGGTACCGGTTTGCAGGGTGGCAAAGTGAGCATCGATGGCTCGGTTTCCAGCCAGTTTCTAACCGCATTCCTGATGGCCGCCCCCTATGCTCAAGCTGACGTTGAAATTACCATTATTGGCGATTTGGTGTCCAAGCCTTATATTGATATCACTTTGAAGATGATGGCCGCTTTTGGGGTCGATGTAGCAAATGATAACTATCAGCGTTTTGTGGTCAAAGGCCAGCAGGTGTATCGTGCTGCCGGCGAGTTTCTGGTTGAAGGCGATGCCTCTTCTGCCTCCTATTTCTTAGCGGCCGGCGCGATTAAAGGTGGTCAGGTAAAAGTCACAGGGGTGGGCAAGAAATCGATGCAGGGTGATGTGTTATTTGCCGATGTATTGTCGGCCATGGGCGCAGATATTGAATGGGGCGATGATTATATTATCGCGCGCCCGGGTGAGCTAATGGCGGTGGATCTGGATATGAATCATATTCCCGATGCTGCCATGACGATCGCTACGACGGCGTTATTTGCTCGCGGTACCACTTGTATTCGCAATGTATACAACTGGCGTGTTAAAGAAACAGACCGCTTAAGTGCAATGGCGACTGAGTTGCGTAAAGTGGGTGCCACGGTTGTCGAAGGTGAAGACTTTATTGAAGTGACGCCACCGGCAAAAATCAAGCATGCAGCAATCGATACCTACGATGACCACCGTATGGCGATGTGTTTCTCTCTGGTGGCTCTGAGTGACAGCGCGGTGACGATTAACGATCCGAAATGCACTTCTAAAACTTTCCCTGACTATTTTGAACGTTTGCAACAGCTTAGCTCGTAAAAAAGGTCGCTAAATTGTTACAACTTAGTTAGTCTAAAGGGGTCACTTTTTTGTGACTCTTTTTTTATATCTGCATTTTGACTCACCTTGGTGGGTTTAATAATTAAATAGGCAAAAAGCCAACACTAAAATGCAGCAAAAACGGTAATGGATACTATGAATGTATATACAGCTAGACAGGCGATCTTGGATCGTCGTCAGCGAGTGGCTGCCTATGAATTGTTATTTCGTGATGGGCCAGAGAATGTATTTCCCAATATAGACCCCCATGAAGCCACTTCTAGGTTGATTATTCGTACCCAGTTAAATCAGGGTTTACAGGAAATCACTCAAGGAAGACCAGCCTTAATTAACTTTTCAGAAGATAGCCTTTATTCAGATATTGTCTGTTTGCTGCCTAAACAGCAGGTTGTGATTGAAATTCTGGAATCAGCAAAACCCAGTAAAAGGCTATACAAGCGTTGTCAGTACTTGGTTCGCAGTGGTTATCGTTTAGCTTTAGATGATTTTATTTATCATCCTGAGTGGGAACCATTTTTTAAACTGGTCTGTTTAATAAAGATAGATATAAGAAAAACACCCTTGAATCAACTAGGGTCTTTTTTTGCGGTTATCAATAACTACAAAAGTATCAATTTATTAGCGGAGAAGATCGAAACTCAGCAAGAATATCAGCAGGCGAGAGCTTTAGGTTTCAGCCTCTTCCAAGGTTTTTATTTTTGTCGGCCCGAAATGCGCCAATCTAAGGAACTGGATGCCAGTTATCAGGTGATCTCTCGACTATTTCATGCAACCAGCAAAGACGAGGTTAATGTGAATGAAGTGGTCGGTTATTTCGAGCGAGACACTAGTTTAGCTTACAAGTTATTGCGTTATGTGAATTCGAGTCACCAGCCAATTGTGCGAAACATCGTATCGATCAAACAAGCGGTCGTATACGTTGGAAATGCTCAATTACGTAAGTTAGTTGCGATACTGGCTAACGCAATGACCGTTAGTCATAAGCCCAGAGAGTTGATGAGAATGTCATTACATCGGGCTCGTTTTTGTGAGTTGGTTGCAAACCGTTTATCACAGGTCAATAGAGACAGTGCTTTTTTATGTGGCTTATTTTCTTTATTAGATGCGATATTAGATAAGCCATTGAGTGAAATTCTTGGTGCTTTACCATTGGATCAAGATATTAAGGCTGCACTATGTAGTGGGCAGTCTTCCGTATTAGGTATCATGTTGCTCACGATAAAATCCTACGAACAGGGCAATTGGGCCTTGAGCGAAAGTTTGGCTCAGCAGTTAGAGATCGATTATCTGGATATTGAACAATTTAACTTGCAAGCGCTGCTATGGAGCGAAGAGTTTCAATCTTTGTTAAGCCCAACAGCATGAGATGAAGTTTAGGTCTTGATGAAAAAACAGCTTCATTTTTATAAAAGAATACCTTGAAACGATTATCGGTAATGATCGATTCTACTTTCGACTTCTATCACCATTGATGGTGGTTGGAACGAGGATCTCCAATCGGCAAATAGTGAAAAGAAACCTCACGATAGTCCTAGTCATAGTGGTGTGAAGTTTTGGCTCGCTTATTGAATTTGTGAGTTAGCAAACATTAATAGGGTTTTTACTTGGTTTTTATTGCATATAAATCAAATAATATTTGATTTATTTTGGTAAGCTGCATAGAGAATATTTGTACTTGGCGCATAGAATGCCGAGACAGCGGGAATTTTTAGGAGCTAAATAGTTTGCAGTGGTGCCTCGTTAAATCTTTAACGTTGCTAGTGGTAGCTTGTTGTTGGTCGTTGGGTGCTCATGCCTATATAGTCAATTCCAGTGAATATCAATGGCTCGAAGATCATCCAAAGGTGAAAGTTGCGGTGGTTGCTGAGCGACTTCCTTTGGAATTTTCGGACCCTCAGGGACAAGCTCAGGGTTATGCGGTTGATATGTTGGCCCAGTTAGCTTCACAAACTCATTTAGTTTTTGATTATCATGTGTACTCTAGCATCTCCTCTGCAGTGCTTGCTTTGCAGCAAGGTCAGGTAGATATGCTTAGTAGCGCACCTCGTCATCATCGGCTAAGTCCTTTTGTTCATTATACCCAAGCCACCGAGCTGCAAACTCTGGTTGCCTACCAAAACTTAAATCATGCCCGTTTTAGTTCTGTTGAACAGTTATCTGGCCAGAAGGTGGCGGTGGTGATGGGCAGTAGTGCTCATGAAATTGTCGCGAAACAGTTTCCCAACCTAAGTCTTCAGCCATTTACTCGCTTGTTCGATGCGATGCAGGCATTAGCACAACAACAAGTGGTGGCGATCGTCGCAGGAAATGACGAGGTCGCCGCACAACTTCGAGCAATGCCACAATGGCATATGCAACAAGCCTTTCAGTTTGACCAAGATCTAGAGCATCGATTCGCCGTTCGTGATGATTGGCCAATGTTGGTGAGTTTGCTTAACCGCGGTCTGAACTCCCTTGATCCAAATTTTAGCCAGCAGAGTTACCACCGATGGCAATCGATTGTCGCAACGACCCAGCCAAGTAACACCGTATCTTATTGGTGGGGACTCGGGTTATTGCTACTGTTTATCGTGATTGGTGCTGGTTTCCTATTCATCCAGCAAAAATTTCATCGCCTAAAATACAAAGCCACCCTGTTACGTGAGCAATTAGACTATTGGAAAAATCATGATGAGGTAACGGGCCTGCCAAATCGAAGACATATGACCCGCTTAATTGCCGATTGGTTAGATGATGCTTTACCTATGTCGGTGCTGATGTTCGATTTTCCGCGGCAAAACGAAGTATTTGAGAACTTTGGCCAACATCTCGGAGAAGTAACTAGAGAAGCATATGCTAAGCGCGTACAGAAGAGTTTGCGTCGGCATTATCCGGAGGCTCAGCTCGGTTATTGGTATCATCATTATTTTGTGGTGGCGATACCAACGGTGAATCGTGATAAAGAAGTCATTGCGATCGCCAAACAGATCATTCAAAGCTGTCGAGGTTGGTTGCGTTTAGAGCAATTACAGTTGTTAACTCGCTGTCATGTTGGCTATAGCTGTTTTCATCCTGGTCGAGATGCGATCCACAGCGATGCTTTACTGGCAAATGCATTTACCGCTTTAAATCATGCGGTAAAAGATGGCAGTAGTATCTGCCGTTATCATCCCGACTTTAGTCAGGCAAGCCTCGTTAAACTGACCCTTGAATCTAAATTACGTAAAGCGATTGCCAATGATGAATTGGAGTTATTTTATCAACCTCAGTATTGCTTGCTTTCGAACCAAGTGATCGGCGCTGAAGTATTATTGCGCTGGTTTACCGATGGGGGGGCGATTTCTCCTGATGAATTTGTGCCTGTCGCTGAAGAAACAGGCTTAGTGCTGCAATTAGATAAATGGGTGTTTGAGAATGCGATGCGGTTCATGGCGCGCTACGCAAGTCAATTGGCGAAAGACTTCAAATTATCCGTTAACTTTTCCGCTGCAACGGTGTCTTTAGGTCACGCGGAGAAAATCGCGATTAGTTATGCCCAGCAATGGCAGGTGAATCCGCAACGGATCTGTATTGAAATTACTGAATCTGCCATGATGGAACAACCAGATGAAGCGAAGGCAAGCATTCAACGAATGCGAGATGCGGGTTTTGGAATTGCGATTGACGATTTTGGGACCGGTTACTCGTCTATGGCCTATCTGAAACACCTACCAGTCACCTTGTTGAAAATTGACCGTGCCTTTGTGAGTGGTTTGGAAGATAACCTGTCCGATCAACATATTGTTAAAGCGATGGTTATGGTTGCACGTAGCATGAAATTCCAAGTATTAATCGAAGGTATTGAAACGCAGAATCAAGCCAATATTGCGTCGGTGATGGGTTGTGAGCAAGCCCAAGGTTTCTTTTTTGCCAGACCGCAAGCTGAGGTTGATTTTGTACAACATTACTTACCTAAACCCCACGTGAAGGAGCCGCTTCGTTTAGTGGGTAGTTAATCTTGGCTCGCCTTTTGCTTTCCCTTGAGTAACAACGATAAATGCCATTAATCTGGCGGGAGAGGGAAATCATGAGAGTTGAGTCAGCAAATCTATTTAGCGAACTCCAATCAATGGCCGGTGAAATGAAAACTGGCGGTATTGCTCAGGATATAAATCAAGCTAACGCACCGCTAGGCCTCTCAAAAGTTAATAGTGACTTTGGCAGTTTATTAAGTGACGCCATTAATAATGTGAATGGCTTACAGTCGAATGCCAATGATTTACGAACCCGTTTCGATTTAGGCGATCGTAACGTTGGTATTGGTGATGTGATGATTGCTAGTCAAAAATCCAGTATTGCTTTCGACGCAACGGTGCAGGTGAGAAATAAATTAGTTGATGCTTACAAACAAATTATGTCTATGCCCGTTTAATGGGACTAGGAGTATATTGTGGCGAGCGAAGGGAGTAACGCAATGAGTCAAGAACAAGCACTACTAGGCTCCGATAGCGATAGTGATAATTTAGAAGCAACGGAACAACAGAGTTCTGCACTATCATTTTTGAGTAACGGTGATGTTCTGCGCCAAATTATTATGATTTTGGCCCTCGCAATATGTTTGGCAATGGCGGTGTTTTTGCTGATGTGGGCGAAAGAACCAGAGATGCGACCACTGGGGACCATGACCACCAATGAACTGGTTGAGACCCTTGATTTTCTCGATCAGGCAAAAATACCTTATACCATTGAAGGTAACTCGGTATTAGTCAATGCTGAACAATACCAAGATATTAAGTTAAAACTTCGTCGCTCAGGGTTGAGTGAGGCTGCGCCAGCTGGAGAGCAAATTCTGCTCAATGATATGGGCTTTGGTGTCAGTCAGCGTTTAGAAGGTGAGCGTTTAAAACTGAGTCGCGAACGTCAGTTGGCGACAGCCATTGAACAAATGAAGTCGGTGAATAAAGCTCAAGTTCTATTGGCCATTCCCAAAAGTAATGTATTTGCCCGTCAGGAGCAAAAACCTTCTGCCACCGTGGTTCTCAGCCTGCGTAATAATAATGGTCTGGTGCAAGAAGAAATCGATTCGATTGTTGATATTGTCGCCTCAGCGGTACAGGGTCTTATTCCAAGCCGAGTGACGGTGACCGATCATAATGGCCGTTTGTTAAATTCTGGCAGTCAAGATCCGTTATCTTCGCGTACTCGTAAAGAATTTGAAATGGAGCGTAAGCGAGAATCTGAATATAAAAACAAGATTGACGCTATTTTGATCCCCGTTGTAGGCTTAGGTAATTATACAGCTGAAGTTGATGTGACCTTAGACTTCACTGCTGTAGAGCAAACGCAGAAGCGCTATAACCCCGATTTACCGGCAGTTCGTAGTGAATTCACGGTTGAAAATAATAATGTTGGTGCTGGCGCGATAGGGATCCCTGGAGCCTTAACCAATCAACCTCCAGTCGCTGCACAGATCCCAGAACAAGCAGGTGGCGCAAATGCACAAACTCAGTCTGGAAGTAGTCACAAAGAGGCCACGCGTAACTATGAACTGGATACAACAATTAGTCATACCCGTTCTCAAGTGGGGGTGGTGAGGCGAGTGAGTGTTTCGGTGGCATTGGACTATAATAGTCAAGTTTCTGACAGTGGTGAAACGACACGTGAGCCACGTTCTGCAGAACAGCTCGCTAGCATTCGCCGTTTGTTGCAAGGTGGCGTGGGTTTCAATTTAAGCCGTGGTGATACACTCGAGGTTGTGAGCGTACCATTTACTCGACCTGAAATATTAAGCGAAGCTGACTTGCCGTTATGGGAGCAGGCATGGTTTTGGCGCGCAATGCGGATTGCGGGCAGTGTATTAGTTCTGATTGTATTGATTGTGGCCGTGGTTCGTCCGATGTTAAATCGTATTCTTTCTAGCGGTGAAGAGAGTGAGCATGCTGAAACTGATTTAGATGCGGCACTTGCAGCTTATGAAAATGATGATGATTTACAATTGATTTCGGCCGACAATACCGAAACAGATTTTGGGATCCGTGATGGACAGCTTAAACTACCGGACCTACATAAAGATGAAGACATGTTAAAAGCGGTGCGAGCCTTGGTCGCGAATGAACCTGACTTAGCCGCGATGGTAATCAAAGACTGGGTAATTAACGATGCCAAATGAAAATGAAAATGATATGGATCCAGAAGTCGTTCTGGAAGGAATGAGCGGCATTGAGCGAGCCGCGATTCTGATGCTGAGTTTAAATGAAGATGACGCAGCGACCATATTCCGCCATTTAGAACCCAAACAAGTACAACGTTTGGGGATGGCAATGGCATCGCTCGAGGATTTTTCCCATGAGCGAGTGGTTGCGGTGCATCGTTTATTTATCGACGACATTCAGAAATACACCAATATTGGAATTGGCAGTCAAGACTTTGTACGTAAGGCGCTTACGGCAGCCTTAGGTGAAGATCGCGCCTCCAGTCTGGTTGACCAAATTATTATGGGCAGTGGTGCTAAGGGCTTGGACTCTCTGAAATGGATGGATGCGCGTCAAGTGGCGAATATCATTCAAAATGAACACCCACAAATTCAAACCATTGTTCTCTCTTATCTTGAAGCTGAGCAGTCGGCTGAGATTATGTCGCAATTTGCCGAGAAAGTACGGCTTGATTTAATGATGCGGATTGCCAACTTGGAAGAAGTTCAACCCGCTGCCTTAACCGAATTAAACGAAATCATGGAAAAACAGTTTGCAGGGCAAGCTGGAGCTCAAGCGGCCAAAATGGGCGGCTTGAAGGCGGCAGCCAATATTATGAACTTCCTCGATACCAACATGGAAGGCATGCTCATGGATTCGATCCGCGACAGCGACGAAGAGATGGCGCAGCAAATACAAGATCTGATGTTTGTTTTCGAGAACTTGGTCGATATCGACGATCGTGGTATTCAAACCTTGCTGCGTGATGTTCCTGGTGAGTTACTACAAAAAGCATTGAAAGGTGCCGATGATGGGCTGAAAGAGAAAATCTTTAATAACATGTCGAAACGTGCCGCTGAAATGCTAAAAGATGATTTGGAAGCGATGGGCCCAATTAAAGTCAGTGAAGTTGAAACCGCGCAGAAAGAAATCCTTGGTATTGCTCGCCGCTTATCCGAAGCTGGCGAAATTATGATTGGTGGTGGCGGTGGTGATGAGTTCCTATAATCGATGACAGAACAAGATAAAAGTGAATCAACAGACGAGCATGACTCTGAAGTAAAACAAGACGCCAGCCAATCATCTATGGATGATGACGAGATTGCGGCTTTATTGGCTGAGACTCAAGGTTCACCAGTTGAAGTTGCCGACCAAGAATCACAGGCGATGATTGATGATGTTCTGGCAGATACTTCCGTCGGCCCTGAGCCTGACGATATCGTCTGGCCTTTGCCCAATTTTTCAGACGCAGAGCACCGCCAGCATGGGCAATCGAGTAACGCATATGGTGTTAAGCCGTCTTGGGTTGATCAGCCAGAACCAGAAGTAGAGCCTGAAATTCAGTTCGAGCCGATGACCATCGAAGAGTTAGAAGCGCTTCGCCAATCGGCTTACGATGAAGGTTTTGCTGAAGGCAAATTGGCGGGCCATGAGGCCGGTTTACTTAGTGGCCATGAAGAAGGGCTTGCAAAGGGGCTTGAGGCCGGACAACAACAAGGTTTAAGCCAAGGCTTAACTGAAGGCCAACAACAGATCGATGAATTAAGTGGCCATTGGGCTGGTTTGGTGGGGCAGTTACATCAGCCAAAGGCGCAAATAGATGCAGAGGTTGAGCAACAAATAGTTGATCTTGCGATGAAGTTAGCGGCAGAAATCGTTCAAGTGGAATTGCAGACAAACCCTGAGATTATTGTTAAAACAGTGAAACAAGCAGTGGCCGCTTTACCGTTACAACAGCAGAGTATTCAAATCCACCTTCACCCTCTAGATTTAGCTATTGTTGAGCAGGTCTTTCCTCCCGAAACCCAACAGAAGAAAGGTTGGCAGCTATTGACTGATGGTAGCCTTACTCAAGGTGATTGCCTGATTGAAAATGACTTATCTTCGGTGACTGTAGAGATGAGTGAAGTGATTCAGCAGAGCTTACGCTCATTTATTCGTCAAAATGGTCAAGATGATGACTCTGATCCAACGGCTTAAACGTTATCAAACAAGCCACGTGCGCAATAACCCTACAGTGGCGGGTAAGTTAACTCGTGTGGTAGGGCTGACTCTTGAAGCCATTGGCTGCCGTGCTCCGCTCGGATCTTTATGTGCAGTCGAGACCTTAGATGGATTTTTAGAAGCCGAGGTGGTTGGTTTTTCTGGCGATAAACTATTTCTTATGCCTAGTGAGCAGTTAACTGGTGTATTACCAGGGGCTCGGGTGATCCCTTTACATGAACACCATGGTATTCCGGTTGGTATGGAGCTATTAGGTCGGGTGATCGACGGGGTAGGTAAACCCCTCGACGGTTTAGGCGAAATTCATTGCAAGCAGGTGGATAATTTAAGTTCAGTCCGTTTAAATCCCATGGCACGAAAGCCAATTAAGCAACCACTTGATGTCGGTGTGCGTTCAATAAACGCGGTGCTTACCGTGGGGCAGGGTCAACGAATGGGATTGTTTGCCGGATCGGGGGTCGGTAAAAGTGTCTTGATGGGCATGATGACTCGAGGCACCACGGCCGATGTTGTCGTGGTGGGTTTGATTGGTGAACGTGGTCGAGAAGTGAAAGAGTTTATCGATGAAATCTTGGGAGAGGAAGGGCGTCAACGCGCGGTTGTCATCGCCGCCCCTGCCGATGCTTCGCCGTTAATGCGATTGAAGGGCTGTGATACAACCTTAACTATTGCTGAGTATTTTCGAGATCAGGGTTTGAATGTTTTACTGTTAATGGATTCATTGACTCGTTATGCTCAAGCGCAGCGCGAAATTGCTTTGGCCATTGGCGAGCCGCCAGCGACCAAGGGCTATCCGCCTTCGGTATTTGCCAAGTTGCCACGTTTGGTGGAGCGGGCAGGTAATGGCGGGGAAGGCCAAGGGTCGATTACTGCATTTTTCACGGTACTCACCGAAGGGGACGACTTACAAGATCCTATTGCTGATGCCGCCCGTGCTATTTTAGATGGCCATATCGTTTTGTCGCGTGAACTCGCCGATGCTGGCCACTATCCTGCGGTCGATATAGAAAAATCGATTAGTCGCGTTATGCCAGCCGTGACCAGTGATAACCATCAATTATTGGCCCGCCAATTGAAGTCCTTAAATTCTTCTTACCAACAAAATCAAGATCTTATCGCAATTGGTGCCTATCAGCGAGGCGCCGATAAACGAATTGATTTAGCCATTGCCATGAAGCCTCATTTGGACCAGTTCTTGCAACAAGAAATGAAAGAAGTTGTAGCTTATGACGAAAGTCTGACGCGGATGCAGCGTACCATGCAAATGGCTAACATCAACGCCCAAGGTCCGCTCAACTAGCTACCAATAGAACCGACTAGGAGAGTACCATGGCGAGGCGAGCGTTATATTTAATGGTTGAGCGTTTGCAGGAACAAGAGCAAGATGCGGCGACTGAAATGGCTCAAGCTCAACAACAACTCAATGAATTTGAGACTCAACTGGCGCACTTACAGCAATACCGTCGTTCTTATCTTGAGCAAGCTTTAGCGAAGGGAGTTGATGGTTTGCACGCCGATAGTTTCCATCAATATCAATTGTTTATTCAAAAGTTGGAACAGGCGAGTGTTCAACAAGGTAAGAGCATTGAACAAATTAAAAAAAATGTGCTGTTGAAACGCAAGCAATGGTTGGATCTGCAGGCTAAAAGAAAGGCGATGGAGTTGCTGATTGATAAACAGCTGAAATTGAAACAACAGCAGCAAATGCGCGAAGAGCAAAAGTTGCTTGATGAATATGCTTTATATGCCCATTTACGTGGTCAAGCATAATTGGCGTATTTTTTGCCTAATACTTATATGTGCCATCGCTTTGCCGCTTTGCTCGATAGAGACTCTGTGTTTCTTTGCTCGCATGGTAAATAAAGATAATTTTTAAGGGTAAGCAACAATATGGAATTATTGTTAACAGATACCGCCGGGGCTAATCAATTCTCGGCCTTAAGCAGCGCTTCGCTAAGCCCTTCTGCTGGAGCTGGCGAGTTTGCAAAAATGGTTAGTGAGTTGGATAACTTACCTAAGGCTGAAAATGCCCTTGGTTCTTTAGTTAAAGAGCAGTTTGTTAAACCGCAAACCGAGCAGAATGCCTCTCAGTCATCGCTTGAGTCGCAAAGCCCTTCAGATTTACTGAAACAGTTGACTGACGCAAAACAAGTTGTAGTTGATTTAAATCAGACTGGTGCTGTGGAAGGAGAGGCTGAATCTGAACAGCCTCAGTCGACAGCTAAACTTACGGATTTAACTACTTTATCTGAGAAAGAGGATACCGATGTGAAGGCAAGCGGCAGGGATCTGCCGCTCGATATCGAAACGGATGACGTGGACCTTTCTCTTGAAGATTCGAACAGCGCCGCTGAAGCTCATGCAAAGGCTAGCTCTGACAGTGAAGAATTGTTGAACCTCGACGAAAAAGTAACTGAGGATAAAACAGCTGCGGACTCTGATGAGACCGATCCCGACAGCGATCTCATCGCGATGCTAACTAAGGATAGCTCGTTGGCAGAAGTGACGGCTTCGAGCAAGTCGCAATCATCGGATCAAGTTGACAGTGAAAGTGTTGAAACTGCAAACACGAAACTCAGTAATGGAACTCCAACTCAGCTGGAAAAACAAAATGTCACCGAGGGATCTAGTGTTCCCAAACAAGCCGTCAGCACGGTCGTTGGTGATGCCGCGGCTAAGGATGTAACTACTCAGGTCAGCGATCGTCCTCAGCAAAAAGTAGCGAGTGATTTGAGCAAGGCTGAAGCATCACGTCCTCAGCAAAAAGTAGCGAGTGATTTGAGCAAGGCTGAAGCATCAAGCAGTGGTACACCGCCAGAGAACAAAACTGATGATAAACAATCAGTTAATGCCCAATCAACGCCGCTCAGTGGTCATAGTAAGCTCGAGCAAGTTGAGTTAGCAAAAAATCAGTCAACTCATGCGACAGGTAGGCTTGAACAAACCGATATAACTAAGGCGCAGAATAGCAAGCTTGAACAAGCCGAGTTAGCCAAGTCTCAATCAGCTCAATCAGCCCAAGCCAACAGCATTGCTGATAAGTCGGCAGGTTCGGATACGGTGAAAGCCGATCCTGGTCAGCAAGCTGCGACTGTGACCTCAAAAGTCGAGTCGAATTTGAATGCTGTCGCAACAAGCGGCGAACGCCGCTCTGTGAATCAAACCTCAACGTCTAGCGGTAATACAGTGGTTGCGGCGCAGCAGAGTGGGACGACTAACGACACTAAATTAAACGCCAATCTTAGCCAAGCGAAAGAAATCACGCCTGAGCAACAGCAGCCAACACCACATCGGGTTGTCGATGCAAAAGTTCAGAGCTTTAGTCAAGTTGCAGAATCAGCGAATAAAACTCAAAGTGGGACTGCTGAATCAGGTGCCCAAGCTGATAAGTTCGCAAGTTCAGCGTTTGCAGATGGGCGTGCCACGAGCGAAGGTAAGCATAGTGATGATCATCAACAACAAGGGCAGGCTCAACAGCATACGGCAGCTCAACTTGGCTTAACTGAATCGGCTAGAGCACAGCAGACGAATCATCACTTTAATGGTGTCTCTGGAGCAGAGTCCGTTAATCGAACTGAGCAAAATGGCGAGATAAGCCTGAAGCAAGCTCAACAAGCGAATCAACTCAATGACAAAAATGGGCTGATGAATCAACGTTTAAATCCTAGTCAATATCAAGCGCCTGCAGAATTAAATCAACGCGTGCAATATATGCTAAGCCAAGGCATGCATAAAGCTGAAATCCGTTTAGATCCTGCAGAGCTAGGTAGTATGCATGTGCGCTTGCAAATGAATCATGAGCAACAAGTATCGGTACATATTCAGGTGCAAAACCCGCAAGCACGAGAAGCCTTAGAGCAAACCATGCCTCGGTTGCGTGAAATGCTTCAACAACAAGGCATAGAGCTTGGTCAAAGTTCGGTCAATCAGCAGCATCAAGGGAGTTCTTCTAATCAAGGCCAAGGTCAATCTTTAGCGGGTGGTGGGACAGAGAGTCTGCGTCGCGGTATTGAGGGCGGTGTTGAACAAGAGCTAGACAGTTCGCAGATAAATCAATCAAGTCGTGACGGAATCGACTTCTACGCATAGTTTATTTGCTGCTAAGGCTGTTGTCGTCCATCCTAACTATGTAATAATCAAATCAGTTTTAGTTATTAATTCATGGAAGCATAAATGGCTGAAGAAACAGAACTAAAAGTAGAGGAAGAGGGCTCAGGGAGTAAGAAGAAGCTAATCATCATTGTTGCCATTGTTGCCGTATTGGTGATCGGAGGTGTGGTTGGCTTTCTGTTAATGAGCGGCGGTGGGGATGAAGCACCAGCCGCAGCCACGCCTTCAGAAGAAGCCACGTCGAGCGTTACCCATAGTGCCTTATATGTTGGTATGCCTCGGCCATTTGTATTTAATATTGTCGGCGATAGTCGGGACCGTTTGGTACAGATCAAGGTGCAGTTATTAGTGAGAGGCACGGTCAACGAAGAGTTAGCGAAGCTACATATCCCATTGATTGAAGGCACCTTGTTGAATGTGTTTAGTTCCGCGTCGGTTGACGATTTGTCGACGCAACAAGGGAAAGATGCTTTGCGAGAGAATTCGCTCGTTGAAACACAAAAAGCATTAAAAGAAATTACTGGTAAAGTAGTGGTTGAGAAAATTCTCTTCACCGGTTTTGTGATGCAATAAAGGAATACCGTGAGCGATTTATTAAGCCAAGACGAAATTGATGCGCTGTTACATGGTGTCGATGACATAGAAGAGGACATTATTGAGCCAGAAATGTCTGGCAGTGTGGTTGAGTTTGACTTCTCTTCCCAAGATAGGATTGTGCGTGGTCGGATGCCAACGCTTGAGTTGGTGAATGAACGCTTTGCTCGACATATGCGGATTAGTTTATTTAACATGATGCGCCGCACCGCAGAGGTGTCGATTAATGGCGTACAAATGATTAAGTTTGGTGAATACGTCCATACCTTGTTTGTTCCTACGAGTTTGAATATGGTTCGTTTCCGTCCATTGAAGGGGACGGCCTTGATCACCATGGAAGCTCGCTTGGTGTTTATTTTAGTGGAAAACTTTTTTGGCGGTGATGGCCGTTATCATGCCAAAATTGAAGGTCGAGAATTTACACCCACCGAGCGCCGCATCATCCAGATGCTGCTGAAGTTAATTTTTGAAGATTATGTTGAAGCTTGGGCGCCAGTTATGGATGTGGGCTTTGATTATCTGGATTCTGAAGTGAATCCAGCGATGGCCAATATTGTTAGCCCTACCGAAGTGATCGTTGTCAGTTCATTTCATATTGAGTTAGATGGCGGTGGCGGAGATTTTCATATTGCCATGCCATACTCGATGTTGGAACCGATTCGTGAACTACTCGACGCGGGTGTGCAAAGTGACAAACAAGATACCGATCAACGCTGGAGTTCGGCGCTTAGAGACGAAATAATGGATGTTCCGGTTGGTTTACACACCAAGTTATTAGAGACCGATGTCACTTTACGACAGTTGATGCATTTGAAAGTGGGGGATGTTATTCCGGTCGTGATGCCCGAAACCGCAATGTTATTTGTAGAAGACTTACCAAGTTACCGAGTCAAAATTGGCCAAAGCAACGAGAAAATGGCACTGAAAATTGAAACTCAATTAAAACGTCCGGACACTGTGAAGAGTGATTTGGAATTGGTCGTCAGTAGCAGCCGTCGACTTACTAGCGATGATTGAGATAAATGAGGAAAAACAATGAGTGATCAAGATGATATGGCTGATGAGTGGGCAGCAGCAATGGCCGAAGCAGAGCCAGCTCCGTTAGAAGAGTTTGTCGATGAATCTAAGCCTATCTCAGAGGAAGAACAACGTAAACTCGATTCAATCATGGATATTCCGGTCACGATTTCCATGGAAGTTGGTCGTAGTAATATTAGTATTCGTAATTTGTTACAACTTAACCAAGGCTCGGTGGTTGAGCTGGATAGGGTGGCAGGCGAACCCCTCGATGTATTAGTGAATGGTACTTTAATCGCACATGGCGAAGTGGTGGTGGTAAATGATAAGTTTGGTATCCGTCTCACCGATGTGATTAGCCAAACCGAACGGATTAAAAAGCTCAAGTGATGCAATTGCGCAAATTAGCTTATTTATTGGCTTGTAGCATGGTATTACCTGTATATGCAGAGCAGACGACGGCAAGTACCTCTAACAGTCAGGTGGAATTGGTCTCTTGGCTGATGTCTTTTGCTTTGGTCTTGGTGACTATTTTTGTTTGTGCTTGGGTTTTAAAGAAAACCCGTTTGAGTCAATTTGCTGGCGGTCAAGCGAAGGTTGTCGCAAATTTGGCTCTGGGAACACGAGAGCGAGTAATGGTCGTGGAGATTGGCCAGCAACAATATCTGTTAGGGGTAACTGCACAATCAATTAACCTGTTGGATAAATTAGAACAACCTCTAGAGGTCAAGAATAATTCTGCCAACGGAAACTTCGCAAAACAGCTGCAAGGAATGTTATTTAAAAATGAAAAGTAAGTGGCTGTTATGGCTTTTGGGTATTGGTTTAGTTTTTAGCTTACCCAGTTACGCCCAGAATGGGATCCTGCCAGCGATTACTATGACGACCAGTCCCGATGGCGGGCAAGAGTATTCAGTCACACTACAAGTTTTAGCCTTAATGACTGCATTGTCATTTTTGCCAGCTTTGGTGATTATGATGACCTCTTTCACCCGTATCGTCGTGGTGATGTCTATCTTACGTCAAGCCATGGGGTTGCAGCAAAGCCCGTCGAACCAAGTCATCATTGGCATTGCGCTATTTTTGACTTTTTTCATTATGTCACCCGTGATTGATAAGGTGAATGAGAACGCGGTACAGCCCTATCTCAATGAGCAGCTAAGTTCAACCGAAGCTTTTGAGCAGGCCAAGCAGCCGCTGAAAGAGTTTATGTTGGCGCAAACGCGTTTGACTGATTTAGATACTTTTATCCGGATCTCAAAAATTGAAGTCGGCTCTCCTGAAGAAGTTCCGATGACGGTGCTTATACCAGCCTTTATTACTTCAGAACTGAAAACCGCTTTTCAAATTGGCTTTATGTTATTTATTCCTTTTTTGGTGATTGATTTGGTTGTCGCTAGTATTTTGATGGCGATGGGAATGATGATGTTATCGCCGATGATTGTATCCTTGCCTTTTAAGTTAATGTTGTTTGTATTAGTGGACGGTTGGAGCTTAGTGATGGGCACTCTCGCCAATAGCTTTGGTGTGTGATAGATAAGCAAGGAGTAAGGTAATGCAACCAGAAGTCTTTGTTGATGTATTCCGGATGGCACTTGGGCAGGTGGTTATTTTGGTTTCAGCGGCGATTATCCCTAGCTTATTAGTTGGTTTAGTGGTCTCTATTTTTCAAGCGGCAACCTCCATTAATGAACAAACCTTAAGTTTTCTGCCTCGCTTACTGGTTACTTTGGCATCGCTGATGTTTGCGGGTCATTGGTTTACAGAAAAGCTCATGGAATTATTTTTTACCATGGTTGATATGATCCCGCAGGTTGTTGGCTGATGGAATTTTCTGCCGAGTTGATCATGGCTTGGATTGGACAATATTTATGGGCCTTTACGCGTATTGCGGCGATGTTGATGGTGCTAGCCAGTTTTGGCGGAAAGACGGTCCCAACTCGAGTCCGGATATTGTTGGCTTTAGCGATTACTTTTGCTTTGGTACCAGTATTACCCGATGTGCAAGGTATAGAGTTATTCTCGTTACAATCTTTTATTGTGGTATTGCAGCAAATATTAATTGGGGTCGCGATAGGTTTTATTTCTCAATTACTGATGCAAACGTTTGTCGTGGGCGGACAAATTATTGCGATGCAAACCAGTTTGGGTTTTGCTTCTATGGTTGACCCCAATAATGGTCAGAGCACTCCGGTAGTGGGACAGTTTTATCTATTGCTGGCAACGTTATTGTTTTTGGCGATTGACGGTCATTTACAGTTAATTAGCTTAATTGCGATGAGTTTCGAAACGCTGCCGATCGGTATGCATGGTTTAAGTAGTATCGATTATCAGCAACTGGCCGGCTGGTATTCGCAACTATTTCTTGCAGCTTTAGCCTTGTCGATTTCTTCAGTTGTGGCAATGTTGTTGATCAACTTCTCTTTTGGCATCATGACTCGGGCTGCGCCGCAGTTGAATATTTTTAGTATTGGCTTTGCGGTAAGCATGCTATTTGGTTTATTTATTTTATGGTTAACCATTGGTGGCTTCCTGGCTCATTTTCAACGACAGTGGGAGGTAGGCCGAAGCATGGCATGTACCATGCTTCGTATTGGTTGTTGACCAATAAGGCTAAGATACGATGGCTGATGATGATCAAGAACGTACCGAAGAACCCACGGCGAAAAAGCTTGATGAAGCTCGTAACAAGGGGCAAATTGCTCGCTCTAAGGAGTTGGGTACTGCGGCAGTTTTGATTACGGCTGCAATCGCAATTATGGCTTTTGGTGGCATGCTAGCCGAGTCAATGGTGAAAGTCTTTGAAGTTGCTTTTACTCTGAGTCGTGAGCAAGTATTCGATGTTCACCTATTGTTTAAAAATATTGGCTCGATTGCTTGGCTGTTGTTTAAGCCGATGTTGTGGATCATGGGGTTTATTGCTTTGGCAGCCCTGCTCGGAAATACCTTATTAGGTGGTATATCGTTTAGCTGGGAAGCTGCGATGCCCAAGGCGAATAAGTTATCTCCCTTGCAAGGGTTTAAAAGAATGGTTGGCGTACAAGCTTTGGTAGAGTTTGTTAAAAGTGTTGCCAAAGTGATAGTGATAGCTGGTGTTGTTTGGATTGTATTACGCTGGAAATTTGCCGATATCTTGTCTTTAAGCCTACAGTCAATTCCGGGCTCTATTGTCAATGCTTTAGATATGTTGCAATGGATGTTGTTAGCGCTGGTTTGTAGTTTAATTATTATTGTTATCATTGATGTCCCTTACCAGATATGGAATCACAATAACCAGCTCAAAATGTCTAAGCAGGAAGTGAAAGACGAGCACAAAAATATGGAAGGAAGCCCTGAAGTTAAGGGGCGGATCCGTCGTTTGCAAATGGAAATGGCTGCTCGTCGTATGATGGCAGATGTGCCGCAAGCGGATGTGGTTGTCACCAACCCGACTCATTTTTCGGTGGCGCTTCAGTATGACAGCAAGGCGGGTGGTGCGCCGAAAGTGGTGGCTAAGGGTGTGGATGAGGTGGCGATGAAAATCAGAGAGATCGCTCGTCATTACGAAGTCCCTATTTTAGAAGCGCCAGCCTTAACGCGTTCTCTATACCATACCACGAAGCTCGGTCAGGATATTCCTGATGGGCTATATGTCGCAGTGGCTCAAGTATTAGCCTTTGTGTTCCAGTTGGAGCAGTACCGTAAAGGTCGAGGACAACGACCTAAACCTGTGGCTGATGATTTACCTATCCCCGACGAATTACGATACTAAGCTCAATTCTATGATTTCTCTAGGTGTACCTTTGTTGTTGGCTTAGTTATTGCTTTTCTAGATTATCTCTTGCTCTACAGTCAGTATTTCGTCATTTATGGAAATAATTAATCGTCTCACTAGCTTGAAGCTTCAAGACTTCAAAAAGATAGATGCCAGTCTCATCAAAGGTTTTGGTACGCCAATGGTGGTATTGGCTACCCTTGGCATGGTGGTTCTGCCAATGGCGGCATGGCTACTGGATATCTTGTTTGCATTTAATATTTCCTTAGCCTTGGTGGTGCTTTTGGTTGCAGTCTATACCAAGCGACCCTTGGATTTTGCGGTATTTCCTACGGTGCTGCTGGTTGCCACTTTACTGCGTTTAGCCCTAAACGTTGCATCTACTCGAGTGGTCCTTTTGGAAGGACACAATGGCGGAAATGCTGCGGGTAATGTGATTGAAGCCTTTGGTTCGGTAGTGATTGGTGGAAACTATGCTGTCGGCTTGGTGGTCTTTCTTATCTTGATGATCATTAACTTTGTTGTGGTGACCAAAGGTGCGGGTCGGATTGCCGAGGTGAGCGCGCGTTTTACTTTGGATGCGATGCCGGGTAAGCAAATGGCGATTGATGCGGATCTTAATGCTGGCATTATCGACCAAGAGCAGGCACGTGTTCGTCGTAGTGAAGTGACTGGCGAAGCCGATTTTTATGGATCGATGGATGGCGCGAGTAAATTTGTAAAGGGCGATGCGATTGCTGGGATCCTGATTCTTTTTATTAATATTTTAGGTGGTTTCATTATTGGTGTGGCCCAACACGATCTGAGTTTTTCGCAAGCGGCAGAAGTTTACACTCTGTTAACCATCGGTGATGGTTTAGTCGCGCAAATTCCATCGTTACTACTATCTATCGCTGCTGCTCTGATCGTGACCCGTCAAAATACCGAAGCCGATATGGGCGAGCAAGTTAGCTTGCAGCTGTTTAAAGATCCACGGGTTATGATTATCTGTGGTTCTATTTTATTAGTGATGGGGATTGTTCCGGGAATGCCGCATTTGGCATTCTTAAGTTGTGCTGCGGTGTGTTTGGTGACCGCGTGGTTACGGCATAAAGCCGATGTTAAAAAAGCTGCAGATACAGCCTTACAGCCAGCCAGCACTCATCCTCGTAATAGTAATGAGCCCAAAGAGTTGGGGTGGGATGATGTACAACCAGTTGATGTGATTGGTCTGGAAGTTGGTTATCGATTAATCCCGCTAGTTGATAAGACTCAAGGCGGAGAATTGCTTGCTCGGATTAAAGGTGTACGTAAAAAGTTATCTCAAGATTTAGGTTTTTTGGTGCCAGCGGTGCATATTCGTGACAATCTGGATTTAGGCCCTAATCAATATCGAATTACCTTGATGGGGGTTACTTATGGTGAATCTGAAGTATTCCATGATCGAGAAATGGCGATAAATCCGGGCCAAGTATTTGGTAAAATTGAAGGCCAGCCAACCACCGATCCTGCATTTGGTTTAGAGGCGGCTTGGGTTGCAACCGAGCAGCGTGAACACGCCCAAACCCTTGGCTATACGGTTGTTGATTCGGCGACAGTGGTTGCCACCCACCTTAGTCAATTGTTAACCAATAATGCAGCTAATTTATTGGGACATGAAGAAGTACAAAATTTGTTAGACATGTTAGGGAATAGTTTACCTAAGCTTGTTGAAGGTTTAATCCCAGATACCCTGAACTTATCTACTGTTGTTAAAGTGCTGCAAAATTTACTGAGTGAAGGGGTGCCAATTAGGGATGTACGGAGTATCGTTCAGACCTTGGTGGAATACGGACCGAAGAGCCAGGATGCCGATATTCTGACCGCAGCTTGTCGTATTTCTTTAAAACGTTTAATCGTTCAAGAGCTAATTGGTAGTGAAGCAGAGTTACCGGTCATTACTTTGTCACCAGACTTGGAGCAAATATTGCATCAATCTATGCAGGCAGGTGGTAACGATGGTGCAGGAATGGAACCAGGTTTGGCCGAAAAACTGCAAGTATCTTTAACTGAAGCATGCCAAAATCAAGAATTAGCAGGCCAACCAGCGATATTATTGACATCCGGTATATTGCGTTCGAGTATGTCGAGGTTCGTTAAAACAGCAATGCCTGCATTACGTGTACTGTCGTATCAAGAAGTGCCGGAAGATAAACAAATACGTATTGTGAGTTCAGTTGGGCAATAGGTCCAATGGGTAAGCAAAAGGAAGGTGACCAGTGAAAATGAAACGCTTTTTTGCAAAAGACATGCGGACCGCGTTAGCCGAGGTGAAAGAGACTCTTGGTAGTGATGCCGTGATCATGTCCAACAAAAAGGTGACCGGAGGCATAGAGATTGTTGCTGCGGTGGAGCCTTCCAAGACTAATGCTAAGGGAGAAAACTCATCACGAGAGTTAGCCGATGATAGCGTCAATTTATCGTCCGTCAAACCTAAGCACAGTTCTAAAACGTCAACAAACCAACAGCTTGGTCATGATTTTGACGAAAATGCGAGCCTCAAAGATAATTTGACTAATTTTATGCAGCGCCATCAAAAGCGTCAGCAAGAAAATTTGCAACAATCCAGCTTAAATAAATCGCAACGGCCTCGAACCGTTCAGGCTCCTCGCTCCTTGGCTCAGCAGCAAGGGTGGATACAGCAAGGTTCAGCAGCCAAACCTGCCGCAAGCCGTATTGCAACGCCAAGCGCAGAGGCGAATCACAGTGAAGTGGGTGAATTAAAGAAAGAAATGGCAGCGATGCGAAAGTTGTTGGAACATCAAGTGTCGGGATTAATGTGGCAGGAAGTTGAGCGGCAAGAGCCTGTTCGAGCGATGTTAATCAAACAGTTACAGTTGGTTGGTTTTGATGAGGATATGGCCGATCAGGTGGCTGGTTATATCCCCGAAGAGCTAGGCGTACAAGAAGGCTGGCAGCATTTACGGGAATTACTGGCAAATCAGCTCCCTGTCGGCCAAGATGAAATATTGTTAAAAGGTGGAGCGGTTGCCTTATTGGGCCCGACGGGGGTCGGTAAAACAACCACTATCGCCAAATTAGCTGCGCAGTTTGCTATGCGCCATGGTCCTGATAGCGTGGCGATGATTACCACAGATACTTATCGTATTGGTGCTCATGAGCAACTGGCAACTTATGGTAAAATTATGGGCTGTGCAGTTCGAGTGGCGAATGATGAAGCTGAGTTGTCCCAGCTTTTATACCAGTTTAAAGATAAAAAGTTAGTCTTAATCGATACCGCTGGTATGAGCCAAAGAGATATCCGTCTACATGAACAATTAGACAAGTTAGTCAAAAATAGCCAAGTTAATATCCGTAATTATTTGGTGATGTCAGCCAATGCTCAGCGACGGGTAATTGAAGAAACTGTAAATCAATTTAAGCGAATTCCTTTGGCTGGTACCATACTTACTAAATTAGATGAAAGTTTAGCGTTAGGTGAAGTGTTAAATGTAACCTTGCGTCATGCTATACCAATCAGTTACGTTACTCATGGTCAGCAAGTACCAGAAGATATTGCAGTGGCGGTGCCTAGCGAATTAGTTGAGCAAGCTTTGTCGGTGATAGATAAGCATTCTCAGCAACACTTTTGGTTTAGTGAAACCGAACAACAGAAGGTTTCGGATGTATTCTAAACATAATGATTTTGATCAAGCTAGCGGCTTACGAATGATGCAACAAAAAAATAATGTGAAAGTAATCGCAGTGACTGGTGGAAAGGGTGGGGTTGGTAAAACCAACGTGACGCTTAACATGGGAATTGCAATGGCGGGTCAAGGCAAGCGAGTCATGGTCCTTGATGCGGACTTAGGTTTGGCGAATGTTGATGTGCTACTTGGGCTGCGCGTGACTAAAAATCTGTCGCATGTGCTATCGGGAGAGTGCACTCTTGACGAAGTATTAGTTGAGGGACCAAATGGGATTCTGATTGCGCCAGCAACTTCAGGAACTCAATCCATGGTTGAATTAAGCCCTGCGGAACATGCAGGTTTAATTCGTGCTTTTAGTAGTATGAAAACACCGATAGATGTTTTGCTGGTTGATACCGCAGCGGGCATCTCTGATATGGTGTTGAGTTTTGCAAAAGCGTCGCAAGATATTTTAGTCGTCGTGTGTGACGAACCAACATCAATTACCGATGCTTATGCCCTGATTAAACTACTCTCTAATAATCATGGGGTGTATAAATTTAAAGTTGTTGCCAATATGGTTCGTAGTTTAAGAGAAGGTCAGGAGTTATTTACCAAGTTGACTCGGGTGACGGAACGGTTTTTAGATGCCACTCTCGAGTTAGTGTCTTGTATTCCCTATGATAACAATGTCCGATTGGCCGTTCGCAAACAACGTGTTGTGGTTGAAGCCTATCCTAAGTCACCAGCGTCTTTGGCATTTCGCTCTTTAGCCAGCAAAGCGGCTACTTGGCCGATACCTGAGCAAGCGGGAGGACATTTAGAATTTTTCATCGAGAATCTTCTCGAATTTGGACAACGCAAGAATAGAGAGCAGCTTAGTGAATAAAGTTGCCGCCTACGCCAATACCAGCGTTAACGACACTAATGCGTTAGTGGAGCGTCACGCCATTTTGGTTAAACGGATTGCCCATCACTTAATGGCTAGGCTACCGGCCAGTGTTATTGTGGATGATTTAATCCAATCTGGAATGATCGGGCTGATAGAAGCCGCTCGTAATTTTGATGGCTCTAAAGGTGCTAGCTTTGAAACCTATGCAGGGATCCGAATTCGCGGCGCGATGCTTGATGAAATACGCCGTGGTGATTGGGTTCCGCGTTCTGTACATAAAAATAGTCGCGCGATTAGTGACGCTATAGCTGCTGTTGAAAGAGAAAAAAATGGTGACGCTAAAGACGCTGAAGTTGCTGAAAAACTCGGGGTTTCTCTTCGCGAATACCATACGATGTTAGCGGATGTTAATTGCGGGCGAATCTTAGGCATTGAGGACCTTGGGGTAAACGAGGATGTCATTTCTAACGAAGAAAGTCGCGAGCAAAATCGTCCTTTCGAAGGTTTTGCAAATCAACGATTTCAACAATCTTTGGCGGAGTGCATCAAAGGGCTACCTGAACGAGAAGCCTTAGTATTATCGCTTTATTACGATGAAGAGCTTAATCTTAAAGAAATTGGTGAAGTATTAAGCGTTAGTGAGTCGAGAGTGAGTCAAATTCATAGTCAAGCGCTTGCCAGAGTGAAAACTCGAATGCGAGATTGGACACAATAGAGAAATTCATCCTTACAAAACTTATAAAAGATGGACTAAAATTGTGTTTATTAAGGCATAATAATGTATTACATAAATTTGTGACCCGTTTGTGGGCTAGTAAAACATCCAGCTGGGGGACGTACCTTGGATAAAAATATGAAAATTCTGGTTGTTGATGATTTTTCAACAATGAGAAGGATTATTAAGAACTTGTTGAGAGATTTAGGTTTCAACAATACACATGAGGCCGATGACGGTAACACCGCGCTACCAATGCTTAAGGGTGGCGATTTTGAGTTTGTAGTGACTGATTGGAATATGCCTGGTATGGAAGGTATCGATTTGTTGAAAAACATTCGTGCCGATGAGAGTTTAGCTCACCTGCCTGTATTGATGGTCACCGCGGAAGCGAAACGTGAACAAATTATTGAAGCCGCACAAGCCGGAGTAAATGGTTATATTGTAAAACCTTTTACAGCAGCTACTTTAAAAGAGAAGCTCGATAAGATTTTCGAAAGATTACAATAAAAGGAAGACGCGTGAGCACCGATACTCCGATTATTTCATTAGCGGATGCGCAACAACTGGTGATGCTACTTGAAATGGGAAAGGTCGCCGAGGCGAACCAACTAGTCAGTGAGCTATGTGCTCCAAAAGCTAACTTGCTGTTTGATAAAGTTGGCCAGCTCACTCGTCAACTTCACGATTCATTAAATGATTTCAAATTGGATATTCGGATCAATGAACTCGCGAACCAAGAAATCCCCGATGCCAAAGAACGTTTAAATTATGTCATCGAAATGACCGACCAAGCTGCTAATAAAACGATGGATGCAGTCGAGTCGGGTTTGCCGATTGCTGATAAATTAACCAATGATATCAATGATATTATGCCTGTATGGCAAAATTTGATGGATCGGAAAATTGAGTTAGGCCAATTTAAAGCGCTGTGTCACCAAATCGATATTTTTCTGACTAGTTCTTCATCTGATGCCGATAAACTACGTAACATGCTTACTGAAATTTTAATGGCACAGGATTTTCAGGATCTTACCGGGCAAATGATTCGAAAGGTGATCACTTTAGTTCAGGAGGTTGAAGAGAATTTAGTTGAGATGCTCACCTTGTTTGGCACTGACATGGTGGATGTCGCTCCTGGTCAAGATGATAAAAAATCGGGTGTTGAAGCAGAAGGCCCTATAATTAATAAAGAACAAAGGGATGACGTTGTTAACGATCAAGACGATGTTGATGACTTGTTGTCTAGTTTAGGATTTTAAGGGAGTAGCGCATGTCGTTTGATGTAGATGAAGACATCTTACAAGACTTTCTGGTAGAAGCGGCAGAGATCCTAGAGCAGCTTTCTGAACAGCTTGTTGATCTAGAAAAACGTCCTGATGATAGTAACTTATTGAATGCTATATTTAGGGGTTTTCATACCGTTAAAGGTGGTGCTGGTTTCTTATCATTAACTGAACTCGTTGACGTTTGTCATGGTGCGGAAAATGTGTTTGACACATTACGTAACGGTGGCCGTGGGGTGTCATCAGAGTTAATGGATGTCATACTTGAAGCACTTGATTCCGTGAATGATATGTTTGCTAAGGTGCAAGCAAGAGAACCTTTAACACCAGCTTCGCCAGAGCTTATTGAGCGATTGCATCAATTATCTCGGCCTGCTTCAGAAGATCAGGTGGTGGTTGAGCCGGAACCTGAGCCCGAGCCCGAGCAAATTCCAGAGAGTAAATCAGCTACAGGCACTGGTATTGATGATATTTCTGATGACGAATTTGAAAGCTTACTCGATGAGTTGCATGGCTCAGGTGCCCCAAAAGCGGCTTCTCAAGCGAGTCCGGTAAGTGCTGCAGCCCCTAGCGAAACTGCGGGTGGTGGCGATATTTCTGATGATGAGTTTGAAAAGCTACTCGACGAGCTGCATGGCTCTAAAGCACCAAGTGCTAAACCTGCCGCTGTTACGTCAGTGGAAACGGTGACGAACAGTGACGAAATTGGCGATGATGAATTCGAAAAGTTATTAGATCAGCTGCATGGTGCCGGTAAAGCGCCTGAGGTTAAGGCGGCAGCTAAGCCCGAAGTCACCCCGAAGGTCGAGCCGAAGAAAGTTGCACCAACAAAAGTTGCAGCTACTCCGAAAGCTGCTGCTCCAGCCAAGTCTGAGCCGGCAAAAGCAGCGCCCAAACAAGCACCTCAGGGGGAAACGACGGTTCGCGTCGATACCCGAACTCTCGACGAAATCATGAATATGGTTGGGGAATTAGTTTTAGTCCGTAATCGTTTGGTTAGTCTTGGTTTAACCAGTAATGATGAGGATATGGCTAAGGCGACCTCTAACCTTGACGTTGTGACCGCTGATTTACAGGGTGCAGTGATGAAAACTCGAATGCAGCCTATTAAGAAGGTGTTCGGTCGTTTTCCTCGAGTCGTTCGTGATTTAGCTCGTAGTTTGAAGAAAGATATTAACTTGGAATTGGTCGGTGAAGATACCGATTTAGACAAAAACCTAGTGGAAGCGTTAGCCGATCCACTGGTGCATTTAGTGCGAAACTCGGTTGATCACGGCATTGAAATGCCAGACCAACGTGAAGCGGCAGGAAAACCGCGTACTGGTGTCATTCGTTTGTCAGCCTCGCAAGAAGGTGATCATATCTTGCTGATGATCGAAGATGACGGCGCGGGAATGAATGCAGATAAGCTTAAATCTATCGCTATAGAGCGCGGTGTTTTAGATGCCGATGCGGCGGCAAGAATGCCAGACAAAGATGCTTATAGTTTGATTTTTGCACCAGGTTTTTCGACAAAAACTGAGATTTCTGATATTTCGGGGCGTGGTGTTGGCATGGACGTGGTCAAAACCAGTATCACCCAGCTGAACGGTTCTGTGGATATTGATTCTAAGCTCGGAGGCGGTACTACTTTACAAATCAAAGTACCATTAACGTTAGCTATTCTACCCACTTTGATGGTTGATGTAGGTAAACAGACTTTTGCTTTACCACTCACCAGTGTAAATGAAATCTTTCATCTGGATTTAACCAAAACCAATGTTGTTGACGGTCAGGAAACCGTTATTGTCCGTAATAAAGCTATACCTCTATTTTATTTGCAAGATTGGTTGATCCGTAATAGTCAATCTGGACAGAGAAGTTCTCAAGGACATGTGGTTATCGTACAGATAGGCCAACAACAGGTGGGATTTGTCGTTGACAATCTCATTGGGCAGGAAGAAGTTGTGATAAAAGCGCTTGACCAGTTATTGCAAGGTACCCCTGGAATGGCCGGGGCGACGATTACCAGTGATGGTCGTATCGCACTCATACTCGATATTCCTAGTTTACTAAAACGCTACGCTCGTAAGTTATAACGCCGAGCACAGCCCTTAAAAAGAATTGAGTATGGCAATAAAAGTATTAGTTGTTGATGATTCTAGTTTTTTCAGACGTCGAGTCAGCGAGATTATTAACGCTGACCCAAGCCTTGAGGTGATAGGTGCAGCTAAGAATGGCCGCGAGGCCATTGAAATGGTTGCAAGTTTAAAACCTGACGTGATTACCATGGATATTGAAATGCCAGTTATGGATGGCATTACGGCTGTAAAAGAAATTATGGCCAAACATCCCACGCCAGTGCTGATGTTTTCATCGTTAACCCACGATGGTGCTAAAGCGACCTTAGATGCTCTAGATGCTGGTGCACTTGATTTTATCCCCAAAAAATTTGAAGACATTGCTCGTGATCGTGAAGAAGCCGTCAGCTTGTTACAACAACGAGTAAAGGCCATTGCCAGACGCCGAGTGATAGCGCGTCGAGCGCCATCGAGTCTGACTCCCCGAGCCGACAAACCTTTGACGCCAAGCGCCCGGACGCCACTAAGGCCGACGACCGCGGCAAGCAGCCAACCTTCGGTAGAGCGCAAGGTTCGTACGTCTGGTGTGTTTAAACCTTCAGGAAAACGCTATAAATTAGTCGCGATAGGGACCTCTACCGGTGGTCCGGTGGCTTTGCAAACAATTTTAACGCAGTTGCCGGCTGGGTTTCCTAAGCCCATTTTATTAGTTCAGCATATGCCAGCTACATTTACAGCTGCATTTGCTCAACGCTTAAATACACTGTCACGGGTTAATGTGAAGCAGGCCGAGGATGGAGATGAATTGCGACCGGGTTGTGCTTATCTCGCACCCGGTGGCAAACAGATGTTAGTTGAGCCTCGCGGTCAGTATGGTCGCTTACGAATTATTGATGGCAATGACAAAGTCAACTATAAACCTTGTGTCGATATTACTTTTGCTTCTTTGGCGAAAAGTCATCAGGGCGACGTTTTAGCCATGATTTTGACTGGTATGGGGGCTGATGGGCGAGATGGTTGCCGTTTATTGAAAGATAAAGGCTCAACGATCTGGGCTCAGGATGAAGCCAGTTGTGTTGTTTATGGTATGCCACAGGCCGTCGCAAGTGCTGGACTCGCCTCCAATCAAATGCCTCTCGATCGTTTTTCTGAAGCGATAGTTATGGAAATTGGTAATGGATAAACTTAGCATCTTTGGCGTTATTTTAGCGTTCTCAGCTGTTGGGTTTGGTCATGTTTTTGCTGGTGGGTCGTTAGACGATTTAGTCAATGTACATGCATTAACAATTGTATTGGGGGGGACTATCGGCGCGGTGATGTTACAAACGCCGAGCAAACAATTTGTGCAAGCTCTGAAAGTGATACCGAAGGTTTGGTTTCAGTCGCAAGATAATGTACAGAACCAAATTCAATTGATATTGAATTGGTCTCATATTGTTCGTAAAGATGGTTATTTGGGCCTAGAACAACAGCAAAAACATGCAGATTCGTTTACTTTACGCGGTTTACAAATGCTGATAGACGGTGCCGAAGCTCAACAATTACAACAATCCTTAGAAGATGTCATCGACTTAGAACAAAGTCGTTTGGAACGTCAGGCGGGGGTGTTTGAAGCCATGGGGGGGTACTGCCCTACGGTGGGTATTATTGGTGCAGTACTTGGTTTGATTCAGGCTATGGATTTTTTAAGCAGTCCTGAGTTACTTGGAAAGGGAATTGCGGTTGCATTTGTCGCGACCATTTATGGTGTTGGTTTCGCCAATTTTATTTTCTTGCCTTTTGCCAATAAACTTCGCTCGCAAGCGGGGGATCGCGCTATTTATCAGGAAATGACTTTAGCTGGATTGGTTTCAATCGCTGAAGGTGCCAGTAGTATTGAAGTAAAGCGTCGCTTACATAGCTTCGTTGTGGATATCGACTAGTATGCGTCATCGCTATGCTGCAGCTGCTAAGCGAAATGCAAACACAGAGCGTTGGTTAGTCTCCTACGCTGATTATATGACATTGATGTTTGCGTTGTTTGTAGTACTTTACGCGATGGCGATTACCAATGAAAAAGATTACCCCGAATTGCAACAACGCTTACAACAGGCGATTGCCTTATTTGAAGTTTCTGATGGGCAAGCTGAACGGAATGAAACGGTCTCGTCAACGGAATTGCTGATGGAATATGGTCACTCGATTTTGGATGGTCAAGTTATCATGCCTAACGTGCCGCCAACGACTTCAAACTCAGTTGCTCAGTCTAATCTAACCGAACTCGCAAGCCAATTGGCTATTGAACTTAAAGATATTTTCAAAACTGACGACATAGTAATAAATAGTGATGAAGACTGGCTAACCATTGAGTTAGATAGTCGACTTTTTTTTGCTAGTGGTAGTGCTTACTTGCTTAAGCCTGCTGAACAGTTGGTTTTACGTTTGTCCGAAAAGCTTAAAATGGTCGATAATTATATACGAGTGCGTGGTTATACCGACGAGCAAAGTATTGATAGTGAACTCTATCCAAGCAATTGGGAGTTGTCAGCCGCTCGGGCCACAAGAGTTGTTCGGGAATTGCAGTCAGATGGGATTCAACCGCAGCGAATGGCTATCGAAGCCTACGCTCAATATGCCCCGTTATCCGTGAACGGAAAACTGCAAAGCGATAAACAAAATCGAAGGGTGGTCATTGCACTCTCTAAATACATTTGGGACTCTTCAATTGCCCAATCGTCAGTTGTCGAACAAGCGCCAGCGGGAGATGAGCAGAAAGTTGTTAAGCCAGATAGTGAGACAATGTTAGCGGTGCCATTGGAAGGTGGTGGGGTGCGATTTACGACAAGGCAGGAAGAATAGGTGAAAGTTTGGACGGTTGCTAATCAAAAAGGCGGTGTCGGTAAAACTACAACGGTGATATCTCTGGCTGGTCTACTAGCGCAACAAGGAAAACGTGTCCTATTACTCGACACTGATCCCCATGCGTCGCTCACCAGTTATTTGGGATTTGATGTTGATAGTGTTCAGGGCACTCTTTATGAACTTTATCAAAACAGTCAACTCGATGATGCGATGGTGACTCATAGTATTCAAGCGACTTCGTTTGATAATTTAGATTTAATTCCTGCAAGTATGGCTTTAGCTACTTTGGATAAAGTGTTGGGGCAGCGTGAGGGAATGGGCTTGATTTTAAAGCGCATTTTGGCGCGTATTGAACATAAGTATGATTATGTGTTAGTTGATTGCCCACCAGTTCTGGGGGTGATGATGGTTAATGCTTTAGCTGCGAGTGAGCGAGTATTAGTGCCTGTTCAAACAGAGTTTTTAGCCATTAAAGGTTTGGAGCGCATGGTTAAAACCTTGAGTATTATGCAACGCTCTTGTCCTAACCGCTTACGCTATACAGTTGTTCCAACGATGTATGACAAGCGAACTCGTGCTTCATTAGCGGCCTTAAAGGAACTACAAGAAACTTATCCGAACAACATTTGGAATTCAGTGATACCCATCGACACCAAATTTAGAGATGCTAGCCTACGGCATGCGCCACCTTCCTATCATATAAAAAATTGCCGCGGGGTATTTGCTTATCAAACCTTACTCGCTCATCTTCTGCAGATGACCGATGAGCAGGGGCTATTATGAATAGCGATACCTTGATGGAGCAGGCTTTAGGGAGTTATTTTGATTCTTTATTGAAAGAACCTGAAAGTGTGCCTCTCAGCCCTGTTAGTGAAACCTTGAATCAGTCTTCGTTTGCCCCTGAACCTCAAGTGAAGCCGCTTGCGACTTTGTTCGCAGAAGCCGAGCAACGAGTTGCCGCTGTTGCGGAGGCTAAGCCGGTATTACTCCCTATTAAAGAGTTACCAGAACAGCCTGCACCAAAAGTTGAACCCGAGCATATAGCGCCTGCTGATGAGTCTTTGCCAGCAACGAGTATTCAAGTAGAAGAGCAGCTTGTTGAAGCGCCTTTACCGGAAGAATGGCACAATATCGAAACCGATAATGAGTTTCAGGTTCTATTTTTTGAAGTTGCAGGCGTTACTTTTGGAGTGCCCTTGACTGAGTTGGGCGGAATTCATCGTATTAGTGAAGTTAGCCCACTCTTTGGTAAGCCAGATTGGTTCGCTGGCATTATGATCGAGCGTGAACAAAAGTTAACGGTTGTCGATACCGCTAAGTGGGTGATGCCGAATCAGCCTTTTGAACCTGACTATAAATACCTGGTTATGCTTGGTGAAAGTAGTTGGGGTTTGAGCTGCGAGAAGCTATTTGGTACCGAGCGGTTGAATAAAGATGATGTAAAGTGGCGTGTTGATCCCGGTAAACGTCGTTGGTTAGCGGGAATGGTCAAACAAAGGATGTGTGCTTTATTGCATGTTGAAGAGCTACAACGAATGCTTTCTCAGGGGGTAAATATAGATGGATGTTAGAACTGTGAGGTAGAGCGAGCTCTGTTTAATTGAAAGACTAGGTAAATCCGCCGTTTAGTTTTATAACTTATGATATATACTTGAATAGATAAGAGTTGCGAGATCCAATTGGACTCATGAATAAAAAGGACATGCAGATGAGCGAGCAGCGTAACGTCGCAGAAAATATTGCCGAGGATGAAGTTCTACAATGGGTAACTTTTCAGTTGGAAAGTGAGACCTATGGTATTAACGTGATGCAGGTACAAGAAGTATTACGTTATACAGAAATAGCGCCGGTGCCAGGAGCGCCAAACTATGTTTTAGGCATTATCAACTTGCGTGGTAATGTGGTCACGGTGATCGATACGCGTTCCCGGTTTGGTTTGCCTTCATCAGATATTACCGAAAATTCACGGATCGTGATTATAGAAGCTGAATCACAAGTCATCGGGATTTTAGTGGATAGTGTTGCTGAGGTGGTTTACTTACGTTCTTCTGAAATAGATGCCGCACCAAACGTGGGTACTGAAGAGAGCGCGAAGTTCATTCAAGGTGTTAGTAATCGGGATGGACAGTTATTAATTTTGGTTGATCTCAATAAGCTGCTTTCTGATGAAGAGTGGGATGAAGTAAGCTCAATATAAATGGATTGGATTAATCTTGTTGCGTTATTGGTTATGTTGCTTGGCCTTGTGGGTGTTTACTGGTTAACACACAAGGCTAATCGACATATAGATTACAGTGAAGCCAAAATGGCGAGTTTGGAACTGGTTATTAAAAATTTGTTAAGTAAGCATCGAGCCGCTGAAAAAGAGCTGCAAGAGTTACACGTAGCCAATGCTTCTTTAGTTCAAGAATTAGAACGTCAGGCTGAGCAAGTCGAGCAAGCGTTTATTCGTAGCGCTCAAATTGAGTCACAAGATCCTGACAGCAAGTTGTACACCCGTGCCGTCAAATTGGTCGAGTTAGGCGCTGATTTAGAAGAGGTGATGCGCGAATGTGAATTACCTAAAGCCGAGGCTGAACTTCTATTAAGTCTACGGAATAAAATGAAAGGGCAAGCAAGCTAGCCTTGCCTTCTCTTCTCTCTGAACCACTGCACTTGCCAAGCCCCGTTTGCTGTTTGTTCCACAAAATCCTATTATCATGATTGAGTCAGAGTCGCTACAATGCTCGTTTAAAGTAGACTAAATGGTAGGTCTTCGGAACTGAATTGAGTGGTATTTGATTCAGCTAAATTAATTGTTCAGGGCAAGGTTGTTGTATTGTCCTGCGTTGTTGCTGCATGAATCTGCTATTTTATATGTTCTTATTGTAATCGGTAGGGGGGCCGCTGTAGTTGTTTTAGCTTGATTGGTTTTTCTTTGTATTTTGGACTGTTATCTCGATCTGCTTATCTTTTACATCTATTTTCTGAGTCAGTTGTCAGTTGTTCTTGATGACAGCCTTATGCGCTCGAGCTTCTAGTCGGCGGCCATGACCTATACACGAACGGCCGACCATATTCGATTGCTTCTGTATTTTGCGGAATGGTGTTTATTTCATCGTTGCTGGTCCGACTGAATATCTATTTTGATTTGGCTTTACTTTGATGGAACATCTCCTTAACATATTCGTTATTTCAATTGCTTGCCTAGATTTACGATCTAGCTGTGATACCATCCCGACACTTATTATATCAAGACACATTTGAATGCTGGAAGCTATTGGACTTTGCTGTGTTAGAGAAGAGCGCGTTCTTTTTGACAATTTATCGTTTACCTTAAACGCTGGCGATATCCTGCAGGTAGCGGGTCCCAACGGTGCGGGGAAAACTAGTTTATTACGTTTGCTTGCAGGTTTGTCTCGTCCTGAGCAGGGAGAGATCCATTGGCAAGGGCAGAGCATTAATCAAATCTCTGATAGCTTTCATCAACACTGCCTGTATCTGGGGCATCATGTTGGGGTAAAGGCAGAGTTAAGTGCCGTAGAAAACCTACAGTTTTATTTGGGGGTGGCGGGTCAGTCCATGTCATTGGGGCAGCTATACGACTTGTTGGCTCGAGTCGGTTTAGCGGGTTTGGAAGATGAACCAACAGCACACTTGTCGGCTGGACAGCAGCGCCGAGTTGGCTTGGCTAGGTTATGGCTTGTGGAACGTCAATTATGGATCCTAGATGAGCCCTTTACCGCAATCGATAAGCAAGGTGTTACTTATTTAGAAGCCGTACTGAAGCAACATGCAGAGGCCGGCGGAATGATATTGCTCACGACGCATCAAACTTTAAATATCGATAGTGCCCATTATCGCGTGTTAAACATTGAGCCTGCTTATGAGGAAATTGTTTAATGCGGGTTTTTGTGAGTGTTGTTAAACGTGAGTTGTTAGCTGCATTTAGACAAAAGTCAGAAGTTGTCAATCCGTTATGGTTTATTTTGATTGTGATAACTTTGTTTCCTATTGCCGTTGGGCCAGAGCCGCAGTTATTGGCGAAAATTGCGCCTGGAATTTTATGGGTAGCGGCTTTACTCTCCTCATTATTGTCTTTAGAGCGCTTATTTCGAGATGATTATGCCGATGGCTCATTAGAACAGATGTTGTTGAGTGGCTCGTCTTTAGCGTTGATCGCTTTAGCAAAAACAGTGGCGCATTGGATGATTACAGGCTTACCAATTTTACTGCTATCACCGCTGCTTGCAGTTTTGTTATCCCTAGAATGGCAAAGTTTTAAGGCTACATTCTATACCTTATTATTAGGAACCCCTGTACTGAGTTTAATTGGTGCAGTGGGCGTAGCCTTAACAGTGGGCTTGCGTAAAGGTGGTGTATTGCTGAGCCTATTAGTTTTACCTTTGTATATTCCTATATTGATTTTTGCGACTTCTGCGATTGAAGCCGCATCATTAAACTTGCCCTATACGGGCCATTTAGCGATTATGGGTGCGATTAGCTTATTGGCGCTCACTTTGGCTCCCTTCGCTACCGCCGCGGCATTAAGAGTTAGCGTTAACTAAATATAATAATAAATTATTGTCAGAGAGTACTTACCCTAATGTGGAAATGGTTACATCCTTATGCAAAACCGCAAGCCAGCTATGAACTTGCTGGAAAATTTGTACCTTGGTTGAGTGTATTGGCCCTTATTAGTTTTGTGGTGGGCTTAATTTGGGGCTTGGCCTTTGCGCCCGCCGACTATCAGCAAGGCGATAGTTTCAGAATTATTTATATTCATGTTCCTTCGGCAATATTATCGATGGCGGCTTATTCGTCGATGGCAATTGCCGCTTTTATCGGCTTGGTGTGGCAAATTAAACAAGCTGATATTTATGTGGCTGCAGTCGCTCCTGTTGGCGCTGTCCTTACCTTTGTTGCTCTATTTACTGGGGCTGCTTGGGGGAAACCAATGTGGGGGGCATGGTGGGTATGGGACGCTCGTTTAACCTCTGAGTTAATTTTGTTGTTTTTGTACTTAGGTGTCATCGCCCTATACAACGCATTTTCGGATAAAGTTATGGCTGGCAGAGCCGCTGGGATCTTGAGTCTAGTGGGCGTTATTAATTTGCCAATCATTCACTATTCCGTGGAATGGTGGAATACCCTACATCAAGGGGCCACGATTACCAAGTTCGCGAAACCGTCGATTGATTCTCAAATGTTATGGCCCTTATTGCTGAACATATTTGCTTTTGGGTTTTTCTTGGTTGCGGTCAGTTTGGTTCGCTTTAGAACCGAGCTGTTAAGGCGAGAACGCCGCCGCCCTTGGGTACAACAACTTCTTATCAAGCCAGATCAACGGGAGGGTTAATATGATGCAATTTGATTCAGTCGCTGATTTTTTTGCGATGGGTGGTTACGCGTATTACGTATGGCTGGCCTATGGCGTGAGTGCTCTCGCCATGGGAGCGTTGGTCATCGATAGTTTGATTAAACGAAGAGCGATTATTAAATCGGTGACGCATTATTCGGTGCGGCGAAAACGGGTACAAGCAGCGAAAGAGATGAGCGAGCACTTATGAATCCTAGACGTAAAAAACGCTTAACCATTGTTATCTCTATTGTGTTGGGTTTAGGGGCATCCATTGGTTTGTTGCTTTATGCACTGGCGCAAAATATCGACTTGTTTTATACCCCCACAGAATTAGTTAAGGGGAAAGGTCCACAGGCACTTAAACCGGAACTGGGTCAGCGATTGCGGATTGGTGGTTTGGTATTGCCTGGCACTGTTGAGCGTTCTGCAACAAGTTTACAAGTGAGCTTTAAACTGAGTGATGCCGGCGGTGAGATTGCGATTGTTAATTACGAAGGTATTTTGCCGGATCTATTTCGCGAGGGGCAGGGGATTGTCGCGCAAGGCGTATTGACCGCCGCTAACACCGTGTCGGCCTTCGAAGTATTGGCTAAACATGATGAAGAATACATGCCGCCCGAGGTTGCCGAATCTTTGATTGGAATGGAACATTTTAAACCTGAATATACTGAAGCCCAATTGCAGGGCTCTGCTCACTAGAGATATCTATTATGATTCCAGAACTTGGACATTATGCGTTGATCCTAGCGGTCACATTGGCCATTTTACAAAGTGTTTACCCTTTGTGGGGGGCTAGTAAAAATAGTGTTTTGCTGATGCAGTCGGCAAGACCTTTAGCTTTGGCCCAATTTGCTTTTGTTGGATTGTCGTTTGCGATTTTGAGTTATGCCTTCGCGGTCAATGATTTTTCAGTCGCTTATGTCGCGAATAACTCAAATAGCCATTTACCTCTATATTTTCGTTTATCTGCGGTTTGGGGAGCTCACGAAGGCTCCCTATTGCTTTGGGCGCTCATTTTATCTGCTTGGGGAGCAGCGGTTGCATTATTTAGTCGAAGCTTGCCGCTAGATGCTGTGGCGCGAGTGGTCGCGGTGATGGGGATGATATCGGTCGGTTTCTATTTATTTATTTTACTTACTTCAAATCCCTTCGAGCGCACGCTGCCGTTTTTCCCAGTTGATGGTCACGATCTTAATCCATTGTTGCAAGATGTCGGATTAATCTTCCATCCCCCGCTATTGTATATGGGGTATGTGGGCTTCTCGGTGGCCTTTGCTTTCGCTATTGCGGCCTTAATCTCAGGACGTTTAGATTCAACTTGGGCTCGTTGGTCTCGTCCTTGGACAATGGCTGCTTGGGTATTTCTTACTGTCGGTATTGCGCTCGGTAGCTGGTGGGCGTATTACGAGTTAGGTTGGGGTGGTTGGTGGTTCTGGGATCCAGTTGAAAATGCTTCTTTTATGCCGTGGTTGGTAGGAACTGCTTTGTTGCATTCTTTGGCGGCAAGTGAAAAGCGTGGGGTGTTTAAAGCGTGGACGGTGCTATTAGCGATTTCAGCTTTTTCTTTAAGTTTACTGGGCACCTTTCTGGTTCGCTCCGGTGTATTGGTGTCGGTACATGCCTTTGCTAGCGATCCGGCCAGAGGACTATTTATTTTAGCCTTTCTGCTGGTGGTTGTGGGCGGTTCGCTATTGCTGTTCGCGCTGCGTGCTTCAAAGGTTAAGAGCCGTGGATCTTATCGTCTGTTCTCGCGAGAAACTTTTCTGCTGATCAACAATGTATTGTTGGTGGCTGGCTTGGTTGTCGTGTTACTTGGCACTTTATTGCCGTTGATCCATAAGGAAATTGGCTTAGGAAGCATTTCGATTGGTGCCGCTTTCTTTAACCGAATGTTTAGCTGGATGATCGTTCCCTTTGCCGTTGCTTTGGGGATTGGCCCATTGCTGCGTTGGAAGCATCAAGATCCTCGGTCATTAAAAAAGCCCTTAGTTTGGCTTGCTCTGGTGAGCCTGTTATTGCCAGCCATACTGATGTTCATTATGGCACCGCAGTTCTATGCGCTGGCATACATGGCCTTAGTACTGGCGATTTGGATCATCACATGTACCGCTTTAGAAGTCTATTTACGGGCAACCCATCGTCATCGTTTTTCTAAGGGCTTGAGTACCTTAAGTCGCTCTCATTGGGCGATGGTATTAGGACATATAGGCTTAGCTGTATCGATCATTGGTATTTCGATGACCAGTCATTACAGTATTGAGCGAGATTTGCGTTTAGAGGCAGGGGACTCGGTGACTTTTGCCGCTTATCGTTTTCACTTCAAGCGTGTGGAACCCTTACAGGGGCCGAATTATCAGGGGCATGTAGCAATTATTGACGTTTATAAAGGCGCTGACTTGAGTACCACCTTACGTGCCGAGAAACGCTTTTATCGAGTACAGCGAAATATGATGACCGAGGCAGCTATCGACGCTGGTTTATGGCGTGATTTATACGCAGCCATGGGCGAGCAGTTACCCGGTGGCGCTTGGGCGGTCCGTTTATACTATAAGCCATTTATTCGCTGGATATGGTTTGGAGCGCTGATTATGGCGATCGGTGGATTGTTTGCCATAAGCGATAAACGTTATCGTTTTAAGGTGAAGCGAACACACCACAAAGATACGCTTGCTCATGAAACAAAAGCTTATGTGGAAGGTGTTTAAATGAATAAGCGATTATTTTATTTTCTACTGCCTTTGTTACTTTTTTTGTTAGTCGCCATATTTTTATATCGTGGCTTATATAGTGATGCAACAAAATTGGAATCGGTATTGGTGGGGAAACCAGTGCCAGTTTTTACCCTACAAGATCTTTATCAACAAGATAAGCAGCATAGTGCTGATATTTTTAAAGGACAACCGTTGCTACTCAATGTGTGGGCGACTTGGTGTCCGACTTGTCGCGCTGAACATGCTTTTCTGAATAGCTTATCCGAACAAGGGGTGAAAATCGTAGGTCTTAATTATAAAGATGACCGACAAAAAGCCATTGATTGGTTAACTCAGCTTGGTAACCCCTATCAAATTAATCTATTTGATGGAAAAGGACTACTTGCCTTAGATTTGGGCGTATATGGGGCTCCCGAAACTTATTTCATCGATAGTCAAGGTATCATTCGGTATCGCCATGTTGGTGATGTAAATGCTCGTAACTGGCAGCAGGAATTAGGCGCTATATACAGTCGCTTGGAGTAATGACGATGAGATTAAGGCAAGCCTTTTATCTTATATTATTGGTAATACTGCCGCAGTTTGCGATGGCGGCGATTGAGGTCCATGAGTTTGACTCTGTACAGCAAGAAACCTTGTTTAGAGAGTTGACTCAAGAGCTTCGTTGTCCAAAGTGTCAGAATAACAATATTGCTGATTCAAATGCGGGCTTGGCGCAAGATCTGCGAGAGAAAACCTACCAGATGGTCAAAGCGGGTCGCTCTAAACAACAAGTTTTGGATTATATGGTGGCCCGTTATGGTAATTTTGTGCGTTATGATCCTCCGTTGACTCCCGCGGTTCTGCTGTTATGGTTGGCACCAGCTTTTATTATTATTTTTGGCTGTTTCACTATATGGCGTTTGGCTAGGCGCAAACCAGCCCCAGTCGTTGGTTTAGATGAACAAGAACAAAAGCGATTAGCTGAGCTAATTAAACAAACGGAGCGAGAGTCAGAATGATAGTTTTTTGGTTAGCTGTAGTGGCTTTAACCTTACTTGCCTTGGCCGCAGTGGTTTTACCACTCTGGTTGCGCCGCCAGCAAGCATCACTTACCCAAACCGATTTAAATAAAGCATTGTATAAAGATCGGCTGTTAGAAATCGAGCAAGAAAATCAGCAGGGCTTAGCGGATGATCGCGAACAGCTGGTGACGGAGCTACAACACAATCTGTTAGACGATATTCCTGAAAGTTCGCTTAAAGCAGAAACTCGTTATTCAGCTTGGGTATTGTTAGTCAGTTTGGTCTTCGTTGCCACAGTTCCTGTGGGACTCTATTATTATTTGGGGAGTGCGAAACAAGTTCAACATTGGCAATCGATCATCCAGCAAATGCCAGAATTGAGTAATAAGGTGTTGTTAGCTCAAGGTGGACCGGTTAGTGAGCAGGAACTTACCGATTTTGCTTTGGGTTTACGAACCAAGCTTTATCAAGATCCGAATGATAGCCGAGGTTGGTTTTTATTGGCGAAGGTAGGCCAAGCAATGAATCGTTTGGATGTGATGACCGATGCGGCTGAAAAAGCCTACGCGCTAGATGCCGATAGTCCCAATGTGTTAGTCGTTTATCTTCAGTCATTGTTTTATAGCGGTGATGCGATGGCAAAGGCTCGCGCCGAGCGTTTGTTGGTGGCGACTTTACAGAAAATGCCAAATCAACTGGAATTGTGGTCATTATATTCTTTTTTAGCAGTCGAGCAGCAACAGTACTCATTGGCGATCGAGCGTTGGCAAAAAATGTTAAGCCTCGTTGATTCTGGTTCAGAACGCGCTCAAATGTTGAATAAAAATATTCAATTTGCCCAAGCGCAAATTGCTCAGCAGAGCCAGGCGCAAGCGCAACAGCAACAGCAATCATCTTTATCAACAGAAACTCCCACCTCAGAGCCAAACTACAGCGTGACGGTGAACCTGCAAGATGGTTTAGTCGCACCAGAATCGAGTTTCTTATTTGTGTTCGCAAAGGCTGTGAATGGGCCGCCAATGCCATTAGCCGCCAAGAGAATTGCCCACCCTAAGTTCCCATTAACCGTTACACTTTCAGATAAAGATAGTATGATGGAAGGCTTGAAATTATCACAACAAGCTGAATTCTATATAAGCGCTAGATTGTCTTACGATAATAATGCACAGACAACCACTGGCGATTGGGAAGGGAAGTCGTCAACGATTTCCCAAGGCAGTGATTTACCTATTTCTTTATTAATTAATACTCCCTTGTAGTTTTGTAGGTGTATTGTCAGTATTTAAAGTTTGCGCTATTAAGCGATTGAACTTAATGACATAATAAATGGCTGCTGAAAGGCAGCTTTAATTTTTGTATGATTGGATTGCGTTAAACAAGAGCATTTTGTTTGTTAAGTTCTATAGTTGTAACGTTACCAAGGAAGGAGCATTCAGTGCTACGTCATGTTGTATTTGCGTTTTTGACGTTTACCGCGATTTTTTCAACTGCTTTATCGGCAGCGGAACAAGGTGAGCCAGTTACCGGTTTTTCTGATCCTTTTGAAGGGTTTAATCGCAGCATGTGGGAGTTTAACTACAATTATCTAGATAAACCCATCTATCGCCCGGTCACTCATGTGTATGCTGATTATGTGCCCTTTGGTTTGCGTGAAGTCTTAAACAATGTGATCCGAAATTTGGAAGAGCCCGCTAGTTTTGCGAACAATTTATTGCAAGGAAAAGTTGAGCGTGCCTCGAATAATTTAGTTCGATTTTTGTTTAATTCCAGTTTTGGGATATTTGGAATTTTTGATCTGATGGGACGTTCAGGAGCCAAGCGAGACATCGAAGAGTTTGGTGATGTAATGGGCTTTTATGGCGTCCCTGAAGGGCCATTTGTCATGATACCGGTATTAGGACCGACGACCGTGCGTAAAGAGGTGGGGGACTGGGTTGATGCCTTTGCTTCTCCGTTGTCTAACTTAAGTTATGCGGAGCAGGCGGTAAAATGGGGTTTAGATGGACTGTATAAACGGGCTTCAGTGATTGAACAAGAACCGCTACTAGACAACTCTCTTGATAGTTACACCTTTATCAAAGACGCTTATCTACAATACCGACTTTATCGTTTTTATAATGGTAAGCCTCCGACTCAGTCGAAACAGGATATCGATTCCGCCCTTGAAGGCTATTTAGATGAAATCGAAGGTTACTAAACGCGATTGGATTTTTGTTGGAATGGCCTTTGCTCGGCCCTTGGTCTAGGTTCATTTTGATCTGAATTGTGAGCGTTTTGCTCACAATTTAGGGCGATATAAGAGCTTTTATTGCTATAAAAATAAAGTCTGGTAAATAAATTTACCTATAACATTAATCGCGATGATTATGCCTAATGGAGTCACAGTTCTCATTTTACTGAGCTATGCTTATTGAAGCAAAGCTCGGTTCTGCTGTATCGCAAACCCTCAATCTCCTCGCTTAAGGTTATGTTTCAGTTAGTTTTTGGTTGTTTTTATTTTTTGTAAGCAAGCTAGCGTTCTCGAGTTATTACTTATATAGTCAAGCTGTTAAGCCTTAAAACACGTTATTAACTTATTAATAAATAAGGAAAAGGTTGTCGATTAATGCCTCAGCATGATGAGAATCCACTTTATGGAATTTCTATATTAGTTGTAGAGGACGAACCTGTGTTTCGTCAGCAACTGCTTGCCTTCTTGACTCAGCAGGGTGCTTTAGTATGCACTGTTGAAGATGGTTATGAGGCCTTGCAAGCGATTGCTCAGCAGTCTTATCAACTGATATTGATGGATCTACAAATGCCGAGGATGAACGGGCTTGAGTTGTTGGAACATCTTGATAGTTTTCCGGGAATTATTATTGTTATTTCTGGAAAAAGTAGCATGGCCGATTTACGTAAAGTATTACAACTCGGTGCCAGTGATTTTTTGGTGAAACCATTAATCGACTTTAGAGAATTAACGCATACGATTCTTTCTAGTTTATCGATGCTGGAGCAACAAGATTCACAAATGGAATTTGCTGAATTTAGTGAGCATAAGGCACATTTTAAGGCGAATGATGCGCAAGCAAGCTTGGTTTTAAGAGAAATGTTGCCCAAAACCACGCAAGAAATTGTGGGTTTCTTTTGTCATTATCGTCTAAAAGGACAAACTTTATTTCCGCTTATCAAGCAAATCGATCAACATCATGTTGGTTTTTTAGTGGTAGATATTTGTTTGTTGGGTGACGAAGGGGTTATTGCTGCAGTCATTATTAACGGTTTCTTTCAAGATATGTGGAACCGTTTCTTAGTGAATGATCGCTCAGCTCTGCAACCCAGTATGGCATTAAGTACTTTAAATAAGATTATTAAAGCTGCCGATTTAAGAGCTTCTGTGGGCTGCTTGTACGGCATTATCGCCCATGATAATGTGCACTTTGCTAATGCTGGTCTACTTGATGCCCCCTCGCCATTTGATGCTGCTCATCCAGGTTTGGCTTTAGGCTTGAATGTTGATGCGCATTATCAAGAAGGGGCGGCAAAGCTGTCTGATATTGGGTTTAGCCTACGATTTAGAAACCTAGCCGAAGACCATATTAATTTAAAATTATTTCCGGTGACTTAATTTACCTTGGACGATCTTATAAGGGGGCTCGAACCGCAATCTAGACCGAGCTTGACGGTTAAATAGTCTTTTGAAACATCCAGTATTGAAACTAACCCAAATTGCTTGATCTCCTCTTTTGTAACGCGCCATGCGGTCGTATTGCTCTTCTCGGCAAGGATTCAGTTTTTATTTAGCCTATAATTTTGCTTCCAATGAAAGGTTACAGCGCAAATGCTGTCTCTAAGGGCATGGCAAAATAAATGAATTCATTGCTTGTGAAAGAGGTTAATTAGACGTCATAACAACGAACCGGCATCCTTCATGCTATCATCACTATTTCAGTATGTGCTTCTGCTATTCTTTGTTTGTTGCTGTACTCAATCTGTCAAAATCAGTAGTATTGCAGCCATTTAGACGAATCAGGGTAAAGGCGTAGCATGAACAGAAAAGGTATTATCTTAGCGGGGGGCTCGGGAACTCGACTTCACCCGCTTACCAAAGTGATTAGTAAGCAATTAATGCCTGTTTATGATAAACCAATGATCTATTATCCGGTCTCAACACTATTGCTTGCGGGGATACGAGATATATTGATTATTTCAACGCCGGAAGAGTTACCCCGCTTTAAAGAATTGCTGGGTAGTGGTCGTCAGTGGGGCGTGCGGTTTGAATATGTCGAGCAGCCTTCACCGGATGGCTTGGCACAAGCATTTATTTTAGCGGAAGATTTTCTCGATGGCGCTCCCGCTTGTTTAGTGCTGGGTGACAATATATTTTATGGGCATGACTTAATTAAGTCTTTGAGAAAAGCTAATCAGCATAAAACTGGTGCAAGTGTATTTGGTTATCATGTTACCGATCCTGAGCGTTACGGTGTGGTTGAGTTCGATGATTCGGGGAAAGCGATTTCTATTGAAGAGAAACCAAGCACTCCTAAATCTAATTATGCGGTCACTGGCCTATATTTTTATGATGAGAAAGTGGTTGAGTTGGCAAAGACCATTCAGCCTTCTGCTCGTGGCGAACTAGAAATTACCGACTTAAATAATATCTATCTTCAACGAAATGAGTTGAGCGTTGAATTAATGGGGCGTGGCAGTGCTTGGTTAGATACTGGTACACACGACTCTTTACTGGAAGCATCTCAGTTCATTTCGGTGTTAGAAAAGCGCCAAGGATTAAAGGTTTGCTGCCCTGAAGAAATAGCCTATCGGCAGGGTTTTATTGATATTCAGCAATTAAAAGCGCTCGCCGAACCGATGTTAAAAAATGGTTATGGGCAATACTTGATGAACCTAGCAAACGACTAAGCATGTAGCCAAGAGATGGTCAAATGAAATTTATTGAAACAGTAATCCCTGATGTGAAAATTATAGAGCCAAGTGTATTTGGTGATGAACGTGGTTTTTTTATGGAAACTTTTCGTCAAACGCTTTTTTCTGAATTTTGTACTCAGCAAGCTTTAGTGCAAGACAATCACTCCAAATCTAAACAAGGAATATTGCGGGGTTTACATTATCAAACCGAACATACCCAAGGAAAGTTAGTGCGGGTGGTCAACGGTGAAGTGTTTGATGTAGCCGTTGATATGCGAGCTAATTCAGCTACGCTTGGTCAATGGATTGGCGTGATATTATCCGCCGAGAATAAACGCCAGTTATGGGTTCCCGAAGGATTTGCACACGGTTTTTACGTGGTGAGTGCGGAAGCAGAGTTTGTTTACAAATGTACTGATTATTATGATCCCAGCTCTGAAGTGTCAGTGGCTTGGGATGACCCAGATATTGGTATACAGTGGCCCCTCGTGAATGGTTTAGCGCCATCTTTATCAGCGAAGGACCAACAGGCCATTCAATTTGTCGATGCGCCTCGTTTATAAATCAATTTACATGTCGTTTTGTGAGTAAACAATGAAAGTACTAGTTACCGGGAAGGGGGGCCAATTAGCTTGGGAATTACAGCAAGCTAAGCCTGAAGGCGTAGAGTTATTTAGCCTTGGCATTGATGAGCTGGACATTACTGATCAGTCTGCGGTTGAACTGGCATTCGCAACAATTAAACCTGATGTTGTGATCAATGCTGCGGCTTATACCGCAGTTGACTTGGCCGAGTCACATCAAGATATTGCTTACGCAGTTAACCAACAGGGGCCTCGATTTATTGCCCAAAGTTGTAAGAAAACAAACGCTTATTTACTACATGTTTCAACCGACTTTGTTTTTTCGGGTGATAAGTCGACGCCTTACTCGGTGGATGCGGTGGCGAAACCTCTTAATGTATATGGTGCATCTAAGTTAGCGGGTGATTTAGCGGTGGCAGAGGTGCTTGCGGATCAGGCCTTGATCGTACGCACTGCATGGGTGTACTCAGTGCATGGTAATAATTTTGTGAAAGGCATGCTCAAGCTGATGGAAAGCAAGTCAGAACTAGGGATTATTTACGATCAAGTCTGCACGCCAACTTGGGCCAAGGGACTTGCCTTGTGGTTATGGACCATGGTAGCGAAATTAAATAAAGATGAAAACACAGCTGGAGCTTATCAGTTGGCGGGTACAGCTAAAGGGCAAGTTTCTACTTTTCATTGGACTGATGCCGGGCTTGCGTCTTGGTATGATTTTGCGATCGCGATTCAGGAGTTAGGGCTTGAAAAAGGTTTGCTTAGTCAGGCGATCCCCATTAAGGCGATCCCAGCCAGTGCTTATCCTTTACCTGCAGTTCGCCCCTCATTTACGGTACTCAACAAAATCACAGCCGAGCAGGCTTCAGGCATAGAGACCATACATTGGCGTAAGCAATTAAGCCTCATGATGGATCAATTAGTTTAAGTATCAGAAGTATTAATCATAGATTTAGAGAAACGATTACAGTTGGATATTATGAATTCAAGAAAAATGTTGGTGACGGGTGGCGCTGGTTTTATTGGTGCTAACTTTGTGCATTATTGGTTGGTAAATCATCCTGGCGACAAAATCGTCGTATTAGATGCACTTACCTATGCAGGTAATCGCGCTAGCCTTAAACCAGTTGAAACGGATCCGAATTTTAATTTTGTACAGGGTGATATTTGCGATACGGCATTGGTTGAGTCGTTGTTGAAAGAGCATCAATTAAATACAATTGTGCATTTTGCGGCTGAATCACACGTCGATCGCTCAATTACTGGGCCGGATGCCTTTATCGAAACCAATATTATTGGCAGTTATAGTTTGCTTAAAGCCGCAAAAAAGGTATGGATAGATGAGCCTAAAAGCCAAGGTTTAGAGACCATCCCACATCGTTTTCACCATGTCAGCACTGATGAAGTATATGGCACTCTTGGGCCCAGCGATCCAGCTTTTACTGAAGAGACTCAATACGCACCAAATTCCCCTTATTCAGCCAGTAAGGCAGCTAGCGACCATTTGGTACGCGCTTATCACCATACTTACGGTTTACAGGTAACCACCTCAAACTGCTCAAATAATTATGGCCCTTATCATTTCCCTGAGAAATTAATTCCGCTAATCATTACCAATATCTTAAACAATAAGCCTTTACCTGTTTATGGCGATGGCCAGCAGATCCGTGACTGGTTGTATGTCGAAGATCATGCCAGAGGTATCGATTTGGTGTTGAACAAAGGGCGAGTAGGCGAAAACTATAACATCGGGGGCCACAACGAATGGGCTAATATAGAGATCGTGAAGTTGGTGTGCCAATTGTTAAATCAACGATTTAGCCAAAACCCAAATTTAGCTGTTCAATATCCGCAGGCTACGGCAGCCATCGCAAACAAGGCAGAAAGTTTAATTACTTTTGTTGAAGACCGAGCAGGGCATGATCAGCGCTATGCTATCGACGCTAAGAAAACTCAACAAGAATTAGCTTATGTACCTCAAGTTTCTTTTGAACAAGGAATCGATCTAACCATTGATTGGTATCTCAATGCTCAAGATTGGCTAAAGACATTGTAGTTATCTTTATTGAACCGAGAGTTCTGAATGAAATGGAACTCTCATTTGCAATTTCTGTTAGAGACAAATTTGATTTATTACGGTGATGGTATTTGCTTTATGGTGAGAGTAAATACCGTATATGTTGCTCATCAATGAGTTAGACCTAACACACTTAACTCGGTTTCTTTATCGCCACTTCCTATCACGAATTTCTAGCTTCAGTCACCAATACTCAGTTTTAGTCTTAATTTTTAAGCGATTGCGGCACTATAAACCAGAAAGAACCCCACCGATTGTATTTATTTGCTCTAAACTAAAAAGCAATCGACAGTATGTAAAATAACCTGTCGATTGCTTAGAATTCGAAGTTATTAAAAGTAGCATAATGTTATAGCAGCGTTGCTAGTAGTTGTTAGTCACATAAGTTAGTCTGATTCTGTTTTATATTCTATAACGATATAACGAACTAAGAGCTAAAGACTAAATGGAAAATTATAACTTAACTCATCTAAAAGCATTAGAAGCTGAGAGCATCCATATCATTCGCGAAGTCGCGGCTGAATTTGATAAGCCGGTGATGCTTTATTCTGTGGGTAAAGACTCTGCGGTAATGCTTCATTTAGCGCGCAAAGCTTTCTTCCCAGGCAAAATTCCCTTTCCTTTATTACATGTCGATACTAACTGGAAATTCAAAGAAATGATCCAGTTTAGAGACCAAATGGCCAAAAAATATGGCTTTGAGTTATTGGTTTTCAAAAATCCCGAAGGGCTAGAAATGGGGATCAACCCATTTGTGCATGGCAGCGCGGTTCATACCGATATCATGAAAACTCAGGGACTTAAAAAAGCCTTAGATCAATATCAGTTTGATGCCGCTTTTGGTGGTGCGCGTCGCGACGAAGAAAAATCTCGGGCAAAAGAGCGGGTTTATTCTTTCCGCGATAAAAATCACCGTTGGGATCCTAAGTCACAACGCCCCGAGTTATGGAATAGCTATAACTCAAAAGTAAATAAAGGGGAGAGTATTCGAGTATTTCCTTTATCTAACTGGACAGAGTTAGATATTTGGCAATATATCTACCTCGAAAATATCGATATCGTTCCGCTTTATTTAGCGGCTAAACGTCCGGTAGTGGAACGTGACGGTACCCTGATTATGGTTGATGATGAGCGTATGCCTGTCGAAGAGGGTGATATTCAACATAAGATGGTGCGTTTTAGAACGCTAGGCTGTTACCCCTTAACTGGTGCAGTAGAGTCAGAGGCCGATACCTTGCAAGATGTGATTCAAGAGATGCTGTTAACTAAAACTTCCGAGCGTCAGGGCAGAGTGATCGATCATGACAGCGCGGGCTCAATGGAAAAGAAAAAGATGGAAGGTTATTTTTAGCACTTGGAGACCAACCAAGCGTGATAGAAAAACTAAACCAAACAGTAGCTTGCGAGCATCGAACGACGAATATCAGAGTATTCCGTTAATATATAAATATTTTTTTGAGCTGTAAGATGCCCCGTGCTGACAGCTCGAAGTGAGGGAACCATGTCACACCAGTCAGATTTAATTGCTTCAGATATTGAAGAATATTTACAACAACATGAACAAAAGCAACTACTACGCTTATTAACTTGCGGCAGTGTAGATGACGGTAAGAGTACCTTGATTGGGCGCTTGTTACATGATTCAAAAATGATTTTTGAAGATCAATTGGCCAGTATTAAAAATGACTCGAAACGATTTAATACCACCGATGGAGAGTTTGATTTAGCACTACTGGTTGATGGTTTGCAATCAGAGCGAGAGCAAGGCATTACAATTGATGTTGCCTATCGTTATTTCTCAACGGATAAACGTAAGTTTATTATTGCCGATACCCCAGGGCATGAACAATATACCCGCAATATGGCCACTGGCGCCTCGAATTGTGAATTGGCGATCGTGATGATTGACGCACGCTACGGCGTGCAGGTTCAAACGCGGCGCCATAGTTTTATCGTTTCGTCTTTAGGTATTAAACAGGTTGTTGTTGCAATTAATAAAATGGATCTGGTTGATTTTTCTGAACAGCGATATGAAGAAATTAAAGCAGAGTATCAACAATTCGCTGAAAATCTAAAAATCGAGAACATTAAGTTTGTGCCAATTTCGGCGCTCAATGGAGACAACGTTGTCGAGCGCAGCGAGCAAAGTGCTTGGTATCATGGTGAAACTTTAATGGGCATGCTAGAAAGTGCGCCGATTAGCTCTGGTTTAAATTTCGACGATTTCCGTTTTCCCGTGCAATATGTCAATCGGCCAAATTTAGATTTTCGTGGCTTTTGCGGCACCATTAGTTCCGGTGTTGTGCGTAAGGGGGATGAAGTTACGTCATTGCCTTCGGGGAAAGTTTCCAAAGTGAAGAGCATCGTTACCTTTGATGGTGAGCTAGATGAAGCATACGCGCCGATGGCGGTAACGCTCACTTTAGAGGATGAAATTGATGCCAGCCGTGGAAATATGCTGGTTCATAGCAATAACAAGCCATGGGTTGCAAGCAGTGCCGAAGCAATGATCGTTTGGATGGCAGACGATCCTTTAATTGCCAATAAGCAATATGATTTTAAACTAGCAAGCAAAACGACCTCGGGTTCAATTGCGCAAATTGAGCACCAAATTGATGTGAATACACTGGAAGAAAAACCCGCAGTGCGCTTAGCTTTAAACGAGATCGGTGTTTGCCAAGTGCAGTTTAGTCAGCAGGTCGCATTTGACGCTTACAGTCGCGCGCATGGTACTGGTTCATTTATTATCATTGACCGAATTAGCAATGTGACCGTAGGCGCGGGGATGATCCAAGCCAAGGGCAAGCTTGAAGAACAAACGGTAAACAGTGAGTTTTCAGCTTTTGAAATCGAACTTAATGCGCTGGTTCGTAAGCATTTCCCTCATTGGGATGCGAAAGACCTTCGCGAATTGTTAAAATAATGTCGATACAAGCAATTCTAGTGCTAGTTATTTTTACTGGCACTATTGCTGCTCTGATTCGGTATCAGCAATATCCGGCTAAAATATTTGGCGGGGTTATGTTGATATTGTTTATATTAAACTTAGTTAGTTCTGAGCAAATATTGGCCAATATCGCAAATCAAGGATTGATGACGCTGGTATTGCTGATGCTTTGTTCGATCGCCTTAGAAAAAACCCGCTTATTACGCTTATTAGCGGCCTCGATTATTAAGCCTTCGTTGCGGGCAACTTGGTTGCGTCTTTTTGCAAGCACTGTGCTGTCGTCGGCTGCGCTCAATAATACTGCTGTGGTGGCTACGTTGTTGGCGCCGATCCGTAATAACCCGTACCATAGCGCTAGTAAGTTGCTGTTGCCTCTGTCTTATGCGGCGATATTAGGTGGAACTTTGACCCTCATCGGTACCTCTACCAATTTAATCGTGAACAGCTTATTACTTGAAAGCACCGGCCAAGAACTCGGATTTTTTGATTTTACATTGATTGGCCTCGCGGCTGTGGTTTGTTGCGGACTTACCTTGGCATTTTTCTCTCGTTATTTACCCGATCATCAGCGTGAGGTCGATAGTTATCAAAGCTATTTTATCGATGCCAAGATCCAACAGGACTCGGGTCTCATTGGTAAAAGTGTCGAAGATAACGGCTTAAGGCACCTCGAATCATTATTTTTGGTGGAAATCGTCCGTCAAGGGAAGTTGATTAGCCCCGTTTCTCCCAGTGAAGTGCTTAGTCAAAATGATCGTTTAATATTTAGTGGTGATGTCACCAAAGTCATGCAATTAAATCAATTCTCGGGATTACAAACTTTCGCGGATTCAAATGGTTTGTTGGGGACCAATTTAACCGAAGTCGTGATTCGGCCTGAAAGTATTTTAGTGGGTAAAAGCCTTAAAAGAATGGGGTTTCGGGCGCTATTTGATGCAGCTGTCGTGGCAATCAAGCGTGACGGCGAACAAGTGTCTGGAAAGCTTGGAGAGTTAGTCTTGCAAGCGGGTGATTTTTTAGTACTTGCTGTAGGAGACGATTTTAAATCTCGGAGCAACTTAACTAAGAATTTTATTGTAGTTAGCGGTGTTGAACCAGATACACGGCTTAATGGTTGGTCTGAGCTGATCGCGATTGCTGGCTTTGCTATCGCCGTCATCTCCGCGGCAGTTGGTGTACTGAGCCTATTTAAGGCGATGGTATTGCTGCTGGGTGGTTTATTGTTTTTTCGTTGCTTAACCCCAAGTGAGATAGTTCGACGTTTTCCTAAAGACATCTGGCTGATCGTCGCTTCTGCGCTTACTTTGTCACAAGCTTTATATAATGTTGGTCTGGTCTCTTTACTTACCGAAAGTTTTGGTCAAATCTTAAGCCCTCAGTGGGTGATGGTGACCTTAATCATTATGTACTTATTAACCTGGTTGTTTACGGAATTAGTCACCAATAATGCAGCTGCTGCTTTGATGTTTCCGGTGGCCTATGGTGTAGCAAATGCAATTGGTGCAAATCCAATGACCTTTATTATGACCGTTGCCTTTGCCGCCAGCGCTAGCTTTGTGAGCCCTTATGGTTATCAAACGAATCTCATGGTATATAACGCCGGGCGATACAATTTAAAAGATTTTGTAAAACTGGGCTTACCGGTGGCGATTGTATACGCAGTCGTGGTGATTGGCTTAGTTCCATTATTGTTTCCTTTACACTAGCAGAAGAGTGCAAAGAACTTTAGTGGATAATAAGTCATCCAAATTACAAGCTATCGCTGACTTGAGCTATTTACAGTTCGAATTTTTATTTAATATTTTTTGAGGTTGTTATGAACAATAAAAGTGAAAATGTAGTTTGGCATCATCACAGTGTAAGCCGAGATTTACGGATCACTCAAAAGGGACATAAGCCTTGTGTGCTTTGGTTTACCGGTTTAAGTGGCTCGGGTAAATCTACAGTTGCAAATGAGGTCGATTATTTATTACATCAGCGAGGTGTTCATACTTATGTGCTCGATGGTGATAATGTTCGCCATGGACTAAATGGTGACTTAGGGTTTTCAGATAAAGACCGTGTAGAAAATATTCGCCGTATTGGTGAAGTTGCCAAGCTTTTTGTCGATGCAGGGATGGTGGTTTCAACTGCGTTCATTTCGCCGTTTAAAGCAGACCGAAGTATGGTTCGTAAGCAGCTAACGGAAGGTGAGTTTTTTGAAGTGTTTATTGATACACCAATCGAAGTCTGTGAGACGCGTGATCCAAAAGGTTTATATAAGAAGGCTCGTGCAGGAGAGATAAAAAACTTTACCGGAATTAGTTCTGCCTATGAGGCTCCGGAACAAGCCGATGTACATGTGAAAACCGAGGGTAAAACGGTTGAAGAATGTGCCGCGGTGGTCATCCAAGCCTTGCTAAAAGCAGGTATCATCGACTAGGGCGTTGAATTTGCTTGAACTCCAAATAAGCAATTAATGAGCTATATTTTGTTCGCGTGTCGAAGTGCTGACTCAAGTAGAGGTTGTTGTGCGATATATCGATATTTTTAACGGTGATGCCGATGGTATTTTGGCTTTGTTGCAATTGCGCTTAGCCGAACCCCGGCAAAGTTTGTTAGTCACTGGGGTGAAGCGAGATAACCAGTTAGCTGTAAAACCACAATATGAAGAAGGGGATGTGGTCACCGTTCTTGACTTATCTTTAGAAAAAAATATTGATGGGGTTAATCGTGCACTTAAGGCCGGTGCGAGAGTACATTACGTTGACCACCATCGCCCTGGAAATATTCCGGAGCATGAGTTGTTAACCACCCAAATAGATACTAGCGTTGATGTCTGTACTGCATTATTAATCGACAAGCAACTCAATGGTCGTTTTCATTTGTGGGCGATTACTGCTGCCTATGGAGATAATTTACTTGAGGTGGCTGAGGGCTTGGCTGTCGCCCAAGGTTTAAGTCTTCAACAGAGAACGCAATTAAAAGACTTAGGTGTACTGATTAATTATAATAGTTACGGGCACTCTATTGCTGATTTGCATATTGCACCAGCAGCGCTGTATCAAGCTTTATTGGCTTATTACTCTCCTTTTGATGCGATAGCTGACCTAAGCTCGCCATATCATCGTCTAAGAATTGCCTATGCTGAGGATATGCAAAAAGCACAACTCGCCGAAGTTTATTATAAGAGCGATATCTTAAAAGTCGTTAAATTGCCTGACCAAGCATGGGCGAGACGGGTAAGTGGTGTGTTAGGAAATGATTTGGCCAACAGTGACCCTGAGCGGGCTCATATCGTACTGAGTCTGAGCTGCAGCGGTGATTTTATGGTGAGCCTACGAGCACCCAAGAATAATAAACAGGGTGCAAGTCAAATATGTAGCACATTTAAAACAGGTGGTGGCAGAGAAGCCGCTGCGGGTATTAATTGCTTACCAGCTGACAATATAGAGGCCTTACTTACCGTGACGGAACAGTTTTATGCTAGCTCAAGCGGTGAATAATTAGGCGAATTACTTGTTTGTTATTAACACATTCACTAAAAATAAGTTTGAGGCTTAAATTTATTTAATGAATTTGTAAATAGTAAGTTTGCCTTTAAAAACACTGAGGCCCCATAACTATTTGATTTAATTGTCTATATTTTTTTTCTTTAGGTTTTAGCTCAGCTTTTATTGATATTTATCGGCGGTCTGCTTTACTTTATCCCTCAATTCAGTGTGATATACTTCCCGCGATTTCAATTTGAGTTTAGGGAACGTTCTCTGTGATGTGTTTTAAAAAAACGCTTTGTTTAGTTGTTGTTAGTGTTAGCTTTTTTTGCAGCGCAATGGCAAATGCTAGCTACTATGGCGGCGCGATATTGAGTTATTCTTCGGCTGAATATACTGCCTCAGCAGGGGCGGAGAATGCAGACGGTAACCCGTTTGTTTTACAAGCTCAAGTTGGACGATTTTTTAATGATTATATCGCCTTAGAAGGTCGTTATGGTTTATCTACTGGGCGTTCTGATGGTATATCAATCGATAGTTTAGCTTCTATATTGGTAAGAGCGAATCTGCCAGTATCAGAGCAAACGGCCATGTATGCACTGGTGGGTGCTTCCTCGGCTAAACTAAACCAGCAAAATGTTGGTAGTAGTACCGAAAGTGGTACCAGTTTTGGCTTAGGCGTGCATTACGCGTTTGACTCTTCGCGTGCGATGACGATTGAGTACCTCAGTAGTTTGAATAAAGATAAAACTAAGGTCGCAGGGCTAAGCTTAGCCTTTCAGTACCGTTTCTAAACTTTCGATATGAATCAGCTACAAGCTACTTGGTACCTACTTTATTGCAAAGCGGGTCAAGAGGCTCGCGCACAATTGCACCTCGCTAATCAAGCTTACGCTTCCTATTGTCCTTATATCTGTGTAGAGCGAATTAATAAAGGAAAACTTAGACACAAACAAGAAGCGCTATTTCCTAACTATTTGTTTGTGCAACTGAATGAAGAAAGCAATTTTAACGCTGTACGCTCAACTCGAGGCGTGATTGATTTTGTTAAGGTTGGCCGAAACTATCAAGTGGTTGCTGATGGCATGATTGCTCAAATAAAAAGTAGTGAGTACGCCCACAGTCAGCCAACGATTGAGCAGGTATATCAGCCAGGGATGAAAGTAGCTGTTCAGCAAGGTGCTTTTCAATCACTTGAGGCAATTTATCAGCGAGCCGATGGTTTAGAGCGCTCGGTAATTTTGGTTCGTTTATTGAATCAGCAAGCGTCCTTAGTTGTTAACAATAGAGATATTTGTCTCGCCTGTTAATTTGATGTTGCAAAAATATAACCTAGCATGGATGGCGAATTGGGGGCCGAAACCTAAGGGCGGTAGCGTTTTTAATTTGATGTTCTATCTAAAGTACTATATTTCAACAAATCAATTTATCTGCTTAGAAAATGAGCGTATTAATCACTTTGTAAGTTTACGTAAGCAACGTAGTTGAAGTAATATGTAGCCAGTTATTATTAACGTTTTAATTTGATTGAAACTCCGCAACCTAGTTTGAGAAAGAGAATATAACGGAATGAAATTTGGACTAAAAAGTCTTATCGCGATCTGCTTGGTAGCTTGTTCACAGAATGTTTTCGCTGTAAATGTAAGCCCAGAACAGATGCAGATGCTTAAGGCGCTTCCCGCAGAGCAACAGGCGGCACTAGCGAAGCAATATGGCGTGGATGTTTCTCAACTTAATTCGTCAAATGCATCTCAGGAGGAAGTTTTGGCTGCTCCAAAACTTCCCGAAAAACGCAATACTCGGGAAGACGAAGAGCAAAATATAGCAAAAAAGAATAGTGCGGGGCAGGTTGAAGAACTACAGCGCTTTGGTTTAGACGTATTTGCGACCCAACCGGCAACTTTTGCTCCCTTAAGCAATGTGCCAGTAACCGATAATTATCGACTAGGGCCTGGTGATACCTTAGTTGTTCAATTATTTGGTAAAGAAAACAGTAAATTTGAATTTCGGGTGAATCGTTATGGCTCGATTAGTTTTCCCGAATTGGGCCCGGTTAATGTCGCGGGCTTAAGTTTTTCAGAAGTAAAAGAGTTACTCACTAAGACGATTTCGGAGAAGAAAATTGGAGTGCGCAGCAGTATCACCATGGGTGAACTGCGCAGCATCGAAGTTTTTGTGCTTGGCGAAGCCTATCAGCCGGGTAAATATTTAGTGAGTTCTTTGTCGACGATGACACATGCCTTATACGCCAGTGGAGGGGTTAATGGTAAGGGCAGTTTAAGAGATATTCGTTTACTTCGAGATGGTAAGTTAGTGAATCGTTTGGATGTGTATGATTTGCTGATTAATGGAGATACTTCTGATGACTTGCAGCTACGTTCTGGCGATGTGATTTTCATTGCCCCTTTGGGACCGACTGCGAGCATAGATGGAGAAGTTGTCCGCCCTGCAATTTATGAGCTAAATGACCATGAAACGGTAAAAGACCTTGTCTCTATGGCTGGTGGATATACAACCAAAGCTTATAAAAATTCAGTCAGTTTTGAGCGGATTACTAAAGAAGGTTTAATTGATTTAAATACCCTCGATTTAAACAACAAAACAGATTTATCTAAAAGACTGAATAATGGCGATTTTTTAACTATAGACGCTATCGTTAAACATACAAAAAATTATGTTTCAGTGAAAGGTAACGTGGTTCGGGAAGGCCGTTTTCAGTGGCGAGCAGGTATCAAAGTGTCAGACCTGTTTCCGAGCATTCATCGCAGTTTGTATCAAAGTAGTGACCTCAATTATGCCTTGGTTGTGAGGCGTAAACCGGATCAAACGATTCAAGTTCTACAAATCAATTTAGGTCTGGCGATTAGTAATAAACAATCACAAAGCAATATTGAATTAAACGCCGAAGATGAAATATTAGTCTTCACTAAATATGACCTCGCTAAGTTTGACGATGCTTTTTCCATCGCGACTAACGAAAAGGATGTATTGTCAGTTGATGCTGCCGAAATTAATGCCAAGGTAGAAGAGACCGAACAGGCGCAGAATAAAACCGTTGGTAACATCCAAGGTGATGACGGCTATGACTTTGAGCGTGCATCTCAGTTAACTCGTATACCCGTGGAGCAAATTAAAAAAGCATTTTCATCCACCCGAGAAAAGTTACTTGCACCAGTGTTAACGCTGCTGCAGGCTCAGTCATCTATTCATGATGATGCCCATCTCGTAGAAATATTTGGTGAAGTGAAATTTCCTGGCGTTTATCCAATCACGGATAAAAATACCATTAAAGACTTAATTACGGCAGCTGGCGGATTAAATAATGGTGCTTATGCGCAACATAGCGAACTTTCGCGCACTGTTGTTCGGGATGGCCATGCGAAAGTTAACGTATTGCGTTTAAATCTTAATGATGCCTTGCAAAATAATCCGGCGGATAATTTGGTGTTGCAGTCGCGTGACCGACTCAATGTATTGGCGGTTCCTAATTTACGTAAACAACGTACCGTGAATATACAAGGGGAAGTGCGTTTTCCTGGAACATACGTGATTAAACGCGGTGAGACTTTGGGGGCAGTGATTAAGCGTGCGGGAGGCTTAACCGACTACGCTCACGAAGACGGTGCGGTATTTACGCGTGAGGCGTTGCGTTTACGAGAACAAAAACAGATTGACTCCTATGCTGAGGCGATTCGCCAAGAGGTGGCGAAGAAGAGTTTACGGCAAACCGGACCCGGCAGTTTTTCTTCATCGGCATCGCCTTCCGAGCAGTTGGCTCTAATTGAAGAGATGAGTTCAACCAAGGCTTTGGGGCGAATGGTGGTTGATTTACCGGCTATTTTGGCACATGACGATTCCAAAGATTTTATGTTGGAAGATCAAGATTTACTTTATGTGCCGCAATATCGCAATACAGTCACGATTATGGGTGAAGTACAAATCTCGACATCTTATTTGTTAGACGAGAAGTATAGCTATAAAGATTATATTAATTTTGCTGGTGGGACTAAAAAACAAGCCGATGAAGATCGGGTGTTTGTGGTTAAAGCAAATGGAGCAGTCTATAAACCCGAATCAGGATTTTGGTTTAAAAACAACTCTCAAGATTTACAACCGGGTGACACAATTGTAGTCCCTATTGATACCGACTACCGTGATGCGCTAAGTATGTGGACGGCGGTAACTCAAATTATGTATCAAATAGGTGTTGCGGTTAACGTTATTAAGTAACTGTACATTATTTCGGGCCTTGGTTTGCGCTAAGGCTATTGCTTTATCTAACTTATCGGTATTTGACTTAACTATGAACAGCAGTACGCCACAGCAACATCAGCAGCGGTTTCAAGATTATCCGCCTCAGTTTCAGCAGCAAGAGGATGAAATTGACTTACGTGAGTTATTTGCTGTTATTTGGCGTGGTAAATGGCTAATTTTAGCCTGTACCACACTTTTTGCGGTGGCAGCGGTTTTTTTTGCAATTAGCCAACCCAATATTTACCGTGCAAACGCCTTGTTGGCGGCGACTAATCAAGAAAATAACAAACTCAATAGTATGGCTTCGCAGTTTGGTGGTTTGGCATCGTTGGCGGGGATTAACCTTGGCAGTGGAGGCGGAACCGATCAGACAACGCTGGCCATCGAAGTACTCAAATCCAGGCAGTTCTTTAGTGAATTTGTTAACAAATACCAAATAAAACCACAGTTGATGGCGGCCTTATCATGGGATCCAATTAGCGAGAAATTGGATTTAGATCCGGAATTGTATGACGCCGGCTCAAAGACCTGGGTGCGCGAGGCCAAACCGCCGCAACAGCCAGAACCATCCATGCAAGAAAGCCATGAGTTCTTTTTGAAGGAAATTCTGAGCGTTTCTACTGATAAAGAAACCGGTTTAATCACTCTTGCAGCGGAGCATATTTCGCCAGTGGTTGCCCAACAGTGGGTGAGTTGGTTGATTGAAGATATTAACCAAGTGATGAAACAACGTGCTCGTTTAGAAACCATGGCAAATATTAATTATTTAAAACAGCAGCTGGAAAAAACGTCGGTTGCGCAGATGCAGAGTGTTTTCTATCAATTGATTGAAGAGCAGACCAAAACGTTAATGTTAGCCGAGGCCAATGAGGACTTCGTGTTTAAAGTGATTGATCCACCTGTTGTTGCAGAAAAAAAAGTAAAACCTAAACGAGCGTTAATTTGTGTATTAGGGACCTTGTTGGGTGGAATGCTTGGTGTGATGCTGGTACTTATTCGCCATTTTTCTCGAAGCGAACAACAAAGTACAGAAAACAATGAGTAAAATACTCTTGATAGCTTTAAGCTTAAATTTCATAGGTTGGCAGGGATGAGCATCTTCGTTTTGTCTTTATTTGTAGCATTTGGTGGTACTTTTAGTGCGATTAAATTGTTAAAACCGATTGCGGTGAAACACCAGCTCGTGGATAAACCAAATGAGCGAAAATTGCACGTAGGCGCCATTCCGCTGATTGGTGGGATTGCGGTATATGTGGGTTTTGTATTGTCACTGATGGTGATTGCTCACGGCTATGATGTTTCTTTCAAGTATTTTTTACTGGCTTCTGGTGGGATCTTGTTAGTCGGAATGCTGGATGATAAATACGATTTAAGTGTACGCCTCCGGATGTTTTGTCAAGCCGTGGCTGCTAGTGTCATGATGTTTGCCAGTGGAGATAGAATTGAAAATTTAGGTAACTTACTTGCTTTTGGTGATATTCATTTAGGATGGATTTCTATCCCCTTTACTTTGTTAGCGGTTATGGGCGCGATTAATGCCTATAACATGGTGGATGGTATCGATGGTCTTGTGGGGGGCGTAACTTTTAGCAGTATGTTGTCGTTGTCTTTGCTGTTTATATTAGAAGGTTATTTGATTGAATCATGGATAGCAATGTGTTTGGTGGTATCGCTGATCCCTTATCTTATTTTTAACCTCACACGTGCCGATAACCCCAACCGTACAAAGATTTTCATGGGGGACGCGGGTTCAATGTTTGTAGGCCTGAGTGTGGTTTGGTTACTTGCCATTGGCTCTCAAGGTGAATCAGCGGCATTTAATCCAGTGACTTCACTATGGGTTATTGCGATTCCTCTGATGGATATGGCCGGAGTGATGATCCGTCGTAAACGTAAAGGCTGCTCTCCTTTTAAGCCTGACCGAGATCATCTTCACCACATTTTCATGCGTGCAGGCTTTAACTCCAAACAAACACTTATTTGTATTACTAGTTTAAGTTTTACTATTTCTATGTTTGGCGTGCTACTCAATCATCTTAACGTACCTGACTGGTTTTCTTTTGGGTTGTTTCTCGCGGTTTTTGCGGGATACTTGACGGCTTTACGTTATATTTGGCGTTTGCTAAAAGCATTTCGAAAAATAGAAGCATTTCGGCGAATGCGACGTGTGAATCAAATCAAGTTATCAAGAAGTTATAAGCACAAAAGCGTTTAGAAAAAGACAGTGCATATGGTGGTCAGCTGTTGCTGGCGAAAATCCTAAATTCGAAGAAATCAGAACATTACTAAGGCTGGTAATAAACAGCCTGCCTTAAAACGAATAAAGTGTGCCGTGGCAAGCAAGCAGGCTATGTCTGCTTTATCAAATATGATTAATAAGATAGTACAGCAATGCTTGAAGTAGAAACATTTAAAACCGTTATTCAATCGACACCGTTGGTGTCGATTGATCTTATTGTGCGTAATGCGAGCGGTCAAATACTATTAGGTAAACGCAACAATCGCCCAGCCAAAGGTTATTGGTTTGTGCCAGGCGGTCGCGTATTGAAAGACGAGCCCTTGGATACAGCATTCCCACGCTTGATGAGGCAAGAGCTTGGCTTAGATAATGCGACTTCAAGCTTTAAAGGTGTTTACCAGCATTTTTATGATGATAACTTTTCATCAGATGATTTTACTACTCACTATGTGGTGCTCGCCTACGAAATAGTGGTGCATGGCTCGTTATCCGGTTTACCTGACGAACAGCACTGCGAATATCATTGGTTCGATGAAGCTGACTTATTAAGCAATGAGTTGGTACATCGTCATACCCAGTGGTATTTTCAAGCGGATAAACGCGCCGATCAATTTTTTATGTAACGAATTTAGCGTAGACACGGTTGTTTGTGTTGAACTTAAACGAATTAATTTAGTGAATAAGGTTTATTCTATGATTACTCCAGTGATTATGGCTGGCGGCACTGGTTCGCGCTTGTGGCCATTAAGTCGTGCGCTATATCCAAAGCAGTTTTTGACCTTAACCAGTGAACATTCGATGCTCCAAGAAACGCTGGTGCGTCTGGCGGGTGTCGAGACCAATAAGCCGTTGATAATTTGTAATGAAGAACATCGCTTTATTGTGGCAGAACAATTAAGAGCGATGGAGCAGCCAGCATCAATAATTCTTGAACCGGTTGGTCGAAATACTGCGCCAGCAGTTGCAATTGCTGCCAAGGCTGTGGAAGGTGATAATGACCCCTTGCTATTGGTACTGGCCGCGGATCACGTTATTCAAGACCCTGTTGCTTTTCGTGAGGCTATCAATAATGCTATTCCCTTAGCCGAAGCTGGTAAGTTGGTCACTTTTGGCATTGTAGCCGATAAAGCGCACACGGGTTATGGCTACATTCAACGTGGGGAGTCTATCGCGGATAGCAATGGATATTTGGTCGAAAAATTCGTTGAAAAACCTGATTTAGACACGGCTACTCATTATGTGAGTAGTGGGGAGTTCTATTGGAACAGTGGCATGTTTTTATTTAAAGCTAGTCGCTATTTGGAGGTGCTTACAGCGTTTAGGCCCGATATTGCCCAAGCTTGTACTCAAGCTATGAATAATACCTCGCAAGACCAAGATTTTACCCGCCTAGATAGCGAAGCATTTGCCTTGTGCCCCGATGAATCTATTGATTACGCGGTGATGGAGCAGACTAAAGATGCAGTCGTGATGCCTTTAGATGCAGGTTGGAATGATATAGGGTCGTGGTCTTCGTTGTGGGAAGTGAACGCAAAAGATGACAATGGCAATGTTTGCATTGGCGATATCATAACTCATGATACAAGCAACTGCTTAGTGCATGGCGGTGACCGTCTTATAGCTACCGTTGGGCTAAACGATATGGTAGTTATAGATACTAAAGACGCATTACTAGTAGCCGATAAATCCCGAGTACAAGAAGTTAAAACGATCGTTGAACGACTAAAGTTGGATAAACGCAGTGAATTTGAAAACCATCGTGAAGTTTACCGACCTTGGGGAAAATATGACTCTATTGGTATTGGTGCTCGCGATCAAGTTAAACGTATTACGGTAAAGCCTGGTGGCAAGTTGTCGATTCAAAAACACTATCACCGTGCAGAGCATTGGATTGTGGTATCGGGGACTGCGAGTGTACTGCGAGGCGAAGAAACGCAATTGGTGACTGAAAACCAATCTATTTATATTCCCTTGGGTACCGTTCATGCCTTAGAAAACCCAGGAAAGATCCCCTTAGAAATGATTGAAGTGCAAACTGGTAGTTATCTTGGAGAAGATGACATTGTTCGCTTCGAAGATAAGTATGGCCGAGTATAAGGAGCGAGCATGTCAACGGTAAGCAATTTAACCAGCAGTAAAATAATTGAAGATAGTGGTGTTGCCTTTGGTACTAGCGGTGCAAGGGGCTTAGTGACGCAGTTGACAGCGAATGTATGTGCTGCATTTACACATGCGTTTATCGAGAGTATGCGTGCTAATTTTAGCTTTGATATGGTCGCCATAGCGATAGATAATCGCCCTAGCAGCTATGCCATGGCACAGGCTTGTGTTGTAGCCCTTAAGCAGCAAGGTATCCAGTTTGTCTATTATGGGGTGGTGCCAACACCTGCGCTTGCGTATGTGGCGCAAGAAGACAATATGCCAGCTATTATGGTCACAGGAAGTCATATTCCTTTTGATAGAAATGGCCTTAAGTTTTATCGCCCAGATGGTGAGATCTCAAAAGCGGACGAACAGGCCATTATTGCCACTGCTGTACCCTTTGCTCCGCTTGAGTGCCTACCAGAACTGGAGGTTAATAGCCGCGCTGCAGATGAATATATCACACGTTATACTTCGCTGTTTCATGAACCGTTTCTAACTGGTAAGCGAATTGGTGTTTACGAACATTCGAGTGCGGGTAGAGACTTATATTATCGAATTTTTGAAGCCTTAGGTGCAGAGGTGGTGGCTATCGAACGTAGCGACAGTTTTGTACCTATTGATACTGAGGCAGTATCACAAGAGGATAAGCGTAAAGCAAAGGGCTGGGCGCAACAGTATAATCTTGATCTAGTGTTCTCTACGGATGGTGATGGTGATAGACCGTTAGTGTCAGATGAGAATGGTGATTGGTTACGCGGCGATATTTTGGGCTTACTCTGTGCGGACGGGCTTAATGTTAGTGCTTTGGCTGTCCCTGTAAGTTGTAATACTGCTATTGAGTTGAGTCAAAAATTCGAATGTGTGAAACGGACTAAAATTGGTTCACCCTATGTTATCGCAGAATTCGAGCCATTGAGTCAGTTGTACACATCCGTCGCTGGCTTTGAAGCCAACGGTGGTTTTTTGTTAGGTAGTGATGTCAAGGTTAATGGACGAATGTTAAAAGCCTTACCTACAAGAGACGCGGTATTACCGGCAATTATGTTGTTAGTGGCAGCACAGAACACCAATATCAGCGTGTTAGTTGATGAATTACCCCAGCGGTTTACCGATAGTGACCGGATCCAAAATTTTGCGACAGCAAAAAGCCAACAAATCGTCGCAGATGGCGTAAAAGATCCGCAGTTATTAATACAACAGTTGGGGTTTGTCGGCTTAGATGTAGTATCTGTAGATACTACTGACGGCTTGAGAATTGAGCTTACCAATCAGCTTATTATGCATTTACGCCCGTCAGGCAATGCCCCAGAATTACGCTGTTATGCTGAGGCTGCTACTGCTGAGCAAGCTATTGAGTGTGTACAAAGAAGTTTAACTAATATTAGGTCTCTATAAACCTACTATTAACGTTTAATTGATTAAAAATGTCGAGTTGGAATTAAGTAATGTCTAAAAATAAAGTTGCCTTAATTACGGGTGTGACCGGTCAAGATGGTTCTTACTTAGCAGAGCTGTTGTTAGAAAAAGGCTATGAAGTTCATGGTATTAAGCGACGTGCATCCTCACTGAATACCGAGCGTGTTGACCATATTTATCAAGATAATCATGAACAGAATCAAAAGTTCTTTTTGCATTATGGTGATTTAACTGATTCGTCAAACCTTACGCGTATTATCAAGGATGTGCAGCCTGATGAAGTCTATAACTTAGGTGCTCAGTCACATGTTGCTGTTTCGTTTGAGTGCCCAGAGTACACTGCAGATGTTGATGCCATGGGAACATTGCGTTTATTAGAAGCAATACGTTTTTTAGGCTTGGAAAAGAAAACTAAATTTTACCAAGCCTCGACTTCAGAACTTTACGGTGAAGTTCAAGAAATCCCACAAAAAGAAACCACGCCTTTTCATCCTCGTTCACCGTATGCGGTAGCCAAAATGTATGCTTACTGGATCGTGGTGAACTACCGCGAGTCTTACGGTATGTATGCCTGTAACGGCATTTTGTTTAATCATGAATCGCCTCGCCGTGGTGAAACATTTGTGACCCGTAAGATTACTCGTGCCATCTCGAATATTGCTCAGGGTTTAGAAAAATGTTTGTACCTAGGTAATATGGATGCGCTACGTGACTGGGGTCATGCAAAAGACTATGTGCGTATGCAATGGATGATGTTGCAACAAGATAACGCAGATGATTTTGTTATCGCTACAGGTAAACAAATTAGTGTACGTGAGTTTGTTTCCTTAGCGGCCAAAGAAGCTGGCATTGAACTTGAATTCTCAGGTGAGGGTATAGAAGAAATCGCTAGGGTTAAATTAATTACCGGTGATAACGCCCCAGCGTTAAAAGTCGGTGATGTTATAGTACGCGTTGATCCACGTTACTTCCGACCAGCAGAAGTCGAAACGTTATTAGGCGATCCCTCCAAAGCTAAAGACAAGTTAGGGTGGGTCCCACAAATTACCGTAGAACAAATGTGTGCAGAAATGGTTCAACACGACTTAGGCAAAGCTAAGCAACATGCAATTTTAAAAATTCATGGTTATAACAAATCAGTTGCAGTCGAGTAAATAGTAATGAAAATTTTGTTAACAGGAGCGAATGGTATGGTTGGCAAGAATATTCTTGCTGTTGCCGCTGGCCATGCACATGAGTTTTTAGCACCAAAGAGCGTTGAACTAAATTTGTTAGACGCTTCATCTGTACGTCGGTATATAGCGATAAATCAACCCGAAATGGTAATTCATGCAGCTGGTGTTGTAGGTGGTATACAAGCAAATATGGCTGAACCTGTTAAGTATTTAGTAGATAATATGCAAATGGGGCTTAATATTCTTACTGCTGTAAAAGATGCGGGTATTAAAAAATTCTTAAATCTTGGAAGTTCGTGTATGTACCCTAGAGATGCTATTAACCCTCTGGCAGAAGATTTAATTCTTAAGGGAGAGCTTGAACCTACTAACGAGGGTTATGCTCTAGCTAAAGTGACAAGTACACGCCTTTGTGAATATATCTCTCACGAGGACCCTGAGCGTTTATATAAAACGATTATCCCGTGTAACTTATATGGACGGTTTGATAAATTCTCACCTAATCATTCACATATGATTCCCGCTGTTATTCGTAAATTGGATGAAGCGAAAAAGAATCAACTATCACAGGTTGATATATGGGGCGATGGTGAGGCTCGACGAGAATTTATGTATGCAGCGGATTTAGCGGATTTTATTTTTTATGCTCTAGATAACTTTTCCGCAATGCCACAAAATTTGAATGTAGGCTTGGGTGAAGATTATACTATCAATGAATACTACCAAGCTGTAGCTGATGTGGTTGGTTATAAGGGGACGTTTACGCATGACCTAAGTAAGCCTGTTGGTATGACCCAAAAACTAATTGATAATTCGAAACTCAAAGAGTTTGGCTGGAGCTATAAAACTACCTTAGATATCGGCATCAAAAAAACCTATGAATTTTATTTAAGTGAGTATTGTAATGATTAATTACGCTTTAGCAAGTAGCACCTGGGATGAAAATGAGTATTCAGCTATTCAACGAGTTATTAACTCTGATATGTTTACAATGGGTAAAGAAGTTGCTCAGTATGAACAAGATTTTGCTGAATTTTTTGGTTCAAAATATGCGTTAATGGTTAGCTCTGGTTCAACTGCAAATTTACTGATGATAGCAGCTCTATTTTTTACCAAAAATAAATCATTAAAATTAAAACGTGGCGACGAAATTATTGTACCGGCTGTTTCATGGTCTACAACTTATTTCCCACTTCAACAATATGGATTAAAAGTTAAGTTTGTTGATGTTGACCTTGATACATTGAATATAGATTTGGATAAGTTAGAACTCGCAATAACAGAAGATACTCGGGCTATTTTGTCTGTTAACTTGCTAGGTAACCCTAACGATTATGTTCGTATGAATAAAATTATCGCAGGACGAAATATTTTTATCTTGGAAGATAACTGCGAATCGATGGGTGCAACGCTTAATGGTAAGCAAGCTGGTACTTTTGGCGTAATGGGGACATATAGCTCATTTTTTTCACATCATATTGCAACTATGGAAGGTGGATGTGTTGTTACTAATGATGAAGAATTATATCATATTTTACTTTGCATAAGGGCTCATGGTTGGACGCGTAATTTACCTAAATTCAATAAAGTGAGTGGTAAAAAAAGTGATGATGCGTTTGAAGAGTCATTTAAGTTTATATTACCCGGTTATAATGCTCGCCCTTTAGAGATGAGTGGTGCGTTAGGTATTGAGCAACTTAAAAAGTTGCCTGGCTTTATTGAAACTCGCCGTAAAAATGCAACATTGTTCCAAAAGCTATTTATTAATCACCCTCATCTGAGGATCCAACGAGAGACTGGTCATAGTAGCTGGTTTGGCTTTTCATTGATTATCAAACAAGATGCTCCATACAATCGAGCTGAGCTTGTTAAATTATTGATGGAAAATGGTATTGAATGCCGACCTATTGTGACAGGAAACTTCTTGAAAAATACAGAAGCTCTCAAACATTTTAACTATGAAGTTTTTGGTAGTCTAGACGCTGCGGAATATCTCGATGGCCACGGCTTGTTTGTGGGTAACCACCAGAATGATATTGAAAAAGAGATTAAACTCCTGGCTGAAATACTATGCTAATTTATGATGATCAATTTTGAAAAATTATAGTCTAATAAGTTCCACATCGTGGTATACAATTTCAAAGTTATTGGTCTTGAGCCTTAATTTTGTGTCCATTCCAATATTTACCCACCTTTTAACAACGGGTGATTACGGCGTCGTTTCATTATATACGGTTTGGATAGGCATTTTAACACCATTTATTGGCTTAGGATTACACCTAAGTGTATTTCGTGCGAAAATTGAATATCAAGATAATTATGAGAAGTATGTATCTAGCATCGTTTCGTTGGTTTTTGGACTTTTTTTGTTATCTCTATTAATTTTTTATTTTTTTAGAGTGGAAATATTAATAGCCACTAAAATTCCCGATGAATTGTTTTTTTTGCTTGTAGTTCAAGTGTTGATGTCTATTTTAATCAGTATAGGTTTAGGGGCATTCCAGTTTCAGTATCGTTATCGAGTGGTTTCTATTCTTAATTTTTTGAGAGCATTGCTATCAGTTCTTTTCTCAATAGTGTTAATTATATATGTTTTTTCTGATAATAAAGTAAACGGGAGGATTTTAGGAGGGTTTATTGTTGAGTTAATTTTAGGGGTGGGGCTGACTACTTACTTTATTTTCAAAGGTCGGGTTTTCTTTAACTATAGTTATTGGAAGTTTGGTCTAGTTTATTCCATCCCGTTTATTTTTGGGAGTTTGAGCTTTATTTTAAATAGTCAGTTCGACCGGATACTGATTAACGAATATATGGGTAGTTCAGAAACTGGCTTGTATAGTTTTGCGTATTCTCTCGGCATGTTATTATTACTTTTAGGCGTTTCTGTTAAGCAAGCTATTAATCCGTGGGTCTATGAAAAATTAGATGCTAAAGATAAAAAGCCTGTTGTTAAACTTTATCAACAGTTTATTTGTGTATTTAGTTTAGTTACTATTTTAATGCTATATATATCTCCAGAGTTGGTTCAGCTGTTATCTGCTAAAGATTTTTGGAATAGCGCAAATATCTTACCGTGGATAGTTGTGGCTGCATATTTTCAGTTGCTTATTCTAAATGAGCAAGAAACGCAAATGTTCTTAAAGAAGACAGCTGTAAACTCGTTCATAATAGTTATTGGTGCCATATTTAATATAGTTTTGAATTTTATATTTATACCTCGATATGGCTCAATGGGGGCCGCCATCACCACGTTAGTCACTTATGTCGCCATGTTTTTTTGCATGTATTATGTTAACAATTCTATTTTAAAATACCCTCTTGTGAAAATGAAGTGTTATATATTTTCCATTGCTTACGTGTCCACTTTTTCAATGTTATTCTTTTTTATAAAAGATAGCTATTTATTCAGAGGGTGTGTGTGGGGGCTAACTTTATTAGTTCTTCTACAATATATTCGCAGTGAAAGGAATAACTTTCTGTTTAGCAGGAACCAACAGGAGAAGACATGATATCATATTTGAAGCAGTGGATACTTTGTCTCAATAGAGAAAGACATCGAATTATTGATTATCTTTATTTGAGGTGTCATGGCGTTGAAACAAGCTATGGTTATTGTCGCTTGGTCGGATTTCCGGTTATTTCAAGGGTAAAAGGTTCGGCAATTATCATTGAAGATAACGTTACGGTGGTATCCAAAACAAAAGGGAATATCGCTGGTGTAAATAATCGCTCAATTATTGCAACAATTGCTCATGGAGCAACGATAACATTGAAAAATGGTTCAGGTATTTCTGGAGCGAAAATGGTTTCTGCTATCTCGATTGAATTAGGTAAACATAGTGGGTTGGGAGTTAATTCAGTCGTTTATGATACCGACTTTCACCCAATTTGTGGTAACGCAAGGAGGAGGCAAAAATCAATTCAAGACGCAAAATCGAAAAAAGTGTTGATTGGTGATGACGTATTGATTGGTGCTAACTCAATTATTTTAAAAGGGACCGTTATTTCAAATAATGTTGTTGTTGGTGCTGGTAGTGTTGCTGCGGGTCAAACTTTGGTTCCAAATAGTGTATATGCTGGCAATCCATGTATAAAAGTGAAGGATATTTAGGGAACATGAGCAAAGCTAAACTTATATGTATGACGCCCATAAAAAATGAAGCATGGATCTTAGATAAATTCTTGGCTGCAGCTAGTGTTTGGGCTGATCATATCATAATTGCAGATCAGCATTCAGACGATGGTTCAAAAGAGATCGCATTAAAATATAAGAAAGTTATTTATATTGAAAATAATAGTAAAGAATTTAATGAACCTGAACGTCAAAAGTTATTGATTACCGAAGCTAGAAAAATACCGGGTAAAAAATTACTTGTAGCATTAGATGCGGATGAATTTATTTCTGGAGACGCTTTTGAAAGCGCTGACTGGAAAGAAATGATTAATGCAGAGCCTGGCACCGTATTTAAATTTAAGTGGCCCTTTATTACTAATACGTTTGATAAGTATTGGGCTGGCGAAACAGCAAAGATGCCGTTCGCTTATATGGATGATGGTGCTGAACATGTTGGTAGTAAAATTCATAGTATCCGCATTCCTTTTCCAAAACATGCAAAAGAACAACAAATTCATGATTTTGTTGTGATGCATTTTATGTATACTGACTGGAAAAGAATGCAGAGTAAGCATCGTTGGTATCAGTGTTATGAGCGATGTGAATACCCTAAAAAATCGGTCATTGCAATTTTTAGACGATATAATCATATGTACCGAGTAAGGGATTCTGAAAAAAATATCATTCCTGATAGTTGGTTCATTACTTATTCAAAATTGGCAATTAATTTAAAGTCAACAGTAATTAATCAAAGCTATTATTGGGACCCGCTAGTTGATGAAATGGTGAAAGCATATGGCAAGGAGTATTTTAAGTATATTGACCTTCCAAATAATAATAATTGGTTACTTAAATACTTACGAAAAACTAGAGGGTTTGAATATTTACTCATTGAAAAGATATTTGATAAGATGTTTGGGGGGATAAAATGAACCCTAGGATTTCGGTTGTTACTGTCTCTTACAATAGCGAAAAGACAATAGAGAAAACTATTCAATCAGTTCTCAGTCAGACGTTTACTGATTTTGAGTACTTGATTATAGATGGTGGTTCAACAGATTCAACTATTGATATTATTAAGTCCTACGAAGGGGCATTTGGTGGAAGATTAAAATGGGTATCCGAATCAGATAATGGCATTTATGATGCTTTTAATAAAGGTGTAAATTTGGCGAAGGGTCATTATGTCGGTTTTATAAATAGCGATGATTGGTATGAGCTAAATGCCCTAGAGTTAGTAAATAATGAATTTTATTTAGATAAAGATTTATATTATGGAATGTTGCGTGTTTGGCAAAATAACGTTGAAGTTAAAACTTATATCAATCATCCGGAAAACATTAGTAAAGAGTCTTTAGCTCATCCGTCAGTTTTTATAAAGAAGACTGTTTATGAGTCTCTTGGTGGGTATAGTTTGAAGTATAATAGTGCATCCGATTACGATTTTTTCATTAGAGCTATTAGTAAAGGCATTTCAACAAAATCTATAAATAGAGTTATTGCTAATTTTTTAAGAGGAGGAGTGTCTGGTACAAGCTTAGGATACTTCGAAACTCTCAATATAAAACTTAAGTATGGTTTTATAAGTAAGTACCTATACTTATATATGAGTAAGAGAAAAATGATAATAGACTTCTTACGATTTAATAACATTATCAAATGATTCATTATTATATTTAGGCTTTTATATTGTTGACTATTACTCCTACGTATGGAATAGGTGCTGCTATTCTTACTGTTATGTTTTGGCTTTTATTTTCAATGCCATCTTTATTTATTTTATTCTGTTGGTTTGGCGGATTAGTGATAGCGTTGACATCAGATATGAAAAGCTATTTTATTCCCTTCATTATTGGTCTGTTATTATGCCTTTTGTTTTCTTTGATTTCTTATAGCATACAAGATGTTAGCGATTTTCATAATTATAGATTAATCATTCAGAATATAATTGCTAATGGCATTGATTTCGATGTAAGAGGAGGGGAGTTCGGATTTCACTTGTTAGTTTATTTGTTGACCAAAATAATTGGGAGTGATGAGAGAGTTGTACATTATTTCGTGTTGGTTTTGACTAACTTTATTCTTTTCACTGCTCTATTTAGGGTTAATCCTAAAAATGCCTTATTTGTATTTATCACGGCACAAATTTATTATTTGCTAATGATAACCCCTTTTTTGACCAGACAGTTACTTTCGTTTAGCCTAATTTTACTATCTATTTCTTTTCTTCGATATAGATATCTTATATGGACATTGGCATTCTTTACTCATTTTTCAGCGTTAATTCCAATATTAGGCTTGTTATGCGCCAATCGACTATTTAAACAGAATGTTTTTTTTGTTCTTCCGATTTTAATTTCCATAATATTATCCTTTACTTTGAGTGTTGACTTCTTCCATTTTTTGGTTGATAGAAGTTTAGTTCCGTCGTTTTTAGAACCAAAAATTACTTTTTATTTGAGAATATTTGAGGATTCTGGGTTCGATAAGTTAGCTCTTCTCTTTGTTATCTGGATATTTTTATTGTTGTATTTTTATTTGGGCAATAAGCTAGATTATGTAGCAAAGAATGTTGCTTCGATTTATTTTACAAGCGCATTATTAACTCTATCCACTATTAATATACCCATACTTCCTACTAGGTTGGGTTTTCCGTTGTATTATTGTTTGCCTATCATTTTTATTGTTATCCCATTTAGTTTTAACTATATGGCTATAAAAAAGTGGTTGTATGTTTTTACTCCGTGTGTGTTTGTATTAATAATATCCTTGTATAGAGTGTACATTAATGATTTTGCAGTTCCCTGGCTGTTATTGGCTGAACGGAATATATTAATGTCACCAATTATTGATTATTTCACTTATTTTATTTGATTTCATGTTAGGTATTAGATGATTGATTCGGGACGCAGGTTATTAATTTTTTCACATGAGTATCCACCTTGTTTAGGTGGTGTTGGAACTATAGCGTTTGAAGTAAATAGATTTTTTCAATTAGATAGTAGTTGGGACGTTGAAGTCTTAACTTCTCCTCGCTCTAAAATATATAAAAGCAGTCAGCTTAAATGCACTAAATTACCTTCAGTTTTTTGGCCTATTTCTTATTTTCGCTTGTTTAAAAAATCCGTAACTATGGCAGATGTTATTATATGTAACGATCCTGCATCTATTTATAATGCTGGTCGATATTTAGATAATAAACAGCTCCAAAAAGTCATTTGTCTGGTTCATGGGGAAGAAAAGTATCTAGATGAAAAGAATACTTTCGCATCAATAATTACATTTGGTAAATTCTTCAGAAGAGCATTGAATGGTTGTGCTAAGGTTATTTGGGTATCAAGTTATATAAGAAATATGTATTCAAAAAATTACGCAATCACGGTGAATATGGAACGTTCTAGGGTTATAAATCCAGGTGTCTTAGATGTGTCTTTCGACGGTAGTAAATCAGATAGAAATAATGTCATTAAATTTGTAACCGTCTCTAGAATTCATAAGGACAAAGGGTTCTCACATATGTTGAGTGTGTTTAATTCCCTATATTCTCAAGGTTTTAGTTTTCAATGGGATATAATAGGAGATGGTCCTTATGCCGAAGAGTTATTTCGATTGGTGCATGGTAGTAACATCAGAGACAAAATTAGAATACTAGGTCGTATTGAAAGACATAAGCTAGGATATTATTTTGCTGGTTGTGATTTTTACATTTTGTTGTCAGAACTCCACGAGTCTTATGGTTTGAGTTATTTGGAAGCTGCTAGTTTTGGCGTTAAACCAATCGGTTATGATAGATGTGGTGTTACAGAAGTTTTCCGTTATATTCAAAATGGGTTGTTGCTTAAAGATTATAAAAATGTCGATTCAAATGGATACGAAATTTTAAATTTCGTTAATCAGTCTAATGATTTGAAAGCGTCGACAAGTCGGACTGTTAAAGATTTTTTAAATGAAATTAAAATGGTTTTGGATGAAATTGTTAAAATAGATGACTAAATATATTTTGTTTTCTGAGCACGAGTCTTATTATCGTGAGTTAGGTCTTGAAAATGTAGCTGACTATGATTTTGTATTTGATGGAGCTAGATTATATAAGAATGACTTCGTCTCTTTTAATCGATATGAGGCGTTTGTTTGCGCTTTTTATACATTACCACATAATGTAGTTATAACTCTGAAGTTTAATCGCTTAGGGAAGAAAACTATATTATGTTCTGATGGTTTGTTTGATTTTGCGAATGCAATTGAAAATGTAATGGTAAAAAAGTACGATTGTGTGATGTACCACCCTATCATTCAAGATTTTTTTCTATGTATAGGAAGTCGTGAAAAAGATTATTTTAATAGTTCGAATGGGCGGGCAAAGGTTTGTTATTATTTACCTAGAAGAGTTTTATCAAGTAAAGAAATTATGAATATTCCCACTGAACCTCGGGTGTTGATCACCACAGCTAATACTGCCTACTTTAATAATTCCGAGTTTATTAGGCTAAAAAATTTGCTTATTGACGCGATTGATGTATTGATTTGTGAGGAAATAAAATTTTCATTACGTATTTTTGATACTGCTTTGTATCGTGCGATTAGCGATAAATTTGATGTTATTTTACATAATGATATAAGTAAGTCATTTGAGAATACAGTTTGTTATTACTCTTCTGTGATTACTACTCCAAGTAGTGTTGCAATTACAGCTATGTTTCAACAAAGGTCTGTCGCATTGTTAGTTTATAGAGATACTCCAATGCTCTTTCAAACAGGTTGGTTATTCTCTTCAAAAGATGTAATTAAAGATTCGTTATCTGGTTTTTTATCATTTGATGAAACAAGAATGTTGATTCAATCAAATTTTTTAAAAGGCTATTTGTCTGATCATAATATATCAGAAAATATCATTAATATTGTTGAAAATAATAGTTTCGTTTCTAGACATGAAGAATTGCTGACTAAACATATTAACGTTAGTCTAGCAAATATGTTGGACTCAAAATTCAATCTAAATGTCGAATGGTTTATTAGAAGAATTTACTTGAAATTTAGACATTCAAAGTGGATAAAAAAGTTTAAATTGTCGATTCGATAAATACGTATGGAATTTATATGAAGAAAATATTGCATTTACAGTTGCTTCCTCTATTGAGTGGGGTTCAAAGAGTTAGTTTGAACGAAATTCAAGAGATTCTCCAAGAATTTTCTCATGATATTGAATATCAGATGGCTTGTAGCTCTTTTGGCCCTTTGACTAAGAAACTCGATGAAATTGGCGTTGTTACTCATGTTATCCCAACATTAAAAAGAGAGATATCGCCTTATAATGATATTGTTTCCATCTATCATATTTATAAGTTGGTTCGACGTGAAAAATATGATGTGGTTCATACTCATTCATCTAAGACCGGTTTCGTCGGACGCATTGCATCTAAATTGGCTGGCTCTAAGAAAATAATTCATACAGTTCATGGTTTTTCATTTCCAGCAGCGAATAGCTTTTCTGCTAAATTATGTTTTTTTATAATGGAATGGTTAGCGAAATTTTTTACAGATCAGTTAATTGTTTTAAATAATGCGGATCGAGAAATTGCGATTTACAAATTGGGATATAACAATAAAGCTGTTAAAGTAGTTCCAAATGGTGTTGATGTTGATTTATTCTCCCCAGCTGATAAAACCAGTAATGAATTCCGTATTGTTATGGTTGGTCGGCTATGGAAACAAAAAAACCCAATGTGCTTGTTGCGCGCTTTTAAGAAGGTTGTTGAAATCGATAGTTCTATTACTTTGGACTTTGTTGGAGATGGAGATCTTAGGCATGAAATGCTTTCTTTTATCGAAAATAACAATCTCTCGAGAAATGTTAAAATAGTTGGATGGAAAGATGATGTATTTAACCTTCTGAATAGTTACGATCTATTTGTTCTTCCTTCTTTGTGGGAAGGTATGCCGTTGGCTATACTAGAGGCTCAATCTTGCGGATTACCTACTGTTGTTTCTGATATTGCGGGAAATAGAGATTTAGTCACTGATGGTTTTAATGGCCTTTTATTCGAAACAAACAATGACGATATTCTTTTTGAAGCAATGAAGCGTTTGTATTTAGATAGAAATGAGTTAAAGCGTTTCTCTAATAATGCTAGAAATAATGTGTTGCAAAACTTTTCAAATAAGAAAAGAAATTTGGATGTGATGAGTATTTATTTGTCTTGAATTTATTTTGGAGATGTATGTTTATAATTGCGGGTCCGTGTGTGATCGAATCTGAAAGTTTAGTTATTGATACCTTTGCTCAACTAAACGAGATAACAACAAAACTAGGTATAGAATATATAGCTAAATCTTCTTTTATTAAAGCTAATCGCTCATCAATTAATGCTTTTACTGGTCCAGGTATTGAAGGTGGTTTAAAAATCCTGCAAAAGGCGAAAGAACAGTTAGGTGTAAAGGTGTTAACTGATGTTCATGAGGATACGCCATTAGATGAGGTTGCGGCAGTGGTCGATGTACTTCAAACGCCGGCTTTTTTGTCACGGCAAACTGGTTTTATCCAACGTGTCGCATCTATGGGGAAACCTGTAAATATAAAAAAAGGGCAGTGGATGCATCCTGCTGATATGGCTCCTGTAGTTGAGAAGTGTCGCGCTGTCGGTAATGAGGAGATTTGGCTTTGTGACCGCGGTACTAGTTTTGGGTTTGGCCAACTGGTGAATTATATGCCTGGGTTAACTATTATGAAAGAAACAGGATGTAAGGTCGTCATGGATGCCACTCATAGTGTACAGATGCCTGGTACTTTAAATGGTTCTACCGGTGGTAATCGGTATCATGTGCCCGCTATCGCACGTGCGGCAGTGGCTGTAGGTATTGATGGTTTGTTTATGGAGACTCACCCTGATCCGGATAATGCATTATGTGACGGTCCCAATATGCTTCCGTTAAAGCATATGGAAGAATTATTAGAGACTCTTTTGGAAATTGATGAAGTAGTAAATCGCCGACCTCACATAGAATTAAAGTTTTCCTAATATGAACTTACAATTAGCAAAAAATATCAAATTAGTTTTATTTGATGTGGATGGGGTTATGACCAATGGCACTATATATATGACTGGTGAAGGGGAAATAGTAAAGTCATTTAATGTAAAAGATGGTTTAGCTGTTGAATTTCTTCGAAGCCACGGTTTTTATACAGGTGTTATTTCCGGAAAAGCTAGTCCTGCATTAACTAAAAGGTGTGAACAACTAGGTTTCGATGTGATTATTACGGGTTGTAAAAATAAACTTCCTCAGCTTGCTTCCCTATGTGAAAAATTTCACATAGGCCTTCATGAAATTGCTTTTTGTGGTGATGATATTCTGGATGTACCTGTATTTGAGCATGTTGGCTTATCCGTGGCGCCAAAAGACGCGCATCGATTAGCCTTAGATGAAGCTGATTGGGTAATCCCCATTAACGGTGGGGAAGGAATGGTGCGTGAATTTGCGGATTTATTAGTCGTAAACAAGTTTGAGTTGTCACTAAAAGAGGCATATCAACCATTGTTGATTAACATTAAGCGTGATTTTTTGAAAGGTGTTGAGCAATGACCTTAGTTAAAGTCGTGATACCTGCTAGATTTAATTCTTCGAGGTTACCTGGAAAGCCTTTGTTAGAAATTAATGGTAAGCCCATATTATGGCATGTTTATCAAAGGTGTATTGAGGCAGGATTCTCCCGAGAAGATGTAGTACTTGCGACTGACGATTCTCGTATTTTTGCAAAAGCCGAAGAGTTGAATTTGTCCGTAGTTATGACATCAAGTGCTCATGAAAGTGGAACCGATAGAATTAACGAGGTTGCTTCACTTAAGAGGTGGCATTCGGATGATTTGGTCATTAATGTTCAAGGTGATGAACCCTTAATACCTGTTAAACTAATTAAAGATTTAGTTAAGTTTGCTTTAGAACGCCCATGTTTCTCTATGTTCACGGCGGTTACTCATTTACATTCTCTAGATAGCTTTCATAACTCAAATGTTGTAAAGGCTATTGTAGGTGAACAGAATCAGGCGCTCTACTTCACACGAGCTGCAGCTCCATTAAGTCGAGATAACATTACTTGTTTAGAATTGGCTTATCGACATATTGGGATCTATGGCTATACAGTCAGCGCACTTAAGAAATTTTGCTCATATAAAGAAGCTCCATTAGAAGTCTATGAAAAGTTGGAGCAACTTCGTGCGTTGTCTCATGGGATGAGTATAGGCGTTTGCCATTACTTGGGTGAGTTACCTCATGGTGTAGACACTCCCGAAGACTATGAATTAATTAAAGAAATTATGGAATCTAAGACATGAGTGTAATCTCTACAGCGAAAAATGTAATCGATGTTGAAATTCAAGGTTTAAAGTTTATGGCTGCAAACCTTGGAGACGAATTCAATAAAGCTGTTGATGCTATATTAACAACGAGTGGTCGCACGATCATTTGTGGTATGGGGAAGTCAGGTATTATAGGGAAAAAAATAGCGGCTTCCTTCGCTAGCACTGGAACACCAAGTTTTTTTATGCATCCAGGGGAAGCCTTTCACGGTGATTTAGGGATGGTAAAGCCAGAAGATGTGTTTATTGCAATTTCTAACTCTGGCGAAACAGATGAAGTATTAAAGCTATTACCCTTCTTACGTGACAATGGGAATTACCTTATTGCTATAACGGGAAAGCAGTCATCAACTTTAGCTAAAAATTGTCATTGTCACCTCGATGTTGCTGTACCAAAAGAAGCGTGTCCTCATCAGTTGGCTCCTACAAGTTCAACCACTGCAGCATTGGTTATGGGAGATGCTCTCACTGTTGCTCTTATGGAGCAAAGGGAGTTTTTGCCGGAGAATTTTGCACGTTTTCACCCAGGGGGTAGTTTAGGTCGACGATTACTCTCCAAAGTACAAGATGAGATGATTGATAGTCTACCTTGGGTAGATGCTAGTGCTGATTTTAAAACAATTATTCACGGTATTTCAAAAGGCCAATTAGGATTAGTGTTAACTAAAATTGATAATCATTGGGCTATTGTGACAGATGGTGACGTAAGGCGTGCAATGGAAGCTAAGGGGAAAGATGTCTTTGATCTTATTGCTAAAGATATTGCAACTACACATCCAGCGAGTATCTCTCCAGATACAAGTATTCAAAACGCATATGAGTTTATGACCAAAAGAAATATTACTTCTCTATTGGTGACAGAAAACAATGAAGTGATAGGTGTCCTTAAAAAGTAGTATCCTTCATTACGAACGCTAATTGCTCTAAACAACGGTGTTTAGGCTTGCAAGCTATATGAGTCACGTTAAATTTTATTAATTATTGTCATTGTCGATAGGATTAAGCTCTGTCATGAAAATAGCAGTAGTAGGCACTGGTTATGTGGGTTTGTCCAATTCAATGTTATTGGCACAATATAACGAAGTTGTCGCGATTGATATTGTTCCTGATAAAATTGAGATGCTTAATCGTCGACAATCACCGATTGCTGATTCAGAAATTGAAGATTTTTTAGCTAACAAAGTGTTGGATTTTACCGCCTCGTTAGATAAGCAACAGGCCTATAAAGACGCTGATTATGTCATTATTTCTACACCGACTGATTATGATCCCGAGACTAATTACTTTAATACCCAGTCGGTTGAAGCGGTGATTAAAGATGTACTTGAGATTAACCCTTCAGCGGTGATGGTGATTAAATCAACGGTACCAGTTGGTTACACCAAGTCCGTTCGCAAAAAATTTGCTGTAGATAATATTATTTTCTCACCTGAGTTTTTACGAGAAGGGCGGGCTCTTTACGACAACTTGCATCCTTCTCGGATTGTGGTGGGCGAGGTCTCGGAGCGCGCGGAAACTTTTGCCAACTTGTTGGTCGAAGGAGCAATAAAAGAAAACATCGACGTATTATTGACCGACTCAACTGAGGCAGAAGCGATTAAACTATTTGCCAATACTTATTTGGCACTGCGCGTGGCTTATTTTAACGAGTTAGACACCTATGCTGAAACACATGGTCTGAGTAGTCGTCATATTATACAAGGTGTCGGTCTAGACCCACGTATTGGCAGTCATTATAACAATCCTTCTTTTGGTTATGGGGGCTATTGTTTGCCTAAAGATACCAAACAGCTATTGGCCAACTATAAAAATGTACCTAATAATATTATTGGCGCAATCGTGGATGCCAATACTACCCGTAAAGATTTTATCGCTGAGTCGATTGTGAAGCGTAATCCGCAACGAGTCGGGGTGTATCGCCTTATTATGAAGTCGGGCTCTGATAATTTCCGGGCCTCGAGTATTCAAGGCATTATGAAACGAATTAAAGCGAAGGGTATTGAAGTGGTGATTTATGAACCAGTAATGGCGCAAGATGAGTTTTATCGCTCTAAGGTTATACGTGACCTAAACCAGTTTAAACAAAGCTGCGACGTGATTATCGCCAACCGGATGGTGGATGAAATTAAAGACGTAGCCGATAAAGTCTATACCCGCGATTTGTTTGGTAGCGATTAGTGCCACCTTAAAAAAATATTAGGGCTCGGTATTTTTAATTCTTTGGGTTATTACAAATAGCTGCCGAGCCATTTTTGAATAAAAAATAAGATAATTAGGCTCCCTCTCATATAAAACTAACTAGTCTAAGCCTTTCTTACTCTTACTTCTGCGTCGCCATTACGTTGTATTTTGTTATTGATCACTGGAATAGCATTAGTATTTTGTTACTATCTTTTTATTATTTATTCACGGATGAACTATGAAACACATTGGCCGAATTTTGCTGCTTAGCTGCAGCGCTGTATACATAGTTGCCTGTGGAGGGGGCGGTTCGGAATCTACCACCCCACCGGCTAACACTTCATCAAGCGATATGATTAAGAATCCATTGGCCTACTCTGTTAAGCAGTTAAATCAAGCAGCAGAAAGCTTGGTGGATTTGCGTTATACCGGGGCGCAGGTTAATGCGCCAATGGATGTTTCGCTCGCACAACAGCTGTTCACAAACCTATTTGGAGACTCGGTAAATGCTTTGCCCAGCTTGCCCAGCTTACTCAGTTATCGGCTTATAGAGCAGGTGGTGGAAGCTAAAGGCGAGGTTAATTCCATCGCGCAGTGTACTAATGGTGGAACGCTAACTTATAAAGGTTATATGGACTCGAACTACCAAGGCACGATATCTCTTGACTACGATGCCTGTATAGATGACGCCGGGGCTCAGTTAGACGGGCAAGCAGCCTTTAGAATGGTTCAGCTAAATGAAAATATAGTCGACTATGTGCTTTATTACGATAACCTTAACTGGCAGCGTTCAGAACTGTTTACCGTGATAACAGGTTACTCGCGACAAGTCGAGAATTCTGATTCATTAACTCAAAGCCAACGGTTATTGTTTTCCTCAAATGACCATGCACCAGTATTGCTTCATTCTGCATACAACGAAGACAGTGGCGGTAGTTGGTCGGTCAGCGGTGATCTGTTTATCGCCGACAAAGGAAAAGTAGCCTTTTCCTCTGATGAGCTTTCTGGAAGCATATCTGATTTCGGTGAGGGGAGCTTGTTGTTAGTGGGTGACAAAGCCACGGCACTACAGTTTGATAATAAGTACATTCGTTACGTTGAAGATATAAACAGCGATAAGCTCTATGACGTGGGTACCTATTTTAGCAACGTGCAAGAGCTACTCGTTGGTGATGTGAGTGCTAAGCAATTAGTTGCCCTCTCTGAGCTTTCTCTTCCGCCTTTGGTGTCTGAACCTTATTGGAATATGTATGGTGGAGATGAAATTTACACCACAACGCCAATTACGGTTGAGCAGGGCTACTATGAAGACCCCGATACTTCCGATGAACTGCTCAATATAAGCTATCACTGGTATGTGAATGGTACACGTTTAGCTGAAACCAGCAGTACTTTGGCTCCTTATCAAGCGATATATGGCGATCTGTTGGAAGTGAGTATGGTGGTGTTTGATGGCGTCAATAGTGTTGAAGGGCCGCGCTTGACCATTGAATTAAGCGACTCTCCCGTACAGGTGGCTATTTCTAATCTACCAGAAAACGTTGTTCGCGGTGAGTTGGTTAGTTTTTCTGTAAATATGGTTGACCCTGACTTGCAAGGAGTGCAAGCCCCAGTCGTAATGGCTTCAGGCCCATCTGGGGCCACAATGGATGAGCAAGGAGAAGTAAATTGGCAAGTTCCTGATAATCTACTCTTTCCGGTTCAACATTACACTTTCAGTTTCTCTTTGCCCGGTTCTGATGAGGTTGAGCTGGTGACTATAGAAGCGCACAGTAACGATAATTTCCCCATTGTACGCACTGGCACAGAAGTACCTTACCATGACCATTCGACTTGGATCGGGAACTTTGATCAGTTTGAAGGTAACGAAATTCTCACCGTTGGCCATAATTCAACGGTATATTTAATGGAATACGTTAACGAGGGCTATCAGCAAAAGTGGGTTTATCCCTTTGAGCAGCCAGCAGCGGGCAAGATAAAACAAGCGATATCTGCTGATATTGATAATGATGGCCAACAAGAAATTATCGTTGTATCAGACCATGGCATTAGCCTTATTAGTGATTTAACGAGTATGGCAACATTATTATTGTATAGTGATAAATACTTGCAACATGCCCGTATTGTTGAGACAGAGAGTGGTTGGTTACTGGGCTATTTAGAAGCGAATAGCGAGTATTCTTATGATCATGTTGTGCTTAAAGTAGTGAATATTGAACAGCCTAATACGCTTTTATTTAGTCGTGATTTGTTAAGCGCAAAACAGTTTGTTTTTGCCAATGTTGATGGTGATGCTCAGCTTGAAATAGTCACCAATAACGGTTTTGTGTATGACACCGAAACCTGGGAAAACCAATGGTTTTATAGTGATGGATTTGGCCGGTCTTTGGTTGCTGCTGGTGATATTGATGGCGATGGAATCGCCGAAATTATCGGGGATACGGTCAATCATCTATCTATTTATTCTGCGATTGATAAATCACAACGCTATCAATACTCGGGTAATGGCTATTGTGATTTAATCACTGCTGACGTATCAAAAGATGGTGTTGATGAAGTGATATTAGGTGGATGCCAATGGGGAAATATAGAGGTTCTTCAATGGGATGGTGCTAGTTTGTTAGCTCTATCACAGGTGTCAAGCCAAGGGTATGGCATTGCGTCTCTTGCCGTGGGAGATTCTGACAACGATGGCCTGTTAGAGATGCACTGGTCCGCAAATATAGGGAGCTCTGGAGAAGACCTCTTTATAATCGCCGACCTCACTGAAGGTGCTGCAACTATTAAACCCCGTACTCGTGTTCAGCTTGATAACTACAGTACTGCAGGGTGGTCAACCATTACTGATAATATCGAAAAGGCGGTCTTCTTTGTTCCTTCTTCTGAGAGTGGTTATGGTGGAGGGCGAATATTTACTCTGGATAAGCAAGGTCACACAACCGTGAGTGACGAGCTATCTTCCAATTGGGACAAGAGTAAATACGCCATTACCAGCGACTTTAACCATGATGGCTTTGGTGATATGTTTGTGCCAATTACGGAAACCTATTATGGAGGTGTTGCTGCGCTGCAGCTATTTGATAATAGTGTGCATTGGCAGTTAGCTGGAGATTATGACACTGATATAGGAGTTATTGAGGCCAGCGATCTTAATGGCGATGGTAAAGATGATTTGATTTATGACGAAGGTTCTGCAATTCGTGTCATCGATATTGATAATCAAACCATACTGGGTTCGTATCGTTTCGATCAATACGTCAAGGATATTACTAGTTATAGCTCAAATGACGGTAACTATGTGATTGTGGGGTTATCTGAGAATGTATCGCTATTAAAAGTACAAAATGGTGTAATTACGCTTTTAAGTAGCCAACAGCAGGCTTGTCGTCGTGTAGAAATGTTTAATTATGATAATGATGATGCTCTGGAGCTGATGTGTTTTGATGAAGGTACGTTTTATGACCAAACGTCGACTTTTATCGTGTATGAGATAAACAATGAAACCTTGACTGAAGTATCTCGTGTTAGGCTGTTAGATAACGTGTTAGATATTGCGATAGATCCTTCTTCTCGCTCGCAACAAAATGTGTTTGCAGCAATAAAAGTACCTGAGAACTATCAATATGATATTGAAGAAAAATATTATATTCAAAAGATGAGCGCTAAAGGACTGGCTATTTGGTCTAGTCCGTATATTGTGGGGGAGCCTCAGCATCGAGGTATTAATTTGAGATATTCGCAAGGGGCGCTTGAAATGCTAATATCGACCAACAAGGCCGCTTATTGGCTCCATTAAGTCAAATGGTTTGTCCTGAAAGCCCGCGAAAGCGGGTTTTTTGTTAAAAGTGATTGTTGTATCCGACATTTCGCAGCTAATTTCAGAATAAAAAGCCTCATATAGTTGACTAAGGAGCCAGAGCTGTTGGGTTTGATAGTCGCGGACTCCGGTGATAAATCGTTGGTCAACCAGTGACCTGAATATCCCTAGCCAATCTTAGTTAACAGCTCTGGCTGCAACGCAAGGGCTTGTGGATGACGGTTCGAAAACGGTCACTAGATCACATTATTATTCCTGAAATAGCTGTGGAATGACGGTGTATACGCCAGTTAAAGTGTTAACTATGGCAGCTGATTTAATCTGTGAACTGCTCTGTCTTGCGATAAAACTATGTTGTATACGCAGTGTTATATACCTAATAATTCAAATAGTAAAACTATAGCGGCATAGTAAATCTGGCGATCAGTTTAGTCGTCATTAAGTCGGCCAAACTACACTGGTTTTAACTAAAAAAACGGCGCTAATTAGCGCCGTTTTTTTAGTAGGTGATTAACGCTTACTTATTTGTAGCTGCGGGCTTTGTACACAGTTATTCAAAGTGAGTCCCAACGCTGTTTCTTCCTTTGGCTTTGGTGAGGTCGTACAAGCTGTATTTGCGTATTAGTTTTTGACCACCGTCACGCGTTAAGGGGACCCAGCTAAAGGCGGCATACTTGGTGCTGGAGCGAGTAAGCATCATGTCGAAAGGAATTTTAATGTAAAAGCCTTTGTTAAAGCTGCCTTCACCATAGTCTTTCGCGCTTACATCTGTTTTGGTGAAAAATATACCTGCGATGGTGCCATTGTCGAATTCTCTTGATAAATTAACGGTAAAACCGCGATCTCCAGAGAGGTATTGACCCGCAGATAGCTCGGTATGGATGTTGTACCAGGGAGTCTGCCAATAGAGTGCCGCATGGCCTGTGGTTACTTCGTAATCTCTGAAGCCGAAACCGCGGTTAAAATCACGCTGTTTCACTCGGTTCATATCCACCCCAAAGGCAAAAGCGCTATTATAGGGCCGATACAGCCATTCACCGCCAATTCCACCATACATAAATTCAAGGTAACCGCCATAATATTGGGCATAAAGGTTTTTACCATAACTATCGAACCAAGTGAGTTGTAAGTTAGATAAACCTACATCACTGTCGGTGAGGTATTCGCGAATATAGGTGCGAGAGCGGGGGATTGCGCCAGTGCTTTGATCAACTTTGTAATTGAATTTGTCGTAGTTATCGGCAACCGTCCATGAGGTGACTCCGTCAGCTTTAAGCTTATCAGTCAGTTGGTACTCACCGGCTAAATGTAGCGATAAGGCATAAAAGTAGAAAGTTTCGGGGCTACCGAGGCTTTGGGTTAAACCGGGGTATAAGGATACATTCCAAGGTTTATGTTTGACCTCGGTGATAGAGCGTTTGTCGTTCGCTTGATGCGTATCTTCAAGCGCTTGTGTTTCGGCATACTTTGATGTTTGTAGCGGATCGAGTTGGTTGTTGGCCACTTGTAAAAATTTGTCCCGCTGGATGGTGGTTTGATAAAGCGGTAAATTTTGAGCATTTTCTATGATGTTAAATTCAGTGACAGACTCTGGCAGTCGATTACTGAGTACTCGGGCGATCCGCTGATCCGCTTCGCTACGGTCACGATATTTTATTTGCTCCCCAGTAATATCGGCTTGCTTTTCTGTGACGACCACTTGTTTTGCTAGTAGGCCCGCATTATCTGCAAGCGCCTCGACCAGTTCATCATAATCGGTGATTGTGTTATTTGGCACTGTTTGGGCCTTAATCGGCTCTGGTGGTGCATCAAGTTTAATTTGATTGGGGACAGTTTGATAATTGGTACGTAGTGTAAAACCTGCCATCAGAGTATCGCCGCGCTCATAGCCGAGGTTAAACTTCACATAGTCTCCCCAAGAATATACCGCGCCAACATTGATCGGTAAACTTTGGCTAAACTGGTTACCTAAAGCTTCATTTTGATAGTCATTCGAGTCATATTCGAGCTTGAGGCTTAAACCTTGAATTGGCGTTTGATACTCTAGGCCAGCAAATAGGCCCACTTGCTCACCGCGGAAAAAGTGATTAAAACTTATTTTTCCTCCTCTGTCATCATCATTAGCAGTCCAGGCTGGTCGATTACAAGCCCCTTCTTTAAGCTTACAGAAGGGATTGCTGAGGCTGCTGCCATTGGCTAGGTAACCCCATCCCATACCGAGCGTGAAATCAACTTTACCCCAACGCTTATTAGCTACCAAGTATTCACTTGAGAACTTTCCTGTACCGCCGAGATCTCTAAATCCAACGGCGACTTCAGGTAAATAATAGGATTCTTGCCAAAGCCTAAACTTGGCATCGAAGCCCTTATCTTTATAACTTTGATCGCCACTATAACCAGGGTAGGGGCTATATAAACGGTTTTCTACCGAGGTGTAGCGAATCACCCCTTCGAACCAAGGCACTGGCGTGACTGCTACGGCGCCCCGAATGTAAGGGTCAACGTAATTAATATTAAACGCAAACTCGCCCTCCGGACTCATTCTTGCCGACGGCATTTGCATCAGGCCTGCGCCACCATAGTCTGATTGGCTGGGGGCTGCCAAGCTAATATTGCTGCAGAGCGCACAACTGATGGCGATGCTGACCAAGGAGATAGTATTGTTGCTTGCTATTGCGTTTATTTTGGGACGGTTGAATTTATTCACCTTGAGCGCTTCCTATGTATTGGTTCTGTAAAAGCTCAAGGTAGAGCTGGTTGATTTGTTGGTATTGCTTTGAAAACAGCTGAGATTTGGCTGGCACATAAATGATGCTACCTGGCGCAATTGGCTGGCTTTGCTGTTTGTTCCAATAAGCGATTGGCAGTTGTTGAATACTGCTATCGGGTTTAATCAGCCAAACATAGCTATTGTCTGCAAGATCGAAGGGCTGGTAAGCACTTAGGTACTTGGTGATATCTTGTTTGGGCTGGTGTGCCAGTTGTTGTGTTGGAATAAATCCAGTCATGCGGACAGTGCTTGGCCGAGTTGGAATGACCAATTGGTCATGCGCCTTAAGCAAGTAGTTTTGCTCTGGTGCCGCAAACACGCGATCGGGGTGCACAGGTACCGTATAACGACTCGTGGGCGTTAGTACCGAAACTTGTTGTTTGACTAGACGCCATTGCTCGGCATATTTATCTTGCTCCATTTGTTGCTCAATTAATGCCAACAATTGCGTTTTTTTATCTTGGTAAATGGCTTGGTTGGTCGGACGTAGCCAAGCCATGGCATACCAATAATCATTGTCGCTGAGTTCAACTTGCATCATTACTTGGCTTAAACGTGAGTCAACGGGGAGAGTATAGTCTTGAGTTGCTTGGCCTTGTTGAACGCTAACCACCATCGATGTGGCTGTTTGCTCATTTGTTGGCGCTTGGCTTAAAGTTTCGGCGTGGCTTGTTACTATATGAAGGCTGGCAAGGGCTAGGCCTACATAAAGCAATTGGCTGGCGGCTTGAAAGGCTTTGTTATAAACCCGACGGCTCAGCGGTAAGTCCTTTGGTTGAGATGAAATAGCCAGATTTGGAGAGCTGCTCTCCTGTCTTTGGTTACGCAATAAGCGCATAAAATTCTTCCTTGTTAGCTCTGCAATGACGAATTAAATATCATCGTAATAAGGCATTAGCGTTTCTAAAAATATGATTGGTTGGTCGGGGCCAAGCTGTTGTTCGCTGCGCCAAACCACTTGTTTGTGATTGCTTTGTTCGACCCAGTACTGATTCGTGGTGTGAAAGTTGAGGCTGGGCACCGCTAATTGTTCGCTGATCCGTTGTACTCTTCGCTCGCTACCCGCGATCATTTGTGTGCTGGTTTCATGTGCTGTGAACGTGGAACGACTTGGTACGCTAAATAAACCTTCAGAAATAAAATCTCGGGTGGCTGAGTACGTGGCTTGTTTGCTTGCCGAGATTAATCCTAAAGTGAATGGATTTTGCCCTTGGTAGCGTACCCCGCTATTTGCAAAAGGGAGGCCGTCACTGCGAATGATTTGTCCGTTGCGAGTTACCAGGGTTATCCCGTCGGTGGCCGCCCAAACTCTTTCATCTTGATTGGCTTTGGCAAGGGCGATATAGGTTCGAGGATGCTCGCCGTATTTAATATAGAGGGCAGCGAAGCCCAAATCGAGACGTTGTTGTTCAGTGAGTTGCGCTTCAGGGAGGCCGTTGATGGCGATATCGACTAGTTCTTGACCACTTTTATAGTCTTGAGTACACCCTAACATGGTGCTTGAAAACAGGGCTGAAATTAATAATTTGCTTAAACGCATTTCCATTGCCTAAGGCTGTAAATATCGGCTTAGCTTAGCATTAGATGACGGCCGCTAAAAGAGTATGCTGCTGATTATCTTGACTCTTTAGTTATTTTGTTGATTGTTTACGCAATGCTTGTTGGTCTTGGGGGCAGATTTGAGTTGTAAGGGGGAGCGCGGGACTATTGATCGCCAAGCTGCTAAACTTTGTCGATAGTTTATCGTAATAACTGAACTTGGGATAAGCCTTAGCGCCAATACTGCTTTTAAACTTTTGTTTGCCTTAAATTGGTTTGCAATCTCGGTATTGTGAGCCAATTTATCTTGCTGAGAGCTTTAAGTTTGGTATTCGCTCACAGCTGTCAACAACGTGATTACTATCGCTTTGTTGACGTTCATTATTCTAAGTGGTGGATAGGAAAATAGATGGCAAGTACCGCAGCTGCTTTACATATTTTGGTAAAGCACAAACAACAAGCAGAAGACATTATTCAGCAACTAAAAAAAGGGGCAAAGTTTCAGAGCTTAGCGAAGAAATATTCATCTTGTCCTTCGGGGAAAAAGGGCGGTGATTTAGGTGAGTTTCGTCGCGGCCAAATGGTGCCTCAGTTTGATAAGGTGTGTTTTAGTGGCGAGCTATTGGTGCCTCATTTGGTGAAAACCAAGTTTGGCTGGCACGTGGTTAAAGTGCTTTATCGAACCTAATTCGTTTATTTGGGCGCATGGTTTAAGATGAAGGGAGCGAACCATGGCGGTTTTTATCTAGGTTGGTCGAGCTAGCCTGAGGTTTCTCTGATATGCAGACTTTAACATTGATCCGCGGCTTACCCGGTAGCGGAAAATCAAGCCTTGCTGCTAGCTTAGCAGCGGTGCATCTCGAAGCCGATATGTACTTTGTCGATGCGCTGGGAAACTATCATTATCGGGGCGAAGAAATTGCACAGGCCCACCAGTGGTGTCAGCAGCAAACCGCGGCTTATTTAGCTTTAGCTAAGGATGTGGTAGTGGCTAATACCTTTGTTCGGCAATGGGAAATGGCGCCTTATCGCGCGTTGGCTAAACAATACGGCGCAAGGCTCAAGATTATTTGCTGCACCGCAAATTATTCGAATATTCATGGCGTGAGTCTAGATACCATTGAAAAAATGCGTCAGCAATGGGAAGCCTAGTTTATCTCATTCTTCACAAATGAATCGACTGATAAAAAAGACGCCATTCGCGTCTTTTTTATCGCTTGTATATTTATGCTGGAGCCCGCTCTGCATACATGGCATTAATTTGTTCGGCAAAGCGATTCTCGATCACGGCACGGCGTAGTTTTAGGGTAGGGGTTAATTCACCTTGCTTCATACAGAATTCTCGAGGTAACAGGGTAAATTGTTTCACTTGCTCAAAGCGAGCGAGGTTGGTTTGTACCTGCTTGAGTTTGCTGGATATGAGGGCTTTGATTTCAGCATGTTCTAATAACTCGCTACGATGTTGCCATTTTATCCCGAGCTGTTTGGCGTGTAACTCCAAGGCTTCAAACGCGGGTACGATTAGCGCCGAGACAAAATGTCGTGCATCGGCAATAATTGCCACTTGTTCAAATAAGGGTTCACGGATCAGCGCGCCTTCTACCCGTTGCGGTGCGATATACTTACCACCCGAGGTCTTCATCAATTCTTTGATTCGCTCGGTCAATACCAGATTACCTTGCGCATCGATGGTTCCCGCATCGCCAGTATGCAACCAACCCCCAACAATCGTTTCGGCGGTGGCTTCTGGTTTATTAAAGTAGCCGCGCATGACGGTGGGGCCTTTGAGTAAAATTTCTCCTTGCTGGGAAATTTTAACTTGTAAGCCTTTGAGTGCTTGGCCAATCGAGCCCAGCTTTTGATGTCCTTCTGTGTAACAGGCGATGGTTGCGGTGGATTCGGTCATACCATATCCATAAACAATGGGAACTTCTATGCTTTGAAAGAACCGATTGATGTCATCGGCCAAACGCGCACCCGAGCAGGGGAGGATCCGCGCGGGTCCAAAGAAGCCGCGAATTTTGCTTAATACTAATTGGTCGGCGATTTGGTAGCGAAGCCTTAACCAAGGCGACTGCTTAGTTTGGTTTTGCTTGGCCTGCAGGCGGCTTTGTGCCACCGACATCGCCCAATAGAATAGGATTTGGCGTGGTTTGGATGCCGTCGCGACTTTTTGCAAAATAGCTGCGTGAATTTTTTCGTATAAACGCGGTACGCTGCACATCAGTGTGGGTTGGGTTCTTGGTAAGGCTTGTTGTACCTGTGAAGGGTCTTCCAAATAGACGTTGGTTGCACCTTGAGATAGAACGTAATAGGTCCAGGCGCGTTCAAAAACATGACTAAGCGGTAAAAAACTTAATGAGGTATCTTTACTGGTAACTTTGATCCGCTGTTGATGCATGGCAAAGGCTGCGGAAAAATTTGCATGATCGAGCATCACGCCTTTGGGATCGCCAGTTGTGCCAGAGGTGTAGATCAGCGTTGCCAAATCATCTGTTCGAAGGTTTTTTTGGCGAGCCTTAAACTGTTGTTCATCGGCGCTGTTGGCTAGGCTTAGTAGCTGTTGCCAGCTAAGAATGTTGGGCTGTTCCGTATATTCGCTGTCTTCAAAACAAATTACGGTTTCGATGTGTCCAGCGGCAAGTAACGCCACGCCAGATTCAACTTGTTCGGCTTGCCCTACAAACAAGATCTTACAATTGGCATCAGCTAAGATGTACTGGCTTTGTTCTAGGGTATTGGTGGGGTAGATGGGTACCACGCAGCCGCCAGCCGCCAAAATACCGACATCCGCAATGGTCCATTCTGGCATGTTGGGCGACATAATCGCCACCCGTTCACCCTGCTGGTGACCTAAGTGAATTAAACCTTTGGCAATTTGAGTCCATTGCTGAGAAAAATCTTTCCATGAAAAACATTGCCAAGCTTGGTCCCGCCAGATCTTGAGCGCGACTTGTTGCGCTTGTAATTGCGCTTGCTGGCTGAGCAAGGTAACGATGTGTTGCATGTGTTCTTACCTGTAAATCGATGAAGGCTAACTGCCAAAATGTGGCTGCATTTTAGTGAGATTTAGTTCGGCGAACAAGTGTAAGCTAAAGTTATTTTGGAATAATAGTTCATTTAGTGAAATAGCAGCATAAAAGCTTCGCTATTTTAGTTGAGTTTGGGGGCTTGAGCGATGAGGCTTATTCCGAGCGCCATCCATTCACGGGCTAAATTTACAGAGTTGTTCAATCGAATTTTTCGAAACAGAGCCTGCTCCCAGTCTTGTGACTAGTGAATACATGCCATCACTGTTTTGAGTCTATGCTCTGCATATGTTGAGTGAGTTTGTTTCACGATTCTTCAACAGATGAGGCACTTAAGGTAAACGTTAACATTGCTGGGCTTGTTTGTTTTGTTTTGGGATTGGGCGTGGCAGAGAGTTAGTTGTGTTAAATATGCCTGATGAGCTAGCTCTATAGTTCTCGCTTTAATGCCCCTTTGTAACAACTTCATCATTACATGCCCTTTGTTGTAGCAAAAATGTTTCGCCATCTTTAATTATTATCTCCAACTTTTAGGAAAGGATGACCGAGATCTCAACTCTTGAATGAATGGAGTGGAAACGTTTACCCTTTCGTGTTTCAATAACGCAATTGGTAAGCTGAGTTATGTATTCTACTCAAGTTGAGTCGATCTACCTTCAGCTGCAGCGCATTGTAAATGGAGTATGTGATGAAAAAGATCTTGGTGACTGGCGGTATGGGCTACATTGGCAGTCATACTTGCGTGCAGATGATAGAGGCTGGCTTTACGCCGATCATCTTGGACAACCTAGCGAATAGTAAGCCAGAAGTACTCCTACGGATTGCCCGTCTTAGTGGTCATAAACCGATGTTTTACGAAGGTGATGTACGCGATCGTCGCTTATTAGACCAAATTTTCAGTGAACACCAAATTGAGTCCGTGATCCATTTTGCGGGACTAAAGGCGGTGGGAGAGTCGGTGCTAAAACCGTTTGAATACTATGATAACAATGTTTATGGCTCGTTAGTTTTAGCGGATGTGATGCGCCAGTCTGGCGTTAAAAGCTTGATTTTTAGCTCTTCTGCGACGGTTTATGGTGAACCAGAAACCATGCCTATTGATGAAAGTTTTACGACCGGCGCGGTAACAAATCCCTATGGTCGAAGTAAATACATGGTGGAAGAATGCTTGCGAGATATTCAGCAAGCCGCGCCTGATTTGAGTATTGCCTTGCTACGTTACTTTAATCCAGTTGGTGCTCATCCGAGTGGTTTAATCGGGGAAGACCCTCAGGGGATCCCTAATAATTTAATGCCATTTATTGCGCAAGTGGCGGTAGGACGCCGGGAAAGTTTGTCTATATTTGGTGATGATTACCTTACCGCCGATGGTACCGGGGTGCGTGATTACATTCATGTGATGGACTTAGCCGATGGGCATATCGCGACCTTAAAGGCGGTAGCTCAAACGGCCGGCTTGCATATCTTCAATTTGGGCACAGGAAAGGGAAGTTCGGTCTTGGAAATGGTGAAAGCCTTTGAGGAAGCCTGTGGACATCCAATTCCCTATCAAATTTGCCCTCGTCGCGGCGGTGATATTAGTGAATGTTGGGCCGCGACCGATAAGGCGGCACAGTTATTGGGCTGGAAAGCTAGTCGAAGTATTGAGCAGATGAGTGCTGACACATGGCACTGGCAATCGAAGAATCCTAATGGTTATGAGCAATAAACATTTATTTAGAGTGCGTCTAGAACGACGCCTTTAACGGAGTAGAGAACAATTATGTTAGATCAGGTATTTGACCCAACTGAACATCCGCATCGTCGGTATAACCCCTTAAGTGGCCAGTGGATTTTAGTTTCGCCGCATCGGGCTAAGCGCCCATGGAGCGGTCAAGATGAAACGCCCTCAAAGGAAGCACTGGCCAGTTATGATGCGGGGTGCTTCTTGTGCCCTACTAATACGCGTATCTCTGGGGACAAAAATCCAGACTACCAAGGCACTTATGTTTTTAGTAACGATTTCGCTGCTTTGATGACCGATTCTCCTGATGTTCCAAAATCAGACAACCCTTTGTTTGTGAGTCAGCAAGCACGGGGTTTAAGTCGAGTGATTTGTTTCTCGCCAGATCACAGTAAAACCTTACCTGAGTTGCCAGTGAGCGCGATCCGTAGCGTTATCGATACATGGAATGAGCAGATTGAAGCGCTGGGTAAGGACTATTTATGGGTACAAGCCTTCGAAAATAAAGGCGAAACTATGGGTTGTTCTCAACCACATCCGCATGGGCAAATTTGGGCGAACAGTTTTTTACCCAATGAAATTGAGCGCAAAGATCAACATTTGCGAGCCTACTATCAGCAGCATGGTCGCAATTTACTCTTGGATTATGTGACTCAGGAGCAAGCCAAAGGGATCCGCACCGTGGTTGAGACTGAACATTGGTTAGCGTTGGTACCTTACTGGGCGGCTTGGCCATTTGAAACCATGTTGTTACCCAAAACTCATATTCGCCGGATGAGTGAGTTGTCGAACGAACAGCGTGATGATTTGGCTCTTGCCATTAAAAAATTGACCAGCCGTTATGACAATTTGTTTCAGTGTTCCTTCCCATATTCGATGGGCTGGCACTACGCCCCTTTCTTTAAAGACGGGGATACCTCAACAGAACATTGGCAGTTGCATGCTTTGTTCTATCCACCTTTGCTGCGTTCTGCCAGTGTTCGCAAGTTTATGGTGGGTTATGAAATGTTGGCGGAAAGCCAACGAGATTTGACTGCGGAACAAGCCGCCGCTCGTTTACGAGATCTAAGTGACGTGCATTATAAACAACAAGATCAACCACAAGGGGTTAACCATGACTAATCGCACTCAACGATTGATTGACAAAGTCTCCGCGGCTTTTATGGAAATGACCGGGGCCTCTGCGAGTTATTTTATTCAAGCGCCAGGGCGAGTGAATCTAATTGGTGAGCATACCGATTATAACGATGGTTTTGTATTGCCCTGTGCCATTGATTATCAAGCCGTCGTCGCGGCAGCACCGCGTAGTGATAGCATGGTACGAGTGATATCGGTAGATTATAATAATCAAATTAATGAGTTTGATATTACTCAGGCCTTGCAGTTTGACCAAAACTGTATGTGGGTGAACTATGTTAGAGGCGTGATTAGCTGTCTATTAAATAAAGGCTATCAATTGGGTGGTGCCGATATTGCCGTGAGTGGCAATGTCCCACAAGGCGCGGGTTTAAGTTCATCGGCTGCTTTAGAAGTGGTTATTGGACAAACCTTTAAGACTCTATTTGATTTAGCTATTACTCAGCAAGAAATCGCTTTAATTGGTCAGGCTGCGGAGAATAACTTCGTCGGTTGTAATTGCGGCATTATGGATCAGCTGATTTCGGCAGAGGGGCAGGCCAATCATGCATTATTAATTGATTGCCGCTCTTTAGAGACTACCGCAGTTGCCATGCCCGAAGAAATGGCGGTGGTGATTATTAACTCCAATAAAAAACGCGGCCTGGTTGACAGTGAATACAATACTCGCCGCGAGCAGTGTGAAGCAGCGGCACGCGGTTTGGGGGTAAGCGCTTTACGGGATGTGAGCGAAACCTTATTTAACGAGAAAGCAGCGACGCTTGAGCCGATAGTAGCCAAACGAGCTAGACACGTCATTACTGAAAATGCCCGTACTTTGGCCGCAGCCGAGGCCCTAAAAGCCAATGATATGGCTAAGCTGAGTGTGTTAATGGAGCAATCACATGCCTCGATGCGTGATGATTTTGAAATTACCGTGCCTGAGGTGGACGCGCTGGTGGATATTGTGAAGCAACAAATTGGCGCGCAAGGCGGAGTAAGAATGACTGGTGGTGGCTTTGGTGGTTGCGTTGTTGCTCTTATGCCACCGTCTTTGGTCGATGGTGTATGCCAAGCGGTCGAGCAATATTATCAGGTTCAAACTGGTTTAAAAGAAACTATTTACGTGTGTAAAGCGATGACGGGCGCGGGAACTATCGTGTCATAGCTGTTCATTCGTTGACTGCTCTATTTGGCGCAGGGTTAGCGATGAGCCGTTGTTATCATTTACTTGGTGTTTTTCAACATAAACCTCGACGTCGTTCGAGGTTTTTGATTTTCTAAGTTGTTATACATCTACGAGTCTGGCAAAATTTTAGTTTGCGCCGAAGATCTTGAGGAAAGTAAAACGAAATGGCGTCCCCTGCGAGATTCGAACTCACGTCTAAGACTTAGGAGGTCCTTGTTCTATCCAACTGAACTAAGGGGACGGGATGGTTCTGCAAACCCTATATTACAGTACTTGGTGTTGCGGCGTTCATTATACCCAGCTTTAAACGTATGAAAAGCTTCGGCTAACTGTTTGATTACTTCGTCGCCAAGTTAAAAGCTAGGGATTTTACGTTTCCCAGAGCATTAGCATAAGATGAACTACAAGTATGTCACTTGGTTTTATAAGCCAAGTACGCTCAAGCTTTCTTTCAAGGAAAAAGGACCGGGATCTTTGGCTCCTTCGGAGCGGGTCGAATATTTAGTTAAGTCATTTTTTCATCGTTCGTGGCTTAGCCTCTGTTCAATGGATCTTAAGCGATTGGTATGGCAATCATCAAAGACAAACAGAGCTAACTTTTATTGTTTACTCACCAAATCGCCAAGTTGGATGTTAGCAGTCATGGTTGGATCGACGGCGACCACAATGGCACTTTGTTGGTAAATCTGCTCAATGCGTACCATGCTATCGGCAATATGTTGTTCTTGTCTGGGAATGTCCCATTGTCCCCAATGATAATTTTGATGGATCAGACTTAATAACATCCCCGGATTTAGTTGATTGGCATGACCTAGGTTAATTTGCCAGCGGTCCGGTCCGAGAACCTTCACGATACTCCCCTGTAAAGGCTGGCAGGCGAGTAATGCATCCACCTCCGAAATCACCGTTTGCAGGGTATCATTCACCGTTTGCCCATAGGCTGAGCGCCAAAATTTAGCCGAGTGAGGTGAGACAATTTCACGCGCGTCAAATTCCCAAGGGGCATTCACCGAAAAACGTTTGTTGTAAATCTCTTCTAGGTCGATGGCGTTATAGACTCGCACATTAATAATGAAATAGCGTTGGGGGTAACTAAAGTTAAAGTGTTTGGGAGCGTAGTCTTGATCTAGCGAAATATTTTCCAGCTCGATCCCTAAAAGGTATTGGGCACCATAACGATGAGCAATATCTTTAATCGCAATAAAGTCATGCACTCCCGGTTGATGGTAGTTTAATGGTAATTTGGGAGGGTGCTTAATATTAAACTGACTCCCTAACTGGCGGGCAATATCATAGGTCCGTTGCTCCACGGCGGGTGATATTTCGTGAATTTGTCCTACTCGTACTTGATTCTGTTGTTTTAAGTAAGGAGGGAGTAACAACAGGTTTTTACTAAAGCCACTGGCTTTACATTGGCCTGTGGCCGGGAAAACATCGGCCTGTAAAACCACAAAGTACTGCTGTCCCCGACGGCCTTCATCTAATACTTTTAAGTTATGCAACGAGCCTTTCGAGACAACTTCCAATTGATCAAGGGTGAGTCTGCCTTCGGTCACCTGACTAATACTGGTTACCGAGGCGCCGGAATACAGAAGTAGCTGTTTGACCGCTTCTTGGGTGGCATTGCTGCGTGCCTGCTCAACATCTTGGCTGATGATGGTCGCGTGACCTTTTGCCTCGTACCACACTGCTTGACTGGGAATGCTAACTAGCATTGCGATCATTAAAATTAATAGTTTCATAAGGCCCTCCTCGTCACTAACTAGCAATAACTGTACCTAAAAAAAGCGTTATTTTTTTGACTGGAATGGTTATTGCTTAATAGTGTTTAGTCGGAGGAGATTACTATGCGTTATACGACTTTACTACTGGCGGTGCTTGCGTTACAAGGATGCAATACCAGCTTACACCATATTACTAATTATCCTTATGTTGAACCAAGGGAACAACAAGATGCAGTATTGTACGCACATGTCGATAATCTTTCTAAGCAGTTAACCGATGATTTAGAGTTGAGTGCTACAGATACGGTCGCGATTAGTTCAGTGGTTGATTTGGACAACTTGCAATCCAGTGATGGATTTGGGCGGCAAATTGCAGAGGCAATGTTTGCCGCTTTATCCCGAGAGGGGATCCATACGGTTGAGGCAAGACTCACCGGACGTTTACAGATGGACCCCGGCTACGGTGAATTTTCTTTATCGCGCGATGCAGAACTTTTACGCGAACAAATGCAAATAAGCTATGTGGTGGTTGGTAGTTTTCAACGAACAACCTCTGGCCGGCATGTGAATTTGCGGCTAGTTAATTTAGCCAGTCAACAGGTGGTGTCGGCCGCTTATCAATTTATTCCAAATAGCGCAGGAGCAAGCTCTCCTCGAGTCACAAGCATGAATGGGAGCTTACAACGCCATGAACAAACTGTACTTTAAAATATGGTCTTTTAGCTTAGCACTATTGTTATTGCTATCTTGTACTCCGACGACTCAGGTCAAGCAGGTTGAATGGACTTATCAGCCTCCTGGCGATTTTACAGTAGTGAATGCGGTTGGTTATGCGCCAATTAGCCAACAAAGGGGAACCGATAAATCAACCAAGCAATTACGGGCGATGAAAGCCTCTAAGCTGGATGCTTACCGTGAATTATCCGAGCAAGTTTATGGGCAACACATTGATAGTACCGCTACTGTGAGTGATTTGGTGTTAGGCAATGAACGTTTAGCGGCTTCGGTGGCTGGGGTAATTCGAGGTGCGAAGGTGATTAATGCCTATGCTGTTGATGATGTGTATGTGACCGAATTACAACTTGATTTTAGGGAGGTATATCGGGTTACTATGTCAATGGCTCCAACTCGGCACCTAGAGAGTCAAAAAACCATACAATTTTAGTAAAGAATTTCGCTTTCATGCCGATATCTTAAGCGTAATGGACGATTAAGGACGTGACATGAAAGGTATTATACTGGTTGCCATGACCACCTCGATGTTGTTGGGGTGCTCCAATAGCTCTTCGATGCAGAAAGTGATGGTGGTGGATCCTTCGAATAACGTAAGTCCGGCTAAAAATGCGCGTTATCTAGAGGGACTGGTGGATGAAGATGGCCAACTGTTTTTAAGCAGTGCACCGAGCCGCTTAGCAAATCCGCCAGAGACTATGAAGAGTGACCCTGATGCTAAAAAAACATTGACCGATTATGTCAATATGATGTCACAGCGTTTGGTTTCTAGCTCTCAATTTGTAAACGCAGACACACCAATCGGGGTTGCCTCATTTGTGCCTCTTGATAACCTACGTACCACCGACCTGTTTGGTATGCAAATTGCCGAAAGTTTTGTGTATGAGATGCAGCAAAGTGGCTTTTCTGTGATTGACTATAAAACCACTGGCTTTATTCGTATTACGCCTGAAGGTGATTTTGTTTACAGCCGAAATGTGAAAGAGTTAGCTAAACGTTTACCAATAGAATACCTGTTAGTGGGCACTTTTAGTAAGTCTAACGATGGGATCTTAGTGAACGCGAGAATTGTTGGTGCTCAATCTAAAGTGGTGGTTGCATCGGCGCAAGAATGGATCCCCAATGAAGTTTACCAAAGTAAAGTGCCAACTCCAGTGAAGCGCGATGGTGTGATGATCATCGAAGCGCGTAAACAAGCTGCGAGTAAACCGATGGCTCCAATGGGGGAGCGGGGGTAGCGTTTCTCGTCTATTACATTCATGGAAAACCGCACCTTGCAGTGCGGTTTTTTGTTTTTAAAGTCTGCCTATCTTTCTCGATTGATTTTTGTCCAATATAAAAAGTGTTTTAACTAAGCCTGAAATATGAAATTCAGTCAGTGAAGCTCTCTTCATAGAGCGAATGTTACATTTTACTGGGTGATACTTTTTGCGGTGACTTTCGATATATTTGCCCTCTGTTCTGTTCGTCTGACAGCTTTTGATTTGAATAATCAATAATGAATAATCATGGTCATACTCCTATTTTTAACGGCATTAAAATCTAGCGCTTAAGTTGCTACCAATGGTGGCTTACCATTGATGGTTATCAAGGGGCATAACTATTAATGGATAAAGGACTATATCGATGCTGTCGGAACACTTTGGTTTATCGCTGACAAAGCTCGCAGTGCATCTGAAGTAGTGAAGCTAATTAATCATAGTCCGCCGCTTCATCATTTAAACGTACGAACATTGTGCCTCAGGTGGATCGATTTTCAGTCGGCGTTAGTGGGTCATTTTTACATCGGCGGTAACACTTGATGATATCTCCTATTTTATTCAGCGAATGGAGATCTCATGGTGAAGAGATAATATATCGTAGAACAATTAGGTCTTATGGATTAGAGGGAATGGCAGATGATATTTGTTTGCCGTAAAACCTCTGGTACATTTTACTATTGGCGGAGTATATTTGTGGGATTTGAAGTCAATGAAGCTAAGCTAGCGGTTTAATTTAGGGGCGCTTATGGGAGTAAGGGGTCTAATTACATGGTCGTTCGAGTAATTACAGCTAGGCTTTAAAGCCTTTTCCCATACGCTGTGAGCTATGTTTTTTGCCTAATTTATCGTAAGTTGTGGCATTTTGGTTTTGTAGCTGGTCAATTACCGCGCTCAGTTGGCGAACTTTTTCGTTGCTTGCTTGAATAATTTCGCCATTAATAGTGTTTAACTCTTGGCACTGCTTGAGTAATTGTTGGATCCGCTCAACTTGCTCGGCTAACTCAGGAACGTCAATTAATTGTTGAGTTTGTTCCGACGATTCTAAATCATGATCAGCTTGAGTGATTGCAGTTAAAGCTTGTTCTTTTTGAGACGCGATTGCGTATAAGGCAATTGTATCATCACCAGCTAAGGCGTGCTTTTCTTGTTCCAAAAGAGAAAGCAGCAAATTAAGTTGCTGCTCTTGAGTATTCAGTAGGGCTACGATCATTGGCTAATTATCCAAAAGCTTTATTAAACTCACTTTCAAAGTCACCCATTTTTTGGGCTACCTTATTGGCATCAATTTGATAAGTACCATCGGTCACAGCTTGCTTGATTGATTCTAACTTAGAACTTCTGCTGTCAGAATCGTTAAGCAAATTCTGCTGAATACGGTTGAGTTGTTGTGCTTCGTTGGTAAGCATAACTGAATCCTGGGCTGCAGCAGAGCTAGCAGTTGAACGTTGTTCAGTGCTTTCTTTCGTCCCTTTGTCGGTGACTCGGTTAGAGTCAAGCTGACTTGGACGGCTTCCACCTAAGTTATTAATGTTTAAAGCCATAATGGCGCCCCACAGTTAATCAATTTTCGTATTCAATATAGCTATCGGCTTTCAATGTCAAAACTTGAGAAAAAATTTAAAGTTTTATCTCAACTAAACCTAAGGCCTTTATCCGACCAGTGACTAGGCGTTGTGACTTATTGTTTCTTACTTTTATGGTATCACCGATACTACCACTAGATAAAGCCGTTCCCTGAGTGCTAACACTTAAACCGCCTGCACCGGCAGAAATTATCACAGCATCTCCTTTACATATTAAGCAAATATCGCGCCCATTTATTATTTGGTCTTTTCTTAAACTCCGTTTAAGCTTAGCACCTAATAGCGAGTTAAGTTCGGTAAAGTAGTTTCCGCGTAAGCGATTTTCCGGTAAATAAGATAGACTTAAGTGTTGTTTAGTCAGTACGGCTCCTTGTTGAAGAGGACCGTTGGCAATCACAACCAATAATAATACTTGTTTTCTGACAGGGATGTATAATCGCCAATTGGTTTCGTCTGTGCAACTGACGAGAACACTAGTGTTACGCCTTATCTCACCGTTTGCTAAGCTGTAGCTAAAGCCACTAGGGCAGTTAGGTATAGCGATGCGTTCATCCAATTGATTAGCGGTTAACTCAATTTTTTGATCGGGCTGGTGAGTGATGTGAGAGTCGACAAAATTGATAGCTGATTGTTCCAGCTGCTGGTGTAACTCGCTAGTGTGAGCTATAAGACTAAAGAAAATTAATAGTAACGCGGTGATAAATTTTTTTAGCATTTCTTATATGATACCGATTAAAGCAAAGTAACAATTGGCTTTTTTGTCTATGCTTAACAAGTTGGCACTAGGTTAAACAGCGTCAAAAAAACGGCTATTAAGTAAGATTAAGTATTAGTATACAGGGGTAAGCAAAGTTAATGCCCTTTTCTAGGTCTAAGGAGTGACAAACGTATGGCGGGTATTTTAGATTCGGTAAACCAACGGACTCAGTTGGTTGGGCAAAATCGCCTAGAATTGTTGTTGTTTAGGTTAAATGGTTCTCAGCGCTACGGTATTAATGTTTTTAAAGTCAAAGAGGTATTACAATGTCCTCCGCTAACGGCATTACCTAAGCTTAATCCTGTGATCCGCGGTGTGGCACATATTCGAGGTCAAACCATTTCCGTTATCGACTTAAGTTCAGCGACTGGCGGCCGACCTATCGAAGATCTTTCTAAGTGTTTTATTATTATTTCTGAGTATAACCGTTCGGTCCAAGGCTTTTTAGTGGGCTCAGTTGAAAGAATTGTCAATATGAATTGGGAAGATATTCTGCCACCACCAAAAGGAGCTGGTAAATTTAACTATCTGACCGCGGTTACCGAAGTAGAAAAAGAGTTAGTTTCTATTTTGGATGTCGAAAAAATCTTGGACGAAATTTCTCCGGTAAGCACCACGGTTAGCCAGACGATCGTGGATGAAGCAACCGAAAATGTTAAAAATGATAAAAAAGTATTAGTGGTTGACGATTCATCGGTGGCGCGTAATCAGGTGAAAAAAGCGGTGACATCTTTGGGGGTTGAGGCACTTCTTTGCCAAGATGGGCGTGAAGCTTATGAATTATTGGTGAATATGGCAAAAGATGGGCCGATTACTGATCAAATAGCGTTAGTTATTTCTGATATCGAAATGCCAGAGATGGATGGTTACACGCTGACAGCTGAAGTGCGCTCTCATCCAGACTTAAAGAATTTACATATAATCTTACATACTTCGCTCAGTGGAGTATTCAATCAGGCGATGGTAAATAAAGTTGGTGCTAATGCCTTCGTTGCTAAATTTAATCCTGACGAGTTGGCTGCGGCTGTTCGTCAATCGTTATAGAAGAGTGTGGACGCATTTGTGAGAACAATCACTGACGATGTATATAAACAGTTCTGTGGCTTTTTAGAGAAGCAATGTGGAATTGTATTAGGCGATAACAAACAGTATTTAGTGAAAAGTCGTCTGTCTCCGCTAATGGCTCAGTACTCTATCGCAAGTTTAACCGAGTTGGTTCAAAAAGCGATGAGCTTACGCGAGCGAGATCTCCGTGCTTCGGTGGTCGATGCGATGACAACCAACGAAACCTTATGGTTTCGCGATACTTATCCTTTTCAGTTATTGGGCGATAAGCTTCTTCCTGAATTCCAAAAACTCACTCGACCAGTTAAAATTTGGTCGGCGGCTAGTTCATCGGGACAAGAACCTTATTCAATCATGATGACCGCTCTTGAGTATCAAGCGAGAAAGCCTGGTGCTTTATCGATGGGTGTTCAGGTGGTTGGGACCGATATTTCGCCGTCAATGCTGGAACATTGTAAGCGTGGAGAATACGATTCTTTAGCTTTAGCGCGTGGTTTATCGCCTGAACGTAAACGTCAATTTTTTGAAGCCAGCGGTGACGGTCGTTTTCGAGTGAATGACAAAGTTAGAAAAAATGTCAATTTTCGCCCCCTAAATTTACTCGATAGTTATTCATTAATGGGTAAGTTTGACATTATTTTCTGTCGAAATGTGCTTATCTATTTTAACGCTGAAGTAAAATCTAAGATTTTGAATCAATTTGCTCAGGCTTTAAATCCTAATGGCTATTTGATGCTGGGCGCTTCCGAGTCAATTACTGGTTTAACCGATCGATTTAATATGTTGCGATGTAATCCCGGCATTGTATATCAACTGAAATAGTTTCAACGATAGAGCGGCAGAATAGGCAACTCTTGCCGCTTTTTGCCGCTAAAGGTCCTTAAGTATTCAGTGCTTCGCCTTACTCAGGCTTTACTTTCCTATTTACTCTGTATTCCCAACGTCAAAAAAACACTGGCACAGCTTTTGCATTTTTCTATTTGTAATTGTGCGAAGAGGTGTGTATGGCAATAACTTTCGATAAAGCATTAGGTGTTCATCAGTATACGGTTGGGGTAAGAGCTCGGCGGTCTGAGGTTCTCGCGAGTAATATCGCTAATGCCGATACACCTAATTATAAAGCACAGGATATTGACTTTAATAAGGCTTTTGCAGCCGCGAAGGCTGGACAGCACAGTGGCATGCAACTTACCAATGATCGTCATATGGGCGGTGGTAGCAGCCAATTTTCAGAATTAGGTTTTCGCATCCCTAACCAGCCCGACACGGGCGATGGTAACACCGTCGATATACAGCAAGAAAAAGCAGATTTTATGCAAAATGGTCTGGAATACCAAGCTGGTATCGGCTTTTTGTCTAGTAAATTTTCTGGTTTACGTAATGCGATTAAAGGAGGTCAATAATGAGTTTCTTCAACGTGTTTGATATCTCGGCTTCAGCGATGAAGGCCCAGTCGGTGAGATTGAATACTACCGCCAGTAATTTGGCGAATGCTGACAGCATCAGCTCTAGTATTGACCAAACCTATCGTGCTCGAAAGCCCGTGTTTGCTGCAGAGTTAGAACGTGCGGGTAACGCTCAAGGCGAGTCGGCAAAAGTTAAAGTTGCTGGTATTGTCGAGTCGGATGCCCCTTTGCGTAAAGAGTATTACCCAGAACATCCCATGGCGAATGAAGATGGTTATATCTTTAAACCAAATGTTAATGTGATTGAAGAAATGGCCGATATGATGAGTGCCTCGCGCTCCTATCAAGCGAATGTGCAGGTCACTGAAGCTGCGAAGCAAATGCTAAATAGCACTCTCAATCTGGGTAAAAGTTAAGGAGTAGGTCGTGTCTACTATTGATCCACTACAAGGTAACCGTTGGCAACCTGAGTCGATTGTTCCGGAAAGTAATAATAATCAGTCATTAGGGCAGGAAGACTTTTTCGCGCTATTGACCACCCAGTTGCAATATCAAGATCCGAGTAAGCCAGTTGATAACGCTGAAATGATCGCGCAAATGGCTTCCTTCCAGACTTCTGAAGGTATCGCCGAGCTGGGAACCAAATTTGACACGATGAACTCGATTATGAATTCGTCTGCAGCTTTGCAAGCCTCAACGCTAGTGGGGCAAAAAGTATTGGTACCCTTGGACTATGCCCACAATACGGGCAGTGGTTTTGAAGGGGTAGCGGTGACAGGCGCTGCAACGACCAATGTTAAAGTGACGATTGAAAATGAAGCTGGAGAAGTCGTTACAGTTATCGATTTAGGTGAGGGGAGTGGCAATATGAACTTCTCTTGGGACGGTACTGATTCCAACGGGAATCAAATGCCAGATGGAAAATATAACGTCAAAGTAAATGGCGTTCAGGGCGGTAAAGAGATCAGTTTACCCACCGCAACTTTCGCGAATGTAAGTAGTGTAAGTTTGGCTGGTGGTACATCTGGCGTAGTCGTCAATTTAGAAGGTTTGGGTGGTATCGCGATGAGCGATGTCCTTGAAGTTGCCAAAGCCTAGTAAAGTATATAAACGATAGGAGATTGAGAGATGTCATTTAATATCGCGTTGAGCGGCATCAATGCCTCGCAAAAGGATCTTGACGTAACCGCGAATAACATTGCGAACGTCAATACCGTTGGTTTTAAAGAGTCGCGGGCAGAGTTTGCCGATGTGTATGCAACATCGATTTTCTCAAATGCTCGTACTGCAGTGGGTAACGGAACCAAAACGGTGGATGTTGCACAGCAGTTCCACCAGGGAAGTTTGAACTTTACCCAGAATGCTTTGGATTTAGCGATTAGTGGAGAAGGTTTTTTTGTTACGGCTGCTGATTTGACTACCCAGACTCGCGAATTTACGCGTGCTGGTGCCTTCAAATTAAATGCGGATAACTTTATTGTGAATTCGCAAGGCCAGTATTTACAGGGATATACGGTTAATAACAGTGGTACTCCTTCGGCAGTGAGTATGGCGGCGACAAACGCCATTCAGATCAGCGCTGAAGTTGGTACACCGACCCAAACCAGTGAAGTCAATATGAGCTTTAACTTGCCCTCTAGTGGCACGACTCATGATATTGGTGACTTCGATCCTTCTGATAGTAATACTTATACCTCAGCAACTTCGGTGACTGTGTACGATTCTCAGGGTGGGTCTCATGTTGCGGAAACCTTCTTTGTAAAAGATTCCTCTGTGGCAAATACTTGGCATAAGTTGATCTATGTTGATGGTGAACCGACCGACGTGAGTGGAGGCACTGCTCATGTGCCAAACGCGGGTAATACCAACGCGACGATTCCGGCTTCGGCTACTTTAACATTTGATAGTACGGGGGCCTTAGCATCAACAGTGCCTGCGGTTATTGAAACGGTCGCTTTAGGAACTGCGCCACCAAATGGCCCTGGTGGGGTTTGGGATGCGGCGACGGGTTCGGTAGATTCTACGCAAACGCTTATCTTTAATTTGAACGGACCGACTCAGTATAACGCAGCTTTCGAAGTGTCTAGTCTTTCGCAGGATGGATCGACAGTTGGTAAATTAACTGGGATTGATATTGGGCCTGACGGTTTAGTGGTTGCGTCTTATAGTAATGGTCAAACTTCGAATATTGCTAAAGTTTCAGTGGCTAAGTTTGCGAACAATCAGGGCTTATCACAAATCGGTGATACATCCTGGCAACAAACACAATTAAGTGGTGAAGCGATTGCAGGTGAAGGTAACTCTGGCACTTTTGGTAAAATTAACTCGGCTTCCTTAGAACAAGCCAACGTGAACCTCACTGAACAGTTAGTTAACTTAATTAGTGCGCAACGAAACTTCCAAGCGAACTCTCGAGCACTGGAAGTGAATTCAACTCTACAGCAAACTATTATTCAAATTCGATAATCATATCGGATGACATAATAATAAAAAGGCAGCCTTCGCTGCCTTTTTATTTACTTGATTTATATGGTTTTTTATTGGCTTTGTTATAAGTTTTTATTGTTTGGCACCATAATTGCTCTATTTCTCATGAGTCAGCTATTTGACGAAGGGAATAAGATGGACCAATTACTTTATATATCGATGACCGGCGCAAAACAAAATATGCAGTCGCTCGCGGTGCGAGGCAATAATCTAGCGAATGCGAACACGACTGGCTTTAAAGCCGATCTAGAAAACGCACGAGCGATGCAGGCATTTGGCCCTGGTTTACCGTCGCGAGTATTTGCCATGACTGAGACCCCTAGTCAAAATTTTGCCAACGGTATGTTAAAAACCACGGGTCGTGATTTAGATGTTGCGATTCAGGGAGAAGGTTGGATTTCGGTTCAAGATAAAGATGGTCAAGAAGCATTGTCTAGAAATGGCAACTTTACGATCTCGGCAGCAGGGGTTCTACAAACCATGCAAGGTCAGCCGGTGTTAGGTAATCAAAATGCACCGATTATTATCCCTTTACCTGTTGAAAAGCTTGAAATTAGCGAAGATGGCACCATCGAAATACGACCTGAAGGTGCGCCAGGTGATGCCCTGGAAGAAGTTAACCGAATCAAATTGAGTAAGCCTTTTGCTGGAGATTTAAGCAAAGGCGGTGATGGTTTATTTAGAAGTACCACAGGTGCTGTATACCAACCAGACGCTACGGTTGAACTGACTAAAGGTGCATTAGAAGGCAGTAATGTAAATCCAGTCCAAGAGATGACTCATATGATTAGCATGCAACGCCAATTCGAAATGCAAATAAAAATGATGAAAACTGCTGAAGAAAACGAAAAAGCGACTAACAGTTTGTTGCGCTTAAGCTAGCAATAAGGAGTGTACTATGCATCCCGCATTATGGATCAGTAAAACTGGCTTAGATGCCCAGCAAACCAATGTATCGGTTATTTCTAATAACCTCGCTAACGCCAGTACTATTGGTTATAAAAAAAGCCGAGCGGTGTTTGAAGATTTACTTTATCAAACTGTGAATCAGCCTGGCGGGCGTTCTTCACAAAACACCAAAATGCCTTCCGGTCTAATGATTGGCGCTGGCGCAAAGGTGATTGCCACCCAAAAGAATCATGATCAAGGTAATGTGCAAACCACGGACAATTCCTTTGACATGATGATCGACGGTCGTGGCTTTTTCGAAGTATTAATGCCTGATGGCACGACTGCTTACACTCGTAATGGTCAATTTAGTTTGAATGACGAAGGCACGATAGTGACTCCGGGATCTGGTTATCCGCTGCAACCCGAAATCCAAGTACCAGCCGATGCACAAAGTTTTACGGTGGGTGAAGATGGTGAAGTGAGTGTTCGCTTGCCCGGTCAAACCGATAGTCAGGTAATTGGCCAAATTACCCTGAGTGACTTTGTGAATCCTTCGGGCTTAGAGCCTCAAGGTCAGAACTTATATTTAGAAACTGGTGCCAGTGGTGCACCGCAAAATGGGATTGCTTCCGAAAATGGCCTTGGTTCTATTCGCCAAGGAGCCTTAGAAACATCCAATGTTAATGTTACCGAAGAGTTGGTGAATTTGATTGAAGCACAGCGTGTTTATGAGATGAACTCAAAGGTTATATCTACCGTCGATCAAATGTTAAGTTTTGCAACTCAACAATTGTAAACACAGATCAGAGAGAGGGATGACTGATGTATAGATTAGTCGTAGCGTTGATGAGTATAACGATGGTGGGATGTGCAAGCGTCAATCATGCCGTGGTTCCCGATGACCCGACTTATGCACCTGTTTATCCAGAAGAAGTTGCAATAGAAGCGCGCGTGACTGGTTCGTTATTCGCTGAAGCTGTTGCAAATAACCTATATGCAGACAAAAAAGCCCATCGCGTTGGTGATATTATTGTGGTTAACCTTGCAGAACGAACTCAAGCAAGTAAGTCGGCTAGTAATGATTTAGCCAAAGATAAAAATTTCAATCTCAATCCAATTACCGTACCGGGCGGGGTGGCAACCATTGGTGGCAACCCAATTGAGCTTGGCTTAACTCAAAATAGTGCCTTTACTGGGGAAGCAGATGCCGCTCAGAGCAACAGTTTAGCGGGTAATATCTCAGTGAATGTGGTCAAAGTATTGGCCAATGGCAACATGCTCATTAGTGGTGAGAAGTGGCTGATGCTTAATAATGGCAATGAATATATTCGCTTAACCGGGATTATTCGTTCCGATGATGTGTCACCAGACAATACCATTCCTTCATTACGTATTGCCAATGCGAGAATTCAATATGGTGGTACTGGTGATTTTGCCAATACGACCGAACAAGGTTGGTTGTCTAAGTTCTTTAATAGTCCTGTATGGCCGTTTTAAGCGTCGTTAGCTCGAGGAGTCGTCCCATGTTTAAACGCAGCATTATGATGTTCAGTATCGCTTTGTGTTTGTTGGCAAACACCGTGAGTGCTGCGCGACTAAAAGATGTCGCCGATGTCGCAGGTGTGCGAGCCAACCAACTCACGGGCTATGGCTTGGTGGTTGGTTTACCTGGCACTGGTGAAAAGAATAGTGAATTTGCTAAGCAATCATTTGCGACGATGTTACGCAACTTTGGCATTGTATTGCCTGCGGGCACAAATTTAAAAATTAAAAATGTCGCGCCAGTTGCTGTATATGCAGAGCTTCCCGCTTTTGTGAAACCGGGGCAGACCATTGATATCACGGTATCTGCGATTGGTGAAGCGAAGAGCTTACGTGGCGGCGCATTGATTCAGACTTTTTTAAAGGGGGCCGATGGTGAAGTGTATGCCTTGGCTCAAGGCAGTCTTATTGTTGGTGGTTTTGGCGCTGAAGGTGCGGATGGCTCCAAGGTGATCTCTAATACTCCAACGGTTGGGCGTATTCCCAATGGTGCGATTGTTGAACGAGCAGTGCCTTCGCCATTTATGAGTGGTGATACCATCACTTTTAATCTGAAACGCTCTGATTTTACTAGCGCGAAACGTCTTGCCGATACCATTAATAGTTTGGTTGGGCCTAATACGGCGACACCGATGGATGCATCTTCGGTACAGGTTTTCGCGCCTCGAGATCCTGGGCAACGAGTCGCCTATTTATCAACTTTAGAAAATCTTACTTTTGAACCCGCATCAGAGTCAGCCAAAATTATTGTCAATTCACGTACTGGTACCATTGTAATTGGTAAAGATGTGCGCTTATTACCGGCTGCCATCACTCATGGTGGGCTGACGGTGAAAATATCTGAGACCCCGGTTATTTCGCAGCCAAATGCATTGTCTGATGGCGAAACGGTAGAAACGACAGCGAGTAACATTGAGGTGACTCAAGAAGATTCTCGGATGTTTAACTTTGACACCGGTGCATCATTAGATGATTTGGTTCGAGCGGTTAATCGGGTGGGGGTTGCGCCTGGTGATTTGGTCTCCATTCTGGAGGCGCTGAAGCAAGCTGGTGCCATTCAAGGCGAGTTATTGGTGATTTAATCATGGCAATGGACGCAGTCAAACAAAGTGCAAACTACAATGACTTGGCCAGTTTGGATGAGCTCAGAAGTGCAGCTCAGAAGGATCCGAACAAGGCCTTAAAACAGGTTGCAAACCAGTTTGAAGCATTGTTTATGCAGATGCTGTTAAAACAGATGCGTAAAAGTAATGCCGCGTTTGAAAGCGATTCACCACTGAATAATCGACATACCCAAACCTACCGAGACATGCATGATAGCCAAATGGCCTTGGAATTATCGTCTTCTGGCGCTCTAGGTTTAGCGGATCTTATCGTTGCGCAACTTAACCCCTCGGCCGCAAATATTACGCCTGCCTCGGTATTACGAGGGGGCCAGGAGATTGATTTAACGACTCGCTCGCTTGAGCAGCCTTCAGCACTTGGCAAGGATATTGCTATATCGACTCATGTAACGGCAGCAAGTAGTGAAACTTTAGAGAAAACTCACGCTAATCTGGATATAGACTCGAGTCAAACGGGTTCGGAGTCATCGGAACGGCAAACATTTGCCACGCCGAAAGAATTTATTGAAACCCTATTGCCGCTTGCTAAAAAACTGGCTGTGGATAAAGGGGTGGAGCCAATGGCGATTGTTGCACAGGCGGCTTTAGAATCTGGCTGGGGTAAAAAAGTGATCACCAATCATGATGGAACAAGTAGCTATAACCTATTTGGAATTAAAGCAGATAGGCGCTGGCAGGGAGATAAGGCAATGGTAAACACTTTGGAGTTTAGGGATGGGCAAGCTAGACAAGAGCGCGCTGCGTTTCGTGCTTATGATTCCTATGAAGCCAGTGTGAAAGATTATTTATCTTTTATCGATGGCCCTCGTTATCAGCAAGCCTTAGCCAATGGTATGGATGCTAAGCAGTATGCGCGTGAGTTACAAGCCGCCGGTTATGCGACCGACCCTCAATATGCGAGTAAAATTAGTCAAATTTTGGATGGTCAGCATTTTGATGATTATCGTAACACCTTGGTTGAAGGGGAGTAGATAGCATGGCAATGAATGACTTACTCACCATTGGTTCGTCTGGGCTTGCTGCCCATCAGCGTTTGCTGATGACCACCGGTAGTAATATTGCCAATGTGAATACCCCAGGCTATAGCCTACAGCGAACTTTTTTTACCGCCGATACCTTGGGAGGCGTGAGAGATGGAAATACTTCTCGGGTACTCAATGGTTTTGCTCAGGCACAAATGTTCCGCGATACCTCAACCTTGGCAAACCGCAATGCCTATTTAGATTCGGTGAGTCAAATTGATGCCATTGTGAGTGATGATGCCTTATCTCTTAGTTCGAAATTTGATGATATGTTTACTCAGTTGCATGCGACCACCGATAATCCGACTGCGTTATCAACCCGAGAACTAGCCTTAGCTCAATTTGACGCACTCACCGAACGCTATCGAACATTAAATGAGCAATACCAGCTTCAAGAAAAAAATATTAGTCAAGATTTGGTCGAAAAAGCCAATGAATCGAATGCTTTGATTGTGAACATTGCCGACATCAATAAAGAAATTGTAGCATCTGGCGGAAACCCGTTAGATGGTGATGTAGCGGTATTATCTGATAAACGAGATCAAGCGATTAATGATTTAGCCGAATTGATTGATATTAATACGATTGTGCAAGATGACGGTTCAACGTTGGTATTTATGCGCACTGGTCAGGCTTTGGTGTTGCAAGATGATTATACCACATTGAGCATGGTTGACGGTGACCCCGATAGTACCCAAAAAGAGATGACTATTTCTCTTGCTGGTTCGAGTCGAATAATAGGCCGCGAAGAAATCGGTAGTACGATTGGCGGCTTGATGGAGTACCGGAAAACAACGTTGGATGTGAGCCGTAACCAGCTTGGTCAGTTATCTATTTCGATGGCTGATGCTTTTAATGCCCAAAATAAATTGGGTATGGACCTAAACGGTGATATTGGAACAGATATATTTACCTTACCCACTTTTGCCGGAAAGGAATTTTCAACAAATACTGCCTCGGGTTCAATCTCTGGTTCTTTTATCTCAGGAAAAGGCAGCGAGGTTACGCCTTACGATTATCGGATAAGTTTTCTCTCGGCAAGCACTTTTGAAGTACAACGTTATGATGGTGATAGTATGGTGGGGGCAGTGGTTACGGGGTCTATTCCGCCAACGGCCTTCGAGCTTGACGGGATGGAGTGGGATTTTTCTTCGGGGCCCTTTGCGGCAGGTGATAAGCATTTAATTCAGCCGACGCGTGATGTGGCCGCACAAATGACGGTGAGTATGAGTCAACCTGAGAAGTTGGCGCTAGCCGCGCCTGTGCGGGTTGAGCGTGATTTGGCGAACCGCGGCAATGCTTCAATTAGTATCAATTCGATTTATGATACTGACCCTACAACGTCTGCTTTCATCGCTCCGGGGGGCTACGATGTTGCAGGGCCGCATCAAGTGGTGGTGAATGCTGCGGGTGACTATGAAATTTATGACGATGCCGGCACTTTGTTGGCAACCGCCGCAGCGGCAACCGCTGGTCAGCAACTTTTTGCTAATGCCGTTCCGCCTTTAACGCCGGGTTATGACATTAATATTGATGGTGATGTGCAAGAAGGTGATGTGTTCAATTTTGACTATAACACCGATGGTTTCAACGACAATTATAATGCCTTACGCTTAGTTGATTTACAGCAAATGGATTTGGTTAGAAAAAGCTTAGCCAGTACTGGTGACAATAAAATGACCATGAATGATGCCTATGCTAGCCTGGTGAGTTTTATTGGTGGTAAAACCAGTGAGGCTCGAGTGTCGGCGTCAGCTGCTACATCTTTGTTGGAGCAGAGTACCCAGCGGCATAACTCTATCTCGGGGGTGAACCTTGATGAAGAAGCATCTAACTTGATCCGCTTTCAGCAAGCTTATGCTGCATCGGCACGTGTCATCAGTACAGCCCAGGAAACCTTTCAAACACTATTAAGTTCATTGAGGTAATTTATTATGCGTGTATCAAGTATGAACTTGTATCAAAATTCTTTGAATGGCGTGCTTAATTCTCAGCAACAAGTTGATAAAATGAATGAGCATTTAATCACCAATAAAAAGTTGCTGACTTCTGCAGATGGCCCTTCAGATATGAGTAAGTCAATGTTTTTGAGCACCGAAATCACTCTGACTGAACAGCATTTAAAGAATGGGACCTTGCTTGAAAATGCATTGAACTTTGAAGAGTCAGTACTAGGTGGTATGACTACGGCTATGCAACGAGCCAGAGTATTGGGGGTTCAAAGCGGTGATGGTATTAATGGTCAAGCAGAGCGAGACTCTTTAGCTCAGGAGTTACGGCAGATTCAAGCTCAACTGTTGGATTTTGCCAATAGCCAAAATGCTGATGGTAGTTATGTGTTTTCCGGTTTTCAAACTCATAAAAAAGCTTATATTTATGATGGAAGTGAATATATTTATCAAGGTGATTCAGGTAAAAGTGAATTAAAGGTTTCTTCTTCTGTTTATATTCAAAACAATGATACAGGGAAAGACGTTTTTGATGATGTTTTTGAACGCTATAAAACTAATGATACTAGCGTGAACATTTCAACTGTCGTCAATGATCAAAAGGCGTTTGATTCTTTTTATAATCAAAACTATGATCCAATAACACCTGCTAATAATAGTTTTCAGGTGCAAACTAGCGCTGGTGTTCCTGATACTTATGAAATATTAGATAGTGGTGGGGCCTCGTTAGTACCGCCAGTTACTGGAAATTATGTGGATGGACAGGAAATTAATTTTAATGGCTTAGCTATAACAGTAACAGGTGCGGTAGGTGCGACTGAAAGTTTTGAACTTACTGCACCCAACAAAAATAATGTGTTTAATATGGTGGGTGATTTCATACGGGCCTTGGAAGATCCCACTGTGCAAAGTATTGATTTCACTGAAGCTCAAAATGATTTTTTAGTTGGTATTGATAACGCCATGGAGAAGGTGGGTTTAACACTAGGCTCCATTGGTGCGCGTGGTAATGCCCTGGATTCGGTTAAATCGGCCGCTCAATCGATGGATATAGTGAACAAATCCTCACGTGCGAGCTTGAGTGAAGTGGACTTCGCTGAGGCGGTCAGTGACCTTCAGAAAGCCGAACTAGCACTGAATACGTCTTACTCTTCATATAGTCGAATTAGCCAGCTATCACTATTTAATTACTTATAGATTTAAAGTTATTTCAAATTCATGTAGAAAAATGAGCTAAAGAATATTGGAGTTCTGCCGATATGAGATTTATTGCGAGGATTTCGTAAATCACCAATAATAAAGAATGACTATTGGATTGGTGAACTCTGCTGAAGCGGGAGTTAATATTTAGGCGGTTTAACTATCCCACAATTCTTTTTTAATTATAAGGTAAAGTTTTCTCTGCTGTGGCCGTTACAAAGGTTGCTTCAATATTGAAGCAACCTTTTTTTTGTTTTTTGTTTTTTTGTTTTCAAAAATAAAAAGATAAAAATAAACGCTAAAGAATATTGAAGGGTTGCCGTTATATAGGGTAAGTCAGAAAAACAAAATAACTGACAACTAATAAGACCTATAAATGGTTAAAATATAGATAGGAGAAATACCATGGCTTTATATGTTAATACTAATGTGTCGTCTTTAAACGCACAGCGACAACTTTACAACTCAGGTAATGGTTTAGATACCGCATTCCAGCGTTTGTCATCTGGTTTCCGCATTAATAGTGCGAAAGATGATGCGGCAGGTCTACAGATATCAAATCGTATGACTACACAGATTCAAGGTCTTGACCGTGCGGTAATGAACGCACAAGATGGTATTTCGGTTGCGCAAACCGCTGAGGGTGCAATGGATGAAGTTACTAATATGTTGCAACGGATGCGTGTTCTTGCTATCCAGTCTCAGGACGGGGTTAATAGCGCGAGTGACCGTAGCGCTCTGAATGCGGAAGTCAATCAACTTAAAGCTGAAATATCAAGAGTCGGTACAACCACAAAATTTGGTGGTATTAACTTACTTAACGGAAACTACAGTGCTAATTTCTTAGTAGGGGCTAATGCGGGGGAAAACATATTACTCAAAATTGATACAACTATCACTACTGCCGCGTTAAGTATTAACGCTATATCAGTGGGCGATCCTGCCGCAGCTTCTGGCGCAATGGCCAAAATTGATTCAGCATTGAAAAGCATTGATAGCGAGCGGGCCGATTTAGGTGCAATTCAAAATCGCTTTCAATCTACTATTCGTAACCTGTCTAATATTTCTGAGAATATGACTGGTGCGCGTTCGCGGATTAAAGATACTGATTTTGCGGTTGAGACAGCCAATCTGACCAAGAACCAGATCTTGCAACAAACCTCGACTACGATTTTGGCTCAAGCAAATCAACGTCCTCAGGCTGCGCTATCTCTCCTTGGATAATAAAAAAGAAAGGACGGTGGAGGTTCAATCCACCGTCCTCAGACTGCAGTAAGCGCGATGATTATTTTAGGAGGCTCAATTCCTTTATTATAAAAATGCGCTCTAGTTTCGCTCTCATCTCCTATCGTTTCGAGCGACATGGTCAAGTGTGTGGATAGCACGCTTGGCCATTTTTTCGCAGCGGTTCAGGCTGCTCTTTAAATTAAGCAATATATGCACCAACTTTTGCGGTGTTTTTTTGACTTAGTGTTTATGGTGCCAATTATAGTTCTTTTTTTGAGCGATTGTTGGCGGGGTGCTCGGCTGTTTTACTTAGAAATCGTTAAAAACTAGAGTTTCTAGGCCTAGTCTTAAATTATTTTTTGCATTGTTAAAGCCTTGTAGTGACGGGCTTTGCCGCCCAAGTGGCAAGTTTTTTCCTCTTTTCCTTAAAATTTTCTAAAGCTTTTTTAGCTACTGCCGCTACAGAGATTGAAGTTATTAAAACTTTGGTCCATTTAAAGGTTGTCTTGGTTAGGTTCAAACCAAGGGTTCAACAATCACTAGATGGTTATAAATTATCAGGTTATTAGTTCAGGCCCGATAATTAACATTTTAGGAGGCTCAAATTATGGCATTAGTCGTAAATAGTAATGTGTCGTCATTGAACGCACAACGCCAACTGTATAATTCAGGCAACGGTCTTGATACAGCTTACCAGCGTTTAAGCTCTGGTTTTCGTATCAATAGCGCCAAGGATGATGCAGCTGGTCTACAAATTTCAAACCGCATGACTTCACAGATCCAAGGCTTGGATCGTGCCGTGATGAATGCACAGGATGGTATCTCTGTAGCGCAAACCGCTGAAGGCGCAATGGACGAAGTGACTAACATGCTACAACGCATGCGCGTGCTAGCCGTTCAGTCTCAAGATGGTGTCAATAGTGCTAGTGATAGAAGCGCATTAAATGCGGAAGTTAATCAGCTAAAAGCGGAAATTAGTCGTGTAGGTTCTACTACTAATTTTGGTGGAACTAAATTGCTTAATGGCGCTTATAGTTCTAATTTTTTAGTGGGTGCTAATGCTGGCGAAAATATTCTTGTTAAAATTGACACGACTATTACTACTGCAGCGCTGAGTATCAATGCCCTATCAGTAGGTACTGCCGGTGCGGCTTCTGGCGCAATGGCCAAAATTGATTCAGCATTAAAAAGCATTGATACCGAGCGTGCTGATTTGGGTGCCCTGCAAAATCGTTTCCAATCTACTATCCGTAACTTATCGAATATTTCTGAGAATATGACTGGTGCACGTTCACGGATTAAAGATACTGATTTTGCAAAAGAAACGGCTGAATTAACCAAGCAGCAGATCTTACAGCAAACCAGCACCTCTATTTTGGCTCAAGCAAACCAACGCCCACAGGCTGCGTTAACTCTTGTATAGTTAAAATTTTAGTAGGTAGAAACACGCAGCCGCACTTATACTCAATAGGTGTGGCTTGCTTCATTTAAGGAGTCAGATATGGAAGGCAATGTAAATAGTATTACAGCGTTTTCTGCTTCTACTGTAGCGGCGACGGAACGCCCTGAACTGAAACAAAGCGAACAGCTCAAGGGAACGAATGAGCCTACTTCTCGTAGCGAAAAAATTGAGTTGGCACGAAAATCGCTGCAAGAAGAAAATAAGGTTGCTAAACAGCAGGCAGAAGAACGAGTAGAAAAAGACCAAGATAGAGCATCGGTTGAAGATGTAGTTAAGTCGATTAATCAAATTTTGGAAGTTCATAACCGCGATGTAAAATTTGTGGTTGATGAGCGAGACGGACAATTTTTTACGTCAGTTTTAAATCGTTCTACCGATGAACTGATAAGAGAAATTCCTAGTGAAGAATATCGTCAGTTGTCTGAGCGCTTACGAAAGTTCCAGGATGCGATTGGTGAGACCACCGGGTTATTTGTGGATAAGTTAGTTTAGTTTTTATTATGTAGGTGACCGAAATGAGTGGAATTTCAGCAGCGGGTATAGGTAGTGGCTTAGACTTAGAAGCTTTAATTGAAGTGTCTATTGATGCGATGCGGGTACCACAGGAAACTCGCTTAGCTGAACGGCGTGAAAGTTTAGATGTGACTTTGTCTGCTGTTGGTGCGGTAAAATCGGCTCTAAGTAGCTTTAAAGATATTTTAGATGATGCTCGTAACCCAAATACTTTTTTCCCCCGTTCGGCCTTTGTTGATGGCGTATTGGCTAGTGCAGCTTCTTCAGAAGATGAAGAAAGTAGTTCTTCAAATTACAGCGGGGCCTATTCTGTGGCTTTAGGTGAAGGTGCTGCAAATGGTACTTATGATGTTGAAGTTCTGTCGTTGGCGCAGGGCTCACGCTTAACCGGACAAACTGAATATGCTTCTTCCTCGGCTGTTATTGCTAGTGCTGATGGCGAGCTAACCTTTGGGGCTGGGGCTGAAAGCTTCACTGTAGCGGTTACCGCTGGGATGCGTTTATCAGACTTACGTGATGCAGTAAATAATGCCGGTGGTAATTTTGGCGTTACCGCTAATCTAGTCAACACCGGGAGTGGTACTCGCTTATTATTTGACTCCAGTGTATCAGGCGCTGATGATGATGGCGATCCCAACAACGGAAACCCCAATGATTTGACCATTACGTCTACAGGTGCAGCCAATCCAGATCTTGATACTTTTATAGCGGATTTAAATGTGACTCAAAGTGCTTCAAATGCCAAGATGTCAGTCAATGGTATTGAAGTGGTAAGTGATACCAATACCTTTAGTGATGTTATTTCAGGAGTGACATTTACTGCCAATAGTTTGACGACTTCTAGTACCAAGTTAGAAATCAAACCTGATGACAATGCTGCTGTAGACAGTATCCAACGTTTTGTTGACGCTTACAATAAAATTATTAAAGAAATCGAGAAATATAGTAAGCCCGATGAAGTGCTTGAAGGTGAAGATAATGAGCGTAAAGAATTGAGTGGTGACGCCATGCTTCGCTCAATGAAATACAGTTTAGGCCGGATGAGTACTACTGGTTATTCTGATCCTAATGATGCCAATCGAGTAACCACCTTTTATGCTTTGGGCATAGAAATGGGCAATGATGCCCAATTGACTTTGGATGAGTCTAAATTAAATAAGTGGATTGATGGTGACTTGAATAAACTTGGCGAAATTTTTGCAGGGGATGGGGGAGTAGTTGATACATTTTACGGTTTTGTTGATAGTTTCGAGCAGTCAGGAGGTATTTTGGCGACTCGAGAGGACACTACCCGTTCACAATTACGCGACCTTGACCATGCGGACTTAGCGCTAAAAGAGCGAATGGCCGAATATGAGTCAACTCTTCGAGCAAAATACACAGCGTTTGACCAGACAATGGGAACGCTGAATAGCCAAATGTCGTACATTGCTGCGCAGCTTGGCTAACAATGATGGGAAGTGAAGTATGTATAAGCATGGGATTAATCAGTATCGTCAAGTTGGAATAAAAGATCAGATTGCCACAGCCGATCCTCATAAAATAACCCAAATTTTAATGCAAACTGCATTAGAAAATCTATCCGTTGCTAAGGGCTGTATTGAACGAAACGAAGTGGTGAATAAAGCGAAGCCTTTAGCAAAAGCAACTTCGATTATTACTTCATTACGCAATACGCTTGACCATGAAGTAGGTGGCGAAATATCTGCTAATTTAAATGACTTATATAGTTATATGCTAGAGTTACTCTCTGAAGCATCAATGAGTAATGATGCCGAAAAAATAGCAGAAGTCATTTCTATTTTCCTGCCGATAAAATCTGCTTGGGATCAGATCCCAGATTCAGCCAAACAGCAAGCTTACCAGCAGCGCTAAGGTAGAGTGAATTTTGGATTCTTTAAATCATGTTCTCTATAAAGGTGAAGCGTTGCTCAAAAAAATTCACCAGGGTTTAAACTCAGAGCATGTTGAAATTATTATACTTGACGAGCTTTTGGCTGAGCATCAAAAATTATTTACTGACTATTTTACCCTGAACAATGATTTCAATGCCGATGATAAGAAGATTATTCTCGCGTATGTCGGCAAGATGAAGATATTGCTTGATTTGGTAAGTACAGAGAAGAATCACTTACAAGCTCAGTTAGGTACCTTAGAGCGTTCGAAAAAAATTAATAAGGCATATGGTAAATAACTACTTATTGGCGTATCTAAATGTTAAAGAATATTGATTTTCAGATTTCAAGCAACGAACAAGAGCAAAAACAAAATGAAGTCCAGTTGTCTCCTTTAATTCAGCGGCGTCTGGACAATAATCTAAAAGCCTTTGCGTACTTTGATCCAAGTTTAGCTCAAGCGCTAGCTACTCATCATTCACTTAGGTTTTCGCCTTTTATCACAAAATTTAAACGGGTCAGCGTTTTGAATATCTCCAAGGGGAGAGCGCTTTATAACCCGATTCCGCAAAAACAAGTTGACCTTCAAATTAACGTTTTCTGTCAAAACCCGCTGGTATTTGACCAGACTAAAAAGCACTTACAGGATGAGGTGGAGCCTTTTCCTGGTATAAGCTTAAATAGTCTATTACCTCACGCTAAATTGCATTATGAGCCAATTTCTAAGAGTAGTGAAAACCTTGTTATTTTAGGATGTGGCTTAGGTTTACATATTAAACCGTTACTTTCTACTGCGGCATGGAAAAGAGTCTTATTGGTTGAGCCTGAAATGGACTTGCTACATGTTTCTTTGCTGAGTGCTCAATGGCGTGAGCTGCTTGCTCAAGTTAAAAATTCAGGTGTGAATTTTACTATTATTTCAGGTAGGAAAGGTTCTGATTCTATCTTCGCGATTAAAGAGTGGATGCAGCATCATGAAATCACTAAGTTTCATATTTTTCGCCATTATGACTATTCGATGTTTAATGGCTTTGAATTTGACACGCTTTCGGGGCGTTCTCCATTTTCTGAGTCTTTGTTGAAATATTCTGAAGAATTAGAGAAAGAAAGTAGTTATGAATTTTCTCAACCATTAGCGCATTATTTTATTCACAATGAAGATAATGCTAAGGTAGTAGAAACATATAACCGGAAATGTTTATCATCCATTTTTGATAAAAATTTATGCGCATTTAAGAAGTATTTTCCTGAAATTTACGATTTTTCGTCTAATTATAAGCTGTCTCGTTGGCAGCTACTGAGTACGGGTAAGGAGCAGTTTAACTTATTTGATTTAGAGCGGGCATCGATGTTTTGCTCAGAAGATCCACACGTTGCCAGTTCGCAATATTTTGAACACTATTCAGCACACCCAAGAATAGACTCCTTGGATGCACGAGAGCCACTACATAAACCTAGCCCTTTTATACACTATGATAAGGCAAAGGCATTGAGGGCCTTAGTTCGAGATGTTCCTGATAACAAAGAAACTCAAACTAAACTGCCTTATAAGCTACCTTCTTTTATTATGTATGGCTGTGGTCTTGCCTACCAGGTGGAGTTACTGTTTAAAAGACACGATATCGATAATTTTATCTTGTACGAACCTAATGTAGAATTTTTTCTAGCTTCATTATTCACTATTGATTGGAACTCTATACTAGAAAAGGCTGACGAGAGAGGTAGTAAGCTCTATCTGAATATTGGAGACGATGGTACACATATGTTTGATGATATACATCAACGTTTACAATCGTATGGAATACATATTCTTTCTTATACTTTTTTTTATGTCAGTTACTATCATCATCAAATGCATGAAAATGTGCTGTTGACTCGAGAACAATTTAAAGTATTGCTTAACGTTGGAGAGTTTTTCGATCATGCATTTTATAATTTGAATCATACACAGGACTCTTTTTCTCATAATCATCCTTATATGCTGAAATACAAACCAAAAGGTTTGTCCCAAATTCTGAAAGCTACACCGGTGTTTATCATTGGTAATGGTCCATCTTTAGATTCTAGTGCAGACGTTATTAAGTCATATAAAAATAAAGCCATTATCGTGTCTGTTGGTACTAGTTTAAAAGCACTTTATAATTTAGGTATTAAACCTGATTTTCATGCTGAAGTTGAACAAACTAGAGCGACATTACATTGGGTTTCTCAAGTCCCCGATCCCGATTGGTTAAAGAGTATTGACCTAATTAGTGTTAATGGACTGCACCCTGAAGTTGTAGATATGTTTGGTGATCCGTTGTTTTGTCTTAAAACCGGCGAGGCTGGAGCTTGTGCATTTTCTGCCATCTCGGATGAGGTTAAAGAATTCTCTAGTCTACTTTATTCATATCCGACAGTGTCTAATTGTGCACTATCATATGTATTAGCTTTAGGCTTTAGACAGGTATATTTATTCGGTGTAGATCTTGGTTTTGTCGACCCTAAGTGCCATCATAGCAAGCACTCTGCTTATTTTAATTCGAATGATAAAGGCAAGGAGCTTTATGATTACAGTGCACACGGTACTGGCATAAGGGTTCGGGGAAATTTTGCTGATAACGTATTTACGAAACATGAATTTAAATTTTCAGCGGAGATACTATCTAAGGCGATATCTGAGTTTCCTGACGCTGAGATTTACAATACTTCGAATGGTGCCTTCATTGAAGGAACTACGGCTTTGCAGTTAGATCAGGTGCTTTTATTGAACGAAAATATCGATAAGGTAGCTATGATACAGAATATTAAGGCTGAAGCTTATAATGCAGATACAAAAAAAATCGTAAATAAGTTTGACCAACATTATAAGTTTGATAATTTTGAGCGTCAATGTAATGAATTTTTGAGTTTGATAGACGCCGATGTTGAAAGTTGGGAAGAGGCTTTGGACTTTCTAGATAAACAGGTTGATTTTGTTAAGAAATCCTCTTTAGATGTGCACTCTTTATTTTACTACTTACTAAGGGGAAGTTGTTCTTTTTGTTTAACCTATTTGACACATTTGGCTTATTTTTCTGATGATGAAGCTTTATGTATGCAGAAGTTCGAGGAAGGGAAGGATATCTGGCGAGAATATGTAGCAGCCGCAAGAGATAAGGTCATGAACGATTTTGGTGAGTTTGATAGAACGCCTCTGCCTTATCCTGGTGTGGGGTTTGATTCTCTTCCTGCATTAGAAATTTTAAAGAAACAGAAAGCTAGAATGGACGGTAATGGTAATGAATGATGTTCAAGAGTTAATGAGATCTTCAGCAGAGGATGCACTTAAATATTCAATTGATAATTTCTCTGTTAATTTAGATTATTCTATTGATAGTGTTGGTTTAGTTGATGATATTATTCAAGAGATAGGACAGGGACATATATTAGATCAAGATTTGTTCACTTTATCGTATATCTATGGTGCTTATTTAGGTGAGGTTTATAAAAGAAAAAGGCAAGGAGAGTGGACTTTTGTAGAAGAGACTGATAGTGAACCACCACAAGTTTTTTTTAAAGATGGTGATAAGACATTTGCTTTTCCAAGTAAAGTTTATCACGTATTAAGTAAAACACATGAAGAAAGCTTAATCGAATATATGAAATTGCTGTTGAGGTGAATTTTAATGCTCAACGTGGCCTTGTTGATAAAATCCAAGTTCAAGGTGCAGCAGGGTGAGATCTCGAATGTTTTTTAAGCAAGCGTAAGCGATTTGACCTGATGTTCGAGCTGTGATCTTATACTCCCTTTTTCGGGAATCCCTCCATGACTATCGACGTATTTACCCAACATTTCGGCTGTATCAAAGACCCTCGTCAAAGCGCTAAAGTAAGTTACCCGTTGTTCGACGTACTGTTCCTCACCGTATGCGCAACTATTGGCGGAGCCAGTGGCTGGGAGGATATAGAGGACTTTGGCGAAGCCCACTTCAACTGGTTACGTGAAAAGGGGCTGTTTACTTCAGGCCTACCAGTACACGATACCATTGCCCGATTGATTTCAAGGCTCGACCCCGCGCAGTTCCAACAGTGCTTGTTCTGGTCTAATTCCATCGGACACTTAATTTTGAGACAGTATGTTAATGAATTAAGAGGTCTATATGAGTTTGAAAAAATCACACAAGAGTTATCCACAAGAATTTAAAGATGAAGCGGTACTAATGGTGTTGGAGCAAGGTTACAGTGTTGCTGATGCTGCAAAATCTCTAGGGGTTGGGTAATCCTCCCATTATTAACCGCATTTATTCGTAGAATTCATGCTGCCGTTTTTAGTGGTGGGAACCCTCCATTTGCAAGGTGTGGTCGTTGATGATTGTAGAACCATAACCATTGGGTCGCCCGATCTTGAACCTCTTCAAGTGTGTCAAACAAATACTTACTCACTAAGCCAAACCTCATAGTACGGTTGAACCTTTCTATATAGGCGTTTTGTTGTGGGTTCCCTGGCTGAATATAATCGATTCGAATGTCGTGGTTGTTGGCCCATTTAATAAACGCATGGCTAATGAACTCAGGACCATTGTCGCAGCGGATCGCAACAGGTTTGGTTCGTTGTTCGATGAGCTGCTCTAAGATCCGAGTGACTCGTACTGTGGGCATTGAAAAATCAGGTTCTGACGCCAGACCTTCACGTTTGTAATCATCTATCACATTGAATAAACGGTACTTCCGGCCATCAGATAGCTGATCATGCATAAAGTCCACGGACCAAACTTGGTTTGTTTTAATCGGCTCTTTAAGAGGCTCTGGCGTATGGCGATTCAGGCGTCGTTTTGGCCTAATACGTAAGTTTAGAGCCAATTCGCAGTAGATCCGATAAACCCGCTTATGGTTCCATGTATACCCTTTAACGTTCCGCAAATGGTGAAAACACAGGCCAAAGCCCCAGTCAGAGCAGTCTTCACTGTTGCACAGCGTTACTAACTCCTGAGCTATCAACTCATTCTCAGGTTGAAGCTTCGATTTATAGCGATAGCAGGTCTCGCTGATCCCAAACCAATAGCATGCACTTTTAATGCTGATGTGATAGTTCGCCACCGAACGCTGAGCCATCAATCGACGCTCACAGGGCTTCACCACTTTTTTGCCATCGCTTCTGAGATCACCTCTGCTTTAAGGCGTTCTTCCGCATACATCTTTTTAAGCCGTCGATTTTCATCTTCGAGTTCTTTCATCCGCGCCATAAGGGATGCGTCCATACCACCGTATTTCGAACGCCACTTGTAAAAGGTTGCGTTGCTCATTCCATGCTCACGACAGAGCTCAGGAACAGGTGAACCAGCCTCAGCCTGCTTGAGAATAGATAAGATCTGACTGTCCGTGTAACGTGACTTTTTCATGTTGAATCTCCTGTATTTACTATACGAGAAAATTCTACTTTTGCATGGGATTAATTTTCGGGGGAATTACCGTTGGCACTAGCCTGCTTTACAAGTGGAAAGAAAGGTACGAAGTCCAACGGCAAGGCATCACCCTAGAAGAGTCTGAGCGTGATGAACTCAAGCGATTACGCAAAGAAAACAAAGAATTACGCATGGAGAAAGAAATACTAAAAAAGGCAAGCGCCTTCTTTGCGAAAGAAATGAAGTAAAATGTCGCTTCATAAAAAAACACTCAAATCAGTTCCCTGTTGCGCAGCTATGCCGAGTCATGAACGTAAGTAAATCAGGCTATTACGATTGGCTTAAACGCCCTGCGAACGTGATAGGCCTTGATACTTTGAAGCTTTATCGCCGTGTTCGCCAGTTATTCAAGAAAAGCCGAGGTAGCCTAGGGAATCGTGAGATGGTGAAGAAATTGCGCAAGGAAGGCTACCAAGTAGGCCGCTATGCTGTCCGTACAATGATGCAACGCTTGCGGCTGAAAGTGACCCAACGGCAAGCTTATAAAGTGACAACGCAGCGTAAACACTCTGACGCAGTCGCTGATAACCTGCTAAATATGAACTTTAACCCAAGCGCTGCTAATCAGGTTTGGGCTGGTGATGTAACCTACCTAAAAACAGGCGAGGGTTGGATGTATTTAGCAGTCGTGATGGATTTATACTCTCGCAGAATTGTTGGCTGGCATATTGATAAACGGATGACTACAGACTTAATTTCCAAAGCACTCATTAAAGCCTACAACTTACGGCAACCACCTAAAGGCTTAGTCTTTCACAGTGATAGAGGCTCACAGTACACCAGTAAACAATATCGTAAGCTATTAGTTGGTTTTGATATTCGAGCCAGTATGGGCGATGTAGGAGCGTGTTGGGATAATGCTGTTGTTGAACGATTCTTCGGAAGTTTAAAACACGATTGGCTGTTTAAAGTTAATCAGCCAACACGAGAATTTATGAAGCAAGATGTGGCTGCTTATATGAAGTATTACAACTTAGAGCGGCTTCATTCGGCCAATGGTGATTTATCACCGGTGGCGTTTGAAAATTCTCAACTAAAAGTGTCCAGTTTGGGTTGACCAGTACAGCTTTAGCAAGTGGATGCTAGCGGTGAGTGAGTAAACCAATGGGCAGCTAATCGCAGTAGATGGCAAGGTGCTCCGCAGCTCCTATACACGGGATGACCGCAAGTCTACGATACACATGGTCAGTGCGTTTGCCACCGCTAATGGCGTTGTGATGGTGCAAGTAAAAACCGATGCCAAATCCAATGAAATTACCGCTATCCCCGAACTACTCAATGCACTGGAGCTCAAGGGGGCGCTGATATCGATAGATGCCATGGGTTGCCAAACCGATATCGCGAAAACGATAACAAACAAGGAAGCCGATTACTTGCTGGCAGTGAAAGGCAATTGTCCACGTCCCCTAAAATGACACAAATTTAAATGGAGTTTTCTACACTCATTAACGTCCACATCAATATAACGGCGGACTGACGCCCAATGAATCGGAACGATTGTTCTGGTTAAACTCTAAGATCGTGGCCAATATTAGTTGACCACTTGTACATATTATTTCCTTGCTAAGGCTAATTAAATATAATATACGACATAAGGGGGTTGTATGGGCTTCGAATTATGCTGTAATTGTTTGACCCTAAAACTTCTTGAAAAGCAATTGTCTCTCCAGGAAAGGTCTTGCAATTTAATTCATCAAATCCAATGATTGCTCCCTTAACTAAATAGGGCTTGATTGCTTTCAAACATTCAACAGTAGGTTTATATATATCAAAATCAAAGTAAGCGAATGAAATTAACGTTTCAGGATTGTTTTCAAGATACTTATGTATAGTGTTTGTTGCATCACCTTTAACTAGTTCATATTTTTTGATGTGAGACAGTGGACTTTCGCTTTCGTGATAATCAAGAATTCCCATTAAATATTTATCATAATCATGTGAGACGCTGTAGGAGTTTTTTCTGATGATATCATTATTTCCATCCTCAGGACTAACTTCAGGGAATCCATCAAATGTATCAAAGCCAATGAGTTTTCGGGAGTAGTTAAAAGGTTCATACATCCCTCTAAGAGAAGAAAGTAAAGATAAATTTTGCCCCCAGCGTACCCCAAACTCCATTATAACACCATGTATTGGAAGCATCTTTTGGTACATTTCATTGATAAAGAGCATTCTGGATAGGTTTTGTCGACTTAAGAAAAGGCCTAAATTATTTAGTATCTCGGCATCAGGTAATGGGTTTTTATGAAAATAGTCAAAAAAATCTTTGCGTATATTTAGTTCGCTGTCTGATGATTGGCCTGTTATTTTAATTTTATTATTCATTGGTTACTCGTAATGTTCATGAGTTAAAGGCATGCCAAAAAAGAGATCTTTTTTAGCTTTGCTTCCTATTACTTTTTTAAGATGTTTGGGTTTTAAACCTGCCGAAGGCCGTATTGAACGAACATGTTCAGATGTAATTGTTTCTCCTTGTTTTATGTCTTTTACTATGTACAAAGAACGTCTGTGACATTTTGTCTTAGATTCGGAGCCATTGCGCTCAAAATTAACGCAACCTATAGCTTGTTTAGCTAACTTACAGTTTTTAACTAAGCTTTTTAATTCATCTTCTTCTAAAGAAAAGCCACAATCAGGCCCACCATCTTTTCTTGAAAGGGTAAAGTGTTTTTCAATTACCGTTGCTCCAACGGCTACGGCAGCAATGGACACGCCTATATCTAAGCTATGATCAGATAAGCCAACTTGTGTCTTAAATATATTTGATAAAGCAGGAATAGTTGCTAAGTTTGATTCCTCTGCTGGAGTGGGATAGCCACTGATACAATGCAATAATACTATTTCATCACAGCCGTTCTGTCTGGCGGTGTTAAGTGCATCATCAATTTCAGATAGGCTAGCATTACCCGTCGACATGATTAGTGGCTTCCCAGTCTTTGCTACACGCTCAATAAGAGGTAAATCGACAAGTTCAAATGACGCAATTTTATAGGCAGGTGTATTTAGCTCTTCAAGAAAATCAACAGCGGAATGATCGAAAGGTGAGCTAAAAATTGTAATGCCTAATTTATTCGCTTCCTCAAACAGTTGTTTATGCCACTCCCAAGGTGTGTGTGCCTCTTGGTATAACTCATAAAGCTTATAGCCGTCCCAGAGACCTCCATGAATTTTAAATTCCTCAGCGTCATGATCAATTGTAATTGTATCGGCAGTGTAAGTTTGTAATTTTACGGCATCAGCTCCAGCCTCCTTTGCCGCTTTTATTAGAGAGATAGCCCTATTTATATCACCATTATGATTGCCTGACATTTCGGCGATGATATAAGGCGGTTCATCTGGCCCAATTTTTTTTCCATTTATAACTATGTACATATTAAGTCTCGAAGAAAGTGTGCATTGATTGGCAGTGCTGGTTTGCTGGGTAGTTTTGGCTGTCAGGGATGTTTTTGAAACGGCCTTGGAGTAAACGGATTGAGTAAATCCCTAGCTTATTGGCTGGTTTAATATCATGTTCTGGATTGTCTCCGACTAATATGCAATTTTCTGCTGGGCATTTTAACTTACTTAATGCTAACTCGAAGCCTTTAGTAGAGGGCTTTGGTGCATCTAAGTCCCAGCAATAAATGAAATGATTAATGTATCTTTTAAGCCCGAGCGCAGCGATTTTGTTTTTTTGCATTTGACCTAACCCATCGGTAACTATAGCGGTTTTTATACCTTGCTCTTGTATCTTAGTCAGTGTTGCTTTGACCATTTCTGATAATTGAATAGTTGGTTTGTGAGACCGATATAATAATACCAACTCTTCTATATTAGGCATTGCTTCAATGTGTTTCAAGGTATCTAATAAGCTATCTAAACACCCTACTCTGCCTTTAGTGTGAAAATAGTTGCATAGGTGTTGGTAGCTTTCATCTGTTGAAACACCATAGCTTGCTAACTCCTTAGCAATGGCATAGAAACCACTTAACACATAGTCTTGCTCAAGATATAAGGTGTCATCGAGGTCAAAAATGATGGCATCTACTTGATTAAGATTAAGCATTTAGGTACAGGTCTTCACTATAGCGTAGCATTTTCAGCCCAATTTTTAGTTTGTTTTCTCTATACAAAGTTTCGTTGTCCCCGACTATGCTTGCCATAAGTCTTTCAGTTGATGCTAGTCCAGCTTGAATGCTTAGATTCGACGCTCCTCCAAACCTAGGGTTCACTTCTATTATGTATACGTTGTTTGCGTCCATAAAAGCTTGAATGGTTATGTGGCCGAAAAAGGGTATAAGTTTACTGAGGTTTTTTGCTATTTGGCTTAATAATGGGGCATCAACTACTTGGCTTATGGAGGACTCTCCGTTAATTACTTTTATTCGTTCTCTTGTCACAACGCTGACTAAGTCACCTTTATTGTCGTAAAAGGCATCAATGGAATATTCTTTGGCGCTAATAAGTTCTTCAAAGGTTAATTCTGACGTGCTGTAGCGTAATAGTAGGGTGTCTAGGTTCTGCTTGCTTTGAATTATGAAAACGCCAGCAGAGGCGGAGCTTTTGGCTAGCTTAGCAACGCAGGGCTGGAACGATTGTGGAATATCCGTGATTTTTCCTGGAATCGGCAGATTGTTACGATCACAAAACTCCCGGAACAAGTGCTTATTTGTGCATATTTCTATGGTTTTTGGTGGGCTCATTAACAGCACTATGTTTTTTTCTTTTAAAAAAACATAGTGCTTAGCAAAAAACTCTAAGTCGCCATCTCTGGTTGGGAGTATATAGTTAATAGATTCTTTTTGACAAAGTTCAACTAGTGTCGATAGATAATCTGGGTCGTTTAGTTTGGGAAGTAAGATATGGTTATGTGAAAAGTATAGTGCTGCAGCATCGGCGCTAATATCGCTGGTTAATACCTTCACGCCATAAACATTTGCGTAATGTGTTAATGACTTTACTAACAGAACTTTGTTAGATGCGCTAGTTATAAGTATTGTCGGAGTCATGATTCATATCTTCAATGTGTCTAATAGTGTTGTAAGGACCTTGTCCGTCTAATAGATTCAACATTAACTTTGATTGTTTATGTAGAGCCTTCTTATCGTTTATGGCTAGCTCTAGAGCTTTTGAGTAGCTAGCTTCTTGAGTATTATTACAATCTCCGAGCCAGCGTATTATGTGTTTTTTATCTAGTGTTTTGGCTAGTAAAGCTTGGTTGCTGGCTATACTAGCGGTAATTGCTGGCAGCCCTAGAGTGCAACATTCCCAGATGGTACTTCCGTTAGCACCAATAAATAAGAAAGCCTCAGACATTAACTGCTCCATGTTATCTACTTGAATTTTAGCCGTCAGCATATCACTTCGGCTTTGGCAGTAGCGCTCTATCTTGTTTTTATTCGGATTGTTAACTCCAAGTACGACGGTGCAATGTAACCTATTGCTTTTTATTAATTTTATTGTTCCTTTTAGCGCTTTAAGTGTTTCGTTTTTACTATCTACTCCACCGAAAAACATCAGTATTGTTTTTCTATTTATACGCTCATTGAATGGCTTTAGCATCGTTTTTTGCTCAGCAAATGACTTTCTGACGAAGGCAAATTGTGGACCCAATAAGGTTTTACATTTCGAGTTAATTAAACCATCGTAACAAGCTAGTTGTTCGGGAAATATACTTGAGTTTATAAGGAAGTCGCAATTGAATTTTCGGTCTGCTAAGTCATCAATTTGAATTAACTTGTGACAGTATGGGCTCAATGATATGTGCCACTGCTGCTCTATAGCGTAGTGGTCTACGATTAGCCAATCAAGAGTTTTTATTTTCTTTTCGATTAAAAACTGTTGGATGGTACTTTGGGATTCTTTTATTTCATCTGTATAGCCTGATTCTAGCCAATTCGCGTGACTACAGTGGTTATTTAAACTCTGATGCTGTACTGAAGTTAAAGCTAACAGTTCGAACCCTTGCAGAGTAATTAACGAGTTTAAGTTACCTATTAGCTCTCGACACAAAAATGTTACTTCTATCCCCGTTTCTTGGAGTGCTTTAGCTAGGCTTATACAGCGATATACGTGCCCTGAGCCGATTTGTATTGATGCGTCAACTCTAATTATGCAATTTGGCATTGGTTTAGCTTTTAGATTGCTTCGAAGTGTTGATTTGGGCTTGGTATAGTAAGCTGGCTAGCTCCCAATCATCTGGTGTATCCAAGTCTACTACGAATTTCCTAGGCAATTTGAAGGTTATAGCAGATTTTGAAAACATAGGTATATCACTAAGGAATGCTTCTGGAAGCCCCCAGTAAAATTGTCCTACATCATGATATGCTGGCTCCAAATCTTGCGAACGACAGCTGAAATTTTCAGGTTGAAACATTTCTGCGCGATTGTCTGGAGTTAATTTTATTGCTCGCTGTATTGGAAATGGAAATTCACAAACAGGGAAACAATAGTTGGCATTTTCACTACTACTGATAAGCTGATAAGCCTGTTGTATTTTAGATGGTTGAATGAAGGGGGCTGTAGCATAAATGCAGCAAACATAGTCTATAGGTTGATTAAACCAAGAGATTGCATGTTTGAGCACATCGCCAGTAGTGGCAAAATCATTAGCAATGTCTGCTGGTCTGATGAATGGTACCTCTGCACCGTATTCTAGAGCCACTTCTGCTATCTCGTGATCATCTGTCGAAATTATAACTTTGTCGAAGCAACCACTAGCTAGAGCTGCTTCTATACTGTAAGCAATTATTGGCTTACCATGGAATAGCTTGATGTTTTTCCTAGGGATCCGTTTGCTTCCACCGCGAGCTGGAATTATTGCAATATTTGTCATGTTAATGCCTTGGCTAGCGTTGCGACTATAAAATCTTGTTGTTGATTAGTTAGTGCTGGGAAAAGCGGTAAACTTAAGGCTGCTTGGTAATACTTTTCAGCATTTGGGTAATCCCCCAATTGATGACCTAGTGCCTGATAATAGGGTTGAGTATGAACTGGGATATAATGTATGTTCACGCCAATCCTCGCGGCTTGCATCGCCAGATATACAGACAATCGTTGTTCTGGCTGCTGTAGTTGAATAACGTATAGGTGTCTGGCTGATATCCCATCAGGGTGTTGTTTTGGTGCTGTGACTGCGAGTGGCATTAACAGTTTATCGTAGTGATTGGCTAGTTCGTTTCTCCGTGTGACCCATTGATCAATACGTTGAAGTTGTGATAAGCCCAAAGCGCCTTGTAGCTCAGTCATTCGATAATTAAAGCCCAAGTCCAATTGCTGATAAAACCAGGGACCGTCGGGTTCTTGGGTCATTTTGTTGGGGTCACGGGTTACCCCATGGCTTCTTAATAACGCGATTTTTTGCGCTAAAGTATCTGAGTTTGTTAAGGTCGCACCGCCTTCACCGGTGGTGATTATTTTTACAGGGTGAAAACTAAACACCGTAATATCACTAAACTCACAACGACCGATTGGCTGATTTAAATATCGAGCGCCAATGGCATGTGAAGCATCTTCAATGATCTTGAATTTGTATTGCAGACTTAAACGATGAATAGCCTTTATATCACAAGGTTGACCACACATATGAACGATAATAAGCGCTTTTGGCAAACAATTATTTAGCGCCGCTTGCTCGAGTTTATTTTTGAGCTTGTTAGGGCAAATGTTGAATGACCTAGGGTCAATGTCAACAAAATCTACTTGAGCACCGCAGTAAAGAACACAATTGGCGGATGCGACAAAGGTAATTGGGCTGGTCCAAACTATGTCACCGACACTAATATCGAGGGCACGGCAAGCCAGATGCAGAGCACTGGTTGCCGAGTTAACCGCTAGTGCATACTTTGCTCCGGTATAAGCACATAAGGCCTGTTCAAATTCAGGAACTTTAGGTCCTTGGGTTAGGTAGTCAGATCGCAATATATCTACAACGGCATCAATATCCTGCTGAGATATCTGCTGCTTACCATAAGGAATCATGATTCTGCCAATTGATCGAAAGCTAAAATTTGTTCTGAATCGAGAAAATTTGGATTAGTTTGTGAGTGGTATTCAAAGCCTTGCGGGACAGGGGTTCCTGTCTCATCAATTAGATTTCGAGAATAGTTGTGGTCATCATTATAAAATTTAATACTGGGGCAAATTACGAAATGGTCTTCAAATTCCAAAGTGAGATGAGAGTCATCACCGGGACACATAATCTCATGCAGTTTTTCTCCGGGTCGAATACCGATAATCTTGATCGGCAAATCAGAAGCATAGGTTTTGGCTAAGTCGACAATTTTCACCGAAGGAATTTTGGGAATAAAAATTTCACCGCCATACATACGGCTAAAGTTTTTTAGAACAAAGTCCACGCCTTGCTGTAAGGTAATCCAAAATCGAGTCATATCTTGATGTGTAATGGGTAAGTGGTCACTTCCATTTGCGATTAATTGCTTGAAAAATGGTACAACTGAACCGCGAGAGCCGACTACGTTGCCATATCTCACAACAGCAAACCGCGTGTTACCTTGACCGACCATGTTATTAGCAGCTACAAATAGCTTGTCAGAGGCTAGTTTTGTGGCTCCATAGAGGTTGATCGGAGCCGCCGCTTTATCTGTAGATAAAGCAATTACTTTGGCCACGTTGTTTTCTATGGCCGCTTTTATTACATTTTCGGCCCCATGAATATTGGTCTTAATACATTCCATAGGATTGTATTCCGCGGCAGGAACTTGTTTGAGGGCGGCTGCATGAATCACATAATCAACATCATTCATTGCTTGGATTAAGCGTTCTCTATCTCGAACATCGCCGATAAAGTAGCGCATGCAGGGAGCATTAAATACCTGTTGCATTTCGTACTGTTTAAGCTCGTCACGCGAATAAATGATTAAACGCTTTGGTTTGTATCGCTCTAAGATGGTTTTTGTGTATTTTTTACCAAAAGAACCGGTGCCACCGGTAATCAGGATAGATTTATTATCAAACATAATGATTCCATTTGTTCGCTAGCGAATAGAAGCTCTAGAAAAATGATAAGGTCATTTAATTGAACAATAAGCAATAAGTGCTCCATTTTACTACATAAAACTGACTTGGTAGTGTGTTTTTGATGTGTATCGCTAGGTTTTTATGTTAGCGAATATTTTTGAGCGCTTTTTTTGAGCGCTTTTTTTGAGCGCTTTTCTTTGCAAATCAAAGGCGCGTCATATTTTTGTCGGTTTTGCAGCTTGCGGCTTGCGAATTTTTGACGCCTGTTTACAATAGTTGCAATCGATATAGAAAATGTGATGTCGCAAGGTAGCTGAGATTATATGCAGAGATTAGGGATGCAAGCATCCAAAATGGTTTTAGTGTTGGACGGAGAGCCGACGCGAGCAAAAGAGCTTGAAACGGTGCTGGGTTTTATTGGTCAACAGTTTAGCATTTGTGAGCGTAGCAGTATTGAGCAGCAACTCAACGGCATTGAAACGGTTATTGTTATCAGTAATGAGACCCCTCAGGCATTTGATATTATCAGCCAGTTTCCTCAGTGCCCTTTTATTAGTGTTGGTGACGGTGACGCGATTGATACAGTACCAAACTTAATTGGCCATTTAGACCGTCCTTTCAGTTATGAGCAGCTGACTCAGCTATTACACCATTGCGATGCTTATCTGACTCATTTACCCGGTAAAGTCTCGCCAGCGAAAAGCGAAAGGTTAAAGCAAAACTTGATTGGTAAAGGGATAGCTATTCAAGAGATCCGCCATCTAATTGAACAGGTAGCAAGTAAAGAAGCCAATGTACTGATCCTTGGTGAATCAGGTACCGGTAAAGAGGTGGTTGCGAAGGCGATTCATGACCATTCACCGCGTAGTGGTGGTCCGTTTGTTCCAATTAATTGCGGGGCGATCCCTCCTGATCTGCTCGAAAGTGAGTTGTTTGGGCATGAAAAAGGCGCATTTACCGGCGCCTTTGCTATGCGTAAGGGGCGTTTTGAATTAGCCGAAGGGGGGACGCTGTTCCTCGATGAAATTGGTGATATGCCAATGCCAATGCAGGTTAAATTACTGCGAGTATTACAGGAGCGCCAGTTTGAGCGAGTTGGTGGTAGTAAAGAGATTCACGCTAATGTCAGAGTCGTGGCGGCTACTCACCGTAAATTAGAACGAATGATCGAGCAAGAGAAGTTTCGAGAAGACTTATATTATCGTTTGAATGTTTTTCCTATTGAAATGCCTTCGTTACGGGAACGCCAAGATGATATTCCACTATTATTGCAGGAATTAGTCAATCGCCATGAGGAAGAACATGCTGCCGTAGTGCGTTTTACGCAACGAGCGGTGGAGTCCTTGATGCAACATCAGTGGCCGGGTAATGTTCGTGAGCTATCGAATTTAGTCGAACGCTTGTTGATTTTGCATCCAAATCAGATCGTTGATGTGAATGATTTACCACCTAAGTATCGGCATATTGAGGCTGATGTTTACGAACCCAATTATAGTCCTGAGTTAGCCGAACGAGATGCCTTGCTCGCGATATTTAGTGATGAAGATGCTTCGGTATTTTCAGAGCCAAACCCAGAACTGTTATTTCCGGTCGAAGATGAGGTCCAATTGGCGGACGATGGCTGGGGAGGGGGGCAGCAATTACCAGATGAAGGTGTCAACTTGAAAGAGTTATTGGCTGAATTGGAAGTCGACCTGATCCGTCAAGCACTTGAGCAGCAAGATGGGGTTGTGGCTCGCGCCGCCGAGCAACTAGGGATGCGCCGAACCACCCTCGTAGAAAAGATGCGAAAATACGGTTTAAATAAAGACGGTTGAGTTATTTCCCATGTAATGCACTGAATAATAGTCTTTTTTTGTGGCATGATATTTGATTGTACAAGTACTGATAACGGTTTTATGACGCGGAGCAATTGTCATGCCTTCAGTACTTATACAACAGCAACCAGCTAGTCTTTCTGAGCATAATCTTGCTCAAATTTTTGATGTAATGCCCTCTGGCTTGATCTTGCTAGACAATAAAGGTTTTGTCTCTCGCGCTAATCCAGTCGCTAAACAACTGCTGGGAGATGATATTGAGCAGCGGCGATGGGCAGAAGCCGTTCCCAAATTATTTGCACCGAAAGCCGATGATGGTCACGAGTTATCTCTGGTTGATGGGCGGCGAGTTAAGTTGAGCTTGTCCCCATTACAAGATACGCAAGGCCAACTCATTGTTCTCACTGATATGACTCATACTCGGCAATTGCAGGCGAATGTTGCAAAGCTCCAGCGAATGTCAGCACTTGGCAATATGGTTGCGTCATTAGCCCATCAAATTCGAACCCCACTCTCCGCAGCAATGCTATATGGCTCAAATCTTTCTAATAAAACCTTATCCGATGCGTCTCGAGAAAGCTTTCAAATCAAAATGATGGCCCGTTTAAATGATTTAGAAACGCAGGTCAATGACATGTTGTTATTTGCTAAAAGCGGCCAAAAAATGGTTGTGAGTACGGTGTCCGTTCAACAACTATTGGAGCAGTTGCAGGCGGCAACTGATGCTTGTGTTCGCCAATATAAAGTACAGTTGAGTATCGTTTGTTGTCCGCAAGAGATCGATATTTTGGTGAATGCGAACGCTTTGGTGTCGGCGCTCGCGAATCTTATTGAAAATGCAGCGCAACTTAGTGAAGAAGGTCAAGAGATCCGAGTCTCGGCTGGATTGAGGGAGCATATGTTGGTGATTGCAGTAGAAGATCAAGCCGGAGGGATAGCTATGGACCAAGCGGATAAGATTTTTGAACCCTTTTATACGACCAAGCAAAATGGTACAGGTTTAGGCCTCGCCGTTGTGAAATCGGTGGTTAAGGCTCATCAAGGCGATATTTGTTTAGAGGATACTCCATTAGGGACTCGTTTTTTGGTGAGCTTACCACTTGCTGAACCTTATCATCATGAGCTTGCTGTGGGAGGGCAATAATATGAGTCAATCTAGAATTCTCATCGTAGAAGATGATTCTGGACTTCGTGAAGCTTTGGTGGATACTCTGTCTTTGGCGGGTTATATATGTGAACAGGCGAATAGTGCTGAGGCGGCCTTACTCACGCTCGCTAATGAACCGATTGATCTGGTGATTAGTGATGTGCAAATGGGCGGTATGGATGGTTTGAATTTATTAAAGAATATCAAACAGAAATGGCCACAACTCCCAGTATTGCTGATGACTGCTTATGCAAAAATTGATGATGCGGTTTCGGCGATGCGTGATGGCGCGATCGACTACTTATCAAAGCCCTTTGCACCTGAAGTTTTACTCAATCAGGTTGGGCGTTACGCGCCATCAATTAAGGTTGAAAAGCGGGAGCCTATCTACGGTGATCCATCTACCGAAGCCTTATTAGAGTTGAGCAAAAAGGTGGCTGCATCAGAAGCCTCTGTCTTGATTAGTGGCCCTAGTGGTGCAGGTAAAGAAGTACTGTCACGTTATATTCACGATAGCTCGGCACGCGCCGAGCAGCCCTTTGTCGCGATTAACTGCGCGGCTATTCCGGAAAATATGTTGGAAGCCACGTTATTTGGTTATGAAAAAGGCGCTTTTACCGGGGCGATTAAAGCCTGTCCTGGCAAGTTTGAGCAGGCGCAGGGCGGGACTATTTTGTTGGATGAAATCAGCGAGATGGATCTTGCTTTGCAAGCCAAGTTACTGCGGGTGTTGCAAGAGAAAGAAGTAGAGCGTTTAGGCAGCCGCAAGATGATCCAACTTGATGTACGTGTTATCGCAACCAGCAACCGAGATATGCGTGAGATTGTTAGTCAAGGACGATTTAGAGAAGACTTGTATTATCGTTTAAACGTGTTTCCATTATCGTGGCGGCCTCTGAATCAGCGTCCCGGCGACATATTACCTCTGGCGCAGCATTTGCTGTTTCGTCATAGTAAACGTCACTGTGAGCTGAGTTTAAGTGCCCAACATAAGTTATTAAACCATAGCTGGCCGGGCAATGTACGAGAACTGGACAATGTAATGCAAAGGGCGCTTATCTTGGCTAATGCCGAAATAATTGATAGTGACTGCTTGGTGATCGAGAACCAATTAGAACCCAGTCAAATACAATCGGTACTGGCTGAATCAACCGCCAATAGCGAGCCTTTAGGTAATGAATTGCGTCAGCAGGAGCAACAGATTATTTTAGAGACGCTAAAATCCTGCAAAGGAAAGCGTAAAGATGTGGCCGAAAAGTTAGGAATTAGCCCAAGAACCTTACGTTATAAACTGGCTCGAATTAAAGACTCGGGGATTGAGTTGCCAGCTTAACTTTAAGTGCATCGGCCTACCGGTGTTGGTAGGTTGAAGACTTAAGCACCAACATCATGCATGCGCTAGGCTGTTTGCTTAAGCCTAAAACCGCCAAGGAAAATCAAAGCAAGTGCCATAAGCAGGATTGTTTGTGGCTCAGGAACTGAGCTTGTGCCTATGCTGAGAGTATAAAGTTGGAAATACTCGTTGCTGTGGGTTGCGCCGTCTTGTTCTCTGACTTGAATTTTGTTGAAGGGGGCGTTGATAAAACCCATAAATAACTCAATATTGAAGAAGCGGTGGTGAACATCGTTTGGCCGATATTGCTCTCATCATTGAAAAAGTTGATGGTGAAGGTACTGGCTTTCGAGTCGTCTTCATCGCCAGAGGCAAGCGCCTGAAATAGTATGTCAAAGTTTTCATCGTCATTAACGCCCTAGGATAAGCCATCTCAGACCCTCGTTGAGGTGTAAAGATATGTGGACTGGTTGCGGGGTTACCAACAGCAATTGGCATTGTTGATAGTGATGTTGCCACTTTGACTAACAAGATATTGATTGGTTAAACCAGAACCTCTTGCGAATTGCTCCTGCTGCCACGCATTGCCGCCAGAGGCTGTGCTGGTAATATTGGCAGAAAGGGGGGTGTGAAACAAGTAACAAAACTGTCGCGATCAAAGGAAATTTTTCATCGAAAATTAATCATCTTTATTGAATTTTTATATAAGCTTTTTAATTTATAGTTTCTTTTGTTTTTACGTGTTATCTAAATCAAAATCATTGATGTATAAGGTTTTTATTCTGGCTGGCTCGTAACTTTTTATTAAAATGTGCTTGTTATCAAAAAAGCTGAAGCGAAATATTTCCATTTCACGTACAATGAGGCGCATTTTTAGCTGGGGCCTTTTAGGCTCATGTTGTTTCATGTTGAGGGGGACTGATGACTCAAAACGTTCCGGTAGTGACTATCGATGGTCCAAGTGGGGCAGGTAAGGGAACTCTATGCCAACGTTTAGCGAAGCATTATCAATGGCAATTGTTAGATAGCGGTGCCATTTATCGGGTATTGGCGCTTGCGGCCATTCATCATAACGTAGAATTAGACAATGAAGAGGCCTTGAGTTTATTAGCCGCACATTTAGATGTCCGTTTTGAAGCGCAGGATGGTCAAACCATCGTGATTTTAGAAGGTGAAGATGTCTCTTTGGAAATTCGCCAGGAAACCGCGGGGAATGCAGCATCTAAAGTGGCCGCTTTTCCGCGAGTAAGGGAAGCGTTGCTGCGGCGTCAACGTGGCTTTAAAGCTGCACCCGGTTTGATTGCCGATGGTCGCGATATGGGAACAGTGGTATTTGTTGATGCTCCCGCTAAGATTTTTTTGGACGCTAGTGCGGCAGAACGCGCGCAACGACGTTATAATCAGTTGCAAGATAAAGGCTTTGATGTTAGTTTTGACCACCTTTTGAGCGAAATTGAAGAACGAGACCAACGAGATAGAAACCGTTCGGTTGCTCCTTTAGTTCCTGCTCAAGATGCGTTAGTCATTGATTCTACGTCACTTTCTATTGATGACGTCGTTTCAATGTCGATAGATTTTATCGACAAACAATTAACCCAGTAATCACTGGGACTTGGTGCGCCTATAACATGGATGAAATAGGTGTTTATTATTAACCCCATTTAGCGGGATTGCTGAGTGGCCGTTTCTATATGTGTAAATTATAAAATGACTGAATCTTTTGCTCAACTCTTTGAAGAGTCTCTACAGAATTTGGAATTTCGTTCTGGTTCTATTGTTAAAGGTACTGTAGTAGGTATCGAAAACGGTATGGTATTAGTAGACGCTGGCCTGAAGTCAGAATCTGCAATTCCTGCCGAGCAGTTTAAAAATGCTGCTGGTGAATTAGAAATTGAAGTCGGCGCGGAAGTTGATGTAGCCCTTGACGCAGTAGAAGATGGTTTCGGTGAAACTGTTCTTTCTCGCGAAAAAGCGAAACGTCATGAATCGTGGATCCAACTTGAGAGTGCGTACGAAGAGCAAGCAACGGTTGTTGGTATCATCAATGGCAAAGTTAAAGGCGGCTTTACAGTTGAAGTTAACACCATCCGTGCATTCTTGCCTGGTTCACTAGTTGACGTTCGCCCAGTTCGCGATACCGCTCACCTAGAAGGCAAAGAGCTTGAATTTAAAGTTATCAAGCTTGACCAGAAACGTAACAACGTTGTGGTATCTCGTCGTGCTGTTATCGAAACTGAAAACAGTGTTGAACGTGATCAACTTCTTGAGAACCTACAAGAAGGTCAAGAAGTTAAAGGTATCGTTAAGAACCTTACTGACTACGGTGCATTCGTTGATCTTGGCGGTGTTGACGGTCTTCTACACATCACTGACATGGCTTGGAAACGCGTTAAGCACCCAAGCGAAATTGTTAATGTTGGTGATGAAATCAACGTTAAAGTACTTAAGTTTGACCGTGAGCGCACACGTGTATCTCTAGGTCTTAAACAGTTGGGTGAAGATCCATGGGTAGCAATTGCTAACCGTTACCCAGAAGGTGCTCGTCTTGAAGGTCGCGTAACTAACTTAACTGACTACGGTTGTTTCGTTGAAATCGAAGACGGTGTTGAAGGTCTAGTTCACGTTTCTGAAATGGATTGGACTAACAAAAACATCCACCCATCTAAAGTTGTTAACGTGGGTGACCTTGTTGAAGTTATGGTACTTGATATTGACGAAGAACGTCGTCGTATCTCGCTTGGTTTGAAACAGTGTAAAGTTAATCCATGGGAGCTATTCGCTAGCACTCATGATAAAAACGACAAAGTTTCAGGTAAGATCAAGTCTATCACTGACTTTGGTATCTTCATCGGCCTTGACGGCGGTATTGACGGCCTTGTTCACTTATCTGACATCTCTTGGGATGCTCAAGGTGAAGAAGCGGTTCGCGACTTTAAGAAAGGCGACGAAATCGAAGCTGTTGTACTACAAGTTGATGCAGAACGTGAGCGTATTAGCCTAGGTGTTAAGCAGCTTGCTGAAGACCCATTCAACAACTACCTTGCAGATCTTAAGAAAGGTGCTCTAGTTAACGGTACCGTGACTGAAGTTGATGCGAAAGGTGCAACTGTTGAACTAGCTGGTGGTGTTGAAGGTTACTTACGTGCTGGTGATGTAAGCCGTGACCGTGTTGAAGATGCTTCACTGGTTCTTTCTGTTGGCGACAAGCTTGAAGCCAAGTTTGTTGGTGTTGACCGTAAGAATCGCGTAATCAGCCTTTCTATCCGTGCTAAAGATGAAGCGGATGAGAAAGAAGCAATGGCTACTCTGAACAAGAAAGAAGATGCTCAGATTGGTAACGCAATGGCTGACGCGTTCAAATCAGCGCTTAAAGGCGAATAATCAACAAATCTTATAGATTTAATTGATTGAATATTGGGGGGGACTTGTCCCCCCCAAGTTCTTTATCTACACTGGTATAAGTTCCCTTTATCAATAGCTTGGAGAATCCATGACTAAATCTGATTTGATTGAAATACTCGCGAGTAAACATATTCAATTTACCAGTAAAGAAATTGAGTCGGCGATTAAAGAAATTCTAGAGCAAATGACTAGCTCTTTGCAGGAAGGCGATCGGATTGAGATCCGTGGTTTTGGTAGTTTTTCTCTGCATTTTAGAGCACCACGGGTTGGGCGAAATCCTAAAACGGGTGAAAAAGTCGAACTCTCTGGAAAGCACGTGCCTCACTTTAAACCCGGTAAAGAATTAAGAGAACGAGTAAATATAGGTCTATAGTATTGTTTGTTGTACAAATAGACGATCTTGGCTGGTTAAATTAAGGTGATTACTGCATAATTTCCCTAGCTTTTATTTGGCTTAGGAGGTTGTGTGAAGGCGATATTTTCTACCTTACTTTTAGTTGTATTGTTTGTGCTTGCTTTAGCGCTTGGCGCTCAAAACGAACAGATCGTGAGCGTAAATTATCTTATTGCAGAATCAAGTATACGGCTATCATGGTTAATGGCTGGCCTCTTTATTAGTGGCTTCGTTTGTTGCTTGTTGTTCTTGTTAGCTTTTTATACCCGTATTCGGATAGAAAAAGTCAGCTTGAAGCGACGTTTAGTTAAGCAGCAGAAACAGTTGAATAAGTTGCAGAACGAGACGGTCAAGGATAATTAATGCTTGGCTTGTTGTTTTTGCTATTACCTGTTGCTGCGGCCTACGGCTGGTATATGGGCCAGCGCAGTGTTCGACAAAATCAACAACAACAAGCCAATCATGTTTCTAAACAATATGTTGAAGGTTTAAATCTACTCTTAGCCAATCAGTCTGACAAAGCGGTCGATTTATTTATTGACTTGCTTCAGGTTGATGCCGAAACCATCGATACTCACCTCGCCTTAGGTAACCTTTTTCGACAACGCGGAGAAGTTGACCGAGCTATTCGCATTCATCAGAATCTTATCGCCCGAGAAGGGATCGATATTGAACAGCGTAACTTAGCCCTACAACAACTTGCGAAAGACTATCTTGCCGCAGGTTTATTCGACCGCGCAGAAGCCTTATTGTTGGAATTGCAAGACGAGCCTGACTATCGGCAGTTGGCACTTAAGCAGTTGTTGAATATTTACCAGCAAACCCGAGAGTGGCAGCAAGCCATCGATATTGCCAAGAAACTTAGCCCTAAAGATCTTTCAGATGTGGCGCAACAAATCGCTCATTTTTATTGTGAACAAGCTCAAGAGTATGAAACGGCAGGCAAAACCTCCAAGAGTTTAGCCTTGCTTAAGAAAGCCTTATCTAGCGATAAAAATTGTGTTCGTGCAAGTCTCCATTTGGCGCAAATTCAAGCCAGCCAAGGGGATTATAAGACTGCGTTAAAATATCTTAATCAGATCCCAGAACAAGATATTGATTTTGCTCCTGATGCTTTAGCCATTTATAAGCGATGTAGTGAGCAGTTAGCAAAGCCTGAATATTACCGAGAATTTTTGGAATATAGCCTTGCGATTAAAGGGAGTGCTAGTGTGGTCGTTGAGCTTTCCGCGTTATATCAAGAAATGAATGGTGCTGAACAAGCTCAAGATTTCTTGGTTGACGAATTAAAGCGCCACCCTACTATGAAAGGATTTCATCATTTAATGGGGCTTCATCTTGATTCTGCTGAAGAAGGCCAAGCCAAGCAGAGCTTACAGGTACTAAGAAGCCTCGTGACCCAACAGTTAAAAATTAAACCTCATTATCAATGTCGACGTTGTGGATTTTCGTCGCATTCTATTTATTGGCACTGTCCCTCGTGTAAAAGCTGGGGCACAGTGAAACCGATAGTCGGGTTAGATGGAGAATAGAGTTAATGCAAGATCCGAAAGTATTAGTCGCCTTAGATTATGCCGATCTAAAGCAATGTATGGCCTTTGTTGAACAATTAGAGCCCGGCTCTTGTCGACTCAAGGTGGGTAAAGAAATGTTTACCTTGTTTGGTCCGCATTTAGTGAAAGAGCTTCATCAACGAGGGTTTGAGGTGTTTCTTGACCTTAAATTTCATGACATCCCCAATACAGTGGCTAAGGCTGTTGCAGCAGCGGCTGAGCTCGGGGTGTGGATGGTGAATGTTCATGCTAGCGGTGGCCGCAGAATGATGGAAGCAGCCAAAGCGGCATTAGTGCCATTTGGTGACAAAAAACCTAAGCTAATAGCGGTTACGGTGTTAACCAGTATGGAGCAAGCCGATTTAGCTGAGATAGGGATTGATTTAGATCCGCAGCAGCAAGTTGAGCGCCTTGCGACCTTAGCCAAGCAGTGTGGTCTTGATGGGGTGGTCTGTTCTGCGCAAGAAGCCGCTGCATTGAAGGCGATGTTAGGTAATGATTTTTCACTGGTTACGCCTGGTATTCGACCAGAGGGGAGCGCTCCAGGCGATCAACGACGAATCATGACACCTTCGCAAGCGATGGCTGTCGGTTCCGACTATTTAGTAATTGGCCGACCGATAACTCAAGCAGAATCGCCGGCACAAGTGTTGTCGTCAATTAACCAGCAGCTATTGGACTGAACGGTTTCGCCATAAAGGCAGCCATGATAGTTGTGCTAGGCTAAGGCCAATTAAGGTATAGATGAGATGAGCATCAATAGCGATATCGATGCCTATCATTTGTTTTATCCATGGGTCAGCACCATAGATTTGTTCGAATAATAGTTTCATCGCTAAGCCTAGCACAACAACCATCCCAATTTTTGCTCTGCCCTTGATGATATCAATACAGGCCGCATAGGCGATTAAGCCATGGATGAGAGCTGACAAACCAACATACTCGCTGTAAGGTCCATAAAGTAGGGCATAGCCCCCTAAACCAGAAATAATTAAACTTAATTGTAAAAACTGCCGGTTAGAGAGGCGATCATTGTAACAAAAATAAATGAGGATGAGGGCCGCAATATTCATCAGCCAATGGGTAAAATTGTTATGGCAAAAGTTACCACTTAGTAGGCGCCAATAGTGACCACCTAAAATGGCGCTACGTTGCCAACTGGCGGTATCGGCATGGGGTAACAATAACCACGAAACACTTAACATGAGCCATAAGAACCAATGTTGCTTTAGGATTAGTTTAAACATTAAAGTCCATAGTTTGCAGGGTTAAAGCGCGCAATTGGATTATCCCATCTCATAGTCTATCGGATCGGTGACTTGATTTAAGTGAAAGGCTTCTAGTCTTTCCTGACAGGCGCCACACTTACCGCAGGCTTGCTCTCTGCCATTATAGCAAGTCCATGTTTTGCTATAATCTAGTTTCATCGCTAAGCCATCTGCTAGGATTTCTACTTTGGATAGTTCTAGGTAGGGGCTTATTACCTCAACTGCCTGATAGTTGGCGATAAGACTAACATCATTCATTTTTTTGACGAATTCTGGACGGCAGTCAGGGTAGATGGCATGGTCTCCAGAATGCGCGCCGTAAAAGACTTTTTTCGCACCGATTGAAACGGCATAAGCTATTGCTAACGACAGTAAAATCATGTTGCGGTTAGGGACCACTGTCGATTTCATGGATTCTTCTTGATAATTGCCTTCCGGTATATCGATGTCTGAAGTGAGCGAAGAGCCAGCAAGTAACTGATTGATACTACTAATATCGACAATCTTATGGTCAATTGCTAAGTCTGAGCAAACATTTTTGGCAAAGTCGAGCTCTTTGAGATGGCGTTGTCCATAATTAAAGCTTAAGGCATAAGCTTGTAAGCCTTGCTGTAAAGTTTTATGCAGCACGGTATAAGAATCCATTCCACCAGAATAGATAACAACGGCTTTTTCTTTCATTGTTTGCTCTTTAAAATGTGTTTTAATACAGAGTTAGATTCTCGCTTATTATCTATTAGGATACAAATGTCGCAACGCTATTTACCGATCAATGAAATTTTTGAAACCATTCAAGGAGAAGGTTACTACACTGGCGTTCCCGCTATATTTATTCGGTTGCAAGGATGCGATGTTGGTTGTTCGTGGTGCGATACAAAGCATACTTGGGGGTTTGAACCCTCACAACAGTGCGAGTTTGGTGAGATTATCGGTGTGTCTGGGGATAAGCCGCGTTGGGCCAATGCTTCTGTAGAGAACTTAGTGGCACAATTACAAACGTATTCGGCAACGCATGTGGTGCTTACTGGTGGTGAGCCCTGTATTTATGATTTGAGAGACCTTTGTGAACGCTTGTTACAACGTTCTTATACGGTGCAAGTTGAAACCAGTGGCACTTACCCTATTTTAGTTAGTAGCAAGGCTTGGGTCACTGTATCTCCCAAAGTGGCGATGCAAGGAGGCAAGCCTATCCTTGAGCAAGCTTTGTTGCGGGCTGATGAAATAAAGCATCCCGTGGCCAGAGAAAAAGATATTGAGAATTTGCATGAATTGTTGTCTGGCGTGTCTGGTGATAAAGATTTGACGATTTGTTTGCAACCGATAAGCCAACAAGCTCGTGCCACTCAATTATGCATTCAAACTTGTATTAAGAATAACTGGCGTTTGTCATTACAAACCCATAAATATCTGGGAATAGATTAATCTGTCTATTGTTACTTTCTAATTAAATAAATTTCAGCGTAATTAAGGATTATTATGGCTATATTGGTTACTGGTGGTGCCGGATATATTGGCAGTCATACTGTCGTTGAGTTATTGACCCAAGGTGAAGAGGTTATTGTGGTCGATAATTTGTGTAACTCACATCTTGCCGCACTCGACCGAGTGGAGCAAATAACAACAAAAAGACCTATTTTCTATCAACTTGATGTTATGGATAAATCGGCATTAGATGCCGTTTTTAGTAAGCATGATATTAGTGCGGTTATTCATTTTGCAGGCTTAAAAGCAGTGGGGGAATCGACAACGATACCCTTGCATTATTATCAAAATAATGTATCAGGAACCTTAACTTTATGTGAAGTGATGGCAAAGTATCAGGTTAAAAATTTAGTATTTAGTTCTTCTGCGACGGTATATGGCGACCCACACGAGGTTCCCATCTTAGAAAGTTTTCCGACTGGTGCGACAAATCCTTATGGTCGTTCTAAATTGATAGTAGAGCAAATGTTAGGGGATTTATATGCGTCAGACAATAGTTGGAATATTGCTTTGTTACGCTATTTTAATCCAGTTGGTGCACATCCATCGGGTTTAATCGGTGAGGATCCAAATGGTATCCCTAATAATTTGGTGCCTTATATTACGCAGGTTGCAGTGGGTCGCCTAGCACAATTGAGTGTCTTTGGTGATGATTATGATACCGTTGATGGTACTGGGGTGCGTGATTATATTCATGTGGTTGATTTGGCCAAGGGGCACTTGAAGGCGCTTACGAAGTTAGCAACTAAACCTGGGTTAGTCACCTATAATTTGGGCACGGGACAAGGCTATAGCGTGCTGGAAATGATTAAAGCTTTTGAAGCAGTCTCAGGTGTGACGATCAACTATCAAATTTCAGCTCGTCGTCCCGGAGATATTGCGAAGTGTTACTCTGATCCGAGTCTGGCCAAACAACAGTTGGATTGGCAAGCAGAATTAACCTTGGATAATATGGCTGAAGATTCTTGGCGCTGGCAGCAAGCAAATCCGCAAGGATTTAGTGCTTAACTATAATAAATAAAAGCGAGCTTTAAAGCTCGCTTTTCAATTACTTAAATAAGGAAATCCGCTTTGGTTTTGCCTTCATTTTTAATCGCTTTTTGAATCGGTGAAGGTGTGCGGCCTTGTCCGGTCCAAGTTTTCTCTTCGCCATTTTCGTCTACGAATTTATATTTTGCAGGTAATGGCTCGCGTTTTTTTCTTTCTTTAACGGGAGCTTGTTCAATCATCGATAATAATTCATTCGGATCGATGCCATCTTGTTCTAGTAAGGCTTTGTATTTTTCTAATTTTTCTTGTTTTTCTCGTTGTTGCTGTTCTTCTTCAGCGCGAACTTGGTAACGTTCATCTAAAATAGATTTAAGCTTGTTGTAGCTTTCTTCTATCTGTTCAATTGATAATTCTTTAGTCGCCGCTTTCAGGCTTCTAGCATTTAAAAATACTTTGATAAAATCGGTCATGTTTGTCCCGCTTATATTAATTAGCTTTATTTAATCGACATCTAAATTTTAATTAGATCTATGCGCTTGTCAATTATGTCTTTATAAATAATGAAATGAATATTTAAATAGGTCGCTTTTTCCTTTTAAAGTTTAGGTTGAAAATTCTGTATATAAGGGTAAAATCCAGCTCCTAACGCTAGTATGTAGAGGTGCTCTGACCAAAAGTAGTGCAAAATGGGGTGATGCCATTGGTTTTGTACAAAAGGGGTCAGTGCCGAAGTAATAGGTGCTATCAACGCCGATTGCTGGTGCAGTATTTAATAGATGCTGCATTGTCATAGTAAAAACTATGGAGAGCTACAGGGTTTTTAGCTGCATCAAGTGCGGCGGGCTCGGTTTGCTCTCAGAAATAATAGACCGAGAAGCCATGCAAACACTTTCTTATTCAGATTCTTTATTGTCAATTTTGCCGCCAACTATTGCCTTATTAGTGGCGCTAATAACCCGTCGCGTTATTACCGCCCTATGCTGTGGTATTTTAAGTGGTGCATATTTGCTCAGTGACTACTCCATTAATGATAGTTTTGTTTATCTATCTCAACTAGCTGTAGGCTTGGTTTGGGATGAGGGCGAAGCTAATTTCTGGAATTTGCAAATCATTCTGTTTTTATTATTGCTGGGGGGGATGACCAGTTTAATGAGTGCAGCTGGCTCCACTCAAGCCTTTGCCGAATGGGCAAAACGAAGAATTAAAACTCAGCGCCATGCCACCATCGCCACTGCTTTATTAAGCTTTGTGGTATTTGTGGATGACTACTTTCATAGTTTGGCGGTTGGCAGTGTCGCTCGTCCGCTCACCGATCAGGCGGGCGTCTCGCGCGCCAAGCTTGCTTATTTATTGGATTCCACTGCGGCGCCGGTATGTGTATTGATGCCTTTATCGAGTTGGGGCGCTTATATCATTGCTTTGGTTGGAGGCTTGTTAGTCAGTCATGGAATCACCAATATTACGCCCTTAGCGGCTTTTGCTACCATGATTCCCTTAAATTTTTATGCAGTATTTGCTTTGCTAATGGCCCTAACTGTCGCTTATTTTAATCTGAATATTGGTCCCATGAAGCAACATGAAGATGCGGCCGCGGCGGGGCAGTTATTTGACCCAGCCAAGGGCACGCCACCAGGCAGCATAAACCATGACTTTCAAGCGAGTAATGGCTCACCTTTAGGCTTGGTATTACCGATCATCATATTAACGTTGGTCACTTTTAGCTGTTTTGTTGTAACTGGTGCTGCAACTATTGAATCGCAAGTCTCCTTTAGCCTGTTACTGGCATTGGAAAATACAGATGTTACTTTATCGCTGGTGATTGGAGGTGCTGCCGCATTGTTGCTAAGTATGGGCTTTGCTGCCAAACAGAGTTTAAGCCTGCAGCAGATTATTAATGCTCTCTGGCTTGGTATTAAAGCGATGAGCCCGGCGATTGCTATTCTGTTGTTTGCTTGGTCAATTAGTGGTGTGATTGGTGATATTGAGACGGGTAAATACTTGGCCTCGAGACTCACTGGTTCGATAGATCCAAGCATGTTACCAGTGTTGCTGTTTATTCTTGCTGGTGTGATGGCTTTTGCTACGGGTACCAGCTGGGGGACATTTGGTATTATGCTGCCCATTGCTGCAGACATGGCGGTGGCCAGTGATGTGAGTCTCATATTGCCGATGTTGTCGGCGGTGTTATCTGGGGCGGTTTTTGGTGATCATTGCTCGCCGATTTCGGATACCACTATTTTGTCATCGACAGGTGCTGCCTGTCATCATTTAGACCATGTGGCGACTCAACTTCCCTATGCTTTATTAGTTGCATTGATCAGCATTGCTAGTTACATCGTGATGGGAATCACCGGAAATGTGATGGCGGCCTTATCGATTGGTCTAGGCTTATTTGCTATCTCCACCGCGGGTTTATATTATCTGCAGCAAACACCTGTCAAAGCTTAAAGGCTAGGCAGATCGAACAATAATTTTAGGGACTTTGTTGTAGATGGCTTCATTACATTTTAAATATGCGGCAATGAATTCGGGAAAATCGACGCAATTAATTCAGGCTCATTTTAATTATCAGGAGCGAGGCATGAACCCATTGGCTTTGCTTCCTGCAATGGATACAAGAGATGGTGAAGGGATCATCAAGGCTCGAGTCGGCTTGTCACTGCGTGCCGAAACTTTTTGCACACAACAAGATCTGTTTGAATTAGTACTTACTAAACAGCGCCAACAGTCTTTAGATGTGGTGATAGTTGACGAAGGGCAGTTTTTAAGTCGCGCTCAAGTCTACCAACTTGCAAACGTTGTTGATGAGCTAAATATACCAGTCATGGTTTATGGTTTGAAAACGGACTTTTTAGGGGAGTTGTTTGAGGGGGCTTATCATCTGTTATGTTTGGCAGATAAACTTGAGGAACTGAAAAGTATTTGTTGGTGCGGCAACAAAGGGCATTTCAACGCCAGAATAGATCTCAATGGACAGGTGGTTCATGAAGGTAAACAGATCGAAATTGGTGGTAATGAGCGTTATGTCTCTTTATGTCGTAAGCATTTTATTCAAGGGAATGCGGGAGAGCATTAAGGCTTATTGATCTTTGGTGGGTCATTTAGAGAGTGCGTCGTGGCAACGGCGCTCAGCAGATTTAAGTTCCATTAATACAACTTGAATATCTTCTAATTGCTGCAATAAGCTGTGTTTTCTCGATTTTATTTTTTCGATCAATTGCAATACCTCATCACTGTTATTTAGTTTGGCATCGTAAAGATTAAATAATTCTCTGATTTCACTTAGCGAAAATCCTAAACGTTTACCTCTTAAAGTGAGTTTGAGTCTTAATTTGTCATGTTTGTTATAGAGACGTTTGTTGCCAAGGCGCTGTGGCTCAAGCAATCCTTGGTCTTCATAATAACGAATACTGCGGGTACTAATGGCAAATTCTTTGGCAAGTTCACTTATGGTAAATAATGTTGAGCTACGACTCATGTTTCCTCTGTTAACGGTTACTTTTCGAGGGGAATTAACGGGCTTGCTCAAGCCTCAGTAAAAGGTAGCCAGACTTAACTGACTACCTAAATTTAAATGTCTAGAAGCTATGGTTATATTGCATCGCAAAGATGTAAGCATCGCCTTTTGAGATAAATTCTACACCTTCTTCGTTAAAGCCACCTTCTTTACCTTGTATATAAGTAAACCCGGTATCGAAGCTACTGTACTCACTTAAGCTATAGGTAAATCCTAGTCCGTAATTGTAGCGATCATTATCGGGGATGCTGATGGTTTTATGAGTGCGCGAAGGACTTTGGTCGTAAGCCATTCCTGCGCGTAACTGCCATTGTGGGTTCAGGTACCAAGTGCCACCAAGTGCAAGTCGATAAGAGTTACTAAACTTCTCGTCTTTTTGCAACATCGTCGTGCCTTCAGAGTTGGTTGCTCTGATCTCCTGAAAGGTGCTCCAACCGGTCCATAAGTAGCTGTAATGAATTGCAAAGGCCTGATTTAATCGGTGATATCCAGAGAATTCAAAAATGTCGGGCAGGTTCAGGGTGAGCTCTCCCGGGATCACTTGTCCCCCAGTACCATAGGGGTTACTACTTAAGCCTTCAGGGATCTCTGAAAAGTAATCCCCGTCAAAGTCCAAGTCGACTTTAGAACGATAACTCACTCCAAAACGGTGGTCTTGATTAATTTCCCACATTGCACCAATGTTCCAGCCATACCCCCAACCATCACCCTCTACTGAGGCTGCGGTACCCGTCGCGGGAAAGGGACTACTACTACTGCCAAAGTTACGGATCAGCTTGGCGGTACCGTAAACAGCATTTACGCCGGCGCCAATGCTAAGCTGGGAATTAATTCGATAAGACACATTTGGGTTAAAGCTCATTGTCACCAGTTCGGTGTTACCACCGATCTGACCTGCAGCATAGTCACTGGGGTATTCGGTTGAAAGCCCAAAATTGGTAAATAGGCCAACTCCCCAAGCCCACTTGTCATTCAAGGGTTGAATGAAATATCCAGCAGGGACCAGTGCACTAGGAGCGACATCTTGATTGCTTAAGGCATTATCAAGACTAGCTACGCCATTGTTACCTTTTACATAAACGTCGGGCGAGATGTAGCTGAGCGCTCCGGATACGGCAATGCTGTCAAACATCGACATGGCTGCTGGATTACGAGCGAGAACTGCAGCATTGTCGGCGATTGCAGCTTCTCCGGCAAAAGCGCGGCCTAAACCGCTTGCGGAGTGTTCAACTAACTGAAAACCTGCCGCGTGTATCTGTGTTGCGGTTAGTGCACTTGATGCGGTGATAAGCGCGAGTGGCAATATCCTTATCTTCATCGTTTCCCTCTCTAATACGGCAAAAGTTTATCGTTATGGGTCTTGGTTAAGCTTTGCTTATCTATTTTGCTCCATTTTTTCAGGCTAAAAACGGTTTAGCTGAACTTTTAAAGCAAACAAACACCGTGAATGATTGTTTGCTTAAGTCGCATTCTTCGACCCTACTTGCTCTGTTTTGTATCAAGCGCTGACAAACAGTTGCAAATAATCTCGAAAGATAAGCAGGCCTCTAGTGAGCTGACCTCTGACCAGATTAAGAGAAAATGAACAAAATGTTAAGCTGATGTTAATTGAGAATGTTAAAAGTTGGAGCTAACGCACAAAGTTAAACAAGTGTTTGATAATGATATTGGCCGATGTGGAGTGCTTGAGCTTGCCTCAATAAAAGAAATACTTCTAATAAAATAGTAAGTTAAGCTGAGTTCTCAGCTTAACTTGATGACTAAATCGATTGATTAAGGTCTTGAGTTAAAATTTCTACCGATTTTTCTATTGGTTCGTTGCGCTCACCAACCACGACTAAGCTGGCGTTTTGTAAGCGGGTGACGGTGCCGCGCATCTTTTTGTCAGCAAAATTTTCTTCCATCGCTAACTCTGTGGATTGAGGAACCACAAAGACATTAATGTTCGAGCCCATCTTGCCTTTCATCACCATATGAAAGGCTGGGCTGCCACCATAGGAGCAATGATTCACATAAACCACTTCACCGGGCAGTTGTTTAAAACTGGCTCCGTAGCGTTCAAGCTTGGCATTTACGGTTTGCAGGGATGGCTGCTCATCGACCCCGTTAATAAAGGGCATTTCTTCGTAAACATGGTTCAGGGCTATTTGCCCAATGTCTCCGGGAGCGGTTGTGTGCCAGTTTATCAAGCTAAAACTTAAACCCAGAACAAAGGCGACAGAGGCGGCCATTGCCATATGGAAGCGGGTTTTACGGCGGTAACGCGATTGTGAATCGTCAAAACTCTGGCGTAAAATGAGCCGTTCAGCAAGTCCTTCTGGAACCTCCACGTTGAAAGCTTGTTCCAGTTTATTTTCGAAGTGCTGCATTTCGTCATAAAGTTTTTTGTTTTTAGCCGTTTGATTGGCTTCCTGAATGAACGCTTCATCACGCTCACGAGGATTGGTATACAGCTGGCGGCGGAATTCTAGCTCATCCATTACTTTGTCCTCGATTTTGGTTATCTTCTAAGGCGTCTTTTAACTGATTACGCGCACGGAATAAGCGAGTCATAACGGTGTTCTTATTTAGCTCTAACATCTCGGCGATTTCATCTCCATTAAACCCGCCGATGAGTTGTAGTAGCAAAGGCTCTTTATATTCCGGTGCGAGTTTATCAATTTGTCGCCTTAACCACTCATTTTCAATTTGTTGCTCACTCGAAAGTGAGTGGGCATCAGTGACCGAATGGTCTTCAATATCCACTAAGTTCAATTGCTTACGTTCAAATCGGCGTGCATTTTCACGTCGCAATATAGTGATCAACCATGATTTAGCGGCCTTTTCATCCTTTAAACTATCGAGCGAACGCCATGCTCGGAGAAAAGTCTCTTGCACAATGTCTTCAGCGATATGTTTGTCACGAACTAACCAGTAGGCGTAACGGTATACATCTCGATTGTATGCCTGAACGAGGGCTTCATAACGTTTTTGTTTTGTTTGCATACCCGATACGACCGAGGCACTAGGATTTTTCTTTCGAAAAAAATTAATTTGCATGTAAATTCCTAGATAATACCTTACCTACTAATCTGTTATGATGACTCACAATAAAACATCCGAGGCTCATGTTATCGTCGCTCCAGTTTCCATGTAGATGGAGTGTTATAACTAAGGCTGACCGTAAAATAAAGGAAAATAGATGAAAACTAAGTTAGAAGAATCTAAAACTTGCTGTTGTGTCGATGTTGGCGCAGTGATTGATGGTGAAGACTGTAGTGTTGTGTTAGAAGAATTATTCGCCGATAAAGCTCAGGCAGAAAGTCGTTTAAATCTGCTGATTGAAAAAGCGCGTAAGGCAGAGTCAGATCCTTGTGAGATAACGAGTGAATTCACAGAAATAGAAGGTGGTGTTCAACTTAATGCATCATTTACCTTCTGTTGTCAGGCAGAAAGCCTAATTTTTCAATTAGGCTTAAACCGCTAATTGTGATTCATGGATTGAGCGAGGCAAGTGATTGATGGGCTTGCTTTGCTTGATTTTCTAGCGTGTTTTTCATAGCTAAGCAACGCTGATAGTAGTCCTTTAAATCTAAGTCTGGTTGATTCTCTTTGCCCCAGTTGATCGCGCTCAGCTCTGCTTGTAGATCCGAAAACTGTTTTGTAAGCTGTTGTTGGCTTACCCAGCGATTTAGCATCTGTTCGGCTAGTTGTGTTTGATTTTGTTGGCAGTATGAGCTAAAGCTTGACCATGAGTCTGAGGGCTGCTCTTTGGCTTGAGTGTGTCGGTCTTTAGAGACCTTATGCTTATGACTCTGTGGTTGATAACGCCACCAAATGAAAATGAGCGCAGCGAGGGTGCTTAACCACGCCAAGGCAAAGAACCAAGTCCATAATGACGTCTTACTCGCTCGCTCGTCGCCCTGTGCTGTGGTGATGGCGCTGGTCGTGCTTGCGGGTGGCATCGAGTTAAGTTGGCTACTCATTGGTGCTGGACTCACTTTAATTTCTCGTTTCTCAATTTCAGCATAGGCGAGCTTATCTTTACTTAGGTCCCACCACGGCAGCTTCCATGCGGGTAGCGTTAATTGGCCACTATTGATGGGGATGAGCGCTACGTGCAGGGTACGCTGCGCAAAAACGATGCCGTCTTTAACGATGGTTCTATCTTGATAGGGTTCGGGGTATACCCGAAAATTATCACCATAATCGAGTTCAATCTCTGGGAGTTGTTTTTCGGTGATACCAGCGACGGTGAGATTAATGATCCGAGTAAAGGCCTGGCCTTGTTGGTAGTCACTTTGTAGCGGCTGAACTTCTTCGCTGAGTAGCAAATCGCTGGACGGTAGCCAAGTTCCAGGAAAGTTAGCTGGCGGTGGGTTTACCTTGAGTGATAGGTTTTGCGCTTCAATATCAATAGGTCTGGTACGATAGTTTCCATCATTAACCAATCCGCTTAAATGTGCCCCTTTGATGTCAAATTGACCTGCCTTTTCTGGGGTGATCAGCCATTGTCGGATCAAGGTTCGATAGCGTTTTCCATCGACGATTTCTAAGTCTTGTTTGTCATCCCCTAGTTTGTCTATTTTAGCGTTTAGCATGTTAGGGGCAATAATGTTGGCTTGGTCTAAACTATTCGCGACCCAAATTTTACTGGTATAGCGAACCGGTTGTCCTAAGTAGACTTGGTGCTGGTCGATGCTGACCTCCATGCGCACTTGATCGTTACTGGGATCTAGTTTGTCGATAACTTTAGCTTTTAATTTAATGGGAATGGTCGCTTGTCCGCCAATCGTAAAGGAAGGGATCAAATAACTACCTTCTTCACGCACCAACAGGGTGGTCGTCCAGCGGGTTTGGGTGGAAGACTTTCCGTTAATACTGGTGTGTTGGCGGCCAGTTGCGGTGCTACCTACCACAAAGTTTTGTCTTAGCAAGACCGACGGGTCAAATTCGTTAACTGGCAGAGTATCATCGGCAACAACCTCTAAAGTAAAGGCTTGGCCTACTGCCACAGGGTTTTGACTGACTGAGGCGGTGACTTTAGTGGTGGCATAACTGCTAAAGCTAAGTAAAAGAGTGAATAGTAAACTGAGCGCTTTCACTTACCAATTCTCCTGATTGTTGCTGGGTTGGCGACGACGTTTTTGATATTCGAGGTACATTTTGTTTCGTAGCAGCAAGCTGGGATCATTGGGTAGTGTATTGAGCCATTGCTGTAACTCTTTTTGGTCGAGCGTTGCTTGGTCTTGGGCATTTGTCGGATGAGCCTGCTGCGCTGTTGATGTTTCTGTTGGTTGTTCTTCACTGGCTGGTTGCTCTGCTGCTGACTGTTGGGGCGAGTCTTGGTCCGCCTGTTGTGGATCTTGTTCTGTTTGTTGCGCGGCTGTTTGTTGTTCGGTCGATTCTGACTCGGAGGAAGACGAGGACTGTTGCGGCGTTTGTTCAGATGACTGCTGCTGGGCCTGCTCTGAGTCTTGAGCTTGCTGGTCTGACTGTTGTGCTGATTGTTGCTGTTGCGACGGTTTAGATTGCTCAGAATCTTGCTGTTGCTGTTGCTGTTGCTGTTGCTGTTGCTGTTGCTGTTGCTGTTGCTGTTGCTGTTGCTGTTGCTGTTGCTGTTGCTGTTGCTTTAATTTTTCGATTAAAGCCTTATTCTCGGCCGCTTCAGGGAATTTAGGCTGCAAACTTAAGGCTTGCTGATAGGCGTTAATGGCTTGTTGATAATCACCCAATTGGGCAAGCGCATTACCTTGATTAAACCAGCCTGTGGCGCTATGGTCTTGCGCAAATAGCTGTTGGGCTTGCTGATATTTCCCGGCTTTGTAGAGTGCCGAAGCTTGCCATTGTGGATCGCGAAATTGTTCTGCGGCTTGCTGATAGTCACCTTGCTCGAAAGCCTGTTGTGCTTGTTGAGCTTGATTTTGCCATAAATCGATGGCGAAACTGGTTTTGGGCACGCCCAAGCAGGTGATGAATAAACAAACCAAAAGTAGGTCTGCGCGCCGGAGGTTGAGCAACAGCAATAACATGATTAACGGCAATAGCAGATAGCCAATATCTTTGCGGCCTTGCGTTTGTTGGTTAGCACTTTGCTGTGAGTTCGCTTCTCGGTGACGTAAGGATGCTAAATTTTCAATGTCGCTATTATCGGCACTGATAAATTGGCAAATACCGCCAGTTTGCTGGCATAAGGGGAGGAAGTTTTCGGCCTTTATTTCTGGGATCACAATGCTGCCGTATTGATCCTTAAGCATGCTGCCGTCTTCTAAGGGAATGGGGGCGCCTTGTTCGGTGCCTACCGCCAACATCGAAAAACGCAAGTGCTGTTTTTTTAGTATGTTCAGACTATTTTGTATTTGCTGTTCACTTAGACCATCGCCAATTACCACCACATCACCTTGGTTATATCCCGCTTGCTGGATCAATTCGGCAGCTTTACTTAAAGCAAGGGGCAGCATGGAGCCATGCACTGGCATTAATTCTGGTTTTAAATGTGGCACCAAGTTGGCTAAGGTATTGCTATCACTACTCAAGGGGCTCAGCACAAAAGCATCGCCAGCGTAGGCGATTAAAGCGGTCTCGCCGTCTCGCCATTGTTTGAGTAGATCGAGGGCTTTAAACTTCGCTAGTTCGACCCGGTCGGGTTTTACGTCACGGGCGCGCATCGAGTAGGACATATCCATAATTAATACCCGGGCGCTGCCATCTCGATAGAGCGGGATATTATCTGTCACGATACTGGGTCCAGAGAGACTGATAATAATGCAGCCCAATAGACTCGCTAAATGCCATTGTGAGTGTTTTGTATGGCTGGGTTTACTGAGTAAGTATTTCGCCATACCGGGGCTCAATAGTTGTCCCCAAGCCGATGATTCTCGACGTTGTTTGTTGATTAACAATCCCAGTAATATGGGACTAAGCAGTAACCACTCGGGGCGTAAAAAGCTAAGTGACCACACTAATTTGGCTCCTTGAAGTGAAAGCGGCGATTGAATATTGGACGGGCCAGCATTGCCAACAATAGGATGATCACAAAGGCAAGCGGCCAATAATATAACTCGTACTGTGGCCGGTAATATTGCTGAGCTTCAGAGATTGGATTGAGTGCGCCAATGGTTTGATAAATTTTCGCCAAATCTTCGCTGCTGCGTGCGCGATAGTATTTACCGCCAGTGAGTTTGGCGATTTGTTGCAGGGTGGCTTCGTCTAAGTCATGCGAAGGATTGACTTTACGTGTTCCAAACAAAGTTTGTTGGTAGAGTTCGTCGGCACCAATACCAATGGTATAAATCACCACTTTGTTTTTTGCTGCAATTTCAGCCGCTTGTATAGGCTCAACGGTGCCTGAAGTATTTTGGCCATCGGTTAGCAAAATTAATATCCGCTGTTCCGCGGGATGATCCATGAGTTGCTTGATGCCTTGACCAATCCCCTCGCCGATGGCGGTTCTATCACCCACTAAACCATGAACTAGCTCATCGACTTGAGTAAGTAAGGAATCTAAATCGAAGCTTAAGGGGGAGGCGAGGTAGGCGTGGTCTGCGAATAAAATCATGCCAATTCGGTCACCATGGCGCTGATCAATGAATTCTTTTAATAGGTGTTTTACGACCGTTAAACGGTCTACGCTTTGCCCCTGTAATTGCATATCTTGTACTTGCATGCTTCCCGACATGTCTACCGACAATAGTAGGTCTCGACCTTGTTCGTTAATCCCTTGCGTTTGTTCATCTAACCAAACCGGACGGGCGAGGGCGACCACTAAGCAGCACCATACCAGCCATTTAACGCCTCGCTTTAAGCGGGAGATTTGCGGCTGGAATACTACTTGTGTTTGGGCATATGGAAGGCTGGTATTGAGCAACTGTTCCACTTGACCTTGTTGCTGGGCTGGTCGATTTCGCTCGATCAGCCATAACAGTGGTAAACATAGGAAGGCATAGGGCCACAGGAATTCAAACATTACTCGCCTCTTTACGACTGGCTTGGTTGGTGATTCCCAAAGGGGGTGAGATTTTACCTGTCAATAAAGTTGCCCAACTGAGCGGAGGAGCAACGTGTTTTAACCAGTACTCACATAAGTGCAGGGTTGCAGGTTCCAAAGCGATAGTTTCTGCGGTATAGAGTTGTCGCTGCCATTCAGCCTCTAAGGCGGTAAACTTACCGGGGGCGCGGGTGAGTTTGCTATCTAAGAAAGCTAACCAAGCCTGGCCTGTGAGAGAGGCGACCTGATGTCGTGGAAAATAACTAAGGGCCACCCGCTTCATTAGGATATTTAGCTGGACCAAATCGATGCTGGGATAGCTTTTTAATTCACGCAGCGCGGTTCGGCGCGTGCTGGTGAGTGTCCAATAGCGCCAGCTAATGAATAATAGGAGTGCAATAACTACCAGACTTAAGCCTGCGACCAACCACCAACCAACAGCGGGTAAACCGGTTTCCAATTGGCTGGGCAAAATAATATCTTTGAGTGCGGCGAGGGGATTGTTTTGCTCAGGCATAGTCTTGCCACTCTAAGGCTGTTGAAAAGTGCTGATGAGGAATTCGAGCTTGCTGTAACATGGCTTGAATGTGTTGCTGGCGTTGACTCGCTCGCTGTTGATATTGCTCCCGAAAGGCTTTGTTATTCGGCTGCAGGTAAGCACTCGAAAGCCCTCGGTTCACTTTTAATTGTTGAGCGCCAGATGTGCTGGGTAGGGCTTGCTCCAGTGGATCGCTGATTTGCCAGGCAAATACTTGATTGTGGTTAGACAAACGTTGGAGTTGCAGCGCGGCGTCTTGGTCAAAGTGATAAAAGTCGCTGATAAGATGCACCTGATAACCAGTTTTAACTAGCTGGCATAGGGTGTCTAGGCTCGTATTCGGTTCCGACGGCGCTAATTGGGCGTGATTGAGCTGTTCAAATTGATGATTGTGTTGCTGGCAGATCACTTGCAATTGATTCAACCAGTGGCTTTTACTGGCGGCGGGTTTTTCATTGTGGCTGTGTTGCCCAAGATGCAACATCATGGCTACTCGCTCACCTAGGCCTTGGGCATACCAGCCCAAACAGGCAGCCAGTTCACTGGCAAATACTGACTTTAATTTATTGCCGCTGCCAAAATACATTGAATGCGATAGATCTAAGAAAATAAACACCGGATGTTCTCGATCTTCCCTAAACAGCTTGGTATGAGTCTTCCCCGTTCGTGCAGTAACTCGCCAGTCGATACAGCGAATATCATCGCCCGGTTGATAATGCCGAACTTCATCAAACTCCATGCCTCGTCCGCGAACCTTGCTTAAGCGGTTGCCATGGCGATGACTGGTAATCTGCCGCCATGGCGGCAGATTGAGATGCAGGGCGCGGGCCTCAATTAACTGCTCAATTGCCAATGTCACCGGTGACTGACGATTGATTTTATTCATTAAGCAAAGGCCACCAATTCGAGTAAACGAGCAATGACAGTATCAGCTTGGATCCCTTTTGCCTGTGCTTGATAGCTGAGTAATAAGCGATGTCTAAGCACTGGGTAGGCGAGTTGTTGGATATCTTCTGGGCTGACAAAATCTCTTCCGTGTAACCAAGCTCGTGCTCTGGCTGCTCTGGCAAGGGCAATACTGGCTCGCGGGCTGGCACCAAATTCCAACCATTGACTAAATTCGTCGGTATAGCGTTCTGGTTGGCGAGTTGCGACCACTAAGTCAACAATATATTGAGTGAGGGAGGGGGCGATATGCACTTCGAGAATAGCACGACGCAGGGCAAATAGTTTTTGCTGGGTGAGTGCTTCTGGTTGACGCAGATGAACCTGCTTGGCTTCACGCTCGGTGAGCTGCAAAATTTTCAATTCTGTTTCTGCATCAGGATAGCTCAAGCATAACTTAAACATAAAACGGTCGAGTTGCGCTTCGGGAAGCGGGTAGGTCCCTTCTTGCTCAATCGGGTTTTGGGTGGCCATCACCATGAATAACTTCGGTAGCGCATAGCTTTTACTGCCTACGGTGATTTGTTGTTCAGCCATGGCTTCTAACAATGCCGATTGCACCTTAGCAGGGGCGCGGTTAATTTCATCGGCGAGCACTAAATTATGGAAAATAGGCCCTTTTTGAAAACTGAAGCTCGCGGTTTCTGGATGAAAAATGTCGGTACCAGTTAAATCTGCGGGTAATAAATCAGGAGTAAATTGAACCCGGTGAAAGTCACCTTCAATACACTCCGATAAGGCTTTGACAGCTCGGGTCTTTGCCAGTCCTGGAGGGCCTTCAACCAGTATGTGACCATCGGCGAGTAGGGCGATAAGTAGTTGATCAATAAACTCTGTTTGGCCAACAATGCTTTGATTAAGATAATCGCGAATGGCTGATAAATTGTTATTGCTCATTGCATCCTCTAAATTGTCTGTCGCTTGCGGATAATAAAGCACTCTTGCTTAGGTCTCAAAAAATTTCCTTTAAATTTGGTAATTTAATATCAGTTTTAAGCGCTTGTTTGAAATTTGTAAATAAAAGGTTAATATACTGTCGTGAGGTCTGACCTCTTCATCGATGAAGGATACTTGAATGCACCAACAACAATCTTTAAGCACGGCCAATGGCGCTCGTATCGCCGTAGTCGCCGGTTTGCGCACCCCTTTTGCTCGTCAAGCGACAGCCTACCATGGTGTTCCTGCAGTTGACCTAGGAAAAATGGTGGTGAATGAATTAATTAAACGCGTTGATCTGGATGTGAAGCAGATCCAGCAGCTGGTGTTTGGTCAGGTGGTGCAAATGCCCGAAGCACCAAATATCGCTCGTGAGATTGTGTTAGGTACTCAATTGGATGTCTCAACCGATGCTTATAGCGTGTCGCGCGCCTGTGCCACCAGCTTTCAGGCAGCGGTTAATGTGGCGGAATCGATTATGGCCGGAACCATTGATTGTGGCATTGCAGGGGGCGCTGATTCTTCCTCGGTATTACCCATAGGGGTGAGTAAAACCCTGGCCAGAAGTTTGTTGGATTTGTCGAAGGCTCGCAGCGTTGCCCAGCGCTGGCGTATTATAAAGAAGCTGCGTTTTAAAGACATGTTGCCGGTTCCGCCAGCCGTCGCAGAGTACTCGACTGGAATGTCTATGGGGCAAACGGCGGAACAAATGGCCAAAAAACACGGTATTGCACGTGCCGCTCAAGATCAATTAGCCGTACGTTCCCATCGTTTCGCCCATCAAGCTTGGCAAGAAGGCAAACTTGATGGAGAGGTGATGACCGCCTATTCAGAGCCATATCGTAGCTTTCTGAGTCGGGATAATAATGTGCGTGGTGATTCCAATGAGGAGAAATTGGCTCAGTTAAAGCCGGTCTTTGACCGTAAACATGGTTCCGTTACTGCGGCCAATGCCAGTCCGCTGACTGATGGCGCTGCGGCGGTACTGTTGATGCGCGAAGATAAGGCCAAACAAATGGGTTTGCCTATTTTAGGATATATTCGTAGTTATGCCTTCTCTGCTATTGACGTCCATGAAGACATGTTGATGGGCCCCTCCTATGCAACCCCTATCGCCTTAGATAGAGCAGGAATTAGCTTACAAGATCTGGACTTGATTGAAATGCATGAGGCTTTTGCGGCGCAAACTCTGGCCAATATTAAAATGTTTGCCAGCGATGAGTTTGCCAAGTCGATCGGCCGTGAGAGAGCCTTAGGTGAAATCGATATGGATAAATTTAATGTACTGGGTAGCTCTATTGCCTATGGGCATCCCTTTGCAGCGACAGGGGCTCGAATGATCACCCAGATGTTAAATGAATTGGGCCGCAGAGGGGGGGGGTTAGGCTTAACCACTGCCTGCGCCGCGGGTGGTTTAGGGCTTGCAATGGTATTGGAGGTTGAATAATGGAAGCGGCAAACTTTAGTTTAAGCATCGAAGCGCAGCTTGGGCTGTTAAAAATTGATGTTCAAGGCGATAGCATGAATACCCTTAAAGCTGAGTTTGGCCCTCAGTTAGATGTCATCTTGGCTGAATTGGAAGGGCAAAGCCAGTTAAGAGCTTTGGTTATTTATAGTGGAAAACCGGATTCTTTCATTGCTGGCGCTGATATTAGTATGCTTGACGCCTGCGCGACTGAGCAAGCCGCGCAGGCTCTCTCTCAGGCTGGCCATCAAGTATTCGCACGTTTAGCTGGCTTACCTTTTCCGGTGATTGCGGCAATTCATGGTCCTTGTTTGGGAGGCGGTTTAGAGCTGGCGCTTGCTTGTGATTATCGTGTTTGTAGTACCGCAGAAAAAACTAACCTTGGCCTACCAGAAGTACAGCTAGGCTTGCTTCCTGGTGGTGGTGGTACTCAGCGTTTACCTAAATTAATTGGTTTACAGCGGGCTTTGGAAATGATGTTAACCGGTAAGCAGCTTCGCCCTAAACAAGCCTTGAAAAGTGGATTGGTGGATGAAATTGTGCCGCAGAGCATTTTGCTGGAAGCGGCCAAGAAGTATGTGGGCAAGCCAAAACGGAGGCCGAAGGCTAAGTTGAGTTTGTTATCACGATTGTTGGAAGGTAATCCCTTGGGCCGTCAATTGTTATTCTCGCAAGTGAGCAAACAAACCTTGAGTAAAACACGGGGCAATTATCCGGCACCGCCGCAGATTATCGCCTGTGTACGATCGAGTGTTGAGCAAGGCGCTGAGCGGGCTTATCAACAGGAAGCTGAACGTTTTGCAAGTTTAGTGATGAGCCCAGAATCGGCCGCTTTACGTCGTTTATTTTTTGCCGCCAATGCGCTAAAGAAAGAGCAGCTGTTTGCTGGGGTTTCTCCCCATCCAGTTGAGCGAGTCGCGGTGCTAGGCGGCGGCTTAATGGGAGCCGGAATTGCCTTTGTCTCTGCCACTAAAGCTAAGGCTCAGGTTCGGATTAAAGATGTCAGTGAAAAAGGCGTGGCGGGGGCTTTAAATTATGCCTATCGATTGCTCGATAAAAAGCGGCGACGTCGCTTCATTAGTCATGCTCAATTGCAAAAACAAATGAGTGCGCTGAGTGGAACCACTGATTTTAGTGGTATGAGCAATGCTCAAATGGTTGTTGAGGCGGTATTTGAAGATTTGCCGTTGAAGCAGCAGATGGTTGCTGATATCGAGCAACATTGTCAGCCGAAGACTATTTTTGCCAGTAATACTTCATCCTTACCGATTGCTCAAATCGCGGTAAATGCGGCTCGCCCAGCGCAGGTGATTGGTTTGCATTATTTCAGCCCGGTAGAAAAAATGCCCTTGGTCGAGATTATTCCGCATCAAGGCACCAGCGAGCAAACCATTGTGGATACCTTGCAGTTTGCTCGTCAGCAGGGGAAAACGGCGATCGTGGTGAAAGATGTGGCAGGTTTTTATGTGAACCGTATTTTGGCCCCTTATATCAATGAAGCGGCCCGCTTGTTATTAGAGGGACAAGCGGTTGAACACATCGATAAGACTATGCTTGATTATGGTTTTCCTGTGGGGCCGATGAGCTTGCTCGATGAAGTTGGGATTGATGTTGGCTCGAAGATTGCGCCGATCTTGGAAGCCGAATTTGGCGCTCGATTTAAAGCCCCTGAGGCTTTTGCAAAATTGATTGAAGATAAGCGTTTAGGCAAGAAAAATGGCCGTGGCTTTTACTTATACAGCAAGCATCAAAAATCCAAAGCGAAACCGGTCGACCACGCGGTGTATAAGCTGCTTGGGGTGACGCCACAGCCGGCGATTGAAGCCTCACAGGTGAGTGAGCGTTGTGTTTATATGATGTTAAATGAAGCGGCTCGCTGTTTGGACGAAGGAGTGATCCGCAGTGCTCGCGACGGTGACTTAGGCGCCATATTTGGCATTGGATTTCCGCCTTTCTTAGGAGGGCCATTTCGCGCCATGGACCAGATCGGTATTACAAGATTAGTCGATCAGCTCAGAGCGATGGAAGCGAACTATGGGGAACGATTTAGGCCCTGTGAGTCTTTGCTGAAGATGGCAGAGCAAGAGTTACGCTATTATCCGTAAAGAGCGGTCCAGAGCCCAAGCGAAGGCTTGGGCTCTGCAGCGTTTGGATTTCGCCTAGTTATAACTATACAACTTAGATGCTTGCTGAAATTTGACCCGACTGGTAATTGTATCACCGGTTTCTAAACGATGGGTATTCAGGGCATCCTGATTTTGATTTCCTCCACCATGACTATAAACCACCACCCGGTCACGCTTTTTACTCTTTAAGCTCATCATAAAGCGGACTAGATCCCGTCGTTCTAGTTTTTCAATACAAGCGGCCGCTGCTTGGCGCTGATTAAAGCTGAGATCTTTATTACCAATGCTGACCCAAAAGCGCTGGGCGCGGGTGCGCATGTTACTTTCCCGCTCTAGTATTTGAGCAATTAAACCCTGTTTACTATGACGCCATTGGGCATCACTTAGTTCAAACATCAGTACAGGGAAATTATCGAGAAAATCGTTGATGGCATCAAGCAAGGTTTGTGGGCGGCCATGCGGGGATTGCACATAAAAAATAATCCCAGGGTGGCGATTTAGGGGAAGATTACCGGTGCCAACGATGTAGCCCAATTGCTGTTTGGTTCGTAATTCGTTGAAGAAGGTAGAAGTCATTATATGATTACTGAGGGTATATAGGGCGATATTTTCAGAGCTTAGATCATCACTTTGGTAATAAATCATTAAGGCAGAGTCACTTTGTTGGCAATCAACCTCATATAGCAGTGTACCTTGACCTTGAATACTAATCAGTTTTCGCGGTGTTTCTTTTGAGGGGATGGTATTTGGAGAAACCTCTTGTAGGATAAATGTGCCTAACTCAAGGATTTCTGATTGCGGCCAATTTCCATAGGCAAGCATTTCGATATGAATGTTTTGGTAGAGCGTTTTCACAAAATCAGGCAAGTGTTCTAACTCGACGTCGTTGAGTGCAGCTAATAATTCGCTGGGTGGCGGATTGTTTGGTTGTAGTAAAGATGTGAGCTGACTGAACAGTTGTGAGATTGGTTTTATTTGAGTTTGATTTTGCCAATGCTTACGCAATTGCTGTTTAATGATGTCAAAACGGGCGCGTTCAAAGTGACCAAACTTGCGATTATTTAAGATCATTTTAAGCAATAGAATTTGTTTATCGCTGAAACCGGATAAATGTAAAGTATAGCCCCCCTGATGAGCATAAAGCTGATAAGACATTCCAGCTATCTCTGCTTGATAAGTCATTTCGCTGAGATGATCGAGCATCAACTCAACCATCAGCCGAGTACAAACAATATTTCGAACCGAGGCGACAGCATAACTAGAGTCAACCGATAAATAGAGATGGCCCTTAGGCACTTTAAACTCGGGTTCATTGCTGAACCATAAACGAAAACCAGCTTGATCGATTAACAGTTGTGGTTTTGCTTCGTGACCATCAACTTTGGTGAGTGGGGCCTTATTGTAGCTGAGAAAAGGGTTGCTGCTGGGGAGTTGCAAACCATTCAGTAATTTTGGGCTAGTCCAGCGCGCTAAACGCTCAGCTTCGATGCTTTTGACTGCATAAGGGGTGAAGTACCATTTTGCTACTTTGTCACATTGTTGATTGGGGGATACCACATTGATCCGCATATTGTGTGGTTCTAATTTACTTAGGCAGTGCTTGATTAAATCGTGATCATAAGACTCCATAGCATAGTCTGCGTATATCACGTCTTCTGCGGGGTAGTGCTGGAGATTAATTGCAAGATGTGAGACGAAGTCGATTGCTCTCGATTTTTCTTGATATAAAAAAGCACGTTCAAAAACTTGTTGTTTTTCTTGATAGCGCCAAGCTTGCAAACCTTGTTGGTTGATGAGCTTTATATAACTAAAAGTGGCATCAATAATTTGATCAATACATTCGACACCTTGATCGGTCAGACTATAGCTAATCGAAAAATCTTTAAAATTATGACCGCTAATCCCCCCACCTGCTGCCATCGAATTAATTAGGCCTGCGTGACGTAATAAGGCCACTAAGCTGCCAGGTCCTTCATAGCCGAGTAAATGGGCGATATAGGTGAGCGGTTTAGTGCGATAGAACTTATCCATATTGCTAAAAGCAAAACTTAAGCTTAATTTTTTTACTTCTTTGACTGCTTGAATATGGCTTTCTATGCCGAGTTGTTCAGCCAAATATAAAGGGGGGAAGCTCAGTGGTGAGACATTTAAGCGTTGGATTGGACTAAATAATTGTTCTACGTAAAGTTCCAGGGTATCTAAAGTTTGAGGGCTAATTAATGCAAGAGTCATTAAATCGGCGGAATAGTGGCTTTGATAAAAGTTAATTAAATCATCGCGAATCGAAGACTCGGCATTGTCGCTTAAGGTGTCAAGGTTACCTACCGAGAATTGACTAAAGGGGTGCGCTGGATTAACCGTTTCTTTGTGTACTTGGTAAATTCGACGTACATCATCTTTGAGTTTGAGCTGGTATTCAGAATTTACCGCCTGGCGTTCTCGCTCCACTAAATCGGGATTAAAACAGGGGCAAATGAAAAATTGACTAAAGCGGTCTAATGCTTCATCGAACCATTGATGTTCAATATCGAAATAGTAGTTAGTATGTTCGGTCCCTGTCCATGCGTTGTTGCTGCCACCATGACGATTAATGAAATTTTGATATTCGCCAGCCACAGGGTAAGAATCCGTACCCAAAAATAACATATGTTCGAGGAAGTGCGCCAAGCCCTCTCGTCCCTTTGGATCGTTAAAATGACCAATGTTTACCGCCAGAGAAGCGGCTGACTTTTGCACGCTTTCATCTTGAATTAACAGCACCTTAAGACCATTGTCGAGGGTGATTGAACGATAATTTTTCGGATCATTGGGGCTGATACGCAAGGCAAGTGTCCTTGTTGAAGTGAGTCATATGATTATCAGTCTCTTGCGAGGAGCTTGCAAACTCTGATGGATGTTTTGTGGCATTTCAATTAAATTAGCAGCCGAAGAATCAAATATACGCGTTTATTCACCCTTATTAAAAAGAAGAATCATTCTATGCAAGTTTTTATTATGCGCCATGGCGAAGCAGAGATGTTTGCTAACACGGACAGCGAACGGGCGCTTAATCAAGCAGGCTTACAAGAAGTTGGCAAAATGGCGGCGTACCTAGCACCTAAACTGACCAAGCTTGACTATGTCTTGCTCAGTCCTTATTTGCGTGCGCAACAAACATGGCAGTGTTTGGCTGAATACTTACCTGAGCCATCTAGATTAATTGAAATGGAAGAGTTGACGCCTTCAGGAGATGAAGCGGCAGTGATTGGTTTAATTCATGAGCTCGGGATTGAACAACCGACAGCAACCGTGCTTGTCGTATCACATTTACCCTTGGTGGGTTATCTGGTGGGGGGGCTGGCTGCGGAAGCTGGTGCACCTTTGTTTAGTACCGCGGCCGTGGCTGAATTGAGCCTTACGGATTGTCATGATTTAGTTTCCTTACAACATCCAATTAGCTTGTGATATTCGGTTTTATATACTCCGTCAGTGTTGTTTGACCAGTTTATTGTTTAAAATCACAAAGGTTCCTAGTTTTTTGTACTTTTGGGATCTGGCTCGCGGAACCATTAATTAAGCTGCGAAAGTCTTAGAACAAGCTAAACTCTACTTGTATCATGATTGTGTTGAAACAAGTAGTGGACGCCTCAAATGAAAATATTTTCACGTTATTCGCCAGTTAAAATAGCTCGTTATGTTAAAGCATTTTTTAAAGGACGCTTGTATATCCGAGGACGCGGAGCTTATCAATTTCAAAATGGCAAGTTAGCCACACTACCGAATTATAAAACAGGCAAGCATCGGCAAACCGTGGCTGAAGTCAATCAACAAATTGATGACTTCAGAAAAAAAGCGGCTTAAAGCCGATCTGTATTTGATGAAAAAACCACTCTAAAGAGTGGTTTTTTCATATCCGGACTGAACCAATATGAGTAAGGCACTGGAGCCGCCGTGGTCTTTCGGCGCTTGATGAAAGGCTAATACCGCAGGATGCTGAGCAAGCCACTGAGGCACCTTGGTTTTCAGTATCTGTTGTCCATGACCATGCATTACCGAGGCAACATGGTAATGTTGTTGTTGGCATTCCACCAGCAGAGCGGCGATTTCTTGTTTGGCCTGACGCTGTGTGAGTCCGTGTAAATCTAACAAAATTTCAGGTTCGTAATCGCCCCGGCGTAATTTTTTTAGCTCATAGGGATCACAATCTGTACTTTGCCAGCGCATTGGTCCTTCATCGGGCAGTAGCGGATGGTATTCATCAGAAAAGAAGAATTGCGCATTATTTAACAGAGCGCGTTGCTGTTTTTCCCTTTGTTGGCTTTTTTGCTTGATTCGTGTGGGCTCAAGACTTATTTTATCTTGTTTTATCTGGCGAACCCCTTTGAGGGCTTCCTTGAAGGCTAAAAAATCTTCGTCAGTTGGTTTTTTCATTTATTAATATCAGTTGTGCCTGAAGCCATTTATGGGTGATTGTACTTAATCTGGAGGCCAAATTGGAAAAGATATTTATCGAAGAAGCAATCGATGACTTACACACTATTCAAGATATGATCCGCTGGGCGGTGAGTCGATTTAATGCTTCAGGCGTTTTCTATGGTCATGGAACAGATAATGCGTGGGATGAAGCTGTGCAATTGGTGTTACCAAGCCTTCACTTACCCTTAGATGTTGATCCCGAAGTGCGACATGCTCGATTGACTCGTCAAGAACGTGGCCTGCTGGTGGAATTAGTGGTGAAGCGAGTTCAAGAGCGTTTACCCGTTGCTTATTTAACCAACAAAGCATGGTTTGCTGGACTTGAGTTTTATGTGGATGAGCGGGTATTAGTGCCTCGCTCGCCCTTTGCTGAATTGATTGAGACTCAATTTTCTCCTTGGTTAATTGAGTCTCCGCAGCGAATTTTGGACTTGTGTACGGGGAGTGGCTGTATTGCGATTGGTTGTGCTTATGCCTTTGCAGAGGCAGAAGTCGATGCAGTGGATATATCTGAAGATGCGCTTGCAGTTGCAGAAATTAATATTCAAAACCATGGATTAGAGCAGCAAGTTACGCCAATCTTGTCGGATGGTTTTAAGGCACTACAAGGCTTAACTTATGATTTGATTGTGAGTAACCCGCCTTATGTTGACGCCGAAGATATGGGCAATTTGCCTGAAGAGTTTAAACATGAGCCCGAGTTAGGCTTAGCTTCTGGGTTTGATGGTTTACAATTAACCAAACAAATCTTGGCTGAAGCTGCAGCACATTTAAACCCGAACGGCTTATTGATTGTTGAGATCGGTAATAGCCAAGTTCATATGCAGCAGCAATTCCCAGAAGTTCCTTTTACTTGGATCGAATTTAGTAATGGCGGGCATGGGGTTTTCATTATTAGTCGTGAGCAATTGTTAGACTGCGGCTCGCTATTTAAACAGTAAGGATAGAGTGAATGGCAGGAAATAGCATCGGCCAACTTTTTAGGGTGACGACTTTTGGTGAAAGTCATGGTGCAGCATTGGGCTGTATTATTGACGGTTGTCCTCCAGGCTTAGAAATCAGTGAAGCGATTATTCAGCAAGATCTGGATCGTCGTAAACCAGGTACCTCTCGTTACACCACCCAACGTCGTGAAGCGGATCAAGTAAAGATATTAGCAGGTGTTTTTGAAGGCAAAACTACTGGTACTTCAATTGGTTTAATGATTGAAAATACCGATCAGCGTTCGAAAGATTATTCGAACATTAAAGATATGTTTCGACCGGGGCATGCCGATTATACCTACCATCAAAAATATGGTACTCGTGATTATCGGGGTGGTGGTCGTTCTTCGGCACGAGAAACTGCAATGCGGGTTGCTGCTGGGGTGATTGCGAAACAATATCTTAAGCAACAGTTTGGCGTGGAAATCCATGCTTACTTGAGCGAATTGGGTCCAATTAAAGCCGAAATTATTGATTTTGAACAAATCGAGCAAAATCCATTTTTCTTTCCCGATGTGAGTAAGCTCGATCAATTAGATGAGTTTATGCGAGACCTTAAAAAAGAAGGTAATTCTATTGGCGCCCGTTTAAGTGTGGTGGCTACGCAAGTACCTGTAGGACTTGGTGAACCCGTGTTTGATCGATTGGATGCCGATATTGCGCATGCATTAATGGGCATTAATGCGGTTAAAGCGGTAGAAATTGGTGATGGTTTTGCCGTCGTCAATCAAAGAGGCAGCGAACATCGAGATGAAATGACTCCCGAGGGCTTCAGTTCGAATCATGCTGGCGGAATTCTGGGGGGGATATCTTCGGGTCAAGATGTGATCGCCCATATTGCGTTAAAACCAACCTCCAGCATTACCGTTCCGGGTAAAACTATTGATAAATATGGTCAGCCGATCGAAGTTGTCACCAAGGGGCGTCATGATCCTTGTGTGGGGATCCGTGCAGTGCCAATTGCCGAAGCGATGTTAGCGATTGTATTAATGGATCATTGCTTGCGTCAAAGAGGGCAAAATGGCACGGTAAACACCGAAACGCCCATTTTGCGCTAAGTTAAATTTTGACGCGATATAGAGCCCTTAAGTTATCGACTTAGGGGCTTTATTTTGCCTAAACTGAGAGGCTCAGTGATGATTCTTGATGATGTCGAACAGTTGATTGGTTTGTTTAATCAAACTTTTGTGTCTTTTAATACGATTTTGGTCGAAGGCGACGAAGAACCAATTTACTTACCCGCCGATCAACGCTTTAGTCAACATCGGGTGGTATTTGCGCATGGCTTTTACGCCAGTGCCTTACACGAAATTGCTCACTGGTGTATTGCTGGTAATGCTCGACGTCAACTGGAAGATTATGGTTACTGGTATCATCCTGATGGTCGTGATCAATCGTTGCAGCAAAAGTTTGAACGAGTTGAGGTAAAACCACAAGCTATCGAATGTGCATTTTCTAAAGTGGCGGGTCGTACTTTTCAAGTGAGTGTAGACAACTTATCGGGTTATCAAAGCGATCGGCAAGCTTTTAGCCAAGCGGTACAGCAGCAGTTTTTAGATTTTCAAAAACAAGGTTTTCCATCTCGTGCTCAACAGTTTATTGAGGCTTTAGCAAAGCTACGAGCATCATTAAGCGGGTAACTCTGAGGGACTCATGATTAAAATTGGTTTGTTGATTAATCCGGTGGCTGGCATCGGTGGTAGTGTTGCTTTGAAGGGATCCGACGAAGTGGTTGAGCGCGCTTTAGCGATGGGAGCAGAAAAGAAAGCGATGCAGCGTGCGGTTCAGGCTTTGCAATGTTTAGTACCTTTGGCGGAGCGTTTTTGTGTCTTGACCGCATCGGGTGAAATGGGCGAACAAGTATGTCAGCAATTGGATTTTAATCATCGCGTACTCTATCAAGCCCATTCGCCAAGCAGCGCTGTGGATACCAAGGAGGCTGCTGCCCTGCTCAGCGAACAACGACTGGATCTACTGGTTTTTGTTGGTGGAGATGGCACCGCCCGCGATGTGCTTAGTGTTGTTGGATCGCAACAAAACTGTTTGGGTATTCCTGCCGGATGTAAGATCCACTCTGCCGTATATGGGGTCACGCCAAAGGCGACCGGGATGGTGATTGCAAAGTTGCTACGTGGTGAGATCTTGAGTTTGAAAGTTGCTGAGGTGATGGATATCGATGAACAGGCTTTTCGTCAGGGGCGGGTGCGAGCTAAGTGTTTTGGTGAAATGCGAGTGCCTGATGAGCTTCATTATGTACAAGCGACTAAACAGGGCGGCATGGAAGTCGAAGACCTTGTGTTACAAGATATTGCCGCAGAAGTTATCGAATTAATGGACGACCAGCAGTTTATTGCAGGATCGGGGTCGACTGTTGCCGCAATAATGCAGGAGTTATCACTAGCTAATACGCTTCTGGGAGTAGATTTGGTTAAAGATCGTCAAATCCTTCAACAGGATTTGACCGAAGCGGAGTTGATAAATAGAATAGCCTCCGTAAAAACGCAGTTATTACTAACAATTATTGGTGGCCAAGGTCATTTGTTTGGTCGAGGCAATCAGCAACTCAGCCCTCGGGTGTTGCGATTGATTGGCCGAGAAAATATTGTTGTGGTAGCGACTAAAACTAAACTTAAATCTTTGCATGGACGCCCGTTGATAGTTGATACTGGCGATACAGAACTAGATAAATATTTATCTGGAAGCATCAAGGTAATTACTGGTTACCGCGATTATATTATGTATCGAGTATCGAACCCTGAAAATGAGGTTACCGATGCTCAAAAATTATGTCTCCCTACTTCAGTTGTTCCTGAATAGTTACGAAAATAATCTTAATGCGCCGCCAAAAAATGTGGTGCAGTATTTGAACGATCACTTGGGAGTCGCTGTGACTCAAACAGAGTTAAGTCGCTGTCCGATGATCCATAGTTTAAAGTCTCACATGCATATGGCCTTACTTGATGCTTACTTTAATGGTGAGACTGATGAGACCATGCAGCTGCAAGCAGAAGCATTGTGGCGTGATATGATTCAATTTGCCGACAAACAACAGCAAGACATTACTGCGGTTGCTTAAAAATGGATTCAAGTCGATTTTAGTGTCTGGGTAGGATTATCGTTATACTAAACTCATTACTGATTGATTTTGCTTGCTCAGGTCCACTATGACTAGGTTTAAGTCGATAATTTAATGAGTCGAATGGCTAAAAAAGCAAAGCCTTGGCTTTGCTTTTTTTATTTGTTTTACTCTGGTTGATGGACGCTGGTTTGATTACGGCCTTGATCTTTACTTCGGTACAAGGCTTGGTCGGTATTGCTTAGCCATTCTTTCTCACTCGCTGTCTGTTTGTCTAGTTGGGCGATGCCTAAACTAATCGTAAAGGGGACTTCTACACCTTTAACTAACGGGTTCATCTGAGCTACTTCCAGACGTAACCGTTCAGCAAAAACTAAAGCATGTTTGGCGTCAGTATTGGTGAGGATGATTGCAAACTCTTCTCCGCCATAACGCCCCGCAATATCGGTTTTACGCATAATGTTGCGTAATGTCTCTCCAAGTAAGCTGAGGATTTTGTCTCCCGTGGGGTGGCCATAGTTATCGTTGATATGTTTAAAATGGTCAATATCAAACATCAGCAGCGATGTTGGTTGAGCCGTTCTGACATAGCGCTCATATTCTTGTTCCAAGCGATCTTGCCAGTAGCCACGATTGTAAAGTTGAGTGAGCTTGTCGGTACGACTGAGCACCTTAAGTTTTTCGTTTACTTTTATGGTTTCGAGTCTGTTGACTGCGCTATCGGTAACATCATAAATAATTAAACTAATATGAGTTACCACGCCGGTTAGAGAGGTGAGCGGGATAATGGTGATATTTTGATACATAAAATCTACCGTACCAGTGATTGGCCGATAGTTTTTAAATGGAAATACATGAGGACGTTGCTCCCAGGTTGTGAAAGCGCGGTTTTTTAAAAAAAATACCGAATCGATCTTATGTTTTAACCAGTCTTCGGGAAGCTCTGGAAATAAGCTAAATATGCTTTGGCGCTGGGCTTGGTCGGCGCGAAGACCACTATGCGCCTCCATAAAATTGTTCCAAATTTGAACATTATAGTCTTTGTCTAGTACGACCAAACCGACATCGATGGTTTGTATCATGTCTAGCATCCAGTGGAACTCGTTCATTTCATTTTGATGTTGGTTCATGATGATCAAATAAGTAAGAGATTTTATTGTTAAGTGTTGGCAAGGAATCTTCGGTAATCAACAGTAACAAGTCACATTGAATATTGTGCTTTTCAATGGTGTAGTTGATCTCAATAGCTAAAGTTTTTTGCCAGCGATGGGTATTGTTTGCGATTAGTTCACTAAGATTACAATGTTGACCTAATACAACGGGGTGTCCTTGTGAAAAGCCAAGGTCGAGTTGATCAGAGACGCCTTGTAAACATGCCCCAATCAGAATATTGGCGATGTCCATCAGCACTTCCAGTTGACCGTTATCGTCAAGTTGTCCTTTATATTTCATTAACTTAGACATATCGGTGAAGCTTGAATCATGAAATAGCAGTAACGCCTCTCCGGCAATACCTGCACCAATGAAACCTTGGCATACTGCTGACATTTGTTCATTTTCTTCAACCGAGCTCAGTGCCATATGTAGTTCACTGGTTTCCAAAATGTTGACATTGGGGATGGGTAATACAATAAATGTATCGAGCAAACGCGCGAGTAAATCAGCGGCTCTACCCATGGCAACGTTGGCTATTTCCTGATAATGGTCTCGATAATCAACGATTTTGGGTGACAAAGTGTCTTTTGCAGGCGCGGGCATTTGGTCTAAAGCCGCTAAATCGCTCTCTAACTCGAGTAATTGCTGGGACTCAACGATGCCATAAGCCAATAGTATTTCGTCAATTTTGGCTTTGTTTGTCGGTTTTTTTATAAAATCTAAGGCGCCGAGTTGTTTTACGCGAGAGTAGGCTTCTGGCTGAATATCTCCAGAGACTACAATGATCAGTGCTGGTAAATCATTGCTTTGAACTTGCTGTAGTACTTCGTAGCCATCCATGATTGGCATGTTTAGGTCGAGAAACACCACATCGCCTTTTCCTTGGCGAATTAAGTCTAAGCCTTCTTGTCCATTTGTGGCAAAGCTGATCTCGACATCCCAGCCTGGCGGTAGACTACGTGCCATTTGTTTTCTAGCGAGATTGGAATCATCGCAGATTAAAATAGGTAACGACATAATATATTATCAACTCTCCTTGTCTTTTTACAGTATGAGACGAAATGCCTTGTTTGCTAAGGCGGAAGCGGTAAAAGTTTACATTGAGGGGCTGCGCTTTGACGTTCTTCACAAAAACAGCCTTGGTTTTATATCTAAAGATAAGTTTAGTCGAGAAGTATTTGATTATTCGTTAAAGTTTTATGCTTAACTAAAACAGCTGATATGCTGAAAGCTCAAGTATTTAATATGTCCAATGACTTAAATCTCGATTTCGTGCCGATAATCGATTATCTAGAGGACCAAATGTGAGACGAGCGAAATGGAATGGTAGAGTTATCCTATTGGTTTTTATATTATTTTCTCCAGTAGTCCATGCTGCGTCGGTACAAAGCGAGATCGAATATTATGATGTTAATGCGGGGGATTTAAAGCAACTTCGCGCTCAACTCATGTCTGAAGGCCCGCTGAAAAGAGGGCATCATTATAGTATTTCTGGACAATATTTGTTTAATTGGACTCCGAAAGTTGCGCGTAGAAACGCGCGTTGTGAGTCTTTAAGTCCCGAACTATTGTTACGCGCCGAGTTAATTATGCCGCGCTGGATAAGCCAAAGTAAAGCTGACTTTGCGACTCAACAATCATGGATAAGCTATATTGCTGCGGCCCAGCAATATCATCAAAAAATTGCTTGGCTCATTGAACAAAGTGCAGAACGTTTTGTTCAACAAACCAAAGGCTTGTCGGCTGCTGGTTGCCAACAACTAGAAGCGCTTATCAATGCTAAAGGGCGAGCTGCTTTAGCGAATGCGCGGCAAAAAATCCGAACCTACCAACGTCAAACTGCCTATGGTGAATCATTAGGTTTAACGATACCTTAATTCTAAGGGGCGATTTTTAAGTAGGCGTCGATTCCAAAATCGGTGTGGATGCAGATTATTTAAGGTGGATAGCTTCACAGGGATCGGTTCTTCACAAAGCTGAGCAGCTAACAATTCACCAGCAAAAGGCGCACTACAAATACCACGTGAACCAAAGCCTGTGGCAACAAAACAGCGAGGATAGGCGGGAGGACTTTGCTTCTGCCAGTTCAGTAAATAGTCGGGGTGATAGATCCGTTCTAGATCTGGTAATTGTCCTAATAGCGGGAAGTGGTCTCGCACTACACAGCGTATCGCGGCTCGGCCTTTTAGGTCCGCAAATTCAAGTTGTGTATTCCAACTTTGGGCTTGGCAATCGCGCAACGACTGTAAGTTCTCTTGGCCTTCTTGCTCATTGAGCTGGGTCTCTAAGTTGTTTCTTTTATAGCTCGCGCCAATGCAGTGTTGTTGATGATTGGCTGGCGTGAGGTAACCCTCATAACATAAGATTTTCTTTAGTTTAGAAAGCTGCGGGCTGCTCTGAATATGGCTCACTTGGCCACGCACTGGAGTGAGTGGTAATTGACGGCCTTGCTCTAACGCTAACAATTGGTGCGCATTGCAAAAAACTAGATTGTCATGCTCAATAGTGGCGTTTTCGAAGTGCAGTTGAACGCCTTGCTCTGCAATATCGAATTTTTTAAGCTGATGCTGATATTGAATATTTAGTAGACCGCTATTTTGTGCCGCAATTAATAGCGCCTCAACACATTGCTTGGCATTGATCCAGCCAGCTTTAGGATAATATAAGGCTTCACTGGATAATTTTAAGCCAGCTAATTCACTCGCTAGTTCGGCAGAAACTATATCGACCAGCTCCTTAGGATAACCTGCTTGCACAATATTTTGATTTTTTTTGGCTGATTTACTATCGTGGCTTAATTGCAGTAGCCCACAATACTGATGTTCGATACTCAAGTTCTGTTGTGTTAACTGGGCAATGATTTGCCGTTGGTAGTTGAAGGCGTGTTGAAAAAAGTCACTCACATGTGGCTGATTAGGACTGAGCAGGGGGTAAACCGCACCTTGTCGATTCCCCGACGCTTCGGCTGCAGCTTGTGTCGCTTGTTCGTAAATGGTGACTTTGATGCCCCGCTTAACTAGCGCATAGGCGAGGCTGGCACCTGCAATGCCAGCTCCGATAATCGCAACATCGTCCTTTGCCTGGATGCCTTTACGATGATATAAACCTTGCGCTAGGCTAGGCAGCTCTTGAGCTGCCTGATATTGGCCGATTAGCATTTCTCGTTTTCGACCATAGCCTTTGGTTTTTCTTGCCTCAAAGCCTGCACTGATTAAGCCTCGTCTGACAAAACCTGCGGCGGTGAAGGTGGCGAAGTTAGCTTCAGGAACGGACAATTTTGCCATACCATTAAATAAATCCTGCGACCACATGTCGGGATTTTTACTGGGAGCGAAGCCGTCGAGAAACCAGCTATGAACTAAACCTTCGTCGGGGCACGGTATTTCGGGAAGGTGCTGATGCACATCGCCGACCCAAATATCTAAGGTGATCGCAACCGGGTGGCTAAAATTTATGCGATGACATCCTGGTGTCATAATCTCTGGATAATATTTCACTAGCTGGCTGGCAAATTCATTTAATTCGGGCCACTGAGCTAAGGCTTGGCTTAGATCTTTTACTGCTAAAGGATGTTTTTCAAAGCTAATAAAATGCAGTCGTTTGACAGCCGTTGATGGCTGCTGAACTAAAAATTGTTGGTAGTGTTGCCAGGTGGCTAGAAAATTAAGGCCAGTTCCAAACCCGGTCTCGGCAATGACATAGCTGGTTTTATTGTGGTTAAGCCAACGTTCAGTAAGTTGATTTTGTTCAATAAATACATAACGACTTTCGGCTAATCCATTATCGATAGAGAAATAGACATCGTCGTAGTCGGTCGCCACTGGTGTGCCTTCGGGACTCCAATGGATGGTTGCAATGGTGCTGTTGTTCTCATTATTTGTCGAAGACAAAATTTAACCTCGATTTTTACTAGAAAGTTTAAGCGTACACGTGTACTCTCATCCGACCAGATTAAGCTGCAAAATGGGTAACATAGCAGCAAATACAATCCGTGAGACCATCTGATGAAAAGAGCAGTTATCACCGGGCTAGGTATTATATCTAGTATCGGTAACAATAAAGAAGAAGTATTAGCATCATTGCAGGCTGGTAAGTCAGGCATTACTCATTCAGCTGAATTTGAAGAAATGAAGTTGCGTAGCCAAGTATGGGGTGATTTAAAAATTAATCCTGCGGAGCATATTGATCGTAAGGTCATGCGTTTTATGGGCGATGCTGCTGCGTTTTCATATATGTCTATGGAGCAGGCGATAGCTGATGCGGGTTTAGGCGAAGCTCATGTATCTAACGAGCGCACCGGTTTAGTGGTGGGTTCCGGTGGTGCGTCTTCGAAAAACCAAACTGAAGCTGCCGATATCTTACGGACTAAAGGTGTTCGTCGTATCGGCCCTTACATGGTGCCGAGAACGATGTCGAGCACCACCTCAGCCTGTTTAGCAACACCTTTTAAAATAAAAGGTGTGAACTATTCAATTAGTAGTGCTTGTGCAACCAGTGCACACTGTATCGGTCATGCTCTTGAGTTAATTCAATTAGGTAAGCAAGACGTGGTATTTGCGGGCGGTGGGGAAGAGTTGCATTGGAGCCTGGCTATGGAATTTGACGCCATGGGCGCTTTATCAACCAAGTTTAATGAGACACCAGAACTTGCTTCTCGTACCTATGATACAGACCGTGATGGTTTTGTAATTTCAGGTGGTGGCGGTATGGTGGTGGTTGAAGAGCTTGAACATGCACTGGCTCGGGGCGCTAAAATTTACGCTGAAATCGTCGGTTATGGCGCAACTTCTGATGGTTATGACATGGTTGCGCCTTCGGGCGAGGGCGCAGTACGCTGTATGCGTCAAGCCATGCAGAATCTGACGGGTGATATTGATTATGTGAATACTCATGGTACCTCTACTCCTGTCGGTGATGTAAAAGAGTTAGGGGCGATTCAGGAAGTGTTTGCTGGTAATAGCCCTCTGATTAGTGCAACTAAAGCGATGACGGGTCATGCGCTAGGGGCCGCCGGTGTACATGAAGCAATATATTCTTTATTGATGATGGAAAATGACTTTGTTGCACCGAGCATCAACATCAATACCTTGGACGATCAAGCCGAAGGTCTGAATATTGTGGCCAATCAAGCTCAACCGGCCAAATTAAATCGTGTGATGTCGAACAGTTTTGGTTTTGGTGGCACAAATGCCACTTTAGTGATGGAACGCTTTCAAGACTAAAAACCTAGTGCTAGGTGAATGAGCCGCCAGCAGGCGGCTTTTTTGTTTTTTAGATCTCTGAACTGGTATTTTTCACTAAAAAATAACGCCGTGTATCTGCAAGCTTAAAGTTCACCGAACTCTCGCTTGTGTTATATTGCTGCTATTGAAAATCGTGGATTGCAGTTGAACGCGAAATGAAAATAGTTGTAGATGAAAATATCCCCTTCGCCCAGCAAATATTAAGTCAACATGGCAAAGTTGTGCCAGTCGATGGACGGACGATACGGGCTGAGCAGTTGCTTGATGCGGATGCGCTGCTGGTGCGCTCGGTAACCCAAGTAAATCGAGCATTGCTTGCGCAGGCGCAACATCTGAAGTTTGTTGGCACCGCAACCATTGGTACCGAACATGTCGATCAATGCTATTTGGCGCAGCAAGGGATTGCCTTTGCTAGCGCGCCGGGCTGTAATGCCGTTGCGGTTGGTGAATATGTTATTACTGCTTTGCTGGCTGCGGCTGATTTTCGTCAGCAGCCTTTACAAGGTCAAACGATAGCGATTGTTGGCGCAGGTAATACCGGGAGCCAAGTCGCTAAATGTGCAGCTGCAGTTGGCATGCAAGTGTTGTTGTATGATCCACCTCTGGCCGACCTGGGACAGCTAAGTCACTCGGTAAGCTTTGAACAAGTGCTCGCTGCAGATATCATTAGCTTACACGTACCTTCGACTAAAACTGGCGAATATCCAAGCTACCATTTGTTTAATCAAACGGTGTTAAGTCAGCTGCAGCCTCGGCAAATTTTAGTCAATGCTTGTCGTGGAGAAGTCATCGATAACCAAGCGTTATTAGCTTTGGCCGAGCAGCAATTGGCACCATTACTTATTTTAGATGTTTGGGAAGGAGAACCAGCGGTGCTGACTCCTTTGGTTAAGCATGCATTTATCGCGACACCACATATTGCTGGCTATAGCCTTGAAGGAAAAATGCGTGGCACTAGTATGGTTTATCAGGCCATGTGTCAAGCTTTAGGCTTAAAGGTGAATGATATTAGTGACCAGCTATTGCCGTTGGCCGAGTTTAATGAGATCCGTGTTGCGGCATTATCTGGTGAGGCACAACTGACCAAACTGAGTCAGTTGGTGTACGATATTTTTGCCGACGATCGACGCTTTCGAAGCCATGGTTTAAGCCCAGAAGGCTTTGACCAATTAAGAAAACATTACCCGCAGCGCCGCGAATTTAGTGTATTGCGGGTGGTTAATCAAGAGAAGCAAGCTGAGTTAGCTCAACTTGGTTTTAATCGTTAAGAGAAAAAATAGATGCAACAGTTTCATAATGTCGCCATTATTGGCGCCGAAAGTGAGTTAAGCCAACATTTGTTGAGTGAGCTTGAACAACGTGAGTTTCCTCTGGCGCAGCTTTTTCCCATCAATGTAGAAGCTGAAGTCGAAGAAGATCGCCAGTTAAAGTGGCAAGGGCAGTCAATAGATGCGGCTGATCCGCAATTAGTGAATTGGTCAGAATTGAGTATTGCTTGGTTAATGTCTAATCAGGAATCCGCTCTCGATCTGGCTGAACAAGCCTGTCAGTTGGGTTGTATCGTGATTGATATGGTTGACGCGAAACCTGAGACTGCGACTTGGGTTCATGCAGACCTTAACCCCGAACATATTGCTGAGGGGGTCACCGAGCGTTGGTTGTCTTGTCCTTCTAGTTTGGCCGGACAGCTGTCTTTGTTGTTGCATATCATTCAGCAAGATGTCGAGCTTGAGCGGGTCGAAGTGAACGCGCTGCTTAGTGCGGCCAACAAAGGCAAAGCGGGGGTTGATGAGTTAGCGGGACAAACAGCGCGTTTGTTAAATGGTCTTCCTGTAGAAGCCAAGCTTTTCCCTCAGCAATTAGCCTTTAATATGCTACCTGAACAAGGAAATGAGCTGCTACAGGGGAGCAGTGAGTTTGAAGCTGAGTTAAGTTTGCAATGTCGCTATCTGTTGCAAGCCCCTGAATTAAGTATCAATGTTAGTGCTATGCATGTTCCAGTATTTTATGGTGATAGCTTGTCTGTGCATCTATATGCGACTTATGCTTTAGATAGGCTGACTATTTGTGAATACTTGGAGCAACACTCCGCTTTTGAATTGATAGAAAACGAATTGGTGACCCCCGTTAGCAATATTGCGAATAGCGATACCATCTCGATTAGCCGTTTAAGGCAGAATTTGAGTGATGAACGTGGCTTGAATCTTTGCTTGATGGCTAATAATCCATTAGCGGGGGTGGTGAAGAATGCTGCGCAGATCGGCGAAACCTTGATAAAACAATATATTTAATTGAGTAAGCGGTTTAGATTATTGACACTGCGCCGATAACTCTAGTTGAGGAAAAGCGCAGTAAAATGGGATCTAGGCGTAAACTGTTAGCTGTTTAGCTAGATCAGCTTTTGTTAGCTGGTTATATTAAAGAGATAACAAGGATTGAGTTATTCAGTCTAAAGGATGAACACAAGGAAATACTATGGGGCGGAAGATTTCCCTCGTTGCATTGTCAGCCGTTTTATCACTGATGGTATTAAGACCTGCCATTGCCGAAGACAATGGAACCTTTTATGTCGAGTTAGTTGGCCCCGACGAAGTCGTTGGAGAGCCTGAGCCGCAAATTTATGGCCCAGTACGCAGCAACGATACCTTATGGGCGATTGCCAGCCTAAATCGGCCCTCCCGCTCAGTCAGCGTATATCAGATGATGTACGCAATCTTGAAAAAAAACCCACAAGCCTTCAATAACGGTAATATAGATTCGATTATTAATGGTAGCTTCTTAACCTTGCCTGTTGCGGCAGAGGTGGAGTCTGTTAACCATCAAATGGCGGTGAATGCATTAGCGCCAAAACCTAAACCGAAACCTGTCAAAAAGACTGTTGTTACCAATCCTACAGCTAGTTCAGCGGTTGAAAAACCAGTAATGGCCGAGTCAGTAAAGGTTAATGCAGCGGCTTTAGAGCAAACAGAGCACAATTTAGATTCCTTGCGTGACAAGTTAGAAACTCGTATCGACGAGTTAGAACAACTGAAACGTCAAGAATTTGATGTATTAAAACAGCAAATGGATGAGTCTAGCCAACAAATGATGGGTTTGGCTGAAGTCAATCATCGGATGAAGATGCGCATCCAAGAGTTAAGCGATGAATTGGCTGGTATCCGTGAAGAATTAAATGAAAACCGTAAGAATCAGACGCAAATATTACAATTATTAGAAAAGCCCAAAGTTGATGTTCTCGAGAACCAACCGGAAACCTCCTGGATGTCTGAGTTTTTCTCCTCGCCGCTGAATATTGGCTTAGTTGTCTTTATTCCTATTTTGCTCATTGCTTTAGTGATCACCTTAGTGCTTCGGCGTAAGGCTAAACGAGAGTTGGAAGAGCAAGATAAAGAAATGGCTGAGTCGACGATTTCGTTAATGGATGAAGAAGATGAATTTTCTAAGTTATTTAGTGAAAATCTAGATCCTGAAGATGAATCCTCAGATGAATTTGCGAGTGACTTTGCTGAAGAACCCGATTTAAGTGTTGAAGACGCAGCATTGGTCGCCGACGAAGACTCGGATGATTTAGAGCCAGAAACAGAGGAAGCTAGTTTTGAAGATTTTGCATCCACTCAGCAGAATTTAGAAGATGAGATAGCGCTTGATGAAAGCGAAATGTCAGCTTTAGATGATTTTGAGATGGATGATTTGGTGCCTGATGATACTGATGCCCCGCTAAATACATCAGAGCCAGAGGAGGACTCCGATTCGATCATTAGTGCCGATGATTTAGCCGCGGCTTTAGCTTTGGACGATGATGAAGATCTATTTGATGTTGCCAAAAGCGAACCACTCGATGAATCTGAAGAGATATCTTTTGAAGATGCGTTAAAGCAGCAGCAAGCAATGGAGGCGGAACTTTCAGAGGTTAGCGATCAAGATAAAATAGACCTCGATAATATTGATTTATCAGAAGACTTGGTTAATGACGAGCTAACCGAGCAGGCGAGTACTGCAGCGCCTGAAATTCAGGAAGAGTCTCCGGAAGCTGAAGTTGGATCGGAAGATGAGTTTGAAACTGAAACTGAAACTGAAACGCCGCTCGCTACAGAGCTGGAATCTGAGTTGGTCGACTTTGATTTAGATGATGATCAAGTCGACTTGGCAGATATAGAATTAGCAGATCCGACTATCGAAGATGAGAGCGATAGTAACCAGTTTGCTGAAGCAAGCCAACCAGAAGCGCCATTAGACGTCGATTTAGCTAACTTAGAGCTTGAGAACAACGTCGTTGACATTGCTGCGGAGCCAGAGGTTTCAGCTGAGCAGGCTATGGATGCTGATGACGATATCGATGGGATGTTTGCTGATTTTGGTGAAGATATCTTTAAGCAAGATGCGGAACCAACGGATAGTGAGCTTCCCTCCCGTAGCGAAATCGAAGCACGCGAGTTTGTGGATATCGACATGTTGCTAAATGATGCCGATGAGCAGGAGGGTGATGATAATGATCCCTACGATAAGCCAAGTTTAGATCTGGAATTAGACTCTTTCCCAGACGTCTTACCGCAGGATGATAAGACTGATGTTGATATTAATGCAGAACTTGCTTCGAAGTTAGATTTGGCGAGAGCCTATTTAGAAATTGATGATCAAGATGGTGCGAAAAAGATTTTACAGGAAGTCATGGTCAGTGATGATCAGTCACTGAAAAAGGAAGCCGAAGACTTACTCGCTCGTTTTAGTTAGCATTAAGACCAACAATGGTTTTATACCATTGTTGGTTCAATTCTGTTCCGACCCGTCCGGCTCGATATTTACAGCATATTGTCGCTATCCCCCTTAACGTTGAATAAGCGGTGACTTTATTCAGTCATTTTTTTATTATATGCGGCTAAAGTTATTACTAGTGGAAAATTATGCGCATTGCTCTGGGCATCGAATATGATGGTGCCGGTTATTTTGGTTGGCAGCGCCAACGAGAAGTAAAATCAATTCAACAAGAATTGGAAGCCAGCTTATCGGTCGTGGCAAATACGAGTATTGGAGTACAGTGTGCAGGACGTACCGATGCTGGCGTGCATGCCACGGGGCAGGTGGTTCACTTTGATTCGCCTGTTGAGCGAAAGATGGCTGCATGGACCCTAGGTGTTAATGCCAATTTACCTAAAAATATTGCGGTACGTTGGGCCCAGCCTGTGAGTGATGAATTTCATGCTCGCTTTAGCGCAACGGCTAGGCGTTATCGGTATGTTATTTATAATAGTCGTTATCGCCCTGCGGTGTTGTCCCAAGGGTTGAGTTTCTACCATCATCCTTTAGATGTAGAATTAATGGAGCAGGCTGGACAAGCATTATTGGGTGAGCAAGACTTTACTTCATTTCGTGCGCTACAATGTCAAAGTCGTAGCCCCTGTCGTCGCTTGGAGCACTTGAAGGTGACCCGGTATAACGATTATGTTGTCGTAGACATTAAAGCGAATGCCTTTGTGCATCATATGGTGCGCAATATCGTGGGTAGCTTACTCAAAGTCGGGCAAAAAGAACGTCCCATTGAATGGATCGCTGAATTGTTGGCCCTGAAGGATCGAGCACAAGCTGCTGCAACCGCGAAAGCTGCGGGCCTATACCTGGTAAAGGTTGATTATCCGCAGCAATTTAATTTACCGGAACAAGCAATGGGGCCGTTGTTTTTGCCAGCAAGTTAAAAAAAATGTAACGTGATGAAGGGTTAGACCAGTTTTAAGTAAAACATTGTGGCTAATTGTGGTTTAATTGCGGCCATTCGATGCATTCTGTATTTTCGGCGTTTAGCGCCTATTGAGAAGTAAGGTTCCCGATGAGTTGGTTAGAGAAAATTCTTCCTAAGAGTAAAAGTGCTTCTGGTAAGCGACGTAACATACCAGAAGGTGTATGGACAAAGTGTGCTTCATGTGAGCAAACTTTGTACCGTGCAGAGGTTGAACGTAACCATAATGTATGCCCTAAATGTGATCATCACATGCGGATTGGGGCGCGTGAGCGTCTAGACGCATTCTTAGATAAAGATGGTCGCGAAGAATTAGCGGCTGATTTAGAGCCGCGTGATAAATTAAAGTTTAGAGATAGCAAAAAGTATAAAGACCGCTTAGTTGCCGCACAGCGTAATACTGATGAAACAGATGCTTTGGTGGTTATCAAGGGTGAACTAAAAGGTTTACCGGTCGTGGCCTGTGCATTTGAATTTGCATTTATGGGCGGTTCTATGGGTTCTGTGGTGGGCGCTCGCTTTGTTGCCGCGGTAGATAAATGTTTAGCGGAAAACCGCGCTTTAATTTGCTTTTCAGCAAGCGGTGGCGCTAGGATGCAAGAAGCGTTGTTTTCGCTGATGCAAATGGCAAAAACTGCAGCTGCCTTAGCAAAAATGAGAGAACAAGGTTTACCTTATTTTTCGGTGCTCACCGACCCTACCATGGGCGGCGTCTCAGCAAGTTTTGCGATGTTAGGTGATATTAACATTGCTGAGCCTAAAGCCTTAATTGGCTTTGCTGGGCCTCGAGTGATTGAACAAACTGTTCGAGAAAAATTACCCGAAGGTTTCCAACGCAGTGAGTTCCTGCTCGAGAAAGGAGCCATCGATATTATTATTGATCGGCGGAATATGCGGGACCGAATCGCGAGCATGGCTTCTAAAATGATGGGGATCGTAGAAAATGAGGTGGCTGTTGAAGTGGTCATCGACACCATCGAAGCCAATGAAGACGCCGTGTTTGCCGAACCGGCCAACGAAAAAGATTAATATGCCAGTTACAACTGAACCATCAAGCCGGTCTCTTGCAGACTGGCTTTGTTATTTGGAAAATCAGCACCATAGTGCCATTGACTTGGGCTTGGAGCGAGTTGAAAAAGTCGCTAAACAGGGTGGTTTGTGTCACGTCAATGCGACGGTTATCACAGTTGCGGGGACGAATGGGAAAGGCTCCAGTTGTGCGTTGTTAGAACAAATATTGTTGTCTCAGGGTTTTCGAGTTGGGGTTTATAGTTCTCCACATATTATTGATTATCGAGAACGGGTTCGAATTAATGGCAACTCACCCGAGGCCGAAGTATTTTGTCGCTCCTTCGCTGCCATTGAGCAGTTACGAGGTGATACTAGTTTAAGTTATTTTGAATTTGGTACCTTGGCCGCAGTGTGGTTATTGGCTCAGTCTCAACTCGATTATTTGATCCTAGAGGTTGGATTGGGAGGGCGTTTAGATGCGACGAATATTGTTGAGCCCGATGTGAGTGTTGTAACCACAGTGGCAATGGATCATATTGATTGGCTAGGTGATGATTTAGCCCAAATTGGTCGAGAAAAGGCTGGGATCTTCCGCCCAAAAGGGAAGGTGGTGATCGGTGATGAAGATATCGTCAGTAGTGTATTGCAATGTTCTGAATCGCTCAACTGCCAGCAGTTGGCTGCGGGTCGAGAATATCATGTCGTGAAGTCCGCTAATAGTTGGAGTTATCAAGGAGAGACACTTTGTTATCAGGAGCTACCTTATCCATTGCTACCTTTAAGCAATGCGGCGACGGTGTTGGCAGTTCTTGAACAGCTGGGCTTAAATATCGACCCCTTGCTTATTCAGCAGGCGATTAGTGAGTGGCGTTTAGCGGGGCGTTTACAAACGATTTTGCAACAGCCTCTGATTGTTGCAGATGTCGCCCATAATCCCCAGTCGGCCACTTATTTAGCATCACAGTTACCTAAATTGGCGCAGGGTCGTAAGGTGTTCGCTTTATGCGCGATGCTTTCTGATAAGGATATTGCTGCATCGGTAGCACCTTTGTTAAGTTTGGTTGAACGCTGGTATATCAGTGGTCTGGAAGGTGCTCGAGGCGATGATGGTACGAGTTTGGCAGCATGCTTAGCGCCTCCAATTAAGCAGCAGCGCTTTACATCGCTGACCGAAGCTTACCAGTCTGCTCGGCGAAGTTTGGATGAACACTCAATGTTAATTGTATTTGGTTCTTTTTTTACGGTTGCAGAGGTATTAGAATTCTCTTCAGCCCCTACTTAGCAGAGAGTCTATTTTGACTGCACAGTTTAAGAATCGCCTCGTGGGCACCATTATTTTGGTAGCTTTGGGGGTGATCATAATTCCTGATATTCTTGATGGGAAAAAAACGAGGGTAGAGGAAGAGTTTAATGCGATCCCCTTTGCGCCGACCGTAAGCTCTTTACCGCCGTTGCTTATTGAACTCGAGAATGAGCAAACCTTAGTCGAATCGTCTGACCAGATAGAGGCTAAATCTAGGGAACAACAAGTCACAGATAAACCTTCTGTTAGTGAAGTTGTCCCTAAGGTTAAATTTGAAAAACCAGCCTATATTGTTCAGCTAGGTACTTTTAAGAATGCCCAAAATGTGCTGCGTTTAGTGACTAAGTTACGCAATGCAGGTTTTCAGGCTCATTCTTTCCCGGAGCCAGCGGTTGAAGGGGAGTTGAATCGGGTATTTGTTGGACCCAACGTGTCGAAACCGACCTTGGCGCAGCAACAAAAAAAATTGAAAGAGCTGACGGGCTTGAGTGGTTCAATTCGCCAGTTTGACCCTTTATTTAAATGAAGATAAAAAAATACATAGACGCATTTGTTTTTGTTTCTGGTAGAATTCGCAGCGTTTTTCAACAAGTAGAAAATTTATGACTTGGGTAGACTACGTCATTCTTGGCGTAATAGTATTATCAGCATTAATCAGCTTGGTTCGTGGCTTTATCAAGGAAGCGCTTTCCTTAGTTTCTTGGGTCGCTGCGTTTTTTATCGCCAGTCAGTTTTATCATGATTTATCTAGTTATTTCACGCTTATCGAAAACCCCTATTATCGCAGTGGTTTAGCCATTGTTTTGCTATTCGTGGCCACCTTAGTGCTTGGCGCATTAGTGAATTACTTATTCAGTCATCTCGTCACTTCCACCGGACTAACTGGGACCGATAGGGTCTTGGGTATTTGTTTTGGTGCAATTCGCGGTGTTTTGGTGGTAAGCGCTTTGCTCTTTGTGTTGTCGTTTACCGGATTTCCAGAATCACTTTGGTGGAAGGGCTCAATATTGATCCCTGAGTTCACCGTGATTGTTCAATGGTTTTTTGAATTTTTAAAAGATTCTTCTAGTTTTTTGCATAACTACCAATCTTAATAAGGAAAAGCTTCATGTGTGGTATTGTCGGTATTGTCGGTGCTAGTCCCGTTAACCAAGCCATTTACGATGCACTAACCGTGTTACAACATCGAGGTCAAGACGCCGCGGGGATTGTGACGATTACCGAAGGAATGTTTAAGCAACGTAAAGCCAACGGATTGGTCAGAGATGTGTTTGAAGTCAAACATATGCAGCGTTTACGTGGTAATTTGGGTATTGGTCACGTGCGTTATCCAACTGCGGGTAGTTCTAGTGCTGCAGAAGCTCAGCCATTTTATGTGAACTCTCCTTTTGGCTTAGCCTTAGCGCATAATGGTAATTTAACCAACGCCAAAGAGTTACGAGAAGAAATGGCACAAAGTGCGCGTCGCCATATTAATACGACTTCGGATTCTGAAGTATTGTTAAATGTGTTGGCCCATGAGTTAGACAACATCGTTCAAGACGAACTTTGTGAAAAACAAGTTTTTCGAGCCATTAGTGCAGTACACAAGAAAGTCCGTGGTGCATATGCGGTTGCGGCCTTAATTATCGGTCAGGGTATGGTCGCTTTTCGTGATCCTCATGGGATCCGCCCTTTGGTCTTGGGTCAAAAAGTTAGTGATGTTGATGCAAATAAGATGGAATATATGGTTGCATCTGAGAGTGTTGCTCTAGATGCCGTGGGTTTTGAGTTTGTCCGTAGTGTCGCTCCTGGTGAAGCGCTGTATGTAACCGAAGCGGGTCAACTCTATACTCAGCAATGTGCAGAGAACCCTAGCTACAATCCTTGTATTTTTGAATATGTCTATTTTGCGCGACCAGATTCGACGATTGATAAAATCTCAGTTTATGGTGCTCGAGTGAACATGGGAACTAAGTTGGGAGAAAAAATTAGCCGAGAGTGGGACGATTTGGATATCGATGTGGTGATCCCAATCCCTGAAACTTCTTGTGATACCGCCTTGCAGATTGCGATGCATTTAAATCTCCCTTATCGTCAAGGTTTTGTAAAAAACCGCTATATTGGTCGTACTTTTATTATGCCAGGCCAAGTTCAGCGTCGTAAATCGGTACGTCGCAAGCTCAACGCAATTGACGTGGAATTTAAAGGTAAAAACGTATTGTTGGTTGATGACTCGATCGTGCGTGGTACAACCTCGGAGCAAATTATCGAAATGGCCCGAGAAGCTGGCGCGAATAAGGTGTATTTTGCATCAGCCTCACCAGAGATCCGCTTCCCTAACGTTTATGGGATTGATATGCCTTCGGCTAATGAGTTGGTGGCCCATGGACGTGAAGTTGATGAAATTTGTCAGCTAATAGGGGCTGATGGGCTCATCTTCCAAGATCTCGATGACTTAATTGAAGCCTGTCGACAAAGTAATCCTGAAATTCATAATTTTGAGACCTCGGTATTTAATGGTAAGTACGTCACCAATGATATTGACCAAGACTATTTGAATTACCTCGATCAGCTACGAAATAACGACTCTAAAGCGTTACAAGCAGAAGAAGATGTCGTTAGCTTAGAAATCCATAACGAAGATAGTTAAGCAGACTGGAAACAGCTGTTGATTGCTACTGTGATAAAAAAAGCACCTTGTTTGGTGCTTTTTTTAAGTACAGGTATTAAATAAACTTAGCGCGAGAAATGCTGTTTACTAAATTCAACACGTTCTATGGCGGAACGTTTGAGACCTTGTTTGGCTTGTTCTTCAACCAGCTTCAAACGAGGTAAAATGCCTTCACCGTTGGCGATTTGGATGGCTAAGCCTGGGCGAGCATTCAGCTCGAGCAACATCGGTCCATCAGACTTATCTAGAACCATATCCGTTCCCAAGTAACCCATTCCAGACATTTCGTAGCAGCTGGATGCCAGTTCTAGCAAGCGTTGCCAATGAGGAACTATCAGCTCTTTTAAGGGCCGATCGGTATCGGGGTGGACTTCGACTGGGCGATCAAACTGTACTGCGTGCAAGGCGCGACCGCTGCCTATATCGATACCGACGCCTACGGCACCTTGGTGTAAGTTGGCTTTGCCATCGGAAGCGGCAGTTGATAGGCGCATCATAGCCATCACAGGGTAGCCCTGAAAAACGATGACTCGTACATCGGGGACGCCTTCAAAACTAAAGCCTTCAAAACAGGAATCAAACTCGATTAAGGCTTCAATTACCGCTACATCTGGGCTACCTCCTAAGGAAAATAAGCCTGCCAGGATGTTTGAGCAGTGTCGTTTTATATCTTCATCATGGCTAGGAGCTCCACTGGGCTTATAAAACACCCCAGATTTTTGTTTGGTGATCACCAAAATACCTTTGCCACCAGAGCCTTTAGCAGGCTTGATGACAAATCCTGAGTGTTTGCGTAACATCGGAATAATGGAGCGAATATCATGTTGGGTACGTACTACACCAATCAGAGCAGGGATGGTGACGTTATCCCGCTGAGCGATAATTTTGGTCTTAAGTTTGTTGTCCACCAGCGGAAAAAGTTTACGTGGATTATAACGGCTAATATATCCGGTATTTCGCTGGTTCATGCCCATAATACCTTTACGAGCAAGGGCAAATGGACTGCAAAATTGATTAAACATCAGTCCTCCCTATCAGCCAATGGTTTGAAGCGACGTAATTCCAATAAGCGATATCCAGTGTAATTTCCTAAAATGAGGATAATGCCAAGAACGATAAATTGAATACCCATGAAGTTAAAGGTTAAGTGGCGTACATATTCGTTGTTCATTGCTAGGAACGCGAGTACCGCAACTAATAAGCTCCCACCGCCTTGTAGTACAACTTCTTTAGGACCTTCTTCTTCCCATAACACCGACATCCGTTCAATCGTCCAAGATAAAATAATCATTGGGAAGAAGGTGATTTTTAAACCTTCGGTCAATCCAACTTTAAAACTAATCACACTAAATATTGAAATAATACCAATCACGGTAATAATGACCGCCGATATTCGCGAGACCAGCAGTAGGTTAAGGTGAGATAAATACCCGCGGATGATTAAACCAGTCCCAACTACCAATAAAAAGCCGATTAAACCGGTGATTAATGAGGTTTGCATAAAGGCCATTGCAATCAGTACGGGCATAAAAGTACCCGAGGTCTTTAAACCGACTAAAACTCGAAGCAATACCACAATCAGCACCCCAATTGGGATTAATAAAATCCCCTTAAATAGGGCTTGTTCTTCCAAGGGTAAGCTGTCGATAGAGAAATTAAGGAAATCAGCCTCGCTAATTTTCGGTGCAACTGCAGATTGAGCGCTTTGTTCAACCAGCAACATCGAAAAGCTGACCCGCGAATTTTGCGCTCCGATGACTTCTAGTAAGCTGTTACCGTTATACTCCCACAATAAAGTATTCTCGGGACGACCTTGGGTCCCAGTGTTTAAGTCGAATATTTGCCAATTATTTTCGTCTTTAAATACCTGGATGTATTCGGTAATTGTTTGCCTGCGTCGCCCATCTTCGAGATGCAAGCCCCTTACAATTCGTGCAGGGACATCGGCATTATTTAACAAATCTACAATTAGGCGATTTTTGGGTTTGTAATCTAAGATGAGGCCAGTATTTTGGTTGCTACTGGCTGCGTCGATAGTCAGCGCTTTGATGAGTTCTCGTGCAAAGCTATAAGCATCTGCAGAGACTTCTTTTGCCTGCTTTGCTAAATGGTTAGCCGCGGTAAAGTAGGGTTCGGGATACTCGGTAAATAGAGTCTCGGGCATTTGACTTTGGTAGGTATCACCAGCCTTTGGATCCACTAAGAAGTCTACTTTGTAATACATTTCTTGATGACCGTTGGCTTGTCGCTTGGTCCAGATCGCGCGAGGGTTGTTTTGCTCATTCACAAAAGACAAGCCGTAAGCTAATGAAGCCGTTGATTCATGGATCCGAGTGTAACCTTGCTGAGTTTGAGGTAGGGCTAGTACGGCTTCAACGCTATCGCCTTTAGCATCAAACTCAACCTTTGCTTCAATTGACCATATTTGGCGTTTCTCTCCTGGAAACCAAGGTACTTCAAAGCTGATATGTCGATAGAAGGTCATGCTGATCCCTAGCAGCATACACAGAGTGACGATGAGGTAAAAAATATGACGAGAACTCATGTAAGTTAATCCTTAAAAGTCGGCTTTGGCTGGCTAAACTTGTGACTGATATCAACGACTGAAATGTCTTTCAAGAAGCTTCGTCCAAGTAATACCGGATAACTTAGATGAGAGCGATCGCTTAGGGTAAACTGCACTTTTTCGGAAATTGGCCCCAGTTTGACTAACATCGATACAACGGGGCGTTTCTCAGCGCTATTGCTGGACGATTGAATCACTTCTGCAGTTCTAATTACTGGACGCTCAATCATGATATCTTGTTTAATTGTGTCATGGCGAAGGTTGAAACGAACCCAGTTTTTCCCATCACGTTCAAATTTTACGATATCGACAGCATTGAGAGAGGAAGTTGCAGCGCCAGTGTCGATCCGCGCTTGAAAGGCCATTTTTTGATGCTCGAGGCTGACCCATTCTGTTTCACCGATTACAGTTTTATTACCCAGTTGGTAGCGACTGATATTGCTGCAACTTGGTTTTGTTTGGGGTTCGCTGATAATTACCGGAGCGGGGGTGATCTCGGAAACTTTTTGTTCGAGTTGTTTAAAATGTTGCTCTTGCTTCAACAATTGACCATTGATGGCTTCACATTGGCTTAATATCGTGGTTTGTTGCTGACTGAGCTGGCTTAACTGTTGTGTTAGTTGTTCAGCTTGTTGGTTCGGTTGCTGAATCGCACAAGCGGTGAGAGCGAGTGAAAATGAAATTACGGAAAGCTTTTTCATAGTTTGAATCCGTCGAATAAAGTAAAAATGACAGTCTAATTATTGCTTTTAGCATAGTCTAACAGCTGTTATTAGTCTGGATTAATGGCAATTAAAACAGCACGTTTGGGGGCTGGTAAGCCTTCCACTGTTCTCGTTTTGTCGCTTGGATCTAGGTAGTCGTTTAAAGACTCATGAGTCATCCAAGGTGTGCTGCGTTGCTCATCGGTGGAGGTGATGTCGATATCGACAATACGCACGTCGACAAAGCCGACTTTTTCCAACCAAAGTTTTAATGCAGCAGTACTCGGTAAAAACCAAACATTCGGCATCTTGCCATAACGACCGGCGGGAACTAGCACTTGTTGTTCATCACCATCGATCACCAAGGTTTCAAGAACTAACTCTCCTCCAGGTTGGAGTTGTTCTTTCAGCTGGATTAGATGATCCATTGGCGAACGACGGTGGTAGAGTACTCCCATCGAGAATACAGTATCGAAGGCCTTTAATTTAGGTAGCTCTTGGATCCCCAATGGCAGCAGGTGAATGCGTTGATCGCGGTTGGCAAAATTACGAATGGCTTCAAATTGCATCAAAAATAAAGTCGAAGGGTCGATCCCAACGACAAATTCAGCGCCATCCCCCAACATTCGCCACATGTGGTAGCCACTGCCGCAGCCTACATCGAGAACATAGCGGTGCTGAAGCGGGGATATGTGCTTGCGCAGACGTTCCCATTTCCAGTCTGAGCGCCATTCGGTGTCAATATGAATACCGTAGATATTGAAGGGTCCTTTGCGCCAAGGATGAAAGTGGCGTAATAGACTCTCAATTTTTTTTCGTTCGCCCGGTTGGATATCTTCTGCTTTACCGATACTGACTTGGCTTGTTAGATCAATATCAGAGCTGGTTAATGTCGGGAGCTTATTGAGTACTCGCTGCCAGCGAGGAAAATCGCCGTGGGCATGTTCATTTTGCCAATCACCTAACTGGGCAGGGAGCGTATATAACCAATGCTTGAGGCGGTTTTTAGCGATAATTTGGTAGAAGTCAGAAAAATCTATCATGGAGGACAAAGGCTTGATACTGCTTAATTATTTAGTCGGTAATTATAGCAAGTTTTAGCTCAATCGGGCGAGAATTGAGCCTATAAAAGTCGATGATTTATGGTTTTTATCAATCTTTGTTTGTTTATTGCGCTAAGTCTATTTTAATCCAAGCCAATCGATTTGATTTTTGATCTCCGATATAGCCGCTATCACACACTGGGATATCCTTACTCGCAATCAGCTGTTGTCCAAATTGATGTACTTTAAAGTGCTGGGCTTTGAGCCGAGCCAAGTCGGATTGCCTAAATGCTTGTTCACTGGACACAAATAACAAGAGCGGACTGCGTTGTTGAATAAAATCATCCATCAATAGGGTTGTGAGCTGTTGTGGATGACTTAACAAGGCGCTCGCACTAGCCCAAGTTTGTTTATTAATTCGCATTAAAGCCAGGTAAGGACGAGGAGATAATGAACTCTGATTGGAGCGATAGGCTGTAAACCATTCAAAATCGCTAGTTTGCCAAAAATAACTGAGTCTGGTATTCGGTGATTTTGTATTGTTTTGGCTGATGTTTTTATTTGGTAATAAGAAATCGTTATAGGTTTTGCTTTGTCCGTCGATACTTAGCTGGGGAAAACGATTGACCAAGGTGCTGTCATCGATTAAGGCTTTTGTTTCGGTATTTTCATTTCTCAATTGTTGTAACTGCGACTCGTAAGTACTACTGATTGTTATGGCGGCACGAGAGCAGTCATTTGTCAGTAACGAGTCGTAGTCTAAGTGACTTATTTCTACGGCCGCTCCAACAGGAGAAATACAGCAAATCACGGCTGTTAAAAGTAGTTTTCTGCTAAAGTTATTCATAAATCGAGATAATTTGTAAACGTAAGTAAAGACCAACATTAACATAAATTTGCCTCTTGGTTGTTGGCTTTATATGTCCATTCTATAGATAAGACTGCTAGGTTCGTAAAAGGAAAAACAATAATGGGTAATTTGTCAATTAAGAAGCGCCTGATATTAACGGTGTTGATATTACTAGCGGTATTAAGTGGTTTTCAAGCTTGGTTTCAGGCTAGAAATTTATCAGAGGAAACTCGAGCCGATATTGCGAGTGATGCCAAGCAGTTGGCTCAGGCTGCCAGTGACCAAGTGAGCTTATGGTTTGACTCTAAATTGGCGGTTGCGAAAGCGATGTCGGTCAAACCGAGTTCTAAAGAGTTTTTGTCCTATTTGGTTCAAGCGAAGCAAAGTGGTGATTTCCTATATTTTTACTTTGGCAGTGAGCAAGGTGAAATGACGATGAATGACCCGAATGACACTTTACCCGAGGGTTACGATCCTCGTACCAGACCTTGGTATAAAGGTGCGCAGAGTAACGGATCATATATTTCTGAACCTTATGTTGATGTCACTTCGGGGTCGATGGTGATCTCGGTTGCTCAAAGAGTCGCTGGGGGGGTATATGCGGGCGACTTGAGTTTAGATGTGGTCACTCAGCGAGTGCTTAATTTAGCTAATAAACAAGTTTATCCGGTCATTGTGAATACCCAAGGCTCAATCATTATTCATTCGGATAAAAACTTGGTTCTTAAGAATGTCTCAGAACTTTCTGCAGATATGAATGCGAACTTTTTGGCTCAGGAAGCACGTAATGCGCACATGAGCGAGTTGCAGGTTAATGGGAAAGACAGTTTTGTTAGTGTGACGACAATTAGTGGCACCGATTGGTACTTATTATTTGTTTATGATAAACAGCAAGCGATGGCGCCAGTTGTCGATATGGTGAAAAGTTCGGTCATATTTGCAGTGGTTTTATTTGTCCTTGTGGCTTTGGTTATGTTTAAGGTAATTACCGTCATGTTGAAGCCAATCCAAGTCCTCGGGGACGCTATCCAAGATCTTTCTTCTGGCGATGGTGATTTAACCAAGCGTATTAACTTACAACGCAGTGATGAAATTGGTGCACTTGCCGAGGGCGTTGATCGGTTCATTGAGCAGTTACATGACTTAATGATAGAGATTTCTGAGGACGCTGATCATCTGCAACGAGCAGCGGCCTTAACCAGTAAGTCAACCGCTGAGTCGAATACCCAAATTGAGCGTCAGCAGGGTGAGGTGACCCAAGTGGCTACTGCGGTCAACGAGATGGCTGCGACGGCCAATGAAGTGGCAAATAATGCGGAGCAAACGGCCGAAGCGGCTCGACAATCAGCCGATTCTTGTGCACAAGGTAAAGTTTTGATCGGTCGTAATCAGCAGCAAGTCAATAGTTTGGCTGGGCAGTTGGATGGTGCTGCAGATACCGTTCAAGAGTTGGAACGAAACACCAAAGAAATTAGTGATATTTTAACCACGATCCAAGGTATTGCCGAGCAAACCAACTTACTTGCGTTGAATGCTGCTATCGAAGCCGCGCGAGCCGGTGAGCAAGGTCGAGGATTTGCGGTTGTTGCTGATGAAGTTCGTCATCTATCTCAACGAACTCAAAGCTCTACTGAAGAAATTAAAGCGATGTTGGAGCGTTTACAAAGTAACACCCAAAGCACCGTACAAACCATGGACGAAAGTCAGCAGTTAGTCAGAATTAGTGTTGAGGAAGCGACCAAAGCTGCAGAAATGCTAGAAAATATCACCAGCTCGATTACTCATATTAGTGATATGGCGACCCAGATTTCTAGTGCTGCCGAAGAGCAGCGTGCGGTTACTGAAGAAGTTGGGCGAAATACTCAAGGGATCCAAGATGCTTCCCTTGAGTTAGCCGAACAAGCTTCCGGAAGCTCTAAACGTGCGACAGAGTTGGATGCTATTGCCGACAAGTTGCACAAAGAAGTGAGTGCTTTCAAAATCTAAGCTTATAGTGGCTTATTGAGTATGAATGCTGATGAAAAACCGATCAATGCATCGGTTTTTTTATTGACCATGTGACACTTTGCGTCTGTAGAACGTTGATGGTCAATTGTTGTCATTCTTCCTTGCGTTAAAGGCCAAACCAGCTGTGGTGCGATTATTTTTTACTCGTCGAAATGAATTGTTCACTGATGAATTTGGTATTGCTCTTAGTGGCTGTGTCATAATGCACTTGCTAGCAAGCAGTAATAATGTGACCAAAATTTTAAGGAATCGAGTTGATGAGTTACGACGATAATAATATTTTTGCGAAAATAATTCGCGGAGAAATGGATTGTTTAAAAGTCTACGAAGACCAACATACTTTGGCATTTATGGATATCATGCCACAAGCCGATGGACACACATTAGTATTACCTAAAGAGTCCGCAGAAACACTGTTTGAGCTTTCAGATGAAGGCGCTGCTGCGACCATCAAAACAGTTAAAAAAGTAGCCTCGGCGGTTAAGCAAGTGATGCAGGCTGAAGGCATCAGCCTCGTCCAGTTTAATGGAGAGGCTGCAGGGCAGACTGTGCCGCATTTACATTTTCATATTATTCCTGGCTCACTCTCGGCGGCACGTAGTCACGCACGAACGGTGGTTGATAGTGACACTCTTAAACCTATTGCGGAAAAAATTGCGGCTTTGCTCGCCAATTAATAGTATGAGAGGGAGCGGGCGGGTGACGCTCGCCTATTTAATCGCGACTAAAGAACCAAAGTTAAAACATTGGAACCACAACTCACTGGCACTAAAGCCTGCGTCTTTAAAGCGTTGTTTGTGTTGAGCAATGGTATCAGGGACTAAGACATTGTCTAAAGAACTGCGCTTTTGGCTAATTTCTAACTCGCTGTAGCCATTTGCGCGTTTAAAATCTATGTGTAATTCGCTAATTAGTTCTTGTACTGCTGGCTCCGCAAAAAGAAACTTTTCACTCAGTACCAATAAACCACCTTTCAGCATACCTTGATAAATTTTTTTGAGCAGTGTTAAACGTTGCTCGGGCGCAATAAATTGCAGGGTGAAGTTAAGCACTACCATTGATGCGTTGCTGATCTCAACATCGTTGATGTCTTCACAGATGACACTGACCGAAGTCTCGGCGCGAAATGCATCTAAGTGTTTCTGGCAGCGTTCGACCATTGCTGGTGAGTTGTCTACTGCGATAATATTTACATTTTTTTGCGTCACGGCACGCCGCATCGCCAGGCTAGCCGCCCCCAACGAACAGCCTAGATCATAGATATTGCTATTGGCTTGATGAAATTGACCACAGAGGTGGCCTATGGTTGAGATAATGTTGCTGTAACCCGGTACCGAGCGTTGGATCATATCAGGGAAAACTTCAGCGACTTGTTCGTCGAAGCGAAATTCTCCAAGTTGGGTTATGGGTTGTGAAAATAGTTTATCTTTGCCTTGCATGGCGGCTTCTCGTACCAGTAATAATGAAAAGATGGCTTAAAGCATCACTTGGCGCGCATTGTAACCAGCTAATCGTGGCTTGTCTTTGTCAAATATAGCTTTTAGTAAAGATTTATTACGGTCTATCTATTCTTATTTACGGCAGATTTCCTTTATACTATCGCCTTTTCTCTCGGTGACAGTTAATTTTGTAGCTGTTATTGGAGTAGAATACTCGCTGAATTTTTAAAACGTAAAACGGGAAAGGCCAAATGCGCACTGTTTACTGTGGACAAGTCACCAAAGAGTTAGTTGATCAAGAAATAAATTTAGTCGGTTGGGTTAACCGTCGTCGTGATTTGGGTGGTGTTATCTTTATTGATTTGCGCGACCGAGAAGGCATTGTACAAGTCGTCTTTGATCCAGATCGTGCTGCGGTGTTCGATACAGCGAATAGCTTGCGGAATGAGTTTTGTGTGCGTTTAAAAGGTCGTGTTCGTGCTCGCCCTAACAGCCAAATTAATCCAGATATGACAACTGGTGAAATAGAATTGTTAGGTTTGGAGTTAGAAGTATTAAACCGTTCTGCGCCATTACCTCTGGATAGTAATCAAGATAATTCAGAAGAACAACGTCTTAAATATCGTTACTTGGATTTACGTCGTCCAGAGATGACTCAACGGATGATGTTCCGTGCAAAAGTCACCGGTTTTGTGCGTCGTTTCATGGAAGAGCATGGCTTCTTAGACATTGAAACCCCTATTTTGACTAAAGCTACGCCTGAAGGTGCGCGTGATTACTTGGTTCCCAGTCGAACTCATAAAGGACAGTTTTTTGCGTTGCCTCAGTCTCCGCAAATCTTTAAGCAATTATTGATGATGTCCGGCATGGATCGTTATTATCAAATCGTTAAATGTTTCCGTGATGAAGATTTACGTGCTGACCGCCAACCTGAATTCACACAGATTGATATCGAGACTTCATTTATGACTTCGGATGAAGTTATGGCGGTTACGGAGCAAATGGTCCGTGAATTATTTATTGCGATGTTAGGTGTCGATCTCGGTAAGTTTCCAAAGATGACCTATGCCGAAGCGATGCGTTTATACGGCTCAGATAAACCTGATTTACGTAATCCGATGCAACTGGTTGATGTAGCTGACTTACTACAAGAGGTTGAGTTTAAAGTATTTTCTGGCCCCGCAAATGATGAAAAAGGTCGAGTTGCGGTATTACGAGTCCCGGGAGGCGCTTCGCTCTCACGTAAGCAAATTGATGATTATGGTAAGTATGTTGGGATCTACGGCGCGAAAGGCTTAGCGTGGATGAAGGTTAATGATCTTGCTGCTGGTATCGGGGGGTTGCAATCACCGATCCTTAAGTTTTTAACGGAAGATGTTGCCAAGGCCATTGTTGAGCGCTGTAAGGCACAAGATGGCGATTTAATCTTATTTGGTGCTGATAAGGCAACCATTGTTTCCGAGGCGATGGGGGCTTTGCGTCTTAAAGTTGGCGAAGATTTAGGTCTAGTCAGTGATCAATGGAAACCGCTATGGGTGGTCGATTTCCCAATGTTTGAAGAAGTTGACGGTCAATTCCATGCGATTCATCACCCGTTTACCGCGCCTGTTGTAGGCGTTAGTGCTGAACAGCTGGCCCAAAGCCCAGCGGGTGTATTATCTAATGCTTATGATATGGTGCTCAATGGTTGTGAACTTGGCGGCGGTAGTGTTCGTATTCATAAACAGGATATGCAAGCAGCGGCCTTCAAGGTGTTAGGCATAAGCGATGAAGAGGCCCAAGAAAAATTTGGCTTCTTATTAGAAGCGTTACAATACGGCGCTCCACCGCATGCTGGTTTAGCTTTTGGTTTGGATCGTTTGTTGATGTTGATGACAGGAGCCAGTTCGATCCGTGATGTGATGGCATTTCCAAAGACCACGACTGCGGCATGCCCTCTCACTAGTGCTCCGAGTGCCGCTAACCCATTGGCTTTGGCTGAGTTGGCTTTGAGTATCAACAAACCCGCTTAGCAGAGTGGTGCGGTTTTATGTATCAACGGCGAGCTAAGCTCGTCGTTTTTTTGTCAGTATTTATTTTTCAGCTTTTGTTGATTGATGATGGTGATTGGTTTCTTTGCGGTGGGTCAGCTGGCTTCGGTAGTTCAATTACGGGGTAAAGCTTTATCAGTTTACCGTCTTTATCTAACAGGCCGCCTTTATCGCAGCAAGCTTGATAAAAGGCAAGGGCTGCCTCCTTGGTTTGCGGTCGACCAAATAAATAGCCTTGAACTTTGTCAAAACCATTCTTGATTAGCCAATTGGCATGCTCTATGGTTTCCACTCCTTCCACTAATATCTCGTAATTTAAGGTGTACATTAATTTACGCATACTGAGTACGATATTCTGAGTCGGTATGGAAGTGATCGCATTATGACCAAATTCTCGGTCGAATTTTATTTTGTCACAGGCTAGATTACTTAAATAACTGAGTGAGGTGAAGCCTTTACCAAAATCATCGAAGGCAACTCTAATGCCAGCGCCTCGAATCTCCTTGAGTTGATTTTTTACTTGGGGATAGTTTTGTACCGCGACACTCTCGGTAATTTCCAGTTCTAGTAAGTTATTTCCAGGACTAATGGTCCTATATTTACTAATTAGTTTTTGAGCAAAGAGTTTGTCTTCAAACTGGTGGCCGCTAATGTTAAAAGCAACGGTGAGGCCTTGGTAACCAAGAGCATTGAATTCTTCTAACAGTGCCAAAGATTTATCGATGACCCAATAGCCCAGAGGCAGGATGTGACGACCGGATTCGACAATATCTAAGAACTGGCCTGGGTTCATTAAACCTTGGGTCGGGTGATTCCAGCGAAGTAGCAATTCAAAACCAGTTATTTTCTGTTGTTGCATCGATACTTGAGGCTGCAAGAACAGTTCCAGTTCATTGTTACTCATTGCATTTTGAAATTGGTTTTCAATGGTGAACACCATGTCGTTGTTGCGTGCTAATTCGATATCAAAGTGAGTACAGCAATTGCGGCCCTTTCGTTTGGAAGAGTACATGGCTAGGTCAGCATATTTTACCAACAACTGTGGCTCATACTCGGCCTGTTTCGCAGTCGCGATCCCAATACTGAGGGTGACCCGCATCGACACTCCGGAAATTGTAATATCCCGAGATATTTCTCGCGCCAAGCTATAGGCGTAACCTAATACACTGTCTTTATCCTGTTGATTGACTAAGAGGGTGAATTCATCACCACCAAGGCGAAAGGTGTTGGAGGCAAATTGACTTAAACGTAAGATCCGTTTAGCGACTTGAATTAAAAGCAAATCGCCAAAGTCGTGGCCGAGTGTGTCGTTAATTGTTTTAAAGTTGTCGAGGTCTATATAGATGAGGCAGAGCTCTTCGTCTTTTTGTTCAGCGTTTTTTAGGGCCTTGGTTAAGTGTTGTAAGAAGGCACTGCGATTCGGTAATTCGGTCAATGGATCTTCCATTGCCATTTTTTCGAGCACTTTTGTATTCGCAGCAATGTTGGTTCGCATTTCAGTAAAGCTATTGGCTAGCTGAATAGAGATCGAATCTAAGGCATCAAACTCATCATTGAATAGGTGGATATGCTTTTGTGGCTGGTATCCCTTGCCTTCCAATATGCTCGGTAAGTGAGTGGTATGGTAACGTAAACTTTTGACGGGACGGCGCATCAGCAGTAAGCCTATGGAGATACTTAAAAGCATGGTAAACAGCAATAGCAGTGCGAGTTTATTGCGGAAGTCGGTGAGCTGAGAGACTTGCTCACTCCAATCTTTAAGTACCACTAGTTTTAGACTATTCGAAGCACTGTCTTGGATTGAGTAAAGTTTGCCGACAATGGTTTTGTCTTCAACCATAAAGGTTAAATCATCGTGGTTACGGTATTCTATTGCACTGTCAAACCATTTTTGACTCAGTACTTGAGTATTGGTTGCGAGTAGCACGCTTTTGTAGATCGGTCGGTCAACATCAACGATCGCCAATTCTATGTCATCGAGTTGAGTTACATTGATGAGTGCATCGGCCAATTCTAATTGAAATGCCAGAACCCCTAGTTCAGCACTGCGAGTTCGCACCGGGAGTGAAACCCAGAGAAAACATCGTTCTTCACATTCGAGTAATTTCATCGGTTTCGTGTGTATTGTGACCTGTTCGAGTAAGCTTTTAGGTGGCATTATTTCTGGCAAGCTACAAGAATAATTGTCGAGATCGTATACGGTGCAACCATTTACAATGGGAAGTAGCCACTGTAATTCAGGTAATTGTTGGCTTAAATAGTGATCCAACTGAACCATATTCTCAGCCTTGCTAAACAAGGTTTGGGTTTCAAAAATGTAGGTGATGCTGTCACTTAAGCGGTCAATTTGGTCTTTAAATTCCAATGCATAGTTATCAAGATAACTTTGTTTTAATTGAGTTTGTTGATGTTTGTTGTGCTCCATGGCTGTCAAGCCAAAGATAGAGACGACTACGCCAGCAGCTAATACCCATATCAAGGTTAGTTTCAGTCTTACACTGATATAGCGATTTTTAATATCAATTAATGGGAATTTACGGAGCTTCATTGACCATCCCGATGTTTATTATTTTTACTGCGTGGTAAAACAGTCGCCACTTTAATTTATTAAGCATAGAGTTAATTGTCAAAAACGATAACTAAGTTGTATCGCGAATAAGCGCCAATAACGTTCTGGGTTGTTGACTGCGTTTGAATTTAGATCGTTAACTGGGGGGATCATGGAGGTTCCCGTGAGCCAGTGGTGTTCTATTTTTAGTTGGAAATGCTGATGAAAATTCCAGCTAGCTCCGAGGGCTAAATCATCGATATCCCTTAGGTTAGGAGTGATATCCGCATCAACAAAATGGCTATTATCGTAGCGTGCAAACAGGCTCCATTGAGGAGTCAACATGTAAATACCTTGAAGATAATAGGTATTCATATCGATACTGCCGTCAAAATTAGACGCTAAGCCTTGGGCCATAGCATTTTTCCCTTTTGCATAGGTACCACCTCGACGTAGGCTGTATTCAGCCGTGAGTTCATATTTTTTTTGAGCATACTGTAAAGAGAGTATGTACTGGTCAAGGTCGATAAAAAAATCAAAGGGTGCATAAACTAATTCACCATTAGGAGGAATTGGGATGGCAAGGTTAATCGCATCGATAAGTTGAGTTTTTAAGCGTCGATAGTCGAAGGCCACGGACCAATTGGCATTAGGTTGGATGGATAAATGCAGTGATGTGTTCCAATCGGCGGTGAATTTACCTTCTTGACTTCGCCCAAAAAAACGTCGGCTAAAGCTTTCATCGAAGGCTTCTTTGCCAATTGATGCAGCAAAATTGTATTGTTGCCCAGAAGGGCTGAAATAATCGATATCCATACGGAGTCCATCTGCACGTAAGCTTTGTTCTTTAAAAACATGCGGATAAACAGAAAATGGCAAGATAATACTTGGTCGGGTAAACGGAACATCGCGAGTTGCACCGTAAATGCCATTGGCGAGCTTAAAGCGTCCTAACTTAAATGCCAGAGCCCAGTCTTCGCTGGTTTGTGGTTGATAGTTTAGGCTAAGGTAATCGATTGCAAGGCCTGTTTCAAACCAATCCCCACTCTCACGAGCAATCAATAAACCTGACAGCGACCAACGAGGATCGATGTACCAATAGCCATGTAAACCGGCCTCATATAGAGGGCCACTATCACCGGAATTATAGCCATAGTAATTATTTGCACTTACATCGATATAACTGGCAGAGATAAACCCCCCCCAGTATATTTTCGCTTGTGCGAAAGAAACAGGAAGTAAGGTTAGTAAGCTAGTCAAGATTAAAAGAATGAAGTTCTTCATTTTCCACCTCTTGGCTGGCATACCCAATGGCATTAGGATTTAGCTTAATCATATTTAACATGTCATGCTCGGTAGATACAACGATGGGGGCGATGGCGGTACCTGTATAAATTTGTCTCTCCCAGATACGGCTTAATTGATAAGGAAATAATTTAAGGGCATCTAAACAAAAGTCTTTGTGTAAGTCGCTGTTGTTTTCCATAACCACGACTTGAATAGCTCGTCCATTGGACCAATTTTTTTGACGTAAGGAGAAAATTGAACGAATGCTCTTAGGCGTCACTTCTGTTTGATGACTGGGATTACTCACAATCCAAGTTTGGGCATCAATGGCGAAGCTTAAACTGAATAAGCTACAGAACACCATTGTTCTTGTTGCTACCCATATATGTCTCATGAGCAGACTGATAAGTGGCCAACAAATTGCTGTCATAACCTTCCATGGAATACTATTGATAATTTATTCATCTATACAAATATAGGCTGATTTTATCAGCTCGTTAACTTTAGTGATAAATAGTTGTTTATGGCTCACAAATGAACAGTAGAACCGAGACTATCAAAGGTTATTTATCGATGGGTATCAAAAATAATAATAATAATAGAGTTACTATATTAACTATCTAGTCAGTATTTGACTTGGTGCAAGATGTAAAGTCAATGCTACGACTAGGATTAAGATCCATGTTATGTAAAGATTGCTTTGCTCTTGCAGCCTATTATCACCTTAATTATCAGTATGATAAGGCGCTTTAAGTTCGATGGAGAGGAAGATAATGCTAGGCTTGTCGCGTTTATCGAGTTTATCATTGCAATGTATATTACTTTATAGGGATAACGATGGCCGGTCATAGTAAATGGGCAAATATAAAACACCGCAAAGCTGCTCAAGATGCTAAACGCGGGAAAATTTTTACAAAATTTATTCGAGAACTTACGGTCGCAGCCAGAGAAGGGGGCTCCGATCCCGATGCGAACCCTCGATTAAGAGCCGCAATTGATAAAGCGCTATCTAATAATATGACTCGGGACACTGTGAATCGGGCGGTACAACGTGGAGCTGGTGAGCTTGATGGACAACAACTGGAAACGGTTATCTATGAAGGTTATGGGCCAGGAGGTACTGCGGTCCTAGTGGAAACGATGACCGATAATCGAAATCGTACTGTATCAAGTGTGAGACATGCTTTTAGTAAGAGTGGTGGGAACTTAGGTACTGACGGAAGTGTTGCATATTTATTCGAGAAAAAAGGTATTATTTGTTTTACGGCAGGCAGCGACGAAGAACGGATTATTGAGGTCGCGTTAGACAGTGGTGCGGAAGATATTCAGAGTCACGATGACGGAAGCATTGACGTTATCACTTCCCCCAATGAGTTTGGGACAGTGAAAGATGCGTTCGATGCGATTGGATTTATCGCAGAAAATGCCGAAGTGACAATGATCGCTTCTGTTCAAGCTGAATTAGATGCGACCACCGCGCCTAAACTATTACGTTTAATTGACATGTTAGAAGACGACGACGATGTTCAAGAGGTTTATCATAATGGGGATATTTCTGATGATGTTGCGGCACAGTTATAAGTTATTGTGAGTATAATTTTAGGCATCGATCCAGGCTCTCGGATTACGGGTTATGGTTTAGTTCAGCAAGTTCATGGGAAAATAACTTACTTGGGCAGTGGTTGTATTCGTATTAAAGCGGAGGCATTACCATTACGATTAAAGCAAATTCATGCGGGTGTGAGCGAAATAATTGAACAATTCACTCCTGACGAGTTTGCGATTGAACAAGTATTTATGGCCAAAAATGCCGATTCGGCATTGAAGCTTGGTCAAGCGCGAGGGGCTGCAATTGTTGCAGCAGTTTCTCGTGACATCCCAGTATCGGAATACTCGGCTCGGCAAATCAAGCAAGCCGTAGTGGGTACTGGTGCGGCAGATAAATCACAGGTTCAACATATGGTAACCCAGCTATTAAGTTTGTCGGCTAGCCCTCAAGCCGATGCAGCAGATGCTTTGGCAGTCGCTTTGTGTCATTGTCATACTCGGCAAAGTTTAATTAGTATGGCTGGTAAAGTAACTGGTACTGTTCGGCGCCGTTTACGGTAAGTGATTGATTAAAAAAGCAGCGGCCTGCAGTTTTTTTGTTAAAAATACTCCAGGTCGAATTGAAACACGAAAAATTGACCCAATATAGCTGATAGAGTCTATTAGCTAAGGTAAAGAGGACGACATGACCTTAGAGCGTTCAGAACGATTTGAAATTCCTGTATTGCCGCTACGTGATGTAGTGGTATATCCACACATGGTTATTCCACTATTTGTTGGTCGTGAAAAGTCTATTCGTTGCTTAGAAAGCGCGATGAACCAAGACAAACAAGTCTTATTAGTGGCGCAAAAAGATGCAAGCAATGATAATCCACAAGTGGAAGATTTATACACTGTAGGCACGGTGGCTAATATTCTGCAGCTCTTAAAACTGCCTGACGGCACTGTAAAAGTGTTGGTTGAAGGTAGCCAACGGGCTAAGTTAGAAGAAATTATTCAGGAAGACGAGTACTATGTGGCCTCTGCTGAGTATGTTGTCTCTGTGCTGCCTGATGAGAAAGAGCAAGAAGTTATGGTTCGTTCAGCGATTAGCCAATTTGAAGGTTACATCAAGCTGAACAAAAAAATTCCACCTGAAGTATTAACCTCAGTCTCTGGAATTGATGACGCTGCACGTCTAGCGGATACCATGGCTGCGCATATGCCGTTGAAGCTTGAAGATAAGCAATCAGTATTGGAGCTCTCTAGTATCCCCGAGCGACTCGAATATTTGATGGCCATGATGGAGTCAGAGATTGATTTGTTGCAGGTTGAGAAAAAAATTCGAGGCCGTGTTAAGAAGCAAATGGAAAAGAGCCAGCGCGAATATTATTTGAATGAGCAAATGAAGGCGATTCAAAAAGAGCTGGGTGAATCTGAAGATGGTCAAGATGAATTTGAACAGCTTTCTTTGCGGATTGACGAAGCTCGCATGCCCAAGGAAGCCAAAGAAAAAACTTTGGCCGAATTAAATAAGTTGAAAATGATGTCGCCCATGTCAGCTGAAGCGACCGTGGTGCGTGGTTATGTTGATTGGATGCTCAGTGTTCCTTGGGTAAAACGCTCCAAAGTTAAACGTGATTTAGCCAAAGCTGAGGAAGTACTGAATCAAGACCACTATGGTTTAGAAAAAGTTAAAGAGCGCATTTTGGAATACTTGGCGGTGCAAAGCCGAGTGAACAAATTGAAAGGACCCATTTTATGCTTAGTGGGGCCTCCTGGCGTAGGTAAGACCTCCTTAGGCCAATCGATTGCTAAGTCCACCGGGCGTAAGTACGTTCGTATGGCTTTAGGCGGCGTTCGCGATGAAGCCGAAATTCGTGGGCATCGTAGAACTTATATTGGTTCTATGCCGGGTAAGTTGATTCAAAAAATGTCGAAGGTTGCGGTGAAAAACCCACTCTTCTTGTTGGATGAAATCGACAAAATGGCCTCTGATATGCGTGGCGATCCTGCTTCTGCGCTACTCGAAGTTCTCGATCCGGAGCAAAATAATAGTTTTAACGATCACTATCTAGAAGTTGACTACGACCTTTCTGATGTCATGTTTGTGGCAACTTCAAACTCAATGAATATTCCGGGTCCTTTGCTCGATCGAATGGAAGTGATTCGGCTATCGGGTTATACCGAGGATGAAAAGCTTAATATTGCCAAACAGCACCTCATTAGTAAGCAAATTAAGCGTAATGGTTTGAAAGAGCATGAGATCGTCATTGACGATAGTGCCATTATTGGCATTATCCGTTATTACACCCGAGAAGCTGGGGTTCGTAACTTAGAACGCGAGATTTCTAAGTTATGCCGTAAAGCGGTAAAAGAAATTTTGTTGGATAAATCGATCAAGAAAGTCGAAATTAGCCAAAAGAATCTCAGTCAGTATTTAGGTGTGCAACGCTGCGATTATGGTAAAGCCGATGAGAATAACCGTGTGGGTATGGTCACAGGCCTTGCATGGACTGAAGTTGGTGGGGATCTACTTACCATAGAAACCGCCTCTGTTCCGGGTAAAGGTAAGTTAACTTATACCGGTTCCTTGGGTGACGTGATGCAGGAGTCAATTCAAGCTGCGATGACAGTGGTTCGTTCGAGAGCCGATAAGTGGCGGATCAATAGTGATTTTTATGAGAAACGCGATATCCATGTGCATGTTCCTGAAGGTGCAACACCAAAGGATGGACCAAGTGCGGGTGTCGCAATGTGTACTGCTTTGGTGTCTAGTTTAACGGGAAATCCAGTGAAAGCCGAAGTTGCGATGACTGGCGAAATTACCTTACGCGGAGAAGTATTGCCGATTGGTGGTTTAAAAGAGAAACTGTTGGCAGCTCACCGTGGTGGAATTAAAACGGTGCTTATTCCAAAGGAAAATGAAAGAGATCTGGAAGAAATACCACAAAATGTCATTGGAGACTTAAAAATCATCCCAGTGCGTTGGATTGAGCAGGTGTTAGAAGCTGCTTTAGAGCAAAATCCTGAAGCCTTTGAGGTAAAAGCTTGAGTCAATGCAAATAAACGCAATTCAATCGTAAAATAATTCTTGCCAGCCTTGTTTAAGGGCTATAGCCTAAGGCTGGCATATAAGCTGTTATGATAAATTAATAGTATATAAATTAACTAACTGTAGACTGACTAGCCTGGTTCTGAGCCGCAAACAATAGGGAACTTTTCCCGCGGTAAAATGAAAAGGAATAACAACAAGGGGAACCCATTGTGAATAAAGCTCAACTCGTAGACAAAATCGCTGAAGGTGCAGATATTTCTAAGGCCGCTGCCGGTCGTGCTCTTGATTCTTTTATCGAAGCTATTTCTGATTCGTTGAAAGAAGGCGATAATGTTGCCTTAGTAGGTTTTGGTACTTTTCAAGTGAAAGAACGTTCGGCTCGTACTGGCCGTAACCCACAAACCGGTGCAGAAATTCAAATTGCCGCTGCTAACGTACCTTCGTTTAAAGCCGGCAAAGCGTTGAAAGACGCAGTAAACTAATTGTCAGCTGTAGATTGATTTGCGGTCTGTCAAAGGCGCATCCTACGATGCGCTTTTTCATTATTTATGTGGTAAAGAGTAACTAAGCATGTTGGAAAAGCTCCGTGAAGGAAGCCAAGGTCCGGTAGCCAAGATCATCCTCGGTCTGGTCATTTTATCTTTTGCACTGGCTGGTGTTGGTAGTTATATTGCGAGTCCAAGCGAACAATTAGCAGCAACCGTGAATGGCGAATCAATTAGTCGTGCCGAATTTGATAAAGCCTATCAAAATGAACGGGCGCGATTAGAAAATCAATTTGGTGACGCCTTTAATCAATTAGCCGCTGACCCAAGCTATATGGCCCAATTTAGAAATAACGTGTTAGACCGTATGGTGTCAGAACGTTTACTTGATCAAGCCGCTGAACAGTATGGACTCAGAATCAGTGATGCACAGCTTAAGTCGCAAATTCTCAAAATGCCAGAGTTCCAAGTTGACGGGCGTTTTGATAATGACCGCTATTTAGCGGTACTTTCTCGAGCACATTTTCAGCCGAGTCAATTTCGCGATATGATGCGTAATGACTTGACTCGTCAACAGTTGCAAAACGCTTTATTAGGCAGTGAGTTTGCGTTACCGAGTGAAGCAGAGCTACTGGCGAAGTTAAATCAACAAACTCGTGATGTTCGCTATGTGACGATCCCAACTGCAAATTTCGTTGCGGCAGAGAAGCCTTCAAGCGAAGATTTAAAGGCTTATTATCAAGCACATAAAGATAGCTTCAAAACAGAAGAGTCGGTTGATGTTGAGTATATTTTAGTTGATGCTGATGAATTGGCTAAAACTATCGCAGTAAGTCCTGAGGAAATAGATCAATTCTATAAGGCAAATAGTCAAACTTATACTCAGCCAGAAAAGCGTAAAGTTGCCCATATTTTGGTTAATTTTGGTGACGACGAAGCCGCTGCGCTAACAAAAGCAGAACAGTTATTAGCCAAACTCAATCAAGGTGAAGATTTTGCGGCCTTAGCTGCAGAGTCATCCGACGATAGCTTTAGTGGTGAAAAAGGCGGTGAGCTTGATTGGTTCGAAAGTGGAGTGATGGACCCAGCATTTGATGAGGCCGCCTTCGCGCTTGCACAGAAAGGCGATGTGAGTCCAATTGTTAAATCCGCTTTTGGTTACCATTTAATTAAGTTGCTTGATGTACAAACTGCACAAGTGAAGCCGCTCGACCAAGTGAGTGAGCAAATCAGCCAACAATTACGACATGAAAAGGCACAAACAGCGTTTTATGAACAAGCGCAAAAAGTGGCTGAGCTGTCTTTTGAAGTTCCTGATTCTTTAGTTGAAGTGGCTAGCGAGACAGGCCTTAAGCTTGAAACGGTTAAGGGTTTAAGTCGTACTAATGCAAATGCAGTTTTAGGGCAAGCGCAGGTGATAAGTAAGCTATTCGACCCAGAATTTATTGCTGAAGGTTTAAATAGTGATGTTATTCAACTGGCGGATAATAGCTCTGTAGTGGTTCGTGTTACTGGACACTCGGCGGCGATCGTGAAACCTTTCGAAGTCGTTGAATCGCAAATTGCCAGTAATTTAACCCAATCTAGAGCGACTCAAGCAGCCCAAGCATATGCAGACAAGTTGATTGCTGCGCTAAAATCTGGTGAAGGCTTAGATGATTTGCTTTATCAGCAACACTTACAGTTTACGACTAAGAGTAAATTGACTCGGGATAGCCAAGAGTTAGAGCCGCAAGTTATTCGGCATTTATTTATGATGGCTAAACCGTTAGCGCAGAAAGTTGCCGGGCGAATAAGCACAATGAATGGTGATCAGCTAGTATTACAGCTTACCGCTGTCAATGAGGTGGAAACCGTAGAAAGCACAGAGACTCAGCGTTGGTTACAACAGCTGGCCAGCATTAAAACAGAAGCGAGTTACCAAACCTTGATTGACTTATTAAAGAGTAAAGCAGAGATTAAAACTTTGCTGTAAACCTTATGTTGAGTTAACAAGCGAATAGAAGGGCGGTTTCGCCCTTTTTATTTATCGGAGACGTTGGTGAAAAAATCCTTAGTATTAATTTCGGCTTTGGTGGTTATCGCCCTAGGGGTGTTAGCATTTTTGTATTTTTCTTATCCAGAGTTAGTTGGAGCAAAGCGAAGAGTGACGATTAATCCTTTAATCGGAACTTGGGAATCTGAGCAGGCATTTTATGGCAAGAAAGATCGCTTGGTATTTGATCAAATAGGACAGCTAAAGTCTGGGAGTCGGGTCGCCACTCAATACGAAATCAAAGGTGAACGCGTGATCGTCACTTCGGCAGACAAAGTGGTAGAGTATAAAATCGCAAAAGACGGTTTATATCTTGATGCTTATTTACCGAGAGCGGGTCGAGTGAGATATAACAAGGTGAATAAATAACATAAATTGAACTCGGGATAATCAATCGCTTGATGACGTTGGTATTACTCTTTCTATATTCCGAATTCTGTTTAAAGTGAAAGAATAAAGAGCCGCTCAATTGTTGGGCGGCTCTTTTGTCATTAGGCGACTTCAATCACGTTGAAAGGAACCAAGGTATTGACGTCTGCTTCATAGTCAATTCCGGCAATACCAAAACCAAATAGTTTCAAAAACTCGGCTTTATAGTAGTCGTAATCCGTATGTTGACGCAGGTTTTCGGTGGTGATTTGTGGCCATAAATCAACACAAGCTTGTTGAATATCTTCGGCTAACTCCCAATCATCAAGACGTAAGCGATTGCTCTCATCAAGCTCTGGAGCATTGCCGTCTGTACGATAGAGGCGTTGACTAAACATCCGATAGATTTGTTCCATACAGCCTTCATGAACGCCTTTTTGTTTCATGATCTTAAACACCATTGAGATGTAAAGTGGCATCACAGGGATCGCTGAGCTAGCTTGAGTCACGACACTCTTCAGTACCGCAACGTTGGCGCTGCCATCACGTGTGGCTAATTTTTCATTTAAAGATACGGCGGCACGATCTAAATCCATTTTGGCTTTACCCAAAGCGCCATCCCAGTAAATTGGCCAAGTTAATGCGGTGCCAATATAACTATAGGCAACGGTTTTACAGCCTTGGGCGAGTACGCCCGCTTCATCCAGCGCTTTAATCCAAAGCTCCCAGTCTTCGCCACCCATTACCGTGATTGTATCTGCGATCTCTTGTTCTGTCGCAGGCTCAACACTGGTTTCAATAATGGTATCTTTATTGGTATCTACGGCGGTTGCGCTGTAGGTTTCACCAATAGGTTTTAGGCTGGAGCGTATTAGTTCTCCGGTATCTGGGAGCTTCCTTACTGGAGACGCTAAGGAATAAACTACTAAGTCAATTTGTCCTAGATCTTGCTTAATCAAGTCAACAGCTGCCTGCTTGGCTTGATGTGAGAAGGCATCACCATTAATGCTTTTGGCATATAAACCAGCTTCGTGAGCTTTTTGATCGAAGGCCGCAGCATTATACCAACCAGCAGTTCCTGGTTTCTTTTCTGTTGCTGCTTTCTCAAAGAAAACACCAATGGTTGCGGCGCCATTGCCGAAGGCCGCTGCGATACGTGAAGATAAACCATAACCGCTGGATGACCCGACAACCAATACTCTTTTTGGCCCATTTTTTATTGGGCCTTGCTGTTTGGTGTAGTCAATTTGCTCTTGGACATTGGCAGCACAACCAAGCGGATGGGTGGTTGTACAAATAAAACCACGGATCTTAGGTTTGATAATCATATTCGTTCCTTAAAGTCACCCAAAGAGGGGGAAGTAGTTTGTTTCATCACTATTTTTTATGCGCCGATTTTAGCACGTTTGTTTATAAAGTGGCATGGCAGCGGGCTGATCAGAGCAGTTGCCTAAAATATTCTGAAGAAAGGTAGATTTGGTTTATTTAAGGTGCTCTTACTGATTATTACAATGCGTCACGCTGGCTTATTGAGTACCAATTACGCGCGTGTACTATCGTCTATTATTATGACATTTATGACTTTAAACTTTGGGTTGGTAGGTAATAGAATTTCTCAATTTATATATTTTGATTTTACTCATGGCAGCGGGTCGTTTTGCAGCTACGCATACAAAGATATGAGTGGTGGACTTATAGCCGCTATTGGTGAGTTCAAGCAAACTTAAAACGATGGCCGACGATTCATAGGCAAAGGGCTTAAACAGCCGAAGATAATAGCCTTTGAAAAGCGAAAGCCCGTCGCGATTAGGCGACGGGCTTTAATGTGGTCGGTACGAGAGGATTTGAACCTCCGACCCCTGACACCCCATGACAGTGCGCTACCAAGCTGCGCTACGTACCGATTTGAGCTGTGAATTTACTTAGGTATCGGTCCGCTGTCAATACACGGCCTACTAATTTGTGTTCGATTGCTCAGTGAATAGGCAAATTAGGGCTGTGGCTGATAAAAACGTTTTAAATCGTTCAATACTTGTACCAACATCGGGACTGAAACAGGGGCATTACTGGGCTCTAGTTCCCGATTAAATACCCGATAACTTCCGGATTTATTAAACAAGGTAATTTGATTTTGTTGAACAACGGCTTGTTGTTCCTGGTTGCCAATTAATATCCAATCACGCTTGCGTTTTTTGAAGATATTTTGCCCACTGCTATAGCCATTTGGGTTTGAGTTTACGCCGAGCAAACCTTCTAATAGGGTGGGTGCTAGATCGTTATGACTGGTATCACCATGTTGTAGCGTTGGTGTTTGCTTGGGCCAAGATATAAATAACGGAACTTGCGTTTGATAGCGGCTAAAGTTGCTACCATTGCCCCAGTAGTTGCTGTTGTTATCGCCTAATTCGTTACCATAATCAGAGGTGAAGATGAGTATGGTTTTCTCTAGTTGGTCACTTTGGCTTAGTTGTTCATAAACTTTTGCAAGTTGTCGATCGAGCTGCTGGGCTGCTTGTTGATAGCCGCTACGTAATGAGTCGGGGGTGACGACTTGGATGGCGTCACCGTTACCATTATCAAACGCAGCAACGCCATTTAAATAAAGAAAGTTAAACCAAGGTAATTGGGAGAACTTGCTTTGCTGCCAGATTAACCATTTTTGAATCGCTTGTTTATCGCCTTTCGCCCCGCTTGGCCATTCGGTCATATCGAGGTTTTTAACACCGGCGAAGCTGGTTCCGGCGAGTTCAGGGTGGTTTACTCCACGGCTACTGAAGAGCTCGATTTGGTAGTTATGTGCTTGCAGTGCGGATATGAGTACTGGGCTTTGATGTTGCTTGATAATATTAGACCAATAGCTGCTTGGGATGCCATAGAACAAGCTGAATAAACCTTCTTGTGCTCGATTACCACCGCTATAGTGACTAAAAAACTGACTAGAACGTTTGGCTTGTTTCCAGCTGTTGGGCATTGTTTGTTGATTGAGGGCGTCCCAGCGTAGGCCTTCTACGACAATCAGCATCACATTGTAGTGTTGTGCCGTAGGTGCATATTTCAGTGAAGAGATAGGGTAGCGTAATCCGCCTAGCTTTGCTGTCTCGCGTTTATTGACTTGTTGGTAATATGCATCAACATCGAAAATCCCTTGTTCTTGTAAAAAACTACGAGCAGTGAGTGGGTAGAACAATGGGTAGTTGTTTTTTTGTTGAGTAATCGAGCGATAATCGGTTGCGTCTGCCCAAGCGTGCACCAGATGAGTAAGCAAAAAACAAATAAATAGTAATACGGCGATAGGTACGCCTAAATGGGCATGCTCTAAACGTCGTAAATATTTCCAACAGAGTCGGGCCAGCCATAACTCTAGCAAGAAGATGAACGGTACCGCGACAAATAGTAAGTTAAGGGTGTTTGCTTGGCTATTTTGCTCTTTATCGACTAAGAGTTCCAGTAAGACTGGATTAAGATGAAGATTAAAGGAGGCGAATACCTCGGTATCAACAATCAGTAGACTAACCCCTAAAGTGGCAAAGAGCGCGCCAACAAAACGAAGGGTGCGATTGCTGGGGAATACAAAACTGAGGGGGAATAGGGTCACCAAAAAAAGTACAAAGCCAATAAATGAAAATTGGCCCAACCAACTGATCAGTAAATAACTCTGGCCTAAAAATGTCTCTGGCGCTGCGGCCAACACTAAATAACGTAAGCCTACAATTAATGAAAGAATGATATTAGACAAACAAAACCAATGTCCCCAGCTGATTAACTGTGACACCTTGTCTCGGTACTGCTTTGAGTTATTTACCATTGATTGTTCTTAAGTCCTTCAGGGTAGCCTATGATTCACTGATTGAACTTTTCAGTGCTTTTGAGAAACCTTCGGCAAGAGTCTTCCTTTGCTCTGGAGCAACACGTTGATTAATCAGGCAAGTCGTTGCATTACCTAACACCATTAATGCTAAATCGGTGGTTACATTATGGTTGTTGACTACTTTGAGTACATCATTTAGTAATTGTTCCACTTGCTCTGTGGAATATTTTGAAACTATTGCCATTTCTTCTCTGCAAAATTAACGATAAAGACGCGTATAATACCCCACCTTGTCAGTAAACACTAACAGCAAAAACTATGAGTATTTCATTAAAACATCTTATTTTACATTCATTAGAATTGGCAGCCGACGGCCAAATCGCCTTACAGGCCCGCAGCGAAGAAATGCTGCATAGCGAGCAGGCGCTCAGTCTCATTGAGAGCTTACACTTGAACTTTAGTGGCCGTGCAGCCAAAGGCTTTGGCTACTACCCGCCAGAAAACACCAGTACCTTTAAAGAGAAGCTCGATCTGTTATTGAGTCGCGAGTTGGATTTTCATCGGTTTAGTGTTGATAGCGGCTCAGTACTGGTTGAAGAACTCAAAAAATATGAGTTTATAGAGCAGGGGGTTTTGTTACTGGCTCATTATGAACATGTCGCTGGCGAGTATTTATTAATTATGTTGCTCGAAAATAAAACTTCACCGGCGGTTGATGAGAGTCTAGAGCTGACCGCGAGTCGTTATTTGGAAACCAGTTCAATTCAATTAGCAGCCCGGATCGATATTACCGATATGCAGCGTAACGCTGAATCGAGACGTTATGTTTCTTATGTGAAAGGTCGGGCTGGGCGTAAAATTGCAGATTTTTTTGTTGAGTTTCTTGGTTGTGATGATGGTCTTGATGTGAAGTTGCAAAATACCGTATTGATGCAAGCGGTCGATGATTATTGCCAAGCGACGCAGTTAGATAAAGAAGAGAAACAAGCTTATAAAGCTGAAGTGAAAAGTTATTGTGAGCAGCAGCTTAAAGATGGTGAAGAAATCGTTGTGGGTGAACTTGCTAAGGCCTTACCGACCGACGATGAGAATGTCGATTTTTATCAGTTTGCGGCCGAAAACTATCCTTTGGAAGAGCAATTTCCAGCAGACCGCAGCACTTTGAAAAAACTTGCTAAGTGTTTTGGTCAAGGGAAAGGCGTTTCTATTAGCTTTGAGCAAAAGCTGTTAGGAGAGCGGGTATTTTATGATGAGGCGAGCGATACTTTGACAATTGTTGGTATCCCGCCTAATTTGAGAGAACAACTTAAAAATAACAATTAAGTCAGTAGCTATGTTTGAAAAGGTTGTCAGTTTCATTGTTGTTGTAAAATTACCACATGCAAAGGTTTTCAAGTGCTAATGTAGTTAATTTTGTTGTTTTATTACCAACTTATTGAGATTGGATTGCCTTTAAGGCCCCGTCTTTCCTTGCTTTTTCGTTATGTAGTATAGTTTCAAAATTGCGAGCTGAGTCATGTGAGTTTCAGTTCTGTTGAGCTAGAATCAAGTTCAGCAAGTTACTCTTGCGACTACAATAATCATAACGACAGTTAAGGAAAGGCTAATGAAAAAGACAATTCTTGCATCTGCTATTGCGGTTGCTTCTTTGGGCATGGTATCGAATGCTTTTGCTGCAATTGAGGAAGGTCAGCTCACTATTTGGATTAATGGTGATAAAGGCTATAACGGCTTAGCAGAAGTAGGCAAACGCTTTGAAGCCGATACCGGCATTAAAGTGAGTGTTGCTCACCCAGACGACGCCCCTGGTAAATTTCAACAGGCTGCTTCAACTGGTTCAGGCCCAGATATCTTCTTATGGCCACATGACCGTTTCGGCGATTGGGTTGATGCCGGTCTATTAGCAGAACTGAAACCGAGCGCCGAGAAAAAAGCGGCTATAGAGGACTTTGCTTGGAATGCGGTCACGATTAATGGCAAAGTTTATGGTTACCCTATCTCGATTGAATCAATTGGTCTTATTTATAATAAAGATTTAGTACCGACTCCCCCAAAAACTTGGGAAGAAATTCCAGCTTTAGATGCTCAGCTACAAAAAGATGGTAAACACGCTATTTTATGGGATTACAACAACACTTATTTTTCATGGCCGATATTGGCAGCCAATGGTGGCTACATCTTCAAATTTGAGAATGGTGCTTACGACGTAAAAGATACCGGTGTAGCGAATGCTGGCGCGAAAATGGGCGCGAAAGTGATTAAAGACCTGATCGATGGTGGTCAAATGCCGAAGGGAGCTGATTACGGGGTGATGGATTCAGCCTTCAATAAAGGCGAAGTGGCGATGATGATTAATGGTCCCTGGGCTTGGGATAACCTCGATAAAAGTGGCATTAATTACGGTGTAACTTACATCCCAACGGTTAATGGACAAAAAGCTAAGCCAATGGTTGGTGTATTGGCTGGTGCAATTAACGCGGCCTCACCCAATGCTGATTTAGCGGTAGAGTTTTTAGAAAACTATCTGGTCACCAACGAAGGTTTGAAAACGGTAAACGATGATGTGCCGTTAGGTGCTGTTGCTCTTAAATCATTTATGAAACAGTTAGCGGGTGATCCTCGTATTGCAGCGACCTTTGCGAATGCTGAGGATGGCGAGCCAATGCCTAATGTTGCGGCCATGGGTAAATTTTGGTCGGCGATGGCAACATCTCTCACCAACATTACCAGCGGTCGTCAGCCGATTGATAAAGCATTAGACGCCGCTGCGCGTCGTATAGCGAAATAATACGGTCATATTATTTCGATTAGGGGGAGGGGCTTGGTCTACCCTCCTCTTGTTAATTTCGGTCTAACTCAAAGGTTGTACATAAGATGGGTCATTCTGCGTCTCCAGGTTTTATGCAGGGCAAGTATGCTTGGCTAAAACTGCTACTGGTTTCAGCGATTGTGTTGCTCAACGGCTACGCAATTGTGCTGATGTATGCAGGTGGTGAGTATGCATTTGCATTGCTCACCCTTGTTGTTGTTTCTACTGGTGTGTATGTTTTTGTGAATAAAAAAATGTATGCACATCGCTATATTTTCCCCGGCATTGCCGGCATGGTTGTGTTTATTATTTTCCCTTTGGCCTATACCATTGGTATTGCGTTTACCAATTACAGCGGAACAAATTTGTTATCGTTGGAGCGGGTAGAACAATTACATACACAGAAAATATATATGGCGAAAGGTGGCTCGTTTGGCTTTCAATTGCATCGAGCTGAGGATGGGAAGTATATTCTTGCGCTGAAGCAAGATGAAGTGATGTTTATTACACGTCCCATTGACGCTATTTCTAATGCGGACATTAAGGCTAAAAAGCTTAGTTTGGAAACGTCACGACTTAAATTGAAAGTTGTTGATAGTTTGCCAAATTCTCCCGTAACCCCAATTAAGGACATTATTACTCATCGGCAGTTTTTAGGTAGTTTAATTCTTGTGACTCCGAATGGTGATGAGTTAGTGATGAATGGCTTGCGTAAATTTTCTGCGATGAAGCCTTTATACTCTCGTTTACAAGACGGCGTGGTACTGAAAGATAGTGGTGTTATTCTGCCTGGCCCTTCGATCTTACGGAATAACCAGACGGGTCAACTGATGTTGCCGAATATGGAGACTGGTTATTTTCAGTATATTGATGGTGATGGTGAGTTCGTTGGTGAGCGTTTAGCCCCTGGTTTTACTGTGAAAGTGGGTTGGAAGAATTTTGATCGAGTGATGACCGATAAGGGGATTAAAGAACCTTTTATTGAGATCTTTATTTGGACGGTTATTTTTGCGGCCGCTTCCGTTGCCTTCACTCTTGCGATCGGTATGGTTCTCGCCTGCCTCATTCAATGGGAAGAGCTCAAAGGTCGAGCGATTTATCGCGTGGTGCTCATTCTGCCTTATGCTATCCCTGCATTTATCTCTATCTTGGTGTTTAAAGGTTTATTTAATCAAAACTTTGGGGAAATAAACGGCATTTTGGAATCTTTGTTTGGCATCAAGCCGGATTGGTTCACCGATCCCCTTATGGCCAAGTCGATGATTCTGATCGTGAATACCTGGCTAGGCTACCCATACATGATGATCTTATGTTTAGGGATGCTTAAGTCTATTCCTGAAGATCTTTATGAAGCCTCTGCAATGGATGGTGCAGGCCCTATCAGTAATTTTTTAAATATTACTGTGCCGCTGCTGATGAAACCATTGACGCCTTTGTTAGTCGCTTCATTTGCCTTTAACTTTAATAACTTCGTGTTGATTCAGTTACTCACCAATGGTGGGCCCGATATTATCGGTGCCTCAACCCCAGCGGGTACCACCGATTTACTTGTAAGTTATACCTACCGCATTGCCTTCCAAGGCGATGGTGGACAAGACTATGGACTTGCCAGTGCGATTGCTACCCTGATCTTCTTGGTGGTTGGCGCGTTAGCCTTAGTCAATTTGAAATTAACAAAAGCTGATAAAACGGCATAAGGAGGAGTTGTTATGGCAATGGTTCAAGCTAAGTCTTTGAAGTATAGAAAACTAGCAACTCACGTTAGCTTATGTTTATTTCTATGTTTAATAATTTTTCCATTATTGATGGTCATCACTATTTCTTTCCGTACTGGTAACTTTGCTGTTGGAGAGTTGATTCCGTCAAATCCCACGCTCGATCACTGGCGTTTGGCTTTAGGTATTTCGGTGTTAAATCCGGATGGTTCAACCACGCCACCACCATTTCCGGTACTGATTTGGTTATGGAACTCGATTAAAGTTGCGGGCATTTCAGCATTACTGATTGTAGCCCTATCGACGACCAGTGCTTATGCCTTTGCGCGGATGCGCTTTAAAGGCAAGGCAACCATTTTAAATGGGATGTTGATCTTTCAAATGTTCCCCTCGGTATTGGCCTTGGTCGCGATTTATGCCTTGTTCAATAAGATTGGTGAGTATGTTCCATGGTTAGGTTTAAATACTCACGGTGGTTTGATATTGGCTTATCTTGGGGGGATTGCACTACACGTCTGGACGATTAAAGGTTACTTCGAAACCATCGACCCGGCCTTAGAGGAATCTGCAGCAATTGATGGCGCAACACCTTGGCAGGCATTTAGGTTGGTCTTGTTGCCGCTGTCTGTGCCAATTTTAGCGGTCGTGTTTATCCTTGCATTTATCGGTGTGATTACCGAAGTGCCTATGGCTTCTGTATTGATGCAAGATGTCGATAAGCTCACCCTTGCTGTTGGTGCTCAGCAATACTTATACCCGCAAAACTACTTATGGGGTGATTTCGCCGCAGCGGCAGTATTGTCAGGTTTCCCTATTACCTTGGTATTCCTCATGGCGCAACGATGGTTGGTTGGAGGTTTAACTGCGGGTGGTGTGAAAGGTTAAATTATTTGGGCGTAGTTGCAGGTGTAACGACGCAATACAAAATCGATTGATGAATAAAGCAAAGCGCTTTATTCAGTTTGGAGCTGATAATGGCTGATGTAATTTTAAACAATGTACGTAAAAACTATGATCCGAGTATTCACCAAGACACTTTGCGTGACATTAACTTAGATATCAAAGATGGTGAGTTTGTGGTGTTTGTGGGTCCGTCAGGTTGTGGCAAATCAACTTTATTACGAATGATTGCCGGACTTGAAGATATCACTAGCGGCGAGTTAAAGATTGGCGGCAACTATATGAACGACGTACCGCCAGTAGAACGTAATGTTGGTATGGTGTTCCAGTCTTATGCTTTATACCCACATATGGATTTACGTGAGAATATGTCTTTCGGTCTGAAATTGAAGAAAGTCGATAAGGCGATTATTGAAAAACGTGTCTCTAATGCCTCAGATATCTTGGGCTTAGACCCTTTACTTGACCGTAAACCTAAAGAATTAAGTGGTGGTCAACGCCAACGTGTTGCTATTGGTCGTTGTATTGTCCAACAGCCAGGAGTGTTCCTATTTGATGAGCCTTTGTCAAACTTAGATGCAGCGCTTCGAGTGAAAATGCGCATCGAGATAGCGAAGTTACACAAAGAACTTCAATCTACCATTATTTACGTGACTCATGATCAAGTGGAAGCGATGACGTTAGCGGATAAGATTGTGGTCCTTAGCCCTCTAGAGCCAAATGCGTCCAGTAATTTGGAGCAATATGGTTCGCCATTAGAGCTATATCATAATCCGACCAATAAATTTGTTGCTGGCTTTATTGGTTCACCTAAAATGAATTTTATCGAAGGTAAGCTGATTGAAGTCGGTGAGCAAGAAAGCAAAATAAAATTGGTGACAGGTGACATCATTAGTGCTGCAATTGACACCACCCGAGCTAAAATGGGCGATACGGTTGAGTTAGGTTGTCGTCCCGAGCACTTGGTAGAAGATACCCATGCTCATGCAGAGAACTTCATTACAGGTACGGTTGTAGTTGCCGAGCATTTAGGTTCCGAGTCTTACGTTTATATGGACGTGAAAGGCTTTGATTTCACCTTTAAAGCACGTAGCGAATTTCCATCTAACAATGGTGATGATCTTCGTGTTGGCTTGCCAACTAAAGCATGTTACTTGTTTGATAGTAAAGGCAATGCGTTCCCACGTACTGCTAAGTACAACAAAGACTAGAAGTTGACCAGTAATAGCAAAGCGGCCCTTCGGTCGCTTTTTTTATAAGCGTTTAATTTATAGTCAATCTAACTCATTATCTGTTGATTCTTGCGGGCCTAAATCATCGCTAACTGGCTTACGTATTTTGTAATTAGAGCCACGAGTTACTGCACTTCATGCCTCGTTATCGGCAGGTTTATTCTGCGCAACAAGTTGATCATATCATTAATCAGATTGCTATTATTTGGCTTTATGGGTTGGTTTTATTCTCGCGTTGCATCATTTCCAGTAATGCCATTTGAACAAAATTTTTCTTTTCGGCGTTCTTGGCGTTAAAGGTTAAGCCATAGTGCAGACGTTCAGGTGTTCTTTGCTCTAAGTGTTGATTACAAATACTCGCATCAATACTGATGCTTGGATTATTATCGAGGTTTAGTTGTAATTTAAAAGGCAATGAACTCAAAGGTAATGGGATTGGCTCACAAACAAAACCGCCTCCATTAAGTGATAAATCTTTTAGGACCCCATGAAACGACGTCTGTGCTTGGTGCTGACAAAGTAGTGTGCTAGCTAAGGCAATGGGCATGCGGCTATGCTGACGCAAACTTATTTTTTGGATCCGACGAGGGTAATCCACCACCAACCATCGGCCAACACTACTCATCAGTTTTGATATATTGCCTCGATAAGCAAAAATGGTCGCGTTAGGATCGCCTTGATTAACTAGGCGAATCACAATCGACTGACCTTCTCGAATTTTCTCTTTAGCGGCTTCCCACTGTTGATCTATTCCCCTCGAAAGGATCAAACACATACCAGGTTCAATTCCGATTAAACGACTACGTAAACGCAAGGGTTTTGTGGCCGTCGGAATTTGTAAATGGACCTCGGTTTGACAGGGCAGGGCATTGAATTCAGCTAATAAATCTGGGGAAATCGGTTCCACGGCTGGTTCTGTATATTTTGATAATCTTATAACAATATCATATAAATCGTGTTTGTGTTTTAGTGCTGATGAGAAATGTGTAACAAACGGACTATTAGCGCAGCTTACGGTTATAATTAGCGACCTTGGTTAATATGGAAAGTTCTGATGAAATTGTTTGTAAAAGATTTGACCGTAATCGACTCCACCTACCTGTGCCCAGACCGTGGTTTAGTGGGAGAAAGTTGGTTAGTAGACATAGAATTAGCTGGCGCTTTGAATGATATGGATATGTTGTTAGATTTTGGCCAAGTGAAGAAACTAATCAAGCAACTCATTGATCAGGAAGTCGATCATAAGTTGTTAGTGCCTCAGCGGTCACCTTTATGCAAAACCGAAACCCTTAATGGTTATACTCATATTGATTTTGCGCGGCCAAATGGTGGAAGCATCCAGCTGCGTTGTCCTACTCAAGCGTTTGCGTTTATTGACACTCTAGAAGTGACCAACGATGCTTTGACTACTTATGTACAGCGGATCATTTTACAAAAGCTACCTTCGAATATTCAAGATTTAAAAGTTAAATTACGCCATGAAGCGATCGATGGACCTTATTATCATTATTCTCATGGCTTAAAAAAGCATGACGGTAATTGTCAACGGATCGCTCATGGGCACCGTTCGACTCTCGAAATTATGGTTGACGGTGAGCAAGATTTGGACTTAGCAACAAGTTGGGCGATGAAGTGGCGAAATATATATTTGGCGAGCAAAGCTGACCAAATTGAGCCAAGCAATATAAGCTTTTATCAGGCTCAAAATTGGCAAAAGCACTATGCTTTTGCATATCAATCTCCACAGGGTTTTTTTGAGTTGGTATTACCCCAACATGAGACTGATATTCTTCCCTGCGAGACAACTGTTGAGAACTTGGCCGCTTATATTGCAAGTACTTTGTCTGCCGCGATGCCAGAACACTCTATTGAAGTAATTGCTTATGAAGGAGTTGGGAAAGGCGCTATTTCAGAGGTTCATGGTTCGTCATGGTAAATAAAAAGCGCCTGTTGATAGGCGCTTTGAGTGTCATAGAGCGGCGTTATAAAGTAAATCGTTTGACTAACGCATCTTGCTCTTGAGCTAATCCACCTAGTTCTTCACTGGTGCTCGCCACGATTTCAATACTTTCATAGTTTTCGTCACTAATGTCTGAAATTCTATTGAGGTTCGCAGAAATTTCAGCTCCGGTGGCTTGTTGTTGTTCGGCGGCAGCGGCGATCTGACTACTCATATCTGAAATTTGAGTAATAATCCCTTGGATCTCTTCCATTGCTCCATTTGCATCAGAAGTTTGATCAATACTGGCTTGCATTTCTGAAGAACATTCAGACATGACTGTGACTGCGCGTTGTGCACTTTTTTGTAAGTTCTCAATCATGGTTTGAATCTCGGTGGTTGAATTCGTCGTTTTTTGGGCCAGAACTCTAACCTCATCGGCGACGACAGCGAAACCGCGCCCTTGTTCCCCAGCTCTTGCTGCTTCGATAGCTGCATTTAACGCTAGCAAGTTGGTTTGATCGGCGATACCTCGGATCACATCTAAGATTGAACCAATATTGTTGCTCATTGCATCTACCTCACCAATTACCGCGCTACTATCGTCGAGTCGCTCTGATAACTGATGGGTGGTGGTTATATTGTTACTCATTACAGAGCGCCCTGAATTGGCCGCGGCCTCTACTTCCATCACTTTTTCAAGGGTCATATTGGCACTCTGGGCAACTTCACGAACCGATTGTTCCATTTCAGTCATTGCGGCTGCGACCGACGCAGTTTCTTGCCGTTGATTGTTGAGTTCGGTGGTCGCGGTATGCAACGTCACTGAGTTTCCTTGGGATACATTGGATAAGCTTTCGGCAGCTTCGCTAATATCGTGCAGTACTGATCGCATCTGTTTCATCATGCTATTCGCTGAATCCGCAAGTTGACCAAATTCGTTACTACTTTGATAATCGACGGTTTCAGTCATATTACCTGCAGCCGCAGATTTCAAGGTTTTAAGTAGTAGTTGCAAGGGTACTTTAATCGCACTTGCTACATTCCAGGCAACCAAGAAGGCTAAAGGGATAACGATTGCCATTGCGATATATAGTCGTAGCCGACTGGTCGCTAGCATTGTATTCGCATTGGCCGACGCTTCGTCAACCAATTTATTGGCGATTTGATTAATGTTGGTGAGTTGTTCGATGGCTTCGGTAATCAGCAATGCTGTTTCGTCGGTTCGGCGTGAAATTGCCTCTTTGTCTTGTGAGACCTTTAAGTGCTGGGCTAATACACCATCCTTTGCAGTGGTATCTTTAATAAATTGATCGATTTGATGGCCCATGTCGTTGCGCAAGTCTGGGATTTCATCCTCAAGATCGGCATTGGCTGAGTTGAAGTTTTTTAGCAACTTTTGATTACGTTGCAAAATCACTGCAATTTTTTCTGATTCGCTGGTATTGAGTCCATCGAGGGTATTCAATTCGATCACTACCATCGCATTGAGAAAGCTTTCAGAGGCCCAGCGAATATAATCGTCATCTAATTCAACGACTTTATCTGACAAATTTTTCTTCAATTGAGGCAGCATGACTGATAGCTGATTGGTACTGCGTTTTACTGTTTGCAAATCAGCTAGATATTTAATGTTATCTGCCATGACCTGCTTGGCAACTTGAAAGTAACGTTCATCCAGATTGCTTAAGGAATCTAAATGAGAGCCTAATTCGCTATTCCCCTGAGCCATCTTGCGTAAGGTTGCGAGTGAAGAAACGAACTCTTGTTCGCTCTGTTCAAAGGCTTTGCTACTGACTTTAATCGCATCAGGTTTAGTCGATGTTAATGCATCTTTAAAAAACTTATCCGCGGTGAGTAAATCTACAGCAAAGTCGCTGCTCTGCAGTACCAGTGGTGTTGCTTCTTCGGTAACAACATTTAATTGTTGTTTGAATTGATTCCCCGTTTGCAGGGAAAGGACATTTGTTAGCACCATCATGAGTACTAAAAAACCGAAACCTATATTGACTCGGTGAACAATAGATATGTGTTTATAAAACTGGAGCGATACGCCTAAGCGAGCTGACTTTTTATTCATAATTCCTCGACAAATTTTTTGCTAGCTATTTATAGTTATTATGTTTTTTTATTTATTAAAATTATGCCTTTACTCGTGCTGATATACTAGGTATTAGATCACAACTCTACTCGGATAAACCCTTTGTTTATCAGCTTCGATAAAGAAAGCTTCGATAATTGAGTGTTTGCTATCGTTAGGCGAAAAAATTGTCTGAATATTCACCGGTTAGATGTTGAGAGGTGGTAAATTGGCGCGAAGGTTAGGCGTGGACCGAAAAATGGTTTATAAATAGGCTTTGGACTGCTTATCAATTTGTCGTCTGTTAATTTATGCTAGCTTGATAAGCGAGTTATATGTAGATGTGTTTTACTACATATTGCGACAAACTTAAAATCCAAGTGATCTGGTTCCTCTGTATTAATTAGTCATTATTGTTTTTTGTTTCAATAGGATAGATGGGTGAGTGCTCAGCTAGAGGCTTTCTCTCAGTAGTTTGTCTGTCTTCGTTCTTTGGAACATAAATGCATAGCGAAAGATGAACAGTTTAGGGTTTATTCTCGAGAATGCTTATATTGATTGAATCATAGATTTGATATTCCATCATGATTAATTCTATGTTGCGAGCATTTGTATTTGGGTATTTGGGATAGTAAATAATGCATCAATTTTGGCGTGTCGATAGCAACATTGGGGACCGCCGTAGCCAGTTGCGGTGTACTTGGCCGAAAATTGCAATATTTGTTATTGCGGCGCTCGTTACTGGTTGTTCAACAGCAGTGTTCAGTGATCTTTTTACCACTTATTCTGAACAGTTAAGAGCGAGTCGTTATCAATTGACCGCAGGACAATTTGAACACGCGGCCGAGTTACTGGCAGAGGGAAAGGTAACGGATAATAGCTATTATTTAAAGCAGTTGGAACTTGGTCGAATGTTGTTTTTAGCGGGAGACTTTGAGGCGAGTCAGCAACACTTTAGTCGCGTCGATCAACAGTTAAAATGGTTATCGAGTCAAGCCGAATATCGCCTTTCCACAGGCTTACAACAGCTTTCTACCTTAGCGACCAACGATAATTTTATTCGCTACCATATTCCAGTGTATGAACAAGTCATGTTGCACCATTATCAAGCGATCAATTACTTGCATAGCGGTGGTTTGGAGTCCGCATTGGTTGAAATTCGCCGCGCAGGACAACTACAGCAGTTGGCGATGGAAGAACAGCCAGTGAGCTTAGAGACGCAATTGCAAGACTATCAACAGCAATACGATGAACTGTTGAAGCAATATCCCAGTCCCGATACAACGCTTCCAAATGCTTATCAGAACGGCCTTAGTTATGCTTTGTCTGCAGTTTTGTATATGGCGGCGGGTCAAGATAATGATGCCTATATTGATTATCGTAAAGCCTTAGCTTTAGCGCCTAAAAATCATTATTTGCAGGCTGAAGTTGCTCGATTGGGGCAAAAACTGGCGATGAGTGATTATCAGCAATATACCCCATTGAAAGCTCAGCCGCTGACTGAAGATCAAGGCTTACTCGTTGTTTTACATGAGCAATCTATAGTGGCTGCAAGGCAAGAAGTACGCTTTACCTTACCTCTCTATCACCAGCAGCGTTGGCAAACTTATACCTTGGCACTTCCGGTTATTTCTACCAAACCTCAACTGGCGATCCCGTTAGCTTTGTCTTTGGAAGGACACGATTTTGCAACGCAACAATTAGTTCAAATCGATGCTTTAGCTGCCAAGCAACTACAACAAGATTTACCTGCAGTATTGGTGCGGCAAATTTTACGAGTGCTGGCTAAAGACCAGCTGCGTCGAGAAGTGAACCAAGGCGACGCAAAGAAAGGGGAGAATTGGGCGAATGTTTTCGCAAATGTATACAATATAGTGTCTGAGCGAGCGGATACTCGAAGTTGGCAAAGCTTACCAGCATTGGCGCAAATAGCGATTAAACCGTTTGCTGTGGGAAAACATAAATTGACGATGTCTGGTCTGGGTGAATCAGAAGTTTCGGTTAACATAAGGCCAGGTCGAGTGACCTTGGTGTTGACCAACGATCTTGGTTCTACAGTTCAGTTATTTAACTTATAAAAGAGGAGTTGGTTATGAAATATATACTGATAATGCTGTCGTTATTGCTGGTGGCTTGTACTGCCGATACATCTGGTATGATAGCCAATTCACAAAAGCCAGAGGGGAAACAATGGCTGATTGTTGATAACTTAAATTTAGGACGAAAGTTAACCATCACAGAGGCGAGGAGTACTCAAAGTGCCGATCGACTACTGGGTATCGCAACGCTTCAATCTTTATTTAAAGGCGACTTGAGTTTGCAATATCGATTCAACTGGTATGATAGCGATAATATTCAAATCAATGATGCGAGATCCGCATGGACACCGCTCACTCTACATGGTCGTGAACAGGTTCAGATTCAGTCGGTCGCGTTAGTTGCTAATGCCCACCACTTCAAAGTTTATGTTAGAGAAGTTCAATAACAGAGAGATAAGTTATGAAAACATATGTTTTAGCCGTTTCGATGGCAGCCCTTATGCTAAGTGGTTGTTCTAGCCAGGTAAGTTATGGTGATCCGCAAGCCGTAGAAACGGTGGATGTTGCCTTTGGCTCTACGGATTTACAGACAATTGCAGGTCAAATGACAGACTCAATGGTTGCGTCGCCCTTATTAACGGAACTAACTCGTAACAAACGGCCAATCGTATTTGTTGATAAGATAAAAAATAAAACGAGTGAGCATATCGATACTGAATCTGTTAGCGATACTATCAGTACCCGCTTGTTACAGTCAGGTAAGTTTCGATTTGTAGATATGACCACGGTGAACCAAGTGCGTGAACAGTTGAACTTTCAAAATGACGGTGGTTTAGTTGATCCCGCTAAAGCAATTGCGTTCGGTCAACAAGTCGGGGCAGAGTATATGCTGTATGGCAACTTAGCGAGTATTGTTAAAACCAACAAAAAGACCAAAGATGTTTATTATAAGATGACGATGCGTTTACTTGATCTTAAAACTGGTTTAGTAGAATGGGCCGATGAAACCGAGATCCGTAAGGCTGAAACTAAATCTACCTTTGGCTGGTAGGGGTATCGAGCCGATGGGACCGCTGTTTTTAGATTTATTGGGCGCCGAGCTGAGTGCTGAAGAGCGAGATATGTTACAGCATCCCCTTGTGGGAGGTGTCATTTTATTTAGTCGTAATTATCAGGAGCGTGCCCAGTTAATTGAACTGGTTCGCTCAATAAGAGCTGCGAGTAAACAGTATTTATTGATTGCTGTGGATCAAGAAGGAGGACGTGTACAACGTTTTCGGCATCAGTTTTCTTGCATACCTGCGATGGGGGATATTGATGCAGGGGCAAGGCAACTGAGGATGGCTAGTGTCGATCTGGCTGAACAGTTGGGTTGGTTAATGGCCGTTGAGCTCAGAGCTTGCGATATTGATATTAGTTTCGCTCCGGTGCTGGATATCAACGGTTGTAGTGATGTGATTGGTACTCGTGCTTTTAGTTCTAACCCTGAACAGATCGTTAGTGATGCGGGTGGTTTTATCTCTGGAATGCATCACGCAGGGATGAAGGCAACTGGCAAGCACTTTCCCGGACATGGGAATGTTAAAGCAGACACTCATCACTTTGAAGCCACTGACTCGCGCTCATTTGATGAGATTAAACGTTATGATTTAAGTGTATTTAGGCGTTTAATTAGTCAAAATAAATTGGACGCAGTGATGCCCGCACACGTAATTTATAGTGATGTTGACGATAAACCCGCAGGATTTTCTAAGCGGTGGTTACAACAAGTATTGCGTAAAGATTTAGGTTTCAAGGGGGTTATATTTAGTGATGATTTGTCGATGCAGGGCGCAGCCCTTGCTGGTGATCATGTGCAACGAGCCGAGCAAGCCTTGACCGCGGGCTGTGATTACCTTTTGGCCTGCAACGATCGAGATGCCAGTATTCGCTTATTAGATGGCTTACCACATACTCAGGTTGCACACCCCGATGCCTTGCGAGCAAAAGCTTATCCTATGACTTGGTCGGAGCTCACAGCATTGACTCAATATCGACAAATCGCTGCGCGCGCCCTAGAAATTCAGCAAATTAGTAGTGAACTGAGTGAGAACTAAATACACTTAGTATTCATGCGGGAATATAAACAAGGAATCGCATCATGATTATTTATTTACACGGCTTTGATTCTACAAGTCCGGGTAACCATGAAAAAGTACTACAGCTTCAGTTTGTCGATAGCGATGTGCGTCAAATCAGTTACAGTACCATTCATCCTCGACACGATATGAGTCACTTACTCAAAGAAGTCCACAAACAGTTAATGTTGAGTGCTGAAGAGGAAGTGGTGATTTGTGGTGTTGGTTTAGGCGGGTATTGGAGTGAGCGGATTGGTTATCTATGTGGAATTCCCTCCGTTTTGTTTAACCCGAATTTGCACCCAGAGCGGAACATGCAGGGCAAAATAGAGCGGCCCGAGGAGTATTTAGATATTGCGACTAAATGTGTTGCAGAGTTTAGAGACAAAAATCGTGGTAATTGTACGGTTGTGTTGTCTGAAAATGATGGTGTGTTAGATAGCCAACTTTCAGCTGAAGAGTTACAAGATTATTATCCGATTATTTGGGATAGCCAGCAAGCACATAAATTTCAAGATATTAGTCGTCATTTACAATTAATTAAGTCATTGCGGAGTCTACCTCGTCTATGAAATGATTGAGATCAGCGAATAGAGGCATTTCCCCCTCGTTTTTATAAGCCTTTTTTTTGTGATCCTACTCTCATTACGTATAATATGACGCAGCAGAGCGATTATTCAAAGGCGTAGTACATAATGATAAAGCCTTTTAAAAAGCGCTAAACACTTCAAGTTGTGAGAAGGAAATAAGCAAGAATGACTAAAATTGTTGTTGTAGGTGGTGGCGCAGGTGGCTTAGAACTCGCGACGAGTTTGGGTCACAAACTTGGCAAACGAGGTAAAGCCAAGATAGTTCTCATTGATAAAAATAGAACGCATTTGTGGAAACCATTACTACATGAAGTCGCGACGGGGTCGCTAGATGCCGGAATCGATGCCTTAAGCTATCGTTCTCATGCGGCCAATCACGGTTTTGAGTTTCAATTAGGTGAAGTTGCTGATATTGATCGCGAAGAGCAGTTGGTGACGCTAAAAGCCATGGTCGAAGAGGAGCAGGAAGTATTACCAGCTCGGCAGATCGACTATGACTATTTAGTGATGGCAATCGGTTCCGTGTCCAATGACTTTAATACGAAGGGTGTCAAAGAGCATTGCATTTTCTTAGATAATCCGAGTCGCGCCAATTTATTCCACTCTCGAATGTTAAATCGATTCTTGCAGTATTCTCAAGGCGATGAATCACAACAGGGAGAAAAGGTCAGAATTTCCATTGTTGGGGCTGGTGCCACAGGTGTTGAGTTATCGGCGGAGTTATACAACGCGCTTGATCAACTGCGGGCTTATGGTGTACCAAATCTTAGCAGTTCAAGTTTGGCGGTTACGCTGGTTGAAGCGGGTGATAAAATTTTGCCAGCATTACCGGTTAGAATTTCTTCGTCAGCGCATTCAGAATTGCAAAAAATGGGCGTTGATGTTCGCACCAGCACCATGATTACCGAAGCCACTGCGGAAGGGTTAACGACAAAAGATGGCGAGTTAATTAAAGCCGATTTGATGGTGTGGGCGGCTGGCATTAAGTGCCCTGAATTTATGAAAGAAATCGGTGGGCTAGAAACCAACCGGATTAATCAGTTAGTGGTTAGGCCTACGCTACAAAGTTCACGTGACAGTAATGTTTATGCGATAGGTGATTGTGCCAGTTGTGCCTTGGGTGAGAAAGGCTTTGTTCCTCCGAGGGCTCAATCTGCACATCAGATGGCTTCCTTAGTTTACAAAAACATCCTACGTCAGCTTGAAGAAAAACCGTTACTTGAATTTGAGTACAAAGATCATGGTTCGTTGGTGTCTTTAAGTCGTTATTCTACCGTTGGGTCACTGATGGGTAACTTGATGCAAGGCTCTATGATGATTGAAGGGCGGATTGCTAGAATGGTCTATATCTCTTTATACCGGATGCACCAAATTGCTTTACATGGTTATTTTAAAACAGGATTAATGATGCTCGTTGGGCGAATTAATCAGGTATTAAGACCGAAGTTAAAGCTCCACTAAATACAGGCTTTAAGATTCTATTAGAAAGGCAATAACTACTGGTTATTGCCTTTCTAATCCGGCTTTTACTACGATAAAAGCGAACATCAAACTCAACCACAGTGTGAGCGCACTCAGCGCTTCAAATCGCCAATGATGTAAATTCATTAAATAGGCCTGGCTGAGAATATCGGCCAGCAATAACACGAATACCCCCCATAACTGAAACGTTAAAGAGACCGTCTGCCACAGCTTGGGCAAGAGAAGACGAGATAGCGGAAGTGCGCCTAAAGCTAAGCCGACATAAAACCAATGATGGTCGGGATATAGTAAGCTGAGCAGCTTTTCTCCCATTTGACGAGAGCTAGCCGCGATTGCTAGCAATAGCCAGGTGCGACTTAATAAGGCGCAGCTGAATAGCACACTTGGTTGGTTCGCAACGACCACTGCAGCGCTTACGAAGCCGTTTGGCTCGCGGGAGCCGTGAATACTGCTTCAGTAGTGGCTGACTCGGCTGAGTTGCCCTCGAGTGATTTCTGTTCTGGTGCAATAATCTCTGCCATGTCGTTGTCCTGACCATCCGCTATGGATGTTGGTGAAAGTGCACTTTGATTTTCTGGACTACGACGAATTTGGATCAGCATGCCCATTAGTGGATGGTCGAAATAATGTATTTCTCCGGAACGGACACGACGTTTTTGATCAAACTTAAAGCTATGTAGCTCCTCTTCTGTTTGATAATTCGCAATTAAACTGCCATCTTCAACTCCCTTTTGTTCTCCACTTAATATCACCACTTGCTGCGGTTCATTATTTGGCAGGGGATTGGGGGGGGTGAGCTGTGTTTGGCGATCAGAGGGAAGAACCTCTCTTTCAACTTCAACAGGACGTTTTAGGATCAGTTGACTCTCGATATACAAGTAGTGTTGCAAGTAAATTCTAATCCCACCGTTTAGCTCCCAAATTTCGGCCGGTACCTGAGCAACGGCGTCGCTGCTAGTTTCACCATTTAGCGGCGTTGCTTGCTCAAACAAGCTGGTTTCACCAAGCTTATTCTGCTCATCGCTCTTGGCGTTAACGATTGCGTCATTATGAGCTGCAAAGTTAATCAGGTGGCCATCGGCTTGAAAGCGTTGCGAAAAGTCTTGGCCTGCTTGCAACTGATAAAATTTGGCTCGATGACGGGGTGCAACGACTTCCCGCCAAGCTAGATGTATGAGCGGTGTAAAGGCTGCGTGCTGATTTAATTTGGCAAATTGTTCACCTAACTCTAGTTGGTCGGCATTCAGCATCTGTCGATGGGTCGCACCAGTGATAGGCCAACCGCGTCCGTCAATGGTTACAGGTAACTGTTCAAATCGAGGCCGAATGCAGGGCTCGGTGTTACAAGCAAACAACGGTGCGAGCAACGGTTCACTGGTATTTACGCTGAACGTTTGTGGTTGCGGCCAATATTCTTGACTGCTTTCGACACTAACATTACGTTTAAAAACGATGACTTCAATGTCAAACCAACGCGGTCCATCTGCCATGCTAGGCGCGCTGGTCGTAACGATTGCGGCCAAGCCAAGAAGCTGTATAGCCTGTTTAAGAGTTGCTCGCATTGGCGTTAAATTGCTCCAATATAGATTCTATGAGGGTGAGGCGCTGTTCGGGACCGTCGCTTGGAACCGCAAATTTTAGCTTGTTGGCGCCTTCCATTCGATAAATAGCTGGCTGAGATTGTAGCAGGCTTACCAGAAAAGCGGCATTAACTTTTGTTGATTCGGCAAACTCGATAACGCCGCCTTTCGGTCCGGCCTCTAAGCGCTTAATACCGAGGTGGTCGGCTTCAATTTTAAGCCTTTGCACGTTGAACAAGTTTTGAGCAGGTTCCGGTAATAAGCCAAAACGGTCAATCAGCTCGACTTGTAATTCGCGCATTTCTGCAGAATTCCCGCAATTAGCAATGCGTTTGTACATAGTGAGTCGAGTTGTGACATCAAAAATATAATCGTCAGGCAGTAGTGCTGGTAAGCGTAATTCAATCTCACATTGTTCGCTTTGACTGAGATCCCAATTGAGATCTTGACCATTTTTGAGGGCTGTTACCGCTCGGTCTAACATTTCCATATATAGGGTAAAGCCAACGGCTTCTATTTGTCCACTTTGGTCATCTCCTAAGAGTTCACCAGCTCCGCGAATTTCCAGGTCGTGGGTAGCTAAGGTAAAGCCTGCGCCTAAGTCCTCTAGTTGAGCGATCGCCTCTAAACGTTTACGTGCGTCTTTACTCAATAGTTTTGGTGGTGGAGTGAGTAAATAGGCATAGGCTTGGTGATGAGAACGGCCAACTCGACCGCGTAATTGGTGTAACTGAGCCAAGCCAAAATTATCAGCACGATTGATAATAATGGTATTAGCACTGGCGATATCAATCCCAGTCTCGATAATGGTAGTACAAACCAGAACGTTAAAACGTTGATGGTGAAAGTCTCCCATAATGCGCTCTAGCTCACGTTCGCGCATTTGTCCGTGGGCCACAGTAATACGTGCCTGTGGCAGCGATTCAGAGAGTTCTTGGGCGACTCGCTCAATGGTTTCAACCTTATTGTGTAGAAAGTAAACCTGCCCCCCGCGCATTATTTCGCGACTAATCGCTTCCTTAATTAGTGCATTATCATATTGGCGCACAAAGGTTTTTACCGCTAAGCGTTTTGCCGGAGGGGTCGCAATGATCGATAGATCACGCATGCCACTCATTGCCATATTCAGGGTTCTAGGTATTGGTGTTGCGGTGAGTGTGAGAATATCAACATTCGCCCGCATCGCTTTTATTTGCTCTTTTTGACGCACTCCAAAGCGGTGTTCTTCATCAATAACCAGCAGCCCTAAATCAGAAAATTTCACATCCTTGCTTAATAACTTATGGGTTCCGATTACGATATCGACACGACCATCAGCCAGTTTTGTGAGTACTTGATTTTGTTCTTTGGTGGTGTTGAAGCGTGATAAAGAAGCGACTTCAATCGGCCAATTGGCAAAGCGGTCACTAAAGTTGTCAAAGTGTTGCTGGGCAAGCAGGGTGGTCGGGACGAGCACGGCCACCTGTTTTCCGCTGTTCACGGCGACAAATGCGGCACGCATCGCCACCTCTGTCTTACCAAAACCAACATCGCCACAAACCAGCCGGTCCATTGCGTTTGGCGTCTGCATGTCTTGTAACATCGCAGTAATAGCTTGCTGTTGGTCGTCGGTTTCTTCAAAGGGGAAATCGGCGCTAAATTGTTGATAGGCCGCTTCGTCAAGTTGATATCCATACCCAGGTTTAGCGGCGCGTTTGGCATATACTTCTAGCAGCTCTGCGGCGACATCACGGATTTTCTCGGCCGCTTTTTGCTTGGCTTTTTGCCATTGTTCATTGCCTAGCTTGTGCAGTGGCGCCGTTTCGTCGTTGGCTCCAGAGTAACGGCTAATTAAATGGAGTGCATTTACAGGTACATATAATTTTGCCTGATTGGCATATTCAAGGCTTAAAAATTCAGTTTTTATGCCGCCGTTTTCAAAGCTGGTTAAGCCCAGATAACGGCCCACGCCGTGTTCTAGGTGCACCACTGGTTGACCAATTGATAGTTCTGCTAAATTGCGGATCAGAACATCGGGATTGAGCGTTTTACTTGAGGCCTTGCGCTGTTTAGCGCGAACTTTGTCACCGAGTAAGTCGGTTTCAGTAATCAACTGCAAAGTTGGTGTGTTTAGTTCAAAGCCTTTTTCGATAGGCGCGACCACAATCGCCAGACTATCGTTACTCGCAACAAAGTTAAAAATGCTTTGATGATTTTTAAGCTTTAACTTGAGGGGGCGAAGTAAATTCTTGAGTGCTTCTCTGCGTCCCTCGGTTTCGGCAATAAAGCAGGTTTTAGGATGCGGGTGATGCTCTAGGTAATGGCTTAGGGCCTGTAATGGTAAATTGAGTCGATGATTGACGCTGAGGTCTGGTAATGCATGAGCGGCTAAATTGAGCCGTCCTTGGGCATTTTTGGCCGGTCCGCTACGCAGCTTAATGCCAGCAAAACTTTTTAATTCCTTAAAACACTGATCAACATTTAAATAGAGTTCATCTGGCGGCAAAATGGGCCGAGAGCGGTCATGGCGACGGTTTTGATAGCGTTCTTCGAGATCTTGCCAAAACTGTTTTCCAGCATGTTCTAAGTCGCCAATTTTTAAGATGATGGTATTGGCCGATAGTTGGTCACTCAGGCTTTCTGTATGTGAGTGAAATAGCGGCAGGTAGTATTCGATACCCGCTGGCATGATCCCTTTTGATACCTGCTGGTAGATTGATTCCGCCTCTCGGCTTGGCTCGAATCGATCACGCCATTGTTGGCGAAAGGTTTCGATGCCGGCTTGATCGGTGGGGAACTCATGGGCTGGCAGCAAGGTAATTTGTTGCTGCGTTTGCTCACTGCGCTGGGTGTCGGGATCAAACTGACGAATGGTGTCTAGCTCATCATCGAAAAAGTCTAAACGAAATGGTTGGCGACTGCCCATGGGGTAAAGATCGAGTAAGCTGCCGCGTAGCGCAAATTCGCCATGTTCCATGACTTGGTCGACATGTTGATAACCCGCGCTAACCAAGCGTTCTTTAAAAGCCGTGATGTTGAGCTGCTGGCCAACCTTAAGTTGCAAACTATGTTTGGCTAAAAATTCGGCCGGAGCACAGCGCTGTAACCAGGTTGCAATCGGTGCGATGACGACACTGTTTTTGTCCTGACTAAGCTGATTAAGACTGAGGATCCGCTGGGAAATGATATCTTGGTGTGGTGAGAAGGTATCGTAAGGAAGCGTTTCCCAATCTGGAAGTAAGTGCACTGCGCGTTGCGGTTGTAAGCCATTCACTTCTCGTTCTATTTGCAGCGCGCTGCGGGTATCTTCCGTTAAAATAACTAAGGGCGCATCTAAGGTGGTTACATATTGATGGACCACCAAGGCCAACGCACTGCCCGGTAAATTAGTGACTTGTTTATTGTCGCCCGCATGCTCAGGGCAAGGTAGATTTAATAACACGACTGACTCATTTTTTTTCGGCTAATAGGCGAGCGTCGGCTCGCGCTTTTAATTGTTGGCTTTGCACATGAAGACTGGCACGGACCAAGGTTTCAATATCTTCATCACGGATCCAGTGGTAATTGATATGCAGTAATTGTTGCTGGCTGTGGGCCACCGATTGTGAACCTTGAACTTGACCATAACAAAATACCGCGCTGGATTCTTCAGGTAAGAATATTTTTAATCTCACCATTTGTCCGGCCTTTAAGGGACTATCCCAAAAACAGTGGATTTCTGAGCCTCCAAACTGATGGCTAGTGGTGCGATGTTCACTACTATCTTGCTGGACTAAGACATAGCTTAAAACCCGATTCAGTTTCTGTTCTTGAGCTTGTAGATAAGCGAGTAGTTGTTCGCCAGCTTCGCCGAGTTGTTTTAGCGCACGTAAACCAAGCAAACCATGGTGGTGGCTACTATTAGCGAGGATGAATGGCTCTGGAATTAGGGCCTCAAACTCGCTGTACGAAGAGGGTAAGTTATCATCTTCAATGAGCTCTAAATTCACATTAAGCTGATGAGTCACACTAAAGTAATGTTGATCTTGCATATTTTCCTACAAGTGCCACGCGGCGAAGTTATTCCATAAAACCATGCATAAAGCCTAGTTGAGGTAGAAATTACAACAAGTTGTGTCATGGAATGCAAATAAACTAATTATCTTTATGTTTTACCGGATTAAGCTTGGGCTGTCACTTGTTGACGGATCATGGGCGCGGTATGATGACCGCGTTTTTTCGCCTACGGATGACCTTAGCCTCGATGAATTTGATTGGCTTTATAGCATGGCGCTTCTCTCGAGGAGCCAAACAGCAACGTTTTGCATCATTTGTGAGTTGGTTTTCAACGCTAGGAATTACGCTTGGCGTGGCGGCATTGATCACCGTCATTTCAGTGATGAACGGTTTTGAGAATCAACTCAAACAACGTATTTTAAACTTGGTCCCTCATCTTACGTTTAGCCAGCAAGTTGAACTACCGCCGTTTTTAGCTAAGTTCCCTCATTCGCCCTTAGTGCTAAGTGAAGTTGTTTTGCAAAGCAGTCATCAACTGACGGCGGTAACGTTGCAAGGAATTGATCCTAAGCAACAGGCCGACATTGATTTATTGCGACAACATTTGTTAATCGGCGAGCTGGATAGTCTTAAGCCAGGTTCTTACAAGGTGGTCATCGGGATTGGTGTCGCAAATGCGCTTGGCGTTCGTTTAGGCGATAGCATTCGTTTGATGGCAACCGACCGGGTGCTATTCACGCCACTTGGTGAAATGCCTTCACAACGTAATTTTGTGGTCTCCGGTATTTTTGAGTTTGCAGCAGAAGTTGATAAGCAGTTTGTTCTGGTGAATATCGATGATAGTGCTCGGCTGTTGCGAAGTTCTGTGGCAGCGGTGAGCCAACAGCGACTCTTCCTCGATGACCCTTTCCAGATCGAGTCTCTCAGTGTTGCCTTGGATCAACAAGGTATTCAATATCAAGATTGGCGGCGTTTTTATGGTGAATTATTTGCTGCGGTTAAGATGGAAAAAAACATGATGGGGATGTTGTTTTGTTTAATTATTGCGGTGGCTGCCTTCAATATCTTATCTAGTCTGGTGATGATGGTTGGAGAAAAACGCAGTGACGTTGCGATCTTACAAACTCTAGGTTTGACGCAACAGAAAGTCGTTTTGGTATTTATGGTTCAAGGTGCCTGGAGCGGTTGTATTGGTGCGGGGGTTGGTGCTTTCGCAGGCTGGCTTTTAAGTCATCATATTAACGGCGTGATGTCTGCCATTGGCTTGAATTTCGCCGCGAGTCTCGGTGGTGCAGGTTTACCAGTATTGCAACGTAGTGAGCAAATCATCTTTATTACGGTGGTTGCAATGTTATTAAGTATTTTAGCAACCATTTATCCTGCTTGGCGCGCCAGCAAAATTTTACCCGCAGAGGCACTTCGTTATGAGTGAGCAAACAGCTCAGCCCGTTTTAGTGGCAACAAATATTGTTAAAACTTATCAAGATGGTAGCCAATTTACTGAAGTATTACATGGCGTCGATTTCACTGTATATCCCGGTGAAGCGGTGGCTATTGTGGGAAGTTCCGGTTCCGGTAAAAGTACTTTGTTGCATATTTTGGGCGGCCTGGATGATGCTAATCAGGGCGAAGTTAGTATTGATAATCAAGCGCTTAACCAAATGAATTCCAAACAGCTTGCTAAGTTGCGTAATCAAAAACTAGGGTTTATTTATCAATTTCATCACCTATTAGGAGAATTTTCAGCCTTAGAGAATGTGGCAATGCCGCTATTGATCGCCGGTGAGACAAAAAAAGTTGCGATGGCTAAGGCCCAAAAGTTATTAGACAGAGTGGGTTTGGGGCATCGATTAGCACATCGACCCGCCGAGTTATCGGGAGGGGAGCGTCAACGAACGGCGATTGCACGAGCTCTGGTGAACCAGCCTCGTTTGGTGTTGGCAGATGAGCCTACGGGGAATTTGGATAGCCATAGCTCCGACGCAATTTACCAATTAATCTTGGAGCTCAACCAAGATTTGGGCACCGCCTTCGTGGTTGTGACTCATGATTTAGCTTTAGCTGCCAAATTTAATCGTCAAGCCTTTATGCAAGATGGCAACTTTAGTGAAGAGGCGCAGTAACGATGCGGCTTCCTTTATCGATTTTAATTGGTTTGCGTTACCACCGCGCTAAACATAGTAATGGGTTTATTTCCTTTATCTCCCGTTCTTCCACTTTAGGGATTGTACTGGGTGTCGCAGTACTCATTATCGGTTTATCGGTGATGAACGGCTTCGAGCGGGAACTTCGGGATCGGTTTTTGGGCATCGTGAGTCATGGCGAATTAGAAGCCGTTAATCCGCCGCTGGTTGATCATCAAGATTTGCTGACCCAAGCAACCAGACACTCCGAAGTTTTAGGTGCAGCACCTTACGTGACGCTGAGCGCCTTAGCGCAAAAAGGGAGGAAGATGAAAGCGATTGCCTTGAAAGGGATCGATCCCGCTATTGAACGCACGGTGACGGACTTACATCAGTATATTGGAGACGATGCGTGGCAAGCGTTACAGTCGGATCTGCCACAAGTTGTCTTGGGTGCCGGTATTGCCCGTTTACTCGAGGTTAGCGTAGGTGATCCGGTGACGCTATTATTACCTAAAGCTGGAACCCGTCAGCATTTGAGCGCGCCCCAGCGAGTTAGAGTTAAGGTGGTTGGCTTAATGAATGCTGGTGGTCAGTTAGATAATCAGCTGGCTTTCATTAACTTAGCTTATGCCCAAAAGTTGATGCAATGGCAAGATGGGGTATCTGGCATCAGTTTGCGCTTAGTGGATCCGCTTGATGCAGACCGCGTGGTTCGCTTAGTCGCCAAAGGGTTTCCCCAACTAGTGTATATTAAAAGTTGGACTCGCCAGCATGGCTATTTATATCAAGATATTCAGTTGGTTAGAACAATCATGTATGCAATTATGTTGCTGATTGTTGCAGTGGCAAGTTTTAATATCATTTCCACACTGATCTTGGCGGTGAGTGAAAAAAGAGGGGATATCGCCATTTTGAAAACAATGGGGGCCACCGATGCAAGTTTGGTGAGAAGCTTTATTGTTTATGGTTCATACAATGGCGTGATCGGCTGTTGTTGGGGGGCAATATTGGGGATCTTAGGCAGTTTAGGACTTCCTAAGTTGGCTGCTGTTGTCGAAAGTATACTGGGTCACAGTCTGTTGTCGGCAGATATCTACTTTATTGATTTTTTACCCACTCAGTTACTATGGCGTGATGTCATTGCAGTGGTGTGCGCAGCTTTGCTACTGAGTATTTTTGCCACGATTTGGCCTGCATGGCAGGCGGCTCGAGTTAAACCAGCGCAAGAACTTGCTTAAGGCTGAAGCACTGTGAACGATTTGAGGTGAGGAGACCCTATGCTATAAGTCTTTTCATTGTGTTTCGTGAGCAACCGTATAAATTACTTTTTGTGACTTCTTCGGGTCCCGAGGTAGCTCTTTTTCATACACAAAAGTGTTCGCATATCCAACAAGTGACACAAGCGCTTCAAAGTTCAATTCACCTTCACCGCATCAAGGTTTGTTTATCGACGTTTTTTATAGCGTCGTCTGACCGAGTAACGCCAAGCAGCATTAATTGAAAAATAGCCGAGTGCTGAAAAGAAGATTGAACAAACAAGACAACCTAACAAAAATGCCGGGCCAATAGTGGCTATCAAATGCTCGATACTATGCCATGAAAATTTAAAATGATAGTACTCAATAGGTTGCTGCAATATGCTTGCGCCCACTAAATAGCAAAGATAAAAGATCGGTGGGATGGTTAAGGGGTTGGATACCCATACTAAGGCAACCGATAAAGGTAAATTCACCCGAAACATGATTGCCAATGCAGCCGCAATCACCATTTGTGATGGTAAAGGGACAAACGCAACAAATAAACCGACTGCAAATGCGCCAGCCGCAGAGCGACGATTGAGATGCCATAGGTTTGGGTTATGAAGCCACTGACCAAAAAACTTGAGATGTTTACTGGATTTTAAATCTTCAGTTTTTGGAATAAATCGTTGTAAGGTTTTTTTTGGCATATAGTTTGTTATTGACAATAAACTTTTTATCGCACATGAATGCATTTTTACTAGCAAGTTTGCTAGCTATGACATCATCGTTATTATGGGCTAATTTACTTAGCATACCATCGTTATATAGTTGCTACATCGCTCTATTTGCTTTGTTTTGGCGGCGAAGATATTTTTTAGCAGGCCTCGTATTCGGGATCTGCTGGATAACTAGCCATGCGCTATATTATCAATCTTGGATTGAGAGCATCCATCAAAAAGCGCACAACTCTAGCATAATTGGTCAGGTGTTGGCAGTTCAAAATAACGTTTATGGTCAAAAAATTACTTTAGAAATACATCAGTTAGATGGACGCTCTAGTTGGCTGTGGTGGCGGCCTAAGTTGGTATTGTATCAGTCTAAGCTTAGTGACCGATCGCAGATCGTGCTTGCTGGGCAGACCATTGATGTTGGGGCGCGTTTAAAACCAGCGTTTGCTAGTTTAAATCCTGCGGGTTTTAATTATGCCCGTTGGTTGGTCTCCCAGTCGATTATCGCCCGAGGTTCGGTATTGTCGCTTCGCATTGCGCAGGCGGAAAGCTCTAGTCGGGAGCGATGGCTTGGCTTTCTCAACCAGCAATTACAAGGCCTTGAATACGGCGGCGAGATCCTCGCGTTGATGGTAGGGGATAAGCGCAGCTTGAATCACCAGCATATGCAGTTGTATCGCCAATCGGGTCTGAGTCATCTATTTGTATTATCCGGCTTACACCTTGGCATCGTGGCGTTGTGGTCATGGTATATGGCTAATTTGTTGTTTTTGCTGATGCGTCGGCAGGAACGGTTGTGGTCCTTGACGCTGAGTTTAATGTGTTGCGGGTTTTATTGTTGGTTAGCCAATTGGCAACTGCCGATGTTACGTGCGTTGTTGATGTACAGCTGCGTTATTATAAGTATTGGATTGTTCAATCGGCGGCGAGCTTGGCACGGGGTGCTGATCAGTTTATTTATTATTTTAACGCTATGGCCATTTAGTATGTATGGCAACAGTCTGTGGTTGTCGTTTGCCGCCGTTGTGGTGGTATTACTGGCACTGTGGTGCGGTCCCAGTCACAAACTAATGATGTTGGTATTTATTCAGTTGATGGTTGGTATCATCTTGATGCCGCTTCAAGTCTTGATGTTTGGTGTGATTCCGAGTTGTGCGCTGTTGGTCAATCTTATTGCGGTACCACTGTTTAGCGTGCTTTTGGTACCTGCGGTCATGGCATTATTTGTTCTATATATCGTCGGTTTACCATTGGCTGACTGGTGGGCCGATTTACTCAATGATGTTTTTGGTCTCTTCCATCAAAGTTTGATGGCTTTAAATCAGTGGCAGTTACTTAGCTTTCATTTACCGCGTTTTACTATTGCTATGCTGTTATTGTTTGCTGCTTATGTTTGGGCCTTTGGTTTGTTTAGGAGGCAAGTCCATCTGGCTTGGCTAAGCTTGCTCATGTTCGTACCTGTTTGGCCGTCATCTCTTGCTCCAGACGACTCGTGGCAAATCATAGTATTAGATGTTGGACAAGGCCTATCGGTGGTGGTTATTCAGCAAGATGAAGCGCTGATTTATGACAGTGGTCCTCGCTACCGAAGTGGCTTTAGTTATGCGCAAAGTGTCACCATTCCTTTGTTGGTTGACCAATCGGTGAATCGACTTCCTTGGTTGGTGTTTAGTCATGGAGATAACGATCATGCCGGTGGGCGATTTGTTCTGGAACAGCATTATCCGGAAGCGAAGCGCTATTATGGTAGAGATCCGCGTTTGCCTGAGGCGAATTGTATGGGGGTTCATCAATGGAAAAAACTGCGACTTCAGTTTTGGTTGGCTGAGCGAGGGGAGGGTAATAATGGTTCTTGTGTGCTGAGAATCGATGATGGACATTATAGTTTATTACTTCCTGGAGACATTGAACAAGTGATTGAAGTTGAATTACTGAGCCAGTTTACGGCGCCCGTCACCATGTTGCTTAGCCCTCATCATGGCAGCAATAGTTCTTCTTCTGAGGCATTTGTTCAGCAATTTAAACCCGAAATAGTCATTCACAGCAGTGCTGCTTTTAACCGTTTTGGTTTCCCCAAACCTCAAGTGACACAACGATATGCGGCAAGCCAGCAATTCATAACCGGCAAGGTGGGCGCGATAAACATTAAAATCGATGACCGTTCATATCAAATTAGCTCGCAGCGAGATAAATTATTCAGCCCTTGGTACCAAAAAATCATCAGTTGGTGATTTGTCTATAAACCGCTAAACTAAGGCAATTTTTCCGATGGAATAACTCTGTTCTTATGATTCCAGATACAGCTACTGATACAAAAGCTAACTTTATCCGTTTATTAGGCTATGTGAAAGACCGCAAAATTGGCTTGATTGTTGCCGTTATTGGCATGATTGGTTACGGCGCGGTAGATACTATGTTTGTTTATTCAATTAAACCGTTAATCGATGAGGGATTGTCTGGCAGTAACCCTGCAGTATTAACCTATATGCCGATTTTTGTTCTCGGTATTGTGTTATTGCGGGGAATATGTGGTTTTGCTAGCGGTTACGGTATGTCTTGGGTGGGTGGCCATTTGGTGATGAAAATCCAGCGACAGATTTTTAATCATCTGATGCTCATGCCAGTGTCATTTTTTGATAAAAACCCAACGGGGAGCTTACTCTCAAAAATTACTTATGATTCGAACCAAGTGAGTACTGCTGCCACCGCTAGTTTGGTGAATCTAGTTCGAGAAGGCGCTACCATTATCGGTTTGCTGTGCTTAATGTTTTATAACAGCTGGCAGTTATCCCTGATCTTTTTCTTGATTGGTCCACCAGTTGGTTTTGCAATTAATCTCGTTAGTCGTCGTTTTCGTAAAATTAGCACTCATTTACAACACGCTGTCGGTAATGTGACCACCACTACCGAACAAATGTTGAATGGCCATCGTGAAATTTTGTCTTTTGGTGGCCAGAACAAAGAAGCACAGCGCTTTGATCATGCCAGTAATATGATCCGTCGCCAGCAAATGAAAATGGCAACGGTCAGCGCCATTGCCAACCCTGCTATTCAATTTATTGCCTCGATTGGTTTATCCGTTGTGCTATATGTGGCGTCATTTCCTGAGTTAGTTGACAAATTAACGCCGGGTACGTTTACGATTATTGTCACCTCGATGATGATGTTGTTAAAGCCGTTAAGGGTGGTGACTCAGTTGAACAATGATGTGCAACGTGCGATGGCGGCTTGTACTAGTCTGTTTACGGTCATGGATATGAATACTGAATCCGATACAGGCAGCTACAAAACCAAACGGGCGCAAGGCGACATTTGTTTAAAGCAAGTGAACTTTAAGTACCCGACTAAAAACGAATTAGTACTCAAAGGGATCGATTTAACGATTCAAGCGGGCCAAACCGTTGCTTTGGTCGGGCGTTCGGGCAGTGGTAAAAGCACCATTGCCAGTTTGTTACCCAAGTTTTATGAAGTTACGGCTGGTGAAATCACTTTAGATGGACGTTTATTGCAAGACTATGAGTTGAAGAATTTACGTGACCAGTTTTCTCAAGTGTCTCAAATGGTTCACTTATTTAGTGGTACTATCGCCGAAAATATTGGTTACGCCAAAGATGATGCTACTCGAGAAGAAATAGAGCGGGTGGCCGAGATGGCTAACGTAAGCGCCTTTGTTGATCAATTTGAAGAAGGTTACGATACCATCATTGGCGAAAAAGGGGTGATGTTATCTGGTGGACAACGACAGCGCATTGCCATTGCTCGTGCCTTGTTAAAAGATGCCCCGGTGCTGATCCTCGATGAGGCCACCTCAGCTTTAGATACTGAATCAGAACGTAAAATCCAACAAGCCATCGATCGCGTATGCTCTGACAGGACTGCGATTGTGATTGCGCATCGCCTTTCCACCATTGAGAATGCCGACATCATTGTGGTGATTGATGAGGGATGTATTGTAGAACAAGGTAGTCACTCCGAGCTTATGGCTTTAAAAGGGACCTATTATCAGTTACATCAAATTCAATTTGGCCAAAAATAGTGAAGTTTTGGTACCAAAGCGCTAAGCAGCACTGGTTTAAAATTGTCCCATTGCTGCTATTCAGTTATCTATTTCGCTTCATTGCGAGGCTGCGTCGTTTGGCTTATCAGCAAGGATGGCTGGGTCAATATGTTTGTCCCGTACCGGTGGTGGTCGTGGGGAATATTAGCGTTGGAGGGAATGGCAAAACACCGGTTGTACTGGCCTTAGTGGAAGCTGCAAAAAAGCATGGCTTCAAACCTGGTGTGGTGAGCCGAGGGTATGGGGCCAAGGCTCCACATTATCCTTTTCAAGTCGATGCCTCAAGCGACAGCGAACATTGTGGTGATGAGCCTTTACTGATTTATTTGCGTAGTCGATGTCCGGTGATGGTGGACCCAAACCGAAGTCGTGCTTGCCATGCTATTTTGCAAGCTGGCGTTGACCTTATTATTTGTGATGATGGCATGCAACATTATGCCTTAGCGCGAGATATTGAAATTGCCGTAATTGATGCGCAACGTGGTTTGGGGAATGGCTTGTGTTTACCGGCTGGTCCGTTACGAGAACCAGCTTCGCGTTTAGCTCGCACCGATATTGTGATTAGCAATGGGGAGCCAGCATTCTCGGCGGAGAGTTACATTTTAAGCTTGCAGGCTTCTGCAATTCGAAAAGTAATGGATGATTCGGTGGTGCAAAACTTATCTACGGTAGATCTTGCGCTCGCGGGGATTGGTAATCCCCAACGCTTTTTTTCATCGCTTATCCCTTTAGGGATTCATGCAATAGAGCATATGGCTTTAGATGACCATCGACCCTTAACTTTGCAACAACAACGTGAACTGTTTAATAAAACACTGATTATGACGGAAAAAGATGCGATAAAATATCGCCATACGGCAGGTACTGATTGGTATTATTTGCCTGTAGATAGTGTGCTGCCAGCTGCATTTTATCAGCACTTTTTCTCTTTATTACAGGAAAAAACCAATGTCAGTCGAACATAATTTACTTGAAATAGTCGCTTGCCCTTTGTGTAAAGGTAAGCTTCATTATGATAAACCAAACAACGAATTAGTCTGTAAGTTTGATCGCCTAGCTTATCCCATAAAAGACGCTATTCCGGTGTTATTAACCAGTGAAGCCCGTGAGATGTCTTTAAATGAGTTACCGCAATGAAGTTTGTCGTGGTGATTCCGGCGCGTTATCAGTCAACTCGACTACCAGCTAAACCTTTGCAAGATATTGCTGGTAAAACCATGATCGAGCGAGTTTATCAGCAAGCTTTATTGTCAGGTGCCGAACGAGTCGTGATTGCCACTGATGACCAACGAATTGTTGATGTCGCAAAGTCCTTTCAAGCCGAAGTCGTACTCACGGCCCAGAGCCATGAGTCGGGCACTGAACGTTTAGCCGAAGTATGTCAGCGTTTAGCGTTTGCTGCCGATACTATCGTGGTTAATGTTCAGGGGGATGAGCCAATGATCCCACCGAAGGTGATTGCTCAGGTAGCTGGCTTATTAGAAGACGCACCAGCAGTAAAAATGGCTAGCCTTTCAGTGCCTATTCTTGAAGACACTGACATTCATGATCCAAACGTGGTCAAGGTGGTGTGTGACAAGGATAATCACGCTCTCTATTTTAGCCGCGCCCCGATCCCTTTTGAACGGGATGGTCAGTGGCAAGCTGATCTTTATTCAAGGCATATTGGAATTTATGCTTATCGGGCTCATTTCGTGGATGAATATATACAGCTGTCGCCTTCTCCTCTGGAAAAAATGGAAAAGTTAGAACAGTTGCGAGTATTGTGGCATGGCTACAAGATAAAAATGGCAAGGGCTTTAGAAACTCCGGCACACGGGGTTGATACTCCGGAAGATCTTGAAAAAGTCAGAGCCTTATTTAAGCTAAAGTGCTCTTCAATTAAGTCTTTAGACTGATTGAGTGATTTCATTTATTAATTAGAATTATTATGAATTATATTTCTTTAACTGAACATAAAAAATCGTGGATCTTTAGTCGAGCCGATATGCCGATTAGCGAGCAAGATGCTATTGCGATAAAACCAATGACTGAAACTAGGGCGAGTATGCTGTGGAAAGAGTTAGTCAGTAAGCAAGTTGATCATCCTGATTTTTTTCGTAAGGGAGATTGGGCTTTCAGTATCGAAACTTGGCAAGGACAAGGGAACTGGGAGAATGTTTGGGACAGTGAACAAGCGAGTCTTCCTGAGGCATTAGTCACGCATTTACAATGGCAAGACAACACTGTGGTTTATTACTGTAACGATCAACGTCATATTATTGAAACGACATGGAGTACATTTCAACGTTGTTGGAAAAACTTCTTATTTATGGATGATGGCGCTCTGTTGATAGGAAAAAAGCGTAACGAGGTGGTTCAGTTCTTGGCGAACGGTAGTTTTCAGTGGGGAAGTAAGGCCAGCTAAACATATTTGGTTTTTGATTCGAATAAAAAATCCGAGAACTGAGTCTCGGATTTTTGTGTATATTGATTAGACTAAAATAACAACTTACTTAAACGGTCGTTGAGGCTCACCGGTATAAAGCTGGCGAGGTCGACCAATCCGTTGAGTATCTTCTTCCATCATTTCTTTCCAATGGGCGATCCAACCCACGGTACGAGAAAGTGCGAAAATCACGGTAAACATACTCACAGGAATACCAATCGCTTTCAGTACGATGCCTGAGTAAAAGTCGACGTTGGGGAACAACTTCTTCTCTTTAAAGTAAGGGTCGGATAGTGCAATACGTTCCAACTCCATCGCCACATCTAATAGAGGGTCATCAATGTTTAATTCATTGAGAACTTCATGGCAGCTTTCGCGCATTACGGTGGCTCGAGGATCGTAGTTTTTGTAGACGCGATGACCGAAGCCCATCAGGCGGAATGGATCATTTTTGTCTTTCGCGCGTTTAAGAAACTCTGGGATGCGATCAACCGAACCGATTTCTTCTAGCATATTGAGGCAGGCTTCGTTAGCACCGCCATGAGCAGGACCCCATAAACAGGCAATACCTGCTGCGATGCAAGCAAATGGATTGGCCCCAGAAGAACCTGCCAAACGGACCGTTGAAGTCGAGGCATTTTGTTCATGATCGGCATGCAGCGTAAATATCCGATCCATCGCACGTTCTACCACTGGACTCACTTTATATTCTTCAGTTGGTACCGAGAACATCATATTGAGAAAGTTTGCAGCGTAGCTCAAATCGTTACGAGGATAGACAAAAGGTTGGCCTGCTGAATATTTGTAGCTCATTGCCGCGAGGGTTGGCATTTTAGAGATCAAACGGTAGGCCGCAATTTCACGGTGACGCACATTCGTGATATCCATGGAATCATGATAAAACGCAGATAGCGCACCAACAACACCGACCATGATTGCCATGGGATGAGAGTCACGACGAAATCCTTGGAAAAAGTGGATTAATTGTTCATGCACCATGGTATGGCGGGTAACAGTTGTCTTAAATCTTTCGTATTGCTCAACGTTTGGTCGTTCACCGAACAATAAAATGTAACAAACTTCAAGGTAATCGGCATGTTTTGCTAATTCTTCTATCGAGTAACCCCGATGTAACAAAATGCCTTTTTCACCGTCGATATAGGTGATTTTTGACTCGCATGAAGCAGTCGCTAAAAAGCCTGGATCGAAAGTAAAATAACCTTTCGAACCTAGAGTTCGAACATCTATTACGTCGTGTCCTGCGGTACCTGACATGATGGGCATTTCGTATGCATCTTGTCCTGGCAGCTTGAGGGTGGCTTTCTTATCAGCCATAGCATGTCTCCCTTGCTTATTCTAATTGTATTAATTTTTTTGGATACAAAGCGAGGTACATTCTGACCTAGAATGACTTCAATTGTCAATTGGCTGTTGTTATGATTTGTGGTTGTTTGTGTCGGATGTGTTAATATTTAGCTTTAATTTGGCTGTTTAGTTGCATTGAAATAGCTAAATGAAGGAAATGTTAATTGTATTTGTGTTATGTGGGCGTTATAATTCTTGCGAAGTATGGCGCTGGCACGAGCATTTTTTGCACAATGGAAATGTATTTTTTAGACTTTAGTCTAGTTTTAGAGCTTAAGTTCACAAAATTAACATTATCGCAACTCAATGCCCTATACTGAGCCTAACTTTATCATCATAATAAAACTCTAGGAACTGAGTGGGCAGAGAACCGTGAAAACAAAACAAAGACCAGTAAACCTCGACCTACAAACCATCCAACTTCCCATCACTGCCATTGCATCTATTTTGCATCGTGTTTCCGGTGTGATTACCTTTTTCGCCTTAGCTATTTTGTTAGGCCTGCTTGCCGAATCCCTTCAATCGGCAGAAGGTTTTGCGAATGTTTTGTCCATCATTGACAATTTCTTTGTGAAATTGATTCTATGGGCGAGCCTAAGTGCGTTGATGTATCACATTGTTGGTGGAATACGTCATTTCATTATGGATATGGGCTATTGGGAAGAGCTAGATACAGCATCTTCTAGCGCTAAAGTCTCATTCATCATCACCGCTGTATTGGCGTTGTTAATGGGAGTAATTGTATGGTAACTAATGCTGCAACATTTGGCCGGAGCGGAGTACATGATTTTATACTCATTCGCGCAACCGCCATCATCTTAACTTTATATACCCTCTATATGCTTGGTTTCATTGCGTGTACCGACGTGACTTACCAATCATGGAGTGGTTTTTTTGCTTGGCTCCCAACTAAGGTATTCACTTTGCTAGCACTCATTTCCATGCTGATACATGCTTGGATTGGTTTATGGCAAGTTTTGACCGATTACGTGAAATTTACAGCATTACGAATGGGTCTGCAGTTTTCTTTAACAGTACTAGCGCTTATTTATGTTGCTAGTGGCTTGTTCATTATTTGGGGGTAGGTCGAGTGGCCATTTCTATCAGAGAATTCGACGCCGTAGTGGTCGGCGCAGGCGGCGCGGGTATGCGCGCAGCTTTACAAATTTCTAAAGAGGGCAAGTCTTGCGCTCTTATTTCTAAGGTATTTCCGACACGTTCTCATACTGTATCAGCTCAGGGTGGAATTACTGTTGCTTTAGGCAATTCGCATAAAGATAACTGGCAATGGCATATGTACGACACCGTAAAGGGCTCTGATTATATTGGTGACCAAGATGCGATCGAATATATGTGTAATGTCGGACCGGAAGTGGTCATTGAACTAGAGAAGATGGGCTTACCGTTTTCTCGTTTTGATGATGGCTCCATTTATCAACGTCCTTTTGGTGGTCAGTCGAAAGAGTTTGGTGGTGAGCAAGCTGCACGGACAGCCGCTGCCGCAGACCGAACTGGTCATGCTTTATTACACACGCTTTACCAACAGAATGTAAAAAATAAGACGACGATTTTTTCCGAATGGTACGCATTGGATTTAGTGAAGAATGCTGATGGCGATGTGGTGGGTTGTACAGCCATGGATATCGAAAGTGGTGAAGTTGTTTATTTCAAAGCGAAGGCAACCGTATTAGCGACTGGTGGGGCTGGACGAATTTTTGCCTCAACGACCAATGCACATATTAATACCGGTGATGGTGTGGGCATGGCGCTACGAGCAGGCGTACCAATTCAAGATATGGAAATGTGGCAATTCCATCCCACTGGCATTGCTGGCGCGGGGGTTCTGGTTACAGAAGGTTGCCGTGGTGAAGGCGGTTACCTGCTCAATAAAGACGGCGAACGTTTTATGGAGCGTTACGCGCCTAACGCGAAAGACTTGGCTGGTCGAGATGTGGTAGCTCGCTCAATGATGACCGAAATCCGTGAAGGCCGTGGCTGTGATGGCCCCTGGGGTCCACATCTTAAGTTGAAGTTGGATCATTTGGGTGAGCAAGTCTTAGAAAGTCGTTTGCCAGGGATCTGTGAATTGTCTCGTACATTTGCACACGTAGATCCTGTGAAGGAACCCATTCCAGTGATCCCAACCTGTCATTATCAGATGGGGGGCATTCCTTGTAATGTGAATGGTCAAGCGATTAGGCAAAATGACAAAGGTGAAGATCAAATCGTAAATGGTTTATTTGCGGTTGGCGAAATCGCCTGTGTGTCGGTTCACGGTGCAAACCGCCTCGGAGGTAACTCTTTACTCGACTTAGTGGTATTTGGCCGCGCTGCGGGTAAATTCTTGGGTGAATACCTGAGCCGCGATATCGATATGGCTGATGCTTCAGAAGCAGATCTGGAAGCGGCAATGCAGCGTTATAATCGCTGGGAAAATTCGAGCCATGATGGTGAAGACCCAGTGCAAATTCGTAAAGACTTACAGCAATGCATGCAACTTAATTTTTCGGTGTTCCGTGAAGGCGAGTCAATGGCCGAAGGTTTAAAAGAGCTGCAAGAGATCCGTAAACGTTTGGAAAACGCTCGCCTCGATGATAAATCGGTAGACTTCAATACCCAGCGGGTTGAGTGCTTAGAGTTAGATAATTTGATGGCAACCGCTATTGCGACTGCTCATGCGGCTAATTTCCGTACCGAGAGTCGTGGTGCTCATAGCCGGTTCGATTACCCCGAGCGTGATGACGCACAATGGTTATGCCACTCTATATTTGAACCGAGCACTGAAACTATGGGACGTAGAGAGGTGAATATGTCACCCAATCTACGTGAAGCTTTTGAACCTAAAATTCGCACTTATTAGGAGGCGGCAATGAACGTTAACTTTTCTTTGTACCGCTATAATCCAGAAACAGATACAAAACCCCATATGAAGTCATATCATCTTGAGGTCCCTGAAGGCTCTGATATGATGGTGCTGGATGCATTAATTCAGCTGAAAGAACAAGATCCTAGCATTGCATTTCGACGTTCTTGTCGAGAAGGCGTGTGTGGTTCAGATGGGCTTAACATGAACGGCAAAAATGGTTTAGCCTGCATCACGCCTTTGTCAGATCTATTAGGTAAAGGTGATATTGTGATACGCCCGTTACCTGGCTTGCCTGTTGTTCGTGACTTAGTTGTCGATATGGGACAGTTTTATGATAATTATGCCCGTATTAAACCCTATTTAATCAGCGAACAGAAAATGCCTCCGGCTCGCGAAAATTTGCAGAGCCCTGAAGAACGTGAAAAATTGGATGGTATGTATGAGTGTATTCTCTGTGCTTGCTGTTCTACGGCTTGTCCTTCATTTTGGTGGAACCCTGATAAGTTTGTTGGTCCAGCGGGTTTGCTTGCCGCTTATCGTTGGCTGGCAGACAGTCGAGATACGGCGACTGATGAACGTTTATCAGAATTAGATGATGCTTTTAGCGTTTTTCGTTGCCATGGCATTATGAATTGTGTAAGTGTTTGTCCTAAGGGATTAAACCCTACAAAAGCGATTGGTCACATTAAGTCGATGCTGATCAAACGGGCTGTTTAGTAATACAGTTAATTTTTAATTAACTGGTTCTAAATAGCCATTTTACCTCGGTAGAATGGCTATTTTTTTATCAAACCCTACAAAGTCTAATATGACGCAAAAAGAAAGGGATAGCGTTTAAATGCAAAATGGCGTAATGAAAGCCTGGCTAGATTCCTCGCATTTAGCTGGTGCTAATTCGACCTATGTCGAAGATCTTTATGAGGCATTTTTAGAAGACCCTTCATCTGTATCTGAACAATGGCAGGCAGTATTTTCAGAGCTCCCTGCAGTCAACGGTGCAGTCGAAGACACCCCCCACGCTCCAATCCGTGATTATTTCCGCCGTTTAGCTAAAGATAATTCACGCTTTAGCTCACCGGTTGAAGACCCTCAGCATAGTGCCAAGCAAGTTAAAGTACTGCAATTGATTAACGCCTATCGTTTTCGTGGCCATCAGCATGCTCAACTTGATCCACTCGGTTTATGGCAGCAAGAGCGTGTAGCCGATTTATCTCCAGAGTTTCATGCCCTAGATAGCGCTGATTTTGAAGAAACCTTCAATGTTGGTTCTTATGCTATTGGTAAAGAAACGATGGCATTAAAAGACCTGCACAAATCTTTACTCAAAACCTATTGTGGTTCGATTGGTGCGGAATACATGCACATTACCGACACTGAAGAAAAACGATGGATCCAAAGTCGTTTAGAATCTGTTGAAGGTCAGGGTGAATTCACTCAAGAGGATCGGTTGCGCTTATTAAAAAGCTTAACTGCCGCTGAAGGTTTAGAGAAATATCTTGGTGCGAAATTTCCCGGAGCTAAACGATTTTCTCTTGAAGGTGGCGATAGCCTATTAGTGATGCTCAAGGAAATCGTTCGTTCTGCTGGGATCCAAGGTACTAAAGAAGTGGTTGTGGGCATGGCTCACCGAGGGCGCTTGAACGTTCTAGTTAATGTTCTAGGCAAAAACCCTTCAGAATTGTTTGATGAATTCGCCGGTAAGCATGATGAAAGTTGGGGCACCGGGGATGTTAAATATCACCAAGGTTTTAGCTCCGATTTTGAAACCCCCGGTGGTAAAGTTCATATGTCTTTGGCATTTAACCCTTCGCATCTGGAAATTGTTAATCCGGTGGTGATGGGATCAGTTCGAGCTCGACAGGATCGTCGGGAAGGCGAGAACTGCTTACCAATTACCATTCATGGTGACTCGGCTATTGCTGGGCAAGGTGTGGTGCAAGAAACCTTTAATATGTCGCAAGCGCGTGGCTTTAAGGTGGGAGGGACAGTGCGTATTGTGGTAAACAACCAAGTTGGTTTTACCACCTCGAATCCTCGAGATACGCGTTCTACCCAATATTGTACCGATATTGCAAAAATGGTTCAGGCGCCTATTTTCCATGTTAATGGTGACGACCCTGAGGCCGTTGCCTTTGTTAGCCGTATGGCTTTGGACTACCGTAATACTTTTAAACGTGATGTGGTGATTGATTTAGTTTGTTACCGTCGTCATGGTCACAATGAAGCGGATGAACCGAACGCAACTCAACCTTTAATGTATCAACAAATCAAAAAACATCCGACGCCGCGTAAAGTTTATGCTGATTTGTTAATACAGCGTGGACAGCTTGAAAGCACCGATGCGACAGCGCTAGTCAATGGATACCGTGACCAATTGGATAACGGCGATTGCGTGGTTGAAGAATGGCGTCCGATGACACAGCACAGTGTGGATTGGCGGCCATATCTTGGGCATGAATGGGATATGGCTTACGATTCTAGTTTACCCATCGAGGATATTTATAGCTTGGGTGAGCGATTAACCACTGTACCAGAAACGCACAAGTTGCATCCGCGGGTTAAGAAAATTAATGATGACCGGATCTTAATGAGCCGTGGTGAGAAGGCGGTTGATTGGGGCTTTGCTGAAAACTTGGCATATGCCAGTTTATTAGACGCTAAGCAGAATATTCGATTTACTGGACAAGATTCTGGTCGTGGTACTTTCTTCCATCGCCATGCGGTGTTGCATAGCCAAAATGACGCTTCTACCTATATCCCACTCAAGCACCTATCTGAGCAGCAAGGGCACCTGGCCTTATTTGACTCGGTATTATCGGAAGAGGCTGTGCTCGCATTTGAGTATGGTTATACCACTGCAGAGCCCTCAACCTTAGTTATTTGGGAAGCTCAATTTGGTGATTTTGCCAATGGTGCACAAGTGGTGATCGATCAGTTCTTGTCTTCTGGTGAGCAAAAATGGGGTCGGATGTGTGGTTTAGTGATGTTATTACCTCATGGTTATGAGGGGCAGGGTCCTGAACACTCATCTGCGCGTTTAGAACGTTACTTACAGTTGTGTGCTGAACATAACATGCAGGTGTGTGTGCCTTCTACTCCCGCTCAGGTTTATCATATGTTGCGTCGTCAGCAAATCAGACCGATGCGTCGACCTTTAGTCGTGATGTCTCCTAAATCGTTACTGCGTCACCCTCTGGCGGTGTCTTCTCTGGATGAGCTCGCCAATGGTCAGTTCTGCAACGCGATTGATGAGGTGGATGAACTGGATCCGAGCCAGGTTCGTCAAATTGTCATGTGTTCAGGTAAAGTTTACTATGATTTGCTCGAGCAGCGTCGTAAAAATGAACAGACAGATGTTGCGTTAATACGGATTGAGCAATTGTACCCATTCCCAGAGCAAGATGTGAAACAGATTTTTGAGCAATATCAGCATGTTGAACGTTTTGTTTGGTGTCAAGAAGAACCGCTTAATCAAGGTGCTTGGTATAGCAGCCAGCATAATTTCAAATCGGTTATCCCAGCAGGTGCAAATTTACGTTACGCTGGACGACCAGCCTCGGCGTCGCCAGCAGTGGGTTACATGTCCCTTCACTTGAAACAACAACGCGCCCTAGTTACTGATGCGTTGACCGTTGAATAATTAAGAATTAAAGGAAGCCTTAATGAGCATTGAAATAAAAGTGCCAGACCTACCCGAATCAGTAGCTGACGCAACCATCGCAGTTTGGCATAAGCAACCCGGTGATGCCGTCGCGCGTGATGAAGTGATTGTGGATATCGAGACCGACAAAGTTGTACTTGAAGTTCCAGCAATGGAAGACGGTGTACTTGAAGAAATTATCGAAGCCGAAGGGGCCACGGTATTAGGTCAACAATTAATTGGTAAAATGAAAGCGGGCGCGGTCGCAGGTGAAGAAGCGAAACCTGCAGAAACGGTCGTAGAGAATAAACAAAGTAACGAAGAGCTTTCTCCTTCAGTTCGCCGTTTGGTGGCAGAAAAAGGCCTCGATGCCTCTGCAATTAAAGGAACGGGCCCGAGTGGGAGAATTACTAAAGAAGATGTTGAAGCGCATGTCGCTAAGCCAGCAGCTGCATCAGCCCCTCAAGCTGTCAAAGCTCAAGCTCCGGCTGTCGCTCAACCACCATTATCATCGCGCAGCCAAAAACGCGTGCCAATGACACGTTTACGTAAACGTGTGGCAGAACGTTTATTAGAAGCTAAAAACACCACTGCGATGTTAACGACGTTTAATGAAGTGAACATGAAACCGATCATGAAGTTGCGCAAGCAATATCAAGAGGTGTTTGAGAAACGTCATGATATTCGACTTGGATTTATGTCGTTTTATGTGAAAGCCGTGGTTGAGGCTCTAAAACGTTTTCCAGAAGTCAATGCATCAATCGATGGGGACGAGATTGTCTATCATAATTATTTTGATGTGAGCATTGCCGTTTCAACGCCACGTGGTTTGGTTACTCCAGTCCTTCGTGACTGTGACTTGCTGAGTGTTGCAGATATCGAAAAAGGGATCCGTGAACTAGCGATTAAAGGCCGTGACGGTAAGTTAACCGTTGATGAGCTGATGGGTGGAAATTTCACAATTACCAATGGCGGGGTGTTTGGTTCATTGATGTCTACACCAATTATTAACCCACCTCAAAGCGCTATTTTAGGGATGCATAAAATTCAAGATCGGCCAATGGCGGTGAATGGGCAAGTGGAAATTTTGCCAATGATGTACCTCGCATTGTCTTATGATCATCGTTTGGTGGATGGAAAAGAGTCGGTTGGGTTTTTAGTCACCATTAAAGAGTTACTCGAAGACCCAACTCGCCTGTTGCTAGACGTTTAACACAAGTTTGTTTTGGGCCTGATCTTCAGGCCCTATTTCGGAAAGGTGTATTACACCTCTAATGTATCCCCTAACACTATGGATAGAACATCATGAATTTGCATGAATATCAGGCCAAGCAATTATTTGCCGATTATGGCTTGCCAGTGCCAGAAGGTTACGCCTGCGATACCCCACAAGAAGCAGCTGAAGCTGCAGGTAAAATCCCTGGTTCAACTTGGGTTGTAAAATGTCAGGTTCACGCGGGTGGACGTGGTAAAGCAGGGGGCGTAAAAGTCACTTCTGATAAAGAAGAGATCAAAGCTTTCGCGCAGCAGTGGTTAGGCAAAAACTTAGTCACTTATCAAACGGATGCGAATGGTCAACCAGTCTCTAAAATTTTGGTTGAAGAAGCTTCCGATATCGCCAATGAGCTATATTTAGGTGCTGTTGTCGATCGTGCTTCTCGTCGAGTGGTTTTTATGGCTTCAACAGAAGGTGGTATGGAGATTGAAAAAGTCGCCGAAGAAACGCCTGAGTTGATCCATCAAATGGCAATAGACCCATTGGTCGGGCCTCAGCCATATCAAGCCCGCGAGCTTGCATTTAAATTAGGTTTAGTTGGGAATCAAATTCGCCAATTTACTAAAATCTTTATTGGTTTGGCTGACATGTTTACCGATCACGATTTAGCCTTACTAGAAATTAACCCGTTAGTGGTCACTGGTAGTGGCGACTTAATTTGTCTCGATGGAAAAATTAATATCGATTCAAACGCGATGTATCGTCAGCCGAAACTGCGTGAAATGCACGATGCTTCGCAAGAAGACGAGCGTGAGGCGCATGCTGCTCAATGGGAGCTCAATTATGTCGCTCTTGATGGTAGCATTGGTTGTATGGTGAATGGTGCTGGTCTTGCGATGGGAACCATGGATATTGTGCAATTGCATGGCGGCTCACCCGCTAACTTCTTAGATGTTGGCGGCGGTGCGACCAAAGAGCGGGTTACTGAGGCGTTCAAGATTATTTTGTCTGATGACAAAGTGAAAGCGGTACTGGTAAACATCTTCGGTGGCATTGTTCGTTGTGATTTAATTGCCGATGGTATTATTGGTGCGGTTGAAGAAGTTGGCGTGAATGTTCCGGTGGTCGTTCGCCTTGAGGGCAACAACGCTGAATTAGGAACCCAACGTTTGGCTGAGTCTGGCCTTAACATTATTGCAGCGACCAGCTTAACGGATGCTGCAGAGCAAGTCGTTAAAGCTGCGGAGGCCAAATAATGAGCATTTTAATCGACAAAAATACCAAAGTAATCTGTCAAGGTTTCACTGGTGGACAAGGTACTTTCCACTCAGAGCAAGCGATAGAGTACGGAACCCAAATGGTTGGCGGAGTATCACCAGGTAAAGGCGGTCAAACGCATTTAGGCCTACCGGTATTTAATACTGTAAGTGAAGCCGTACAAGCAACAGGCGCCGATGCAACTGTTATCTATGTACCAGCCCCATTTTGTAAAGACGCTATCTTAGAAGCGATTGCTGCTGGCATTAAAATCATCATTACGATTACCGAAGGTATTCCAACCTTGGATATGCTTGAAGTAAAAGTGAAGTTAGATGAAGCTGGGGCGCGTATGATTGGCCCTAACTGTCCGGGTGTGATTACGCCTGATGAATGTAAAATAGGTATTATGCCTGGCCATATTCATAAAGCGGGTAAAGTGGGGATTGTATCGCGCTCTGGTACGCTCACTTACGAAGCGGTTAAGCAAACTACCGATGAGGGCTTTGGCCAGTCAACTTGTGTTGGTATTGGCGGAGACCCCATCCCAGGTTCAAACTTTATCGACATTCTAGAAATGTTTCAGAATGATGCTAAAACGGAAGCCATCGTGATGATCGGTGAAATTGGTGGTAGCGCGGAAGAAGAAGCTGCCGCATACATTAAAGCGAATGTCACCAAGCCAGTTGTTTCTTATATTGCGGGTGTTACTGCGCCTCCGGGTAAACGTATGGGCCACGCCGGTGCGATTATTGCTGGTGGTAAAGGAACGGCGGCGGATAAATTTGCTGCTCTTGAAGATGCTGGTGTAAAAACAGTGCGAAGTTTAGCTGATATTGGCAAAGCCTTACGTGAAGTCACCGGCTGGTAATTTCTATTAATCTTATAAAGCGCCTAAGGGCGCTTTTTTTATGTCTCGAATCGTATGACTGACCAGTCATACCAATCTAATTCATTATATGATCAACTTATTGCGCAGAATAAATCTGCCGATAACGAGGTATTAAGTGCAGTAACTAGTGGCTCTAATAACTCGATACATCACGCAGTTAGTGGTTATTTAGGTCAGCAAGAATGAAGCGATAATAAGTTAGATGGGTATCACGAAGAGGTTTATGCGAGTCATTCAGTTTCAAATGTCACATCACTTATTCTTAATATCACAATAAGTGATGTTAGCGAGCTGAATCACTTGATTTTATCAAGCGGATCAACAACGATGGGTACACGGATGCAAATATAATAATCAATAGACTAACGACAAGGAGGCATCATGAAGGATTCTCTGCCTATAGAACATTTGTATTACACGGAAAGTAGCTTAGAAAAAATTTTGAGCAACTTGGATAAGGTGAGACAAAATATCTTTCCCAATTTATCCGAAGAAAAAGACATATTGGAGCAAAGCTTCCCCTCGGTTTGCTTGATTGGCCTCGGCCGATGTGGCTCAAATATCGCGTTGGATGTGGCCACTTTAGTATACAACTCTCGAACGCATTATCTTAAAGAAATTGAGTATCAAGACCAGTTGGCGCAGGAGCGAGAGTTTAAGCCGATGCGCTGGATTAAAAATCATTTACCGATTGATTCTGGTAATGAAGACAATCCTGTTTTCTTGATTGAACCAGTAGTATTAGTCGGAGATTTAGACAAGGATATCGCGGGCCGAATCAAGTATTCCTCACAGTCAGGTCGTCAACAGTTTTTAGACGAATATAAAAAGCTGCAGTTAATGGATTTGTCGGAGGTACACGCGGGTGGTGCCGGTAATGCACCGATCCTAGGGCAATATCTTGCGAAAATTATTTTAAACAAAGACACCGGAAGCTTTAGAAACGAAGATTGGCGGCATATTCATTCTTATTTGGTTGATTCTTGTGGGATAAAAGCTAATCAGTCACGCTTGTATTTTTATATTTTTAGTGCGGGAGGTGGCACAGGCTCAGGCATGGCTTCTGAGTTTGGTTTAGCCCAACAATTTTCCTACCTTAGTAAAACGTTTGATTATCAAGTCAATCCATCAAATCAACCAGACAAGCGCGACTCATTTGTATTTGAGCCTATTTTTACTTCCGGTATCTGTATTTTACCAAACATCTCAGGTAATAGTATTGAGGTATCCGAAGCCTTACATATTAATGCTGGACGTCTGCTTTGTAAGTATCTATCGGAAGAGTGGGATTTTTCTTATAACGTTGAACGAGAGAGCATCGATACGCCAGACGATGTCATGCGGCGGATCCGTCCATGGAACTCAATGATGTTGATTTCTAACGATATTATGCGCTATGTAGAACAGGACGAGAGTGATATTGCTAAAGATATCGATGTCAATACGATGGAGAAACACGCCAACCAATATATCTCTCAGCAGATCTTTAATATTCTAACTGCGCAAGCTGTTACAACCGATTATGATGAAAATTACTTTAGGCGAGCGGGGATTGATATTTCAGAAACCGTTCGTTTAGACGCCAATGATCTATTTATGAGTATGGCGGGTCCCGTGGCCGTTGCCTATGCTGAGAGTGTGGTGAACAAAGCAGTACATGATGATATAGATATTGATGAATTATTCTTTCGGTCTATTGATCTTCCTCATTTCAATCAAGATACGCAAGCCATCGAAGGCATTAGTATTTTGCCGATTGAGTCGCAACGTTATAAGCAGTCATTAAAGAAATATCAAGATAGCCACTACGATGCAGAACAGTTAAACCAATTACACTTCTTCAAGCATTGTTCGTCGGTGATTTCCATTATTTCTCTACCGAAAGACTATAAATTGTCGTTCATGGACCTAAATAAATTAAAAGTACATATCAATAAGTTATTTCCAAATACTACTTTAAAGCGTTATGCCTTGGTAATTGGGGCTTCAGCGAATTTATCCTTAACGACACTGGTTGCGAAAAGCCCATGTTTGAGTGATGACTTTTTAACCTTGGTTGTCGCTTATATTAAGCGCTGCTTTGCGAAAGATGAGTTCCGTTATAATGACGACATTGATCAAGCTATATTGCGCTTTATTATGGAAGATGAGTTTAAGCCCGAAGAGTTACATGCATTTTTGTGGGAGTTTGAAAATCCGGCTAAAATTCTTGATACGAATTGGTACGCGATTAAGCCTATGTATGAAAAAAAATATCGAGAGCTGATTGGAGACTCAAACAAGTTTGTGTCAATTAACGATATTCGTCTTGGCTTTAAAAATGTGGAGAATGCGGTGAAATATCTACGCGAGATATATCGTCATCGAATTAGTAAGACAAATATTCTTTCCTTGGATACTCAAGCCGATGGCGTGATTCATTTATCACCAACGTTACATGCAATAGATCCGGTCATTAAAGCTAAGTAAATACAAATACCAGAGGGGGCTGCAAAGCCTCCTTTTTGGTATCTGTGCGCTTGCTTATGCAGAGGTTGTGGTGGCTGCTGTTTGGGACTCGGGCGTAGTATCTTGCTGTTGTTGTTTTAGTAAATTGTAATTCATCACGGCTTTGCGGTTAGTTGCGATGTTTCGTTCAATAATATAGTGAAGTTCAGACTTCATGTGATCTCCTTTTAAAGCATAAAAACTGAAAAATCATTTGTATGACATTCAGTATGTGGGCGCCATGCTACATAAATGTGAATCAAAAATGAACTATTTACTTCGTTTTGTGGTTTAAATTGATGTTTAACTAAATAAATGCGCTGTATGCCTGAATCAATCGGCGATAGCTAATGAGGCTCAGATTAACTTTGGACAAGTATGAGAATTTGTTCCAAAATGTCGGCGTTATCTGATTAGGGTCATAAAAGGTTAATCTTGTGCATGGCACAATGCCGACACAAAAAAGAGTCTCTAATGGCGATGTATATCGCAATAACTCTATTATTTTAAAGATTTTTTGTTCTGATAGATCTGTTTATCACGGTATATCTTTGGTTTAGAAATGATCCTATCGAACATATTTGTTGAATTATTTTTGTAAATTTGGTCAATTCAGCTTTTAGTGAGGGAATGATGGTTAAAAAAATTGGTGTTTTAACTAGTGGTGGTGATGCCCCTGGTATGAATGCAGCCGTACGAGCAGTGGTACGTAGTGCCTTGTCTCAAGGCATTGAAGTTTATGGTATTTATGATGGTTATATGGGCCTGCATGAAGACAATATTAAAAAATTGGACCGCTTCAGTGTTTCCGATGTTATCAACCGTGGTGGTACTTTTCTAGGCTCCGCTCGTTTTCCTGAGTTTAAAGAGCTCGGGGTTCGGGAAGTTGCCGTTAAAAATTTAGAGAAACACGGTATTGAAGCTTTAGTTGTCATCGGTGGTGATGGCTCATACATGGGCGCCAAAAAGTTAACTGAAATGGGTTTTCCATGTATTGGTTTGCCAGGTACCATCGATAATGATATTGCAGGGACTGATTATACGATTGGTTTTGATACGGCACTCAATGTTGTGATTGATGCGATTGACCGTATTCGGGATACTTCTTCTTCACATAATCGTATTTCGGTGATCGAGATCATGGGACGTTACTGTGGCGATCTTGCGATGCAGGCGAGTATTGCAGGCGGTGCAGAGTATGTGATTATTCCTGAAAAGGGCTTTAGTCGCGAAGAGTTGCTCCAAAGCTTAAAAGATGGCCAGAAAAAAGGCAAAAAACATGCGATTATTGCCATCACCGAGCATATCACTAATGTGAATGAGTTGGCGGCAGGTATTGAAATGGCGACGGGTCGGGAAACTCGAGCGACGATTCTGGGCCATATTCAGCGTGGTGGTACACCAACCGGTCGTGACCGAGTGATGGCCAGTCGTATGGGGGCTTACGCGGTCGACTTGCTACTTGAAGGCGAGGGTGGTCGTTGCATTGGTATTCAAAATAATAAAATGGTCCATCACGATATTATTGATTGTATCGAAAATATGAAACGTCCATTTAATGAAGACTTATACGAACTATCTCGTCGTTTGTTTTAAGCTTCTACTTTAACAAAAACCTGCGGATGCAGGTTTTTTTATGTTTATTGCCTTACTCATAAGCATTGAGTGACCAATCATAATCCAGATAAACAATTGAGGCGGCTTGGATCACCCGCGGTTCAGCCTTTAATTCTTTCGAATAATGACTTAAATAACGTTTTAAGTCAGCACCAAAATCTTCTTTATACCACTTAAATATCGATGATAACTGTAGCTGGTTATTTGTTGCATGGTAAGTATTTTTGTCACTGTTTAAGAAAGCTCGAAACGCGCGCTCTAGTTGTTGTTGCAGATGCTCCGCACGATAGGCTGTGCTTTGTAAGGGCGGGCAGCTTTTTGCGGCACAAACGACTGCGCTATGGATCCATGGATTATTGTAAACAGGCCTAATCAATTCATGTTCTATATCATCAAGGCTGACCTTTTCCCCAAATAGATCAAAGCGCTTTTTCTTCCAGGGCGATTGAAACCACGATCCTAAGTCTCGAATAGAAGTAATGTTTGGGTAGGCACTTAAGACGAATTGCACTGTATAAGCGTTATAAGCATTAATTAGAAAGGCCAGTTGTTGATCTTGAGTCCAGGCATTAAATTGGACTTGGCTTACCTTCGCAACGGATACCAAGTAACGCTGCAATTTAGCTTGATCAAAATTGTTGTAATCAACTCGACTTTCATTATTAGCAACTGGCCAATGCACATATTCTTGTAGTAATTCATCCCATAGTTGCTGATCAAAGGGCTGAGCAACCGCCATAGGTTGACTTAATAGACTCATAAGGATTAAAACTTGAGCAAACAGACCGATTCTAGGGTGGAAAAGTACTTTTAGCGTTTGCAATAAGGGAAGGCTTAAGCGAGAATAGCCTCGCTTCTTCGGAAGCTCATCTATGGTGGCCCTGTTGGTCCTCCCGCATTGATACTCTGTGAACTCGGCCAGGCCCGGAAGGGAGCAACCGCAGCAGACGACTCGAGTGCCGGGATGTGGCTGATAGGGTTGCCACCCAATTCCATATATTTGTTGTTTGCAATTGAAGTTGACATAAATTGCAACATAACATGACATAGCCTATCCTTAAGTTGTAAATTTACAATATATGAGTGCTGGTTATGAAGTCTAGAGTTATTGGCCCTTCTACCCACAAAAGTATTTTTAAGTTAAGCTAGATTATTTTATCGAATCATTTTCTGAAGTCTTGCATCGTAAAAGTAATCTCTTGTCTCAACGACTTTGATCTTACCTGAATCTTTGTGCCGAGGATTAATAATGTAGTTGTACTCCTCAGAAATTATGGCGCTTGGTACTTGCATCAGAAGAGATTCACCCCTTGAAAAGAAATCCTGCCCGATTGACCGTCCCTCTCCTGAATCTGGAATGCTGTCCCAACCTTCTGGGAGTTGCTTACTTGAATAGCGTTCTATGCTTACATCATCTGGGATCCATAGAGTCAACATAACCAAGCTTGGTAGGTCTTCTAATGCCTCGTGCACCATTCGTTCTAAAACACATAGAGCTCTTGCTGAAGCCGTATAGCAAGCAAGAACCCCTTTTTCATGCCAGCGACCAGAGCCATATAAGCCACCAGCACCAGATAAGTCAGGGAAATCTGCATGTGACAATCTGAACATTTCCATTATGCAGTAAACCCATATTTCATTTTGTTGATTTCTTCCATCGCCACATTAATGCCTGTAACAGTGTCACAGACAGACAATGGTGAATAATGACCGAAAGCCAATGAAGGGCGGTTAAGCCAGCGTAAAGTGGCATCTCTGTCCTTAAAGTATTCGTCGGCAAGCCGAACTAACTCAGCAAGCATCAACGCATGCTCGCTGGATGCGGGACTTAGCTTGCCACTTGTTTGTTGCTTACGCTGAATGCTTCGAAGGTTTGCTCCTATCAATTGAGCGTATTCGGTTTTATTTACGCCAAGCAAATCGGTGCCACTATCAAGAATAGATACAGGTAGACCCGTTCGAATAATCGTAAGTATCTCTGGCACTGAACCAATTTTAACTTTTGTACCGCTCAGCATTTGATAAGCACTTTCATACATAATCTAATCCTCATTTAGAATTTACACAACAAGTATAGGCGACAAATGTCGCCACATCAAGCGACATTGTACGGGGTGGTCTAAGCATCGCTCTCAAACAGCCGCTTAAACATACAATCGGACAATAGGCGGAACTTTCCATTCCCAAGTCGAATGATGTATGACCCGTTGATATCGCAGAGTTCCTAGTGAATCGGCGGGGTCTCAAATAAAAAAGGACTTCCACCGAAATGATAGATGAGTTCCTGATCAATGCCATGACCGGGAATGCCACAGAATGGTAAGGCCTGAGGACTCTCGACACTTTCCGGGTTCTAAGAAACGATTAACCGTAACTCAAAATTGCCCCAAAGCTTGTTACGCCTTCTTATGAAAAACACAATCTCCCATGGCTCTTTCCATAGCAAAACTATTGGTTTTAAATCTCGACTTTACTAGTTGTTAACGAGAAAATTTTGAATTAGTTGAGCTTCCAAGGTTTGCACACTTTTTAACTGTGTATTTGCGGCTCTTCACCGAATGTAGTGGAAACACTTTCAACAAACATGAATGAGCGAGATAATAAGTAAACGTTCATGAATACCTCGCGACTATGCAAGACACGACGCTTTATCAATCCATTCTTGGATTAACTCATCCTTGAGCTGTTTCATCTGTTGAACTCAATGAGTTAACCCAAACCATCACCGTACGCGTTGACTATGACCGAGGCTCATTAACGGCTTGCCCTCTTGCGGTAAGGCTGTTCGTCGACACGATACTCGGCGGCGGGTTTGGCGACATTTAGATACCTGTCAGTTTGAAACGCGCATTGAGGCTGAAGTACCTAGGGCTGATTGCCCAGAGCATGGGGTACAAACACTTCAAGTGCCTTGGGCTACCAGTCATAGTCGCTACACAGAGCTGTTTGAGACTCGCGTTATAGACATGCTTAAAGTCAGTTCATGATACGCGGTGAGTAAAACCTATCGGCTTAGCTGGGGAGCCATTGACCGCATGATGACGCGGGCCGTTCAACGCGGCCTGACAGCCAGAACCACCATCAACTACCAAGACCTGTTGGTCGATGAAACGGCATTTAAGAAAGGCCATGACTATGTCACGGTATTATCCAATCGTGATGGTCAGGTGATATCGGTTGAAGACGGTCGAACAGGCCTGAGCCTATCTGCTTGCTTTAAGGCATTGCCCCCTGAGTCAACAATGGTTACACGTTCCATATCGATGGACATGAGCAGAGCATATATAAACGCAGCATATGACTACTTCGGTGAGCGGGCTAAGCAGGTGATAGCCATAGACCATTTTCATATCGCAAAGGTGCTCACTAAAGCGGTGAATTAAGTGAGAAAAAGCGAACTCATGGCGTTGCCCCAGCATTTAAAAAGAGAGTGCCACCAAACACGGTATGGATGGTTAAAACGAAACAGCCACCTACATGGGACATTGAGAGAAAGAGTGAATGCGCTGGCCAAAATGATGCAAAATACTGGCTTGAGCTGGATATTTAAAGAGCAAGCAAGAGCCATTTGGTATGGCCATGCAGCTAACGCCAAAGCGGCTTGGAATGATTGGTTAGCACTCATAAAGGTCAGTCAAATCAGGCCGATGATGACAGCAGCAGAAACCGTGAAAACGCACTTAAAGGGCATCATCAATGCGATGCGTTATAAGGTATCAAATGGCTTAGCGGAAGCGATAAATGGAAACATTCAGCGCCTAAAAATACGTTCGATGGGTTTTAGAAATAAAGAACACTTTAAGCGAGCTATTTTATTTCACTTTGGAGGGCTTGATATGACTTTCCACCAAGAACGGTGAAGAGCCATATACATACAGTATTTTTAGTTTCGTTTGCGTCATTTGTCAAAGCAATCAATGAAAGAAATGGATCGACGATTGATTGATGCCGAGTAAAAAACTATGGTAGACAATGGGTTAATATCAAATCACTAATTGATGAGCGAATGTGATGAAGGTCATGTTTTTTGTGATAGGCCGCGCGCTCATTGAATGGGATAGACCGCACGTGCGGCCTACTTAGCGTTACGTGCCTTAAGGAGTCATCGTGTCATCTGATGATTGGTATAGAAATAAAGATTGGAACGAATCAATCGAAGAGAATTTCTATTCGAAGTTAAAGCGAGCTAGATCACAAAGGGATCAGTATTTGGTGATTCAAGCTCTAACCTTGACTGACAAGCACCCAAAGGTGTCACTCCGATTAGTTGATGAGTACTTCGAATCAAGAAAAGAGAAATATGATGACGTCCGTGCTTTGTTAGCAAAGTCTAATGCTTTTATCGCGCTAGGTGATTTAGAAGGGTGTTTGGCTACTTACAAAAAAGTACTGCAGAGAGAGCGAGAATTCCCTAACCACCAAACAGGGGTGTATCTTGATTATCCGTATTTGGTGGCAATGCAAAGAATAGAGCATGAGTTTGTCGGCGCGCTCGATGTTCTAGATGAACATATTGATAGGCTCACGTTTCCACTTGATTATTTTAAGTGGCATGCTTCTAAAGCATTAATCAATAATGATGGTGCTGAAGCGAAAAAAGCACTGGATTCGGCCAAAGTAAAAAGATCCGGGTTTCGTTTTCATCAAGACGTTGGATTGGTGGGTAAAGAGCATGAAAAAGCGATCAAGCAGTTGTGCAAAATCAGCACGTAACAAAACAATCAACCGGACTCTGCTAAGCGTGGTTCGCTTTGCTCACAATACCACGCTTAGCTCCGCTCGGTTATTGTGGCGTTAGTTGTTCATGGAATTTCATAATGAGTAGTTTGACTAAAAATATGGAACAGTTGTTAGTATCTCTTCCTAATGATTACCAAAAAGCACTATTGAGTGATGCAACTTGGGAACTGGACTTTAAAAACGAAGAAAAGTATTGGTATTCACCATTCATTTTATGGGGCAAAGATGAAGTTGAAAATTACCAACCAGATTATGATTCCGACTTTTCATCACTCCTAGCAATTGGTTCAAATGGTGGAGGAGAAACATACTTTCTAAATATGAGTGATAACTCTATCAACGTATGTGATCTTATTGTAGGAATAGACTCGCTCGAAAGGGTTGCTGCTAATTATACAGAACTGCTTTCTTTGCTTTCTGATAACTCGGGTCAAAACAACTAACAAACGACTATGGTGTCAATAAGTTAGATTAAATTATTTTTGCATCCCATAAGGCGCCATCTCGTAGCATTGAGTTTAGGATGGTTACCATCTTTCTTACGCATGCAATGATGGCTACTTTTTTAGGTTTCCCTTCAGCTAAAAGCCTCTGATATGTGCTCTTAAAAATGGGGTTACATTGGATGGCTGACATCATGGCCATGTATAAAACGGTTCTTACTTGAGCTCGTCCCCCTTGAATTTTTCTGAGCCCTTTATAGCGGCCACTTTCTCGGTTCATTGGGGCCACTCCGACGAGAGATGAGGCTTGTTTATTGGTTATTAACCCTAACTCTGGAAGGTTACTAATGATAGACGCCGCTGCAATTTTCCCTATTCCTGGCATGCTTTGTAATATCTCATTCTTGGCTTGATACTCAGGGTTACTTTCAATTAGCTTGATAATCTTGCTTTCAATTTTCTCTATCTGATTTTTAAACGCAGTTAAAATAGGTTTAATCGTCAGAATGAGTTGCGAGGGCATAATTTTCATGCGATTTTTTTCCATTGTTTGCATCGAAAGAAGCTGGTTTCTTCGGATGACTAAATCTGCCATGAGTCGCATAGAATCTGGCTTTAGTGTCGTTAAATTGGGCTTTATAGCTTCGGCGTAGTGCGCGATAAGTTTTGCGTCAAGTTTGTCTGTTTTAGCCCTCTGCCCGATAGCGCCTGCAAAACGTCTTACATGAACAGGGTTGGCTATTACATACGGTAGTTTGGCATTGTGACAAGCTATAATAAAAGGCATTTCTAATCGACCTGTAGCTTCAATCACGACTCGTAATGGCGTGTGTTTTTGAATGATTTTTATGGCTTGCTTGATACCTTTATCATCGTTGGAGACAGTGAAGAAAATGTCGAGGGGTCTAATATAAACATCAAGTTGTTCTTTACCTGTATCGACACCGACGTTAATACATTTATTTGTTACTGTATTCATAATAAGCTGACTCTATATTGCGTAATACGGGTTCTAGACCCTGTAGACTATTCGAGTGTGGTGCTTGGAGTTCCACTTAATGCTCACGTTTGTTATCGGCCTTTGAAAGGAGCCTTAAGAATATCGAGCTATTAAATAGAAGCTTAAGTTGCTGCTTAAGCCTGAGTCTCACTTTACTCATATTTCTTAATAATTATCCATACAATAAGAATAGGTGTCGCGTAGCCGCCACCTTATTCGGGTGTTGAACAAGCCCGATGCTCCCTTCTATAGTAAATAACGGTATTGATGTTGGCGGGGCCAAGGCCTTGTTACTTTTTACAAGGCGAGTTTGGCTAAGACTGGGTGAATGGCGTTAAGCCTTTGCCTGTCATACATGGTGCTAAGCTGTTATTTTTTGTATGTATTCATCCTCATGTTAAGCCCTGCCATTCTCCTTATCCTGTTCGCCTTTCGGCTAGCTCGTTCGACTCACGCCTGTGCAGTGCATGGGGTGCTGGCAGCAAGGGCATGGCCGGGTCGCGCTGTGGTTGTCGGTTTGGAGCGCGGCGAGGTTCACGCGTTGCGGCACTCGCAGGAGTAACTGAATGCGCCGCAATATGTGTTTGGCGTTGCCCCGTAAAAAACCATAATCTCTCACCCGCTGTAATCCCTTGGGCAATACATGCGCCAAGATAAGCCTTAAGAACCTTAAGGTAGGCAAGGTGCGGATTTTGGTGGTGTGGCTTTGGCTATCTAGATACCTAAAACTCACTTGGTCATTATCGGTACTGATGATGTCGTTATCGGATAAGATCCCGCGATACAAGTAGCGAGATAAGTACTGTAGCGCGGGCAGCCCAAAACCTACGTTGCGACAATCGACCACCCATTTGGTGGGGATATGCGGGGGCAACTTGATGTTTGGGTGTTGATTGAGCGCATCTAGCATTCTCCCTCGCCATACCTTGGCCAGCGCAAAGGCGTTAAACAAGTACTTCTTGTTGCAGTGATGCCACTGCTGCTTCGCACGGTGATAGCGCCCACCGGCCACCAATACATGTAAGTGGGGATGCAGATTACGCTGGCGGCTATGGGTATGCAGTACGGCGGTAAACCCTAATTCCCCCTGGTTCTGGCGTTTGGCAAAGTCCTTTAACAGGCTTGATACCACCTTGAACATGATTTGGTATAAGGCTTTAGGCTGCACGCGGGCTAAAGCCCTTAGCTCATGAGGCAGGGTGAAGGTCACCATAAAGTAAGTCGTGGGTAGCAGCTTGTGTTGTTGGCGAGTTAACCAGCCAGTGGTGCAATGGTGTTGGCACTGCGGGCAATGCCTATGGCCGCAAGACAGCGTCAATTGGTCTTGATGCGGGCAATGTTCACACTGCCAAAGGCTGTGACCTTGTTGCTCAGTTTTACAACGCAGCATGGCATACATTGCCCGTTTAGCATCCGCCCTTAAAAGCGGTGCAAGCTCGGCCTCATGTTGGTGAAGTAAATCAATAAAGGTGCTCATGGTTACGGCCACATGAGAGTGAGAGAGTCAGTGAGTTTATTCACTGCCTTTACGGCATCTAATTGCTTCACTTGGGTCAACTGGGTATAACGTGCAGTGGTATTTAAACTGGCGTGTCCCAGCAAGTGTTGCAAGGAGCGTAAATCCAAGCCTTGTTCAAGCAGATGGGTGGCATAACAATGGCGCAGCGAATGCGGGCTAATGGTTTTATGAATACCGCAATCGCGCAATACCCGCTTCAAGGCTTTTTGTACGCCGCCTTTATCCATAGGCACATCCACCTGTTTACCTTGGCGTGGAAACAGCAGACGAGCATGGCGATGGCTTTGCCAATGGTGACGTAAAACCTGAAGGGTGCGATGTGGCACAGGGTGAGATCGCGAACGTTTTTTGAGCAAGCACAAGCTATTTGACCTGACGTTCGCGCTGTGATCTTATACTCCCTTTTTCGGGAGCCCTCCATGACCATCGACGTATTTTTTGAGCATTTCGCCAGCATTAAAGATCCTCGCCAAAGCGCTAAAGTAAGCTATCCGCTGTTCGATGTGATGTTCCTTACCGTATGTGCAACTATTGGCGGAGCCAAAGGTTGGGAGGATATCGAAGATTTTGGTGAAGCCCACTTCAACTGGTTACGTGAAAAGGGCCTGTTTGCTTCAGGCCTACCAGTACACGATACCATTGCTCGGTTGATTTCACGGCTTGACCCATCGCAGTTTCAGCAGTGCTTCAGCAAGTGGATGTTAGCGGTGAGTGAGCAAACCGGTGGGCAGCTAATCGCAGTAGACGGCAAGGTGCTCCGCAGCTCCTACAGTCGGGATGACCGCAAGTCTACGATACACATGGTCAGCGCGTTTGCCACCGCCAATGGTGTCGTAATGGGGCAAGTAAAAACCGATGCTAAATCCAACGAAATTACCGCTATCCCAGAGCTGCTCAATGCACTAGAGCTCAAGGGGGCGCTTGTATCGATAGATGCCATGGGTTGCCAAACCAATATCGCAAAAACCATAACAGACAGAAAAGCGGATTACTTGCTGGCAGTAAAAGGTAATCAAGAGTCACTCTATAACGCTGTGCAAGCTCAACTGAACCCCGTAATTGATGACCCCATTGTATGTATAGAGAAAGGCCGAGGCCGCAAGGAGGCGAGAGCCTATGCGGTGCTGCCTGCCAACGAGCTGGCGAAAGAGTTCGCGCATTGGCCCGGGCTGAAAACGCTCGGTGTTGCAATGGGTTATCGCATGGCAGCTAACGGCAAAGAGTCGCTAGAGTACCGCTACTACATCAGCTCGGCAGAGTTGAACAAAGAACAATTCGCTGATGCAGTGCGAGGCCATTGGGGTATCGAAAACAGCCTTCACTGGGTGCTTGATACATCGTTCAACGAAGATGACTGCCAAATCTACCGAGAGAACGCTGCTGAGCTTTTGGCGATTATCCGCCATATAGCACTGAACCTGCTGCGACAGGAAAAGGGTAAAAAGGCCAGTATCAGACGTAAGCAAAATATCGCGGCAATGAATACGACTTACCTTGAACAGGTGCTATCGGCAGGGTTCTCGCGGGATGAGAGCAAAAAGTAACCATTCACGCTCTCACCCTGCGATGTGGCATGGGCACGAAGCGGTCTTTACCGCCTTTAGCATCCCGCACATGGATTTGCATGGCCTGACTATCAATATCATGAATGCTTAAGTGTAAGCCCTCGCTCAAGCGCAGCCCCATGGAATACAACACCAAGAAGAAGACTTGATAGCGGGGTTGCGACGTCATGCTAATCACGAAGCCGACTTGCGCAGGGCTTAAGATATCGGGTAAGCGCTTCACTTGAGGAGGCTTTACAATGTTTAACCACTGCCATTGTTTCTCGAGGGTGTAGTGATAAAAAAATTGCAAGCCATTGCGGTCTAGCTTCACGGGCTCCAAGAATGGCTGCTAATCAGTTGAGCAAAATAGGCCTTTAAATCAGCGGTGCTTAAGGTATCGGGGGAGCGGTCAAAGTGGGCAGAAATCCGACGTACCGCACGCGAGTACGCATCAATGGTGGCTGGTCGTTTCCCTTGTAAGGTTAAATTGGTAAGGTGTTGTTTATATAAGACATGATAACGATGTTGTTGGGTAGGGTTCATGCTGCATACTCCGATTCATCACGACCGATTGGCCGTGTCACATTGAGTATGAGATATCAGGTGCTATGCACTCTGCCGCAGAGCGGCTTCGTTCAACAAGAGCTTTAAGTCGGAATAAAAACAGTTGGCTACGTTTCGCTTCGCTCCACATTATAGCCAACTATTTTAGTCCGCTTAAGCTGGCGTTACACCACTTCAATCAGAGTAACTTTCTATGAGCAATGAGTTTTACAGGTTTAGACGTATTAGTAGTTTAATTGGTGAGTTTGAAGAGTTAAAGAATCAAAGTATTTACTTTGCTGAGCCTGAATCATTAAATGACCCTATGGAAGGGTTTCGGGATATGTACTGGAGTGGGGACTACATCGTTTGGAAAAACTTATTTAAGCATTACCTATTATGCCTAGAAAGGCTCTGTTCGCAATTGTTAATCTCAGGAGAAGAGCATCCTATATCAAAAGATGATATGCCAATATTCTGCGGTGAAGAAGATTTCCCAACTCCAATGTATAAAGAACTATTCAATGAAATATTACTTAGTTTCTTTGAAAATAAGAATCTTATAACTCTTATAAAGTCTATATCTGAAAGAACATCGCCTGTTAGAAGGGATGAACTATTTTTCTATCTGAGTAACACTCATAGTTTCGCACTTGAGGTAATCTACGATAAATATGAATCTAAAGGTTTAATTCCCAAGAGAGACATAAAGAATTCAGAGGCAGGAAAAATAATAGAAGATTTAGTTTCGAGCGACTTCATTGGAATGCTTGAAAAAAGCATGTTTGAAAATAATGGAGACGAGAAAATTGTCAGTGCAGTATTCTCAGCACAAAAACATTCTCATTCTCAAATGGATCTGATTTATCGTCATAACGGCAATGTCGATAATGATATGAAGAATAGAAACTTAGTGGTCATTGAATTCTCCGATGAATATATCTCTCAACTTGAAAAACTTGTTTTTCCTGAATGGTATACCGCCTGTTTTATGTCTGAATGTAAAAGCTCATCTGTTTGGGGGCATTATGGGGATAATCATTCTGGTGCATGTTTAATATTTAATGCGGAAGTTATTGCTGAAAAAAAATATTTAAGTATGAAAGGAAGAAATGGTTGTAGTTCGTCATCTGGTGCAACTTATGGATTTGCTAACCGAGAGTTTTATGAAGTTGACTATAAAGAAGGTTATGGCCAAATAGATTTTTTCAGAATGCTTGGTCGTTTACCTGTACCAAAGCTTAATTCTATGTGGTATTCATTAGATGGTAAAGTTAGCAAGTGTGCTGATGATATGATTAACGCGGAAGATCAGTGGAGAGAGAATTATTGGAACAATTTTTATAGGGATATAACAATAAAATCCAAAGATTGGGAATACGAAAATGAACACCGACTAATACTAACTAATATGCTGGGGAGCTTCTCAGAGCCAAAAGATCGGTCTTTAAATTATGACTTTCAGTCATTAAAGGGGATCATATTTGGAATTAAAACGAAAACAGAAGATAAGTTAGAAATTATAAAAATAATTGAAAACAAATGCCGAGAAATTGGTAGAACTGATTTTAAATTTTATCAGGCTCATTACTCATCAGTAGAGAAATGTGTTAATTATTCTGAAATGGGGCTACTTAAATATAAATCAGTGGTGTAATCGGGTAGCCGGAGGAATCTAACCTCCAGCCCCCACAACACCCTGCATGCGGCTCCGCACAGGGCGTTTCCTGAAAACGGTTAAAATACAACGGCCGATTAGCTCCTTTGCATTCCAATGATGGCTTCTGTTTTTGCGCCATGACTCCTCAGTCCGGTCGGATACGGAGACAATGAGCTGCACAGGGTAATCCTCCCATTATTAACCGCATTTATTCGTAGAATTCATGCTGCCGTTTTTAGTGGTGGGAACCCTCCATTTGCAAGGTGTGGTCGTTGATGATTGTAGAACCATAACCATTGGGTCGCCCGACCTTGAACCTCTTCAAGTGTGTCAAACAAATACTTACTCACTAAGCCAAACCTCATAGTACGGTTCTTAGGAGGGCGGCACTTGGTAACAAGTGTCGCCTATCCGACAAAAACGTGCTTCAGCGGTTGAACTAGGCGATTCATAAATACCTAATTATTAGTGCGGTGCAAGCGTTAGGAGAATTACATTTACCCTTACCAAAATACCTTTTTGGCAGGGCGGTGGGTTCATACAATAAAGTAATCTCTGATAAGTTGTAAGTTAATTTCTTTCATTCGTTTTAATCTAAATTGATGAAAGCAGAATTATGTCATCTTTTACTGCAATTCTATGCCAATATCATATGCAAAATGTTGGCTAATCGCTTGATTCTTAGCTACCCCATATGTCAACTTCAATTGCAAGCCACATATTCTATTACATTCCATAAATTTCAATTGAATCAGTCGATTGCTTATATCACTTAGCTTAGTCTTTTTTGCGGCGTAGGCTATACCAATAGCGTTTTGGAGCTTGGGCTGGCCTAATGCCAATCGAACTCATTAATTGTTCATTCTTGTTAACCTAAATCAGCGCTAAATGTATGATGTATCTTGTAATTAGAGTCACTAGTTACTGCATTTCATGGCTGGTTATCGGCAGATTTACTCGGCGCAATAAGTTGATCATATAATGAATCAGATTGGTATAAGCTTGCCTCACTAGCACTATTTGAACGTCTATTTATTTGAATAGCGGTCCAAACTTAGTTTTTCTTAGCTTCAATCCGATAGATACGCCTTCGCTAAATGCTTTCTACTTATCATTTAAATTAATGCCTTCATCGAGCTTATAACTTAGTTTAATACCTGATAAATAACACATTTTATTTTGTGTGAAAGTGATGCTCGTGTTTTATCAGCCTCATTCAGATATAGCGCAGCTTCAGCAATCGTGAAGGTTTTTACAGGCATTTTCCCAATGAGTTATAGCCGGTTTTATCCTCAAATGAGATATATCGATTGACATCACATTTTTTGGAATTATCATTGCAGTAACAATAATTGCATAGGCAACTAATGCAGTGGCAATCATTTTGTGAGTGAGTGATGACCGTAACCAAAGAACAAAAAGATTTTATGCTAGATAATATCGGCTTTTTGCTAGGTAAAAGCTGTTACATCAAAGATAGGCTTTTAGACCAACATCTTATCCCCGAGGACATTACGTCTACCCAGGCAAAGGTCTTGTTTCAGATTTATCATTTTCGCCTGAATAGGCCTTCAGAAATAGGAAAATCGCTCAATGTTGATAATAGTGCGATTACTCGAATGTTGGATAGACTTGAAAAAAAATCACTTATAGAACGAGTCCCAGACCCTACGGATCGTCGTTCGCAGATCATCCATTTAACCCCGACAGGGAGTTCGGTGGTCGAACGTTCGCTACCGCTTGCGAAAAGTGCTATCGATGAGTTAACTCAAGCGCTATCGAAGCAAGAAATCGAGCAATTTCGTCATTGTCTGATAAAGATTGTCACTTCTAAAATTCCTGAGAATTGCCAGAAAAAATATTTGAAAGGTACAGATCCTGAATGAGAAAATACACAAAGTTAACGCCAGTGATGGTGACGCTGCTGTTATATGGTTGTGCTGCACCGAAAAATATCCAGCCCCACAATCAATTGGCCGAAAAATCGATAATTGAGCACAGTGAAGCTCTTAATGCACAGCATTTGTCACCTGCACTATGGCCCGCCGAGAATTGGTGGCTACCACTTGATGACCCTCAATTAGAGCGTTTGATTAAAACAGCTTTAAAAAATAGCCCAGATATTCAGTTGGCAAATGCAGCTTTAGTCAATGCGTCGTCGATGGTGATGGCGGCAGACGCTCAATTTGATCCGGTGATTACCGCCGACGCCGGTGTATCAAGAGCGCGTTTGTCCCGTTCCCAAGATTATAGTTTGCAGGGGAATCGCTATGGCACTGTTTATAACCTTGGTTTGAATGGCTATTACTCATTTGATTTGTGGGGGGGAGAGCGCGATAGCTGGGAAGCTGCGGTGAATAACCAACGGGCGGCTGAAGTTGATCATCAGGCCGCGAAAATTACCCTGTCGACAGCGATTGTTCATCGCTATGTTCAACTCTCGAATGCCTACGCTTTGCAAGATTTGGCGCAGAAAGATTTAGATCGTACTGTGGGGATTGTTGATATTACATCACGTCTGTTTAAACACGGTTTAACTTCTGAAGATCGACTCTACACTGCACAAAGCGGTGCTGCGTCGGCTAAGCAAACCCTAAAGAAACGCACACTGGCGGTGAAGCAACTTAAAAATGTCTTAGCGACTTTAGTTGGCCAAGGTCCAGATATTGCAACGAGCATTCATCGTCCAAGCGTCCATATGGATACTCACTTAGCGTTACCGCGCGAGGTGCCTGCAAACTTACTTTCTCACCGTCCCGATATTGTGGCTGCGAAGTGGCGGGTAGAAGCCATGAGTAAAGAAATTGATTCTGCAAAAACGCGTTTTTATCCAAATGTGAATCTTAGTGCGACCGCTGGATTTAAAGCCATGCTTGGTGATGCAGTGTTTGAAGATGCGAGTCGTGCTTGGAGCGTGCAACCTGCGATTTCTCTGCCGCTATTCACCACTGGCTTAAAAGCAACATTAATCGAAAAAACAGCGGGTTACGATACTGCTGTCGCGCAGTACAACAAAACCTTGGTGAATGCGCTGGGTGAAGTCAGTGATAGCATTTTGTCCCTCCAGTCTATTCAGACTCAGCTCAAAGATGCTCACGAAAGTATGCACTTGGCAGACAAGAGTTACGTGATCACCGAAAAACGTTACGAAGCTGGGATGGGAAGCCAGCTTGAAGTTCTTATGGCGGAGCAGCAACTTATTTTGGCTGAATCGTCGTTTACATTGTTAAAAAATCAGCAGCAAGAACAGCAAGTGCTACTGGTGCGGGCTTTAGGCGGTGGCTTTCGCCAAGCGCAATCAGTTCCCTCTACTCGTGCTGATAACTAGTCGTTATTAAGGTTATAAGAATGCAAGATACACATATTGAAAATGTAGCGTCTCCCCAAAAAGGTAAGCGTAAAAAAAGTTTCACTATTTTTGCAGCAGTGCTGTTGCTTGCGGGTGTAGGCGTGAGTTATTACTACACAAATTATGTCGTAGACAATGAAGAAACCGAAGATGCTTATGTGAATGGTAACGTGGTTCAAATCACCCCAGAAATTAGCGGGACTGTTACTAAAATTGTGGCCGACGACGGTGATTATGTTGAAAAAGGCCAAGAATTGGTTCGTCTTGATGATGCCGATGCCGAAGTCGCTTTTGAAAGTTCGATGGCAAACCTAGCGCAAACGGTTCGCCAAGTTCGTGGTTTGTTTAACAATGTTGCACAAGCAAAAGCTGTGGTTGATGAGAAGACCATCGCCTTAAATAAAGCTAAAAGTGATTTAAAACGTCGTGCAGATATGGTGAAAGCGGGTGGTCTTTCTCAAGAAGATCTAAGCCATGCCAAAGACATGGTGAATTCAGCCAAGAAAACACTGGCAGTTGCAGAGCAGCAGTTGAAATCCCACCAAGCGATGATCCATAACACCACTGTTGAAACCCATCCTTTGGTCAAAACTGCAATCACTAAAGTGAAACAAGCTTATTTGGCGAAGCAACGTACTCGTTTGGTTGCTCCGGTTTCAGGTTATGTCGCACAGCGCAATGTGCAAGTGGGTCAACGGATTAATCAAAGTTCAACCTTAATGGCTGTGGTTCCATTGGATGAAGTATGGATTGATGCCAACTTCAAAGAGACGCAACTCAATGATATGCGGATTGGTCAGCCAGTGACTCTCACCTCTGATTTGTATGGTGATGAGGTGGAGTTTCACGGGTCGGTTGAGAGTTTAGGGATTGGTACTGGTAGTGCCTTTTCTATCCTTCCGGCGCAAAACGCCACTGGTAACTGGATTAAAGTGGTACAGCGCTTACCGGTGCGAATTGCCTTAGATAAACGCGAAATTGAAAAATCGCCACTGCGGATCGGTTTATCGATGATGGTACACGTTGATACCAAAGACACCAGTGGTCAGTTATTGGCGCAAAAGAACTCAAAGGCGGTAGCGCGTTACCAAACCGATGTATACGCACAATCGTTGCAAGGCGTTGATGATTTGATCGTTCACATTATTTCTGAAAACGATATTTTGGGCGAGTTATACGTTGCCCAGAAATAGAAAGGTAGTGAAATGAGTGAACAACAGGGGTTTCGACCCGCCAATATGGGCCTGTGTGTATTTGCAATTGCGCTTGGTGTGTTCATGCAAGTACTCGACACTACGATCGCCAACGTATCACTACCGACAATTGCGGGGAATATGGGCGTGAGTCTCAATCAAGGGACTTGGGTCATTACCTCCTTCACCGTGAGTAATGCCATTGGTTTGCCGATTACCGCGTGGTTGAGTCGTAGAGTAGGGGAAGTACAGTTGTATGTTGGTGCGCTAATCGCCTTTAGTGTCACTTCCTTCCTCTGCGGTATTTCGCAAAGTATGGGCGAGCTGGTGTTATTCCGTACTTTGCAAGGTTTTGCCGCTGCACCGCTGTTTCCGATGAGTCAAGTCTTGCTGTTGTCTATCTTTCCCAAAGAAAAACGCAGTATGGCTTTGGCATTGCTGGGGATGGTGGCGGTAGTGGGTCCGATTGTTGGGCCTATCTTAGGTGGGTGGTTAACCTACGACTATAGTTGGCCATGGATCTTCTTAATCAATATTCCTATCGGTATATTTACCGTGATGGTTATTTTGACCCAGCTCAAAGACCGTCCACATAAGCCGGTTAAGTCAAGACTGGATATTATTGGTTTAGCAACCATGGCTTTAGGGGTCGGTGCCTTACAAATTGTACTGGATAAAGGAAATGAGCTGGATTGGTTTGCAAACCCATGGATCATTGGCGGCACCGTATTTGCGGTGATTATGCTGGTATTTATGGTGATTTGGGAGCTCACCGATGAGAATCCAATCATCAACCTACGCCTTTTTGCCAATCGTAATTTTTGCATTGGTACTATTTTATTGACCTTGGGGTATTCTGGCTTTTTTAGTATTAACTTGATCCTGCCGCAGTGGTTACAAAGTCAAATGGGCTATACCGCTTTATGGGCTGGGTTTGCAGCGGCACCATTGGGCGTGATACCGCTATTTATGACTCCTATTCTGGGACGGTTTGGTAGTCATCTTGATATGCGGAAATTAGCCGCGACATCATTTCTGGTCATTGGGATCAGTTGTTACGCGCGTGCTAAATTCAATATCGAGATTGATTTTGCGAGCATCGCGGCGGTTCAACTGTTTATGGGGATCGGTATTTCGTTGTTCTTTATGCCGATGACAACTATTTTGTTGTCAGATCTTAGTGGGCCCGATGTCTCTGATGCCGCCTCATTGTCGACCTTTATACGCACCATTGGCGCTAGCTTTGCTTCGTCGTTGACCACTTGGATTTGGTCGAGAAATGCTAGCTTACACCATTCGGTTATGGCGGAGCATATCTCTCCGTATAATCCTTTGATTGCGCCTTCGCTACAGAGACATTCTGAAACTACCTTAGCCATTTTAAATGGTTCAATTACGACGCAATCATTCATGATGTCGACGATTGACTTGTTTACCATTTTGATGGTGTTATTTATCGCCTTAGTTCCGTTTATCTTCTTGACCAGGAAGGCGGTGAAACATGCTTAAATACTGTTGCTGAGTAAGCTTTCAATCGCTCTTTTAAGTGTAGAGCCAGTCAATTGAAATGACTGGCTTTTCTTTATATTTGGGGGTTTTCTGTTTTGCAGGTGAGTACTATTTTAACTGTGATTTTTACTTGGTTCTAATGTTGTTCTTCCATCGACAATAATCCTTTTTAGCATAACTTAGTTGTTGATTTATGATTGATGCTACTGAAATCAATATGAAGTCGTGATAACACACCTAGTAATCAATGCATCAAATATGAGACAGCAGGAGCCTTATGGAAGAACTTCAAGGTGGCCGAAAAGGCTCGGTTTTTCGTTTAGCAGACAAGGTTTATCGTCCCTGTGGATTTTGGTCGCAATCGATTCATCAATTACTCAGGCACTTAAAACGTGAGCAGTTTTACGGCGCTCCAGAATCATTTGGTTTCGATGAGCAGGGACATGAGATCCTATCTTATATACTTGGTGATGTTTACAACTACCCATTGGTCGGTGCTATCGCAACGAAAGCTGCATTATGTTCTGCAGCCGCTGTTTTACGTCTATATCACGATGCCACCGTTTCATTTGTTCAGTGTGGACAAAGCAATCAATTAAAGTGGTTGCTACCGGCAAGAGAACCACAAGAAGTTATCTGCCACGGTGATTATGCACCATACAATGTGGCATTAAATGGAAATACAGTGGTTGGTATTTTTGATTTTGATACCGCGCATCCAGCTCCAAGAATTTGGGATGTCGCTTACGCTGTTTATTGCTGGGCACCATTTAAGACTAAACCGAATGATGCCTTGGGGGATTTAAGGCTGCAATCCATTCGTGCAAAGCAATTTTGTGATTCATATGGCTTGCCATATTCCGAGCGTGTCCAGTTAGTTGATGTGATGATATCGAGGATACAAGCCTTGCTTGATTTTATGCACGACCAAGCAGCCAAAGGGAATGAGGCATTTATTGCTAATCTCAAGGATGACCATCATTTGGCTTATATAGTAGACATTGAATATTTAAAGCTGCATCAACAAATAATTACGAACAGTCTAAATGGCGATTAGTTCGGCCAATTGTTGGCGTACAATAAAGTCTGATTAATTTTTGCTATAAGTGAATAGTTCAGCATTCATGATTTATCTCATTGTTGTCGTATTACTTGTTACGACAAGCCTAAGCAATACTCCTGAAAAACCAGCTTACGCTTAGCTTTTCTTTTTTTATGGGTAAACTACTGTGATGGTATACAGCTTGGTTGGTTCCCATCTTTCTGCAAATACATGACCACCTTTCACGCATGGTCAAAATGCTGATAGACTGGTATGCTATTGATAAATTTAAATATTAAAGGGTGTGTGAATTTCTGTGGTGCGTGAAAGGTGGTAACTTCGCATGCGTGAAAGATGGGGATTTGCATATTAATATACTGTTAGCTATCCAAGTCATGAGGTACAAATAAGTTTGGAATCGGAATTCAATATAAGAGAAGCGACATTAGACGATGTTTCAGCAATATCAGTTTTGGGTCGTAGCATATATAAAGAACACTTTGCCGATATTTGGCATGACATTGATAGTTTTTTAAATACTGATTTTACAAATGAAGCAATTGAATCGTGTATAAAATCGCCATCAAGTCATCGCTATCTGCTAGTTCTTAGAAACAATACATTGGTCGGTTTTGCCAAATTAAACATAAATTCAGAGCTGAATGGTATGGGGAAACCATGCATTGAATTGCAAAAAATCTATCTAAAAAAGGATAGTGTTGGCAATAATCTAGGTTCAGCACTAATTGAGCGTGTAATGGAACTTGCAGCAGAACTTGATAGTAAATACGTGTGGCTGGATGTGTTAAAAAACAACGTGAAAGCCCAAAAATTCTATCTACGGCATCAATTTGGAATAATTGATGAAATACCTTATAAAACTGATAGGTATCAGATAGGAATGTTTGTTATGGTCAAAAGGTTAAAAAATAGCTAATCGGGTAGCCGGAGGTATCTAACCTCCAGCCCCCACAACACCCTGCATGCGGCTCCGCACAGGGCGTTTCCTGAAAACTAAGAAGAGCATGGACATCCATGATAAAAACTACAGGGACAGTAACAGCGTTAGTGAAGTGAACACCACTGCAATTATTTAGTCCTCAGGCTGTTCTCATGCCGATTAACGGGTAAGTTTGCAAAAATGGCTCATTTCGTTGATTTTTGAAGCAATGAGGGCCTCAGCAAAGCTGATTATTGAGGGTAGTTCGAAAGCAAGCTCGCACTTAAGCGCGGTTTAGCAAACGTTTGCTGCAACTTAAACCGGCCGTTCGTTTATGCCCCATATGCTGATGGTATTGCCTGAGCAAGCTTTCTTGACCGACAGCCCCAGAAAAGTGCCGTTCAAACTCGCTACTTAAAATCAGCCACTGCGCTTCATTTATCCCTAAGCGTTGGATGATGGAACTTTCGCCACTGTCGATGTCACCCCGTTTATCCTCTCTTACCATGCGCCCAGTCATATCAACCAACTCAAGATAGTCTTTCAGCTCAAAGGGTAAGCCTTGGGGCATCGGCTCTCTTGGGTTACCCACAAAGGGAAACAGGTTTGTTGCCTGGGCTTGTTTTAGCTGAGCGGCTTTTGCTCGTCGCTGTACGCTGGTATGAGCGGAGCCCTCTGGTGTACTTGCCATCTTGGCTCTGATGGGGTTTAGGTCAAAGAGCATGGACATCCATGATAAAAATCACAGGGCCAGTAACAGTGTTAGTGAAGTGAACACCACTGCAATTATTTAGTCCTCAGGCTATTGTCATGCCGATTAAGAAGAGCATGGACATCCATGATAAAAACTACAGGGACAGTAACAGCGTTAGTGAAGTGAACACCACTGCAATTATTTAGTCCTCAGGCTATTGTCATGCCGATTAACGGGTAAACTTGCCAAAATGGCTCATTTCGTTGATTTTTGAAACAATACACGCCTCAGCAAGGCTGATGATTAAGATATTGTTCGAAAGTAAACTCGCGCTTAAGCGCGATTTAGCAAACGTTTGCTGCAACTTAAACCGGCCGTTCGTTTATGCCCCATATGCTGATGGTATTGCCTAAGCAAGCTTTCTTGACCGACAGCCCCAGAAAAGTGCCGTTCAAACTCACCGCTTAAAATCAGCCACTGCGCTTCATTTATCCCTAAGCGTTGGATGATGGAACTTTCGCCACTGTCGATGTCACCTCGTTTGTCCTCTCTTACCATGCGTCCGGTCATATCAACCAACTCAAGATAGTCTTTCAGCTCAAAGGGTAAGCCTTGGGGCATCGGCTCTCTTGGGTTACCCACAAAGGGAAACAGGTTTGTTGCCTGGGCTTGTTTTAGCTGAGCGGCTTTTGCTCGTCGTTGTACGCTGGTATGAGCAGAGCCCTCTGGTGTACTTGCCATCTTGGCTCTGATGGGGTTTAAGTCTACGTAAGCCATACACGCCATGAGTGCGGCTTCATCCAAAAGCGCTTGGGATTTAAAGCGTCCTTCCCAAAATCGACCGGTACATTGGTCTTCTTGATTGGCGGCTCGCGCAATGTGTTCGTTTAAATGGCGCATAAACCAGCTTAAGTCATACAGGCGAGTCCGATACACTCCGGCGGTGGCACGAATGGCTTGTAGTTGCACCTCACTTAACTGCGGACGTAACTCAAGGTTGAGATACATCTGAGTCAGTAAGGTGCCCTGATGCAAACTATGCCAGCGTTCTAAGACTTCATCCATTAACCAAGCTTCTGCTTGCTGCGGATTAACATGTAGCACGAGGTGGGTATGATTACTCATGACAGCATAAGCACAAACATCAATGGCGAACACCGAGGCTAATTTGAGCAGATAATCCTCGACCCACTGGCGGCGATGCTCATAGCTTTTACCGGTTAGTTGGTCTTCGCCACACAGAAACGCCCGTCGAACACAACGGGAAACACAATGATAGTAGGGTGTATCCGATAAGCTCACTTGCGAGCGTCTTGACCGAGGCATGATGATAACTCCCTAAATAAATCACTATTGATAGTTTAGACTGTAATAAGCATTTCGTTAGTTGGGGTGGGTGTCTACTATGACGCTAGGGATCAGTAAGGGATCGGCAGCGCAAGTTGACAGCGTAGCCCTGAACTTGCGCTTAAAACCGAATCTTTAAACTTTAAACTATTTGCAGATCGCGTTCAGAAGGTAAGCAGTTTTCGATGTACGGAAAATCACTTTCGTTTTTGGCTTCCAAATTCAACTTTCTGTCAAATAACTCCCTTGCTTCCTTAAGGAATTGAAGCATTTGTTTTTCGCAATCTAAATCTTTTTCTGGCCCAAGATCGTAAAACACGAACTGATGAGTTGTTATACCCAATATTGATGTGTGTTTAATCGATGAGTCAACCCTAGACATAATTCCTTTGATTTGATGCGCATTGTCTGCTTTTCTTATAAAGTGATAAATAAAATAACCAGGTAGTATATGAGTTGGCTGGTCCTTTCGACTTATTCGTTTTATCTCTGCACAATCAGCGCTCACAAAACGCTTGCTAGATTTCACTATTAGTATTGCCACTTTAGATTTGTTACGATGGGAGTCGTTTGCTAATGGAAGGCATTTTTCAACAAACTCATCCTCATCTATTTCCCTATTCATTAAATTTTTATAGCGATTAGTGAAAACAAAAACTAAATATCCCCCCACACCACATGCCAACAGTGTGGCAGCCCCAAGGTATCCACTTAATAGGCTATAGTTTTTACCATTACTATCCAAGTAAAACTCAATGGTGCCTAAAACTATTAGTAGGAATCCAGGTAATGCTCTTTGGTGTAGATATTTTAGTTTTGAATCGATATTTTCATTTAACTTATACTTCATTAATACAATATGAAGGAGAATATATCCCATGACCCATAGGTAGTTATGCAACCCCTTTAGAAATGTACTCCCGTCGCTAGATGAATCTGGCCCTAGGTTATACGATTCCAACCACACATCAGTTTGCTTGTTTAAAAATGCTACTGCCAGTAAAAACAGTGCCGGCAAACTATTTAAGAGAATAAAGTGATTGAAACTTTTGTTCGCTTTTTTCTTATCAAACCATAAAGACCACCATGTTTGAACCGAAAATAAAAATGTTATGCACCAACAAGATAACACCAGTATCAGCTCGTACCTTTGAAATGGAGTGCTGTTCAGAAAACTGGTTTCAACGATGATCACAGTGATTTCCTTGAGAATAATCGAAACTAGATAGGCATACATTATCGAAAGAAAAATAAACAAGTGTTCATTATGATTTAATGTCGGCCTACTGGTGTAGCTATGTTCTTCCATGAACCTTTCTCCGTATGTTTAATGGTTTATAGTTGTAAAGATGGTCTATGAATCGCCCCGACAAGTTCGGAGGCAGATTTATTTGAGTTATGCTGCCTGATCATCGGGCAACTGTCGATAGTAGTTTTCTTCGTATTCTGCTGGTGGTATGAACTCAGCCGCCGCCCGTTGTTGAACAAGCAATCCAGTCCAGTGTTGCCAGTTCAAACTGATCCCAAAGAGCATGGACATCCATGATAAAAACTACAGGGACAGTAACAGTGTTAGTGAAGTGAACACCACCGCAATTATTTAGTCCTCAGGCTATTGTCAGGCCGATTAAGGGCTAAATTCACAGTAGGTGACTCGGTTTGATAATTTCTGGGCCAATGTGCGCCTCAGCAAGGTATCACCACCCATACAAGACTGATGATTAAGATATTGTTCGAAAGTAAACTCGCGCTTAAGCGCGATTTAGCAAATGTCTGCAGCAACTTAAACTAAAGATAACAAGACATCCATCTTAACTAGCGAAATGTTAGTCAATATCTAAAATTATCATTGCGTTTCCCGCAGCGTTCGTTGGACTTTTTTGTGTGGCGAAGACTAACATGCTGGTAAACGCTATGGTAATTCATCCGCAGTGATGACCTTGATTGATGACCTTGATTGATGACCTTGATTGATGACATTCAATAGGCGCTTCGCCTCTTTTAAGTAGGGCGAAGCCGCTTATTAAACTTTCTCCTAGAAATTAGCAGACATACCAACATAATAAGTGCGTGGCGATTCCACATGACCTAAGGCAATAATATCGTCGCTTAGCTTTTGGTTACTTAGGTTGTCGATCCCTGCGCGAAACTTAAAGCTGTCGTTTAGCTGATAATTTAAGCCGATGTTGATGAGGGTATAGGGTGCTTGGATTAGTTCTTCCCCATTGTCATTTTGTTCGATTATTTTTCGAAGAGCATGGACATCCATGATAAAAACTACAGGGACAGTAACAGCGTTAGTGAAGTGAACACCACTGCAATTATTTAGTCCTCAGGCTATTGTCATGCCGATTAACGGGTAAGCTTGCCAAAATGGCTCATTTCGTGAAGAGCATGGACATCCATGATAAAAACTACAGGGACAGTAACAGCGTTAGTGAAGTGAACACCACTGCAATTATTTAGTCCTCAGGCTATTGTCATGCCGATTAACGGGTAAGTTTGCCAAAATGGCTCATTTCGCTGATTTTTGAAACCATACACGCCTCAGCAAAGCTGATGGTTCAGACATAGTTCGAAAGTAAGCTCGCGCTTAAGCGCGGTTTAGCAAACGTTTGCTGCAACTTAAACCGGCCGTTCGTTGATGCCCCATATGCCGATGATATTGTCTGAGCAAGCGCTCTTGACCGACTGCGCCAGAAAAGTGCCGTTCAAACTCACCGCTTAAAGTCAGCCACTGTGCTTCATTTATCCCTAAGCGTTGGATGATGGAACTTTCTCCACTGTCGATGTAACCCCGTTTATCTTCTCTTACCATGCGTCCGGTCATATCGACTAACTCAAGGTAGTCTTTCAGCTCAAAGGGTAAGCCTTGGGGCATCGGCTCTCTTGGGTTACCCACAAAGGGAAACAGGTTTGTTGCCTGGGCTTGTTTTAGCTGAGCGGCTTTTGCTCGTCGCTGTACGCTGGTATGGGCCGAGTCCTCTGGTGTACTTGCCATCTTGGCTCTGATGGGGTTTAGGTCTACGTAAGCCATACACGCCATGAGTGCGGCTTCATCCAAAAGCGCTTGGGATTTAAAGCGTCCTTCCCAAAATCGACCGGTACATTGGTCTTCTTGATTGGCGGCTCGCGCAATGTGTTCGTTTAAATGGCGCATAAACCAGCTTAAATCATACAGGCGAGTCCGATACACTTCGGCGGTGGCACGAATGGCCTGCAGTTGCACCTCACTTAACTGCGGACGTAACTCAAGGTTGAGATACATCTGAGTTAGTAAGGTCCCCTGATGCAAGCTATGCCAGCGTTCTAAGACTTCACCCATTGACCAAGCTTCTGCTTGCGGCTGATTAACATGTAGCACGAGGTGGGTATGATTACTCATGACAGCATAAGCACAAACATCAATGGCGAACACCGACGCTAATTTGAGCAGATAATCCTCGACCCACTGGCGGCGGTGCTCATAGCTTTTACCGGTTTGTTGGTCTTCGCCACACAGAAACGCCCGTCGAACACAACGGGAAACACAATGATAGTAGGGTGTATCCGATAAGCTCACTTGCGAGCGTCTTGACCTAGGCATGATGATAACTCCCCCAAATAAATCACTATTGACAGTTTAGACTGTAATGAGCATTTCGTTAGTTGGGGTGGGTGTCTTCTTTGACGTTTTGTTCATCAGCTCGCCCTCTTTTTAGATAAAAAGGCGTCCGGCTTCCTTCAGACATTCCCTCGCGGCAATGCCCTTGCCATTCGCTAGTAGTTAGCGTTTAATAATCAAAACATTATTAAACGGTGACCTTCCTACAGAGGACTTTCACCTCATTAGTTCATGCCCATGCTGGGCGTACACAAATCGCTGCAATTGACAAAAATACCTGTCACGAATTTTGGTACCCAAAATGTAGCGCCAGGTATTTTTGCAACTGAGCTCAGCGTTATATTTTTATTCATAGTGCAGGAGAATCCAATGGCTCATATCCCAGAAGAAGCACATGTCGTTGCCTACTATTTGGCAAAATTTCCAGATTCTTATAAAAATCTTGAGCCTAATAAAAATATGACGAATTTACTTATTAGTTACTCTAGATTCTTTTCAATGCCAGACAGTTCATTGAAGAGACTGCGAGATGAATATGATGCATTTTTCCCACATAGAGCAGGTTATAAAGGCGCAGAGAAGAGATCATCTCGTGTAAAAGTTAATGATTCTCTTAAAAAATTAAGTGAATCTGAATTACATGAAAAAGTATTAAATATTGTAAATGAAGAGTCAGCTGTATTACCTGAAATTGAAACTGACACTCCTTTGTGGGAAGGAAAAAGGGTTCAAATTCAAGTCAATAAATTTGAAAGAAATCGATATGCTCATGCTGCTTGTATCGAGCACCACGGATTAACATGTCAATGCTGTTTAAATAATATGGGTGAACTTTATGGGGAAATTGCTGAAGGTATTATTGAGGTTCACCATATCAAACCTATTTCTGAAATTGGTGCTGATTATCAAATTGACCCAATCATTGATTTAGTTCCACTGTGCCCTAATTGCCATAGGGTTGTGCATAAAAGAAACCCGCCGTATACAGTCGAAGAAGTGCAGTCAGCGTTTAATAAGAAGAGCATGGACATCCATGATAAAAACTACAGGGACAGTAACAGTGTTAGTGAAGTGAACACCACCGCAATTATTTAGTCCTCAGGCTATTGTCAGGCCGATTAAGGGCTAAATTCACAGTAGGTGACTCGGTTTGATAATTTCTGGGCCAATGTGCGCCTCAGCAAGGTATCACCACCCATACAAGACTGATGATTAAGATATTGTTCGAAAGTAAGCTCGCGCTTAAGCGTGATTTAGCAAATGTCTGCAGCAACTTAAACTAAAGATAACAAGACATCCATCTTAACTAGCGAAATGTTAGTCAATATCTAAAATTGTCATTGCGTTTCCCGCTGCGTTCGTTGGACTTTTTTGTGTGGCGAAGACTAACATGCTGGTAAACGCTATGGTAATTCATCCGCGGTGATGACCTTGATTGATGACCTTGATTGATGACATTCAATAGGCGCTTCGCCTCTTTTAAGTAGGGCGAAGCTGCTTATTAAACTTTCTCCTAGAAATTAGCAGACATACCAACATAATAAGTGCGTGGCGATTCCACATGACCTAAGGCAATAATATCGTCGCTTAGCTTTTGGTTACTTAGGTTGTCGATCCCTGCGCGAAACTTAAAGCTGTCGTTTAGCTGATAATTTAAGCCGATGTTGATGAGGGTATATGGTGCTTGGATTAGTTCTTCCCCATTGTCATTTTGTTCGATTATTTTTCGACCGCGATAGTTGGCACTGGTGAATGCTGATAAGTGCTCGCTTGGCTTCCAGTTGAGTTGCAACAGTGAAGAATGCTTATAGCGATTGGTGAGCTGTTGATTGGTAGTCGCATCGCGAGCATCGGTAAAGCTATAGTTTGCTTTAATACTCAACTGTGCTGAAAGCTCAACACTGCCTTCGAGTTCTAAGCCTTGAAATAGGGCTTGCTCTACATTTTCATAGTATTCATAGGGTCTATCGTATTGGCCATCATCGATTTGAGTACCACTACGTTGGATCAGGTTATCGACTTCATTTCTAAATATTGTGGCGGCGAGTGACCACGAGTGCTGATGATATAAAGCCGAGAGTTCGTAGTTGACACTGGTTTCTGGCTGGAGATCTGGGGTCCCAACCACATAACAATGGCCGCCACAGCTAGAGAGCGTAAAATCTGGATTCAGCTGTACCATGGTTGGTGCCTTAAAGGCTTTGCCCACACCGCCTTTAATCACTAGATTTGGATTAACTTGGTTAACCAAATAGGCGCGAGGGCTTAGCTCGGTCCCAAAGTCTTGGTGATGGTCGACACGAGCACCTAGCGTGGCGGTCCAGTCTCTCGCAAAGGCCCATTCATCTTGCACAAATAGCGCTTGCTGCTGAACACTAGTTTGTTTGCTATTCGGTAAGTTATTGGGGTCGTCAAGGGAACTATAACGGGCATCACCACCAAAGGTTAAGCTGTGGGTAGCCAGATAAGTGGTGGCTGAAGATTCGAAAATATGATTGGTTTCCAGCGCGTCTTCGCTAGTGGCTTGGCCTTCAACTTTGACTTGTTCGTGAGAATAGCGCGTTTGGCTATCTCCCCAGCGCCAAAAACCGCTGTGAGTCAGTGCCTGACTATGGCGTATTACTTTCTGTTCACTGGCGGTAATCGACGGTTGGCCACCTTTATTCCCTTCGATTAGGGAGTCTCGAAAGTCATCGCTATAGCTGAGATCCAAATCGATAATTTGCTGATCGCTAAGATACCAAGACAGCGCTCCTTGCATACTTAGAGTATCGCGTTTCTCGATAGCGGTTACATCGGCTCGGTCGTAGGAGCCGTTGCTGGTATTGCCAGTGCCTGTGTAGGGGTTCCAAGAATTTCGATAGCTTTCGTTGAGCGCAAAGCGAGCATATAGCTTGTCGTTGATTAATGCGCCGCCAGTATTTAAGCCAAGTAAGTATTGCTCGCCACCGTTGCCATCGGCTGGGCTTGATAAGTTACCGTTGAGGGTAGATTGCCAAGCATTTTGTGGTGTTTTGGTGATGATATTAATGGTACCGCCCATCCCATCCGAGCCATAGAGCGCCGACATTGGCCCGCGAATAATTTCGATGCGTTCGATGCTGTCGACCGGAATTGTGGAAAGGTCGAAGTCATTTCCTCGCACAATCGCACTGCTAGAGCTCATTCGTCGACCATTCACTAGTACTAAGGTATATTTAGCATCCATACCACGAATACTGACTTGCTCACGCCCAGCTCGGCCACTTTCTTTGATGGATTCTACGCCCACCGCTTCTTTAACTATATCTGCCAAGTTGATGTTGGGTTTACTTTGAATTTGTTCGGCGCTAATCACTGAAATAGAGGCAGGGGCTTTTGCCACACTCGCTTGGGTACGCGATGCCGTGATAACTATCTGTTCAAATTTCTCAGTGGTTTGCTCGCCCTCGTTGGCCAATATGCTGGGGCTACTAAGTGTTGTAAGTGCAGCGACGAAGTAAGTCGGAGCAGTGCGTAAGCGAGCGTTTCCTGACAATGTCATTGGTATATCCATAATGCTAATGAGAATAATTTGCGCTAAAGTCGGTGAATTTCCCGATGAAGTCAACGCGAGTGCCATTGTAAATTTGTATGGTAACTATTCATCTATTGCATACTGGCTCTGATAAGACTAAGCAAAACGTTTAGTTGAGCGGCTTGTCAGCTTTGTTATTGTAAAGTGCTTTAAACTGTTCCCTTACCCAACAACACATTGCGTCGTTATGATGGCGCTTATGCCAGTACAAATAGATGATTGGGTTATTGATTTTTAGTGCTTTTAGGTTTGAGCGGGCCACCAAATTTCGTCCTTGGCAAATGCTGTCGGCAAAGTGGGCAGGCAGCTGGAAAATAATATCACTCACCTCGGCTAGGCAGGCGGCTGCGTTAAAGTTGGTCAGTGTCAGCGGAACTCGAAGCTGTTGCTGCTTTGTTAGTAAGCCGTTATTTCGGAGTTGTTGTTCTAAGGTAAAGCGTTTATCACCTTGAATGGAAATTGCCCCAAAATTGCACTCAAGTAGGTTGTCCAAGTTGATCACTTGCTTGGCTAAGGGGTGATCCTGATTCATCACCAATTTAAATTCCAATTGAGCGATGGGCATGCGATAGAGCTCTTGTTGGCTAGAACTAGGTGTAAATGCAGAGAGTACAAAGTGGGTGTCACCATTTTCCAGGGGACTAAAATGATCTTGCGGGATAGTGTCAACGTCTAGCGTCATATTGGGGGCTTGTTGACGCAGCAGTTTAAAAAAGGGCGGTAGTAGATAGTTGATATCTGGCAGTAGACCGAACATTTTGATGGTTTTTCTACTGTTGGCTGGCTCAAATTGTTGGCCGTCAAACAGGGTTTCCATCTCCGCAATCAGACGCTCTAAATCCTTGAGTAAAACTTTAGCACGGTTAGTTAAATCGTAACCTTGATTGGTTCTGACCAGTAGTTCATCTTTAAAAATGACTCTGAGCTTTTGTAGTGCGCGACTCACCGAGGGTTGACTGATGTTGAGAGACCGAGCGGTTTTGGAGACATGCTTTTGATTTAACAGTTGCTGCAATATCAGCAGTAGGTTGAGATCGATACTTCGTAAATTCATAAGATGGATAGCTACTATTAACAATATTCAGTTGACGGATGAAGTCTATTTGTTACTGTTGATGCCAACAAGAATGATTTGCATTTAAATTTAACTTTAAGTTGATCTAGCGCGTGGCTTTGCGATTATTTTTTAGTTTAACTATTTGGATGCTTTATTTTGAACGTGTAATCACGTTGCATATTTTTTGATCTTATAGAGAGTTTGAGTTGAACATGTCTGTCAAAAATCGGTTGTTAGTTTGGGGTAAAGCAGTGCTGGTTACTGCGCTATGTTTGGTGTCTGGCGCAGTATTGGCAGAAAGTCTCACGGTACGTCACCACATGGGGGAACTAAGCCTTGAGAGTTCACCTAAAAGAGTGGTGGTTTTGGGGCATGCCAGCTTAGATTTGGTGGATGCGCTAGGAATTAAGCCCGTGGGTGTTGTTAAAAGCTTGTTACCCGATTACCTAAAGCAATATCAAACTGAGCAATATGGTAGCGCAGGAAGTAACACCGAGGCAGATTTTGAAGCGATATATTCGCTTAAGCCAGACCTGATTATTGCAGAAGCGCGAATGATGAAGGTTTATCAAGAGCTCTCAGCGATTGCACCCACCTATATGTTTTATGTGGAGCCCGGCCACTATTGGCGAGACACCCAAACTAACTGGCGTAATTTAGCCAAGTTGTTCGGTAAGTCAGCTGAAGCAGAAACTTTAATTCAAGGTTTCTCTCAACAATTCACCGCGCAACATCACTTGAGTGAGCAACAACAATTAACAGCGCTCACGGTGATGAATAATGGAAACAATTTAGCCAGTTTCGGAGATAACAGTCGTTTTTCTTTGGTATATCAAGAATTGGGTTTTTTGTCTTCGTTAGCTAAAAATGTTGAATCGACAGTGGGTCCTCACGGAAATCTCATTTCTTTCGAATATATTGCCGATGCAGCGCCCGATGTTTTATTGGTACTAGACCGCGAACAAGCAATAGGACGCAGCTCTGGACGTGCTAAATCACTATTTAATAATCCGTTGGTGGCGAGTACGCCTGCCGCCAAACATCAGCGGATTGTGTTTGTTGATCCCGCAGCTTGGTATTTAAGCGCCGGAGGGCCAAGGGCTACTCAAATCATGTTGGATGATGTTCATAAGGCATTCAATTAATTTAAGGTAGTCCCCTGTCTGGGCAATTTTTACTATGAAAATAAATCGCGTATTGTGCGCGCTGCTTGCTTTGTTTAGCTTAGCAAGCTGTTCGCTATTTGTCGGGGTGGCGAGCATTAGCCCGCAAGCCTTATTGCAAGGTGATCACCAAGCTTGGCTTATCTTTATAACAAGCCGCATCCCAAGACTATTGGCCGTTTGTTTGGCGGGCGCTGGTTTAAGCATCGCTGGTTTAATCATGCAGCAAATCGTACAAAATCGTTTTGCTGCACCATCGACCACCGGAACCATCGATTGCGCGATGTTGGGTTATGTGTTGAGCATTATGCTGTTTAGTGATGCGAACAGTTTAGTTCAGCTTGGGGTGATCCTATTATTCTCGCTGCTGGGCACTTTAATCTTTGTACGTTTCCTGCAGCGCTTAAAGTTCAAGAATACGGTGCTGGTTCCGCTCATTGGGATTATGTATGGCAATGTTATTTCTTCGTTAAGCACCTTCATCGCTTATAAATACGATTTAATGCAAACCTTGTCTTCATGGACCGTTGCAAACTTCGCTTCGGTGCTACAGGGGAATTACGAAATTCTCTACTTAGCTTTACCTGTATCACTAGTCGCCTACTATTACGCAAGTCAATTTAGTGCCGCTAGCATTGGTGAAAGCTTCGCTAAAAATATAGGTTTGGATTACCAGAAAATCATCTTGATAGGCGTCATGATTGTTGCATTGTTGGCATCGTCGGTGGTGATGATTGTTGGTGTTATTCCATTTTTAGGTCTAATTGTTCCCAATTTGGTCTCGCTATTCATGGGCGATAATATGAAGCGAAATTTACCTTGGACGGCTTTTTGGGGAGTGGTTTTAGTTCTAATTTGTGATGTACTTGGCCGAGTCATATTGTTTCCCTATGAAGTTCCTATTTCAATGATTATTAGCATTTTGGGTGGGATAACTTTTATTGGATTAGTGTTAAAGGATAAGTCCAATGGCTAATTCGATGAAGGTGACATTACTGGCGATAGCGGCCGCGATTATTATTGCATATTTTTTGTCAAAGGGATTAACCCTCGATAATTATCAATTCTTTTTGTCACGGCGGATCCCTAAAGTACTTGCAATGATGCTGGCTGCAGCCGCGATTGGAGCCTCTTCGTTGGCTTTTCAAACCATTACTCATAATAGAATTTTAACGCCTTCTATCCTAGGCTTTGACTCCCTTTACGTGCTGATACAAGTGCTGATTTTACTGCTATTTGGCAGTGCCAGCAGCTTGATGCTGAATAGCAAACTTAACTTTTTAATTGCGACCTTGAGCATGGTGGTTTTAGCCATGGGCCTGTTTACACTTTATTTTCGGCGTAAAAGCAACGATGTGTTTACTTTATTGCTAATTGGCATTGTGTGTAGCAGCTTATTTAGCAGTATGACTAACTTTTTTACGCTGGTGGTGGATCCGAGTGAATTTTCGCTCATTCAGGGGTCGATGTTCGCCAGCTTTAATAATGTGAACGGTGAGTTGGTCTATTGGTGTATCGCTCCCTTACTTTTGGCGCTTAGCTACTTGTATCGACTGTCTGGTCAATTGGATGTATTGCTCTTGGGCGCAGATAACGCCAAAAGCTTAGGGATTGATACACAGCGGCTTACCATGAAAGTGATGTTTGTGGTCACAATATTAGTTTCAATCTCTACCGCACTGGTGGGACCGATCTTGTTTTTTGGATTGATTGTGGTGAGTTTGACACATCAATTATTTACGACTTTCAACCATCGTTTCCTGCTGATCGCCTGCTCGTTGTTAGCAACCGTATTGTTGGTTGGTGGACAGTGGTTGGTGGAAAACCTCCTGAGTTTTGAAACCACTCTCAGTGTGATCATTAATTTTATCGGTGGCAGCTACTTTTTGCTGTTGCTGATGCGTAACAAATTTAACTAACGGCTCTCAAGACTAGTCCTATGATAAAACTAACCAGCTTGTCAAAAATCTACAGTAATCACTATGTGGTAAACAACGCCAGTGCACTATTTCCCTTGGGGGAAGTGAGTGCAATCATCGGCCCCAATGGCGCGGGTAAAAGTACCTTGTTGTCGATGGCTAGTCGCTTAACGGACTGTGATGCAGGGGAGGTGCTCATTGCTGGTAAAGAACTGGCGCAGTGGGATAGTGAAGCGCTGGCAAAGCGTTTAGCAGTCTTAAGGCAAGCCAACAATATTCATATGCGTTTTACCGTGCGAGAGTTAGTGGCTTTTGGCCGTTTTCCTCACTCGAAGGGGCGGTTAAACCAGCAAGATCAGCAAATTATTGATCAAGCTTTAGAACATTTAGATATCGAGCATATTCAACAGAGTTATTTAGATCAGCTTAGTGGCGGTCAGCGACAAATGGCTTTTATTGCTATGGTGGTGGCACAAGATACCGATTACATTTTTTTAGATGAACCCCTAAATAATCTGGATATTAAACATTCGGTCGAGATCATGAGTACCCTGCGTCGCTTGGCTCATCAGATGAATAAGGCGGTGGTGATTGTGATCCACGATATTAACTTCGCCTCTTGTTATGCCGATAACATCGTCGCAATGAAAAAGGGCGAGGTGATTAAAAGTGGACCCGTGGCGGAAGTCATCGATGAACAAGTGCTCTCTCAAATTTATGAGATTCCCTTTAAGATCCGGGAAATCGATGGTGAGCGGATCTGCATGTATTATGGAACGGCTATTTAATCGCCTTAAGACACTGTAATAAAAAGAGTTTAACTCGTATTCCACTCGTTAAACTGAACTCGATAATACCGTTGCCTCGGACTTTGATTTTGGAGGCGAGGCCTTAAAGCCGTAATAGATATTAAAGCTGCTTAGTAAGGCAAATAGTCCGATAACTAATCCTAAATGCCAGGCGTAATGCATGCCCATTTTGAGCAATAGCATACTCGCCAGGGCGGCAAACAGCATCTGGCAGCCACCGGCTAAAGCGGCGACAGTACCAGCCTTATCTTTAAAAGGTAATAGTAATAATGTCATGGCGCAGGGCAGGGCAATTCCATTGCCAAGAGCCATTAAAAATTGGCCGCTCATCATCGCCAGCGGTGTTAATGGAGCCATAATCAACCAGATTGCAGCGCAAAGATGAACCACTGGTGAGCAGAACAACATTGCTTTGGTTCCTATTTTTGGCCGAACTCGATTACAAATGAGGCTGCCAGTGAGTAGACCACTGGCCGGTATTAAGGCCCATAAAGCGTATTCTTCCGAAGTCATCCCAATCTGGACTTGCATGATGAAAGGCATCAGTGATACCGAGATCACCACCAAACTGAAGTTAAGCCAATTAATGGCCGCAAAACTGACAAAGTAGCGCGAACGAAACAGTTCAATATAGTCACACACTATTTTTTGTGGCTTCGCCAAAGCAGACTTGGTTTGTAGGGTCTCTGTGAATAAGAAATACAGCAAAACCCAAACTAGCGAAATGTAGCAAAGCAAGCAGATAAACACGCTAAGCCAGCCTAAATTATGATTGATAAACCCACCAATGACAGGCGCGACAATTGGCGTGAATGAGGCGACAACGGTAATCCACGATAGCGCGTTAGGAAGCTCATCCTTAGAATAACTATCTCTTAGCGAGGCTCGTCCTAAAACGGCGCAGCAACCTGCTCCCAAGCCTTGGATAAAGCGGCCTAGCACCAGTAGTTCGAAGTGTTGGCTACCGACCACTGCTACACTTAAACCAAGCAAGGCAAGTAACAGTCCAAATAACAACACTTTACGTCTACCAATTGCATCTGATACCGGGCCATAAATAAATTGTGATGGACCAAAGCCTAGTAGATAAATGGCTATCAGTTGTTGTGCTTCATCGACGCTAATCGAAAAATCTTTGGCTATCCAAGGCAGCGAAGGAAAAACTAAACCCATGCTGAGTTGACCAATGCTTACGACTAAGCTGGCCAACAGAACGGGTTTCCAGTTAAATGAGCGGTTTGTCATCGCGTTACTTCATGTTGTGAGAGAAGGCGTCTGAGTCTTCTTTTTTCAATACTTTGTGACCATCTTCGGTCATCCCTTGTTTCCAATAACTACTGAAATAAGAATTTGAGCGCGGGACTTTTAGCTGGCTAATATACGCCCGTATCTTGCGCATGTCAGTAAATTCGCAAGCACACCAAACAGCAACACTGCCTTGAGGCCATGGATGATTGATCACTACATCTGCTAGCGTTTGCCTGTTGTCTTCTTCAATCAGCCAGTGAATTTGAATGCCTTCTGGTGTTTGGATTGACTGCTTATCGGCTTGATGCTTGAGCAATACGAAGGCTGTTCCTTGGGTGTTGCTCGGCAGTTGAGCTAGTTTTGCTTGCATTGCGGGCAAAGCAGTCATGTCGGCGATCAGCAATACGCTATCGGTATTCATGTCAATCGCTGCATTTGAGTTAGGGCCTGCCAGCTGAATGCTATCACCTACTTTGCAGTGCTGCGCCCAATGGTTGGCATAGCCGCCATTTTCTGGGCTCGGCTGGGCATCGCCATGACGCACAAAATCGATGCTCAAGGTTTGTGTGCTTTGATCTAAGGCTTGTACGGTGTAAGTACGTACCACAGGGCGTTGTTCTTCGCTTAACGAACTCAGATCACTGCCACCTTGCGGATGAAATAATAGTTTTAGGTATTGACCTGCGCTATCTTCAGCAAACGACTTGATTGCTTCTCCACTGAGAGTGACCCGCTGCATATTCGGCGATATGGTCTCACTTTTGACCACGGTGAGTTGTTTTAACTGTAATTTTCTTTTCATGATTATTCACTTTGATTCTGTTTGTTGGATTTACGTTTGAGCCGCATATCGCCTAAGTTGCCTTGTTCCGCAATTTTGGCTTTTACGCGCTTCACCGTCGACAGACTGGCGCCACTCTCATCGGCAGTCTGTTGTAAGGTTTTCCCCTCAATTAAGGCTGCTGCGATTTTTTGATGCTTTTCTTGGTCACATTTGCGACCTTGATATTTCTTATTCCATTCGCTTGGATTTTGTCGCAATGCTTCACGGCTCAGTGCTGCTGCTGCGAGTCTGCGACAGCGCTGGTTATTGGCAAAGCCAGTCAATAAAGCATTTATTAAGGATAATTGTTTGCTGTCGGCATGGATGCTGAGTTGTTGGTCATAGGTTTTAATTGTGACCCCTTGTGTCAGCAGTTGGCTTATGGTGCTATGAATATCAGTAAAACTACTACCTAAGCAGTTAATCCACCAAACAATCAGCGTATCTCCAGTTTTGAGTTGCGCCATTAGGGTGCTTAATACCGGACGCTCAAGGGCTGGCACATTACCGCGGATCCCTGTTTCTAACTTCAGTTCGGCTTCTGGGTACTGGCTTTGAATGGTTTGATTTTGTGCTGCCTGCTGTATAAATTTGGGTGACATGCGCGCATAAATATAACTGCGTTCCATGTTTACTCCTCGAGCGTTCGTTGGGTTCTTTTGGTTGAATGGCTCACAATGTACTCCGGTTCATATGGAGTGTAAAGTTAATTTTGAACCCATTTGTTTTTCACTGTTCTATTTCGGTGGTTGTTTGACGACGAAGCTATCCGTTACTTAGCCTGTGATAAGGTATAAGCTAGACCCTGAAAATAGTGTGTATACCCAAGCAAAACAATTTCGCTCATGTTGGCTAAGTTATGAGTTATGTACATCTATTAAATGATAAAAATTCATTTAATACATTATTCAACAAGGATTACACTTCACCTTTGTTTTGTTATTTCAGTCATTTATTCGGAGCATATTTATGTTTAAGGCACTCGTACTCGATCTTGCTGATAAGAAAACCTGCGCTAGCATTTGTCAACTGGAAGACTCGGCGCTTCCAGAGGGAGACGTGGTGGTTAAAGTTGATTATTCCTCGTTGAATTATAAAGACGGCCTCGCAATTACCGGCAAAGGCAGAATTGTTCGTAATTTTCCAATGGTCCCTGGAATTGATTTAACAGGTACCGTAGAAAGCTCTTTAGATCCGCGTTACGCCGAAGGTGATAAAGTGGTATTAACTGGTTGGGGCGTCGGTGAAGGGCATTGGGGGGGAATGGCAGAGAAGGCCAGTTTAAAAGCAGATTGGCTGGTGCCTTTACCCAAAGGATTTGATGGTAAACAAGCCATGATGGTTGGTACGGCTGGTTTCACCGCGATGTTATGTGTACAAGCCTTAATTGATGCGGGGGTCACGCCTGAGTCTGGTGAAATACTGGTGACGGGTGCTAGCGGTGGCGTGGGCTCGGTAGCCGTTTGTCTATTGGCCCAACTTGGATATAGCGTGGCAGCTGTTACTGGGCGTGTTGAACAAAATGGCGAGTTATTGCGTTCTTTAGGTGCCTCTCGGATTATTGATCGAGATGAGTTTGCCGAAGCTGCGCGTCCCTTAGAAAAGCAATTATGGGCAGGTGCGGTAGACACGGTTGGTAGCAATGTATTGGCAAAAGTGTTGGCGCAAATTGATTACAATGGTGCGGTGGCAGCCTGTGGTCTGGCGGGTGGTTTTGACTTACCAACCACCGTGATGCCATTTATTTTGCGTAGTGTGAGCTTATTAGGTATTGATTCAGTGAGTTGTCCGACGGCCAAGCGCATTAAAGCTTGGCAACGTTTAGCTGAATTACTTCCACAAAGTTATTTCCAGCAAGCATGTACCGAAATTGAACTGCCGCAAGTTGCTGCATATGCAGAAGCCATTACCCTCGGTCAGGTGACTGGTCGAGTGGTGATTAAGTTATAAGAATTGAGAGCCTTGGTATTGAATACGCCGACAAAGATCGGCGTATTGATTGACGCTTTAGACCAAGCCCATGTCTTGAACTCGTTTACTGATCAGCCGGCTGCACTCTTGTTTAATCAGATTTCGTAGCCACTGCTGTGGCGCAGCATGTTCACAGCGTAAAGGCCAAATTAGTGAATAATCGAAGGGTTCAAATTTAAAGGGTAAAGGTTTGATGAGTAGCTGATGTTTGTCTGCTTGCAAATAAGCTAAATCTGCGGGAACGGTAATGATGATGGGTTGCTTATCGGCAATGGCGATGGCGGCATCTAGGTGATAAGCACGTAATAATAATTTAGGTTTAGGGTGTCCAATCAGGGCTTCGTCAATCAACTGTTTTACGCCGTCACTAATTGCAATCATCGCATGTGGGTAATGGAGATAATTTTGTAAACTGAGTGCTTGCTTGGCTAAAGGATGATGCTTTGAGAGTAAGCAAAATACACTGACTAAGCCTAAGCTTTCACTGAGCAAAGGTGCAACAGGCTTTGTTGGTCGACTTATCGCCATGTCGTAGCCATCACTGGTTAACTGTTTGTTTAATTGGTCGTGTTGTAGCGGAACAAACTCGAGAGTGATGTTAGGCGCTTCTTGATAAATTCGTGGCAAGGCAAAGGGAAGGATCGTTTGCATCGCATAGTCGGTGGTGGCGATCGTGAAGTGTTGTTGGCATTGACTGGGATTAAAATCACTAGGGCTTAAAATTTGCCTTAGCTCTTCTAGGGGATGCTGTAAATGTTGATTCAGCTCGATGGCTCGTTGGGTTGGCACTAAGCCCTGACCCTGACGAATAAACAAGGGATCGTTGAGTAACTCACGTAGACGAGTTAATACTCGACTCATGGCAGATTGGCTTAAATTTAACCTTTGAGCCGCACCGCTTACGCTGCCTTCTTCTAAAAGTATTTTTAATCCGATCAGAAGATTCAGATCGCGTCGATAAATGTCTTCCAATTCCATAGACTAATTTTTCACTGTTGCTTTACTTGCTCCGAGACACCCTCAAGCGAGACATTTGTATGAATGACTCTGCATGGTCATTGAATGGAGACGCCAATGACTAGGCTCGTACATGGGTTTCACTATTATTCGCCCAACACTATGCAATTCGTGCCATTACCACTCGATTTTGGGATTGTAAGCTTAGTCCTGAATAATAAGTATTATCTTAGGCTCTGCTCATCGGCAAGAGATCATCATACTAAACGAGTTATTATTTGGCTATTGGCCTCAATATGGTAATAAATTTGTCGCTTATCTCTGTGTTTAAGTATTTTTTATGTATGTTGCTCGATATATTGGTTACTATTAGTCATACTAAAGCCGAATAGTTAATAGCAGTAAAGTGAGTGATAGTTCAGGTCGCTTTATTACTATTAATTTTTATAAAGGTTGTTACATGTCTAACGAATTCAATCAAATAGAAGGGGCATCACGAAGTCTGCATTTACAAGTAGCTAGAGAAATCGCGAGAGGGATCTTATCCGGCGCTTTGGCTCAAGGAAGTATTATTCCTGGAGAAATAGCCCTTTGCGAACAATTTGGCGTTAGCCGAACGGCTTTGCGTGAAGCGATTAAATTGCTCAATTCTAAAGGTTTATTGGAATCTAGGCCGAAGATAGGCACGCGTGTTCGTGATCGGGAACATTGGAACTTCCTCGACGCACAGTTACTCGACTGGATGATGGGTTTGAGTAATACCGAGAGCGCTTATCATGAATTTTTGACACTACGTTGTGCTATTGAGCCTGAAGCAGCGGCTTTAGCCGCGCGTAATGCAAGTGCAGAACAGCGGATGCAGTTATCTGCGGTATTTCAGCAAATGTCGAATGTTGCGAGTGGAGTAGACTCGGAGACAAAATGGACCGATGTAGATATGGAATTCCATCGCTTGGTCTTTTTATCAACCGGAAATAGTTTTTATATTCCTTTTGCAAATGTATTGCGTACGATGTTTGTTGGTTTTATTGATCATGCCTCTCAAGAAGGGGATAAAACTTGTATCGAAGAGCATAAAGCGGTTTACGATGCGATTATGGCGGGTAATGCCGAAAAGGCACGTCAGGCGAATATCGATTTGCTGAACATTAGTAAGGCACAGCTGGCAAGCGGTGTAGCTTAGTGTTAAGGCCGAGTTTATGAATATAAACTCGGCCATTTTATTGCTTTGCTTAGTGGTTAATGGCAAAACCTAAACCCAAACTTTGGTTGTGTTTATTGTAATCAATCAGTGATTCTCCATAACCGTTAAAATACTTTAGGTATATCGACAGTTCAGAGCTGATTGGATAAGACCAGCGCACATCGATGGCACCTTTGTTATCTCGTTTTAGATTGTTACGGGCGAGTAGGTTTAAACGATGATACTTACTAAATTCTAAATCTACGCTTAGCTCGCCATAACCGTAATAGTCTTCCATATTCGGGTTATCATCATCCTCAGCCTCTTCTTTAAATCGATACCAAGGTTTGATTGCCAGATTGAGTTTGCCAATATCTAATGGTTCTCCTAAATCGAAATTAAACTCAGTGTAGATCCGGTTCCAAGAGCGTGAACGTAGCTGTGCCTGTCCGTTTGATTCGTGCACCAAACCTAGCCTTACCCAGCTTGGCGACCATGCGGTTTGACTTAAATCGTTGTCTGGTTGATTCCATTGATAGAATATCTCTGGCTCATAGTTGGTTTCTCTGATTGAATCGCCAGAGCGTTTGTAGGGCTGCCAGAACGTTTGCTGACTATAAGCAATGTTTATATTGTCGTTGTCGGTGAACAGCTTGAAGGGCAGCATGATCCCAAAGCTAATTTGAAACTCAACTTCCATGTTCTCGGGCTGTTCGCCGCTGAGCCCACCTTTTAAATCGGGAATACTGGGCGAGGGATTGTATTTGACAGGAAGAATGTAGTTATCGCGGAAAAGACTCATTCCTGCATATTGCCATATTTCGTGATTTTGGATGAGGTCATCACTGGCTGGGATACGGTTTAGACTGAGCCCTAATCCAAAGGATTGATTGTGGAAATTGTAGTCGAGTAAAGATTCACCATAACCATTAAAGTATTTAGCATATAGGGAAAAAGACTGAGAGACGCAGTAGGATAAACGTAAGTCAAATGCGCCTTTGTTATTTGATTTTAGGTTGTTTCGCCCCATGACTCTGACTTTATTTGGGCAGGTCGGCTCTCCAAATAGATAGGCCATTGATAATTCACCGTAACCATAATAATCAGTAAACTCTTCGCCTTGATTCGTTTCTGGGCCAACTGGTAGCCAAGGTTTGAAACTGAGTTGAAAATTGTTATATGCGGCATCAAATTGTGCATAGACACGTTCCCAAGAGCGAGAAAATTCGTCTTGAGAGCCGTTGGCTTGATGACTAAATCCTAGACTAACAGCTTTCAGTTGCCAGCGATTCTTGACGATGCTTTTGTCATTTGGTAACCAAGTGTAGATGAGTTCTGGTTCGTAGTTGGTATCACGGAAGGGCGCAGATACCGGCTTGTTATAGACTTGCCAGAAGCTTTGTTGCGTATAGGCAATACTCAGGTAATCTCGATTGTTGAATAGTGTACTCTTAAGAATTAATTTGCCGCTGATCTGAAACTCGGACTCCAATTTGTCAATCACCTGTTCATCTGTTGAGAGTTCGCTGGCCAGACGGGTTGAGTAATCTGCTAAGGCGGGCGGATCCGGATTGTATTTGGCAAATAGAATGTAAGTATCTCTATAAGCGACCAATCTGGGGGGGGGATCCGCATTATTCGCTTTTGCTATTGTTACGTTAAAAATGATAACCAACATAAGCGAGGTAATCGTTAATTTAGCCATATCTTCCCTGATGGTTAATCGTGTGAGCTGAAAGGTTCACTTATTTTTGGTGTTTGATTTTTGTTCAACTTAAAAGCATTTTGGCTACGGAGTAGACATAAATTGACTCATTATTTTTCGATGGTAGCGGTAAATGGGGAAAGATGCGAGTTAAGGTAAAGTAATTTTTTGGGGTTTTGGGGCGGATTTTAGACACTAATATTTAGGTTATTCTGATTTCATAGGCTAGATTTGGATATTGATGCTGCGATGAGTCATCGTGCAGCGAAAATATCAGCTTGCGCATAGGCTTGCTCAAGCTTGAGTCCATACCTTCCAATGTAAATAGGGGCAAACCTCTCCTTCAAAGTAAACTTACCCGCAGGATCTTGCTATCCATCTTGTTATGCTGATATTTGCTTGACTAGCTTTTGCTGCACAGCAGTGGTATCAATAAACCGAGAACGATAAATTAGCTTGTGTGAGTTGATTGAAGAAAAACTGGGCAAGTAAATGAAAGATAAGGTTTTAGCGTTTAGTCAAATGTCTCCGGATTACTTAGTGCATCAACAATTCCCGACAGCTTATCAAGCTGGCTGTTCGTTATTTAATTCACCTATATTTCTACAAGCACTGGAACAACAGCGTTGTGTTGGCGATAACAGCGGTTGGTTGCCGCGTCATATAGAATTGTGTGACGCTCAAATACTTATTCCAAGTTATATCAAACAACACAGTTATGGGGAGTATGTATTTGATTGGAGCTGGGCCGATGCTTACCATCGTTATGGCTTGCAGTATTACCCAAAGTTGGTCTCGGCAATTCCCTTTACGCCAATCACTAGCGAAAAGCATCTGGGTCAGCGATTGTCTGAGGCCGCAGTTAAAGATTGGGTGCAAGTGGTGATAAGTATTTGTCAAGAGCAACAACTCAGTTCGTGGCACTGTAACTTTATTGATGTTGATTTAGCTGAGCAATTGGCAGCGCTTGGCTTAATGATTCGTCATGGAGTGCAGTTTGAGTGGTTCAATCACCAGTATCATCATTTCGATGATTTTTTACAGACTTTTACGTCGCGAAAACGGAAAAACACCAATAAGGAGCGGCGCACTGCACAAGGTAGTGTTGAGCATATAAATCGTTTAGTCGGTCAACAAATTAGTCAAACAGCACTCGAAGCCTTTTATCAATGTTATCAAAGTACTTATTTAAAACGTGGACAACAAGGCTACCTTTCTTTTAGCTTCTTTCAGCAGTTGCTCGAACAACTGGGCGATTCTATGTTGCTCGTGACTGCAGAAAATAATCAGCAAATTGTTGCTTCGGCACTATTCTTTTTTGATGCTGATAACTTGTATGGACGATACTGGGGTTGCCTTGAAGAATACCCCTGCTTACATTTCGAACTGTGCTTTTATCAAGGGATCGAGTTTGCAATAGAGCGAGGTTTAAAACGTTTTAACCCCGGTACCCAAGGCGAGCATAAACTGTTACGGGGCTTCGAACCGGTCACAACTTACTCGGCGCATTATATTAAACAAGCTGACTTTGCGCAGGTTATCGCCGACTTTTGTGCCCAAGAACGCCAACAAATGGTTGAATATGGCCGCCAATGCCAACAACTGTTACCCTTCAAAACAAAACCCGAAACGTAGCTTTATGCTATCTTTAGGCTCGCAAGGATAGTGATTGCCGCAGATGGTCCATATACTAAGGAAGCGAAGATGGCACAATTAGAACTAAAATGTAAATGTGGTCAAGTGAGGGGGCTTGTACAACAGCTTAAGCCCAATCAAGGCACTCATTTATGCTGTTATTGTAAAGATTGCCAAGCTTTTGCCGCTCAGTTGCAAGCTGAAACGGCCACCCTCAATGAGTTTGGGGGAACCGCTTTATTTCAGATCTATCCCGCTGCAGTTCAAATTATACAGGGCCAAGAGCATTTGGCTTGTCTTCGTTTACATAAAAAAGGCTTATATCGCTGGTATACCAGTTGTTGTGACACGCCCGTGGCTAATACTGTTGGTTTGAATGTCCCCTTTGTTGGACTTATCCATAGCTTTATTGCACCAGATCAAGATATTCAAGAGATTATAGGCCCGTTATATGGTTCAGCTTACCAGCAACAGGCAACCAGTCATTTACCTGAGTCCTTATGGGGTAATAAGTCTCGAGCTCGGATCATTTTTCGGATCATCAGTAAAATGTTACTGTGGAAACTAATGCGCAGGGGGAAACCAAACCCATTTTTTAATGCCAATGGACAGGCGCGAGTTAAACCTAAAATTATTAGCGATGGTCACTAATAGCAATCAGTTCCATAACCCAGTTAGCGGTGATTTAAGCCCGCAAAAATTAACCGATAAGCAGTTAGATTGGTATAAAAACCTGTAATTTAAGTTGTGATAGCGCTATTTCAAGGCTGCGTATTTATTTATGCGTTCTTTGTTCACGGTATTTTTCTGGTATCTGTTTTTCGCCACCCAGCATCTGATTTGTTCAATTCAGTTTCATCTTCATGTCATTAAGAGCAGCCATGATCTTCTAGTGCGGGTTCATGGTTTGAGGGGTTTTAGATCTTAAAACGAGTCTCTAATGTTAGTTTTGTTTGCTTAAAGGCTCATTTTTATCGTTTCAAATACGCCAATTTTATTATTGTTACTATACTGAAAAAGCTTAATATTTTTAATAAGGAAGTGATGATGCGAACAACACTTAAGACTCGCCTACTGCTAAGTAGTCTGTTTGCAGTATTGATCACTGTGGCGGTATTGGTGAGTATTTCCAGTTACTTCATTCGTAGCAATGCTCTCACCAATACTCAGCTCGAAATTGAACATCTGGCGACTACCTTTACTCAAGGAATAGGCCATTGGATTTATGATCGCAAAAAAGCCATTACGGGCCTCAAATCAACCATTGAGGCGCAACCAGATCTCGATCCTGTTCCTTATTTATTGCAAGCGCATAATAGTATCGGTTTTGCTTTAACCTATTTTGGTGATGAGCAAGGCAATATGTATCGTCAAGATCCTCGCTTGAATAAGCCAAATTACGATCCTAGAGTCAGACCCTGGTATAAGAGTGCAAAGGCTGCTGGCAGCATGATTATGACGGCGCCTTATGTGAGTGTGACCTTGCAGAAGCAAGTGGTGACGATTGCCGAGCCGGTGATGGTGGCTGGCCGATTTTACGGGGTTGCTGCGGCTAATTTAACACTTGATCAATTAACGGACGCAGTTCGACAACTAAAGGTCCCTGGAGAAGGTTACTCTATTTTGGTCGATAGCGCTGGTTTGATTATTAGTCACCCAGATAGTGAATTGAATAATCAACAACTAAGCACGATTGATGGTGAGATGAATCAAAACTGGGTTAAAGCGCGCGCCAATACCAATCTCATAGAAAATCGCATTTTGGATGATACCGCTAAGCTGGTATATGTAGAAGCGGTACCAGAAAGTGATTGGTCTTTAATATTCATCATGGGCAAACAGCAAATTATGTCACAGGCTGCTAGCCTCGCATGGTGGATGTCGGCGATGGGCTTTATTTTATTGATTCTATTTGGGTTGGTTTTAGTCGCGATTTTCAAATTTCAATTTAGAGGTCTCGAGCGAGTCGCTCAGGCGCTGAATGATATTGCCGAAGGTGAAGGGGACTTAACAGTACGCATTCAAACAACGAATAGTTACGATGAAATCGGCCAGTTGGCTGGCGGTTTTAACCGTTTTGTTGAACGGGTTCACGGTATGATCTCTCGGATGCATGAAATTGCGGGTCAATTGGGAGGACAAGCCACAACAACCAGTGCATCAGCCACCGATAATAGTCAGCGAATCGCGGTTCAACAAGATGAAGTGACCATGGTTGCCACCGCAGTGACTGAGATGGCCAGCGCAACCGAAGAAATTGCTAGCCATGCAGAGCTTACGGCGAATACCGCACAAGAAGCGGTGACTCTCTCTAGTCATGGTCAAACTCAAGTGATGCAGAGCCAGCAGTCGATTCGCAGTTTGGCGGACGAAGTGGCGACCGCCGGACAGATTATTGGTGAGTTGAACGAGCACTCACAGAAAATTAATAGTATCTTGTTAACGATTAGTGGTATTGCTGAGCAAACCAACTTGCTGGCTCTAAATGCCGCCATTGAAGCAGCTCGAGCTGGCGAACAAGGTCGTGGATTTGCTGTTGTGGCAGATGAGGTCCGAGTATTGTCGCAACGTACCCATTCATCGACCCAAGAAATTCAGGCGATGATCGAGACCTTACAACAGACGGCTGGTAAAGCAGTCACCTCGATGACCCAGAGTCATGATATGGCCGAAACTAGCGTTACCGATGCAAATTCTGCTAGCGAAAGTTTGTCTCAAATTAGTAAGGCGATCAACGATATCTCAGATATGGCGACGCAGATCGCGACGGCAGCAGAAGAACAAACTTCTGTGACCAGTGAAATCAATCGAAATACCGAATCGATTCGTGAAGTGTCGGAAAACTTATCTCAAGAGGCGCAAACCTCGATGACACAAGCCCAGGAACTGGCAAATTTAGCCGAATCGCTACAACAAGAAGTGAGCCGATTTAAATTATAGATTATTGTCGCAATTTCTTAATCCCGTTGAAGGTTGCTATTTAACGGGATTTTTTATGGTTGGCTTGTGATGGTTCTCAAATCAAATGAGCATAAATGCTAAATTACTTCATGCCATTCTCCTTTGTACCGCGATTCAATATACCGTTTTGAATTCGAATCAAAAATACTCAAAGCTGACAATCTCGATATAATGTTTTATTAAACAAATGCTTAAAAATAGGTTCTAAGAGATTCATAGCGTATTATTTTTTTGTCGTAAGTATTACATCCCTTTTCATTTCACTGACTGATCGTTTGCTCGTGGATGCGTTTCGTTATGAGGTGAGCTGACAGGCACGCTTAGACCTTTCTATAGCTTTGGAAAAATTTTTATAACTTAATTAAGGATTATTAAATGAAAATATCGACGATTTTTGTCATGTTACTGGCTTTCTTATCCTCCGCAAGCTTTGCTGAGAGCATGGGGTCGGCATACATTCCTTAAAACTTGTCAGCAACTTCAAAGGCCAGTGAGATGGGGGTGACTATTTCAAATATTACTGACGAAACCGTTAGTGTTGAACTTGAAATGTACGATCTTAATGGCAGTTTAATTAGCAGCCCTTCGGCATTTACGAATTTAAACGGGGTTGCGATAAATATCAGTACTTCACCGGCTGATGCGACGATTAGTTTTGATATTCCAGCTAACGCGACCGCTGCGTTTACCTATGGCAACTGGAATGGTCATGGTTATGGCAAAATCACTTGGAAACAAGACAGTAACAGGCGTACCGCATTATTAGCCCATGCCTTGAGAAATAATAATGGATCATTTTCAATACCAGTTAATGCCGGATTACCATTCTGAAGTTAACTCTAGGAACTGTTTAAGCTAAATATTAGCGCCAAGCCAGCGAAAACAGTGGTGTTTCGCTGGTTCGGCACTAGCCGTTTAAGGATTATCTAAACTTTGAAAATACTCATCTTGTTGAGGCTCCCAGTCTTCAGGGTCAAGTTCGACTACCGGGACGGCCTGATTTGCACTGAAATAAATACAAGCGGGAGCGGAATATAAGGGGACACCATCGTAAGAAAATATCGAGTAGTACTTAGGAATATTGGGATTACCAAAATCATCAAAAGTGTATTCATCCTTACCGCCATAAATTTTTACGCCATCTTGAGGTGATTTGGGAGGATGAAAGCGATTCCGCACCACAAAGGCACCCACAAAATCGTCATTGTCAGGGTTTTTCCAGGTGAGTTTCGCTAAGTTTTTTTCAAGCGTGACCGTGAAGTTTGTCGGGGCAGCTAAACGGGTCTTCGGACGTTCGATATACTCGATGATTAATTTTGGTTGTTGCTGATTACTCGGATCATTAAGCCAATTTATCAGATCATCTTGGCCTTTTTTGCTGGCAGAGGTGGAGCGGATCACAAAACAAATGGGGCTATGTTCACTATATAAACGCTCCAGTTCTCCACGACTAAAGCTATCAAAATTGAAGAAGTGTGGCTTTTTATCGCGTAGCTCAGTATGACTGACTTCGTATCCAATATATTGAATTCGTTGACGTTCTTTAACTGATTGGTAGCTCAAGTTGTCCACTTCGGCCAATTCGACCGTGAATCGAATATCTTTTTTGGGGCCCAAGAAGTTGGTGTTTTGAATGACGAGATAGGCATCGGTAATCACGGTTCGTTGCGGGTCGGGCATCGCCTGCATAGCGAAGGCCAGTTGCCCATAAACTTTTTCACCTTCAGGGTCATAACCCGAAGCTAATTTGCCATTTTCAATTCCTTGTCGATAGATACTATTGACCATTGTAGGGTAGAGTTCTACACGCTGTGGTCGACGTGTATAGGTGAGTTCAATACTGGGTCGATAGTGAATGCCTGAACCAAAGCGACCAAAGCCAATATCAAACTGCATCATCTGCGATTCGTGCCCTCGGGGAAGCGTCGTGGGGCCGTCGATACGGATCACCAGACTGCCTTGTTCGATAAACTGTTCAAGTAATTTGCGCTCTGCACCGTTAAACGACCAATGACTCCAGACCCCTTGGGTTAACTTATCTGATTCGATGGCTTGACCGGTGTGTAGTACTTTGGCGTTTTTGATGGCTTCAAAGTCGCGAATATCGGAAATACTCGCGGGATCGAGTATTGAAATCCCCCATTCTCCGTAGTTTTCTATTTTTGCACCAACACGGTTGAGAGGGTAAAGCGAGAATGATGCGGCTTCAATTTGAGCATCGTCGGGGACTCTATCTAGTTTAAATTCAATGACGCCGTAGCAAACGCCTCGAGATTTATTCACTCCAATAAATAACGAGTTGTTCCCAAAATGTTCTCGATTTTTTTCTTGAGTGTATTGCCCTAGATAGCCAATATCGTTGCGCAGCGGAAATAAGGTTCGGCTAAATTGATGTTGCGCGAGGTCGGTTTTTAATTTCACTTCTGGCGCATAGGGGCCGCAGATCTGCTGTTTTGCATGAACCGCCCTAATTTTGTAGTAATAGTAGCTGCCGCTTTGCAGTTGAACATCGGTAAAGCTGGTGGATTTGGTGATGCCCACTAAGTTGTCATCTGTACAGGGACTTTTATGTTGCTGGTTGCGATAAATTTCGAAATAAACATCCTCGTCACCGGAATATTCCCACTCTAAAGTGGCTTCATTGGCGGCAAGTGCGTTAATCGTGAAGTTGCTCACTCGCTGCGGCGCGAGGGACGAGTAACTGATTGCTGAGTTAAGTGCGAGTACCAGCGCGGGAATGTTTTCGTTCACGCTTTGGGTCATGTTTTCCATGTAATCGGGAATATTACGAGTGCCTACCTCAACAACGGTGGCAATGATGCCTTTGTCGTAATAGTACTCTCGGCCGCTACCATTAATTAAATTGGTGGGGGGCTTGCCACGATGTATCCCATATTGGGTACCCGAGACTTTTTGGATTTCATGTGCCATGTTGGCGCATAGGGTATTTAAGTCAGTGGTATCGACTTCGGCTTCATGATTAAATTTATGCGCAGGGAAAAATACGTTGCCTTGCGAGTGGTAATCTAGCGCGATCGTAATATTGTGATGGTTGTCGACAAAGTCTCTAATCGCTCGAGTTTCTGGTTCAGAAAAGGCTTCAGGACCACCATAGGTGGTGGCATTGGTATCGTTACGGTGTTTGAAACGAGTGCCAAAATTGCGGTTTAGATCGACGCCAAAGCTACCATCGCCGTTATCTCTGCGGTTTTTTCGCCAAAAAGAAAAATGAGTGCGAGAAAATTCAAAACCATCGGGGTTAAGGCAGGGCACAATATATAGGGTATTGCGACTCAAGGCTTGCTGAAGCTTTGGGTTAAACTGATGATTGTCGATAATGTATTTGATGAAGCTATTGGCCAGTTCGATACCAATCCATTCTCGGGCATGAATGGTTCCCGTATATAACAGTGCAGGCTTGGTGTTGGCATTGGCTAAACCTAAGGAGAGAGTGGCTAGAACAATAGGGCGATTTTCCCAAGTATTCCCAATGCTTTGCACGTGGATTAAGTCTGGGTAGTCAGCCATTGCTTGTTCAAGAAAAGCCATCGTATCTTTATAAGAAGTATATTGTTTTTTCATATTTGGCCTACTGCCAGGTTTTTTGCAAAGCCTGCATTTCTTCCTTGAGAGTGTACTTTAGTTACTGTTGTGGTGTTCAATCATCATACGAAGCAAGCTCCGTTCCCCCTTAGTTTACAGAATAAGGGGGATGGTTCGTCAATCATTTAGTCTGGTTGTTGTTGCGGGCTTGATTCGTCTGCTTCTTCTGAAGAGGGAATATCGCCTTGGCTTTGCGTACCAGCACTTTGCATGGTCGCTTGCCGGGGACTTGTGGATGATTGATTTCGCGGGTAGTTATCCTGACGATTCCAAACTTCACTTGGCCACTCTTCTGCACCGGGGATCGGATTTGTTGAAACAATGGGGTAATTATCCTCGCTAAGTGCGGTAAAGGTTTCACCACTGTCACAGCTGGGAAAGTACTTTCGGCCAAAGGTGATATACCGCATCGTTCGCAGGATCGAAGCGCTCATTTTGCCTAGCTCTTCCCAGTTGTATAGTGGAATATTAGGCAATTTAAATTGCCCGTCGGATAAGTTCCACATCAGGTATTGGCCTATCCAGTCTCGAATATAGGGGAAGGCGGCAAAGGCGGTGGCGCATTCTAGAATGCGCAATTTACCATCGATACCAACAGCGATGTCACAGGCCCAATACTCGGCCTTGGCGGCTTTGGAGACTTGAACTGCCAAATCTAACACCTCTTTGGGGACATCCTGATAATCCATGCTGCCGCCTTGGCTGGTATTGGTTAGCCAATCGCCTTCGGGAGGACGGCGCCAAAAAGCGCATACCGGTTTATGGCCAATCAGCATCACCCGTATATCGGCGCTCATGGGGACAAAGTTTTGCAGGTAAACCGGATAGTATTTTTTTTCGGCGAGTAAGGCTTTGGCTTCTTGAAAGTTGTCTACTTTATGGACAAAGTAACCACCGTAGTTTGATGGCCCGTAAGATTTTTTGATGATCTTGGGGTAAGTAGTGGTCTTTAAGAATGCTTCGGCTTCGGCATATTCATAAAAAATATCGGTGGGCGGAATGGGGATTTGGTATTTTTCACAAAAATGAGTGACATTTTCTTTCGATTTATTGCTGAATTGAGTATCTAGTGAGGGAATAAATCGAACCTCTGGCAATTCGCGTGCAATTTGTCGAAAAGTTTCGTAGGCCGTTGCGGGAATATTACCAATGAGTACTTCGATTTTTTTTTGCTTCACTTCTTCGATAAAGCGATTTTTATCGTGTCCCCAATGGTAAACCACGGTTTCAATTGTATTTGGCCAGCCTTTAAAATTAGATTTGTCGAAAAATCTTAAGACGTGGTCTAGATAAAGTAGGCCTAGTTTAGGCAGTCTGCTGTTGCTCATATATGCTGTCTTCTATTCGGTCAACTAAGGGGAGAGGTTGGGTGTTGGTAAATATAGTGCGCTCTACTAATTCAACAATGGCATCAATTTTTCTCGAGTTAAAATCGATCCCCAGTTTTTCTTGTTCCGGTGTGGCAAAGGCAGGAATGCCGTTGACTTCCAACACTACATATTCTTCGGTATCTAAGTCATAAAGTAGGTCGACGCCAGCAATCTCTAAGCCGGTAACCTTAGCTGCCTGTATGGCGAGTTCAATCACTTCATCTGAGGGATGGCGGGTAATCACGCTGCCACCACTGGTGATGTTGGTCTTCCAGCTATCGGTGGGCGCTTTACGGCCGTAACAACCGATGTACTTACCGTTGACAACGTCGACACGATAATCAGTTTTATCGTAATTGATGTATTTTTCTAAGTAAAAGTGCGGGACATCGAGTCGATTTAAAAACGGTACCAGCACATCTAAAGAACGCTCGTCTTCGATCTTCACGATCCCTGTTCCGCCCCAGCCATCGGTTGGTTTGTATACAACTCGGCCATTCCATTCACGAACCGTGTCGCGTAGCCCTGAAAAATCTTCACGATTAAATAAGCGATAATCGGCACTGCGTATGCCGGCTTGATTGAGCGCGTAAGCGGTTAAAAATTTATCTTCGGACAGAGAAAAGGCTTCAAAATTATTGATAGTTGGCACCAATTTATTGATCGCTTGATATAAATACATTTGGAAAGGTGTTTGTTGGCCTGCATTATAAGAGAAGAATAAATCGAGTTGCTCCATGGCAATACCATTACAGATAATCTCGCCATTTTGCGCTGAGGCTTGTGCTAAATCTAAGCCGGTAATTACGTTAATCCCACGTTGTGCTAATTGCTTGATAATGTTGTTCTGGATGGTGTCCCCACCGCTGTTTTGATACATCCACATCCCTATGGTAGGGCCATTTTTATCTACTAGATTCTTACCCATAAAAGCCCCTTAAGACCAGAATTCATCACGTTCAAGGTTTATTTCCATTAAACCTATGGTCTAAATCAGCAATATTAATGCCATTAGATGTCGTTACCATTTCAATGGTTCACTTTTTGCAGTAGACAAATGGCTTCGAATGATATGGGGGTTTAGGGGCGCTTAAGGTTTGCGAGCGTTAGCGACCTATAAGGGCCGCTCCTTAAGGGAATATAGCGATTTTTAAGGCTTTAAAAATAATGAGGAACTAAGCGAGATGCTGAACTTTGCCCAATTGAAAAGTATTATCGATTTAAACTCTTATACAAAAAATAAAGCGGGGGTTGACCAAAATGGTGCAGTGTTTCGCGCTTGGATGGAGCAACTCGGCTATATCACCGAAGTTTTTCGGCGAGAGCATATTGGGGATCATTTGCTATTTACCAGTCGATATAACTCGGCATTACCACGGGTATTGCTATTAGGCCACCTTGATACCGTATTTCCTCCCAATAGCTTTGAAGGGTTTCGTGAAGACTCCGACTGGGTGTATGGGCCCGGCGTATGTGATATGAAAGGCGGTAATATTGTTGCTTTAGAATCGCTTAAGGCTGTGCGCTTGGCTCACGGCGGACTGGCTAATATCGATATGTTGTTGGTTAGTGATGAAGAAAGCGGCAGTGATGACAGCAAATACCTGAGTGCGGAATTGGCTAAAAATTATGACATTTGCTTGGTATTTGAAGCTGCTGGGGCCGAGCATGAAGTGGTGACTGAGCGTAAAGGTGTCGGCACGTTTACCATTCACTTTGAAGGCAAGGCTGCTCATGCGGGGAATCATTACGCCGATGGTTGCAATGCTAATTTGGCGGCGGCACAGATGCTGATTGCCTTGACCGATTTAACGGATCTAGCTGCTGGTAGCACCGTAAATGTGGGAAAAATTTCGGGAGGGATAGGTGCCAATACGATTTCACCGAAAGCTTCAATTGTTGTTGAGCTGCGCTATACCCAAATCAAGGAACGAGACCGTTTACTTGCCGGACTTGAACGCATTGTCGCCGAGCCAAAGGTTGCCGGTGTAATCGCTTCGCTGGAAGGGGGGATCCAACGCGATGTGATGCAGGCATCCGCTGAGCAAGCTGAATTACTGTCAACGATAGCCGAAATTTTAGATTATCCATTAAAAACCGAGAAGCGAGGTGGGGTGAGTGATGCTAACATCGTGTCGTCAGCCGGGGTGGCGACTCTGGATGGTTTTGGGCCGTATGGTGATGGTGACCACACGGTTCATGAACGCGCCAGTAAACAGAGTTTTGTGCGACGGATCGACGAGGTCACTAAAATCTTGTTAGCTTTTAATGCGAATGCTTCGCTATAGGTGCCGGAAGATAACAGTGTTTTTAGCATTGTAAATGCTAAAAACAGATCAGTGAGGGGGCTATTGTTCTAATACTCACGATTGGCCAAAACGAGTTTGAGCGGCCACTTATGCAACGGTGTTTGGAATTAGCGTTAGTATGGAATCGTTGACGGTGACGCGCTTAGCATGGGGGCTGGAAGCGAGTTCAGCCCTCGCTTTTTGTGGGTGGTTTTGAGTTCTGTATTCATGTTTTTTAGTACTTGGGTATTTGACGCCAGTTTACCAGGGAGTGGCATAATAATTTGGACACTGATGGGGGACACGAGGATTTGAGAGGTTTTAATTCAGTGAACTCAATCTGTTTTGTTACCGCATTGACAAGCTATACATCCTGCTGAATCGTTGTATTTGTCATTTTAGCGATGAGTCCACCAACTCGTTTGCGCATCTCACGTCTATCCACAATCATATCTAGAGCACCATGCTCTAAGAGGAACTCACTCTGCTGAAAACTCTCGGGTAATTTTTCTCGAACGGTTTGCTCGATAACACGACGCCCCGCGAATCCGATCCTTGCTTTAGGCTCGCCAATGTTAATGTCACCCAACATAGCTAAGCTAGCTGAGACACCACCAAAAGTTTGATCTGTTAGTACCGATATGTAGGGGAGTTTAGCCATTGATAATTGATTCAAGGCAGCGCTGGTTTTGGCCATTTGCATCAGAGCCATTAGCGACTCTTGCATTCGAGCACCGCCACAAGCAGAAAAGCATACGAACCCACAATTTGCATCAATGGCAGCGTCAACTGCCTGAACGAAACGAGCCCCTACAACTGACCCCATCGACCCTGCCATAAATGAGAACTCGAATGCGCAGGTCACAACAGGTATCCCCATTAGTTTTCCTTTCATCACCACGAGCGCATCTTTTTCTCCGGTGCTTTTTTGAGCTAGAGCAAGGCGTTCCTTATATCGCTTCAGATCCTTAAAATTTAGCAAATCTTTCGGTTCATGTTCACTGCCAATTTCAGTTCGTTCCCCTTTATCCAGAAAACTTTCTATTCGTTGGCGTGCAGCCATCCGCATGTGGTGTTCACATTTTGGACACACCGCCAGATTCTTTTCAAGAGCTATACGGTATAAGATCTGATCACAAGAAGGGCATTTAGTCCATACTCCCTCAGGAATCGACGCTTTACGTGTACGAATGATGTTCTTCTTCTCTAGTAGCTTTTCTAGCCAACTCATGGGAAACCTTATTCAGATACCTTTAGTGAAGGGTATTGTATTAGCCTGTATTTGGTAATAAAGTGGCAATTATTGGTTTAATAATCCCACTTTATGGGACAAATGAGATGCTAGACAAGATTGAACAGCAGTGGTTAAAAAGCTTTCACTGTGTCTATGAGAACAATAGCTTTAAACGGGCTGCAGAATTTCTAGGTTTGCCGACATCAAATGTTAGTCGCCATATCGCTTTGCTGGAAGATCGACTGGATACACGACTATTTGACCGAACGACCCGCAGAATCGCTCCAACAGATGCGGGAGAACATCTTTATTTACGCACACAGCCATTGCTGGACAAGCTTAATGATGCTCTTGAGGAAGTGACTCAGCACTCTCATCAGGTTATGGGTCAGCTTAAAGTCTTAATGCCTGATTCGCCTGCTTTAGCCCAAGCATTGGTTTCTTTTTGTACCCAGCACCCCTCGGTTTCATTATGTTGTGATACCAGCATCAGTCCGAAAGAAGATTTGCTTGATGGATTCGACATCGTTCTAAGTTTTCATCGTGGGAAGCTAGAAGACAATAATTGGGTAGCGAAGGAGATTAAATGCTGGCCAAGTGCTGTAGTGGCATCCCCCAAAATCTTACAAAGCTTTCCTAGGCCTTTTCAGATTACCGATTTGAAACATGTTCCGTGTATCAGTAGCTTTACCGCGATAAATGGAACTCCGTGGATATTCAAAAACGCTAAAGGTGAGCTTATCACTCAAAAGGTACAGTCTTCCTTTAAAGTGAACAGCGGGCACCTTGCCAAAACAGGGGCAATATCTGGTTTAGGTTTTGCGATACTACCTATCGAATTTTGCCAGGCTGAGATATGTTCGGGCACTTTGGAGGTGGTAGAGATGGAGTATCAGCCTGATAATTTAGTGCTGTATGCTTTTTATTCTTCTAGAAAGCACTTGGCTAAAAAAATTCCGATGTTCATTGAGCATCTCAAATACCACGCAAATATAGTCAATTGAACCTAAAGTACCATCCTAAAGGCTAGGGTTAGAGCACGCTGACAATCCATTCGTATGTTCTTTTTCTAGCTTAGTATGGGGCAAAACGTGTTTTTTATGTCCTAGCCAGCTTGCTGGCGAATTGATGCACTCCGAAGAGGCCAGATGATCGCGACAATTAAATAGAGGAAAAGGCGTTAGTTGGCCCTATCGAAGCTAGTATCAACTGGGGCAGAAACGGGAGCAATCGAGATTGACGTATAAAGCGCACAACCCTTTCCATCTAGCGGCTTTCATCGAGTACTAGGGGTTCCTTCCCTGAAATGAACTCATCACGGTTCTTTATTTTGTGGGTATAACGAACTGCGAACATGTAAGGGTCTCCTCCCTGCTCACTGAAATACTTCTTAATTTCTGCAAGTTCCCACCTCTCTGGGTTTCGATCATCATCCCACACCAGTTCATCTAGCAACCAATGTTGTCCGTGACTGCTGATATTTGTAAGTAGCTTCTGACCAGAGACAAAGTCGCTGAGTTTATCTTTCTCAATACTGTAGGCTGACGTAAAGTTCTGAGTTTTATCACAAAAATATATTAGTGCTTTTGCATGTTGGCGAGAGCGCCAGTAATCCCACGGCAAACTGTCCCAGAGTTGATAAGTTATGATGTCTTGGCCATTTACTCTTTTCTCAAGTTTAAGGATAACGTGCACATAGCTATCACTATCACGTCCATCGCTCTCCTTTGCCATTTGTGCCAACTCATCTAGTTTTACACCAGACTCGGTAAGGAATAGCACATCTACTTTCCGTCCTGTTTTTAGCTTATGCCTTGTGATTTCAACAAGTATTGCTGTTAGGTTTTTATAGAACCTCCTAGAGCGATAAGGGTAATCTGACTTACCCTTTAACCAGCTTTCTTGTACACCAAAAATTGAGCAAATATGCTCAACTACAGGATCATCAAGCAGATCAATAATCTTGTTATTATCTCTTAGACCTGAACGAGAAATTGAACCTTCAGGCAAGAAATGCGGGATATCTGCCGTGGCCACACCATGAGCTTTAAATAGTTGAAAGAAACGCATAACCATCGTGTCAAAATCATCTGTTTGTGGCGAATTTGTCGTTACCATTACGCCCTTCATCGTGAGTGAAATGAAATCTTGTACGCTCACTCCTAAGTGATCAGCTTGAGTTGTAATCCAATGCCGCACGTCTGGTGGAAACCTAACTGATTGGGTCACTCGTTTCTCGTTAGGGTCACTAGGCGGGGGCTCCACAATAATAGGAGCACTTCCTCCCAATCTAGCTAGAATGTCAAAAAGGGATAACTTAACCTTCTTCATTTAAAACCTCTTATTACTATTGGATTCAATTTGAATCCAATAATCCCATGGGATTAATTAATGATCAAGTGTTTTTTGACAGGGAAAGACCCACTCTGAAATAAGCCCTTTGATTATGTTGCGCCAACAATAAACTAGACAATAAACTAGACACCCATTCTAAAAACAAAAACCTTTCACACTCTCGATAGCCAAGATTACGCTTTTAAATCCCATCATCTTCGCCGAGTAGCGCAAATGAACAAGAGAGCAAAGTTGAAGTTTGTTTGAGCGTAGTGTTTACTTCAACGCCCTTGAGAATAAGCAATGCAGGGTTTAAGAAGATGCAGGGCGAGCTTTCTTTTTGCTTAGCTAAGCTTTGCTCGTTGAAGCTTAATGACGTCGCCGTAGGTGAAAGCTTTTACCCCGTTGCTAACACAGAGCGGGGCAGCTATGAGATAGAAATAAACTAGACACCCATTCTAAAAATAAAAACCTTTGGTAACGAGGGCAAAGCACCCCGTCCCCTCTAAGGTCATTATAGTTTTTGATAGGAAGTACAAATTTTAAGTGTTCGTTATTTCCCGTGTTTTTAGATGTGCATTTTAATTGCACTTCAATTTGAGGGTTTCTTATACCAGAAGAGAGTCCTCTTCCTTGGAGTATTAGGTCGACACTATCATCATCAACATCGGGAATAGACGATCTAAAACCAAGCTGAGCAGCAACAGCTTTCACATATGCTCGGCTAAATAAACTAGACACCCATGCTAAAAACAAAAATTTTTCACACTCTCGATAGCCAAGATTACGCTTTTAAATCCCATCACCTTCGCCGAGTAGCGCAAATGAACAAGGGAGCAAAGTTGAAGTTTGTTTGAGCGTAGTGTTTACTTCAACGCCCTTGAGAATAAGCAACGCAGGGTTTAAGAAGATGCAGGGCGAGCTTTCTTTTTGCTTAGCTAAGCTTTTCTCGTTGAAGCTTAATGACGTCGCCGTAGGCGAAAGCTTTTACCCCGTTGCTAACACAGGGCGGGGCAGCGATGAGATAACTCATGGGTACAGAACGATTCATTCACGGCTAAAGAATAAACTAGACATCCATTCTAAAAACAATATCTAGAATCGAACGAACCCAGTTGTAACGTGAAATATTCCCAAGAGGAGGTTCGACCGGAAGATTCGCTAGTGACAATAGTTGGTAGATAGTTTCGAGTGACTGGAATGTATCGTTCAGGGCATTTGCCCTGTGATGGGCGTGCAGTACATCGCTCACGTTGGGAGGCTCACTATCAAACTTTATATCTGACATATCAGCGCTTGTTCCTAAGTTGGCTGCGCCTAAATTCCTTAGCGGATTCCAGCCATTTGGGTTGCTTTAAGTTGTATACAAACCATCTGATGAATTTTTCAGAATAACGAGGTCTTCCATCAATAACCCAACGCATATCGGACTTTGTCTGATTATTAATTTTGTGTTTATTCAGCACGGCCTGAAAAGCGCCACTCTTAATTGAAATGGTTGCTTGCCGTTTGTTTATTTCATCAAGAGCCTCGTTCATATGGTAGGGGTGAGTAGCATCTGGGTCCTTAGTCTTCGTGATGATAACAGCTCCTTCACCGACATCTCCAACACTAAGCGACAGATCACTTTCATCTTCCCGCTTAACGAGAGCAAGCCTGTAATCAATAGGAATTGAGAACTCTGTAGAATCAATTTTTTTCGATGTTTCGTCAAAACGTTGAATGAATTTAGCTACTGATTGAGCAGCATATTTACCATACAACTTTTGAATTAATGCTACTTCTGGAGCGGGGCCATCTACTACCAAACTCAGCATACCCACACTTTGTCCAGCAAGAGGTGCATTCCCCATTTCGTTCCTATAACGTGTTTGATAGTTCAGAACGGTTGCTTGAAAAAGTCGGGATAATTGTGGCTGTAACTCTGGTATCAGCAAATGGATGGCGTGGTCACGTAAATCAATAATCGTCTCTAAATTTATTCTGACGGGATCTTTTTCTTGCAGCCTCCGTTTAACCGCATCTGAAATGGATATACTTTTATCCCCATCGTAAAAGATTCTTTCATACCCTTCAGCCTTGAGGACCTCTGCTTTAAGTAGCAGCTCCCAAGCATTGACCATCATGATTGCAAAGGCTTCAACGCGATTTTTCATACTAGGTCGGTTATATACCTCCAGCGCCAAAGTGAAAGCATCGAGGCTCCGACTAACCAGTTTGTTGTGAAACTGCTCTTCAGGTGTTTTCTGCTTAACCTTTGCTGACTGACTCATTACCGCAAGGAATGCGTCATTTGATAAGGCGCTTATCCCTTCAATACGGTATTTGGTACGCGAACCAGCATGATAAACGTACTTATCAAGCAACTTCTCATTAATGTACTTGTTGATGGAGTTTTTACTATACGTGGTGCGTTGGGCTACCATCTCAGCGGTAAAGGTAGTGCCGTTGTCTTCATACTCCCTTAAAACATCAGCCAACGCGATCTGGTTATTATTCCTTGCCAATTAATTCACATCCTTCTGTAGGTTTTGATAGAAGTGTACTGGTCAACCCAAACTGGACTAAGTCAACAGGCAAGTACCTACCAAAGCTAGTTCAGTCATGCGATAAAATAAACTGATAAAATAAACTAGACACCCATTCTAAAAACAAAACTAACAATAACACCTTTTCGCGACACTTACCTATGCTAAAGCTCAAAAAACTAAGCAATTTAACGACATAAGTTTAATTGCGTGCTGAAAATAAAAATAAACTAGACACCCATTCTAAAAACAAAAACATTTCACACTCTCGATAGCTAAGATTACGCTTTTAAATCCCATCATCTTCGCCGAGTAGCGCAAATGAACAAGAGAGTAAGGTTGAAGTCTGTTTGAGCGTAGTGTTTACTTCAACGCCCTTGAGAATAAGCAACGCAGGGTTTAAGAAGATGCAGGGCGTGCTTAGCTAAGCTTTGCTCGTTGAAGCTTAATGACGTCGCCGTAGGCTAACCCAGAGCGGGGCAGCGATGAGATAGCCCATGGGTACAGAACTATTCATTTATGGCTAAAACGGTCAAGATTTAATCTATCGCGCAAGCTTTATTGTTTGCCGACAATAAGAGCCTTTGTGATTAAACGATAACGGCAAGCGATGCTTGCCGTTGATTTAGTTTGACTGACGTTGGTGTAAACGTACGTTCAGCATTCGCAAGGTTGCTTGAATACCCGCAAATACCTGGTTTGAGTTGATTCCGCGCGTATGGAACTGTTTGTTTTCATCGCGCCATTGAATCACACATTCGGTTAAAGCGTTGGCTTGACCGCCCGGTGGGATGCGTACTTCATAATCAAGCAGCTCAGGCATGCTCAACTTAGCTTCTGATAAAGGATAAGTTAAGGCCTTCATAAAGGCATCAAAGCCACCATTACCATGGCCAGAGCTTTTATAGATCTCATCTCCAATTCGCAGACGGATGTTGGCCGAAGACTCGAGATCTAAACCACTGGTAATTGAACAGTTAAGCAACTCAATGTGAGCAAAATCGTTACTCTCCATGATGTCTGCAATAATAAAGGGTAGGTCGTCGGGCGTAATGGTCGCCTTCTGGTCACCAAGTTGAACAATCTTTTGGAGTAGTTTCTTTTGATTTTCGGGAGACAGCTCGATCTCCATCGCTTCTAAATTCTTCACGATAGAAGCTTTGCCGGCCATCTTGCCCAGCGCATATTTTCGCTCGCGGCCAAAACGTTCGGGGCTTAATTCGGTAATATATAAGCCCCCTTTATGATCGCCATCGGCATGGATCCCAGCGGTTTGGGTAAACACATCGGCTCCTACAATAGGCGTATTGGCAGCTAAACGTTTACCGGAAAAGCTTTCAACTAATTTAGCAATATTGTGGATCTCTTTCTCATCAATATTAAGTTGAAAGCCGAGTTTATCTTTAAGGACCACTGAGACTTCTGCTAGTGATGCATTTCCTGCTCGTTCGCCTAAACAATTCATGGTGCAATGTAAGGCGGCAACACCTGCTTCGGCTGCAGCCATACTATTGGCGGTGGCCAGGCCATAGTCGTTGTGGGGGTGAAAATTAAATTTGATTTGTGGGAAGCGAGTAATCATCTCTGAGATACTGATATACACTTCTTTGGGTGCCATCACACCTAAGGTGTCTGGCAGCATGAAGTGCTCAATGTCTAGGTTGCTGAGCGCTTCTACCAATTGAAAAACATAGTCGGGGCTATCGGCGTAGCCATTTGACCAATCCTCTAAGTAAACATTTACCGATAAACCTTGGCTTTTGGCATAGTCTACGGTTTGTTTGATATCGATAATATGTTGTTCAAGGCTTTTACCTAACTGATTGGTACAGTGGTTTAAGCTGCCTTTGGTAAGCAAGTTGATGATTTTTGCACCTGAGTCTACGATCCAGTCGACACTCTTAGTGTGGTCAACAAAGCCCAGAATTTCGATTTGCTGTAAATAGCCAGTGGTTTTTGCCCAAGCGGTGAGTTGTTGTACCGCTGCCTTTTCGCCTTCTGAGACACGTGCCGAAGCGACTTCGATGCGGTCAACTTTTAGTGATTGGAGTAAGGCTTTGCCAATACTGACTTTTTCTTGTGGAAAATAAGATACACCTTGAGTTTGCTCGCCATCGCGTAGCGTGGTATCCATGAGTTGAATTGAGCGGTTTTGCTCCATAAAGCCGATCTCTCAGTAAAGAATTAGCTTAAAGAAGTAGGCGCAACCTGAGCTGCGCCTGCTAGATAACGATTGATGTACAAAACGGTACATCGTTGATTAGGCGTTAGGCCATAACCAAGGAAGTTGTTGTTTGTGTTTGGCTTCAAATTCAGAGATCTTGTCTTCGAATTTTAAAGTCCAGCCAATGTCGTCTAGACCTTTAGATAAAGTCTCTTTACGGAATGGGTCCACATCAAATGCTATTTCTTTACCGGCAGGGGTTTGAATGACTTGATTCTCTAAATCAATGGTAATTGAAATCCCAGGGGCCGCTTCGACTTCATCCATTAATGCTTGTAATGTTTCAGCATCAACGATGATTGGTAATATGCCATTTTTAAAGCAGTTGCTAAAGAAAATGTCAGCGTAGCTAGTTGAAATAATAGTATTAAAACCGTAATCGGCAATTGACCAAGGTGCGTGCTCACGTGAGCTACCACAACCAAAGTTATCCCCGGCGATTAGGATTTTTGAACCTTTAAACTCGGGTCGGTTTAATTCAAACTCTGGGTTGTCAGAGCCATCTTCTAGGTAGCGCCAATCGTGGAAAAGGTGAACGCCAAAACCGGTACGCTCCACTTTTTTCAAAAATTGCTTGGCAATGATTTGGTCTGTATCTACGTTGCTACGATTCATTACCGCAGCAACTGAGCTGTGTTTTTTATATGCTTGCATCATAAACTCCAAAAATTTCACTCACATTGATTAATCAACGTGTTTACATTATTTCCAAGTACGTAAATCGACGAACTTACCTTCAATGGCCGCTGCTGCTGCCATTGCGGGTGATACAAGGTGGGTTCTACCCCCTTTACCTTGTCGTCCTTCGAAGTTTCGGTTTGAAGTTGATGCGCAACGCTGTTCAGGTTGAAGATAATCACCATTCATCGCGAGACACATTGAGCAGCCTGGCTCACGCCATTCCCAGCCAGCTTCGATAAGCACTTTATCAATGCCTTCTTTTTCAGCTTGTTCTTTCACAGGGTAAGAACCTGGTACCGCAATCGCTTGCACACCTGATGCTACTTTTTTACCTTTAGATACAGCGGCAATGGCACGGAAGTCTTCGATACGGCCATTGGTGCATGAACCCACAAATACAACATCTACCGGAAAGTCGGTCATTTTCTTACCGGCTTCTAAACCCATGTAGCTAAGCGCACTTTTAGCCGCTAAAGATTTAATTGAATCTTCGATTTGAGTCGGATCTGGAATTGGTTGATCCACTGGTAGTACTTGCTCTGGTGAAGTACCCCAAGTCACTTGTGGCGCAATTTCTGCTGCGTTTAATTCTACTACAGCGTCGTACTCGGCACCTTCGTCGGTGGTCAATGACTGCCAATAGGCAACTGCTTGATCCCAGTATTCAGCTTTAGGAGCGAACTCTTTGCCCTTGAGGAAATCAAAGGTTTTTTGGTCTGGTGCAATCAAACCCGCTCGTGCTCCACCTTCAATGGCCATATTACAAACGGTCATGCGGCCTTCCATCGAAAGAGCTTCAATTGCAGAGCCTGCAAATTCGATGACGTAACCGGTGCCTCCGGCAGTACCAATTTTACCGATAATGGCCAACACAATGTCTTTGGCGGTGACAAACTCGGGTAACTCACCATCCACTTTCACCAGCATAGTTTTTGATTTGCCTTGTTGGATGGTCTGAGTTGCCATAATGTGTTCAACTTCAGAAGTACCAATACCGAAGGCGAGGGCGCCAAAGGCTCCGTGAGTTGCGGTGTGACTATCACCACAACAAACCACCATGCCGGGATGAACAAATCCGTGCTCTGGTACAACGATATGAATTACACCGTTGTTAGCATTGTTCATGTCGTACAGATTAATGCTGTTATCGGCACAGTTTTGCGCCATCACTTGAATTTGTTTCTTGCCAATCGGATCAGGGAGCGTTGCTCGGTCGGCTGCTTTGGTTGGAACACAGTGATCCATTGTTGCCAGAATGCTGTGGGGATTACGAACTGGGCGATTCGCGATGCGTAAACCTTCGAAGGCTTGCGGGCTTGTTACTTCGTGCATGAGGTGACGATCAACAAAAAGGATAGATGCGCTACCTTTAGGTTCGTGGACTACATGCGCGTCCCAGATCTTTTCGTACATTGTTTTTTTCATTGCTTCCTTTACACCCTGTCTGTTGCTCTCACTCGCGCTGTTTTTATTCTTTGTCAAGCTTTAAGCGACTACTAGTAAACTTAAACTGTCTATTTTTTCTGTCTGCAAATTATGCTCATTAGGTAAATTAGACGACCAAATCAGCATAATTAAGACTGTTCATCATAAAACAACATGCTAGGTGCAGCAAGGGGCTGCACCGAATCAATGCGTGATTATTCGCGAACTTGCTGTTTTGCCAAATGAAAGCGCTGTCAGTCATAAAATTAGCAAATAATCGTGCTTTGTTAGTGAAAACTTAACTAGCTTTTGTTTTCATCACTGTTATTGACGGAAAATAGGCCTTTGCAGCTTGTTTTTAGTGCTAAAACGCCAAGGAGTTTGGATGAAAGGTTTTAAATTAGGTCTAATCAGCGCTGCCTTAGTCATGTCCGCAGGTTCGGCGAACGTATCAGCGGCAATGATTAAAAGTCCCCTTTACTTGAATTACGCTGACAGTGGTGTGAATGCCGCACAACGTTTAAAGTTTTCAGGTAAAAGTCGCTATAAGATCACGCTACCGTTTGAAAAAGGCATTTACAAAATTCAAGTTTCAGACCAAGGGCAAAGTTGTGGACTTCGTTTTGGGCCAGAAGATGGTAGCAAGTTTGCTTTTTCTAAGCCTCTAGCGCTGAACGCATGCGCTAATGACCGTTATTTTGAGTTGAATATTCGCTTCGCGGGAAATTATGAACTGATTTTAGATAACTCACAAAGCGACAAACCAACGCTACAAGTGGCACGTAAGGCCAAGGCCTCAAGTTTTAAACGTAGCCCCCCTGCAGTTGACTGCATTCAGTGGGACGGGCAGCCAATTACGGTTGATGTAAGTTCTACTTTTAATAACGGTCAATTGGTGAAAGATTTTTATTCGGGCCAAACTCAGACGGTGATGAATGGTCAAGTGAGTATGCAGCCCGACCCCGCCAGCGGGGGACTGCTGTTATTAGAAGCTGCAGATGGCAAAGCCAGTGAGTTTTCTTGGGACAATGCTAGCGTTTATTTCATTATGACCGATCGTTTCAATAATGGGGATACGAGTAACGACTTTCCTTTTCATCGTAAAGCAGACGGCAAGCAAGAAGCCGGTACTTTTCAAGGTGGAGACTTTAGCGGCATCACTGCCAAACTGGATTACATCAAAGATCTTGGGATGAACGCAATTTGGGTCACTCCCATTGTTGAGCAAATTCATGGCTTTATTGGTGGAGGCGATCACGGTCGTTTTCCTTTTTATGGCTACCATGGTTATTGGGCCTTAGATTTTACCAAGATAGATCCGAACCTCGGCAGCGAACAAGATTTTGGACGTTTCGTTGATGAAGCTCATAAACGAGGTATTCGCGTGCTGGTTGATGTCGTTATGAATCATGTTGGCTACCCCACGCTGGATGATATGCAAACTATGGGCATTGATGCCTTAGCGCCCCATGCGCCAGTACCTAAGCAATGGACCGATTGGCAGCCAGATTTGAGCAAGGGCCAAAATTGGTATCGCTACACTAATTTTATTCGTTGGAGCTCTAGTGAATGGGTCGATAAATGGTGGGGCCCGGATTGGGTTCGTAGCGGTATGGCGGGTTATACGGCGCCAGGGGGGGATGATATCACGATGAACTTGTCAGGGCTGCCGGATTTAATCACCGAAGGAACCAAGTCGGTGAGTTTGCCACCATTTCTTAAACATAAAAAAGATACCAAAGCCGTCGAACGTGAAGGTTATACGGTGTCGGACTACTTGATTGAATGGCATACCAATTGGGTTCGTGACTATGGTGTTGATGGCTTTAGAGCGGATACAGTGAAGCATGTTGAGCCCGAGGTTTGGGGTAAACTCAAGCAAGCTGGAGTTGAAGCTTTGGCCGATTGGAAAGCCAAACACCCGGATAAAAAATTAGACGACAAACCCTTTTGGATGGTCGGTGAAGTTTGGCATCATGGGGCCTATAAAGATTTTTATTTTGATAATGGCATGGATAGTTTAATTAACTTCGAATATGGCGGTGGTAAAGCGGCGCTGAAAGGGGCGCAATGTCTTCCCCAAAACGAAGGTATCTATGCTAGTTACGCGAAAGAGATTAATCGAGACCCTAACTATAACTTGCTCACCTATATCAGTTCACATGATACCAAGTTGTTCTATTCCAATTATGAAGATTTAACGCTACAGGCTGGGGCCGGAACGGCCTTGATGATGATGCCCGGTGGTGTACAGCTTTACTATGGAGATGAGAGTGCCCGCCCACGAGGGCCTCAATCAGATGCCTTTGATGCGCCTACGCGCTCATTTATGAACTGGCAGCAAATTATTAAAGAAGCGGATCGACAAGCGTTACTGAAACACTGGCAAACGCTGGGGCAATTCAGGAAACGTCACGTAGCCATTGGTGCAGGAGAACACCATAAGATAAGTGATAAACCCTATGCATTTAGCCGCAGCAAGGGTAATGATAAGGTTGTAGTGGTGTTTGCGGGGCTTCAGTAGTCACTCTCACTTAGATTTGAAAAAAGGCGGCTCAATTGAGCCGCCTTTTTTATTTAAAATAACTCATTAATTGCGCAGCCATTGCTTGACTGGAAATGCGTATGCTAACGAGTTGTTGTTGGCGCTGGACTCGTTGTTACCTCTTAAAAAGATATCATGTCACCGTCGCAATCTCGTTTGTAAGAGGATGCGCTGCTTGCGATTACGACGAGCTTACTAAAATTATGATGCAGCTAAGCACGATGCTTGGGTTTAGCGAAGTCTATTGCTTGTCTTTCTTTCAGAAGGAGACTGGAGCGTTTACATGGAAGTCGAAAAGCCTGATAAATAGTTAAGGAGTATTTATTGTTGGCTATCATTCAATAAAGTTTGGATATCTTCAAATTTCAGTTTCTTCTTCTCGTTCGTCATAAGTGAACTTATATCAATTGTTTTGCTTATCCAGTCATTTTTTCCAGTTATTAATTCGTTTGAAAATGAAGATATGTTTTTTTTGGCAAGAGTTGATTATGCAAACTACGCTTTAGGTTTTACACCTACTAAGACAAGCGCTTGAATATTATTTGAATACGGATCGTTCAATAATTAAACAGGTGAAACATTGGTTTTATATCCGCACCGCTTTAAATGGAGTCAATATGTTTATATTTTTTAAAAATGTACTCGTGTCATCGCTCTGGTATTAACCACTGTATTTTGTATGAGTATGTTTGCTCGCTCTTAATGTCAGAGTGAAATTGTGAATATTTTCGCTCAAATTCCGCTTAAACATTACTCATTTTTTACTCTCAAAATCAGTGAGTTAACCGCGCATCTTTGAATAACGGATGACTATAGAGTTGTGCCGTTCGATGAATAAGCACTCATGCTTTTGTCCTGCTATTCATGTGCTGCTGGGGAAGTGCTACTTATTGTTAATTACGGTGTGGTGTTTCATTTAATGACCAAATGATTATTAAAAGGTTGTGAGTTTATTGCTCTATACGTCAATAAAAATGGAGTTATATCGTGTTTGGATTTTCAAAAAAATTATATTTAGGTTTTTCGGTGGTACTTATTCTTCTCTGTGTCGTGGGAAGCAGCGCTTATTTTGCCCTAATGAATGCGTCATCGGGATTTGAAGATTACCGATCTTTGGCTAGAGCCACTAATGCTGTCAGCCGTATTCAGGCCAATATGCTGATGGTGCGAATGAATGTGAAAGATTTTATTACGACCTCGTCCCAAAAAGATAAAGATGAGTTTGAATCGTATTGGCAGAAAACACAAAACTATATGAATGAGGCAAAAGGCATTATTTCTGACCCTAAACGTATTGGGGTTATTAAGGATATTGATGGTTTACTCAATGAATATAAAGCAGGTTTTTCACAGGTTGTTGTTCTTAAGGAACAAAGAAATGCACTGGTTAAAAATGTTTTAGATAGCAATGGTCCTTCAATTGAAAAGACACTGACTAAAATACTAATGTCAGCAGCAGCTGAAGAAGATATGCATGTTGCACATAAAACTGCATTAGCGACTCGCAGTTTATTATTGGCTCGATTATATGTTGTAAAATTTTTGATTTCTAATGAGCAATCTGATGTTGATCGAGTACATAAAGAGTTTTCTGATATAGATATGGAAATCAATGAGTTGGCTGATTATTTGCAGGGTCAAGTACAGATGGAACTGCTTAAGGATGCACAAAAAAGTATCAGCGAATATGAGACAGTTTTTGATGAGGTTGTTCAGGCAATAGCTGATCGTAATGTAATTATTAATGGCACACTAAATCGAATTGGTCCAGTGGTTGCAAAAATGACAGAAGATCTAAAACTGTCGATTAAGAAAGATCAAGACATCCTTGGTCCTCAATTGCAAGAAAGTAATCATAGTGCAGTCGTTATTATCGAGAGCATTGTGGCTGTTGCTTTAATATTTGGTATTGCTATTGCCTTCTTTATTACTCGTTCGACAATGAATAGTTTAGGCGGTGATCCGTTATTGGTCACAAATATTGTTAGGCGTGTTGCCGAGGGGGATTTAGCGGTTGATTTACCCAGTCATAATGAACTCGATACTAGCTTGTATGCTGGTGTACGTATCATGGTTAAAAGTTTGCAGGATAAAGCAGTTCTTGCTCAGAAAATAGCTGATGGGGACCTCTCTTCTAAGATTGTGTTAGCGTCTGATAAAGATGTATTAGGCCTTGCTTTGCAAGAAATGGTACAGAACTTAAATGATATTTTAAGTGAGATCCAAAGCTCGGGAGATCAAATTGCAGCTGGCAGTGCAGAGGTCTCGAGTGTAAGTCAGTCACTTGCACAGGGGGCTACAATACAAAAAGATAGCTTACAAACTATTTCTGTAGCATTAGAGCAGTTGTCAACACAAACAGGCTTAAACGCAAATGGCGCCAATGATGCTCGAAAATTAGCTGAGACGGCTCAGCAAGCGGTATCTGATGGACAGAATCATATGAAAGAGATGGTTGAAGCGATGAATGAGATTAAGGAAGCGGGTGAAAGTATCGCCGTGTTTATCCAAACTATTGATGGCATCGCAGAGCAAACAAATCTACTCGCTTTAAATGCAGCGATAGAAGCGGCACGAGCAGGAGAGCAAGGTAGAGGGTTCGCAGTTGTTGCCGATGAAGTGAGAGGGTTAGCTTCGAGAAGTACGCAAGCGGCATCAGAAACGGCTAAATTGATACAATTGTCATCAAATAAAACACTCAACGGTGTTGTGATTGCAGAAAAAACAGAGAAAGCACTGCTCGCTGTGTTTAGCGGTATTAACGAGACCACTGATTTGGTGGCGGGTATTGCTGCGGCCAGCAATGAACAAGCACTTGCGGTTGATGAAGTAACCCAATCAATTGCATCGGTTGGAGATGTTGTTGATCAAAATGCAGCAGCTTCGGTTGAAGGAGCCGCAGCAGCCGAAGAGTTAAGCGGTCAAAGTATTGCGATGAAAGAGGCATTGGCCCATTTCACCTTATAATAGATGATGGGAATAAAACGAATAGAATAAAATGGGTGCTCTTCTTAGTAGGTTTGAGAGCACTCATCATTCTGTGTTCGCTAATTTTGATTAGATGTTTAGGATATCATCCAGACGTCTATCAAAGTGAATTGCCAGTTGAGGCAATGTTATATTTCAATTCGGAATTGGCATTGTCTATTTACTGCAATTTAATATGCCTGCATAAAGAAGCTTAAGAACCTGCTTTAATCAGGTAACTCCGCTTTTATATGACATGATTATCGATACTTTTTTTACGATTTAATGTTAGCTCGCCATCGATGTGGATGTCTCGCTGTGGGAAAGCAATTACAATATTTTGTTCTGCAAATAGTTCATCGATCCGAAAGCGGATTTCACTGCTTACCTGTCTAAGTTGCCCTTCCATGTTGGCGTCCATCCAGAAGTACACGATAAACGCTAAAGCATTGTCACCAAAATCATTAAATATCACCGTTGGTGCGGGGGTCGTCAGCACTGAAGTTTGTTCTTTTACTGCTTGTTCTATCAGTTGAGCGACTTTTCGGCAAGGAGAGCCATAGGCTACGCCAATGCTAATTGAAGTGCGAGTTTTGTTGTCAATGAGAGTCCAATTAACCACGGTATTTTCAAGTAATTTACTATTCGGAATGAGCAAGTGGACGCCATCAGTGCGTCGGATCCGAGTGGAGCGGGTATTGATGGCCTCTACATTCCCTTTTACATTATCGACTTCCAAAAAATCACCAATTTTAATCGGTCTCTCCCACATTAATATCCAACCGCTTATAAAGTTATTGATGATATTCTGAGCACCAAAACCGACGCCAATTGCAACCGCACCAGAGAGAAAGGCAAAAGCAGTAATCGGGACATTGATCAAATCTAGAGTGGTGATCCCCATGACTAATATACCGAGTACATAGGTGATGCGAGTGACTAAATGAATTAAATCAGGGGCGACTTTTTGCCGAGTCATGCGATTTGTGAGTAGCTTTACAATGGTTCTAAGGGATAAATACCCAACGAATAACAAACAAGGAATGATGAGCAAGTCACCAGCACTAATTGCTTTGTCTTGAATGTGGAATATGGGTGTCTTCAGTAAGCTTGCTAAACTGTCAATGGTCACGGACTATCCTTGTGAAAAATTCGTAGCCGCGTCGGGACGGCCTTTGCCTGTATCGAGCAGCATCTATAAATCAAAGTTAACTTGTAATCAATTGTGTCTAGTTTAAATAAGATGCTAGAGTTGTGCGTTAATTTTTACTGCGTGAATGAGTCAGTATTGTGTTATGAACTATTTAAGTCAATTTGTCCAAAATAAACTAGTGCTAACCGTTGGGGTGATTCTTTTTACCTTCCTGGTCAAATTTGTTGCTGTTAAATTGATAGATAAACAGCAAAAAAATAATGGTAAGGACCATCGAGACCTGATTAGTAACGTTAAAAATTTTCTTATTTTCATATTAGTCTTATTGCTATTCAATTTATGGGCTGGCGAATTGCAAAAATTTGCATTTTCTTTAGCGGCATTTGCAGTTGCGATAGTGCTAGCAACCAAAGAGTTTATTCAATGCATCATTGGTTTTTTCTATCTGATGTCAACTCGTCCCTTTCGGGCGGGGGAGTGGATCCAAGTTGATAACACTGTAGGGGAAGTTTCCCAATTGGATTGGATAAAAACCACAGTATTGGAAATTAATATCAATACTTATCAATACACAGGTAAAACCCTGTTTATTCCCAATAATAAATTAATTACCAGCACAATCAAAAACTTAAACTTTATGAAGCGTTATGCGGTGCATCATTTTGTGCTGGTGCGAGATACCATGATTAACCCTTTTAGTTTTGTTGCTCAATTGGCTGAAAATGCTGAAAGCTACTGTAATGACTTTGAAGACGTCGCAGCTCGTTACAACCAGTCTATCGAGCGAAAAATGGGGGGCGCAATCGTTGGGCCGAAACCGCAATTGGAAGTTGGCACCACTGAACTTGGTTATATGAAAATAGAGTTTACAGTGTTTTGTCCGACCGAAAAGGCAATGGAAATAGAGCAACAACTAACTGCTGATTTCATGCGTTTATGTTTGGCTGAGCAACAAAAACTAGGAGAAGTTTTGGTTAAATAAGAGGCCGCTTTTATAAAGCCTATTGAGATAGCGGGTCTTACTATCGATTGAAAGCTCTTTGTTGGGCTTTTTGTCTATGTGTGGTCGAGCACATCATAAGGGATGTGTTTATGCAGGGGGCTCTGCGGAGTCAAAACACTCAAAACCGACACATAGCGGTAAATCGTCGCTTTTATTCGCGCTTTGCGATGATCTTTTCAACGCTTAGTTGATGGTCGCTTGTACTAAGTTAAAGAATCAGGGATTATACGGAATTATTTTGTATGAACTGTTTTTATAGGTAGGCTGGTATGAGTGAGGCGGAAAATCGCCCTAGCAATTTCATTCGTCATATTATTGATGAAGATCTTAAGTCAGGAAAACACACTAGCGTTCATACGCGTTTTCCTCCAGAGCCAAATGGCTATTTACACATCGGCCATGCGAAGTCGATCTGTTTAAATTTTGGAATTGCTCAGGATTACCATGGCGCGTGTAATCTACGTTTTGACGACACGAACCCAGAAAAAGAAGATATCGATTACGTTAACTCGATCCAGCAAGACGTTAAGTGGCTAGGATTCGACTGGGATGGCGAGGTTCGTTATTCATCAAATTACTTTGACCAGTTGTATGGCTATGCGCTAGAGCTGATTGAAAAAGGCTTGGCTTATGTTTGTTTCTTAAACGGGGATGAAGCTCGGGAATATCGTGGCACCTTGAACAAGCCAGGGAAGAACAGCCCATATCGTGATACTTCGGTTGAAGAAAATTTAAGTCTGTTCGAAAAAATGCGCGCTGGTGGATTTAAAGAAGGCGAGTGTTCATTGCGAGCCAAGATCGATATGAGTTCATCGTTCATGTGTATGCGAGATCCGATCATTTATCGAATTCGTTTTGCTCACCACCATCAAACGGCAGATAAATGGTGCATCTACCCGATGTACGATTTTACGCATTGTATTTCTGATGCTATCGAAGGCATCACTCATTCGCTATGTACCTTAGAATTTCAAGACAATCGTCGTTTATACGATTGGGTATTAGAGAATATTACGATTGATAGCATTCCACATCAGTATGAATTTTCACGTTTAAATCTCGAATATACCGTGATGTCTAAGCGCAAGCTAAATACCTTGGTGACAGACCATCATGTAAATGGTTGGAATGACCCTCGTATGTTAACTATTGCTGGCTTACGTCGCCGTGGTTATACCTCAGCTTCTATTGTCGAGTTCTGTAAACGGATTGGTGTCACTAAGATGGAAAACATGGTTGAGATGCCAATGTTGGAAGCTTGTATTCGTGAAGACCTCAATACCAATGCACCTCGAGCGATGGCAGTATTGGATCCGATTAAAGTGGTGATTGAAAATTACCCAGAAAATCAAACTGAGGATTTGCTTGCACCAATTCATCCAAGCGAAGATCGGGGAGAGCGAGTCGTTCCATTTAGTCGAGAACTATATATTGAAGCGGAAGATTTCCGCGAAGAAGCCAATAAGAAATTTAAACGTTTAGTCTTGGGTAAAGAAGTTCGCTTACGTAACGCTTATATGATCAAAGCAGAGCGTTGTGACAAAGACGCAGACGGCAAAGTGACCACTGTTTATTGTAGTTACGATGACACGACGTTAGGTAAAAATCCGGCTGATGGACGCAAGCCTAAAGGGGTGATCCATTGGGTTTCTGCAAAACATGCTAAACCGGCTGAGATCCGTCTTTATGATCGTTTATTCACGGTGCCAAATCCTGCTGCGGAAGAGGATTTCACCAAAGTACTAAATCCTGAGTCCTTGGTCGTTAAAAAGGCTTTTGTAGAACCGAGTTTAATTGATGCGGTTGCCGAACAAGCCTACCAATTTGAACGTCAAGGTTATTTTTGTGCTGATAATGTTGATTCCAGTCGCGAGCATTTAGTGTTTAATCGCACCGTGGGCTTGCGGGATACTTGGGCTAAAACCGGTGAGTAATGGCTTTTTGTCAGCTTACAACTCTCAATGATTTGAAGGAATTCTGTCGATGGGCAAGAACCAAATAGTTAGCCAAGCGGATGCCTTAAAAGGCCGAGAAGAGGCGATTTGCTTAGATGGCATTCATGCAGTAAACGGGAGTGATTACCTTGCTGGCGTTTCTAATGGCTTGAGCGAAGCCTATTTTGCTTTGGGTTGTTTTTGGGGCGCCGAGCGTTTGTTTTGGCAACAGCAGGGGGTGGTGTCCACAGCGGTTGGTTACGCGGGGGGCTACACGCCTAATCCTAGCTATGACGAAGTCTGTACTGGGTTAACTGCGCATGCTGAAGCCGTGCGAGTCATTTATGACCCAACGGTGATTACTTATCAAGCGCTGTTAACTTGTTTTTTTGAGCAGCATGATCCCACTCAGGGAATGCGCCAAGGTGGTGATGTTGGCAGCCAATATCGTTCGATGATTTTTACTTTGAGTCGCGAACAGGCAGCACTTGCGGAGCAAGCGCAACGAAGCTACCAGCAGGCATTGAACAGCGAGGGCTTGGCGAAGGCAATTAGTACTGAAATTGTTGAGTTTGATAAATTTTATTATGCTGAGTCAGAACATCAGCAGTATTTGCACAAGAACCCTAATGGCTATTGTGGTTTGGGTGGTTTAGGGGTTTGCCTACCGCCTTGGCTGCAATAAGACTTTGTTGGTTTAAAAAAGCAGCGTATACGCTGCTTTTTTTATTAGCGATGAGGTTAATACCAATCTGAGTACTTATATGATTAATTTATTGCGCAGAATAAATCTGTCGATAACAAGGCATGCAACGCAGTAACTGGTGGCTCTAATTACAAGATACATTACGCAGTTAGCGCTGATTTAGATCCGCAAGAATGAACCGATAATGAGTTAGATTGGTATCAATCGAACTGTCGGAGAGTTATTTATTTTTAGTGGATATTCGCGACGTTATTCAGCTGATTCACCGAGAAATTTAATTTATGAGTGAGAGTACAAGGCGAGCTTTCGGGCTTAAGGCGACCAAATAAAACGATAGACAAAGGGGAGTAAGAACTCCCCTGTGCTTTGGACTAGCCGCGCAGTTTTAAGATACTAATTTGGTGGTTAATACCAAACTGTTCGGCTGCCTGTTTAAATCCGAGCTCCAAGCTTTCAAAACTCAAGCTTGATGTAAACTCCATACACAAAATGTCGCGTTCTTGCTCGATATTCCATAATACGGCTTCATCGGCAGTGGCACTTTGGAGTAATGGTAGAGCTTGGGTAATTGCTGCGCAAATTTTTGCTTTATATCTCATGAATCACCTTTAGGAAAGTAAACTTCGCAGACGGTCTACTTTCTAACATCTAGATATTAATCATTCCAAGGGTAATAGGGTGTAAGCAAATCAGGACTTTTGCCCTGATAACAGACTTCCGCAAACACGCCTGTCATCATCCATGACTGAATTATAATAAAGCAATTTGCCATTTAAGGCTGTGTAAAAGTTCGCAAATTATAATCAAAATGACACGATTGACTATTTCTTGAGCGTGATGACCTTTTTTTGTGACTGTAGGTCGATGATGTAGAACTGAAACTAAGCTAATCTTCGTCGATGTCAATTTCTGGAAGTAAGTGTAAAACTAAATTACTCAGAGTAGGAAAGCTATTTTCTTTTAAAATTTGGTTCTTTGCGGTGGTTGAAAATGGTAATAGTTCTAGCCAGCGTAATACCACCCAGCGTGGATCTTCATAGTCGAGATAATCTGGATGTTGTTTGTAGATTGGATGACGTTCAAGCACTTCTTTGAGTTTGCTTGTCATTTGTTGATTGTTTATTGCCTCCGAGCTGTCTTCCCACTCGGGGATTTTTAGAATGAGTCCACTAAGAAGGTTATCGTCAGCTTGGCTGATATCGGTGATAGAAACACGTTCGATAGCCTGAATGGAAATGCCTAACATCCCATCTTTTAACTGTTCAAAATCTTCGATAAGACAGAGTACACCGATGTCATTATCGGTGTTGTTGTGAGTTGGTTGGCATAATACAAATCCCTGTTGATTTTCACTTGCTAAGGCGACTAAGCGGAGATAACGAGGTTCAAAAATCCGCAGTTTACTTCGTCCGCCGGGCAGCATAAAAAGAGCTAAAGGGAATAAGGGTAGTCGCATAGTTCACCTAAATGGGGCTTGGCTTATTTGGTGCCTGTTGAGCTTTATGTTTTGGGTCAGGGGCAACGCGCGGTTGTCGCGATGCATATCGTTTAATCAGTTAAGCACACATATTGTAACTTTTCCTTGAAAGAATAAGAAACGAGTTTTCTACCGTACCGTTATTACTTGGATGTTTCCTCGGTGAAAAAACGATGAAATCCTTGTATCAACTAGGTTCACCGAGATATTTGGAATAAAATGAGTGATAAAGGAGTCATGTTGGCAAGGCTATTTTTGTTCAGGCATTGCAAATAGTCTGCCGGCTAATAAGTAGGGATTCCTCCCAAGTTCGCAGTAAAGGTGATTTGGTATGTTTTACAATGAGAGTTTTACGCCATAGCTAATGTCTGGTTGTCGAGATGAAGTCTAACTTGGGATGCGAGTATGTCATTGACTAAGAAATTGTATTTATGGGTATTATGAGATTTAAATAGTGTTTTGAGTATTTGTTTGTTCAATTTAATAATTCTTAGAGTTATTATTCTAAGGTCTATTGAGAGAGAGCCAATTATGCAACAGATCCATCGAGAGTTTGATCAGTTACTATCTCCGCTCGAACAACTTCAATCGCTGTGTGATAGATTACCTGATGCAGAACTAAGATCGCAGTTAATCAAACAAATTGCTTCAATCAGAGAGCAAAATGAACAAGCTAAACAAGAGCTATGTTCGCTGTTAAATCGTAATTCCTAGTGGTTGATATCTATCTGCATATCAATGTCCATAAATGGATCTTCTACTATAAATAGGTCTTCTAGTAGTACGTTATCCATGTTTATCGTTCCCTCGTAGAGGCTTGCCATTGACTGTATTTGATGCTGGGTTAAAAACTGGCGTTGTTCCTGAGTTAAACGACCAAGTTGGTCGGCGGTTAATAATTGGCTGATAAGCTGTTTGCTCTGTTCAAAATCTGTTTGTAAATATTGTTGGCGGGCTGAGCTAAGGCGCAGTTTCTGCTTCAGCTCCCATAGCTTGTAAGAGTTGTCCAAGGCATTGTCGGTCTGTGCTAGGGGTGGCATTGCTTGCTTGCTTGGGGAGATATCTGCCAAGGAGGGGGGCGTTTGGGGAACATCAGCTGCTTGACTGGTGTACCAAGCCCACGCCAAAGCAACATTCATCAGAATTAATAATGCTGCTAATAGTGGCATGGTGACTCTTTTTAAAGCCTTGTTTTCTTTTTCTTGTTGCCGTTTAGCGATGGCAATACTGAGCTTTTGAATCGCAAACTGCTGTTGATGAATCGTTTTTTTTAAACTCTGGATCAGTTGTTTATCTTGTTGATTGACCGCTAGGCTTAATTGCAGAGCCCCTTCACCTAAGATCAATTTGTGATAACTATTTTGGATCATCACCATTAGCGCCGCCGAACCACCTTTATCGGGGTGGCAACGCATCGCCAATTGCTTATATCGCGTTTTAATTTGTTGCTCGTCGGCATCTTCATTTAAAGCAAAAAGCTGGAAGTGAGTAGTCATTTAGCGTGTAACAATTCCATTTATACAGGCTATTAGAATACAAAGTTTTGTTGTGCTTGTCTTAATATTTAAATGTGTTGTTACTGAGGATTGATTTGTCGATATTCTCATATTTATGACGAATGACTGGCGGAACTGGTGTTTATCATTTATTGCTGAAGCCATGAACCAATGGGCGATGCTGGTTGTGTTCACGTCAAACTTTGTGCTTTGGCTTAATGCTCACTGATGTTGACAGATCCTTCGTCGGGGAGGAGAGGCGAGCCAGTTAGTGCTGATTTATTCGGCGTTGCTGGTGATTTATTTTGGTTGGCACACGTCAACGAGCCTGCCTTGTCTAAATATACAACAGCTCGCCGCAAAAACACGGATCAAAGTTTAACAGGCTCTAGTAGTTGCCACACTTTCTGGTAAAATCTTTGCGCAAATAATCGTTCCCTGTAAAACGCTCATCCTAATTACGGTTAGCGTCGCGTTTTCACTTTCTAAATAGGACTGTTTACCATGAGCCTCGCTGATAAAGTATTAGCAGTGAATAACGATCTTCCCATACGCACCGATAGCCCCGTTCACAGCGGTAAAGTTCGCTCGGTTTATTGGTTGACTGACGCCGATAGCAAACGGTTAATTTTAGAGAAGGGCTATGATGTTGCGCCTGACACTCCATTAGCGATTATGGTGATCAGTGATCGCATTTCTGCTTTCGACTGCATATGGCATGGCGAAGAGGGCCTCAAGGGCGTACCTGGCAAAGGGGCTGCTTTAAACGCTATTTCTAATTATTGGTTTAAGTTATTTAAACAACAGGGATTGGCCGATAGTCATATTTTGGATATTCCGCATCCCTTTGTTTGGATAGTGCAAAAAGCACGTCCAGTGATGATCGAAGCGATCTGTCGCCAATACATTACCGGGTCAATGTGGCGAGCCTACGAAAAAGGTGAACGAAACTTCTGTGGTATCAAATTACCCGAAGGCTTAAAACGCGATCAGAAGTTGCCAGAATTGCTGATTACCCCTTCGACTAAAGGCATTCTTAAAGGGATCCCTGGGGTGCCTGAAGCGGATGATGTGAATGTAACACGGCAAAATATTGCAGATAATTTTAGCGCCTTTAAGTTTCAATCGGCCGATGACATTAGTGTTTATGAAAACTTATTAAAACAAGGGTTTCAGCTGATTAGTCAAGCATTAAGCGAGGTTGATCAAGTGTTTGTTGATACCAAGTTTGAGTTTGGTTATGTGACGGATGCTGATGGAAACGATAAGTTGATCTATATGGATGAGGTTGGGACGCCAGATTCATCGCGGATCTGGGATGGCCCAGAATATCGCCAAGGAAAGGTTGTAGAAAATTCGAAAGAAGACTTCCGTCAAACGCTGTTAAATTATTTCCCCGACCCCGACATTTTGTTAAATAAAAATCGCATGGATGAACGTGAAGCCTTAGCGCGAGATAATAGTTTGCCTGTAGAGGTATTAATGAAGATCTCTAGTACTTATATTGGTATTGCTGAAAAAATTACCGGAAGTGAGATTGTGATAGGCGATAATCCTAAACAAGAGGTGATTGATATTTTGCGTAAAGAATATGACTTGATTGTCGATTAACTTTCTCTTCTCCTTCGACGCCAAATTATACTGGTGTTGTGCGCTGTTATGACCAGCTGAAGTTGGTCATAACAGCATATCGATTTAGCTCCCGCTTGTATGCATCACCTTAAAGCCGCCGTGGCTTTGCGCAGTTGGCAGCGGTAGACTGATAGCGTTAAGCTAAACCGCGCTTTTACAAATATTCACTCAAATTTGCTTGGCAAAGCTCTAGGGCGTGGCTGTCTTTGTTTAAACTTGCCTGAAGCATTTCGCCTAACAATGTGCTTAGTTTTACATCATCAAATTTTTGAGCACTGAGGATAATTTCTTGAACTTGTTTTTGCACTTCAGGCCATTGTTGTGCTTGCAATTGCCGATTGATCTGCGATAGCCGTTGCCGAGCTTCGCTGCTAAAGATGGGGTATAAGGCCTTTAGGTAACTCGCTGGTGTGCTAGCAGTGACTTGGTTCTCTATCTCTTCTGGGGGGGCTTGTTCTGTTGATGTACAGAGTTGATTAATTATCTGGCTATATTGCTGCTCGGTTTGGTTCAGAGTATCGAGTAGTTGTTCATCTTGAAATAACTGTTCGAAGAGCGATGATTTAAGTTGTTGCTGACTAATCACAGTGTATAGCTGCTCAGCAGTAACGGGTAATTCAATCTGTTGATAGCTTAGTTTTGCAAGGTATTTCGGCAGCTCTTGGAAAGACGAATCCTGAAGAATAATCAAATTTTGCAGTTTATGTTTTAAGGCTAATTGTGCGAGTTGAGGAGAGTGCACTTGGCTGGCATTGATGATTACACTTTCGATAGAGGCCAGATTAGCCAGCCGTTGCTGAGCTTGGTTAATGGTGCAATATTCAGCTTTTAAACCATAGCTTTCATTGAGAACGGCTATATAGTCTGGCGCTTGCGACTCGGTTCCTAGTGAGAAAACCAACCGTGCTTTTTCATTCGATTGGGCCAGCCCTTCTGCTGCGATAGCGGCCAAAGATGAGGCTTTTACTTCACGTTGTTGCTGTTGTTCGCTTTCAGGATTGCTAGTTATGAGTTGTTCATAAAGAAAACTACTCAGTCGTGGCCGTAAACAGTAACGGTGTTCCGATTCTAGTTGTGCCAATGGCGGCGGGGTGTCGACATAGATGAAGTGTTTTAACGATGTCGCAGCTAATTTAGTTATAAATTCAGGCAGCTCCGCTCGCTCACTGACATACCATAATGTTTGTGTGGTATCGATTTGCTCGAGTTGCTCTTGGGTGAGTAGTTGTAAACCAAATAATTGTAGCTGTAGATTAAGACACTGCTGGGCAAAACCGGGTTCTATATCGATAAGTACTTGGATTTGTTTTGCTTGAGTTTTTACCTGCTCGAGCATTGATGTTTTAGCGGTACTCTCTAGAGACATCGTTAAACACAAAGAGTCTTGGTGTTGCTGTTGCTCGCCACCAATCTGTTCCAACAAGACTGAACTACAAGCTAACAGGGATTGTTGTATTGGCTGTAAGTGGTTGGCTTGTTCAACATCAATATTCAACTGTATTTGCTGTTGTTGTAAATCGAATTGAAATAGTACCTGAGTTCCCTCTGGATATAAGGAAATTAAATACAGCTGTAGGTCAAATATTGCCTGAGTGAGCGCAAGGTTTAACTGGTAGTAGGGCTTCATTTCAGGGTTAATAACTAAGCCCCAGTCAATATTTTTACAGGCTAACAGAGGGGCAAATGTGCTGAGGCGCTGTTCAAATAGGTGAATCACAGAATAGGCATCGGTATTGAGTGTTACTGCTTTGTTTTGTACCCAAGGTAAACAGCGTAGCAAGCTCGATAAGCGCAAGCTGCTATCGAGCGCTAGACCTTTGTTGAGGTGATCCGCCAGTAAGGTGTTATTTAACTGGTGCAAGGTGCTGAAACATGCGGCTTTTAGTGGTGAATAAAGCTCAGCTAACTGTAACTGCTGGACGCTACTAGCCAAGCTTGTTTGGCTTGGTTTGGCTTTCGTTATTGTTGGTATTGGCACTAAACGAACTAAATACAAGGCATCGTCATGAAAGTTCAGCGTGATGTGAGTCGCATAGAATTGTTGATCGGAATTTTTACCACGGACTAACAAACAAAATTGTTCTGGGTAGGAGACTAAGAGCTCGATAAAATCAGCTGAATTTTCTGTATCTTGTTGGGCTTTAGGCTGAAAGTGCTCGTTTAAATTAGTGCGCGTTAGTTGCTCTGCAGCGATCCCCAAATAGCTTAAAGCGGATGGGCTCGCTTCGATCACATGATTATGTTCGTCGACCACATAGTAAGCTTGATTCAGCTGTTCTAAGAGGGCTTTTTTTAGACTATTGGCTCGACTTGATAGTGCAACTAATTGTTTGAGCTTTTGCTGATTTTGCAGTTGTTCACTATTAGCTTTACTGAGTTGTTGCTTAAGTTCTTGATATTGTTGTTCTACGGAAGCCGCTGATTGCTGATTTGTCTGTTGCGGTGCTTTTGTTGCATTTGATGTGGTTAAGGGCTTTGCTTGGGAAGTAACTTTGGGCCTGAGTATTCGTGCTGCGATTAAACTAAGTATTAATTGTAGAAAGGCGAGCAGAATAATTGGACGAGCTAATGGTTGTTGATTGGATTTCAACCAATCGACTAGCCTCGTTGGACTACTGAATTCAATTTCAACCCAGGCTAAAGGGTTGATTTGCTTGGCTGGGATCTGCTGATTATTAAATTTTTGGGCTAATTTATGGGCCTTCAGATAATTTTCACGGCCCTGTTGCAAGGGTTTTCCGGCCTCTACCATTAGCTGCTGGCTGCTCTCATCTGTCACTTTCACGTAGTTGATACTAGGTGAAAGCAACAGTTGTTGAGCTAACGCTTCCAGCTGGGCTTTATTTTGACTATTTACCGCTTTTCTGGCACTGATTTCAAATAAACTTAAGGCCGTTTTCACTTCATTGACGCTAGCGTTACGTTGTTGTTCAAATAAGACCGGCAGACAAACAAAGCCTAGGCTGGTAATAATGACAAAGCTAACTAAGTTGATGATCAATACAGTTCTAAAAAAGTTATTCACAGTCGTCCTTGCAGTGAAAATATGCGTTTAGGCAAAGCGTTATTTGTGGATCATGATAACTCAAATTCATTGTCTCAGCAGTAATCTTGGCTCGCTTGTTGTTATCGCTGATAATAATAAATTGTTGAGCTAGGTGAATTTTGCCAAACACACTGTTACATTAGCCTCGCAAAAACCAGTTTAGCGGAATGCCAATGAAATATAGTCCGAGTATCGATCATCTAATCAAATCATTACAAGTCTTACCTGGCGTGGGCCCACGCAGTGCTCAGCGGATGGCTTTTCATTTGCTAGAGCGCAAACGCCAAGATGGTTTGCAATTAGCCGCCAGTATTAATCAAGCCATGGAAGTCGTTGGGCATTGTGAATGTTGTCGTAACTTTGCTGAGGATGATTTATGTCCGATATGCCAGTCGACAAAGCGGATGAACAAGGGGCAGATCTGTGTGGTTGAAACCCCGGCAGACGTTGCCGCGATAGAACAAACGGCGCAGTTTTATGGTAGCTATTTTGTATTGATGGGCCATTTATCTCCCTTAGATGGGATCGGACCAAGTGAGTTAAACTTGGATAAATTGGAGAATCGGCTGCAAAACGAACCTATATCGGAACTGATCCTTGCCACTAATCCGACGGTTGAGGGCGAAGCAACCGCCTATTATATCTCTGATATGGCAAAACGTTACCAGGTAAAGGTGTCGCGTATTGCTCATGGCGTGCCGTTGGGGGGAGAGTTAGACAGTGTTGATGGGACAACTTTGTCTCATTCTTTTATTGGTCGTCAGTCTTTCGATTAATTGCTGCCAGCCCCCGTGATCTTTAGACTCCTGCTTCGGCAGCTGTGTTTGTTTATAAGTCTATGTTTTTACAAAAAATCTCTTGCGAATTTGGAATTAACTTGCAGATATTTCGAGTCGCCTCACATAATCAAAAATAATTAGTGACCAGAAACAGTGATTACTGATAAATAGTACTTCATATTTGAAACGCTATTTTATTTTTAAGAGGACTGTTATGGGCTCTGCAAAATGTATGCTCGCTGTTTTGGTTTTAGGCCAGACGATGTTGTTAACAGCTTGTCAATCTCTGGATGTGGGATCGGTACAAGGTTCCGAGAAGATGGAGCCTCAGCTGAGTCACCAGACTGTAGAGCCTTCGGTCAGTCCGTTGCTTTTGAGTCGACCGATGGTCCCTACCTTAGCCTATGATGATCGCTCCTTGGTATTGGCTTGGAACAAACCCGATAATGGACAACAGATTGTTGATTATCGGGTTTATCAAAATGGGCAGCCATTGGGCTTGTCGAGTCAAAATAACAGTGCTCACAATCCAGCAAAGCCTTATATGGACAAGTTTTTTGCCGAAGATAAGGTTGGTTTTCACCAACGCAGTGTCTATCTAAACTTCAAGGTGAAGCATTTACAGCCAGCCACTGAATATCATTTCTCGGTTGCTGCTATCTATGCCGATGGTCGTGAATCGCCTCGCAGCCCGGTTCTCACAACCGAAACGGCAGCCCCCTTTAGCAGAGTGGTTGATATCCGAGACTTTGGTGCAATTGCAGATGGCCTAACGGTGAATACAAAAGCTATCCAGGCGGCAATTGACACTTGCTCGGTGGCCTCGACCAGTGCTTATGGATGTAAGGTGCTTATTCCATCAACAAACAGTGGCAAGGCTTTTGTGAGTGGGGCATTGTTCTTAAAAAGTAATATGACTCTGGAGATTGCAGCAGGGGCTGTTTTGAAGGGCTCGGAAAATGCAGATGACTATCCTTTAGGCCAGGGCTATCAACTGTATAGCTATCGAACCAATACGACCGATTCACGCCGTCCTCCATCATTACTGAACGCCCTCAACCCGCATCAGATGAATGCTGAAAATCACAGCCAACATGGTTACGATTATCGTCGCGGTCGCTTTAACAATATCCGAATTGTTGGTGAAGGAACCATCGATGGTGGCGGCTGGTTAAGGGGGAAGGACACTCAAGATGAACTAGGTCGGTCGCTGGCATATTATCCGGCAGGGAGTCGGGCGAAAGTATATCGCTTGGGATTATTGGCAAAAGACCAAATGCAAAAAGCTTATCGACAATTTAACCCCGCTTGGGATGGTGATACCGATGAGATTGACTATCAGGCGCAGTTACATCGTGACTTGTACTCGAATCGGCGCTCTAGCCTGGCAACCTTTCGTGGGGTGCGAGATATTTACTTTGCGGGTTTAACGCTACTCAACCCGGCCTATCACGGGGTGATGTTTCTAGAAGCCGAAAACACGGTGTTTGCTTATAATTCGGTTCAAACCTTTGATATTAACAATGCCGATGGGGTGGAGTTTGGTAATAGTGAAAACTCTCTGATCTTTGCTAATTTTATCGATAGTGGTGACGACTGTATAAACTTCGCTGCTGGTCAGGGGGCGGATTATCATTTGGGCTCTGCACATGTACAGGCCACCGACGGCGCTTGGATTTTTAATAACTATACCCGCGAAGGGCATGGCATGGTGGTTGCTGGCAGTCATACTGGTGCCTGGATCCAAAACATTCTGGCAGAAGAGAATGTTGCCTTTATGACCGATAATGGATTGCGAATGAAGAGCACCCCGGCTACTGGCGGGGGAGCGCGCAATATTACTTTTCGCAATAACGCGATGAAAGATATTGGTACCCAAAATTCCCATCAGATTGATGGCCTGATCATTGAGAATCGTGGCCGGGTCGGGAATCCATTTGTATTTACTTTGGCCTATAAAATGGGGGATAACGTATTTGAATCGGCACCCAAGGCTGCTCAATTTCGCGATATTGTGGTGCAGGATGTGAGCTTAGATAATGTTGATAGTGAAAGCCCGGCAAATTATTGGCTCAAAATCGATGGTTACGACGGTGCCGATCAACGTTTGGTTTATCCAGAAACCTTTCAACAAAACTTTTTGTTTGAACATGTGCGAGTAAAAAATACTAAAGTTAGCCATATCAGTCGTCTGAAAGATGCAGTCTTTCGTGATGTGACGATTGAAAGTTGGGAAAATGCCGCGACTTCCCCATGGCAGCTCAGTGACTCAGAAAACATTCAGTTTATTGACGTCACGCCACCAATCAACCACTAATCATGCACTCATCAGGCAAGCGATCTTGAATGGCTTGCCTTGTTGTTCGCTTTAACGAGCATCGGAACGTTTAACCCTATATGTTTTAGCCATTCAAAACATATATTCAGATTGACGACTAGCGCTTATACCCATCTGATTGATCATATGATTAATTTATTACGCAGAATAAATCTGCCGATAACCAGGCATTAAGTGCAGCAACTCGTGGTCCTAGTGACAAGATACATCACGCAGTTAGCGGTAATTTAGGCCCCCAAGAACGGCCAGATAATTAGTTCTATTGGATTAGTTAGCCATAAACATTTCACGCGATGTTGGCCTTACTGACCGTCCAAACCTTGTTCTAGGTGTCGGTTTGGTAGCCAATATTAGCCATTTGAGAACCTTTAAAGGGTTGTTTTTAAAAGCTTTGTTTTTGTTGCGATTTCGGGGGTAGCTGTTAGTCTTCAGGCTCGTGTGGCGCAAGGGCTAGTTATGAACGAAGAATATGAAGTGTTTAATCAAGTTGATTTTTCTCACCAGGATTTGGGTGATGCCCTTTTTAAACGTTGTAAGTTTTATCAATGTGATTTTAGTCGTACAAATCTAAGGGATGCGCAGTTTGTCGATTGTATGTTTATAGAACAAGGTGCGATTGAAGGTTGCGATTTTAATTATAGTGACCTTCGTGACAGTTCTTTTAAAAACTGCCAGCTATCCATGGCTAATTTCACTGGGGCGAAATGCTTCGGCATTGAATTTAGGGGCTGTGATTTGAAGGGGGCTAATTTCATCCAAGCGAGTTTCTCAAATCAAGTGAGTCATCGTATGTACTTTTGTGCTGCGTATATCACGGGATGTAATTTATCCTATGCTAACTTGGAACGCCAATGTATAGAGAAATGTGACTTATTTGAAAATAACTGGATTGGAGCTAATCTACAAGGCGCCTCTTTCAAAGAGTCGGACTTAAGCCGAGGTTTATTTTCTGAAGATTGTTGGACCCATTTTCAGCTGCAAGGTTGTAATTTGAGTCATTCAGAATTGAATGGTTTGGACCCTAGAAAAGTCGACCTTAGTGGTGTAAAAATTTGCGCTTGGCAGCAAGAGCAGTTACTTGAGCAACTTGGGTTGATTGTTTTACCTGATTAGTTGCACTGATATAGTGGCATAGTACATCACAGAATTTATCATTTGGATCCGTCACAATTCCGGTCGTCAGTTCTCATGCGTCGTTGTGACAGGAACTGTCTGCTTATCCTAAGCAGGTTTAGCTTCAACAACTTCGCTCAGAGCGCTGTGGTGAATCTTCTAAGGCGACACCCATGACGGGTGAGCCGCGTCGTATTTGCGAGTCAGAGACGCGAGTTAAGCGCCTTGAAATGGAAAAAGACATTCTAAAAACGGCTTCTGTCAATGTCTTTCTCCATGCGTAATTCTTTGTTTTATTAACGTCATCATTTAAGTTCATCCCGCTCAGACTCTTCCAAGGTAATACCTAGTTGTTGAGCTTCATCTCTAAATTCCTGCGGATAGCTCTTGTGTGATTTTTCAAACTCATATAGGTCTCTTAACGGATTAACAATACGGTCTCAAAATTAAGTGTCCGATGGCATTAGACCAGAACAGGCTTGTTTTAATCTGAATTGATCTACGGAATTTATGAATAAATGTGTTCATTTCATCTTCAACGGTCTTGCCAGTCATTTAAGTTTCACTGGCCATTTTTGCTCTTCAACTCACAAATTAAGCCTTTGAGATGTTGAGTGAATATAGTTTTGACTATTTATTGATTTTTGGTGTAGATAATTTTATCAAATTATGATTGATTTATATGTCATTACAAACAACTATTTAAAAAGGATTGGCGATGTCTGAACAACTGAGTGAAACATGCTGTGGAATTAGCTTGCCGTTATCGAAAGGGCCATTTCAAAATAATGGCGCTTCGCCTTGGTATGCGACACTGACTCTGGGGACCGCAAAACCGGGAACCGAAATTCAGCAATTAAAATTTAGTGTTGATACTGGCAGTAACTTTGTTTGGGTGAGCTCTTCGCTATGTGTAGAGAATGAGTGTAAAGAAAATAAATGCCAACATTATGGCGGTGATTTGTTTAATTACCATAATTCAAGCTCTTTTCAGTTCATCTCTCAGCAACCACAAATGGTCGATTTTGGCCCATGGGGGGAGATGCAGGTAGAGCTGGGTGAAGATGTATTCCATTTTATCGATAACCAGCCAACACAAAGTGAGCTTTATCTATCTCGAGCATTTGTTGATAAAGATAGTCAATTTAAGGAGTTAGATTGGGATGGTGGCATCGGTATGCCAAGTTATACTATTCCGACTGACGGGAAATCGGAACACCAAGCGAAGGCTGGTCATTATGGTCTTCGTGCGGTCAATAAATTAGAACCTTCATTTCACATCATGGCTAGCCTGATAGAGCAGCAGCTAGTGGAAGCGCATATGCCGTATGTCGCCTTTGAAACTGATGGGCCAAGCGGGGAAGGAAGTGTTAGTTTGGGCCGACTCGATCGGAGTTATCAAACCAGTAGAGAGTATTTATTTTTGCCATGGAAAGAATCTTTGATCCCAAGCGTTTCCTACTTATGGTCGACGCAGCTGGAAAGCTTTGCTCTGGGTGATCAGATCTTAGCCAAGGATGCAGATTTTATACTCGATTCTGGTTCCTCTCAATATAAAGGCGATGTAGAAGTGATGAATGCGGCGCTTAAAGCCGTGGCTAAAAGTCCAGAAGAGTTAATTATTACTTTTGGTGATACGGGTGAAACGCCTAATGGTGAGCTACGCATTCCTGCCAGTACATATTTGGTGAAGATAGAGGCCGGTCAAGATGAAGGGCAAGTTCAACCTCAATTTAAGCCAATGGAAGGGATCCCTGGGCTAATCTTAACCGGGTCAGTTCTGATGGATTATCTATACACCGTTTATGAATATCGAGTCAGACATATTGCCGGCAAGGTTGCTTTGTTTCCGGTGGGGACTTGGATATTTAATAAACCTGGCGGCTTAAACATTATTCAAAACCGTCAATCTTCTCCCGCAAGAATATTTACCCAAAACGAAGAGAACTAATTTATGACTCACGCAATCGATGGAATGTGGCAAAACAGTTATGGCTCTCAGATGAGACTGAGCGTTCAAAAAGATGGTTTATTGTTGGGAGATTACAGTTCTACGACTGGTTCTTCAGGACGTTATTTAATGATTGGCTATGTGAGCGGTCATGAACCAAATCCTTCGCTGGGCCAAGGCGTCGTGATCTCTATTTATTGGCGATCTGTGGAACGCTCTGCTCCTGACGCTAGTTGGCATTGGGTGTCAACTTATTGTGGTCAGCTTCAAGCGAATCAGCAGATGGAAGTGATTAATTCGCTGGTTGCATCAACCCAGTTTGAACAAATTATCGTTGGGGACTACATTGATAAACTTGGTTTTCATAAAGTTGAATCAAATGTTAACTTGCAACCCTTCGAGCTAAGCATTAAGGGAGAGCATCCGGATTTGATGAATGGTACTTGGAGTGATCCAAGTAACGCTCTTAGTATCCAATTGGCAGTGACAAACCCTGAGTTAGGTATTGTGAGTGGGTCAGCAAGCTTCCAGCAACAGTGCTTTCCAATTTATGGTTTTACCGATACGCATCGGGCCGATCTTGATTTACAAAGTTTATCGATTAGTGGTTTGATACCTAATGATAAGCAGCCCATCTCGATTAGTGGGACTCTCGATGTCGTGAGTCAACAGTTAAACGTGTCGGCCTGGTTAGGTAATGGTACCGCGCCAGAAGAGAGTTACTTGCAGGCGAGTATGTCTGCTTGGGTTTTAAATAAGAGCTCTAAGTAGCAAGCTATAAGCTGCAGTGTAGTAAAACTACTGCTCTGCAGTTTTGCTTTAGCGCATATTTTCCTACTGATGAGGGGATTAGATAAATGTTCATTCAGAACACGAAGCTTCGATTCAAATTAAGGTTTAGTGCGATAAATATGGTTATTTTCCGCTAATTCAATCTCATTATCGTGCATGTCTTCATTGAAGATGCTCACTCTATCTCTGCCTTGTTTTTTTGAGAAATACATTGCTTCATCCGCTCTAGAAATGATCTGCTCCGAGCTATCATCTTGCACTTCTATTTGGGACAAACCAATACTCACAGTGACATGAACGGTATAGTTTTCGACGACACAAGGGCTATTTGATATTTTTCGCCGTAAGCGTTCGGCCATTTCAAGTGCTTGTTGTAGGCAGGTATTACTCAATATGATAGCGAACTCCTCACCGCCGAGTCGGCCAATATAATCCACAGTTCTTATTTCTTTAGAACAGATATCAGTGACATGCTTAATCGCTTGATCTCCTGATTTATGCCCAAGTAAATCATTGATGCTTTTGAATTTATCGATATCAAGCATTAATAAACAAGTGTCATTCTTGTAGCGTTGATAGCGATGTAATTCGCCAGCCAGTTTTTCCATGAAAGCACGGCGATTTAAAATGCCTGTTAGTTCATCTGTTTCAGATAATTTCTTTAGTTGCTCTTGCAGGTGATGCCGTAAGGTGATGTTTCTTGCTGTCCATACTACCCGTTTCAATCCATTTACGAGTGTTGGAAGTGGTTTGATGGTGCTCTCTATCCATAAGGTATCAGGAACAATAAAACTGTCAGGCAGCTTTAACATGGTCTCATTGGCAAAGTGATAGCGTACTACCAATGTTGTGTCACTTTGGATTGTTTTCTTAATATAATCCAGAAATTCAGTCGCTCTATCGTGCGAGAGCACGTCATGTAAGGTTTTACCAATATAGTCTTTAAAATCAAAACCTGTCTCGTTTTCTTCGCCTCCAAACACTTCCAAATATTCACCTGCTTCTGAAAATACGAACACATGGTCGGGTAAGGCATCTAATATTTGGTAATAGTTTTTAGATAATGAGTATTTTTCATCCATAATATGACTTATTTTCTAACTGGTTAGACATCTGTTTGATACATTATCATTAGTGATGTATTTATTCTCTATACACTGAGCTCGGTATGAATAATGCGGTTTTTTTTCAGTAAAAATGAAGCTAAATCATAGATTTTTAGACTTCAATGATCAGATCCTATCTGATGAAAAAATATTCACAAGTGTACATTTTTAAGTGAATATTTGATTAATAGTAGACCTATTTTTTATTACATGCGAAATACAGAGCTGCATATCTAGAAATAGAACAATAAAGTGAAATGAAATTTTGTCCGTTTTTTCAAATGATTACCTTGATGTGAATCGATGATGTTAGTCGTGGATGTGTGTCGTTTGCATATTTTGATACCCGCTGTTTCATCAACGGAGCCATCGCACTTGGTATAGACAATGGTATGTACCGACTAGGAGTCAGCCATTTTAATTGAAAATGATGACTTGGCGCTTAGCCGTCGCAATCAGTGAGCAGCTAAGCTTGGGAAGAGGATTATCATCAGACTTGACTTGCGAGCTTATCAAGCATTGGTTTTTAGGGCGAAAGTTTATAAGTTTTCCACGGTGAATGGCTAGCTTAATGAATGGGAATAACGCGATGAAGGTATTGATAAACGCTCGAGTTCATTAAGCTTTATTTTTACGAATATGGCTATGCTGAGTTAATTCAATCTCATGATTGCAAAGCTCATCGTGGAAAATTCTAACTTGGTCTCGGCCTTGTTTTTTGGCGTGATACATAGCTTTATCGGCTCTCGATATCAGATATTCTGAGCTATCAGCTTCGGTTTCTATTTGAGACAAGCCAATACTCACGGTGATATGAATGGTATAGTCTTCAACGACACACGGAGAACGCGCTATTTTTTGCCTTAAACGTTCAGCCATTTCAATAGCTTGTAGTAGATTGGCATTGCTGAGTAGGATCGCGAACTCTTCACCACCGAGCCGACCAATATAATCGACTTCTCGGATTTCTTTGGAGCAAATATCTGTGACATGTTTAATCACCCGATCACCGGATTGATGGCCTAGTAGATCATTGATACTTTTAAACCTGTCAATATCCAGCATCAATAAGCTGGTATTTTGCTTGTAGCGTTGGTAGCGGTGTAGTTCGATGGTCAATTTTGCCATGAAAGCGCGACGATTTAGAATGCCTGTTAGTTCATCGGTTTCAGACAACTTTTTTAGCTGTTCTTCCAGGTTATGTCGCAGAGTGATATTTCTTGCTGTCCATACGACTCGTTTTTGTCCGTCTTCGAGTAATGGTAGTGGTTTAATAATACCTTCAAACCATAGCTCGTTGGGTACAGAGATACCGTCAGGCAGCGCTAGCATATTCTCATTGGCAAAATGGTAGTGCACCACCAGTGTTTTATTGGTTGCTAGTGTTTTCTTAATATAGCCATGAAATTCTTCAGCTATATCTTGGGAGGTAACATCGTATAAACTCTTACCAATAAACGGCTTGCAATCGAAGCCGGCATCATTGTCTTCGCCACCAAAAACATCTAAGTACACTCCTGATTCCGAAAAAATAAATACATGATCCGGCAAGGCGTCCAATATCTGGTAATAGTTGCGAGATAATGAGTGTTGATCATCCATAATTCTACTCATTTTATAGCGTTTTAGTTATCCAATTTGTACATTAACATTGACATTATTATTATTCACCCTGCATTTTTCCATTCTTTGAGCAGGGGAGGTTTTATAAGATGTAGTTGTGTGATATTGAATCGAAATGCTGGCTATTTTATGGTTAATATCACTAGTTATATATATTTATTGATTGACAAGCCATCTCATGTGGTGCTCGGTTAAATGTTGAACCAAAATATATGCGAAATATTATTGATGCGGTCAATATTACTTCGCTTCATCATTAAGACCAAATTTTACTCAAGCCATCCACTAAGCTTGAGCCGCCGTTATTACCAACATATTGTAAAATAATGGGTGCAAACTGTTCTATCATACTTGCGTCTAAGCCCAATGCTGAAAAAGCACTTTTAACACTGTCCATGCTGCTAATTTTCTGGAGTAGTTGAGCGCTGAGTGAAGCGCTGTTTCCACTTGGAATAATGTCGTTCAACAAAGAGCTTTCGCTACCAGATAGCTGTTGTTGGGCAAGCGCCAGCAAGGCTGCTGTACCACCAGTAGCTTGAGTGTCACTCACGCCTAGCTGGCTAGTTAAATTGTTTAGTAGCTCACTGTTTATGGTGCTTTCTTGGTTACCGGTTAGCGCGGATGCTGAATCAAGCAGTGAACCCAAACCGGCGCTGTGTAGCTGAGGGCTCATGGTAAATAGCCAAGCGCAACGATCATGCATTGTGCTATGAAATAGTGATATTGGGAACAATTTCACGAAATTATTGTATGGATTAACTGCAAATAAAAATGAACATTGACCAGATAAGCCATGATGCTTATTCAATATTTTGGTTTTTTTGCACTACTTTTGTTTACTAAAGCTTGGAATGGGACGGTATATATTGATTCGTTAAGCTTGCGAGAAATAGATTGGTCTGAAATGGTGGTTTGAGTGGCTGGAACTATTGCCCGCTCATGTAGAATAGTTGGAAGATTAACGTTGTCATGAACGCGGCTTACCGATTAACCGTTGACGATCCGAGTCTGTAGCGCTGAGAAGCTAGAAGTCGACCAAAACTGTTCTATTCACTTACTCTTCGGATCTTGAAAGAGGCTTTAATACGAGCAAAGCCCGTATTAAAGCCTGCGCTTACAAATTAAATTCAGATTTTATTTGCTCTAACCAACCGCTAATGCGTTCGGGGTGTAATTCACTTTGATTATCGTTATCTAAGACTAATCCGGCAAATTTGCCATTTTCTAACAGAGCTGCTGAATCGTCGAAAGTATAGCCATCAGCGGGCCATTCTCCGATTAATTCTGCACCAGTCTCGGCCATCGCGTCGTATAGCTCGCCAAGACCATCGACAAACTCGCTGGCATAGTTCACTTGATCGCCTAGCCCGTATAAAGCAACTTTAATACCGGCAAAATCAGCGTCTTCTAGCTGGGGTAAAAACTCATCCCAGCTTTCTGCCTGGCAGTCAGAAGCCAAGCCTGGAAGTTGTCCTTCGCCTAGGGTTGGGGTACCTAGGATCAGCATCTTATAGCTGGTGAGGGTATCTACGTCTACTCGGTTAATATTGAGGGGTTTGTCGCATAAATCCGCTCCGAGTTGTTGCTGGATCATTTTTGCGATTTTGCGGGTTGTACCAGTATCAGTACCAAAAAAAATGCCTATATCTGCCATGGTTAACTCCTTAAAGATCAGACCAATTAGTGTTTTGCAATATTCAAACCAAACAAAAATACTTATATTACAAGGGGTTATTAATATATAGGATGAAGGTTTCCCACAATGTCACCAACACTGATGTCGTAAAGCTCACAAAGTGTTGATTTATTCGTCATCGTCATCATCATCTAGGTCTTCAGGTTGCCAAGTAATCGGTCGATAAATTTCTATTCGGTCACCTTCTACCAATTGGTTTTCTAAGGTGACAAACCTGCCAAAAATGCCTACTTTTTGTTTATCTAAAGCGATTTCTGGACATAGGTCTAAGATCCCCGATTGATGCAGCGCGTTTATTACGCTGCTGTCTTGCACTACATCAACATTGATACATAGTTGCTGGTGAGGGGTGGCATAAGCAATAGAGACTAACATCTTGGTAAGCTCCTAATTTGAGGCCGAAGGATCGACGCAGCAAGCGGCTTGAGTGGTTTGTTTTTGCGCTAAAATTCTTTGGACCTGTCGATGAATGCTAAGCAAACCGCCCAGTACCAAGAAGCCTCCAGGCGGTAAAATTACCAATAGCAAGCCGTGATAGTCGGGAATCACAGTGAGCTCAATCGCACTAAAGGCTGGGCCCAATAAAATATGGGCGTTGGCAAATAGGGTGCCGGAGCCAATAATTTCGCGGATCCCACCGAGTAATACCAAGACCCAAGTAAAGCCGATCCCCATGGCCAAACCATCCACGATGGCTGGCATTACTTTTTGTCGACTGGCGAAGGATTCGACTCGGCCTAAGATAGCGCAGTTGGTCACGATCAGCGGAATAAACAGGCCTAGCACCTTATGCAGTGGGTGAACCCAAGCGTTGAGTACCAGATCGGTGATCGTCACCAGAGTGGCAATCATTAAAATGTTAATTGGGATCCGAACTGCGCGGCTCACATAGTTTTTAATTAGTGCACTAACCGCGTTAGAACTGACCATTACCGCGAGAGTCGCTAAACCTAAACCTAAACCATTGGTGGCGCTAGAGGTTACGGCTAACAACGGACACAGGGCTAAACATTGCCCCAAAACCACGTTGTTATTCCAAAGACCGTCGGCAATAATTTGAGAATAGCGGCTCATTGTTGGCCTCCTTGCTGAGTTTGGATCTGCAAATCGAGTAGTGCTTGGTGTACGGAGTTCACCACTGCACGAGGCGTGATGGTAGCACCGGTAAATTGGTCAAATTCACCACCATCTTTTTTTACTGCCCAGGCTTTTTGGTTGGTATTGTCTAAACTTTTGCCATTAAAGCTAAGCACCCAAGGGGTTTTCTCAAATTCAATTTTGTCGCCCAGCCCAGGCGTTTCGCTGTGGCTTAATACTCGTACGCCCAAAATGGCAAGATCGGCGTCGACCCCAACTAGAAGGTCAATCGGCCCGGCATAACCATTGGCTTGAGTTTGTACCACATAACCGCTAATTTGCTGTTGCTGATTTAAAGCGGTATATAGGGTGTATTGTTGTTTGCCAATGGTAAATGTTTGTTCGGTAGATAACATCGGGTTTTGATAGAGCTGTTTTGGCATAACTAGGTCAATTGCCGCGAGTTTGTCTTCGTTGAGTCGTTCTGCGATAGCGGGGGCAGTGAAGCTATTTAAGGTTAGTAGTAAGATACTGGCGATAGCGACAGCAGCGGCCAACGAGAGCGATTGATACACGGTACTATCGATATGTTTTTCAATACTGGGAAGGGTCATGTTTAGGCTCCTTTTGATCGGCTAAAAGGCTTGGCCATACCAAATATGGTGGGACGTAAATAATGGTCGATGACTGGTGTACAGGCATTCATGATGAGTATGGCAAAGGCGACACCTTCCGGGTAGCTGCCAAAGCAGCGAATTAACCAAATTAATAAGCCGCAAGTTAAACCAAATAGCCATTGTCCGCGGGGGCTAGTGGGTGAGGTCACCATGTCGGTGGCAATAAAAAATGCGGCTAACATCGCCCCGCCACTGAATACATGTAATATTGGTGAGGCGAATTGATTTGGGTCGATGAGGTGAGCGATGCTGGCTGGAAGCACCAAGCCACAAATTAAGGCAGTTGGTATGTAGGGGCGGATCACTCCCCGCCAAATCAGAAACAAACCGCCAATGGCGATTAAAATTGCACTGGTTTCTCCCATGCTGCCCGCGTGTTGTCCTGTGATCAGCATGCTCAAATCGTGTATTTGACCGAGATCGGCCAGTGGGGTTGCCGCACTGCTACCGTCGATACCAGTCCATTGTGAGTTAAATATTAGGCCGGTTTCGCTTAAAGTTGGTGGAGCAATCGCGCGCCAGTCGGTGAGTTCTACTGGAAAACAAATCAATAACATGACTCGACCCAACATCGCTGGGTTAAAGGGATTGTGCCCCAATCCGCCGTAAACATGCTTGCCTAAGAAAATTGCAAAGCCACAACCTAAGGCGGCGACCCACCAAGGTGTTGCCGGCGGTAAACTCATTGCCAGTAGCAGTGCGGTTAATAAAGCCGAACCATCGAAACTGTGTTGCCAGTTTTTGTTTTGTAGCAATAAACAGATTAGCTCACATAACCAGGCGGTGAGGCAACAGCTTACTATCACACTAAGCGCTGGCAGGCCAAACAGCCATACGCCATAAATAGCGGCGGGACTTAGGGCCAAAATCACTAAATACATGATGTTGGTCGTTGAGGTACCGGAGTGGGTATGTGGGGCGGCAACCGGATTGTATTGGGCCATTAGCTTTCTCCTTGAGTACGGCGGGCTCTGGCTGGGCGTTTACGTTTAGATGCCTTGGCTGCTTTTTTCGCTGCGGCTTCTTTAGCCAAGCGTAACTGACGAGCTTCAGTCAACTGGCGAGCTTGATTAGATTTTTGTAGCATGCTGCGCTGCGCATTGACGTTAGATTTAGCGTGTTGAAAATATTGCACCAAGGGAATGCTGGAGGGACAAATATAGCTACAGGCACCGCATAGTAAGCAGGCGTCTAAACCAAATTGTTGAGCGCTTGCAAAATCACCATGATTACTATGAGCCGCCATTTGGAAGGGCATTAAACCCATCGGGCAAACTTTGACGCAGTTTCCACAGCGCACGCAATCTTGGCGTTCACGTTGGTTAATTTGAGAATCGCTAAGCGCTAATAGTCCACCAATACTTTTGTCGATAGGCACGAAGGGAGAGGGCAGTACTTGGCCCATCATCGGCCCTCCGGCGATCATTCGGTTCGCTTCAACTTTTAGGCCTCCACATTCGGCTAATACCTGCGACACCAAACTACCAATGGGAACCAGCAAATTGGTTGGGTGTTCAATGGCATCTCCCGACACTGTGAGTACTCGTTCAATTAAAGGACGCTGAAAACGTACCGCTTGGAAAACCGCCTTAGCGGTCGCTACGTTATGCACCAATATGCCTTTGGCGGTACTCAGTTGTCCGGGGGGAATGGCCAGTCCGGTCACTGCTTTGATTAGATGGCGCTCCGATCCCATCGGGTAGAGACTCGGAACCATCTTTATTTCCAGCTTGGGCTGTTCCGCACACGCCGATGCCATGGCCGCGATCGCATCAGGCTTGTTATCTTCGATGGCAATAATTGCTTTATTGGCCCCAATTGCTTTGAGCATCATGTTGATACCGCCAATAATCTCGGCAGCGTGTTCTTGCATCAAACGGTCATCACAGGTGAGGTAGGGTTCACACTCGCCGCCATTAATGAGCAGGGTGTGTACCTTGGCTTGTCGGGCGAGCCTGAGCTTGATGCCGCTGGGGAAACCTGCGCCACCTAGACCGACGACGCCAGCATCTAATACGCGCTGGACAATTTGTTCCGGCTCTAGCTTTGTATAGTCAGAGGGAGGGTGAGCGTCTCCCCAACAATTGTCGCCATTATTAACTATCACCAAGGTTTGACATTTGATCCCCGCTGGATGGCTACTTAAATAGGGCTTAATTTCAAGTACTTGACCGTTCACTGGTGAATGCAGCGGTACGGTCATGTCGTTACTGCCTTTGGCGATTAATTGTCCTTTGAAAACCATGTCTCCAGCGGCAACTAAGCACTGTAACATTGAGCCATTCCGCTGCTGCATGCCAAGGTAAACCCGATCAGGGCGAAAGCCTTTGGCAATGCTTTGCTGTTCAGTGAGTTCTTTAAAACCTTTGGGATGGACGCCGCCACTAAATGGTCTGGGTTTGAATGCAAACATACTGTCTCCTTAGGCAACTTGGGGTTTTGGCCATTGCCAGGTATTGAGTTTGACGGCGGGAGCTTGCATTGTTAAACAACCTTGACTACAAGCCTTTTCGCAGAGTCGGCAACCAGTACAAACATCGCTAATCACTGTATGCATTTGTTTACTGGCTCCAACGATGGCATCGAAGGGGCAGGCTTTAAAGCAACGAGTACAACCGCTGCAGTTGCTTTCATCGATATAAGCGACTAAAGGCCCACTGCCTTGCTCGGCGCTTAGTTCCACACCAAGCAATGCCGCAATGCTGCTGGCTAAGCCCGCGCCCCCAGGAGGGCAGCTCTGAGCCGACAAACGCCCAGCGACCATGGCTTCCGCGGCTTGTCGACAACCAGGCTCACCACACTGACCACATTGTCCTCCGGGCAGCATTGCTTCCAATTCATCGACTCTTGGATCCCCCTCAACTTTTAAGGCTTTTGATGCCCAACCTAGCAGTCCGCCTAAACAGCCACCCACTAGCATTAGCAAAAAAATGGATAAGTAGATCATTGCTCGTCTCCTGTTATTTGACCATGCCGCTAAAACCAAGAAAGGCCATCGATAATAGTCCTGCGGTTATAAACGCGATCGGTAGGCCTGCAAATGCTGCGGGTACTTTGGCCAGCTTGATCCGCTGGCGTAATCCGGCAAACAGCACGATCACCAGACTAAATCCCAATGCCGAGCCAAAGGCATAACATAGGGTTGCTAAAAAATTCATGTTGTTTTGTACAACTAACAAAGCCACTCCCAATACCGCGCAGTTGGTGGTAATTAAAGGCAGAAAAATACCAAGCGCTTGGTATAAGTCGGGACTATTTTTTTGGATGAGTAGCTCGGTCAGTTGCACCACTGCTGCAATCACAATAATCAAGACCAGAATACGCATCACTTGCAAGCCTAGTGGTGCCAATAATAAGACTTCGATTAACCAGGCGGCGACGGCGGCTAAACACAGTACAAAGGTGGTTGCTAGCCCCATGCCTAAGGCGCTGTCGATGCGATTGGATACGCCCATGAATGGACATAAGCCAAGAAATTTACCCAGCACCACATTATTCACGACCGCGGTGCTAATAAAGATTAAGAGATATTCAGCCATTTGTTTGTTCCAAGGATCACCATGCTTAGTTAATTGCAGGTGTTGTACCAATATGGGGAGTTGAACCAAATTAGGGAGAAAAGCCTTGTGACAGAGCGGATTAGTTCGCTAGGTGGACTGATTATGGCGCTTGAATTTTGGTGTTAAAGCTAACAATTTTTACTGATAAATATCTTATTTTTGTTGTAAATCAAACAATGAATGGTTAATGGAGGCTGAATTTAGGGGCTTTGGCACATGGGAATACCCTTTGCATTGAACAAGGTTAGTCACAACAAGCAGCAATGCAAAAGGTAACAATGACGATGAGCGAACTTCAATCTAAGTTAGAGCAGGCCTTGGCCGTTGTGGGGGATGGCACAATGAGCGATGTGTCTGAGCAGTATTTGCAAGTGGTAGAGCAAGCCCCCATGGCCATATCGATTAGCGACCTAAGTGCTAACATTCTCTACGTAAACCGATATTTTACTGAAATTACCGGATATTCAGTGGAAGAGTTGGAGGGGAAAAAACATTCGGTTTTGAGTTATAAAACCACTCCCATCGAAGTCTACCAACAATTATGGGGGTGTATTTCAGCTGGAAAAAATTGGCAAGGGACCTTGATTAATCGTAAGAAGAATGGTCAGCGTTACTTAGCCGAAGTTTCAATCAAAGGGCTGTATAACCGAGCTGGGGAAATTACTCATTACGTTGGAATGCATCGTGATATTAGCCAACGGCATGATAATCAAACCAAGGTTGCCAATCAAAAAGCGATGGTGGAAGCGGTGTTAAACACGGCACCAGTTGCGATTGCCTTAATTGATGAACATCAATCCGTATTACTCGACAATCTTTCTTATAAAACTCTGGCCTCTGATTTTGGCCGAGAGCCGGTTGATATTGTGTTGCAACAATTAAAACAATCGGCGGGGGATGATGATGAAGGATTATTACACCTCGCCGAAGGGCAGCAATTTAATGTTGAGGTCGGTAGTGGAGGGCACAAACGTTGGTTTTCTTGTTGCTTATCCAGTGTGGAACTTAATGATGGCAATGTTGATGATTATTTTACGCCAACGGTGAGTCGCTTCTTAGTGCTCACACTGAGCGAATTTACTCGGGAGCGACGTCGCCAGGAACGTCAGCGGCTGATTGAATTACAACGCTCAACTGAAGAATCGGAAGCTTTGCACGTGATGCAAGAGGTATTACATGCTGCGATTCACCAGATCCAGGGGCCGATTAATATGATTGATTCGGCCTTAAATATGTTCTGTGGCGGTGCGACCCAATGCGCTCGGATTGATGCCATGCAAGCCGGTTTAAAGGCTGGGCATGCAGCGGTTGATCAATTACAGAATGCTTTACCTGAGCGCCCTCATGAGCCGATGCAGTCGGTCAATATCAACCAGTTAGTTCATGAAGTCACCGAAATGAGTAATCAGCGGCTGCTGGCTCGTAGTATCAGCATGCAACTTAGTTTAAACGGTACGCTACCCGCGTTTACCGGTCAGCCTTCGCGGATCCGAGTGGCCTTAAAGCAATTATTAGATAATGCCATCGATGCCATCGATTACGCCAAAATGCCACGTAGAGAAATTATCTGTTGCACCCAGCGAGTAGATGACGATATTGAAATCACCTTCGAAGATAGTGGCCCAGGGCTTAAAAAGGAATTACAGCTGAAGATATTTGAACCATTTTATAGCACCAAGCCCTTGTCTAGTAACAGTTGCCGTGGCGTGGGTTTAAGCATCGTTCAACAGGTGGTGAGTGAACACAATGGTACGGTGCAATATCAATCAACGTCGTTGGGTGGATGTAAAGCCAAGTTAGTGCTTCCTCTACGAGTTACAAAAAGGGCTTAATCATGGAATATTCAACCGCGAGAGAATCAAAAATAGCCGAACAACACTTGTTGGCGCTCTACGAGGTGAGTAGCGTACTTACCGACAGTTTAGACTACAAACAAAGTGTCACTAAGGTGCTACAGGTGCTGCACGAAAAGGCCATGCTTCAGCATGCGATGTTGGCGCTTATTGCCGAAAATGACCAAATGTTGACCATCGATACGGTACACACACCGAGTCATATTAGTGACAGCATTACTAAAAATGTGCGCTATCGTCCCGGTGAAGGCATTGTCGGAACGGTGTTAACCCAAAAACAGCCGATCGTGCTGAGTCGTGTTTCCAATGATCTACGTTTTGCCGACAAGTTAGACTTATACGCCCTAGATCTGCCTTTTATAGCGGTGCCAATAAAGAAATCAAGTGAAGTGCTCGGGGTACTTGCTGCTCAGCCGCAACTGGATGATCCTCAAAAATTGGCATCCTTTACCCGTTTTTTAGAAATGACCGCTAACCTTATTGCTAAAAGTGTATTGTTGGCAAAAGACGTGGCAGTGCAAACGACTCAGTTAGAAGCAGAGCGCGATCGACTGCGACGGAAAGTGAGAAGTAATTACAGCTTAGACAACATCGTTGGTCATAGTCAGGTGATGCGTAAGGTCTTTGAACAAATTCGTTTAGTGTCAAAATGGGATAGCACAGTATTAATTCGTGGAGAGTCGGGTACCGGTAAAGAGTTGATTGCCAACGCGATCCATTATAATTCCCCGCGAGCTACTGGGCCTTTCATTAAGCTCAATTGCGCAGCCTTACCAGATAACTTATTAGAATCGGAGTTATTTGGTCATGAAAAAGGAGCTTTCACTGGGGCAGTGAAGCAGCGTAAAGGTCGTTTTGAAATGGCCGACGGTGGTACTTTGTTCTTGGATGAAATCGGTGAAATATCAGCGGCCTTTCAGGCGAAGCTATTAAGAGTCTTACAAGAAGGTGAATTTGAGCGTATTGGTAGTACTCAAACTCTGCATGTTGATGTACGGATCTTAGCTGCAACCAATCGCAATCTAGAAGAAGAAGTAAAACAAGAACGCTTTAGGGAAGATTTGTATTATCGACTGAATGTGATGCCGATGTTCCCACCACCACTACGAGATCGGATTGAAGATTTACCTGAACTCGCTGATTTTTTAATCGAAAAATTGAGTAAGCAGCAGCGTCGAAAGTTGTCATTAACCGATAGTGCCATCCGAATGATGATGGCTTACGATTGGCCGGGTAATGTGCGCCAACTAGAAAATTTATTGGAGCGCGCCTCGGTGATGAGTGAAAGCGGTATGATTGATCAGGATCTCATCGTGATTGATGGTCTTGAAGGCCAAAGTTTTACTCGCCGACCGAGTATCGGTGCAGACAAAGCGCTGTTAGACGATTCAGAGATGGACGAACGGGAACGAGTGATAGCGGCCTTGGAGCAAGCGGGTTGGGTACAAGCGAAGGCGGCTCGCTTACTAAACATGACTCCTCGGCAAATTGCTTACCGGATCCAAGTGATGAATATTAATATGCGTCAGCTTTGACAAAAATGTACTGTCGCATTTGTGACAAATGCGACAGTTGTTAGTTTTTTACCTGAATGATTTTGCTTAACCTGTTGTTTTTAATGATTATATTTTCTGGAATGCGCTTTGCAGACTCTAAGTTAAGTCAATTTAGGGAAGCTCTTTATGAAAATCCAGCAACTTAATCATGGCGCGACGGCCAGTTCTTCCCAATCAAAAGCCGATATTCAAACGGCTTTGGTTGCCACCCATCCGTGTTTTTCAAAAGAGGGACATCAATACGCGAGGATGCACCTTCCGGTTGCGCCCGCTTGTAATATTCAATGCAACTATTGCAACAGAAAATTTGATTGTAGCAATGAAACGCGTCCCGGAGTGGTGTCTAAACTACTCTCGCCAGCGATGGCGGCGAAGCGCTTTGCGAAGGTAAAGCAACACGTCCCAGAAACCAGAGTTGTAGGTATTGCAGGGCCGGGAGATCCATTGGCAAATCCCAAGGCGACCATTGCGAGTTTAAAAGCAATTGCCGCGGTCGATCCCGATGTGCACTTATGTATTTCGACCAATGGTCTCGCCTTGATTGACCATTTGGACAAGTTACTTGCTGTCGGGGTGAAACACCTCACTATCACCATTAACTGTATCGATGCCGCAATTGGAGAAAAGATTTACCCTTGGGTCTATTTCAAGCAGCAGCGTTTGCGTGGGCGGGCAGGCGCGCAGGCCTTAATCGACCAGCAGCTACTGGGTTTAGAAGCCGCCATAAATGCCGGTATGTTAGTGAAGGTGAATACGGTATTGATCCCCGGCATCAATGACCAGCACATCGAGGCATTGGCCATGGAGCTGGGGCGTTATGGCGCGTTTATTCACAATATTATGCCGCTGATTTCGGATCCTGCTCATGGCACTTATTTTGGATTAAAGGGCCAAGCCGAACCCAACAAAGAACAGTTAAATCAGGCGCGTACTTTGGCCGGGCAAAGTATGCAGCAAATGACTCATTGTCAGCAGTGTCGTGCTGATGCAGTGGGTAAGCTGGGGCAAGATCTCGATCTCGAAGCTCTTGGCTCGAAAGTGGCGCAACCTGTGCAACAAATTCGGGTGGCGGTGGCGAGTCAAAGTCAGCAACTGGTCGATCAACACTTTGGCCATGCCAATCAGTTTCAACATTATGTAATTACGCCAGACGGTATCACTCAGCAAGCGGCGTTTAGTTGGCAACAATATTGCGAAGGCAGTAGCAGCTGCGATGAAGCGCTAGAAGACAACCGCCGAGAGCTGAGTCTATTAAGTGAGTTTGATGTGTTGCTCTGTAGCCGGATCGGTTTAAGCCCTCGTCAGGAACTAGAAGAATTAGGCATCACGGTAAATACGCAATTTGCCCTTCGTGATATCCAGCCAAGTTTGCAGCAGTTGCAGGCGGACTTGCTTGCAAGTTTGGCTGGGTCTTCGGCTTGCAATTCGAAGGAGTGTGGCTAATGGCTTTAACCATCACTCAAGCCTGTATTGGCTGTTTCGCCTGTAAAGAGGTTTGCCCCAACAACGCCGTGAAGGCTAGTGAACAGGGTTTTAGTATTGTGGCGCATCGCTGTAACGAATGCGCGAACAATGTTCATGGACCGCAGTGCGCACAAATTTGTCCGGTGGAAACGGCGATCACCGATAGCGAAGGGGTGGCGCTGAACCCTCCCGGTTCGCTGTGTGGTTTGCCACCGCAGAGTCGTATTATTACCATTGCGAAGTAGGAGTGTTGATATGAGTAGTGCAAACACCCATCTACAAACCCCGTTTATTGGGGCAAGTTGGTTAGAAGCATTATCTAACATCTGTAAGCCTTTGTCGGTGGCAAACCGACATTGGTTTCGCCAAATCATCTTAGCGCAACTCAAGGGCGATACTGCTTTACCGCATGGTCTGGGTTTAGACAATGCGAGTTATTTGGAGCTTAAGCGCGCAATTTGTAGCGGTACGGTTGATAAGCAAGAACGTGCTTGGCTTAAACCAGTGCATAGCCTCTTACGTAAACGCGCCGATACCTTAGATGAACTCATTGATTTGCGTGCTAAGGAGCGTAATGAGCTGATAGCGTTATTGTTTCAGTACGCTAACCAAGATGAGCCCTTTGCTTTAGAAATGGCAATCGTGCTGGCCAGTGCCAGTTTGTCTGCATCCCATCTTTGGCGGAGTTTGGGTCTTAAGCAGCGTAGCGATCTAAGTGCTTTGATTAAGCATAATTTTCCTCAGTTACATGCCTTAAACCACGAAAATATGCGCTGGAAACGCTTCTTTTATCGCAGCTTATGTGAACAGGGAGGGGATTATATTTGCCGTGCTCCCAGTTGTGGCGAGTGTAGTAGCTACGACGAGTGTTTTGTGTAGGGCTAACGGCTTTTTGAAACGGTGTTAGTCGTATTACGGTGAAGCGAGCGCTGAGGCGGATTGTTTGAGTATTACGGGTATAAACCGGCAGTTAAACGGCAAAATCGTTGTTGTGTGCTTGGTTCAGGGGAAAAACAGTTGGCAGCTGCCTCTAAGTTAGTTATTTTAGTCTCCGATTTTAGCCCCAGTTAGGGGTGATAACGTTTAAGGGGACTAAGTTGCTTAAGTGGAAAGTTATTTTTTGGTTGTTAGCTGGATTAACAACCTCTGATTTTTTTAGCGTCCCAACTTCTGATTCGGTTGATTTACTTGGTGTATTGGGGCTAGTGGCGAGTGCGGTAATGTTAGTACCGTTTTTTGGCTATGCCTACAACGCGATCATTGGCGCTAAGAAAATTTGGCAAGTCGCATTTTGTATTGCGATGCCGATTTTAGCCTGTCAGTTTGTGGTTGAAATTTCGTTTATGTCGGATTTGTTTGTTGCGAATCCCTCTGGCCCTGCAGTTTTTGGCGCGGTGTTTGGTGGCTTGGCTTATTTATTATTATTGCTTCCTGCTTATCGTTACGCTTTCAAATCGAATGAGTTTTGGCTTCAGGCTGAAAACATAGAGTCTTAAAGGCTATCCGTTAGGGTAGTCGTCGACTACCCGTCGCTTTATTGCTGTTACGTTGGGAAAAATTCACGCCATAAATAGGTAAATGGTAATACTAAGATCAACGCCGGTAAAAAGTTTACCACTGCAAAGTGCATGATTTTTGCAATACGTAATCCAACTGCGAGCATGATAATACCGCCCACAGCCGAGAAATCTGCATAAGCAATAGCGTCCATGTAAGGCATAATCGATTGAGCTAGCAAGAATAGTGAGGCTTGAACAACAAACTGTACGACCGCGAGTAATACCACTCCAGGCCCCAACGTGACCGCAAAGATCATCGCGGTGACGAAATCCATCAATGATTTCACTAATAACAGTTGGTAGTTGCCATTAAGACCTTCGGTCATGGCCCCGATGACCCCCAATCCACTGGCCCCAAACAATACAATCAGTGCGGTAAACTGGTGGGAAAACTCTTGTTTGCTTAAGCCTCTAGGCAGTGGCAAAAAACCTTCGCATTTACGCTGGATAAAACTAGCCGCTTTGCTTACGCCTGATTCAAGGTAAATTAATTCGCCTAAAGCGGTGCCTAAGATTAAGGCCATCACGACCACGGTGAGATTATTGACTTTAACAATCATCGAAATACCAATTGCGATAGCCGACAGAGCAAATGTGGCAGGTAAACCTTTTTGGAGCCGTTTGGGAATATAACGAGCCAAAGACGCGCCACCTAAGCCGCCTAAAATAATCGCGCAACTGTTCATAATTGGACCAATCATCATTGGTTAATTTCTCCTTGAATAAAGCAATATCAGTTTGCGTAAAGATAGGTTTCGACCGCAGGTTCAATTCATAAGCCGCATAGCGAGAGCGCTAATTAGCTTTGCTAAGTAGCGAAAAGGGCCCGCGTTGAAAGTAAACTGATAGTTCAGTAAGACCATGTATCGGAGGAGCGAACAGATTTGTAGGACAAGCTCCGATAGAAAGTGGTGATTCTATCATAGGCTATGTCATGTATTTTGATTTAGCTTGGGTAAATTGATTATTCCCTTTGTTTTTACAGAGAATTATTTAATCTTAGTTTAATTTTACTCATCAGGGGGGCGTAGAATATTCAAACAGACAGTATTTATCATGGTGTCTTCCCAGATGACGATCCCAATGTAGGTAGAACGTTTCTGTGAGTTGGGGCGCTGTTGCTCAAATAAGATTGACCCTTCTAGTTTCTGCTAGACCCGATCGTGAAGTCTAAATAGTCTGTATAACAGGCAAAGTAAAAGGCAATATCGCCTCCTCAAGGCCCAGTCTGGATGATGGTGCTTAGGAGGATAGCCATCATGTGATTCTCTTAGTACAGCTACCACCCAAAATTTGGGGACAATTTGTGTGATAAATTGTCAATAGGGGCACAAATGTAAGTTTTTTCCGCCTTAGGTAGGCGCTCGTTTTTGGGGCCAAGTAAAAAGTTATTTATCGCTTATGCCACGCGTCTTAGGTTAAACGATCTAAGGGGCTGGTGACGCCATCAGCGCCCATATTCAAAACATGAGTATAAATTTGCGTCGTACGAATATCACTATGCCCTAGTTGGGCCTGAATAGTGCGAATATCGGCACCTGCTTGTAATAGGTGGGTAGCAAAAGAGTGGCGAAGGGTATGGCAAGTAATTGCTTTGCTTATTTTTGCTTGGTGTTTTGCCTGTTTTATAGCTCGGCTAATGTTAGAGGGATCGAGGTAGTGGCGGCGCAAGTACCTAGCACCGTGCTCGTAACTTAAGCGACTAGAAGGGAAAAGGTAATGCCAGCTTAATTCAAAAGCAGCCTTGGGTACTTTTTGGATAATGAGTAGGGCAAATATACTCCCGCATATTCCAGATTGGTTTTATCACTAAGGTAATACTGTTCACTGATTGATATTTGTTGCTTTAAGGCGGGGAGTAAATTTCCGGCTAGGGTTACTCTTCTATGCTTACCGCCTTTCCCATCCCAAATAGTGAGGCCAAGGTAATCAAAATCAATATCTTTTACTCGTAGCCTTAGAGCTTCCATTTTGCGTAAGCCACTACCGTACATTAGTTGAGCTAATAAAAGATTGGGAGGTGATAATGCCGCTAAAAGACGTTCAATTTCTGCCTGTGTTAAAACGACTGGTAACTTAGTTTGCTGGTGGCTTGGCTGAAAATTTAACGCGAGTGATAAGGGGTGGTTGATGATGTCTCGGTAAAGAAAAACCAATGCATTTAATGCAATCGCTTGGGTCTTTGGCGCTAAATGCTGTGCACTCGCCATGTGAGATAGGAAGGCCTCGACCTGTTGGTTATGCAATTCGCTAGGATGCCGCTTATGATTGAAAATGATGAAACGTTTGATCCACAGCAAATAGGTTTTGATAGTTGCCTCACGATAGTGGCGCGTACGCATATGTTCGCTGATATAAGTCAAAAATGGAGATGACATAAATAGCATCCGATACTGTTTTTATATATACAGTTCAATGGGTTCCCATATTTCACACATGGTCAAAATGGTGATTCACTGATATGCTGTTGATAAATTTAAATATTAAAGGGTATGGGAATTTCTGTGGTGCGTGATAGGTGGTAACTTCGCATGCGTGAAAGATGGGAATTTGCATATTAATATACTGTTAGGCGAAGGAAGTAATTCGAGATATGGATTTATTACAAGCAGACTCTAGAGGCTTATCTGATCCAATGGCTGAGATGTTGGAGAATAATGGGCCTGAGGCAACGTTTGACTGGCTAATCGATATACTGAGTCAACAGAGACCTGCACTAAGATCACCGAATTCAAAATTATTAGCTTATACCGGTCTTTCCGAGGCTCTTATTTGGATTGAAAATAATATTGAATCTCCTGTAACAACACATTGGGGAGAAGGTGCTGCGTTATTGGGTACGCCTTGGGGAAAGATAAAAGAGTGGCTGAATTCTGACAAAAGCAAAAAAATAATGGCTCTTGATACCCTCTATGCATATAGGCTACCAGCTCCAAATATGGCTCCTTTTGCACAAATTGCAGCCCCAGTGCTCGAAGATGCTCCATCAATCGAAGAGTTTGAGGCAACTTTAAATACTGTATTAGAGAATGGTGCTAATCCAAGAATGCGTCAAATGGTTGAGGCAATAATGGATCGCTCCTTAGAAATACTCACCCCTAGAGAAAGAGGTGTTTCAGTGGAAGATTTGCCGAAATTATTTCTCGATCCAGATTTATTTCAGAACTCAAATGAAGTCTTAACTCGTCACGAGAAAGTGCTATCTGGTATACGAGAGTCAATTAAAAACATTATAAATGGTGTCAAAAAGTAAGCAGGCGCCTAACAAGGCAATGCAATCTGACTCCGCAAACTGTCACTTGTTTTGCGATAAACCCCGCAAAACAAGCGCCAGCTTGCTACGCAGTTGATTGCGGCGTTAGAAGTCACCGGGAGAAATATGGCTCGACGAAAGGAATTAGGAAGTATAGCTAGCGGAATCAGTGGATCATTTAATAGTAGAAATAATGATGTTGATGGCTATTGGGGTATCGGAAAGCTTTATAAATTTCTGGAAAAAGAGGATGAAAAGGTCATTGAATTGGATCTTCTAGAGCAGTGTATTAGACCTCCTACTAGCGAATTTCACTCAATGCTAGCCTTATACTTGGCTAAGCTTGAGAGTTTGTTGGGTAAACGTTGTATTCCCCGTAACTGGGTAATGTCAGCAAAAATAATTGTTAGTTTTGAAGTTGATTTTGAGCATAAGCATCACTATTGGCGTTGTGCATTGGGGAAACCTTGTGAGGTTAAATGTGAAATTATTGATGATAATGGACGCCATCATATCACTTATGCGTATAATAATTGTCGGCCTCATGATTCGAGTAGAGAATCAAAAAGTTGCAGAACAGGAAACTTCTAACACATATGAGCCTCCGGGTAGTCAATAGGCGAGCCTAACTTATTTGACTGCTCTTGCAGTCAAATTAAAATCAATCAACAAATGCATCTACTTCGTTTGTCAGTTAGCTGTCAAATCATCGTTTACAGCAAACACATATAGAGGCTCTCTTAGTGCGATCTTATCGCTGCCTGAGACTATCCGGTCCTTCGGAATGTCAGAGGCACTAGACATTTATCGGTTAACCCTAAAATGGCACTATTCAAGTCACAGGGGCTTTATGCACAGTTAGTGTCAGGCTCATTTAAGGTGTAAACGATTTTGTTGATTGTATTCATTAATGCGCGCCAATAAGGTGTCTAATCAAGTCGGCGTAGCTTAAATAGCCTTTGGCATAGTGATGATGGTGATGAGTTATTGCTCCATTAGCCACATCATTCACGGTCATGCTCGCTTCTCTTTTTAAGAGCATCTAGTTAGACGTTCAGCTCACCTTATTGCGCGACTTACCCTTTCAAGAATCGCTGTTCATCAAACACCGTTTTGTTCTTCAACATGAAATAGACACAACGGCCAAGTTTATGTGCCAGTGCCGATAATGCTTTAGCTTTGCTCATCCTTTTTTGTAATTGATTAAGGTAGTTTCGGGCTTTGTCATTGCCACGCAGGTAAAGCACAGCCGCTTCTGAGAATGCCCATTTCAAATGAGCATTACCGATTTTGTTGCCGTTAGTGCCGTAGGTTTTACCAGCAGACTGAGCTTTGCACTTCACTAACCGAGAGTAAGAGGCAAACTTTTGTACTGATTCAAATCGGGCGATATCACCAATTTCATACAAGATGGTCAGGGATAAAATTTTGCCAATCCCAGGTACGGTCTTTAGCAATTCTAAATAAACGGGGTTATGGTTTTTGGCCTGTTTTTCAATGAACCATTCCACTTGGGCAAGTTCTTTGGCGTAGAAATCCAGTATTGCCATATCCATGTCGATATTACGCTGCACGATAGGGTCTTGGTATTGCTCGCGTAGTTGTTGTCTTGCAGACATGTTTTTAAGGTTTAAGTCAGTGGCAGGCAGATTGTATTGACTGTTGGTGTTAACCACATGGCCTTTGAGCATGGCACCGTGACGGACAATCTTCATTCTTCGGCGTAACAAGTCTCGCGTAGCACGCATTTCGCGAGGGTAATTGTAAGCAATAGGGAAATGACCACCACGAAGTAGTGTGGCAATTTTAAAGGAGTCTACTTTATCATTTTTGGTTTTACCGCCATGGATAGCTTTCATGTAAAGGGCATGACCTAGAATGAAATCGATGCCCAGTTCAGCACACCAATCAGAGACCCAATACCAGCAATGCATGCACTCAACCCCGACAATGACATTGCCGATATAGGGTTCGAGTATGAGTAACAAGTCATTTTTATCAGCCCCAATCTTTTTGTGGACGACAACTTCCCCTTTAGAATCAATGATGCAGACATAAAGTAAGGGTGCATGTAAATCAATGCCACAGTAGTATGGATGTGAGTTATTATAAAATCTCATTGAGCTTTCTGCTGTTGGTTTGGTCACCTTAAGCATACCGCTGATACGGTTTGCTAGGGAGGAGGCTCAATGATTATCAAGCTGTTCAAGCCGACAAAAAACAGTTGGCCATCGCTTCGCGATTTTAGCCAACCATTTTTTGCAGCTTAACAAGGGCGTTATGAGTTTAAGAGGGAATTAAGTTTGATAAATAAGTACGCAGGAATTAGCTGTTATGGTTCATTTTTGGGGGCAGCTATTTTGACATACCTTCCTGTTGGGGGTTGGTTAGAAATAAGTTTGAAGACATTAGTGCTGCTATTCTTGCTACATATGATCGTCTATTCGTTTAGTGTAGCCTGGTCTGCGAAACGCACTTATCACAAAGTACTATTGGTCTGCTTTGCAGTTCTGTTTCCAGCGATGTCTGGATTCATACTCTATTTATTTAAAGGTTATAGAGAGAGTGAAGTCGTACCTGATACGCCCAACTCATAATCGGGTAGCCGGAGGTATCTAACCTCCAGCCCCCACAACACCCTGCATGCGGCTCCGCACAGGGCGTTTCCTGAAAACGGTTAAAATACAACGGCCGATTCGCTCCTTTGCATTCCAATGATGGCTTCTGTTTTTGCGCCATGACTCCTCAGTCCGGTCGGATACGGAGACAATGAGCTGCACAGGCTCCTCATTGATTTTCAGGTTCAGGCCTTCACCATGTCCCAACCATTACACAATAGAACGGCATTGGGACTTTTTATCTAAAAAAAAGCCGTCTGCTTAAATCGCCATGGCGTGAGTTAAACGATCAGCTTGCTAAGCAGAGCTCCCCACTCTTTGTTTATAAGAAGTAGAACATGCACTTTCTCTTTTCTCTGCACTGCTGCATCATTTACGGTGGCCGTTAGATCACATGGCTTCGTTGTCTTGTGCCAACTCGCCTCCAGCCTACGCCTCATATGATATTTTTCATTAGCTCGCCCTCTCTTTAGATAAAAAGGCGTCCGGCTTCCTTCAGACATTCCCTCGCGGTAATGCCCTTGCCATTCGCTAGTAGTTAGCGTTTAATAACCAAAGTGTTATTAAACGGTGACCTTCCTACAGAGGACTTTCACCTCATTAGTTCATGCCCATGCTGGGCGTACACAAGGGCTTTAAACGGAACAAAATTATATAAGACACCCATGATTGCGGCGAAATATTAGCCACGCTTCTACGCTTAAGTAAAGCCTTCGCGTCGAGTTGTTGTTATGCCTCAGCCTAGAAAATCGCAAGTAAGCTTGGATGATACGCCTTATTACCACTGTGTTTCCCGCTGTGTACGTCGGGCTTATTTGTGTGGTGAGGATAAGCAAACAGGCAAGAGTTATGACCATCGCCGCCAATGGGTAGAGGACTATTTGCTAAAGCTGGCGGAGGTGTTCGCCATTGATGTGTGCGCCTATGCGGTCATGAGCAATCACACGCATATCGTACTGCATGTGAATCAACAACAAGCTGAGGTTTGGTCAATACAAGAGGTGCTTGAGCGCTGGCATCGCTTGCACAAGGGCACCTTACTGACTCAAATGTATTTAAACCGGGAACGGCGTCGTCAACTAGATGCAAGCCAGCTTCAATGCATTTATGATACCGCCGAAGTTTACCGCCAACGTCTCTATGACTTAAGTTGGTTTATGCGCCAGCTCAATGAACATATTGCTAGAGAAGCCAATAGAGAAGACCAATGCACGGGCAGGTTTTGGGAGGGACGTTTTAAATCTCAAGCCTTGCTGGATGAAGCTGCGCTAATGGCCTGTATGGCTTATGTCGATTTAAACCCAGTCAGGGCGAAAATGGCAAAAACGCCCGAATCCTCTCAACACACCAGTGTTAGGTTAAGAGCTAAAGCAGTACAACAACACAAAGCCCAACCGAAAGCGCTGTTTCCCTTTGTGGGTAACCCAAGAAACAACATGCCGCAGGGCTTACCTTTTCAACTGCACCATTATTTGGAATTGGTCGATAGCACTGGCCGTATTGTTCGAGAAGACAAACGAGGCCACCTCAAGCTAGAGGCCAGCCCCATGATGCAACGCTTAGGCATAGCCGCAGAGCAATGGCTGAGTCTAAGTTGCGAGTTTGAACAGCACTTTTCAGGAGCAGTGGGTAAAGAGCGCCGATTACGGAAATACCATCAACACCTCGGCCATAAGCGCACAACGGGTTTAGCTCGAAGTCGCTGCTTGCTAAACAGCGCTTAATTTCCTTCATTGTTCCGCTGCAGTTGCTTGTTAAATACCATTTACGCCAGAAACAAAATTGTGATACAGCGACCAATCTGGCTGCTTTGAGTTTTCTATTTCAATTGGAAATACAGGTTTCCCTGCTAGCGCATCATTCAGACCTTGCATCCAGTCTTCGATATCTTTGACATACCAATGCCACTCCTTTCTGCCGTTTCCTGTTACAACTAGCATTAAGTGACTTATACCTGGTTTATCCAAGTACTCTAAAGCATCTTCGAAAACTATTTGAGCTTCATTTGCCTCTGCATCAGGCATCCCACCGTCATTTGCTGGTATATAAGGCCAGTAAATGGAAATAAGAAAAGGATAATCCGTTTCTTTTGAGCCTTCTGGCACAGATTGTAGGCTCCTAAAAATGAGTGGTTTTCCATCTTCTTCGCCTATAGCGGTAAAGTAAAGGTCTTCAGCGCTAACTACAGACACAATAAAGCTCCATAAAATTATCAGTTTGGCTAAGTTTTTCATTTGGCTTACGATGTCCGATTAATTGCCTTGTTAGCAGTTGATTATACGGGACTTAACTTAAACTCTCGTATACCACCTTTAATAATTGGGATTATTTTCTCTCGCTTTACCCAAGGCTTTAAGCGTGCTGGGAGCCGACTTAGCCAATGTCCATTAGGCCCATAACTTCCCCCCCTCAAATTTGAAAGTTGTAAAGAAGTTGGCATATTTTTTTTGCTGATAATATCCAAGAAATGCTCAGCCTCCTCAATAGAAGAAAATTCGAGTTCAACACCGAGGGCATTAATAACTAAAACAGGAAAACCCTTGCACGGAATACTTCTAGGAAGAGGAGGATCAAACTTAGTAGCATTTGACCACACTTCACTATCTAGGTGTTTATGCACCCAAAAGCTCAAAGGGCTTGGTGTATATTCCACTCTATATTCGATACGCCATTTTTTCATAGTTTAGACTGCTAACGCCCATATTAACGGGCTAAAAATTGTGGGCTAAAATGAGTGAGGTACGAGCGATAGCCCACTGTTTTTAGCCCTGTTAAATTGCTTGTGTACGCCCAGCATGGGCATGAACTAATGAGGTGAAAGTCCTCTGTAGGAAGGTCACCGTTTAATAACACTTTGATTATTAAACGCTAACTACTAGCGAATGGCAAGGGCATAACTGCGAGGGAATGTCTGAAGGAAGCCGGACGCAAACCTGCGAGCTGATGAACAAGAACATCATATGAGGCGTAGGCTGGAGGCGAGTTGGCACAAGACAACGAAGCCATGTGATCTAACGGCCACCGTAAATGATGCAGCAGTGCAGAGACAGTGCATGTTCTTATCTGGGGAGATCTGCTTAACTTGCGATCGTTTAACTCACTAGCTTGGCCGCTAGTTCAACAGGCCCGGCACTTAAGCCTCATCAACTTAAGTGTGGTTAAAGTGGACATCCATATTAAAAATCATAAATACAGTAACAACGTTAGTGAAGTGAACACCACTACAATCATTTAGTTCTGAGGCGATTGTCATGCCGATTAACGGCTAAATTCAGAGTAGGTGACTCGGTTTGATAATTTCTGGGCCAATGTGCGCCTCAGCAAGGTATCACCACCGATACAATACTGATGATTAAGACATAGTTCGAAAGCAAGCTCGCGCTTAAGCGCGATTTAGCAAACGTTTGCAGCAACTTAAACCGGCCGTTCGTTTATGTCCCATATGCTGATGGTATTGCCTGAGCAAGCGCTCTTGACCAACAGCCCCAGAAAAGTGCCGTTCAAACTCACCGCTTAAAGTCAGCCACTGCGCTTCATTTATCCCTAAGCAGTCAAACAAGACACCCATCCCAACTAACGAAACACCTATAATAGTTTGAACTATCAATAGTGATTTATTTGGGGAGTTATCATTATGCCTCGGTCAAGACGCTCGCAAGTGAGCTATCAGATACACCCTGCTATCACGGTGTTTTGCGTTGTGTTCGACGGGCGTTTCTGTGTGGCGAAGACCAACAAACCGGCAAAAGCTATGGGCACCGCCGCCAGTGGGTCGAGGATTATCTACTCAAATAAGCGTCGGTGTTCGCCATTGATGTTTGTGCTTATGCTGTCATGAGTAATCATACCCACCTCGTGCTACATGTTAATCCGCAGCAAGCAGAAGCTTGGTCAATGGATGAAGTGTTAGCGCGCTGGCATCGTTTGCATCAGGGCACCTTACTGACTCAGATGTATCTCAACTTTGAGTTACGACCGCAGTTAATGAGGTGCAACTACAGGCCATCAGCGCCATCGCCGAAGTGTATCGGACTCGCCTGTATGACTTAAGCTGGTTTATGCGCCATTTAAACGAACACATTGCGCGAGCCGCCAACCAAGAAGACCAATGCACCGGTCGTTTTTGGGAGGGACGCTCTAAATCCCAAGCGCTTTTGGATGAAGCCGCACTCATGCGTGTACCTAACAAGATAATTGGATGCCCGCTTTAATCACCGATTACCTTTTAGGCGAGTCAAAATGCTGGCGTAATCTGAAACCCCGACCTAGACCACTTGTTTGTCTGCAAATTTGTTGGCCACAGCTGGCTTGGTTGATTTACATTAAGGGGATCTTTTCAGCGGCACTTTGTTGTTTGAGCCAGTCAATAAAGGCGGCGATTCGTGGGCGATGCTCTTGCCCGTTAAGGCAAATTAAATCGTAGCCTCGACCAGCATGGACTCGTTGAAATGGTGCAATTAATTCACCCGTTTGCAGGCTCTTAGTGACCAATGATTCCCGAGCCATGGCAATTCCCATTTCATTCTTGGCGGCAGTCATTGCCATCTCCGAGTGATTAAAAATATAAGTTCGCTCTAATACCTTTAGGGTTTGCAGTGAGTTTTCAGGTTGCGCTTTGAGCCATAATCGCCATTCACGATTCGGTTCATCTGCTTCTAAAGATTCAGAACAATGTATGAACGTGGCTTTGGTCAACTGAGAGGCGATCGCTGAGCTTTGATGTCCGTGTTCGCCAAATAGTTTTCGGTAGTATGTAGGGCTGCATACCGGTGTGAGCATTTCTTCAAATAGTCGGCAGCTATAAAATTCAGGGTAGCTTTTTTCACCGTAATAGATCGCTAGATCGACGGGTTCATGTTGAAAATCTAAACGACTGGCTTTCACTCTAATTTTGACATTGAGATTGGGATACAGGTTTTGAAACTTCGCGAGACGCGGGAGTAACCAGCTTTGAGCAAAGGTAGGCGCAACGCCAATATATAGTTCACCTCTTAACTCATTAAATTTAATGTCTTCAATTTCTGAAAATATGACATCAAAGGATTGGCTGAGAGCGTGTAACAAACGACCGCCTTCTTCGGTGAGTTCTAGGCGGCGGGTCAGTCGTACAAATAGGCTAAATCCTAATTGTTGTTCTAGTGACTTGATCCGTTGACTCACGGCTCCTTGAGTAATAAATAGCTCTTCTGCAGCCTTGGTAAAGCTTAAAAATTTAGCGGCAATACTAAATGTATACATATTGGTGAGTAATAATTGTTTGCGATCCATCGATGCGATCTCCACTACACATTAGTGATTCTAATACATGATGGATTATATCTGGTTTGTTTCACTTGAAAACCAATGCTTTAATTAATTTAACTTGCCTATAGGGGGACGAAAAGATGAAATCGACTCTTAAGATATGCATTATTGGAGCGGGTTCAAGTTACACGCCCGAGTTGATGGAAGGTCTCATCAAGCTTAAAGATGAGCTAGCGATTGCTGAGTTATGGCTGGTAGATATCGAAGCTGGCAGAGAGAAAGTCGCCATCATTGGTGATTTAACTCGGCGTATGTTAGCTAAGAATGGTATGGACCACATTGCGGTGCATGTCACCTTGGATCGCATTGCGGCTTTGCAGGGGGCTGATTTTGTTTGTTCTCAATTTAGGGCTGGCTGCTTAGAAGGGCGGATCCGTGATGAACGTATCGCCTTGAAGTATGGCATGATTGGTCAGGAAACTAATGGCTTAGGTGGTTTTGCCAATGCTTGTCGTACGATTCCGATTGCTTTGGCGATCTGCCATGAAATGGAGCAATATTGTCCTGATGCATGGCTGCTAAATTTTACTAATCCCTCTGGTATGGTCACCGAAGCGATTCTTAAATACTCTCGAGTGAAAGCTGTGGGTTTATGTAATGTGCCGGTGATCATGCAAAAGGGTGTGGCACAATTACTGGGTGCCGACGAAAAAGATATTGTTTTACAATTAGCTGGGCTGAACCACCTGATTTGGGCGCGGCAAATTCTTTATCAGGGGCAAGATAAGTTAGCGGAAGTGGTGGAACACATTTTGGCTGGCAATGATCCCTTGGTGCCAAAAAACATTCCGCCATTCGCTTGGCCTGCAGAGCTACTGCGTCATATGGGCATGATCCCTTGCGCCTATTTACGCTACTACTACAGCAGCCAAGATATTATGGCGCAGGAACTTACAGAGGCAAATTCTGAAGGGACGCGGGGCGAAGTGGTCAAAGCGATGGAGAAGCGCCTGTTTGACATTTACCGCAACCCAGCGTTAAGCGAGAAGCCTAAAGAACTTGAAAAACGGGGTGGGCAATACTATTCACAAGCTGCTTGTGAGCTGATGAGTGCAATTTACAACGATAAACGGACTATTATGCATGTGAATACGCGTAATCATGGTGCTATAGCAGGGCTTGCCAATGATTGCGTTGTAGAAGTCAGTAGTGTGATAACCAAGTCTGGACCATTACCGCTCAACGTCGCGCCTTTTCCAAGTGATACTTTACGTTTAATCCAGTTGATGAAAGAATTTGAATCGTTGACTGTCGAAGCGGCGGTTACTGGTAATCGTAACGCTGCACATCGAGCCTTGATCCTCAACCCGCTGGTGAATACAGGCTCGGTTTTAGAGCAAGCGCTGCAAGAGACGATTCAGCAAAATTTAGACTTTATGCCGCAATTTCGTTAAGTTTCGACACCTGCTTGGCGAAACAAGGATGCCGAGTCGCAAACGGTTTTGATGTGGTTGTTCCAGATTTTTATCGGGAAGTTATCGCCACGATTCGACAAAATTTATATACACTTTTTTGATGGTGGAGGTTTTGCTCTTTAAATAAGCCTTTCGAAATCATATTTTTCAATCTGGTTTTACGGCTTGGCTTCTAAAATAGCCAGTATTTCTTGCATCGACTGGCGGTACTGCTCTTCATTTGAGTTACGAAATAGCAATAAATCGTCAATGATCTCTGGGTTGTCGATGCTACGGGGAATTGAAAAATCAAGGCCTTGAAGATACTCATCCCAATTATTTAATTTCCAAGTATCTCTAGACGAGTTTCTTTGAATCATCCGTTGTTTAACCACCTCAATATCCGTTTCAACCCAAACCACCGTGAGCCGCGCTTTTTTTTCAATGAGCTTATTCTTTAAGTTATCGATATATGCGGTATCTCTTATTTCACGGGTAAATGGGGCATTGATTAACACAATATCGTCATAGTCCAATGCCTCCATGGCCAGTGCTAAAGTTGCTTCATATTCGTAGTTGCGAATATGCTCTTCAAAGAAATCTGAACTTCGATTTATTTCTTGGTTCGCTAGCTTGAAAATTTGATGAGATAGTACAATCAAGGTGTCTTTGTCTAAATACACCACATGTTTGAGCGCTTTGGCTAATTGTTTTGAAATATAGGTTTTACCACTGGCCGGTGGCGATGTAACTAAGATCAGACGTTTCATGATTGTTCCATATTTGACAAAGCAATGATAAAAAATGCTCGCATTTACTGGTGGCTAATTAAGTTGAAATAAATATTGTCGCGATCAACTTAAATCGTTGGTTTTTGAGAAGGAGGCTTCCTTACAGCTTTGTTGCTAAGCTAGCTTAACACTGGTTTGGTATGCTTGGCTCAGGACGTTTGTTTCTCGTCCTGGCTGCTATCATAAGGTTAGTTTTCGGCTCATGTCCTTAAAGTTAATATAGTTTTAATTTGTCGTTGATAATTTGTCAATGATTCGGTTAAATCGAAACTCATTCGCCGAAGGAGTCGCAATGCAAAACCTAGACATAATTGAAATAAAGTCTTTTGTGCCAGCTAAAAATTTCGAGGATTCTAAACGTTTTTATCAGGCCATAGGATTTGAGCTCGCTTCGGATTTCGATGGGATTGCTTATTTTAGAAAAGGCGCATGCTCTTTTTTGCTTCAAGATTTTTATGAGAGTGCTCATTGCCAAAATTTTATGATGCATTTGTTAGTAGAAGATGCTGCGAGTTGGCGTGAACATATAATTAAATCGGAGGTAAGCTCAGCATTTAGCGTGAGCTTGTCTGAATTAGTGAGCCAACCTTGGGGCATGTTGGAGTTTTGTCTGACGGATCCAAGTGGTGTGTTGTGGCGAATCGCTCAGAATCAATAAGTGAGAGATATTGCTTGATACTTTTTAGCAATATCTCTCTTGATTAGCTCAATTCTGAGCGGCAATTTGCTTGAAGAATGAGCAAGTTTACCCCCGTCATCAATTAAGCGGGTATTAAACCATTGGGATCACTGATATGACTAACAAACCTGCCATGCAGTAATTAAAAGCTCTTATCTTATTAGGTGCAGTTAAAAAAGTTTGTAATTGTTTCCCCGCAGCGGCCCAAATGCCGACCGAAGGGAGGTTAATTAAGCTAAAGATCAATGAAACAAGGAGCACACTATTTAGTTCGCTGCTTGGTGCATACACACTAATGGCGCTGAGTGCCATAGACCAAGCTTTGGGGTTGACCCATTGAAACGCAGCTGCAGATAAAAAGCTCATTGCTTGATATTGCTGATGCGTCGCGTTCACTGGCTTACTGCGAGCAATTTTAAACGCTAGAAAGAGCAGATAAAGTATGCAGGCAATCTGTAATAGCTGATGAATAAAGGGGTAACGAGTAAACAGCCCCGTTAAACCGAAACCTAACAAGATCACCATCAAGCTGAAACCAAATACCACGCCTAACATGTGGGGGATGGTGCGAATGAAACCGACACTCGCTCCCGAGCTCATTAGCATAATATTGTTTGGACCGGGTGTGACCGTTGAAACAAAAGCAAAGCTAACTAGTGCTATAAGTTGTTGATATTCCATGTCTGTTTCTTATTTCAATTGTATTGGGTACTTGTATATTAATTAGATATGCCGTAAATTTTGTGCCTATATTTGTTTAGATCAGCATTAATGCACAACTATTGGTGGTTATGGATAGGTTCGACGAAAGAATATTGCGAGAGCTAAAATTGAACGGTCGCTTAACTAATGTGGAGTTGGCAGAACGCATCGGTTTGTCACCTTCGGCGACTTTACGTCGAGTGCAAGAGCTGGAGCGCAGCCAAGTGATTCAAGGTTATCGAGCGGTGCTTAACCCAATCAAATTAGGGATAGGATTCATCGCCTATGTCACGATTGGGCTGTCGAATCATAGCAAACAATCGCAGCTCGATTTTGAAGCGCACATTATGGATGCCAAACAAGTCACCGAATGTCATAACATCACTGGGGCGAATGAGTACCTGTTACGGATCGAGACTGCCGATCTTGCCGCCTATAAACGTTTTCATTCTGACGTGCTGGGTGAGATCCCTCAAGTTAATTCGATTTCAACTCTGGTGGTGATGGAAACGCCGAAAGACCAACGAAGCTAAAGCGCAAAAAAAACCATCGGATTGGCTCCGATGGTTGCTATCATTTTTAGCACTGGTTATTTAAGCGAGATCGAAGCGATCGGCGTTCATCACCTTATTCCACGCGGCTACAAAGTCGTGTAAGAACTTGGTTTGTGCATCACTTTGGGCATACACTTCGGCAAGTGCCCGCAACTGCGAGTTGGAACCAAATACCAAATCAACTCGGGTGGCGGTCCATTTTAATGCGCCATTCGTTCGCTCACGTCCTTCAAATACGCCTTTTTCTGTGGCACTTGGTTTCCACTCGGTTGCCATATCTAGCAGATTCACAAAGAAGTCATTACTCAACTGCTCTGGTCGCTGGGTCAATACCCCATGTTGCGTTTGCTGATAGTTGGCATTGAGGACTCGCATGCCGCCGATCAGTACCGTCATTTCAGGAGCACTTAAACCAAGTAGTTGTGCCTTATCAAGCAATAGTTCTTCCGACGACACGCTGTAGCTCGCTTTTAGATAATTGCGGAATCCGTCTGCGATAGGCTCTAAGGGTTCGAACGCTGTGACGTCAGTTTGTTGCTGCGAGGCATCATTGCGCCCGGCACTAAACGGAACTTCAAGCTTTTGTCCGGCTGCTAGCGCTGCTTGTTCAATGGCAGCGTTACCGCCCAGTACGATTAGATCAGCGAGCGAGACCTGTTTGTTATTGCTCTGGGCTTGATTAAACTCGCTTTGAATGGCTTCTAGTACCGCTAATACCTTGGCTAACTGAGCGGGTTGATTGGCCTGCCAGTCTTTTTGTGGTGCAAGGCGGATCCGAGCCCCATTGGCGCCACCGCGTAGATCCGAACCGCGGAAGGTCGAGGCCGAAGCCCAAGCCGTTGCAACTAGCTCAGATACCGATAGTCCAGAATTTAACAATTTTACTTTGAGCGCCTTAATATCGGCGTCGTCGATGATTGCATGCTCTACCGCTGGAATAGGATCTTGCCAAATTAATTCTTCGGCAGGGACTTCTGGGCCGAGGTAGCGTTGAACGGGTCCCATGTCGCGGTGAGTTAGTTTGAACCAGGCGCGAGCGAAGGCGTCGGCAAATTCTTCAGGATTTTGATGAAAATGCTGAGATATTTTGCGATAGGCGGGATCTTCGCGAAGTGCAATGTCTGAGGTTGCCATCATTGGCGCATGGCTTCTCGACGGATCGTGAGCATCGGGGACGCTATTTTTGGCGCTATTGCCTGTTGGTGTCCACTGTTGGGCACCGGCTGGGCTTTTGGTGAGTTGCCACTCGTTACCAAATAGGGTTTCAAAGAAGCTGTTATCCCATTGCGTTGGCGTGGCAGTCCAAGCGCCTTCTAAACCGCTAGAAATAGTGTCCACACCCTTGCCTGATCCCATACTATTGTGCCAACCTAAACCTTGTTGCTCGATGGACGCGGCTTCTGGTTCGGCACCGACCTGCGCGGCATCACCTGCGCCGTGTGTTTTACCAAAGGTATGACCGCCAGCGATCAGCGCCACCGTTTCATAGTCATCCATGGCCATGCGGGCAAAGGTTTCACGAATATCCTTGGCTGAGGCGAGGGGATCGGGGTCGCCATTGGGCCCTTCTGGATTCACGTAAATTAAGCCCATTTGTACTGCGGCTAAAGGATTTTCTAGATCTCGTTCTCCGTTGTAACGTTTGTCATCTAACCATTCTCGCTCTGTTCCCCAATAGATGTCTTCTTCGGGTTGCCATATATCGACGCGCCCGCCAGCAAAACCAAAGGTTTTTAGGCCCATCGATTCTAATGCGACATTACCGGTTAAGATCATCAAGTCTGCCCAAGAAATTTTGTTTCCGTATTTCTGTTTAATTGGCCAGAGTAAGCGGCGAGCCTTGTCTAAGTTCACGTTGTCAGGCCAACTATTAAGGGGAGCAAAACGTTGACTACCGCTGCCAGCACCGCCACGGCCATCACCGGTGCGATAGGTGCCTGCACTGTGCCATGCCATGCGAATAAAAAACGGTCCATAATGGCCGTAATCGGCTGGCCACCAATCTTGTGAATCGGTCATTAAGGCTTGAAGATCATGTTTAAGTGCTGCGAAGTCGAGGCTTTTAAATGCTTGCGCATAGTCAAAGTTTTCACCGAGCGGGTTTGATTCTTTACTGTGTTGGTGAAGAATATTGAGGTTGAGTTGATTCGGCCACCAATCTTGATTGGCGGTGCCCTTATCAGCAACTTTAGTTCGAGAGCCGTGCATCACTGGGCATTTGCCGGCGCTTACCGCATTATTTTTATCCATTATTCTCTCCACTTTGGTTTATGGTATTGCTTGGTTGTAGGGGTGACCCTTACTGTTCGTAAACATCATAGTTTAATATATCGTAATTGGTGTAACCGTTTGTTTTTATTGCTGTGATAGTTTTTATCTATGGTTTGAATTGGTATTCATGAAGAAGTACATACTCAGATGAAAAGCCTAACAGATTTACCAGGATTGGGGCCAAAATCAGCTCAAATGCTTGAGCAAGCGGGAATTATTTCGCTAGAAGACCTACGTGAGTTAGGCGCAATCCGAGCTTTTATCAAGGTGAAGCAGTTCGGTGCAACTCAGCCTAGTTTAAATCTATTGTATGCTTTGGTAGGAGCCTTAGAGGGAAAACATTGGTTAAGCATCGCCAAACAACAAAAAGCAGAGCTGATTATGGTTTTAGAAGGCTACCAAGAGCTGGAAAAATTATTTACAGAGCAGGGCAAGCCTTTAAGCCTAATATCATCATAGGGTCTGGTCTGCATTTTACTCGTGTTGCCAAGCTGTTGAGTATTTATGGAGCCATTATTGTGAGTGAACAAGGAAGTAGCCATGATTCAAATTTCCAATAGTGTTTGGGTCGGTGAGGGCGAAACGGTGCCATTTTTTGGCTTGCCTTATAGTACCCGCATGACTGTGATCCGTTTATCGTGCGGTTCATTGTGGCTACACAGCCCGATTCGTTGGACAAGTCAGTTGCAACAACAATTGGATCAACTTGGTCCGGTTAAGTATTTAGTGGCGCCAAATAAATTACATCATTTGTTTATTAGTGAGTGGCAACAGCAGCACCCTCAGGCTCAGATTTTTGCTACTAAAGCTTTACAAACGAAGCGCAAAGATATTCGTTTTGACGGATTATTTACGCCAAATATCCCCGGCCCTTGGCAAGCTGATATCGCGCAATTGTTATTTACTGGTTCTGTCGCGATGGAGGAATGTGTGTTTTATCATAGGCCCTCTCAGGTGTTGATTGTGACCGATCTGGTCGAGAATTTTTCACCCGAGGTTTTTACGCCAATTCAGCGCCATGTCGCAAAAGCCACCGGGATCCTTGCGCCCCATGGCAAAATGCCCATCGATTGGCGCCTTAGTTTTATCTTTGGTAAAAGTGAGGCCAGGCAACACCTACAGCAGATCTTGAGCTGGGAGCCGAAAGTTCTGATCATGGCCCACGGCCTGATCGTTAACCATGAAGTTGACAAGTTTTTACGTCGCTCGTTTGCTTGGCTCGGGTTGACTTAGCGGCTTAGGGGCTCTGTTCGCAGGGAGAGGTCACGATGAACATTGGGCGCACAGGGTATCGCTTGATTTGTTGTGGCTTCTACTGGTTAAGTTTTAGCTGAAATACAAGCCCTGGAGAGATGAGAGCGAGATACCTTCAGCTACCCGATTAAGTTTCTCTGGCAAGTTAAATAACAAACCTACCAGAGCATGTTCGGAGATATTTTACTTATTAGAATTACAACAAAGGTCAAACTTGTTATCAAAGCACCGACTGAAAATTACCTTTGAGGCGCATAGAGTCATGTTTGGGCGGTAACCCAAATTGTTTCGAATACTCACGACTGAATTGTGAGGGTTCTTTGTAGCCGACTTCAAACCCCGCTTCTGCGGCGGCATATCCCTCCACCAACATAAGCCGTCTTGCTGCCATCAATCGCAAATGACTTCTGAACCGAATCGGACTTGTCCCAGTGACGTCTTTAAAATGTTTATAAAAACCTGACTGTCCCATATTTGCGATGCTGGCCAGTTTATTGATGGATATCGATTCGGTGAAATGGGTTTCTAACCATGTTATCGCTTTTTTTATACGACTCAGTCGGCTGTTTGCTGTCGCCATCTGAACAAGGACTGTATGAGATTGCGGGTTCTGAAGTAGCCTCCAAATCAGCTCTCTTTCAATTAATGGTGACAACACCGCGATATTTTGTGGGCATTGCAGCGTCTCGGTCAGCCTTACTACAGTATCGACCAATTGATCATCCATTGATCCCAGATTTAATCCGGAAGTCGTGCCTTCACTATCGCTTGTTTTGGTACATAGCTCGGTCAATTCTGCGATGAGTGCAGAATCCAGATCCAGTCGCAGGCAAAGATACGGACTACTTTTTGTAGCTTCTGTGACTGCGCCAAAAACGGGTAGCTGTACAGAGCCTAACAGGTAGTGCGCGGAGTCGTAATGGTAAATCTGATTGTTGAGTCTAGCCTCTTTCCTCCCTTGTGCAACCACACATATTGCTGGTTCGTAAAGAACCAGCTCAGGCGTGGTGGGTATGGAGGATTTCATAATCGAAACCCGTGGAATTGGTGTCTGAAAAATACCATCATCGTTCGATAAATCGAGTAATAGCTTTGCCAGATCGCATATCGTACGCATATATCAGTACTCCATTCCTGTATTACTAAATTCAGAATACTAATTAGAATATGGAGGATAATACAAGAATTATGGGAAAGAGTCATACCGACTACTTGTGCTTTTCATCCACGATAACTACCAGTGAGCCTTGAGGCTCAAATTTGAAAATTAGCACAAAGGTTACTTATGAAGAAAACATGGTTCATTACGGGCGCATCTCGCGGTATCGGCTTCGAAATTGCACAAGCGGCACTGGTCTCTGGTGACAATGTCGTCGCAACAGCACGTAACGTAAGAAGGCTTCGGGAGCAATTGGGCTCAGAAATCCAACCACAGCTAGAATGTATTGAGCTAGACGTGAATAATTATATTCAGGCGAAAGAGGCGGTCAGCTGGTCAATTGAGCGATTTGGTAGTATTGATGTTTTTGTTAACAATGCTGGTTTCGGTCAGCTCGGTCACTTTGAAACCGTTGAGCAGCGCGCTATAGAGCAACAATTCTCTACTAATGTTTTTGGCCTGATGCACGTGACCCGTGCAGTATTGCCAGCTATGCGCAGGCAGCAACGCGGGCACATTCTGAATTTGTCATCTATTGGTGGTGCTCTGGGCTTTGACGGCGCTGCCATCTATTGTGCTGCAAAATTTGCTGTAGAAGGATTCTCAGAAAGCCTCGCGTTGGAAGTGGCCCGCTTTGGCATCGATGTCACTATTGTTGAACCAGGCTTTTTTCGAACAGACTTTTTGGATGACTCTTCTGTACGTTATGGCCAAATTGAATTACAAGACTATACGGATGTCGCAAATACTCAAAAATCACAATACGATGAATATAGCCATGCGCAACTCGGTGACCCTAAAAGGCTTGCTCAACTCATTGTGAAAACTGCGGGTATAAGCCCGGCACCACTTCGACTAGTCGCAGGTAGCGATGCTCTTTCTATGTCACGGGACATCCTAAATAATCGTATGAAAGAACTAGAACTATGGGCCGATATTTCAGTAACAACAGATCATCAGGAGGAGTAATTCTAGTTGGGACTTGAAAATAAACTAGCTCCATAGCTCCATAGCTCCAATGCTGCTTGGCCTTATGTACGCGCAGATCTTCTGTAGGAAGATCAGCGTTTAATCACACGATGATGAATAAACGCTAAGGACTCGCGAATGGCAAGGGCATTACCGTGAGGGAATGTCTGAAGCAAGCGGACGTTTTTTAGATAAAGACTCCCAATGCCGCTTTATTTTGTAATGGTTGGGACACGGTGAAGGCCCAAACCTGAAAATCAATGAGGAGCCTGTGCAGCTCATTCGTTCTATATCCGATCGGACTTAGAAACAGTGGCGCAAAATCAGAAGCCGTCATTGGAATGCAAAGGTGCGAATCGGCCGTTGTATTTTAAACATTTTCAGGAAACGCCCTGTGCGGTGCCGCATGCAGGGTGTTGTGGAGGCTAGATACCTGCGGCTACCCGATTAGCCATTTTCTATGGGTTGCCGTATTACTGTTTTCCAATTTTCAGGGGCAGCTTTACGAATATCACTCAAGTAAATCTCATGGTGCTTACCGGCTTGCGTGTATTCGTTGGCATGGATAAATTCATGGACACGCTCAACCGTTGGTCCCTCTTCTGAAAAAAGTCCAATGTGCATAGTCTGTGCTGATATACCTTCACAAAATAACTCAAAACGAACCTTTGGCAATGCCTCTAAATTCTTTTTTTCCTTTACCTGCTTGTAGGCTTCTAAGAACAGATCTTGTGTCACATGTTTCGGTTGCATAATCATAGACGTCCATTTCCATTTGCTCTTGTCGTTGATGTCAAATAGAGACATGTCATCAACCCACCAAAGCCCTTCCAATGGCATGACGCCGTAGTCAATTTCTAATTCGCCTTTCTTGACCATGAATTTGAGAGCATACGACAAGGCGTAGAGAGCCTCGATTGCGTCACTGTAGTCTTTCGCTGTATTCGGATCACCCTGGCCATCAATCATCAGGAAATTCATTTCTGGGACATCAACAATCTCAACGCTCTTCGGGGAAGGTTTGTATAGGTGTTTCAACTCTTTCTTATAGTCAATTTTCTTCATTATTTATCCTTGGCTAAGGCCTTACTAAGTTGCAGCTAACCGCTATAGAACTCAAGCAAAGCCACCTTAACCATAGACTAAACCTAAAATGCCGAGCGTTCGCTGTCGACTTGAGTAATTTGTGTACGCCCGGCAGGGGCATGAACGAATGATGTGAAAGTCCATGTTCTACTTCTTATAAATAAAGAGTGGGGGAGCTGTAGTGGCATAGTGAATGATTAACTGACTCCATGGCGATTTAAGCAGACGGTATTTTTAGATAAAGAGTCCCAATACCGTTTTATTGTGTAGTGGTTGGGACATAGTGAAGACCTGAACCTGAAAATCAATGAGGAGCCTGTGCTGCTCACTCGTTCTATATCCGATCGGACTTAGAAACAGTGGCACAAAATCAAAAGCCGTCATTGGAATGCAAAGGCGCGAATCGACCGTTGTATTTTAAACATTTTCAGGAAACGCCCTGTGCGGAGCCGCATGCCGGGTGTAGTGGGGGCTGGAGGCTAGATACCTACGGCTACCCGATTCGGTTTTTGCATACATATAATACTACAAAAACTAAATATGATTAGTTACACTGACGAAAATCTAAACTATTTATAAACTCCACCAGTTTGTTCGCATGAGCAACGGCACGTTGTTCAACTTCCAATTTATCACCGTAACTATCTGGAATGTAAACCATGTTGTGGGAAACAATTGGTGGGTGATATATCATTCCGCAACGCTTAGCTATCTGTTGTAATGGCTTTAGAAACTCTTCAACAGTAAAGCTATTGAGCCCCCCCTCTGAGTAACTCTGATCAGGACCACCAATTGTCGTCGAGATCATAAACGATTTTCCTTTTAATTTATCACCAGTATCTCCGTGAGCAAAACCATGCAAAAATACTCTATCTAACCACTCTTTCAGCATTCCAGGCATGCTATACCAATGAAATGGGTATTGAAAAATAACTATGTCAGCTCCTAACAGTGCTTTTTGCTCCGCATCGACGTTAATGTTAAAGTCAGGATACATTCTATAAAGATCTCTTACTTCAATATTATCTCTATCAACCAGCCTCTCTATAATAATTTTATTAGCGATTGATTGTTCATTTACATCCGGATGCGCAAGTGCAATTAAAACCTTCATAACTTATCCCTTAATTTATTAAACATATACGTAGCATCTCATTGCTACCAATATTGTTGCTCAGACACCAGAAGAGTAAACTAAGTAGAAATTCAAAGTAAGTACGCACATTTTTGGTATGTAGTATCATTTTGTATACTAAGGGAGAGTTATCATGAGTCACAGCGACTATGACTGCAATAATGGTTGTCCAGTTGAAGCCACGTTAGAAGTTATTGGCGGAAAATGGAAAGGGATAGTACTTTACCATCTACTTTCAGAAACGATCCGTTTTAATGAATTACGCCGTTTAATGCCAGAAATTACACAACGAATGCTAACAAAACAGCTAAGAGAACTAGAAGCCGACAATCTGATTTCGAGAAAGATATACGCAGAAGTTCCCCCAAAAGTTGAATACTCAATAACGACCTACGGAAAATCCCTGACTCCCATAATAGAAGCGCTACATGCATGGGGCGTTCAACATTTGAAGAAATAAACTAGACACCCATTCTAAAAACAAAATCAATAATAACACCTTTTCGCGGCACTTAACCTATATAACCTTTAGGCACATCGTGATTGATTCAATGGGTTTAAAGGTGTTTGGTGAAGGAGAATGGAAGGTGCGTAAGCACGGCAAAGAAAAGCGCCGAGTATGGCGTAAACTCCACCTTGCCGTTGATACTGATACGCATGAAATAGTGAGCATGGTGGCATCACTCGATTCAGTGCATGAGTGCGAAGCCTTACCCACACAGCTAAACCCACTTCGTCGCAAAATTCGAAAAGTCTCGGCGGATGGGGATTATGACACTAAACGCTGCTATGGGGTATTGGAACGAAAAGAATAGCCCCGGTGATCCCACCGAGGCAAAACGCCGCTTACTGGGAGGAAGGCCATCCTCGCAACCAAGCCGTTGAAGCCCTGCAAAATGACCAACTAGAAGAATGGAAAACCCAATCGGGTTATCACGAGTGTTCACTGTCAGAGACGGCCATGTACCGTTACAAACAGCTGACGAGTGATAAGTTGAGCTTACGTCATTACAACGCCCAAGCGGGTGAAATGATGGTAAGTGTCAGTGCATTAAACAAAATGACTAGGCTAGGTATGCCTGTTTGTCAGGTAACTGGCTAAATAAAGTAAGAGCCTAGAATAACTGCACCTTGAGTTTGGATTTGATCAACAAGGCCCATAACAAGCACTCGACGCGAAGACTTTACTTAAGCGTTGATGGGGGGCGAATACTTCGCCACAATCATGGGTGTCTAATATAATTTACGATATGCGTATGATTGCTCATGACCGCATAGGCGCACACATCAATGGCGAACACCTCCGCTAGCTTTAGCAAATAGTCTTCTACCCATTGGCGGCGATGGTCATAACTCTTGCCTGTTTGCTTATCCTCACCACACAAATAAGCCCGACGTACACAGCGGGAAACACAGTGGTAATAAGGCGTATCATCCAAGCTTACTTGCGATTTTCTAGGCTGAGGCATAATGATAACTCCCCCAAATAAACCACTGTTGATAGTTTAGACTATAATAAGCGTTTCGTTAGTTGGGGTATCTTGTCTGACGCGTTGTTTGACGCGATACCGTGCTTAACTAAATGACGATAAAGCCAAAACCCACAAGGCCCAGCTTCATAAACTACACAAAGATGACTAGCCAAGTATTTATGTTTTTGATAGAATTATCGATAAATTTTTTGATAGAGTAAATATTGGTGGGGATGGTGCCATGGAACACGGGCTCATCTCTCGAATTATCAATACAATAAGCGACATCTGTGGTTTCTTTGTGAACGTCTAGTCCAATGAAAAACGTGCTAGATTTAGACGTGTCGATCTCCTGTTCTGTTATGACTTCCATCTAACAGTGTGGCTCTAGTTTGACGAATCCACGATAAACGCAGGAGGTCGACACTTTCACCAGGGGATCATTATGTCTGGGGTGTAAAGGGTTGCATCACGTATATTTATTCACATTAAACTTTACAATTATTAAAGGATTAAAATTGAAAGAGTGTCCAATCATTATTGATTTAAAATTAGATGAAAATAGCCTAAAAGCTATTGAGGAAATAAAACAAATATACAACTTGAAAAAGATTGGTAGATACGCTCTATTCATGGGCCATATTTATTCTATTTTTGGAGGTAGTGTAAAAAGGGGAGCGTCTAGTTCAGGTGTTTCCACTGTTATGAATGCTATTCCTAATGGCACAGCCAAGGAAGTACTAAATGGTGCAGGTAAAGTTGTTATTTCTGAGGCGAATCAAACAAGCTATAATATTTATATGGCTAATTGGGAGTATTTTTACCAATCCTTTGATGCTTTTGATAAAATAGCACAAGAAAGAATTGAATTTATTGCATTTAATCAAGGTCAAGCTCATATCTCTAAGCCTAAAGAATATAAATTTTGGAAGGCTATATATTTAGGTTGTAAATATAATGCTAAATAAAATTATTTTCACATTGTTACTGACACTTCCATTCTATTCTATAGCTGAAATTTCAGAGGAAGCTAAATATGCTTCTTTTTTGGTCCAGGTTAACTTAACTAAATATAGTGAGAAAAGTGAGCGCTGTCGTAATAAAATGAGATCTTTTACGTTGTCATCAACTGACAGAGCCCGCCTAAAAAAATTACCTAAAGAGGCCTCAAAAGGTTTAACGAAGTTACTTGATGACGCGCTTCTACAATGTACTCAGCCTGAAATATTTAATTTAGCTAATTCATTACTTATTCTTGAGGAACAAAATGCTTTAGAAAAATCTTCTGTTATTAAGGAGCAGGTACATTTAATTAGGAAGCTTGTTTTTTCTAAAACTTCTATTCAACCAAATATAGAGTACTCACAATTATCACCAGGATTACAGTCTAAGTTAAATAAAATTGATTTTTTAAAGTATCCTTTTGATATGTTTGTCGTTATTGAAGGTGCTTGGGGCCTCCCTCATTAATGCACCATAACAGGGCGAGCGCATGAGTGTTTTTTAAGCATAAAGTGGTTATAGGTTGAATAACATCTTACTAAGCCACAATTAAACTGCCTGCGCTTTTACTCTCTATCCTTTACGCCGTGCTCAATTTGAGCAAAAAGAAGAGCATAGACATCCATGTTAAAAACTACAGGGACAGTAACAACGTTAGTGAAGTGAACACCACTGAAATCATTTAGTCCTCAGGTTATTGTCATGCCGATTAACGGCTAAATTCACAGTAGGTGACTCAGTTTGATGCAATTAACCAGACAGTCATCCCAACGAGCTGCTTTAGAATGACAATCTTGTTATTTCTTGCCATGCCTAGCTAGAATATATAAGGGCTCGCCATATTGTTGTGAAGTCATGTCCGCATTTCTGCTATTCCAACTCCCAACTCCCAACTCCCAACTCCCAACTTTTAGTTCTTAGCTCCTAACATGCCACTTATAACTGCAGTTAATATCGCCATCGGTATACGTAAGCGAGTAACCACGATTTGAACTGAATCTTCACCAGAAATGGAAAGTCAACTAAAGTTAAAGATCGTTTTCAGCCCCCTTGTTGTATCAAGTATAGAATATCCAGAAATGGAACGGTAATTCCCCCGAAAATTAATCCCATGCAAAAGTAGAATTTTCTCGTATAGTAAATACAGGAGATTCAACATGAAAAAGTCACGTTACACGGACAGTCAGATCTTATCTATTCTCAAGCAGGCTGAGGCTGGTTCACCTGTTCCTGAGCTCTGTCGTGAGCATGGAATGAGCAACGCAACCTTTTACAAGTGGCGTTCGAAATACGGTGGTATGGACGCATCCCTTATGGCGCGGATGAAAGAACTCGAAGATGAAAATCGACGGCTTAAAAAGATGTATGCGGAAGAACGCCTTAAAGCAGAGGTGATCTCAGAAGCGATGGCAAAAAAGTGGTGAAGCCCTGTGAGCGTCGATTGATGGCTCAGCGTTCGGTGGCGAACTATCACATCAGCATTAAAAGTGCATGCTATTGGTTTGGGATCAGCGAGACCTGCTATCGCTATAAATCGAAGCTTCAACCTGAGAATGAGTTGATAGCTCAGGAGTTAGTAACGCTGTGCAACAGTGAAGACTGCTCTGACTGGGGCTTTGGCCTGTGTTTTCACCATTTGCGGAACGTTAAAGGGTATACATGGAACCATAAGCGGGTTTATCGGATCTACTGCGAATTGGCTCTAAACTTACGTATTAGGCCAAAACGACGCCTGAATCGCCATACGCCAGAGCCTCTTAAAGAGCCGATTAAAACAAACCAAGTTTGGTCCGTGGACTTTATGCATGATCAGCTATCTGATGGCCGGAAGTACCGTTTATTCAATGTGATAGATGATTACAAACGTGAAGGTCTGGCGTCAGAACCTGATTTTTCAATGCCCACAGTACGAGTCACTCGGATCTTAGAGCAGCTCATCGAACAACGAACCAAACCTGTTGCGATCCGCTGCGACAATGGTCCTGAGTTCATTAGCCATGCGTTTATTAAATGGGCCAACAACCACGACATTCGAATCGATTATATTCAGCCAGGGAACCCACAACAAAACGCCTATATAGAAAGGTTCAACCGTACTATGAGGTTTGGCTTAGTGAGTAAGTATTTGTTTGACACACTTGAAGAGGTTCAAGATCGGGCGACCCAATGGTTATGGTTCTACAATCATCAACGACCACACCTTGCAAATGGAGGGTTCCCACCACTAAAAACGGCAGCATGAATTCTACGAATAAATGCGGTTAATAATGGGAGGATTACCGAACTCCTAATTTTTGTATTAATATTCAGTTGCTTAGTGTGAATTTCTTGCCAATGTATTGTCTACGCCGAATTAAATGCAAATGATGTTTATTTGCATTATCGTTAGCAAATGGATAGTGTGACGCAGTCTTCAAGGCAGTTCAGTATTAATCGGTTAGCAAAATAGATAAGGACTCATATAAAATGTACAAAATATTACTTGGCTTAATCGCAGTTATTTTTAGTCAGGTTTCGTTTGCAAAACTCACCACTGTCACGGATGTTATTGATCGTGAAGTCACTTTTGATGCCCCAGCGCAACGTGTAGTTGTTGGCTTTTATCCAGAAGACTATATGGCAATAGGTACTGAAGCGGCATTTGATCATGTTGTTGGGATGGCAAAATACATGTGGGAAACTCGCACTGAAAACTGGGAGTTATATTTAAAACACCGTCCTTCTTTAAAAAATATTCCTGACATGGGTCGAGTGGATACCAACTCTTTCTCTGTTGAAAAAGTTATAGCACTAAACCCTGATCTATTGATGCTAGCCGAGTGGCAATATAAAGCGCTGGGGAGTGAAGTATCACGCTTCGAGTCTGTAGGGATCCCGATTATCGTTGTTGATTACAATGCCCAAACCGTAGAACGTCATGTTAAGAGTACTGAGCTAATAGGTGTTATTACTGGCCAGGAAGAGCGCGCAGCCAAAATTTCGAGTGAGTACCAGCAAAGTGTAGAGATGATCAACGCTAGGTTAAAAGAAGCCAACCTACCTAAACCAAAGGTTTATACTGAATACGGAGGTGCCGGCGTGGAAGAAATTGGTTATACGTTTGGTAAAAACATGTGGGGTGCTATTTCCACAATGGCTGGCGCAGATAATATCGCAGCTCCTTATGTCGAATGGTGGGGAAAACTCAATCCTGAACAAATTATTGCCGCTAACCCAGACATTGTCGTTATCACTGGTTATGAATCTGGTCGAGCAAATAAAACAGCGATGGTTATGGGACAAGGAGTTGATGAAGAGTTAGCGAAGCAACGTCTTCTCGGCTATAAAAATCGCGATGACTGGACAACGTTAGCAGCTGTGAAAAACAATCGAATCTATGGTGCATATCACGGTGCGGTTCGGACGATTTTGGATGGTGCTATGATCCAATATTACGCCAAGATAATGTATCCGGAAGTTTTTAAAGATTTAGACCCAGTTGAGTATTACCAAAATTTCTATAAAAAATACCTACCTGTTCGTCCGAAAGGCACGTTTATGACTCACTTATAGTTGATTATTTACAAGTAACAATACGGGAGTCAGTGACTCCCTAACAAGATAGCTAGACAGCGATTCCTGTTTTAAAACGTCTTCTTATTTTTCCAGCGTAGAGCTTGTATTGAGAAAACGATCTAGCTTGGTGAGCGCAGCACCACAAAGAACACTCTTGGTTGCAAGTCCCAGAGTGTGAAGACGTTTTTGAGGAATCGAGGGGCGATTCAACATTGCAACGCGATGAAAACTATAACTCAATATGCTTAAACAAAAAGTTGGGAGAGACGCATATTCTAGGACAAGCAATGCTTGACCAGCCACCATGTTATAGGCCAAATTAAGAGTGTGTATTCCCCTCTAACGCTTATTTAAGTAAGTGCTCTACAGACACATTACTTTTAAAAAATTGATACACATACAATCAATCTAATATCAAACTTAGCCGTATTATCTTCATTGGTAAAGATGGAATTGCTTACTGGCTAGTGATGTGAAAAGGTTGATCATGGTAACAAATAACTAGACTGTCATCCCAACTCCCCAAACACATGTTTGCGCTATTGTGAGCAATGATGCAGCAAGCCATTTATAGGATTTAGTCGTGATTTGTCAGAACGTGGGTAAAATCGAGTATGAGCGACTATCCGTTATTGGTTGAGGATACCGCCCCTTATATTAGGCGCTAGCGGTTTATATTGCGGTTAATGCTGTCGCCTATCGTGAGTGGGATGTGTTTGCGCATATCATTGAGTTAAGCCATAACCACGATAAACCGAGAGCCACAGCTCTAAGTTTACTGCTGCAAGCATTGCACAATCTGTTGTGGTGTTCACTTAAGCAGCTGAAGCTGCTGGTTAGGTTCGATAATGACATTTAGCCCAGTGGCATGATCGAGCTGCATTTTATATTACTTGTCCTGAACATTTTCTCAATATTGAGTGATTTAATTGTATCTAAGTCATTTATTCATTTGTTGGGGGTCGCTCCGCAAGCACAATCATTCTTACAATGATTGTTGTGTAAGCGACATTGATGAGGGCTTTGTGGCACGCACTTGCGACAAAAACTTCTTAGTGATGATTTATTCTTGTTTTTATTCAACGACTTATGGTTTTTATTCCAGTTGGCTCGGTATTCGCAATAGTTACTGCGGGAACCGTTTATCAAGCTAAAGGAAGAAAATATTATGGCTATTCGTCAATGTGCAATTTACGGAAAAGGTGGTATTGGTAAATCAACTACTACCCAAAACTTAGTAGGTGCTTTAGCAGAAGCTGGCAAGAAAGTAATGATTATCGGCTGTGATCCTAAAGCGGATTCAACCCGCCTTATTTTACATGCAAAAGCGCAAAACACCATTATGGAAATGGCTGCTGATGCGGGTTCTGTAGAAGATATCGAATTAGAAGATGTACTTAAAGTCGGTTACGGCGGTGTTCGTTGTGTTGAGTCTGGCGGTCCTGAGCCAGGTGTAGGTTGTGCGGGTCGTGGTGTGATTACTGCGATTAACTTCTTAGAAGAAGAAGGCGCCTATGAAGAAGATCTCGATTTCGTATTCTACGACGTATTGGGTGACGTGGTTTGTGGTGGTTTCGCTATGCCTATTCGCGAAAACAAAGCGCAAGAAATCTACATCGTGGTATCGGGTGAGATGATGGCGATGTATGCCGCAAACAACATCTCTAAAGGGATTTGTAAATATGCTGCCACCGGTAGTGTTCGTTTAGCGGGTCTGATTTGTAACTCACGTAAATGTGACCGTGAAGATGAACTGATTGAAGCGCTTGCGGCCAAAATTGGTACTCAAATGATCCACTTTGTACCGCGTGACAACGTTGTACAACAAGCTGAAATTCGTCGTATGACCGTGATTGAGTACAACCCTAAATGTAATCAAGCCGATGAATATCGCGCCCTCGCCAATAAAATCATCAACAACAAGTTATTTGTCGTTCCGACTCCTGTGACTATGGATGAGTTAGAAGAGTTGCTTATGGAATTCGGCATCATGGACGCAGAAGACGAGTCGATCATTGGTCAAGTTGCTGAAGAAGTGACCGCCTAATCATTCACCAACCAAGTGATCTTATTGATGCTATAGGAGGCAGCAATGTCTAACAATAAAGCAGAAACTCAAGCGCTGATTGATGAAGTGCTAGAAGTTTATCCAGAAAAAGCCAAAGCGGATCGTAAAAAGCACCTCGATGCCAACGACAGTGGAACGGGTAGTTGTATTACCGCTAACCGTAAGTCGTTGCCAGGGGTGATGACCGCGCGGGGCTGTGCTTACGCGGGTTCGAAAGGGGTTGTGTGGGGACCAATTAAAGATATGGTGCATATCTCTCATGGTCCTGTGGGTTGTGGCCAATACTCACGCGCTGGCCGTCGTAACTATTATACCGGTTATACCGGGGTAAACAGCTTCGGCACCATGAACTTTACCTCTGATTTCCAAGAGCGCGACATTGTGTTTGGGGGTGATAAAAAACTTGCCACCATGATCGACGAAGTGGAAATGTTGTTCCCATTAGCGAGCGGGATTTCTATTCAATCAGAATGTCCTGTAGGGCTGATCGGTGATGATATTGAAGCGGTTGCTAAAACCAAAGGTGCAGAAATCGGTAAAACCATCGTGCCAGTGCGTTGTGAAGGTTTCCGTGGGGTGAGTCAGTCGCTGGGTCACCACATCGCTAACGATACTTTACGAGATTACGTCTTGGATAAGTCGGAAGGTAAAGAAGTAGCGACCACCGATTACGATGTGGCCATCATTGGTGATTACAACATTGGTGGTGATGCCTGGTCTTCACGGATCTTATTGGAAGAAATTGGTTTACGGGTCGTGGCGCAGTGGTCGGGTGACGGTACCTTACCAGAGCTTGAAAATACCCCTTCGGTGAAGCTTAACCTAGTTCACTGTTATCGTTCGATGAACTACATCTGTCGCCACATGGAAGAAAAATACGGTGTGCCATGGATGGAATACAACTTATTTGGTCCCACTAAGTGTGAAGAATCCTTACGCGCTATTGCGGCCAAGTTCGATGAGAAAATTCAGGCCAAGGCTGAAGAGGTAATTGCTGGTTACAAAGCGCAATGGCAAGCCGTTGTCGACAAGTACCGTCCTCGCTTAGAAGGCAAAAAAGTTATGTTGTATGTGGGTGGTTTACGTCCGCGTCACGTGATTGGTGCCTATGAAGATTTAGGTATGGAAATTGTTGGTGCGGGTTATGAATTTGGTCATAACGATGATTACAGCAAAACCGTCCCTGAAGTGAAAGATGCCACCTTGATTTACGATGACGTAACAGGTTACGAGTTAGAAGCATTTGCCGACAAACTGAAACCCGATCTGATTGGTGCCGGTGTGAAAGAAAAATACATCTTTCAAAAAATGGGGATCCCATTCCGTCAAATGCACAGCTGGGATTATTCCGGTCCTTATCATGGCTTCGATGGGTTTGCTATTTTCGCCCGCGACATGGACATGACGCTGAACAACCCTTGTTGGAATAAGTTAACGCCACCATGGAAGGCGGATAAGACAGAAAATCAAGCAGCTGCTTAAGTGCAGTCTAGTTTGCTTAGCAAGGTCAGGATGAGTGCAACCGCACTTGAGTGTTTAACTCAATCCGTTAGTTCACAGATGAGTGGCGCGGAAGGAGATATAAAATGAGTCAATCAGTAGACGATATCAAAGCTGGCTACCCGCTGTTTCAGCAGCCAGAATATCAAGACATGATGGCGCGCAAACGTGCCGATCATGAAGAAGGCGTGAGTGACGAGAAGATCAAAGAAGTCTTTGAGTGGACCACCACCGAAGCGTACCAAGAGCTTAACTTTTCACGCAAAACCTTAACCATCGATCCCGCAAAGGCCTGCCAACCACTTGGTTCGGTATTATGTGCCTTGGGTTTCGAAAAAACCCTCCCTTATGTACATGGTTCGCAAGGATGTGTGGCTTATTTCCGCACTTACTTTAACCGTCACTTTAAAGAGCCAGTGGCTTGTGTGTCAGATTCAATGACCGAAGATGCAGCGGTATTTGGCGGCCAAAAAAATATGTACGACGGTCTTCAAAACTCCTTGGCATTGTACAAGCCAGAGGTGATTGCTGTTTCTACTACCTGTATGGCGGAAGTTATTGGTGATGACTTGAATGCCTTCATTGGTAATGCCAAGAAAGAGGGTTACATCCCAGAAGACTTGCCAACCCCATTTGCCCATACACCGAGTTTTGTGGGCAGTCATGTCACCGGTTGGGATGGCATGTTTGAGGGCTTTGCCAAGTATTTCACGGGCAAAAACATGGACGATAAGGTGGTCGCTAGTAATGGCAAAATCAACCTTATTCCCGGCTTTGAAACCTACTTAGGAAACTACCGAGTCATCCATAGCATGCTGCAGCAGATGGATGTTAATTACAGTCTATTGAGTGATCCTTCGGAAGTACTCGATACGCCAGCTGATGGCGAATATCGTATGTACGCAGGCGGCACACCGCTGGCTGAGCTAGAAGATGCACCAAACGCGATTACCACCATTTTGCTGCAACCCGATCAGTTGGTAAAAACCAAGAAGTTTGTGGAAGGCGTTTGGAAGCATGAAGTGCCTACACTCAATATTCCAATGGGCTTAGATTGGACCGATGAATTCTTAATGAAGATTTCTGAACTCACTGGCAAAGCGATCCCTGAATCACTGGCGACCCAGCGTGGCCGTTTAGTAGACATGATGACAGACTCGCATACTTGGCTACATGGAGTCAGCTTCTCTATCTATGGCGACCCAGATTACTTAATGGGTTTAACTAAATTTCTGATGGAATTGGGCTGTGAAATTAAACACATCTTATGTAATAACGCCGCAAAACGCTGGCGTAAGAAGATGGAAGCCTTGATTGCGCAATCGCCAACTACGGCCAATGCTGAAATTCACGTCGGTAAAGATCTATGGCATTTCCGTTCATTGGTGTTCACTAATAAACCTGACTTTATGATTGGTAACTCATACGCCAAATTCATCCAACGCGATACCAAAGCCAAGGGTGAAGAGTTTGAAGTACCCCTGATTCGACTGGGTTTCCCCATTTTCGATCGCCACCATTTGCATCGTAACACCACTTTAGGCTACGAAGGCGGCATGTATATGCTGACCACGCTGGTCAACGAAGTGTTGGCAAAACTCGATGAAGACACTTCAGAGCTGGGTAAAACAGACTACGGTTTCGATCTGGTTCGTTAAACCTCGTTATCTGTATGAAGCAATGGCCGGTGCACTGCTCCGGCCATCTTAAGGAATCTAAGTATGCCAAATCTTATTATTAGCCGTGAAGCTTCCGGTGCGCTGCAGGCTTATATCGCCAAGAAAGACCTGGAACTGCCCATTCAAAATTTACAGTTTGAGCAAAGCGACCAGTGGGGCGGAGAAATCGAACTCAGTGATGGGAGTAAATATTACATAGAACCCGTTAACCCAGAGCCTACCTTGCCTAAAACCTTTCGTGCCCGTCGAGCCTAATGTTTAGTTTTATCATCAGGAGAAAGTTATGAGCGTTTCAATGAGTGACCAGTTAGCCTTAAGGTTAGCCATGGCGTCGAAAGCGATGCCTGATATCGAATTAAAACAATTTGTCGATATCTTGGTGAAACACTGTGGTGAGCCGCTGACCGAGAAAAAGCTTCGTGCTTTAAGTCCCAAGGCTTTACGCGAAGTACTTCAGTCTTCAAGCGCTCATCTTGAACGCGGTCAAGTGAATCAAGTACACGCCATTTTTAGTTCGACTCAGATCAGTGCTATGCAACCACCAGAAGTGCCCGTGAGTCGCGAACTCTCTGGATCGGTGCTGCAATTAGCCGTGAGCTCGAACAATTTGGAAGATATAGACGGTCATTTTGGCTCGTGCTTGCGATTTCTGATTTATCAGGTGAACTCACAGGGCTATCAATTAGTCGATGTGCGCCCAGTGGTGGAAAATAAAACTGGGGACGAACGGACCAGCTATTTGATCGAACTAATTGGTGATTGCCAATTGCTCGCGACCCTATCGATTGGTGGGCCTGCGGCGGCACGAGTTAGTCGTGCCGACATTTTGCCGCTGAAGCAATTAACCCCGCAGCCCAGCCAGATTATTTTAGAGCGTTTGCAAGAGGTGATGCAGGCCCCCCCACGATGGTTACAACGCTTGCTTGATAAGCAACAAGCAATACCTACAGAGGACTGTTTATGCACACTGTAACAAACAAAGACATGAAACAATGCGGCTGTAAGGGTGAAGCGCACAACCATAAACCCAAACATCAACATGAGTGCCAATGCCAGCAAGAAGGGGGAGAGCATACAGCCGAACATCAATGTGGTTGTACTTCAGATCAAGGCGAAACCCAATTTGAAGCGCTGGATATGGCGATGCTCGGTAATTTAGTTCATCGCCTCGCGGACCCAGCCACTTTTGAGCAAAAGTTGAGTTGTTTTACCAAGCATCATCCTGGCGTTCGGGTGATCGTGTGTAGTGAGGACGACATGGCAGAACGTGAACCGTTTCTGGCCTGCGAACACTTTGACATATTTTTAATGGCTAACGGTATGGGGTGCGCCCGTATTACCGATAGTATTGAACTGGCCATTGGTGTAATTATTGCGATGCACGAAGAGTAGACCCAAGTATGTGATAATTTTATTGCGAAGGTGTGGCTTCTATTTGAGCAATGCGGCATTTCGAGAAAATTTGTCGATTCGCGATTCTCAGTGGTTGATATTCAACAATGATTCACAGCCGCCTTGAGTGAGTGGTGCGCTTGTTTTTATTTAATTATACCTATGTAGCGGAAGTTATTGTTTACTATAAAAATATTAGCTTATTGACATCAAGCCACCAAATAGGTGGCTTGGATTCTAACCGTTTCCTACTTCATCGCTTAGAGACGTTCTATGGAATAAATTGCGCCGGAATCTTTCATTAATTTGAGTTGTTTGATGTCGAAGGATAAAGGTTCATCATCATAGTAAGAATCAGCTAAAGCCTTATTCTCTTCGATGTCTTTACGCACACCAGAGGCCTTATTGTAGGCAACCTGACTCACTTGAAACGTCACTTTGTTTACTGAAATTTGTTTTATTCGGATCAGCCCATATTTGTATTTTGGATCTGCTTCGGTAAATATTTTTGTGAAATTAACAATATATAAATCGTTAATCACGGGTTGCTCGATATAAGCCACTTCTTGAAGGCCATTTTGCTGTAAGGAATAACTTAGCGTTAAGGCCAAACAGGCAATGATAATCAGCCCGGAAAACATCGGTAGAGTGTTTTTTAGATTATAAACCGTGCTCTTGATTTGCTTCGCTAAGTCGCTTGGTAATTCTTTGCCGATGAGTGTTTTTTTGCAATGAGTACATTCGATACCAACCTTTTTGGAGGTAACAAATGTGGGGATCCAATATAGGTGAAAGTATCGAAGTAAGCCGAAAGTAATAAACTGTTCATTTTCACAACTTGGGCACTGGAGTCCTTCTATGACGTGCCCTGATATGGATTTACCCTTTGAGCCAAAAAATATCATTCCTTTCTCCGTTTTTGCTTCAGTTGTTATTACTTTGTGGTTGCTTATGACGACAAAGTCATCAGCTGATCACGATTTCAGCATTAAATAATAGTTTACTTATTAAACGTCTGTCGTTATTCAAAATCAAGAATAAATATCTAATTTAAAGAGGCATATGAATAGCGAATAACTTGGTGAATTTTGGTTTAACTTAAATCTGTATTTATCGCTACGTTTTTGTGACTGATACCGTACATAGTTTTTATAGCTGCCATGCAAAAGCCAATACGAGTCACTCAGTATGAGAGCGATAAAACATCTGGCTCAAGACGTTTCAACTTTTCGCTTGAAGTCATATTGAACGGTATTGACTTGGTTTACGCTCGTCTTTTGGCAAAATTAATAGGTTTTTCTGTGGCACAAACACCGACCTAAAATCAGTCATGGCGAATAAGATCTATTTATCTGTTTGTAATCATCGGTGAAAATACATTCAGTACGAAGTATTGTGCCGCTTGGGAACACTTTATACAGAAACAAGAATGTGTATATAACGCTATGATAACATTGTATTTTATTCGGTTTTAATTACGCCGTTATCAAACTGAATACTTGAAGTTCGTCACAAAAATGTTTAGAGTACATAACAAATATGAATGATTTAGTTTCATACAAAATCAAGGATGTAATTAATGCGAAGCATACTAGAAGTGAAAAGCTTGTATAAAGTGTTCGGTGAAACACCCGAACTCGCTTTTCCTCTAATAGACAAAGGTCTCGATAAAGATCAAATATTCGAGAAAACAGGACTCACCGTTGGTGTGAAAGATGTTTCACTAAGTATTCAAGAAGGTGAAATTTTCGTCATCATGGGCCTATCGGGTTCAGGAAAGTCCACCCTTGTGCGTCTGCTAAATCGATTGATTGAGCCTACTCGAGGTAGCGTATTACTGAATGGAAGAGATATCGCTAAAATATCCGAAGCAGAATTAAGGGAAGTTCGTCGACAAAACGTATCTATGGTGTTCCAAAATTTTGCGCTGATGCCACATATGTCAGTGATTGAGAACGCGGCCTTTGGTTTGGAACTGGCAGGTATTGAACTCAATCAACGCAATGCCAGTGCGAAAGCCGCCTTGGATAGGGTTGGCTTAGATGCCTACTGTGACTCATATCCAGATGAACTTTCTGGTGGTATGAAGCAGCGTGTTGGTCTTGCAAGGGCTCTGGCGAACGACCCAGATATTTTGTTGATGGACGAGGCTTTTTCCGCTCTCGACCCGCTGATCCGCACCGAAATGCAAGATGAGTTAATCCGCTTACAAAATGATGATAAACGAACGATTGTATTTATCTCTCATGACCTCGATGAAGCCATGCGTATTGGTGATCGAATTGCTATTATGCAAGATGGGATCGTCGTTCAAGTGGGAACTCCTGATGAGATCTTACAAAAGCCAGCTAACGATTATGTGCGGTCATTTTTCCGTGGGGTAAATACGGCGACTATTTTCACAGCCAAAGATATCGCGCTTAAAAATCCTGCGGCAGTATTTAAGAAGCATGATAATGACGGTCCGGCGACCGCAATTCAATTGCTGGTAGATAATGATCGAGAGTTTGGCATCGTCGTTGACCGGGCCAACAAATTCTCGGGTATTGTCTCTTTAGATTCACTAAAGGCTGCCAAGAAAGATAATGCATCTTTAAGCAGCGCTTTACTTCCTGACACCATCACTATTGACCCAGAACTATCCGTTAGCGAGCTGATTGGCCCAGTTGCTCAAGTTCCTTATTCGGTGCCAGTTGTCGACCAACATGGTAAGTATTTTGGCGTGATTACTAAATCACGACTGTTAAAAGTATTAGATAGAGAATAGACATGACAACGGAAACAACGCCTGCGACAGAGATAGTAGACCCTTGGGCGACCGCAACCTCAGCGCCGGTTGCCGATCCTTGGGCAACCGCCACGCCAGCAACATCTGCTGCTGATCCTTGGTCCAGTGGTGCAGCAGACACCGCCAGTGCAGCCAATGATTGGCTAACGACCAATGCTGCACCGGAGTCATTTGATTGGCTTCATCCTTTTAAGGAGGCTGTCATTCCTTTCGATCACTGGATCGAAACCGCTTTAAACTGGCTAGTCGCCCATGGTCGGCCGTTATTTCAAGCCATTCGGGTCCCAATTGACATTATTCTACAATCTTTTGAAACGACCCTAGTGTCTACACCAGCACCGATAATGCTGTTCATCCTATTTTTGATTTCTTGGCAGTTAGCTGGGCGCAAAATGGGCATTGCATCTTTGCTGTCACTGACCATTATTGGTTTAATCGGCGCATGGTCTGAAGCCATGGTTACCTTGGCATTGGTGCTGACCTCAGTATTTTTCTGCTTATTAATTGGGCTCCCCATGGGGATTTGGCTGGCGCGAAGTCAGCGGGCTGCACGCATTATTCGACCCATGCTAGATGCCATGCAAACAACCCCCGCTTTTGTTTATTTAGTCCCCATTGTGATGTTATTTGGTATTGGTAATGTGCCCGGTGTGGTGGTGACGATTATTTTTGCCTTACCACCAATTGTTCGGCTCACTATTTTAGGGATCCAGCAGGTTCCAGAGGAGCTTATTGAAGCGGGACATGCCTTTGGCGCAAGTTCGAAGCAAATGCTTTATCGGATTCAACTTCCTTTAGCAATGCCCACGATTATGGCCGGAGTCAATCAAACCTTAATGCTGTCTTTATCGATGGTGGTTATTGCGTCGATGATCGCGGTGGGTGGCCTTGGTCAAATGGTACTGCGCGGTATCGGCCGTTTAGATATGGGGATGGCCTCGGTTGGCGGCCTCGGTATCGTTATTTTAGCTATTTTACTCGATCGGCTGACTCAAACCATTGGTGTTGAATCACGTGATCAGAAATCACGCTGGTATCACAGTGGCCCAGCAGCTTTTATTCACTCTATCTATCGTAAAGTTAAATCCTAATTAGACTTGAAACTCAAGGAGAGAAATATGAATACAACATGGAAAAGCTTGCTTACTGCAACGACCATGCTTACGGCGACGCTTTCAACTACGGTCTTAGCCGAAAAACTTCCAGGTGAAGGTATTACGGTTCAACCCGTTCAGTCAACTGTGGCAGAAGAGACATTTCAGACACTGATTGTAAATAAGGCGATGGAAGCTTTAGGTTACACCGTGAGTCCAACTAAAGAAGTGGACTATAACGTTGCTTATACTTCAATTGCTGAAGGTGATGCAACGTATTTAACCGTTGGCTGGTTTCCATTGCATGCCGATAAATATGCAAAAGCGGGCGCTGATGAAAAGTTCTTTCGCTCGGGAGAATATATTTCTGGTGCCGCTCAAGGTTACTTAATCGACAAAAAGACCGCGACTAAATACGGTATTACCAATATTGCTCAATTAAAAGATCCAAAAATCGCTAAGTTATTTGATGCTAATGGTGATGGTAAAGCTGACCTAACGGGCTGTAACCCTGGTTGGGGATGTGAAGGTGTGATTGAACATCAACTTTCTGCTTTCGGTTTAGAAAATACAGTTACGCATAACCAAGGTAATTACTCAGCGATCATCGCCGATACTATTTCTCGTTATAAAAATGGTGGTTCGATCTTGTATTACACCTGGACCCCTTATTGGGTGAGCGGTGTATTGGTCCCAGGTAAAGATGTCGTTTGGTTGGAAGTCCCGTTCTCGTCGCTCCCTGGCGAACGAACAGATGTTGATACCACTTTACCGAACGGTAAGAATTATGGTTTCCAAATGAACTCAATGAATATTGTTGCGAATAAAAAGTTTGCCGCAGAAAACCCAGCCGCAGAGAAGCTATTTTCTATCATAAAACTGAACATTAACGATGTTAGTGCTCAAAACATGATGATGAGTCAAGGGAAAAACAAAAGTAAGGATATTGAAGCCCACGCAAATGGATGGATTAAAGCCCATCAAAAACAATTTGATGCTTGGATAGCGGAAGCGAAAGCCGCTCTCGTGAAATAAGCAACGCTGGTTTTAGTTATCGGTGAACTCTAAAAGTTCTGAGAATTTGACGCTTAAAAGGGTCACAGGCTCAGAACTTTTTTATTGGAAACTAAACTCGCATTGGACAGAAAGGTGACTTGTACCATATCGAGCTAAGTTAATTATTGCTGAGTTTACTATTTTATAATTTCTTGATATGCGTATTCATGAGCGATGCTGAACGCCACTAATACCAGTAGTCCTGACATGGATCGATTAAATATTTTGAAGTAAACCGGATTATTTAGCTTTTTTCCAAGTTGCATGCCGATGATCGAGTAGCTAGTCGGCGCGCCAAAAGCAAGCATCGATAAACCCACAGACCAAAGAATCATACTCATTCCATAAATATCTTCTGCCGGGAACTGAATGGTTGCGATAGGCAGCGTTGCAACTAATCCTTTGGGGTTTAATAGTTGTATAAGAAAACCATCCCAAAATGACAAGGTTTTTTTATCATTGGACGAGGGCTTAATATCCACACTCGTTTTCATGATCTTCCATGCGACATATAAAATGTAGCAGCACCCCAATAAACTGAGGTAAGGTAGTAAGACAGGGTTTACCAAGGTCGCACCAAGCAAGCCAAGGCTAATAAAAAGTAGTAACATCGCGAACGCCACACCAGCAAAGAAGCCGATGTGACCACGAGTGTTTCTATTGATACCGCTATGCATGCCTAGTAGATTGACAGGCCCAGGCGAGTACATAATACTAAAAGCATAGATTAGAATGCTTAACATATTGAAACCTCGAATAAATTTATGCAGAAAGTTGGCGTTGGAAGGTTTTTGGCGTCATTCCATATACACGTTTAAAATGGCGGATCAGATGACTGCTATCGGCAAATCCAGCCATGAAAGCCGCTTCATTTAGTGATTGTCCTGACTCGATAATTTTTCGCGCAACATTGACTCGGCAGCTCAATACGTACTGGTGAGGTGTAATCCCAAATTGCTGACGAAATAGCCGAATAAAGTGAAATTTAGACATGTTGGCAGCCATGGCTATATCGTCAATTGATAAATCTTGCGCGAGGCTGGCCAAAATATAATCCTTTGCCCTAAGCAGCAATTTATCGCTTGGTTTATTATTTGGTTTCTCAATGCTTAAAACCCCAGACATTGATACCAGTGATTGTGCAATTCGAAATAAGCAAGATTCAAACTCGATTTTTGAATAGTGGGCTTGGTCGATGATGGATGAAAATTGGAGGATCTGGTGGCGAAGCATCCGGTTTTCGATCAAGGGTTGCTCAAACCTTGGGATCGAATGTTGTGGGTAACCGAGGGCTCGGAATAAGGGATGAAGTTCCTTTGGATGAATATAAAGCATTACATACTTAAGATGTTGCTCTCCTCCGGAATGTCCGTCATGAACTTGTTCAGGGTTGAACAGCAACACTCCACCTTGAGGACTCTTGTGATAAGCATTTTGGCAGAAAAAATCTTGGCGGCCCTGTAAAGTCACACCCAAAGAATATTCTTCATGGGCATGTTTAGAATAGGAAAAATCACTCATGGTGGCATTTAGCGCGGTGATATTTTTCCAGCTGCTGCTATTGATGAACTGGAATTGATTCTCTTGCGCCATTGGCTTGCCCTTCTCGATTACTCTCCGTTGATCTTGAATATCAGTATAGGGAGATTTGCGGCGAAAAGATTGAACAAAATTGCGAAACTAAGTGCTGAATATTTACGGCATTAGCTTTGTATTTATACCAATGTCACTCATTATCTGCTCATTCTTGTTGGCCTAAATCAGCGCTGACTGTGTCGTGAATCTTATCATTGAGCCTTTAGTTAACGCATTTTATGCTTGGTTATCGGCAGATTTATTCGGCGCCATTAGTTTGCAAGATTGGTTTTGCCTGAAAATAACCAAATGGTGATGGTTCGAATTGCGATAAGTTGAGCTTATAGAATCAGACGAGTGATGATCAGCTTTAAATGTGTGAAGGGGTCATATGGCGGGACATGTTGAATGATAATTCCGTTCTGATTTATCTTTACTCCTTTAAATATTAATATTTATCAGTTGCTTAAGAGAAGGATAAAGAGTCTAATTTATCTTTAATAAAGCGTGTACTGCTTGTTACCCCAATGGAGAAAAAATGAGAATGAGCGATGTCATCAATAGTAATTTGTTTTTAGTAAAAGAGCATGTCGGCTTATTCAAAGCTGCCAATAACTTCGATATTTATGACCCTTCTACCGGGGACGTAATCATGCAGTGCAGAGAACCTTCTTTAGGTTTTTTTACCAAGATGCTGCGGTTTACTGACTATAAACGAATGACACCGTTCGACATTCAAATAACCACACCTGATGGGCAGCGCATCGTTCGCCTTCAGCGGGGGATTTCACTGTTTTTATCAAAAGTTACCGTGAGTGATCAAAATAACCAAACGATTGGTGGTTTTGCGCAGAAGTTTTTTTCAATTGGTGGGAAGTTTGATGTGCTTGATAAGCATGATCAAATGATCTGTCAATTGGAAGGAAAATGGACGGGGTGGGATTTCTACTTTAAAAAAGATGGGAAAGAGTTTGCTCACGTCTCTAAGAAATGGGCCGGATTAGGTAAAGAACTATTTACCAGTGCGGATAACTATATTCTTGAAATATCAAATGATGTACCAGAGAACGATGATGTTCGAAAACTCATTTTAGCCGCGGTGATGTGTATTGATATGGTTTTGAAGGAGTAGACGACCGTCCATCAACTGATAGAAGGGCGATGATTGCCTGCGCACTAGCGCTATGTTTCTTCCGGTACTTGGTGCGCTGATCGTTATTTTTTTGAGATAGGTTTTCACAATAAATGGTTAGCGGTAGGGTGAGAGCGTGAGTGTTCGTATTGCAGGTGATCTTAATAATAATGGTTTGGATCTGAACTGAACTAATACGGCGTCTGGCGCTCTATGCCTTATGACAACATTGCTAGGTTATAAATATAAAACTGTTAGCAAAATTTTTGATAATAATGCGATTATTGCTAGTAGTTTGATATGAGGAAAGGAAGATCGATATGAGTAAATTTAGCTTTTCTGAAAATAGATCTTTTTTACGCAAAAAGAAAAGTTTATACATGATTAATTTTTTATCTTTTATTTTTTTCGTTGTATATGGTTTTTTCTTTTGTGTACTCAATCATACCTTTATATTTAGCAGGAGCGGCTTTTATATTTCTAACTTTTATGTTTAGGTTATACATGCTCTTTGATTTTGAAACCTTTTATCATTTTTATAAAAAAGAAACGAGTATATATGCGTTTGTAAATGTTGTATTTAGTTCATTTTTATTTTCATTTTTTTCATTATCATTTTTTATTATATTTTCTCTTTCATATTGGTTTTTGTATGTGGTTAGTCCAGGGAATGTTGTACATGTCATAAAAAACCACAGAGTGAATGTGGCTTTAATCAGAATGTAGGTGATTTAGAGGTTGGCATTCCATGTAGACGTATAAATGATGCAAGATATATTGAAATTAAAAAGTTTACCGGTGGGTATGTTTTGAAGGTTATTTAGGCTGCAGTGGTCAAAGGATTTAAATTCAAATAAAAAGGTAGCTTGAATAGCTACCTTTTTAAATCAGACTTAGCTAAGGGGTAATTAAACAACCATCGCTACTGTCTGAATTGGTATAAACAATATCACCCACCGGATTGTAGTCTGAGGCGACAATACTGCCCTGTTTTTTGAAGAAATCGTATAACACATCGGCGTCAACATAACCGGTTTGCTGTGGTTCTATCACTGGGTAACCATCACCGCCAGCGGCGCTGAAACTCGGCACGGTTAAGGTGTAGCTATCGCTTGCACTGAATGTTTTACCGTTAATCTCATTAATGTTTACGGTTTGAGCCGTGCAATCAACACTCATTTTAACGCCTGTGATTTGAGCATAACCACCAGAGCCGATTTGGATGCTAGCGACTGGGCCTAAGTAGTCAGTGATTTGTTGACCGGTCATGGTACTGAGCGTTACGGTATTACCGAAGGGTTGCACGGTAAGCACGTCGCGATAACTTATTTCACCTGCCGCAATGGAGGCTCGAACACCACCAGAATTCATTACGCCAATATCTGCGACAACTTTACTACGTTGAGCTTCGGCAACTAGGCGGCCTAAGTTAGTTTGTTTATAACGCACGTTGCTGCGTTCGCCATCGAGTAAGCCATCACTTGTGGCGATCACTTCCCCAAGTTTTTCTTGTCCTTGCTCTTGGTAGTAAGACAGAAGTTGCTCTAAGGCCGCATCGGGCTCGATTTTTTCTCCCGCAAGTACTTCGGCTCCGGTTTCGTTACCTTGTGCATCAGTTTCTTTTTTCAATAGGTTCACTGGGATTAATTTGTAGCTAGATAAATGCAGTTCATGATTAAAGTATTCAAAGTCGGCGCGACCGACGTACTTGCCCCATTCATAGGCTTGCATGATGTAGGTGCCGTTTTGTTTATCGGGCACACAGTCGTCTCCGGGCTTGAAGTCGGCGTAAGCACTGCCTTCCATACACACCGGATTTTGTGAGTGACCACCAATAATGGCTTGTAACGCACCGGTTTCTAGATAGTTAGCAAGCGTTACATCTCCCGGGGCGTTGCTGCCGTGAAGGCTTCTTGCGTAGTGGCCCATATGAGTTGATGCCAAAATGACATCAGCGGTTTTTGCCGCTTGAATTTCTTTAATGACCTTGGCTGCTTCTACTTTAGGATCGGTAAATGTGAGTTCTGAAATAAACTCAGGATTGCCAATTTTTACTGTGTCTTCAGTGGTTAATCCAATCACTGCGACTTTAAGACCGTTTACATCGAAAATCTTGTAGGGGTCAAAATAACGAGTCCCATCGGCTTTATAGATGTTAGCGGCGAGCATTGGAAAGTTGGCGATGGAGCGTTGTGAATCGAGGATCTCCAAAGGATTATCGAACTCGTGGTTACCGACTGCCATCGCGTCATAGCCAATTTGATTCATCCCGATGAAATCAGGTACAGCATCTTGTAAATCTGATTCGGGGACGCCAGTGTTAATGTCTCCTCCAGATAGCAACAGTGTCTCTCCGCCATTTGCTTCTACTTCGGCACGGATCTGATCCACCAAGGTTTTACGTGCTGCCATTCCGTATTCATTTTTACTGTTTTTCCAAAAACGGCCGTGATGGTCATTGGTATGCAAAATGGTAAATCGGGTACAAGCATCGCCTGCTTCAGCGCAGCTGTTTGCCTTTGCGATAGCGGCGTCATTATCACTATTATTACATCCTGCTAGTGAAGCTAAAATTGCGCTAGCCACTAGTCCTTTAGTTAATGCGTTTGACATCAAGTTGGATCCTTACTCTATTGTTGTTTGTTAGGTGTGCTTGTATTTTTAGACAAAAGCTCACGACCGCTGCAGTTACGAACGGTTTTAAACACCTTAATCCACTTAGTTTACAAATACATGTCAGTCCATAACTTTATACTGGCCTTGGTTTCTGCCGCAAAACTGATGCGGGGCTTTTTGCTGGTGTTCAGGGTGCTTTTTTATCTCTCGAAGCATGTGTTTTGATGGCTTAAACCGTGCTTTCAATGATGTTATTAGAGTGATTGTGATTTTTGTAAAATATTTGTCAAATGAAGGGGATGACTTTCTCTCTAGGCTCATTTAGGCTTGCCTGAATAATAAAGGGCGCTTTTCCTCGGCTGTCGGCGTATATGCAACTTCGCTTTTGCCTGAATTGGCGTCATAATCCCGACGATGCGCTATTGTCATTGTTTAATTGAAGGCGAATAAATGGAACAAGCTAAAGTAGATAAGAGCTTAATCGGTGTGGGCTCTGCAACCCTAAGTGTATGGGCTGGTGAGCAATCGGGTCACCCCTATGGCGCGACGCAAACGCCCATCGTGGCCAGTGCGGCGCATGCCTATTCTGATATTGATCAATGGTATGAGGTGGCACTAGGTCAACAACCGGGTTTTATCTACAGTCGTATGAGTAATCCAACGGTTGCGGTTTTGGAAGCGAAGCTTAGTGTTTTAGAGCAGGCTGAAGCGGCGGTGGCATTTAGCAGTGGCATGGGGGTGATCAGCAGTGTGCTGTATACGTTTTTGAGTCATGGAAAGCGGGTTGTATCGACTAAAGACAGTTATGGCGGGACTAATAAAATTTTTGAAGAATTTTTGCCGCGTATGGGCGTTGATGTGTGCCTGTGTGACACTTTGGATCATCAGCAAATTGAAGCTCAGATTGCTCAAGGTTGTGATCTCTTGTATTTAGAAACACCCACCAATCCAAGTTTAAAAATATTGGATATTAAACGTTTAGTTGCCGCAGCTAAAAAAGTTGGTGCCTTAGTGGTGGCCGATAATACCTTCGCGACGCCCATCAACCAAAATCCGCTCTCTCTGGGGGTTGATGTGGTGGTACATAGTGCGACCAAATATTTGAGTGGTCATGGTGATGTGATGGGCGGAATTGCCTGTGGTTCTAAGGTCTTGATGGAGCAAGTGCGACATTATCGTGAGATTAATGGTGCTGCGCTCGATCCCTTTGCTGCGTATTTGATTATTCGTGGGATCAAAACACTAGCCTTACGTTTTCGCCAGCAACAGGCGAGTGCTAAAGCCATGGCAGATTTTTTGCTGACACAAGCCTTGGTTGAATCGGTCAATTATCCTGGTCTTGAGCAACATCCAAACCACCTAATCGCCAAGCAACAGATGCGGGGTTTTGGGGCAATAGTGAGTTTTGTGCTGAAAGGTGGAATGGATGCCGTGAAGCTACTATTACCAAAGTTGAAGTATGCCCACTGCGCTGGAAATTTGGGCGCTGTAGAGACAATTTATGGGCCGGCACGTACCACAAGTCATGTAGAAAATACTTTAGAGGAGCGTCAAGCGCTGGGTATTTCTGAAGGATTAGTCCGCATTTCTGTCGGGATTGAAGATACCGACGATCTGCTGGCTGATCTAAAACAAGCACTGGCTGCGACAGCAACCGAATTAGAAAATAAATAATTTATCAATGCAAACAACACCATTTAGTTCAAGGATATACATGAATCCCTTTGTTAAAAACACATTTGCGGGCATTGCCTTTGCAAGTTTGTCACTGATGCATACCACAGCCTCTGCTGCGGAGCCTACCATTGAAACTATTCTGTCCAACGGCGAGTTAAAGGTCTGCTTTGAAGCAGGCTATATTCCCTTCGAGATGAAGAGTAAAGATGGCCGTTATATCGGTTTTGATATTGATATTGCCAAGCTCATGGCGCGTGCTATGAAAGTAAATTTTGTCCCCGTAAATACCGCATGGGATGGTATTATTCCAGCGCTGCAAACGGGCAAGTGTGACATCATTATTGGCGGCATTGCCATCACTCCTGAACGTAATCTCAAGGTGATGTTTTCCAATACCTACATTGAAATTGGTCAAACAGTCTTGTTATCACCAAAGTTGAAAGATAGCGTGAAAAGTTATCGTGATTTAAATGATCCGAAATACACAGTGGTTTCACAAGTCGGCACTACCGGTGCGATTGCGGCGAAGAAGTACCTACCAAAAGCCAATATTGATTTGTTTGAAACTTCGGCGGATGCCGTGTTGCAGGTGAGTAATGGCAAAGCGGATGCGTTTGTATACGACTTACCTTACAACGCTCTATACGCTTCGCAACACCAAGATAAGGTTTATCACTTAGATAGTTCCTTCACCTATGAACCCTTGGGTTGGGCAATTCGTAAACATGACTACCATTTTCTGAATTTCTTAAATAATTATCTTGTTCAAATTAAAAAAGATGGTTCTTACCAGCGGATTTATGACAAGTGGTTTAAGTCGGACGCTTGGCTTAGCAGCATTCAGTAGCCTTCGTTAGGGGGAATGCTTCTTGATAAAAAAGAGCCAGTTTTCGCTGGCTTTTTTTAGGTAACGACTCTCGAGCTTGGTGTCGCGGTATTGATTGGTACCGCAACTCAAGGCTACTAGCTTGTATCTGCGAGTTTGATTCTCGCGGTCACTCTCGTTCGCACAAGCATTATCTCTGGTACCTCATAGGCAATGGTCAGAGTCTTGCTATTGGCGACTCAGTTCATAAAGACGTTGTGCTTGTCGTGTCGCTTCGCTACTCACCTGCCTAAATTCGTCGGCATCACTAACATTTTGATTTGAGATTTCGCGGATCCGTTCTGCAAGCATCTCTACGTTATCAGTGACCTTCGATTGCTCGTTGGTGGCCACGGCAATGTTGTTGGCGCGCTCTTTAATATCATTAAAGGCGCTGACAATTTGCTCGTATTGGCTACGGGTGGTGGTAGAGCGTTGATTCACCGTTTCAGAGTACCCGCGACATTCTTCTATCACCGTAACGCCTTGTTGTGAGGCTTGTTGCAGTTGATTGATCATGGTTTCTATTTCGCCTGCTGATTGCTGGGTTTTTTGGGCGAGAGTTCGTACTTCATCGGCAACCACGGCAAAACCACGTCCAGAATCACCAGCGCGAGCCGCCTCAATCGCGGCATTCAGTGCTAGCAAATTGGTTTGCTCAGAAATACTCATGATGACATCCAATACCTTACTGACCGACTGCGAGTCTTGTGAAAGTTTCTCTATAACAGTGACCGATTCCGCCAATTTATCAAATAGTAAGGAAATGGATTCTGAGTTTTGCTCGATTACGGTAAAGCCTTGATTCACTCGGTCGGAAGAGTCGGTGGTGATCTCCGCCACTGACGCTACATCCTGTGATACCGATGAGGCCGTTGCAGACATCTCATTAATCGCTGTAGCAAGAGTATTATTTTCATCCATTAGTTGTTGCGCTCGCTGTTGGCTTGCCTCGCTCAGGCCATCCATTGAGCTTGCATTATTCTTTACGTTTTCGGCTTCTTGCTTCACACGTTTGAGGATGCCGAGTAAATGATCGCCGTAGTCATTAATCGCTTGCGCTAACTCACTCATCTCATCTTTGCCGTTGATCTTGAGTTTTGTATCGAGCCGACCTTGAATTAATGAGCGAACTTGGTTGGTGGTTAAATTAATGTTGGTAATTAAGCGCTTAGCTGACACCAGTAAGGCAACAATAAACACAAGGATCAAGCCTGCAAAGGCAAGATAGAGGGTGGTGGTTAATGAGCGCATATCTTTTAGTGCCACTTGAGCGGGTAAGATTACCGCCGCAGTCCAGCCTTGATCGGGTAGGGTAAAGCGCACTAGCATCGATGCGTCATTACGAACCACGCCTTGTTTAAACTCAACCATATCCTTATTGTTCGCTTGCAGAGCCGCCGCTAAAGGGGCTAGAGAAGCGTCTTGCTGGCTTAAATCATTTAAGCTGAGCATCGTAATATTTTGCTTACGTAATAAGGGCAGTGAAACAATTTGCCCAGTTTGATCGACAATTAGACTGTAGGTTCCGGTTTCATTGTTTTCAGTGATTAAGCTTTGTTCAATATTAGCTAATTCCACATCGATGGTAGCCACCCCCCAAAATTGGCCATCACGTTGAATCTTGACCGAACAGGTGACCATTGACTCATTGGATACTGGATCAACATACACTTCAGACCAAACACATTGCCCTTGTGTGGCTTGTTTGGCATTGGTGTACCATGACTCCTGCTGGTATGGACTGCTATTTGGCTTATTATAGTCATCTAGGAGGGAGAGCTGGTTTGGCCCTGTTTTGGCCCAAAATAACGAAGCCTTTTGGCTATCTGGGTTAAATTTATTGGGTTCAGGCCAAATGCCACCGCCCACAACGCCTTCACCGCTCTTAATGAGTGGTTCAATGTGGGTAATAAATGTCGCTTTCTCTAGTGGAAGGCCCCCCGCTAGAGCGGCTAAGTTTCGGGTAAGAACGGCGTTTTCGCTGAGATCTTCGGCAATCGCTTTGCCGATGACCTTGGCTTGGAATGTCGCCGTGGTTACGGCTTGGTTCTTAATGACTGGTATAACGACGGTTTGCACGATAGTAAATAACAAAAGTAATGATGCAATCAGCAAAATAGCGCTACCGATATAAAACTTATGTTTAATGGACATGGCGGATACCCTTGTGAAAAATAGAATATTCTTTTATTTGGTTGAGCTTTCTGTTGGTTGAACTTATCGGGAGGTGCTGACCGCAGTTCAAATAAAAAGAGCTACCATTGGCAGCTCTTTTTTATATCAAATGATCATAACTAAATAATTACAGTTTAGCGGCTTCGTCAAATACTTTATGGGTGTAGGCACCTTCGGGCATTTTGGTGATAACCGGTGTTGAATCACTATCGAGTAAGATTTTAACGGTACGGTCAAAGGCTGCGGGTTCGAGGTAACCAATGCCTTTATCGCTATTACTTAACAATTTTGCAACCTCAGTGGCCATGCGAATTTGATGTGCTTCAGTTTGCGCGCCAGTATCATCGTAGTCTAATACAATGAGAGCCGCTTCTTTGGGATGTGCTGCTGCCCATTCCCAGCCTTCAATCGATGCTTTGAGGAATTTGGCATAGGTAGTGACTTTTTTACTGTCTTTTAGACTGTCTTCTAGAACGTACAGGCCATCCTCTAGCGTTGCAACGCCTTCATCTTCATACTTGAATAGCACTAGTTCGTCGTTGCTTAAACCGCCATCAAGCACTTGACCGTATTCGTTGTAGGTCATGGTGGAGACACAATCGGCTTGACCTTGGAAGATCGGATCAACATTAAAGCCTTGTTTCAATACTGTCACGCCATCTTTGCCGCCGGTGGTGGCGTAACCGAGTTTAGACATCCAACTTAGGAAAGGGTATTCGTTGCCGAAGAACCAAACCCCTAAGGTTTTACCTTTAAAATCTGCCGGGCTGCTAATGCCACTCGACTTAAGGCAAGTGAGCATCATGCCTGACTTACCGTAGATTTGACCAATATTGACCAGTGGCAGGCCTTTTTCTCGGGTAGCAAGTGCAGAAGGCATCCAGTCTACAATTACATCGGCACCGCCGCCTGCCAGTACTTGGGCTGGCGCAATATCGGGTCCACCAGGCTTAATGGTTAAATCGATCCCTTGGTCTTTGTAAAAACCTTTATTGAGCGCGACGTAGTAACCGGCAAATTGGGCTTGAGTGACCCATTTTAGTTGTAAGGTTAGTTTTTCAGCTGCGCTTGCGCTGAGGCTAGCGGCCATTAAAGCGACGCCAGATGCTAGTGAAATCAGAGATCGATTCATAGTTAATTCCCTTTATTGCTACAAGTGTTTGAAGTAATTGCCTAGGGGTCTGATGTCCCTAGTGTTTATTCCCACCTCGAAACGAGGGGTGCCAAAATAGCAGTGATTTTTCTAACAAGGCTAAAGCCCCGTAACTTAAAGAGCCGGCAATTGCTGCTACCACAATCGTGGCCCATACCATGTCCATGTTCATTCGGCCAACCTCGGTTGAAATTCGAAATCCCATGCCAACAATCGGGGTACCAAAAAACTCGGCCACAATAGCGCCAATTAAGGCCAACGTTGAGTTGAGTTTTAAGGCGTTAAATATAAAAGGCAGTGCTTGCGGCAGCTGACTTTTGATGAAGATTTGGGTTTTACTGGCGGCATAGGTATGCATCAAATCTCTGTGGATCGCATCTGTTGCCTGTAGGCCGGTTAGAGTATTAATAAACATGGGGAAGAAAGTCATGACCACGATCACTGCGGCCTTGGATTGCCAATCGAAGCCAAACCACATCACCATAATCGGCGCGATCCCCACAATCGGAATGGCCGACATAAAATTACCCAATGGCACCAAACCATTACGTAAAAACGCACTTTTTACCGCCCATTGCGCGACCACAAAACCCGAGGCGCAACCTAGCAAATAACCCGCGAGAACTGCTTTTAAGTAAGTCTGCTTAAAGTCTCCCCATAACATCGGCAGATTATTGATTAATGCTGTGAAAATTTTAGAAGGGGCGGGTAATAACACTGCAGAGATAGCGTAACCAGTGACGATGCTTTGCCAAGCAAGGATCAGCATAAAGGCAAATAAGCTAGGGATTAGTGGTTTAATATAGCGAGCAAATGCCGGGCGTGAAGTACTCAAATGAGTGAGCTGACTTAACAGCGCCGCAGTGGCGTAAGTCGCTAACAATAAAAGGATAATCAAGCTTGGTGCTCGTTGGTAAAAGCCTGCTTCCACTTTCATCGTCAAAGCCAGTTGCAGTAGCAGCAAGCCAAGATATAAGGCATTAGAAAAATAGTTAAGCATTGCTCAATCCCCCGCGTCGTTTTAATAGCGCCTTTTCAGCCAAACCGACAAGCCATACTAAGAGTGAGCCAAGCAGTGCAGCCATGATTAATGCAGCCCAAATTTGCTGGGTTTGTCCATAATAGGAGCCACTGAGTAAGCGAGAACCTAAGCCACCTTGAGCCCCGGTTGGCAGCTCGGCAACAATGGCGCCAACTAAGGCTGCGGCAATCGCAACTTTTAAACTGGCAAACAGGTAGGGTTGGGCAGAGTACCAGCGTAGTTTCCAGAATACTTGCAGGGTGCTGGCACTATAGGTATACATTAATTCTTCGTGAATGGTGTCGGAGGCGCGTAAACCTTTAACCATACCGATGGTCACCGGGAAGAACGACAAATACATCGAGATCACCGCCTTGGGGACCACGCCCGTAATATTGAGTGCGCCGAGTACCACCACAATGATTGGCGCGATGGCCAAAATGGGAATGGTTTGTGAGGCGATCACCCAGGGCATTAAGCTCGCTTCTAAGGTTTTGTTATGCACAATACCGATGGCAATTAGCATGCCTAATAAGGAGCCAAAAACGAAGCCTAAAAGGGTTGAGTTAAGGGTAATGATGCTGTGAAATACCAAGGAACGCTTAGAAGTTACCGAGGTATCAAAGACCGATTTTTTAAGTTCTAAAGCCACCTGATGGGGGGCTGGTAACATCGGCCTTTTAACTTGATACGCTTGGCTAATGACCTGGCTATAGCTCCAGTCTTGTTTCTTACGTTCAAGGTTATGGATCAGTTGGTTGCCATTCATGATCAATGCGGCTAAATACCAAATGGCGAGTAGCGCGATGATTAAGCTGGCTAAAGACAGCCACTGACGGTCCTTCGTAGTGCTTTGCATAGTTTACTCTTTGCTGTGCTTAGTCAATGGCATGATCGGTGGCCAGTGCGGTACGAATTTCCGCGGCCAGTTCATGAAAAGCCGCTTCATCTCGCAGTGCTAAGGTTTTCAAACGAGGTAAGGGGCTTTCGATGACTTTCACGATCCGTCCAGGGCGCGGTGACATCACCACAATATGGGTCGACAACAGTACTGCTTCGGCAATGGAGTGCGTCACAAAGACCACGGTTTTTTGAGTCTCTTGCCAAATTCTCAATAGTTCTATGTTCATATGGTCACGGGTAATTTCATCCAAAGCGCCAAAGGGCTCGTCCATCAACAACAGGTCGGGATTGAGGCACAGCGCCCGAGCAATGGAGGCACGCTGTTGCATACCGCCAGATAACTGCCAGGGAAATTTATTATGGAAGTCTTGTAGGCCTACCATCTTCAAATACTTATCGATTTGCTTTTGTTGATGGGTGCCAGTTTGTCCGGAGATTTCCATCGGCAGTGCGCAGTTTTGTTGAATGGTACGCCAGGGTAATAAACCTGGGGCCTGAAACACATAGCCATAAAGTCGATTTAAGCGAGCGTCTCTGGGTGAAGTTCCATCAACCTTTATTTTCCCTGCTGTGGCCTGCTCTAAATCGGCGATCACTCGTAACAAGGTGGTTTTACCGCAACCTGAGGGGCCGATAAATGAAACAAAATCCCCTTCGTTAATATTGAGCTGGATATTCGACAAGGCATTGACCGGTCCATCGTTGGTATTAAACACCAAAGACAAGTCTTCAATGGCAATCATCGAACGATGACTCGGCGCTTTATCGGCAGTGGTTTGTTCAGTGGTCTGTTGTGCTACTGCTAACATAGTCTCTCTCTCATATTTTTATTGTTTTTGGGCGGCTCATTTGAGGCGGCAGCGTTATCGTTCTATTCCAACAGGTGCATGGCTTTGGTTATATTTTTGAACCGCTTCGAAAATCGAGGGAAAGGCTGGACGTTTAATGTAACGTCCGGCACCTTCAACCACGTTTAACTGACCGTTTTTAAAGACGACATTGCCTTGGCTGATGGTGATGTGCGGAGCACCTTGTACTGTTCGGCCTTCGAAAATATTAAAATCTATTTTTTGATGATGGGTTTTGGCCGAAAGGGTATGTGTTTTTGTTGGATCCCAAATCACGATATCGGCATCAGAACCCACAGCAATACAGCCTTTCTGAGGGTAAAGATTGAATATTTTGGCACTGTTGGTGGACGTCACTGCCACAAACTCGCTCTCGCTTAAACGACCTTTATTCACTCCAGAATCCCACAGCACCATCATTCGATCTTCGACGCCAGCAGTGCCATTGGGGATTATAGTGAAATCGTCTTTCCCATTCGCTTTTTGGTCAGCGCAGAAGCAGCAGTGATCAGTGGCGGTGGTTTGCAGGGTGCCGCCTTGTAGCGCCTTCCATAGAACTTCCTGATGTCCTTTCGGTCTGAACGGCGGGCTCATTACATGCGCAGCGGCACTGGCCCAGTCACTTTGTCGATAGACACTGTCGTCCAACTCAAGATGACCAGCTAAACATTCACCGTAAACTCGTTGGCCTTCATGGCGCGCCCGAGCGATTTCATCCACCGCTTCTTTACAAGAGACATGCACTAAATAGAGTGGCACACCGAGCGATTGCGCAATCCGAATTGCGCGGTTGGCGGCTTCGCCTTCCACCTCGGTAGGGCGCGATAGGGGATGCGCTTCGGGGCCAGTTAAGCCGGCTTTGAGTAATTTCTTTTGCAGGTGATCGACCAACTCGCCATTTTCGGCGTGTACCGTTGGCATTGCGCCTAATTCTAAACAGCGATTGAAGCTATTTACCAGCGTTTCATCTTCGGCCATGATGGCATTTTTATAGGCCATGAAATGCTTGAAACTGTTTACCCCTTCTTGGTTCACGAGTGTGCCCATATCTTGATAAACGCTGTCGTCCCACCAGGTAATGGCGACATGAAAGGAATAATCGCAAACTGAGCGAGCCGCCCAGTCCTTCCAGGTTTGGTAGGCTTCCATCAGTGGTTGCTGGGGGTTGGGGATCACAAAATCGATAATCATGGTGGTACCACCGGCCAGTCCTGCGGCGGTGCCACTATAGAAATCTTCGCTGGCGACGGATCCCATAAAAGGTAATTGCATGTGGGTATGGGGGTCAATACCGCCGGGCATTACCAGCTTACCGCTGGCATCAATCACTTCAGCGTCACTGGGAACATCTAGATCTTGGCCGATGGCTTTGATTAAACCGCCTTCACAGTAAACGTCGGCAAAGATGCTTTGGTCAGCGTTGACCACTTTGCCACCCTTAATTAGTACACTCATTGCTAACTACCTCGTTAATTGATTCAAAGGGGCATCAAGTTGTCTATTGTGATGCAAAACCCTTACCTTAATTAGGTGTTATGCAATAGATTGACCAATTGGACAGTTTGTTGGTTATTGTTAATGCTAAGCCGCATGAACACTGGTTTTATTCGGATAGCCACTGGTTTGCATAGTGAGTCGGATAGACTCGCTTACGCGCCATTGCAGGGCGTATAATCCCACTTTTAGTGCATAAAATTTGAACGAAAATACCGGGTCGTGCTACTGAAAATTAGAACTGAACAAATAATGTATTATTTAATCGTTAATTATCAATAGCTTAACTTTTACCGTCTAACTTCTTGTCCGTTTGGTCAATACTTTGCATGGTTGAGTGCAACGCCGAGGGCGGATTTAACACAAAAATGAAACAGTTTGGTTGAGTGGAGGCCAGTATGAGTAGCTACAAAATTAATAGTGATCGTTTGTGGGACAGTTTGATGCAAATGGCAAAAATCGGAGCCACCGAAAAAGGCGGTTGCCGACGATTAGCATTAACTGATTTAGATAAACAAGGTCGAGAGCTTTACATTAAATGGGCTGAAGAGGCGGGTTGTAGTGTGAAAATTGATGCTATTGGTAACATTATGTGTACTCGTCCCGGTGAAGATATGAGCCTGCCGCCTGTGGGTACGGGTAGTCATTTAGATACCCAGCCTTCGGGAGGGAAATTTGATGGTGTATTTGGCGTATTATCGGGTTTAGAAGTGGTCCGTTCGCTCAATGATCGTGGCATTAAAACCAAACATCCCATTGAGATTTCGGTCTGGACCAATGAAGAAGGCTCGCGCTTCGCCCCCGCGATGATGGGCTCTGGCGTGGTCTCTGGGCGTTTTAGTTTACAAGAAATTTTAGACAGTTTGGATGTAGACGGTTTGCGTTTGGGCGATGAGTTAGAGCGGATCGGCTTTGCTGGCGAAACGCCAGTGACGGGTCGAAAATTTCATGCTTTCTTCGAAACTCATATCGAGCAGGGCCCTTATTTAGAAGCTGAAGAGAAACAGATAGGCGTGGTCACTGGTGGGCAGGGGCAACGTTGGTTTAATGCCACGATTACCGGTCGAGAGTCTCATGCTGGGACGACTCCGATGCACCTGCGAAAAGATGCGTTGCTGGCCAGTGCGCAATTGATGCAACAAGTGGAGCAAATCGCTAAAGCACATCCACCGGGGTGTGGTACGGTAGGTTTTGTGCAGGTGTTGCCAAATTCGCGCAATACCATCCCCGGTAAAATTGAAATGAGTATCGATTTACGCCACCCCATCGATGAAGAACTCAGCGCCATGGATCAAGAACTCAAAGCCGCAGTGGCTGAGCTTGAGCAACAAACTGGTGTTGAAGTTGCGCTCGATCCATTCTGGTATTACGAACCGATCCATTTTGATTCGGCCTGTGTTGATGCAGTGCGAAATGCTACGGTCAGTTTAGGTTATAGTCACATGGATATTATTGCTGGAGCAGGTCACGATGCCTGTTATGTCTCTGATTTTGCGCCAACCAGCATGATTTTCACGCCTTGCTTAAATGGTATTAGTCATAATGAGATAGAAAGCACCACTCAGGAAGAATGTGAAGCGGGTTGCTCGGTGCTGTTAAATGCCATGCTTAGTATGGCAGAACAAGTCACAGAAGCTACAACGCTTGAAGATCTTGCGCTGAGTAAATAGCTGCTTATTCTGCGGTGAAATCTAGCTTTCACCGTAACAAAGGATTAGAAATTATTCTAATCCTTTGTTTTTATGCCTAGTATGCGTCTCTATTCCCTGTTAATTGTTGGTTCAAACCAATTTGCTCAATTTTAATGAAGCATCGATTCGTGGTCGTTGCTAGCCTTATTTCGCTAAAGTAACTTGATGCCGCAACCTTTAAGCACCAAGCGAGCAATTAATTCCATACCTTCTTCAAAATCACTATCATCCAGGGCTTCTTTGTTTAACATCAGGCTACTTTGAATGGCGTAGTCGGCATAGGCTTGGGTTGAGGCCCAAATCATGAACATTAAATGTTCTGGATTAATCGGTTCCATCCACTGCTTGGCGATCCAATCTCGAAATACCTGGCAGGTTTTATCAAATTGCTGTTTTAACTCGGTGGCTAACTGTTCTCGCAGGTAGGGGGCTCCGTGTAAGATCTCGGCAGCGAAAATCCGTGAAGCGTTGGGGTGTTGTTTGGATTGCTGCATCTTCTGCAAAATGTAATGGCGTAGCGCCACACTGGGATGTTGCTCGGGCGTCATTTGATCCATGTGGCTCATCCATATGACGAGTTGCTGGCTGAGTACCCCCTTATATAAAGCCTCTTTAGTTTTGAAATAATAAAGGACATTGGCTTTGGGTAATTCAGCTTTTGCCGCAATGGCTGCAATGGTGGTTCCCGAGTAACCGTTTTCGGCAAATAACTGCTCGGCAACTAATAGAATTTGCGCGAGATTGTCTTTACGAATATCTGCTAGCTTACGGCGTTTGGTATTCGTGGTGGTGGTTTTGCTCATGGGCTGATTGCTCTCTGCACTAATATGAAGCTATTTGCCTTGATACTGGGCATGCTTAGTTCTACCCACTGACTGACAGCATAACTCTAATCAAGACTTATTGTTAACTATCTGTTTTTTTCATTCAATGACTATTTATTTTTAGCCTTATTAAACAGATGGTTATATTACTAGCCCCGAACCAAAAATCACATCTCCTGACCGTTTGGTCAGAACATGGTATAGGCTTTGCTTTGTTTTTGTACAAGCAGAGAGTTTTATCTCGGCATTATAAAAAAAATAGGGAGATCCCATGGTGATGAGTATGGAAAAGCCTGAGGGCTATTCACAACAGCAGTTAGCCCTTGATCAGATGTTCAAGGATATCAATCCAGCCTTAAGTGCCCGCCAAGCTGGCATCGAAAGTTCGCGTTGTTACTATTGTTACGACGCGCCTTGTATTACAGCCTGTCCTTCAAAAATTAATATTCCGAGTTTTATTGCCAGTATTCATACTGACGATTTAACTGGAGCGGCTAAAACCATTTATCAGGAAAACATCATGGGTGGCAGTTGCGCCCGGGTGTGTCCAACCGAAATTTTGTGTGAACAAGCCTGTGTGCGCAATAAAGAGCAGGAACAGTCACCGGTTAAAATTGGTTTATTACAACGGCATGCCACCGACAATGCGGTGTTTGAGGGACATCCTTTCGAACGAGCCGCGCCGACCGGTAAAACTATCGCGGTAGTGGGCGCAGGCCCCGCTGGCTTAAGTTGTGCACACCGCTTGGCGATGCTGGGCAATGAAGTGGAGATCTTCGAAGCGGCAGCAAAAGCGGGTGGCTTGAATGAATACGGCATTGCCAAGTACAAACTTACCGACAATTTTGCTCAGAAAGAAGTTGATTTCATCTTAGGGATCGGTGGCATCACCCTGCATACCGATACCGCCTTAGGCCAAGATGTCAGCTTGAGCGAGTTGAAGCAGCGTTTTGATGCGGTGTTTTTAGCCATTGGCTTACAGGACGTTCAGTCCTTGATGTTGCTCAACGAAAGCCATCCGCAAGTACTCAATGCCGTGGATTACATTAAAGAGCTACGCCAGGCTAAAGATCTCGAGGACTTGGCGGTCCCGCTGGACAGCGCGGTGGTGATTGGTGCCGGTAATACCGCCATCGACATGGCCTGCCAACTCAAACGTTTGGGTACAGAAGAGGTGACGCTGGTTTATCGTCGCGGCGAAGCGCAAATGAGCGCCACCGAGCACGAACAGCAAATTGCCAAAAACCATCAGGTCAGAATAAAAACCTGGGCCAAACCAGAGCAAATTAATCTGGACCAAGATGGGGTATTACGCAGTATGACCTTCCGTAAAACCTATAGTGAAGATGGCCAGCTTAAAGATACTGAGCAAACCTTTGATGTTGCTTGTTCGGCAATATTTAAAGCGGTCGGCCAGAAGTTTGCTTACCCCAACGCCGAGCAGCTGATCCCCACCGTAAGCAATGGAAAAATTGCCACCTTTGGTAAGCAAATCACCAGTATTGACAGCGTGTTTGCCGGTGGCGACTGTACCAGTGAAGGACAAGACCTCACCGTAGAAGCGGTGCAACAGGGCAAGTTGGCAGCTATCGCCATTCATCAACAACTTAACTCAGTGGAGGCTTAATACCATGGCCGATTTATCAATTGAATTTGCAGGGATCAAATCTCCCAATCCATTTTGGTTGGCCTCAGCGCCACCGACGGATAAAGCCTATAACGTCGAACGCGCTTTTGAAGCGGGCTGGGGTGGAGTGGTTTGGAAAACCTTGGGCGAAGATCCAGCGGCAGTGAATGTGTCCTCTCGCTATTCAGCAATCTATGATCATAATGGTGAAGTTTCGGGCTTTAACAATATCGAATTGATCACCGATCGTAGTTTGGAAATCAACCTGCGTGAAATCGAGGCGGTGAAAAAAAGCTGGCCCGACCGAGCCTTAGTGGTTTCCTTAATGGTGCCTTGTGAGGAAGAATCATGGAAAACCATCGTGAAACAAGTGGAACAAACCGGCGCTGATGGCCTCGAACTTAACTTTGGCTGCCCGCACGGGATGCCAGAGCGCGGGATGGGGGCGGCGGTAGGCCAGGTTCCAGAATATGTGGAGATGGTGACTCGTTGGTGTAAAACCTATAGCAAGTTGCCAGTGATCGTGAAACTCACCCCGAACATCACTGATATTCGTTTCTCGGCGCGCGCTGCCAAAAATGGCGGTGCTGACGCGGTTTCATTAATCAATACCATTAACTCAATTACTGGGATCGATTTGGATCAGATGGCTGCGCGGCCCTTGGTGGATGGCAAGAGTACCCACGGTGGTTATTGTGGCCCAGCGGTGAAACCGATTGCCCTAAACATGGTCAGTGAAATCGCGCGTGATCCGGAAACTGCAGGCCTACCTATTTCAGGGATCGGTGGCATTGGTAACTGGCGCGATGCGGCGGAGTTTATCTCCTTGGGCTCAGGTTGCGTGCAGGTGTGTACCGCTGCGATGATCTACGGATTCAGAATTGTCAGCGAAATGCAGCAAGGCCTGTCGAATTGGATGGACAGTAAAGGCTACGAGAAAATCTCCGATTTCCAGGGGCTCGCAGTACCCAATACCACCGATTGGAAATACCTCAATATGAACTATAAGGTGGTGGCCGATATTGATGAAGATAAGTGTATCGGCTGTGGCCGTTGTTACATCGCCTGCGAAGATACCTCGCATCAGGCAATTAGCAAGACCGCTCGTCCCGATGGCAGCGTCGCTTTCGAAGTGATCGAAGATAAGTGTGTTGGCTGTAATCTGTGCCAGATCACCTGTCCGGTGGATAGCTGTATCAAGATGGAGCAAAAAGAGGCCGACAAACCCTATATGAACTGGACTCAGGATCCGCGCAACCCTTACCGGGACGTTTCTTAGGCTCTTTATCTTAGGTGCTTGCTCTGCTGCATTGGCGGAGCAAGCGCTGCATCAACAAGATCACCGTTTTCATTCTATTTATTTGTTTTTAAAGCTAGAACAAATAAGTTCCAAACTACTGGGTCCACTTTATTTCATGCTTCAACCCAAATTATATGTAATCACAAAAGTTAATTATGACTCTGTTGTGTATTTTTGACTTTTTGTTGGCTCTGCGCTGCAATGGCGATCTGTTCTAGCAAGGATAAGCGATTAAATGAATTTGGAACGAGTAGTACTTGGGGTGGCGTTGGCCGGTTTATTAATTTCATGTAGTCAGCGACAGTCGGCTCCGACAGCATCTCAGCAGACTGTTGTTTGCTGTCAGGTAAACGTTCCATATAATCGTTTTATGACTTACGGGGGCTTAAGCGACGATATCAGCGCGTTGATGAAGGCCGCTAATACTGCTAGTGTTTTCTCCGTAAAGCAGCTGCTAGAAGTTGAGAAAGTTGATGTTAATCGACTAGATAACAATGGTCAAAATGCTTTGCACCATGTTTCATCCTATTCCATTGCAGGGGGCGAGCCTTACCTGAAAAAAATAGCGGTGTTGTTGATTGAAAATGGTATCAATATTGATCAACAAAATCGGCTAGGGGTCAGCCCCTTAATGGCTGCGATTCGACAGCATAACTCAAAGATTGCGATAGAGCTGATAAAGCGTGGGGCAAATGTCAATCTGGCCGATGAAAAGGCGATAAGCCCCTTGATGTTAGCTGCTTATTATGGACAAATCGCAGTGGTTGATGCGCTGCTTGGTGCCGGGGCTAATATCAACGCCCAAGATCAGCAAGGCAGAAATACACTGCATTACTTGGCGACTAGGTATTTGCCTCGTCAATATGCCGATTCAGAAAAAATTGTCCGGATTTTGAAAACAGCGGGTATAGATAGCGCTGGCACTGCAAGTGATGGTCGCTCAGCCTATCAATGGGCGATTGAAAATCAACTCAATAAATTGGCCTTAGTCATCCGAACGTCACCTGCTCAGGGCAGTCGTGAGGAGCAAATAAAGCGAGCGATTGAGCATTTAGAGTTGCCATTTATCGCGAGCTTAACGGAGACAAATGATGGTCAGCAGCGTTTAAGTTCTGCGTTAGCGGGGTGGCTACCGTTACAGGTACAGATGAATCGCTACGACGGTGAACAATTAGATACTAAACAAGCAAAAATGTTGCAATTAATTGGTCCTTATATGGATATTAATCTGCGGAATTCCCGTGGGCAGACCGCTTTGCATATTGCTTCCACCAATTTGCAAATTGAAAGCATGCGCAGCTTGCTAAAATTTAATCCAGATCTGTCGCTGATTGATCATCGTGGACTTACTGCGCTTGATGTCGCAGCCTTGAGTGGAGAAGAGCGTGTTTTTAATGTGTTTTTTCAGCCGACTCAATTGTCGTTGTCATTCACTTTGTTTAAAGCGGATATCCTCAGTCGCGTCGCAGGGTTAGAGGGTCGAGGAGACTACGGTCCTTCGCAGATCACTGATACGCTTTTGCGTTTAGGGATGGATCCAAACGCCATTAACCAAAAGGGACAAACTGCCTTATGTCTCGCGGTGAAGTTTAATAAACCTAGGACTGCGCGGATCTTATTGGACCATGCTGCAGATGTCGATTTTGCTGATAATCAAGGATTGACACCGGTGATGTACGCGGTGAAATTTGGGCGACTCTCCATGCTTAGGCAGTTGCTTCGCCATGATCCCGATTTGACCTTTCGCAATAATCAGGGCTTAAGCGCCATCGAGATGACTAAACAAGTGAGTAGTGTGGGCGGTCAAGGCGTTCAGGAGATTATGTTTTCTTTGTTAGAGCGTTAATCATATGCGCCGAATCTCACGGCTGCAACAGGGTGTTCGCGCTTGATTCACAGCAAGTCGCCAGATAAGCACAAGTCCGTTTTATGTAGGTTTTTACTTACCGTGCAACTTTATTGTGTGGTATGTATTTGCTTCATCAGCTATCACGATTTTTGAGCGCCAAGCTGGTTCGTTGTTTGATGGGTAAGCTTTGCCATTCTTTGATGGCGGTAAAGTTGTTCAAGACTTTACCGCTAGTCGATTAAACTTATATTTTACTGGTGTTCAAAACGAGGGTAATCAGTTAGACCATGATGGTTACCTCCGAATAGGGTGTTGGGATCATGACTCGTCCAGGCTTGATGGTGTTTAATTCGAGAGGGTAAATCGGGATTCGCAATAAATGGGCGGCCAAAAGCTATCATATCGGCGAGGCCGTCTTCTATGGCTTGGCTGGCGCTTGCTGCCGTGTATTTTCCGGCGTAGATAATGGTCCCTGCGTAGGTTTTGCGTAGTGCCTGTTTAAAATGAAGCGGCATTGGCGGCGCATCGTCCCAATCGGCTTCGGCAATGTGCATATAGACTACTTTATGTTGATTGAGCAACTCGGCCACCGCAGTGTAGGTTTGCTCGGGGTAGGCGTCTACGGTGCCATTTAAGGTGGTGAGCGGAGCTAGTCGCACGGCGACTTTGTCTGCACCAATAGCACCCACTAAGGCTGTAAGTACTTCATCAAGAAAACGTAAACGATTGCTAAGGCTACCGCCGTAGGCATCGGTTCGCTGATTAGATTCAGAGTCGATAAATTGATTGATTAAGTACCCATTGGCGGCGTGTAACTCTACCCCATCAAAACCAGCTTGTTGTGCATTGAGGGCCGCTTGGCGAAACTGCTCAATCACTAGATTAATTTCTTTTTGGCTCATTTGTTTGGGCGTGACCACATCTATAAACCCCGGTTGCTGACTACCGTTATCCACAAATACTTTCACGTTTTCGGCTTTAAGTGGCGAAGCGGACCAAGGCTGAGCACCGTTAATATTATCCGGGTGAGTGACTCGTCCTACATGCCATAGTTGCGCAAATATCACACCTGCCTGCTGGTGAACCGCATCGGTCACTAAACGCCAGCCATCAATTTGTGCTTGAGAATAGATCCCGGGAGTCCAAGCGTAACCTTTAGCCCGTTCTGATATTTGAGTCCCTTCACCAATGATGAGTCCTGCTTCACAGCGCTGCATATAGTACTCGGCCATCATTTGATTGGCGGTGTCTCCAGGCTGAGTAGCACGCGAGCGTGTCATCGGCGGCATGACGATGCGGTTTTTTAATCTAAGTTTACCAAGTTGAATGGCTTGAAAGAGTGTGGCTGTCATGTGTGAGATCCTCGAAAAACTAGAGCATCAGTGTAGCAGTTGAGTGCGCTTGCAATCAGTCCGTAGATGACAAATTATTTTTGTGAATTTCACAATAATTAGTTTTAAGTGAAGCTTTATTTTATAGGCTGAGTCGTGGTTGGATAAAGTCGATAAAAGAAGAGATCCGCCGTGCTAATGAGGAAGACTTGTAATACACCGCGTGTATTTGTTCACGGCCCGTATCGTAAACGGCTTCTGAGCCAAATAAGCGGATCATCGTTCCATGAGCGATATCTTGTTTAACCATAAAACCGGACAAACAGGCAATGCCGTTACCGCTTAATACCAATTGGCGAACGGTTTCGCCGTTACTAGCAATCAGTGAGGGAGCCTCTAAACTAAAACCCTTAAGTGGCCATAAATTGAGGTTTTTGCTGGTGAAACCTAATAAATCATGCTGTTGTAAGTCGGTAATATGCAGCGGCACACCACGGCGTGCCAGATAGTCGGGAGAGGCGACCACGTAAAGAGGGCTTTTACCTAAAGGGCGAGCGTGCAGAGTTGAATCACTTAGGCGACCGATACGGATCGCAACATCAACTCGTTTCTCGAGTAAATCAACATAGCCTTCGTTGGAACTCAGTTCTAAGTCAATGTTGGGATAGGCTTGCTTAAAGTCATGTATTAACGGCACCAGTTGATGCAACACAAATGGACTGGCGGCATCGACGCGTAGCTTGCCTTTGGGAAATGCATCGTTTGCTAACAGCTCTTCTTCTGCATGTTGTAGTTGGAGTAGGCCGAGTCGAACGGCTTCGATAAATCGACGCCCCTCATCGGTCTGGTGGATCCGCCGAGTGGTTCGATTGAGCAGTGTCACACCGATCTGTTGTTCAATCTTCGAGACTGCCCGCGAGACTCGCGCGACTTGAATATTGAGCTGCTCGGCAGCAGCAGAAAAGCCACCGCAATCAACGACAGCAATTAATATTTCAAGATCGTCTGAACGGTTTCTCAAATTTAACATATGGGCTCCAGAGCGAGAATGGTTTGATGATGCTATTGGTTGTTACATTCACAATATTTCTTGTGTAACTTATCTTATTTTGACAAATATTATTAACTATTTTATCCCAGTATCTGGCCTTTGTTGGGGTCGGTTCATCAGCGATATCAGTTTCCGGTGAAATATAAGTTCGCTTGCTAAGGTCTTGTTTGGAACTTACTTAGAACGATTCATTTTTTTGGCATATGGGATCTGTACCTTGAATAAATACATTCCGCTTATTTTGGCGATTTACGTCGCTTTTGTATTCTTACAATCGCTGTTTTTTAAATTTGCAGGTTGGTTTGGCCATCCCGCTGACATTACAGTTTATATTTTTCAAACCGTGGGAACTTGGCTCAGCAGTGGTTTAGGGCTGGAGTCGGTTGGCTCGCTGTTTGCTCAGTATGGTGAAACGCTAATTGGTTTGGTGGAATTGGTTGCCAGCATTCTCATTTTACGTAAAGCGACTCGGTTTTATGGGGCAGCGCTTGCGTTCGTGGTGATGTCTGGGGCGATATTTTTCCATCTTTTCACGCCTTTGGGCTTATTTCCGTTTACTGATCTGAGCTGTTTAAGCGACGGTTGTCCACGTGAATATCCGCTGTTTTTTATGGCCGTGGGTGTTTGGTTGAGTAGTGTTTATTTACTTTACGCAAAAGTGAAGAGAGATCTACTCGGCGCTGATAAACGATAAGGACTCGCCGAGCGAGCCCTTTGTTGTTTTTTAGATTTACCGAGTATAGCCGTTAAATTTCTTCTCGTGACCAATACTCGACATTGGCCCATGTCCAGGTAAGAACTGGTAATCATCATCTAGGCTATAGAGCTGAGTTTTAATGGCATTGATCAGCGTGGGGTGATCGCCCTGAGGAAAATCGGTTCGGCCAATCGAACCATTAAATAAAACATCACCTACGATAGCGAGTTTGGCAGCGTGATCGATAAACACCACATGGCCTGGAGTGTGGCCGGGACAATGTCTGACCTCAAGTTCTATTTCTCCTAGAGCGATGATGTCGCCATGCTCTAACCATTGATCTGGGCTGAAACTTGCAACTTCTGGAAAACCAAACATTTGGCACTGCATTGCCATTTTACTAAGCCAAAAATCGTCGTCTTGATGAGGCCCTACAATGGGAACTTGATAGCGCTGTTTGATTAAGCTGCTGGCTCCTACGTGGTCAAGATGACCGTGGGTTAACAATATTTTAGTCACTTTCACACCCGCTTTGTCGACGGCGGCTTGAATGAGCTGCGGGTCGCCTCCGGGATCGACAATTGCCGCTTCTAAGGTTTGCTCACACCAAATGAGGCTACAGTTTTGTTGAAAAGGGGTCACAGGGATAATTTGATAGGCCATTTTACTCATACTCTGAATTGTCTCCCACTTAGTGTACGGATGCGGCTGAATATTTCTACAGTTGTGTGCAACTAAAACGCGACTTGTGGGTGCTTATGTTTATAATACTAATATCCCACCCAATCGAAGGAGATTCCCTTGATAATCAAAGATATTATGCAGACTAGAGTAGTCAGTGTTGATATGGATCAGCGGCTATTCGATATTAAAGACATTTTTGACAACGTGAGCTTTCATCACTTGGTGGTACTCGATGACGATGATCAAGTGGTTGGCGTATTAACTGAAGCGGATGTGCTGGCGGCTTTAAGTCCTTTTCTTGGTAAGGCTGCGGAGAATCAGCGAGATATTAAAACCTTAACCCAACGGGTTCACCAATTGATGACGCGCGATCCACAGTGCTGCTTTGCCATCACCAGTGTGACGGATGCGGGGCGTTTAATGATTGAACAAGGTTTGAGTTGCTTGCCAGTGATTGATGAACATCAGCATCTGCAGGGTATTGTGACCTGGAAGGACATCTTAGCCTTTTTGTTGGTTAGTAATAATAATTCATGAGTTCTTCATTGAGCATTAAGACCCCAATCATGTTTATGGCTTGCCCCAATGATGCGGGTAAATCTTTTGTGTGCGCCCTGATTTGCCGTTACTTGAGTACTTAAGGGCTTGATGTGGTTCCTTTTAAGGTACAAAACATGAGTCACAATGCGGCCGTCACCGACCAGGGAGGTGAAATTGGTCGTGCTTAATACCTGCAGGCTTTAGCCGCTCGGCAACGGCCTTGTATTGATATGAATCCGGTATGATTGAAACCGCATAGCGAACTCGGCGCACCGCTAGTGATTCATGGTGAGGTGAGCCATCAGCTATGCCATCGACTGGCATCAGCGTAAAGCCGTTCTTTGGCTTGCGGTTTTGGCAAGTGTTCAGCGTTTACCACTGCAACATCAATGTCTCGTGATTGAAGGAGCAGGCAGTCCTGCGGAAGTTAATCTACCTAAAAGCGCTATCGTTAACATGGAACTCGCCTTAGCGTTGCAGGCTTCGGTTTATTTGATTGTGGATATCGACTGAGCTGGTGCTTACGCCCATTTGCTTGGGACATGGATGTGCCTTAGCCAAGTAGAGCAAGCTCGTGTTAAAGGTTTTGTCTTGAACAAGTTTCGCGGTGAACAGACGCTATTCGCGGATGCTAATCAGTGGGTTTTGCAACAAACAGGAATTCCTATCGTAGCGGTGCTCCCTTGGACAGCCCACCAACTGTCGGAAGAAGATAATTTCTTTCATCGAAATCAATGGCAGCTGGGCACCACCAACATTGCCTTAATGGTTTATCCCTTTGCCAGCAATCTGGATGAATTTGACCGATTAATTTATCAAGCAGGTGTTAATCTGGTGCCACTACGCGATGCTCAAGATTCAAGTTATTACGATGCGATTATTTTATCCGGTTCGAAAAATGTTTCAGCTAGCCGAATGCATTTGGCGCAGAGTGGTTTAGATCAGGCGATTATTCACGCGGCGAAACAAGGGGTGAGAGTGACTGGGATTTGTGGTGGCTTGCAAATACTAGGCGAGCAAACTCTAGATCCTTTGGGGCTTGAAGGGCAAGGTTTTGAGGGTTTGGTTTTACTACCAATCATCACCGAATATGCCGATGCTAAGGTGACCACGCAACGCGACGTTGAGTGGCAAGAGCAGCACTTAGCTTGTTACGAAATTCATCACGCTGCAAGCCCTTGCGTTGAAGCGCTAAAGCCCTTTGTTGAACAAGTTACCGGCTGGCAATTAGGTGTGGTGCAGGGGAGTTATTTACATGATTTATTTATCAATCGTAGTTTTCGTCAACACTGGCTCGAAAGTTTAGCTTGGCAGGGAAAATGTGAAGATTGGCAGCAGGTGATTGGTCGGGAGTTGGATCCTTTATGTGAGCACTTGGATTTACCCCTAAGTCAAATAAGCCAGCATGCTGGCTTATCCTGAGTTTAAGTTGATTGTTGCGGCATTATTTCATCCACCCTTGTTCTTGATAATATCGTAGGGCACCTGGGTGCAGTGGCGCCGTGAGATTTGTATGGATCATTTGCTGCACTTTTAAATCGGCTAATGCCGGATGTAAGGCGCGTAAAGTGTCGAGGTTTTCAAAAATTGCCGCGACAAAATCATGTGCCGTTTGCTCCGATAGTTGTTTGTCTGCAACTAAGGTTGCGCTGACGCCAATCGATTGCACATCTTTCGGGTTACCATGATAGGTTCCCCCTTTAATGCTTACCGGAGAAAAATATGGGTATTTTTGGGCTAAGGCGGCGATTGTCGTGGTTGACAGACTCAGCAAATTGGATTCACACATTGTGGTCGCGCGGGTAATCGAGGTATTGGGGTGGCCAACCACATAAACGATAGCCTCGGTTTTATTGCCACATAGCGCGCGGCTTTGTTCGTCTGGTTTTAGATGACCTAGCTGGGTAAAATCGCCATCTTGCCAATGCAGCTGTTGCATGATGAGTTTCATCGTCGAATATTGGCCAGAACCAAGTGGCCCAACATTGACCGAATGTCCTTTCAATTGTTCAACTTGGTTAATCTTTAGCTGGGCCTTCGCTAATACAGTAAAGGCCTCTGGATAAAGGGCTAACAGAGAGCGCATCTCCTTATAGGCTCCTTGTTTGGCAAACTCACCGCTGCCTTTGTAGGCTTGCCAATGCACATCCGACTGAACGATCGCTAAATCGATATCGCCACTTCGTAGTGCTTGGATATTGTCACTGGAGCCCCCGGAACTTTCTGCGGTGCAACTGAGTTTTCTATGGTCACTATTTTGTTCTAGTTGTCGACACAAGGCGTTGCCAGTCGGGTAATAGACCCCGCTTACGTTACCAGTACCCAAAAATAAGTACTCGTTCGCCCCGGTGAAGTTGCTGCTTAAACTCAATATAATCAGCAATAAAAAATTGGAAAATCGTTTCATTTTTTCACCTAAGTTTGCTCTTTATCCATAGTGCAAGTTGGTTAATATACACTCTTATGCTAAAAAACGCTTGTTTGAGAGACTAAGTTTGGTTAGGGAAAACAACAGCTTTTTTAGTCATGAAGTGTTTATTGATGGATCCCGCGAAGGTGCCTAATGCCAGTTTAATTGAAAGTCGAATTGCGATATGTGGCCAATGAAGGGACTTAACTTGTATTTATGTCTTATGCCAATAGGGGTTTCCATGCATTTAGTATCCTTACCTGATGCTCCAAAGATATGAATTTTTAAGAAGTGAGCTTGTTTAGCGGTGCAAGGATTGGAAGTGTTTGGCAGCTGTTCAGCTTATCTCATGCGCTTACTTTGTCTTAATCTGAATCACTAAACCACGATGACCTCGCAGGATAATGGTTTATACTAGGCGTAAATAAAGCCCTATATTGATTGTATTTTGTTAAATAACTCAGTTGTATCATTTCCTTTGTTAGAAGTTTGCTGTTATAGCGTTGCAGATATCGAAAAAGCAATTGCGGGCGGGGCCCATCGTATTGAATTCTGTGCCGGCCAAAGTGATGGGGGGACTACGCCAAGTTATGGCGCATTGCTGCAGGTTCAGCACTATCTCACTCAGATCCCTATCGTGGTTATGGTGAGACCTAGAGGCGGGGATTTTTGTTATCAGCCTCAGGAACTGATGCAGATGGAATCCGATATTTTGCTGATTAAAGAACTCGGTTTTCATGGCGTGGTTAGTGGCGCCCTCAATCCCGACGCGAGTGTGGATGTGAGTGCTTGTCAGCGGCTTGCTAAGGCAGCGCAAGGCATCGATTTTGTGTTTCATCGCGCCTTCGATTGTGTGGCCGAGCCGAGTTTTGCGGCGAAATGTTTAGCCGATATCGGCGTAACTCGAATATTGAGCTCTGGCCAGCAAGATAAGATAGAACAGGGCGTGGAGCTAGTGTTAGCATTACAGCAACAATTTCCCCAGCTAGAATGGCTAGCGGCGGGAGGCGTGAGAGCTCATAATATTGGTGAGTTACTTGAGCGCGGTATTCAGCAGCTACATAGTGCCGCGGCAGAAGACCTACCGAGCGTTTTTGCCACCCAGTATGCCAAGGCAATGGCGTCGGCGAAGGATGTATCAAGTGAACTGACCCGCCAAACAGTATCGCAGTCTTTGGTTCAGTTGATGGTGAAACAGATGGAGCGAGGGCGCTAAGTTAATGTTGCTCGCTCTATGGCATCGCTGTCAGCATTTTTTTTTCTACCTAGCGAATACTCTTAAACACCGCGGTTTGGCAATGTTTGCAGCCTATTTGTTGGTGCAAGCATGCTGGCTCGCGGCCTTCGCACCACTCACCATTGTGGTCAGTGAATCACTGATGTCGTTGTATGGCCTACAGGGCGTTGCAAATCAGCAGTTACTCGGTTTTTTCCTCTCCCCCAGTGGTTATTTGTTTGCGATTTGGCTGGTTGCGATGGCTTTGTTTAACTTCTTTTTGCAACAGGGGGTACTCACCTTATTGTTGGCTCAGCATGAAGTTAATCGGCGTTCAATTTCTCAAGCGATTCATCTATTGCTACGCCGTGCTTGGTCGATTGCGGGTTTAGCTTTTTTGCAATCAGTATTACTGATTAGCATTTGTTGTAGCTTGTTATTTGTTGGTCGTTGGCTGTTTGGACTGATGCTGGCCGATTGGGACATTAATTACTATCTCACCATGCAGCGAAGTCAGCTGTGGTTCTTTCTCAGTGTATTATGTTTAGGCGGTTTGCCGGTCACTTTTTGGCTGGCGAATCAATGGCTGAAGTGGTGGTTTACTTTGCCATTTTGCATGTTACAAAGGCGAACTCTGCTTGGCCAGTTGCGAGATTCTACCGATTTAGCTCAGGGCCAGCGTAAGTGGATTGTACTTATTACAGTGATTTGGTTAGCGCTAAGAACCTTGGTATTTGTGGTGCTGGTTGCTGCATTTATTTGGTTGTTGCATGTGACTATTGATTGGTGGGATCCACAGCAGTTATCCAACTTAGCTTTAGTGCTATTTAGTTTTGCATTGTTGGCGGGGGGATCAGTTTTAAGCTTCTTGGATACTTGGCTCTATGCCTGTATTCAGTTTTATATGTTTAAAGTGTTGGTTAAGCAGACAAGGGGAAAATTAGCCAATGAACATCAAGCGGTATTAAAAGAAAATCATCGCTTACATTTAGGTTTTAGATTGCTATTGCTGGCGAGTCTATTACTTGCGGCGAATGAGTTCGCTGATGAAGTGGACAGTTTTACCCAACGTTTTGCTCAGAGTAGTCAATTCTCGGTTATGGGCCATCGCGCTGGTGGTTATTTGGCTGAAGAAAATAGCTTAGCGGGTTTGCAAAAGTCTATTGAACTGGGTTTAAGCATGACCGAAATTGATATTCAACTCACTGCCGATGGACAAATAGTGGTCGTTCATGACCGTGATCTAGGACGTTTAACTGGCGATCCGAGTGTGGTGCATCTGAGTAATTTTGCTCAGGTTCAGCAGGCTTTTGTTGCTGCCGGGCTCCCGTCTCCTCAGCCTTTATCTGTGTGGTTAGCTAAAAGTGCTGCTCAGATCACGCTGAACCTAGAATTAAAACGTTATGACGATTCTCTAGATTTAGTACCTGCACTCCTGACTCAACTCAAGCGTTACCCATATCCGGTGGTCGTCAGTAGCTTAGATGCGGAGTTACTCAATTATCTTAAGCAATTGATTAAAGGTACCCCGTTGGCGGCGAGAGTCAAAACTGCATTTATTGCGGCTGCCAGCTTTGGTGAATCGAGTTTGCTTCAGAACGCAGATATGTTAATGGTGAATCAACAGTGGGTTAGTCCTTGGCGCTTACTCAGTGCTCAGCAGCGCGAGCAGAAAATCTACGTTTGGACGGTGAACCGAGTCAGTGAGGTTGAACGAATGTACTATCTAGGGGTTGATGGCGTAATTACCGATGAGCCGATCATGGCACTGCAGACTATTCAGCGGCTTGAGCAATTGAGCGAAGTGGAGCACTTGCTGAATGGTTTTCGATATTGGCTAAACTTTTAGTTGTTCATTATTAAAAAAATGCTGAAATTGCAACCAGTATTGACGCTGTTGTTGCCAAGAGCTGAGCTGAAACTTGAGGGTTTGTTTGGCTCGACGTTGGTTGAGCGCATAAAGACTTAAGCGAGAAATACAACCTAACTTTGGATATCCACCGATGGTTTGTTTGTCGATCGATAATACAATGGGGAGTCCGCTGGGAGGCACTTGCACGGCGCCAAGTGCGATAGGTTCTGATTCGCCACTGGCGGGGACGCTATCGAGGGATACTCCATCCAAACGAATGCCCATTCGGTCACTCAGAGCACTCACTCGGTAGGTTTGGTGACATAGGGTTTGGATAGCATGCCTTGAAAACTGATGAAATTGATAGCCGGGGATCAAATTTAAACATAAGGCTTGGTTATAGTCTGGTATGAAACGGTTCGGTGTTTGTTTTCTGGGCTCGATTGCAGAACTTAGATAGTTGAGTTGATCCCCTTGACTTAACCAGCGGCCCATAAAAAGACCTAAACCTTGTCGCATTGAGCTACTAGCACTCCCTAACTGTTTTTTCACTTGTAAACCACCTTTAATGGCGAGGTATGATCGTAATCCAGAGCGTGCAGTGCCAAGATTCAAGCTTTGGCCAGCCAAAACCGTAAAGCTCTGCCAAGGGGCGGGTTGGGGATTGCGACTTGCGCCGCTCACCTTGAGTGGCATATCTGCACCGCAAACCGCGACTTGGCATGTTTGGTTAAATTGGAAAGTTGCGCCTCCAATGGCAATTTCTAGGGCTGCAGCTCCTGGTGCATTACCGAGTAGTCGATTAGCCCAGAGAAAGGCATGTAAATCCGCAGCGCCACCTGGACTGATCCCGATGTCTTGATAACCGCTACGGCCCTGGTCAACTACGCTGGTTTGTGGGCCACTTCTTAATACGCTTAATTGACCTACCGGAGACATGCTTTCGCCTGTAATTGTTGAAATTGCTGAAAATTGATTTGGTAAAAGCGGATCTGATCGCCGACTTTTACCGGACACATATCTTGACTTGAGGGGTCAAAAAAACGCATTGGGCTTTGACCGATGACATGCCAACCGCCGGGACTCGCTGCCGGGTACACAGCACTCATGTCTTCAGCAATCGCGATGCTGCCCGCTGCTACATGGCTTGCAGGGGTGGATTTTCTGGGGAGTTGTAGGGATTTAGTTAAACCTGATAAGTAAGCGAAACCGGGCATAAAGCCGATCGCCTTGACTTGATAGTGACCAGCCAAATGCAACTCGATTAATTGTTTTACATTGAGCTGTAAATGTGCGGCGGTTGCCTCTTGGTCGGGGCCTAAACGCGGATCATAACAAGCTGGAACGTGTATCGTTTTCACGGGTTTTGAGTGACGAGTCAACTGAAAACGGCTTAACAGCGACTCCAGATCATTTAACTCAGTTTGATAATCGAAAATGCAGAGTAGGCTGTCAGACGCAACGATAACATCGTTTACGCCCTTGATATTTTGCTTAAGTTGCTCCGCGAGGCTCGGTAACGCGGCCTGAAATTGGGGGGACTTACAGCTGAGTAAGAGACTGTCTTCATTCACCCAATCGATACAAAACATGTTTTAGAGGCTCTTTGTTTGTGGATCTAGGATTTGTTTAATCAATTTTATTTGCGCAACTGCCGCTGCGTTGTCGCCATGTACGCAGAGGGTGTCTGCGCTAATATTTAGGCGACTGCCATCACTACAGATGACTTGTTGTTGCTGCTGCAGTAAGTTCACTTGAGCCAATAAGTCATTGGGCTGGCTGAGCACCGCACCGTCTAGTTCTCGAGACTGCAGCTGACCATTGGCCAAATAGCGGCGGTCACAAAAAGCCTCTTTGATTAAGCCAACTTGATATTGCTCCGCTAAACGGCTGACAAAACCAGTGCTTAAACTGGCCGATACCATGAGTTTAATTTCGCCTTCTAAACTAGCGACAGCCTTGAGCACCGCCTCAAATATCTGGGCTGAACAATGCATGTCGTTATACAGCGCGCCGTGAGGTTTCACATAGTGGATCTGAGTTGCTTGGTAACGGCATAGCGCTTGTAAACCTCCTATTTGAGCGAGAATGATTTGGCTTAATTGCTCGGGTTGGTAGGCGATGGTTCGACGACCAAACCCAGCGATATCGGCATAACTCGGATGCGCACCAATTTGTACTTGATGCTGTTTAGCTAAAGCAATGGTTTGACTCATGACATGAGGGTCTGAAGCATGTCCGCCACAAGCAATGTTTGCCATGTCGATAAAGGGCATGGCTAGCTCATCGGCGCCCATTTTCCATACACCATAGCTTTCACCCATATCGCAGTTTAATCGCATCTTGACTCCATATTGAGGTTTAAGAGCTGGTTCATCTCTAACGCTGTTTGCTGCATTGTAGTAGTATCTTCGCAAAGTGTTGTCCAGCTGGGCCCAATTGCTCTGGTCGACATATCACTAAATAGGTCACTAAGGTTTTGGCAGCGCCTCCTAGGATATTAAGTTCTACTAAACTTTCATCTTCCAAGTAAGGCGCGACGATATGATCGGGTAACCAAGCGAAACCTAAGCCTTGGTTGAGAACTTCCAGTACTTGGCTAAATCCGCTAAAGGTCCAGCGTTGTTCGGCGCGTAACCAACCACGATCGAGGTGAGGATGACTTCCTGTATCTCTAACCACCAATTGCAGGTGCTGTACTACTTCGTTAATGGATACCGATGCCGCTATTTTTGCCAGTGGATGATTACGTTGTACCACTGGCAGCATCGTGACAGTACCAAATTTCTCGCCAAGTACTCCTTGCGGGAGGATCGGCGTAATCACCATGTCGACAGAATGATCATAAATGGCTTCGTCCGAACCACCTAATACGTTATCCAGCAATTCGATACGAGTGCCTCGACTGTCAGGCAGAAATGCCTTCAGGGCTTTGATCACTGGTGCTTTAGATTGCACGGCGTCGCAGCTTACACTTAGTTTAGGTTCCCAGCCTTGCTCTAGGCTTGCCGCCAGAACTTCCAGCTCTTGAATGTTTTGGCTGAGCAACTTACTACGTCGCAGCATGACTTCACCAATAGGGGTTAAGTAGGCTTTGCGACCTTTTACTTCGAGTAACTGTACGCCTAATAAACCTTGCAGTTTACTCACCGCATGATTGAGCGAAGATTGACTTTTATTCAATTGACTCGCAGCTTGGGCATAACCGCCATAGTCAACAACAGCTTGGAAGATCCGCCATTGTTCCAAGGTGCTTTTTGCGCGAAAAGGAGGGATCATAGGCAATCCGTTGCTATCAATTACTTGGCTTGGGCATCGATACTTTTGCCAGTAACACCGATGCTGGCGTCACTTAATAAGTATAAATAACTCGGCATGATATCGAGTGGCGTTTTTAAGCTTTTTGGATCTTCTCCGGGATAAGCGCTGGCCCGCATCAGGGTGCGAGTGGCTCCTGGATTGATGCAGTTGCAGCGCAAAGCGCTTTGTTCGAACTCATCGGCAATGACTTGCGACATCCCTTCAATGGCGAACTTTGAGATACTATAAGCCCCCCAGTAAGCACGGCCTTTTTTACCAACACCGGATGATGTAAATACCAAGGACGCATTTTGACTTTTCAGCATCAATGGGATCAACGCTTGACTCAGTAAAAATTGCGATTTTAGATTGACTTGCATTAGTTGATCCCAAAGATCTTCATCAATTTGTAGATATTGGCTTAATACCCCAAGATTGGCGGCGTTAAGCAATGCACCGTCTAAACGGCCAAATTGTGATTCTATGGTGGCAACCATATCGAGGTAATTCTGTTGGCTTGCACCTTTCAGATCTAAAGGAATAATCGCTGGCTGCGGACCGCCTAAAGCTTCGATTTCGTCATAAACCGCTTCTAGTTTTTTTACTGTTCGCCCGAGCAAAATTACGGTCGCGCCATGTTCGGCAAAACTTAAGGCTGCTTGGCGGCCAATCCCGTCTCCGGCACCGGTGACGAGAATGACTTTGTCATTCAATTCATGCTGACTCGCCTGAAATTGTTGAGGAAAGATTTCCTTGCTCATGTTTGATTCCTGTAGATGTGCGACAGCGCACAAATATTACTCAATAGTTAAACAACTGTTTATTCATCTGGTTAGACCTGTTGCAAAAATGTTAAGCGGTGTTTATGGTGCTGTTGTGAACCATTACTATTAAAAGGAATTTGCGAATATGCGTTTGTCCCGAATAGCAACAACGATTACTTTATTTGCGTCAGTATCTCTGGCGGGCTGCGGTGGCAACTCGCCATTAGATTTTGCAGATGATAGCACGGCCCAAGTCCCCAACTCAGTAAAAATTCGCTTCAATCCTCTGACCGGCGATGTCTCAACGCCCAATAACTTACTATTTAGCGGCAGCTTAGATGGGACCATTAATTTACCGAGTGAAGCTGAAATTGTGAGTACTTCAGAATACCGAGATATTACTCAGGTGTTAGGCGCATTAGACGGTTGGCAAACCAGCGTACCATTTAGGATCCCGCTGGGTTACGGTGACAATGAGGATGATTATAACAACAAAATTGATGTACAACTTGATAATGCCAGTTTTGCCGATGGGCTGTTGTTATTTAAAGTGAGGGCTTCAGGTTTTGCCGATGATTGTAGTGATGTGAGCGAAAATGGTGGCAGTTTTGTGGCTGGTCAAACTTGTCGCATCGACCAGCAGTTGGTTTACGGGGAAGACTATACCGTTAATTTTGCTGATGGTGAACTGGTAGTCGTACCACTGAAACCTTTCGCCCCCGCGAGTTCTTATATGGTGGTGGTGAGCGAGCAATTGTACGATGAGAATGGACGTTCTGTGGACGCTGGGACGGGTTATTCCTTGTTAAGTGAAGTACCAAAGGCTGAAGATAGTGCGACCGTTCAGTCGCTGAAGAGCTTAACCAATTGGAATAATGCTTTGCTCGCTGCGCGAGGCGTTGAAGGTACAATCAGTTATACGGCAGTATTTACCACCCAGTCTGTTAACCCGGTATTAAGTAGTTTGCAACAGGTATATGGCGGCATGGCGCTGATGGGGCAATTATCATTGTCATCCTTAGTGGATACTGGCAGTACCGCGCAAGATGTTGCCAACACGGTATTAGGGGCCAGCCAGCCAAGTTTTGCAGCTGCAAAATATTACACATCAAGTTTGACGGTGCCTTATTACTTATCCGATTTAGATCATCCCGATCTTGGGGGTGGCGATGTTAATCAGTGGGCACAAGCCAAAACTGACAGCCCAGTAGCCATACTACAACTGCTGCAAACCAATAGTGACTTTGCCAATCAAGGTAGTACCACAAGTTTTTGGGCGCAAGCTGCCGCTAAAGGTTTTGATGTTACTACTTTTGGGACCTTGGTTGGTGCGGGTGATACGACTCGCGCGGCACAAATGTTAGCGCAAGCTGATTTGTCGGGACTGACTTATATCGAAAATGGGAATACGAAGTTGGTTGACGTTCATCATCATCTAACCGCCTATAACCCTTTACCGAAAACTCGTAGCATGGCCAACCTTAAGGTTGATGTATATCTGCCCGATACCAAGCTATTGACTAACCTAACTATGCCTGCCAATGGTTGGCCGGTGGTCATGTTCCAACATGGCATTACCACTTTGAAAGAAACGGCGGCAGGTATTGCTGCTGGGTATGCGGCACAAGGCTATGCTGTGGTGGCGATTGATTTGCCATATCATGGTAGCCGAGCCATTGATTTAGATGGGGATGGTCAGCCAGACCTAAGTGCTAATCTTGATGCTCAAGTGTTTGCCAATCTCAGTAGTTTTTTGAGTATTAGGGAAAACTTGCGTCAGTCGAGTGCCGATATTTTGGCATTGAGGGCCGCTTTACAAGCCACTACCGCGCCTGCTGAATTAGATGGCAGTAAGGTGCATTTTGTAGGGCAATCTTTGGGTTCGGTTGTTGGGATCCCAGTTGCTGCATTGGCGAAAATAGTGACCGTGAATGGAATGGATGTTGATTATCGCTTAGACAGTGCCGCACTTAGTGTACCGGGTGGAGGACTTGCTGGAGTGTTTTTGTATTCCCCTAGTTTTGGACCAGCAGTGGAAGCTGGTTTGAAAGCGAACACTGGTTATCTAGCTCTGGTTGCTGCGGGTTTAGGTTTTGTCGACAACGACAGTGGCACAGCATTAGAGCAATTTGCCGTTTATCAAGCTCGTTACCCTGAGGCGGCGGCACTAGTGATTAATGCCAATTACCCAGCCTTTGCCTCGGTGTTTAGTTCCTTGGCACAAACGGTTGTAGATGGCGCAGATCCGTTAAACTTTAGTCAGAATGGTTTTGCTATGCCAGTGTTACTGCACGAAGTGGTGGGGGATGGCAGTAGCGAAAGTGGTGACCAAACCATTCCCAATCGCGTAGCTGGACTACCGTTAATTGGTACCGAGCCGTTAATTTCAGCGATGGGTTTAGAGGGGACAGAGGTGACCTCCGCAGGCAGTTATGCAGTTCGATTTAGTCAAGGCGCGCATGCTTCCTTAATTAGTCCCAGCGCTAGCATAGCCACTACTTTGGAGATGCAAACTCAGTTTGTTAGTTATGCGGTAAGCGCTGATGCCGGGAATGCCACGGTGGTCGTGAATGATAGCTCAGTGATTGCTGCAACCCAATAGGTCAGTTTATTTGCTACTAGGCCTGCATTGTGCAGGCCTTTTTTGTTACTTGGCTCGTGATTCAAGCTATGGTACTAATAGCTGCTTGAATTGATGAGGGTAAAAGTTTGGATTTCTTGATTGAATTTGGTTTGTTTTTTGCCAAGGCGATAACTATTGTTATCGCCATTATTGCGGTTGTTGTGGTTATTGTGGCGGCTTCCGTTAAGAATAAGCATAAGAGTGGTGAGTTAGAGCTGAAAGATCTGAGTGAGCGTCATCATCAGATCGAGGATCATTTGAATGACTCGCTAATGAATAAAGAACAGCTTAAACAGTATAAAAAACAGCAGAAACAGCAACAAAAAGCCGATAAAAAAAATACCGCAGAGCAGTCAAAACCACGCTTATTTGTGATTGACTTTAAAGGCAGTATCGATGCGAAGGAGGTTGCTAGCCTCCGCGAAGAAGTCACCGCAGTGTTAATTACCGCCAAGCAAGACGATGAAGTGTTGGTTCGGCTTGAAAGTGGTGGTGGTATGGTGCATGGCTATGGCTTAGCGGCATCTCAGCTGAAGCGACTCAAGGCGAAAGGGATTAAACTGACCATTGCCGTTGATAAGGTTGCGGCGAGTGGAGGATATATGATGGCTTGTATTGCCGACCAGATCATCGCTGCTCCGTTTGCGATTGTCGGCTCTATTGGGGTTATCGCTCAAATTCCTAACTTTAATAAAGTCTTAAAAAACCATGACATTGAATTTGAACAACTGACTGCCGGTGAGTTCAAGCGCACCTTGACCATGTTTGGTGAAAATACCGATGAGGCTCGTGCTAAATTTAAAGCGGAGTTGGAAGAAACTCACATCCTATTTAAAGATTTTGTACAAGAGTTTCGTCCACAACTTGATATTGCCAAGGTTGCGACGGGTGAGCATTGGTATGGTACTCAAGCCTATGGTTTGAAGCTTATCGATCAGGTGAGCACCAGTGATGACTACTTGATGCAACACTATGCCGACAAGCAAGTCGTTCAGTTTAAATATCACGGCAAGAAAAAGTTGGCGGAAAAATTAAGTCAAGCAGCTAGTCTCGGGGTAGAGCGAGGCATGATGAAACTGCTGCAATCGCAATCTTGGGATTGGACGAAATAAATTAAGAGGATGTAAAATATTAAGCCTGATCATGTTCATCAGGCTTTTTTGTGTCTTAATTAATCAGTAAGCTAGCTTACGGTTGTAATCACTGTATTAACGTATTGTTTTATTGGTTCTTTTTAGGCTTGTTGGAAAGGATAAATGGATCCAAGCTGAAGAATTTGGGTGAGTTCATCCAGGGCGGTGTTCACCTCGGTGATCAGTTGTGGATCTCGTAGATCATCAAATCTTAAGCTATCTCGGTAGTGTTTATCAATCCAGCAGTTAAGCGTGTTAAACAGTTGCTCATTGAGCAGAGTATGCTGATTCACCGCCGCTAGTTCCATGTCATTAAGGGCGACCCTTAAGCGTAAACAGGCTGGGCCGCCACCGTTACTCATACTCTGTTTTACATCGAAATAATGCACCTGCTTGATCGGCGTGTTGCGAGTCACTAAGTTCTCAAGGTAACGACGAACTGAATCGGATTCTTGGCAGTTTGTTGGGGCGATAATTGCCATTTCTCCAGGCGCAGTGGTAATAATTTGAGTATTAAATAAGTAACTCTTTATCGCCTCACTCACAGAGACTTCTTGATCGTTAACTTCAATAAAATGGAGCTTATCTTCGCCGAAATAATGCTGAATACGCTGAATTTCTTGTTGTGAGTTTAAAAATGCCTGTTGATGATAAAACAGTACATTTTGGTTCCCGACGGCAATCACATCATTATGAAATACGCCTTGATCTATCACCGCTGGATTTTGCTGAATAAACATTGCGGTATCGTTATCTAAACCATGTAAACGGGCGACAGCCTGACTGGCCTCAAGAGTTTGTCGAGCAGGGAATTTACTTGGAGCCACTTGCTGACTATTGGCGGCACTGCGCCCATAGACAAATAGCTCAAGACCTGCCTTACCGTAATTGCTACACAGGCGAGTGTGGTTTGCTGCACCTTCGTCGCCATAGTAATCATTTTCTGGTAGATGTTGGTGATGTTCGAAGTATTTAGGATTCGCAAATACTGCTTTTAAGATGTTGCCTGTCACTCCGGGCTCAATAGAACGGTGTAGTTTATTGGTTAAGTTTGCGGGGGTGAAATGTACTTTACCATTGCCAGTATCGGCGCTTGGTGAAACCGTGGCTGCATTGGCGGTCCACATGCTGGAGGCTGAATAGCTGGCGAGTAGGGCATCTGGTGCTTTCGCAGCGGCTTGCTGCAACAGTTGGCTGTCGTTACCAGTAAATCCGATCCGACGAAGTAAGTTAAGATCGGGGCGTTGTTGTGGCGCGAGTACGCCTTGGTACAGTCCTAGGTCATGCAAGGCTTTCATTTTTAATAAGCCTTGCTTGGCTGCTTGCTGCGGGTTCGATGCATTTTGAGCATTAGAAAGGGAGGCCACGTTACCGAATGACAGTCCTGCATAGTTGTGGGTAGGGCCCACTAAACCGTCAAAATTAACTTCGAAGTGTTTCATAATATTCCTTTCAGTACGCTCATCAAAAATGAGTTATCTTTTATTGAAAATTTTTATAGTAATGGTTATTTATATTGGCATATAAAGAAAATCAAGCGTATAACTCTACGCGATTACGAGACTTTCAGATGTTATCAGTTTGTTTTTAGCTGGTCGAGTGCTTAATTATTCACCCAATAAACCAAAGAATTAAAAAAGTTATTGACCTATGCTGAGTCTCGAGCAATTTTAAAAAGAACACACTGTCTGCTACTCTCCGTACAAAGATAATTGACGGACTTAATCGGTAATAAGAAGAATATGAGTAAATCACTGGTCATCGTGGAATCACCAGCCAAAGCAAAAACGATTAATAAATACTTAGGCCGCCAATACGTGGTGAAGTCGAGTGTCGGCCACATTCGTGATTTGCCCAGTAGCGGCAGTAACACCAATAAAAAGAAGGCGGCACCGATTTCTACCAAAGGCTTAAGCGCAGAAGAAAAAGCCAAATTAAAGCAAGCAAAAGACAAAAAGGCTTTAGTGTCTAGGATGGGCGTTGACCCGGAGAAAGATTGGCAAGCTAATTACCAAATTCTTCCTGGCAAAGAAAAAGTTGTTAATGAGCTTAAAACCCTCGCCGAAAATGCCGACACCATTTATCTCGCGACCGATTTAGACCGCGAAGGAGAGGCGATTGCTTGGCACTTAAAAGAAATTATTGGGGGTGACGACAGCCGCTTTAAGCGAGTTGTATTTAACGAAATCACCAAGTCTGCGATTCAAGATGCCTTCTCTCAGCCCAGTGAACTGAATATGGATCGAGTGAATGCCCAACAAGCCCGCCGTTTTCTTGACCGAGTGGTTGGCTATATGGTTTCTCCATTGTTGTGGAAAAAGATTGCTCGTGGCTTATCGGCGGGTCGAGTGCAGTCAGTCGCGGTTCGGCTTGTGGTGGAGAAGGAGCGTGAAATTAAAGCTTTTGTCCCAGAAGAGTATTGGGACATTCATGCTGACTTAGCCACCCAACAAGCGAAAAACTTTCGTCTTGAAGTTGTCAAAGAAAATGGCCAGCCCTTTAAGCCTGTTACTCAACAACAAGCCTCTACGGCAGTAAGTAGTTTAAAAACAGCGGCTTATAAAGTTGCTAAGCGTGAAGATAAACCGACTCGTTCTAAGCCAAAAGCTCCCTACATAACCTCGACCTTGCAGCAGGCAGCGAGTACTCGCCTTGGATTTGGTGTGAAAAGAACGATGATGTTGGCTCAGCGGCTCTATGAAGCGGGTTACATCACCTATATGCGTACTGACTCAACAAACTTGAGCAACGACGCTGTGGAGGCTGGTAGGGCCTATATCGTCGATAATTACGGGGCAGATTATCTTCCTGAAAATCCTTTGCGTTATTCTAGCAAGCAAGGAGCCCAGGAAGCACACGAAGCGATTAGACCTTCGGATGTGAACGTCTTAGGGAACCATATCGATGGTGTGGATGCTGATGCGAAGAAACTTTACGATCTTATATGGCGTCAATTTGTCGCTTGTCAGATGACCGATGCGCAATATGACGCAACCACTGTTACAGTGAGTGCGGGTCAGTTTGAGTTGCGAGCGAAGGGTAAAATATTACGTTTTGACGGTTGGACGCGAGTACAACCGGTAGGCAAAGCTAAAAAAGATGAAGACGGTGTATTACCAGCGGTTAGCCAAGGTGATGTATTAAACTTGGTTGAGCTTGATTCTAAGCAGCACTTTACTAAACCACCGGCTCGTTTTAACGAAGCTTCCTTAGTCCGTGAGTTGGAAAAACGTGGTATTGGACGGCCCTCAACTTATGCATCGATTATTTCCACAATTCAAGATCGGGGCTACGTGCGTACCGAAAGTCGTCGTTTTTATGCGGAGAAAATGGGCGAAATTGTTTCTGAACGGCTATGTGAAAGCTTTGAAAATCTGATGAGCTACGACTTTACCGCTGAAATGGAAGAGCGCTTGGATGAAGTTGCGGATGGTAGCTTTGAATGGAAGCAGGTTCTCAATGAATTTTATAAGAACTTTAAAGGCCAATTAAGCAAGGCTGATGATGATGAGCATGGGATGCGTAGCAATACCCCCGTCATCACTGACATTAGTTGTCCTGATTGTGGACGTCCCATGGGGATCCGTACTGCCAGTACCGGGGTCTTTTTAGGATGCTCTGGTTATGCGCTCCCTCCCAAAGAGCGCTGTAAATGCACCATTAATCTTATCCCCGGAGAAGAAGCGGTCGCGGCGAATGTAGAAGAGCAAGAAACAGAAGCTCTGCGTGCGAAAGAACGTTGTCCAATTTGTGCGACCGCGATGGATAGTTACCTCATCGATGAAACTCGTAAGTTGCATGTCTGTGGTAATAATCCAGATTGTGACGGGTACGTGGTTGAGCAAGGTAGCTTTAAAATCAAAGGTTACGATGGGCCGATTGTTGAGTGTGAGAAATGCGGCAATGATATGCAGTTACGCACCGGCCGTTTTGGTAAGTATATGGCTTGTACCGGTGAAGATTGTAGTAATACTCGTAAGATATTAAAAAGTGGCGAGGTTGCACCTCCACGCGAAGATCCGGTGCATTTGCCTGAGTTACCTTGTGTGAATAGCGATGCCTATTTTGTATTGCGTGACGGGGCTTCAGGGATATTTATGGCGGCGAGTAACTTTCCACGCTCGCGTGAAACTCGAGCGCCGTTGGTTGAAGAGTTGAAACGCTTTAAAGATCGTTTACCCGAGAAGTTTTACTATTTGGCCGATGGCCCAACGGAAGATCCCGATGGGGTCAAAACTTTGGTGCGTTATAGTCGTAAAACCAAAGAGCAATATTTAAGTTCTGAGGTGGAAGGTAAACCAACTGGTTGGCGGGCCTATTTTACCGATAATAAATGGGTGATTGAAGATAAACGTAAGAAGCCAAAAGCGGCGAAGGCGGATTAAATAAAAAAGGAAGCGAGAGCTTCCTTTTTTAATGTTTATTATTGCTGTTTTCGCTCAGAATAACTGCTTATTTCATCGTAATTGTTGTTGTGCTAGCTTCTTATCCATAGTGGCTTTTAGTAATTTGTAGAGCAGGATCGAAGCATCAATTTCTTCTTTGCGGTTGGTGAGACTCTCGATATTTAAACCCAAGGGGATCCCTAAGGGCAAGCAGGTTTCTAAGATCTGCACCAGATTGTTGTAGCAAATTAAAATTGATTCGTTTAGCGGTTTTTCTGCATTGAGAATACGCAAACTAGTGGCTTCTGGAACCGAAATCCCTAACCATTCAATAAACTCAAGGGTTTTAGCACTACCGCAAGGTGAAAAGGTGAGTATGATCCGCTGTGGCTGCTGCTGGTTTTCACGACATTGATGGGCATAGCGGCTTAACATATCGATGGTTGCTTGAGCGTTATACACTGCTTGTGAGACAAAATAGCGGCAGCCTTGTTCCATTTTGTGCAGTAACCTAAGGTGTTCATCCCCTTTCTTCGCATGACGCTCTGCAATGGTCACGCCGCCTAGGTAAAACTCTGGGGCTTGGTTGGCTAAAGCTTGATAAGCGTCCGCTAAGCTCAGCTTTATTTCCGAATTAGCTGCCGGGCTACCTACTAATACTAAGTCACGAATTCCATATTGGTGCCAGGCCTGTTTTAGCCAGTTTACAAACTCAGCTTCATTTCGTTGTGAGACACTCTTATAAGTGATTACCGAACGTTGGCTTTTTTGCATTAATAATTGTGCATATAGCCTTGGGTCATGGGTTTGCATGTAAGGAAAGGGTCTAGGCTTATCAATTCGACTACTCTCATCTTGAATGTCATAAACAATCAAACCGTCATAATCCAGTTCATCAAGACGAGATAATAATTTGTCTGCAATCGCGCTGACTTTTTCTATATCGGTGTTTTTTTTGGGCGGCGTCGTACCAATAAAGTAGACGCCATGGGAGCTATCACTAGAGATTTGTTGCAGTGTTTTGCGCATGATATGTAAAGCTTATAGGAATAATTGGGTTCATTTTCGCATAGCGAAAGCTAAAAATCCCCAGTTGCGAAAGAGATCGCGTTAAAAATCCGCCCGAACTACCATTTTTTCTTGGGCTGGAATAAGACGTCAAGCTCGTCCGTTTCTTTTTCGGCTAAGTCTTGTACTTGTTGTTGACTGGCCGATTTGAGCTTCTCACTCATTTCCGAATTCATCCGTTTCATGTCGGTGAGCTTTTGTTCTAAGTAGGCGTCGCGATCAGAAATGTTACTCAGTGCGGAAATACTTTTGTTGAGTAATTGGCGAGCGCTGCCCCATTGGCGTAGTGCTTGAGCTTCAATGGCGCGTTTTAAGGCGTTCTCGATATTAATTTTTAGTTGCATTAACTCTAATCGGCGATCTTCTAAGACGAATACTTGAGTATTTAAACGGCCCTTGGCGTGTTCTGAGCGAACCACTGCACGAATTTTTTTAACAATTTGAAGCATTTGTAAAGCATCTTTATCGGTATCTGGGGCTCGGAAGGCACTATCGCTGACCTCGCCACCTGAACCTTTGATTTGGCTTAATTGCCCTTTGGTGGCGCGAATACGATTGTTCAAGCCCTTGACTGTTGGATCGGTAGTACGGATATGGTTTAAGGCTTGTAAAATACGAGAGTGTAGGGTTTCCACCAATTCTTTACTGTAGGGAAGAATGGAAGAATGTAATAATAATTCTTCGGTTTCATTGATGATCGCTTTTTGCTTCGCAATGGCTAAGCGACGTTCTGTTTCTTGTTTTTGTTTAAACTGCTGCACCATGTTATAGCCGATGACTAAAAATAGTAGGGTGCCGACGCCGAGCAATATTAAGGTAAATACCATAATTTAACCGAAAAAATATCCTAAATGTTTGTTCTACGGGAGATATAAGCTAAAACGGCTGCCTTCAAGTAAGCCTCCATTATTTAGTTCAATTCTACCTTCTTTACCTGAATTTATGTGTGCTTTAGCGATCAATTTCGCAAAAAACAAACCTAAGCCACTACGATTATTTAAAAAGTCTAAACTTGGTGCTAATTCAGCGTGGGCCAAATCGATAATCTCTTGGGGAAATCCATCGCCGTCATCATCAATTTGAATACATAAGTAGCTATCGGCTTGTTTCGCTGAAATTTTAATTTGTTTTTTAGAGTAGCGTAGTGCGTTTACTACAATATCATTAAGTAGGTAATCTACCAATACGCCGTCGAGATACCAACTTAAACCTTCTTCTACTTCGATTTGCACGCTCATATTAGCCTGCTCGATAAAGGTTTTGTTTTTGTAATAAATGTCATTGAGTAGATCTTCGATATAACACTCCTCAATGGTCATTGGCATTTGTTCTTTTTCGAAGCGATATAAAGCCAACAACTGCATCAAACTGCCATTTAAACGCGATACTTCATAATGAAGTCGCGATAGCTCTTCACTATCTTCGCGACCCAACTGTTTGGAACGAAGAGCGATCGCTTCGGTGGATTGGGTTAACATACACAATGAATTTTTCATATCGTGCACGGCAGTGGCTAACACGGTCGAAAAATCTAGCTGGTTGTGTAGCGGCATCGTCGCTCCTTTTTTATGCTGTCAATACAAGTGTAACTGAAACCAAGCCGCATCCCAAAATGAATCCATGTGAGGGAGAGATTGTCTATTTAAGCTGAGTCTCTTCATTAAACGTTTTACTCTGGATGTATTAGTTCTGAACAGTTTGTGGCTAAATAATTTCGAAAGTTAGGTTTCATGGATGATTGTCATCTTGCTGTCATCACCGTTGGTTAAGTGTAATTCACAAGCCTTCGTGATAGAGATAAAGATGCTAAATCGAGTTCTTTTTCCAGAGATGGAGCAACTACAAGCGTTGTTGGCTCAACATCAACGTATGTTACGGGTGGAGACGATTAGCTCGATAACGTACCAAGGTTTTAATTATCCAGTACAGGCGATTCGTTTAGGGAGCGAAAATAAACGCGACCCTGCGATTTGTTTTGTGGCTGGGGTACATGGTGTGGAGCGTATTGGCAGCCAAGTGGTGTTGTCTTTTATGCATAATTTGTTCACTCGCTTGGCTTGGGATCAGCAGTTGCAAAATTTGCTGTTACATATGCAATTGTTATTTATTCCCATCGTAAATCCAGTGGGGATGTTATTACAGCGGCGAGCCAACGCAGAGGGCGTGGACTTAATGCGAAACTCTCCGGCAGTCGCCGAGTGTGGCGCCACTTGGATGGTTGGTGGGCAACGTTTAAGTGCTCGCCTGCCTTGGTATCGTGGTGCTGTTAATCAACCGATGCAGCAAGAGGCTGCGGCCTTGTGTCAATTTGTTCAGCAGCACTTATATGAACGGCCTTTTAGCTTAGTGCTCGATTGCCATAGTGGTTTTGGTCATGCGGATAGGATCTGGTTTCCCTATGCAAAATCAGCTTCTGAGCCTATCGATGATATTGCTTGGGTTTATCGCCTAAGGGAAATTTTTTTTGCCAGTTACCCACATCAGAATTACTTGTTTGAGCCGCAGACCAAACATTATCGGTGCCACGGTGATCTCTGGGACTATTGCTATCAGCAATCTTTATCAAGGCCCGGCATATTTCTTCCTCTTACTTTAGAAATGGGATCTTGGCGATGGCTCAAGAAAAACCCTTTGCAGGTTTTTAGTGGTTTAGGTTTGTATCATCCAATGAAGCCGCATCGGGTGCAAAGAGTCATGCGGCGACACTTGGTACTGATGGAGTTTTTAATAAATGTGAGTTATTCATGGCAAAGCTTCGATCAGGTCGACGGCTTGGCGTCGGCGAAACATGCAGCGAGGAAACTGTGGTACTAGTATCATCAAACCATCTTGTAAGTCAGTCGGGTAGGGTTATATTATTGCTACGAGGCTTGATCAGAGAACGTCGTCACTGGGGGGATTTTGCGGAACAATTGCAAGCCCAGTTTCCAAACCGGACGGTGTTGAGTTTTAATCTTCCGGGGAATGGTCATTTAGTCCACTTGCGCAGCCCTCGCTCTATTACGGCGATGCGTCAAAGTTTGCGTATACAGCTACGTTTAAGCTCGCTCAATACCGACAAGATTGATGTTGTCGCCATCTCTTTAGGTGGGATGGTTGCCGTTGACTGGCAAGCCCATTTCCCTGAAGAAATAAATTCAATAACTTTGATTAATTCTAGCAACGCCAGCTTTTCTCCTTTTTATCAACGTTTGCGTTGGCAAAGCTTGGGCAAGATTTTGTCGATACTTTTCACGGTTAATCGCTTCCAGCGTCAGCTCAAAATTTTACAGTTAACCAGTTGTGCTCCTATGCAACATTTAGGTGTATTAGCGCGTTGGTTGAGTTGGTCTGAGCAGTATCCGGTGACTTGGCAAAATAGTTTACGGCAGCTTTGGGCAGCCGCTCGGTTTCGTTGTACCGATAAACCTAAAGTGGCTACTTTGCTCCTCAGTAGTCGCCAAGATAAGCTAGTTGATTGCCGTTGTAGTGAGGTATTGGCGACTCATTGGCAATGTGAGCATAAGCAGCATCCAAGTGCTGGTCATGATTTACCGCTAGATGACGCGGAGTGGACGGTGAATCAATTGAGCTCTTGGTTAAGTTTGGTTGACCCAAGCTAGCGGCTCAACTAGCTTGTACTAAGATGCCTTGTGAATATCAACGCCTAAGGAATGATGATGTTGAAATGGATGATTGCTTTTTTGTTGTTTAGTCCTTTTGGTTTCGCGAATCAGCTATCGCTAAAGGTAATCGAAGGTGCTTATCCTTTATTAAGTTTGACAATTGATCAGGCTCAGTCAGTTAAGCTCTCCGCAGATGGTCGCTATAAGATCACCTTACCAACTAGTTCAAGTTGTTTGTCTGATACGTTTCAGCAGTTAAGCGGTCGTTTAGTGGCAGTGCAATTGACCCTAGATCAAATCATTACTCAGCAGTTGCAACAGCTTAGTCAAACTCAGAACTGGCTTGAGTTGTCTTATATGGTTGATTTTCCAAGCTCAGAGCTCGCTTGTTCGACAGCTGAGCTACAGATGATATTTCCGCCATTAACGACTTTTGCTTCGGCCTGGGGAAAATTTGAAGTCAATCAGGGCCGCGGCAGTCAAGCGCTCAGTTTTTTTGTGTTGCATAAATTTGCCAATGATTATCGCTGGCAAGCTGTGTTACCCGAACCCCAGCGAGCACAGCAGTTTTGGCTTGATTATTATGCTCAAATGTCTCGAGACGAGCATAAATAGGCCCTTTTATTATGGGCTTCATCTAACTGTCATATTGTAGACCGAGAGCTGTGGTTCAATAAGGCGAACCATTTTATTGGGATTTACTGTTTGGACTCTTCACTTGCACTTGAAACGAACTTTAAGCTTAAAAAACTAAAGCGTTATCAGTATGAACGTTATGCGGTGCTTTGCCGTCTGGCTTATCCTTCGGCGCTAGGTAAGATGCAAGATCAGTTGGATAACTATCGTTACCAAGAGATATTTGACCGTTGGGGACGCTCAACCACGCGGGTATTGTGGAAACCCGATAAGAGTGAAGTGATTGTGGTATTTCGTGGTTCTACCAATCTATTAGATTGGCTGGTTAATTTGGCTTTTATCCCCAGACGTTATCAGTTTGAGCATGTTTACTACCATGTGCATTGGGGCTATTTACAGTTATTGGAGCAAATGAGTTGTGATCCAAACCGAGGGAAACAGAAGTGCAGTGTCTACCAGCGTCTGGAGTCAGTATTATTGCCACTGATGACACAAGGGAAAAAAATCACTTTGACGGGACATTCCTCTGGCGGTGCAATGGCGGTTTTAGTCGCCGATCGCTTAGAGCGTAAATATCCCAAAAAAGTGAAGCGGGTGGTAACTTTCGGTCAGCCAGCCACCGGACTGTGGAATTTTAAGCGTCACTATAAACTTCATCGTAAAACCTATCGAATCTGTTGTGACTTAGATATTGTGACTTTCTTACCGCCTTTGCCTTTTGTTTACTGGCATGTCGGGAGGATGCTGTGGTTACATGATGAGAAAATATATGAGAATACGCCCACTTGGTATCGAATGTCGAAGTCGCTAATTAGCTGGATGCTGTTGCCTTTTACTTATCATTACATGCGTAAATATATTCGAAATAAAGATTATTTTGACGAGCATTAACTGCAAAAAAGTATTCCATCAGTTCGCATAAGCGCGCGCGGACTTCAGTTGTGCTTTGTTAATCGTGAGGGTCTCGGTTCGAGGCCAGCGGCCACAGAGTATCGTCAGTTCTTGTTCATTTTCTTTATAATAAACGTAACGTTGCCCCTTACCTAAGCTACAACAAATCGCTTGGTCACCTAGATAGCTGATGCTAATAAAGCCCTTCTCAGAATGAATATTTGGACACCAGTCTTTACTATTGCCACCGTGAGTATTGGGTTGTCGTGCACGCAATACCTCGAGTACATCGATGGTATTCACGGGATGAGTAGAAAACCAATTGAGGTATTCTTTAAGGCTAAGCTGCTTTCCATAAAATTCGGCAAGGGTAACTTTTTGCATTTCCAATATCAGTAGGATAATAGCGAGTATTACGATGATGAAAGGAAATAGTATTCTGTAGAGCAATGTTTGAAGCATGTTTCTGCCATTAATTTCAATAATTGCTGACGATTTTAACAAAAACGTGATGTAAGTCTAATATTTGTTACTTTTTGCGTCTGCCTCTCACTTATACCCGAGTGAACTAGCTTATGGATATTCGGAATTTGTTACGGCCTTTGATTGGTTTAAGCTTAGCTTGCTTAAATGAGGAGCCAATATGTTACAGACTCTGTTGTGGATACTTATCCCTTTATTTTTATTACTATCGGTCTTTAGTGGCGAGTTGATGCGTTTGATTTTTGAATCTTTGGCTTTCCTTAGCTTACTGTTGATTTTGGCTAGCAAGCTTAAAGCTAAGGATGAAAAAGCCAGTCATGAAAGCTGAACATCGTCGATGTTAATAATAAGCGAGGATAATCAGTAATGATGCGCTAGCAATGCTAAACCATAGGCTAAGGCCTAATAGTAAGGGTTTCATCCCAGCCGCTTGAATATTTTTTGTGGTAAGCCCATAACCAATGAAAAACAGACAAACCCCGAGTAGTTGTTTCGATACCTTAAATAAACCTTGATAAAGTGACTCAAATATTGGCACATAGTTACTGACCAACATTGCTAAGATATAAAACAAAATGAAGTAAGGTACCGAAAGCTTACCGTCTTTTTCTTTAAATAATACCGCGCTAATTAAGGCCACTGGAATGATCCATAGAGCTCTTGCCAGCTTGACGGTGGTAGCAACGTTTAAGGCTTGGTCTCCATAACTTGCGGCAGCGCCGACTACAGAAGACGTATCATGAATGGCAATCGCCGCCCAGTAACCAAATTGGACTTGGCTGAGGTGAAGTAAGTGTCCTAGCAGTGGAAAGATAAATAAAGCACAAGCGTTGAGAATAAATACGGTGGCTAAGGCTAAGGAAATCTGCTTGCTGTTGGCCTTTATCGCGGGAGAAACCGCGGCAATTGCGCTACCGCCACAAATCGCGGTACCCACAGAAATGAGATAAGCCGTTTTTCGCTCTACTTTTAGCAACTTTGCGACCACAAAACCTAAACATAAGGTAAGGGCGATAGAGCCAACAATTAAACCAAAGCCTGCTTGGGTATATTCAATGGCTTGCTCGATAGAAATGCCAAAGCCAAGGCCAACTACGGAAATGGCTAACAAACGCTTGGTGACTATGCCGATATTTATGTTGTTTGGCGTCAAGCCTAAACTGGCTAAACATGCACCAATAATAAGCGCTCCCGGCCCATTTACCCAAGGGGTTAATACTGATAAAGCAACCGCAATACATAGATAATCATTAGTCGATAAAAGTTTTAATTTGTTCAGCATAACGTGCCCCTAACTGTGAAGTTTTATTATAGAGCACTGATGGTTTAGTTAAATGGCTAATTAAGACCTGAAAAAAAGCAATAATTGACCATTAATAATTGATTTAATAGAAGTTAATTTGTCGTTATCAATATTATTGATTAAAGTAATCAATAATATTCCTAGATCAATATAGCTGTTTTTATCTCAATTCTTCTTCGATATGTGGTTGTAGTAACTCGGTGACTCGCCGTCCTTCTTGAATCGCTTCTTCGGCGCGGTGGAAATCCATCACACTAATACTACCTAATTTAGGGTTTAACAAAATATCCGGTGGATCGCCGGCCATACGGGCCCGGGTAAGGCGCTCTTGCATAATATTAATTGAAGTCGACATAACGCCGATCATTCCCGGTGACCGATCATCATTATTCTGTTTGATGCTTGCCAGCATTGATGTTAAAAATTCTTTACCTCCGCCCAATAAGCGTAAGAAGGGTTGGTCGGGTTCACTAGTGCTATCTTTAAGCTCATCGTCGAAGTTATTGAGGTGAGACTTGTCACTATTTAGGTTGACTGCAATCACCACATCGGCGCCCATGGCTCTGCATAGCGAAACAGGAACGGGATTGACTAAAGCGCCATCCACCAACCATTGATTATTCAGCTGGTAAGGAGCCATTAAGCCTGGCATGGCACAGGAAGAGCGGACCGCATCGCGGACTCGGCCTTGCTGCAGCCACACTTCTTTTCCCGATCCCAACTCTGTTGCAATAGCACCAAAGGGAATACTTAATTGCTCAATATTGCTACGTCCAATATATTGCTCGGCGGCGTTAAATACTTTTTCACCAGTTAATAGCCCCCCTTTATAGAACGAAAAGTCCATAAGGTTGAATACTTGCCAACTAGATAATCCTAGCGCCCAGTTGGTTAATTGGTCGACACGTTGGCACGCATAAGCCGCGCCAACAAGGGCTCCAATGGAGCAGCCTGCGACTAGATGTGGTCGGATCCCCATTTCACGTAATGCCAAAATTACGCCTAAGTGAGCCCATCCTCTGGCGGCTCCACTGCCAAGTGCTAAGCCGATTACTCTGTCTTTTCGTTTGGCCATGGACTACCTCCTCAGGGGTGATGCACATAATAATGACGCGAAACAAGTCGTTTTCACCGTTTTATATTGAGTTAATTGTGCCAATATATGAGGTGATTTGTGTAGCTATTCAATAAACTATTCTATAGCTGATGAATAGGAAAAAGTAATGAATTCAAAAAATAAAGTCGGTCGACCGAAAGGTGAGAGTCAAGCCCGGCAACGGTTATTAGAGGTGGCAACAGCGTTATTTATTGAGTTGGACTATGACCGAGTGTCGTTGAGGATGATTGGTAAGCAGGCGCAATTAGATCCTGCCTTAATTGCTTACTATTTCGGATCTAAGGCCGGTCTATTTGGCGAAATGCTAAGCTCGGTATCCAGTCCGGTGTTTGCTACTTTACAGCAGGTTACGGCGCAGCTAGGCAGCCGCAGCTTAAATGACTTAATGCGTATTTATTATCAAACGATGGCCGATAATCCTCATTTTCCGAAGCTAATCTTTCAGTTGGCAAGTATGCCCGGCAACCATGAAAGTCTCGAGCAATTGAATTTAATTTTGCAAAATCTTGGCCGTTTGTTGGGGAAGGGCCTATTTCAACGTTTAGCGGCAGAGGGCTCTTTCGCGGAAGGGGTTGATGCTGAATTAGCTCAGTTGAGCTTTATGAGTTTAATGGTCTTTCCGTTTTTGATCCCGGAGCGTTTATTGCAGGCCAATCACATTAGTCTGCCAAAAGATAAATTATTGAAACTGGCAGAACATAACATTGCTTTGTTGGCTCGTGGACTGTTTAAAAATTAATAGATACCTGAGTCGCTATCGTGGTTAAGTTCTGTGCTACTTTGATTTTAAGCCGCTATTTATGAATCGTTTTGCGCAAAATCCGCTTCGAATACGGAGAAAGACTGGATAAATATCCAGTCTTTGAGTTAAGCTAGCTTCAATTTATCAGCGTAGTGTGCCAGCTTTATGATTGACTTGCTCAGGTGAGTTAGCTGGTATTGTATTTAGACGGAGTCATCTTAGTGATAGCCACTATCAAAGGTATTTTAGAAGAAAAAGTACCCCCTTTTGTGTTAGTCGACGTAGCTGGCGTGGGTTACGAGATCCAGTTACCCATGAATTGCTTCTATCAATTGCCCGAATTGGGCGAGCCAGTGCGTTTACTGACCCATTTTATTGTTCGTGAAGATGCTCAGTTGCTTTATGGCTTTCATGATAAATCTTCGCGCGCCTTGTTTCGCGAGTTGATTAAGGTGAATGGAATAGGTCCAAAAGTGGCGCTGGCCATCTTGTCAGGACTCAGCTGTGAACAATTTGTCTATGCGGTAAAACATGAAGATTTATCCAGCTTGGTAAAAGTTCCTGGGATCGGCAAAAAGACGGCTGAACGGCTGTTGGTCGAGATGAAAGATCGTTTGAAAAACTGGCATGCAGAACCACCAGCTACGCCATTAAGCGATGGTATTACAGCCAATGGCGATCTACCGCTGAGTCCTGCTACCGATCCTAAAGAAGAAGCCGTTGCAGCCTTAGAATCGCTGGGTTATAAAGGCGTTCAAGCTGAAAAACTCGTGAAGCTAGTATGGCAGTCGGGTATGAGCAGTGAACAGTTGATCCGTGAAGCCCTTAAGGCTGCATTATAATTTAAGGTTCAAAAGATGATAGAAGCAGATCGTTTGGTAGCAGCCTTGCCCGTTGCAGAAGAAGAAACCGTCGATCGGGCTATTCGGCCAAAACGCTTAGGTGATTATACCGGCCAACAGGCGGTTGTAGAGCAATTGGAAATCTTTATTGAAGCCACGCGCCGCCGTGAAGATGCCTTGGATCATTTATTGATTTTTGGCCCGCCAGGTTTGGGCAAAACGACGCTTGCGAATATTGTGGCGAACGAACTTGAAGTGAACATTAAAACCACTTCCGGCCCAGTGCTTGAAAAAGCGGGAGACTTAGCGGCATTGTTAACTAATTTAGAACCTGGCGATGTGTTATTTATCGACGAGATTCATCGTTTAAGTGCAGTTGTTGAAGAGATCCTTTATCCGGCAATGGAAGATTATCAGTTGGATATTATGATTGGTGAGGGGCCAGCCGCGCGTTCTATCAAACTTGATTTGCCGCCGTTCACCTTAATTGGTGCAACCACTCGAGCGGGAATGTTAACCTCACCACTTAGAGATCGTTTTGGGATTGTGCAACGCTTAGAGTTTTATAAAACTGATGATTTGGCTGATATTGTGAAGCGCAGCGCTCATTATTTGAATTTAACCTTGGATGAAGCGGGTGCTTGGGAAGTGGCTCGTCGCTCACGTGGTACGCCGCGGATCGCGAATCGCCTGTTACGTCGGGTTCGAGATTTTGCCGATGTAAAATTTGATGGCAAAGTCACTCAAGAAATCGCAGCACAAGCTTTGGATTTGCTTAGTGTCGATAGTGCTGGCTTTGATTATATGGATACCAAATTGTTGCTTGCCATTACCGATACTTTTGGCGGTGGCCCTGTTGGCTTAGATAACTTAGCCGCAGCTATCGGTGAAGATAAAGAAACCATTGAAGATGTACTTGAACCTTTCTTAATTCAACAGGGTTATCTGCAACGTACTCCTCGCGGACGGATCGCCAGCGACCGTGCCTATTTGCACCTTGGTTTAGATTTACCTAAACGTTAGAAATGCTGTCGTTTATCGGCGACAGGCAAGTCAATAAAACGGCTTAATGTGTTCATTTTTAAGCCGTTGGCCGAAATTTGTATCGCAATTGTTCAAATTAAATGGTTTGAGTCTTAACCTTAAGCACTTGCCTGTGTATAGTATTTTCTAATTGAAATACTAAGGTAGGTGTAATGTCGGTTTTAAGGGTTCGAGTGTATTACGAAGATACTGATGCGGGTGGGGTTGTTTATCACGCAAATCATATTAAGTATTTCGAACGAGGTCGTACCGAATGGTTGCGAGAATTAGGTTACGAACAAGACCGTTTGATGGCGCAAGATCTATGTTTTGTGGTTCGAGCGCTGCAAATTGACTACAAACTACCAGCTCGTTTTAATCAAGTACTCACGGTTGAAACTCGTATTGAAAATATGAAACGAGCCAGCATGGTGTTTGAGCAAACGATTAAAAATGCTGACCAACAAGTTATTGCCCATGGAATGGTTACCGTTGCTTGCGTCACATTGTCGTCAATGAAGGCCACGGCCATTCCCGATCAATTAAAAGAGGATTTACTCGGTGCACTCTGATATGTCATTTATTGGCTTGTTTTGGCAGGCGAGCTTACTGGTTAAATTTGTCATGCTGCTGCTATTGAGCATGTCGATTTATTCTTGGGCGATGATTATTAATCGTAATAAAATCTTGAAGTCGGCAAAAACTGCCAGTGATAGTTTCGAAAAGAAATTTTGGTCTGGCATTGACCTCAATAAGCTCTATCAAGAAAGTAATGCTAGAGCCGAGCATCTGCAAGGTATGGAACAGATATTTCATTCTGGTTTTAGAGAGTATGTTCGTCTACATAAATCAGGAAATCGAAGTCCCGATGCGGTGATGGATGGTACTTATCGGAGCATGCGAGTCTCCTTGTCCCGCGAAGTCGAGGCTTTAGAGAATCAGTTGCCGATGTTGGCAACGATTGGTTCTATTAGCCCCTATATTGGCTTATTTGGTACGGTGTGGGGGATTATGAATGCTTTTATCGCTCTGGGAGAAGTTCAGCAAGCCAGTTTAAATATGGTTGCTCCCGGGATTGCCGAAGCACTGATTGCAACTGCGATGGGATTGTTTGCGGCGATCCCTGCTGTGATCGCTTTTAACCGTTTTTCTACGGGCGTTGGTAAGTTAGAACATAATTACGCCAACTTTATGGAAGAGTTTTCAAGTATTCTGCATCGCCAAACCCACAGTGGTACAAATTAGGAGGCGTCGTGAATTATTACCAACGCCCCAAGCGCCGCTTGGTTGCTGAAATCAACGTGGTACCTTATATCGATGTGATGTTGGTGCTATTGATTATTTTTATGGTGACAGCGCCTTTGATTACCCAAGGGGTCAAAGTTGATTTGCCACAAGCGAGTGCCGAGGCTTTGCCAGAAGATAGTAAACCGCCGCTAGTGGCGACGGTCACTGAAAGTGGGCAATATTACTTAGATACGGGGAATGACTCTCAATCATCTACTGAAGTTTTGTCGGGCGATGATCTGCAAGCCTTGGTGATGGCGCATTTACAGCTTGACCCTAAAATACCAGTAGTGGTTCGCGGGGATAAGAACGTTCGCTATGAGCAAGTCATCAATTTAATGGTATTGCTGCAAAATGCAGGTGTACCATCGGTTGGCCTTATGACCCAACCTGAAAACAACTAAATTAGGATTAGCATTGAAATCGCCATTTAGCCTGTCGGTTGTTATTTCCATTTTACTGCATGCTTTGTTGTTTATTGCGTTAGTGTGGTCAGTTGATTTTGAGCGCGTTAAGCTCGAAGCAACGCCCAGCGCTCCGATTATTAAGGCTACCGCGATTGATGCGAAACAGATAAGCCAGCAAGTTGAACGTTTAAAGCAACAGCAAAAGGCCGTAACAGACAAAGAGAAACAGCGAGTTGCTCAAGCAGAGAAACAAGCGGAATTGGCCCGTAAGAAACGTTTGTCCGAAGAAAAACGGATTAAGCAGTTGGAATTAGAAAAACGCCAGCATGAACAAGCCAAGAAAAAAGCTGATGAGCAGGCGCGTCGTGCTCAAGAAAAACAAAAGTTAGAACAACAGCGAGCCAAGCAAGCTGAAGCCGAACGGGTCAAACAGGAACAACAGCGCAAGTTGGCGGAGGCGGCAGCAGCCAAAGCGGAGGCGGAGCGGGTTCGTAAGGTTGAGCAACAGCAGAAAGCTGAAGCCGCAGCAGCAGCCGCAGAAGCAGAGCGGACTCGTAAGCTTGAGCAGCAACGGCAAGCCGAAATAGCAGCTCAAAAAGCTGAACAGGCAGCGCGCAAAGCTGAGTTGGCTCGTAAGCAAAAAGAGAAGGAAGCTAAATTGGCTGCAGAGAAAGCCGCGAAGGCCGAGGCTGAGCGTCAACGTAAAGCCGAAATCGCTCGTCAAGAAGCTGAATTTGAAAAGCAATTACAAACAGAGATGGCGGCCGAAACGAATGTACGACGTCAACGACAAGTATTAAGTGAAGTGGATAAATACAAAGCCATGATTATGTCGACAATTCAACGAAACTGGCTCACCGATCCAAGTATGTCTGGCAAGCAATGTCGTATTGACATTCACTTAGCCACCAATGGTTTTGTGACAAAAACCAGTGAAGGGCGTGGAGATAAAGCGGTGTGTGAGTCGGCTCGTCGAGCGATAAAAAAGGCAATGACTTTACCGGTTTCTAAAGACCCGGATGTTTTTGCCAAACTTAAAACCATTACTTTAACTTTAAAACCGGAACAGCTGTGATGATTAAAAAACTGTTAACGGGCGTTTGCCTATGGTTTGTCTTTTCAAATCTAGCTCAAGCTAACCTAGAAATTGTCATTACCGAAGGGGTCGACAGTGCCCGTCCGGTAGGCGTGGTCCCTTTTGTTTGGCAAGGACACGGCGAAGCACCTTTGAACTTAGCGAAGGTTGTTGCCGATGATTTACGCCGCAGCGGTAAGTTTAATCCTGTGGCGATTAGCCAGATGCCGCAAACTCCGCAATCAGTGGAACAGATTGACTATCAAGCGTGGGCAGCGCTTGGCGTAGAAGCGGTATTGACCGGTAAAATAGAAGCCTTGGCTGATGGCACTTATAAGGTTAATTATGCCTTAGTCGATGTACTGCGTGGGCAGGTGAGTGCCGGCAATAAGCAACAACTTAAAGACGGTCAATTAGTCACCAGCCAGGATCATGTGCTGCTCGATCGATATAAAAGCGTAGGGAAAGCTCAGTTACGACAGATGGCTCATTTAATTTCCGATGGTGTTTATAAATCTTTGACTGGTGAAAGAGGGGCATTTTTAACCCGAATTGCTTATGTAGTTGTGAATGCCGATGCTAACTATCCATATCAACTTCGTATTGCAGATTATGACGGTTATAACGAAAAGACTTTACTTCGCTCACAAGAGCCACTGATGTCTCCGGCGTGGTCTCCTGATGGTGAAAAGCTTGCTTATGTTAGTTTTGAAAATCGCAGTGCAGAAATCTATATTCAGGATATTTATACCTCGCAACGCACTAAGTTGAGTGCTTTTAGTGGCATTAATGGTGCGCCCGATTGGTCGCCAGATGGACGTCAAATTGCATTGGTATTATCCAAGGATGGCCAGCCAGATATCTATGTGATGGATGTCGCCACTAAGCAACTTAAACGGATTACTAAAAGTCGTCGGATTGATACCGAACCTAGCTGGTTACCATCTGGACATGAATTGCTGTTTTCTTCCGAGCGTGGTGGTAAACCGCAAATCTATCGGGCTAATTTGAATACAAATAAAATTAGTCGGGTGACCTGGGAAGGCGAAATGAACTTAGGTGGGGCGGTGACACCCGATGGCTCCGCGTTGGTAATGGTGAGCCGTGTAAATGGCCAATATCGCATTAGCCGACAAGATTTTGATACTGGTTATGTACAAGTATTAACCCGTACTCAATTAGATGAATCGCCAACCATTGCACCGAACGGCAGTATGATTATGTACAGTACCGTGGCCAATGGTCGCCAAGTATTGGCTTTGGTTTCTATGGATGGAAGATTTAAAGCGACGCTACCAGCAAAAGAGGGCAGTGTTCGCGCACCAGCTTGGTCGCCATTTTTAAACTAAATAACTAAATCTGATCATAAGGGATCCATAATGCAATTTGAAAAGTTAGCTAAAACTCTATTTTTAGGTGTGGTACTCACTGGCTTAGCCGCTTGTAGTTCTACCCGTAGTAGCGATAGTGATTTAAATGAACAAGGCAAGGCTGGCGGAGATTCCTCAATGGAAATCACTGGCACCGAAGCAGCTGGCGGCGTAGAAATGGGTTCAGTTGACCCAGTACTTAGTGCCGACGAGCAAGAGCGTCTCAAGGCTGCTGAGTTACGTCAGAGTCAAATCGTTTACTTTGAGTTTGACCGAACCGATATTCGAGAAGAGTTTGCCGAAATATTAGAAGCGCACGCTAGCTATCTGCGTGATAATCCTTCGGTAACGGTGTTAATTGAAGGCCATACCGATGAAAAAGGGACGCCTGAATATAATATTGCTTTGGGTGAGCGTCGTGGTAAAGCGGTCTCGAAGTATTTACAAAGCTTAGGTGTCTTAGCCTCGCAAATTTCTATTGTTAGTTATGGTGAAGAGAAAGCCGTTGATAATTCACACACCGAAGTAGCGATGGCTAAAAATCGCCGCGCGGTGTTAGTTTATTAATAAACTTACAAGTGTAGAGTGAGCTATGAAACTTAAAATGATTACGGCTACTACAGTGGCCGTTTTATTAGCAGCTAGTGTTAATGCCGCTGCGCCAGTCGAAGAGGCGGGTAATAGAACCGCTGTTTCTTTAAATTCTCCCAGTAGTCAACTAAGCCTTGAGCAAAGGGTCGAACGCCTGGAAAGGATGTTGCAGGCTAGAAATCAGGTCCAGTTAGAACTACAAAGTCAGGTCGATGAGCTGTCCAATAGCATGTCAACCATGGTTGGTCAGCTAGAACAGAGTAACTATCAGATTGAACAAATTACTGAACGTCAACGTGAACTCTACCAAGAGTTAGACCGTCGATTTGCTCAGTTGCAAACAGCCGTGCCTAAAGTTGCCGCCACAACTACTGCTGCCCCTGCAGCGGTTGGAGAAGATCAGGCTTACGACGCAGCCGTGGCGCTAGTGATGCAAGATAAAAACTATGATGCAGCGATTCCGGCCTTTCAAGCTTTTATCCAGGATTTCCCTAAGTCTGGCTATGCACCGAATGCACATTATTGGTTAGGCCAGCTACAATATACTCGTGGGCAACGGGAGCAAGCCGCCCAGCAATTCCTTAAAGTTGTTAACGATTATCCCAAATCTAATAAGGTTGCTGAGTCATTGTTAAAATTGGGTATCATTGCGCAGTTTCAAAAAAATAATGATGAAGCCAAAAAATTGTTTACTCGAGTGGTCCAAGAGCACCCTAATAGTAGTGCTGCGAGTTTAGCGAAGAATCGATTAGGCCAACTTTAGTACAGTTTTTGAATAATAAACTTTAGCAAATTCAAAATTCTGTACAAAGTTGAAGCTGGTTGCTTATTTGCTGAACGCTTAGAAAAAAAGATTCAAAATACTATTGCACAACAGTCTTAAATCCGTATCATAGGCCGCCGTTGAGTCGGGTCAATTGCTAACACAGCAGTGAGGCGGATTTAGCTGAAGTTCAAAGCGGGTTGTTAGCTCAGTTGGTAGAGCAGTTGACTTTTAATCAATTGGTCGAAGGTTCAAATCCTTCACAACCCACCACTTTGTAGCTTTAATGTAGTAGATGTATACGGGTTGTTAGCTCAGTTGGTAGAGCAGTTGACTTTTAATCAATTGGTCGAAGGTTCAAATCCTTCACAACCCACCATATCTATTACCACTTTAGTGGGTCGTTAGCTCAGTTGGTAGAGCAGTTGACTTTTAATCAATTGGTCGAAGGTTCAAATCCTTCACGACCCACCACTATTTTGAAACGTTACGGGTTGTTAGCTCAGTTGGTAGAGCAGTTGACTTTTAATCAATTGGTCGAAGGTTCAAATCCTTCACAACCCACCACGCTTTTCGTTTCCAAATAGGTGATTTACAGTTACGGGTTGTTAGCTCAGTTGGTAGAGCAGTTGACTTTTAATCAATTGGTCGAAGGTTCAAATCCTTCACAACCCACCATCACTGTAAATACCAAATATTATGGGTTGTTAGCTCAGTTGGTAGAGCAGTTGACTTTTAATCAATTGGTCGAAGGTTCAAATCCTTCACAACCCACCATCATTTTATCATTACAAATCATGACTCTATTACCTCATCTAATTCTTTAGTCCAATGACTGACATCTGCACTCTCTGCGGTGTATAATACTCTAATTATTTTATCTCAGATGTAGTTATGCAGCAGCCCGAATATTTTAACGAATCAATTTACCCCTTTCCGCCTAAACCCAAGCCTTTGAGTGAGCAACAGCGTTCGGCCCATAAGCAACGTATAAAGCAGTTGTTAGTTGAGCAAGATGCAGTATTAATCGCTCATTATTACACCGATCCTGAAATCCAAGCCCTGGCCGAAGAGACTGGTGGTTGCGTTGCTGATTCTTTAGAAATGGCACGATTCGGTAATCACCATCCAGCAAAAACCTTGCTAGTGGCGGGGGTGCGTTTTATGGGGGAAACCGCCAAGATCTTAACGCCAGAGAAAAAGGTCATCATGCCGACCTTAGAAGCCACTTGCTCTTTGGATTTAGGCTGCCCAGAAAAAGAATTCTCTGCGTTTTGTGACCAGCATCCAGAGCATACGGTTGTCGTTTATGCGAATACTTCCGCAGCTGTAAAAGCGCGGGCCGACTGGGTCGTTACTTCTAGCATTGCCGTGGATGTTGTGGAACATTTAGATGCCGAAGGGCATAAAATTATCTGGGCGCCTGATAAACATTTGGGGGGCTACGTTGCGAAGCAAACCGGTGCCGATATGTTACTTTGGCAAGGCGCTTGTATTGTTCATGAAGAGTTTAAGGCCAATGCCTTGTGGGCGCTTAAGCAGCAGTTTCCTGATGCGGCTATTTTGGTTCACCCTGAGTCGCCAGAAAACGTAGTTGCGATGGCTGATGCTGTGGGTTCGACCAGTCAGCTCATTGCGGCTGCTCAAACGCTGCCGAATAAAAAGTTAATTGTTGCTACCGACCGTGGCATCTTTTACAAGATGCAACAGGCTTGCCCAGATAAAGAGATGATTGAGGCGCCAACTGGCGGCAATGGGGCGACTTGTCGTTCTTGTGCGCATTGTCCCTGGATGGCTATGAATGGCTTGCAGGCCATCGAAGAGGCCTTAATAGACGCAAAGGGTAAAGAGGTATTTGTAGACAATGCCTTGATTGATAAAGCGTTGGTCCCATTAAACAGGATGCTCAACTTTGCTAAAGGTAACCAATTAAAGGTGAAAGGTAACGCTTAGTCTGCGTTGCTTTGCTTGAAAAAACCAGCTTTAGAGCTGGTTTTTTACTTTTAGTGCACTCGATTGAATTCAGTGGCTAGTTATGCCAATTTAACTTTATTCTTAAAAGCCTAAATCATCGTCAGTTGCATTATGTATCTTGTCACTAGAGCCATTAGTTAATGCGCTTCATGCCTCGTTATCGGCAGATTCATCTGCGCAATAAGTTGCTTATATAATGAATCAGATTGGTATTGTTCATGACTTAATATATGGAAGTTATTTGCAAAAATGATCTATTCTGCAGAGTTTCGACGAGTACTTTTTTTGCACTAATATTGGCAAAACTAATTCTCACAGCAATCCTATTTCGAAATCATATTATTAACGTTTTTGTTATCAATAATGGTTTGTTATACTTCGTGGGTTTTGTGCCTAATAACTAGCAGAGAAGTAAATGAGAGTTGAAACAGATATAAAGCTGGGATTTAAAGACGTCTTGATTAAACCTAAACGTTCAACCTTGAAGAGTCGCTCACAGGTTGTACTTGATCGGGAGTTTACCTTCAAAAACAGCAATAGTCAATGGCACGGTGTACCTGTTATTGCGGCGAATATGGATACGGTGGGAACTTTTGGCTTAGCAAAAGCGCTAGCGGAACATCGTATGATGACTGCGGTTCATAAACATTACAGCATTGAGCAGTGGTCACAGTTTTTAGCATCGATGGCACCAGAAAAAATTAAATATTTAATGGTTAGTTGCGGCACATCAGATGCTGAATTTGAAAAAACCAAGCAAATTTTAGCGCTGAATCAGAATTTACAATTTATTTGTGTTGATGTAGCCAACGGCTATTCTGAACATTTTGTCGCATTTGTACGTAAAATGCGTGACAGCTTTACTGACAAAGTCATCGTGGCTGGCAACGTAGTAACGGGTGAGATGGTTGAAGAACTGATCTTAAGTGGCGCAGACATTGTGAAAGTAGGGATTGGCCCCGGTAGCGTGTGTACCACTCGGGTGAAAACTGGTGTGGGTTACCCGCAATTATCGGCCATTATAGAATGTGCGGATGCTGCCCATGGCCTAGGCGGACAAATCGTTGCAGATGGTGGCTGTACTCAGGCAGGGGATGTCGCAAAAGCTTTTGGTGGCGGCGCTGATTTTGTGATGCTCGGCGGTATGCTGGCTGCGCATGCTGAAAACGGCGGCGAACTTGTAGAACAAAATGGTGAAAAATTCATGAAGTTCTACGGTATGAGCTCTCAAACTGCGATGGATAAACATGTTGGCGGTGTTGCAGAGTATCGTGCCTCTGAAGGCAAAACGGTATTACTCCCATATAAAGGCAGCGTGCAATTCACGATTCAAGATATTCTTGGTGGCGTTCGTTCGGCTTGTACCTATGTGGGTGCATCTGAACTGAAAGAACTCACCAAACGAACCACTTTTATCCGAGTTCAAGAGCAAGAGAATCAAGTGTTCGGTATTACTAAAGTGTAATCAATCGAAGGTTTTGTTGAAACAACCATACCTAGAAATGGTATTAAGAGCGTATCATGCTTTTGATAGCTAATGTGGTATGGTTGTTGTTCTATATCCAGTCCTTTTAATTTCAAACCGATGGCTTCTTTGGTTTTGCATCGCTTAAAGTTGACTTGGAACAGGCCAGTGAATTGGATTGGAGTTCGCTATATGTGTTCAGTTAGAACTTTCCGATAAGAGGCTCTAGCCTTCAATAAGTGCCTCAAATCCTCCCGCGATAATACTCTCCAAGTTATGTGAAGCAATGGCGAGCAGTGAAACTTATCTGGTTTAAGGTATTTGCTAGGAGCAACGAGTCATAATGTATCTACACCATTGTTAAAAATAAAGTTGGGTAATTTGGCCTTCAATAGTGTCATTGAAAGCTATGTTAAAATGATCGCTTGATAGCGATCATATCGAGCGACGAGTTATTTAAAAACACCTTCTACCTTGAGCTACGTGAGACGACTATAGAAGGTGTTTTTATTCAGCAGGCTGGCGGATTTCGTTCAGTAAACTGGCCATTCCAATAGGGGTAATAAGGGTAGGGGATTGCGGTCTGGCTGATTTGGTCTAGGCGTTTGACTTGATCCTCGGTTAGACGCCAGCCGAGTGCTTGTATGTTGTCTGTTAGTTGCGATGCATTGCGAGCCCCGATCAGTACCGATGACACACTGGGGCGATAAAGCACCCAATTTAAAGCAATTTGAGGAATGGTTTTTCCTGTTTCCTCGGCGATGTCTTCCATGACATCAATCACCTTATATAAATGTTCGTCGCTAACGGGTGGTGCAAACTGAGCGGTTTCATGTAAGCGACTTTGCGCTGGGATCGGCTTGTTACGGCTGATTTTCCCAGTTAATCGGCCCCACCCTAGGGGACTCCAAACGATAGCCCCAAGTCCTTGATCAAGTCCTAAGGGCATCAACTCCCACTCATAATCACGGCCTAAAAGTGAATAATAGCTTTGATTGGCGACAAAACGACTATAACCGTAACGGTCGGCTATAGCTTGAGATTTCATCACCTGCCAACCAGAAAAGTTAGACACACCAATATAACGAATTTTACCTGATTTCACTAAGTGGTCGAGTGTTGCCATGACATTTTCCATGGGGGTCATAGCATCGAAGTGATGCAGCTGAAAAATGTCGATGTAGTCGGTATCTAAACGTTTTAACGCGTTGTCTATGGATTCGATTAGGCGATGTCGAGAGGCTCCAATGTCATTGGTTCCTTCTCCCATTCTTAAGGTCGATTTTGTAGATACGATAACTTTATCTCTTCGTCCTTTCATGGCGAGACCAAGCAGGCGTTCTGATTCGCCATCGGAGTAAACATCTGCAGTATCAAACAGATTGATCCCGTGGTCTAGTGCGATATCCATCATATGCTTAGCTTCCTTTTCTTGGCTGTTTCCCCAAGCACTAAATAACGGACCTTTGCCACCAAAAGTACCAGCACCAAATCCTAAGGCTGATACTTTAAAGCCGGATTTTCCTAAAAATCGATATTCCATTTTATTTCCTAATTACGATTGAATGGTTTTAGAGTACCCGCTTGCTTTTGTCAAAAAAACAGCAACAATAGAGAAACACTTTCATGATATTGTTGATAATAGCGATGAGTAATTTGGCGGATATATCCCTTTTTCTTCGAGTTCTCGATCTTAAGTCGATCAGTGCGGCTGCCCGCAGTCTTGATATATCACCAGCCCTCGCCAGTAAACGCTTACAGGTGTTAGAACAACAGCTGGGGGTTCGTTTGTTGCATCGAACGACAAGAACCGTTAGCGCCACCGTTGAGGGGAGAGAGCTGGCATTAAGAGGTCGGCATTTGGTTGAGGAATTAGCAACTTTAACCAGTGATCTTAAAAAAGTATCGCAGGAGGTATCGGGAACCCTTCGTATCACCGCGGGTGTTTCGTTTGGTCGTTTGTTTATTTCGCCTTTGTTACCTCAGTTTCTAAAGCAGCATCCCGCTTTAAAAGTACAACTTAATCTGAGTGATGAGCGAGTGAACTTAGTCGACTCGGGGTTCGATCTGGCGATTCGAATCTCAAGTGCTCTAGAAGACTCAAGTTTGCTCGCCAAAAAACTTAATACCAATAAACGAATCTTATGCGCTTCTGCTGATTATTTAGCTAATTTCGGCCAACCCAATAGCCCTGCGGATTTGGCTCAGCATAATTGTTTAATTTTATCGGGAGAATATGGCCGTGAACACATATGGCAACTGATGAATAAACAAGGTCTGGAAGAAAAAATAAAAGTACAAGGGACCTTAGAAAGTAACCTCGGTGAAGCGTTGTATCAGGCAGCTTTATCGGGTCTGGGTATTTCTCTGCATTCAGACTGGCATATTAAAAATGACTTAGAAGCAGGTCGTTTGTGCCATGTATTACCTGATTACTATAAGCAAACTTCCATTTACGCTGTGATGCCACAACGCCAGTTTGTGCCGTTGCGGGTGCGAGCGTTTATCCAATTTATTGAACAGCAGTTAGCTGCTCCCATTGAGAAATAAAAAGTCATTTGTTTGTGTCTGTCTTGGGAGCTCTAAAATAGCTACAGCGCTGACGATGTCTTTGAATAAGATAGAGCATTTACTCATGCAGAAGTAATCATATGCCGCTAGCGAGTCGACTTTATATAATCTTTGGTTATGATGTTGTTTAGAGGAAAACAGAACGCGTGAACAAGCGGAATACGCATCAGCGTACAGAGTTTTCGGCTTCGGGTAAACTGTCTTAAAGGCTCTCTTTGCATACAAAGACAAACGTCACTTATTGCAGTTTTTTAACCTATGTTTTGTCATTCAATCAATGTAGAAATTAAACAGCCATCTCAAGTACACTTCAATTTGCCCACTATCCCATTCGTGACAAGTCTCCAAAGTAGGTTTTTCCAGTTTTACTCGCTAGGATTACCAAAGCAATGCAGCTTGAATATAAGCTGAATATCGCCCTAATTGGGTAGCCGGAGAGGTTTAGGTCCCTCTACAATCTGTATATGCGCTGCCACACTAGGTGTTTCCTGAGCTAGCAAGTGCTTATCATCTCAGTCGGTAAAGGTGAATTTGGGCGATTTGATCTTCCGCACTGGACTAAGCGGAATATTTTGTTGAGCTTTAGCTTGATTCTGGGTATCCATTTGCCCAAGGCTGCTCAGATCCAATCGGGTGGTTTGAGAGCTGGGATGCTGATTAAACGTAATGTTGGGTTGCTGTGAGATGCTTTGCTGATGAAGCAAGTCCATTGCTTTGCCAACATCCCCTTGCGCAGAACTTAACAAGTGTTTATGAGTTGCTGGAACCAGGCTGTCGCGACCAGCAATCAGCAAGTTTTTGGCAATATGCATTTTATCGGTTTCCCGAACGACTTGTTGCCGTTGTGCGAGCTTGTCAAAGTTTTGCGAGTGAGAGTCTGTAATATCTCCAATATCCGAGAAAACTGAAAAGCGAGCTTGTGGCATGTTTTGCATTTGTAGTTTGCTTGTTTGCAGCTCTTCTGCCGGAGATTGAAATAGCTGAACAGTTGCTAACTTTCCGATAATTGCCAGATCAGATGGTTTACGCTTTGGATCGGTGAGTGTTTGCATCACAATTTTTCCCCTTCGCGTGTCGCGGGTGCCATGCTCCTTAGTTTTTGCACCTTTGGTTCCTTTCACTTGTAGAGATTTCAAGCCTGGTGTATGCGCCGAAAGTGGCTCCGAGTTATCGGTATGATCACCATACATTAAAAGCGTAGGGGAATTGGTTTTCCACACTAATGCGCCTTGATGACTGCGTTGGTTAAAGGCCATTTCCGCTTCAGAGTCAGTCATTTGTGAACGTTTATCGCGTTGGATCTGAGTTCTGATATTTTCGTCGGCACTGACTCCCCAGTCTTCCATATTTCCAGTATTGGCTTTGATCCGAATATCGGTGCTTCTCGGGGATTGCCTCGCAATATAGCTCGGCAGTTGTTTGCTTAATTGCGCCTGTCGGGATTGACTCATTTGCCAAAGACCCATTTGCTTGACACTTTGTTGCTGATTGAAAACACTGAAATCGAAAGGCTTGTGTTGCGATGAAGAAGTGTCGTGGCTCGATGATTGGGGAGCAAACAGATGAGGAAAACCAAAGGGGGATGGGTTTGTGACGAATGGCTGCTTGAGTTTTCGCTGGATCCTTTTATTTCGGGGGAGTTGTGAGGAAAGCTTGCGCAACTGAGATGAGGACCACATCGGGATTGCTTTACCTGAGGCGCTCTTAAATCTTTTTGCTGGTAATTCATAATCATCGAGGCCTGCTTGCGAGGCTGTGCGCTTTCTTCCTTGGTTATACATCGGGTATTACTCATTAGTGTATAGAGCTCTTATGATTAGCAACATTCAGGCCATCACGAATCACTATTTGTGAAGTGCTAACGGAGCACAGTGAATTAGGGAGAAAAGCCAATAGCTTGACGAAGGGAGAGAGCTTAACCTATTTCGCCGTGGGTATAATTTTACCCACTATAAGGTTTACAAAATGAAAAATTTATCAATAACAGATAGATATAAGTTGGCACTGTAACTGCTAATAGCTTGAATAGAAGATTTTCTATGCTACGGAGTTAAGGGTTATATGGCGCTAACTGATGTCGCGATAGCAAGCGAGCGACGCCTAACACGGGCTTTGCAACTCAGAGTGGATGGGATCAGCTCGCTTAATGCGATGACCGATGATTTCTTGCGCTTGTCGTCGCTGCAGGGGCAGGAGGGGATTTCACAGGCCTATCAGTTTAATTTGGAGTTGAGGGCAAATGATGTAGAACAGTTAAACCGACAGCAAGTGGAGCAGTTAGCCAGCTTTAATGCTGCCGCTGTGGTCGGTTTATGGGGAAGTGTCCGGATTGCTTGTGCTTGGCATCAAGACCGTTTTGCCCTCCACCCAGTAGATGACGCTGCCGATTGGGAAGGCAGCACGCCGTCACGCTATTTTCAGGGGATTGTAACTAGCATGACGCTGATGGCCCCTGGTTGTTACCAACTGGCGCTGGGTTCACCTTTACATTTTCTTAATTTACGTAATCGCTATCACATTTATCACAGCATGGATGTTGTTGCTTTGTTTAGTTGTTTACTAGAGCGGGAAACTGCGTCGGGACGCTTAAAGCTTGAATTTCGTTTTGATGAAAGCCTAACCGTGAGTCGGGTGCAAGATTGGTTGCAAGCCGGTGAAACGGATATGGCATTTTTACAGCGCATCGCTGGTCACGTCGCGGTGCATTATTACTTTATACATCACTCAAATGAACTTAGCTTAGTGTTCTCTAATCGGCCGACGGCGCTACGAGAAGTAGATATCCCCAACTGTGAGCAGCAGCCTCTAGCCTTGCGTTACAGTTATTCTAGTGCGGAAAAACTGGGTCTACAGCAAGACGATTTGTTTTGTGACATGAGTTATCAAGTTAAACTGGTGCCTCAGTCAGTGGATGCAATCCTCACCCGCGAAGAGGCGCAGTGGGAGCAAAATGATGTAGCGGGCTTTACCAGTTACAACGGCGACCCAGAACAGCAAGATAACCCACAGTATTTAAGGCATCGTCGCTACGCCTATGGCACGGATCGTAGTGAGGCAGAAGGCCAGTTAAAGAAATTAAAGCAGGAGTTGGCAAGCGATCAAGAAACCTTGTCGGGTAGCTCGACTTCACCCTTATTGAGCCCGGGATATACCTTTCAATTGTCGCAACCGACAGCTGCCAGTAGCAACGAGATGCGTTTAATGCGTCAGTCTTTTAGCGGCAAAACCTTCGTGGTCACCAGTATTCAGCACAAAGCGAGCGATCAACAGCCCTATAAAGGTACACTGCAGGCCAGTGAAGTCAATCCGCAAACCGACAGTAGTCAAGGCACGCTACTCAGTCCTTTTTCGATGGAAAGTACGCAACAGGGAAGTGTGCTGGCCAGGGTGTTAGAAACTGCGGTACCAAGGGGGTGGCGTTACCGGGAAAAAAGTAATTTTCAGGTGGAGCAGGCACAAAATTCTTTTGCCGGGGACGATGAAAAAGAAAAAGGCTGTTTGGTTCAGTTTGCCACCGCGCGTGATAGTTCCGAACAGTTTTGGGTAAGGTTGAGTTCGCATAGTTCATCGGCACCCGAAGTGGGGGCGATGGTGATGGTTTCGCGCGCTAATAACGATAGCGAATTACCCGAGCTTAGCGTTGTCGCATCACACGGTTCAAAGACCGTGCAACCTCCCGATCGGCGTAATCAATCTTGGACGGCCAATACCAATTGGGGTTCCAGTTACTCTTGTAGTTATGGCGATGGCATTAGCCTGCGTTATGGTTATAGCTCGGTGGTTGATTTTGAGCGTGAAAAAGCAATTGTCGAAAGTGCCTATGATAACGCCGATATGCATGGCAACAACTATGATAATGTCAGTTTTTCGCGTGGTGGTGGATATAACCTCTCATTGAGTAATCAAAATGCCGATGGGGTGAGCAATGCCAGTGTCTCCGCTGGTAGTAGTTATAATGAAAATCATGCCAAAGTAAGTTATGGCTACAGTGATACTGGTAGCACGCAAAATTACTCTCAGGTGGGTAAAAGCGTTAGTCGTTCAGTAGTCGGCAGATACGATGGCCAAGTTGATTTAAGTCAGCCGAGCTTCATCAATGGCAGGGTGCCTGAGCAGTCGATTATCGATATCGCCAATACCTTAGCCGAAGGCGATAGCTACAATGAGCACCATGCCAAAGGACGTAGCATATCGCTGAGTGGGCAGGGGATTGCCCCGCCAAGCTTTGGTGGCTCTAGTGCAGTGGTTTACTCCGACAGCATTGTCTGTGGTAATACCGAAAGTAAATCGCAGCACATGGGTAACGCCAGTAATAGTAATCAGCATATTGGTAATAGTAATTCCACCAGCCTTACGCTGGGCAATAGTGACTCCAGTCATACGACGCTGGGGAATAATAGCTCCATATCGGCTCAAATCGGCGATACCTTTGCTATGAACTCCTTTATGGGCAATCGTACCGACATCTCAACAACGCTGGCAACGGTCACCAATATGTCAACCTTCTTAGGTTTGACCTCGCATATCGATACTTATATGGGCTTGAAGAACAATATCTCTACCCAGCTTGCGGCAACGAGTAACATTAATACTAGTATGTCGGCCGTTAGTAATATTGAAACCAGTATTGGAGCTAGCAATACCATCAGTACCAACCTTAGTGCCAGCAATGAGCTCAGTACTAAAATTGCGGCGAGTAATGCCATGGCGACCCATATTGGCGCATCGAATAGCGTCACCACGAACATCAGCGCTAGCAATAATGTGTCAACGACTCTGGGAGTGGCCAATCATACCGAAACCTACTTAGGACTTAAAAACTCAACGTCTACATTTATCGGCGCGACTATGGATAGCAGCGTAAAACTCGGTAGCAGCATTTCGTCATCGGTGGCTTTGGCCAGTGATATCAGTTCGTCTACTTTTATGGGGGCGAAAATTGAAGATTCGAGTTTCTTTGGCATGAAAGCCGAATTCTCAACTTTTATGGGGATCAATATCACCAGTAAAACGGTTGCTTCGGTGGATATTGAAATGAAAAGTGCACCCTTAGCGCTCAAGCCTCTGAAAGCCTCGGTTGAGATTGAAATCGACTCGGGTCCACAAATCAACATGCTGGTCATGCAGATTAATCTATGACGATGCAGCTGATTAAACCTCGATGTTTAGGCCTGATATCGCGGCCTTATCGCTTTGATGAATGGGGCTTAGCCATTGGCGCCTTAAGTTTTTTTTCGCTAGAGAAAACACCCCGCTTGCTGCTTGAAAGTGAGCAATGGCCGCTCATGACCAAAGCGTTGGGGCAAACTCAGGTGCTGGATATGGGATTCGCCAAACCGAAGGGGGAAGTATTGGTCGCGGGCGCGGCATACCCGACCGAAGGTCAGGCTGCCGAGCGTTGTCGGGTTGCGCTGCAGGTGGGGCCTGTAGACAAGAGTCTTGTTGTCGTCGGTGATCGCTACCTCAGGCATCGCTGGTTAACGAAACTCAGCCAGCCGCAGCCTTTTCGTCACATGCCGTTGAGCTATGAGCGGGCCTATGGCGGGCCTAACATGCCCAATAACCCTATTGGTCGCGGTGCCGGTTGTAAAAATCAAGGTACTAAGCTGCAGCCTTTGGCTAACTTTTACTATCCTTCCGATAATCAGCGCTTAGGATATCAACCCAAGCATCCTGCAGGCCTTGGGCCACTGGATATTGGCTGGCCGCAGCGTAGCCGATATCAGGGAACTTATGACGAAAAATGGCTCGCGGAACGCCACCCCGGATTTCCGCAAGACGCTGATCCAAAGTTGTTTTTAGCCGCAGCCGAAGATCAACATTTTAATGCTTTCATTAAGCCTCAAACGACCTTTAAGCTTAGCGGATTGCATCCTGAAATAAGTACCATTGCAGGTATTTTACCCAATATTCGGATTCGTATGTTGGTTCAGCAGCAGTTGGATGGTGCGCTTTATTACCGGGAAGTCGAAAACTATATTGATACCCTATGGTTGTTTCCTGACGCGTTGTTGGGGGTGGCGATACATCGTGGGGTTGTGCCAATTCAGGATGTCGATGGTTTGGACATCAAACAACTACTGTTAGCCTGCGAAGGTGTGGATGACCCCCCTCGCTCGCTGGCCCATTACCAACAGCAACTGGCAGTGCGCAGTGACCCGACATCGGCCACTAATAGTCTGTTGAACGAAGCGCCACTGTTGCCCGAGAAGACGCCGCAGCAATTGGCCCGCCGCAAAACTCTCATCACCAATGCTCAAAATGCGCTGCAAGAACGCAAGCGAGCTAAACTCTCCGCCTTAAAGGCCGGCCAGCCAGAGTTGGGTTTAGCCAGTCCTGAAGACGACTCGGAGCTTGACTCGCTGGCAGCGATCCCCTCTGAACTGATGAGCGAATTCGATTACGATCTATCACCTGTCATGGCAAAGGTAAATAGCTTGTGCGCGAAGCTCAAAGCGAGCAATACCGCTGCGAGCCCTGTGCAAGCAAGCAAGCCACCCGGGCAAAGCAATCAGCAGTTGCGAGCGCGACTCATGCGGATTGCTGGTGAACGGGATGCAACAGCAAGCGGCTTATCCCCGCAGGCACAGGCGGAGCAACTACAAGCGGCGTCAAGCCTGCAAATGCGTCAACTTAGTCCGACCGTGACCGTCGATTATCTCCCCCTGCCAGAGCAACAATCTTCGCTACTTCGAATATGGCTGCAAGAGCTACTTGCTGCAGGCGAAAGCTTGTCAGGGCGAGACTTGGCTGGCGCCAATTTAAGTGGCTTAGATTTTAGCGGGCAAAATTGCCGCAATGTAATGCTGGAGGGGGCAGATCTTAGTGATTGTAATTTCTCGTCCTGTGATCTGAGTGGTGCAGTGCTCACCGGAGCCTGTATTCGTGCCAGTAACTTTAGCAAGGCCAAGCTGCATGCTAGTAATTTGTCTGCAACCACTGGTGATGGGCCTTGTTTCGATGGTGCTGAACTCATTAAAACCCAGTTGCTGGAAGCGCAGCTCAGCAATGCCAGCTTCATTCAGGCTTCGCTTAAGCAAGTCAATGCGACCAAGGCCAAACTAAAAGCCGCCAACTTTAGCGGGGCTGAGCTCATAGACAGCCAGTTGCTGCAAACCGAATTAGTCGGCAGTGTCTGGCAGCATTGCCAGGCTAGCGCCCTCGTTATGTATGGGGCCGATTGCTGTGACAGCAACTGGCAGCATGCTCAGGTAAAGCGTTGCGTCATGGTCAACATGCGGCTGAGTTTTAGTCGTTGGCAAGGGAGCCGTTGTGAACTGCTACAGTTCGGCCCTGGGGGGGAGTGGCAAGGGGTTAACCTGAGTCGCGCAAGCTGGAAAATATGTGGTTTGAGAGCGCTCAGTTTAAAAGATTGCACAGCAAGTTCGGCGGTGTTTGTCGAATGTGATTTTAGTTCGGTGCAGTGGGTCGATTCAGACTTAAGCCAAAGTACCTTCTATCGTTGTTTGATGGGCGATGCCCTGTTTCATTCATTGGATTGGCGAGCCAGCCTACTGCACCAAACCAAGCTACGTAAAGTTAAGGCTAGTCAGGTCGACTGGCGAGGCGCCACTATGCATGAAGTCGATACTGACCATGGTGCTTTTGATCTGTGCCGTGTTCATGGGCTCAAACAAAGCCCGAAACCGAAAAAACTAATTCCTGATCAAGAGGTTAATACTAATGCAGCCCAATGATTTACAAGAATACGCAGCAACAGGCAAACCGGTGATGAATGCCGAATTTTGTGGTCAGAGCTGGCAACAAATTTCGATAGAGGGGCTAACGTTTATTGAATGTAAATTTAACCAGATGAACTTACAGGCATGCCAATTGACACGCTGTGTGTTTATCCGCTGTGATTTTTCCCAAAGCAGTTTAGTTCAGCTTCATTGGCAACAAAGTAATCTGTTGCAGTGTCAGGTTAAAGATACGCACTGGCAAGGGCAGTGTCATGGGGCCACTTTTGCGGAATGTAACTTCACTGGCGCCGTGTTGAATAACTTGGAGATTGAGGCCAGTACTTTTAGCGACTGTCAGCTCGATAAAGTCGCTGTCATGCGTTGCAGTTTTAAAACGACCGCTTTAAACCAGTTATCTCTGGATGGCGCATTGCTCGATAGTTGTCAGTTAAACAACGTGGCGTGGCTGAAGGCTGATTTAAGCGATGCCAAGCTCATCAACTGCCAGTTTAATCATGTTTTGCTGCTGGAATGTGATCTGAGCGCTCAGGACTTAAGCCAAGGACAATTACAAAATTGCACCTGCTCAGAGAGTCGATTTATTGGGACACAGTTTAAAGACGCCCAGCTTCAGGGGAGTAACTTTTCGAAATGTTTGATTGAAGAGGCTTGCTTTGAAGGGGCGCAATTGCAACGTAGTTTATTCATCGAAGCGACGATTAAAAGCTGTTCATTTAACCAAGCCCACATGCAGGGCGTAAATTTCCAGCAAGCGACGCTTGATGCTTGCTTATTCAATCGATGCCAGTTGAATGAGTCTTGGTTTAAACATGCGGTGATCAGCGATAGCGATTTTTCTGCGAGTGAGCTAAGCAATGCCAATTTTTCCCATGCAGTGCTTAAATCCTGCAATTTTCAGGACGTGACTCTACAGCGTACCAACATTCACGCGATGCAGGACAAAGATTGTAAATGGCCCAAATTTACTGAGGGGACTGTGCTGCAAACCGATGTCGAACTAAATCAGATCGAACAAAAACTAAATCAACTGGGGATCATTCTATGAAGCCATATGTTGCTTATCAACAATTGAGAGTCGAGCTACCACAAACCACAGCAAAGCCTGAACAAGCCGCTTATATAGTGGCTCATGTGACCGCCGTGATTCACGATGAAGCGGGGCGGGCGGTAAAATATCAGCTTGATCATGATGTTGAAGTGGTGTTGGCAATGAGTTCATTAATTCAGCCGGTTCGTGGTGATTTAGTTGCTTATCTTAAGACCGAGGCTGGTTGTTTTCTGCTGCATATCCTGCAACGTAATTGCGAGCAGGTGACGCAAATAAATAGCGTCCATCCGATACAACTGCACGCGCCCAAAATTGTTCTTTCGGCAGAGCAGGAGCTTGAATTGCTTTCACTGAATCGCTTTTCTCTCACCGGTCAACATGGGCTTATTTCGGTGAGCGGAACCTTGGTGAGCTGTGCTGATTTCATGGTGAAACAGGTGAATCAGTTGATGGTCACAGCCAAAGGTTTACTGCGCCTGTCTGGCAGGCAGCAGGTGATTACCGCCGAAGAAGATGTACGTATCGACGGCAAACGGATCAATATGGGGTGAATATTATGTTTGCAAATACCCAAATGACGGCGATTAATTTGGCCTTTCCCGATGTCTGTAAAACTCTGGTAGGGGTGGCACCAGTGCCGCTCCCTTATCCAAATATTGCGACCACCAGTATGGCGATCCCAACGGTGTTTAATCAGTTCACCGAAGCCATGCCAGATCACAACTTGTTGACGACGGTGGTGTTAAGTAATGGTGACGAAGCTGGCCTGTTGTTGGGATTGGTATCGAACCTGATTATGGGGCCATGTAGCCACGTGGTCGGGAGCTTTAAGGTCTTCAAGTCGGTCATGCCTGCAACCAAAATGTTATCGATCACTGGTCAGAATGGCCCCTTGGCTAATGTACCCGGTGTGACCTTAAGCCCCTGCCAGGTGAAGGTGATGATATTGAGTTAGTGGCATGTATTCATGTCTATATAAAGTTTATTGTAGTTTGTTGAGCCGGATTTTTTGGCTGTTGAAAGGAGCACAACATGGAAGATGGGTCAGAAAAAAGAGCGGTGTTAATTGCTGGGGCGGGTAGCTTAAGCCCAAGTCCGTTACTCGAAAAAGCGCGGCAGCTTAGAGCAAATAAAAAAAGTCCAAACAAAGTTCAGCAGTCTGTTCCTGCTCATTCAGAGCCAAGTAAACGACAGCTTAAATCTGATGGGACAGCGGTGTATCCGAATGTATCCTTAGATGTTTCGCAAGGTGCTAGAGCCAAAATCGAGCAAAAACGTAAAGAGTTGGCGCAAAGCCGAACCTTGCCCTCATCAGGTGAGGTTTTTATCGCAACAGGGCCTTCACGTCCAGAGATGACGGTAGATGGGGTTATCATAAAAAATAAGAAAAAGACCAACACGAGCACCAAAATAACTGATCCTACATTTGGTTTTAAAGAAGGTGTTAGCCAGTTTTCAAACGGAGACTCAGAATTTACAAACAGGATATTTACCTCATCAAGCCCCGATTGGACAAAAACCAAATATGGTAGCCACGATGAATTTCTAGAGGCTTCAAAAGCGGTTCAATCGGAGATTGCTTCCGGTGGACATGCTTTATTTCGGGCAGATCCTAGCAACGTTGGCAAGGGGTATTTGGGCAAACATGATCCTGTATTGAGTGTTGCCAATTTACGAGAGCGATTAAATAAGCAAACCATTCTAGGGATTGGCACCGGTATGCCCACATCTACATCCTCAAAATTCACTTCATATAAGGCCTTTAATCAGTCGGAAAACATGGCGAGAACTGAAGCTTCGCTGTTGCTTGCAAAAGATACAGCCAAGGTTGGTGTATTTAAGGGACAAGCTTCTTATAAGGCAACTTCTGATTTTAAAAAGGATATCGGTATATCAGTTGAAAAAGGCAAACCGGGTACCACCATGGTACAGAGAACTCAGGTTTCGCTAAATTCGAGCCTTGACCCCACTCAAGTGAAAACTGAGTTGAATGCGGGCCGGGCATCTACCGTGCCTTGGACGGTTGCTCAACATTTTCCGACAAAATAGACCTAGTGTTATGAGCGGAAACTATTAAAGCCTGAGCCTTTTGAGGAAAAACTCTGTTGATGCTGATGTTTAGGCTGAGCGTGTGCATTTGAGTGGGCCATTGGTGACAGGCTTAAGCTTGGCTCTATCTTGTTACTAAAGCTATGGCTCCCAAGTCCGGTGCGCAGCTTGGTGCCGGGAATGCTGTCATTTCGGCTGACAATGTTGGGGCTTACACCACTAAAATAACCGCGGGTTTGGGGGTTTAGCTGATGATACATAATCGTTGTATCCCGTTTAGAAAACTCGCCGCCACTTACTGTCGGTGCCGGGCGTCGTGGGCTGGAACTGGGCTCGCCAAGCTCTTCTAGAGTGCGCATGCGCAGCTCTGTATGACTTACTTTGGAACCTAGGCCATAGGCGTTTGCCAGCTGGTAGTGGTCGTTAACCCCTTTATCGCGAACAATTCTAACCAATTGTTGATAATCTCGCAGCGGTGCGGCAATGGTAGATTTCATGGTGTTGTTTGCTCCTGTTTGACCGTTTGCTCAGGGGGACTATCAGGCCATTGAACTAGCGATGTTGCTAAGTTGAAGTGCTGCTGTTGCCAATGCTTCGCGTTATCAATCGTGCTAAAAGGACCAAGTAATGCAACATACCATTGTCGCTGATTGTCGTGAGTGGCAAAAATATTAGCGGTTTGACTTAACTCGAGTTTATTCAAGGCGAAGCTGGCTTGTGTTAAATCAGAGTATAGGCCAATTTGAACCGCAAATTGGCGATTGCCGGTATCAGCGACTTTAAGCTGTAAGTCTTGATTGCTGAGAGGCGATTTAAGCGACGCGCTATCAAGTTTAAATTTAAGCGGATTTAATACGGTATTCGGCGGAAGGATGGCAGTTAAACTTACGCCAATCGCGGCAAATAACACGAAGATAGCGAGCAGTGTCTTTGCCATGTTCTTATTCTCTTTATTGTTAATAATGTAAATTTAACAACTTTCGCTGGGTTTGCAATTAATAAGCTGTCATTTTGCCGCTTAGCTGCAAAATAGACTGGCAAAGTTATGGTCGGTGTTAGTTTTTGATGTCCTGAGTTTGAGTGCTGATGTGATGGTAGACAAGGGGATTAGCTGCTTTTCATCGTTCAGGTTAAAGATCTCATGGATCTCCACATAATGCTGATACAAGGTCTTTGGTTTACCTCGATAATAAATCCGTTGGTTGTCATCGGGCGCTGAAAAGGTGAAGGGTAGCATGCTGAATTTTAGCTTGTGCATTGCGCTGATTGAGGCTCGGTTATGGGCAAAAGCACAAGCATAACATGCGCTTATCTTGTGATAGTGTTCTCCCAAATATAGTAAGGTCTGCAATGCTTGAGGACCAAGTTGCTTGCCTTGAAAGTCTTTACCCAGCCAGAAGTAAAAAAAGCCAATGTTCTGCCGGATCCGTAGGCAAACCGATCCCACAAAACCCCAATGATCATGGATCAAGGCGAATACTCGCTGGTCTGGTTGTGATTGATTTTGATGAAGCCAATGTCGCCATTCGGCTTCACTGGCAAAGTTTGGTAAATTGCATAACTCGGCGATTGAGGGTTCATAAAATTGCCAGATAAACGCATTGTAGTGCTCGTAATCCAAGGGGATTAAAGTGAGCAGTTGATTGGAGCAATCGTCAGGGTGGTAAGATATGTTGCACTGACGTTGTTGCAGTAGCGTTATACTCTGGGTTAATTGTTGGGCTTCTGGATAGTGCAATAGTGCATTGCGTAAGCTTGCTTCTGCGTTATTTAGGTTTCCAGTTTTAATTAATGTCACCACGGTCTGATAGCAGTTATCAATCGCATTTTGTTGTAAACCTCGGGTACTTTCTAACCCAGCAATATATTTATGCAGTTGACGTCTTAAAATTAGTAGCAAGGACCAGTCTTCAAGCCAATCAGCTAATTCAATTGCTTTGATGAGTAATTGCGCTGAGGTTTGGCTCACTGGGTAAGCTTCTAATTTTTGTTGTCGTAACCACAGTAACCACGTTATACGCTCACAGGGAGAAATGCCATGTTGTAAGCCGTAGGTAATTTGGCTAGCAACCCGCGAGCCCATTTTATTGTCGAAGATCTCATGGCTTGCTAAGCCGGCGAATTTGAGTGAAAAATTGAATGATTCCATAGGCTTTAACCAAGTCTTTTGGGGATAAATAGCAATTGTTTAGAAAACGGTTCTGAAAATATATTCAAGCTTAATGCCAGTGCGAATAAATCGCAGATTAATTCAAGTAAGCGTCACTCGGACATGGTATTGACCATCAATATTGGATAGCGCTATGGATACCTGGAAATAGATACATTGAGGCGCTGTGCTGGAGGGCTGACTAGATTTCAGGTGATAGATTCATGCAATCATCATCAGCATTATTTACTAACCTATCTGTCAAATAATGAGTTTGTCAACTAATGTATTGTTTATGAGTGAAAGCCGATAGTTTGTTTTTGGTTGTTTATAGGGTAAGGATGAACCCGGCACTATCAATAACTCAAAGATAGGAACAGGGAATAGTGAAAGACATATTGGAACAAAATATTGTTGGTCACTCGTACGCTATCAAAAGGGTGATCAAAGCCATTCGAACTCAGGCTGTATTTCCCACACCAGTGATTATCACGGGTGAAACAGGAACCGGTAAGGAATTGGCAGCACGTGGTTTGCATTATTCTGGAGGCCTTTCCAGTAGGCCATTTATTGCGCTTAACTGTTCCACCTTTAATGATGATTTATTTGTCAGTGAATTGTTTGGTCACAAGAAAGGTTCATTTACCGATGCTAAAACCGATCGTCAAGGCTTGTTAGCTGCGGCAGAGGGGGGCACTTTGTTTCTTGATGAGATCGATAGTTTGTCACTTAAATCTCAGGCGACGTTATTGCGTTTTTTACAAGAAAAAGAATTTCGTCCGGTAGGAAGTAACGACACCTGTAAAGCGAGTGTTAGGCTTGTGACTGCAACCAACTGTGATCTAGCAGAGCAGATCACCAAAGGTTGTTTTCGTGAAGATCTTTACTATCGTCTATTGATTTTGACCATTCATATGCCTCCCTTGCGTGAACGTATCGAAGATATGCCCGAACTGATAGAACACTTTTTGAGTAAGTTCGACAGTCAATACCAGTTAGGGCGAAACAGAGTCAGCGAACGAATCATGCATCAGCTGTGTCAACATAATTGGCCTGGTAATGTTCGAGAGTTAGAAAATACCTTACATCGGCTGTATTTAACCGCAGAACTCCCGCTCATTGATAATGTTGAGTACTTGCTGTTTGCATCAAAAACTTTGCGCGAGACCCAAACTGTGGTTGCTAAATCGAAGATTGCCACTGAGCCGGAAAATTTTGATGGTATTTCTTTCGCCGATGCTAAACGTCAAACAGTAGAGGCTTTCGAACTTGCTTTTGTGAAACATGCCTTGGTGAAGTGTAACGGTAATATTACTAAAGCTGCATCACTTTGTGGAAAAGAGCGCAGGGCATTTGGCAAGTTGGTGAAGAAATACAATATCAGTAAAAATTACCCTGACCTCGGCTTATCCTGCTGAGTTTTTCCTGTGAAACTTGGCGATTACTCAAGGGATCTGGTATCCATTAAAGGCGAACAATAAAAGTAATATTAAACTTTTAATGAATTCATAAGTCATGTTTACCCATCTCGGACCCTATCTATATAGCCTTAGCTACATCTTATGCGCAACTTACTTACCAAAATGACAGCGATACAAACTTAAATGATGGGGTTGCAGCATCACTCAATAGCTCTCTGAATCGAAACGTACCGGGCTACAACTTACCCACTGGGTATTAATTCACGCGTTCCTGATCACCTAAAATATACGCAGATAACATCCAACTATATATATCCCATTGTTCTTACTTGTTAATTATTTGTTTTGTCAATTTGGCATCAGTTTTGCTGAAGGTTTGGTTATGTCGTTTACCACGAGGGTAACTATGACGGACGAAGTACAAGACATCAAGTTGGTGATCTTACGTTACCTGCAACAGCATCCGGGATCAGAAGACTCCCTTGCAGGCATTACCGACTGGTGGGTAAAGCGGCAACGTTTCGATGATTCTATGATGGCGGTAGAGACAGCATTGAAGCGTATGGTAGGGGAACAGATCGTGGTTGAAACAAATCGCAACGGTGTTTCTTATTACCGATTTAATGCGAAGGCATAAGCAAGGACGTGAGTCCGCAATAGTAGTTTTGAGTGCTAGTCATAAGGAGCTTTTGACTAGCCAAATCGTTAAGGAGTGAAGTTTTGGAAAGTTTACAAAAGAAACTGTCACGCGTTCGTTCTCCACGGGTACATATTACTTATGATGTGGAGATTGGAGATGCGATTGAACAGCGCGAGTTACCCCTGATGGTGGCTATTTTGTCAGATCTTTCTGGTGACCTGCCGTCCGTTGCACCAAATGACTCAGCATTAACACCGTTACCCGCGATTAAAGAACGATCGTTTGTTGAGATTGATCGTGACAGCTTCAACGAGGTAATGACGGGCTGTCAGGTGAGGTTAAAGGTTGATGTAGAGGATGTTCTGAGCGAATCGTTGGAGACACCTGCGGCGAAAGAAAAAGGTGGGAAAGCAGCTAAGACGGCTAAGGATGGCGACGTAGAGGAAGGTGACAAAGACCCTGCCTCTGAAGCTGCTACGGACAAGAAAAAGAAAGTCTTTATCCTCGCTTTCAATTCGATTGATGATTTTAGCCCAATGAATCTGGTGAATAATATTGAACCTACCGCTGCTCTCTACCAAGGCCGTTGTTATCTGCGAGACTTTTTAGGTAAGCTCGACGGGAACGATGCGCTTGATGAGCTGTTGGTGAAACTATTTAGCGACAAAAAGTTGCAGGATGAACTGATTGGTACTTTTGCAAAGGCGGATGACTTTTCTGCAGTAACTCCCACAGGCTTCACTCAACTGATGTTGACTGAAGGACATATGGCATTAGATGACTCGCAAATTCCTTATGTTCTTAACCTGATCGGCCAGTTCACGGTTGATGTGGTGCAAAAGCTTGATCCCAATCAGCCTGCTTTTGCGGCGGACCTGATCAATGATCGTATTTCCCACGTCGACAATTTGTTGAGCCTGCAGATTAATCTAGTACTGCAACATCCTAAATTTCAGTCTTTAGAAGCGACTTGGCGTGGCTTGCACTTTTTAGTGATGAATACTGAAACCAGTACTCAATTGAAGTTGAAGGTGTTCAATGTGTCTAAGGCCGATCTACTGAAAGATTTACAAAAGGCTGTTGAATTTGATCAGAGTGCTCTGTTCAAAAAAACCTATGAAGAAGAATTTGGCACTTACGGTGGTGACCCTTTCAGCTTTATGGTTGGGGATTATGAATTTGGTCGCCATCCTGAAGACATTGAACTCCTGGAAAAAATTGCTGGTGTAGCGGCAGCGGCTCACGCCCCATTTATCACCTCTGCTTACGCTAAGCTGTTTGATTTAAAAGATTTTTTCTCTTTAGCTCAACCGCGCGACTTGAGTAAGATTTTTGAAAGTGCGGAGCTTATTAAGTGGCGCAGCTTTCGAGAAACTGACGATTCTCGGTATGTCACGTTGACCTTACCTAAAGTGCTGTTACGTTTACCCTATGGACCCGATACGGTGTCGGTGGAAGGCTTTGACTTTAAAGAAGATGTGGATGGCCGAGATGCATCACGTTATTTATGGGGAAATGCAGCATATATTTTAGCACAGCGGATCACTAATGCTTATGCTAAGTATGGCTGGTTAGCCGCAATTCGCGGTGTGGAAGGTGGCGGGCTGGTGGAAGGCTTGCCAACGCACACCTTTAAAACACCTTCCGGTGATATCAAACTGACTTGTCCTACCCAAGTGACGATTAGTGATCGTCGAGAGAAAGAACTTAACGATTTGGGATTTATGGCCATTCTACACCGTAAGGGCTCTGATAAGGCCGCATTTTTTGGTGGGCAAACAACCAACTTGCCGAAGAAATATAACACCGATGCCGCGAATGCCAATGCCCGTATTTCAAGTATGTTGCCCTATGTATTGAATGCGTCGCGCTTCGCTCACTACATCAAAGTCATAATGCGTGACAAGGTGGGTAGCTTCTTAACCAAGGATAATGCGTCAGACTTCCTTAATAACTGGATTGCGAACTATGTGCTGGTTGATGACTCAGCCCCACAAGTGATGAAAGCGAGTTATCCGCTACGTGATGCAAGGATTAACGTGACCGATGTTCCTGGCTCACCAGGCAAGTATCGTGCAACGGTATTTCTTCGTCCGCATTTCCAACTGGAAGAGTTATCGACCTCGATTCGATTGGTGGCGGAGTTACCGTAGTTTCGACACCGAAATGCAGCACCAAGTAAAGCTTGGCTGCTCAGAAATATGGACAAAATGAGAGATAAATTATGGATTTGATATTGCTACAATTTGGTGATGACAGCTTCACTAAACCCCAAGATCCTGCGGGTAGCGGCTTTCTAGACCCCTCTGGTGGATCACTTATCGACGGTGCCGCCGATGGCGATACTTGGTCAGCACTGGCCGATAATGCGGGTGGCTCGGGTTTCGATGCGAAAAAATGTGTCGAGTTAGTGTCGATTAATCAAGGTCTGCAGCAGCAAGTCACTACCGATGTGAGTAACAGTGCACGAACTTCTGGTCGGCCCATCATCAGTGATTTTACGTGCGTAAAGTATGTTGATGTGAGCTCACCCAAAATGTACGACTATTGTTTACGAGCGAAGCCTCTCGATACCGACCCTAGCAGCCCAACCATTATTTTTGTACTGCGTAACTCTGGGGATCAGCTCAACATTATTATGCGCTTCGAGTTGCGTCTCGCACTGATTAGTGAAATTCAGTTTCAGTCTCATCCGAATGATATGGCGACCGAGCAGTTTAAGCTGAATTTTACTGAAATTACTTGGCATCATCAGTTACAAGGTCCTGGAATGCAGAACAAAGGAACCATGGCAGCGGGTTGGAGTATTGCCAAAAACCGTCCAATTGGTGCTTTGTCAAGCTAACAATCTGAACCACAGGATGGGCCGGGATATGCGCGTGCTAGTCCATGCCATTGCAGGGGGCCAACACTTGATAAGTAAGAGCTTTGTTGCTTAACGAATACCAGCAAAGGAGTTAGAGATGGTGAGTAAAACACTGTTCGAACGCTTATCGTTTCCTGGTGAGGAGATCGTGTTAGTGGATTCTGTTCGACGCAACATTCAAGCAATTTTTGACTCGCGAATGTTACTCGATGGTGATGTGCACAATGCCAATCGTGGTTTAGTGCCGTCTTTAGTAGAGCAGGGCGCGGATAGCCATGCCGATCTCGACACCTATAAAGAGCGCTTAGAGCAGTTGATATTGCGTTTCGAACCGAGGGTTAAGGCTGTTGAAATCAGTGACCTTAGTTTTCGAGAGGTAGGTAATGGTAAATGTGAATTAAAGCTACAGGTGCTTGATATGGATTTAGTTGAAGACTTTCAATTTTGAGTATCGAGTTTTAAGGCAGATGAAAACAGGAATGGTCGTGCATGAATCACTATGACAGCTTTCAACAGGAATTGCAGTTTTTGCGTCATTCGGTGGAGCAGTTTGGTCAAGCTTACCCTGCGGCTGCCGCTGAGCTAAAATTAAGTTCGGGTCGTTCGGCTGATCCTCATGTGGAACAATTATTACAGTCTTTTGCTTACCTTACTGGAAAATTACGCTCTGACATGGCGGAACAGCGCGGTGAAATACCAAATCAGATGCTGCAAACGCTATACCCGAGTCTGGTGCATTCACAACCGTGCATGACGGTGTTGCAGGCTAACGTTGAGACCGACGGCGCAAATTTTGTAAATGGTTATATGTTAAAAAAGGGGCGGCAGTTTGTCACTAAAGCCCGGGCAAGTCATAGCGATAAGAGTTACGACTGTATGATGCAGTGCTGTTATGACACGCCTCTGTGGCCTTTTGACATCACTGGTGTGAAAATTTTACCCAAAAATTATTACAGTCAAATCGATCAACGTCGCGACACTCAGGCCGTTCTTTCGGTCACCGTAGCTAGTCGAGGGATGGATAATGTATATGAATATCCTTTGGATAAGCTGCGATTCTATTTAAACAATACCAGCCAGCGAGCAGAGCTATTTCAACTATTCAATGACAAGTTAAGAGCGGTGGCGCTTAAAGTTGGAGATAACATTCGGATATTACCAGACAGTTCAAAGCAGCATGTACTGAGCTGGCTGGGTTTTGAAGCTTCACATAACGTATTGCCCGATGGCGACGGTAGTCAGCGTGCCTATCGTTTGCTTCAGGAATACTTTGCCTTCCCCGATAAATTTTATTTTTTCGACGTGAATGGTTTAGAACTTGATGGTTGTGTCGATGAGTTTGAGTTGCTGTTTTTACTGGATGAAGCAAAAAGTTCGATTCACCTTGCTCGTAACAGTTTGTCGTTGAACTGCTTTCCGGTGATCAATTTATATCCAAAAACTTTCAAGCCCGTTCAATTGAAGCAAACTGAACATGAATACCGCTTAACAGCAGATGAGCAGCAATACCTGCTGGCAGAGATCCATCAGATTACTGAGGTTCGTAGCATTGGTTTTGATGGCAAGGCCAAATTGGTGGACCCATGGCTGGGAGTCAAGCGTGAAAATAGCGCGGAGCAATACTATATCACTCGCTTAACTTCATTGCTAAAGGCAGAGCAGAGCGGTTGTGACACGATGCTTGCACTTTACGATGGTCAATTTAATACCTGTGATCCGATTGATCAGACCTTGGTGATAAAAGGTTGGTGTAGTAATCGACGTCTCCCAGAGTTTTTGCGGATGGGGAATAAGTTAAAGCCGGTAGGAAGTGCACCAATGATGACTGCTAACGTGATGGAGCAGCCAACCCGATTCAAAGGAGCACGATTACAACCGGGTAACAATGTGAAATTGCTGTCGCAGTTAAGTTTAAATCATTTTGCGCTTGGCGAAGGGCGTAATCGATTAGCTTTGCTCAAACAAATCCTCACACTATATGCTGATAGTTTCGCTTCATCGCAAATGCGCCAAATTGAGGGTCTCATGGATTGGCATGGCGAAAGTGTGGTTAAGCGCATTGGTCGGCAGGCTTGGCGCGGTCACTGCCGAGGAACTCGTATCACGATGACGGTAGACGAACACTACTTTGGTGACGCCAACCCACTATTGTTGGGGCAAGTTCTAAGTCATTTTTTGGGTCTGTATACGACTTTGAACCATTTTGTTCAGTTACAGCTAGTGAGTCATCAACGTGAAGGAGTGTGGAAACAATGGCCACCGCGCATTGGCGAACAGGTTTTACTGTAGCTGACTTATATACTAATCCCGAAGCTGGCTGGTCGTTTTATCAGCTGGTACGTTTACTATTATCTGAAGAATCACAGGATCCTGAATTATCTGAAACAAGCGATTCGCTAGGCGATGCGCAAGCGGTTCTCGGTGAATTAAAAGATGTGAGCCATTTAGAGGCTCATCGTGCCACGCGAGCTTTCTACTTAAGTCAAATAGAACAACCACAGTCTATCGAAAACCAACTCGTTCAATCTTTAGATAAACATTTCTTCTTTAGAGCATCTTATGAAGCACATTTTCCGGCGGGAGAAGTGAGAGCGGTTACAGTTATCGATTCGGGGCGGGATGATGTTAGCCACAAATATCAAATTGTTAGCTTAGGCAATCATATCAGCGGCTTAGCTGGCCCGTTGCCCGATGGCCTCACCGAGCTGGTGGTTGATGATATAAAAAACCGTCAGGCGGTGTTAGCTCATTTTTTGGATCTGTTTAACCATCGCCTGCAAAGCTTACGATATTTATTCAGAAGCTTGACCGACGCCACTCTTGCCCACGCACCAGCGGAGCACTCAGAAATAGGCCAAATGTCACTGGCTTTAAGTGGCAATCTACTTAAAGTGCACCGCCAGCTGTATCAACAAAATACCGATCGGTTTATTGGGCTTGCAGGCTCACTGGCAAATCGACGCATGTCCTTACCGCTTATTCAAGAGCTATTTCGAGTGACTTTAGATGTCCGTTTAAACCAACTTAAACATTGTATTGGTCGTTGGCTAAGAGTTGAAGTCGAAGATCATATTCGGCTTGGACAAGCCAACCATTGTTTAGGTGGAGAGGCGACTCTAGGAACTCAAATATGGGATCAGCAAGCGGCGATTGGCGTGGTCCTTGGGCCCTTGCCTAATTTGAGCCTTAAGCGTTTGTTACCGGAGGGGGACCGATATTCGCAGTTATATCGCCTACTGTGTTGGATTACCGATCGCAAATGTGATTGTGAGGTCACTTTAGTTAGCGATCAGGCTGTTTCTAAAGCGCTTTGTTTAAAGGGGGAAGGAAACCAATTAGGCCGTCTTAGTCGGTTGGGTGAATTCCAAGGGCGTGAACGGGTGACCTTTATGGTGGATTTAGCGAGAACAAATTTATGAGTCGATCAGTTGGGATTTTGTTGACTTGTATGTTGCTGATGACTGCTTGTTCATTAAAGGAATACCTTGGGCTTAGCCATGCCAATGACTTAAGCAAAGTCTCTGTAAGTAGTACCGCTGATTGTAACCAGAATAATCCAGTGGCGTATGACCTAGTGCTGATATTCGATACTGGGGCAGCCGCGACTTTAAGCACAATGAGTGCCCCACAATGGTTCCAGCAAAAAGAAGCGATGCAATTGAGTTTGGGTAGCAAAATTGCCGTACTGAGTTACGACATTGTTCCACTGACTTCCGAGCAGCCAATCACATTACCCAAGAATTCAAGAGATGCCACTGCCGTGTTGTTGTTCGCTAATTACCTTGCTTCGCTTGGCCAAGTTGCCGCGCGTATCGAGGGTTATCCATCGGTTCGAATTCAGTTCGAGGTGAATCAATACCAGATTATAGCGGGTGGCAAATCATGAAAGATATAGATTGGGAGTCTCTCCCGCAAGCTCTATGTTGGTCTGAAGGGATGATGCTGTCACCGCAGCACTTTCAGCAAAATGATGTGTACTGGGAAAGTCAGTTGCAAGTCCTTAGAAAACTGGTTTCCCCGCATGCTTGGGGCTTAACTCTTTTAGATATCGACCATGGGAAGTTAATGCAAGGTGAGGTCGTGGTAAGGCGGGTCAGGGCGATTTTGCAGGATGGCTTAGTTGTGAACTATCAAGAAAATGAGCATGACCGCTTACAGCTTGACCTGACGACGCTTTCGGGAATTGATCAACTGACTCGGGTTCGTATTCATTTGGTCGCACCCATTCGAACGCCTGGTTGTGTGAGTGATAGTGCCACCATTCAACGCTTTGAAGCGGTTGATGGTCCGCCTTCGGTCGATGATAACACCGGACAAGGTGAGATAGTGACCCAGCGCTTAAGCCCCAAACTGGCCTTGCAGGCAACCGATCGAGTTAGTAGCAAATATGCGAGCGTACCGTTATTTGAGGTTTGCCAACCCGATGTGGGTAATTTTCAACTCGGTGAGTATTGTCCAGCGTTATTAAATATCGCTGCAGAAAGTTTCGTATTTGATCAGAATACTATTGGTACTCGTAAGCCGATTCAACAACGTTGCCAAGCTCTTGCTTTAAGTATACGTAATAAGGCGCGGCAGCTTGCTGGCTATTCTGAGCAGGGGGAAGATCGACTGGGGCATAAAATTGGCCAGCTACATCGGAGTTGGATAAGAGCCTTAAGCCGTAATCTGCCAGAATTTGAATTAGCTAGTGATGATCAACAAACTCACCCACACACACTGTATATGTTGTTGGCGCGTATGGTTGGCATTTTTAGTGAGTTGGATCCAGTTGGGGTGCCCCCTAAACTGGCAGCATATCAACATAGTAATTCTCTGTCTGGCTTCAATCAGGCTTTGGATTACCTGCAACAGCAGCTCTCTAACGTGAATATGCGCTTCACTAGTATTCACTTTGAGCAAAACCGTAAAGGTGTGTTCACCCTGCAGTATGATAAAGCGTGGGCTGGTGGGGAGCTACTTGTAGAGTTGTCGGCTTTTGATGGCGGTAGCACTGAAGAGCTGAGTGAGTGGTTTAAGGCCTGTCGTATTGCATCATTTAAGATGCATGAGTCGTTAGCCAAACACCGCATGCTGGGTGCTTCGGTTCGTCAAGTGAGTGTCGATGAGCAAACTGGTATTGCTGCCGGACCGGGTCGGGCGTTATTTGCCATTCAAGCCGATGAAAAGCTGATCCTGCCGGGGCAACAACTGGTTATTGTATGTACCAGTGGACAGCTGAAGTTGCAGCAACCTCGGCGTATCACCTTGCATGTCCCTCATGAGTTAAGGGTTTAGTATGAAAACTAAAACTGATCAGCTCGACTTACTTTCGTTAATGGTGCAGTTTTACGAACTGATTGCCATATTCAAACAGCAAAATCAGCAAGGCATACTAGATGACGTTGTAAAACGAGAGATAGCGTTAGCCGAAGCTCCGAAACCGGAAGAAATTGCTTACGCTGTTCAGGCGCGTTTGCGATTGTGGTTGGAAGCCACTCGGCACCAATATAACGAGCGAAATACGGCCCGTGAAAATCAATCGATGAAATGTGCGCTTTACGCCATGGTTGCTTTGGCTGATGAGTTGGCTCTATTTGAAATTGACTGGGTAGGGCAAGCTCACTGGCAAGATATATTGCTCGAAAAATCGATGTTTAAGAGTTGCCGAGCCGGCAGCACGATGTTCGAGTTAATTGAAAAACTACTGAATGCGCGCAGCCATACGTCGATGGAACGCCAATTATCGACCGTGTATTTATTCATGTTACGTTTGGGTTTTGCTGGCCGTTATCGTGAACAACCGGAAAAATTGGCAAGTTACCGACAGCGTTTATATCGACTTCTGAGAGCGGAGGCGAACGGACAATCTACTCCGATATGCGCGACTGCTTATAAGCATTTGTTGGTGTCAAATGAGCAGCAACGATTGGCTCCTATCGCCAACTGGTACCGGAAAATGGCTTGGGTAACGCTGACTTATTTAGTACTCAGCTCAGCCATTTGGGCATTACTTAATTTGCCGCTTAGTCAGCTCTCGCTTCTGGGACTGGGTTCGTAATGGCCGAACTATTTGCTAAGTTAAACTCGCTATGGGAAACCTCTGAGTTGTTGCTGAGAGGGGGCAGCGGTGGCTTGCAGCAACGTTTATCCCCGCTGGTGGTTATGCTTGACCCTTACTGGAACGATCCAGTATGGCGTGTCTTATTCATCTTTTTTTTACTGTTACTTATCGTGATACTGGCTTGGTGGCTATTAAAACTTGGATTCACTTGGATTAGCGTTTTGTTTTCAACCATCAATGTAGGAGCGAAAGCCTTACTCTGCTGGTTGGCAAAACCCTTTTCGGTTGCGCGACTGTGGTTTGACAAGTATCGAGAGGCTTATCGTCGAAAAGCGCGTCAGAATTTAAGGCTCAGGATTCGCATGAAACGAATTCGCGACACTTTAAAGTATTTAACCACTAGCCGCCAGTGGCGTTATAAAAGCTCATGGTTTTTGTTGCTTGGCGAACCGGGATCGGGCGGAAATGCGTTACTTGAAGGGATCCGTTCTGGCAAGCGTGCAGCATTGCTGCATCGAGAAAAACAGCAACATGCAGCTGGTAGCCAATGGCATTTCTTTGACAATGGGGTGTTGATTGAAGCCGACCAAGAGCTATTAGTAGAATCTCAAACTGGACACAACCCTAGTGGAGAAATGCCTCGACTGGCTAAACTGTTAGAAGTCATTCACCGATATCGACCAGAGCGACCGCTAGACGGTATCGTTATGAGCATCTCTGCCAAGTCATTGTTAGAGGCCGACAGTATCTACCGCCAAGCGGCGCTGGCTGAGCAGTTATTCAAGCAGTTATGGTTGGTGCAGAAAAAAAGCAGTTTTGTGCTGCCGATTTATCTGGTGGTAACCGAGTGCGATGTTATCGAAGGTTTTGAAGCTTTCTGGCAGGCTCAAAGCGACCAACGTTGGCGGGAGATGATTGGTTGGTCAAACCCACTGCAATTAGAAAGTAGCTTTGATCCGAATTGGATAGATTTGGCATTTGAGCAAGTGGTTGCAGATTTACAGCTCGCTCAACTGGAAGTCGCAGCCTCAAGTCGTGAGATAGTCGATATAGACCGATTTATGTTGTTTCATCAGCATTTTCGTCGCATGCAATCTCCCCTTAAAAAAGTCATGGAAGGGACATTCAGTCGCAGCCAATTTCAGGCACCTCTGCCGTTAAGAGGGGTGTTCTTTTGCGGTGCAGTTGAGCAGGTCCCGGCATTTACTGACCAACTGTTTAACCAAAAAATATTCGCAGAACTGAATTTAGCCACTCCGCTGGAGCGACGGCTGTTGTCCTCGGAAAAGCTCCTACAGCGGTTTCAACTTTCGACTATGGGGTTTGGAGCCTTGTTATTGTTATGGTTGTGCTTTGACAGTGTTCGCATGCTTAACTATAACCACAACTTCACTCGGGTCCTCAAACAAGCAGCGAGTGAAATCAGCGATTCGACTACGAATTGTCCATCACTGGGTCAAAACCCCTACCGCTTATTGGCTCACTTAGCAGAAGTAGGGCACAAGCCTTGGAACCTATCGATGCCAGTATCGTGGTTGGATACCCAATTGTACAAAAATCAGTTGGTTGTTGGCAATCAACTACTGAGTCCTCAATTGTTCAGTAGTCTTGAATGTCGCTTAAGCGTCAAAGCCATAGAATTAAATAAATTGGAACAGCAAAGCTCAAAAAGCCAAGCTAATGAGTCAGCTTTAACTGAGCAACTATTTGTATTTGCAGACTCGATGTCGATATTTAATACCAGTGTTGACGACTTCGTATATTTGGCGGGTCCATTGGGTAGCGATAAGCAAGTACAAGCTAGGCTCACCAGTTTACTCGACTACGCATACGATGTTCCAGTGCCAGAGGCTTCACGCCCTTCATCCCCTCTGGTTACTGGGGCAATACAGGTGATGGAATACAAAGTAAAGCAACAAACTTTAACCGATCCCGAACGAAACATTACTCATTTACTGCAGTCCGCGAAGAGATTACATCAAGCCCTTATTGACAGTACTCATCCTAGATTTTTATCTGAGCTTGGCAAAGATGACGCGCCTACCTCCAATTTATTAATTAGTCAGTTAAGAAGTTTGGGGGAATGGTTAAGCACCAGTAACCTTAAATGGACGGTTCCTTATAGCGCTAGTCCCTGTGGTAAGGTCAATACTCATTTGGCTAGCGCGATCAAGGGATTACGCAAGTCAGGCGATCATCCTGCATGGATCTTAGATGAGATCAGTGAATTATTTGGTGAACAGCGTTGTTACCAGGTTGCGCAGCAGAAGTTATTAGCGGTCAATCTAGCACAGCATGGTTCAGCTTTTGTGTCAGCAGGCAAATTAGTCCGGATGAGCCCAAAACTTGTTACTTTACAGCAAGAAATTAAAGCACTAGAGCAATTGCCATTTGTGATCCAGCAATTATCCGGAACATTGAGTCCGCTGCCAACAACACCGATACAGCGTTGGCGTCTGGGGCCTCTGACTCAGGCATTGGATAGTATTCGTCAGTATCAAGCATTTGAGGCGCGTTACTACCATAGCGCCGATTCTTTCTACGCCAATTCGATTCGACATAAGTTAAGCGATGTCATCACCTACCAGCTTAACGACGCGATGCAACGGCAAGTTCGCTTAGCCAATTCTTTAGAGAATAGCGATAAGGAAGCTGAGCTTGCATTAAGTATCAACAACTTTGTAAATGTACAGGATGCTATTTTAAATCTTGAACAACTACTGATGCAGTTGGGTGATACTCGTAACCGAATTTGGCTGAAACAATCCGCGCGTAATCATGCGCGACAGTTGTTAGAACAGATTGATGAGCTAGTGAGTCTCGATAGGCTTTATGTTGCAGAAAAGAAACCAGATTGGCAGCAATTGAATTTTGCTCAGGCCCTGTTTGCAATTGAGACTGACAAGCAACTTAGCCAATATGCCATTGCTCAGCGCCAGCGCTTGAGTTATCTGGCACAAAGTTATGCGCAGCCACTGGTTAGCTTTTTATTGAATAGTGGGGGAATAGAACAGTTAGGCGGTAGTTCTCAGCGTTGGTTTGATACCTTGAATACCTTAGCGAAGTATCAGCGCAAAGATCCTGATAATGACTTGAGTAAGCTGGAGAGCTTAATTACCACGACATTGCCAGAAATGACGATGCTGCAATGCAGCGATGTGGATGTAAGTCCTCAACGGGGGGGCAGTTGGTTTGGCGAGAAGTTGCAAAGACTTGATCTACAGGTTTGGGCGCACTGTAAAAAGTCAACTCAGGCTCGAGCAATTGATAGTTATTTGGCTATGGCGAGGAGATTTGATCAGCAGCTAGCCGGTCTGTTTCCGTTCTCTGAGGTGAGCGAAGCAGGTAAGAATGACTTGCCTTTAAGTACCGCGGTCGGATTTTTTACGAGCCCAGATAATGACCCTCAGTTGTTGTCTGAGCAATTAGATGCGATGGCCAAAGCTTATCCAGCAAAAATCCCGACCAGCTGGAAGCGCTTTTTAAAGCAGCTTAATCAATTTAAAAACTGGCTCAATAGCGGGCTCGCTTCAGACGGACAAACTTGGTCAGCCGAATTAGATGTGCAATTTAACGCATTGTCAGGGAAGGCCAAAGGAACCAACCAAATCGTTCGTTGGGAACTCAGCAGCAGTCAGCAGCTTATCGGTTTTCCTAATCGAGGCGAAGTCATTCATTGGCAAGTTGGGAGGCCGCTGGCATTAGAGTTATTTTGGGCCGATAGTTCTCCCTACCAGCCTTATACTTTGGCAGACTTACCTCACGCGACATTTGTTTCACAACGTTCAGCGGTACGTTTTGAGACCACGGGTGCTTGGGGTCTGTATGAATGGCTTATTCGTTACGCGGATAGTATGCATATGAAACCTGAAGGCATGGCGGCAGGCACTCAGTTACTGATGTTTAATGTCCCTGTCTCTTATAAAGAAAAACTCCCACAGCAACAAAAATTAGCCTACGTTAGTCAGCCTAATATTGCGCTGACCGGACAATATACCGATGCCAAAGGTCTTCGTCATACCATGAGTTGGCCGCAGACCTTGCCCCAAAAAGCTCCAAATTTTAGTGATAACTGAGGAAATCTGAATGCGATTACCTGCCTCTGGACAGTCAGTTGATGACTATATTCAACAACACTTTGGCATACCGTTAGAGACGCTAATAGCGCCAGTGGGCGATAACCAAGTAGGGGATTCAGTTCGTCATAACGGTGTCTATTTTAACATTAAGAATGCCCGCAAGTCTGACGATCCAAGCCTTCCTATGGGAGTTTGGAGCCACGAACTGAAAGTCGCTGATTGGCAAGAAGTTAGAAAAATAGCCTTGGAAGCATTAAGTGAAAAGTGCAAGGATCTGCAATTAGGTGTTTGGCTGCTTGAATCGAATATTCACTTGTATGGATTTTCCGGTGTTGCTCCCGCATTGGTGCTAATTTTGCAATTGTGTAAGCAATACTGGGACACCATGCACCCTCAAATGGTAGACGGCGATTTAGAGTATCGTACCAACCCGATTAATTGGGTTAATGAAAAGCTCACTTTACAACTCCGTTTAATCAAAATTACCGATACCCCCTTAGATGGAAATGAGTACAGTTGGGATGATTGGGAAAATGCGCTGCGTTATCAACAATTACACAACCAAAACAAGCTATCTAGCGCTTGGGATGGCCCCAATCCTAAGTTATTTAAACAACGTATAGCTGCCACGGCACCAGTTACGCTGCTAGATCTTCATCAGGCATTGGATGATGGCATTGTGGCGGTAGATGAATTTCAGCTGTGGCTCGATGAAACCTGTGATAGTGATAGTCCCAGCTTAAGTGACTTACGTAAGTTGCTAAGTAACGTCAATGAAATGGTCTGTAATGAATTATTTCGCCGGGGCATTTCTTTGGCTAATGCTAGTGAATCAGATGGGCATGATGAGGGAGGAAGCGCAAGTGATACGCCGCCCTCGTCGGCTGGCGGTGGCGGAGGCCACCATAGTGAGCTGCGTGATCGAGCGGATGCGTTTGTGATGTTGCGGCGTGCGGCAGAATTTTTAATGGAAGATGACCCGCATAGTCCCGTTCCTTATTTGGTATATACGGCCTGTAACTGGGGAGAGATGAGCGCGCCAGACTTATATCAGCAACTATTTTTACAAAAAGGTGGTCAATTAAACATATTTGAGTTGATGGGGCTGGAAGTGAGTAGTGATTAGCCTATGTAGTTTAGATAAAATAAGAGGCATCAGTATGAATGACAAAGCGAAAAAAAGGCAAGTTGTCGTTGGCCAAGCGGGTAAGTCCGATAGCGACTTACACCGTCATGTACGACAGCATCTACGTCATATCGCTGCTCAGCCAACATCATCTAGTCTGCAGCCTCCCGTAATCCAGAAGCGACGTGATGCTAAATCGCAGCTTAAACCAGTGACCGAAATTAGCGTCGCACATATTCCTTCGGTCTCGATCATCCGTGATGGTGCGCATGCTGTCTATCAAACAGGCAGCGCATTGCTAGATTTCACTTTAAGAGCAAAGCGAGATTTAAACTTACTGTTAGCCATGGAGTCAGGACAGAAGGTTTTCGATACGATTCATGGTTCGGGCTATAAAGTGAAAATTCAAGATCGAGGCGATAAGCCCAAACACGGAGGCTCACAAAAAGCGTTGGATAGATTAGATGCGAAAACCAACGGTGTAGGTTCAGATTCCTTAGTGCCCCATCAGACTGACCGTTCAGTTCTCGAACCACGGTCGCATGCAGCTCCAAGTTCTTCAGTTATCAGTTTGGGACATGAACTTATTCATGCTACTCATTCCGCAACTGGAACCCTACAAAGCTGTAAACATGATAACTATCATGTTTCGCCAGGGGTAATAAAAGAGGAGCGTGTGACCGTAGGTGCCGCCGATGGAACTGGAGGAAGCAATGGACTACCAACGGAGAATTCCTTGCGGATTGATTTGGCCAAGCAGCATCAAGGGATCACGCCAACATCCAACGGACAATTTATCCCACGATTAAAGTACGGAAAAATGGATTTGAATTTCTAAATAACGAAGTAGGAGAACTGCAATGCCAAGTTATAAAGAAAGATACGCCCGCTATAAAAAAGAAGTAGATGCCAGTATGGGAAAATCACTCGGAGGATGGGGGCAGTTTAAAGCGTTATTTGCCCCAAATAAGAGTTTTTCCACGGCTAGAAAAGCTGCTATTGACCAAGCAGAACAAAATCATCTCGGTGCAACCACTGCTGATAAACAAGCGGATCGCCTTTACCGACCATTTAATCTTATTGGAACCACTGGTACCGATGATGCGCATAAAACTCGCTATTATCGTAGCAGTAGCGGTACTTTTGGGCACATTACTCCATTTCACAGTCCTCATAATGTTGGCCGGGAACCTGCTCGTAAACATGCCGATTACCACATGGAAAATGTAAACGGTCGATTGCATGAATATATAGGCGACAAATTGATACATCCTTCGAGAAACCCCTTTGTTCCGATTACTGATGATACTCAAAGAGGGCAGCATCATGCCCAAGTTGCTCATTTCGATTATATTAAACATCATGGGCGGAGAGACAGTGTTATCTATCGGCATAATCCGATGCCAAATATCCGAGCTGAACCTAAGGACTATCAACAGGGCTAGTGGCTGATAAAACCCGCGAAATCTGGCATTTGTACAAATTGTGATAAATTAACATGGAACAATTAGTGTCTGTGAGTCACCGCAGAGTATCGGAAGGAATAGGTTCTATTTCTAAATTTTAGGCGTTTAATCGATGTTTGTCAGTGAAGATACTGATAGGTTTTGAAGCTTGATTTTCATAAAACATACGGAACCATGGAACGCTACGGGTTTAGTGTTTTTATTGAAAAAATACTAAACCCGTAAATCTCTTGCTCTTAAAATATAAATCAAACTACTCCAAGGCATCCCTTTATTCCCCTCTGCTGATATTCTATTTTTTAGTAACATCTGTTAACTTATTTCTTGATGGCATAACAAACAACTAAAATTTATATTTAGAGATTTTTGGCTTCGTGGTTAATTATTTTTATTGCTCCGCCGATAGATTTTTGCATGTGATTATCGGTCTAATTTTATTCTAGATTCATGCGCGGGTTTGTTTTTTATAAAACAAGTTTCTTTTTTTTAAAACGTTGGTTTGTTTTTATATGGTTATGTATATAGCAGGCGGTTCTTTCTGGTTTAGGATTGCGTTATCGCTGGTATTTATGAATGACAAGCTTAGTTTTATCCTTTAAGTTTTTATTCTATTTAAATTTCATTTATGGCTGTTGGTATAAGGCCTGTCGTCCAATTCACTTCCAGATAAGCGCTAGTTTTAATCCACTCTTATATGATCTATGTAAGTCCTTCACTTTGTATCTTGGAATCATTTAATCGCGCAGTTTTCTGTAATCATCGAAAAGTTAAGATGAACCATAAGTGTTTGATGAGCTAAAAATTCCGTTTTTCGCAATACTTACGTCGGATAAGTTCATCTAATCGAGTTTTGAGTATGATAGGTATTTGTTGCTAGCACTCTGCTGTCAGTACAAAATTAGAAATTATTTACTCGGTAAATACCTGTTCTAAGAGCGAATTTGGAATAGCTTCAGTTTTTCGGTTTAGTTGTCATAGTTGTACTAAATTTAAAGTGTTGTTTTATTACCACAAATAAAAATAACCATAATTGTCTATTTTGTCAAAATAGTTTCTTATTGAAACGTTGTTCTAAAAATATTTGATCAGATTCAAAAAATATACAAAAAATCGTTTTAAATTAAATCGTGGATCACATAGTTGTCTGAGTAAATATTTTTTTAAGGTGCTTCCATATATTGTATTTGTATTGCTAAATGCAACTCATCGATAAGGAAATATTAATGAACAAAAGATTTGTACTCTCTGTTTTAGCTGCATCTATCGGCCTTGCCGGTTGTGGTAGTGACGACGATAGCGCCAGCCGTATCGTGGTTGAGCCTGCTGTTGATAATTGTAAAGATATGGATAATTTATATTTTTGTGACGGCTTCTCAACGGATAACATGGCAACTAATTGGAAAGTATTGGCGGTTGAGGGAGCAAATGATGGTACCGCAGCCGGTACATTTGATATCCCAGCGAACAAAGGCTATTTACGTTATAACGCAGGTGGTAAGGGGGGGGAGATCCTACTTGCTAGTGATGCTGCAATGGCTGATGTTCCATCAGGTAACTATTTTGTGGAAGCGAAAATTCGTCCTCGTCAAAATGGTACCACAGCCAATAAACAAATTTTCTTAATGGGCCGTTACGACAGCGAAGGCAACTGGTTTGGCGGTGGCTTGAATGTGCAAAACTCTCCTTCGAGTACTCAAGTTGAAGCGGTTATAAGTACCGACGGATCGATTAGCCGGCCAGTACAGTCTAAAAGACCGATTGCCTTAGGAACTAGAAATACTGACAGTGAAACCTTTGAAGACGGTACTTGGTATGTGACTCGATTTGAAATGATCGACAATCATCTTAGCGTATATTTGGACGGTGAGTTTATCGGTACAACCGATAGTGATAAGTATCAGTCTACTGGTAAGTTTGGTCTCTTTACGAATAACCGCGCCTTTGAAATCGATTATATTAAGGTAGGTGACCCAACAATCAAACCAGTACAATTGACTTTAGATTATATGTCGACAGCTTGGGAGAACGCCGTTGCAGGGGGAGACCCGTTGGTGGTTAATGTTACAGCTGTACAAAGCGATGGAACTACCGAAGATACTTATGAGGTTTCGTCTAGTGACGAAGATGTTGTGCTGGTAAACGAAGTCAATGGTCAGGTGACCATTGAGCCTATGGCCGAAGGTACTGCGGTGATTACCTTTATCTCAGGTTCGGATGCTGATTTAACCAAGTCTATTGCAGTGACCGTTAATCGCGCATTTGTAATGCCAACAGCTGATTATGGTGATTTGAGTGGTAAATTGATGCCAGCAATCGATAGCACGGAGCAATTTATTGATGGCCAACTTTCTATCACTTTTGATGATGATATAACTTTAGGTGAGATTGGCGAAATCCGTATTTATAAAAACGGTACAACCACTGATCCCGTCGACACGATTAAAGCAATGAATGAGCTGAATGTTCTTGGTTACGAGGGACAGGATAAACGCCGAGTGGTTAACTTTAATCCTTTAAGTGTGGGTGACGATGGTAAGACTTTAAAGATCGCATTGCACGACGGCGTACTCGATTACGGCACAAGCTATTATGTGGTAATTGGCGAAGGGCTGGTTAAAGGCTCTAAATTGAACGGAAATAACTTTGTCGGCCTCGGCGCGAATAGTAATTGGAAGTTCACAACAAAGAGTGCTCCTGCAACTGGTGCAGATGTCACAGTCGGTCCTACTGGTCAGTTTGCCTCTGTTCAAGGGGCGTTAACTTACTTAATGAAGAACGTCGATAAGAATGCAGCCAAAACAGTTACCGTTCAAGAAGGGACCTATGAAGGGCTATTGTTCCTCCGCAGCGTGAATAATGTCACTATCAAAGGTGCTGGTAAAGACAAGACTTTCATTCAATACGATAACTATGACACCTTAAACGGCGGTGGTGGTAAGAGCTCTGCAGGCACTTCTTCAGCCGAAGGTGGACGTGCGGTATTCTTGGTCGAAACCGTGGATAATCTCGTGCTGGAAGATCTTACTCTGAAGAATACCCATGTACGCTCAAGTGCATACTCTAACCAAGCTGAAACCATTTACTTCAATAGTCCATACCGTTTAATCGCGAAAAACGCTAACTTTATTAGTGAGCAAGACACATTGTTATTGAAGGGATACACTTGGTTCTACAATACGCTGGTGGCTGGTAATGTCGATTTTATTTGGGGTTACAGTGTCGCTTCTGTGTTTGAAAATAGCGAAATCCGTACTTTAGGGGATTCAAAATCTGGCGTTGAGGTCGAAACCTCGGGTGGTTACGTATTACAGGCTCGTACGGCAAATGAAGGCGATCCTGGATTTGTATTTATTAATAGTAAATTTACCAGTGGCGTAGGCCCTGTTGGTAATACTGTGAAAGATGGTTCAACCTATTTTGCACGGAGTAGCGGTAAATCGAATGCCTACGATAATGTAGTCTTGATTAACAGCCAAGTAGGTCCACATATCGCAGATATTGGGTGGGCAGGTAAAGATGTGAACGGTCAACCTGCGCCGAAACCAGCATCAGCAACATCTGGCTGGAGAGAGTACGCAAGTCAGGATCTGACAGGTAATGCACTTGATGTAACAAAACGCGAAAGTGGTATTGTGCTGAGTGCTGAAGAAGCGGCACCTTATTTAACTCGTGATAAAGTATTTGCTAGCTATAACGATGGATCTGGTTGGAAACCTCAACCTTAAGCTAAGTTGATTGAGAGGAAGATAATGTTGTTTGCCTCCGGCTTGTCCGGAGGCTTTTTTTGTCTGGCTCGTTATACAATTTGTTGCTCTAGGCTGTGGGATTGTTTTGGCTCTAAGTCGATGGTTGTTTGGGTGAGGGCTGTTTCGATACAGATAAACTGTGTTGAGTACTGTTGGATGTCGACCATATTGCTTGCCAGTTCAGTGCCTGGATTCCAGACCACGACCGAATTATGACCGCGGTGATGAATGTTGACCAAACCGTAAGATGAGTCGAGTCGAGTCGTTGCTTCTGGCTGTAAATAAATTCGGTCGGTTCGGGGTGCTAAAGAGAATGGTTCTGTGACCGTAACATTTTGGCGAGTGACTGAATCAAAATAATGATCGCCCAAACCAGTAATCTGTAGTTTAGCCACATCTGCGCAAAAATAGCTGTGTAGCGCGCCATTAAAACTAAATATTTGCTCGCTGTTATTGGTCGTTGTTAATTGAATACTGGCTTGTTGATTCAGAACATACTCACACTTCAAGTCGATAAGGGGATCTAAACGGCTATTCAAACGGAATATTAGTTTACATTGTTGTTCAGTGGTGTCTATTTCTTCCAGGTGCCAGTCATTGATCCTTGCATATCCGTGCCCCGGCAGACTTGGATTTGAATCGCCAAAACTAGGCCAGCAAATGGGCACGCCACCACGAATAGCGCTACCAGGCTCGAACTTAGTGATTGGACTGAGCCAGAGTTTTTCTTGTCCAAGATTTGGACGAAAACTAAGTAATTGTGCTCCTTGCTGGGAAATGAGCGCTTTCACCTTAGGATGGTCAACCCAATAAAATAACATCCCAGCGGTGTTCATGACTTCGAAGACGGCATTATCGATTTGTTTTACAACCTGTAAGTTCAATCGTTCAAGAATCATTATTTGTTCTCCCCAAAAAAAAAGCGACCCGAAGGGTCGCCTTTGAAAATTTAGTTACAGTTCTTATTTTGAAATGTGAGTAATTAAATCAAGAACTTTGTTTGAGTAACCGATTTCGTTATCGTACCAAGATACAACTTTAACGAATTTGTCAGTTAGGGCAACACCAGCCGTTGCGTCAAATACTGAAGTCTGAGTCTCACCAATGAAGTCTTGAGAAACAACTGCATCTTCAGTGTAACCAAGTACGCCAGCCATTTCGCCTTCAGAAGCGGCTTTCATTGCTGCACAAATTTCTTCGTAGCTTGCTGCTTCTTTAAGGTTAACTGTTAAGTCAACAACAGAAACGTTAGCAGTTGGTACGCGGAAAGCCATACCAGTTAATTTGCCGTTTAACTCAGGAAGAACAACACCTACTGCTTTCGCTGCACCAGTTGAAGAAGGGATGATGTTTTGAGAAGCACCACGGCCACCACGCCAGTCTTTCGCTGAAGGACCGTCTACAGTTTTCTGAGTTGCAGTGGTTGCGTGAACAGTGGTCATAAGACCAGATTCGATGCCCCACTTGTCGTTTAATACTTTAGCAATCGGTGCTAAACAGTTGGTTGTACAAGAAGCGTTAGAAACGATGTCTTGGCCAGCGTAAGACTCTTGGTTTACGCCCATTACGAACATAGGCGTTGCGTCTTTAGAAGGACCAGTTAAAACTACTTTTTTCGCACCAGCGGTGATGTGTTTACGAGCAGTTTCGTCAGTTAGGAAGATACCAGTTGCTTCAGCAACTACATCAACACCAATTGCGTCCCATTTAAGATCTTCAGGGTTACGCTCTGCAGTTACACGAACAACATTACCGTTTACGACTAGGTTACCGTCAACGACTTCTACGCTACCGTTGAAACGGCCGTGAGTTGAATCGTATTTTAGCATGTAAGCCATGTAATCAACGTCGATTAAATCGTTGATGCCTACAACTTCAAGGTTGCTGCGCTCAACAGAAGCACGGAATACGAAACGTCCAATACGGCCAAAACCGTTAATACCAACTTTAATTGTCATAGTGATACCTAATGTTCCTAGTTGTTAGAAGATGTATAATTTGGTTGTAAACTTACAACATTCTGAAATTTCTTCAAGTCGAATCGACAATTAATTTGCGCGATATCAATTAATGATTTAAAAATGACCAAGCCTACTTTCCAAATAGGAAGTATTGGGTGAGTCGTTAAAAAAAACAACCTAAATAGCCTAATCTCAGATAAAATAAATAAAGCGAATGTTGTGCTAGATCGATAAATCGAGCTTTAGGATGAGTACAATACAGACGCAAAAAAATAATAATTAGTTAGATACAAAGCAATAACTTGGGAAATGTTATGTCAGATCAAATCATTGAACAGTTGGTAAAGCTTCGCGGCATAGAAACCAACTACGTTGACGCTTGGGGGAATCCGACTCAGGTCGTGCCTGAAAGCAAAGTAAAATTATTAAAAGCACTGGGTTACCCTGTAGATGATGCAGAGCAATTAGCGCAAAGGTATGAAGAGGATGTATTAAATTACTGGCAGCAGCTTATGCCTACCGTTAAAGTCGTGCGAGTAGCACAGCAATACCCTCTAGAGATTAGAGTTCCAATTGAGTTGGCTAACAAAACCTTTAGTTGGAAACTAGAAACGGAACAAGGTGAGGCGTTTAAAGGCCAAGTTGTCCCCGTGGATGGTGAACTAGTTGAAGCGCATGCGATTCACGATGTTGAGTATCAGACTTACATCGTTCTTTTAACGATTGAGCTTCCGATTGGATATCACCATTTGAGTTTGTCGTTGCAAGGAGGGCGCAAAGTTCTTGCTGAAACTCGTTATATCGTTGCGCCCCAAGCGGCTTATATTCAACCAGAAATTGCTTCAGGGAAAAAAATATGGGGGCCAAGCGTCCAGTTATATTGTTTACGTAGTGAAACAAACTGGGGTATTGGTGATTTTTCTGATCTCAAATTGTTAGTGAAAAACATCGCAGCTAGTGGTGGTGACTTTGTTGGATTAAATCCTATCCATTCTCTTTATCCAGCCAACCCTGAGGCTGCAAGCCCCTATAGTCCCTCTTCTCGTCGCTGGCTAAACATCGTTTATATCGATGTAGAGGCGATTGCTGAGTTTGCAAACTCAGAGGCAGTGGCTTTGGTCGAGAGTTCGGTTTTCCAGAATCGTTTACAGCAACTTCGTAAAAGTGAATGGGTTGATTACACTGGTGTTACCGAAGCGAAACTTGAAGCTTTGAGATTGGTTTTTAAACAATTTCAAACCATTCAAAAAGGTCGTAGTAAAAGGGCAAATGCATTTCGGTCTTTCATTAAGGAAGGTGGCGAAAGTTTAGCCGCTCAAGCCACCTATGACGCCTTGCAGGAACATTTGTATAATAATATCGGTAATGCCTGGGGTTGGCAGGCTTGGCCAGATGAATATAAAGAGTATCACTTGCCAGGTGTCGCTCAGTGGGTGAGCGAAAATCAATATGCAGTGGATTTTTATCTATGGCTGCAATGGTTAGCTGATGAGCAACTTGCCGAAGTTGATGCTGTGGCGAAGGCTTCGGGAATGGTGATGGGACTTTACCGCGATTTAGCCGTTGGTGTGAGTGAGGGAAGTGTTGAAATTTGGGCAAACGGTGATCTATATAGCTTAGATGCTAGTGTTGGCGCGCCACCCGATATCCTTGGACCTTTGGGGCAAAAATGGGGTCTTCCCCCTATGGATCCAGCAGTGCTCGAAGCACAAGCTTATCAACCCATGATTGACCTATTCCGTTCTAATATGCGCTCCTGTGGATCTTTACGTATCGATCATGCAATGGCTTTATTGCGACTTTGGTTGGTGCCTGTAGAAGATTCTGCCGATAAGGGTGCATATATTTATTATCCGATCCAAGATCTGTTAGGTATTCTTGCCTTAGAAAGTCACCGTAATCAATGTTTGATCATTGGTGAAGATTTGGGCACCGTTCCTGATGGAATTTTTGAAATCTTACAAGAAAATGGGGTTCACTCTTACCGAATTTTCTTCTTTGAACAAGCTGCTGATGGCGGCTATATTTCGCCGTCTCATTATCCAAGCCAAGCAATGGCCGCGGTGACCACTCATGATATGCCGACTTTACGCGGTTTCTGGCATTGTGATGATTTGGCATTAGGTCGTGAATTGGGGATTTACCCCGATGAAGCAGTGTTACAAAGTCTTTATCAAAGCCGTCATGACAACAAACAGAAGTTACTTGATTCACTGCATGGGCATCACAGTATTCCTGATTATATTTCTCGTGATGTGAATTGGGTCGGAATGGACCGTGGATTGAATTACGGTATTCAAGTTCATATGGCGAAAGGAAGTTGTAATTTACTTTCAGTTCAATTGGAAGACTGGATGGAAATGGATAAACCGGTGAATGTTCCAGGTACATCTAGCGAATATCCCAACTGGCGCCGGAAATTAACTTGGAATTTAGCGGACTTGTTTGGTAATGATGATGTACAACATTTAATGCAGCAACTCACTGACGCTCGCCTTAAAGCCAGTTAAGTTTTGTGTTATATATCATCAAGCGCTCTTTGGAGCGCTTTTTTTTTTGCTTATGAAAATGCTTTCGATCTCACTTTAGTGGTCATTTATGCAGAAAAGCAAGGTGACTTGCGCTAACCTAAGCTTAACTTAGTAAATTGTCATATTCTCAGGATCTTAAGGTGAGTAAATAATGAAACGATCTTTGTCTTCTCAGGTTTCTCGGTTAGTTCAACAGTTGTCTAATGTTCGCTTAAAAGAGCCATTTAGTGTGCTTGGTTTAAATCAAGATAAAAATAAAACAGGGCTGGTTTTAAGAGCTTGGCAACCAGATGCTACAGCGATTACGGTTAAATCTTTATCGGGAGAAATCTTAGGTTCAATGCAACAACTCGCTAAGCAGGGGTTGTTTGAGTTGAAGTTCGACACTGAGCAACGTTTCAACTACTGCCTCGAAGTTGATTATGGCAAACACACTCTCGCAGTTATCGATCCCTATCAGTTCACAGAAGAGGCCTATGAGGGATTAGCAACTATGTCCCATGCGCCTGAAAATATTTATCAGGTACTTGGGGCCCAAGTCAAAAGTTTAGTGGTAGACGGCGTATCAGTGAATGGGGTGCGTTTTGCGGTATATGCACCAAGCGCCTTTAGTGTGAGCTTGATTGGTGATTTCAATCAATGGGATGGGCGTCGCATGCCGATGCAGCGTTCTTTAGATGGTCACTGGGTATTATTTGTTCCGGGTTTGGCGGCAGGAACTAAATATAAATATGAACTTAAAGATCTACACGGGAACAGCTTGCCGCATAAAACTGATCCTGTCGGTTTTTACGCGGAGCAATATCCGTCTTTTGCTTCGGTGGTGTGGGATCATAGCCAATATCAATGGAACGACCAAGCTTGGATTGAATCACAGCTGAATGACAAACTTACCCAGCCAATGAGCATCTATGAAGTGCATTTGGGATCTTGGAAACGAAAAGTTGAAGGGCAAGAAAATCAGTATCTTAGTTATCGTGAATTGGCTGTCGAACTCGTTAATTACATTAAGGAGATGGGTTACACCCACATTGAGATATTACCAATCTCTGAGTTCCCTTTCGATGGATCTTGGGGATACCAGCCAATTGGCTTGTTTGCACCCACGAGTCGTTTCGGTAATCCAGATGATTTAAAATATTTGATTGATCAATGTCATCAGCATGGTATCGGTGTGATTGTTGATTGGGTACCTGCACATTTTCCGAGTGATTCCCATGGATTAGCTAAATTTGATGGTACGGCTTTATATGAGTATGAAGATCCCCGTCGTGGTTGGCATAATGATTGGAACTCTTACATTTATGACTTTGGACGCGATACCGTTCGTCAATTTTTAGTGGCGAGTGCCTTAATTTGGTTGGATAAATTTCATGTCGATGGTTTACGCGTTGATGCTGTGGCATCGATGTTATATTGGGATTATTCACGGGAAGAAGGTGAGTGGGTACCAAATGTTGACGGTGGTAATCATAACTATGAAGCAATCAGTCTTCTAAAATGGTTTAACGAAGAGGTATACCGCCAGTATCCACATGCGATGACGATTGCTGAGGAGTCAACTGCTTTTGCTGGCGTTTCTCGTCCAACCTTTACCGGTGGCCTTGGTTTTGGGTTTAAGTGGAATATGGGTTGGATGCATGACTCCCTGACCTATATGCAAAAAGACCCTGCCTTTAGAAAATATCACCACAGTGAAATTACCTTTGCGATGGTGTACAACTACGATGAAAACTTCGTATTACCGATTTCTCATGATGAAGTTGTTCATGGTAAGGGCTCATTGATTGGTAAAATGCCAGGTGATGAGTGGCAGCAAGCGGCAAATTTACGCGCGTATACTGCGTTTATGTTTGCCCACCCTGGCAAAAAACTCAATTTCATGGGGACCGAATTTGCGCAGTCAAGTGAATGGAATCATGACACGAGTCTAGAATGGAACGTCTTGAAATACCCTAAACATCAAGGTCAACAAGCACTGGTTAAACAACTGAATACCGTCTATCGCAGTCATGCTGCTATGTATGAAGGTGACTATGATACCCAAGGATTTACTTGGATAGATTTAGATGACTGGGAAAACAGCATTCTAGCATTTCAGCGTAATGCGTTAAGTTTTCAAGAAAGCTTGTTTGTTGTGTGTAATTTTACACCAGTCCCTCGAGATGGTTATCGTCTGGGTGTGCCAGAGCAAGGTCGCTATCGGATTATCCTTAATACCGACTCAGAGCTGTATTGGGGAGGGAATTATGATGCAGGCATAGAGTTCCAAAGTGAGGCGATTACTGGCCATGGTCGAGAAAATTCCATCATATTAAACTTGCCTCCGTTGGCAACATTGTATTTAATCAAAATAGATTAGTTTTTGACAAGCCCCCTTGTAACACGAGGGGGGAAGTAAGGTTCGCATGTCTATAAAAAGTCAACTTCAAGCACTACCCATTCGGCTGAGTGCAGAGCAAGTCTCACCTGGCTGTAGTTTTCCCCTTGGGGCAAGCCTTGACCAAAATGGCTGTAATTTTTCAATTAACGTGGGTGATGCCAAACACGTTGAATTGTGCCTATTTGACTCGGATGAAAACGAGATATCACGGATTGTATTACCGAGTAAGCAGGGAGGGATAAGGTTTGGTCACATCGCAGGAATTAAAGCGGGTCAGTATTACGGATATCGAGTATTCGGAACTTATCAACCTGAACACGGTTGTTGGTACGATCCCCGCAAGTTAATTCTAGACCCCTATGCTAAAGCGATTTCTCGGTCTTTGATTTGGGATGCAAAGGCCTATCAAGAGGATGATGTGACAATGATTCCGAAGTGTATTGTTGTTGACGACGACTTTGATTGGCAAGGTGTCGGTAAACCCAATATCCCACGCCATGAAACTATTTTATATGAGACCCACGTTCGAGGCTTTAGTCAATTAAAACCGGACGTAGATCCAGAATTACAGGGGCGTTATTTGGGGTTGGTGAGTGCCCCAAGCATTGAGCATTTTAAAAACTTGGGCATTACCAGTATTCAATTACTGCCTATCGCAGCATTTATGTCTGAGCCTCGCTTGAAAGCTTTAGGTTTGAGTAACTACTGGGGATATAACCCGATTTTATTTATGGCCGCGGAGCCGCGTTATGCAGCAAATGATGCCTTAGTTGAATTTAAAACCATGGTCCGTGAATTTCATCGCCATGGTTTAGAAGTGATTTTGGATGTGGTGTTTAACCACACAGCAGAATCGGGTGCGGATGGACCAACGTTGTGTTATCGCGGACTTGATAACAAAAGGTATTATTTATTTGAGCAGATTGGTGACAGCCCTAATTATAGTCAGTATACGAATAATACTGGTTGTGGGAATAGCGTGAGTTTAGATCACCCCATTGGACTGCGCTTAGTGCTTGATAGCTTGCGTTATTGGGTAGATGTTATGCAAGTCGATGGCTTCCGGTTCGACTTAGCGGTTAGCCTGGGCCGAGAAAATAATCATTTTAGTAGTCATGCTGCATTCTTCAAAGCGATCGCACAAGACCCCATTTTGTCTCAAGCTAAGTTAATCGCTGAGCCTTGGGATATTGGTCAAGATGGATATCAATTAGGTCGCTTCCCTGAGCGTTGGATGGAATGTAACGATCGATTTCGTGATACTTGTCGAGCATTTTGGAAAGGAGAGCACGGTTTGCTCGGCCAGATGGTTACTCGAATGATGGGCTCCAGAGATATGTTTCTTGCTAGCCGAAGAAGTATCCATAGCAGTGTTAATTATATTTGTTACCACGACGGTTTTACTTTAGAAGATTTAGTGAGCTACGAGCAACGTCACAATTATGCGAATGGCGAAGAGAATCGGGATGGACATGGGCATAATATTTCAGCAAATAACGGTGTTGAAGGCGTAACTGAAAATAAGAAAGTCTTGGCATTACGTCGTAAACAGAAACGAAATTTATTGGCGACCCTGATGCTTTCTCAAGGCGTTCCTCATTTTCTTGGTGGGGATGAATTGGGCCGCACCCAGCAAGGAAATAATAATGCTTATTGTCAAAATAATAAGATTAGTTGGTTTGATTGGACCTTGGATAGTACGCAGCAACAGTTTTTGGATTTTACGCAGAAGCTGATTAAATTACGTAAGCGTTGTCCGTTATTTAATCATTTGCAATTGGAAAATGATAGTTACGAGAAATCCCATTATAGGCACCATAGTGTTCGCTGGTATCGACATGATGGTTTACACATGCGCCAAGAAGACTGGCATGATGCCCACGCATGGTCGGTTGCAGTGGAATTACGTTCTGTTCGAGACCCGAAAGAACGTTGGTTTTGGATCATTAATGCCTGTGATCACCCCATTGATTTCACCATTCCGAATGTAGAAAGTAGTTTTATTTGGGTGCAACAAATGGACACAGCTACTGATAATTCTATTTATTCGAAGAAACTTATTGCCCCTGACAGCCTTAAGTTAAGTGCCAACTCCATGTTACTATTAGAACAAATTCCTTCATGAGTCATCGTGTTTTGTTTAAAGAAGAGCAGGAGTGGCAACAGCTACTTGATCAATTAACTTTCCAAGTCACAAGAAAAGGGGCGACCGAACGTCCGTTTAGTGGCAAGTTATTACATAACAAAGAACAGGGCAGTTATGCTTGTGTTTGTTGTCAACAGGTGTTATTTCAATCTGATGCAAAATTTGATTCTGGTTGTGGCTGGCCGAGTTTTGATCGTGTTTCTGACCATCAAGCAATTAAGTTTATAAGTGACAAAAGCCATAATATGGAACGGGTAGAAGTGCGTTGCCAAGCTTGTGATGCTCATTTGGGCCATGTATTTAACGATGGTCCAACGGAAACTGGCGAGCGCTATTGTATTAATTCGGTAGCGCTCGACTTTAAGGCCAAATAGACGGAGAAGTTTACAAACGATATTGTCTATTTATTATTTGTTCAGCAATGGTCTCGGCTTGTTCTTCCAATTTTTCTTGTTGTTGTTCCGTCAGGTTTAGTTGGTAATTGAGACCTGAATAATCCTGTTGAATATGATCATCAAACTGGGAAGCAATTTGAGCCCAAATATAGGCATTGTTGTAGTCTTTTAATACCATGTATTGAGAAACAATCGCTTCGGCATATTTAGCTGGTATGGTTTCATCTTCAGGAAATAGCTTGAAGGTATTTTCTAAAATAGTGATGGTTTTTTTCGCGTTCTTGCCATTGTAATACATCGCAAGTGTCCACTGTAATTCAGGTGATTTTAAAGCATCACTACCTTCTAAAGCCAAGAAACGTTGTTTAGCTTGCTTATCGCGGAGCTGCTTCCAGTGGTACATGAGTAAAAACGGGTAATCTGAATTTGTAGTTTCGGCTTCTAGGCGGGCCAATTCTTCTATCGACGTTAACATGCCAACCACTCGTTTTGTCTTACGTGATTTGTCGTATCTTGGTTCGATACTCGCTGCCAATTCTATACAAGCATTATAGTCTTTATAATCTTTGATGAGTTGGTATTTGTGCGGGTCATTAGGTTCTTTGGATTCATTATAACGGCTGAGTATGACGGCTGAACGTTCTTTTTTACACCAGCCATCTTGGTTTAGGTCTTCGCATAATTCCGGATTGTTGTTACAGACCTTTTTGGCCGATAGGCTACCAAAATTGAAAATATTAAAGCGGAGATCGCAAGCACTGAGTGCTAACGGTAAGAGTAAACATAAAAAACGTCCAGTTAGTTTCATGGTAGACAAGTCTTATTCCTGTATTATTTTTAGTATATTGCGATGCAGCTAAGGTTAGCATATTTTTATTTTATGTTGTCTTCAGCGTTACTTGAATTTTCTATTGTTCGCTTGCTTATTGCTTGGCAGTTGGTTACTGGTTTGTTAATGTTCTTATTAGATTATAGGAGTGATAAATGGATGTAGAGAAATTGTTGGCTGCAATGAGCCCCGAAATTTACCAAAACATGCTGAATGCTGTTGAAACCGGGCGTTGGCCAGATGGTAAAAAACTGAATGCTGAGCAGCGAGACCATACTCAACAGTTGGTTATTTTGTATCAAGCCAAGCATAACCATCAACCACAACACTTTACGGTTGGTACTGACGGCGAATTAGTGATGAAGTCCAAACAGGAACTGAAACGACAATATAAAGATGAGCAAGTGATTGTACAACTTACTCAATCTTGATATTCAGACTGAAATCTCGCCGCGAATGTCTTGGCAAAGTAATTCGCGGATTCGCATACTTGGTAGGTTTTTGCTTAGTAAGTAATGCAACTTAGCTAAAGCCGCTTCGGTGGTCATATCCCCACCGCTGATGACCCCAGCTTTAGCCAAGGCATTACCGGTTGCATAGCCCCCCATATTAACTTTTCCGGTTAAGCATTGGCTTAAATTTAAAACAATGATCCCTCGCTCGCTGGCCTGCTCTAGTTGTTCGAGCATCGCTGGATGCTGGGGGGCATTCCCCACGCCGTAACTCAATAGAATCAGGGCCTTAACTGGCTGTTGTAATAAATTAGCTAATACTTCTGCAGAGATCCCTGGATATAAACTGACGACCCCAATTGGTTGTGGGACGATGGGGCTAACCTGTAGTGCACTAATGCCAGTGGGCTTTATTTCTCCGGCAATAACTTCAATATCTATACCGGCTTTCAGTAGCGGGGGGAAGTTTGGTGACATAAACGCATCGAAGCCGTCTGCATGGGCTTTAGTACTGCGGTTACCCCTTAATAGTTTGTTGTTAAAAAATAGACATACTTCATGAACCGGATAGTACGCGGCTAGATACAAGGCATTTAATAAGTTTGTTTGTCCGTCAGAACGCAGCTCACTTAAAGGGATTTGAGAGCCGGTGACTATCACTGGTTTGCTAAGGTTTTCCAACATAAAAGACAGCGCTGATGCAGTATATGCCATGGTGTCGGTGCCATGTAGTACTACAAATCCGTCGTATTTTTCATAATTGGCTTGGATGTCATCGGCGATGAATTGCCAGTGGTGAGGATCCATGTCCGCAGAATCGATTAAGGGTGAGAATTCATGTACGGTAAACAGGGGCATTTCTTCACGCTTAAATTCAGGCATGGCTTCTAAGCAATCGCTCATAAAACCCGCTTGAGGAATGTAGCCTTGTTCGCTGCGTTGCATACCAATGGTACCGCCTGTATAGGCGATATAAATAGATTTTCGGTTCATCAGACTATAATTCAAAAATTTTTTGAAATTATAGTCTGATGCTTTGTTAAAGCAATCACTGCGTAGCGTTAATGCTGTAGTTTATAGCTGTTCACAAATAGCGCAGTAACTGTATTGTCCGAGTGGATCGTTAAACATTTCGAGGGCGGGTGCTTGTTCAGAGAGAGCCTTTAATAAGCGCCAATGGGGAATCAAAGCTTCTAGTGAGCGACTAATTTGGGAGTCAAACAATTGGGCAATGAATTGCTCTCTCGGATTTAGCGGAACGGTTAAGCGGTCGATTTGATAGTCTTGTAGCTCACTCATATTTGCCGCATAGGCGATAGCATCATTCAGATCACCAAGTTGGTCGATTAAACCATTTGCCAAAGCGTCTTTGCCAGTCCAGATCCGTCCTTGAGCCAGTTTATCTAATTTTGCTATTTCGATGCCGCGTCCCTCTGAAACTAAGTTTAAGAAGTCATGATATCCATGTTCAATATTTAATTGAATAAGCTGTTTTAACTCCTCCGGAAGGGCTTGAAAAGGACTTAGTTCTGCAAGCGTGGTGGTGGCGTAGCCATCACTATGGACCCCAAGTTTTGCTAGCGCGTTTTCGATTGTGGCAAACATCCCGAAGATACCAATCGAGCCCGTAATGGTGGTTGGGCTGGCAAAAATTTGGTCGGCACTGGCAGAAATCCAATATCCGCCGCTAGCAGCAACACTGCCCATAGAAACCACGACAGGGATCCCTTTGGTTTGGAATTGCTGGAGTTTATTGCGGATCAGCTCAGAGGCAAAGGCACTTCCTCCAGGGCTGTCAACCCGCATCACCAACGCTTTGACTTGGTCATCTTGCAGGGCTTGGTCGAGTTGTCTTAACACTGTATCAGCGGCAATTACCTTCTCTTCACCTTCGCCCGAAACGATCGGCCCTTGGGCGACTAACAGGGCGATTTTGTTATCGTTTGCCTCGCTATGACTTAAAGTTCTTGATTGGGCGTAATCTTGGTAGCTGAGGTAGTGATAACCTAGCTTGTTATCGGCTTCACCAAATTGTTCAACAAAATATTGTTTTGCTTGATCTCGTGTAACCAGTTGATCAACTAAACCAAAGCGTTCTGCATAGAGGGCTGAATCGCCTTCAACCGTGGTTAAACGCTGTATCAGTCGCTTTGGTTCAGGGACTAGCTGCTGGGCATCAAGTTTACGATTTTGAGCAACGGTAATTAAATAGCCTTGCCACAGCTGATCCATCCAATGGGCTAAATCTTGTTTCGCTTCTGGTGACATATCGTTGCGTATGTAGGGTTCAACAAATGATTTGTGAGTGCCAACCCGAAATACATGAGTACTCACATCAAGCTTGTCGATAACATCTTTATAAAATAAACGACGAGAGTTAATACCGCGCATCAATACTGCGCCTTTAGGGTTGAGTAGCAATTCGTCGGCAAAGCTGGCTAAGTAATACTGGTGTTGATCATAATAGTCAGCGTAACTCAGGATTGGTTTGTTGCTGCTTTTAAATCGTTCCAGAGCTTGGCCAATGATAGCGAGTTTGGTTTGACTGGTCGGTGGAAGTTGGTCCAGTGATAGAATAATACCGGTAATATTGTTATCTGTTGCGGCGGCATCGATGGTGTCAACCAAGCGTTGTAGATCGATTTCTTTTTCCTGAGGATTACCCACTAACTCATTACTTAGTTCCGTCATTGGGTTAAGTCGTTGCCGTTGTTCTACAATTTGACCATCTAAATTGATGCGTAGCGCCGAAGCTTCAGGCTCAGTGCTTGGCGGCTCGCTCACTTGATTTATCGCTACGACAACGATAATTATCATGCCGATAAGTAACAAATTAACGATCAGTGAACGAATAAAATTTAAGCTTTTCCAGAATAGACTGAAGAGGTTTTTTATAAATTTAAACACTGGGACCCACTTATTAAAGTCAACGATGGATAAACGTTAACATAGACCCGATAAACAGGCATCTTGAATTATTTAAACAAATGTTTGAAACGTGAGTTTACTTCCGATAATCTATTAACAGTTTAATAACATTAATCATCAAGTTGAGGTGCCAGAGATGACCAAATACCCGCACTTATTAGCGCCCCTGGATTTAGGTTTCACCCAGTTGTCTAGCCGTGTATTGATGGGCTCTATGCATACAGGCTTAGAGGAAGAGAAAGGCGGTTTTGCCAAACTTGCAGCCTTTTATGCGCAGAGAGCAAAGGGAGGTGTTGGTTTGATCGTCACTGGTGGGATTGCGCCAAACTTTCGCGGCCGATTAACGCCTAATGGTTGCCAGCTCAGTTTTCCATGGCAAATCAAAAAACATCGCCTCATCACCGAGGCAGTTCATCAACAGGGGGGAAAGATAGCACTGCAAATTTTGCATGCAGGCCGCTATGCTTATCATCCATTTTCGGTCAGTGCCAGTAAGATTAAAGCGCCAATTAACCCGTTTAAACCTAAGGCAATGAGCGAGCGACAAATATTGAGCACCATTAAAGATTTTGCAACTAGCGCGAAACTTGCTCAACGTGCTGGCTATGATGGTGTGGAAATTATGGGCTCGGAAGGTTATTTAATTAACCAGTTTATTTGCGCGCGAACCAACCAACGCAATGATAGCTGGGGTGGCAGCTATTGTAATCGTATCAAATTCGCGTTGGCGGTAGTGAAACAAACTCGGGATCTTGTGGGGCAAAATTTCATCATCATTTTTCGTTTATCGATGTTAGACCTGGTTGAAAAAGGCAGTACGTTAGAAGAAGTTATTCACTTAGCAAAAGCTTTGGAGCTGGCGGGGGTGACACTACTGAACACTGGTATTGGGTGGCACGAAGCCAGAGTGCCTACCATCGCGACGAGTGTGCCGCGTGGTGCGTTTTCTTGGGTGACGGAAAAAATAAAACAACACCTTAGTATTCCTTTGGTCGCGGTGAACCGAATTAATACACCCGAGATTGCTGAGAACATCTTAAGTTCTGGCCAAGCGGATATGGTATCGATGGCGAGACCTTTACTTGCCGATCCGTTGTTTGTACAAAAGGCTAAAGCGGATCAGTCTGAGCTGATTAATACTTGTATTGCGTGTAATCAAGCATGTTTAGATCATGTGTTTAAACAACGGCGCGCCAGTTGCTTGGTGAACCCGCAGGCATGTTACGAAACCGAGTTAACATTCTCCCCGGTGATGGAAGCTAAAAACATTGCGGTGGTGGGCGCGGGTCCGGCAGGATTAGCTTTTGCTTGTTATGCAGCACAACGCGGGCATCGAGTGACTATTTATGATGCGGCAGATCAGATTGGCGGGCAATTCAATTACGCAAAGCAGATCCCTGGTAAAGAAGAGTTCTATGAAACTTTGCGGTATTTTTCAAATCAGATTAAACATTTAGGGATAATTTTAAAGCTAAATACTAAGCTAGATTCGGCGATGCTGGCCCAGTTGTCGGTCGATGAAGTGGTGATCGCTACTGGGATTGTGCCGAGAACGCCGCCCATCGAAGGCATCGCGCATCCTAAGGTCTATAACTATTTAGATGTACTAAAGGATCATAAAACAGTAGGGGAGCGGGTTGCAATTATTGGGGCAGGTGGTATTGGTTTTGACGTGGCTGAGTATTTGGTGGAACAACAGCCGTCCTTAGCCACCAATCTTGATCGTTGGTTAGACAATTGGGGCATTGACTCTACTATGTCCAATGCTGGTGGCTTGAAAAAGGAGGTCTTAAAGCATCATCCTTTACGACAAGTTTTTCTGTGTCAGCGTAAGGCGAGCAGGGTCGGTAAAGGGCTTGGTAAGACCACTGGATGGATCCATCGTGAAAGTTTAAAGCAAAATGGGGTCACAATGCTTGCTGGGGTAGAATATCTCAAAATTGACGATCAGGGTTTACACATCAAAATCGATGGCGTGCAATCGGTATTGGAAGTTGATCATGTTGTGGTATGTGCAGGCCAAGAAAGTTTACGTTCGTTGCATGAAGAACTAAGCGCTTTAGGTCGTCATTCGCATCTGATTGGTGGGGCATTTTTGGCATCAGAACTTGATGCAAAAGCGGCTATTCGTCAAGGCGCTGAATTGGCCGCGATGATATAAGCAGTCATGCTGGTTATCTAGGCTTACACATCGATGAAGAGCAAGCAGTTTGTACCCCGCAAGCTATCGTTATAGCTACATTTTTGATTAATGTGGGCTTGTTAATCCTTTAGCTAACAAGGGGCAAGCAGCGCTTTACTTTTATGATATTTCAATCACAATGGTGTTACATTTTAACTCTTAAGGATCACAATGAACGCCTTAGACTTATTATTAGAGCGTCAGTCTTGTGCGCGTTTGGCCGCACCAGCTCCAGAGGGGGCTGAACTAGAAGTAATTTGGAATGCAGGTTTACGAGCGCCTGACCACGGTGGATTAACACCTTGGCGTTTCATCCATGTGAGTGGTGAAGGGCTCACTAGACTCTCCTCCATTTTTGAAAAAGCGGCGTTTGCCGAGCAAGCCGATGAAGAAAAAGCGAGAGCGATGCCTTTTCGAGCGCCGCTGATTACGATTGTGATCGCATCACCTAAATCGCATACCAAAGTTCCTGAGATAGAACAGGTGCTCTCTGCCGGTTGTGCTGTACAAGCAATGCAAATGGCAGCGCTTGCTCAAGGTTATAACGGAATATGGCGCACAGGAGCGATGGCTTATAGCTCAATTGTTAACGACGAATTGGGACTCGCTGAACAAGAGTCTATTGTTGGATTTTTGTATTTAGGCAGTCCCCAAGTAAAACCGAATAAACATAAACAGTTAGCCTTTAAAGATTATGTTAGCTGGCTTTAGTTTTCCCGGGGAATGTCATGTGGCTTGTTTATCGATTTCAAGACTTGCAGGGTTGCTTGATACAGAGACATTGATGGCTATTTGAAGTCGCGGGTTATTACGTTTTTTTATCGCATGACGGGTTACTTTCAGTCTAAACCTAAGTTACAGTTACTTCGGTTTAGACTGAAAAAATAGCGGTATCACTTAATCAATAGGTTCAGTCGACAGGCTTAAATACCGAGCTCATCGAGTAAATCTTGATCAATGGTTGCGGTCGCAGTGGCTATACTGGCTTGTTCTGATTTTTTATCGAGAGCAGCTTGCTCAATTAGTGCATCAGGATCAACATCATCTTCTGTTTCAAATTCATGCAACTTAATGAACTCAGTTTTGTCCATCGCCAACTCCAAGTAAAAGATGTTATTTTTTGCGGTGGTAAAGGTTACTCGGCGAGCTTGTGGGCGATCCAAGTTGGTATCGATAGAAATTAATACCTGTTTGTTTAACGCTAACATTTTGGGTTGATTCTGGGTGAGCGAAGTTTGCAATTCTTTGCCGATCACTCCGGTAAAGTAGCCAACCATCTGATTCATCAACTCACCCATAACATTTCCCACTTCGTCGGCTGTATGTTGTTGTGCTAGTTCTGACTCAGGGATCCCCATATGCAACATGTAATTTCTATAAATCTCCATGGCAGCAGGAGCGGTAAAATTAATTACCACTAAACCAGAGAATCCACCATCGAATAACACAAAACAACCAATGTCGGGTTTTAAACAGGTTTTGTTAATTTTTTGCACCATCGCTGAGAATCTAATGTCACTGGCGGTCGCCTTACTTAAGACATTGGTGACGGAATTACAGAGGGTTAATAATACATCTTCAGTGGTGACAACTTTCAATCTTTTCATGTAGATCCTTCTTAAAATCGCAATGACTTTTACATTATTAATGCGCCTAAGTATGGATGATGAGTCGGGTGCTGTATAGTTTTGTTTATCCTCTATGAGGACTCAATCAAGCTCATGCTTAACAAAGTAGGTACAAAAAAGCCCCAGTCTTTGGGGCTTTTCAAATAACCAATCATACCTGAGAGTTTAGTACTCTGCGTTTTTAGGTGCGCGTGGAAAAGGAATTACATCGCGAATATTGGTCATACCGGTAACATAAGAGACTAAACGTTCAAAACCTAAACCAAAGCCTGAGTGCGGCACAGTCCCGTAACGACGTAGATCGCGATACCAAGAGTAGTCATCTTTATCTAAGCCCAGCTCAGCGAGGCGTTTATCGAGCACGTCTAAACGCTCTTCGCGCTGACTACCACCAATTATCTCACCAATGCCTGGTGCTAATACATCCATCGCCGCAACAGTTTTGCCATCGTCATTTTGGCGCATGTAGAAGGCCTTAATGTCTTTGGGATAGTTTTTGACGACCACCGGAGCTTTGAAGTGTTCTTCGGCTAAGTAGCGTTCGTGTTCTGAAGACATATCGATGCCCCATTCTACGTCGAATTCAAACTTGCGACCGGAATCGATTAGAATTTGAATTGCGTCGCTGTAATCGACCTGCGCGAAATCTGCTTCAACAAAATTTTGTAGGCGACTCACGGCTTGTTTGTTGACCCGCTGGGCAAAGAAATTCATATCATCCATGCGCTCGTCCAATACCGCTTTAAATACATACTTAAGCATATCTTCGGCGAGTTTGGCGGCATCGTTTAAATCGGCAAAGGCGACTTCTGGTTCAACCATCCAAAATTCGGCCAAATGGCGACTGGTATTCGAATTTTCAGCGCGAAACGTCGGTCCGAAGGTGTAGACCTTGGATAATGCACAGGCGTAGGTTTCCACATTTAATTGACCGGATACCGTAAGAAAAGTCTCTTTACCAAAGAAGTCTTGTTGGTAATCGATTTCGCCTTTGTCATCTAAAGGTAAGTTGTTCATGTCTAGCGTGGATACGCGGAACATTTCACCTGCACCTTCAGTATCACTACCAGTAATGATTGGGGTGCTTACCCACATATAACCCTGCTGATGATAGAAGCGGTGAATCGCTTGCGCCAAACAGTTTCGGACTCGAGTCACGGCACCAATTACATTGGTGCGTGGTCGTAGGTGGGCATGTTCACGAAGATATTCAATACTGTGGCGTTTGGCTGACATTGGGTAACTATCGGGATTTTCAACCCAACCCAGCACTTCAACTTGCTCGGCCTGGATTTCAAAGGACTGGCCTTGTCCGGGGGATTCTACCACTTCACCACTAACCATTACCGAACAACCTGCGGTAAGCTTTAACACATCATTCTCGTAATTAGATAGAGTATTGGGAGCGACCGCCTGAATTGCCTCAAAACATGAGCCATCGTGAATGGCTAAAAAAGAAAGACCAGCTTTAGAATCGCGGCGAGTGCGGATCCACCCTTTGATAGTAACTTGTTGACCAACGCTGAATTTACCACTCAATACGTCTGTCACTGAAGAATGCGTCATAGCAAACAATTGCTCCAATCTGATAGTGCTAAAATTATAAGGGAACCAATGTTACTTGGTGAGGCCAAAGACTCAAGTAAAAATTGATAAAACATTAGAAATCGCTATGTTATCTTAATTAAACTGCTGAGTATTCAGAATATAGGTAAGCGAATGCCAAAAAAACGAATCGAGCGAAGAAAGGGCCCTGACGGCTTACAAAAATTATTTGTGCTGTTTTCTTTGTTAGCTTGGGGGGCTTTCTTGGCAGCTCTCATCGTTTATCACTACGCTCGTCCGGAAATAGCCTATTCGGCATTTCAACCTAATGATGGGGTGGGTTACCGTGATCACTGGCAAGAAAACCTGCGAACGGTGTTTGTTTATTTGTTGTGGACTTGTTGTGGGATTACTCTGACCACGATCGGCTTCAATTGGAGTCGATCCCGCCGCAAGGGGGATCATTTCATTATTAACATGGGCTTATTAGCTTTGATCGTGTTAACCACTTTGTTTGCATACTACTTAAATGTTTTTTCTTAGTATTGTAGCGCCTTGTCCTTCAAGTTATCGCCAACCAAAGACCCTACTTAGTTAGTCATGTCTTGTATCAAGTTCAGCTAACGCAGTATAGATAGCATGGCATAATTTGCTGAGTTGTTGGGCACTGATCACGTAGGGCGGCATGATGTAGACTAATTTTCCAAAAGGTCTGATCCATACTCCAAGTTCAACAAATTTGGCCTGAATATCAGCGACATTTACCGCCATCTCAGTTTCCACGACCCCGATCGCGCCTAATACCCGAACATCGGCCACCGCGTTAAGCTGTTGGCAAATCGCTAACTGTTTTTTTAGTTGCTGTTCGATAGCCGCGACCTGTTGTTGCCATGGCCCATTTTGGAGTCGGTCGATACTGGCGCAGGCAACGGCACAGGCGAGGGGATTTCCCATAAATGTCGGACCATGCATAAATACACCAGCCTCGCCACTACAGATGGTGTTGGCAATGGTTTTGCTGGTGAGAGTGGCGGCCAAACTCATATAGCCTCCAGTAAGTCCCTTACCTAAACAAAGTATGTCAGGCGCAATATCGGCATGTTCACAGGCAAACAGTTTACCAGTACGGCCAAACCCGGTTGCGATTTCATCGGCAATCAACAGTAATCCGTAGTGGTCGCAAAGACGCCTTAGTTGTTTTAAATACTGAGGATGGTAAATTCGCATCCCTCCTGCACCTTGTACAATGGGCTCGATAATTACCGCGGCGATTTGTGAGTGGTGGGCGTCTAACATCTGTTGCATCGGTATAAAATCTTTTGGATCCCATGCTTGATCAAAGCGAGTTTGTGGTGCAGCGCAAAATAGATGTTCAGGCAGGAAACCTTGATAAAGCTGATGCATGCCGCCTTGCGGATCGCATACTGACATAGCGCCAAATGTATCGCCATGGTAACCGTGACGAATAGTGGCAAACTTAGTCCGTTTTTGGCCTTTAGCATGCCAGTACTGCAAGGCCATTTTCAAGGCCACTTCCACCGCGACGGATCCCGAATCGCTAATAAAAACCTGTTCTAAGGATGCTGGTGTTAAGTCGACTAAACGCTTGGCAAGCTCTACCGCGGGTTGATGAGTTAAACCACCAAACATCACGTGTGACATTTTAGCTAATTGCTCGCTGGCGGCTTGATCTAACTCTTTGACTTGATACCCGTGAATGCAGGCCCACCAAGAAGCCATGCCATCAACCAAACGTCGGCCGTCTTCGAGTTCAATTTCACAGCCGGATGCTGACGCCACCGCATAACAGGGCAGAGGAGCAATTGATGAGGTGTAAGGATGCCAAAGATGGTCTTGATCGAACTGAATATCTGTGCTCATTATTTAACCGTTAGTAAAGTTTTGGGTAATTTGAAGTTGACAGCTGGCTGGCTGTGGATAGACTAGCCGAATACTCTATTTAATGAAAGTTTTAGTTATGACTCAAACACTTCGCCATGATTGGACTGTTAACGAAGTTAATGCGCTGTTTTCGCTGCCATTTAATGATCTGATGTTTCAAGCTCAATGTGTACATCGAGCTAATTTTGACCCAAACCAGGTTCAAGTTTCTACTTTGCTATCGATTAAAACTGGTGCTTGTCCAGAAGATTGCAAGTATTGCCCACAGAGTGCTCACCACAAGACCGATCTAAAAACAGAACGTCTATTGGAAGTTGAGCATGTCCTTAAAGAAGCCGAAAAAGCCAAGGCGAATGGTTCAACTCGGTTTTGTATGGGCGCTGCTTGGAAAAACCCGAAACAGCGGGATATGCCTTACCTCGTCAAAATGGTTGAGGGCGTCAAACAGATGGGAATGGAAACTTGTATGACGCTGGGTATGCTAGAAAAACAACAGGCTGAACGCTTAGCCGAAGCTGGTTTAGATTACTACAACCATAATCTCGATACTTCGCGCGAGTTTTATCAAGAAATTATTACCACTCGTACCTATGATCAGCGCCTAGATACTTTAGAACATGTGCGCTCTGCCGGCATGAAAGTCTGTTCTGGTGGCATTATGGGAATGGGAGAAACCGCCACCGATCGCAGTGCTTTGTTAGTGCAACTGGCGAATCTACCGAGTCATCCCGAAAGTGTACCCATCAATATGTTGGTAAAAGTCAAGGGAACCTTGTTGGAAGATGTTGAAGACATGGACCAGTTTGACTTTATTCGTTGCATCGCTGTCGCTCGAATAATGATGCCGCGCTCTCATGTTCGCTTATCGGCTGGTCGCGAGGAAATGAATCAACAGGTTCAGGCACTTTGTTTTATGGCGGGCGCAAACTCCATTTTTTATGGTTGTAAGTTATTAACCACACCAAATCCAGATGAAAACCAAGATTTACAGTTGTTTAATAAATTGGGCATTCGCCCAGAATCGGCAGAACTCAAGCATGGCACCGAAGAACAAGAGCAAGATCTGTATCAGTCTTTGATTCAACAACAGAATCAAGCCGATAATGCTTTCTTTTATGATGCCTCTTAATGGCTTTCGAGTTTATTCATCAGCAAGTCCAGCAACGTAAAGTTAAACAACTGGTGCGCGAGCGATTTTGCCTCGGTAGCGGCCAGGGTCGCTTCATTCAGGTTTCTGATCAGCAATATTTAAATTTCTCCAGTAATGATTACTTGGGGTTGTCGCAACATCCCAAGGTTATTGCCGGCTGGAAGAACGCAGCTGATCAGTACGGAACGGGCAGTGGTGGCTCACCTTTGGTGACCGGGTATCAATTACCACATCATCAACTCGAACAGGCTTTATGTGAGTGGCAGGGAAAAGCTGCGGCTTTATTATTTAGCAGTGGATTTAGCGCGAATCAGGGGATCATTAAAGCTTTGCTCAGTAAGCAAGACTTGTTGTTGCAAGATAAATTGAATCATGCATCGTTAATGGAAGCAGGGAGTTTATCCGCTGCTCAGTTTAAACGTTTTACGCATAATTCGACGGAACGTTTGCAAACCTTACTGGCTAGCCGTAAGGCGAATAATTGCTTAGTGATCACCGAGGGTGTATTTAGCATGGATGGGGATCAAGCCCCGTTAAATGCAATCAGCCGTCTATGTAAGCAGCATGATGCTTGGCTAATGGTCGATGATGCCCATGGCGTGGGTTGTCTCGGTGATCAAGGGCGAGGCAGTATTCAAGATGCAGACTTAGCAGCAGATGACATTCAATTGCAAATGTTAACCTTTGGTAAGGCCTTAGGGGTCTCTGGTGCGGCGGTGTTATGTGATAGTTCGGTGCGAGATTATCTGATTAATTTTGATCGCAGTTATATCTACTCTACCGCAATGCCAGCAGCACAAGCTGCAGCCGTCACTGAAGCTATCGCAGTGCTGCAAACTGAACCGGAATTTCAAGAAACGCTACACCAAAATATCCGATTATTTAAAAATCTTGGCAGAGATTTAGGCTTACCCTTGCTTGAGTCAGATACGGCAATTCAACCGATTATTTTAGGTTCAAGTGAGCGCGCTTTATGGATCAGCGAGCAACTCAAGTTGCGTGGCTTTTGGGTCAGTGCAATACGTCCACCAACTGTTCCGGTAAATACGGCTCGGTTGAGAGTGACCTTAAGTAGCTCTCATCGGGCTGATGATATCTCTCGTTTATTGGACACTTTGGTTGATTTATTAAGAATTGAATGATGAATATTGATAAGCAGCAGGTTGCTCGGCATTTTTCCAAAGCCGTGATTAGCTATAATGATTTTGCGCAGTTGCAAAGAGATATAGGCGATAATTTATTGATGCATCTGCCTAAAACACCGACCTCTCGGGCACTTGATTTAGGCTGCGGTACTGGCCATTTTGCGCACAAGCTGCAAGCGACAGCATCGCAAGTTGTGGGCATCGATCTCTCGTTCGCAATGGCGCAATACGCACAACAACAGAACCATAATTTTTATGCCATGGTTTGTGATGCGGAATGTATTAGTTTGAGCGACCAAAGTGTAGACATTGTATTTTCGAATTTAGCCCTGCAATGGTGTAATAACTTAAGTCGTGCGCTCCGCGAGATCAAACGAATTTTACGTCCAGGCGGGATCTGTGTTTTTTCGTCATTACTTGATGGTACTTTGTGGGAACTTAAACAAGCTTGGTGTGAAATTGACGATACCCCCCATGTAAATCAATTTATGGCTGAAAATTGCCTATATGAGCAAATCCGTTTGGCGGGGTTTGCTGATCCGCAGGTGCAAACTGAGACCCGTACTTTGTGGTACCCCGATGTTTTTGCCTTGTTGGCTGAATTAAAGGGAATTGGTGCTAACTATGTGGTTGATGCAAAACAAGGCTTAAATACCGCCGCAAAGCTACGTCAATTAGCGAAAGTTTACCAACAGCAATTTGCTCAGAAAAACCAGGTGAGTGCCACTTATCAAGTGTGTTATGGAGTACTGATCAATGATTAAAAGTGTGTTTATTACCGGCACCGATACCGAAGTGGGTAAAACCCTCGTGAGTTGCGCTTTGATGCTGGCCTTACAACGCCAGAATACACAGCTAGTGGTGAATGGTTTCAAGCCGTTAGCAGCAGGAGCGGAACAGGGGCCAGATGGTTTGAATAATGAAGATGGTTTGGCTATTCAACAATACACTTCGTTGCCTTTAAGCTACCAACAGGTTAACCCCGTGACACTACAACAGGCCATTGCACCACATATTGCCGCCCGTTTGGAGAATGCGCCGATTGATATTGCGGCTATGGACAGCGGTTTAGATTTACTACAAGCGCAATCAGACATTTTGTTGGTTGAGGGGGCTGGGGGGTGGCATGTTCCGCTTGACGATCAGCAAGCCACATTCTCACAATGGGTTGTCAAACACCAGCTTCCGGTGATCTTGGTGGTTGGCGTGAAGCTCGGCTGTCTGAATCATGCCTTGCTAACGGTAGAGGCAATTAAGGCTAGCGGTGTAAAATTATTGGCATGGGTTGCCAATCATTTGAGTGATGATTCTGAGATAGCGACGCTAAATATTGAGTATTTAAAAAATGCCATTACGGCACCTTGCATCGCAACCATTCCTTATAAAACAAAGGTAAATCCTGAATTAATAGAAAACTATTTTGATTTGAGGGTTTTTCATGGCGCAATATAAAGTGGAAATTATTTGTTAAACTATTGAAAAATGTGAGCCATACCCCATATATTATGGTGTAGTATTTTCCCATATAAGATAGAGGCAAACGATGAAACGTATATTGTTGTTTTTAGCGACGAACTTAGCCGTAGTATTGATACTTGGTATCGTTATGAACATCGTGTTTTCGGCTTTGGGGATCTCTACCCGAAGTGTCGGTGGTTTGTTGGTGATGGCTGCCATTTTTGGTTTTGGTGGCTCAATTATCTCTTTATTGATGTCTAAGTGGATGGCGAAGCGATCGACTGGCGCACAAGTCATTGGTGCCCCACGCAACGAAACCGAAGCGTGGTTAATCAATACTGTAGCGCGTCAAGCTAAGGCTGCTGGGATCGGCATGCCGGAGGTCGCGATTTACCATGCTCCAGACATGAATGCTTTTGCGACTGGCGCTAAACGTAACGCTGCCTTGGTGGCAGTGAGTAGTGGTTTACTAGAAAACATGAGTCGAGACGAAGTGGAAGCGGTTCTCGCCCATGAAATTAGTCACGTGGCTAATGGGGACATGGTGACCTTAACGTTAATTCAAGGGGTGGTGAATACCTTTGTTATTTTCTTAGCGCGGATTATCGCAAATGTGATTAGCTCGACGATGAGCAACAATAATCAAAATGGTCAAGGTTTAGGTATGTTTGCCTACATGGCGACGGTGTTCGTACTCGAAATGGTATTTGGCATCTTGGCCAGTGTCATCGTGATGTGGTTTTCTCGCCAACGAGAATATCGCGCCGATGAGGGTTCGGCTAAGTTGGTTGGTAAACAGAAAATGATTCGTGCCTTACAACGCTTAGGTGGAAGTCGAGAACCTGAAATGGAAGGTTCGTTGATGGCTTTTGGAATTAACGGTAAACGTTCAATGAGTGAATTATTGTTAAGCCATCCGCCCTTAGAAAAACGTATTGCGGCACTTCGCGCTCTCTAATTTGACTAATTATTCATGTTTTTTTGATAAAGCGCCGCATGTGAGGCGCTTTTTTTGACTAGGAACTCATTCTTGAACTGTAAACTTTTAAGTTCGTAATGTTTACTGAAAATTTTAAATAGATTGCTTCCTTTTTACGATTGAGCCAAGCAGAATGGTTGCTTCTGTTTTACTAAATACTCAGGATGAGTTCATAACAAGCTAGGGATATGAGCGTTAACTTACCTTCGATTAACCAGATTCGGTACTTGCTTATACTATTTATGGCAAGTGTTATGGCAGCTTGCCAAGCACCAGCTCAAACTCTGCGCGTTGCGGTGTCGCCTTGGCTCGGCTTTGAATCAATTTATCTCGCTCAGCAACTTGCTTATCCAGGTTTTGACCAATATAGCCTAAACGAATTAACCACTCCCAGTCATGTAATGCATGCTCTTAAAAGTGGGCAAGTGGATGCTGGCTTTTTGAGCCTTACCGAAGTCATTAGTTTATTGGCCGAGCGTGTTGATATTACAGTTGTGGCAGTGATCGACCGCAGCGTTGGTGGTGATGCGCTTATCACACAGCAGCCGATTCGTGATATTGATTCTTTAAAAGGGCAGCGAATTGGCTACGAAAGTCTATCGGTGGCTTCACTGGTGATGGACGATTGGCTCAGAGATAGTGCTTTAAAAGCCGAAGACTTTGTGTTGGTAGAAGCAAAACTAGATGAGCAATTAGCTTTGTTTCGTAAAGGGGAAATTAGCGCAGTGATGACTTCTGGTCCATTGCAGAGCCGCTTAGTCGATAACCTTTCGGCAAACGTTTTATATCAAAGTGCCGCTCATGGACAGCCTTATTATCGAGTGTTGGTGGTTCGTAATGAAGTATTAAAACAGCAACATCAGCATATTCTTAGTTTGCTTGATAACTTTTATTCTGCCAGCTCTTGGTTAGAACAACATTCTCGGGAAGGCTTTAAATTAATTGCCAAGCGAACTCAGCTTTATAGCAAAGAAGTTAAACAAGCCTATAGTAAGATCCAAGTCCTGAATGCTCAGCAAAGTGCTGCCTTATATTCAGATCAATCTATTCTCAAACATGCTCACCTTAAGGCGCAGCGTATGGCTGAGCTCGAGTTAATTCACCGAATTCCTGATTTATCTAATAATTTTTCGAGTGAATGGTTGATGGAGTTAACCGGTGTTTAGATTAAAGAGGATCTCTCTTAGCGTTGTAATTCCAAGTTTTGCACTGGTTTTGTTACTGATTGCTCAAGGTCTACTGTTGCTTGGAACACTTAACCAACAGCATCAACAATTGGCGACTCAAGCGACCCAACGTCTACTCAATATTGGTTATCAGCTACAGCAAAGTTTGTCTGATAGTTTGTCGCGTCATCAATGGGATATTGCCGAACGTCAAATTAGCTTAGTGTCTTTAAACCAACATTTAGATTCACTGCAGGTGATTGATCCTCAAGGTTTGGTTCAATTGTCTAACCATCGTTCCGAAAAAAATGTGTTTGCGGCTGACAATAACAATTATTTTAATGCTGAGATGTTCGCTCAAGTCAAACAGCAGCGCACTCCTATCAGCCAAATATTACCGCAACAGTGGCAGGTGAATTTGTATTTCCCCTTAGATATGGGCCCTCGGGAAGATAGTTTACGCCGAGCAGAGCAGGGCGCAATTTTCTTTAGTTTTAATCTTAAAGATAGCTGGTTGGTGCAGCGTCAAATCATTTTTGATCAGGCGATTAAAAGTTTTAGTTATATGGCGATTGCGATGCTGTTGTTGGTATCAATGTTAAGTCGCGTGCTGGTCAATCCATTGAATAAATTGGTCGGTAAAACCACCCAAATACAAACCCATAATAGCACTTCGATTATTGCGAATAGTCAAGGAGAGCTCGGTGCCTTAGAACTTGCCATTAGTAAAATGGCTGAGGGGATCCACTGTAGTTTTGCTCAGTTGCAACGTAGTGAGCAACGCTGGCAGTTTGCGTTGAATGGCTCGGGTGATGGGATTTGGGATTGGAATTTATTAAGTAATACGGTCTATTACTCCCCCCAATGGAAGTCTATGTTGGGTTACCAAGATGGACAGATTGGCGAAAAGATAGAAGAGTGGGAGTCGCGAATTCATCCTGAAGACTTAGATAAAACTTTGAATGAGTTACGAAAACACCTAAAAAAGAACACCAAAGTTTATGAAGCGATGCACCGGATTAAACATAAAGACGGGCATTATCTTTGGGTCTTATCAAGAGGTATGGTCGTTGAGCGCACAGAACGGGATTTGCCTTCTCGAGTGATCAGTACTCAAACAAATATTTCTGAGGTTCGTTCTGCGCAAGAGTTAGTGCGCTTTCAATCTTCCCATGATGATATTACACGCTTATCTAATCGGCGAAAATTGATTGAAAATCTTGATTTGGAAATTGAGCGTGGACGCCGAAGTAATCAAATTGGTGCCTTGATTTATTTGGATATCGATCATTTTAAAAACGTTAACGATATGCTGGGGCATGCCGCCGGTGATTTACTATTGAGGCTGATTGCTCATCGTTTAAGGGAAGGGCGTAATAGTGGAGAAACAGTGGCTCGTTTAGGGGGCGATGAATTTGCTTTACTGGTGCCCAACTTATCTAGTGACCGTGAACAAGCGAAGGCAAAAGCTTCAGAGTTAGCAGTACATTTAGCTAAGGTGATCCATAAAGAGTTTGTGATTAAAGGGAATCAAATTAGCCTTAACTTAACGACTGGCGTCGCTCTATTTCCTAATCTCGACAGCAATGCCACAGAAATTCTTCGCCAAGCCGATATTGCGCTGTATCACGGCAAAGACTTGGCGCGTTCTAGTGTGCATGTATTCTCCGCGAAAATGGCAGATGAGATCCAAGAGCGGCATCAGCTTACGAGCATGATGCGTGAAGCGGTAGAAAAAGAAGATATGGTCGCCTATTTTCAACCGCGTTATAACGCTAATTATGAAATGGTTGGCGCAGAAACTTTATTGCGTTGGTTTGATTCTAAAATGGGTTGGATTTCGCCGGGTCGGTTTATTCCTCTGGCGGAAGAGAGTGGATTGATTGTATTACTTGGTCAATGGGTGATGCGCAGCGCCTGTGAAACCTTAAAAACTTGGCAAGATCGCGGTTTACCCGATAATTTTAAAACCTTATCGATTAACGTCAGTCCTAATCAATTCCATCGCGATAGCTTTATCAAAGAAACCTTAGATATTATTCAGCGTTCTGGCTGTGACCCTCGACTGATTGAATTGGAGATCACCGAAGGGGTACTCGTGGACGATGTTCAGGAAACGGTGGCCAAAATACAAGCGCTGCGTGATATTGGGGTACGCTTTTCGGTGGATGATTTTGGTACCGGATACTCTTCTTTGGCCTATTTAAATAAATTGCCAATTAACTGTCTTAAAATTGATAAGTCTTTTGTGAGTGAACTGCATAGTGGTGGCAGCGAGTGTGCGATTATTACCACGATTATCTCAATGGCTGAGAACTTAGCGCTTGAAGTTATTGCGGAAGGTGTCGAAACTGAGTATCAGCTGGAATTCTTAAAATATCGTCGCTGCACGGTTTATCAAGGCTTCTATTTCAGTGAAGCACTTGAGCCAGAAATCTTTGAAGATCGTTTGTTTATAGATCAGGCTGAAACCGCCTGATCTGATGGTGCGGTTTTTGAAGCTTAAGCCCCTCGATTCCATCGATGATATCTCTCCAATAGACTGAGTAATTTTTGCGGTGCATGATTTCGTTTCCATTCACCGGCGACATATTTATTGGCTTCCATGAGCGTTGGATAAGCATGAATAGTTGACAGTATTTTGTTCAAGCCTAGCTTATGTTTCATAGCGAGGGTAAATTCGGCTAATAGTTCACCTGCATGTTCAGCGACAATGGTTGCACCTAAGATTTTATCTTTGCCGGGAACCGTAAGTACCTTAATAAAACCTTGAGTTTCACCGTCTGCAATTGCGCGGTCTAATTCTTTTAGCTGAAATAGACTAATTTCATAAGCAATTTGTTGCTGTTTTGCTTGCTGTTCGTTGAGTCCAACACGGGCTACTTCAGGATAGCTATAGGTTGCGGCAGGGATCACCGAGTAATCTGCGGCAAAGGTTTTAAAGCGGCCAAACAGTGCATTTACTGCTGCATACCATGCTTGATGAGCTGCAAAATGGGTAAATTGATAGGGACCTGCGACATCTCCCACGGCATAGATGTTCGGATAATTAGTCTGTAGTTTGCGGTTGACTGCTATGGTGCCCTGTGGCGCGAGCAATAAGTCTAGCGCTTCAAGGCCAAAGCCTCGGGTATTCGCGGTTCTGCCTAGGGCTAAAATAACTTTATCAAATACCAGTTGTTGTTGCTGTCCATCTTTTTCTAAGATGACGCTTTGTTCGCCGTTATGTTGGATAAATTGGGTCGCTTTCCACCCCAAGTACAAGTGGATACCTTCTTTGGTAAATTGTTGTTCGATGATAACACTGACTTCAGGATCTTCACGAAGCAATAAATGCTCGCCCATTTCAACTTGACTTACCTGTGAACCGAGCCGAGCAAAACTTTGGCTGAGCTCGCAGCCAATTGGACCTCCGCCCAAGATTAATAAGCGCTGCGGCAATTCAGTTAACTTCCATAAGGTATCAGAGCTGAGATAGTCGATGTTTTCTAAGCCTGCAATTGCAGGAATCAGTGGGCGGGCCCCCGTCGCTATCACAAGGTTTTTTGTGGTGAGCCGCTGCCCATTTATTTCAACCTCCCATGGGCTAACAATGCGAGCTTCTCCCTGTAAACACTCAACGCCCAAATTTGTGTAACGTTCGATGGAATCATGCGGTTCGACTTGTTTTATGACTCTGTGGACTCGCTGCATGACTTCTGCAAAATTTGCCTTGGCGGTTACTTGTTGATAGCCAAAGTGCTGCGCCTGTTGCGCTTGGTATGCAAACTTGGCGCTACGGATTAACGCTTTGGAGGGGACGCAACCGGTATTTAAGCAGTCGCCTCCCATTTTATGTTTTTCGATTAGAGTCACTTTCGCTTTAACTGCTGCTGCAATATAAGAACTCACTAAACCACCAGCACCAGCACCAATCACGATGAGGTTATTGTCAAATTGCTTGGGTTTGGCAAAGCGAGCGTATAGTCGTTGCTGTTTATAACGCTTGATCAAAGCTTGGCTGATATAGGGCAGTAAACCAAGCAGGCTAAACGCCAATATTAGAGAAGGGGATAATATCCCGGCTAAGCCATCTAATTTAGCCAGTTCAGTGCCAGCATTTACATAGACAAGAGTTGCCGGAAACATGCCGACTTGGCTCGCCCAGTAAAAAGTACGCAAGGGCAAGGTCGTGAGTGCCATCACTAAGTTGATTAAAAAAAATGGGAAAATAGGAATCAAACGTAAACTAAGTAAATAAAAGGCTCCTTCCTTTTCAATGCCTTGATTGATTCCTTTTAATTTGTGGGTATAACGGCGTTCTAAACTGGTTCTTAATAGATAGCGGGCCACGATAAAAGCAAGGCTTGCTCCGATGGTGCTGGCAAATGACACGAGGATCACTCCATTGACCACGCCAAATAAGGCGCCGGCTAATAGCGTTAATAACGCCGCGCCGGGAACCGAAAAGGCAGTCACTAAAACATAAAGCAGAAAATAGCCAAGCAAAGACCAGGTGTAATGTTGCTCAACGATGGTTTGTAATTCTGCTTGTTGCTGCTTAATCGTGGAAAAGCTCAACCATTGCCCTAGGTCAAACCAGCTTGCTGTTGCTATAATCAAGGCAAGGATGACAACTACAACCCATTTATTTTTATTCATATTTTGCTCTATGGTAAGTGCTTATCCCTAATAGACCCTTAACTGAATGATATTCTTTCACTCGGATATTTGGCTGAGATAATCAATAATAAAATCTAGAACCTGCGATGCTTGGTTTAAATCAAGTACTGGCAAAGGTGCATTAAGGGCCTCATTGCAGCTTAGGGCAATAATATTGGGGTCGTTAGGGTAGAGTAGCGCTTTACCGAGTGCCGGACGATGAACTTCAATTTTATCGATGTTACTTTCCCGATAGCCTTCCACCAAAACCAAATCACATTGTTGCCATTGTACCCATTGTAGTTGCTGTTCTAGCTGCTCGCTCTGATGCTGCTGACTAAAGTGATAACGTTGCTGAGGACAAGCTAGAATGACTTCGTTGGCACCACTGTTAAATAAACGATGACTGTCTTTACCGGGTTTATCTAAAAGGATTTCATGGTGACTGTGTTTTATCACGGAGACTCGCAAATCTCGTTGCTTTAACAAAGGTAATAGCTGGCAGAGTAAACTGGTTTTTCCACTGCCACTATAACCCGCCAAGCCTAACACTGGTTTGGGCCATTTTTGTCTCATTGAACCTGTCCTGAAAGGGTTTCGATCTAGCTTAGCGAGGCGGAGGATACTTTTCGAGTTTAATTTCTGTCGGAATTTACCATTCACTTTCGATAAGTAGTTTTAAACTGCTTAAAAAACATTAAACTGAGCGCTGCATAAAACTTAATAAGGAATGTTGGCTTGCTTGGTCGTTTATTGCCGATAATTGTTGTGATGATTGCCTTTTCGGTAAAAGCGCTAGACTTTGACTATCAAGGACTCGATGGTTCACTGAAAGACAATGTGAAGGTTTACCTTGAGGCGCAAACTTTCCCCGAGAATAGTAGTGATCGACGCATCATCAGCGCCAGTACTGAACAAACTAGAAATGCTTTACGTGCTTTAGGTTATTACCAAAGTAAAATTTTGGTAAGCCGAACCGATGAGGGGCGATTTTTGGTGGCGGTAGAGGTGGGAAAACCGTTGCTGGTCAATCAATTGAACATTAATTTAACTGGTGCTGCAACGCGAGATAGTCGTTTTAAAAAAGTAATTGTAAACAGTGGATTGGTAAAGGGGCTGTCGTTTTCTCATGTTGCTTACGATAACTTGAAAGCAGAGTTAAATCGTCTGGCTTCTCGTTATGGCTATTTTGATGCGGCTTATAGCCAGGCTGAGATTAAAATTAGTATCAAGCAGAATACTGCCGATATTTTTCTGAGTTACGACTCTGGTCCGCGTTACCATTTTGGCGATATTATTTTTTCCAATCCTGATTTACCTCAGCAAATGTTTGCCAATCTTGCTGATTTTAAGCAAGAGGATAAATATGATGCAAAAAAGGTGGGCCAATTTAATCAGCGTTTAGGGGAAACTGACTATTTTCAGCTGATTTCGGTGCGACCGGATCTGGATAATCGTCATGATCAACAGATTGATCTGTTGGTTGACTTGGGCTTGAAGCCCAGAGACTCTATTGAAGTGGGAGGCGGGATCACCACCGACATAGGACCTCGAGTTCGTTTGAAATGGAATCGACCTTGGGTCAATGACAAGGGCCATAGTCTTAGCTTTGAGCTGGAAGCTGCCCAACCGAAGCAGAGTGCATTGTTTGTTTACCGTATTCCTATGAACAATCCGGTGGATGATTATCTCGATATCCAAGCGGGATATCTGCTTGAAAAAACCAATGATACTGAGAGTGACAAGATTGTGATTTCTACCACCCGCCAATGGAGTTGGGATAATGGTTGGACTCCGTCGGTTTTTGTAAAATGGCAACATGAAGAATATGTACAGGCCAATCAACAATCGGTTAGTAATTTGGTATTACCTGGGGTTAATTGGGCTAGGCTGCGCACTCGAGGCGGTCTTGACCCTTATTGGGGAGATAATCTACAAGCCAGTATTGAAGTTGGACACCCTTACTGGGGTTCTGATGTTGAGTTGCTGCGGTATACCTCGTTAGCCAAATGGTTACGCGCATATCAAAAGCATCGTTTGTTATTGCGTGTGGATTTAGGTGGGGTGTTAGTCGACAACCTCAGTGACGTTCCAGCCTCGATGCGCTTTTTTGCCGGTGGAGACCAAAGTATCCGTGGTTATGATTACAAAACCATTTCGCCTACAAATAACCAAGGCCAGTTGATTGGGGGAAAATACCTAGTCACTGGTAGTGCTGAATACAATTACCAATTTGCCAAGAATTGGCGAGTCGCCACTTTTGTTGACGCAGGTACCGCAACGAATGACTTTTCTGAGCCAACATCTGTTGGGGTTGGCATGGGGATCCGCTGGATCACTTTAATCGGTCCTTTACGTGTCGATATCGCTAAGGGTTTGCAAAATGAATCCGATCCCTGGAGATTGCATTTCTCTATAGGTCCCGATTTATGATCTTTAAATGTATTAAGTTTGTGGTCATCGCCGTGAGTGCGGTGCTTTTTAGTTTGATTATTGCGCTATCATTTAGTCCAAGTACCGAGTGGTTGTTAGTGCAAGTGTCGAAGGCCGTCGATGGTTTAACGATCCTTCAGCCTCAGGGCAATTTCTATCAAGGTATTCAAGCTCGGCAAGTGGTTTGGCAGCAACCAGGTTTGACTGTACAGTTAAACCAGCTCAAGCTTGGCTTTGATTGGGTGTGCATTAGTCAAACCCAGCTCTGTATCGATCACTTGGATACAAGCCGTATTAGGCTTGATCTTGATTCCGAGGTGATGGCGGCTAGCGTGTCGACCACTGAGCCTGCACCAAGCACTTCGCCAATATGGACGCCGCCAGTTCCTTTTGTTTTACAGCGATTGAATGCAGGAGATGCCTTACTCAATCTAGACGGGGTCGCGCTTAGCTGGCATCAGTTGGATTTGCGGGCAAACTGGCAGCACCAGACGATCGAGCTTGAGCAATTATTGCTAGAGCAATGGGCAGTCGTTCTGCCAGAATCTCAGCTTAATACTACTTCAATTCAGCCAAATAGCTCGCCGCTCCCCGATACATTGACAATATCATTACCCGATATTAGCCCGCCTTATCAGGTGAATGTGAAGCAACTTCGTTTTAGTCAGGGGCGGGTCAATGACGGTCAGAATGACTACCTGTTTCCTGAGTTGACACTCGCCGCGACAGTCGGTTTTTCATCGGTAGATATTCAGGCGCTGCACTTACTTAGCCCTTGGGGCGAGTTAGACCTGAGTGGTCGTCAGGGTTTTCAAGCGAGTTTTGCTTCACAATTAATCGGCTCTTGGAAGATGCAAGTAGAGCAGCAACCACTTGACATCGAATTTTCGTTACACGGCGACGGTACTGATTTAGTCAGCGATATTCACAGTCGTGGTTGGTTGGCCGCAGAGCTACAGTTACAGAGCGCTTGGCTTAAGCCAAATATTCCTTTCCAATTAGACGCCAAGTTGCAACAGAAATTTCCATTATTGTCCGAGCAACTTTCACTGGCCAGTTTCAAGCTTCATGCCGAAGGCGGACTCAAGCAGTATCATTTACAATGGCAAAGTGAGCTTTCGGGTTTACAGGACTTGTGGCTAAACGGGAAAGTGACAGGAAATTTGAGCCAAATAGACCAATTTTCAATGCTTGGTGAATTGTTGGATGCGCCGCCGGAAAATTCGTCAACAGTGGCGCCAGAATCGACAGCGAAGCCTAAATCTCTGGGCGGGTTTCAGTTACAAGGTTCGGCATCCTGGCAAGCTCAGTTGCAAGCCAACGTTTCGCTCAATATAGAGCAATTAGCGCTTCATCATTGGTTGGCCCTAAGTGAAGAGTTTGCATTACCTAAAATAGATGGCAAGCTCAACGCGCAGCTCAGTGAGCAACAATGGCAAGTCTCTCAAGCCGATTTTACTGGCCTTTGGTTTGAGCTACCATTAAGCGCATCATTAACGGCTGAGGGAAACCTGAAGGGGCAAACTAACCAAGGCCATTTAGACTTGCGTTTAGGCCACAGTCAATTACTTGCCGACGCAAATCTTGTCGGTGATAAACTACGCTTGAACAGTACTCTAGATACTCCCCAGTTGGCAGAACTGCCTTGGTTGAGTGGGGGGCGCGCAGGCCTAAATTTAAAACTGAAAGGGCCGCTTAATCAGCCTTTCATCGATTGGTCCTTGCAAGCCGATGATATTGAAACTAAGCAGCTTGGTCTCGATTCACTCAGTAGTAAAGGTCAGTTGAATTTAGACTCGGGTTTGACGGGAAAATTTGGTTTGAATTTGTCCCGATTGACGTTAGCAGAGCAGGTAATTGACAATGCCAGTATCAACTATAGTAGTGACAAAAGTCATCAGCAGTTAGCCCTTAAGCTTGAGCAAGTTGCTCGTAAATTAAGTATGTTATTGCAGGGTCAAGGAGATTTGCAGCAATGGAATGGGCAAGTCAGTGATGCTGATATAGAAGCGGAGCTGGGGACTTGGTCTTTGTCTCAGCCGATTGATTTAACCTTGGTTGAGGGAATAGCCACCGTTGGTGCTCATTGCTGGAGTAAGCGACCGAGCCAGTTGTGTTTGAACGCGCCCTTAAGCAGTGATGGGAATAGTACACTCGATTTAAGTATTGAACAGTTCGATTTTGCCAGCCTTAAATTGTTTATGCCGGAAGGACTAGCATTAGAAGGCCGCGCCTCCTTGCACCTCGATTCTAGCTTGAATCGATGGCGACCAAAAAAAGGGAAACTTAAGCTCAAATTTTCACCGGGTCGCATGCTACGGCATCAAGAAAATGAAAATTTAAGTTTGGCGTATCAACAACTGGATCTGAGCGCGGATCTCGAAAACCAGCGCTTACGTTGGCAAGCACGCTTGTCATCGGAGCAATTAGGAACGATTCGCTCTCAGGGGAATGCCGATTTGCTACGTGATGGTGAGCTTGCAGCCGAGCTTCGCTTAGAAGATCTGCAGCTATCTCCCTTGTTACCTTTTGTTGAAGCGTTGAATCATTTGTCAGGCCAGGTGAATGGAACTGTGAGCGTCGCGGGCAAACTTAAATCACCGAAGTTGCAGGGAGAAATTAATCTTGTCGAGGGAGTACTCAGTGGCCCCGATATTCCTTTAACGATAGAGCAGCTGCAAAGTCGTCTGATTTTTAATAATCAAACGGCAAGTTTAAATGGCAGTTTTCGTAGCGACGGCCGAGATGCAACTTGGCAAGGTCAATTTACATGGCCAAATGACAAATTACTCGGAGACATCGACTTTACCGCCGATAAACTGTTAGTCAATGTTGATCCTTATGCAAACCTTGTTGTTTCGCCAAATATAACGGTGGCCATTAGCGATAGTTTGATAGCCGTTGGTGGCACGGTTAGGGCGGATGAAGGCGAAATAAAAGTGAAGTCTTTACCTGAATCAGCGGTAACTGAGTCAAGTGATGCGATTGTGATGGAAGAGCAGAGTGAGACTCCGACCACCAAGCATACCTCTTTGGATGTGACGGTTACCTTGTCCGATAGTTTGAGTTTACAAGCCCTTGGATTAGATACTCGCTTGCAGGGGCAGTTAAATTTGAAACAACAGCCCACAGAGCCTTTGATTGCAAATGGACGGATCGAACTCGTTGACGGTAAGTTTATGGCTTATGGTCAAAACCTCATCATAGAGAAGGGGTGGTTAATGTTCACCGGGCCTTTAGATCAACCTTACTTAGATTTTCAAGCTATTCGAAATCCCGCCACAATTTCGGACGATGTTACGGTGGGCGTCAAGGTTGTTGGTTTGGCCGATGCGCCTCAAGTCAACTTATACTCTGATCCTGCGATGTCGCAGAATGAAATGTTGTCATATTTGTTACGTGGACGTGCGTTAGGCGATAACGAACAAGATAGTAATGCTCTCTCTGCAATGCTGTTGAGCGCTGGTGTTAATCGTGCTGGTGGTTTGGTTGGCAATGTTGGGAATACTCTGGGGGTTAAAGATTTGTCCTTAGCGACAGCAGGCTCTGGTAGCGCAACTCAGGTTGAGGTGAGCGCATATATCTTACCCGGAGTGCAGGTGCGTTATGGGATGGGAGTATTTGATCCGGTGAATGAGTTGACCGTGAAGTATGAGCTATTACCGAAGTTGTTTATTGAAGCCTTCTCTGGCCTAAATAGTGCCTTGGACATCTATTATGAGTTTCATTTGGAGTAAAAAACAAACGGGATCCAAGCCAATATAAATAGATATTGGCTTGGATTACAGAGCTGTCTAGTAGAGTAGGCTAAAGTACTTACGTCTAAATTGAGAGGCCAGAGGATCACCATTTAAGGTCGCCAAAATATCTAAAAAGTTCTTTTTGATCTGACCATCGAGACTTTCTAGGTTTTTTTGTAATATGCTAAACAATAATTCTAAGGCCTCTTGGTTACGCCCTGCTTGTGAATATTGAATTGCTAAGTTTAAGCGGATCTGTTCATTATCTTCAGGGCTGTTTATTTTCGCTTCCAAGGCCTTTATTTCGGGGCTGTCGGCAGCTGCTTGCAATAATTCCAATTGGCTTTTTAAAGCGTGATAATCGGCTTGTTGCTCTTCTAAAGGCAAACCATTTAATAGTCCTTCGGCTTCTTCTGTCTGCTGATTATTTAACAAGGCTTGGATCAATACTAAGATGATGTCGTTGCGTTGCGGAGCAAGTTGATGCGCTTGACGAATCTGCATTAAAGCTTCGACGGGTTGTTCTTCTGCTAACAGAGCCTTTGCCTTATTGAACAGTTGTTCTTCAGGGGGAGGCAGATAACGACCAATGGTTTCACTAATCACTTCAGGGGCGGGGATCTCAGCGAAACCGTCCACTGGGCGTCCTTCTTTTAAAATAACCACAGCGGGTGCTTGAGTCACCCCCAGCTGTTGAGCCAATTGGGCTAATTCATCCATGTTCAAGCGCGCCAAAATAAAGCTAGCGTCGCTTTGTTGGTGAATATTTTGTAATAATTGGAATAGTGCTTCACATTGAGGACTAGCGGGTGACCAAAAATGAACCACCACGGCTTGATTGAATGACCCTTCTATTAATACTTGTTGGGCGTTTTCGAAACTAATATCGATAACAGATGTACTCGGCTGCATAGTGTTTCCTAAAATTTATTTAAGCTTAATTTGGTGATTAATCGCTAGTTTTTCAAGTCAAAGACCAAGATTAGCAAATTAGCGATAATAATGCGGAAATTTAACAGGTAAACTAAGCATCAGTTCAATTTATTCTAACAGGACGTTATGGAATCTTTGTCGTTAGGCGATCTTACAATTTTATTGGTCGAGCCATCTAATATGCAGCGCAATATCATACGTACTCGTTTTCACGAAGCGGGCATTGATAACTTTTTAATGGCTGAAAACTGCCAACAAGCGGTGAACTTGGCAATTCAGAGTGCCCCCGACTTAGTCGTAAGCTCGATGTACTTTATGGATGGCACCGCGACGGATTTAGTGCAACAGTTACGCGCTAACGACTTAAGCCGTGATATCGCCTTTATGTTGATTTCGAGTGAAGCCTGCCACCATACCCTAGATGCGATTAAACAGGCTGGGGTGATAGCAATTTTACCGAAGCCTTTTGAATTTACTCATTTGTTAGCCGCATTACAGGCGACGATTAGTTACATAGAACCGGATGCTTCTTATCTGGCTAATATTGATTATTCAAGCAAACGAATTTTGGTGGTCGACGATAGCCAAACCGCGCGGCGGCACATTTCTAAAGTGCTGGAAAACATCGGTATTCGTCAGGTGCTGGTGGCTGAGCACGGACAACAAGCCTTAGCTTTGCTTGAACAGCATCCAGTTGATTTAGTGATTACTGATTACAATATGCCGGTGATGGATGGGGCGGCTCTAATTGAGTCTTTGCGACAGCATCCAAGGTTTTGTGATATTCCTGCCTTGATGGTGACATCGGAAAATAATGGCGCGAAGCTTGATGGAGTTCGTCAAAGTGGTGTCTCAGCTTTAGTCGATAAGCCTTTTGATATTGATGTTGTCAAACAAGTCTTAGCGAGCTTGTTTGACCATCAATAAGTGATTCCGCCATTATTCGAAGATCTGATCACCCATTTGATCGATGAAAGTTTTACATTTATGCACCGCCAGTTCTGCTGCATCTTCAGCGCTGGCGCAGGTATCGGAGCGAATAAAATGATGTTGTTTTACTTCATCGGCAATGGTTTTGCTAATCATTGCTGAGACACGATACTGACCATTGGCTGACTGTGGGCAGGCGGCGATAATAAAACCTTTATATTCTTGCTCAGGGTAGCTTTTGGCTGGTGTGGGTGTAGATTCAAATAATTTTTTAAATGCCGAAAAAATACTCATCTTAGTGAATTTCCTAAAATTAAACTAAAAATATTAGTGCGACGGCGCGTTTAGCCCTCACCCTAAGGTATGATGCATGATAACGAGCATCTCATCTTAAGCGCAATGGAATTACCGTGATATTAGAGTTTATTTCATCCCAGTTTAGTCAATTTAGCGGTCTATCGACCATCTGCCTATTGTTGTTAGTGATTTTGCTTTATATACAAAGGCAGCTTTCTCGACGTTCGATGAAGGAACAATTCGCTGGATTGAAATTACAGCTTGAGCAAACGAGTGCTCAATTAGTTACCACGGGCCAAGCTTTGGAAGACGCGACTACAAATCTTCATCAGCAACAGTTAAAGAATGCAGCTTGTGAAAATGAACTCCATCATTTACGCGAGTTGTCAGAGCAATTTCAGGCTAACCAACAATTGTTACAACGTGAGCAGCAACGCTGTGCGCTGTTGCAACAAAAAGACCTTAACTTACAAGACCGGATCCGTTACCTAGAACAGAGCGAAGCTCGAGTGAGTGCTCAGTTTGAGCTGTTAGCTAACAAAATTTTCTCGGAAAAAGGTCAAGAATTACAACAACAAAGTAAGCAAAGTATCGAAGCGGTATTGCAACCTTTAAAACAACAGTTAGACGGTTTTAAACAACAAGTTCAAAGCAGTTATGAGAATGAAGCCAAACAGCGACATTCACTAAAAGATCAAATCGTCACTTTGCAACAACTCAATCAGCGAATGAGTGATGATGCGGTAAAACTAACTAAAGCACTTAAAGGCGATAATAAACAGCAAGGGGATTGGGGAGAATTGATCCTCGAGCAAATTTTGCAATCTTCTGGTTTGCGAGAAGGTTATGAGTACCACACTCAAGTGATGGGGGTAAACCAACACGGGCAGAAAATAAAACCCGATGTTGTGGTTAAATTGCCGAATGACAAAGCGGTGATCGTCGACTCAAAAGTCAACCTTGTGGACTATGAGCGCTATTTTAATAGTGAAGACAAAGAGCAGCAGCGTAGTGCTTTAAAGGCACATGTTAAAAGCCTACGTCAGCAAATTATTGGTTTAAGTAAAAAAGATTACCAAACCTTATATCAGCTGAACTCTTTAGATTACGTATTACTATTTGTGCCGATTGAAGGTGCCTACCTTAGCGCGCTGGAGCATGATCCCCAGTTGATTAAGTTTGCGATTGAAGCCAATATTTTGCTAGTGAGTCCTAGTAGTTTGATGGTTGCCTTGCGAACCATTCAGAATTTATGGCGCAGTGAACATCAACAACAGAATGCACAAATCATTGCGCAACGCGCTGGTAAGTTATTTGATAAGTTTGTCGCTTTTACTGAAGATTTAACGACACATGGCCAACAAATACAGCGAGCTTCTGATAGCTATCACAGTGCGATGAATAAACTTAGCTCAGGCAAAGGCAACTTGATTAGGCAGGCTCAACAATTGAAAGACTTACAAATTAGTTCAAGCAAATCGCTAGCGGATAATTTTTTGGAAAACAATAAATTGTCAGATGAAGGGGCGTGAGGGTAGCACTGCCAAGTATTCGTATTGGCAGTGCTTTGAATGTTACTCTACATCGCTGGTCGGTGTTCAATAGAGCTGAGTATTTGTGAAGATTGGGCGGCACATTCAATCGTTAATTGATTGTGATTGAGTGTTAATTGTTCTCCAGATAATCGTTCAAGGTAGCAGCGTGATTCCAGTACGAAATGTTCTAACGAGATGGTGAGTTCTTGGGCTGGCCCGCGATTGACGACCACAATACTGTGTTGACCAGGTATCCAACGTAGATAGACCCAGATGTCAGCTTTTTCTGCAAGACTTATCAGATCCCCCTGTTGTAGTTCTATACGCTCTTTACGCAATGCGATTAAGCTTTGGTAATGCTTGAACAGCTTGTGATCCCATTGATCTTGATCCCAAGGGAAGCTGCGACGACAGTCTGGATCGTTGCCACCAGTGACTCCCACCTCGTCCCCATAATAGATAGAGGGTACACCGATATAAGTGAGCAAAAGCGTTACGGCGATCTGCTTCAGTTGACGATTTTCTTTGACTAGATGTAAAAATCTTGGGGTATCGTGACTGTCTAATAAATTATATTGGGCGAGTTGATTAGCAAATGGGATTGAGGCTCGGGCCTCGGCAAGCCAGGTTGCTAAATCGACTCCGCTTAGGTGAATTGGTGCATGTCTTGGTACGTCGGTGTCGGTGAGAAAGGCAACCACAGGATGGCAAAATCCATAATAATTCATCGCGCCGTCTTGTTGTTCGCCTTGTAACCATTGGCTAGCTTCTGAAAAATGCTCTCCGATCATATAGGCTTGTGGGTTGGTTTGTTTAATCGCGTTTCTAAATTGGCGGATGTGATGCGCATTATTTAGAGCGCTGTTGTGTTCACCGAGCATGTGTGCCACATCAAAGCGCCAACCATCAATTTGATAGGGCGGTTTGAGCCAATGTTTAAGCATGGCGTCTTTTCCAGAATAGATCGCTTGCTGAACTTCTGGCTCAGCAAAATTCAGCTTAGGCAGACTGGTAATCCCCTTCCAAGACCAGTAGTGGCCGTCGTTATCAAAATGATACCAATTACGATAGGGAGAGGAGGGATGATTATAAGCGCCGTTTTTGCCTTGTTGATAGAAGTCGATCCAAGGGTGTTGATTCGAGGTATGATTTACAACAGCATCGAGCATTAACTTCATATGTCGTGTTTTTAAGGCTGCGCTTAATGATATTAGCGCCTTGTTTCCGCCAAAGTGAGGTTCAACTTGCCAGTAATCAACGCAGTCATATTTATGGTTGCTGGGGGAAGCAAATATTGGATTCAGGTAAAGAGCGGTGACTCCCAGTTGTTGAAGATAATCGAGTTGTTGCTCGATACCTATTAAATCACCACCGTAAAATTCGGTAGCGCCGGTTCCTGAGTGAGTTTTTGCTACTGGCTCTCCCCATTGTTTTTGCACCACAGGCCGACCATCTTGGTGATATTGATAGGTATCGGCGGACGGGGTTATGTCGGGTTTGCCATTGGCGAACCTTTCAGGAAATATCTGATAAAAAACCTGTTGTTTGACCCATTCAGGAGGCTGAGCATCAGAATGAATTTTAAAGTGATAATGTTTTTGAGGAAGGCGCACCGACTCACCTGCCGCATGCAGATAGACTTGTCGATCGCTATAGACAAATTTAAAGCAGTAGAGAGTATGGGGAGCATGAACACTCACCGGAATTTTAACTTGCCATTTTAGCCAAGAGCCACTGGTTGAGCAGCGCTGCATGTCCATGAATAGTTCCTCATGGTCTGGCTCAATTCGAATCAGGAGTTGTTCATATTGCTCTGCTGGATCAGTATACAAGGTAATGAGGTAATGCTCGGCTTGTCGAACGACTTGGCTTTGCGGATGAAATCTAAAACTTGTCATTTCTATACCTCGCTGGTTTGCAATCTTGCTTCGTTCGATTCGTTGTCAAACAACAGATTGAGCTTAACACTGTAAATTTACTAATGATTTATGAGTCATTTGGCTTGTTCAAAACTTGCGATTTCCTGGGGAGTCAAGGTTCTATATTCACCCGGTGCAAGTTGTTCATCGAGCTTTATTTGCCCAACTTGCCAACGATGTAAACCAAGCACTTTATTCCCTAAAGCGGCAAACATACGTTTTACTTGATGATATCGTCCTTCGGTAATTTGTAGGTCAACTTCTGTTGCACTGAGTGGCTCAACTAAAGCGGGTTTGGTTAATTTATCTTCACCACGCAACAAAATACCTTGTCGAAGTTGCTCTAAATCATGCAAACTGAGCGATTCTGCTAGTTGGACTCGGTAAGCTTTATATTTCCCACTGTTGGGGCTAGTGACGCGATGGGACCATTGTCCGTCAGTGGTAAGCAGTAGTAAGCCACTGGTATCTAAGTCTAAACGTCCGGCTGCATGGAGTGCAACGGGTGCAGCGGTGGTAATTAAAGAGAGCGCACTTGGATGACCCGCTTCTGCTGCAGTACTCAGGTAGCCCGTGGGTTTATGGAGCATGAAATAATGCTGAGAGATTAAGCTTAATGGTTGACCATCTAGATGTACTTGTTGCTCCGCATACAGCGTTTGTTGTGCTTGTACCCTCAATTGGAGGTCAATTGTCACTCGCTTATTTTTGATTAGTTTTTTAGCATCACTGCGGGAAATGGACATTGCTTTTGAAAGGTATTTGTCTAATCGACAAGGGTATTTCATAATGGCCCTAATATAAGCATAAATGAGGATAATAACGTTAAATTGGCTATGACAACAAACGCTTTATGCCGCTCAGATATTGAATTATTGGGCAACATTGTAACCAAGCAAGTGACCCTTCGTTATTTTAGCGATGGGACTGCTATCACTCAATTTGACTTGTTGGTAAAGAAAAAAACGAAACCGCCAGCCAAGGAACGTGTAGATGTGTTCACGGTTACTGCACGCGCAGATGAAGCGGAGCGCTTAAAACAATATGCCAAAGCCGGAGATGGGGTGGTTGTCAAAGGGCGACTTAGATATCAAAAAGACTCTGAAGGGCGGATTATTAGCGCCATAGAAGCAGAACAACTAAGTTTTATTGGCGCGCCTACCCAGTTGTACTGGAACAAGTTAACCTTAGTTGGCCAATTGCTTAGTAAGTCTTCATTACGTCAGAGCGTGAATAACCAAAGTTATTTAAAGTTACAGCTAGCCACTGATGACGCGGAACCGGCACAGCTTACCAGCTGCAATCTGTGGGGTTACCCCGCAGAATTAGTTGATAAGCAATCGAATGTAGGTGACAAGCTAGTGATTGACGGTAGTCTAAAGAAAGCTTTTGCCGAAGACTTGCTCATTTCTCCGGTGCTGGTCGATGGTCATACATGTGTTTTGATCAACCAGTTCTAGTAAGCTTTTAATATCTCGCTGTGGTAATCGTTTATATTAATAACAAGACCTTGTTTTGCGATTGCCTCATCAAGCTGCTGTTCGGATAAATTCAGTTCAGTTAGCATGAGAGTGTTGTCGTCAAGTTGCCAAATTTGACGGCTTCCCTGATAGCTAAACTTGATTGCAGTGAAGGCATTCAATTCAGCTCGATCACAAGCTTGCACGAGAGAAGACATCTTTCGATTAATTTTGTTTAGTTCTTGTTTTAAATTCCAAATATAGACGACCTCATCAAACCAAGGCTGATTTTTGCAATAGCGAACGATTGGAAACATCGACACCACTGCGCTCACGACTCCAAGCAGATTGAATATAAAATTATCATCATTCTTAGAAAATAAGTAAATCCAACAACTTGACCAAACTAAGCTTAAGATAATTAATACCGTAGATATGCCAAAGTAGCAGTATCGGGAGCGAGTCTGATAACGTTGTTTGTCTACTGGTTTTAGTTGCATTATTGTTCCGTCAACGATATTTAAAGAGAATGATTCTAATAAATTATTAGTCATTATATATGACTAAACCGTGACTTTTATATCGCTATTTTTGATGATTTAAAAAAACTATCAATTATTCCAAATTCTCTAGTTTTCAGTTTGTTAGTTAGCAACTATGATAAACTTATAGTTTCCTCTTTTATATTGTTAACAAGGAATATTTATGAAGCGTTCCAAGGAAATAGGCCGCATATCTTCGGTGTTAGGAATGATGCTTTTGTCAGTCTTTTTTGTGAGTGGCTGCGATAACGCACCACCTCCAGCACCAAAGGTCATAGCAAAGGTTAAAGTTTTAGAAGTGACCACCAGAGAAGTCAGGCCAAGTAACGAATTTGTTGGCAGAACTGAAGCCACCCAAGATATTATTTTAAAAGCAAAAATTAGAGGTGAATTAGTAAAAATTAATTTTGTTGAAGGGAGCATTGTCGAAAAGGATCAGTTGCTTTTTGAAATTGATCCTGAGCAATATACTACCGCGCTTAACGCTTCAAAAGCTTTAGTGGCTCAAGCGAAAGCTGCATTTGATACCGCGGTTCTCAATTTTAAACGCGGTGAAGGTTTAATTAAAGATAACTTCATCAGTCAATCTGATTACGATAATTTATTATCGAAAAAGCTTCAGGCTGCCGCTGCATTACAGAGTGCCCAAGCTGATTTAGACAATGCCAAGCTAGAACTTGGGTATACCAAGATATATGCGCCATTTACCGGACGGATTAGCCGTTCAGCTGTTTTTACCGGAGATTTGATTGTGCCGGAACAAACTGAATTGGCGAGTTTGGTGCAAATGGAACCTGTTTGGGTAAATTTTCAAATCCCAGAGAAAACTATTATGGCTGCGCAACGTGCCCATAAATCGATATCTACACCTTTCAAATTGGGAGATTTCCCAGTCAAAATGCGTTTCCCTGATGGCAGCATGTATCAAGAAACGGGCAAGATGGACTTTGTGGATAATCGGGTCGATGCAACGACGGGTACTTTGGCGATTCGCGCCGAATTTGCCAATAAAGATGATCTGGTGGTGCCGGGCTTGTATGTCACGGTGATCATTGAGTCACCTAATATGCAACAAGTGATGCTGATCCCGCAGCGTGCGGTTCAAGAAGATCAACAAGGTCGATATGCATTAATTGTGGATAAACAAAATATAGTTCAACGAAAAAACCTTGAGTTAGGGGAACGTTACGGGATTGACTGGGAAGTGAAAAACGGATTGGACAAAGGGGATTTAGTCATCAGCGAGGGCTTACAAAAAGTTCGTATTGGTGCTGAAGTCGAACACGAGATGGATACTATCCAGCCTTTCACTGAAGCTCAATCTTAAGGAGTCGGTGATGATTAGTAAGTTTTTTATTCATCGACCCAAATTTGCCTTTGTTATTTCTATTGTTTTAACTTTGGCTGGCTTGTTGTCGATCCCGGTATTACCGGTTGCTGAATTTCCCAATATTTCTCCGCCTTCCGTTTCGGTGACGACCAGTTATCCTGGTGCGAGTGCCGATGTGGTGGCAGACACTGTGGCCAAGGTTATTGAAGCCGAAGTTAACGGCGTTGAAAATATGATTTATATGGAGTCAAAAGGCGCCAATGACGGCAGTTACTCCTTAAGCGTTACTTTTGAAGTTGGTACCGACGTTGACATGGCGCAAGTGAATGTGCAGAACCGGGTTCAGCAGGCTATGCCTCGTCTACCTTACGAGGTCCAGCGCAGCGGAATTAAAGTTCAAAAGCAAGATCCCAATATTTTGATGATGCTCAACTTGATATCACCCAATGAAGGTTTAGATAATTTATTTCTGAACAACTATTTGGGGATCAACATCAAGGATAACCTTGCCCGAGTGAATGGGGTATCAAAGGTTAGCATTATTGGTGGGATGGATTACTCAATGCGGATTTGGTTAAATCCAGACCGAATGGCTAGTTTAGGTGTTAGCGTTGATGACGCGATTGCGGCTATCGAAGAACAGAATATTCAAGTTGCCGCAGGCCGGATTGGTGCAGCACCTGTGCCCCAGGATCAACAGTTTCAATATACCTTATCCACGAAGGGACGTTTAAGTCACCCCGAAGAGTTTGAAGAAATTATCGTTCGTTCCAATCCGGATGGGAGCGCCGTATATTTAAAAGATATCTCTAGGGTTGAATTGGGGGCGGCAAGCTATGATGCTGAAGCAAAACTGGATAATAAGGACTCTGCATTACTGTTTATTTATCAAACCAGTGGTGCCAATGCTTTAGAAGTCGCAAAAGGTGTTAGAGAAGAACTGGATCGCTTAAGTGTTCAGTTTCCCGAGGATATGGATTACAAAATCCTTTACGACACGACAGAATTTGTTCAAACCTCGATTAATGAGATGTTAGAAACGCTGTTGATTGCGGTGGCTTTGGTTATCTTTGTGGTTTATGTTTTCTTACAAGATTTCAGGCAAACCCTAGTACCTGCTATCGCGATACCGGTCTCATTGATTGGTACCTTTGCATTTCTATTGGCAACTGGCATGAGCATTAATACTGTTTCGTTATTTGCTTTGATCCTTGCAATTGGGATTGTGGTCGATGATGCGATTGTGGTTGTGGAAAATACCACCCGTTTAATGCAAGAAGAAGGTTTGAACGCTGTCGATGCGACTATCAAATCGATGCAAGAAGTCACAGGCCCTGTGGTCGCAACCACTTTGGTACTGTTAGCTGTATTCGCCCCTACCGCTGTGATGCCGGGAATCACTGGACAAATGTATGCTCAGTTTTCCATTACCATTTGTATCTCGGTACTCATTTCTTCCGTGAATGCCTTAACCTTGAGTCCGGCACTATGTGCCTCTTTATTAAAAACCCCTAAAGTTCATGAAAAGGGCTTTCATGCTGTCTTTAACCGCTATTTTGATAAAGCCACTGGGAAATATAGTGGTTTTGTATCGGGGATGGTCAGAAAGTTGTCGATTGTTGGAATTGTTTATGTGCTATTGCTTGGTGCGACTGGCTATTTTGCAACTTCATTACCGACTGGTTTTGTACCGACTGAAGATAAGAAGGCATTTTTTGTAGATGTTCAATTGCCTAATGGTGCATCAATTAACCGAACCAAAGACGTAATTGGCAAAATGGTTGACGAACTCAACCAGTTGGATGGTGTGACTAACGTTATTTCGGCTAGTGGTTATTCAATTATTTCAGGCGCGGTGTCTTCAAATGCGGGGCTTATGGTGGTGATTTTATCCCATTGGGATGAACGTAACGATCCCGCATTAATTGAGTCGAGTATTTTAGCAAAAGCAAATGCTGCGCTGAGTCGTTATGGCGAAGCGCAAGCGATGGGATTTTCGTTGCCGGCTTTACCGGGGGTGGGGACCGTCGCAGGTGTTGAGTTTTATATTCAAGACACCTTGGGGCGAAGTCCTGCGCAATTGGCTAGTGTGATGCGGGCTACCGCAGTAGAAGCCGCAGGCGTTCCGGAACTAGCCGCTGCTTTTAGTACTTATCGTGCGGATGTACCACAACTGTTCGTTGATGTTGATAGACAGAAAGCAAAAGTGCAGGGGGTACAATTGAATAGTATTTTTACCACGCTGCAAACGATGCTAGGCTCTAAATACGTCAATGATTTTAACCGTTTTGGTAAGGTCTTTCGGGTATACATGCAAGCCGAAACTGAATATAGAAACTCTGAACAAGATATTTCTCGTTTCTATATTCGCAATAAGTTTGATGAAATGGTCCCTCTAACAACTTTGGTGACTGTTGAGCCTAAATTGGGGCCGGAGTATATCAACCAATTTAACTTATATGGCGCAGTGAAAATGAATGCTTTCCCAGCACCGGGCTATAGTACAGGGCAAGCGATTGAAACGGTTAAACGAATTGCGGAAAATAGTTTTCCGGTCGGTTATACCTACGAGTGGTCAGGGCAAACTTATCAGGAGTTAAAAGCTGGTAATTTGGCACCGCTTATTTTTTCTCTAGCCCTCATTTTTACCTATTTGTTCTTGGTCGCTCAGTACGAAAGCTGGACGATACCTATTTCAGTGATGCTTGCGGTACCTATCGCGATTTTAGGGGCTTTTGTTTACATTTGGATTATGGGTTCCGATGTGAACTTATATACTCAAATCGGCTTGGTTTTATTGATCGGTTTAGCCTGTAAGAATGCTATTTTGATTGTTGAATTTGCCAAGCAATTGCGAGAAAGCGGTATGACAATTCGAGATGCTGCGGTAAAAGCTGCTCGCCTACGTTTTCGAGCCGTATTGATGACTGCCTTCTCGTTTATTCTTGGGGTGATCCCCTTAGTGATTGCGACTGGTGCAGGGGCGGCTAGTCGCGTGTCTTTGGGTTATGCGGTGATGGGCGGGATGATCGCCGCCACCCTTGTTGGGACTTGTCTGGTGCCCGTTTTTTACGTAATGATGCAAAGTATGAGAGAAAAAGTAAAAGGTAAACAAGACATTATCGAATAATAGTCCAATGACTAACTTAGATAAAAAGCGGAAATCAGTTGATGATTTTCGCTTTTTACCTAGAACACGCGTAAATGAATTTATTTGAAGTGAAGTAAAGCTAAAAATAGTAGGGCTAACGGATTTGAATTATTCTTGCTCGGGGTCGAAGAAATAACAACAGCGAAGTTTAGGGTCGAAATTCTTAATTAGCGCCTGTGGTACGTCTTCCCATTTTACAGTTTGACTAATTTTGACGTCTGACTTACTGAGATCGATGACGCTAGCATTGCTGAAGCTTTTACCTTTTTCTAAAAGTAAAACTCTCGGTTTAAGTTTTTGTTTAGGGTTGCTCGACATCACCATTGCATAAGTTTGATCGGATAAGCTTACTATGGAGCCGGGGGGGTAGATACCTAAAGTATTCATTAACTGCTCTAAGTATAACTTGTTATATTTTGTTCCTGCATACTTATAGAGAAAGGCGAAGGCTTCTTGAGGTGTGAGTTTTTTCTGATGTGGTAAAGGTGAACATAGGTGTTCAAAAGCATCAACAATCGACAGTAACTGAGTGGTTTTATCTAGCTCTTTTGCTTTTAAACCTTTTGGGTAGCCGCTACCATCTAATCGTTCATGATGATTTAGCACCATCGGCAGAATTTCTTTTGGAAATGAACCTGCTTTTTTAATCAGGTCAGCACTAAATTTAGGATGAGTTTCAAAAAAACTCTGTTCTGCGGATTCCCATTCATTGGGTTTTCTGCGGATCTGCTGGGGAACTTTGAGTTCGCCAATGTCATGAACCATCGCCGCAATACACAACATCGAACATTCTTTCTCAGTAAAACCTAAATTCTTGGCCACTAAAGCAGAGAGAACAGCGACATTTACGCTGTGGAAAAAAATATCTTCTTCGCTACTGGGTTCCAAAATAACATAAACACTATGTGGTGATTTAGATTTAAACATCAGTTGTAAAGTGATATTTATTTGTTCGAATATACTGTAATAAGCTTCTTCAGGTTTATTGGTAAATTTAGTCAAGGCCAGACGAAAACTCTCTGAATTACGTAAGAATGCTTTATTCGCACGTTTTTGAGCGTGCCTTAATTCTTCTAGTATTGCTTGTTCCGGATCGATTTCTGCGATTGCTTCTGGTGCTTGCTCGTCGGTCGTAGCCGTGGTCACTAAGTTAACGTTAACGGTTGATTTATTGGGGAAAACTGTAATCACATCTAGGCCTAAAGAACGAACAACAGTTAATTGTTCTTCATTTTTTATTTTGAAGCTATTTCGCATAAAAGGGTGGGCAGTCCAACCAATCGGTAAGCTAATATAATGACCAACCTGTAAGCTGTTGGTGGGGATTTCTACTTTAGACATAAGCCCGTTACATAAATTCCTTTTCCTTATTGTAGTTAATACCTTAGTTTTTATAAATGCTTTAAGCTGTATAATTAGTCGCTTAGCCGAATTAATGACGTTACAATTACCCTCAAGCCGAAAATCTTGGTATAAACCTGCCTCTCTTGCAGGATCGCTCTTAAAATCGAGTACAGTATTTACTGAATGAAAAACAAACATATAACCTTAGCTATTACTGGCGCGTCCGGTGTTATTTATGCTATCCGGGTACTTGAGTTGCTCATCGAAAAGCAATTTACAGTGCATTTATTGATATCTAGTGCGGCAAAGGTCGTTATTGCAACGGAATTAGGCGAACAGTGGCCAACCGCAAAAGATAAAGTAGAACAGTTCATGCAGGAACGTTTTAAAGCTCAAAAAGGGCAAATTTTGTTACCTGGTAAAACGGATTGGTTTTCGCCTGTCGCTTCAGGCTCTGCTGCACCTAAAATGATGTTGGTGTGTCCTTGTAGTATGGGAACTTTGGCATCAATTGCGATGGGCCTATCAGATAATCTGCTGGAGCGAGCTGCTGATGTTGTCATTAAGGAAAAGGGACGTTTAGTCTTAGTGCCGCGGGAAATGCCTTTTTCTGCAATTCACTTAGAAAATATGTTGAAGCTCGCCAGAATAGGGGTTGATATATTGCCAGCTTGCCCTGGTTTTTATCACAACCCACAAAGTATTGAGCAACTCGTCGATCATGTGGCCTCAAGGATCCTCGATCATTTAGGGGTAGATAATCAGCTGGTAGGGCGTTGGGGATATGCTCAATAGAAAACAGGTGTATGTTGTTACACCTGTTTGAGTTGTCAGTTTTCTTCAGAGTTTTCTGTACAATCTTGTTGAATACAGTGCCCATAAAGATAAAGACTATGATTAGTGAGTTGAATACCATTGTTTTTAGCAATGTCGCGCTGGCGTTGCTCGATCACTTCGTCGTTAAATTCGATGACCTTCCCACAATCAAGACAAACTAGGTGGTCATGATGATTTTGAGTATTTAACTCAAATACTGACTTTCCGCCTTCGAAGTGGTGACGCGTAACAATACCTGCATCATCAAATTGATTCAGTACTCGATAAACGGTTGCAAGGCCAATTTCTTCGCCTTGTTCAAGTAGTAATTTATATAAATCTTCGGCACTGATATGCTGGTTATTCGGCGTTTGTAGCAAATCCAGAATTTTCATTCTGGGTAGCGTAATTTTAAGACCCGCTTTTTTTAGTGCGTGATTATTATCAGACATAGGTGATTTTTATCCCTTGCTGTTATCCATTCCATAACTGCCCGTAGTATACGGGCTTACGCACTAAACACAAAGCCCCAAGCTAAAAACTTGCTGCATTGATGTGGGTTAAGCCAGCGAATTTGTGCACTTGGCTTCGTTTTCGCGATGAACCACTACTCGTAGTGACTCGCCGATTACTGATGAAGCTCGCACATAGACTAGCGATGATAGTCACTAGGAAAAACTGACAGGTTTATTCCCGCTATGCCCTCTAACAGTATGCTGTAATAGTTTGTTTCTACATAAGCGCTGCAGATAGATGTGAACTCTTGCAATCAAAGTGGAGCTAAAATGGAACGCTCTGTTAGTTTAACCGCTAATTAGTTTGGCTGAGGTTTTGTTTGTAACGTTTAATGACTTTACGGACATAATCTTGGGTTTCTTGGTAAGGAGGGATCTTAAAACCATAGCGTTTTACGGTATTTTCTCCTGAATTGTATGCGGCAAGCGCTAGTTGCAGCGATTGGAACTCATCTAATAACCAGCGAAGATAACGGCTCCCGGCCTCTATATTTTGCTCTGGAACAAAGGGATCGGTGACTGAAAATCGTTTTGCCGTTGCAGGCATTAATTGCATTAAGCCCATCGCGCCACTGCGTGAAACAGCATTGTTTTTATAATTAGATTCAGTTGCAATGATGGCATGGATTAAGGCCGGATCGAGATTGTATCGCTTTGCGGTGTCAATAATCAGTTGTTGATAAGCATTGTTGTTGAGTGGATTTGGGGCCTGTACGATGGATTTTGGTTTTGCAAATGCTTCCGGGGTGCGCATTAACAAACGCCATTTTGAGTCTTTTTTCTCTTGAGAAAAATGCATAACCCCTTGTTGGTCCTGATAAAACCAAACATCGGCATAGCTAGAAAAAGACACTATCAGTGAAATTAATAACAGTAATTTTGGCAATGCTCAACACCTCTAGCCAAAGTTAAGCATAATTATTGCCAATTGTGTTAGTTTATTAAAGAAAAACTGGGCTTTGCCCAGTCACTTAATCTTCTAACTCGGCCAAACACATCTCTTGGTAGACTTGCTGACACCAAGCTTTCACGCGTTCTTGAGTTAACTCCGGCTGGCGATCTTCGTCAATGCCTAAGCCTACAAAATGTTTATCGTCAGCTAAGGCTTTAGATTCTTCAAAATCGTAACTCTCAATTGGCCAATGCCCAACAACGGTAGCACCTTTATTCACGACGATATCGTTGATGGTACCCATCGCATCTAAGAAATACTCAGCGTAGTCTTCTTGGTCGCCGCAGCCGAAGATCGCAACCAGTTTTTCTGAGAAGTCAATTTGTTCCAGGTCAGGGAAAAAATCATCCCAATCACATTGTGCTTCCCCATAATACCAAGTGGGGATCCCTAATAGGATCAGTGAAAATTCATCAATGTCTTCTTTGGTCGACTTGGCGATATCTTTCACTTCAACTAGTTTTTTACCTAACTCTTTTTGGATCATTTGTGCAACGGCTTCGGTGTTGCCGGTGTCACTGCCAAAAAATATACCTACGCTTGCCATATTTTTCACCTGTATTACAAACTATTGATTTATTGAAAATTGACTATTCAATATTTTTTCAATCAATTCACTTCTGCTAATACCTGATTCGTCAGCTAATTGATTCAGTTTTTCGAATAGGTGTTGTTCAACTTTTAATTCTATTCTTTTAAGCCCATTTGCACGATCTCGTTTAAGTTGATTTCGTTTGTTGGCTTTCAATTGATCTTTGCGTTCTAAGGGGTTGGTTCTTGGCCGACCCACTCTTTTTTCGCTCGCAAATAGATCAATTGTGGTTCGATCTGTATTTTGTTTTGCCATTACTTTTAGAAACAACCGTTTAGCCTAAACCACTACCTTCCCAAGATAGCTGAATTAAGCCTTTTGCGACAAAGCCTGCACATCCTAAAAACAATACTAACCATACAACGGCGCGGCCGAAGGGGGGAACATTGCCTTTTTTGAGTACATCTTGAATAGCCATGCCAATAAGAAAAAATAAAATAACAAAGCCAATCGTTAAGGCAAGGCTTTCTATTTGATCGATGTATTGAGCAAACATGGCTATCCTCGGGAGAAAATTCGACGCGCACTATATCACAAAGCACAGCGAGGTGTTAAATATGCGTGCCTAAAAAACGCTCAGTCAAACGATTGAAAGTAGCAGGTTTTTCGGCATGTAGCCAATGTCCGCTCGCCGTTATTACTTTTAATTCAGCTTTGGGGAACTGTTGTACGGTACTGAGTTGCTGCTGACTAACAATATAATCCGAATTTTGTCCTTTGATAAACAAACAAGGCTGATTAAAGACGCCTAAAGGTTCCCAGTCAATAATATTGTGGTAGCACCGAGATAATCGTTGGACATCAAATAACCAAGTCCAACCATTTTCTGCTTTAATTAAGGACTTAAGCAGAAATTGTCTAACACTTGGTTCATTAATATAGTGGGCTAACAATTGGTCAGCTTCGCTTCGACTGGTTACGGTGGCTACATCAAAGCTGTTTAAACCGCTAAATACCGCTTGGTGGTTATGTTGGTAGGCGACAGGTGCAATGTCTGCCACCACAATTGCAGACACCAGGTCAGGGTAAAGCTGGGCGGTGGCCATTGCGACTTTCCCCCCCATCGAATGGCCGACAATAGCACATTGCTCAATCGCCAGTTGGTCGCATAGATCTTTTATGCTATTCGCTTGGGTTTGGTAATTCATTGATTCGCTGCGTGGTGAGAAGCCATGATTGAGCGCATCAACACTAATCACTTGATAATCATTTTCAAGCAAATGTTTCGCTAATATACCTAAATTAGATAAGCTGCCAAATAGGCCATGAATTAGTAAAACGGGGTAGCCCGTTCCTTGTTGTTTGTAGTGCAATTTCAAAATTTACCCTCTGCTCATTCGTCGACTAGTCTGCCTATATCTCCTCGTATCTACAAGCCCTAAAAGGTGAGTTTAGTGGGCAAAATTTCAGCTTTTAATAGACTTATAAGGGATTAATGATGAGTTATTAACTTTGCTATGTATAATAAATCCATATTTAATCTGGCTTTATAAATAAAAATGGCAATGAAGACTATAGAAATTGAAGATGACTTGTATTTATACATTGCGGGACAAACTCAGCACATCGGCGAAAGCGCCTCTGATATCTTAAGACGCTTACTGGATGCACAATCCCAATTAAATGCCAGCTCAGAGTTAAATGATGCTCGCGTTGGTTCTCAAGCACTACCGTCTGTGCCAGCAGAACCAGTGATGGGCGAAGATGTCGAAGCGGATAAAGTTATTTCTTCTATACAGCATGTTGAATTTGATTTTTCTGGTATCGCAGAAGCGGGCAGCTCCACCAAACGATTTTTAGCTTTACTCTCTCAACTTTACTGCTTAGACCGCTCTCGTTTTGCTAAAGCTTGTGTGATTAAGGGGAGTAAGCGGGAGTACTTTTCTCAAGCGAAAGAAACATTGTTAGCCTCTGGGAAAACGAGTAAGCCCCAAGCCATTCCTGCCAGCCCTTACTGGGTGATCACCAATACTAATACAGCCCGAAAACGTTACATTCTTCAGCATGTCGCTAGTGAGATGGGCTTGCAAGCAATACAAATAGAGCGTGTATGCGAGGCGCTCTAAACTTTTTTATTTTATAACTTAAGCAACGGAGACGCTATTCATGGCTATTCATCCTTTAGCAGGTAAGCCAGCTCAGGCTGAGCACCTAGCAAACATCCCACGTCTGGTCGCAGATTATTATTTGCTTGAACCCGATGTGAATGTACGCGAACAGCAGGTGGCATTTGGTACATCAGGACACCGCGGAAGTTCCAGTCAGCGGGCTTTTAATGAAAACCATATTTTGGCGGTCAGTCAGGCGATTGCAGAATATAGGGCAGAGCAGGGCACAACTGGTCCTCTATATATAGGTAAGGATACTCATGCTTTATCTGAACCAGCATTTTGCTCGGCAATTGAAGTGTTTGCTGCGAATGGTGTTGAGGTTCGCTATCAAGAAGGCTTGGGCTATACCCCAACGCCAGTTATTTCACATGCGATTTTGGCCTACAATCGTTTAGGTAAAGAACAAGCAGATGGCGTAGTGATTACACCTTCTCACAATCCACCAGAAGACGGTGGCTTTAAATATAATCCGCCAAATGGGGGCCCCGCCGATAGTGACGTGACCAAGCTTGTTCAAGATCGGGCCAACGAAATTTTAGCCAATGATCTAAAAGACGTGAAACGTTTAAGCTACGACGCCGCGATTAAAATGCCGTCAATTGAAGCGATTGATTACATCAAACCTTACGTAGACGATCTAGCCAATGTATTGGATATGGATGCGATTGCTAAAGCAAAAGTTAAAATTGGTGTTGACCCTCTTGGTGGAAGTGGGATTGCTTATTGGCCTGTGATTGCCGAGACTTACGGTTTAGATATTGAAGTTGTTAATAAACGGGTAGACCCGACGTTCTCATTTATGACTTTGGACAAAGACGGTCAAATCCGTATGGATTGCTCGTCGCCTTATGCGATGGCGAGTTTAATTGCGCTTAAAGACAAATTTGATGTCTCGGTTGCCAATGATCCTGATTATGATCGCCATGGTATCGTCACCAAAAGCAGTGGCCTGTTAAACCCTAACCATTATTTAGCGGTCGCCATTGATTATCTGTTTTCTCACCGCGAGCAATGGCCTGCCACTGCCGCCATTGGCAAAACACTAGTGTCCAGTTCAATGATCGACCGTGTTGCCGTAAAACTTGGCCGCGAGTTAAAAGAAGTGCCAGTTGGCTTTAAGTGGTTTGTTGATGGTTTGTTCGATGGCAGCATCGCTTTTGGTGGAGAAGAAAGTGCTGGCGCTTCTTTTCTTCGCAAAGATGGTGGCGTTTGGAGTACTGATAAAGATGGCATCATTTTAGCCCTGCTGGCTGCCGAGATTATTGCAGTTACAGGCAAGGATCCTGGTGAACACTATCAAGCTTTTGTCAATCAATTTGGTGAACCTTGTTATAAACGTATTGATGCACCTGCGAGTATCGAGCAGAAGGCAGTACTAAGCGCGCTTGATCCAGCCATGGTGGAAGCTCAAACTTTAGCTGGCGAGCCGATCATCGCTAAGTTGACTCGTGCTCCGGGTAATGATGCGGCTATCGGAGGACTTAAAGTTGTCACCGAGAATGGTTGGTTTGCGGCACGCCCTTCGGGCACTGAAGCGATCTATAAGATCTATATGGAAAGTTTTAAGGGTGAACAACATTTAGCCCAGATAGAACAAGAAGCCCAGAGCATCGTTTCGGCGGCCTTAGCGAAAGCTGGTCTATAAGCCCCTCTGTCACAATATGCGAATTTAAATTCACATATTGTGACTTTTTATTAGATGAAAACGTATGCCAGCTGTATTAAATTGCACAAACTGTAATATTCTTGTTACAAAGTGCTCCTACAATAACCAAGCTGAAAATGTATTTAAACCTGCTCCCAAGACCCCGTATTAATTGATTCCGATCAACATTTTTTGTAATTTGCCAATGAAAGCATTTTCAAGCTCTAGGCTTTTCTAGGGTTTTCTTTACACTTCGTTTCAGTTCTTTTAGTTAAAATGTACTTTTGTAAATAAATGCATAAAAATTTAGTGTTGCGAGAGGCTTTTTTAACTAAATGTGATGTCGAACGTATATAATATTCGTTTGCATCGGTAACATGAGCTTGGAAATTCTTCCGGGCACTTGAAATTCACGACTAGCATTTGTTGTTCGGTTAACCAACTGATGCTACGTTTGAAGATGTCACCACAAAGGTTAGATACAAAGGAAATCCACATGGCCGCTAAAAAGGCAAAAGCAAAAAACGCATTAGCGTTATCGAAAGAGCAATTTAAAGATTCAATCCTGAAGCATTTGCGCAGTACGCTCGGTACTGACGAAGGACGCGCTAATAATAAGGCGTGGTGGAAAGCAACATGTTCGTCAGTCAACGAGTTGGTCTTTGAGCGTTTAACTGAAACGTCAAAAGCAAATGCAGAAAATGATTCAAGGGCTGTTCATTATTTTTCTTTAGAATTCTTGATGGGTCGTTTAACGGTCAACAATCTGCATAATGTTGGTGTTTTCGAAGCCGCTCGTGATGCGTTGAGCGATTTAGGCAAAGATATTAATGACATCTGCGATGAAGAACCAGACATGGCCCTTGGGAATGGTGGTTTAGGTCGTTTGGCGGCTTGCTTCATTGACTCTTTAGCGACTTTAAATTACCCCGCGGTCGGTTATGGCATTCACTATGAACATGGTTTATTCCGTCAAGAAATTCAAGGCGGTCGCCAAATTGAACGCCCCGATAGCTGGCGCGAGTATGGTAATCCTTGGGAAATTTGCCGTCCAGAGTCAGTTCAGGAAGTCCCTTTGTACGGTTATGTAGAAACCGTATTCGGTGAAGATGGCAAAATGCGTAAAGTTTGGCACGCGGGTCGTCAAATTAAAGGTGTGCCATGGGATATTCCAGTGGTTGGCTACGAGGCTAAAACTGTGAACGTATTACGTTTGTGGGAATCTAAAGCCGCTGACTTCTTTGATTGGGATGTATTTAATGCCGGTGGTTATATCGATTCTCAGGCGGAAAAATCTCAAGCCGAAGCGGTCTCTAAAGTACTTTATCCAAACGATGAAAGTGAACAAGGTAAAGAGCTTCGCTTGATTCAGCAATATTTCTTCTGTGCTTGTTCACTGAAAGATATTATTCGTCGTTATAAACGTAATCACACCGACTTCTCACAGTTTTCTAAGCAAGCGGTAATCCAGTTAAATGACACTCACCCAACTGTCGCTATTCCTGAATTGATGCGTATTCTGATCGATGAAGAAGGGCTGGTATGGGACGACGCTTGGAAAGTATGTAGCGAAACCTTCGCTTATACTAACCACACTCTATTGCCTGAAGCTTTAGAAAAATGGGCTGTTTACTTGTTCGAGAAAGTCTTACCTCGTCACCTTGAAATCATTTATGAAATCAACCGTCGCTTTTTAGAAGATCAAGTTGAAGCAAAATGGCCTGGTAACGATGAAATGAAGCGCCATTTGTCTATCATCGAGGAAGGTGAAACACGGATGGTCCGCATGGCTTACTTATGTGTTGTCACTTGTTTCAAAACCAACGGTGTGGCAGCCATGCACTCTGAATTGGTAAAACAGGATTTATTCCCCGAATTCAGTGAATTATGGCCAGAACGTTTTGAAAACGTCACAAACGGTGTCACGCCTCGTCGCTGGTTGCTCGCTTGTAATGAAGAGTTGGCTAGTATGTATACCGACTTAGTTGGCGATCAATGGCCTCGTGATCTGACTTTATTGAGTAAAGCCAACGCTTTTGCGGATGATGCTAAATTCCAGAAGCAATTCATGGATATTAAACACACCAAAAAAGTTCAACTGGCTAAAGTAATCCAAGAGCTATGTGATGTTGAAGTCGATCCAAATGCGATTTTCGATATTCAAATCAAGCGTCTTCACGAGTACAAACGTCAGCATCTAAACGTGCTACACATTTTGGCCCTATACCGTCGCTTGTTGGAAAATCCTAATTATGAAATGAACAAACGTGTGTTCATCTTCGGTGCGAAAGCGGCACCGGGTTACAAGCTAGCTAAAGATATCATTTACGCTATCAACAAGATCGCTGATAAAGTTAATAACGATGAGCGTATTCAAGGTAAGTTGAAAGTCGTATTCCTACCGAATTACCGGGTTACACTGGCTGAAAAATTATTCCCAGCTGCAGATGTTTCTGAGCAGATTTCTACTGCCGGCTATGAAGCTTCCGGCACTGGTAACATGAAATTTGCGCTGAACGGTGCATTAACTTTAGGTACTCTTGATGGTGCGAACGTTGAAATTGCTGAAGAAGTGGGCGAAGACAACATCTTCATCTTCGGTTTAAATTGTGACGAGGTGAAGGCACTTAAAGCAGCTGGCTACAATCCATGGGATTACTATTACGGTAACCCAGAATTGAAAGCGGTTCTTGATTGGTTAGAAACTGACTTCTTTACGCCTGGCGCACCAGGTGAGTTGTCAGCGATTAAGCACAGCCTGTTAGAAGGTGGTGACCCTTACCTATGCTTGGCTGATTTTGCGTCTTACTCTGAAGCAAATATCGCAGTTGATAAGCTATACAGCGACAAAAAAGAATGGGCACGTAAAGCAATTATCAACTCAGCGTCTGTCGGTAAATTTAACTCTGACCGCTCAATTGAAGATTATGTTGATCGTATCTGGCATCTTGAAAAAGTCTTGCCTAACTAAGCTCAGTTTATGAGATACAAAAGGGGGACTTGGTCTCCCTTTTTTTATGTCTATAAAAACCGCATACTGTGTTGTTCTTAACAGAAATGAAGGGATGAGAAGTGTCAAAAACCGCATTATTAAAACAAGGTATATTGGCCTATACGCTCGCATCACCACGAAGTACAGACACCTTTAGCTTTTACTTGCAGAATAAAACCAAGGTTACAGTGAAGGGAGCAGGGTTATTTTTATTTGAACCGAAGACGACTGCCCAGCGGGTGGTGATTTTATCTGCGGGGATCCATGGTAATGAAACCGCGCCGATTGAGTGTTTAGATGTTTTGGCTTCTCAGATATTGAGCGAGCAATGGCTTATTTCTCAACCGACTTTAATTATTTTGGGAAATCCGCCAGCCATGATTGAAGCAAAACGAGAATTATCGGTGAACCTCAATCGTTTGTTTACCGGACAATATCAACAGTACCCGGTATGTTATGAAGTGAATCGGGCAAAACAACTGGAACAAATGGTGGCGGATTTTTACCAGCTATATCCTAAGCTGACGCGTTATCATCTTGATCTACACACCGCGATACGCGCATCCAAATACCCTAAGTTTGCAGTTTACCCTTACACTCATGAAAAAGCTTGGAAGCTTAGTAGCTTAGCGCTGTTACAAGCCTGTGGTGTAAATTGCGTATTATTCTCAAATCAAGCAGCGGCAACATTTAGTTTCCACAGTAGTTTTGTTCATGGCGCAATAGCATTTACCGTGGAATTGGGTAAAGTCCAGCCTTTTGGGGAAAATGATTTGTCAAACTTGGCTGACTTACAATGCAGCCTGATTCGTTTAATGAGTGCTGAGCCATTGGATATATGGAATTTTCAAGCTGAGCAGGCTCAGCTGTTTGAAGTGAGCGATGTGATTGAAAAAACCAGTTCAGAATTTCGGTTTAATTTTAGCCCAGAACAAGCCAATTTTAGTGAGTATCCAAGTGGCTATTTATTAGCCCGTGATGGCGTAAACAATATCGTTATTGAGGACGGTCCGAAAGCAATAGTTTTTCCAAATGATAAAGTTGCCATCGGTCAACGCGCAGTTCTGTTGGTAAAAAAAATGAGTCGTCAGTCGCTTTCCCGGGCGTATGTTTCTGGGAAGCTGGTTTAATAAATTTGCAAGAAAGTTGAATGATATATAATCAGGTTTGATTTCTACAGAGTTAAATTTTTATATTCAACCATTTGCTTAACAGGAAGCGCTGTTGTTTAAATGATTTTTAGATGATTGATTTGTTACAACGAAAGGCATGCAGAAGGGCTTTTTGGCGTGATATAATCCCGTCAAATTTTAATACCTTGTGTTGGGACAACGGATTTATGATCCCGAAGTTAAGCCCTAAGAATTCTCTTGAGTCTCTGTATTTAGATTATTTACAAAAACTTGAACAATCATCTTTCACTGGTGAGATAGCAACCTCTTACGCGAGTCGTTTGTCTGTGGCGACAGATAACTCGGTGTATCAGTATTTACCACAAGCGGTGGTGTACCCGAAAGGCACTGCGGACATCAAGCAGCTTTGTCGGATCGCTTCAGCTTCGTCTTTTGAAAGTATTAAATTAACACCGCGTGGTGGTGGTACTGGTACCAACGGTCAATCTTTAACCGAAGGTATTGTGGTTGATTTGTCCAAGTTTATGAACCAGGTATTAGAGCTAAATGTTGAACAACGTTGGGTGAGAGTGCAGACTGGCATCGTAAAAGACCAACTTAATGCAATTTTAAAACCCCATGGTTTATTCTTCTCGCCGGAACTCTCGACCAGTAATCGGGCAACTCTTGGAGGCATGATCAATACTGATGCCTCAGGACAGGGTTCGATGGTTTATGGCAAAACCAGTGATCATGTATTGTCGGTCATTGCGGTGTTGGCCAATGGTGAGGAACTAAAAACCGGCAGATTGGCTGTTGATCAGCTTGATCAGCAGCGTCCTTCGCTTCGTCCTATATTTGATGCGGTCAAGCATGCCTGTATCGATAAACGGCAGCTCGTAGAAGATAAGTTTCCTCAGTTAAACCGTTTTCTAACTGGCTACGATTTAAAAAATGCCTACCATGCGCAGAGTGATAGCCTCGATTTAACGCGTATCTTATGTGGCTCTGAAGGCTCTTTAGCTTTCATTACTGAAGCTACACTTGATTTAACCGAAATTCCCAAATTCAGAAGTCTAATTACGGTTAAGTATGATGCCTTTAGTTCAGCGCTACAGCACGCCCCCAGTTTGGTTGCTGCTCAAGCATTATCGGTCGAAACGGTTGACTCGAAAGTGCTTAATCTTGCTCGCCAAGATGTCGTTTGGGAGAGTGTAAAAGAATTGATCCGAGATGTACCAGAGCATGATCTGCAAGGTATTAATATTGTTGAGTTTGCCGAAAACGATATTGAACTTCAAGGGCAAAAAATTGCGGCACTGGAAGCGATACTAACTCAAGCTGACGCTCGCGAACTTGGAGTGATTGGTTTTCAACGCTGTGACGATTTAACCAGCATCAACGCGATTTACAATATGCGTAAAAAGGCTGTAGGTTTACTGGGGAATACCGATGGTGCTGCAAAGCCTGTTGCTTTCACCGAAGATACCTGCGTCCCACCAGAGAACCTCGCTGACTATATTACTGAGTTCCGCGAGTTATTGGACTCAAAAGGTTTACAATACGGCATGTTTGGCCATGTTGACTCTGGCGTATTGCATGTTCGCCCTGCTTTGGATATGTGCGATCCTCAGCAAGAAATTTTGATGCGCGAAATTTCTGACCAAGTGGTTGCCTTAACCGCTAAATACAAAGGCTTAATGTGGGGAGAGCACGGGAAAGGCTTTCGGTCGGAGTATGGTCCCGATTTTTTTGGGGATGAGCTATTTGCAGAATTACGTAAAATCAAAGCCGCCTTTGATCCGCATAACCAAATTAATCCCGGAAAAATCTGTACTCCTTTACACAGCGACGAGCATTTAGTCTCAGTTGATGGCACAAAACGAGGTCAATACGATCGAGAGATCGCCATTGAAGTAAGAGATAGCTATAAAAATGCCATGGATTGTAATGGTAATGGCTTATGTTTTAATTATGATACGGCTAGCCCGATGTGCCCATCTTTTAAAGCAACAGGAGACCGACGCTACTCTCCCAAAGGTCGTGCGGGTTTGATGCGCGAATGGTTACGGCAATTAGCGAACTTAAAAATAGATCCATTAGAGCAAGAGCAAAAACTCAAAACTCGCTTTGTTGCTCCGGATAATTTGTTGTTAAAAATTCGAAATAGCATCGCCAAGAGTAAAGGTGAGTATGACTATAGCCATGAAGTATATGATGCGATGCAAAGCTGTTTGGCTTGTAAAGCCTGTACTACGGGCTGTCCAATTAAGGTTGATGTGCCGACTTTTCGTTCGCGCTTCCTAAATATTTATCATGGCCGTTATCTACGACCTATTAAAGATTATTTTGTTGCTTATGTTGAAAGCTATGCTCCACTGATGGCAAAAGCGCCAAGACTCTTTAATCAGTTGATGGCACCGCAGTGGGTTGACGCCTTGGTGACCAAAACCATTGGTATGGTTGATATTCCCAAGCTTAGTTTTCCAACCTTAAAACAACGGATCCCCGAATCCTTAGTTAGTCAGTATGACTATAAAATATTGCAAAATTTAAGCGAGCAACAAAAGCAACGTACAGTACTCATTGTACAAGATCCCTTTACCAGTTTTTATGAAGCGGAATTGGTGGAAGATTTTATAAAGTTAGCCCAGAAATTAGGGTTTAATCCGGTATTGTTACCATTTAAGCCCAATGGTAAACCTCAGCATATTAAAGGCTTTTTAAGTAAATTTGAAAAATCTGCGCAAACTTCAGCTGACTTTTTGAATCAGGTGAGTGAATTAAATATACCAATGGTGGGCGTAGAGCCTGCCTTGGTATTGTGTTATCGCGACGAATATTTGCATGCTTTGGGAGATAAACGCGGCAACTTTGAGGTTCAAGTTGTTCAAGAATGGCTGCAGCAGGTTCAAGTTTCTCAAGATTTGAGCTTTGGCGTGAGTGATCATGAGCCGTGGTACTTATTTGGTCACTGTACCGAAAAAGCATTAAAAGCAGATGCTTTTGCTCAGTGGCAACAGGTATTTCAATACTTCGATGCTCAGCTGCAAGATGTTGCTGTTGGTTGTTGTGGAATGGCTGGTACCTATGGTCATGATGCCAAGCAGTTGGCAACTTCTAAAGCGATTTATGATTTAAGCTGGAAACATAAAATGGCAACTTTACCGGTAGAACGTATTATGGTGACTGGCTATTCTTGTCGTAGCCAGGTGAAACGCATCGAAGGTCACAAACCAAAACATCCGCTGCAGATATTATTGGAGATTTTAGTTTGAGTATATGGCAGTTACCGATGTCTCTGGAAAAGCTGAATGCCATGGGCGAGGGCAATATGCTCGCTTATTTAGGTATTGAGTTTATCGAGATTGGTGACGATTATTTGGTAGCAACGATGCCTGTGACAGCCAAAGTAAAGCAACCTATGGGCTTGTTACATGGTGGGGCTAGCGTGGTTCTTGCTGAAAGTATTGCAAGTTGTGCGGCCTATTGTGTTGCGGGGGACGGCGCAATGGTACTCGGCTTGGAAATTAATGCGAATCATATTAAAGCGGTTAGGAATGGCGAGGTCACAGCGAAAGCTCAGCCAATCCAGTTAGGCAAATCGATTCAAGTTTGGCAGATCAATATTACTCAACAGCAGCAATTGGTCTGTAGTTCCCGTCTCACGGTGATGGTTAAGTCAAGCTAAGCTTGCCAGACGGTTCAGTCCTTCTCTTGAGAACTGCGAACAACATTATCATGGGAATGCACCGCATCGATTAACCAGGCAAGGGGAGTTTGCGCATTAAATTATAGCAATCGAACTCATTATCGCTTGATTCTTGCTTGTCTGAATCACCGCTAACTGCGTCATGTATCTTGTCATGAGAGCCACCAGTGACTGCGCTCCATGCCTAGTTATCGGCAGATTTATTCTGCGCAATAAGTTGATCATATAATGAGTCAGATTAGTATTAGAAAATATTAAATAGAAGGAGGGCGTTCGAAGTCTTTAACTAGTTTTGCTGTGTGGCCAGGCAGCATTGAAGCTGTTGATTTGTGCTAAGAGTTTTCCGGATTCATATTAGGGAAAGCAAACGAGTCAAAATAAAAAGGGATTTGATTGGACAAAAATTGGTTGCGGGAGCCGGATTTGAACCAACGACCTTCGGGTTATGAGCCCGACGAGCTACCAGACTGCTCCATCCCGCGTCCGGTCTTAACTATAAAAGCTAAGTGATAGTGAATAATTAATTGGCCTAGCTATTCAAACTAGTTAATCGCTACCGAAGTAGAGATTGGTTGCGGGAGCCGGATTTGAACCAACGACCTTCGGGTTATGAGCCCGACGAGCTACCAGACTGCTCCATCCCGCGTCCGGTCTTAACTATAAAAGTTAAGTGATAGTGAATAATTATTTGGCCTAGCTATTCAAACTAGTCAATCGCTACCGAAGTAGAGATTGGTTGCGGGAGCCGGATTTGAACCAACGACCTTCGGGTTATGAGCCCGACGAGCTACCAGACTGCTCCATCCCGCGTCCGGTCTTAACTATAAAAGCTAAGTGATAGTGAATAATTATTTGGCCTAGCTATTCAAACTAGTTAATCGCTACCGAAGTAGAGATTGGTTGCGGGAGCCGGATTTGAACCAACGACCTTCGGGTTATGAGCCCGACGAGCTACCAGACTGCTCCATCCCGCGTCCGGTCTTAACTATAAAAGCTAAGTGATAATGAATAATTAATTGGCCTAGCTATTCAAACTAGTCAATCGCTACCGAAGTAGAAATTGGTTGCGGGAGCCGGATTTGAACCAACGACCTTCGGGTTATGAGCCCGACGAGCTACCAGACTGCTCCATCCCGCGTTCGGTCTTAACTATAAAAGTTAAGTGATAGTGAATAATTATTTGGCCTAGCTATTCAAACTAGTCAATCGCTACCGAAGTAGAAATTGGTTGCGGGAGCCGGATTTGAACCAACGACCTTCGGGTTATGAGCCCGACGAGCTACCAGACTGCTCCATCCCGCGTCCGTAACGAGGTGCGGATATTACGCAGAGCTCGCTTAGATTACAAGAGATAATTTCCTGTTCTTAACCAACTGCCGAATATTTGTCCGAAAGCCCCTTTTACTACTGATCCTCGTTAAAACAGGTATAATCCTTGGGTTAATTTAATTGAGTATCAAAATGGCAGATTTTTTCGCTTCGACCGCTAAAGGTTTAGAAAGCTTATGTTTAGATGAGTTAGTGGCCTTAGGGGCCGACAACTGCAAACAAACCGTCGCGGGTGTGAGTTTTACCTGTGATTGGCCTACCGCTTATAAAATATGTTTATGGACACGTTTTGCTTCGCGGATCCTGTTACGTTTGGTGGAAACCCAAGCGGACAAAGTAGATGACTTATACGATAGTGCCTATCAAGTGCCTTGGGATAAGTACTTTAGTGTCGATCAAACCTTCTCCGTGCATTGTAGTGGCACCAATCATTTCATAGACAATAGTCAGTTTGGCGCATTGAAAGTGAAAGACGCTATTGTCGACCAATATAAAGAGAACTGCGGTACTCGGCCTAATGTTGCCAAGATAGATGAAGATGCGCGGATCGTGGTGCGGATCGCAGGTAAACATTTGGCTATTTCTTTAGATCTATCAGGTAGTGGCTTACATAGACGCGGATATCGAACCGAACAGGGTGAGGCTCCGGTACGCGAAAACCTTGCAGCAGCCTTGGTCACAAGAAGTGCTTGGACAGAAAAATACCTCATCGATCCGATGTGTGGCTCGGCAACCTTACTGATTGAAGCGGCGATGCAGGCTGCCGATATCGCGCCGGGTCTACAGCGCCAGTTTGGCTTCGAACGTTTAAGTAATTTTGCAGCGTCTGCTTGGCGGGATATTAAAACCGATGCGCAAGCCAGAGCTGAACTTGGCTTGGCTAATTGTAAACAAAGATTGATTGGCTACGATATTGATAAACGAATGGTGGCGATAGCCAAAGCCAATATCGAGCGTGCAGGTTTAGATAAGTTGATTTCAGTACATGTACATGATGCTGCCAATTTGCCTGTAGCGCCGAGTGAACCAGGGCTAATTTTGTCAAACCCCCCCTATGGGGAGCGATTAGGTGAGTTAACCAAATTGATTGGCTTGTTTCTTTCTTTTGGTGCCAGCGTTCGACAAAACTACGGTGGTTGGCGTTTATCGCTATTTACCGGTGCGCCCGAATTACTTGATTACTTGCGCTTACGTGCCGATAAAACCTATAAGTTTTTCAATGGTTCGTTGGCTTGTGTATTAAAGATTTATCAAATTGCCGAAAGTGGTCAAGCGGAAAATCGCCAATATGCGGCTGATTTTGTCAATCGTTTAACCAAGAATCAAAAAAAGTTACAAAAGTGGATTAAACGCGAGCAGATCAGCTGTTATCGCTTATATGATGCAGACTTACCCGAGTATAATGTTGCAGTTGATCGTTACGACGATTATATGATTGTCCAAGAGTATCGAGCTCCAAAAACCATTGATCCTAACAAGGCTCGCAGACGCTTACTGGATTTGCTTACCGGACTTTTGCAAAGCGGTTTAGTGGACAACGATAAGCTGGTGATTAAACAACGTGCTCAGCAAAAAGGGAAACAACAATACCAACGTCATAGCGATGAAAAAGAGCGGGTTGTGGTACAAGAGTATGGAGCTAAGTTCTACGTTAACTTAACCGATTATCTCGATACCGGACTCTTTTTGGACCATCGAAATATGCGGCATTATATTCAGCAACACAGTCAAGCGAAGAGCGTGCTTAATCTGTTCGCATATACGGGCTCGGCAAGTGTGCATGCGGCTTTAGGGGGGGCTAAAAAGGTCACCACAGTTGATATGTCGAATACATATCTGAACTGGGCCAAAGATAATTTCCGTTTAAACCAATTGCCAATCAATAAACACGAGTTTATTCGTGCTGATTGTATGGCCTGGTTAAAAACTCAAATATCTCAGCGCTGGGATCTGATTTTTCTTGATCCGCCCACATTTTCTAACTCAAAGAAAATGGATGAAGTATTTGATATTCAAAAAGATCACGTTGATTTGATTGTGTCGGTGGCGCGCTTGCTTAATAAGGGGGGTGATTTAATATTCTCCAATAATAAACGTCACTTTAAGCTTGACCAAGAGGCTTTAGTTAAACATGGTTTGAGCCTGGAAAATATCTCCTCGAAGTCTTTGTCTGCAGATTTCGAACGCAATAAACATATCCACAATTGTTGGATGATCCACAAGGAATAGCGCTATGACTTGGGTGTTATACAGTACCGATGGTTGTCATTTGTGTGAAGATGCCAAAGCATTGATATTAGCCAGTCCTAATATCAGCGAACTGAGTGAACAAGATATTATTGATGATGAAGCTTTGACTGAGCAGTTTCGCTATAGTATTCCGGTGCTGTGTCATGCGCCTAGCCAGCAACAGTTAAGCTGGCCTTTTGATGCGAGTCAGTTAGAGCAATTTATAGAGAGTTGTACGTGTTAATTAACTTACAAGATGCAGTTTTGGCTTATGGTGATACACCTCTGCTAAACAAAGCCAATTTACAAATTAATAAGTCAGAAAGAGTATGTTTGGTCGGCCGTAATGGCGCAGGTAAAAGCTCTTTATTACAAGTAATTGAAGGTGCCGTATTACTCGATTCTGGGCAACGGCAGTTGGTGAATGATGTTGTGATTACTCGATTACAACAAGATCCGCCGCAAGCCAGTGATCAACGTATTTTTGATTATGTTGCTGAAGGTAAGCCACATATCGGTAAGTTGCTCAGTGAGTTTCATCACCTAGCTAACCATATTGGGGATGGTAGTGATGAAAAATTACTAAAACGTTTGCAAGATGTTCAGCATCATATTGATGTCGTTGATGGCTGGCAATTTGATAGTGAAATCCAAAAAGTACTTACAACCATGAAATTGGATGGTGATAAGCCTTTACAGGGTTTATCTGGGGGTTGGCTACGTAAAGTTGCATTGGCTAAAGCCTTGGCCGGTGAGCCGGATATCTTGTTGCTAGACGAACCCACGAACCACTTAGACATCACGACGATTAAGTGGTTAGAAGATTTTTTGATTAACTTTAAAGGCACCATTGTCTTTATTAGTCACGACAGAGCATTTATTCGAAAAATTGCCACGCGGATTGTAGATATTGACCGTGGCGTTCTCACTTCTTGGCCCGGTAACTATGATGCCTATCTCGAAGGTAAAATCGAATGGTTGCGGGTTGAAGAAGAGAAAAATGCCTTATTCGATAAACGCCTCGCCGAGGAAGAGAGTTGGATCCGTCAAGGTATTAAGGCCCGTAGAACCCGTAACGAGGGGCGCGTTCGTGCACTTAAGGCAATGCGTAACGAGCGTGGAGAGCGGGTTAACCGTTTGGGTACCAGCAAGATGCAAATCGATGATGGTTTGCGTTCAGGGAAAATAGTCTTTGAAGCCGAGAACATTAGTTTTAGTTACCCTAATCAACAGCCAATTATCTCTCCGGTTGATTTATTGGTGATGCGCGGTGACAAAATTGCCCTTGTGGGTGCCAATGGTTGTGGTAAATCTACATTGATTAAGATATTACTCGGCCAGTTGCAGCCGAGCAGCGGTCATGTGAAGGTAGGCACAAAACTCAGTGTTGCGTACTTTGACCAATATCGCCAAGAACTTGATCCCGAGAAAACACTTATCGATAATTTGGCCGGTGGTAAACAGGAGGTCGAGATCAATGGTGGGAAGCGCCATGTGATGGGCTATTTACAAGATTTTTTGTTTCACCCAAAACGTGCGTTTACCCCGGTCAAGGCATTGTCTGGTGGTGAAAAAAATCGCCTGATGCTCGCCAAGCTATTTTTAAAACCAGCAAATTTATTGGTGCTTGATGAACCAACCAATGATCTCGATGTCGAAACGCTGGAGTTATTGGAAGAATTAGTGAGCCAATATCCGGGGACTGTACTGTTGGTTAGTCACGATCGAAGTTTCATCGATAATACTGCCAGTCATGTTTGGTATTTTCCCGGTGAAGGGCAAGTCGATACTTATGTCGGCGGCTATTCGGAAGTACAGACTTATATCGAGCAACAGCAGCAAGGGCAACGCAGCAACTCGGTACAGAAAACAGAAGTGGGTAGCCGTAGTGTTAAGCCCACTAAAAAGTTATCTTATAAATTACAACTTGAGCTTGACCAATTGCCTCAAAAGTTAGAAGCTGCCGAAAACTTACTCGAAAAGCTACAAAAACAAGTAAATGAGCCAGAGTTTTATAGTTTAGAACAAAGTTTGGTTCAGACCACCCTAAGCCAACTGAATGAAGCTGAAACAGAATTAGAAGTGCTTTATTCACGTTGGGAAGAATTGGAAGAATTAAAAAATTCATGAAGAAGTCTATTATTAATCGTTCGTTATCGCTGGTATTTGCGCCCTTATTACTTTCTGCTGGTATGGTCCATGCCGCGCAAGTTGAGGCGTACTATTTGGTTGAAGAAATTCCTATTGAAATGGCGAATGGCTTAGCAGAAGCGAATAGCAGTTTTAATGTCACCGCTGTTAGTGAGGATGGGGAGTATGTTGCGGGCAATGCCTTAACTTTTCGTAGCCCATTTCGTTTTTATGATTTCTCCGACCGCACTAGTTTTGACTACGGCTGTCAATATGCTGTAGAAGTATGTGATCTGTTTTTTGAAGGTGACAATAGTTTTTATGGTACCTATCGACATCGCTTATTTAATCAAGCCTCGGTCTTATATAAGTCTAATGTATTAGCATTCATTGCGCAGCGCAATGTGACAGGGACTCACCTTAACGGAACTAACAGTGAGATCCCGACCTGGGACACCGTTAACGATAAGTTGTTCATTTTTGACGATAGTAGTCAGCAAACTTATACGACAGATACTCGAGTGAATCGAATTAATAGTTCGCTTGGTTGGGCTGTCGGTTACGATTCCGCACCTTTTAGTAATGGCTCTAGCGCGGTCTATACTCGAGAGTTTATTCAACGCGGGTTTGCGCTGCGCCTTAGTGACGATGCCAAAATTACTTTATTACCAACACCATTTAGTAGTGATGGACAATTGAGTAGCGACAAAGGTGGTGTTTCGTCGGGTTTACAAGTCATTCAGAAAGACGGTAAGACGCTTGTGATTGGTTTGAGTAGTGTTAGTTACTCGAATAGCGATAGTTTTGGCGAATGTCAAACTGGTGACCAGGATTATTATTATCGCTGTTCTGGTTTTAATACGCAGGCTTGGGTGTGGGATATTACTAACGCCGACGATGGCGATGCGGTGGAAGGCGTGCCCTTGGTTGAAGGTTACGTTCGTTCTCAATATGGCGATGCACCCAATTATAATTTCATCAAGGACTACAACAGTCATGCGGATATATTTGTTGGGATCTCTTCTGACGATGTTTATGATTCAACCGTAGGTTCTCGCGGACGAGCGGTATTTTATAGCGCAAATGACGATGGAAGTTATTCACTAAATCAAATTCCTAACATTAACATCGGTGGTGATAGTGCAGACTTTGAAGACTCGGTCTCACATACTTGGGCAAATGCCGTTAATGATGCGGAATTGATGGTTGGCAACTTGCGTTATACGCAAGTGAAATCACGTAATCGCCCAGTAGAAGCTTTTGTTTATGATAATGATCAAGCTTCTAGTTCTTATCAACAAGTGGTTTGGCCACTGCGTGACTTGCCATTTAATGGCGCTAATAGCGAATTTAGTGATATTAATAATGATAATTTGATTGTCGGTTGGGTTGATGCGGATGGTGAAGAACAGCCTTCTTATAGTGGTACGACTCGTTGGCAGAGTGCAATTTTGCTAGATTTTGATCGTTATAAGAATGGTGAAAGTACCTATAACTGGAGCCTCAATTCCTTAACTTGTTATGAACAAGACGGACAACCACGGATGCCACTATATCGGATTGAGTATGCTTCTCAAATCCTCGATGACGGCACTGTTTACGCGAGTGGGTATCACTACGAAACACCGGATGACCTTATTCATGGTGTTAATCCGAGACCCGTGTTACTGCGTTTAGAGCGTAACCCTGTAGTCACTGATATCAATGATATTGCTCGTTGCCCAATGCTTGAAGAAGCGTCTTATGAGCGCCAAGGTGCAGGCGTTTCTTGGTTTGGTTTATTGTTATTACCCTTAATTTATGTGAGACGCTTCAAAAAACGTTAATCTTTTTGTTGGTTGTAACAAAAAGATCAAATGCTTAGCGAATACTTAAAAATTTGTTTTTGATCTTTGTAAAACGATAGGCGATAGTAGAACGGTGGTCCTAAACGGACCGCTGGTTTATTTTCTGATCTTGATGAGGAATAGTCTATGAAAAGACAAAAACGCGATCGTTTAGAAAGAGCGCATGCCAAAGGTTATCAAGCAGGGTTATCTGGTCGTTCTAAGGAGACCTGTCCGTACGGAGGAGTTGACGCGAGAGGGCATTGGTACGGAGGATGGCGCGAGGCGCTTGAAGAACGCGTTTCAGGATTAGACAATCATTAATGAATAAAAAAAGCCCTGTTGGTTAACAGGGCTTTTTTATAGGAGATGATTTACTTAGAAGCTTGATGTGTCAGTAAATAAACCAACTTTCAGGTCATTTGCGGAATAAATTTCTCGCCCATCGACCTCTACAATACCATTGGCAATACCCATCACTAATTTGCGCATGATTACGCGTTTCATTTGGATTTTATAGGTCACTTTCTTTGCTGTGGGTAAGACTTGTCCAGTAAATTTAACCTCACCAACACCCAGAGCTCGTCCTTTTCCTGGACCGCCACTCCAACCTAAGAAAAACCCAACTAACTGCCACATCGCATCGAGCCCGAGACAACCTGGCATCACTGGGTCGCCAGGAAAGTGGCAACCAAAAAACCATAAATCTGGATCAATATCTAATTCGGCAATAATTTCACCATTTCCAAATTCACCACCTTCATGACTAATTTTGAGAATGCGATCCATCATTAACATATTGGGGGCAGGAAGCTTACTATTTCCTTCACCAAATAAAAGACCTTGGCTACAGTCGAGTAATTCTTGGCGTTCATAGCTAGTTTTACCTAGATCTTTTTGTGAAACCTGAGTCATGATTTAAACCTTTAAAAAATTTGCCGCTACTTTAGCGAACAGGTGTGCGCTAAACAAGTCCGATGACTAATAAATTTGTTAGAGTTTGAATACGCCGAGTATTTTTCTAAGTAAGTAAGCGAAAAAACTGTTGTTTTGGCCTTCAGGATGAATGTTTCTATAGATCTGTCCATAGACACTTTGCGCATCATATACATCACCGGCAGGTTGATTAAAGAGTAACTGAACGGCTTGTTCAATATGCTCAATAGCAAACAACTTAAGTTTACCTTGAGTGCAGGCCTGTATCACATCGTGATTCAAATTTAACTGATTAAGGTTGGCTTTGGGAAGTATCAATGCAAAGGGGCCTGCAATCTTACTTTGTTGAGCTATCCGATAGAAGCCTTCAATTTTTTCGTTAAGCCCACCAACTGCGAGAATATTACCTTTTTGGTCGAGCGCTCCGGTTACGGCGAAGCTTTGTTTAATGGGAAGGTTCGCCAATGCGCTCATCATCACCAAAGCGCCCGCCATTGAGGCACTATCACCATCGATCTCATGATAAGATTGTTCAAATACGATGTTACCAGACAGCGGGAAATGGTGTTCTTTGGCAAATAACTCGCTGAGATAACCTTGAATAATCATCATGGATTTTGCATGAATATTGCCGCCTAGCTCAGCTTTGCGTTCAACATCGGTAAAATCACCTTCGCCTTGGTGAGCGGTCGCAGTGATCCGGATTGGCTCTCCAAAAGACAAACCGAGACCGTTAAAGTCAATAACTGATAAGCCATTGATTTGACCTATTTTTTCACCAGAAAGCTCAATCTTAGTTTGTTGATCTCGATATGCTAGATCACTAAATTGTTGCTGGCTATTGATGTTTCTATGTAGTGTATTTAATGCGCTGGCGAAGCCCTCGGCATTATGGTTCAGCTGTAAATGGGCCACTAAACGAAGTGGCTTGATGATGTGGAGAATATCGAGGCTGAGCAAGTCGTTATGTTCACACAAGCGTGAGGCATAACTAAGTACCGAAGTATAAAGTTTAGCATCGAGTGGTGCTAGTTTCGTATCGCTCAGCGTAGCATTAATCTGACTTAGATAGGCTTCGATATTGACACTGTTTAGTTCAACTTCACTGGGTAGTTCGGTTTCAATCAAGCTGAGTTGATATATTTCTGGGTCGAGTTCTAACAGAGCAGAGATAGCCATCGGCTCACCGAGTAATACGAGCTTCGGTTTGAAGTCTGAGGCTTCTGGTATCATTGTCGCTTTGTGACTCTTCGCTCGAGACCAATCCAAACGGGATGATTTTAAGCACGCCTTTAATTCAAACCACAATCCGGGATCTGCTATTACATCATCACTATTGAGCACAAATACACCGTGCGGGGATTGTTGGAACAAACCTAAGTCGATGCCTGTTAAATCGGCAGCAGAGCTACCACTGCGAATTGAGCCGAACAGAGCAGCTCTTGAAAATTCTGGACACAGTATTGGCTGATGTTGGCTTTGCCAAACTTTGTAATAAGCTGAAATATCATTCGCCGGCTGTTGTTCAATTAAAGCATGATACAAGTCTTGAACAGCATCAACTAAGCCGAGTTGTTGCTGGCAGCTGTGTAACTGTATAAATAGCGACTCATTGGCTTCAGCTTGTACGCTTATACTCGATGTTGGCTCAGCTCTGATGAGTTCGTTTAGTTGTTGCATGAGTTGCTTAAATAACGGTAGAGACCCTGCTTTAAGCTGAAAATAACTGGGCTGATAGGGCGTTTTTGGCCGGTACAACATGACATAGTTTGATGGGGGCGCGCTGGTTACAGTTGGTGAGCGCAACAGGGCTTGAAGTATTGACTGATGCTGTAGGTAACTGGCTGCTTGGCATATCATGAGAGGCAGACTAGGAGCTTGTGACAAAAAATAATCAAAGCTTGCTTTTGCCAAGGGCATTAAGTTTGCCCATTGGTGATGACTATTGGGAGTCACATTAGCCAAATTAAATGTAGGCTGTAGTTTATCGAGCGGTATTTCAAAGTTGGTCAAGTTGGTGTTCCCATAAAATATTAGTCGTCAGACGCGAGTCGTTAAATCACCAGTAAATCAGATTGTTATCACTTTTTATAAAACAATAACTGCTATCCAGCCAAATACCAATAATGGTAGGTTGAAGTGGATAAATGTTGGTACAACCGTATCCCAAATATGATCATGCTGGCCGTCACTATTTAATCCCGCCGTTGGACCTAAAGTTGAATCGGATGCCGGTGAACCTGCATCACCCAGTGCCGCCGCTGTTCCCACTAAAGCAACGGTTGCCAGTTCCGAAAATCCTAAAGAAATAGCTAAGGGGACATATATAGCGGCGATAATCGGGATCGTTGAAAACGATGAGCCGATCCCCATGGTGATTAACAGACCCACAATCAGTAATACTGCTGCGGCTAACATTTTATTGCTACCTAACATATCTGCGGCGCTCGATACCAAGTCGGGTACGCCACCGGTTTCTTTCATTACGGCGGCAAAGCCAGCTGCGGCAATCATAATAAAGCCAATCAAAGCCATTAGTTTTACGCCTTCAATGAATAAATCTTGGCTGTTTTGAGGGCGGATCCCTGATGCTGTCGTTAATAATAGAAAGCCAGCTAAAGCGCCGATAATGATCGAGTTACTATAAAGCTGAATCGCCAGAGCTGCGAATATAGCAATAATGTTAATCAACAGCTTTTGAGTCGGCATTGCAGGCGCGGAACTCGCCGAAGCCTTAAGCATATCACTACGATATTCGCGTGGTTTACGATAAGAAATAAAAATCGCACTCAGCAAGCCGACAACCATCCCAAGAGCCGGGATGGTCATAGCCAAGGGAAGTTGTGCTTTATCGATACTTAAACCATTGTTTTGTAGATTGGTAAATAAAAGTTGATTTAGGAAGATGCCACCAAACCCAACTGGCAACCACATATAGGTTGTAACTAAGCCAAAAGTTAAACAGCAAGCGATTAAACGGCGATCGATTTTTAGCTGATTTAAAGCACCAATCAGCGGTGGAATTAAAATGGGGATAAAGGCAATGTGCACTGGCACCAGATTTTGCGAAGCGATGGCCATGAGAATGATGGCGCTTAACATCAACCATTTCACTAAGCTTAAGCGGCTTTCTCGGTGTTTGTCTACGCGGCTGATAATCTTTTCGGCAATAAAATCAGTCAGTCCACTGCGAGATATTGCCACAGCAAAAGCGCCAAGTAGGGCGTAACTGAGAGCAATTTGAGCACCATTGCCTAAACCTTGTTCGAAGCTAGAAATTGTTTCCGCCAGGGGCAGTCCTGAAACGAGGCCTCCGACTAACGCGCTAATGGTGAGCGCTAATACTACATTTACCCGCATGAGACTAAGTATTAGCATTAAACAAACGGAAACAACAACGGGGTTAAACATGAATGAGATCCTATGGTTCTTCAGGGGTATCTTGTGGAATAGGAAGCGGCCAACCACCTAAGGTCTGCCATTTATTTACTATTTTGCAAAATAGTTCTGCGGTTTTTTGCGCATCGTAAAGTGCCGAATGAGCTTCTTGATTACTAAATTCAATATCAGCTTCCCGACAGGCCTTCGCTAACACGGTTTGGCCGAGCGCTAAAGCGCTCAAACTTGTGGTATCAAAACTCACGAAAGGGTGAAAAGGGTTACGTTTGATCCGACATCGCTCAACCGCAGCGTTAAAGAAACTCATATCAAAAGCGGCATTGTGAGCCACCATGACAGCACGGCTACAGCCGTGGGCTTTCAAGGCCTTACGAATTGGCTTAAACATTTCTTTTAGTGCGAACTCTTCACTCACCGCAGCACGGAGCGGGTTTGTGGGATCGATACCGGTAAACTCTAAAGCAGCTTTTTCTAAGTTTGCTCCCACAAAGGGATCAACGTTAAATTGCACGCTGTCGAGTACATATAACTCGCCATTTGCATCGAAGCTGAGTAAGCAAGCCGCTATTTCCAATAATGCATCGGTGTTGGCATTAAAGCCTGCCGTTTCAATGTCGATAACAACCGGGTAATACCCTCGAAAGCGGTTCGACATAAGCTGAGAGCTGTGTTCTGTAATGGTCATAATCTGGCATAGTATTTACTGAGGCGCGCATTATTACAAAAGCAGCAAAGAATCGCGAATTTGCTTTAAAGATAATTGGCCTTTGGCCGATATTTTAAGGAGAACAGAGGATTTGCGACTATGAAACCTTATTTATTGTTAACTTTGGCGCTTGGGACGACGGTCACTCACGCTAGTGTACGCAGCTATTCAGCATCAATGGACGATTCAACCTGGGTCATGTCCAGCCAATCTCCTATTGAATGTCGTATGGACCATTTTATTCCATCGTTTGGGATCGCTAGTTTTGTTAGTCGCGCCTCGAAGAATGTTAATTTAGACTTCTACTTAGACATGTACAAAATTTCGCCGCAGACGCATCAGGTTTCATTACGCAGTGTGCCGCCGATGTGGAAACCTGGGGCAAGTTCTAAAAAAATTAGTGAATTGTCTTTTTACCAGCAATTTGACGGTTACGTGCATGCCCAGCCAGCTTGGCAAATGCTGAGCGAATTAGAAGACGGTAATATCCCCACTTTTTATTTTGACGATTGGTATGCTAATAATGCGACAACATCGGTGGGGATCTCATCGGTTAACTTTAAGCAACAATATAACGATTTTTTGAAGTGTGTGGGGCGATTGTTACCTTACTCATTCGATGATATCGCCTTCACGGTTTTGACTTATCAATCCAATAGTAACGAGTTGACTCCGCGTTCTAAACAACGTTTAAGATTGATTGGTGACTATGTCAAGAATGACCCAGACATTGATGTTGTATTGGTTGATGCTTACACCGATAGTTATGGTGGTAAATGGACAAATCAAGAATTGTCGGATAAACGCGCCAAGCGAATCAAAGATTTTTTTAAATCGAGTGGTTTAGACGACAGCGTGATCGAGGTGGCGGGTCATGGTGAGCGGCGCCATGTCGCAAGTAATGATAATACCTTAGGTCGCGAACGAAATCGCCGAGTGGTTATTTCCTTAGGTAAAGATCTACTCTAAATTTCTATGATGTGCTGTAATGGTGGCGCTTTATGACTCAAGAGCCAACAGCTAATCGCCTAGCGAATGTCGCCCGCAGCTAAAGGCTGCGAGCAGCTTGTTGAGGACGAGCATTAACAGCGTCAACTTAGGCGTAAATACTTAGCTTCTTTGATTAAAACGAACCTGAAAGGTATTATGCTGTTGAGTGCGCGGTAATAAGCGTACCGTCGCGTGATGTAGCTCTGCAATATCTCGGCTAATCGACATCCCTAAACCCGCACCATCGCCTTTTTCGGTATTTGCCCGATAGAAGTTATCAAATAGTTTCTCTCTGGTGTCTTGGCTGATGTCCGTACCACTATCACTGATCGTGACTTCGATGTCATTGGCTTGCGCCTTCAGTTTGACGTCAATTTCACTGTGGCTTCCTGAGTATCGGATTGCATTATCAATTAGATTCCTAAATAAAATACTTAATAGTATTTCATCACCATCAATGTAACAGCTATCGCCTTCAAAACTGAGTTCTTGATGTTGGCGCAGTGCAATGGGGGCTAAATCTGCTAAAGCTTGCTGTAGAACTTTGGCAAGATCAAAATTTTGGCTGATTAAATCTGTGATACTTTCCACTTTGGCAAGTGTGAGTAGTTGATGTAACAAACGATCGGTACGATCAATGCCTTTAAGAATGTTATCTAAATCTTGCCTTAGTTGCTGTGGATTTTCACTAAGAATAGCGTTTTCAGCATTGAGTCGTAAGATGGTTAATGGGGTTTTTAGTTCATGAGCTGCCATACGAGTAAAGCGTTTTTCCCGTTGCCAAGCTTGTTCCAGCTGCACTAGAAGCTGGTTTAAAGCATCCACTAAGGGGGACAGCTCTCGAGTTTGATTGGTCACATAGATCCGATCTAATTTGTGTGCACTACGTTGAGCAATGGCGGTACCCAATTCGGCAATCGGTTTGAAGTTTTTGTCGATTAGAAGTACCAATAGCATGATCAGGCAGGGGACCAGGATCAATTGCGGTAAGGTTGCGGTAAAGGCAATTTTATCGATCACTTCTTGGCGGATACTTTGTTTTTCTGCCACCACTATATATTGCTGGTGCTCAGAAGTATTCGCCATTGCTAGTTTAAAATATCGCCACTGCTCATTTTTCATTGAAATGTCACCATAGCCAGAAGCGTGTTTTAGCAGTGGCAGTGGTCCAAGCCGCTTGTTTGAACTCCATAGTAGGTGCTCATCTTGATAGAATTGGAATAAGATGTTTTGCTCATAAGGATGGCCGTAAGCAGTCGCAGGGCTGTCATCATCTTCGGTCAATTTTTGAATACGATTCATCCATAAATCAAATTGTTGCTGTTGCTGAGTAAACGTTAAGCGGTCGGTCGCAACAGGACTTACCATGAGCAGCAATTTTGCCGATTGGCCGAGCCGGGCGTCATAGACTTCTTCAATTTCATCGCGAGCAGATAAAAGACTAAAATACAGTGAGACCACCAGTAATAAACTTGCAACTACAATGATCGATATTGTTAATCGGCGCTTTATTGAGAATGTTTTATTTTTCAATGATATAACCCACACCTCGAATGTTCTTGATCACTTTGTTTGGTACTTTTTTACGCAGATTATGAATATGTACTTCAATGGCGTTGTCACTGGTTCCTTCATCCCAGCCATGCAGTGACTGTTGTAGTTTCTCTTTACTCAGAACTCGGCCTGCATTAGTGATTAAACTTGCTAATATTTTGTATTCGTTGCGGGTGAGTTTTAGAGGATTTTGCTGAAAGTTAATGGTTTGTTCAATGAGAGAAAGTGATAGTTCTCCTAATTGGATTGTTTCATTTGCGCTACCGGATTGACGGCGGATCAACACCCGCAAACGGGCTAATAACTCTTCGAGGGCGAAGGGTTTGCCGAGGTACTCGTCGGCACCAGCATCCAGCCCTTTAACGCGGTCGTTAATATCATCGCGGGCCGTTAAGATCATCACCGGTAAGTCAAAACCAGTTCTGCGAATTTCATGCAGTACTTCTAAACCGTCAATGTCGGGGAGTGTCAGATCTAAAATAACGGCAATAAATTGTTCGGCTTTGAGTGTTGCTGCGACCCCCATGCCACGCTCAAGCCAATCTACAGTATAACCGTGGCGCGTCAGTGATGCAGTCATTGATTGGCCGAGTAATACATCATCTTCTACTAGTAACAAACGCATAGGTTATTTTAAGCTCTCCAAACGTAAGGCGATTTGTTGTTGCCGACCTTTGTCTGCCAGCGGTCGATCTGGCCGAGCTGCGGCTTGCTGGGCGCGGGTTAAATATTCAATGGCCTGTTGCTTACGGCCATCTTCAGCCAAAAAGTCACCATAAAAATAGTTTGGGTCAATCCCATCGGGATTAAGGGCTAGTGCTTGTTTAAGCATCGCTTCTGCCTTGTCATCGTCGCCAAAACCGATTGGCCATCCTGGCACTTTGTAGTATAGCGAACCTAAGCTGGTATAGGCAGAGCCATCTAAAGTTTTTGGGTTTTTATCAATTACTTGCTCTAAGAGTTGCTTCGCTTCTTTGGCTAAACGTAATGCGGATAAACCGCCTTTGGCGCCAGCTAGTGAGGCTTTGTTAATTGCTAACCAAACTTGTAACTCCAAATCCTTGGGATCGTTATTTACGGCTTGATAGTTGAGCTCGATGAGTTGTTCAAAACATTGTACTTGTGCTTTGTTTGGTTCAACTTGGTATTGGCAATGCGCCCAGTCACTTTGGATCTGTGGTAAGTTGTCGTTTGCAGCGAATGAAGCGCTGCTAGCGAAAAGGCTACTCACAAGTAAGCCGCTTAAGGTAAGAGTCGTTTTCATTGTATGTTCCTTGTTTATTGGCTGTTGTGATTAATGAATTGGTGGATTGTCGCCTGTTGTTTACGAATCGAGTTTGCGACCAGCGACGGGAATATTTGATTCACTCGAGCAAATAGCTTTTCTGGCCAACCGATCCATTTCGCACGGTGTTCATGCTGGAGTATATTCAGCACATGCTGTGCAACAATTTGCGGTAAGTCGCTATGGTTGCCTAATTGTTGGTTGAGTTGACAAACTGCATCGCTATTGAGTTCGGTGTCGGTGGCGCGCGGCGCAAGGTAAAGCATTCTGATTCCGGTACCATCCAGCTCTCTATCCATGGCTTCACTAAAACGATGTACGCCCGCTTTTGCGGCGCAATAGCTTGCGTAGCCTGGATAGCCGATCGAGCCAAAAGTGGAACCAATGTTAAGAATGATCCCTGGGCGGCTAATCCAATCCAAAGCTGCCTGACTTAGTATGATTGGGGCCATTAAATTTAGCTGCATTTCTTGTTGTAGTGACTCAGTGCTTCGTTGCCTGAGAAAGCGAAATTGATTGCTACCAGCATTGTTGATCACAACACTAATCGTTTGCCCCTGTTGTTGGTAGTCAAGCGCCACAGATTTGAGCCGTTTGATGTCGTGAGAGGACAGTAAGTCAATACTTAAACTCTGGTGTCGTTCAGGGGCGCTAAGGGATTGGCGCAGCACTTCTAGCTTTTGCTGATTTCTTGCCACTAACAATAACCGTGCACCTTGCTCACTAAGTTGCTTTGCGATGGCTTTTCCAATCCCGCCAGATGCGCCTGTTAGTAACACTGTTTTGTCTTGAATAAGCATTTCTTATCCTTATGCTGCCTGCTCGGCAGCACTAATATTGAGCTCTCTTAACATCTGCCCGTAGAGTGAAAACACCATATTGGCCGAATCAATAATGACCTTTTGATCATCCTGATCTGTGATTTGATTCATTAACTCTTCAAAAAATAAAATGTGCTGTTGGTCTAACTCACTATGCGAAAGCAAGTAACTAAGAGCTTCATCGGGAAGGTCAAGCGTGCTCTTCACTAGCTTTGCTATCTGAGCGCCAACTCCCACGCTAGTGCCTTCCAATACCCAAACCATGCCAAATAAAGCCAAAGGATTATGACGATCAATCTGGTGATACAGGTAGGCAACCATCAGCTCGATAGCTGGGCTCACTTTACCTTGGGCTTGATTGTCTCGAACTAGTTGGGCGTTGCCATGACAAGCTTCGATATCATTCAAGATCCACTCATGATGACCTTGTTCTTCGGTAATATATTCTGCGATTGCTTCTCGTACCCACTCGTAGTCCGCTGATAGTCGGCCACCGCAGGCCATGAGTAAGGGCACGGTATGTTTCACATGGTGATAGGCTTGAGTGAGAAAGGCGAGGTACATTTCGCGATTAATTTCCCCGCGACTACAAGCAGCGAACACTGGCGCTTGTAACATTTGTTGTTGAGCAGCTCGGGTTTGTTGTTGTAAGGTTTCAAAAAAAAGACTCATTGGACTCTCCTGCAAATTTGCTTAGTTGATTTCGGTTATTTGAATATGGTCGAGTGCGTCACTTGGCGTATCCAAGACTTCCTGTACCCATTGTTCAAGCACCATTCGTTTGGGTCGACCGTTAGCGGTGAACCATTCTTGATGAGAATAAAGTGATGGAATCGCTATCACTCGCTTGATTTGCGCGTAATCGGGGAGCTTTTGGTTGAGTACTTGTATACGTTGGTTGATGTTTGCTTGGCTCTCAGTGACCGCAGTTAGAAAAGCTTGGGCATCTCCGGTTATGATGAATGGGCGACCAGCAAAATGACTCTGCGCTTCAGATTCAATCCACTCTGGAGAAATATTGCGACCAAAACTAGTAATAAGCTGGTTTTTCTTACGGCCCAGTAATGTGACAAATCCCTGATCATCTATGGTGGCTAAATCTCCGGTTGCGAGCCAAGGGGCGGTGAAAGCCATACCTAAGTAACCAAGTGCAATATTACCTTTTACCAGCAATTCACCGTCATCGGCTAGCTTGACTTCTACATGCTCTAATACTTGGCCGCAGCTCCCAGGTTTATACGATTTCTCGGTGTTAATACATACCACTGAGCCGCATTCAGAAAGACCATAGCCCTCATAGGCTGGGATCGAAAGTTGATGAGCGAGCTGGATAAGCTCTGGCGCAACGCGAGCCCCGCCAACAGCAACAAAGCGTAACGATTCTGCCAACTGAGCTTGCTGTTGAACCAGTTGGATAAGCGCCATTAATAATGCGGGTGTCAGCACCAAGCTATTGGGTTTCTCGCGTATTAGGGCGCTGGCAAAAACGTTAGCTTCAAATCGACTGGAACCATGTAAACCGAGGCTCTGGCCATGATAGATCTTCGCCGTAACACCGAGTAATAGCGGAACATAAACCCCAGTAATATTTTCTAGTAAGGTTGATAAAGGGAGTAACACTAAATGTTGCTCGCTTTGATCTCGAATTTTGTCGGCTAAAACTTCGCTGACTCGTTGTAAGTTTTGCTCGCTAAGGCAAACCCCCTTTGGGTTCCCGGTCGAGCCAGAGGTAAAGGTAATTTTGCAAGTCTGTTTTAAGGGAAGCACCGCTTGTGTCACTGGTCGTCGATAGGCGGCTAAACCTGCAATTTGTAAGTCTAGTTGAGCGTATTCAGGCCAATCGCCAATTAATAAGTCAGCAGCTGATTGCTCAAGACTATGTTCGACTTGTTGTGCTGCAAAGAAGGTCGGAATGGGGATGATTACCACCCGAGCCTGCATCGCTGCTAAGTCGGCGATCACCCAGTCTAAGCAGTTTTCTGCTTTCAAGGCGATGGCATTCACATTTAGCGAGACGATACTTAAGGCTGCGGCATCAACTTGTTGTTTTAGTTGGCGATAAGTTAAGCTACTTGCTTGACCTTTAACATCGTGACCGATAAAAGCAAGTTGATCAGGGTGATCATTAGCGTGGCGGCTAATTGCTTGTAAAATGCTGTTCATTTAGAGACCTATCTGTTGCATATTTGTTATACCCACGCGACTAGTTAGGTGGTTTAATCCCACTTGCAGATTACCTGCGAAGATCCGTGGTTGATGTTGGTAATAACTCCCCCAACGTTGTTTTGCTCTTGGGACTCGTTGTGGATCCGCTTCAGCAATCAGCGTAGGGACAAGACCAAGGCGCTTCATTAGGGCGTATAAGGGATCTGTTGCGGTGAATATGCACCAAGCAAACCCACGCTCAACTAAGGCTTCAGCCATCAATAAAAAATGTAAGGGAGAAGCGCCTTTGGTAAAAGATGCGAGCTGGCCGAACTCAATTAATTGGTTTCGCTTGATGCTTTGATTGAACGCTTTTGAGAGCAACAGCTCTGCTGTTTGATCTAAGTATTGTTCCAAAAATAAAGGCTCATGATTGGCGAGGCGATAACCGCATAAAGATTTGATTTGACCGTTTTCGGTCAGAGCCATATAAGTGGGCATGAACGAGTCTAGTTTGGCATCAAAAGCTTGTTGGTATCGAGTGGTTATATACTGAATAACTTGCTGCCAGAGTGGGTGGGCAGCCGTGATAAATTCCAAACTTACCGAGTCTCGTTGAAAGTCTTGATTCATTCGCTAACCTCATCTTCATCATTTATTTAAAGATAAGGGGGGAAACTTAAGAAACGCTTAAGAAATGATGGATTAATGTAGGTATTGTAAGTTACAGATTGTTAGATAAAGTTGCGTGAGATTTTTCGAACTCGGGATTCAGAGCGAGTGCCGCTTTTAAAATATGAGTTAGGTGACTTGATATTTAGGCAAGTGTGGTCCGGGTAAGTACAGGCTAAAGGGCCGGATTAGGCGATATGCATATTGGCTGTCCAATTGAGCTTATCGCAAACGGGGGAGTGGTCACCGTGCTGCCCACTAATATCAGCGAGCAGCTCCTTAAGGGATGCTACAGCTCGGTCTTGTCGGCAAACTCACATAAATCTTCAATCATGCAGGAGCCGCAACGCGGCTTTCGCGCAACACAGGTATAGCGGCCATGCAGAATGAGCCAATGATGCACATCAACTTTAAATTCTTTGGGTACAACTTTAAGTAATTTTTGTTCGACTTGCTCAACATTTTTGCCCATGGCAAATTTTGTACGGTTTGAAACGCGATAAATGTGAGTGTCGACAGCTATGGTTGGCCAGCCAAAAGCCGTATTGAGCACAACATTCGCCGTTTTCCGCCCCACACCGGGCAGCGCTTCTAAGAATTCTCGATTTTCAGGCACCTTTCCCTGATGCTGATCGATTAAGATCTTACAGGTCTTCAGTAGGTTTTCAGCTTTAGAGTTATATAAACCAATGGTCTTAATGTAGCTTTTCAGCGTGTCTAAGCCGAGTTCTAAAATAGCTTTTGGCGTATTGGCCACTGGGAATAGCTTAGCCGTTGCCTTATTTACTGACACATCGGTTGCTTGTGCCGATAGTAATACCGCGGTTAGCAGCTCAAAAGGGCTTGAAAAATTAAGCTCCGTTGTGGGATGCGGGTTATCGTTACGTAGTCGCGTTAAGATTTCTCGTCGTTTACTGTTATTCATTGTGTTGAAGATCTTCCATGACTAAGTCAGTGGCTTGTTGTTTGGTTTTTACTCGATGATCGATGATATTCTTCAAGGCGATAATAAACCCCATGACTAAGAAAGCGCCCGGCGGAAGGATCGCAACTAGAAAATGTTCGTTAAAATTGATGACTTGTACATGTAAAACCGATGCCCAGTCACCCAGTAACAGCTCGATACCTTCAAACAAACTGCCATTGCCTAATAGTTCACGAATGGCCCCAACCAGAGTTAATACTAACGCAAAACCTAAACCCATCATTAAACCATCGAAGGCTGCGGCGGGGACAGGGTTGCGAGCCGCAAATGCTTCGGCACGGCCGATAATAATGCAGTTAGTCACAATTAAAGGAATAAAGATCCCCAGATTTTGGTACAAGCCATAGCTGTAGGCATTCATTAATAACTGAACGCATGTTACAAAAGAGGCAATAACCATCACAAATACGGGAATGCGAATTTCTTTGGCGACCCATTTCCGGATCAATGACACGGTCGTGTTTGAGGCGATAAGTACCAACATGGTGGCAAAACCTAAACCTAAAGCGTTACTGATCGTAGACGTCACCGCGAGCAGGGGACATAGGCCCAGTAATTGAACTAAACCGGGATTGTTTTTCCATAGCCCTTGCCAAGCTATTTGTTTGTAATCACTCATCGCTTTTCCTTCGGGTTAACAATCAACAGCAGAGATGCCGATGGTTTGATGATTTTTGGCATGATAAATCAAAGCTTTCTTAACCGCCTTAACTACAGCTCTAGGCGTTATGGTTGCTCCGGTAAAAGCGTCGAATTGACCTCCATCATTTTTAACTGCCCAACGACTATCATTTTCATCTAACAAGAACTGTTGATTAAATTGATAAATCCAATCCGATTTACGGGTTTCTATCTTGTCACCTAAGCCTGGAGTTTCATTATGTTGGACAACTCGTACCCCACTTATCTTACCGTTTGCCTCAACCCCAACTAACAAGGAAATTGCACCGCCATAACCATCAGGTGCAGTAATTGGGTATACATAGGCTTGAACTTGGCCTTTGTTAGAGATCACACGAATGGTTTGCGCCTTATCACTCCCTAAGTACCCTAAATTAGTGTCGATATAACATTGCTGCTGATAGGCAATACTCGTTAATTGAGTGGGGAGAACTTCATTCATCGATTTTCTACGTTGCTGTTCAATCTGGTGCTCGATTTGTGGTGCAGTAAAGTAGTTCACCACGACGACTAGCAAGGTGCAGCAGAAGGCAAAAGTGGCCAACATAATGGCATTGCTGCGGATGGATTGGCTCTTAGTGCTCATGTTTGTTTCCTTCGCCGTATCCGTAAACTTTTGGTTTGGTAAAATGGTCAATCATTGGCACCGCCATGTTACTCAGTAAAACCGCAAAGGCTACGGCATCAGGATAGCCGCCGTAATTTCGGATCAGAAAGACGAATAAGGCGACTAAAGCACCATAAATAATCCGGCCTCGGTTGGTTGTGGAAGCACTGACCGGATCCGTCAAAATGAAGAACGCGCCAAGCATTGTTGCGCCAGAAAAGAGCTGTAGCAAGATTGGCGTCGTATGATCTGGGTTAATTGCGTTAGAGATTAAACTTAGTAACAATAATACTGATAAGAAAGCCAAGGGAATATGCCAGCGAATAACTTTCAAGTAAAGTAGCGCTACACCTCCGAGTAAGTAAGCGAGGTTTATCCACTGCCAACCAACACCAGCTAAGGCGCCATAGATTGCTTTACTTGCGATCTCTGATGAGGTGAAGCCAAGCTTGAGCTGGGTTTTCATTTCATCGAGTGGAGTGGCAATGGTATGTCCATCGATGCTGGCAATTTGTTTTAAGCTAAAGCCGTCGACAGTGAAACCATTAAAAATTAAGCCCAAACCGTCAACACTGTTAAATGATTCGTGTAATAAGGCCTGGGGTGGCATCCAACTGGTCATGCTGACTGGAAAAGAGACCAGCAACAATACATAAGCCGCCATGGCTGGATTAAAAATGTTATGACCTAAGCCGCCATATAAGTGTTTGACCACGATAATGGCAAAGCAAGAGCCTATTAGAGTCATCCACCAAGGCGCATAAGCGGGTAGGGCTAAACCGAGTAATATTCCGGTGACTAATGCGCTGTTGTCACTTAACGTTGGCCATAGGGGACGTCGACGTAGTAACAGTATTAATGTCTCACTTGCTATCGCGATGCTACTTGCTAACAGCACTTGCACTAATGTGCCGATCCCAAATTGGTAAGTTTGTACCAAGAAACCGGGAACAAGACATAAAATAACCCAAAACATCAAAGTCTTGGTTTTTACAGGCTTGTGTACAAACGGCGAGCTTTGCAGGGTATTACTGGTCATTTGGCTTGGTCTCTTGTGGTTTGGTTTGCTCTGCACGTTTCTTCGCTTTAGCCTTGGCGCGAGCAACTGCAGCGGCCACCGCAGGATTCGTCGACTTAGTGGTGGCAGTTACCTTGGCATCGTCTGCGACTGGCATTTCTGTTTGCGCCGTATCGGTTGCGGCTAGCTTTTTAGCCTTGGCGCGGGCAATTGCTGCAGCCACCGCTGGATTAGTCGATTTGGCTTTGACAGCTACCTTGGTGTCGTTTGCGACTGACGTCTCTGTTTGTGCTGCGTCAGTTGCCGCTAGCTTTTTAGCCTTGGCGCGAGCAACTGCAGCGGCCACCGCAGGATTCGTCGACTTAGTGGTGGCAGCTACCTTGGCATCGTCTGCGACTGGCATTTCTGTTTGCGCCGTATCGGTTGCGGCTAGCTTTTTAGCCTTGGCGCGGGCAATTGCTGCAGCCACCGCTGGATTAGTCGATTTGGCTTTGACAGCTACCTTGGTGTCGTTTGCAACTGACATCTCTGTTTGCGCCGTGTCGGTTGCGGCTAGCTTTTTAGCCTTGGCGCGAGCAATTGCTGCGGCCACCGCGGGATTAGTCGATTTGGCTTTGACAGCTACCTTGGCATCGTCTGCGACTGGGGTCTCTGTTTGCGCCGTGTCGGTTGCGGCTAGCTTTTTAGCCTTGGCGCGGGCAATTGCTGCGGCCACCGCTGGGTTGCTTGATTTGGCTTTGACAGCTACCTTGGCATCGTCTGCGACTGGGGTCTCTGTTTGCGCCGTGTCGGTTGCGGCTAGCTTTTTAGCCTTGGCGCGGGCAATTGCTGCGGCCACCGCTGGGTTGCTTGATTTGGCTTTGTCACTGTGACTTTCAGCTTGAGTCTCGTTTGAATCACTAGAGGCCTTGAGTCCTTGCTCTTTAGCCAAACGGCGCTGTTGTTTACGAGCTTCGCGTTCGGCGATTGCTTGTTGATTATCGGGGATCCATTCTCCGCTGGTCGTTTGTATCGCTGCCGGAGCTTGAGATTTCGATTGTTTTACCCGTGCCAAGGCCGCAGCAACAGGATCAGGCTTGTTGGCCGAAGAGTTGGCATTGGTTTGCTCTTGTCTACGGAGCGCAGCTTGTTGATGTTTGGCTTTTCGCTCTAATTTATCTTTTTCTAAACGCGCGAGGCGGGCTTCAAAACGTTGTTTGGCAATATCAGCTTCTTGTTTCGCTAGATCTTCGGCTCTAATTTTAGCTTTGGCAGTGCGGTAGTGCTGCACTAGCGATATTTGACTGGGACAAACAAAGGCACAGGCACCACATTCGATACAATCCATCATGTTGTAGCTGCGGGCTTTGTTGAGCTCATCCGCTTGGCTAAACCAGTAAAGTTGTTGCGGTAATAATCCCATAGGACAAGCTTGAGCACATTCACCGCAGCGAATACAAGGGGATTCTGTCGTGGCAGCTTGTGGGTGGTTGACAATTAAACAGTTACTGGTTTTTACGATAGGAGCCTGATTATTGGGCAGCATGAACCCCATCATCGAACCGCCCATAATTGTCGGAGTATTGTTGGCGACTTGCAGTTTTTCACTCAATATATGTGCGACGCTGGTCCCGAGGGGTAGCCAGTAGTTAGCTGGCTGTTCAACCAAATCTCCGGCGATAGTTACGATTCGAGAGATCAATGGTTCACCGATATCAACTGCACGATGAACCGCATAGGCAGTTCCAACATTCTGCACCAACATTCCTAAATCGATAGGTAATTGACTGGCAGTGACTTGTTGTCCGGTTAAAATTTCGATCAGTTGTTTTTCCCCGCCAGAAGGATACTTGGTGGGAATGCTACGGATGATAATCGAATCATTGGTGTGCTTGCTTAAGGCTTCAATTGCTTCCGGTTTATCATTTTCAATGGCAATAATTGTTAACTTCGGCTGCAGCGCTGTTTGTAATATTTGTACCCCTTTAATGACTTCGGCTGGGTAATTGCGCATTAAACAGTCATCAGCCGTAATATAAGGCTCACATTCGGCGCCGTTAATAATGAGTATATCTAAGGGCTTATGTGGGCTTATTTTTAGAGCCGTGGGGAATCCAGCTCCACCCATACCGGCGATCCCAGATTGATGGACTCGCTGGCAAATAAGTTCTGGGGTTTGTTGATTTTGGCTAAGGGGGGCAGGCCAAACCGCATCTCGTTGTTGTTCATCGACCTTAATCACGATCGCTAACTCTGGAATAGCAGAGGCGTGCGCTGTGACACGAGGTTCTATCGCAACAATGGTACCGGAGCATGAGGCATGCACCGGAGGCGCTTGATAAAACTGCGACTCATTTAATGCTTGTCCACGGAGTACTTTTTGGCCGACGACAACTAATAATTTGGCAGCGCTGCCAATGTGTTGTTGTACAGGAATGGTGAGATACTCAGGGTTCGCCAGCCACTCTGGTTTTTCGCAATTAATCAGCTGTTTATTGGTTTCAGGATGAACCCCACCTTGGTAGTTCCAGGTAAAGCCTTGTTTTATTTTTTCTAGCCAAGCCACCATCTATTTCAGTTCCTCAATGATTGAGACGTCAATTTGGTTTAATTTCCAATCCCAATTTTTGGTGGTTGTCTCAATTGGACGCATTTCGATACAATCAGTTGGGCAGGGGGCAACGCACAACTCGCAACCGGTACATTCTTTTGCGATCACCGTGTGCATGTGTTTATTGGAACCCATAATCGCGTCTACTGGACAAGCTTGAATGCACTTGGTGCAACCGATACAAGCATCTTCAACAATAAAGGCGACTTTTTTACGGTCGTCTTCTTTCACTGCTGCTGCATCTAAAGGAATTGCTTCCACACCGAGTAAATCTGCGATTTTAGCGATAGTTTCGTCCCCGCCGGGAGGGCACTTATTGATGGGCTCACCATTGGCGATGGCTTCGGCGTAGGGACGACATCCAGGGTGACCACACTGGCCACACTGCGTTTGCGGCAATAAGCTTTCGACTTGATCCGCAATTGGATTGCCTTCCACCTTATATTTAATTGCGGCATAACCAAGAATGGCGCCAAATACTAAGGCCAATAGAGTAATGGTAATTAAGGCTACTAACATGCTGTGGTTACTTAATTAGGCCGGCAAAACCGACGAAGGCTAAAGACATGAGTCCAGCGGTGATCATCGCGATCGCAGCCCCTTTAAAAGGGAGGGGAATATCGGCAACGACTAAACGTTCGCGCATGGCAGAAAATAGTATCAGTACTAATGAGAAACCGACCGCAGCCCCAAAACCATAAATGATGGACTCAAATAGATCATGCTGCTCATTTATATTTAATAGCGCCACGCCCAACACCGCACAGTTGGTGGTAATTAAGGGTAAATAGATCCCCAATACGCGGTGCAATGCGGGGCTAGCTTTTTGGACAAACATTTCCGTAAATTGAACCACAACTGCGATCACAAGGATAAAACTCATGGTACGCAAATAGGTGATATCTAGTGGTGCCAAAATATACTGTTCGACCAGATACGAGCACATAGAAGCCAGAGTCAATACAAATGTAGTGGCTAATGCCATTCCTATAGCGGTTTCTACTTTGCTAGAAACCCCCATGAAGGGACACAGGCCCAAGAACTTAACCAGTACAAAGTTGTTAACCAGTACGGTACTAATCAATAACAACAGATATTCAGTCATTTATATAAGATGCAGCCAAACAAAAGCGTATTATCCCCGTTTGTGGTCTTTATAACAACCGTGAGATCACTGTGGAAAAAGGCCATAAATTTTGCCGTGATTTGTGGAGCATTTTTAGGCAAACAGATAAGCTTTTTTAGCTTAGCTTGATCTTGATCATTTGATTTTGCTTTAACGTTTAAACTTCTCGACTACCATATCTAGTGGGAACTACAATTCTCAACCACAATATATGGTTATCCGATCATCCAGATGCTTTTTTATACAATATCGACAGCTAAGCCTTTGGTAGCGCGGGTTCCGCAATTTTCTAATGAATGAGTGAGTAAAATTGGAGCGTAAATCGTGAAAACAGTCGTGATCAAGCGAGACGGAAGCCGTGTACCTTACGACGCTAAACGGATTGTTGACGCCGTATTGAAAGCCGCAGAGGCTTTAGGCGTAAAAGATAATCTTGTCGCATTACAAATAGCGCAGCAGGTGACCGAACAATTTATCAATCTGGCAGAAGTTGATATCAACGACATTCAAGCGTCAGTTGAAAATTGCCTGATGGAAAATGACAATAAGACTTTGGCTCGCGCCTATATTGAGTATCGTCATGATCGAGATGTTGCCCGCGACAAACGTAGCGTTTTAAATAACGAAATCAGAGGACTGGTCGAGCAAAGTAATGCCGCCTTGCTTAATGAGAACGCCAATAAAGATAGCAAAGTGATCCCGACTCAACGTGATCTTTTAGCCGGGATTGTTGCAAAGCATTATGCGAAAACCCATTTGTTACCTCGAGATGTTGTTAAGGCTCACGATAGCGGTGAGATCCACTTCCATGACTTAGACTACGCTCCATTTTTTCCGATGTTTAATTGTATGCTAATTGACCTTGAAGGCATGCTCACTGGTGGTTTTAAAATGGGCAATGCTGAAATTGAGACGCCAAAGTCCATTTCTACTGCAACTGCGGTGACAGCGCAGATTATTGCTCAGGTTGCGAGTCATATTTATGGTGGCACAACTATCAATCGAATTGATGAGATTCTGGCGCCTTATGTTCTCAAAAGTCATGAAAAGCATTTAGCTACTGCTAAACAATGGGAAATAGCGGATCAAGAGGCTTATGCGAAAGCACAAACTGAGAAAGAATGTCATGATGCTTTTCAGTCTTTAGAGTATGAAGTGAATACTTTACATACAGCCAACGGGCAAACACCGTTTGTCACCTTCGGTTTTGGTTTAGGCTCCTGTTGGGCGGCACGGTTGATTCAGCGCTCAATTTTACAAAATCGTATTGCAGGTTTAGGCAAAAATGCCAAAACCGCGGTATTCCCTAAATTGGTCTTTGCGATTAAAGATGGTTTAAATCATAAGCCTGAAGATCCAAGTTACGATATTAAACAACTTGCCTTAGAGTGTGCATCTAAACGAATGTACCCTGATATTTTGAACTACGACAAAGTCGTTGAAGTGACCGGTTCTTTTAAAACCCCAATGGGGTGTCGCAGTTTCTTGGGACCTTATCAAGAGGGCGGTAAAGAAGTCCATGATGGTCGAAATAACCTCGGTGTTGTCAGTTTAAATTTACCGCGGATAGCCATCGAAGCAAAAGGGGATGAACAACGATTCTATGAGTTGTTAGACCAACGTTTAAGTATCGCCAAGCAAGGTCTTGATACCCGAATAGAGCGTCTAAAAGGGGTGAAAGCCAAAGTTGCTCCTATTTTATATATGGAAGGAGCTTGTGGTGTTCGCTTAAACGCCGAAGACGATGTCTCCAAAATATTTGAAAATGGTCGAGCTTCTATTTCATTGGGTTATATTGGTCTACATGAAACAGTAAATGCTTTATATGCTGATGACCAACATGTTTACGATAGTAAACAGTTACGACAAAAGGCCCTTGGGATCGTAACGGCGCTGAAACAAGCAACTCTGCGTTGGGAGAAAGAAAGTGGGTATGCTTTCAGCTTGTATAGTACGCCTAGTGAGAATTTATGTGACCGTTTCTGCCGTTTAGATGCGAAGAAGTTTGGGGTGATAGCAGGAGTCACGGATAAAGGTTATTACACCAATAGTTTCCATTTGGATGTAGAGAAACAGGTCAATCCCTTTGATAAGATCGACTTTGAACAGCCTTACCCTGCGATCTCTAGCGGCGGGTTTATTTGCTATGGTGAATATCCAAATATGCAACATAATACAGAAGCCCTAGAAGACGTTTGGGACTATAGCTATGATCGGGTGCCTTATTATGGGACAAATACACCGATTGATGAGTGTTATGAATGTCATTTTACGGGCGAATTTAACTGTACCAGCAAAGGCTTTGAATGTCCTTCATGTGGCAATAGTGAAGCTAGTAAGGTATCGGTTATTCGTCGGGTTTGCGGTTACTTAGGTAGTCCTGATGCACGTCCGTTTAACTATGGCAAACAAGAAGAAGTGAAACGTCGGGTCAAACATCTGTAAATGCATTATCTTAGCTACCATACGATCGACGTGGTGAATGGACAGGGTACGCGTTGTACCTTGTTTGTTGCTGGTTGTGAGCATCAGTGTAAGGGCTGTTATAATCAGAAGTCTTGGCGTTGTGATGCGGGGCATGAATTTACCGATGCCTTAGAACAGAAAATTATTGATGATCTAAATGACCCTCGAATTAAACGCAAAGGTTTAAGTTTGACTGGTGGCGATCCACTGCATCCTAACAACCTCGCAGCGATTAAACGTTTAGTATTACGAGTTAAAACTGAATGTATTGGCAAAGATATTTGGTTATGGACTGGTTATCGCTTAGCCGAGCTTAATCCTGCGCAACAAGATATCGTACGAATGATTGATACACTTATCGATGGTAAGTTCGAACAAAGCTTAGCCGATGCTAAGTTAGTTTGGCGGGGCAGTAGTAATCAGGTTATATATCAACACCCCTTGCGTGACTCAATGTATGAGCTTGGGTCGGGCAATTAAATAGCCTTGCAAGCTATCAACATACATCGATTCCAAAAGTTGTTTTTGTTCTAATGTCTCAACGCCTTGAGCGATAACTTGGCAGCCTAAGCGGTGCGACACTTCCACCAGCATACCGACCAGTTGCTGGTTGGATTTGTCATTTGCAAGTTGTTGCACTAAATCGCTGCTAATTTTTACATAGTTTGGCTTCAATTCTTTAAATAGCTTAAAAGAGCCGATCCCCGTACCAAAGTCTGCAATAGCGGTATGGCAACTGTTTTTCCTTAATATTTCGAACAATTTTTTTGCATTGCTTAAGTGCAAATTCAGAACTTCTTCTTCTAGTTCAAATACGACTCGTGATTGCAGGTTGGGGTATTTTGACAATTCTTGACTTAACCAAGTGCAAAAACTCGGTTCGATTAAAACTAACTTACTCAGGTTGATCCCCCAGCGATATTCTGCATTCTGTTCGGCGATGGTTTGCAATACATAAGCAAGGGTCGATTGTTCGAGTTTTGCAATTAACCCAAGACGTTCAGCCATAACTAAACATGTTTCGGTAGGCAATTGTTGCTGGTCTTCAGATAAGAAACGAATGAAAACTTCATGATAAGCGGGCATTGTACGATGCAGTGATTGAATGGCCTGAGAAGCGATACGAAAGCGCTGGTGTGTTAATAATGAACTGAGGGTCGTATGCCATTGTAGTTCGCTACTCTCGAGAGTATGGCTATCTTCGAGTACCAGCTCCCAAGCATTTGGAGAAAGACTTTGGGCGATTTCTAAGGCGGCATCTGCTCGGGTGATGATTCGCTCGATAGTATCTCCATTTTTAAATTCGGTGATACCGATGTAGGCGGCACTTTGCATTTGTTTACGATGACTCAAATCACTAAATGACGCGCTTAAGTTTTGCGCAACTTGACTGATTCGAGTCGCAGGTAGTCTTGGAATGATCAACGCAAATTCAGCGCCAAGCAAACGGTATAATAAGCTGTTGTGGTATTCTTTACGGTTGTAATCGATGATATTAGCCACTTCTTGTATATATTTATCTCCGGCTTGATGACCTCGCACTTTATTAATTTCTTGTAACTGAGAAGCTCTGACTAAAAATAGTACCGTATCTTTGAGTTCAGATTTTAATAGACTTTGCATTTTCTGGCGAAATGAATGGCGATTTAACTGGCCAGTTAAAGGATCTAATGCAACTTGTTTTTCTAATTGGCCAATCGCATGTTTTTGTTCGCGGATTTGCTGAGTGAGTTGTAATTTTTGTTCTTTAATCAATTCTCCCACGGAGCCTAATACGGGTTGTTCATCGACATAACGTTCGGTATTTAGTAGCGTTTTGAGTTTACTTTTTACGCGCGAGATTGAACGCAAGAATAGAAGGCTGGTTAATACATAACCAAATAAACAAATACCAGCAATGGTTAAATAGAGCTTAAGGTAGTTGTCGCTGACAAATTCGAAAGACGGTTTATAGTTAACCTGGTAATTGTCGACGGTGATCGTTTGTAGTTTTGTTTTATTGGGTTCAACCAGCTCTACCAACCAATGTTGGGGAGGGCCAACTAAGGCAAGGTTGTTATCAATGGCTAACTGCGTTGAAATAAAACTGAGTTTATGCTGCTCAAGCAGCTGTTGTAAGTAAGTTTGCTTGAGCTGTGCGTCATCATTTAATTGCAGCTGTAGTAGGGTATTAATTTGTTGATTTTCGTGTGCTAAATCTTGCTTAAACAGTTGCACATGAACACTGACTAATCCACCCCATAAAGCGATAAATAAAAGAGCGTTTACAACAAAGAATGTTCTAAGGCCTTTCATAATCTACCTGTTCATTAAATCAGCAATATTTAATGATAATACATGTAAACAATAGACTTATCTATCAGATGGTTAGTGAATTGAGATCAACTAGCTAGAATAAACAATATTTAACAGAAGAGTGAGCTAGATAATGGCTCCCCAGGTTGGGCTTGAACCAACGACACATGGATTAACAGTCCACCGCTCTACCAACTGAGCTACTGGGGAATTATCAGCATTTACCTACGATAGTTTTGATGTGGCTCCCCAAGTTGGGCTTGAACCAACGACACATGGATTAACAGTCCACCGCTCTACCAACTGAGCTATTGGGGAATTATCAACACTATCTGCTTATATGATTGGCTCCCCAAGTTGGGCTTGAACCAACGACACATGGATTAACAGTCCACCGCTCTACCAACTGAGCTATTGGGGAATCATATAAGGTCTAACTTATTGTCATCAAGATTGGCTCCCCAAGTTGGGCTTGAACCAACGACACATGGATTAACAGTCCACCGCTCTACCAACTGAGCTATTGGGGAATCTTGATATGTACTAAAGCGAAACAGATTGGCTCCCCAGGTTGGAGTTGAACCAACGACACATGGATTAACAGTCCACCGCTCTAACCAACTGAGCTACTGGGGAATCGCTTTGCTTAAGTGCGGGGCGCATAGTAATAATTGCCCTGATAGCTGTCAACTAATTCTACCTCAAAAATGATAAATAGTGTTTGTTTGCTCAAACTACATCCACATATCACCCATCTTCGATCAAATCTTGCTCAGCGGTGATGAAAAACTGCTGAATTGGCGTCTGATGTAATTCGTTGTACGTAACCAACAAAGTCATGCTGGCTGCCTATCGTAAAGTAGTTTGTGATGCCTTGCCTAAAGTGTCGCGTTGCTATGTTTACTTACTGCAGAGCTGGTCGTTTATGCCTGTCTTAAATAATAGGCAGTGGTTAGCATTACCTTATGCTTGTATTGAATCGTTACCTTAAAACATGCGTCAATAATGGGAAAATAGTGGGGTGAGCCTAAACGATGTTGTTCACGAATCTGCCGTAAATTGAAATAGCCAACAACGCTCACTTTATTTAGGTGTCGAATAACAAAGGTCTTATACCTACACATGGCGCTAAAAAGTCGTTTTAACCAAATACCCTAAAACCAATTTGAAGGCTTGCTCTGCACTGCGCTTGTCACGCATTTAGCACCAGGCTGCCGTTTAATTCATAGCAAAAGTTTGCGGTGAGCTTAGGAAGATAGTTTTGCGAAGCTCTGTGACATCGGGTTTGCGATATTTTCAAAATTGCTTGCCAAAATTTTTTAAACTCGGTGTGTCATCATGGTTAAACTCTTGCAGTGCGCTACACTTTATTGCTGAGATTTATACACAATCCCGCAAAGCCTTTGGTTGTGGATGTTTCTATGACTTATCCACTGATTTTGTGGATAACTATGTGCATTAAAATATTATATCTGGCTGCAGGCCAATAAAGACGCGGGGTCAAGAGAAATTAAACGAAATTCAAAAATAAGCTTAACTCTATATATAACAAACACTTATTGTTATTTCTAGGATAAAAGCTCAAAATTCGACCGAGAAAATAAATATTGCATTTAACAAAAAAATCGGTGTGCATTACTTTTTGTTACAAGAAGTTTACTGTACACAATTCAGCAATTTCTGCTGTTAATTATACAAAACCGATATTCTCTACTGAACCGCAATAAATTGGCTGATAGCTATCGCGCGCTTATTTAAACTGAGCGACATTCGAGTAGAATGACGCTCATCTGGTTTTTAGTTGGTTATCGATTTATGAAAAAAACTTTCGATTTGGTTTCTGAATATACGCCTGCAGGCGATCAACCTAAAGCGATTGAAAGTCTAAATGAAGGCTTAGCAGATGGCTTAGCTCACCAAACCTTGCTAGGTGTCACTGGCTCCGGTAAAACTTTTACCATAGCCAACGTGATTGCCGAACAAAACCGTCCAACAATTATTTTGGCGCCAAACAAAACTTTAGCTGCGCAGCTATATGGTGAAATGAAGGAATTTTTCCCTCATAACGCCGTCGAGTTTTTTGTATCTTACTACGATTATTACCAACCAGAAGCCTACGTACCGACCACTGATACCTTTATTGAGAAAGATGCTTCGGTTAACTCGCATATTGAACAGATGCGACTCTCGGCCACTAAGGCGCTATTAGAGCGTAGGGACGTGGTGTTAGTTGCTTCAGTTTCTGCAATTTATGGTTTGGGAGATCCACAGTCGTATTTACAGATGATGTTGCACTTGAGTGTTGGGGATATGATTGACCAACGGGCCATTTTACGACGTCTCGCGGAATTACAATATTCTCGTAATGATGCGGCATTTCAACGCTCAACCTTTCGGGTTAGGGGAGATGTAATCGATGTTTTTCCTGCTGAATCCGATAAAAATGCTTTACGTATAGAATTATTTGACGGTGAAGTAGAACGACTCAGCAGCTTTGACCCGCTCACCGGAGTAGAAGAAGCTTCGATGGTCAGGGCAACTATTTTTCCTAAAACGCACTATGTTACTCCTCGCGAAACTATCGTTAACGCAATTTCTTCCATTAAAGAAGAGTTAAATGAGCGTAAAAGGCAGTTGCTTGACGTTAATAAGCTTATTGAAGAGCAACGAATTTCCCAACGGACTTTGTTTGACATCGAAATGATGAATGAATTGGGATATTGCTCTGGGATTGAAAACTACTCCCGATATCTCTCCAGTCGCGCCCCCGGCGAGCCACCACCAACCTTATTAGATTATCTTCCTGCTGATGGGCTGATGGTGATAGATGAGTCGCACGTCACCGTACCGCAAATTGGCGCGATGTATAAAGGTGACCGTTCACGAAAAGAAAATTTAGTGAATTACGGTTTTCGCTTGCCTTCAGCGCTGGACAATCGACCATTAAAATTTGAAGAATTCGAGTCGATTGCGCCGCAAACTATTTTTGTTTCGGCGACGCCGAGTACCTATGAACTTGAGAAAACTAATCAAGAATTTGTTGAGCAGGTCGTTAGGCCCACAGGGTTGCTGGATCCGGTCATTGAAGTGCGACCCGTTGCCACCCAAGTAGATGATTTACTATCAGAGATCCGAATTAGAACAGCGATTGATGAACGAGTGCTTGTAACTACGCTGACGAAGCGAATGGCCGAGGATTTAAGCGAGTATCTGGCAGAGCATCAAGTTAAAGTGCGCTATTTACACTCCGATATTGATACTGTAGAGCGGGTTGAAATCATTCGAGACTTACGTATGGGGATCTTTGACGTACTGGTTGGGATTAACTTGCTACGAGAAGGCTTAGACATGCCGGAAGTTTCGTTAGTCGCTATTCTAGATGCGGATAAGGAAGGCTTCTTGCGTTCAGAACGGTCTTTGATCCAAACCATTGGCCGTGCTGCCCGACATCCGCAAGGCAAAGCTATTTTGTACGGGGACAAAATTACTGGTTCGATGGATAAAGCTATCTCTGAGACCAACCGACGTCGTGAAATTCAGCATGCTTACAATCAAGAGCGGGGGATTATTCCGCAAAAACTCAACAAAAAAGTTGTCGATATTAGTAACTTTGGAAAATCAAAAGCGCTGCAAGCTACAGAACCACAAGCACAATATCGAACTCTGACTCCAGAGATGATGTTAAAGAAAATTGCTGATTTAGAAAAGCAAATGATTGGTCATGCTAAGGAACTTGAGTTTGAACAAGCCGCAAGCTTGCGTGATAGTATCGCAGAGTTACATCAACAACTTATAAAAATGAGTTAAAAAAAAGCCGCGATGCTAAACGTCGCGGCTTAATAACAATGAATCGTGATTAGTTCGCAGCAAGAATAATTGCGCCAAACTCTTCAGCCATTAATGAAGCTCCGCCAACAAGCGCGCCGTCAATGTCAGCTTGAGAGAACAATTCTTTTGCAGTCGCAGCTTTTACGCTACCGCCGTAAAGAATTTGAACTTTTTCTGCAACACTTGCGCTTTGTGCTGCTAACCAGCCACGGATATGAGCATGAACCGCTTGTGCTTGCTCAGACGTTGCTGACTTACCAGTACCAATGGCCCATACCGGCTCGTAAGCAATCACTGCATTAGCTAGGGCATCAATACCACAAAGCTCAATTACAGCTTTTAATTGAGCTTCAACAACAGCTTCAGTTTTTCCGCTTTCATTCTCTTCAAGCGTTTCACCAATACAAAGAACAGGTACTAATTGGTTTTCCTGAATTGCTTTGAATTTTACGGCTACGACTGCGTCAGTTTCGTTATGGTATTGGCGACGTTCGCTGTGGCCAACCAAGCTGTAAGTACAGCCGAATTCTTTTAACATGACGGGTGAATTTTCACCTGTAAATGCACCAGAAACGTTCACACTAGCATCTTGCGCGCCGTAAGCGATAGGAGCGTCACCGACTAAGGCTTCTACTTGACCTAAGAAAATCACTGGGGGGCAAATCGCTGTTTGTACATTGGTTGCAGCTTTTGCTGGCTCAATTAAACCATTCACTAACGCAGTAACTGAATCTTTCGTACCGTTTAGCTTCCAGTTACCCATTACAAGAGGTGTTCTCATCACGCTTTCTCCTTTAAGTAAATTGGCTCGATTATAGAGAATAAATTACAAAATCGTAGTGTTTACACGAAATTATCTGGTTAAAACTGAAAGTAGCTGATCTAAAACAAACGATTATGAAAAATGGTCACGAATTTTTTGCCACCAAATCCCCAATTTCTCGTGCCAAACCGCATCATAACGATAGATGAAGCGAGCATCCGGTAAAAATTCGTAAAGGCGTTGTTTTCCTTGGGCTTCTTTCCCTAAGTAATCCGTGGGAACAGGACTAATGTTGTTCGAGTATTGACGGAAGTACTGCAGTGCGCGTTGCATATGGGTTGCACTGGTAATCAGCGCTGTAGGTCGTTGACCAATATAACTAGCGATGACTGCGGCTTCTTGCTCTGTATCCATCGCTTTTGGAATGGTGATAATATTGGCTGGCGGAATATTAGCTGCTGTAGCAACCTTTTGCATTAATTCAGCATTACTATTGGGATCGCTTCCACCATAACCAGATACGATTAAGCGGCTCTGTGGATTCACAAGACTCAATTCGATGCCCTTAGTGATGCGGGCAAAAGATGAACGACTGAGTTGCTCAGTAGGGGACAACAAGGGGTCACTGATATGTCCGCCCCCCAAGACCACAACAAAGTCAAAACTATTGACCAGCTGACTCGGAGGCAGAACTTGTCGCTCGTTTGCGATTAACTGCTGATTAACCCACCAAGGATTACTGGTAAGCAATAATATGACTAAAGCAGGTAAAAGGGTGATCGCGGCGCGATAAGGCCGTTTAGTGAGGCAAAAGTAAAGTGATAACACCAAAAAAAATAGCGAAATGTTGAGAGGCATCAGTAACGAACCTAACCATTTTTTTACAATAAAACCTAAACTTAAATCCATATAGCTGGTTCTCTAGTTTGCGATGCAAGCATCTTAATCTATCCTTATTCATAGGTGTTTAAAATTATCAAAAATCTCGACTTAATCCAAATTAATGCGTTAAATCAAAATTTACTTGTTATTTTTTCCTCTACATAAAGACAGCTTTCTAAACTTAAGGTAATCTTCGCTCAATACAGGCAAGTAATTAGCAGTGAGGAAAGTATGTTTGAGCGTGTTTCCGCGGCCGCGGCAGATCCCATTTTAGGTTTAACTGAAGCTTTTAAAGCCGATCCCCGTCCTAACAAGATTAATCTAGGAGTCGGTATTTATAAAAACGAAGCTGGTGCAACTCCAGTTTTAAAGACCGTTAAAATTGCAGAGCAGAAGTTACTGGAAACGGAAAGTAGTAAGTCTTATCTTAGTATTGAAGGTAATCCTGCTTATGGCTTGGAAGTACAGAAACTGTTGTTTGGTGAAAATAGTGAAATCGTAAGCAGCCAACGCGCTTTTACGGCTCAGTCGCCAGGTGGTACCGGGGCTCTGCATAATGCCGCTGAATTCGCTTATAATCATTTAGGTGTACGTACTGTTTGGGTGAGTAACCCAACTTGGGCCAACCACGGCAATATTTTTAAAGCCTTAGGCCTTGAAGTAAAAGCTTACGATTACTACAACCCAGAGACCCAAGATCTCGACTTTGCAGCGATGTTAAGTTCTTTAGAGCACGTTAGTGCGGGCGACTTAGTGCTTTTCCACGGCTGTTGTCATAATCCTACTGGCATCGACCCAACAATTGAACAATGGCAGCAATTAGCCAATTTAGCAGCAAGCAAAAAGATATTGCCATTGTTTGATTTCGCTTACCAAGGGTTTTCTATAGGTGTGGAAGAAGACGCCGCTGGTTTGCGACTTTTTGCCGAACAAATTAAAGAGTTAATGGTTGCCAGTTCTTTTTCTAAAAACTTTGGCTTATATAATGAGCGGGTGGGTGCATTCACTTTGGTTGCTCAAAACAAAGAGCAGGGCGCCGCGGCATTTAGCCAAGTAAAAGCAGGTATTCGAGCGAACTACTCGAACCCACCATCTCACGGCGCTGCTGTGGTGACTACAATTTTGCAAAACCCAGAGCTAAAAGCGCAATGGCATAGCGAAGTCACAGAGATGCGTGAGCGGATTAAAGAAATGCGTGACTTGTTTGTTGCCACGTTAGCTGAAAAAGGCGCTGAGGGTGATTACAGCTTTATTCAGCGCCAGAATGGTATGTTCTCGTTCTCTGGTTTAAGTAAACAACAAGTGCAAATCTTAAAAGAGCAACATGCGGTATATATTGTTGGCTCGGGTCGGATCAGCGTCGCCGGGATGACCAAAGACAATATGCAAGCATTATGTGAAGCGATAGCAGCGGTTGTGTAGCAAGTAAACAATAAGGCTTAGCTTGCTAAGCCTTATCCTATCACGACATTGCGCCCCTTCTTTTTCGCTTCATACAAGGCATTATCTGCATCTTTTATCACTTCCTCTGCACTGGCGTGTAGATTAGATTTCTCTGCCACTCCAATACTTACCGTAATTTGTACCGTATTTTTAGGCTCGGGTTGTTCCCCTCGGCGTGATTTATCGCTGGTATTACGACTGTTATTATCACGAATAGCGAAAGGGGTTTGAGCAATGAGCTCGCGTATGTCATCTAAAAATATTTTGGCATGCTCGAGTTGCTTGCCCTTAAATAATACAGTGAACTCTTCTCCCCCATAACGAAACACTTGACCTCCACCTTCAATTTGGTCTAGCTTTGCTGCCACCATCGCCAAGACATCATCACCCACATCATGGCCATAGGTATCATTAAATTTTTTGAAATGGTCAATATCCACCATGGCTAGGCAATAGTTTTTAGACAATCCAGCTAAGCGCTCGAATAACATGCGTCGACCTAATAATCCGGTGAGCTCATCGCGATAAGCCAGTTCATGTGAAGCATTAAATCCACTGAACAACATGATTAACATCGATGCCGTAAAAAAAATTGAAGAAATTGCTTCTCTGTCGAGAAAAATCAGCGGAAAGGTACTGGCTAAGAAACTAAAAAACAGTCCAATCGAAATACTGGTTGGTTTATTGATGAAACGAACAAATGAGATAACCAAACAAAACATGATGAACCCGAGCGCATTTAGGCTAATCACGAGGCCTTCGAGCGGGTGGGGGCTAAACCATTGTTTAATCATACCTTGCATATCGAGGGCTAAAAAGTCGATGATGATTGGTATGCTTAGCATTTGTAATGCTAAGCAAATATACCAAACAAGAGCTCGCCGAGTTATCCAGCCGTTATCTTTGACTAATTGATTAAGAAACAAGTTGAAAGGAATGAATAAACCGAGCACAGTGAAGCAGGTCGAAGCTGTTGGCTCTGCAAGCGGTTGTTGTAAGTAGTTGACTATTAACCAATAACTAAAAGTATTTACAAGTGCTACCACGAATAACTGCCGTCGGTTAAACTGCAGTGCCAGCATTGTAATAATGGTAGCGAAGCCATAGGGTAACCAATAAATGAGTTCGCGAATATTAGTAGACAAGCTTGAATACCAAATTAGTGCCCCTGTCGCTATCATCAAAATGGCGAGGGACGGGAATACATTATGGCTTGTTAAGCGACTTTCCATAAATTTCAAGTAATTGAGTTTGGAATGATTTTATAGAATATTTAACTAATTTAAAATCGATATAGGCCAATAAGCAGTCTGGCCTCGAAGTTTTCTACAGTAACTGCATATTAGTCTTTGATATTATGCAGTTACTGTTCTAATTTTACTGTAACGAAAAAATACGGAGCAGCGCATGAGTGACTTTCTGTTCATTGATGATACTGAAGAACCAGTAAAAAAAGTTACCAAAGCATCTTGGAAGTTATTGGTTATTGATGATGAAGCTGAAATTCACTCGGTAACGCGCTTAGTGCTGTCTGGGGTTGAAATTGATGGTTATCAGTTAGAGTTTCTTTCTGCTTATAGTGCGGAGGAGGCGCGCCAAATATTTAATGAGCATGATGATATCGCGATTGCTTTAGTCGATGTGGTGATGGAAACCGATCATGCTGGCTTGGAATTAGTTCGCTGGATCCGCGAAACCAAAGAAAACCATGCTACGCGGTTGATTTTAAGGACCGGTCAGCCAGGGCAGGCTCCAGAAGAGTCGGTGATTAAAGATTACGATATCAATGATTATAAGAGCAAAACAGAATTAACCGCCACCAAGTTAAAAACCATTACTTATTCAGCGATCCGTTCTTACCGAGATATTCTATTCATCGAACGTCATCGCTCTGGTTTGTTGAAGGTTATCGAGTCCACATCCTTAGTTTTAAAGAGTAAAACACTTTACCACTTCGGATCAGCGGTGTTAGAGCAGTTGGTTGAATTGTTTCAGTTAGAAACGTCGGCAATGTATATCACCACCTTAACTGAAGACGTATTACATCATCAGTCGTTTAATGTATTGGCTGCGACCGGTGATTTTGTGACGAATGAGCACAATGAATCTGATTTTGATCAGAGTAAGATCCCTGATAACGTAAAAGCATTGCTCAAACACGCGTTACAAGAGCGTAGAACCATCGTAAATGAAGACTGTTATGTTGGATTTTATTCAACCGATAATCGCAGTGTTAGTCTGCTTTATGTACAACATGAAAAACCGCTTGATGATATAGAAAAGGGCTTGTTAGAAGTATTTGCGACTAATATCGCATTAACTTTTGAAAACCTCACGATTAAAGAAGAGATCCAAGATACCCAAAAAGAACTTATTTTCATTATTGGTGACGCCATCGAACAACGTAGTAAAGAAACTGGGTCACACGTTAAACGGGTGTCGTTGATTTGCGAACTAATGGCTAAAAAATTAAATTTTGACCCTGAATTTGTTGAATTGTTTAAATACGCGGCCCCATTACATGATTTGGGTAAGATTGCTATACCGGAGTCGATTCTGCATAAACCTGGTAAGCTAGATGCTCAGGAGTGGGAGGTGATGCAAACTCACGCTCAAGTTGGTCACGATTTGCTTGCCGATTCCAATAAGATTATTGCCCGTCTCGGAGCCGAAATATCTATTTGCCATCATGAAAAATGGGATGGTAGCGGATATCCTCGTCAATTAGCGGGGGAAGACATTCCTTTAGTGGGCCGAATCATGGCTATTACCGATGTATTTGATGCTTTGGGGTCGAAGCGCTCTTATAAAGAGCCCTGGTCGAACGCAGAAATCAAACAATTTATCATCGAACAAAAAGGAAAACACTTTGATCCAACCTTAGTTGATCTGTTAATCGAGAATTTTGACGAGTTCTTAGAAATTCGCAACAGCCATCCGGATTAACGATCGATAGCTAATAGGCCAAAGGCTAATATTTTCGTGTTATTGCATTGAATTTACTTAATAAAAAGCGCATTCTCTTCATTTAACTAGCTCTGTGCCTAAGCGCTCAGAGCTCAGCTATATCGAATAGGCGCTACAGTGGCACTAAAACCCACCATCTATAAATTGCGGATCTCTCTCTCTGATTTAAACCGTAATTACTATGACACACTCAATTTAACCATTGCCCAACACCCTTCTGAAACGCTTGAAAGGATGATGGCTCGGGTAATGGCTTATTGCCACAGTGCAGAACAAGGTTTGGAGTTTACCAAGGGCTTAAGTGAAATCGAACAGCCCGACCTTTGGTCGAAGTCTCTCGATGGTCAGGTTCAACTATGGATTGATGTGGGGGAACCCAGTGCTGAACGCATTAAGAAGGCGACGCGTCTCGCGGAAACGGTAAAAGTGTATAGTTTTAACTCTAAATCAAATACTTGGTGGCAACAAATCCAAGGAAAACTGACTCGGTTGGATTTGCAAGTTTGGCAACTTGATTGGCAAGAGGTTTGTAAACTGGCATCTTATGTGGAGCGAACCATGGATCTATCGGTGACGATTACCGAACAATCTGCCTATGTCACGATTGGTAGTCATGAATTAGATATTAACTGGAAGCCGCTTCAGTTGCCGATTTCAGATTAAGTGAGAGTTAAAATATTCAAGCTTAATTCCACCAGCATTATTAACTATATGAATCGCTTAACCACAACATTTTTTATATTTTTTACCGCTGCCACAATCGCAAGGGTCATTGCGTTTTGGGGTTTTATCAAAAATAGCTGTTTGCGGTGTATCTAATAAAACTTTTAGCGCTTGGATATCTTCCTCGGTCTCAGGTGCTAAGACGATATTGGCAATCAGTTGTAGCTCTGATAACTGGGTTTCAAGCTCAAGCTTTCGCGCCTCAGTTTGTACTCTCAGCTGAAGAGGATTTTCAGCCGAACCTGGCTTGATGTTTCGTTTTGTACTAAAACCAAAACTCTCATATTTAGGTCTTTTCTCGATTTTTCCCTTATAAAAAAACTTTGACATCACTCGAGTCCTCTCGCTAAAAAATAATACGGAGCATGCTTATACAGCAATTACGAGGCTAAAGAAACCTTCTCGTTAGGTAAAGTTTAATAGCTTGTGGACCCGACTTAACTCATAAGGCAATGCAAATTTATCATTGGCATTTTTTACTCTAGCCAAGAGTGAAGTCTAAGACGGCAAGCATAAGCTTTCTATAGAGAGGTCATTTGCATCGGGACGTTCAATGGATAAAAAAAAACCACTACATAATAGAGTGGTGTCCATAAGGGAGGATTTGTTTTCAGCCATCACTGAAAATGTATCGTCATCAAGCAAACAGTGACGATGAAAGTAGTTTAAAAACGCGAGAGCTAATCAAATATTTGATAAGTTCTATTTGATTAAAGCAGAGCATCTCAGTTTTATTAACTGTAAACATTAACAGTTGTGAAACCGAACGACTTGTACGCGATATTTATGTCTTTCTATTTAGTACAAAAATTGACATGTCTTTCACTTATAGGGCAGTCTATCAAGCAAACTTTCCCTTGATTATGGTTGGGATAGATTGGTGAATAGTGTATATATGTAGCCAATGCCATTTATGTAGATTTAACAATGCCTAGACCCAAAATACCTCGCAATATATGCGGTACGGCAGCAGATAGCTGTTTTAAGCCAAATCGGATCCCAATGAGTGAACTGGAGAAGGTTCAGTTGGATAAAGACGAATTTGAAGCTTTACGTTTGGTTGACCAAATGAAAATGCAACAGCAAAAAGCGGCAATAGAAATGGGGGTTTCACGGCAAACTCTTGCCAATATTCTTAAGTCAGCTCGCTTTAAGGTAGTCGATTGCTTAAGTAATGGTAAAGCGTTAATGATGCATAGTGAAAATGATGAGAATATTGAGTGAAGCTAAAGCGGAGCATGTTTAAAACAAAAACGCTGAGATAACAAATTGTTGCTTCACTTAAAGGCTCCAATCCTATCGGGCATGGTTATCTACATGTCGTTTTATCGAAGAGCACCAGGGTGAAACCGATTGCAATCGTTATAGGGCTAAGTAAAATCTTGTTCGCTCGTTTAGAACAACTATAGGTATCGGCATGTCAGAAGTTATAATTAACAGTTTTTATTGTCATTTACGGGCAAAAACTAAGTATATAAATTGGATTATTCCTTTCTGCGTTTGTGTATGTGTTGTGTTTGCGGTTCATTACGTGTTAGTTCACCGTGAGTTAAAATTATTAGAAAGTTATGGTGATTCTGCTTTTGCAACAGCAATGGATATTGGAAACGAGGTCGATCACAGTATCCGCATCGCAAATAGTGTTAAAGATGACTTTTGCTCTAGTAGCGATATCCGTTTTTTGACAGAAGTGATGTTTGCGTATGAGTATATAGTCGATGTTGGTCGAGTTGATAATGGCCATGTGGCTTGTACCGTTAAGCTTGGTTCCTTAACCCCCCCAGTAGAGCTTGGCACCTACACTATTAAACACAAAGAAAAGCTGATTCAACAGGATAATGGTCTGTCTGCAAAAGAAGCGAGTAATATAAGAGTATTTTCCAAGGGAAGTGTGATTGTCAGCGTTAACGACATGTTTTTTCATAATGTTGACTTATCGTCTCTATCTTTACATGGCATGGGGGGGATCTTATACAACAAACAAACTAAGCAAGTGGTTCAAAAGTTTGGAGAAGTTTCCGAGATAGATGTTTCTAGTCTATTAGGAAAGCAAAACTTTAATTGGTTACCGTTACCGAATAACTTCTTGGAGCATCGAGAATGTAACGATGACTATAATATTTGCTTAGTGGTGTTTCAAATCAAGCCCGGCATTTATCAATTGGATCTATTTTTGATAGTCTTTCTTGGTCTGATTGGATTCTCAATTGGTAAGTTATTTTTATGGAAATATAAAGATTACTACTACGGGCAGCAAGCATTTACCAGAGCCCTGAGTCATGCGATAAACAATAATCAAATCTATCCGGTTTATCAGCCAAAGGTTCATTTAAGCAACGGTAAAATGGCTGGGGTTGAGGCGTTAGCGCGATGGCACGATCCGCAATTAGGGCAGATTTCGCCAGAAATCTTTATTGCTGCAGCAGAACAATCACTACTGATTAGTAAACTAACGCGTAAGTTTATCGTGAAGGTTTTCGATGATCTAAATACCCCTGAGTTTGTGAATGCTGGTTATACCGTGAGTATTAACATTGCAATTTCAACCTTGTTAGAAGAAGATTTTTTCGATTTTATTGAAAGTCAGCGGATTAAAACGCAACTGCCAACAGAAAATATTATTTTAGAAATCACGGAACGTTCTTCCGCTGACTTCAAGCAGATGTCTGCCTATGCCAAGCGATTTTCGAGAGCGGGTTATAAAATATCTTTAGATGACTTCGGTACGGGAATGTCCAACCTTACTTGGATAAATACCTTTGAACCGAATGAAATCAAAATAGACAAAGAGTTTACTCAGGCGATTGACTGCGACACTCTAAATAAATTAACTCTGGAAGGTATATTTGGCTTGTTAGAGAAGTTCAACGTGCACGTTGTTTTTGAAGGGATCGAAACACAAGTGCAATTGAACTATATATTGCAACGTTCACCTCAAGCGATCGGCCAAGGCTGGCTGTTTGCTAAGCCGCTAGAGCCATCGGCTCTATTTGATTATATTGAGCGAGATGGTTAATACCTCGATTGTTTGAAGTCTGCATGTTGCTTTTTATTCGAGGGTAATTGAGAGCCGTAGCTAACAGCTTCTTAGTATTTTTTCTACACCGAGTTGTATCGCAAACAGCATCGGCTTAAGCTCGAGTGGTAGGCTTACAATAAGCGGTGTCGAGATTCTAATAAGGAAGAACCAGCTTGCTTGATGCAGAAAGTAGCGGTTTTTCAGTTTTATCGAAAGCAATATATTTAGAATAAAAAGCCCAAGCTGGTGCCTGGGCTTTTAACTTGGTGAACTTAAGCTGGAAGTGAAGCGTGAGCTTTTCGTCTAAATCCCATAACGCCAAGCCCCATCAACAACATCGCCAGTGACGCTGGTTCTGATACTTGAGGCGTGTTGGCGATTTGGTCACCAAATGAATCTGCGATATAGACGTTTATTAACTCAAATGATTCGGCTGAAAAAGCCGACTGAGCGGTAAAGCTCGCACTGGCTAGTTCAAACACGCCAACCGGAACGTCTAGGCTATCAAACCATAGGCTGTAAACACTTAGTGTATTACTGGCTGATAAGAACGCATCGGTTACCATTGCCCACTGGGTGTTTAAGACATTAAATCCGCTGTCTTGGTAGCTGGCCAAGGTTTCATCAAAGCGCAGACCAAAATCTAGTTCGGCGATATCTGCTGCCGAATTATCAACCATCATACGTACATCCACTAAGTCACCAGTGGCATATTGACTGGCATTTGTTTCCAGTGAGATAAACGCTGCATTGGCTTGTAATGTGAACAATGTTGCAAGCAGTGTGATTATATATTTCATCGGTAATTCCCTTAGTGAGTTGCACAACGAGCGCGAGTACAAAGATCCATTAAACCACGTAGGTCACGGCGATTAATCTGGCCATCGTGATTGAAGTCGTAAGCTAAGTCGCTTATCAAAGCCGAGCGGATCGCTTGATAAAACAAAGATACATCCAATGAATCAATATCAAGATCTCCATCAAAGTCCCCAATCAATTCCTGAGGTTTAAAACTCAAAGCAACAATCACGGGGTCATGGTCTGACGCTCGGTAGGCGTCAGCGTACTTTGGCAAATCGCCGCTGTACTCGGATGAATATTCAAATAAGCTCGACTCAACGGCGTTAATGTTCCATTCGGCAGCATCTACCAGATGTGATATCAAACTAGGAGACGCCAATATGTAATCTAAGGTGCCGACTTCATCATTGTAAGAGTAGCCATAGGCGTTTGGATGGAATGCTTTTACCACATTGGTGTATCCATAGGATTTGGTGATAACAGCCCCCTCATCACCGTGTAATGGGGTCTCTCCCACATAAGTGCTACGAGCAGTCTTCACTTCGTAGTCGGTTGGTAAATGAGCGATATCGGTTAATACGCTAATTGGATCTTCAGCCGCGTATGAGTTTAAATCGCCAATAATGAGCTTGTGTCCTGACACCGCCATTAAGCTTTCACCCAGTTGATAAGCAGCCGATACTCTTAGATTCTCACATGAGCCTTGACGGTTTGGATCTTGTCCTTGTTGTATTGCCACGTCTTCCCAGCAGGTTGAGCCCTTTGACTTGAAGTGATTGACTGCAACCGTCAGCGTTTGGTCGCTGCCATTAATGCTAAAAGTCGGAGTGATCGCATCGCGCTGGTAGTTATTACCATCTTCATCGCCTACAGCAGGCGCATGTTGTTCTGGCATTTGCAGTACCTGCATTTGCTTCAGAGTCACCTTCGCGGGTTTATAAATCACTTGATTGGTGATTGCATCGCTGCCGACTTGTTCAAGCTCTCCGTCCCAAGCAATCTGGTATTGATCCGCTAGCGGTAATTCAGCATTTAGCTGGCTAACCAGATCAACAATGGCTGAGTTAGCCCCAAAGCCATTGTTCTCTATCTCCATTAAACCGACAATATCTGCGTTCATCGCTTTAAGTGCCGCCACTATCTTATCGGCCTGCATTTCAAACTCTACCAGTGTCGTTGCGCCCCGGTTTTGCCCTTTAGGGTTAGCTGCTCCACCAAATGGTGAATTAAAGTAATTCAGCACATTGAAGGTTGCCACCTGTAGGTCCCCTTTGGTGAGTTCAGGCGTATTAGTACGGTCATTCTCTTCATGAATAAAGCTATCTGTGTGAGCTTGGTTGGTCACATATAAGCGATATTCTGCATATGAATATCCCAGCACACCGTGAAGGCCGTCCACTAAGTCGCCAATTCGAATGTAATCCTCGGTCGAGCCGTTTTGATCAATGTCAGTAACACCAAACTCAGGATACCAAGGCACAACGCCATTGCTTGCTTTTTCAAAACTTTCGATAACGATTCGTTGGTCTTTATTATTAGCCAATTGCTGCTCTGCAGGGCTATCAATCACATCATCGTAAGTAACTGGCGTATTCAACTGATTAGGATGGAAGTTGACTCGTTGATGAGCGACTACCATATTGTTGCGGTAAGCACTGTAATCAAAGCCGTAAGTTCGAGTGACTCGCAGATCAGATGTTTTCTCTAATGATACGAGCATGCCTTCGTAGCGTTCTAAGGTCTCACGGAAACTCTCATCTGAACTCAGGGTTTGTAGCGGCGTTGCTTCAATTGATTCCCCAGAAGAAACTCGTTCTACTTGAGATCCTAATAAAGTCGTCCAACCATAGTTTTCATTCACCTTACCAATCACCACCACTTTATCGCCAACATTCAAGCCGGCTAAATCTGCGTAGTCAACAAACAGACCGTCTGAGGTTAGTGGGTTGTTGTCACCTTGTTGGTCTTGGATAAAAAAGCCTTGGTTAATGTCGTTACCAAGCGCTTTGTTTTGGATCGCAGTGATCACACCTTCAGTTTGATAATTTTCAGTTGATAGATAACCGGAATCAATTAATGGCGAAAACCAAGAGTCGCCTTGGATATCCATAATAGTCACTTCGCTTGCTTCTACAGCTGGGCTATTTCCATCAGCCAGCTGCCCTAAATCAGAACTATCGTTTTTGCGGCGAACTTCCCATTGCGCCAGATTAAACGCTGTACTAGGTGTGTAGTCGATACGCACTAGTGTTTGATCTTTCCCAAAATTAATGTCACCCATAACACCAATGATGTCGACGATGGTATCGTTTAAAAATAGCGCGATAGGATCATCGCCATTAAAGTTAATAACATTAGCGTCTGACTGATCTGTCACTAGCTGAATATCGCTGTTTGCACTGGGGTGAGACAGTACAAATACAGAATGAGGCGCGATAGTCACATTATCGAGAGCCATTGATTGCCCCCAAGTATCTCGACCATTGGTTGCTTTTTTTAGACTATAACCGTTGAGGGTTATTGCATTCTCTGAATCATTGGCAATTTCAATCGCCTTGTTATACGAGCTACCTTCAATGTACTCCGACAAGAAGATTGTCGATTGCGCCTGCGGTGCCAGCAATGTGGCCACCGTAGCCGCAAGAATATTCATTTTCATAGTCAATCCATTTTCTATTGGTTAAAAACATGCACAAAAATTCAAGGAAACCGCGTCAGCTAAAAGCAAGTGCATTTTCCTTGGATAAATAGTGGTGAGGCCTAGCATTAAGGATGTTTTGTTGCATTGATTAGGGATTCGGCTTCTGCCGTGACCAACGAAACTGAGAAATATCGCGCAGAAGGGCACAGCAATTAGATTTGCGTGATAATTCATTTCAAACTCCATTTTGAACGAATAACTAGGGCTTCTAAATTATGGAACGCATAAGATCTGCAACAAATTCAGGGCTTAGCGACGAGGATTAAAATAGAATGATTTTTTGACAGTTGTGTGTCAATCGGGTGAAGTTATTGTCAATACTAAGTTTGTATCGTGGATGCATCTAGATGCTGGCAGGCCAATATCTGATTGAAAGCGCAGTATCTCATCGTTTGTTAAATACGCTTAAAAATCTGTGGGAGTGAGAAAGTGTCTTTAATTTAAAAGCTCGCCACATAGCGAGCTTTTAAGGCTTATAGGTGATTAGGTCTCAGTTTTGTCGTTATTGAGGGGGGGATGTTTCCGCTTTATTACATCGGGCACCACGGCTAAGCCATGTTGAGTCGCTGATGCGCCTCTGAAGGCTTATCGGCTACTGACTGAACGATGTCTTTCCAAATCTGCTGAAAATGACCGCGAAGACACTCGCTTTGCGTGGTTCATTGAATATAGGCGAATGAATGATCAGATGAAGATCCCGATATAACTTGGCAAGATTCCCAACAACCCGTAATTTTGCCATCCTCAAGTTGGAAATGTGCCAGCACCTCCAGTAATGACTCTGAATTGTCTTGTTTGACAAGATGGACATAATGATGAGTTAGTACATCAGATCCTTGTTCTGCAATGGCCTTAAACTCTATAGTCAGGCTTTTCGTTTCATTTTTCAGTTTTTTTAAATGTAAATAAAATTCTTCATAATTGAGTTGATGTCCATCCGCATATTGGCGGTAGGTCTTTGAAAAAAAACGCTCGACCACCGACAGTTCTATAAGTTCTGAACTAAACAACGTTTTAAAAACATGGCGAACTAAATCTCGATTATTTGAATATTTCATGCTGGATCTCATTAGAGGGGAATTGAGTGCCTATGCTACCTGCGTATTTAGCGGTATTCTTTCTACATTAGGACAACTTATATAGAATATAGGCCAACATGAATCGCATGAAGATCTCCAATATTCAGCATATACACGATCACGAAACTGATTGGCATCGCCACGCCAGAGGCCAGTTATTCTGGGTGACTAAAGGTATACTTAGCGTGGATACTGTTGAATCCAGTTGGACTTTAGCACCCGGTTGTTTAGGTTGGATCCCCGCTGAGTGTTCACATCGGGCAAAGGTTATCGTTGGTTGTCAGGGAAAAATACTAAGATTGGATCCAGACGTCATTACGGCTGATAACACGATGGAAAAACTAGTAAAAACACCGTTTCTTATACATGCAATATTGCTTCGCTTAACCGCCACAGAGCATTTAGTCATGGAGGGGGCGATGCACCGTTTACTGGGTGTTCTGTTTGATGAAATATCATCAGCGGAGCGAACTAACTTTGAGCTTCCAATGCCTCGTGATAAACGATTAACAAAGTTAGCCGCTTATTTATTGTCTACTCCCGATGCTCCTTTCTCAAAAGCAATGCTCGAAAAAAGATTTGCCTTAAGTGGGCGTTCAATTTCTCGCTTGTTTATGCAACAAACTGGGATCACTTTTAAGCAATGGAGAGCATTAGCAAAATTACAGCATGCGCTTCGTTTACTTGAGAGTCCGTTATCGATTAGCGATATCGCCTTATCTTGTGGCTACAGTAGTACCAGTAGTTTCATATATGCATTCAAACAACATCTTGGTGAGACACCGAATTATTATAGGAAGGGCCAATTGAGTGGCAGGCTTAACCAATCATAAGGCAGTGCAGTGATGTAATTGAGAAGGCATTTAGTAAATTTAATGATTCTGGATAGCTGTTGTATTGATGGACACTCGATATACAAAATAAAAAGCCCAAGCTGGTGCTTGGGCTTTTAACTTGGTGAACTTAAGCTGGAAGTGAAGCGTGAGCTTTTCGCCTAAATCCCATCACGCCAAGCCCCATCAGCAACATCGCCAGTGACGCTGGTTCTGATACTTGAGGCGTGTTGGCGATTTGGTCACCAAATGAATCTGCGATATAGACGTTGATTAACTCAAATGATTGGGCTGAAAAAGCCGACTGAGCGGTAAAGCTCGCACTGGCTAGTTCAAACACGCCAACCGGAACGTCTAGGCTATCAAACCATAGGCTGTAAACACTTAGTGTATTACTGGCTGATAAGAACGCATCGGTTACCATTGCCCACTGAGTGTTTAAGACATTAAATCCGCTGTCTTGGTAGCTGGCCAAGGTCTCATCAAAGCGCAGACCAAAATCTAGTTCGGCGATATCTGCTGCCGAATTATCAACCATCATACGTACATCCACTAAGTCACCAGCGGCATATTGACTGGCATTTGTTTCCAGTGAGATAAACGCTGCATTGGCTTGTAATGTGAACAATGTTGCAAGCAGTGTGATTATATATTTCATCGGTAATTCCCTTAGTGAGTTGCACAACGAGCGCGAGTACAAAGATCCATTAAACCACGTAGGTCACGGCGATTAATCTGGCCATCATGATTGAAGTCGTAAGCTAAGTCGCTTATCGAAGCCGAGCGGATCGCTTGATAAAACAAAGATACATCTAATGAATCAATATCAAAATCTCCATCAAAATCGCCAATCATTTGCTTACCCCATTTATTGAGGATCGCCCGATACTCTTTTGCGGTGACTGGTAACACGGTTCCGTGGCGTGGTCGCGACGGTAAAGTGTAATCCTTGGCTAAGCTCCAGTTACCACTGGATAGGTCGGTTGTTTCAAAGGGAATGTAACCACGGCCACCAAATTCATCGATAAACAAGTACCACTTCTGCTCGGTATTGGATTTAAATACTAAGGGACCTTCACCTTGGCTCATATCCCCTTTACCAATACACTCACTTTGGAAATCCCAATTATCGTTATTAAGAGTCGTTGATGTTTCCGAAAGAATGAACTTACCACAGGCCGACTCCGACGCTGAGCGCTCGTCTTTAGTAAACCGGTAATAAACATCATCATGTTTGATCAAGGTTGAATCGATAGTGGAGTAGCCTTCATCGACCCATACCTGAGCGTCACTAAAGTTCACAAAGTCACGGGTGAGGGCATACATCATTTTATTGTAGGTACCATTGGAATGGCTGGCGTCGTTATATATTTTAGAGGCCCAAAAAACCACGTACGCATTTCGCTCGGGATCCCAAAAGGCTTCTGGTGCCCAGGTATTACCAGCAGTGTCTGGTGAGACTTGCACCAGGCGTGCATCACTCCAGTTCACCAAATCGTTAGATTCCCAAACGAGTAGCGAACGAGACCCCCAAGTTTGAGAGCGTCCCCAATCCCAATTACCGTAGATTTTCAGATCGGTTGCAATCATGAAGAACTTATCGCCTTCGGGGGAGCGAATAATAAATGGATCGCGAGCTCCTTTTTCTCCTAATGTGGTGGATAGTACTGGCTGTTCGCTATTTAAAGTTTGCCAATCGAGCGGGTTGTTACCATTAGACAGGGCGAAATAAACCTGCTCTCCATCGGCTGTTCCTTCACCAGTAAAGTAGCTGAACATATACGCTTCGAAATCGTCTAATGTGGTGAGTGGCGGTACGGTCGCAATAAAGGTTTTGGTAGCCGACTCTTCGCCTTTAGTTATCGTAGCTGTTAATGTCACGGTTTGAACTAAACCGCAGAGCTTGTTACGCGGTTCGGCAACACAGACCGGAGCCCGTGTGACGAGACCATCGGGGGTAATCACATCGGTATTATCTGATGACCAAGAAATGTTGGTTTCATATTTACCCTGGGTTGCGAGAAATATATGTCCACGCACATCATCAACATTAACGATTGCTAACGCTTCGCTATCAGCCGCGACAGACTCGGCATCATCGAGCTGAATTTCAGCAAGCGCTTGTTCTGCGGTAGTGGCTATCACGCTGGCGCTTAGAGCCCCATTCCAAATTTGGAAGTCGTCAAAGCGACCATGTAAGAAGTTATCGCCGCTGTAAAGTGACCGACCGAGGAAATTGGCAAGGGTGGTCCCATCACCGATGTCGGCAGGTGTGATTGTGATATTGGTGTTGCGCGCAACTTCTACGCCGTCTAAGTACACAATCCCAATACTGCCTTTTAAGCTATAAGCTAAATGATGCCATTCGCCCCGACTCAAATTACTACCAGAAGTCCCGGTATTTTGCTCACAAGACCAATGACAAGTTGACAGGGTGGTTCGGTAATAGTTACCCGTAGTGAACAGATATCCGTTACCATTACTCCCCGAAGTATTTCCTAAACCATAAATGAAATAGGGAGATGGCTGGTCGTTTTCGATAAAGACCTTAGTCATCACCGTGATTTCATCGAGGCCCGCCATTAAGTTATCGGGCAGATCGATATAAGCATCTTTACCGTCTAGTTCTGCAACGTCGCCGTCTAAAGTAACCCCTCCTTCAACGGTTCCATGGTGGTTGTTACCGGAAGCATCGGTGATCACACTTGAGGTTGGTGCGTCATCGAAGGGATACCACAGCACCAGTTGCGGTACCGTTGCGGCTATTTCTTCCGGACTTAAGGCACCGTTCCAGATTTGGAAATCCGCAAAATCACCATAGAAGTAATTATCGGCACTATACAGCGAGCGTCCCAAGAAGTTATCTAAGGTGATACCGTCGCCAATGGTGCCTGGCATGAGAGTGATAGCATCGTTTCGAGCGACTTCAACCCCATTCAAATATAAAATGCCGAGGTTATTGTCTTGGGTATAAGCAATGTGTTGCCAAGAACCCCTTGGTAAATTAGCACTCGCAGTTGCGGTACTTTGTTCGCAACTCCAGTGACAGCTAGACAGCGTGGTACGGTAATGATTGCCGGTGGTGAACAAATAACCATCACCATATGCGCCAGAAATATTGCCTAATCCATAAATAAAATACGGAGAAGGCTGACTGTTCTCGATAAAAATTTCAGCGGTAATCGAAATCGCGTTTAAGCTTGTGAGTAAATTGTCTGGCAGGTCGATATAACCGTCTATGCCATCAAAATGCGCGGCTCCGCCAGTGAGCGTGACGCCGCCAATAATGTCAGCATCATAGCCATGACCAGAGGCATCAGACAGAGTAGTTGAACCGGCAGGATCGTCAAACGGATACCACAATATTTGCTCAGCTGCATTGGCTGCATATGAAGCACTTAGCAGGGATACCGCTATACCGACTGACCGCATAATATTGCAGGGTCGCCATCGGCTAACATGTGGTAAGTTCAGTTGTATTTTCATCTCGTATATTCCTTATACTTATTATTTTATTTGTAGAGTTATCAATTACCAACATCAGGGTTTGAGATTGGTAATCTGAAAGACTAGACCAATTCAGAAGGTTTGACCTATTTTTATTTCGACTGGTGTATTAAATTAGAATAGACCTCCAAAAATTTAGCCTATTAAGGTAAATCAGTTGCTGATCACCGCTGTGATTTTTTAGTTAACGAAGGTCTCGAATAACGTTTGCTGGAAGTGAAAGCAAATGATAATGACAGTCTGAACTGCGCATATTGGTCGCCAGTGCTGCTGTTCATTTAGCAATTGCCCTTGAGTTACCCTCACAGCCTTAGTCTCAAGACTAAAAAGGGTATTAACCTCAACTTAGCTTGAGGTTTTATCTTTATCCCAAATAACGACGAAGGGATAAAGAATGCAAAATAATTACGTAAAGGAACTTGCCAAGAGAAGTTTTCAAGAAGGTCCGGTAAAAGCGCCTTATAAGAAGCGTAAAGGTTTTAATCAAGGACCGAATATCTTTATCGGCGTATTCGCCTCGGTGATGTTAAGTGCAGTTGTTTACTTCATTTAATATAGAATCAAGTTGCTACGCCAGCCTCAGTCGGTTAATTGTAGCCGCGACTAATCGCGCTAAACCTTGGTTTCTTCGGGTATGCTTTAAGTAAGGTACCAGTAGGCATTCTATTCATGTAGTACAGGTAAAGGTTGTAGAGTAGGGAAGGCGAGAGTCTGCACCAAGAGCATGAGAAGAGCATGGACATCCATGATAAAAACTACAGGGACAGTAACAGTGTTAGTGAAGTGAACACCACTGCCATTATTTAGTTCTCAGGCGTTAATCATGCTGATTGGCGGCTCGCGCAATGTGTTCGTTTAAATGGCGCATAAACCAGCTTAAGTCATACAGGCGAGTCCGATACACTTCGGCGGCGGTGCTCATAGCTTTTACCGGTTTGTTGGTCTTCGCCACACAGAAACGCCCGTCGAACACAACGGGAAACACAATGATAGTAGGGTGTATCCGATAAGCTCACTTGCGAGCGTCTTGACCTAGGCATGATGATAACTCCCCAAATAAATAACTATTGATAGTTTAGACTATAAAACGTTTCGTTAGTTTGGGTGTCTTGTTTGCCGACCCCCGGACTGTGATGCAAATTCAATAACAGGTGTTAACCCTTTATTTCCATTCAATAACCACATAGAAAGTGGTAGATTGTTGTTTGCGTAATCATGAAAGAATAAGGACATTCTGTATGAAGCTTGCGAACATCCTCTCTGCTGTCAACCAAGTCGAAAAATCTAAGTTTATCAATTTCATTGATCGCATCTGTAATGATGCTATAGAGCACGATAAAGAGCTTGCTCGTCGAGTCCGAAACCTAGATGGCCAGATAAAGAACGCCTCTAGTAGTGAAATCACGCAACTGTTCAAATTGGTACTCCCATATTACGAAAAGAGTGTCAAAGCGCAGCTGGCAATGCTTGGAGTTCAGGCATCTTTGTTAGTAAACATACTAAGTCGAGATGGCAATTGTATCGCTAGAATTTCCTGGATCGAGTCGCTGTACACAAAAGAGTGGAAGCTTATTAACCAACGTTCTAAAGAGTTGGCGGAAACCATGCAGAGAACAAGTGAGCAAGATGCCTTTGATGAATCGAAAAGATTGGATATTTATTTCTCATGTCTCAGCGAAGCTTACACAAACGATGAGAAAAACAATCGTGAAGCGAAAATTACTGATGACGAACGAGGGGTCCTAAATTTACTCGCACACAAGCTTGACATTACATCCGACGATAAATCTGCTCTAGAGCATTTAGTAAATGCTATTCCCCAGACTGGCGTACAAGATGCGTTAAACACATTGCGCGAAATTGGCTTACTGTTTATCAGCCGAAAGCGCCACATGGTCTATGTGCCAGATGAAATTGTGTCCATGCTTAACAACATGCTAGGTAAAGATCTTGCGGATAAGCATGTCCTGAGAATCTTGCGGACATTCAGCGATGCAGAACTGTCAAACATCCTTAAAAATCATGGAAAACGAATCCGTGGGGTAGAGCGCTTACAAAAAATAAGCACCGTAATGCATATGTGTTTACCGTGTGCTCAGCTTTTACAGAGCGACTTGTTTAGCACTGATGCCGCGCTTAATGAACGTAAGGAGCGCCTCAAACAACTCATCGTAGATCTCGATTTGACGGTCGATAAACTCGGCTCGACTATCGAAGAACGTACCAACCTCATCGTATCTGCTTTAAATAGTTCAACAGAAGCTGAGTTTAATTCGCTTAGCGCAACAGGATTTCGAGAGTTGTTTAATGGGTTACAAGCTCACTTTTCACCTTTATCTAAACGCCTGCGACAAGAGTTTGAGCTGGAAAATAACGACGAAATTGATGTCGACATGCTTAGAGCTTTAAGCATCACGCCACATGACATTTTGTACATGCTGACCAATGATGAAGTAAAAGATGTAAAAGACAGTATGGGCATAAGCAAGCGAGGTAACCCTCGTCTCGTCATTCTGGAAAGCTTTGCAGATGCGACAGATAAGTTGATAGACAACTATGACGTGCTAGCACGTAGAGATTTACAAGAGCTCAAAAAGCAAGGAATTGAGCTACCTGAAGCCGAAATTGGCGTTAAATTTGAGGAAGTTACCAAGGCCATCTTTGAGCAACTAGGTCTGGAAGTAGACGAAGATTTACGGCGTTCGATTAATACAGCCAAAGATAAAGCCGATATCCTTATTGCATTAAGTGACGATGACGTAATTGTAGGCGAAGCAAAAACATGCAAAAACGGTGATTTTGCCAAATACTCAACTACTTCTCGCCAGGTGAAAGCTTACGTAAACCGCTGTGAAAATACTGGTAAACGTGTAGCTCAAGTACTTATCATCGCTCCTTCATTTTCGGATGACTTTGTTGAGTCAGCCGAAATGGATACTGAAGTAAATATTTCCTTGCTCGAAGCTTCCGGTCTCAAGCAGATCTTAGATGCATACAAAGCGCGAAGAGCCCCCAAATTCTCTGCAAAATTGTTTACTAAAGGTGGATTACTGAAGTCTTCACTGATAGCTAAGAATATATAGATGCCAAAGGGTTTAAGTACAGTTACTTAAAGTGGAAAAACTTGCTCTAGGGAGTATTAGCATGCTGAGCTTAAAAACCCATAAGGATAAATAATGACAAGCGTCAGATTGATTAATGGTGGTTTTTATATTTACAATTTAACATAATATACATTATGCGCCTTAAGGATTGGAGAGTTTGTTTCTTTTACAACTGTTAGTAGTTACAGGTGTAAAAGCGCCTAAAAACAGCTATTTGGCTCAACTTCTTATAAGTGTGACTGGCGTCACAATAAAAATGGAGTTTTATTTCATGTCAAAACGCAAACCGACCCAATATCGTTACCGACCAGCTCAACGCTATAACATTTGGCGCGAACTCGTGAGCTGTTCACACAGCGATGATATTAAAGTTGTTGGGCGGTATCTCTTCAATAAATGCTTTGATGATCCCAAAGATGGTGCTTTATATTTCGATGTTGATTTGGCAACCGTGTATCGCTGGCTCAAAAATGGCACTTGGCCAACGATGGCCCTGCGGTTGATGCTCATTCAATCGCGTGGCTGGCTACCAACAACCCCGCAATGGTCAGATGTTCGATTAATAGAGATTGGCACAGTGCGAAACCAAAAAAGCTGGGGGCTATCGGTCAACGGATTTAAAGAACCTTTTTTACCGCATGACGTACAGCTGATTTCGATGTACAAGGAGGCGTTTAAGCGAGAGCTGTTAAATCGAGAGCAAGAACTCACTTTAAATATGGCTCAAGCTAATAAGCTGAAAGTGGTCAAATAGCCCTTTTATTTAAATGCCGATAAATGGTATTATCGGCAATCAATCCGACTAATAGACAAATACTGCATTAAATTGTTTACTAGCTACCCATCCTACGCTGTGCTTTTTAAGCATGTTATTTGGAGCGATTGCTTGATACAACTTTAAGTCATCCCTTGCTGTTCGCTCTCCAATTCCAAAATATCGGGACACCAGATTGGTGGTAACAAACCCAAACTCTAATAAGCAAAAATCAATAAACCTTATTCTTTACTCTAAAGCGTAATTCATTTTGGTTTCACCAAACTTAAACGTTCTAGCCATGCAACACCTTAAAACAGAGACTATGCAAAGTAACTTACAACTGAGCCATATATGAGCAAAAGAACACCTAACAACTGAGTCTCAGCCCCGCCCACGGCAACTTCCGATAGCTGCTTTTTAGTGGTCTGAATATCATTTTTCGTTATATCTAAACTATCATTCAACGTTGTTGATAACTTAGTTATTTTTTCATCAACGATACCTTTAAAAACAGCTGCTTCATTTTTTAATTCTTTTATTTCTTTTTGAACATAAGCGTGAAGTTCGGCCACGGTTGTGGGATCCTTTTCCGTTATTGAGATTTCGGGTTCATAAGCCTGTGAACGATAACCCCCAAACGTAGCACTTATATTTATATTATTTCCCCTACCCATTAATTTTGCCAATTGCGCATTGAATTCCTTCAAAATATCGCTAGCCCAGCTAGGACGAATTGTTCCCAAGTTGGAACTTATAGAATGGACCACTATCCCCGTTCCCAGCACATTTAATACCAACGCAATAGTTTCATTAACCAGCTTATCACTCCAGCATGGGAGATATTCCACGCACGATGAAGAAATTATCAAATAATGCACACACATCAACAAAGGCATAAGTATTACAACTTTAAACTTCATGAATACATACTTCATGAAACAACCTAGCCTGCTGATAAATAGAGCTATTTTACGCATGTTTCACCAAATCATTATTGAGTGTTTTGACTATACCCCACAAAAAACAATAGCGGAAGCAAATGTGAGAAATCTCAAGTAACAAAAAAGGCGCAGTTAAGCGCCTTTTGTTGTCCGAGCATCATTATTTCACTTTAACGATGCGACCGCCCTTCACGTATTTATAGCCTTTCTTTAAGCGCCCTTTGCCCTTGGTGCCTGCTGATTTGCCAACTGATTTCTTAGCCGTTGAACGGCGTTTTTTGCGGGTACGAATTGACATATTATTTTCCTTTTTTCTTTATCCATGCAGCGAGCAAAATTAGCGCTGCACCTAATACAAATTGTGTTTTGTTGCCGATTTCTAGGCGGACTTCTACGGGTTGCGGCGTGTTGACGGTGACGCCGTAGTTGCCGTTTTCAGGTATGAGCATTAATCCGCTCCCGTAGCTCGGCCACTGCCTTGGTTAACTGGCGTAACACTTCGCTGTTTATCTTGTCGCGCTGCATCATTATCCAGCAAAACCACGCGAGAACAGCGGTACTGCCATCAACACCAACGGCTTGCAGTTGCGCTAACATTTCGCCCATTAAGCCCCCGTAAAGATACTGAAAAGGTCAACCACTGCGCCGACGGTACTTTGGTTCACTTGCCCGGTGGCGATAGCGGTTCCCACGGCACCAATCCCAAACCAAAAGCGTTTTGTTTGTAATGCGTTTTTTAACTTATTCATCTGTTGTTCACTCCAATCCATAGACTTTTTTAGCGTAGTTTTTGCGATACTCAGGCGCCCAAGGATTGATTAGATCCAAGCCCCCGAAAATATGGTCGGCCACGGTGTTAAACGCGCCCTCGCCCCCTATTTCATCCACCAAACCCTTGGTGCCTTGGTAAGCTAAGTTCTGGTCGCTCATGGGGTTAACCGCTTGGGCTGCATCTTTCGCTTTGCTGTAAAGCAGATAGCCCCCAATTAGGGCAACCGATGCGACAAACATATGCTGCTTGGTGATTTTCATGCCGCCGCCCTCCAACCTTGATTTAACTCCGCCATGCTGTAGGGCTGCTGGCCGTTTTCGTGTTTGATAATGGCCGCCATTAAATTTGGATAATCGGAATACTCCAAGGCGGTATCAGGCGATACATTAAGTTGACTAGAAACATGATTGATATAACTCCCTGTATTGTTTTCACTTGACGGTGCGTAGCGGTTAATGACTTCGGTGATAGTATCAACACCCGCCGAACCGTAGCCCTCGACGCCATCGCGTGAGCGATAGGTGAGCAAGGTTCTACCCAGTGCTCGAAGGCCATTCGCGGGGGTATCAAAAATAATAAAGCGGCCATCGCTGCCTATTTGACCTTGCCATTTCACCCGGTCGTTAAATTCAAGATTACCGGGGTTGTTGTTGCGAATGCCGCGCGGTAATTCGCTTAATCCTGGCACAGCGGTTTTGCTTGAATAAAGCCACAGCAAAAGACCGAGCGGGACAGTGACTAATAGCGCTTTTTGCATTAGTTGACCTCTCTCAGTACGTTGATTTTTGTGCCGCCGCTTGGCTCAAGACCGCCCGAATAAAACGAATTGCCCGCAATCAAGCCCTCTCCTAGAGCCACAGGCCAAGGGGCGTTAATGCCACTGTCAACAATTATCCAAGGGCTACTTGCATCAACTTTTAGTTTTAACTTTTGCTCAGCGCGTGCGTAATAAGCGACCGACTCGCCCTTGGTACATAAGTGCTGACTTAAGATTTCATTGTTGTAAGTGTTGGATGCGTGTAGCGATACACTCGTCCAACTCCCCGACTCTTTTTTAAGCTCGTGACATCGAAATTGATAATCACCATATTTCGCGTGATAGTAGATGCGCCCGTCTGAAGTAGCAGAGACAAAATCATAGGTTTTGATGGGATGCGCGAGCGTTGCTTGTAGCTCGCTAACACCGTCTTCGACGTAATACAGTTTTGCCTGTGTCCCGTCATTCACGAACACCAAAAAGCCATCCAAATAGTGAATGATTGCACTGACTGTCGCGTGTTCTCCATCGATTAAAACGGGATGCCACGCATCGCTGTCGAAGTAACTTGCTCGGTAATCCGTAAAATTAGCACTAAAATCTGTCATGACCATCAGCTGAGCGCGTCGATTGCTTGCGCCGACCGCTATCGATGTACCACCAATATCACCAAGCGCAAAAGTTTTATGCGCTTGGCCTTCTTCCATGAAGGTTACGCTTGAAAAATCATTAGCAGCCAAGCCTGAATAGGTCTGCGCCACAGTTCGGCGCGCTTTGACGCCCGTATCAACCCAAGTTTCACCGAAATCGGACGACTCAAGCATGTTGTCATCCTTTTTATAAAGCTTGCTACCAATGAAATTGACTTGCGGCTGAGGATGGGACGAATTGTTAGTCGCACCAATCGGAATAGATTTTTGAAGGCTCATTTCGCCCGCAGTCGGCACCAAAAAACGCTTATAAATTGGGTTGTCCGTGACTGCATACACCGCGCCTTGTGTGCTAATTTTTACAGGCTCGCCCGCCGCGACTTTAAAGCCGTTGGCGCTGGAAACATTCGAACCGCCAATAAAAATTACATCGTTCCATGGTTGAATTAACACTGTGCTTCGACCGGGCTCCGCTTGCGCGATAAGTTGAGGCGCACCATAAAACGCCTGCGCTTGGTTTGAGCTGATATTCTCGCTCCCAACGCTGCGCATTTCTGAGCTTTGGGTTGTCATTGGATGTTTCGAGATCCAAACCTTAATTTCTTGGTCAACGGGGCTGGTAAATTCGAAGATTTCGAAAGCCGCGCTTAAGGTTGGTGCGCAGCCTTTGTATAGGTTTGAGTCGAAATTCTCCGAACCATTCCCCATTGCACGCACTCGAATTTCACCCGCAGCAATCAGAAGATTTAAGTAACGGCCCGTTCGTGAGACGGTTTCCGGTAAGTCTGCTTTTAAGCTAATGGTTACAATCATTTTTTAGCCTTTTTTAATGCAATCAACACTGCGCCCACGACCACGGCCAAAACGGTGTATTGAATGGTTTTATTGGATTCGATGGCAAGTTGTTGCCCATCGCTACGGCTTGCGTTATCGGCAAATTGATAGGCTTGCTTGCTGGCATTGGCGAGCGAATCATAAAAGTATTTTTGATTGTCGCTTTGCGTGGTGTCGTTCATTTTCGCCAGCTCATAAACAAGGTTTGAGCCTTCGGTTAAGTTCTGACGGCTTAAGTCCATCGCTGAAAATGCTAAGTCGCTATTTTCAGTTAGCGCCTTGGTTGCAAGGTCGCTTTGTGCGTTGATACTGGTTGATGCAAGTAGATGATTATCAAGCGCAGCATTTGAGATCACTTGCCCCATATCGGACAATAGATTTCCTGCACTGCCAAACACGGAACCTGCCTGATTGATGGCGTTATTGGCTAAGCTGGTGTTATCACTCATGGCCGCATCGACCGCGCCAACCGTGGTTGACAGCATATCGCGTGCTAAGTCACCGGATTCTTGCAGTGCAAGTCGATTGTTTTCGGTGACCGATGACGCTAAATCACCGACCATGCTAACGCCCTGCTCTGTAATCTCTTTCGCGGCATTCATCGCGCCCATATCGGTGGTCGTCATTTCCAAGACGTTCCCATCGCCAGATAAAACCACGCCTTCATTATTTCCCTGTATGGCTTGGCTCAAGCTGGTATTGGTGCTGTTACTCGCTTGTGATGAGCTGGATTTACTCCCCATAATTCACCCTAACTTTATATACTTTTTCGGTTAACTGCGGCTCTAGGTCGGCAAAGAAGCGCATAAAATAGCGCTCTTTGGCGGCCAGTTTGCTTGTGGTATGCCAGCGAATAGATCCAGCGCCAACGGCTTTAGCAATGGTGACCAAATCGTGACGTAATTCAGCCACGTTTCGCCCGGCAATCGCGACGAGAACCAGTTCTTTTACGCCATTGAATAGCGTTTCCACGCGCATCAAAAAATAGGCTTGGCCTGCTTTGTAGCAATCGGCCTCGCCGTTTTTGACTTGCGCTTCAATCGCTTTCGCATCATCACCCATCGCTTGCGCTAAATAGGGCGCGGCTTCTTCAAAGCTAACGTTTACGAAGCGCATAAAGGGCCACCAAACCAATCACGATTAACATCGGGGTACTGATGCCGCCCGTACTGCCAGCGCTGGGCGCAAAGTTAATCGCGCCGCCATAAAATCCGGTATTGCCGCCTTGGAAATCGCCATTGGTGGCGGCAGCGCTAGAGCTTGCGCTCAGGCCGCCGCCTCCGGTGAGGCTGGTCATTGCTCCTAACATTCCAGCCCCCTTAGCGGTTGATGTACCAAAGCACACCCAAGCACCCGCCAAGCATCAACAAACCTTTGCCCGTCATACCTAAGGCTTGCGCGGCTTTATCTAATACCGCTTGGCTTTGCTGTTGGCCGGGTGATAAGGGTTTGGTGTCAACGGGCATCGCTGCGCCATTTTCAAGCGTTTGAGTTTTTGCGAGTTCAAGCTGACCAATGCCGACGGCATTCTTTGTTTTTTGAATTTGCTCATAGCCCATCCAAGCGCTTAAAGCGGTTTGCAAACCTTGGTCAACTGTTTCCAGCCATTCAGGGCCGCCGCCAGTGCTGGCGGTGACAGGCCCGATTGCTGTTGCTGTTACTGCCTGTACCATAACGTCCCCTTAGATAGCGCCGTAAGGTGCCATGTACTCAATATTGACAATGACCTGACCGGGTGAATCTAGCTCTAGCTTTAAGCGCATGTCTTGAATTGCTTTTGACATTTTGACGCCGTGGAACATATCGCCATCGAGCACCCAATCAATGGTGAAATGGTTGTCTTGAGGGGCGCGGCCATAATCTCGCAAAATACCGTTTTGAATCCGCTTCGGCGCTTCAAAGAGTTTGACGCGATCAATCTCAAATGTTGCCTTGCTGATATCGCCCTCAGGCTTGTAAATATGCAAGCGGGCAATCATTGCGCCCGCAGGAATTTGAAAGGAGTCGATTTCAAAGGTGCCTGCCACACTTGAGCTGGTATGAAGCCGCTTGTTTTGCAGCATCCAGCCCGGCAACGTACCGACCACCGTTTCCGCAAAGACTTCGATTCGAGGGTCGGTGACGCTTGATGCAATGTCCATTTTAAGTTGCACGGTGGTTAAACCTTGGGTGCCTAAGGCAAAGAAACGACCTTCTTCAACCGTTTTTAAAATATCGTCTTGCTTGAAATCAAAGGTAAGGCGATTGCTTTCTTTGTTTCGCACAAAGTAAGCCACATTGAGCGATTCCATTTGCGCCCCGTCTTTGTATTCAAGCACTAAATCAGTATTCAGCTCTAAGCGAATATTGCTTAAATCTGCTGGCGCTAAGTTGGTTAAATCAAGGTGTAAACGCTCAATGGTTTTACCCACTGGAATACGAACCGTTGCGGTGGTTCCCGGCTGAACATTAGATACGAATCCGAGAGAATCAGTAGAACGCATGGCTATTCTCCTATTGAACGATTCGGCGGATTTGTGGCGAAGCGCTACTGATTTTATTCAGCGCGACATACACCACGGCGGGGATTAAAAATTTCATCAATTGTGCTTTTGTCATGTTGCTGCCCTCTGGCCTTTTATTTGACGTTTAGAAGTTGTTCGAGAGGCTTTATGCAACGTTTTTGGATGAAAAAAAAGGCCGCCCGTAACGTAACGGGCAACCTTGATTTTTAGTGGCTAATTTTAGTGGTTAAAGACGATTTCACCGGGCTTGGGACACTTGGCCCCTTTACGAATATAGAACTGTAATTCTTGCAGCTTTTGCAGCTCTTCAACGGGAACATTAATCACGTTTGCCATGTATTTATAATCGGCCATACTGCCAAGAACGCCGCACCACTTGAACACGCTTTGGCTAAAGCAGGTTTTGTCGATTTCTTGTGGTCGCTGGCTGACACTAAAGGCCGCAATCGCATATTTGCGGCCCTTGCGTAATATCTGGCCCCAAAAGCGCGAGGCTTTCCCCGGCGAACAAACATCGCTAAGCTCTTCGGCAATCACCAGCATCGGTTTAGCCTGATGCGCCACGCGCCACACGATTTCGCAAAATGCTTCGAAATTTTCGGTCGTTGGCTCCATCACCAAACGGGCGCGAATGTCGTTATAGCCCGCTTCGCGAACCGCCGCTAAAAAGCCTTTAATCGTGGTATAGGTGCGCAAGCCCTTATAACTTTCTTCTGGATCCCATGCTAAAACGCGCGGTCTTTCGGTGTAGAACGGGTGGCGCTTAATAAAACTGGTTTTACCGCTTCCGGTATAGCCAATAATGGCATGGTGAAAGCAATCTAATGTTTCATCGGTGCGGCTAAGCGGCTGCGCTTGTGTCATGTTCGCCCCCTTCATGCTCCATTGCTTCATTGCTGGCTTGTGTGGCGGTGACCACTTCAGTGATGAGCGCAGGCGCAAATAGAGCCACACCGCTTAAAGTGACCGCAAGCCCCGGCGGCAAATCGGCCATGCTGGTTGTTGAAAGATAACGAGCAAGCTTTAGCTCAAATCGGGCTAATGGTTTTTCTTTGACTTCCCAATGGTCACCCCGTTTGCCTTTCATGAATTCACTGATAGCCATAATGCCAATGGAGGCGAATTCGGCCAACTCTTCACCGCCAAATTCCAAGTCCTCAGCGTAACTGTCATCATTGGCGGCGCTCAAGCTACCATGCTCGACAAGCTGCTGTTGTTCATCGGCGATGACGGCTAAATCTTGTGGCAGGTCGGGCTGGTCGGTAATAATTAATTTATCCATGCTTAATCATCCAAAAATGAGAACATGCCCCGCTTTTTAGCGGGAGCGGGTTCTTCTGTGATGCCATCATTAGCGGCTTTCGGTAACGGGGTTTCTTGTGGTGCAGGGTCATTGGCCGCGCCATACATTCGAGCGCGGGTTAATATCTGCTCTTGCCCGCCGGGCAGGTTCAACGGCTGTTGGCCGCAATTGGGGCATATCACGTAAAGCTTGCCGTTTTTGTTTTTGCGAACGGGCGATTCACTGCCGCACCAAGCGCAATCAACCTCACCTAACGTGGGATTAGTAATTGCCATTTTGTGCGCCCTCCAATGCAGATACTCTGGCGTCCAAATCTAACGCTACGTTACGTAACGACTCGAGCGTCTTTAAACTTTGGGTCGCGACAGCCCCGGCCAATGATTTTATTTTGGTCGGGTTTCGGTTTGCTTCGGCTTGAGCAATGCAAACTTTCAACGCTTCAAAATCGCGGTCTATTTGTTTAATCATGGTTTTGCTCCGCTAATCCCCTTGCAAATTGCTCTACACAATTCTCAGTGAATGCCATTTGACACTTAACCGCTCCTTCTAGACCTTTCAGCGCATCAATCACGCCTTGATTACACTCGCCGCTGTCACTGGCTTTTTCTATCCCCATACGAATATCAGCCCGCGTGGTTTTGTTTTGTTTGGCCATCTCTTCGAACATAAATTGCATTAGTTTTTCCATTTTTTACCTTCTCATTTCGATAAGCTGATTGCCGCGAAGACGAATCGACTTGTGGGGCGTAATGGCGACTTGGCCGCCGTGAAGTAGAACCGCTGTTGAGTGACTATCATCAATCCCCAAACAGCTTTTTAGGTGATCATTAACCTGCTCGATTAATGCTTGCGTACAGTTAGAGACAGTGCTCCAAGGGCGGCTATCGCCTTTTTTCAAAGCAGAGCGAGCGCACTTAATCGCCCACTGCGTTAAGCGAGTGACTTCGGTGACTGTTGCGCCTACTACGCCCCTTGGGCGTTTAGTGGGTTCGTTGTATTCGTTGGTGCCTGTACATTCATAAACAATCGCTAAACTTTGGGCTGTTTTACAAAACTCAGCCCATCGGCTTTTATCTGCTGCTTGTCGTGCTGGCTCGATTAGCTTGTCGTGACTTGGGTCGCTGCCCATCCTGCGCAGCTCTCGCCACAGCGTGACCGGAGCGCCGCCGAACTGTTGAAATTGGCGTATTTTGTGCCAGCTAGCCCATGCTTGAGCGCGAATTGCACCGCTAGCGCTGTCAGTGTTTGTTTCATGGTCTTTTTCTCCGTCCATGTGATTGGCGTTAATGTTTTTAGCAATGTATTTTGCCAAGTAGCCTGTAGCGCTACCCTTGGCGGGGTCGATAAAATCAATTTTGAATCGGTGCTGCTTTGCGCCCTTTTCGCTTGCGTCGTGCTCAAGCGCATAATGCTTGAATCTCGCAAGCATCGGTTTTACTTGCTTGGGGGCAACAAAGACCAACAAATGCCAGTGCGGGGTGGCATCGTGGTGCGGTTCGGTCACCCGAAAGCCAAACCAATTGATATTGGCGCGATGCAGCGCTGCGCGTAGCTTTGCCCACTGAGCGACTAAATAGCTTTGCGTTTGTCGCGGGTCTGCCCCGTTCCATTTTTTTGAGCTACGGTGAAAGGCACTCGGCGCTGTCCATGTTAAAAAATACGCCTTATGGCCTAGCTCTTCGGCCAACTCTTCAAAGCCACGCAAGCGGACCATCAGTTCAATTCGGCGGTGTTCAGGGTTAGCGCTGCTTTTATCGACCAACTCTTTTAAATCAATCTGCTGTCCGGTCACCGTATTTTCGGCAACCATCGCTTTCAGCCACGCTAAATTGGCGTGTTTCTTATGCTTCCATTGACGCAATGAGTTTTCAGAGATGTAAGGCTGAGCACCTTTTTTTACCATTCCTGCAGCAATGGCAATATGCTCTAGTGTGCGGTTTCGATAGGCTTGCGCTTTGCGCTTCAAATGCTCAACGCAGCGTAGTCGCAAAATCTGTGATTCAAGGAATTCATCGGCGCAATCTTCGAGATCACTTAAACATCCTGGCACTGCGAAAGCTAAGTCATTTTCTCGCATGTAATCGACTAAACCTGACAGCACATGTTTAAGCTGTTCGCTGTATTCTTCTAAATCACCGGCGCGTTCTAACAGGCCAACGGAATGCTCAAACAAAAAGCGGTGCTTGGCTTCAATATATTTTTCGGTTGAGTGCTCACGCTTAAGTACGGCGATGGGAATAAGTAAACCGCTTAACATTGGTTCCAATGTGGCAACGGCTTCACGTAGAAATAAGTTTGCGTTACGAGCTGGACTTGTATAGTGCGGCCCATTCTTACGCGCATAACTGCGTTTTTTTGGGGCTTGGTTGTAGCGAAAGTTGTATTCGTTGGCTAGCTTATAAGCCACGTTAGCGGGAAGCCCCGCTAATTTCTGGATCACCCACTTTTTATCATCAGGCGCGCAATGGATATCGCGCACATAAGGTGGGACTGAATTTGGGAGCGTCACTCTCAGGCACCTAATACAGTTTTATTGTAATCCGGTGCTTCGCGTTCACCCGCTAATATTTGACGCAGAGCAGCACAGCATTTAATCCCCCTAATTTTCTTTTCAGGAGTGCGTTGCTTTGCTGCTTCAAATGGTGTTAAGCCAATCCATTTGCGGTCTATTTTTGGGATAGGGTCAATTAGTTGGGTAGTCATTAGAAGCACCCCGCCCATATGAGAGTATTTCCGGCCTTTTTGGCTGCTAGGTACGCAGTGCGCAAATCTGCTACTCGCGCCAACTCTGACGCGTGGTGCTTAGTCCCTCTGAGCACATAGGCTGTGGCTATTTTTGTTCTGGCTGCATCCAGCAACGCTAATTCGATACTAATCGCCGACATTGCGTTGCTAACTGGTATGGTGATTTCGTGTAGTGGTGCATTCATTTTGATTACTCCAAGTCATTAGTTGTCTGGTTGCCCTGACTTTAGTCAGACGCCGCCCCGCTCATCCGTATTAGGGGTACATCGAGCGGGGCGACTAACAACGAGATAAAGAATACACAACCACAATGGGGTTACACAACCGACGCGGTGTGCGTTGTTTGTACAAATAAACAGTACTACACTGTGTTCAGGGGGTACCAAATGATTACAACAGTTGAACTTTTAGATGGGCTAAAAGCCCGCCGTGATATACCTAGCGACTATAAACTCGCTAAATATCTAGGCATTACACAGCAAGCTGTATCTAAGCTTAGAAATGGCGCTTCTATGTCTGAAGAAATGGCATTCAGAATTGCCGATGATTTGGAGATGGATGCAGAACTAGTGGTCTTATCTATCTTGCTTGAGAAGGCAAAGAATGAGCGCACAAAAAGTATTTTGAAGAAATTAGTCGCTTAGATAGTAAAGTGTTGTTTTTGAACAACACTTTAGAAATTTTTATTCGCATGGTGCGAAACAATTTGAAGTAGCTCTAGCCCTTTTGTAGTAAGGCTTGGCAGTGTATTTAGATGGTTACATTTAATATACATTATGCGCCTTAATGGCGTAGGTTTGTAATCTGACACGATTTATGAGTCTAGTGTGGTTATTCTCAGTTTTCAGCTAAATGATCCAAAGGCTTATGTTCTGCAGATTGGTGACGCTCTACTCGGGAGACATGAAGATATTGAGAAGTTGTTTCGATACTATCGTGGCCTGCGTCGGCTTGCACATGCGCCAATGGTCGGCCTACTAAATTAATATCGTGAGAAATCCCCGTATGACGAATACTGTGTGGTGTAAGTTGGCGCATTTCTAAAGCATCTTGAGTAAAGCCATCTTTTTCGGCTATCTCTGCGGCGTGCTCGATCACGATATATATTTGTTCGCGCAACTGTCTTATCCCAAGGTTCGCATTGAGTAGTCCACTTTGGCGACCTCTACCTGGCGCTCGGTGGCGAACAAATAAAGGTGTATCTTCGCTCGGCGCTGGTAATGGCGTTAAACCAAGAAATAAGCGATATCGTTTAAGCGCTGCAAGTAGTTGCTTAGAAACTGCGACGGTTCTTTTTTTGCCACCTTTGCTGCGAGGAATGAAAAAACCCCAGACTCCAGTTTTTTTATCTCGGCGAAATTGTCCCATGACAGGTGAAAATCCTGGTCGCGCTGCAGCTTCCGATATTCGCAAATAACAGCCGTAAATAAGGCTAACTAAAAACAATAAACGTTCATTCTCTGATGGATTCATCTTGGCGAGTTGTTTTGCGCTACTCATGACATAAGACCACTGCAAGTCGCTGAAGGACTTAATATCTTCTTGATCTTCATGGCTAACAAGGTGTTGGCTACTGGAACGAAAACGGCCATTTTTCATCAGCATCATTGCTGGGTTTATTTCGCTGTATTCTTCGTTAATCAGATAACTATAAAATGACGATAATATCGCCAGCTTTGTTTTTAGTGCTTTGTCACTAATAGTATAGCTTTGTTCGACACCGTCCTTTTTTTTACCTAGAAACGGTCGCCATGCTGGGTTTGGACGACGTAATTTTAGTTCTTTGTCGAGTACAAATTGCGCAACATTACGATAAGCCACCAAATACTTTGGCGGATTACAACAGTAATCGATGTATTTAGATAAGCTACGGCGCTTGATTTCTCCTACCGAGATTTGTTCAACGCTGTAAGCCCAATGCAAAAAAGTCGTGAGTTCACTACGGTAGGTTTTGTAATTGTTTTCGCTAAAACGCTGCTCCAACAACCACTCAACAGCAAATTCATAAACATAAGCCGCGTCATTTACCGCATTCATGGTGATGTTGGCTAAATAGAGGTTCACTTCAGCATTGCCATCTTCTAGATGATGAACTGAATCAAATAAAGGTAAGGCGGGTGGTAGTTCTAGCATAAGCGGTCTCGAAGAAATTAATGATTTTACTTAAAAATCAATGAAATGGCAATTGCCGATAAATAGCATTATCGGCAATGCAGGGTCTAAACATTGGTAGATTTAAAAACAAATGTTTTTACAATGGTAACGACTAGAACTGTTATAATGCACCACTAATAACTCTATGTGTCTTACGTTCTATTTTATTTGTATTGAGATCAGTAATGAATTTAAAGAAAGAAATCCAAGAAATTAGCAATAAATTGGATTCAGCTAAGCGAAAACTTAATGCCGCTCATGAGCGCGGAGATAAGGTGATGATTCAGCAATTTAATCACACCATTGAAGTTTTAAATAAACGCTTGAAAAGTGTGAAAGGCCAGCACACTCAGCAGTTGAGTAAAAAAGGGGGGGAAATAAAAGGCCTACCCTACAGTCGTGTACTCACCAAGACTGAACAAGCAGATATGGGCAAGCTTAAGAAGTCGGTGAAGGGTTTAGTGGTTGTTCACCCTATGACAACGCTTGGCCGTGAAATGGGAGTAAAAGAAGTCACGGGGTTTGCGCCTAAAGAGTTTTAAGCCTTATTCTTCGGGACCGAGTGATCCTGCTTTGTCCCCTACTCTTTTGGTTATTGCCTCACATAGTTTAACTTGCCTCCCTTCGACCCTTACGCAAGCACGTCAGCTTGTTGTTTGCTTTCAGGCTGATGCACTGGTGATTCCTTAAATTTTTCTTTCACTTCTAGAATTTTATCGGTTGCTGCGATAAATAAGGGGACAAGTTTAGGGTCGAAGTGCTTACCGGATTCTCGTTCAAGTAAATCAAAGGCTTTGGCTACAGGCCAGGCTTCCTTATACGGGCGAGCAGATGTTAAAGCGTCAAATACGTCAGCAATTGCGACGATCCTGCCAACAATTGGGATGGAGTCTGTTGTGAGCCCATGAGGATAGCCACTACCATCCCATTTTTCATGGTGACTTAGAACAATGGTTCTGGCAAGTTCGATTAGTTCTGGGTTATCGTTGTTGCCAAGAATCTCGGCGCCAATATAGACATGGCTTTTCATAATAGCCCACTCTTCTGAGTCTAATTTCCCCGGTTTTTGTAATATTTTATCTGGTATCCCAATTTTACCTATATCATGCATTGGCGCTGCGTTCATGAGCATATCTGCGTCCGCTTCGCTCATCCCAGCGGCTAGGGCTAGGATCTTAGCGTAATAACTCATCCGTATTACATGCATACCGGTTTCATTATCTTTATATTCTGCGGCTCGCCCTAAACGTTGAATTATTTGTAAACGGGTATCATGAATAACCCTCGTCTGCAATTTTACCTTTCTGTCTAACTCTCGGTTTTGGTTAAACAGTGCTAATTGAGTTTTTACTCTTAGTTTAACCACTGGTGGGCTAACTGGTTTGGTGATGTAGTCTACAGCACCTAATTCAAGGCCTCTTAGCTCATCGGCAGGAGTAATTTTGGCCGTCACAAAAATAACGGGAATGTGGCGCGTGGTAAGATCTTGTTTGAGGCGATGGCAGACTTCATAGCCATCAATCCCCGGCATCATAATGTCTAATAAGATTAAATCTGGTTTGTTCGCTTTTGCCGCAATTTTGAGGGCCATGTCGCCATTCCTAGCGACTTGTAGTTTATATTCGTCACGTAAAATACCGGCTAATACATCAATGTTCTCAGGGGTATCGTCGACAATCAGAATCGTCGCTCGGTTTTCCATCATATGTCCCTTCCTGAAAATTCGGATCTACTTAAGTGTTGAATTTAACTATAGTCATCAAATCAACAATACAGTAACAAGATGAGGTACTTTCATGTTAAATCTATCAGCGTATATAATTTTTGCATTTCATGAATTCGGGTAAAATTCATTCACAAAGGCAGAGGCGATAAGCTTAAGAGCTGACTATGCTCGTTGGCAGTTAATGTCATTAAGATGTGAGTTTAAAGCCAAAAATAAATATTGATCTAGATCAATGGAGTACATGGATTGGAAAGAAATTGTTAATAATTTGGCTTAGGTATGCAAATAACTAGTTTTTCAATCTGTTATTTGCTGTATCGATCAAGTATGATCTTGCGGTTAGTTTAGCGTTGGTGTTTGAGGACTCTGCGCAATCATTCGTTAAACTAGCATGTCGTTCCATTTTGTTAATGCACCCGCATTTAACTCGCTTTAACAAATAATAATAGCAACGGAAGCATCTATTTATGAACCAAGCAGCTAGCACAGAATTGGACTACAACTATACGGTTGTACGCCAATTCACTGTAATGACCATTGTTTGGGGTATAGTTGGAATGAGTGTTGGGGTATTAATTGCAGCGCAATTAGTTTGGCCCGCACTAAATTTCGATACCCCATGGCTAACCTATAGCCGACTCCGCCCACTTCATACCAATGCGGTAATTTTTGCATTTGGTACCAGTGCATTAATGGCCTGTTCTTTTTATGTGGTACAGCGTACCTGTCAAACCCGGTTATTTGGCGGCTCCCTCGCCGCCTTCGTATTTTGGGGGTGGCAAGCTATTATTTTGTCAGCCGCAATCACCTTGCCGATGGGCTTAACGTCCTCTAAAGAGTATGCCGAACTTGAGTGGCCTATCGATATCGCAATCGCTGTGGTATGGGTGGTATATGGCATCGTGTTTTTTGGCACGATCGTGAAGAGAAAAACGTCTCACATTTATGTGGCAAACTGGTTTTTTGGTGCCTTTATTATCACGGTTGCGGTGCTGCACATCGTTAATAATGCTGCCATACCGTTAACGATGACCAAGTCCTATTCGGTTTATGCGGGTGCAGTTGATGCCATGGTGCAGTGGTGGTATGGCCACAATGCCGTAGGCTTCTTACTTACCGCTGGTTTCTTAGGTATGATGTACTATTTCGTACCGAAACAAGCTGGGCGTCCGGTTTATAGTTATCGTTTATCGATTGTGCATTTTTGGGCATTAATCTCTATTTATATTTGGGCTGGCCCTCACCATCTTCATTACACTGCGCTACCTGATTGGGCGCAATCGCTTGGTATGGTTATGTCTTTGATTCTATTTGCCCCCTCTTGGGGCGGTATGATTAACGGTATTATGACCTTGTCGGGTGCTTGGCATAAGTTGCGTTATGACCCTATTTTACGGTTTCTTATTGTTTCATTGTCTTTCTATGGTATGTCCACCTTTGAAGGTCCGATGATGGCGATTAAAACGGTGAACGCCTTATCTCACTACACTGACTGGACCATTGGTCATGTTCACTCCGGCGCTTTAGGTTGGGTGGCCATGGTATCGATAGGCAGTATTTACCACCTTATTCCTGTGTTGTTTGGCCAAAGTCGCATGCATAGCGTTAAATTAATCAACGTGCATTTCTGGTTAGCAACCATTGGCGTGGTTTTGTACATCGTTGCGATGTGGATTTCTGGTGTTATGCAAGGTCTAATGTGGCGCGCAGTCAACGAAGACGGTACCTTAACTTATTCTTTCGTTGAATCGCTGCAAGCGTCTTACCCATTCTATATTGTCCGCTTTATTGGTGGCCTATTCTTCCTTTCTGGCATGTTGGTTATGGCATATAACGCCTACAAGACTATTTTCGCCGAGAAAGGCTCATTAGAAGCCATCGAGCAGGCATAGGAGGCATAACATGAAGCACGAGTTAATCGAAAAAAATATAGGCCTACTTGCTATTTTCATCGTTATTGCCATCAGCTTTGGTGGTTTGGTGCAAATTACGCCGTTAATCTTTCAACCTGAAACGACCGAGCCAGTTGAAGGTTTAGTGCCCTACACTGCTTTGCAAATGGAAGGTCGCGATATCTATATTCGCGAAGGCTGTAATAACTGTCATAGTCAGATGATTCGTCCATTTAGGTCAGAGACCGAACGTTATGGCCATTACTCAGTGGCTGGCGAAAGTGTTTGGGAACATCCCTTTTTATGGGGTTCTAAACGGACAGGTCCTGATTTAGCACGAGTTGGTCAACGTTATTCAGACCAGTGGCATCATGTACACTTAATGAATCCGCGGGATGTGGTTCCAGAATCGAATATGCCGGGATTCCCTTGGTTGGCTGAAAATATGGTTGATAGCTCATTGACCAGTAAAAAATTAAGCCTATTTAGAAACCAATTTGGTGTTCCCTATACCGATGCCGATATCGACGGCGCAGCAGCAGCGGTTCAAGGTAAAACAGAAATCGAAGCACTTATTGCTTATCTACAAGTGTTAGGTACTGCACTGAAATAAGGAGTTAGTTATGGACTTTGGCACATTCAGTGGCCTTTACACTGCGTTCTTGATGGCTATTTTCTTTGGCATTATTGCTTGGGCTTATAGTAAAAAACGGAATAAAGATTTTTCTGAGGCCGCTAACTTAGTGTTTGCCGATGAACCGGCAACTAAGCTCGAAAAGGATTTTGAAGGAGCACAGAAAAAATGACAACATTTTGGAGCGTGTGGATTACGGTAATAACCCTAGGTAGTATCGCTGGATGCTATTGGTTATTAAGGACTTTCACAAAAAATGATACTGGGGTTAAAGAAGGCGAATCAATGGGCCACAGCTTTGACGGAATTGAGGAATTAAACAACCCTCTTCCGAAATGGTGGACCTATCTATTTCTTGCAACCATTATTTATTCATTGGGCTACTTAGCGCTTTACCCTGGTTTAGGAAATTGGGAAGGCCTATTTGGTTGGAAAAGTGCCGAAAAAGACATCAAAACTATCGCTGAAGGTCAACAACGTGAAGCGGCTTATGATGGAACGGTTGCCAACCAATACCACAATGAAATGGGTAAAGCAGACCAACGTTTTGGCGAAGTTTTTCGCAAAGTTGCATATAACGATTCTGGTGAGTATCGCAGCGTGGAAGAGTTATCAACCGATCCTGATGCGATTAAGATTGGACAACGTTTATTCTTACAAAACTGTTCTCAATGTCATGGTGCTTCGGCTCGTGGCGGGAAGGGTTTCCCCAATTTGACCGATAATGACTGGCTATATGGTGGTAGTGGTGAAACCATTAAAACAACCATCATGAATGGTCGCCAAGGGCAAATGCCAACCTGGGAAGCCGTTTTGGGTGACGATGGTATCAGAGATGTCACTGCATACGTATTAAGCTTATCGGGACGTAAGGTGAATGACGTTGATGCGGCGAATGGTAAAAGTCGGTTCGTTATTTGTGCCGCTTGTCACGGTGCTGATGGAACTGGTGGTCAGGCGGTCGGTGCACCGAATTTAACGGATAGCATTTGGTTATATGGCGGTTCTAAACGGGCGGTTGAACAAACCCTACGTTATGGCCGTAACGGTGTGATGCCTGCATGGAAGGATATTCTAGGCGAAGATAAGATCCAGCTTATTTCTGCTTATGTTTATCAGCTTTCTAAAACTGAATAAACTAAAAACTTATTAAAGGCGACGCTTTCGCGTCGCTTTTTTTGTTATATTTAAACCCTCTTATTTCTGGAATCCTATCCTTATGCAACAAGCATGGTACAAACAGTTTTGGCCTTGGTTCTTGATTACTCTTCCCATGTGTGCAGTTGTCGCGAGTTTTTATACTCTGTATCTAGCACTGACAAGCAACAACGACCTGGTGGTTGAGTCTTATTATAAAAAAGGTAAAGCCATTAACGCTGACCTTTCTTTGCTTCACCGAGCACAAGAACTAAATATTACAGCGAAATTAAGCCAAGTTGCTTCAGGTCTTATTCTGAACATAGATCTACCCGATACGATTAAAAACCAACCTTTAAAAATAGCTTTAGCCCATAAGACTTTAGCTAAGTACGATCGCAACTATATTGTGACCGCAGATGCAAATGGCTTATATCGTTTTGGGGATGACTTAACCGATGATAGTCGCTGGTTTATTAGTGTTAGTCCAATGGACGATAGCTGGCGTTTACAAGAAGAACTACAACTACCGCTGTATAAGGTAGAAGAGATTGATGGCCAATAAAGGGAGTCACTGTTTTCATTGTAATGAATTAATTCCTAAAGGTTTTAAGCTAGATGTAATGATTTTGGGCAAGCCACAACCAATGTGTTGTCAGGGTTGCGCCGCAGTTGCTAAAACCATCATCGATAGTGGCTTAGAAGATTATTATAAACATCGCACAGCAGCAGCGCCCAGCGCGCAAGATCTGGTGCCAAGTGCCTTGATGAAGATGCTCGAATATGATGATGAGAACGTTCAATTAGAGTTTGTTGCAAATACTGAACAATATAAAGAAGTATTGCTGTCTATCGAAGGTATTAGTTGTGCCGCTTGTGCATGGTTAATTGAGAAACAGTTATCACAAATGGATGGGGTTCACAAAATTCATGTGAACTCTACCACGCAACGCGCCACGTTGCTGTGGGACGACCAACAAGTAAAACTGAGTCAGTTGTTAAATGCTGTTCAGCATATTGGTTATCAAGCCACTCCCTTTCAAACGGATGAACAAGAAAAGATAGACCGTAAGCTTTACCGCAGTCATCTACTTAAACTCGGAGTGGCGGGCCTTGCGAGTATGCAGGTGATGATGTTTGCAATTGCCTTGTATGGCGATTTTTTTGATGAAATGGATTTGCTGTATCGGGATTACTTTCGTTGGGTGAGCCTAATTATGGCAACGCCGGTATTGCTTTTTTCTGCTCAACCATTTTACTTTGGTGCTTATCGCAGTTTAAAAGCCAAGACGCTGAATATGGATGTTCCAGTCTCCATTGCGTTACTAAGCGCGTATAGCGCCTCTTTTTATGCCACCTTGAAAGGAACCGGAGAGGTTTATTTTGAATCGGTGTCAATGTTTACATTCTTCTTATTATTAGGTCGTTTGCTGGAACTTAGAGCGAGACGAAAATCCAGTGAAACCAGTTCCAATCTATTGAAGTTGATCCCTAAGTTAGCACAGCGTTTACGCGATGATGGCAGTCAAGAAAGAGTCGCAGCAAGCCAATTAAAAGTTGGTGAGCGTATTGTGATCATGCCGGGCGAAGCGGTCGCTGCTGATGGTGATATTTGCTTTGGCGAAAGTGATTTCGATGAGTCTTCGCTTACTGGAGAATCTTTACCGGTAAACAGACGTTTAAATGATAGGGTATATGCGGGCACGATTAATCACGAGCAAACGGTTCACTTAAGGGTTCGGGCAGTGGCTCAGAATACCTTTGTCGCAAATATATTACGCTTACAAGAACAGGCGCAAAGCGAAAAGCCTAAAATAGCGACCATTGCAGATCAGGTTGCACGTTACTTTATTTTTGGTTTATTACTTATTGCGGCCGCAACTTATACTTTTTGGCACTATTATTCGCCACAAGACGCCTTTTGGATCACGCTTGCAGTATTAGTCGCAACCTGCCCCTGCGCCTTATCGTTAGCCACCCCTGCCGCATTGACTGCTGCGACGCATCAGTTGTCAAAGAATGGTCTATTGGTCAAGCGAGGACACGTATTAGAAACTTTAGCCAAACTGACCACCGTCGTCTCAGATAAAACTGGGACTCTGACCGAAGGCAATTTAACCATCTCTCAAGTTATTTGTGAGCCTAGTTTTACAAAACTGCAGGTGTTGAACTTCGCTGGTGCTTTAGAAAGACAAAGCTCTCACCCAATTGCCCAAGCTTTTGCACATTTCAACGATTTGAATGCTACTCAACTTATACACCATACAGGCTTGGGATTAGAAGGAAGCATTGAGGGTCGCCATTTCACGCTTGGCAAAGCGTCTTTCTGCAAGCAAAGGTCCATTCATCAACCCGGAATGTTAGAGTTAGTTTTGTGCTGTGACAATCAGCTTGCGGCACGCATTTATTTGTCCGACGTAATAAAGGCAGATGCTAAACTATTTTCAGAAGGTCTTCGTAAACGAGGCATTAGCTTAACCATGTTAACTGGTGATGACTCAGGACAAGTTGCGTTTGTAGCAGAGCAACTTGCCATCGATGATGTGATGAGCGGTGCCCTGCCTCAAGATAAGTTGAAATTGGTGCAGCAAAAATGTATGCATTATCCCCACTTACTGATGTTGGGCGATGGCGTGAATGATGGCCCCGTGTTAGCTGCGTCACCGCTATCGATTGCCATGGGTTTGGGGACGGATGTTGCAAAATCTAGTGCCGATGCAGTTCTACTGGGCAGTAAGCTGTGCACTTTATTAACGGCAATTGACCTTGCCAAGCGAACAAAAACAATTATTACTCAAAACCTCGCTTGGGCGCTGGGATATAATGCTCTTATCTTGCCTTTAGCCGCCGCTGGTTGGGTGACGCCATACATGGCCGCTATTGGGATGTCTTTATCTTCGCTGGCAGTTTTAACTAACTCCTTAAGGCTAAATAAATAATGTCTATCATTTTTGTATTAATTCCTATCGCCTTAATTTTTATAGCAGCAGGGATCGGCGCTTTTTTTTGGGCGGTTAAAAGTGAGCAGTTTGAAGATTTGGATCGTCAGGGCGTAAATATATTGTTTGATGAAAAAAGCTCTGACAAGAGCAAGAAACAGCATGACAACGATGCAATCTGATTACTTGGCTGCTTTTATTACCGGCTTACTTGGAGCAAGCCACTGTGTTGCGATGTGTGGTGGTATCGCTTGTATACTCGGTAGCCGAGTGAGCGACAATAGCTCAAAATTTTTGCTTAGCCTAGGTTTTAACTTTGGGCGAATTATAAGTTATTCAATAGCAGGCGCCTTTGTTGCTGGTTCTTTTCAGGCTATAAGTCTGGTTCATTCTTCATTCCAGTTACTTTTCTTATTGCAATGGCTCGCTGCCATTATGTTGATCCTACTGGGGATCCATCTCACCCGTTGGTTTTCTGTACTTTCGCCGATTGAAGCCTTAGGCCGGGGATTGTGGGGTAAAATTCAACCAACAGCGAGTAAGGTAATGGCGATTAAACATCCTTTGGCCAGCTTACCTTTGGGCATGTTATGGGGATGGCTACCTTGTGGTTTGGTTTATTCCAATTTGACTTTAAGTGCTAGCCAGGCAAATTGGTTTAATGGGGCGATTGTGATGTTCTGTTTTGGTTTAGGAACCTTCAGTGTGATGTTGCTCGCCGTGATGTTGGGCCAAAAACTCACTCGAATATTAGCCAACCGCTATCTACAGATTTGTTCCGGCTTAATGGTATTTAGTTTAGGACTATATCAAGTTGTTACATTGTTGTAGCAATAACTATAGAAAATGACTTACAGAAAGAGTAGAATTGCCTCGAACTCCAGTAGCATAGTTTGAGTATGAGCATTAACCCAAAAGCCAATCAAAGAATCCAAACCGGTGGATGTGAGATCCATTGCCAAGATTGTAGTATTGCACAATTGTGTATCCCGTTTTCATTAAATGAAACTGAGCTCGATCGCTTAGACAGCATTATTGAAAGAAAAAAACCAATTCAAAAAGGCGAAGAAATTTTTGCTGCTGGTGACAAATTGAAAAGCTTGTATGCTATTCGCTCGGGCACAATTAAGTCTTATACAATCACCGAGCAAGGCGACGAACAAATCACCGGTTTTCATCTAGCGGGAGATTTAGTAGGTTTTGATGCCATTAATAATCAAGTCCATCCCAGTTTCGCTCAAGCCCTTGAAACATCAATGGTTTGTGAAATACCATTTGATACCATGGATGAACTTTCTGCAAGCATGCCCAAATTGCGTCGGCAAATGATGCGTTTAATGAGCAACGAAATTGTCGCTGATCAAGAAATGATTTTGTTGCTTAGTAAAAAGAATGCAGAAGAGCGTTTAGCTGCTTTTATTTATGGCTTATCACAACGTTTTTCAGAACGTGGTTTTTCTCCGCGCGAATTTCGTTTAACCATGACTCGAGGCGATATCGGAAACTACTTGGGCTTAACTGTAGAGACTATTTCTCGACTCCTAGGTCGTTTCCAAAAAGCGGACATGATCGCTGTAAAGGGTAAATATATTTCAATTACCGATCGTGACGCGCTTCGTCATTTGGCCGGCACGAAACCAAGCTAAGCTATTAAAAACACTGACCTGATTTATATCAATCAACTGCATAATAATGAGGTCAGTGTTAACCACCTCTAATATATTTTCAACAATATGAGCTAAAGTTAAGTAGCTATTCCAGACAAATTCTAGGAGCTGCTTTATGATTAAGTATCGTAATATATTGGTGGTAATTGATCCCCTACACGACTCTCAAGCGGCATTGTCTCGTGCTGTTTTCTTAGCAAACAAAGAAGATAAAGCCAAGATCAAAGCGCTACTCACTATCTATGATTTCTCTTATGAGATGACTTCAATGCTCTCGATTGAAGAACGTGAAGCGATGCGTTCTGGGGTGATCGAAGAGCGTAACGTTTGGCTTCAAGATATCGTGGCTAATACCCAGACTCATGGTATTGAAGTTGAAACCAAAGTGATATGGAACAATCGCCTGTACGAAAGCGTGATTCAAGAGGTGTTAGATTTTGGTCACGATTTAGTGGTTAAAGCGACTCATCCGCACCCAACTTTACAGTCAATTATTTTCACGCCAAATGATTGGCATATTTTACGAAAATGCCCCACTCCAGTATTAATGGTGAAAGAACATCAATGGCCCACCAAAGGTAAAATTTTGGCGGCGATTCATGCTGGTTCTGAAAACGAAGATCATCATAAACTTAATCTCAATATCGCCAACGAAACTAAAGATCTGTGTCATCTATTAGATGCTTCAGCTCATGTCGTAACGGCCTATCCTTCAGCACCAGTGAATATCGCTATAGAGTTACCCGATTTTGATCCTTTAAAATACAACCAAAATGTGAAAGAGTTTCACGAAAAAGCCTTGGCTGATTTTGTAAAACAAAACTTTGAACATGAAGTGAAAACACACCTTGAAGAAGGCTTACCAGATGATGTTATTCCAGAAGTCGCTAACAATATTGATGCTGAAATTGTTATTTTGGGTACTTCTGGTCGAAGTGGATTTAGCGCAGCTTTGATCGGCAACACCGCTGAGCACGTGATTGATCAATTAGATTGTGATCTTTTGGCACTTAAACCAGATAATTTTGTGAGTCCATTTCAAAAATAACGCCAAATAAGGCGTCGTTTAAATAGTTGCGTCGTGTTAGCGGGGATATATAATAGCCCCGCTTTTTCATTGGGAACACGACATGTCATTTACAGCAAAACAACAGTACAACCATAACAAACTACAAAAACGGATCCGTCGTCATGTTGGACAAGCGATTGCCGATTACAACATGATAGAAGCGGGAGACAAAGTGATGGTTTGTCTATCTGGTGGTAAAGACAGTTACGCCATGTTAGATATTTTGCTGAACCTTCGGGCCCATGCTCCGATCGATTTTGATGTGATTGCGGTGAATTTAGACCAAAAGCAACCGGGATTTCCAGAACATATCTTGCCAGAATATCTTTCAAGTTTAGGTATTGAATATAAAATCGTTGAAGAAGATACCTACTCCATCGTAAAAGACAAAATACCTGAAGGAAAGACAACATGTTCCTTATGTTCACGCTTACGTCGTGGCATTTTATACCGTACTGCAACTGAACTTGGCGCGTCAAAAATCGCCTTAGGCCATCATCGCGACGACATCTTAGAAACCCTTTTTCTAAATATGTTTCACGGCGGGAAGCTTAAAACAATGCCGCCAAAATTAGTGAGTGATGATGGTAAACATGTGGTCATTAGACCGATGGCTTATTGCAAAGAAAGTGATATGCAACGTTATGCGGAATTAAAAAACTTTCCAATTATTCCATGTAATTTATGCGGATCTCAGGAAAATTTGCAGCGCCAAGCGATAAAACAGATGCTCAATGATTGGGAAAAGAGGTTCCCTGGACGAGTAGAATCAATGTTTAGATCGGTGCAAAATATCGTCCCTTCTCATCTACTTGACCATCAACAATTTGATTTTAAATCGATTGACCGTAATAGTGGCATTATTGATGGCGGGGATATTGGATTTGATCAGGCTGAGCTGGACACCAGTCCAGCAGTTCAACCATCTTCAAGTCTTGTTCAGATCGTCGAATTGTAATCTAGCTTGAAGTGACAGCGATAGAAGATGGCCATAACGTTTGATTAATTTGTATCATCTTCTTTAGTTCTTCGACATAAGCTTCGCCACGTTCCGAGTAATTTGTAAGGTGTGAAGCAAGATCGATGGCATTAAGCGCACCGGTTTGTCGCGCTTGCTGTCGATACTGCTGAAAATCCGAATAGGCAGGGTTACTGTTGAGGTTCAACATATATGCGCTCACCGATTGATACACCGAAGTAAATTTTCGAACCTCATGGCTGGCTCCACTAACCCGGCTCAATGGGACCAAACCGCAGCCTTTTGTATAACACCACTGACCAAACAGATTATTACCTTCTCGAGCAAATCGAGACGTTCCCCAAGCCGATTCATTTGCTGCCTGCGCCAAAACCAAAGCAGACGGGATCACATCAACCTTCATTAATAGTTGCTGTAAAACACGATTGATATCAGAATCAAACGCTACCCGATATGTTTTGGCCAGTTGCTCAACACGCTTAAGTTTAGTCTTATTTAATTGGTGGTTTGATGCAGACTCTTGATACCCAATTAGTTGTTGGCGAAGCTCTCGTAATTGTTGGTTGTTGACATCAACTAATGGCAAAATAAAATCAGTAAAAGCCTGCTTTTTCTCTGTAACATCACTTATTGATTGGAAATTAGGCAATTTAGCCTTAGCGAAGGCGGAAGGGTCTTGTTGCGGTGTTTTGTCACAGCCAACTAAGGCGCACAGTAACAACGCCGTTAATATTTTATTTTTCAAGCAGTTTCTCTTTAAGGTGATAATTGCCCCAAAAACTGAGGTACCAAGTCGCTAGCGGGACCATAATAGCGTTCAGCGAATTCACTCTGCATTTCCGATGGGGCCAAGTTTAATTCTATAGTTCTTGCATCGTGACTAGCCGCTTCATGAACGAAGCCTCCTGCTGGAAAAACGTGTCCAGAGGTACCAATCGCAATAAATATATCACAATGGCTAAGTCGGTGGTAAATCTTGTCAAGGCCGATGGGCATTTCTCCAAACCACACGACATGAGGCCTAAGTCGTGCTGGGAACTGACAGCAAGTACACAATGCATTTTTACCAAGATCCCCTTTCCATTCGGTGGTTTGATTGGAGACTGGGCAACGTGCCTTTAATAACTCGCCATGCATATGTAAAACATTTTTGCTGCCTGCTCGTTCGTGCAGGTCATCGATGTTCTGAGTAATCAGCAGTAATTCTATATTTTCTTGTTGCTCTAATTCCGCCAACGCAAAGTGAGCCGCGTTGGGGTGAACTATTTTATTCTGCAATTGCTGACGGCGTAAGTTATAAAACTGATCAACAAAGTCCGGATCTCGAATGTAAGCTTCAGGTGTTGCAACATCTTCTACTCGATGTTTCTCCCATAAACCGTCGGCATCGCGAAACGTTTGGATCCCCGATTCAGCAGATACTCCGGCACCAGTCAACACCACGATATTTTTTCTCATATTCATCTTCTATTAATCCGAGAACCAAATAATAATTCATAAATATATAATATCGTCGCACCCTTCCCCATCAGACTTAAGTTGTAATGTGACATAGAATGGTGAAAAGTTACCGAGACTTAACATAGTTTGTAGTGTTATTCTCGACAGTCCTTTAAATATCTAGTTACTCTAACTAAGTTAAGAAAGCAATTGTGCTCTATGCAACATTTCTCGCTTTTAGCAAGTGAGTAACAGTTAAATCAGAGTATTAAAGGGACTTGTGCTAAAATTGACTTAGCGCAAATAAAATATGGATTTTTGAGCAAAATACGTAGGTGAGACTATATTCATTAATAGTGAATAATTTTTCGCTTATGGTCACTTATTCGGCATAAGCATCGAATTTCAGTGTTACAATTTTGTTGACAGCGAATATTTGAATGTTTATGTTGTTATTGGCTCTGGATATATCTCTTTTAAATCTTGAGATTTGTACATACATAAACAAATGACAAACTGTACAGGGAAGAAAACATGTTAAAAAACACACATATTAAAGCCGCTGTGGCAGCTGTTGCTTTAGCATTTGCTGCTAATGCGAGTGCTGCTGATAGCATATTAGACAGTGTTAAAAGTAAAGGATTTTTGCAGTGTGGTGTAAGCACCGGCTTACCTGGATTCTCTAATCCAGATGCAACTGGTAATTGGCAAGGCTTGGATGTAGACGTTTGTCGTGCCGTTGCTGCCGCAGTACTAGGCGACGCATCTAAAGTGAAGTACACACCTTTAACTGCGAAAGAACGTTTTACTGCGCTTCAATCCGGCGAAATCGATATCCTTTCACGAAACACAACTTGGACTCTGACTCGTGATAGTTCTCTAGGCCTTAACTTTGCTGGTGTGAACTACTATGATGGTCAAGGCTTCATGGTCAGTAAGCAACTAGGTGTATCAAGTGCGAAAGAGCTTGATGGCGCCGCGGTTTGTATCCAATCTGGTACAACCACTGAATTGAACTTAGCGGATTACTTCCGCGAGCATGGCATGAAATACACTCCTGTTGTATTTGATACTTCTGACCAAACCGTTAAAGGGTTTGAAGCTGGCCGCTGTGACGTATTAACTTCTGACCAATCACAGTTATATGCATTGCGTATTAAATTGGCTAAACCTGACAGCGCAATGGTACTACCAGAGATCATTTCTAAAGAGCCTTTAGGCCCAGTGGTTCGTCAAGGTGATGACCAATGGTTGAATATTGTTAAGTGGTCATTATTTGCAATGGTCAATGCCGAAGAGTATGGATTAACTTCAACCAACGCTGATGACATGTTGAAGTCAACTAATCCTAACGTTCGTCGTATCTTAGGACTAGAAGGTCCAAAAGGTAAAGGCTTGGGTTTAGATGACAAATGGGGTTATAACATCGTCAAGCAAGTAGGTAGCTACGGTGAGTCATTTGAAAGAAACGTAGGTTCAGGTTCTCCATTAGGCATCGCTCGTGGCGTGAACGCGCTATGGAGCAAAGGTGGTTTCCAATACGCGCCGCCAATTCGTTAATATCATCGTAATAACTTAGAGCAGGCCTAGCCTGCTCTCTTTTCATTTAACTTCCACACTAGGTTGATTTATATGGCTGCTCATCCTTCTACCAAGGATAACTCAGCAAACAGTCTTCGTAAGATCTGGTTTGATCCCAACGTAAGAGCGCTAGTTTTCCAAATTATTGTTGTAATTGGTGTAATCGGATTTTTTTATTACATTATTAGCAATGCTCTTTTTAATTTAGAGCAACGTGGTATTACAACCGGTTTTGGTTTTCTAAACCAAACCGCTGGTTTTGGTATTATTCAAACCCTAATTGAATACGACGAAAGCCACTCTTTTGGTGATACTTTCATTGTTGGTTTGCTCAATACTATTCTTATTTCAGTTCTCGGGATAATTTTTGCAACGATATTGGGCTTTATTATGGGGGTCGCTCGACTTTCGAATAATTGGCTCATCGCAAAAGTTGCGACTGTTTATATTGAGACACTACGTAACATTCCTTTATTACTTCAGATCTTTTTTTGGTATTTTGCGGTTTTACGTGCATTACCAAGTCCGAAACAGAGTATTAACGTCGGCGACGCTCTATTTTTAAATGTCCGTGGTTTATATTTACCCTCGCCAATAATGGAAGCTGGATCCAATGTTGTTGTCATCAGCTTCATGATTGCTGTGATTGGATGTTTCTTGATGGCCCGATGGGCTAAAAAGCGTCAGGTGTTAACCGGACAACCCTTTCCTACCCTATTGGTATCTTTAGCCGTTATCGTATTGGTTCCTTTAGTGGTTTTCTTTGCGATGGGGGCCCCCATAGGCTTGGATTACCCCGCATTAAAAGGTTTTAACTTCCGCGGTGGGATGGTCGTGATTCCTGAGCTGGCGGCCTTATTAGTGGCACTTACATTTTACACAGCTACTTTTATCGCAGAGATCGTTCGCTCCGGTATATCAGCGGTCAGCAAAGGGCAAAGTGAGGCAGCAGAGTCTTTGGGGCTCACTAGAACTCAGGCGCTTAAGTTGGTTATTATCCCGCAAGCCATGCGGGTGATTATCCCACCCTTAACCAGTCAATATCTAAACTTAGCCAAGAACTCCTCTTTGGCAACGGCAATTGGTTATCCGGATTTAGTATCGGTTTTTATGGGAACGACTCTCAACCAAACAGGTCAAGCGATTGAAGTAATTGCGTTAACGATGGCAGTATATTTAACCATCAGTATTACCACGTCTTTTCTCATGAATCTGTACAATAAAAAAATGGCTTTAGTGGAGCGTTAATATGTCAGAACATCAATTTAAACCTGATCTTGCTCCACCAAATATGAGTGTTGGATTTATCGGTTGGTTCAAGAAAAATCTATTCTCTTCTTGGGGTAATACGATATTAACCTTGCTTATTGCTTACATCATCATACCGCCGATTATATCCGCATTTCAGTGGGTGGTTATCGATGCGGATTGGATAGGTAATAGTCGTGAAGCTTGTACCAGTGATGGCGCGTGCTGGGTATTCGTAGCAGATCGCTTTTCACAGTTAATCTACGGTTTTTATCCGCATGCCGAACGCTGGCGGGTAAATATTGTTTTCGTTAGCTTTTTACTATTAATCGCCGCATTGGTTTATGAAAAAACGCCACATAAGCCTAAAATTGCTATTTTTACTTTAGTGATTTATCCGGTGATCGTGTTTTTCTTACTTATCGGTGATTCATTTGGTTTACCTAAAGTAGAAACCCATCAATGGGGTGGCTTAATGCTAACTTTAGTATTAGCCATTACTGGTATCGTTGCTGCGTTACCCTTTGGTATTTTGCTGGCCTTGGGGCGTCGATCTCATATGCCGATTGTTCGTAGCTTTTGCACCATCTATATCGAGTTTTGGCGAGCCGTTCCGTTAATTACTGTGCTGTTCATGGCTTCGGTTATGTTGCCGCTATTTGTTGGTTCAGAAGTTGACTTCAACAAGTTGTTAAGAGCAATTATCGGTATTATTTTGTTCCAATCTGCTTATATGGCAGAGGTTATTCGTGGTGGCTTACAAGCAATTCCGAAAGGTCAGTATGAAGCGGGAGAAGCACTTTGCTTAACTTATTGGCAGTCAATGGGCTTGGTGATTTTGCCGCAAGCGCTAAAAATTACAATTCCTTCGATTGTGAATACCTTTATTTCCTTATTCAAAGACACTAGCTTAGTGTTAATTGTTGGTTTATTCGATTTACTAGCCATTGGGCAGTCAGCATTAGCCGATCCGGCTTGGTTAGGCTTCTCAAGCGAAATGTATGTATTTATAGCGTTTGTATTTTGGGTGTTCTGTTTCAGTATGTCTAGGTATTCAATTTACCTTGAGAAGAAACTACACACAGGACATTAATAAGGAAGTTTGAAATGAATTCAAATCAAAATAGCCCTGAAGTGGTCATTCAATTAAAGGGAATGAACAAATGGTACGGGGAGTTTCACGTATTAAAGGACTTAGATCTTACCGTCACTAAAGGCGAAAAGATCGTTATTTGTGGTCCTTCTGGTTCAGGTAAATCAACGATGATCCGTTGTATTAACCGCTTAGAAGAACATCAGAAAGGCGACATCATCGTCAATGGTACTGAACTATTGAGCGATCTGAAAAGCATCGAAATGGTACGTAGCGATGTTGGTATGTGTTTCCAGCACTTTAATCTGTTCCCTCACCTAACGGTATTACAAAATTGCTGTTTAGCGCCAATTTGGGTAAAGAAAATACCAAAAGCTGAAGCTGAAGCCACTGCCATGAAGTACTTAGAAAGGGTCAAGATCCCCGAGCAAGCCGACAAATTTCCAGGACAATTGTCCGGAGGCCAACAGCAGCGTGTAGCAATTGCCAGAAGCTTATGTATGAATCCATCGATTATGCTGTTTGATGAACCCACCTCAGCGCTTGATCCAGAAATGGTCCGAGAAGTGCTCGATGTGATGGTGGAATTGGCAGATGAAGGTATGACCATGTTGTGTGTAACGCATGAAATGGGTTTTGCAAAGCAAGTTGCAGACCGAGTTATCTTTATGGATCGGGGGGAGATTATTGAAGAAAACGAACCAGTTCAATTTTTCGAAAACCCGCAATCCGATAGAACCAAGTTATTCTTGAGCCAAATTTTAAATCACTAACTATCGTTAGAATCATTTGGATAAAAAAAGGAAGCCATCTGGCTTCCTTTTTTATTACGGTTAAAATCTATTTCGGTTCAGCGTTCTCTACCCGGCTCTTGAGCTTTTGCCCAGGGCGAAAGGTGACTACTCGACGCGCAGAAATGGGGATATCTTCACCAGTTTTGGGGTTACGACCAGGGCGTTGATTTTTCTCCCTAAGATCAAAGTTCCCAAAACCTGAAATTTTGACTTGCTCCCCATTTTCCAAAGCGACCCGTATTTCTTCAAAAAATGCTTCTACAACTTCTTTAGACTCTCTTTTGCTAAAGCCTAAGTTTTCAAATAAATTTTCTGCCAGGTCAGCTTTAGTTAATGCCATAACTAGTCCCTCAAGGATGCGTCAAACTCGGTACGTAACGCCTCTACAATAATATCAACTGTAGCGGCAATCTCTTTTTCTTCAAGGGTACGGCCCTGCTCCTGCAAAGTTAAGCTAATCGCTATACTCTGCATATTGTCTGCAATACCTTTCCCTTTGTATACATCGAATAAGTTTACGCCAACTAATTGATTTCCGCCAACTTTCTTAATGCAATTTAATAAATCACCTGCTTGAACGTTTTGCGATACCAATAAAGCTAAGTCTCGGCGGTTTGCTGGAAACTTCGAAACGGGCTTTGCTTCGGGCAAACGGCGTAAGCTTACAGCGTTCATTTCAAGCTCAAACAAGAATACTTTTCCGCTGAGACCAAAGGCTTTTAGATGTTGTGGATGAAGCGCTCCTACATAACCAATCACCTCCCCTTGATAGATTACTTTTGCCGATTGTCCTGGATGCAATGCGGGGTGACTTCCCACAGCAAAGCTAAAGGCATCGTCGTTAGCGCCTAATTGTAATAAGGCTTGTACATCGCCTTTGATATCGAAAAAATCCAGTTCACGATCACTGACATTCCAAGCTTCTTGGTTTGCATTACCACAGATAACCCCAGCGATCATCGGTGTTTGCTTCACTCCATTCTCGCTATTTTCATCTGGTACAAAGCGTAAGCCAGACTCAAAAACTCTTACCCTCGTCTGTTGACGTTTCTGGTTGTAGGATAGGGTATCAAGTAATCCTGTCCATAAACTTAAACGCATTGCTGACATCTCAACCGAAATTGGATGCGGCAAAATCATAGCCTGCTGTTCTGGGTGAAGTAGTTGTTGTCGTTTAGGGTCAACAAAGCTATAAGTAATTGCTTCTTGGTAACCACGCGCACAAAGTAACTGTCGTAACTTAGCGCTGGGTAAGATGTTTTCTTGGTGTTGAGCGGTCGTTAATGAGGCTTTAGGCGACAGATTCGGGATATTGTTATATCCATAAATACGTGCGACTTCCTCGATCAGATCTTCCTCAATATCCATATCAAAACGGTAGCTTGGTGCTAAGGCTTGCCAACCCTGCTCAGTTACTTCCACTGTCATACCTAAGCGGGTTAAAATGTCGGTCACATTAGACTTTTCAAATGGATAACCAATCACTTTCTCTAAACGAGCATGACGTAAGGTGATATTGGATGACGTTGGCAGTTGCTTTAAGTCTCCGGATTCAAGTACAGGACCGACTTGTCCCCCACATATTTCAACTAACAGTTGGGTGGCTCGTTCCATCGCTTGGTTTTGTAATTCAAAATCAACGCCGCGTTCGTAGCGATGAGAAGAATCAGTGTGCAAACCATATTGACGGGCACGCCCAGTGATCGCTAGTTTGCTGAAAAAGGCACATTCCAAGAAGATATCTTGGCTAGCGTTAGTGACACCAGTGGCTAAACCACCAAAGATACCCGCCATGGCGATAGGCCCACTTTGGTCACAGATTGCCAGTGTATTTTCTTGTAACTCAACTTCATTACCATCTAGAAGCACTAGTTTTTCGTTTGCTTTGGCTAAGCGAACTTCAATACTCCCCTGCAGTTTCGCAAGATCGAAGGCGTGCATCGGCTGGCCTTGTTCAAGCAATACGTAGTTGGTGACATCAACAACAGGGTCAATTGAACGAACGCCACTACGGCGTAAACGCTCTTGCATCCATAACGGTGTAGTCGCTTGCACATTCACACCTTTAATGACCCGACCTAAGTAGCGAGGGCACTCTTGTGTTGCAAGCACATTGACAGCAAACGTATCGTCGATGGTCACCGCAGCATCAACCCATTGAGGTGTTACTACATCAATTTGATTTAACACGCCAACTTCACGAGCTAAGCCGCGTAGGCTAAGACAATCAGCACGGTTGGGGGTTAAATCAACTTCAATCGCTACATCATCTAACTGTAAATAATTCCGTAAATCTGTACCTACTGGCGCATCACTTGGCAGTTCCATGATGCCATCAGACTCATCACTAATGCCTAACTCACTATAGGCACATAACATACCGTGAGAAGCTTGGCCGCGAAGCTTAGCTTTTTTAATTTTAAAGTCGCCAGGCAGCACAGCACCAACCATCGCCACGGCTACTTTTAAGCCTTGGCGGCAATTCGGCGCACCACAAACGATATCGAGTAATTCGTTTTGACCGACATTTATTTTGGTAACCCGTAGTTTGTCCGCATCTGGATGTTGGCCACACTCGACAACTTCACCAATCACAACACCACTAAATTCGGCAGCGACGGGCTCAATACCGTCAACTTCTAGCCCTGCCATAGTAATTTGTTCTGCTAGTTGTTCTCGGGTAATTGCAGGGTTAACCCACTCTCTTAGCCAGGATTCACTAAATTTCATATCAATTAACCCTTAATTGAATTGTTTTAAGAAGCGTAAGTCATTTTCGAAAAATGAACGCAAATCGTTAACGCCGTAACGCAACATGGTTAAGCGCTCCACCCCCATCCCAAAGGCAAAACCTGTGTATTCCTCAGGGTCAATATTTACCGAGCGAAGTACATTCGGGTGTACCATGCCGCAACCTAGAATTTCCAACCAACCATTTTTTCCGAGTACATCAACTTCTGCGGAAGTTTCGGTAAAAGGAAAGTAAGATGGTCGGAAGCGCACTTGTAGGTCGTCTTCAAAGAAGTTTTGTAAGAAATCGTATAAAACGCCTTTTAGTTCGGTAAAGTTAACATTTTTGTCAACCATTAAGCCTTCGACCTGATGAAACATCGGTGTATGTGTCTGATCGTAATCATTTCGATACACCCGACCTGGAGAAATTATGCGTATTGGCGGCTTCTCTGTCTCCATCGTGCGAATTTGCACCCCAGAAGTTTGAGTTCGTAATACTAAATTAGGATTAAAGTAAAAGGTATCATGGTCGGCGCGAGCGGGATGATGCTCGGGGATATTTAGGGCATCAAAGTTATGGAAGCCATCTTCAATTTCTGGCCCTGATTTGACTTGAAAACCGAGTTCACCAAAGAAGGTCTGAATACGTTCAATGGTACGTGTCACGGGGTGTAAGCCCCCCAGCTCATCGGTGCGACCCGGTAAGGTTACATCGACGGTTTCCGAAGCGAGCTTGGCATTAAGCTCTTGTTGTACCAAGGCTTCGCGTTTTTCATTTAACGCATCTTGGATAAGCTGTTTGGCTTGGTTAATAAGTTGCCCCGCCTGCGGACGTTCTTCTGGCGATAATTTGCCAAGTCCTTGCAGTTGTTTGGTCATTAACCCTTTTTTACCTAAGTATTCCACGCGAACAGCGTCAAGTTCATTCATCGCTGAAGCTGCATCAATGTGAGTCTTAGCCTGATTGATTAGCGCATCAAGATCTAGCATGATTTCCTCATATTCCCCCAAGGGAAAGGCTGATTTTTTAGTTTTAAATAAGACCGGAAATAGTACTTTAATGAACCGCTTATAGCTAGACTTGTTCCCGGAAAAAGGCTGGATGTTAGTGATTTTTATATATAAAAAAAGGGAGCCTAGGCTCCCATTTCAAACATTAGCGACGCTTATAAAGCAGCTTTTGCTTTTTCTACCAACACTGTGAAGGCTGCTTTATCAAAAACAGCAATATCAGCTAGGATCTTACGATCGATTTCGATAGATGCTTTTTTAAGTCCGTTAATCAAACGGCTGTAAGACAAACCATTTTGACGAGACGCAGCATTAATTCGTGCAATCCATAATTGACGGAATTGACGTTTACGCTGACGACGGTCACGGTAAGCATATTGACCTGCTTTAGTTACCGCTTGGAAGGCTACGCGATAAACACGTGAACGTGCTCCGTAGTAACCTTTGGCTTGCTTTAAGACTTTCTTATGACGTGCACGTGCTTGTACACCGCGTTTAACTCTGGCCATTCTTAACTTCCTCTAAACTTATGCGTACGGCAACATGCGAACAATTGATGCAACATCAGATGCAGCAATCATACCCTTCGGACGAAGGTGACGTTTAACCTTAGTACGGCGCTTAGTCAGGATGTGACGAAGACCAGCTTGTTTGTATTTAAAACCACCAGAAGCAGTTTTCTTAAAGCGCTTCGCAGCACCTTTGTTTGATTTCATTTTTGGCATTTACATGCACTCCGCATTGCAATATGAACAACATATAGTTAAAGGCGAACAAAAACAGCTTACTTATAAAGTAAGCTGCTTGTTACTTGTGAGCCTCAACTACTTCTTTTTAGGGCCTAACACCATCACAGCTTGGCGACCTTCCATTTTTGGAAAAGCTTCCACAACTGCAATCTCTTCTAAATCCGCTTTAATACGGTTTAGTAGATCAAAGCCTAAGCTTTGGTGTGCCATTTCACGACCACGGAAACGTAGCGTTACTTTAGCTTTGTTACCCTCGCTTAGAAAACGAATCAGGTTGCGTAGTTTTACCTGATAGTCGCCTTCATCAGTTCCAGGTCGGAATTTAATTTCCTTAACCTGAACCTGTATTTGCTTTTTCTTCTGCTCTTTAACAGATTTACTCTTTTCGTAAATGAACTTACCGTAGTCCATGACCCGACAAACAGGTGGTTCAGCATTCGGACTAATTTCAACTAAATCTACGCCTGATTCTTCGGCGGTGTTTAGCGCTTCATCCAAACTCACAATGCCAATGGCTTCGCCATCTAAGCCCGTAAGGCGTACTTCTTGTGCTTGAATTTCTTCATTTATCTTGTGTGCTCTTGCAGCTTGTTGCTGACCACGTCTTCCGGTTTTTATAATTTATACCTCAATACAATTATTATCACGATTGGCAATTTCTTGTTTTATCTGTTGAATAAAATCATCAACAGCAAATTTACCAAGATCATCACCCTTACGAGTTCTAACCGCAACCTCATTGCTGGCGACTTCTTGATCACCGACGACTAGCAAGTATGGTATACGCTTTAGAGTATGTTCGCGGATTTTAAAGCCTATCTTCTCATTTCTCAAGTCCGCAATGGCTCTAATACCCTGTTTATTTAATTTTTTTACAACTTTATGGACAAAATCAGCCTGTTTGTCAGTAATATTCATCACCACGACCTGTCTTGGCGCTAACCAAGTTGGGAAGAAGCCCGAATACTCTTCGGTTAAAATGCCAATAAAGCGCTCTAAAGATCCTAAAATGGCGCGGTGAATCATCACCGGCACATGGCGTTCGTTATCTTCTCCAACAAAAGAAGCGGATAAACGACCCGGCATAGAGAAATCTAGCTGTACAGTACCACATTGCCACGCTCTGTCTAAGCAATCATGCAATGTAAATTCAATTTTAGGTCCGTAGAAAGCTCCTTCTCCTGGTAAATAGGAGAATTCAATCCCTTTCGAGCTCAATGCATCGGCCAAAGCTTTTTCCGATTTATCCCATGTTTCGTCATCACCAACGCGTTGTTCTGGGCGAGTTGACAGTTTTACTTCAATTTCTTCAAAACCAAAGGTTTTATAAGTCTCGTAAACCATGTCGATACATGAAGACACTTCATCTTGAATTTGATCTTCTGTACAGAAAATGTGCGCATCATCTTGGGTGAAGCCACGAACGCGCATCAAGCCATGCAGAGAACCAGATGGCTCGTTTCGGTGACACGAACCAAATTCAGCCATCCGCAATGGTAAATCGCGGTAGGACTTTAATCCTTGGTTGAAAATTTGAATATGCCCCGGACAGTTCATCGGCTTCACCGCATATTCGCGGTTTTCCGACTGGGTGGTAAACATCGCATCGGCATACTTATCCCAGTGGCCCGACTTTTCCCACATGCTGCGGTCCATGATTTGAGGCGCTTTAACTTCCTGGTATTGGTATTTAGTGAGCTGCTCACGCACATAGCTTTCCAGCTGACGGAAGATTGTCCAACCAGAATCATGCCAGAACACCATGCCGGGTGCTTCTTCCTGCATGTGGTATAAATCTAATTGTTTACCGATTTTACGATGGTCTCGCTTCGCCGCTTCTTCCAAACGTTTTAAGTAAGCTGCCAATTGTTTTTTATCTGCCCAAGCGGTGCCGTAGACCCGTTGCAGCATTTTATTTTTGCTATCACCACGCCAATAAGCACCCGCAACCTTCATCAGTTTAAAATGCTGACAAAATTTCATGTTTGGAACATGTGGCCCACGGCACATATCAACATATTCTTCATGATGGTATAAACCCGGTGTGGCGGCGCTATCGATGCCCTCGATAATCTCCAGTTTATAGGGTTCTTCACGTTCGACGAACACTGCTTTTGCATCGGCTAAGGGGACGGTCTTTTTAATGACATCGTAATTGGTTTTTGCTAAAGCCTTCATTCGTTTCTCAAGATTATCGATATCTTCTTGAGTGAGTGAATGATCTAAATCGACGTCATAATAAAAGCCGTTATCAATCGTCGGCCCAATCGCCATTTTGGTGTTCGGCCAAAGCTGCTTGATCGCGTGACCTAAAAGGTGCGCACAAGAGTGGCGAATGATCTCTAAACCATCCTCATCTTTCGCGGTAATAATCGCAACTTTTGCATCATGGTGAATCAACTCACAGGCATCGACTCGGTTTCCATCTACTCGGCCAGCGATACAGGCTTTGGCCAAACCAGGGCCAATATCTGCGGCGATGTCCATAGTAGATACAGCATTTTCGAATTGACGTTGACTACCGTCGGGGAGAGTTATAACTGGCATATTTATCCTTGCTTTTACAGTGGTGATGCCTACTAAACATCACGTGTCTCGTCGATAAAATAAGTGCATTGAGGCACTAAAAAGAGAGCAATATTAATGCGCTGGGCGAATAACTTCAATAGCGGAAGTTTTATTGACCGAATTGCTCGTTGTTCATAGCGGTTTGCGCCATACTTAAATCGTGGACATATGGAGTGATTGCCATGAAAAACTATGTTGAAAAAATGATTAGCTGTCCAAACTGTGGTCACCATACCCCATTAGTGTTAGATGCGAGCAATGGTGACCAAAATTATTATGAAGATTGCCGCGTTTGTTGTTATACCATCCACTGTAGACTGTCAGTTGATGAACAAAACAGCAAAATTGTCGCTTATATCGACGCCGACGACGAGCAAATTTTTTAGTTTAGCCAGCGTTTAATATCACCGTTGCTCATGAGATGCTTCAGGGTATCAATCACCGTCTGAGTGCTACTGTCTATCTCGATATTCACCAGGTCATTAACTTTTTTATCACCAAGCGTGGTGGTTCTTAAAGTTTCAGGTATGAGGTGTAGCCAGAATCCTGATTCACTTAACTGCCCGACCGTTAGGCTTGCCCCGTCTACGCAGATAAATCCTTTGTAGATGACGTAATCTTGCCACTGCTTATCGAGCGCGAGGTGTATGGCTAGGTTGTTCTCACTGCTTCGTTTTTCTTGGATGCGTGCGGTTGTATGGATATGACCCGAGACGAGATGACCACCAATTTCGTCCCCCACCTTTGCCGCCCGTTCAATATTCACAAAATCTCCTTCGTGAATCAGCTCTAAATTTGTTAAACTCAGCGTTTCTTGAATCAAGTCAAATTGAACGCCCTGCTCGCTGATAGCAACAACGGTTAAACAAGTGCCATTAATTGCTACACTAGCGCCAATACTTAAGCCCTCGGTCTCTCCTAAATCGACCCAAAGTTGCATAAGCCCGGGTGATCTTTTAACGCTGATTATTTTTTTCTTACTCTGAACTATTCCGGTGAACATGAAGTATTTTATCCTCGGTTTTAAGCAACGCTTTGCTAAAGAATGTTTTGCTATTTTAAGACTTGCGGGGCCAATTGTCGTGGCCCAATTAACAATTACTGGTATGGGGTTTGTTGATACGTTGATGGCTGGTTCGGTGAGTCCAACCGATTTAGCAGCGGTTGCCGTTGCGTCCAGCTTCTTTAACCCAGTGATCTTATTGTTGCAAGGGATCCTCATGGCAGTCACGCCCTTAGTCGCTTATCAAGTGGGTGCAAAACAAGCGCATCGAGGGGGCATGATATTTCAGCAAGCGGTGGTTATCTCCTTAGGCTTAACCGTTATTGGATGGCTGATCCTTTGGTTTGCACCGAGCGTATTTAAATTGATGGATGTCGATCCTAAGCTCGTGGGTTTAACCCAACAATATCTGTTATTTGTGAGTTTTGGGCTACCTGCTTTTGCCGTCTATCAAGTGCTTAGAGGGGTGAACGAAGCCTGTTCGAATATAAAAGCCATCATGGTTATTGGAATTTTGGGACTATTGGTAAACATCCCGGTTAATTATATTTTTATTAACGGTTTATTGGGTTTACCTAAATTAGGCGGAGCGGGTTGCGGTGTCGCCACTGCAATTGTTAACTGGTTTATGGTTATTGCCATGATCATTTATGTGTTTAGAAGTCAGACCCTCGAGAAACTTCATTTATTTGAAGCTAAGCTCACCATTGACTGGCCAACCATCTCGAGAATTTTTAAATTGGGCTTGCCTATAGGCTGTGCGATATTTTTTGAAGTGACCTTGTTTTCAATGATTGCATTATTACTATCGCCTTTGGGTGCAGATATTGTGGCTGCTCATCAAATTGCGCTTAACTTTACCTCAATGGTGTTTATGTTGCCCTTAAGTATCGCGATTGCGCTAACCATTCGTGTCGGCAACTACATGGGCGAGAAATCTTATGATAAGGCGCAAATTAGTGCCTATAGCGGCATTATATTGTCGGTAATAGCAACCGTATTTATCGCATCTGCTACCATTTTGTTCAGACTCGAAATTATTAGTTGGTATACCGATAACGCAACCGTTGCAGCGATTGCTGCACCGCTATTTTTACTTGCTGCGACTTATCAGCTATCAGACTCATTGCAAGTATGCTGTGCAGGTGCCTTAAGAGGTTATCAAGACACTCGCTTTATCTTGTTGGTGACTCTTATTAGCTTCTGGCCAATTGGCTTAGGTATTGGTTCGTTGTTAACCTTTACCAATACCTTTACCGAGCACCCAATGGGTGTACAAGGTTTTTGGATTGCGATTGTGATTGCCTTAACGGCATGTGCGATAGGCCTACTCGCTCGCTTGGTTTGGGCATCGAATAATCCAGGGCGACTCTATCTCATCAATAAGGAAGCATGAGCCTTAGGCAATGCTTAAAAATACTAGCAGCTACTTTATTGCTGCTAGCAGCCATTGCATTGGTTCACGATGGGTTGCTCCCCCGCAGCGACAAGTTATTTAATGATTACCGACAACGTTTACAACGGGTACTCAATATTAAGATTGGCGTTGTGAACCCACATCAACTTGGGCAAGGCACCATTATATGGCGAAATTACCATCTCACTGAGCCAGACTTAAGGCTTTCCTTTGTGGATAGCTTTAAGTTGAATCGCTGCGGTTTGCAACAGACCGTTTTCCAGAAAAACTCCAGTTTAGGCAAACAAGCCAGTGCTGTGTATAAATTGATTTGGCATTCTCAAATTATATTTGGTTTAGCTCGTTGTTCAAATAACGCGGATATCGACCCTAAGTTTTCTTTAGTTCTAAATCGCCTGCTGAGCCGAAAGCTGCAAGCTAGCGCGATTTATTGGCATAATTTCTTAGTGGATGAGATAAGCCTAAGGCAATTATGGACTCGGCGAGATCGTTTATCCCAGACGCCTAGCGGAGCCTATCGCAAATTAGCTGAGCGAATCAAGCACCTGGCGAGTTACCAAACGGTATTGCAAAATGGGGCTGCGCTAGATGAAGCCGCTTTACTTTTACAGCTAAAACAACTTGATCAAAGCCCTAGCATATTCAGCTTATTTAGCGAATTAAATCGGGCCACCATTTGGTTAAAATCTATTTCCGAATCCTTAAAGCATGCTGAATTTCGCTGTGTTTCTTCGAATCAACAACAATACAAGATCTTAGATAATGTGCTAAATAAGGTGTACATGGCGAAAGTACAGCGCTATCTAGCCGAACTCGACCAAAGTGCAAGTGTGGTGAATATTGCCCTCGCCCAACTGTATCATGCTCCCTCCTTCACAACACTAATCAGCAAGACGCAATTGATTCAGCAAAGGTTTCATCAAGCAAATAGACAACACGTTATTCAATGGCAGGAAATTATTGCGAGTTGCACTGCAACTTGAAGCGGAAGCGAAGACCTTGTTGAGTTGAATTGACGAGTAGAACGAAAAATCAGCAAAAAAGCGTCCCTTGCCTTTTGGTTGATTAATGATTAAGCATACAGTTCGCATATTCGCGAACAGCAGTTGACGGACGCATTAACTTGCAGTACCTTTCACGCCGTAGTTTGTTCACAAGCACAATACAACCGTAGCTCAGTTGGTTAGAGCACCACCTTGACATGGTGGGGGTCGGTGGTTCGAATCCACTCGGTTGTACCAAAATATTCGCGTAGCTCAGTTGGTTAGAGCGCTACCTTGACATGGTAGAGGTCGGTGGTTCAAATCCACTCGCGAATACCATCTGACTCCCCCCAGTCAGATAATTTAGATTTCCCGTAGTGATTATTTAGCCTTGGAATTTGCCTGTATGTATATGGTGGATTAAAACCTCGCTAAGTTATTTGTTTGGCTTTTATAGTGCACGCCCCATGAGTAAGCTAAAACCTTTATCGCATATAAGCCAATCACCTCTCCGGATTTGTGTTGATAAGAAGCAGCGGCTTTACTTGATTAATCAGGAAAGATCACCTTGTTCCAAGCGGGAAATGGAATATTATTCGGATTCAGTCGCCATGGTAAGGCTCTGGTTTTTTGCTTGATGATCTTACAGTAGAGGCTCAAATCGATGGTTCGATAGCCTTTGGCTAATTTAAAATGTTCCTGTTTTGCCTCCAGTTCCATCCATACGGTATCTCGCCCTGCGACTAACTGACAACGGATAGGCTGGTCAACATTAGAAGTTATGGTCACTTTAAGTTGGTCGTTTTGTAACATGGTCGTCATCGACCCAGGATAGGCAAAACTGATGTTTGGCCAAATGAGGGCAACACTAAAAGCAGTCGCCCAGCACAGTCGAACCACGGTTGAGTGCCACATCTTATTCCCCCCGTTTTTTAAACCATTTCGCCAAATAGTTACCGGTATTTCTCAACTCTCCTAGCGTTTTGGCATGGGCGTTAAAGTTGGCAGATTTGGGCACCGCTATCCGTTGTGAAGAATAGATCCCCGTATGCCCACTAAAATAGTAGGCAACAAAACAGGCGACCGCAAAATACATCAAGTGTTCTGAGCCAAATAACTCGACCCCCATGATGGTACAAGCTAAAGGCGTATTGGTGGCTGCGGCAAATACCGCAATAAATCCAATCGCGGCGAACAAATCAATTGGAGCCCCCATTAGCCAAGCAAGCGTATTGCCTAAGGTCGCACCAATGAAAAATAGTGGTGTAACTTCGCCACCCTTAAAGCCGGCAGCAAGGGTGATAGCGGTAAGCAATAATTTTAACATCCAGCTGTACCATTCAGCGCCACCTGGACTAAAAGCGCTAATGATGCTGACTCCGCCTTCGCGATAGCTATTCACGCCCAAGCCAACATAATCTTGATTACCTATCAGAGTCACTAAAACAATCACAATAATGCCTCCCATCACAGCGATGAGATAAGGGTTTTTAAAGACAAATTTAAAAATGTCTTTAAACATAAACACCATTTCGCCAAACAAATATCCGACCAAACCAAAGGCCATTGAGGCAACCACAACTTTCGCTAATAACAGCAGATCAATATGAACTATATGATGAAATAACATCACCTGTTCTAAAAAATCGACTTTATATTGAGTGTGTGGTGTGCCCCAGGCGGTACAAACCAAGTCAGCTAAAATTGCGGCAAATAGTGCTGGGATAACGGAGTCGAAGCGGATCCGACCCACTGCCAATACTTCTAGAGCAAAGATAGTGGCGGCTAAAGGAGTACTAAATAAAGCAGAAAAACCGGCAGCGACACCGGCAGCGAGAAAGACTTGATAGTCTCGCCCTTGTAACTTAAATAATCGACCATAAGCCGCACTGCAAGCGCCACCAATTTGTATTGCGGTGCCCTCGCGTCCGGCAGAGCCACCAAACAGGTGGGTGACGACCGTAGAAAGTAAAACTAAGGGGGCCATCCGCGCAGGGATCCCAGCACCTGGTTGATGAATTTCATCGATAATGAGATTGTTTCCCGATTCCGAATTTTTACCAAACCGTCGGTAGATAAATACCACCACTAAGCCAGCAATTGGCAAAAAGTATAATAAGTAGGGCTGGTCGGCTCTAGTTCGGCTCGCAAAGTCCAACAGCCACAAAAACAAGGCATTCAGAGACCCAACTACTAAAGCCATTGGAATTAACAATAATAGCCAACGACATAATACAAATAAGGTACTGGGGCTATTTTGAACGGGGTTTGGCATGTAGCTTCCTTAAAACTCTAGCTGCTATGGGTGTGGCGTGGTTCATTTTGGGTTAGAGATAACGTATTTTAATCGCGGCGTGTGGTGCAGCTTAGCATTCTAAGTAAATACCTCGCAATCATCCCGTGAGTTAAGCAAGCGAATAAGCTCACTCTAGGCGACTATTGTGATGAAAATAACCAAGACTTAACGCTGCTTTAACTCATTCTCTACAGCATTGCGATAGGATTTATCAACCCTAAAAAAAGCGAACCAAATGGTTCGCTTAATGAGAATGACTGGCAGCAGTATATAATGCTGAGATGCGCTACTCGGCAGCGGCTTGAAACAACTGGGTAAACTTAGCCATGCCCTCGTCAACAATTTCGTCTTCAATGGTAAGCGCAGGTAAGAAACGAAGCACATTTCCGTAGTAACCACATGCAAGCAAGATCAAACCAAACTCGGCTGCTTTAGCAATGAGCTTTTGTGTCAGACTGGTGTTGGCCAACTCTGGATCGCCATCACAGATCAGTTCTAAAGCGATCATCGCCCCAGAGATACGAATTTCACCAATTAACTGAGGATAGTCAGCTTTCAATTGCATCAAGTGTTCATTAAAACGCAGACCAATCATTTGCGCACGACTAACTAGCTGTTGTTGTTCAATTTGTTCCAGAACCGCCAAGCCTGCTGCACAAGCAACGGGAGAACCACCATAAGTCCCGCCTAAACCGCCAGGTAAAGGTGCATCCATGATATGGCTCTTACCAACCACTGCAGAAAGCGGGAAACCGCCAGCAATGCCCTTGGCCATGGTGATGAGATCCGGTTCAATGCCGCTATCTTCACAACAGAACATCTTACCGGTACGACCAAAGCCAGTTTGAATTTCATCCAAAATTAAGACGATGCCATGCTCATCACAAAGCGCTCTTAATGATTGCAATAAAGCATGAGGCGCAGGATAGAAACCTCCCTCGCCTTGTATTGGTTCGATAATGATAGCCGCCACGTCTTGTGGGCCAATATCTACCTTAAACAGATTTTCCAGCGCTTTTAAAGTGTCTTCGGTGGTCACTCCATGGGCAGCCATCGGAAAAGGCACATGATAGATATCGCCAGCGAAAGGACCAAATAGATGTTTATATGGCGTAATTTTACCGGTCAGCGCCATTGTGAGATTGGTTCTTCCGTGGAAACCGCCGTTAAAGGCAATCACGCCACGACGTCCGGTAGATGCCCGAGCAATTTTGACTGCATTTTCTACTGCTTCAGCACCAGTGGTGACAAAAATCGCTTTTTTCTCACTCTCGCCAGGAGCAATTTCGACTAACTTTTCGGCTAAGGCGACAGCACTTTCATAGGGATTCACCATCACGCAAGTATGACTGAACCTATCCAGTTGTTGTTTCACTGCAGCGACTACCGCCGGATTCGAATGACCGGTATTACATACCGCGATCCCGGTGGCAAAATCAATGTAGCGATTGCCTTCTACATCCCAGACTTCGGCGTTAAGTGCCTTATCGACAAACACTGGATAGGCGTTACCTTGACCCCGAGCGAATACCGCTTGTTTTCTTTGTTGTAGTAATTGATTAGACATTGCTGAGTTCCTCTAAACTAGGCGTTTAAGCCACCTAAACACAAATATTTAATTTCCATGTAATCGTCTAAGCCGTAATGCGAGCCTTCGCGTCCGTTACCGGACTGTTTAACCCCCCCAAAAGGAGCCGCAGCATTAGAAATAATCCCCTCATTGACGCCGACCATGCCATATTCAAGCGCTTCGCCAACACGCCAAACGCGACCAATATCTCGTGTATAAAAATACGCCGCTAAACCATATTCGGTATCATTAGCCAGTGCGATTGCTTGTGCTTCATCTTCAAACATAATTAAGGGCGCGACTGGGCCGAAAATTTCATTCGCGGCAATCGGCATGTCATTACTAACATGAGTCATAATTGTTGGACTATAAAATTGTTTTCCGGCTGGATGCTCTTCACCGCCACACAGGATCTTGGCACCAACCGCAACCGAGTCCGTCACCAGTTTGTGTACTTCTTGTTTCGCTTGTTCACTGATCATTGGACCGATGACAGCTGCTTCACTCAAGCCATCAGCAACCTTCAGTTGACTTAAAGCATGGGCCAATTTCTCGCTAAAGGCCTGATAAACACCTTTTTGTACCAAGAATCGATTGGCGCACACACAGGTTTGCCCTGCATTACGGTATTTTGACGCAAGAGCACCTTGAATAGCAGCATCTAAATCTGCGTCATCAAATACAATGAAGGGGGCATTACCTCCTAGTTCCATCGATACTTTTTTCACCGTACTGGCACATTGTGCGATCAGTTGTTTACCCACCGCGGTTGATCCAGTAAAGGTGAATTTGGCAACATCTGGACTTTCGGTTAGCACCCGCCCCATACCGCGCGCATCTTCACCAACCACCACGTTAAATACACCTTTGGGGATACCTGCTCGGTCGGCTAATTCGGCCATAGCCAGCGCTGATAAAGGCGTGAGTTGGGCAGGACGAACCACAAAGGTACAACCCGCCGCCAGTGCCGCAGCCGCCTTACGAGCAATCATTGCATTTGGAAAGTTCCATGGAGTGACCGCCGCCACAACTCCAACCGCCTGTTTGATCACGACAATCCGTTTATCTGAGGCGGGACCGGGTATCACGTCTCCATAACAACGTTTACCTTCTTCGGCGAACCAATCAATGTACGAAGCGCCATAGGCTATTTCACCTTTGGCTTCGGCCAAAGGTTTACCCTGTTCAAGGGTTAAAATAGCGGCAAGATCGTCTTGATGCTCCAACATCAGCTGATACCAGCTACGTAATAGTTTTGCTCGCTCAGCAGCTGCCATATTAGACCAAGCTTTAAAGGCAGCCTTGGCGGCAGCAATCGCACTCTCCACGCCTTGAATTCCAGCATCGTCTACTTGAGCTATTGCTTGTTGATTGGCCGGGTTATATACAGAAAACTGCTGTTCGCTAGCCATCCATTGGCCGTTAATGTAAGACTGATGACGAACTAATTGTTGGTCGATGATTCTATCCATGGCTCTGGCCTCATGTACGAAGTTGAAATAACAATTTAGCGTTATTGAATACCAAGTAAAAACAATGTTAAATATCAAACAATAAAACTAAAGTTTGAATTAGATAAAACTATGCTCGATCCAAATAATGGCAAACAACTCAGCGAATACGATTTACGTCTATTGCGGGTATTTAAAGCGGTAGTTGAACACGGCGGATTTGCTGCCGCAGAAAATGCCTTAGGTATTACCCGTTCCACCATTAGTGTCCACATGTCTAGCTTAGAGAGCCGCATGAATATGCGGCTCTGCGTACGAGGCCGCAGTGGTTTTGCTTTAACCGAGCGTGGGCAAACGGTTTATCAGGCTTGCTTAAGGTTATTTTCAAGTATTAGTGAATTTAGTGCCCTCGTCGACAACCTTGGCAAAGCACTCACCGGTGAGCTAATTATACTGTACTCCGATCTCCTTGATCGCTTGAGTATTCAAAAAATTGGAAAAGCTATTGCCTTAATTAAGCAGCAGGCGCCTAGCTTATGTATCTGCCTGAACATGGATACGGTCGCTAATATTGAAGCTGCCCTTATCAATAATAGGGCTCACATTGGCTTTTATCCGGCTTATCGAAGTATTGATGGGCTGACGAGCCAAGTAGTCTTTAGTGAATCCTTATATTTATGCGCAAGCGAACAATCGGAATTATATGCGATGAATGATGGTAATATTGATAACGAAGAACTCTCCAAGCATGCCGCCATCCATCCCGGCATCGAGCTAAACCCAATGGGAAGAGCGCAGCTACAAGCCTTAAATTTTGGTGCAAAAGGCTATCAGTTTGATAGCCGTGTGGCCTTGATCCTCTCAGGTGCTTATATTGGTTATCTGCCTTTGAGTGAGCTGAAGGGTTATTTAGAAACAGAATTGATACGGCTGATAAAACCAGCGGAATATAGCTACCCTTTCGAACTGAGCTTAGTGCATAAACAAAATCCTAACGATAAAGAGAAGGTTCAGTTGGCTATGGATAAACTCAGTTTGGTATTCAACTAAAATTGTTTATGTTGCATGGTTGCAATAATTGCTTCGTCGGTGGGCAACATTGCGGTTTTGGACAAGAACCCCAGTTGTTGAATACTATCATCAGCGGAATCAAATACGATCCCCTGTTGCGCACTCACCGTATTTCCCGAGACAGCCAAAATAGCTGATTTAACTGCACTCCCCGCGCCCGTCGAGACTTTCATTGCACAACCAGCCTTCGCACCATCACAAAATACACCCGAGATGTCCCCTACCATGGCATTAATTGCCCGATGAATTGCGGCAAGGTCTCCGCCCAACAACCAAGTTAATCCTGCCGCTGCGCCCATAGATGCAGTGGTAGCGGCACATAAAGCCGACAGTTTGTTTTGTTTGGATTTAACGTAGATAGCAACGAGGTGGCTTAGCATCAGCGCTCGGGTAAATTGCTCGTCACTGAGTTGGCGTAATTCGGCAAAAGCAATAATAGGCATGGTCGCTGCTATTCCTTGATTACCGCTACCGGAGTTACTCATCGCAGCATGTGGTGCGCCCCCCATGCGAGCATCTGACGCAGCGGCTCCCAAACGCATGGCTCGCCCCATTAAATCATCGCTCAATAAGCCCTGAGTAATTTGTTGCTGTAAACTTGCTCCTAAGGCTAGCCCATACTCTCCGGTCATCCCAATGCTGGCCAACGCTCGATTTAATTCCGCGGCACGTTTTATAAATATGATTTGATTAAGCGGGACCTGAGTTACAAATGTATAGATCTCAGACAGCGTTAATAATGGCAAAGGTGGTACCGCCAAATGCTCACCACAAGCATTGTCCGTCACTTGCGGGCTCCGCTGACCGTTTACTTCGATATATTCAAAATGAGTATGTGATTGCGCAATACACACTTCAACCAAAGACTCACCAAGACCAGCTTGGACAACGGTATACAATACATCTGGATGAGAAATCATCTCAATCTTGACACGTTTTTGCACGAGCATCTGGTTCGCTTCAGCTAAGTCGGCACTGGAGATATCAGCCAGTACCTCCAAACCCTTATCGGCATTCCCTGTACAAGCTCCTGCCGCAGCAGCAATGGCAAGACCAGCTTTACCTGTGCCTGGAACCATAACACCCATCCCATTTTTATAGAGATTGGGCGTGACTTTAACTTTAAGGTGATCTGGTGTGGCACCAAGAATTTGTCTTGCTTTCGCGCTGGCCAAAGCGACTGTAACTGGCTCGGTGCAACCCAAAGCGGGTACAACTTGAGACTGAACGAGGTTTATGTAAGCTTGCCACTGGTGCATAAAGCTATCCAACTGATTAACTGATAAACCATGTTAACCTCGACTCACTAGAAAAAACTGGCTGATTTAGCTAATAAAAAAGAACGATTGAGAAATAAATTCTCAATCTAACTCAATTTATAGTATTTTAATTTATATTTTGATGAGTGCTCAATATCATTTCGCGCCAATAATTGATGATTGAATATCTACCAGTCAATCCCTTTACGTGCTTTGATGCCATTTTCGAAGGCATGTCTCTGACTTTTTACTTCTGATATGGTGTCGGCAATTTCCAAGAGTTTTCGATGACAAGCTCGTCCAGTCACAACAACTGTTTGTTCTCTTGGACGCTGCGCAATAGCTTCAACAACCTCATCAACATCCAAGTAGTCGTAGCTCAACATATAGGTGAGCTCATCCAGCAAAACCAAGTAAATGGACGGATCTGTCAGCCACTGTTTACAACGCTGCCATACTTCCTCGGCCGCTTGGCGATCTAAGTCGCGATTTTGCGTTTCCCAAGTGAAACCAGTCGCCATCGTCGCAAATTCTACAGCATGTTGACTCAGCAACTCGCGTTCACCGCAGTCCCAACCGCCTTTAATAAATTGAGCGACTACTGCCTTAAAACCATGGCCCACAGCGCGGGTTACATTGCCAAATCCGCCAGTGGATTTTCCCTTGCCGTTTCCGGTAATCACCAGTAGTAAGCCGCGTTCTATTTGCGCTTGTTCAACTTTAGCATCAACGTTTTCCTTTATTTTTTGTTGGCGCTGTTGGTGTTTTTGCTTGTCTTTACTCATCTACAATCCATTTAGTTGACATCGTATTAGTAAGTGTAACTCGCGGGAAAGCCAACAAACCAGTACTGTTTCTCTAGAATAGCTAGAAACCTTTGGGTATAGTGCCTGCACAATGTATGACGGATCCCTTTATGCTTAAAGATAACCCTCTATTAGCCCAGCTGAAACAGCAAATTAGAGAGACCATTCCCACGGTTGAAGGCGTGGTGAAAGCCACCGATAAGAATTTTGGTTTTCTACAAACCGATAATAAAAAAAGTTATTTTATTTCGCCTCCTTCGATGAAGCAGCTGATTCATGGTGACCGAATCAAGGCCGCAATCCGTGAAAATAATGGCAAAGAAGCCGCTGAGCCAGAAACTTTAGTGGAAGCAGCACTAGACAGCTTTGTTGCACGGATCAAGTTTGTTGATAATCGCACTAAGGTGATCGTTGATCATCCACTGATTAATCAAGCCTTGAGTGCAAGGGTGAAGAAAGGTAGTGATTTCACCATCAAGCAAGGAGACTGGGTAATCGCTCGTTTGTTGAAACACGCACTGAGAGATAAGCAGTTTCAAGTCGAGATCATTGAATTTATTGCCGATAGTGATGACAATTTTGCGCGCTGGAAAGCAACCACGCTAAAACATGGTTTAGTTTGGGATCAACCTGATCTTACAGAGCCACTTGAACTCATTGAGCCTCAAGAGGCACGCCGTAACGTGGTCGATGAGCTATTTTTCACCATTGATGGTGAAAGTACCAAAGATATGGACGACGCGATTGCGATTCAGCGTCACGACAATGGCTGGTGTCTTAAGGTAGCTATCGCAGACCCCAGTGCATATTTCAACCCAGAGAGTGAGTTGGAAGCCGCTGCAGCAAAGCGTGCTTTTACGTTGTATTTGCCTGCTCGTACTGTGCCGATGATGCCAAATCAATTAGCCAACGAAAAATGCTCATTGCACGCGGACCAGCAGCGCCCCGCTTTAGTCTGTGAAATGAATATTAGCTTGGACGGTGAATTACTTGATGATGCCACGTTTTATCTGGCGACTGTGGAATCTAAATATCGTCTTAACTACCAACAAGTTTCCGATTTTATAGAAAATGAAACCGGAACGTTTGATGGTTTAGAAGATTTGCAGCAAGCACTAAGCCAGCTTCATCAACTTAGCGAACAACGTTATCATTGGCGCGCTGCACATCGTTCAGTATTTGGTGATCAGGCTGATTATGAATTTGTTCTGGACCATAAAGGGCAAGTCATCGATATCCTTCGTCAATCACGGCGCTGTGCTAATCGAATGGTGGAAGAAGCGATGGTGGCTGCCAACATATGTGGTGGACGATTGCTTGATGAACGACTCGGTCACGGGGTATTTACCTGCCATTCTGGTTTTAAAGTTGAAAAACTGGAAGGCCTGGTTGAACTACTGAAAAAGTTTGAGTTTAGCGTCGACAGTACACGATTGGATGACTTGGATTATTTCTGTGAATTACGTAGAAAGATTAGTCAATCGGGGAATAAGACTTTAGATCAATTAGTAAAGCGTCACTTCAACTTCAGTGTTTACAGTGCGCAGTGTCAAGCCCACTTTGGCTTAGGTGAAGCCAAATACGCGACCTGGACGTCACCAATTCGAAAATACAGTGATTTGCTGAATCATCGATTGATTAAAGCAGCAATTAGAGGTGACCAAGTTGACTCACCTTTAACCGAGGCCCTCACTGAACATTTAAGCGAGTGTCGCAAAAAACAGAAATTTGCAGAAAGAGAAATGGCCAACTATCTCTACTGTGAATATTTCAGTGAACAAGCTGCCACAACCAGCTTAGATGCAGAAATTACGAATGTGAATCGAGGGGGCCTAAATGTTCGCTTACTTGATAGTGGAGCCACTGCGTTTATTGCTAAGGGTAAATTAGCTAAATCAGCTGAAGAGCTAAAAATAGATAATGAAATGGGCTCCATCTCAAGTGATAGCTACCATTATAAAATTAGCGATATTATTCAGGTCAAAATTATAGAAGTTAAAAAGCTGCAACAATCCATATTGGCTAGCCCTGTATTCTCTGATTAAGCGCTTGTCATCAACACAAAAGCCAGCGTAAAGCTGGCTTTTTTTTAGGTGGATTACATATTTAACTGTTCTTGCTGAGCGCCAAATAGTCTAAAGAAATTTCTGCAGCTTCATCTAAAAAAGCGTCATCAATTTCAAAATCCTTTGGTGCATCATCTAAACTTTTAACTGGCGTTTTACCCAAACGAGTCAAGCGCTCATTTAATCGAACTAACTGCTTCTGTTCTTTGTCATCGCGTTGGGCGACTCGAGTTTTCTCGTTGAGACTAATCTCAACCATATCCTTATCTTTTCGAAAATCGGCAATATCATTAATAATATACTGAAACTCAGGATCATGACTGATTCTCGCTAAATGCTTCTTCTCAAGAGTCGCAATATACGGATGAATATTACTCAATACTTTATATTCCGCAGGTTTGATCTTATCCCAAGGTAAGGCATTTTTCTCTAAGCTTTCTCCGGTTTCTTCCGGCAACAATGCCACCGGGTAAGCAATGTCAGGGATCACACCTCGATGTTGAGTACTGCCGCCATTAATTCGATAAAACTTAGCAATTGTATATTGTACATGGCCAAGTTCGTTTTCATATAAATCATAAATACGGCCTAAACCACGATGCTGTTGCACAGTACCTTTACCATAGCTTTGTTCGCCCACAATAATTGCTCGGCCGTAATCTTGCAGTGCCGCAGCAAAAATCTCAGACGCTGACGCGCTATAACGATCGATTAAAATAACCATTGGGCCATCGTAATTCACATGGTTACTGGTATCGCTATTGACACTAATTCGTCCCAATTGGTCTCGAACTTGAACCACCGGACCTTGCGGGATAAATAAACCAGTTAAGGCAGTGGCTTCGGTCAACGCGCCTCCGCCATTACCACGAAGATCAACCACTAAAGAGCTAATATTTTGCTCTGCTAGTTTAGCCAGTTCTTTGCTCGCGTCCTTGCTCAGATTAACGTAAAAACTAGGGACATTCAGTACCCCTACTTTCTTTCCTTCAATCTCTAATACTTCACTTTTAGCGGCGCGATCTTCCAGACGAACTTTATCGCGAACGATGCCAACAATTTTAGTTTTACCGTCGACTTTGCCATGAGAAGATAATATTTCTAAGCGAACCGTAGTTCCTTTAGGTCCTTTGATAAGATCGACAACATCATCTAAACGCCAACCGATAATATCAACAAATTCGCCTTCGCCTTGTGCTACACCAACAATTTTATCGTCAGGCCCTAATTGGTTACTCAGCGCCGCAGGGCCTCCGGGAACCAAACTACGAATAATGGTGTATTCATCTTCGCCCTGTAGTACTGCCCCAATCCCTTCTAAAGATAAGTTCATCTCCATTTGAAAGCGTTCGGCGGTACGGGGAGAAAGATAACTAGTGTGAGGTTCGATACTGCGAGAATAAGCATTCATTGCAGTTTGAAAAACATCTTCACTCGAGGTTTGTACCAGACGTTTAATCGCGCTGTTATAACGTTTTGCTAAAATCTCGACGATTTTATCGTGATCACGCCCCGCCAATTTAAGGCTTAGTGCATCGTACTTAACTTTTAATCGCCATAGTTCCTTGACTTCAGCTTGATCTTTTGGCCAATCTGCCTTGCTACGGTCAAATTGAAACTGTTCGTCTTTACTAAAATCCATTTGCTCGTCAATCACCTGCAACGAATATACTAATTGCTGATAACGACGTTTTAGCGACAAGTCAAAAATAGAGTAAAGCGGTTCCAAACGGCCAGCTGGAATATCTTGGTCTAAAACATAACGATAACGTTCAAAACGAGCAATATCTTCTTTTAGAAACAAGCTACGATTGTAATCAAGTTGTTGAATGTATTTATCGAAAATCTCACTCGATAATTCATCGTCAAAGGGAATACTACGGTAATGCGAGCGAGAGTAGAGCGCACTTATCCTTTTAGCCGCTGTAGCATGTTGACTTTGCTGACTTAATGTCGGTAAAGCTTCTTCGCTTAAATTAGCCGTTTGAGCTAACAAAAATGTTGAATAACAGAGTGTTAAAAAAAACAGCCAAAGACGGCTCGAATATTTCATAGGCACCTATCTCACTACTAAATTAATTTATGCAACGATATGCTCAGCTTTCACTTTTACTAACATACCGCTTTTAAGCGTGACCGCAATGCCATCTTTACTGACTTCGGAAATCTGCCCAGGCATAGGAGTCTGACCAACTAATACCCTCACTTCTTTGCCTGCAACCAAATCTTTACTATCAATTTTCTCGATTGGTTTTTTCTCTACCGCAGGTTTACTAACACTGGCTTTGGGTTTCTCGTTGCGTTTTACATCAGCTTTTGCCTTACGCTCAGCCAATTTAGCTTTGTTAGCTTTTTCTGCTTGCGCCTTTTTGTGAGCAAAGGCTTTATCTTTACTCTCTTTTAAGGTTTTTTGTGCATGTTCAACATGCTCTTGCTCAATCTCTGCACCTTCAACGCCGTCTAGGTCAACTCGTTTGGAGCCCACCTTCACGCCATGTAAGTAACGCCAACTTGAAGTGTATTGACGTAACGCTGAGCGCAATACGGTATTACTGATTTTTTCATCTTCTTTAAGACGTTCAGCTAAATCCTGAAAAATACCAATTTTAAGTGGCTTAGCTTCACCTTCCGTCGAAAAACAAAGCGGAAATTGAGTCGCTAAATATTGAATAACTTCTTTACTATTTTTCAGTTTATTAGTTTGTTCCATGATGACCTTTCTTATACATCTTTACTGGTACAGCGATAGGGCTGATTTCGGCTATTATAGTGAGGGTATATTGAAAAGCCATTAAAAATGCACTTCTGATAAGTTATTTTCTAGCTCTTTAACTAAATACTCGATACCAATTTGATCAGAATCGTCGAATCGTGAAAGCTGTGGGCTATCGATATCAATCACTCCTATCAGTCGACCATTTAGATGAAACGGGACCACGATTTCCGACGCGCTTGCGCCATCACAAGCAATATGGCCGGGAAACTGGTGGACGTCGGGAACACAGATAGAGCTTTGTTTGGCGAAGGCTTCTCCGCAGACACCTTTGCCCACAACAATGGAGCTACAAGCTGGTTTTCCTTGAAAAGGACCTAACAACAATGTGTCGTTGCTTTGATTAATGAGATAGCAGCCGACCCAATTAATATGCTCTAACTCCATCCATAACAAGGCCGAAAAATTAGCCAAATTAGAAATATAGGGTAAATCTCTATCAAGCAAGGCTGAAATTTGCTTGGCGAGGGTTAGATACCTGCTAGAAACTTGCTGCAAGCGCTATTCCTCTTCTGCTTCAATCATTGATTCCGAAAACTCTTGGCCTTTTAATAACTGTTGCACCGCATTACGTTGCAAAGACAAGAAGTAACCTAGGTTTTCAGCTTGCGCCTCACTCATTTTAGGATCGGCATGTTTCACTAATAAAGTAAGCTGATCGGCGACATCTAACATCTTGTCGTAACTGTCGGCTTGTTTTTTTGAGCTAAAAGTCATTTTTTCTACACCGTTACGTTCGACGACATATTTAATAATTACAGCCACGGCTGCCTCCATCTACTGTTTTTATGTACAGGTTATTATGCATCATCAATCACAAAACTACTAGAGAGAAAAATTATGCAGTATTCTGTAGCTTAGTTGAGCTAATATACATAACTATGAATTCTTTAGAAATATCAAAGCTGTCCATTTGCCCTAGCTGTGACTTGTTGCTCGAAAAGCAGCAACAATGTAAGGCTGGCCAAGTGACCACTTGTCCCCGCTGTGACCAGGTGTTATTTCGTGGTTCTTCGCTTCGTTTTTCAAGTCAACTAGCGCTTTCTTTAGCCTGTTTAGTCATGGTTATTCTCGCCAATACCTACCCGCTACTCAGCTTCACAGTATTAGGGATCCCTAACTCAGCAAACATACTGCGTGGCACGGTATTATTGCTGGAGCATGGGCATTATTTAGTCGGCTTTTGTGTTTTTCTTGCCAGTTTTATTGCGCCAATCTTACTTTTTAGTTTAATTTCTTACACGTCTTTTAGCCTCGCAATCGCTTGGAAATCGCCCGGTTTGGCTACCGCGCTGCACTTTCAAGACGACTTAATTGATTGGAGCATGATCGAAGTGTATATCGTCAGCTTTTTAGTGGCCTTAGTTAAACTGGTTGATTTTGCAGATATCCACCTAGGTTACGGGCTATGGTGTATTTGTACCACCTTGTTTTTGTCCACTTATTTGGTTCAACGCTATCGAGCGGCTGATTATTGGGATCGTTATGTTCACATCAGCTAAACAACTCGGTTTAAAGTTATGCAGGCATTGCGAATTAACGATGCCAGTTGAACAGGCGACTTGTCCACGTTGTCATATGCCAGTGCATAGTCGATTACCGAATAGTTTACAGCGCTGTTGGGCTTTCGTTATCACCGCTACCATCGGTCTATTCCCTGCGAATTTATTACCGATTACGGTGCTGACTACTCGGGGGGCTCCGCAATACGAAACCATTATGTCGGGAGTCGCTTCATTGATTAAAGATGACATGGTCGGAATTGCCATTGTGGTTTTTGTCGCCAGTATTGTTGTTCCGGTCATGAAACTCATCGGCTTAGCGGTCATATTATTAAGCTTACATTTCCGTTTTAACTTAACTAACAAGCAACGTATTGTTATTTATCGGATCATCGACATTATAGGTAAGTGGTCAATGTTAGATTTATTTGTATTGTCGATTATGATCGCGGTATTTGAGCGTAATAATTTGGTTGGCGTGGAAGCGGGTGCAGGGGCAACTGCCTTTGGTGCAGTGGTGCTATTGACCTTATTTGCTGCGAAGTCTTTCGATACCAGACTCATTTGGGATAAAGAAATTGAATAAAATTAGTACCGCAGAGTATAAAAAAGAGCGAATTATTTCTCCCATTTGGCTGCTACCCATTTTGGCTGTATTACTCGGCGGATGGTTACTATTTAAGGCCTGGTCAGAAGCGGGGATAAAAATTGATATTGTTTTCGAAAGCGCCCAAGGCATCACAACAGGTCAAACCCAAGTATTTTACCAAGGGCTCGATATCGGTGTGGTTAAGTCAGTCAAACTGGGTCCTAAACTTCAGGGCGTGGTGGTAAAAGTTGAAATCAAACGCGAAGCAGAAAGTCTTCTTACTAGCGATGCCCAGTTCTGGTTAGTTCGTCCAAAAGCATCAATCACCGAAATTAGCGGTTTAGATGCCTTAGTATCCGGAAACTACATCGAACTAAATCCAGGAACTGGAGAACTTGCCGATCAGTTTGTCGCGCTAAATGAGCCTCCCAATATAGTGCGTGGGGAAGGTTTAAACTTAAAACTAAGTGCCGCTGATTTAGGTTCTTTAAATATCGGCTCCGGTATCTACTATAAAAAGATCAAGGTTGGGGATGTACAGCGATTTCAGCTTAAAAATGACCTACAAGTTGAATTTGACATCTTGATTAAGCCGCAATTTGCACATTTAGTGAAGACTAATTCGCACTTTTGGAATGTAAGTGGTTTTAAAGCCGATATCTCTCTGGACGGGATGCAAATTAGCAGTGAAGGTTTAGCCAGTGTTATTACGGGCGGGATCAGTTTTGATAGCCCCCCGGATTCTCCTGTCGCAGTCAAGGGTCACCAATTTAAACTTTTTAATAACTTGCAAGAGGCCCATCGCGGCAAAGTCATTGAAATTACCATGGCAAAACAATATGGCCTGATTGCGCAACGTAGTAAATTGCTCTATCGCGGCGCTGTCGTCGGTTTCATTACTGAGATAAACACTAACAGTAGCCAAGATGATTTTGTGGCCAAAGCTCTAGTTGAACCCAAGTACGAAGGGCTGTTTAACCAGAGCACACAACTGGTACTAATTAAACCGAACATCAGTCTTAAGGGGTTCAAAAATATTGATGCTTTGATCGGTGCAAAACAAATTGAAGTCTATAGCGACCCCTCCCCTCAAGAACTACAAAATAGCTTTCGATTATCGCAAACCGTAAAACCACCTTTAGGCAGTAAGTCGTTACGCTTACTAAGCGATAACGTGCGCGATCTTACCATTGGTAGTCCTGTTATCTATCAAGGCCTGAGCATTGGTCAATTAAGTAATATACGTTTAGTTAAGCGTCATTTTGAGATAGATGCCTTTATTGAGCCTGATTATGTATCACTGGTTTCAAAAAATAGTCGTTTCTACTTACAGAGTCCCTTAGCTCTGCGAGCTGACATCAATGGTATTAGTGTGGAAAGTAGTGGCTTAAGTGGTTTTTTAAACACGCCGATTGTCTTAATGCCGGGAACAAGCACCACCGCTTCGACCCAAAAACAATTCACTCTCTACCCAAACCAACAAGCTGCGAAACTTTCTAAAGAGAAATCGCAACCGGCGCTTAAGTTACGTTTAATGACTGAAGAATTGGGCTCACTTGGAGAAGGCTCGCCGGTTCTATACCACAAATTACCGATAGGAAAAGTGAGCCATTATCAATTGGCCGCGAATGGCGAGTTACAAATTGATCTTATCATTGAAGGGCAATATAGACACCTTATCACCAACCACAGCCGTTTTTGGCACGCATCAGGCATCGAAATTCAAGCCAGCCTTGATGGGCTATCAGTGAATAGTGAGTCGCTCAAAAGCCTAATGATTGGCGGAATAAGTGTTGACCAGTTTGATCAATTAGCCAAAGAAACCCAGAGAATAGTCCACAAAGATAAGCAATCTGCGACCAAACGACAACTGACCATCAAGCTGCATAGTCAAGATGCTCAAGGTTTACGCCGGCATATGCCAATAAAATACCAAGGCCAGCAAATTGGAAGAATCGTCGATTTAAGCTTTGACGATTCGCTCAGCGGATTAACCGCAACAGCTGAACTTGATTATCCTTATTATCGTAATTTTGCTCGAACTGGTAGCCTCTATTGGCAAGAGAGTGCACAGCTCAGCCTTTCTTCTGTTAAAAACTTAGACACGCTAGTAAAAGGTGACTTTATCAGTGCCTTACCTGGCAAAGGTCAGCCTAGGCTAGAATTTAGTTTACATAAACAGCAACCCAATACCGATCGTAAGGCCTTGATTGTGTGGCTTAGTGCTAGCCACTTTGGTTCTTTGAAAGTTGGTAGCCCAGTGTTATATAAGCAATACCAGGTGGGTAAAGTCGATGCAGCTAAGTTAAGCCTTGATGGTTCTAAAATCATGGCTAGACTGAAGATAAACTCTAAATATCGTCACTTAGTGAGAGCCAATAGCCTTTTTTGGAATGCATCCGGTATCGATGTGAAACTGGGTTTAAGTGGCGCAGACATTCGAGTGGATTCAATGGAAACACTACTCAGTGGGGGGATTGCTTTTGCAACTCCAGATAAACTGCCCTTAGCGAAAGCAGCCGCAAACGAAGATAAGTTTGAATTGCAGTCCACTTATGATGAAAAATGGCTACAATGGAGCCCATCAATTCAACCTTAACTGAAATCTATTTATTTTGTCGAAAACGATTAACTTTCCCAGCCAGTTCATTTCGCGTATTGAACAAGATCTACCTAACGATTTGAGTTTGGCAAGCTTTAAAGACATATGCCAACAACCTTTGCGCAAGAGTATTCGAGTCAATACTTTAAAAATATCGGTCTCGGCATTTATCAGCCTTGCAGACCAACTTGATTGGCAATTGCAGCCTATTCCTTGGTGTGAACAAGGCTTTTGGATCGATCGTGCAGAAGACAGTGTTTCTTTAGGTAATACTGCTGAACATATGGCCGGGCTATTTTATATCCAAGAAGCAAGCTCGATGTTGCCAGTGAGTGCTTTGTTTAATTTTTACCAAGGACAAGACGACAGCCTCATTTTGGATGCCGCCGCCGCCCCAGGGTCAAAAACCACTCAAATTGCCGCTCAGCTCAACGGTTGTGGCGTCATCATTGCCAATGAGTTTTCAGCTAGTCGAATTAAAGTGCTTAGTGCAAACTTATTACGCTGTGGTGTAAATAACGCTGCTATCACTCACTTTAGCGCGGAAGTATTTGGCCAGTGGATGCCTGAAAAATTTGATGCCATTTTATTGGATGCACCATGCTCTGGTGAAGGCACCTTAAGAAAAGATCCCTTAGCCTTAGAAAACTGGAGTGAACAGCACCTGAGCGAGATCTCCGCCTTACAATTTAAGCTCTTGGAAAGTGCTCTGTTTGCTTTGAAGCCTGGAGGCTTATTGGTATATTCCACCTGCACCCTCAATCGACAAGAAAACCAGCAAGTTATCTCCCGCTTGATGTCTGAATATCCGAAGCAGTTAGCCCCACTTCAACTTGCCGATTTATTTCCCGGTGCTGAGCGAGCCTTAACCGAGGAAGGTTACTTGCATATATGGCCGCAATATTTCGATAGTGAAGGCTTCTTTGTTGCAGCCCTGCGTAAAACAACGCATGGATTGTCAGCAGAGAAAATACAAAAAAATATTAAGGGTTTTACTTACCATAAAGCCAATACCAAACAATACCAAGCGATTAAACGGCACTTTACGGATGGTTTTGCTTTAAGTCTGCCAGAATCCTATAGCGTATTTATAAAGGGCGACAGCTATTGGTTAATCCCCGATACGTTCTTAGCCATAAAGGATGAAATGCGTTTTGAACGAGTAGGTCTAAAGCTTGCCGAATCATTCAAGCAAGGTTTTCGAACCAGCCATGATGCGATCACCAGCTTAGGCGCTTTGATCGGGAAAAATACGGTCACACTTGATGAACAGCAAGCACATCACTTTTATCAGGGAAAAGATATCGCCTACCCAAATAGTAATCGTGGTGAAATAGCCTTAATTTATAAAGACCAAGTGATTGGTTTAGGAAAGTGGATCCGCAACAAGATTAAGAATGCTTACCCGCGAGAATTGGTCAAAGACAAAGGCCTATATTGAGTTTGCAAAGTCAGTGTTGACAGCTAGACTTATACCAATCTGATTCATCATATGAGTAACTTATTGCGCACAATAAATCTGCCGATAACGAGGCATGAAGTGAAGTCACTAGTGACTCTAACTACAGGATACATAACCCAGTTAGCGGTGATTTGGGCCAACAAAAATGAACAGATAATTAGTTAGATTGGAATTAAATGATTATTAGCGCAAGGCTCTTTAAAGAGCCCTTCCCCTACTCTCCACTCAAGGATTAGAGTGGAGATGTCTTTTTAAGGTTTAGCTAAACTAAATAACTCAAAGAAATTATGACTGGTCTGTTCTGCGACTTGCTCAAAACTGATGCCTTTGATATTCGCTAAACACTCCGCTACCACCCGGGTATAGGCTGGTTGGTTCTCTTCACCGCGATGTGGGATCGGCGCTAAGTAAGGACTATCCGTTTCAACGAGAATACGTTCGAGGGGGATCTGCTTAAAGGTCTTTTGTAATTCTTTTGCTGAATTAAAACTAATAATGCCAGACGCTGATATATAAAAACCCATTTCGATGGCCGCGAGAGCCATCTCTAAACTTTCGGTAAAACAGTGTAATACACCGCCACATTGCTCTGCCCGATGCTCAGCCAATAAACGTAGGGTATCGTCTCGAGCATCACGAGTATGCACAATTAAAGGTTTGTTGTATTCAACCGCTAATTGGATCTGCTCAATAAATACAGTCTGCTGTAACTCTTTATGTTTTTTTGCATAAAAATAGTCTAAGCCAGTTTCACCCACAGCAACCACTTTAGCTTGCTGAAGATATTGAGCGAGTAAAGCTTTATCGAAGGCTTGCTCTTGAACATACAATGGATGCATACCACAAGAGGCAAATACATTATCGAATTGTTCGACTTTTTCCATCATCGCCGGAAACTTATCCGGCGAAATAGCAACCGCCAAACAATAATCGACCCCCGCTTGTTTCGCTTTACTTAAAGCATCGGCGACATTGTTATGTTTGCCTGGGTAATCTAATCGGTCTAAGTGGCAATGAGAGTCAACTAACACGAAACGGGTTCCTTAAATCGATTGAATAATGGGTAGAGCTGCTGGCCAAGATTTAAACTTGGAAATGATTCTAGCTGTTTCACCAACAATAACCAATCTTGGTATGCTTTGTTTAAGGTTGAAGCTGATAACTGCTTGACTGGTAATTGTGGGAACAATGCTTGATTAAGTAATCCTCCACGAATACTGCTGCTTAAAGCCAGCGTATGGCCTAACCATGATAGTTGTGCCGGTTGTTTTTGTATTATATCGCCGAGTTTATGTGTTTGACCATGAACCATCTGCTGGTACTGCGTTAAAAACAGCTGTAAATCTTTCAGTGATTGCTGGCGATAAAACTCAGCCATGATTAACGGCGCACCATTACAAAAACGGTGTATCAGCAGAAAATTTTCATCGAGTCTTATTTTTTGTTTCACCAGCCAAGTTTTGACTAACTCAAGTGGTGGAGTTGGAAGGTTAAATGATTGGCAACGACTGCGAATGGTTGGCATCGCTTTAAACGGTAAGTGGTTAATGAGTATGAAAAAGGTGCCATCAACAGGTTCTTCAAGTGTTTTCAATAAGGCATTATTAGAAGCATCGTTGAGTAAGCTAATATCGTGAATAATAGCAACCTTATGTGGCCCGAGGTGACTAGTTTGGCCCGCCCAAGCGCTAAGCTCTCGAATATCATCAAGCTTTGGCTTGTCTTGATTCACCTGATACAAGCCACCATGATTATTCGCCTCAAATACCTGACAGCTATGACAAGCATTACAAGCTTGGTGAGTCTGTTCAGTACATAACAGTGTTTTCGCAAGAAATTGTGCCATTTGCTGCTTGCCCAGGCCTTTCTCTCCTCTTAATAGTATGGATTGAGGAAAGTGCTGTTGTTGTAGCTGTGAAGCTAACTGCTTCCAAATTGGGCCTAACCAGGGCAAACTCATAAATGACTCTCGCTTAGATATTATCTACATATTGGATAAGTATCGCCGTAATGGACGCGGCGACTTGCTCCATGTTTTGGCTGGCATCGATAAGCATGATGCTCTCTTTTTCTGCAACTTGCTGTAGATAAACTTCTCGAGTACGTTCAAAGAAGTTCAAATCTTGCTGCTCGATACGATCGAGCTCTCCGCGCTGGCGGGCTCGACTCAAGCCTAAACTCGGCTCAATATCTAAGTACAAGGTGAGATCAGGTTCAAAATCACCAATTGCAATCTGCTTAATCGCTTTTAGCTTGGCCATTCCCAGCTCTCGCCCGCCACCTTGATAGGCGAGTGAACTTAAGTCATGGCGATCACCGATAACCCAGGTACCGTTCGCTAAAGCGGGACGGATCAGCGTTTCTACCAATTGCGCGCGCGCGGCATACATCAGCAACAATTCCGTACTATCACATACATGTTCGTTTGCCATCCCCTGCTTCACAATGTCTCGTAGGGCTTCAGCAATTGGCGTTCCACCGGGCTCTCGGGTGCTAATAAATGGGATATCACGGTGATTCAGGACCGTTTGAATCGCGCTAACTGCACTGCTTTTACCTGCGCCTTCCAAGCCTTCTATTACAATAAATTTTCCAGGAGTCATCATCTACTTCTTTAAAATGTATTTACGTACAGCACGATTGTGCTCTGCTAGCGATTTTGAAAAATAATGTTCACCACGACCCTTCGCGACAAAATATAAATATTGGGTGTGTTCAGGGTTTAAGGCTGCAGCGATAGCGTCTTCACTCGCCATCGCTATCGGTGTGGGCGGTAAGGCTTTAATTACATAAGTATTATATTCGGTAGCCTCACGTAGATCTTTACGACGAATATTACCATCGTAACGGTCCCCCATGCCATAAATAACCGTAGGATCGGTTTGTAAACGCATGCCTTTATTTAGACGGTTAATAAATACCGATGCAATTCGCGGACGCTCGAATTTTGCGCCCGTTTCCTTTTCAATAATAGAGGCTAAAATAAGCGCGTCATAGGGCTTGGCTAAAGGTAAATGTTTATCCCGTAGCTGCCAATGAGCAAGCAGTGTTTTGTCTAAAGCTAAATAAGCTCGTTTAACAATTTCTTCCGCAGAAGTACCGTGGACGTAAAAATAGGTTTCCGGTAACAACAAACCTTCTAACTTGCTCCGTTCACTGCCCAACCAAGAGGCTAGTTCTTGCTCAGTTTTCGAACTCGATTTGATGCCTTCGGCTTGGTTTAACTTTTGCCAAAATTGTTTAAAGGTTTCCCCTTCAATCAAACTTACTTTCAGCTGCACCACATTACCGCTCGTTAACAACTGACTAAGCGTCGCATAGCTAAGGTGTTTAGCCAGTTGGTAGTGACCAACTTTTATCTTCCCAAATTGTGGATTGAGCTTAATCCAAAACCTTAACCACCAATTGTCTTGCTCGGCATCAGTAAATGCCAAGTTAACCATCTTATAAAAATTATCGCCTGGCTCAACAGCAAGCAATGCCACTTGGCTGCTCCTCTGTTGGTTCCATTGTTGTTCCAGAAAATGTTTGAAACTTATAAAGCCAATGCTTACCAACATGGCTAACAGCATGACGCTAATAAAAAATTTACGCAAAACGAATTACCAACTGTTGAAACCAACGACAAGCATGATGCTCTGTGAATACTCGCTCATTGAACTGTTTTATAGGTGCAAACTGGAGGACGGCATTGCTAATAAAAATTTCATCTGCTGCTGCGAGTTCATCAAGTTGAAATTGGCCTACCTGCCATTTGTAAGGCGAATGATGACAGTGGTCCATCAGAAACCGACGCTGGATCCCTGCGACACCAGCCGTCTTGAGATCAGGACTATATAGCGTATTTCCTTTTAACCAGAATAAGTTAGAAGATACACATTCAATCAAGTGATCAAAAATATCCAGACAAATCAAATCATCAAACTTAGATTGATCCGCTTCCTTGCGCAACATCACTTGTTCTAAACGATTGAGCGTCTTTATGGAAGAAAAGCTACAGCCAGCTGCCAAGCGTTGGCCGGCCACCCCTAAACTTAAGCCATCTTGTTGCCAACATGTATAATGCTCGGGGTAAGCAGACATCGAAATAAGCAGCGTCGGTTCAACTTTGTCTGGAATTGCATACCCTCGCCCACCGACACCTCGGGAAATCAATATTTTTGCAACCGCATGTGGATGCTCAATTCGACTTAATAGTTCTATGTACAGACTATCTAAATCAAGTTGTGGAAATCCCAATTGTTGTTGCGCGGCTACCAGTCTCTGGCAATGGTAATCCCATAGCACAGGTTTGCCTTGAGCAATTAACACCGTGGTGAAAAAACCATCTCCATAGTTTAAACCACGATCATGACTATTAACGTTAACCACTTTCAATTGTGATGCCCCTAAACATAAAAAAGCCTGATATGAACATCAGGCTTTCAATTTTTCATAGTATCGAAGTGAGTTTAATCGTCAACTTTCTTAAATACTAACGAACCGTTGGTGCCACCAAAACCAAAAGAATTGGATAAAGCGTAATCGATTTTAGCTTCGCGTGCTTGACCAACCACATAATCTAAATCACAACCTTCACTTGGGTTTTCCAAGTTGATGGTTGGCGGAGCGATTTGATCTCGGATTGCTAATACAGAAATAATCGCTTCAACAGCGCCTGCGGCACCTAATAGATGACCGGTCATCGATTTAGTCGAGCTAACCAATACGGTTTTAGCATGTTCACCAAATACCGTTTTCACCGCTTGAGTTTCTGCGATATCACCTGCCGGAGTCGAGGTACCGTGGGCATTAATGTAATCAATATCCGCAGCATCAATGCCGGCATCTTTAATCGCTGCTGCCATCGAACGTGCAGCACCATCACCGTCAGCTGGTGGAGATGTCATATGGTAAGCGTCACCACTCATCCCAAAACCAACGAGCTCTGCATAAATCTTAGCGCCACGAGCTTTTGCCGCTTCATATTCTTCAAGCACAATCACGCCAGCGCCATCGCCTAATACAAAACCATCGCGATCCTGATCCCAAGGCCGACTCGCCTTTGATGGATCATCGTTGCGAGTGGATAGCGCTTTGGCAGCACCAAAACCGCCCATACCTAAATGAGTTGATGCTTTTTCAGCACCGCCAGCCACCATCGTATCAGCATCGCCATAGGCGATCATTCTGGCAGCCAAACCAATAGCATGAGCGCCTGTGGTACAGGCTGTCGTAACCGCAATGTTCGGTCCTTTAAGGCCTTTCATAATAGAAAGATGCCCAGCTACCATATTGATAATGGTTGATGGAACAAAAAACGGACTAATTTTACGCGGTCCATTTTTTAAATAATGTTCGTGATTTTGCTCAATTAAGCCTAATCCGCCAATGCCCGAACCAATTGATACACCAATCCGGTCAGCGTTTTCTTCGGAGACTTCAATACCCGAATCTTCGAAAGCCATGATGCCAGCAGCGACACCATATTGAATAAACGCGTCCATTTTACGAGCATCTTTCTTACTCATGAACTGTTCTACATTGAAGTCTTTAACGAGACCAGCAAAACGGGTGGGAAATGCGGATATATCGAAATGCTCAATTGGCCCAATACCACTTTGGCCTGCTTTGAGTGCCTGCCAAGTTAATTCAGCGGTATTACCTACTGGTGATAACGCACCAATACCAGTAACAACGACTCTACGCTTAGTCACTGAAATGCCTCCAAGGGGGGATTTACTTATCTTAGGGGGATGCAAAATGGGCGACCTATGTCGCCCACTTTTTAACTAATCTTGATTATTTAGAACGTAATCAATTGCAGCTTGTACAGTAGTTATTTTTTCAGCTTCTTCATCAGGAATCTCAGTATCAAATTCTTCTTCCAAAGCCATAACCAATTCTACTGTATCTAAAGAATCAGCACCTAGGTCATCAACAAAAGACGCTTCGTTTTTAACTTCGTCTTCACTTACACCAAGTTGCTCAATGATGATTTTTTTAACACGTTCTTCAATTGCACTCATGACAATATTTTTCCTTAGTAATACGCTTCTGCGTTGTTGCGATAGTGTATTCAAACCGAGATACTTTGCAAGCCTAACCGTAGTGGTCTAACCACATTTTTCGTAGTTATTTTTATGAAAAACTTGCGATCTATCAATTTTTTGCGTTTTTTTTAAGCCATTGCTTAAACCATGTACATTCCGCCATTCACATGAATGGTTTCACCGGTAATATAAGCAGCATCGTCGCTGGCCAAAAATGCAACCGTCTTTGCTATCTCTTCAGCATCACCTAAACGGCCCATAGGCACTTGCGACAAGATAGCACCACGTTGATTCTCGTCAAGTGCCCGAGTCATATCTGTTTCAATAAAACCAGGTGCAATCGCATTTACGGTGATCCCTCTAGAGGCAACTTCGCGCGCTAAAGAACGGGTGAAACCAAGTACACCGGCTTTCGCAGCCGCATAATTTGCCTGACCCGCATTACCCATCGTGCCAACCACGGAGCCGATGCTGATAATACGCCCATGGCGTTTTTTCATCATCGAGCGTAATACCGCTTTACTTAAACGAAAGATAGAGCTGAGATTAGTATTGATTATGTCTTCCCACTCGTCATCTTTCATTCGCATCAACAGGTTATCGCGAGTAATCCCAGCATTATTGATCAAAATATCGATATCGCCATATTTTTCTTTAATATCGATAAACAACTGCTGAATAGATTCGCTGGAGGTTACATCCAAGGCGAGCCCTGTACCATGCTCTCCGAGGTAGTCACCGATTGACTCCGCCCCTTTCTGCGATGTTGCGGTACCAATAACGATAGCGCCTTTGGCAACCAACGTTTCGGCGATTGCGCGACCAATTCCACGACTGGCTCCCGTTACTAGTGCTACTTTACCTTGTAAAGTCATCAATATTCCTCGTTACTTATCTAATGCAGACTTAATCGATGTCAAATCATTAATAGTCGCTGCTACCAATGGTTTATGAATTCGTTTTACCAATCCTGTCAATACTTTGCCCGGACCACACTCATATACAGTTTCAATGCCTTTGGCTGCCATGGCTTCGATGGTTTCAGTCCAACGTACTGGGCTATAAAGCTGCTTAATTAACGCTAATTTAATCGCTTTGGCATCTTTCTCAATGGCAACATCAACGTTATTAATCACGTCGAATTTGGGCTCAGAGAATTGAATCCCTTCAATATAGCCTGCTAATTCATCGGCTGCAGGCTGCATTAACGCGCAGTGAGACGGTACGCTTACCGGCAACGGCAAGGCTCTTTTTGCACCCGCTTCTTTACATAATACGTTGGCTCGCTCGACTGCTTCTTTGTGCCCGGCGATAACCACTTGACCCGGAGAGTTAAAATTAACAGCTGTCACCACTTGGTCTTGCGCAGCTTTCTCGCAAGCATCAATAATGTCTTGATTACCTAAACCAATGATTGCAGACATGGCACCAACCCCAGCAGGAACAGCTTGTTGCATCAACTGGCCACGGTATTCAACCAACTTCAGTGCATCAGCAAAATCTAATACACCGGCGCAAGTTAAGGCTGAATACTCGCCTAAGCTGTGTCCAGCTAATAAGCTTGGCATTGTGCCACCAAGTTCCTGCCAAAGTCGCCATAGGGCGACTGATGTGGCTAATAATGCAGGTTGAGTACGACTGGTGACATTCAAATCTTCGACAGGCCCATTCGCAATAAGTTCGGCTAAATCATAGCCTAGAACTTCAGATGCTTGTTTTAAGGTATCCGCTACCACAGAATACTCGTTCGCCAATTCAGCCAACATGCCCACACTTTGTGAACCTTGGCCTGGAAATACGAATGCTAAATTATTCATCTTCTATCCTAATTGTTAAAATCTAACTAGGGCACTGCCCCATGCAAAACCGCCACCAAAGGCCTCTAATAATACAAGGTGCCCGCGTTGAATGCGACCATCGGTTACCGCTTCATCTAAAGCAATCGGCACTGATGCCGCCGAAGTATTACCATGTCGGTCCAAAGTCAACACAACTTTCTCTATCGGCATAGCGAGCTTTTTGGCTGTGGCTTTAATAATTCTAAAGTTAGCTTGGTGAGGAACTAACCAATCTAATGCTGATTTTTCGACTCCGTTTGCCTGCAATGTATCGGTCACAATTTCACTGAGGCGAGTCACGGCAACTTTAAATACTTCATTACCACTCATGCTCATATATGATTCCATGGTAGAGCCTGACATACCACGGCGTGGATGAGGTAATTTAAGCAATTCACCAAATCGACCATCAGCATGAATATGAGTAGACAAAATTCCGGGTTCTTCGCTTGCTCCCAATAGAACTGCGCCAGCACCATCGCCGAATAGAATAATGGTGGAACGATCATCGGGATCACACATATGAGACAACTTGTCTGCGCCGATGACTAACGCGGTTTTAACAAGACCACTCTTAATATATTGGTCCGCAACACTCAGTGCATAGGTAAAACCTGCGCAAGCTGCGGCGATATCAAAAGCGGGAACCCCGGGTAACTCCAATTTAGCTTGCACTTCACAGGCCGCAGCGGGAAATGCATTTTCGCTTGAAGTCGTGGCAAGGATGATTAAGCCAATGTCGCTTTTGTCAATAGCTGCACGCTCAATTGCCAACTGTGCTGCATAAAATCCCATGTCTGCAACAGACTCATCGTTACCCGCAATTCGACGCTCTTTAATCCCTGTACGATCAGTGATCCACTGATCGCTCGTCTCTACCATGCGCTCAAGATCAGAGTTGGTTCTCACGTTAATTGGTAGGTAACTACCGGTAGATAAAATTTTTGAGTACATAAATGATTTAATGCTTATCAATTAATAATGATTCAAGTTTGTCGGTAATACGGCTAGGAACTTGTTGCTGTATTTCGGCAACCGCTTGATGAATAGCTTGAAGAAATGCTTGTTCATCGGCATGACCATGACTTTTAATCACAATACCGCGCAATCCTAACAGACTGGCGCCATTATACTGGTCGGGGTTCAGTTGTTTTAACTGAGTTTTAAAACTCGGAAGAAATAGTTTGAGTACAAAACGCGCAAACCAATTTACATCAAATTGGTTTTTTAATTTTGACAGTATCAGCTGAGAGACACCTTCCGCTGTTTTTAGTGCAACATTACCAACAAAACCATCGCACACGATCACGTCAGCCTTACCACTAAATAACTGATTACCTTCGACAAAGCCGATATAATTTATTGCGTTTAAGTTTTCAAGAAGTTGGGCCGTTTGTTTTACGACATCGTTACCCTTAATTTGTTCCTCACCAATATTTAGTAATGCAACCCGTGGACGAGTCATTCCCCAGACACTCTCGGCCAAAGCAGAACCCATTAGGGCAAATTGCATTAAAACATCGGAGTCACAACTCGAATTCGCCCCCAAATCCAATAATAAACTGCCTCGCCCATTTTCCTCGGGTAAATGACTGACCAATGCAGGGCGTTCGATCCCCGGAAGCAGCTTTAGCACAACCTTGGCCATCGCCATTAAAGCACCTGTATTACCGGCACTGATGCAAGCATCAGCTTGGCGCTGATGAACTAGGTCTAAGGCAAGGCGCATCGATGAATGTCGACGGGAACGAAGTGCGATTAACGGTTTATCATTCGCACTCACTACCTGTGAGGTATGAATAAAATTGAATCGAGGGTGAAGATTGATTTTGTGGCTAACGAGCAAAGTCTCAACCACCTGCTTGTCGCCAGTTAAGATAATATTAAGATGAGGGTAATAGTTAAGTGCCTGCGCAACGGCAGGCACTGTAACATGGGGGCCAACATCGCCCCCCATTGCATCAACTGCAATTGTAATTTTTTGCAAAATGCAAAAATTTACTTGTTGATTACCTTGTTACCGCGGTAGAAACCGTCAGCAGTAACATGGTGACGACGGTGAAGTTCACCTGAAGTTGCGTCAGTTGTTAATGCAACATTGTTTTCAATTGCGTCGTGTGAACGGCGCATGCCACGTCTTGAACGTGTAACTTTACTTTTCTGAACAGCCATTGACCCAGTCTCCTAGTCTTTCTTTTTTAAACTTTCTAACACTGCAAATGGATTCGGTTTCGATTCTTCCTCTACTTCCTCAATCTCGCCAAATACTTGTTCGCTTTCTTTCACTAAACAATCGCTTAATGAATGTCTAGGAATAATCGGTAACGCCAATAATAGCTCGTCTTCGATCAACTCTTGCACAACAAAGTAGTTATCGTCATTAAGTTGTAGTGGTTCGTAATCTTCAGTTAACGCTTCCACTTGCGATTCATCGCAGACTGGCGAATAGGTAAACTCAACATCAATGGCGTAACTAAACGCTTCACCACAACGTTGGCATTCCAACTCCACCTCAGTTAACGCTCTGCCTTGAACGACAACCAACCCCAGAGGGTCAGTTTCAAAGCGTAACCAGACGTCTACATCACTATTCACTTTCAAGCTTGCTTCGCTTAGACGGGGCAAACGCTTAACCTCAAGAGTACCTTGATAGTCTAACTTTCGCTTAGCCGCCCTAAACGGGTCAATCTCTACTGGTAATTTCACTTTCTGCATAAGGCGCGCATAATATAGTTACAGTTAGCGATAGTCAAAACAAATTCTGCTTTTTTCATGGCTTTAAAGCATCGCCATTGCTGAAGATTGTGTTTAAAATCATCGTTCTCTCATTTTTGGTTAAAAAACGATGAAAAATCGCCTAGTTCTTGCCTCGAGCTCCCCGTTCAGAAAACAGTTACTTCAGAAAATCGTTCCTGAGTTTAGCACTTTCAATCCCGATATAGATGAGACGCCATTCGCAAATGAAACAGCCGAGCACTTGGTTAAGCGCCTAGCTGAACAAAAAGCGATAGCTGGTGAGTCTCGATTTCAGCAACATTTGATTATAGGCTCCGACCAAGTTTGCTGTATTAACCACAAGATTGTCGGCAAACCTGGGGATCACCAAACTGCAATTAAGCAACTCACTGAAGCCAGCGGTCAAACAATTACCTTTTATACTGGCATGGCTTTATATAATAGTGAAAATAAACAAATGAATAGCTTGGTTGAACCCTTTGAAGTTAAATTCAGAGATTTAAGCGTTGAGCTCATCGAACGATATCTTCAGCTTGAACAACCTTATAATTGTGCGGGCAGCTTTAAAAGCGAAGGTTCGGGTATTGTATTGTTCAAACACCTACGCGGAGATGATCCAAATAGCTTAATCGGATTACCGTTAATTAAGCTATGTGCTTTACTTGAGGCTCAGGGCTTCACATTGCTGGTTTAGCAAATAGATGGCAGGCAAAAGCCAAAGGGAGGCTCACCTCCCTCACTTCACCTAAATCGGCTTTAAACAATCGCAAACCGCTTGTAACTCAGGATCTAATGGCGCAGTCAACTGCATTTGCTGTTGAGTGCCTGGATGTTCAAAGCGGATCTGCCAAGCATGCAGAAATAGACGATGTAAGCCGATATCGGCAACTTCGGCGATGAGTTTCTTATCGGTATACTTATCGTCACCAGCAATACTATGCCCTGCATATTGGCTATGTACACGGATTTGATGAGTTCGTCCGGTGACCGGGCTGGCTTTCATCAAGGTCATATCTGTGTAACGTCGTTCTATTTTGTAGCGAGTAAGAGATTGTTTCCCTTCCATTGGGTCAACCACCACAACACGTTCGCCAGAAGCCAAGGCATTCTTTCGCAATGGCGCGTCTACCGATTTAGTTCCTTTAGGCCACTGACCATGAACTAAAGTGAGATAGTCCTTCTGAACAAGCTTCTCTCTTAACTGTCGATGCATTTCTCGCAACGCGCTACGTTTCTTCGCGACAACCAGTAATCCCGATGTATCACGGTCGATGCGATGCACCAATTCCAGATAGCGGCAATCTTGGCGCAATGAGCGCAGTGCTTCAATCACACCAAAACTTAATCCGCTGCCACCGTGTACTGCCATCCCAGAGGGTTTATTCAAAACTAACAAATAATCATCTTCATAGATAATTTGTTGTTCGAGTTGAGTCACTTGATTAAGTTTATTTGAAGGTAAACTATTCGGCTCCGCGACCCTAATCGGCGGGATCCTGACCAAGTCTTCAGTTAGTAACTTATATTCGGGCTTTACCCGCTTTTTGTTAACCCTAACCTCTCCTTTGCGTAAAATACGGTAAATACGACTTTTAGGAACCCCTTTTAGCCGCTTTAGGAGGAAGTTATCTATTCTTTGTCCAGCCTCGTCGTCACTTACCGTGACCATCTGAACCGCTTTATTTTCGGTATTCATAGCAAAAAGTGTAACATGTTCATAAATAATTTGATGGAAAAATATAGCTTTGCTATATTTAACAGGCTTAAAGTGCCCGTTTTTAAACATTTTCCTAATTTGGCACCAACTTCAAGCTGTTATTTTTTGTAAAAAACGCAAAGCTTGATAGTAAGAATTTTCATAGCAACCTGATAGGCAATCAAAAATACTTGCCTTAAATCAACGCTATATAGAATAGATTTTTCAGTTCTGCAAGACTTTTTTGCGGCACTTATTATTTATAAAAGCGCCAAAATGCGCCCTAAGGATTAGAGTAGCTAACCGAGAGGTTACCTAATCGCTCTAACAAAAAACACAGGGTCTGGCCATTTAAGGCAGGTTAATTGCTGCTTGTGAGGTTGTTTTAATCAAACAAACCCCAAGGCAATATAAATGAAAAGAATGTTAATTAATGCAATGCAGCTAGAAGAGATGCGCGTTGCATTGGTCGATGGCCAGCGGCTATACGACTTAGACATAGAAAGTCCTGGTCACGAACAGAAAAAAGCGAATATCTACAAAGGTAAAATTACTCGCGTAGAGCCTAGTTTAGAAGCTGCATTTGTTGACTATGGCGCAGAACGTCATGGCTTCCTTCCCATGAAGGAAATAGCTAAAGAATACTTCCCCGAAGGCTATGTTTATCAAGGCCGCCCCAGTATTAAGGAAGTGATCAAGGAAGGCCAAGAGGTCATCGTTCAAATCGATAAAGAAGAACGTGGCAACAAAGGCGCGGCCTTGACCACTTTTATAAGTTTGGCGGGTAGCTATCTGGTTTTAATGCCAAATAATCCGCGTGCCGGAGGCATATCTCGTCGTATCGAAGGTGATGAGCGAACCCAATTAAAAGAATCGATGAACGGATTAGAGCTACCTAAAGGTATGGGCTTAATCGTTCGTACTGCAGGTGTTGGTAAGTCAGCTGAAGAATTACAGTGGGACCTAAAAGTTCTACTTAATCATTGGGGTGCAATTATTGATGCATCCAAGTCAAAACAAGCCCCATTTTTAATTCACCAAGAAAGTAACGTGATTGTTCGGGCTATTCGTGATTACCTTCGTCGCGATGTTGGTGAGATCTTAATTGATAACAAAACTATCTTTGAACAAGCGAAAAAACATATCGACTTGGTTCGCCCCGACTTCGTTAATCGCGTGAAACGCTACGAAGGCGAAGTACCAATGTTCAATCATTATCAGATCGAATCACAAATTGAGTCTGCATTTCAGCGTGAAGTTCGCCTTCCTTCTGGCGGTTCCATTGTAATTGACCCGACCGAAGCCTTAACTTCTATTGATATTAACTCGGCCCGAGCGACAAAAGGCGGAGATATTGAAGAAACAGCCTTACAAACCAACTTAGAAGCTGCAGATGAAATAGCTCGTCAACTTCGTTTGCGTGACCTTGGTGGCTTGGTGGTTATCGACTTCATCGATATGACACCTGTTAGAAATCAGCGAGAAGTCGAAAATCGCTTCCGTGACGCCATCCGTCAAGATCGTGCGCGAGTGCAAATTGGTCGAATTTCTCGCTTTGGTTTATTGGAAATGTCTCGACAACGCTTACGCCCTTCTTTAGGGGAATCTAGCACCCACATTTGTCCTCGTTGTAGTGGTCAAGGTACTATTCGAGATAATGAATCTTTGGCGCTTTCGATCCTCCGTTTATTTGAAGAAGAAGCGTTAAAAGAAAACACCTCTGAAGTACACGCTCAAGTACCTGTGCCAGTCGCCGCTTATTTATTGAATGAGAAACGGGTCGCGATTAACAAACTAGAAAAACGTCATGATGTTCGCTTGATTATTATCCCAAATCAGCACATGGAAACACCACATTATGATGTGACTCGGGTTCGTAGTGGCGAAGAGACTCAAGAAACCAGTTATCAATTGACCGCTGAAAATCCATCTCCGGTATATCAACCAAATCAAGTAGCCAAGGAAAAAACTGAGGCAGAACAACCCGTTTTACAAGGCTTTTCTGCTCCAGCGGCCCCTGCCCCGACTGCAGCGCCTAAGCCTGTAGCTAAGAGCCCTAAAGCTGAAGTCCAACAAACCAGCGGACCTTCTCTGGGCGCCCGTATCGTTGCTTTTATTTCTGGCCTATTTAAAACCGAAGAAGCACCGGCTGCTAAACCAGCGCCACGCAGTCAGTCGAATGAGAAGGACAAGCGTAATCCTCGACGCAATAATCCTAGAAATGATAAGCGTAATGGCAAAACCCAAGAGCGAACAGAACGCAGCCGCGGCGAAAACAGCAGCAACAACCGTCGCCGTAAAGAACCGCGGAATAATAAAGGTGGACGCAACAACGCACTAAACGATGAAGCAAAAGCAAGCGTAAACACTTCGAATACTGCCGTTGCAGAAAAATCGCAAGTATCTAAAGCGCCAAAAGAAGCGGCTGCACCAAAAGAGCAACGCGTAAAAGAACGTAGAGAACGTCGTAATTTGCGTAAAAAAGTGCGTATGACAACTGAAGTATCCGAAGAACTCAGCCAAAGTGCATCGGTTGCAGAAAAGGTTAGTCAAGAGATTACACCAAAAGCAAAGGCAAAAGCTAAAGCGGTGGAATCGACTTCACTTGAAAATACGCTAAACGCAACTGAGACTGAACAAGCAGAAGTCGTTAAACCTAAACGCCGTCGTCGTTCTTCAAGCAATGCTGGGCGTAAACGCTTTAATGACTTACCAAAAGCGGAAACTAACGCAGAAGCCGTCGATTCACGTTACCCAGAAGCAGAAGCACCTGCAGACACAGTGAAAGCCGAAGCACCTGCAGAAACAGCGAAAGCTGAAGCACCTGCAGAAACAGCGAAAGCCGAAGCACCTGTTGAAACAGTGAAAGCCGAAGCACCTGTAGCAGCAGCGAAAGCCGAAGCACCTGTAGCAGCAGCGAAAGCTGAAGCACCTGCAGCAGCAGCGAAAGCTGAAGCACCTGTAGAAACAGCGAAAGCCGAAGCACCTGCAGAAACAGCGAAAGCTGAAGCGCCTGCAGAAACAGCGAAAGCTGAAGCACCTGCAGAAACAGCGAAAGCTGAAGCACCTGTAGCAGCGAAAGCCGAAGCACCTGCAGAAACAGCGAAAGCTGAAGCGCCTGTGGCAACAGCGAAAGCTGAAGCACCTGTAGCAGCAGCGAAAGCTGAAGCACCTGCAGCAGCAGCGAAAGCTGAAGCACCTGCAGCAGCAGCGAAAGCCGAAGCACCTGCAGAAACAGCGAAAGCCGAAGCACCTGCAGCAGCAGCGAAAGCTGAAGCACCTGCAGCAGCAGCGGAAGCTGAAGCACCTGCAGAAACAGCGAAAGCAGAAGCACCTGTGGAAACAGTGAAAGCTGAAGCACCTGCAGACACAGCGAAAGCTGAAGCACCTGCAGACACAGCGAAAGCTGAAGCGCCTGTGGAAACAGTGAAAGCCGAAGCACCGGCAAAAGCGATTGTTAAAGCGAAACGTAGTAATCGCGGGAAACTAAAGCCTAGCCCTGTCGACACCAAGGGCAGCGCTTCTGCTGCTATGGCAAAACCTGCAGCTCCGGTAGTAAGGTCAGCCCCTGTGCAGGAAGAAGTGAAAAAACCTTATGTTCGTAAGCCGATTAAAACTGGGACGCGACGCATATCAAGCAGCAGTTCAACCAGTTCGTCACAAAGCCCAATGACGAAGCCGAATAAATAGTTTTAAACGGTATAACAAAAAGGCCAGCATATGCTGGCCTTTTTTAATACATCTATTTTTATAGATTCGTTGGTCTTTAAAGTTTTAGTCTGGTAATGAGGCCATCGCTAGCTTGCTCTATTAGTCCCAAAACTTGTTTAAACCCTTGTACGCTGCCGTAATATGGGTCTGGTACTTCTTCGATATCCAGACCACCAGAGGGCAACAACAGCGCTAACTTGTGGCTATAATGACTAGGGCAATGTTGTTGCAAGTAACTAAGATTTTTTTTATCCGATGCAAGAATCAAATCAAATTTCGTAAAATCTTTATCAGCAACCTTACGCGAACGGATCCCTTTAAAGTTATAGCCTTTCTCCTCTGCAACTCTCATCGCTCTAGGATCTGGCTTATCACCACGGTGGTAATCGGTGGTGCCAGCCGAATCAACTTTAACCTTCAACGCTTGCTGTTTAAATTTCTCTCTGAGTACCGCTTCTGCGGTTGTCGAGCGACAAATATTGCCCATACAAACAACAAGAATCGATTTGACACCATTTAATTTATCCACTCAGTTCCCTTTACTCGCACCATCAGACCATTATAAAAGTTCTATTCCATTGGTAATAATGTATGCCTCTATTTAAAGAAGCTACCTAAACTATCCAATAATTTTTTATTACCTTCTTTTCCACCTAAGGCTTTATTCAACTCTTTATTCAGTGCTTCCTTCGCTTGGCCTTCAAGTAATTTCTTCATATCTAACTGCACTTTTGGTTGCGTCCAAGATCCACTGATTTTCAAAGGAATATCTAAACCTGCTAAATCATTAGAAGCCCCCTGTCCCTCTAAACTGGCAACAACCTTGGTAATAAAACTAAAATCTAAGCTTTCGTTAACTAAATGAGTTTTCCCTTTGCCATCAACCCTTAATAAGGGGGATACCATTTGAGCCTTAGTAACCGAAGCCAATGACTGACCGAGTTTGGTATGAATAACCAGTTCACTAAAATCAGTTTTTTGCTCTTGTTGAGCTTGTTGCTTATCACCCCCTTTTAAGGATACCGTTGCAGCTCGGATCATTTGTGGAATATTAATGCCATAAATTGCACCGTCACTAAAAGTCGCATTAATCGGTCCACTAATCCGCTGCTTGACCGCCATCGAAGTCAGCCCCTTACCTTTTAGGTTAAGGTCGACATCTAATTTTCCAGCAACAAACTCAAAGTTAGCGGCATCACTTAACAAAGGCTGAGCTTTCACTCCAGACAATTTAGCCGACATTGAATAACTCGCTTGCTTCTCATTGCCATTCACAAGCGCGCTGCTATCCAGTTTGCCGCCATAAAGATCTGCGCTTAACTGCTTAAGGCTTAACACGCCACTTTTAATGACTAAGTGCTGCTTAATATTTTCCAAATGTAATTTTTGGTGCTGCAGCTTCGTAATGGTCAAACGCCCGTCGAGATTAATTGTTTTAAGCGCACTCAGATCAGGTTCCTGTTCAGTGCCAGGAGTCTGCTCAGGCGAAGTTTTAACCGCATCAGTTTGTTGAGCGTCTTGGCTAGGGCTAATGAACGCAGAAGTATCTAGTAATGGGATCATCAGGTTAAAGCTCAAACTTGGTATGGCATCGCTAAGCTGTAAACGACTGCTACCGCTAAGTTGAGTCTTACCATCAATATCGACGTTCAATGAAGATAGTTCGGCTATTTTCTGTGAAACCAAGTATTCCAAGTTCAGGTTAGACTGAATATTCATTTTACCATTCGGAATCGCATCACCATTTATTTCAAGGTTATTGTCTAAGTCTTTCACTGACAAACTTGAAAAATCTTTAGTGACAAACAAAATGCCGTGAGCTTGCTGTATTAAACTTAACTCTCCGTCGCTGTATTGGCTGGTCAATTCAAAACGATTGTCTTTACCAAGTTCTAAACCCTCTAACTTAAAGTCAATTGGGCCTACTTTTTGTGTCTTATTAGTTTTTAAATCAATCAGTTCAATGTTGGCATCTTTAATCACAAGTCCCGATAAGCTGATATTCCAAGGACTTGCTGCTTCCGTTGCGACTTGCTCGCTAGGAGCTTGACTGACCGACGGCTCTGTTTGAGATGCTGCGTCGCCAGTTTTGGTCAAATCATCCAAATTGCTTGAGCCGTCAGCATTGGTTTGATAACGAAAAGATAAACCGGAAAGCGAAATCTCACCCAAATCAATAGTCTTACTAAATAGGGGCATGAGTGCGACCGACATTTCTGCACCGTCAATGCTCAATGTTTCCCCTTGACCAAAGTTAGGATGATCTAATAAATGAAGCGAGCCTAACTGAAAACCAATACTTGGGAAAAAACGCCAAGATAAATCGCCATCAATCACCAGCTCTCTGCCAGTGGCCTCCTTGGTCTTACTTACAATAAGCTGTTTAACATCGTTGGTATCAACCAAAGAGACAGCAATCACTACCACAACGAGCAGCAACACAACGATAGCAATAAAGCCATATAGCAACTTCTTCATAACTTTCCCTACTTATAAAAGCGCTTGAATAATATGTAAATGACAATTAGATAATAATAAACTTTGTGATACTGCGTGTACTTTGTTTAGTAAAACAAGTGAATAGCACTCAAGATCCCAGTAAATGACGTATTTTACTTTTAATAATATCGATCGCGATTCGGTTTTTACCGCCACGAGGCACAATCACATCGGCATACTGCTTGGACGGTTCAATAAATTGCAAATACATTGGTCGTACCGTGTTGTGATACTGAGCCAATACCGAATCGAGAGTACGACCTCGCTCTTTAATGTCTCGCTGAATACGACGAGCCAGGCAAATATCTAAAGGTGTATCGACAAAAATACTGATATCCAGTTGTTCTCGAATCGCTGGGTCGGTAAACAAAAGTATACCTTCTAATACAATAATCTTAGTCGGCCACACAGTTTTTGTTTCGCTCATTCGATTGTTGACTGTGTAATTGTATTGCGGGCGCTCGATGGTTTGCCCCTGTTTAAGCGCTTGTAAATGTGTTGCTAATAAGGCGTGATCCATCGATTTAGGGTGGTCATAATTGGTCAGTTTACGCTTTTCCCTTGGAATATGGCTCTGATCATTGTAATAACTGTCTTCATTGATAACTGCAATACAACTATCACCGAGTTCATTACGAATATCACTTACTATCGTTTTAGAAAATAGGCTTTTACCGGATGCAGACGCCCCCGATATCCCGATAACGACAACATGATGATTTTGATTTTGCATTGAATTGACCTAAAATTTTTGCCGCAATTATAGGTGGTAAGCGTCGATTAGTCATTAGACTAATCGCTTTGTATCAGTGATTTATCATATATTAAACGCCCTTCCCTCTGCTCATACCAGCGAACAGTTTGAATTTTAGGTGGTGCACTATTTCGCGGCAATAGCGTTCATAAATTGCCCCTTGAAGCAGCATCATGACTAAGCGCTATATCGTAAGTCATATCAATTCATCTATATCACAAAGCACTGAGCACAATTAGATGAAACGAAGTGTAGATTGCTCATAAATACAGCATTTTTTGAGAATTCATCTGGATTACTAGATTAGAGAGGAACAGCCGTGCTCTAATCATCCATAAACGACTGTAAACCAAGCTTCAAAGGCCAACAGCCTCTAGGCATAAACCTTTGCTTAAGGTAGTATTACATCCCTTGATTCCCCTGTTTATTGACTGAGCTTACAGTAGATCACATGACAAACGAACAACGAGAAATTCTGGTCACCAGCGCTTTACCCTATGCCAATGGACCCATTCACCTTGGCCATTTATTAGAATATATTCAAACGGATATATGGGTTCGTTTCCAAAAGTTACGCGGTCATACCTGCACTTATGTGTGTGCCGATGATGCCCACGGAACGCCAATCATGCTAAAAGCTCAGCAGATGGGCATTAGCCCTGAAGAAATGATCAATCAGGTTCATAGCGAACATAGTGCCGACTTTAAAGAATTCAACATTGCGTTTGATAACTATCACTCTACGCACAGCCCTGAGAATAAAATTTTATCAGAAGATATCTATAGTCGATTGAACCAAGCCGGTCACATAAAAACGCGGACTATTTCTCAACTATACGACCCTGAGAAAAACATGTTTTTGCCCGATCGATTTGTTAAAGGAACCTGCCCTAAATGTGGCAGCGACGATCAAAATGGCGACAACTGTGATAATTGCGGCGCAACCTATAGCCCAGCTGATCTAGTTTCACCTAAATCGGTAGTTTCAGGTGCCGAACCGGTCCTCAAAGATTCCGAGCACTACTTCTTTGATTTGCCAGCCTTTCAGAAAATGCTGAAAGATTGGACTGTATCTGGATCGCTGCAGGATGAAATGTCTAACAAACTAAGCGAATGGTTTGAACAAGGCTTGCAACAATGGGACATCAGTCGCGATGCACCGTACTTTGGTTTCCAAATACCAGAGACCGACGATAAATACTTTTATGTTTGGCTCGATGCGCCGATTGGTTATATGGGCAGCTTTAAGAATTTATGTGACAAACGTGACGATTTAGATTTTGCTCATTATTGGAACCAAGACTCAAAAGCAGAAGTTTATCACTTCATCGGTAAAGACATTATTTACTTCCACAGTCTGTTTTGGCCGGCAATGTTAGAAGGTGCAGGTTACCGTAAACCAACCAGTGTTTACGCGCATGGTTTCGTCACGGTGAATGGTGCCAAAATGTCTAAGTCTCGTGGTACCTTTATTAAGGCGCGCACTTATTTGGATCATCTAGATCCTGAGTATTTACGCTACTATTATGCAGCCAAATTAAACAATAAAATCGATGATTTAGATTTAAATCTTGAAGATTTTGCGCAGCGGGTTAATTCCGATTTAGTTGGCAAGGTGATCAACATCGCCAGTCGTACTGCTGGCTTTATTAGTAAACGTTTTGACTCCCGTTTGTCTAGCGAACTGATTAATCCGGGCTTATTAAAAGAATTTACCGATGCAGAGCAAACCATCGCCGCACTCTATGAAGATCGTGAGTTTGGTAAGGCGATGCGAGAAATTATGGCGCTGGCTGATAAAGCTAATCAATATATTGCCGAAGAAGCACCATGGCAACTTGCCAAACAAGAAGACACCTTAGAGCGTGCGCATCAAGTCTGCTCTATGGGGATCCACTTATTTAAAGTGCTGATCACTTACCTCAAACCGGTTCTCCCAGAACTATCAATTAAAGTGGAAAAGTTCCTCAATGTTGAATTGAAGTGGAATGAAATTGGCGAGCACTTGGTGGGTTGTGAAATACAAAGCTTTAAGGCCTTGATGCAACGTATCGACATGAGCATAGTTGAAGCCATGGTTGAGGCCTCAAAAGACAACTTACAGGCATCGAGCCAAACCACCACTGAAACAGAAACCGCGACACCGGCCAAGTCTGTCGAAATTGAACCAATTGCAGAAACTATCAGTTTTGATGATTTCGCAAAAATTGATTTACGGATCGCTCGTATCGTTAAAGCGGAACATGTGGAAAAAGCCGAAAAGCTGCTTCGCCTCGAACTCGATATTGGTGGTGAAAATCGCCAGGTATTTGCGGGGATTAAATCCGCTTATTCCCCTGAAGACCTAGAAGGTAAGTTAACCGTAATGGTGGCAAATCTTGCACCTAGAAAAATGCGCTTTGGTAATTCTGAAGGTATGGTGTTAGCCGCTGGACCGGGTGGAAAAGATTTATGGATCTTAAGTCCCGATGATGGTGCTCAACCGGGCATGCGAGTCATGTAATTTACCGACGATTGGTCATCAATCAATGGTTCTATCCGAGTCTAAGGGCTCGGATTTTTTATCTTTAAAATAAGTGACACTTGCCTTATAACAATATAACTAATTGTCGGTTCATTGTTGCTGCCTAAATCACCGTTCACTGCATGATGAACCTTATGATTAAAGCGACTAGTTACGCCCTTCATACCTGTTTATCGGCAGATTTATTCTACGCAATAAGTTGGTCATATAACCAACCAAATTAGTATTAACAAAACGATTAACGACTATGTTTTAAACGTCGTAATTTTCGATAAAGCGTATTACGGCTGATCCCTAGCAGTCTGGCACTCTGGCTAATGTTGCCATGGCAACGTTGATAAACCTGTAGGATATTCTCATCAATCGTCTGCTTTAAACCCACCTCTCCAGAAAGTCTATCTTCAGCTGGATGACCAAGTTGCTGTTGCAGAGACTCCGGTAAATCATCCCATTGTAATAACTTTTGATGTTCCGCCATCAAACAAGCAACCTGCATAAAATTATCTAATTCACGCAGATTTCCCGGCCATTGATATGCGCAGAGAATAGCCAGTAACTGAGGACAAATACGTTGACCTGCATGGCAATGCTGCAAATGGATCTGTTCGATCATCTGTTGAATATCTCGACGCTCGCGTAATGCTGGTAAAGTTAGCTGAAATCCATTTAAACGATAATATAAATCCTCTCTAAATAATCCCTGCTGTACTCGTTGTTTCAAATTTACGTGGGTAGCGGCAACCACTTGAACATCGACCGCAATCGCTTGATGTCCACCCACCGGGACCACTTCACGCTCTTGCAATACTCTCAATAAACGAGTTTGTGCCGATAAAGACATTTCACCAATTTCATCCAGAAATAGAAACCCACCTGCCGCTTGACGAATTTTTCCCAAAGCGCCTTTTGGAGCGGCACCGGTAAAAGCACCAGCTTGATAACCAAATAGTTCACTTTCGACTAAGTCGTGCGGCAAGGCCGCGCAGTTCACGGCTTGTAAAACGTGATTCGCGCGTTGGCTAGCCTGATGCAGACGTTTTACAAATTGCTCTTTACCGACCCCTGTTTCCCCATAAATTAACAAAGGAATAGATTTCTCGATCACCTTGAGAGCATGCAGCCAAGCGCGTTGAATTGATGGTTCTTTAAAACCTGAAAGTTTTGGCTGTGCCGGAGGCCTCGCATGCACAAATTTAGGTGTGCTTAAGGTTTTAGTCTGCATATGTAAGCGCAAGTTAGCTGAGCGCACCTTGCTTAACCACTGCTCGCCTAAATGAGTCGTCAAACTCTGGCCCACTTCGAGTTGTTTGATCAACTGGCGAGCCATTGGGTTATGACCCAATACTTTACCTTCTTCATCGGCCACGACAATCCCCTGCCAGCCAGAATGAAGCAAATGCGGTTGCGCAGCTAAGTCAATCCGGTAAACACTTTGGGGGAGTCGACACAGCAAGGCAATCTCAACTTGTTGGGCGAGACTCGCAACTAAAGACATAGCTTGTTGGTTATGGCGCTGTTGTTCACTGGTGATATCTAACACTGCGACCATCTCGCCCTGTGGAGAAAAGATTGGACAGGCACTACAGCTCATAAAGCGATGGTGTTTAATATAATGCTGTTCACCAACCACAGATACTGCTTGTCCGATCGCGATAGCGGTGCCAATGGCATTGGTCCCTTTATACTGCTCTAACCAGTTCACACCAGACTCAAGAGCCACATTCGCGAGTTTATCGGCGAACTTGTCTATTCCCCAATGATCAATCACAAAACCATCTATATCAGACAAAATCAATCGACAAGACGTGTGGGCCATCAATTGCTCAAATAATGGATAGGCATAAGTTTTTACTAATTGAATCAGATCGTCATACCGTTGGTGGCGCATTTTTAATTCAGCCTTGGCTAAACGAAGTTCGTCTGGTGAATAACTCTCCGATAAGCCCGCATTTTGGCTTCTTAACCAAGAGGCATTAAGTGAATTGGGCAGTTGGTACTTTACGCTCATAACACTGTTCCAAAATGTAACACATTGTATGTGCCAGAATATAACAGTGTGACAGCCCACCTGATGACTCAACAACCAGCCCGCCACACCTTGAGAAAATAGTTTATTTTACCAATCATAACTTTACATTTCATTAACAACAAGTCCTGATTAATTGGTTCATCACTTGCAATACGCTGATTAAGTGCAATATATCAGCACCCACAAAAGCAACAACTTGATAACAAAAAGTAAATTATAGAAGGATTTGACGATGCTATATGCGCAGCCAGGAACCGAAGGTTCATTGATTACTTTTAAAGAACAATACGACAATTTTATCGGTGGTCGGTGGGTCCCACCCAAAAATGGACAATATTTTGAGAATCGTTCACCGGTCAACGGTGAAGTCTATTGCAAGGTCGCTCGTTCCGATGCTCAAGATGTCGGTTTAGCACTCGATGCCGCTCATGCAGCAAGTGCGGGCTGGGGCAAAACTTCGGTCGCAGATCGCTCTAAGGTCTTATTAAAAATAGCCGATCGCGTCGAACAACATTTAGAATCGCTTGCTGTTGCCGAAACTTGGGGAAACGGTAAAGCAATCCGCGAAACATTGAACGCAGACATACCACTATTTGTTGATCACTTCCGCTATTTCGCGGGCTGTATTCGAGCCCAAGAAGGTGGTGCTGCCGATATAGATTCAACCACTGTCAGTTATCACTTTCCCGAACCTTTAGGCGTTGTAGGACAGATTATTCCTTGGAACTTCCCTTTACTCATGGCGGCATGGAAACTAGCGCCAGCACTTGCTGCTGGTAACTGTGTGGTATTAAAACCCGCAGAACAAACCCCGGTATCGATTATGGTACTCATGGAGCTAATTGAAGATCTAGTGCCTGTCGGAGTGATTAACGTGATCAACGGCTTTGGTGCTGAAGCTGGGCAAGCACTGGCAATCAGTAAGCGTATCGCCAAGTTAGCCTTTACCGGCTCCACTGAAGTTGGTCAGCATATATTAAAATGTGCCGCCGATTCACTGATCCCCTCAACGGTTGAACTTGGCGGAAAATCGCCCAATATCTATTTTGCCGACGTGATGGCTCATGAAGATGACTATTTGGATAAAGCTGTGGAAGGTATGCTACTCGCATTTTTCAATCAAGGGGAAGTTTGTACCTGCCCTTCCCGCGCGTTGATCCAAGAATCCATTTATGATCAATTTATGCAACGAGTCCTAGAGCGTGTAAAAACCATCAAGCAAGGGGATCCACTTGATCTGACAACTCAAGTGGGGGCTCAAGTTTCTAAAGAACAACTGGATAAAATTCTCAGTTATTTTGAGATCGGCCGCAATGAGGGTGCAGAGTTATTAACGGGTGGTGATACCTGTAAGTTACCCGGTCAACATAACAACGGTTACTTTGTGAGTCCCACGATTTTAAAAGGGACTAATGACATGCGGATCTTTCAGGAGGAAATATTTGGACCGGTGATTTCGGTCACCACGTTTAAAGATGAAGCCGACGCCTTACGTATCGCCAACGATACCGAGTATGGTTTAGGCGCAGGCGTGTGGACCCGCGATATCAATTTAGCACAACGAATGGGGCGAAATATCCAAGCTGGTCGCGTGTGGGTAAATTGCTACCACGCCTACGCCGCACATGCTGCTTTTGGTGGCTACAAACGTTCCGGTATCGGTCGTGAAACCCACAAAATAGCCCTCTCACATTACCAAAATACTAAAAATATGTTGGTTAGTTACGACGTGAACCCGCTGGGTTTCTTCTAAAAACAAATAAGCTTAGCCAATAGCAAACAGTGGCAAAGTATGTAAAGCCACTGTTTGTTATTCATTACAAAATAATTCGGAAGTGAAACACAGAAGAACAGCTAATAGCAGACAAAGTTGGTTTTGGATTTTTGATCGATAGAAATAAATTCCAAAGTCTCCACCTCAGACACCCGGCCAAGCGGTGATGCATGATATAAAAATGAAATAAGTTGCTCCAAATTGGTTTGTTTTCCTTCGGCAAATATTTCAACATCACCGTTTGCCAAATTCTTAGCGTAACCAACAATATCTGATTTACTTGCTTGTTGCATCACATGATATCGATAGCCTACGCCTTGAACATGACCTTTAACAACCGCCATTAAACGATAATTTCTCATACTACCTCATTAACGAAGTCGCACAGTCTAACTGCGAATAGTCAAAACTCAAGCCCTCAACAGAAGGCCTATCCAGAGGCACTTTGCAGTGTTCCAAATCCAAACGAAAATAACGTTGTAACTGATAATGGGGGTTCAGTATCTCTATTTCTTCAAAACCAAACTGACCCAAGGTCCAACGAAGTCGTTGGTCTTGGCAATTGCAAATAAGACTCAGCAATGTATATCCTTTTTTTAAGGCACTGCAACGCGCCCAATCCACCATTGCCTTGGCAATACCTTGACCCGCAAATTCTCGTTTAACGGTTAGCTTATGCATAAATAAGCTTTCGCGTTTTTCTTCTAAACCGACATCAATAATTCCACTGTTTTTGTCTAAAATCATCGCGGCGACAGGTTTACCAGCAATATACCCCATATACATCTCATCTAAACGATGACTTGCTAACATGGAGTGAGGAGTGATGTGATGGCATTTCCACAAGGTTTCCCCCCGTGACTCAAACCAAGACGCAGCTTCCATCAATAACTCACAAAATTGATAAAGCTCGATGCTGGAAATAGCACGAACGACTAGATTCGGACTCGGCTCTGTGGACATATAAACTTCCTTGAAAATATTCTGGCCTAAATTTGCCACAGCTGTAACAAACCAGTTAAATCATAGCTGTATTATGTTAATCCGCAACACAAAAAATAACAAGCCGTTAACTTTTGACAGTTTCACATTTAATATTATTAAATCAACCATTCATAGTACATTAAACTAATGCGTGTTCGCTATACTTAAGCAAAATCAAAGGCGAGTTAGTTATACAGTATTTTCGACTAAATTGTTTTTTTAATGAATTCCCTGCCCCTACAGTCAAAGATACGATAATCTTGTTATATTAATAATCAAGCACTCATATATAGGAAAATCAATGGATTGTTGTCACCAACCTGGACTATTGCCACTGGAACAAGCCAAAGCACTGCTCAATGAAAATGTAAAAGTAATCACCAAGACTGAAATGGTCGGTTTAGATTCAGCCTTAAACCGAGTGCTCGCTGCTGATCTTATTTCACCATTGAATATCCCTCCCTTCGATAACAGTGCCATGGACGGTTACGCACTATGTGTGAGTCACTTACCGGCCAATCAACAACTTCCGCTCAGTGAAAAGGTGTTTGCCGGAGACGTAAACAAACACCAACTTAAACCAAAGCACTGTGTCAGGATCATGACCGGAGCACCTCTACCATGCGGTGCCGATGCAGTCGAAATGCAAGAAAATACCAGTGTCGATGGTTCTCTGATTACCTTTAAACAGCCAATATCCATCGGGAATAATATCCGAAAAATGGGAGAGGATATCACTCAAGGGCAAATCGTGATTAGCGCGAATACTTTGCTCAATTCAAGTCATATTGGCCTATTAGCCAGCTTAGGGTTCGATCAAATTGCGGTGCAAACTCGTCTGAAAGTAGCGCTGATGTCCACAGGAGATGAACTTATCGCCCCCGGCAATCCGTTAAGTCATGGGCAAATTTATGACAGTAATCGCTTTGCAATTAAAGCGATGCTAGAACGCTTACCTGTTGAAGTGCTCGATTTTGGGCTTATTCCAGATCAACATTCATTGATCAAACAAGCATTCGAGCAAGCAGACCAACAGGCTGATATTGTGATCTGTAGTGGCGGCGTATCAGTTGGTGAAGCAGATTATACAAAATTGGTGCTGGACGAACTGGGAGAGATCGGATTTTGGAAAGTGGCAATGAAACCGGGTAAGCCTTTCGCTTTTGGCCAGTTAAAAGAGTCTTACTTTATTGGCCTTCCCGGCAACCCAGTTTCCGCTTACATTACTTTTTACAAATTGGCCTTGCTTGTCATTGCAAAGGCAAGTGCCTGGAATTATCAAGCGCCACCGCAAATCAGCGCTCAAACGACGACAGCGTTGAAAAAACGTCCCGGAAGACTCGATTTCCAGCGTGGTATTGTGAGTACAGATGCGCAAGGGCAGCTGCAAGTATCCCCCACAGGAAATCAAGGCAGCGCTATTTTTAGCAGCCTTAGTCAAGCAAACTGTTTTATCGTGTTAGAACAAGAGCGTGGCAAGGTGATGGCAGGAGAATGGGTCAAAATAGAGCTATTCGCCAGCCCCATGATTTAATGCTAGGTTTGATCTCTATCTCGATGCTAGGTGCTCCACTAAACAAGGCAAAGCTTATGAAAGCTTAGCCGTTAACCAACAAGGCATTAGAATCGCAAAATGAAGGACCATCAGTGTAAGGCTATAGGTTGAAGCCCTTAAAGCTTTACCATTTACTTGTGGCACGTAAATCAGACTGTCTCGCATCGAGCCAAGATTCGCCCTGCTGACCACGTTCCTTTTTCCAAAATGTAGCTTGTGTCTTTAAGTAATCCATGATGAATTGACACGCGGCAAATGACGTTTCGCGGTGTTCACTATTCACTCCAACAAACACAATCTGTTGGTTAACTTCCAAATCCCCCACTCGATGGATAATATTAGCATCTTGGATCGGCCAACGTTGTTTGGCCTGCTCAACAATATCAGCCAGCTGCTTTTCGGTCATCCCGGGATAGTGCTCAAGATGCAAGCTGTCGACTTGCTCTCCAAGATTCATATCCCGCACTAAACCGACAAAAAACACAATCGAGCCGGTGTGGCAATTGGTTGCCAAACGTTGGTATTCGGCGCCTACATCGAAATCTTGTTGCTGAACTTTAATCATCTAACCACCTGTAACGGGAGGGAAAAATGCGACTTCGTCACCAGCATGTAAAGCCACATCGTGGTTTACATGCTGGTGATTAACGGCCATTAATAACGCTGGATCTTGCAATGCAGTCCAGCGAGAGCCTAGGCTCAAAAGCTGCTGTTTTAGTGTGGCAGTGTCGCCGCCATTGGTGAGTTCGATAGTCACCGCCGATTGGCCGAGCTGATCTTTTAAGCGAGCAAAAAATAACACCTTAATTAACATTTATTTTCCTCACGGCCACTCACTTGGAAAGAACCAGACTTACCGCCATGTTTTTCAAGTAATCGAATATCTTGAATGACAATATCCTTTTGAATCGCTTTACACATATCATAAATAGTTAATGCTGCAACGCTAGCAGCAGTTAAAGCTTCCATCTCGACCCCAGTTACGCCGCTTAATTTAACAGTACTTACAATCAAGATCTCTCGACGAGATGCATCTAAAGTTAAATCGACACTCACTTTGCTCAGCATCAAGGGGTGACAAAGCGGGATTAAATCGGAAGTTTTTTTAGCCGCTTGAATACCTGCAATACGAGCACAAGCAAAAACATCTCCTTTGTGCTGCTCTGCACCTAATAAATTATCAACCACCTGCTGGTTAACCAATACTAAAGCCTGAGCCTTGGCCACGCGGCTGGTCGCTATCTTATCAGAGACATCAACCATGATAGCTTCGCCAGAAGCATTAATATGACTAAATTTACTCATCCAAAATCACCTGATATGGGGCACAAAGTTACAAGGCTTGTGGGTACTATTAAGTTGTTCTAAAAGTATTTTTTGCCATGCGGTCTTACAGGCATTGGTTGACCCTGGGACACAAAAAATCACAGTCTTATTGGCAAAACCTGCTAAAGCACGACTTTGCACCGTAGATGTGCCTATTTCTTGATAAGAAATACTCCGGAACAATTCGCCAAAGCCTTCAATGTCTTTATCAAATAATACGCTCATAGCTTCCGGAGTATTATCTCTAGCAGTAAAGCCTGTTCCGCCAGTGCTAATCACACAATCAATCTCAGACGAAGCAATCCATTGGCTGACAATCGCGCGAATTTGATAAACATCGTCAATTACGATGTGCTTATCCGCTAACCGGTGTCCTGCTTGCTGAAGTGCCTCCGCAAGATATTGGCCGGAACTATCGGTAGCTTCATTACGGGTATCTGAAACCGTAAGTACCGCAATATTTAAGAATGTTTGTTGAACGGTAGCCAAATGGCTCATGAGTGTTCTCCATTGGTTTTTTGGGCCGCTTGCCATTGGTCGGGCGTATTAGTATTGACCATCACTGTTTGATATTCAGCGGGTAACTCAATGACGTTTGCACCAATCGCTGAACTAAAGGCAACAATTGAAGCGCGCTTGGGATCTTGTTCATCTAGCAGCGAGCGTAAGATCGATTCTGTTTGTTGATTCCGAACCACATAAAGTGGAAACATACTATTTTGGCAATAGGCACTCCGATTGGTTTGCTGAAAGCATGCCAATAATTGACGGAGGACCACATCGGACAGTAATGGCATATCAACCGGTACAAATAAAAACGCTGGCGACTCCAACTGATTTAAACAACTATAAATACCTGACAAAGGGCCGCGGGAAATATCAATATCCACGATACACTGATAGCCCGGATATTGGCCGCTCACATATACTGCAGAGCCAAGCAGCCTTTGTAATTGTTCAACCTTGGTCTGCAATAGAGTTTTGCCCTGCCAGTGAAGAAGCGCTTTGTCGCGCCCCATCCTGCTAGAGCGCCCGCCTGCAAGTACTACCCCGATAATTGCCTGCATAAATAACGACTCATCAATCCTTTTGTTGCATCGGCTTGCTCACCATAATAATGCCTATTTAGCGTAATGATTAAAAGTATTAATATAATATAAACTTATTGGTGTTTCTCTTGTTCGGCTCAGCGGCCAATTTAAGGGCCTTGGCTAAAGGGATAAACGGAAATGACGTGACTTCAACCTTCCCGATGACTCACAATGATACATCATCGTTAACAACTAACCGCCTATTGACGCTAAATGAGGGGTGGCGCCAGTATTACCATCATGAAGGAAGTGAGTCCCTTTTTTACTCAACAAGGCTTGTTCAATTCGTTGAGTTAAAGCGGCCTGCTGTAATGGGGAGTTCAACAAATCACGTAGTTCAATCCCCTCTTCACCAAACAAACACAGATGCAACCGCCCTTGAGAAGAGACTCGTAATCGATTGCACGTACTACAAAAATCTTTAGCATAGGGCATGATTAAACCAACCTTACCGGCGTAATCTGGATGGTAAAAAACCTCAGCAGGACCGGCATTATGGGCTCTTATCTGCGCTTGCCATCCGCGTGACAGCAGTTGCTGTTTAAATCCCGTCCCAGCAATATGATGTTGTTCAAAATATTCGGGATTTGCCCCTATTTCCATCACTTCAATAAAGCGGACTTCGACCGGACGGTGTTTGATCCAGTTTAGATATTGTTCAAAGCCATGTTTTGCAAGCTGCTTAATCAACACCGCGTTCAATTTTATAGAGCGAAAACCTTGGTTGAGAGCCTCGTCAACCCCCGCCATAACTTTCACAAAGCTGTTGGTGCCAGTAATCGCAGCAAATTGACGCGGGTCCAAACTATCAACACTAATATTAATATGGTTTAAGCCGGCTTGTCTCCATTGCTTGGCATGTTTAGCTAATTTAAAACCATTGGTGGTCATCGCCAAGTGCTCAATTCCCTCGGTTTGGGAACAGATTTCGATCACTTCGACTAAGTCTTTGCGTAAGCTGGGTTCACCGCCAGTTAAACGGATCTTATTGGTGCCTAAGTCTGCAAAACAACGCGCGAGCAACGCGATCTCCGACAGCTTAAGTTCGCTTTTAGGCGTATCGCAATGATAGCCATCGGGAAGACAGTAGTTGCACTTAAAATTACAAACTTCAGTGAGCGAAAGCCGCAAATAGCTAAACTGTCGGGAAAATGAATCCGATAACATAAATCAACCTTTCCAAATGCGGGAGGCAAAGGCATTTCTGTCCTTTACCCTGCTTAGACTATTGCTAAGGGTCTAAACGCCATATCGTTATGACTTAGGTCGATTTAGACTTCGGTGATTGCTGAATGCTAAGCAATAAATCGCTGTTTGTTAAGTAATTTATTTCGAGTGATGGGTTTATGTAACATGCTTTTAGCATTAAGCTGGTGGAACTAAAAGGAATTTGGCTTGGAAATTTATCTCACCAGACCTTTGCTGTCGTTCGCTATAACTGAAAGTCAAATACGATAATGTCGTCTAATAAAGGTCTGAGTACTTGCTTAAGCGCAAGGTGCTCGGGATGAGGTAAATAGTTTTGTCGCCCAGCTTCGTCTGCAAAAGTCATCAGTACCGAATGCGTATATCCCTTATTTCGATACTCTGGGCTGTTGTTTACGCCCCATTCAACCGTAAGCACCCCAGTAACTTTTTGCGGCATCGCTTCAAATAAGGTTTGCAAGTGCTTAATCTGCACCGTGTCTGCCGTGGCCTGGAACTTAATCAGCAATATATGCCGTATCATGATGTACTCCTTCAAATGCCTATATCGGAGCGATAAACATTGAAATGATTCAACAATCTATCGCTCCGTTGAGCCATGCCGCTATAACCTAGAGGCTGAAACTAAGTCACTAATAAAAAGAATATTCAAATCAACCACCAGCCTATTCACGTTTAAATTGCTTGTTGGTAAATCGGGTGGCAGCAAACTGGCTGTTTTTGGCACCTTTAAAACCACGATTACCGGCGCGACGACCATCACGACGACCTTCGGCAGGCACCAGATGGTGTAAGCCATTCCCAATTAACTTGGTTAAGCCCATGTTGGTTAAACCTTCCCGAATAATTGGCCAGTTCTTCTCATCATGATAACGCAGTAAAGCCTTATGCAAACGCCGCTGACGCCCTTTTTTCGCTACTGGAACTCGCTCGCTGCTATGGCTGATCTTGTGCAAAGGATTGCGCTCGGTATGATACATCGTGGTAGCATTGGCCAGCGGCGAAGGATAGAAATTTTGCACCTGATCTAAGCGAAACTTGTTTTTCTTCAACCACAATGCAAGGGTGACCATGTCTTCATCTTTGGTTCCCGGATGAGCCGAAATAAAGTACGGGATAAGGTACTGCTTCTTCCCTGCTTCCTGTGAGTACTTATCAAATAACTCTTTAAATTTATAATAAGTTCCCATGCCCGGTTTCATCATCTTTGATAAGGGCCCTTCTTCGGTATGCTCAGGCGCAATTTTCAGATATCCGCCCACATGGTGCAGTGCTAACTCTTTAATATAGCGCGGATCTTCAATAGCAATGTCGTACCGCACACCAGAAGCAATCAGGATTTTTTTGATCCCTTCAACCTTGCGAGCCCGCCGATATAGATCGATGGTCGGTTGGTGGTCGGTATCCATATGGTGGCAAATACTCGGATAAACGCAGGATAAGCGTCGACAAGTTTCTTCGGCCTTGGGGCTCTTGCAATTCAGCCGATACATGTTTGCCGTAGGTCCACCTAAATCAGAAATAACCCCCGTAAAACCAGGAACTTGATCTCTGATCTGTTCGATCTCTTCAATGATTGAATCTTCCGAGCGACTCTGAATAATTCGCCCTTCATGTTCGGTGATCGAACAGAAGGTACAGCCGCCATAACAGCCCCGCATGATGTTGATGGAAAACTTAATCATGTCATAGGCTGGGATCTTCGCTTTGCCATAACTGGGATGTGGAATGCGTTGATAAGGCAGACCAAATACCCCGTCCATATCTTCAGTACTCAAAGGTAAAGCCGGTGGGTTTAACCAGACAATCCGGTCGCCATGACGCTGCGCTAAAGCACGTGCACAACCGGGATTAGTTTCGAGGTGAAAAATACGCGAAGCATGAGCGTATAACACCGGGTTCACTTTCACCTGCTCGTAGGCCGGCAAGTTAATGTAAACTTCTTCCCAAGGCCGTTTCTTTTCCATCTGCACCACAATCGGCTTGGCTTGCTGTGGATCAATCGTTTCTACCGAATCATCTTGAGTAGAACAGCTTTCTTCAATCTCGGCATAAGGGCTAATAATCGGATCGATTTTACCGGGTTTATCCAAATGACTGGAATCTAAACCGCTCCAACCGGGCAGCGCTTGTTTACGAATAATCGCAGTACCACGCACATCGTTGAGCTCGGCGATAGCTTCGCCCTGACTCAAACGATAGGCCACTTCAACCAGGGGACGTTCGGCATTACCGTAAATCAATAGTTCAGCCTTGGCATCAAACAAAACCGAGCGACGCACTTTGTCAGACCAATAATCATAATGGGCAATTCGTCGTAAGCTGGCTTCAATACCGCCTAAGATCACCGGCACATCTTTATAGGCTTCTTTACAGCGCTGTGAATACACAATTACCGCCCGATCGGGTCGTTTGCCACCTTCATTGTTTGGCGTGTAGGCATCGTCATGGCGTAATTTACGATCGGCTGTATAACGATTAATCATCGAGTCCATATTGCCGGCCGTCACCCCAAAAAACAGATTGGGTTTACCAAGGCGCATAAAATCATTTTTGTTGGTCCATTCGGGCTGCGCAATAATGCCGACCCGAAACCCCTTGGCTTCCAACATTCGACCAATCACCGCCATACCAAAACTGGGGTGATCAACATAAGCATCGCCAGTCACGAGTATCACATCGCAACTATCCCAACCTAAAGCTTTCATCTCTTTGCGCGACATCGGCAAAAACGGCGCAGCCTTACGCTGACGATTCACGCAGCTTTCAGGTTTAAATAGGGTTTCAGCGGTGTGCATAGGCTTAAGGTCTCGAAAATGAAGGCCGCATATTATATACGTATTCACCAAGCTAAGGAAACGGATTAACACCAAATTAACAAACTAACTTTTTATCTGCCTGTTGGTTAGCTAGCTTAAACACTAAATAACAGCTAACATTTCTTTGTAATTTAAATAGTTAAGCAAAGCGAGAGGCCTTCGGCCCAAATTCACAATATATACCATTGGTGATAGCGCTTTTGGTTTAGATCAATCGTATGGCCAAACAGATTGCAACGCTTAGTAAAAAACGCTGCTTACCGAGCCTTAGGGAGATAACGACTGCTCGATGAAAAAAGCGCTTACTGGGCGATGTTCGCAGCCAACCCTTGGTCCTCAATTCAATTTATTTGGAAAAGAACAAGCACATGGACGCGACTAAATTTTTAGTAAAGTTAATCATGATGGCATTCGCTGGCCTGGTATTTTTTGGTTGTGCACAGCGTCCCGACCCCGCACTTATCGTCCAATACAAACAAGCGAGCTACGCATTAATTGCGCCAGATGAGCTGTCCAATAAACAAAGTATCATGCAACTTCAGAGCTACCAGCCGGGTAAAAATGGCATCGCGATATTACCTGATGGGGTGAGTGCGCTGGCCGCACGAATAGCCCTCATCGAAAAGGCTCAGTTATCGATAGATGCCCAATACTATATGATTAAGGAAGATCTAACGGGGGCAATTTTTCTGGGTCATTTGTTAAAAGCTGCGGAGCGAGGGGTACGGGTGCGCTTGCTAATGGACGACATTAACACCAATAACTACGACGATATGCTCAAAGCCATTACGATGCACCCGAATATCGAAGTGAGAATATTCAATCCCTTCTATAATCGACGCTTTCGCGTGACCAATATGCTGGGAGATTTTCAGCGTTTAAATAGCCGGATGCACAATAAATCATTAACCATCGATGGCTTGATCAGTGTGGTTGGTGGTCGAAATATTGGCGATGAGTATTTTAGCGCGCGGGATGACCTCGACTTTGCCGACATCGACGCCATGGCTTTTGGGCCGGTGGTTCAGCAGGTGAGCCAAGCCTTCGACTTGTACTGGAATGATCGACGTAGCTACCCGATGGAAGCCCTCAACCTTAAATCGGTCGACCAAGACGCCCAATTACGACGTTTAGAACAACAATTATTCAGCCAAAGCCTTAAGCCGCTGCTACAGGCGCATACTCGCTATCAACAGCTAATTAGCAACCATTCTTTACGCGATGTACTGTATTGGTGTGACGCTGAATTATTCGTCGACCATCCCGATAAAAACCCCGATTTTGCGCAAGATGTTGCTAGCAATCTGGCACAAGTATTGGGTCGGGCTAAACAAACTATCCTGCTTAGTTCGCCATATTTTGTACCCGGAGTAGCAGGTAGCCAAGGTTTGTCCGCTATAGCCAAAAGCGGCGTAGATGTGAGTGTGATTACCAATTCTTTAGCCGCAACCGATGTCGCGGCGGTGCATGCCGGATATAAGAACTACCGCCAGCAACTACTGGAAGCAAACGTGTTTATATATGAAATAAAACCCGATGCAAAGCAACGTCAACGGCTTGCTTTTTTCGGTAAGGGGGCCTCTCGAGCCAGCTTACATAGCAAGTTGTTTGTTATCGATCAGGAAAAATTATTTATCGGCTCCTTTAATTGGGATCCACGCTCCATCAATTTAAACACCGAAATGGGCTTGTTACTAAGCTGCCCTAATTTGGCGGACAAGGTCACCCAACAAATACGTGATAATCTGGATTATAAAAGTTATCAAGTTCAGCTCGATAGTAATCATCGGCTACGCTGGCGCGAAAAATTACGCAATCAAACCGAGATTGTTTACAGCCAAGAACCGAAAGCCACCCTATGGCGGAAATTTCAAGCCTGGTTGGTGGGTTTGTTGCCACTGGAAGATCAACTGTAATCGCTCGCAAACGAGCCATATTGGATAATTATTTGCGGGGTGAATAGTGATGTTACGACGATAAATACTAGCGCTCGCGAGGCACGCCTCGCAACAAGCTGGTTATTGTGGAGCCACCAGCTTGCGCGACACTTTAAGCCGCGTTCGCCTTAGTGGTGGTGACCACAACCGCCAGCCGCATGAACGTGCCCATGGGCCAGTTCTTCTTCGGTGGCCTTGCGCGTTTCAACCACTTCGATACTAAACGCTAAATCAATACCAGATAAAGGATGGTTACCATCAACAATGACTTCATCATCTTCGATACCAATAATAATCACCGATTGCTCACCTTCATCGGTCGTAGCTCGGAACTGCATGCCAACTTCCACTTCAACTTCGCCGAACATTGATTTAGGCACGGCTTGCACAAGGTTATCATTACGCTCACCATAACCGTCTGCGGCAGCGATCTCTGCGTCAAACTTATCGCCAACTTTTTTACCAAGTAGCGCGTTTTCTAGACCTGGTACGAGTTGACCTTGACCAACAATCACTGCCAGTGGTTCTTTACCTTCAGAGGTGTCTAATTGCTCACCGTTTGCATGTACCGTGTATTCGATTATGGCAACATCGTCTTTTGCGATAGTCATCAATGATTCCTCAATTTATGGGTTGTGGCGATGCCACGAAACCGCCAATTCTAAAGCTTTGGCTTACAAAATGCCACGCTAACGGCCTAATCTGTACTTCCAGTTGCGATAATCAAGCTATAAACCCTTGTAGTACTGCTTAATTTGAGTCGGGCTTATATGGCTATGTAATGTTTGCTCTGCGTTTGGCTCGGCATTTAGTAAACTGACAAACTCGGCGATTAAAGCTTGCTTGGTGAGGTGCGCCGCTATCCTTGTCTGATTTTTCACATCTCTAAGATCGACCAAGACGTCGCTAAATATACCAGGCAATTTTGTTAAGATCTCACTGTTTAAGAAATGTTGCTGACTATACAAACTATTATGCTCACCAGCCTTTTTACTAATCACATATTCAGCGTCTTTCAAATTAATAATCGAGCTTGTTTTTACGCACTTACGTAAACACTTATGATCAACTTGAGTTTTCTTACAACCAACCACTTGCTGAAATAAACACTGACGGCTGGTCAACATCTTGATTGGATGGTAAATGCTGTAAAAGCAACGAAAGCCTTGCGGTGCTTTTAATTGGCGCATTTGTCCGGCATTAAGTTCGTTACTCACAAAAGCGCCATCGCAGCCCCCCTGCTGTTGAAGGGCCTGCATCGCCCATGAATTTGCTGTATTCAACTGTGGCCCGGCAATCCAGTTGAGCCCTAATTGTTGTGCCAAAGCGCCGATCCCACTATTGTTGGTCACCAACAGTTTCGGTTGAACCACCCTTAAAAACTCCCCCGCAGCTTGGTAATGCTCACCGATTAAGATTGCAGGAAACCAGGCCTTAAGCCTTGGTTTAGCTTGGAATAATGCAATGCTGTCATCAAGAGAATCAGCGAAGGCATTTGGTAAGTGCCAATATAAATCTACCTCTTCTATTTCAGCCAACTCAAGATCATTATGATCATCAACCAAAACCGCAAGTCGAGGCACAGTTATTGGTTTGTCGGCGCTTGCCACAACGGAACAATTCAATGCAGATGGATCAAGCGCTTTTACCTTTGGCGGCTGCCGAAGTACCAATTGATCAAACTGTTGCTTGAGCGCAAATAACGATTTGACCGAAATAGCCAACCCAGGGGAAACTTCGCTCACATCAAGCGCTGCTAGGCAATAGCCCCGATTGTTGATAGTAAATAAATCTTGCAGTCGTTGGGTCGACAAACCCTGTGAGTTAGCTGTCTGCAAATTTTCTTCGCTGCAGAGAATAAATTGTTGCGAGCCGCTGTGAGCGATTAATTTCAGTGGTTGAGCAAGCTTAGCGATCAGCTTAATTTTTACCGGGATTTGGCTGATGCTTAAGCGGTCAATCACCTGCTGCATGTTTGCAATGAGCGCGGTATTATCATCATATAGCGACTGTTTTAACACTTGCCGTGCCGACTCGCTCAGTGCAGATTGTTGCTGAGAAAAATGTTGTAGTGCATGATTCCGAGAGTTATCAATATACATCTGTTGGCTAAGCTTGCCCTTTAAATAACCGTTACTAAAATCACGATTAAACACCTTATACAAAGGCGTGCTGTCGCTTAACAGCGGCTGACTCTGATAGTAGCGGTCTAACTGCTGGCGCCATTGTCCAACGACTGTGTATACGTAATGCGCTTGTTTCATGCGCCCTTCCACTTTTAAGGAATAAACACCAGCATCGGCCAAAGCCTGAAGATCATGAAAAGCAGAATTATCTTTTAGGTTTAACGGAAAGTCTTTGCCCATTTGGGTAGTTTGGTATTGATCGCGACAAGGCTGACTACAGCGGCCGCGATTTCCAGAACAACCGTTACGTACCGAACTGATGTAACATAGTCCGGAAAAGCCAATGCAATAGGAACCATGTACAAATACTTCCATCAGTACATTGTGTTGATGTCCGTAGTCTGCCAATAATTTAATTTCTTCAATATTGAGTTCTCGAGCAAGATTTACACGACTCACCCCAAGTTTGTTCAACAAACTAATTTGCCCAATGTTATGGGTATTTAGTTGGGTTGAAGCATGCGCGTCCAGGCTGGGAAAATGTTGCTTAACCATATGCAACAAGCCCAAGTCTTGCGCGATAATGCCGTCAATCGCGATGTTCACCAAACGATTGAGTAAGCGAGTCATCGTAGGCAGTTCGCTCTCTAATAAAATAATATTTAGTGCGACAAAAATTTTACAATTTTGCTGATGTGCCAAAATGCACAGATCATCAAGCTGATCCAGTGAGATGTTGCTTGCTCGACTCCGAGCATTGAACTTCTCCAAGCCTAAATAAACCGCATCGGCCCCAGCTGCGATAGCAGCCTTTACCGAGCCAAGATCTCCTCCAGGAGCCAACAATTCAAACTGAGATTTCATAAGCACAAACTTTACACGACTCGTCAGGATCAAAGCCGTGCATTCTACCGATTGCTCAGCGCAAAGGGATAACTAAGCGCCACAAGTTTAATTTGAATCAAATAAAGTTTTAATTAATAAAAACATGATTAATACTGAACCTAGTCCCAAGCACTCCCCACTTCCTGCAAAAATAATCGCTTAAAATAAGCCAGCCTTGAGCATGATTAATCCAAAACCAATTTGCAAATGATAATCATTATCATCTATAGTGGTGTGGTTATTTACCTAAAAGGAAACAGTCATGGCACTTCGGTTTTGGCTCACGAGTTCAATTTTGTTGTTTGCAATTGGTGTTCCTTACACCGCACACGCTAAGTTCAAAGTTGTCACCACTTTCACCATTATTCAAGACATTGCTCAGAACGTCGCCGGAACAAATGCAGATGTGCTATCGATAACCAAAGCGGGCGCAGAAATTCACGATTATCAACCAACACCCAAAGACATAGTTAAAGCACAAGCGGCCGATCTTATTTTGTGGAATGGCTTAAACCTTGAGCGTTGGTTTAAACAATTTTTTAGTAACATGCCTACAAAGCCGTCAGTGGTGGTTACAGAGGGGATTGAACCGATCTCTATTTATGCAGGTCCCTATCAAGGTAAGCCCAATCCACACGCATGGATGTCTACCCAAAATGCATTGATATACATTGAAAATATCCGCAAAGCCTTGGTGAAATATGATCCCAAAAATGCCGCCAGTTATAACCGTAACGCTAAGAATTACGCCCTACAGATCAGCCAGCTAGAACAAACAATCAAACAGAGTTTTACAACTCTTCCGGTAAGCCAAAAATGGTTAGCCACCAGCGAAGGCGCGTTTAGCTACCTAGCAAGAGATTTAGCGTTCAACGAAACCTATTTATGGCCAATCAACGCCGATAGACAGGGAACTCCCAAACAAGTGAAACGATTAATCGAAACCATTAGGCAACACCACATCCCGGTGATATTTAGCGAAAGTACGATTTCGGACCGAGCAGCCAAGCAAGTGGCCCGCGAAACCGGGATCCACTACGGCGGAGTACTTTATGTGGATTCACTGTCTGAAAAAGGCGGCCCGGTTCCAAATTATATCGATTTATTACGCGTGACCACCAGCACCATTAAACGGGGGTTTGATTTATGAGTAAAGCTGTCAGCATTCAGGCCCAAGAGGTCAGCGTCATTTACAATAATGGTTTTACCGCAATCCAAGATGTGAGCTTTGATTTATCTGGGGGAACCATATGTGCCTTAGTTGGAGTGAATGGTGGCGGTAAGTCCACACTATTTAAAAGCATGATGGGCTTGGTCAAATTAACCAGCGGCAAAATACTTTTATCCGGTATGTCCACTCAACAAGCCTTAAAAAGTAACTTGGTCTCCTATGTGCCACAATCCGAAGACATTGATTGGGATTTTCCAATTTTGGTTAAAGATGTGGTGATGCAAGGGCGCTATGGGTATATGGGCTGGTTAAAACGACCCACAAAAAAAGACCATGCAATTGTCGACCAAGCGATGCAGCGAATGGGCATTACCGAATTAGCCAACCGACAGATCGGCGAGTTGTCAGGCGGCCAAAAGAAACGCGTGTTTTTAGCTCGGGCATTGAGCCAGCAAAGCCGCATCATGCTGCTTGATGAACCATTTACCGGCGTCGATTTCAATACCGAAAATGCGATTATGGATTTACTTAAGTCTCTAAAAAAGCAAGGCTATTTGATTCTCGTGTCGACCCATAACTTAGGTAACGTGGCCGACTATTGTAATGATGTGATATTGATCAATCGCAGTGTGGTCGCAACGGGTACGGTAGAAACTACCTTTACCCAACAAAACCTTGCTGCAACCTTCGGTGGCGTGCTCAAACAGATGGGTATTTCTGGTTCAGACCTGCATAAGGACGACGACCAACGTACCGTGACGATTATTTCTGACCATGAAAAACCAGCGGTATTTTATGGGAGTAAAACCGAACACAGCCAACTGTTAACAGAAACCAGCAGGCAAGATTATGATTGAGTATTTGTTGGAACCTTTCAGTTATCAATATATGAATAATGCACTACTCGCAGGTGCATTAGTGGGCTCAGTCTGCGCATTTTTATCCACTTACTTGGTGCTGAAGGGCTGGTCGCTAATTGGTGATGCCCTATCCCACTCTGTCGTGCCGGGTGTTGCGGTGGCTTACACTCTTCACCTGCCGCTTGCTGTGGGCGCATTTTTTGCTGGTTTCTTAGCCGCTGGCAGTATGGCGATCATTAAACAGCTTTCCCATCTAAAAGAAGACGCCATTATTGGTTTAGTGTTCACCAGTTTCTTCGCCTTAGGCTTGTTAATTATTTCGCTAAATCCAACCTCAATTAATATTCAAGCGGTGATCTTTGGCAACATCTTAATGATTACCCAGAGCGAGCTACTGCAAATACTCATTATTTCCGTCTCAACCTTTGTCATTATCGGCTTGTTTTGGAAACCCTTATTATTAGTTTTTTTTGATGAAAACCAAGCGGCCACCACCGGTATATCTGCCCGTGGATTCAAACTGCTATTTTTTGTTCTGTTAAGTGCTTGCACCGTTGCCTCTTTACAGGCTGTTGGCGCGCTACTGGTGATCGCCATGGTGATCATCCCTGGCGCCTCCGCCTATCTCTTGAGCGATAGATTTGGAGTAATGCTGATTATTTCTACGTTGTTTGGCCTAGTGACCAGTTTACTTGGCGTGTACCTCAGTTATTTTTGGGATACCTCCACCGGCGGCTTAATCGTGTTGAGTCAAGTGAGCATTTTTGCCACAGCGTTATTGTTCGCCCCCAAGTACGGACTGCTCAATAGCCATCACCGACAAGCTCGGTCGCTAAACAAATTACGGTCAGGAATTAAACATGCTTAATATGCTGATAGAGCCACTGCAATATCAATTCATGCAACACGCCTTATTCACCGGGCTGGTCGTCAGCCTGGTTTGTGCTTTGCTTTCCTGTTTCTTAGTTCTGAAGGGCTGGGCGTTAATGGGAGATGCAATATCTCACGCAGTACTCCCCGGCGTAGTGATAGCCTATTGCTTAAGCATTCCACTTTTAATCGGCGCATTCATCTCTGGCTTTAGTTGCGCCCTATTAACTGGTTATATAAAACAACGCAGTCGAATCAAAGAAGATACTGTGATGGGAGTGGTCTTCTCCAGTATGTTTGCCCTTGGCTTAGTCCTATTTACCCAAGTAGAAACAGACCAACACCTGATGCATGTATTATTTGGCAATATCTTAGGCATATCAAAAAACCTGATGCTACAAACCATCACCATTTGTTCAGTGGTATTGCTGTGTACACTCTGGTTCCGTAAAGATTTAAAACTATATTGTTTTGACAAAAGTCATGCTCGGGTAGTCGGCTTAAATACTAACTTTCTTTATTACTTATTGTTGGTTCTTATGGCGATGACCACGGTGGCAGCCATTCAAGTGGTTGGCATTGTATTGGTGGTTGCGATGTTGGTTGGACCCGGGGTGATTGCATTAATTCTTAGCAAACGCTTTGAACAAATGCTAATCATCGCTTGTCTGGTTGCGAGCTGTTCGACTTTTATGGGAGTCATAATTAGCTACCATATTGATGGTTCAACTAGCGCCTGTATCGTCTTGTTTCAAGCGCTCGTGTTCATCTGTGCTTTTAGCTACAAGAGCCTGTATAACAAAGGCAAGCGACGCGCGGCGAAACTAGCCTCGCAGCCAAAAACCGTACTTTCATCGACTCAGCCCTAAACACGCCCATGGTGTCAGCGCTTTGCTGGCACCGACTCTTATTCATCAAACTGGCGATTGCGACTATGCTGCAACACCTGATACATATAGAGAACAATGGCTAAGTTAAGCAGTAGCACCACCACACTTAAAAGGTTCTGTTGGGTCAGCAGCTCATAGATTTCAAAGGGAAGGTAAATCGCGCCACTTAGTAAAGCGAACCATTCGGTCCACACAAAGCCATGCCATAAACCATAGGCTTCGATAAATCGAACCATGGTATAGACCAGCGAGCCAATTAAAACCAGATGCAAGTTTTGTTCAGTCACTAAACTTGCGTCATGTAATAAAATACTCGCGAAGTGACTTGCAGGGTTAAAATGCAGATGTTCTAACAGCCTTAATAAGACCTGCTGTAAATTCTCGCCCGCCAGTTGAAATAGTCCTAAAGCCACAATGAACGACAAGCTCCCCTTGCAGGCTTCTAACATTGCCACGGCTCGTAAGCCTTTCTTTATTTTTAGCATAACGACTCTTTCATGGCAGGGGCTGATGAATTTGCCTTCTTAGCAGCGTACGACAGAAGACGAATTGAGCGCAGCGCCAGCTGGGGCTTTAACTTCGCGGTGATATTCACGCAGCAGCTTAGCACTCAACGTAAATACCTCGCAACTACCTTTGAACAAACACCACCGAAGGTCTCCATTGCTCAACGCGGCACCTTAAAATGCTTCACCAGTATTCATCGTGGCACGGCACTCTGCAAACGCCTAAACCTCACTGTCAAATTTTAATGATTGACATTAACGATTAGTATTTCCTCAAGCTTATCCCCTAAGAACGACTATATTGATCAATTAAGCTCTATCGCTTTTGTCTTACTATATAAAGCATAAAATAATCGGATTAAAGCGCGCGAGCTAAATGTAAGCCAATCGCGCGCTCACTTTTGGAGTCAATGGATATGTTTTTTAGAAAAAGGATTTTCGCTAAACAAGAGCAAACCGAGGTATCGGTGAGCATCACCCGCGCCATAAACAGTCAGCAACTCAAACTCGCAGAATTGAAAGATTTTGAGTTAGAGGGAGGCACTGCATTGGTACTCGCTTTTGTATCACCCCACTGCAATTTTGCAGAAGTGAACCGACAGCTGAAAACAGCACTGCCTTTTGCCGATCATATGATTGCGGTGATGACAGCCGGTGAGTTAGGCGGTGGACGCACAAAACTGTATCACGAGACCCCGCAAACTTGGGATGGGATGGTATTGCATGCATTCTCACGTAAAATATTAAGCGATGTATCGATCCACCGTATTACACTCAAGGCCACAAGTGCGCATGCCACCGATGATAGTGCCGAACGTCGAATTAAGCATATCCTCGGCGAACTGAAAGCGATTCAGTTACCCTTTCAAGTGGAAAGTCGAGACACCCTTGCCCTCACCTATTTTGATGGCTTAGCTGGCAGCGAAGACTTTTTCACCCAAGCCCTTTATCGCAGCCAACGTTTCCCCTGTTACTTCATTGGTGGCAGCGCTGGCGGAAAACTGGACTTCAAACAAGCCGAAGTCGGTTTAGATGGCCAGGTACTCAGCGGGCAAGCGCTTGTTGGTTTTTGTAAAGTTGCCCCCGCTTATCGTTACGGCATCATGAAGAGTCACAACTTTGAAGCCACGGGTCATGGCTTCGACGTGGCCGAATTCGACCCCTTTACTCGCGTATTACATTCGGTGTTAGACGACAAGATGCAACTCCGCAGTCCGGTCGATTGCCTAAGTGAGCATTTTCATTGCAGCGCAGAGCAAGTAGAGCAGCAACTCAATAAACACTCCTTTGGTATTCAGATCAACAAAGAATTATTTATTCGCTCGGTTGCGGCAATCAACGCGGACGGTAGCATTCGTTTCTTTAGTGACTTTAGTTTTGGCGACCGTTTATTATTGGTCAAAGCAAAAGACTTTAACCAATCGACTCAGCGTGACTATCAGCAATTTATGCGGGGTAAACCTAACAAGCCGCTGGCGATGATCGCCAACGACTGTATTTTACGACGGCTCAACAATGACTCCAGTCTAAATCAAGCCAATAGTTTTGATGGGATCTGCCTATCGGGATTTTCCACTTTTGGTGAGTTTTTAGGCTTACACCAAAATCAAACCATTACCGCCGTTGCTTTCTTCAAAGTAGATGACCATAGCCAGTTTAGTGACGAATATGCTGACAATTACCCCTTTTATTTAGCGTCTTTTAACAATTATTACTTACGCTCGAAATTGGTGAGTACCCAGAAGATAAATACTTTGCAAGCCGATGTAATTCAGCACATGAGTAAAATTCACCCTTTATTACAATCGGCAACCGCACAACTGCAGCAGGGCTCGAGCCAAACTGCAGACTCCGCCCAACAGCTGCGAACTTTAGGCGAACAATTTGCTGCGTTTATTCATAAAATCGATCAGCAACAGAGCCAACGCCAAGAATTGATGGAAGGTGTAAGCACCCTTAAAAATAACGCCGATAAAATCGTTAACATTATTCAATCAATCAGCGGCATTGCCGATCAAACTAACCTACTGGCACTAAATGCAGCCATCGAAGCGGCACGTGCCGGAGAAGCAGGCCGTGGATTTGCGGTAGTGGCCGATGAAGTACGTCAATTATCCAAACGTACCCAAACCAGCGTTCATGAAACTGGCGAGACGATTAAAGAAGTGACCCAGTCGATTAACCATATCACCCATGGAATAGACAGTATCGACACCGTTTTAAGTGATATAGAGCTTGGTTCTCAATCTTTTAGCAACGAACTTACAACGCTTTCAGATAACTCGCAAAACGCGGCCTTAAGCGCCGAACGAGATATCCAGCAGGCGCAAGATGCTCAGCAAAGCATTACTTTAATCGAAGAAGAAAGTCAGCTAATCGATCAACTCAGCCAAATCGCCATCCGGCAGAGAAAGTAAGTAATACCGATCTGATTCATTATATGATCAACTTATTGCACAAAATAAATCTGCTAATAACCCGGCATGAAGAGCAGTAATGAATGGCTCTAATGGCAAGATACATAACTTAGTAAAAGCCCAAGCGTCTGAAGCAAAACGTTTGGGCTTTGTTCCACGATTATGCTTATAAACTACGTTAACTAATAACTGGGACTTCAAAACCAGATTGGCTTTTAATATCGAGATATAGTCAGCTAACGACCCACATTGCTGCGCCCACATGCTCCAAGACATCAACTACGCCAATTGCACACTCAGCATCGATTCCAGAGGAGGCTATGCTCATCGCTTTCTGGTGAATAAGCAACACATCCTGATGCCGGCTCTCGAGGGGGCAGGTTGCGGGGGGTTATTTCCAATGGCTCCAATTGCTAACCGAGTCACTGGCAATACAATTCCCTGGCATGGACAAAACCTATCCTTACCAAATGTCGAGTGGGACGAGCTGTTTTTTTTACATGGAGATGCCTGGAAGAAACCATGGCGCGTCCTCAACAAAAATAAAAGCACCATTCAATTAGTTTTAGAGTCGCATATTAGCCCGCAAATTGATTATTTAGCGATGCTTAGCTATCAATTATCCGAGTCATCCTTAGCGGTGACGCTTCGGGTGACAAATCAATCTGCAAATGCGTTCCCATTTAATATCGGTCTTCACCCATTTTTCTCCGCTAATGATAAAACTGAACTGTGTTTGTTGCATCAAGGATATTGGCCTGAGGGTGAGCATCACCTCCCCATGGCTTACCAAGAACGTGTCGCAACTCAATATGATTTCAGAACAAAAAAAGCGTTGTTGAAAGGATGGTTGAATCACTGTTATAGAGTCTCAGCCCCGGCAACAACCCTGTTTCGTCCGGATCTCGGTTATCGTATCGTGATTACCTATAACACCCACTATATAACGCTGTATCAACCTTCAATAAGCGATGGCTATATCTGTATCGAGCCACAGGCTTACCCCATCGATGCTCACCATCAGATCATAATGCCCGAAATAGAGCCCAAAGCCTGCCAGGAGGTTAAAATGACCATCAAGGTATTGCCACTCTAGGGGCGGTAATGTTGAGCTTTTGGGGCTATTTTTAAGCCTTACGGTTGGTGTGTTTTATCGTAAAGATGAGATGTATCAAGTCACTAAAAGTCTTCCAATATTTTTTCGATAAACAAGTATCCAATTCCCTTGAGTAACTCTGTATCACTCAAATCTCCAAATCGAATACTGGCTTTTTGTTCTTTAACCGAGGCTACATTGTCTTCAAAAGGATTGAAATGAGCTTGGTCCTTAACCAGAGCTAACCACTGCTCGCCTAATTTTCTGGCTTCGCCATAAATAACGATATCATTCACACTCATCGTGACCAAAAAATTATAAATACTGATCCCCAATGTGCTTGCCGCTTTATTACAGACGCGACGAACCAGCGGATCGTTTTCAAAATACCGTTGAACCGCTTGCTCAAATTCCAGCTCATCGAACTGGTACAACTCGTCAGAAAATCGGTTTTTTATTTGTTTTCTAATATCTGCCAACATGGCTTTAGTTGACGATATGGTTTCCAGACATCCATAGCGACCGCAGCCACATTTTCGACCATCTTGATCAATGATTGAATGGCCGATCTGTCCGCTGCCATAAAGTGGCCCTCTAAATATTTGATCATCAATCAAAAATGAAGAGCCAATCCCATAATCGACATTAATCACGCAAAAATCACGAACATGCTCGGGATTGGTCCACTTCTCCGCCAGAGCCAGCATTACACAGTCGTTATCAACCGCCACTTGAGTCTCTAATTCAGCTTCGAGAATATACTTAAAATCAATAGGACTATCCCAAGGTGCTTGGGGCATAAACATTGAAGTACCAGCATGGACATCTACCTGACCATGCAGAGCCAAGGCAATTTTTAATTTACCAACCGCAGCCGCGTTAGCGCACTGCCGATATGCCTTAATCACCAACTGCACCAACTCTTCGGGAATGGCTGGCGCTATATACCACTCACGCAGCTCAAGTAGCAACTCCATTTTACCATTAACCACTAACGCGGATATTTTACTGGGCGTGATGTGTATACAAATGATTGGACTGGATTTGTGAGATATTTGATACACACCGCTAGAGTTACCTCTTCCGATATGCTCGGTATGTACATGCTCTACCCAGCCCTTGTCTTCCAAAAACAGTAAAATTTTACTAATGGCAGGTATACTCAATTCAAGTAAGCGAGACAGGCGTGACTTACTTAATTGTTGGTACTGAAAAAGGAGCCTAATAATCAACTTTGCGTTATAAGTTCTCACCGACTGATTATTCATGCCTTTCAGCATTTTAGACTCCTTGCTCATCCACTAAATAAGTTACCCTCTTTCGGCTAATCGTTGACGATATTGGTCTGCGCCAACTGCAAGCAACAAAATACCACCGCGTACTAAGTATTGGTAAAACGAGTCAATATTAAGCAGGTTCAGTGCATTTTCCACCGTTCCCATAATAAGTACCCCGACCGCAACCCCAACAATACTGGCCTTCCCGCCGTTTAGCGATACACCGCCCAGCACGCAAGCCGATATCACACTCAGCTCAAAACCTAAGGATGCGTTGGGTTGGCCACTGGTAATACGCGACGCCAGTATGACACCTGCAATGGCACAAATTGCCCCTTGTATCGCAAAATTGGCAATTCGAACTTTATCAACATCCACCCCGGCGAGTTTTGCCGCATCAGCATTCCCACCCACTGCTAAAGCATTTCGCCCATAAGCGGTATTTTTCAGCAAGAAGCCAAATACAATAAAGCACAATATAGTGATCACAATTGGCGTTGGTACTCCCAGAACCGTCGACTGGCCTAACATAAAGAAGTTCATGTTAACCACGCCTACCGCATTCCCACCGGAGATAATATAAGCGCCGCCGCGGACAATTTCCATCATCGCTAAGGTTGCGATAAGCGCATTCACCCGAACTTTGGTCACAAAAATACCATTCATGAGACCGATGAAAATACCCGCGACAAGCGCACCAAAGATCCCCAAGATAAAGCTATCGCTGGCATTCACAATGAGTGCCGCCAATACGCCATAAAATGCGACCTGAGAGCCCACCGATAGATCAAAATCTTTCGATGCGAGGCAGAACATCATCGTACAGGCCACCATGCCAATTTGTGAAATTGAAAGCCCAAGGCCCACCATATTCCTCAGTGAGAAAAAGTAAGGGACAAATATTGCCAGTGCAATAAACAACAATATGTACACCACAATAATATTGAAGTTCTCACTACTGCGGATCAACGACCAAGTCGAGGTTTTTGCCGGGCTAGACAGATCGATCTGGGCCGTTTTATTTAAAGCGGTCATGCGCTCATCTCCTGTTCAGGGAAAGCTTTAGAAAGAATGCTTTCTTCTTGATATTCTTCACGTTTAAATTGGGCCGATATCTGATTTTCTCGCATCACATACAAGCGATCAGTAATGCCCATAATCTCGGGTAACTCGCTGGAAATCACAATAATCGATATTCCCTTGTTCGCTAATTCGTATAACACGTTATAAATTTGGTTCTTTGCCGAGACATCAATGCCCCGCGTTGGCTCATCGACAATCAATACATTAATACTGGGCTCTGCCAACCAACGGGCAAGGATCACTTTTTGCTGGTTCCCACCGGATAAAAATTGGATCTCTTTCTCTAAAGATGGCGTTTTAATATCCAGCCGTTTTACAAAGCGTTCCGCTTCCGACAACTCTTTAGCAAGATTAAGGATCCCACCGAACCGCCAGAAGTTTCGGCGGCTACTGACAGTGATGTTCTCCCAAACCGAACGAAAGGTGATATTGCCCTCTTTTTTGCGATCTTCAGAGCAATACAAGATCCCCTTTTGAATCGCCTTTTTAGGCGTTAACGACGGCAGCTTACAATGATTGAATGAAGCACTGATCTGCTGACTCGATATCGCGCCAATGATCGACTTCATCAATTCGGTACGGCCCGAACCAACCAAGCCAAAAAAACCTAGAATTTCACTTTTACGAACATTAAATTCAACGCTTTGAGGAAACTGATGGCTATGAATGCTGTCCAGCGAAAAATTAATTGCTCCGAGTTCTCTTGGGGAATAGTTATACATATCGCCCAAGTTACGGCCGATCATTTTTTCAATAATGGTTTTGCGATCAATTTGTTTCAAATCGTCATAAGAAATCACATGCTTCCCGTCTTTCATCACGGTGCACGAACTACATAAGTCGAATATCTCCGCCATTCGGTGTGAGATATAAATCAGGATCCGACCTTCGGCTTGTAACTGGCGGATCACTCTAAACAGAACTTTGGTTTCGGCCGACGACAAACTGCTGGTCGGTTCGTCTAATGCAATAATATTGGCATTTAATATCAGCGCTTTGGCTATCTCCACCATTTGTTGCTGACCCATCGATAGCCCACTCACTTTATCTTTGGAAGAAAAGCTCAAGCCAAGGCTTTGCAACTGAATGTCGGCCTGTTGATTCATCTTTTTCCAATCAATTTTTCCCCGATGTGACGGAAAGCGACCCAAAAAAATATTCTCTGCAACACTCAGTTCTGGAACCAATTGCAGCTCTTGATGAATAATAGCGATACCGCCTTTAATCGCTTCACTGGGAGAACGAAAGTTGACGCTTTGGTCGTTGATGGCCACATGTCCCGAGCTCGCTGGGTAAATTCCCCCAAGTACTTTCATCAAGGTACTTTTGCCAGCGCCGTTAGCACCGATAAGACCGTGAACTTCGCCATGGCCTATCGAGAAACTAATGGCGTCGAGGGCTTTCACTCCGGGAAAGTTTTTAGATACATCGCAAAATTCGAGTTTGTTATTCATTCACACAATCCTTGATGAAATCGGGGTGAAACACCCCGAACATTGTACAATTACAAACCTAAACTTTTACGCACTTGTTGATAGTTATCTCGGGTTGCCAGATACCCTGAGGTATAAATTAACTTCTCAGGCTCTACTCCATTGGCGATCCAGTTATACATATTGATCGAGGTTTGATAGCCATGTGCTTTGGCACTTAAAATAATGGTCCCGTAGAATCCGGTAGAAACAGGCTTGCGGAATTCATTAATCGCTTCTTCGGTACCGTTAATACCAACACCAATAATGTCCGATGAAGCAATTCCGTTCCCTTCTAAGGCCCGAACGCCACCGATCACCACTTGATCATTCATGCCATAGACAATCCATTTTTTAAATTGGCCTTTCTGGGTGATTAAACTATTCGCGGCATTAAATGCTTGTTCGGTATTATCGAGTCGATGCGGTGCTTCAAACATATTGGCGGCTGGGTAGTTTGCCTCGTTTAAAACATCAGTCGCCCCTTTGGTTCGTTGGTAAGCAGTTGGTAGCTGTTTGTAGGTGAGTGCCATCGCCGCCACTTCGTTGCGGTCCCAGCCACGCGCATCTATTTCGGCCAATAAAGCGTCCCCCACTTCACGTCCGATGTTATAAGCAGAAATCCCCATATGAACCACATCTTCAATGGGATTACCTTTGCCATCAATCAGTCGGTCATCCACCGACATTAACTTGAGTCCGTTTCTGTTGGCAGCAGCAACAACGGCTGGACCTAATTTTACATTAGGGACACACACAATCACCCCATCAGCCTGTTGAGTGCCTAAGTTGTCCAACGCCGACATCAATTTTTGACCATCTTGCGCGCCAATTTTAATTAACTCGAAGCCTTTTTCTTTGGCCGCTACCTCTGCAAACTTCCATTCATCTTGGAACCAGCCTGCTTCGGGTTGTTTAACAATAAAACCAATTTTCTTTTTCGCTTCAGCAGCTGCGCCTAAAGACATAGAGCAAAGCGATGCAGTTAGTAATGCGGTACCAATTTTTTTGTAGAGTATATTCATAATTTGACCTATTTTAATCACCCCAAATGGTAATGCGTTCAGCCCTTGTTCAACTGAAATTCACACATTTCACGTCGTATTTTATATTTATAAACTGCCGTTATTGTTTAACAGCTATCGTTATTATTCATGCTGATGTTAATGTAATGTTTGCTATATATTGTGAAGTTCAATCACGCTATATAGTAATCTTTGTTTAGTATTAATGTCCCTCCTCATTCGCTTTTAAAAAACTGCAATAGAGTTGGCTTATTAAACACAAGCCGGCAATAACAATGGATAAAGGCTTTCGATCAGACTGATCTTGGCGTGCCCCGGCTCCAATTGAAGAACCGCTAATCGGTCTTGGTTTGTTTCTGCGACACCACTATTGCTAAGTAGACAGCAGCCAAGTGATGCCAAATAGCGAATAAACCGACAATGAATTTGATGGTTTTTAGCAATGTCGCGATCAAATACGATCAGTTCTGGCAGCGACACCGCAAAAAAGTCCTCAACAACTGGGTCACTCAAGTGCGCATCGGCCCAGCGCTTCATCTCGGTGAAACGCGCCAGTGCTTGCTCTCGTTGACCACACTTGGCTAAGGCTAGTGCCTGAAAGAAAAGGTAATCGGCTGGTTGATCGTTGTAGTAACGGCTTTCGCTTAAGCTGGAACAACCGAGCATCGCTTTTTGCCAACACTGCTGTGCGTGCTGTAAATTTCCTCTCCATTCAGCAACACAACCTAACAAAAAATAAACATCATTGTCGGTTTGGCCTACCAGACGACCTTCGCTGAGGTTATCAGGATAAGCAAAGGCATCGGACAACGCTTGTTCGGCTTCGGCGTAGTCTTTATTCATCATCAAGCTGCAAGCTTTTCGGATCAGCGCATTAATGTATTGACCGGTTATTTTCCCCTCGCCCCCCTCCCAAGGATGAAACTTTTTCTGTTGAAGGACTGAAAAAGCTAACTCATGACGCCCTTCAATATTGAGTAAGCTGATCCATTCCGCAGTTAAATCATCTCGCTGCAACACCACATTTTGATGCAGATCCAATGCCTCGAGACGCTGTTGCGGTGAATAAGCGGCCAGCTTTCTTAAATGGTCGAGTTCGAACAAAACCCTCGCATCGCTTAAATCTAGCGCCCAAGCATAGGACATATGGCTAATCGCGTGTTCATAATCCCCATGTTTATTAGCGTGGTACACCGCCAAGTTACGATGACAAGCTTTAAAACTAGGCCTATTGGATAAAGCTGTCTCCCATAACTTAACCGCTTTTGCGTAAGACTTTTTCGCATAGAAAAAACAACCTAGCAGATAATCGGCAAAGGGCTGACCAGCTAACTTGCTTAATGCAAGGCACTCGATAGGCGTATTCGGAAACAATACATTTTGATTAAATTGTTGTTCCGCCAGCGCCAACAAGGCTTGTGGATGCTGTTCACTTAATCCCGCTTTGATGAGCAAGGCATTTGCCCCTGCCGCATCGATTAAATCGATGGCCTGAATGGCTAAGTGAGTTAAGCCTAAAGAATGATACAAACCGCTCACATGAACCGCATTAGCTTGTCTGCCCTGACACAGCGTGATAAATCGCTGCTTCGATTCATGAGTTTGTTCAAGCCGGTAACGCTCCATAAATAGCGCGTAACCCAATGGAAACTGCTGAATTGCCGATTCGATATGCGCCTTCGCTTGTTGCTGGTGGCCCAATGCGATCAAAATCGCAGCTTTTACAAACGCGGCCTGGTAACTGGTTCCGTTGAGCGCTAACGAACGATTAATTTCATCCAATGCGTCTAAGTAACGCTGTTGAATAAATGAGATCCGCGCAGCCGCCAACAAACCGCTATCACGACAGTTGCCACTCCAAGTCGATTTATAATAATCGGCATAGGCCAAATCCAACTGACCCAGTTTTTCATGTACACAAGCCCGAAGAAAACTAGCGCGGCCGCAAGCGGGGTTCTTATTGTAACGATGCACTCGTTGGAGTGCTTTATCGAGTAAGGCCAATGCTTGTTGGTAATCGCAACGGTCATACTCTTGATGTGCCAAAGCGAGATTGCAGCGATAATCTAAGGGGTCTCTGGCCAAAGCTTCTAGATAATAGGCTTCTGGCTTACCACTAGCATGATGATACTGTTCTAAGTGTTGTCCAATTAAATACAGCTCGTCGACGGACAACACCTCCTTAGGTGGCAAAGGCGCATCGGCGGGATCTGGAATAGCCTGATCCGAAGCCCTGTGTTCCTGATAAACAAGCACCTTTTGACCATTCTGAGTAGTCACCGTGATACTTAATCGCTCATCGGCAGAATAATCCAAGGTTTGTAAATACACCTCGCAAGGCTCAAACGAGAACACTTCATCAACCAAGATCTCTTCATCGTTACGGATCACTACCCGTGCATGTTCAATCTTCGAGATAGCATATAGTCCCCACTGCACTTCATCTGCATCACGTTGCAGCTTTAATGCAACATCAGTATTGGCCTGATGCACCATGCCAAGTTGACTATAAGGAAGGAAGTTTTGTACGAAGATCTTCTCTTCGTTGGGATCGATCCAAGTAAAATCAGGCTGATTATCGGTAAATACACCAGTCATTAACTCAATGTAAGGGCCACTGCTATCGGTGAGATTTTTATCCCAAGCGAGGCCAAAATCGCAATTTCCCCAGGTCCACTGCTTTTTCCCCGGAGACAAATGATGGTTAGCGATATGTAAAAGGCCACCTTGTTCATGATGGCTATAGGCTCCCACAAAATCGTAATCGGAACCAGCAGCCATATAAGAGGTCGGTACTGGCAGGTTTTTATATCTGGATATATCGGTACCCGGCGAGTAATCCACCTTATAATAAGTGCCCTTAGCTATCGGGAATTCACTCACATCGCGCTTGCCGTGATCATAAACTGCCGTAACATCGGGCGGGAAAATGCTTTGATGATCGTCGCCGCCTTTCACCGCTGGGTTAGACCACCATAGAAAATGCCGAGGCACAGCATTACCGTTATACACTTTACCCGTGATCTCAATAAGCGCCTTATCGGGATAAAGCTTAAAGCCTGCACTTACTTGTAAGCCATACATGTGCTCGACTTCACCCAGCCATACTTCTGCGCTACCATCGTTCAAGCTGCGAATATTCACATCAACCGGCATATAAGTGGTAGGCCGATGATGTTGCGGCCAGTTAAATTCAATCCCGCCAGATATCCACGGACCAACTAATCCAACCAGCGCCGGTTTTACCACCTCGTTGTAGTAAACAAAATCTCGTTGATTGACCTTATCGTAAGCGCGATGAATGCGACCACCGAGCTCTGGCAACAGCATTACTTTGATATAGTCATTTTCTAAATAGATGGCTTGGTATTCTTGGTCGACCGCTTGCTCGCGAATCGAATCAATCACCCCGTAGGGATACACTGCCCCAGAAGAGCCTTGGTAAACCCGCTTCTCAAGAAATAGTGGATTGGGATCCACAGAACCGGTGGGGTATGTTGGCAAAACAATTGTCTCTGACCATACATTCACGCTATTTCCCATACATATGCCTCAAAAGTACACGCTTCTAATTAAAAATAATGAAGATGCGGCAAGCTTATGCGTTATTTGAAATGAATTATTTTGAATGCTTCACGCTGTTTAATAATCTGAGTTTACTAACAGCGTTTTGGAATCAAGCGTATTGAGGGCTCGCTATTACTAAACTTGCTGAGTGGGGTTCGGTAGGTCATTCGCTAGCTTACTTGCCGAAGCAAGAAATTTAAGGTCATTTCGCTAATTGAAATAGATGTCTGCTTGTTTCTTCCATTAGAGTATTTAACTCCAAAGATAAAGAATGATTTTAATCTGTTAAATAAATCCATAAAAATGACGCCCTTAAGCGTCTTTTCATTTGAAAATGGCGACAGATGAGTTAAATCTGTAACTGTTTGTAATTTATACAGATAAAAATAAGGAGACTAATAAAATATTACTTTGAGTATTACTTTTAGCAAAATTTAAAAAGTTTATCCTACCCTCAACTACCCAAGAAACCCCTGAACAATTTACCATAATCGCCAAAACCCGAGTCCATCATTCCTTGTTCGTGATACTTCCCTTCTGTCACTTAATCTACCTGACCTTTGCCTGAAATATTTCAAACTCATTTAAGGCATCAAAAGCAGTAAATACATTCCATCCATGGTTTCGCAACACTTGTGCATTTGCCATGTTGATTAGCACTGCAACCTTCCTTCTTGGCCAGCAAAGGTCGATAGCAACCATGTTCCCATTATCGCTAATTACGATACCTAGTTCTGCACCTGGTAATCTTGTTGATTGACACTTTTGAAGCAAACCATCTAAAGCACTATCAGCACATTCTCGAAGATTATTGTAATCAAACACATCAAATTTATTCTGTTCTCGGCGTAGTTGGTTTATTTTTAATACACTTTCATTACTGATATACAAGTGCCCGTGATGAGGTTGTTTTTTGTGGCAGTCGGCACATAGCGCTCGTAAATTATCACGGTGATTATTAGCTTTATTACCGTTGATATGATGCACATGCAATAGCTTAGAATCATGAGTCAAATCTACACCACATTGTTCACAGGTATAATCGAGTTCATTTCTAACTTTTGATGAAATGGACGGCCAATCTGCTGTATAATCACTAGATTGAAAACCAACTGTCGACTTAGGTAATGTCTTAAAGTAAGAACTATAAGTTTCAAAAAACTTTGAGTAAGAAAACTCTTTTATAAATTTAGTTTTATCCCCCCAAGTCAAATTCGGGAAGTTTCGATGATTGAGCAAACATAAACAATTCTGACAGACTGCTAAATCAGCTTCCTCTTGAATCTCTTTCTGAGTGTGGTAATCAATACCAAACACAGGAAAAGCCCCATCAATGCGACTAATTACATCATATCGGTCATTGAAACGTCCTCGTTCTCGCATGCCGATGATGGTTTTGCATTCAGCAACATGAACTCTTTTTGCACCTTTACCTTTACCATCAGCCATAACCATAGAAATATTACTACCTTGGTCAGGTATATAAAGCATCACTTGATGGCCGTCGTAATTTAGAATTCCGTTAGAACCATCAATATCACCAAGCTGAATATCCTTACCTAATATCAGCCCTTTGATTAAATGACTTCCAATACTTTCTAATTCATCTGCACGACTCGTTATTGAAAAGTCAGTCACCACTCGACCAAGTGGCGCAACAGCACGGTGCAGAGCACTCAAATCAACAGTAAGCTTCACTTAGTTGCTCTCCAATATCCGCTTAATCTGAATATCAGCATTAGTAATGGCTCGAAAAGACACTCGACGAGACATAGCAGCATCTTCAACACCATCATGAATAATCGCACGAGACGATGAAAAACCAACGGCCGCAATATTCGCTTTAATCCAATTAGCCTCATCAGGCATCAGGGCATAACCGTACTCTAGCACTGAGCGAGTTCGCCCTTGTGACAACCGCATGTTATAAAAGTAAGCCTGCGTTTCTGTAGAGCCGCGTAAGCCAACACTTGATGTGTGTCCTTCGATCCTTATTTCATCTAACGAATCTCGGTAAGGTGTTAAAACCATAATATACCGAGGGAAGAAATCATTAAGAATCGCCTTATAAGCTTCACTTAATTTAGTTTCATTGTTAGCAAATAAAACATCCGGCGATTGAAAGTTAAATGCTAAGGTCTCTTTATCAATGGTTGCGCCCCATTTAGAGAGGTCTTTTGCAAACTCGGTCTCTAGTGCTTCAAATATCGCGACCTGATTTTCCTGATACGCGACAGCCACATTCTTAATCTTGTCGTTTTCCTTTTGGGTGATCATCATGAAAACAATGGCAATAAAAAGAAACACCATCATCAAACCAGCCATTAGATCAGAAACTGTCAACCAGTGCTCACCACTATCCTGATTGACATTTCTCGTGCCAAATATCTTGTCCATTAGGCTACTCGCTGGTTCACAACTTCATTCATTGCTTGGGTTAATTTCACATAGTCTTCAACGAATTTGCCACTGACCTGGGCCAATGCCTGCCCCATCTCATTCATCACTCGGTTTATTTCCTGCTGCATCGCCGAATCAATAAGCTTAAGTTGTGAGTCAACCGCCTCACCGGTTAAACCAACTTGCTGCTTAACTTGCTCTTCCATCGCATCAAATGTGCGCTTAGCTTGATTAATCTGTTGTGTCGCGGCGTCATCAATCACTTCGTTCAATCTTTGCTGCAATTTATCAGCTGACTTAATCACAGTATCACGAACATTTTCAGTATCGGTAACCAGATTTTGGTTCGCCTCTTTCATGGTTGAAGTAATATCTTTGGCATCAACAACTAGTTTTTCAATCATGTCGCGCATAGTGTTATTAAGATCGCTTACCGCATCTTGAAGATGCTGCTTTATCATTTCAGTCTGCGATTGAAGGTGATCTGAACTCGTCTGTAAACTCTGGTTCGTACGAGCCGTGTTATCAGTAAATTCATTGGCAGCGGTATCGATATTTTTACTGATCAGTTCAGAGCTTTCAGTTAACCGTGTACCGACACTACTAATGCCTTTTTCAGTTTCACTGGCAAATTTTTCAAGCAATTCGTTAGAGGTTTGTACATGCGCCTTAATGTAGTCATCAGACTCTATGAGCAGTGACTTGTAATGTTCACTGGCAGTTGAAACCGCAGCCGAAATATCATTCACCGTATTTTGAACTTGCTCTCTGATCTCTGGTACCGCTTTAACCGCTTCATCACGCATCGACTTGAAGGCTTCTAGATGGTGCTCTAATTCAGCTAATTGATGCTGATTCACCTCCATAACACCTTTCAACTCACTCATTGATTCAGGGATCACCTTGCTTTGCTCACTAATGTGCGCAACCGATGATTCAGTAGCCGTTATAGACTCAACACCTTGAGCATATTGCAGTTGCATTTGCTCAAGTTGAACCCGATAGTTTTCTTGCCAATCAACTAACTTATGTACCGCCTCGTTAAGCAGTTTAAAGTTTTCACCAAACTGTTCAGTGAGTTTATTGTTAAAATCTGTAATTACCTGTTTCAGCGCTTCAATCACTTGTTCGGTAGCTGATTTTGATAATGTATCAGCAAAATCTTGCAACTTAAGCCACAGCTTTTCTGAAAACGCATCAAATTTCTCTTGTTGTTGAACAGCATGATCTTGAGCATTTTTTACAGAGATTTTGGCGTTATCATTAATGTCGCCACGAAGAATTTTTAACTGACCAAACAAAGTAAACTCTTCATTACCGACAATCGCGTCTTTAAGTATTTTAGTTTCAGCAACTTGCGCTTGCATGGCCCCAAGAATCGCCTCTGGTGTTGCCAGCGAGATACTCTCTTCAACTTGCTTCGGCTTTAAGAATGAAAACGTCAACAGTGTTTTAAAAATCAGCGATAAGAGAATACCTGCCAAACTGGTGATAAATGCTGTTTTTAGTCCTTCTAACAGTGGCGGAATACTCGCTTCTATATCTAGCTGATTAAACTCTAGTAAGCCCAGCACAATGCCTAAAAACGTACCAAAAATACCCATAGTGGTTAATAGTGTTGGCGCATATTGCACGAACTCAACTTGTTGGGCTTTTTTGGTGAACCAAAGGCCGAAGCCAAATACAACTACCATAGCAACTAATATACTGCTATTAACCACGCCAGTATTAAACCCGCGTAATAGACTTTCTAATGTTTCCATATTTATACTTCTTTAATTAATAATATTCGTTAATAAAATGGGTTATACAGCCTGTTCAACGATGGCGGCGGTGAGGTGGAGTTGGGTGGTTTTGGCGTCGCTTAAATGGGCTTTGAGTTGGTCGCACAGTGCCATTAGCTCATTATCAAGCTGAGCTTTACCGATTTCATCGTCACCGGTTATCTTCATTACATACTTTTCGTTTTTCTTAACCTAGTCTGGGTTTAAGTTAACCAAGGCACGGCGCATTCGTTCTGCATGATCAATGTCATTACAAAAAACGAGTGACCATGTAGCAGCTCGCCTTACAAACATAGGCTATTAATATAACTGATAAATATAGTAAAACCGAGCTTTACCCAAAGGTGATATGACAAAGGTCATTGTTTTACCAAATGCAAAGTGAGCTGCGTAGAAGATGCCAACAAATTTTAAGGATAGATTACGAAGATAAATGCAGATATTAGAGTGTACATTGAAACAAAAAAGACGTCCTAGGACGTCTTGATTCAAGAATATGGCGGTGACGGAGAGATTCGAACTCTCGATACCTTGCGGTATACACACTTTCCAGGCGTGCTCCTTCAGCCACTCGGACACGTCACCTAAATTGTTTTTCGCTCGGGGCGATAATGAGGCGCTAGATTACGGATAGCGTTGGCGAGGGTCAACTATTTTTTTCTAAAAAGGCGTTGGTTGCTGACTTCTTGCACAAGTATTGCTGTTGCAACGATAAAAGTACTTACAAAAAAGGAAGCCGATGCTTCCTTTTATCCCTTTATCCATGCTTTGAATCGATCAACTTTAGATACGGTAGCCATTGCTTTGACGCAAATAAGCCGATGCGCCTTGTAAACCTGGTTGTTCTTCGGTAATCACATAAACGGGTACTTTAGCGACAAAATCTGCAAAACGTCCTTTAGCTTCGAAGCGCGCGCGGAATTCACTATGTTTAAAGAATTCCATAAAGCGACTAATAATACCGCCTGCAATGTAAACCCCGCCAAAGGTCGACATGTTTAAGGCAAGGTTGCCACCAAAAGAGCCAAGGGCGCGACAAAATACTTGCATCGCTTCAACGCATACCGGGCAACTTTCTTGCAAACCGCGGGTAGTAATGTCGGCAGGCTGTAAGTCTTCGGCTGCTTTGCCATGGAAGTCCATTAAGCCGAGATAAATATTGACCAAACCGGGTCCCGATAACAAGCGTTCTGCTGAAACGTGATCATAACGCTGTTGTAGGAAGCTCAAAACATGTGCTTCAAGTGCATCATTGGGTGCAAATTCAACATGCCCTCCCTCACCCGGAATGCACACATATTCGCTGTCGTGATGAATTAAATGCGCCACGCCTAAACCAGTGCCGGGGCCGTATACCGCGATAGGCTCTCCAGATTTGGCGGGTTCACCACCAATTTGTATTTTCTGGCTATCGCTCAAGGTTGGGATCGACATGGCAATGCCGGTGTAATCGTTGATCACATAAAAGTTTTCAAAGCCCAGTTGCTCTTGAACCGCCTTGCGAGAAAATGCCCAGCTATGATTGGTCATCGCAATCCAGTCTTGATCGGTTGGGCAAGCAATGGCGATACAGGCTTGGGTGACCGTTTCTTGTTGTTCGCTCAAGTACAACGACATAACATCAGCAATGCTGGGGAAGTCACCACACAGGTACTTCTGTAAACGACCTATTTCGCCAGTCTTTAACTCGACTAACGCCAAACGAATATTTGTGCCACCTACATCAGCGATCAACCCAAAACCGGCCATTATGTTTTCCTCGATAACAAATTAAAAAATAAAAACAAAAATATCATTAAATAACTCTAACAAACTATCATTAAATAGCTGTTGTTCTTAATTATCTGTGGATTTTAGCGCTTTTGTACTGGAATTTCGTTAGTAAATTACTAATATTTAGATTGATTTCAAAAATATTAGACCTAGCTCATACTATGAAAACGTTGTCTGGTCTATCATTCATGCTAATTTATCTTGTTTCAGCCAGCGGTCTATGTAATTGTATTACATATCTATATGTTGAAAAATTATTACATTTGACAATTTAACCTTAACAAATGCGCTTAATATAACGAGTATTATGAATACGCTTGAAAAAATAACAAAAAATTTAGAGAACTTTAGTAAGTCCGAACGAAAGGTTGCTGAAGTTATTATTGCCTCTCCTCAAACGGCAATCCATTCAAGTATTGCCGCATTGGCTAAATTAGCTGATGTAAGCGAACCGACCGTTAACCGCTTTTGTCGTCGCTTAGATACTAAGGGATTTCCCGACTTTAAACTACATTTAGCGCAAAGCTTGGCTAACGGTACACCTTATGTGAACCGCCATGTAGATGAGGAAGACGGACCAGAAGCCTACACTGCCAAAATATTCGAATCTTCGATGGCCAGTTTAGAAGCGGCAAAAAATAGCTTAGATCCGGTGGCGGTGAATCGTGCTGTCGATTTACTCACTCAGGCGAAGAAGATTTCATTCTTTGGTTTAGGCGCTTCAGCCTCGGTTGCCCAAGATGCATTAAATAAGTTTTTCCGCTTCAACGTGCCAGTAAGCTACTTTGATGATGTTGTGATGATGCGCATGAGCTGTATTGTGGCCACCGAAGAAGATGTGATTATTTTAATTTCACATACTGGTCGCACCAAAGCGATGATCGATATTGCAATACTTGCCCAACAAAATGATTCGATGGTTATTGGCATCACCACTAAAGACTCCCCACTCGCCAAAGAATGTAATTTGGTGTTGTCGATGGATGTTCCGGAAGATACTGACGTTTATATGCCAATGGCATCACGTATTGCGCAAATGGCGCTTATCGACGTACTCGCAACAGGCTTTACACTGCGTCGTGGTGAACGATTCAGAGAGAATCTGCGTAAAGTGAAACAAAGCTTAAAAGACTCTAGAACCGATAAAGGTATCGAATAATCAAACGCAGCCTGCTAAGCGCTAGTCTTTATACTAACTTTTAGCAGGCTTACCATTAGATGTTCCCTGAACTGTTACCACAGTTCGTGATTCTATCTTTGTGAATACAAAAAAAGGATGCAATGGCATCCTTTTTTATTTGTAGTCGCCAAATGAATTAGGCAACATGCACAGCGCTAATTGGCGCGTTTTTCTCTTCTAATACGCCAGGTTCGAAGTGGTCAACCTGAATCGCCTTGGAACGTAAAGCATCTGCTTTGAGTAACTCAGCGGCTTCGGTCTCACTTAAGATATCCTGCGCCTGAGCAGCAGCAACGATTTCTGCAAGTTCAACCTTACGTGGTAATTGACCCGCTTTCTGAGCTTTGGCAATCTTCCGCTCGAGTGGTCTCACTTTATACATCGCCAAAAATGCCTGCTCAATAATTGCAACCGCATCTCCTTTACTGCCATCGGTCACACATAACTGACTTAAGCGCTCGCGAGCGGAGCCTGGTGTCATCATGGTTTCACAAATTTTATGGCCAATTGCATCGTCCGCGAGCTTAAAGCGATTGCCATATGGGAACACCACCGATTTTAATACTCGTGCCACCACCCGACTCGAGAAGTTTTGAAAGAAACCTTCAAAAGCTATACCAATTTCGTAAAGATTACGTTCTATCGCCCACTTCACAAACGGTAGATCTTCTGCCGGACGCCCTTGATCTTCATAATGTTTTAAGGTGGCTGACGCTAAGTAAAGATGACTCAGCACATCACCTAAGCGCGCAGAGATCCGTTCTTTACGTTTTAATTCTCCACCTAGAATCAACATCGACATATCGGCACACAAAGCTAATCCTCGGCTCATCCGGGTTAATTGGCGATAATAAACAGCGGTTTCTCCCGAAACCGGGCTTGAATTAAAATAAGCACCGGTTAAGCCTTGGAATAAGCTACCCACAAAGTTGCCTGCGCCAAAAGCGATATGTTTGATTAACAGGCCATCGAATTCGGCGAGTCCTGCGGCTTCGTCTGGATTAGCAGCCGCCTGCAATTCTTTGAGAACATATGGATGACAGCGTGTAGCGCCCTGACCAAAGATCATTAAGTTACGGGTGAGAATGTTGGCACCTTCCACCGTGATCGCAACTGGGATCCCGTTATATGCATGGCCTAAGTAGTTCATTTCACCCAGTTGGATCCCCCGTCCCGAATGAATATCCATGGCATCATCTAACACGGTACGCGCCATTTCGGTCATATGGTACTTAGCAATCGCGGTGACAATGGCAGGGCTTTGATCTAAATCTAAAGCGCCTGCGGTAAGACGACGGGCAGCCTCTAATTGATAGGTCATGCCGCCAATCCGAGCCAAGGCCTCTTCAACGCCTTCAAAACGCCCAATCGATAAACCAAATTGCTTACGAACATAGGCATAAGCGCTGGTAGTTCGTGAACTCATATGGCCCACTGCCGTACCCAAGGCTGGAAGCGAAATACCGCGACCGGCCGATAAACATTCAACCAGCATTCGCCAGCCTTTACCGGCGTAATCAGAGCCACCAATAATCCAATCTAAGGGAATGAATACATCATCACCAAAAGTTGGGCCATTCATAAAGGCTAAACCTAACGGAAAATGGCGATCGCCGGTACGCACACCGGGATGGTCGGTTGGGATCAGCGCACAGGTAATACCCAGCTCTTGCTGCTCACCGAGCAGATGTTCGGGATCATACAGTTTAAAGGCTAAGCCAAGAACCGTAGCAACAGGTGCCAGCGTAATGTAGCGCTTATTCCAATTTAAGCGGATCCCCACAACCTCTTCACCGTTAAACTCCCCCTTACATATAATCCCTTTATCGGGTATCGCTCCTGCATCAGAGCCTGCTTCTGGGCCAGTTAAGGCAAAACAAGGCACATGAGTGCCATCGGCTAAGCCGGGTAACCAATGATCTTTCTGTTGCTGGGTGCCATAGTGCAGTAACAGCTCACCTGGGCCTAAAGAGTTAGGCACCATCACCGTTACCGCAGCCGATAAACTGCGAGTGGCAATGGTGCTAACAATGGTTGAATTAGCAATTGCCGAAAACTCTCGTCCGCCATAACTTTTAGGGATAATTAATGCAAAAAAACCTTCGGCTTTTAAGTAATCCCATACCGGTTTGGGCAAATCGCGTTGGTTTTGCACAATCTCGAAGTCATCTAGTAGCTTGAGTAAGCTTGCAACCTGATTATCCATAAAGGCTTGTTCGGCTTCACTTAAACGCGCTTTAGGATATTGATGCAATTTACTCCAGTCGGGTTTTCCTCCAAATAGTTCGCCGTCCCACCATACCGACCCCGCTTCCATGGCTTCTTTTTCAGTTTGCGACAGGGGGGGCAAAATCTTTTTAAACATCTTAAAGGCTGGTCGCGAAACCAGCTTGATCCGTGTCTCGGTAATACTTAACAGCACCACGATAGCGGTCAGCAACATTAGTATAATTGTCATGGCTGTATCCTTTATTTCACGTCGTATTTTTGGCTCACTAGCCTATCGTTATTATGGGTTATTTGGCGCACCGACCCCGGCGGCCAGATAAGGAATCACCTTACGGATCAGTCCTTCGGTATTAATTTGTTCGTTAAAGTCGACGCTGGCGATATCTTTTAAGGCCGCGCTTGATGCCATGGTGAATACCACCGTACCGAGGGTAAAGTGTAAACGCCAAAAGATATCACTGTCAGATAACTCCGGATAAGCACGCTTCACCGCTTGCTGGAAACGACTTAATACTTCTCCGAAATGGTGAGTAATAAATTTTCGTAGATGACCTTGGCTATCGGTATAACCTCGACCTAGCAGTAACAACAACATTGCAGTGCCGTGCCTTTTAATTTGATTCATCGCCAGCAAGGGTTCAATAAATGAATTGAACACCTGCTCCAGACTGGGCGCGTGCTTGCTCTGCGTATGTACGAGCATCGCCTCGTCAACTAACGGCATAAACTGCTCTAAATAGCGCATCAACACTGCTTGGATCAGCTCTTTTTTTGAACCAAAATGATAGTTCACCGAAGCAAGGTTCACTTCTGCCTCCGAAGTAATTAGTCTCAATGAGGTATCGGCAAAACCGCGTTCTGCAAATAAACGCTCTGCTGCATCGAGGATCTTACTTTTTGTTCCTTGTCTCACCATCACACCTTTTAAAATTAAACAACTGTTTAAAAACTACGTTTAAGACCCCGCGATGTCAATGTTTATGGCATGGATATTTGGTGAAGAGAACAAAAAACGAGAACTGTCGTCGACTTTTTTATATAGAAAATAAAAAAATTTGAAACTTTCTAGAAAACGGCGGGTCTTAATCTATGCCACTGCAATTAAACACTTAAATTGAACGCCCAGCATCCCTGTAGCTGGGCTTTTTTTTGCCTTCGAAAACTTAAGGCCGAATAACGTCGACTTTCAAATGCGCAAAGATACGGTTTATCACATAATCAACACCCTCAGGCTTAAGCTTCAGCTTTCTACGTCCCTGTTGATCGATTTCCACCGCAGCAAAGGCTTGCATACTTAACTGCCAACTGGGGCGACCTGAACCAGGCTGATATAAACTGAGGTATAGAGTTGCTCGCTGAAAATCTTGATTGCCATCATCGGCTAAACCGGGAGACACCCCAAATAAACTCATCAGTTGCAGGTCACTAAGTTGCTGGCTGCTAGGAATAGCAAAGGCCAACCAATAGTCACAACTTTCGCTCGCCTTACTTTGATAAGCAAGCCCGCGCTCGAGCAATGCATTGGTAAGTGCGTGGTGCATCAGATCATAGGCTGCTAAATCCGACAATTGTGGATTACGCAGCGCTTCGGCCAACATTGGATGGTCACATACGGTTTGTTGGGCTATTAAAGCAAAACCCGTGTCGGCGCTCACCACTATCGTGTCGCGCTGTTGCTGAGCACTGCGTTGCGGTTGGTTTAGCGGCACCTGCGGACTACAAGCGCCTAACAATAAAACCCCTACACTCCAGCAAATTGCCAGTTTCATATCGTTCGCCTCTATTTATTGAGTACTTACATGATTCACTATGAATGGCGGTTCCACAAGCATTGTTGCCCAATACCCGCTGTCAACTCGCCTCAAAATATCGAGAGCCCCCTGTTTTTTCCTATGCTTCGTTTCACTTCCAGCTAACATTCTGGCTACTTAATACACAATTGACTCGACTTCACAAAATATAATCTAATTTCCAATTAATACCAGCAAGCATCTGTTAAATATACATTTATTGTAAAAACCAACCGAACTAAAACAGCCATTATCATTAAATAATTAATATTTTTTTCATGCATCGTGAAATCTTTTTTTAATAAACTCGGTTTCATTAGTTACAACGAAGTAAGCAAGTTGTAACAAACACCAGACTAAATGAATAAGGGAACAACCATGAAGAAATCTAACCTCGCCGTCGCTACTGCCGTATCAGGTTTAATCGCTTTAGGAACTTTGGGTGCAAGCCCTGCATTCGCAGCAGATAAAGAAAAATGCTACGGCGTTGCCAAAGCGGGTCAAAATGATTGTGCCACTAAAAACAGCTCTTGTGCTGGCACTGCAAAATCTGACAGCCAGAAAGATGCATTTGTGGTTTTACCCAAAGGTCTCTGCGGCAAATTGGCCGGCGGCAGTACCCAAGCTAGCTAATAAATAACATTGAATAAGCAAACCAACATTTAAAGATCACTACATTAGGAATCAACTATGAAAAAATCTAACCTCGCCATCGCCACTGCTGTTTCAGGTTTAATCGCTTTAGGAACTTTAGGTGCAAGCCCTGCATTCGCCGCCGATAAAGAAAAATGCTACGGCGTTGCCAAAGCAGGCCAAAATGACTGCGCGACTAAAAATAGCTCTTGTGCTGGCACTGCAAAATCTGACAGCCAGAAAGATGCATTTGTGGTTTTACCTAAGGGTCTTTGTGGCAAATTAGCTGGCGGTAGCACCGAAGCTAGCTAAGTTGATGATGTCGAACCAAGTTTGGTTCGACAGTCCCTTCCCACCCCGTAAAGATGACGATAAATATGACTAAAAAACAATACGGCTTGGGTTTACGATCCGCCTTTGCGACACAGCTATTAGCCAAACATCCCAACATCGATTGGCTAGAAATTCACGCCGAAAATTATTTCAATCCACATAGCTACGACTATCACCAGCTGACTCAAATTGCTGAACACACCCCTATTAGCGTACATGGCGTTGGGCTATCACTAGGTTCTAGCGATGCATTGAGTATTGCTCATTTAAGCAAACTAAAAACCTTAATTGATCACATTCAACCTTTCATAATTTCCGAACATTTAAGCTGGAGCAGTATAAATGGCCGTTATTACAACGACCTGCTACCCCTACCTTATACTGAAGAATGCTTAAAAGTATTTGTTGACCACGTGAATCAAGCCCAAGATTTTCTAGGACGACAGCTATTAATCGAAAACCCTTCCGCATATTTGGCCTATGCAGAAAGCCATATCCCTGAACCCGAATTTTTAAACCAACTCGTGGCGCAAACGGGCTGTGGGCTTTTGCTTGATATTAACAATGTATATGTGAGTGCTTATAACTTAGGCTGGGATTATCGGCAGTACCTCGAGCACCTCAATCTTAACGCCGTACAAGAGATCCATCTAGCGGGCTACACCGAAAAACAATTTGATGGAAAAACGGTGCTGATTGATAGCCATAACCAAGCCGTCCATCAACCCGTTTGGGATTTATATCAATACTTCCAGCAAAACTTTACAAACCAGATTCCTGTACTCATCGAATGGGATAGTGACTTCCCTGCGCTAGAAGTACTGTGCCAGGAAATGGATCGAGCGCGCGCAATTGATAAACGAGTGACAGAGGTGGCTTGTGCTTAAACAATTACAACAGCAGTTTTCAAATGCACTAAACCATCAAGAAAACGCCATCCATCAACATCTTCAGCAAGGCCAGTTGACTGCCGACGAATCGATGCAGATATACCAAAACAACTACTTGTTGAGTTTAAGCGAAGCCCTCTCTGCGAGCTACCCAACCATCCAAAAATTGGTTGGTGAAGAATATTTTTGTCAATCGGCTAAGCGTTTCATCTTGGCCAAAGGACACGATCAAGGCGACTTGAATTTATTTGGTCAAGGTTTTGATTTATTTCTGCAACAACAACCCGAGTTAGCCGAGCTCCCCTATTTGCCAGCAGTTGCTCAACTCGATTGGCTGATTGAGCAAACCGCCGGGCAAGCATTGAGTTCCACCTTTTTGTCTATCGCTGAACTGCAAACCATTGCGCCTGAAAACTTGGGGTCTGTGGTTTTGCACTTAGCCCCGCAATATACCTTGTTATCCAGCCAGTATCCTATTTTTGATATTTATCAGATGGTACAGACCGAGCAAGTTGAGGCGATCGAGCTACAACAAAATGACTATCTATTACTCACTAAACAAGCCAACTTTGAAGTTGCCATAGAACAAATATCGGCTCTTAGTTTTGAGTTCTTAGCCCACTGTCATCAGCAACGGCCTTTAGAACAATTACCGGAACATTGTCTGTTTGAACTAGAAGCCTTATTGGGTGATGCCATCCATCAACAAAGGTTTGCCAGCTTTAGCGACGCAAACGCCACCGGAGGGCCAGAGCATGGCAATCTATAATCTCTATTTAAAAGCTGTCACGGCGATGCAATCACTTCTGATCCCGCTGTTACTCACCATCACCCGACTGTGGGTTGCTTCGGTGTTTTTTCGTTCTGGTTATCTTAAGATCAGTTCATGGGATTCAACTCTTTACTTATTTGAAGAAGAATATCAGGTTCCGATTATTCCTTGGGAGTTAGCCGCTTACTTGGGCACCGCCGCAGAATTAATTTTGCCAATCTTTTTAGTCTTGGGTTTATTTACCCGTATATTTTCCTTAAAACTGTTCGTATTCAACATTATTGCGGTCGTGTCTTATCCTGTGCTGTGGCCGGGCGGATTCTATGATCACCAATTATGGGGACTGATGTTACTGATCAACTTAATATGGGGCGCAGGTCCTCTTTCATTGGATCGTTACCTCACGCATAAAATGGCACAAAAAAAAGCGGCCTAAGCCGCTTTTTCATTAAGCTTTCATTTTTGCATCCAGCTCTTCAATCTTGGCCTTCCATATAGCAGGGCCTTGTTGATGAGCTGAGTTGCCATCACTATCTACCGCTACCGTGACTGGCATATCTTCAACTTCAAACTCGTAGATGGCTTCCATACCTAAATCTTCAAACGCGACGACTTTGGCTTGCTTAATCGCTTTAGACACCAAATAGGCGGCGCCACCTACTGCCATTAGGTAAACCGATTGGTGCTTCGCGATAGAATCAACGGTTGCTTGGCCGCGTTCTGCCTTACCAATCATGCCCAACAAACCGGTTTCTTCAAGCATCATGTCGGTAAACTTATCCATCCGAGTCGAGGTAGTTGGGCCTGCAGGGCCTACAGCTTCGTCGCGTACCGCATCAACTGGCCCTACGTAGTAAATAAAGCGACCGTTAAAATCGACGCCATTGGGGAATGGTTTACCTTGCTCTAAGTATTCTTTAATACGCTTATGCGCGGCATCGCGACCCGTTAAAATCTTACCATTAAGCAATACCGTTTCGCCCATTTTCCAACTGGCTATTTCTTCTTTAGTAATGCTGTTTACATCAACACGGCGTACATTGTCACCCACATCCCAGGTAATTTCTGGCCAGTCTTCCAGCTTCGGTGGCGTTAGCAGTGCTGGACCACTACCATCCAAAACAAAATGAGCATGCCGAGTCGCCGCACAGTTGGGGATCAAAACCACCGGCTTGGATGCCGCATGAGTTGGGCAAGATTTTACTTTGACATCTAAAACCGTGGTTAACCCCCCCAAGCCTTGCGCACCAATTCCCAGCTTATTAATACCTTCCATTAATTCTAAACGCAGCTCTTCATCGGCGTTAGTTGCGCCACGCTCCTGTAGGTCTTGAATATCTACCGGATCCATCAGCGATTCTTTTGCCATCACTGCAGCCTTCTCTGCGGTGCCACCGATGCCAATTCCAACCATGCCGGGAGGACACCAACCGGCTCCCATGGTCGGCAAGGTTTTAAGTACCCACTCGGCCACAGAGTCAGAAGGGTTAAGCATCGCCATTTTTGATTTGTTTTCACTACCACCGCCCTTCGCGGCGACCATAATTTCCACTTTATCACCAGCGACTAAATCGATGTGAACCACCGCGGGCGTATTATCTTTGGTATTTTTCCTCGCCCCATTCGGGTCGGCGACAATAGAAGCGCGCAGTGGATTATCGGGATTGGTATAGGCTCGTCGCACGCCCTCGTCGACCATTTCCTGCACGGTAAGGTCGCTGTCCCACTGAACCTGCATACCGACTTTGACAAAGGCTGTAATAATGCCGGTATCTTGACAAATCGGTCGTAAACCTTGGGCGCACATTCGTGAGTTAATTAAAATTTGTGCGATGGCATCTTTTGCCGCGGTACTTTGCTCTTTCTCGTAAGCCGCAGCCATCGCTTTCACAAAATCGAGGGGATGGTAATAAGAAATGAATTGCAGTGATTCAGCGACACTGTCAATAAAGTCTTGTTTTCGGATGATGGTCATAAAGTCTCCACAGGTCCTTATTTTGCCTTGGTACATTGAGTGAACTCAGTCCTTGGCTATTCGGGTTATAATCGTTATCCTTCCCGCCTATAATACGCTTGCGCTATAAAGCCTGCTATAACCTAGTCCGAAATTTTTACAATTTATCTACGTATTTATAATACCTTTAGCTAATGGCCAGTAAAAACCAACCCTATGATTGTTAGTAAATCTTTTTGTTTAGAATCGGCAACGCTATTCGAGCGGATCGCCAACCAACAGTGGTGTTGCTTCTTGCAATCCGCATCCAGTGAGCATGAGAATAGCCGTTACGACATTTTAGTGGCTGATCCCATCGCCACGGTTTGTACTCGAGCGGAAATATCCACGGTTAGACTTGGCGAGCAACACTACCAAAGCAAACAAGCCCCCTTCGATTTATTAGAAAAACTGCGGCTGCAATTATTTTCTAAGGCGACGGATCAGCAACTTGAGCTCCCATTTTGCGGTGGTGCTCTGGGACTTTGGTCATACGATTTGGGTCGCCAATTGGAGCCGCTACCACAACGTCTTCAAGCTGATCTGCGTAGCCCGGATATGGCAGTCGGATTTTATGACTGGGCCTTGATCTATGACCACCAACAACAACGTAGTACTCTCGTGCACTACGCTGATCATGATGATCAATTAAGCGCCTATGCGCAGCTGGTAGAACGCGAGCAATGGTTATTACAACAGCAAGCGGCACCTGAGCAAACATTTAGTTTAACCAGCCAATGGCAGAGCAACCTTAGTCAGGCACAGTATCAGCAACGTTTTGCTCAGGTGCAACAATACCTACTCAGTGGCGACTGCTACCAAATTAATTTAACCCAACGCTTTCAAGCCAGCTATCAAGGTAGTGAACTCACTGCTTATCAAAAACTGATTGCAGCCAACAAAGCACCATTTTCGGCGTTTTTACGCCTCGAAGACAGCTGTATTCTGAGTGTATCGCCCGAACGTTTTATTCGCCTGAAACAAGGAATGATCGAAACCAAACCAATTAAAGGCACTCGCCCGCGCAGTAGCGATCCGGCTAAAGATAGAACTTTAGCCGAAGAACTGGCCATCGCGGAAAAAGATCAAGCCGAGAACTTGATGATTGTCGACCTATTGCGAAATGACATTGGCCGAGTCGCCAAGTCTGGTAGTGTGACAGTGCCCAAGTTATTTAATATAGAATCGTTCCCTGCGGTGCACCATCTGGTGAGTACCATTCGCGCAGAACTTGCCAAACAGTACTCAAGCGAACAACTTCTAGCGGCCTGTTTTCCTGGGGGATCAATCACTGGCGCGCCTAAAATCCGGGCGATGCAGATTATTGAAGAACTTGAAGCAAACCGCCGTAACGCCTATTGTGGAGCTATCGGTTATATCAGCGCCAATGGCGATATGGATACCAATATCACGATCCGAACTTTGGTATGTGAACAACAGCAGATCTATTGTTGGGCTGGCGGCGGGATTGTGGTTGACTCTGAGGTCGATGCCGAATACCAAGAATGTTTCGATAAGCTCAGTCGTATTTTGCCAGCCTTACAGTAAGGCTGAGACTCAAGGATCCAATTGTATTTATGCATACCCACCACTACCTACAACGCTATCTATTGCATCCTGCTGTCGCCAACTCAGCCAAGTCAACAAAGCAAGCTGCGGCAGTCTTGGTGCCAATCATCGCCCAGCCAGGACAAACGGAGCAACTGGTACTGACTCAGCGCAGCGCTCAGTTACGGCATCACCCCTCGGAGATCAGCTTTCCCGGCGGAAAATACGACAGCACCGATCACAACTTACAACACACCGCATTGCGAGAAACCGAAGAAGAAATAGGAATTAACCCCAAGTTATTTACCATTCTAGGGCAACTTCCGCAGTTAAATACTGTCAGCAATTTCTCGGTGAGTCCCTTTATCGCGACCGCCAAGCAAGACCTTGCGTTTAAGATCAACGACAACGAAGTGGCTCAAGTGATTGTTTTACCCTTGCAGCCTTTTTTGTCTTTAAGCAATTATCAGGGCTATCGTTTTTATCGCAAAGGCCGCGTGAAACAGGTTTATTTCATCGAAGTCGAAAAGCACGTCATTTGGGGAGCAACCGCGCAAATATTGTATAATTTGGCCTCTCATTGTTGCGGATAACTAGATATACTTAGCACAACAGAATTAATAACTTATTCGATTCGATTTTTTAGGTAACAACATAAATGGTAAGTTTATTTGACCTTTTTTCCATTGGTATTGGTCCATCCAGCTCTCATACCGTAGGCCCCATGAAGGCGGCGAAACTATTTGCTGAAAATTTACAACCGCAATTCCAGCGGATCAATCACTTACAAGTCGAGCTATTTGGCTCGTTAGGCGCCACCGGGAAAGGCCACGGCACAGGTAAGGCTGTCATTCTTGGCCTATTAGGCGAAACTCCCGAGTCTATTGATATTGATGCCGTTGAGCAAATGTTACAAGAGGTAGAACAAAGCCAAGAGTTAAATTTATTAAACTCTAAAATAATTAACTTTCCAAAAGTTGGCGCGATTGTTTTTCACCGACGTAAAAGCTTGCCTGTGCACAGTAATGCCTTACGTTTTACCGCCACACTCGACAATGGTAAAACCATTTCGGCAACCTACTACTCGATTGGTGGAGGTTACATTATTGAAGATGGCGAAGCCGTTGCAGCCCATGAGGCTAACTACCCCTACCCTTACGACAGTGCCGATTCCTTACTATTACGCTGTAAAGAAAGCGGTAAAAGCATCGCTGCGGTGGTTTCTTGCAATGAGCAAGTACATTGTTCTACGCGTAGCATTAGCGCGTACACCCAACAAATTTGGCAAACAATGCAAGCCTGTGTGGCTCGCGGTATGGGAGAAGAGGGGATCTTACCCGGCGGCCTCAAGCTAGCTCGACGAGCACCCTGCTTAAAGCGTCAGCTCAATTCGCAACAAAACCTAAGCTCTGACCCCCTCAATGTTATGGACTGGGTCAATTTATATGCGCTTGCCGTTAGCGAAGAAAATGCCGCAGGTGGACGCGTGGTTACCGCCCCGACCAATGGGGCCGCGGGGATCATTCCTGCCGTATTACATTACTATCACAATTTTGTACAAGCCTTAGACCAAGATGCCCTAAATCAGTTTTTTTTGACCGCCACCGCAATTGGCTCTTTATATAAAACCAACGCTTCAATTTCTGGTGCCGAAGTTGGATGTCAGGGCGAGGTGGGCGTCGCCTGCTCAATGGCGGCAGCTGGCTTAACGGCTCTATTTGGCGGCAAACCCGAACAAATTGAAAATGCAGCCGAGATCGGCATCGAACATAATCTAGGACTCACCTGTGACCCCATCGGTGGTTTGGTACAAGTTCCTTGTATCGAACGCAATGCGATGGGCGCATTGAAGGCGATTAATGCCGCACGTTTAGCGCTTCGCGGGAGTGGAGAACACAAGGTATCGCTAGACAAAGCGATAAAAACGATGTGGGAAACTGGTCGTGATATGAAGAGTAAGTACAAAGAAACATCGCGCGGTGGTTTAGCGGTCAACATTATCGAGTGTTAAAGCAGCCAGCTAACTGGCGAGTTCAAATCAGAAACAATAAAAGCAGTCACTTCGACTGCTTTTTTGAACACTTAAATGGTTGGTAATTGGATCTCGTTGAACAAAGCTTCAACTTCATCGAATGATTTTGCTTGTACTGCCCTATCGACTAAATCGCGAGTCAAATGAGGAGCAAAGCGTTCGATGAAATCATACATATAGGTCCGTAGGAAGGTTCCTTTTCGGAAACAAATTTTAGTGGTACTCGCTCTAAATAAGTGACTCGCATCAATCGCGACTAAGTCCTGATCTTGTTGCTTATCAATCGCCATCGTTGCCAATACCCCGACACCAATGCCCATTCGCACATAAGTTTTAATCACGTCGGCGTCGGTGGCAGTAAAGACAATTTTGGGTACCTTACCCGCACGGCCAAAGGCGTCGTCAAGGTCTGAGCGTCCAGTAAAACCAAAAATATAGGTGACTATTGAATGTTTAGCTAAATCATTAATGGTCACAACTTCACCATTCAGATGTTTCTTCGCCAGCTCATGATCGGGTGGTACGAGAATACTCCGGTTCCAGTGATAACACGGCAACATCACCAAATCGGAAAAGATATGCAAGGCCTCGGTCGCAATCGCAAAGTCTGCACTACCCTTGGCAACCGCTTCGTTAATTTGATTGGGCGTGCCTTGATGCATATTTAACGAAACATTGGGATAACGATGAATAAAACCTTGAATCACTTCTGGTAGGGCATAACGTGCTTGAGTATGGGTGGTGGAAATGTTTAATGAGCCTTGGTCAGGATGAGTATGCTGACTAGCCACAGCTTTAATGCTCTCCACCTTCGCCATAATTTCATTGCTGATCCGTATAATTTCTTGGCCAGCAGGGGTGACTTGGCTAAGATGTTTGCCACTACGTTTAAAGATTTGTACCCCTAACTCGTCTTCTAACAAGCGGATCTGCTTACTGATCCCCGGTTGCGAGGTATATAAACTTTCGGCAGTTGCAGATACGTTAAGGTTATTATTAACGACTTCTGCGATATAGCGTAATTGCTGCAATTTCATTTTGTTAGATTCTCTAGCGCCAAACTGTCTTAACCACAAATATACCCGCGAGTTAAGCTCTTATTACATTTTTTCATAAGTATATAGCCATTGCAGACCATAATGAAATCACTTTCCATTGATTTTAACAAAGCGGAAGCAACATTAGCTTAGATTGGGCTGCGACTCACCACTTAAGTGAATACAAAGACCACTAAAGCGAGAAAAGCTTAACGCAAACTTCTCACCAACTGAGCCGAGTTTCGCTTCAGTAAACGTAAGGTTGAACTCGCCCCCATACTGGCAATCACCACCATTCCCAACACTGGGCCAATCAACCACAGGCTCCAGTTCAACATCGGTCGGATCTCAAACACTTGAGTTTGTAGTAACAATAATACCCCTTGAGCTGCGCACGCGGCGATGAAGCCAGATAATAGACCGAGGATAACAAATTCGTAAATCACGGCATTTCTCAATACTTTACCGCTGGCACCTAGAGTGCGTAGAATCACCGTTTGCAGTCGGCGTTCTTGTAACGAGCCCTGCACTTGAGCAAATAGCACTAAACTACTGGCTAACAGTACCACCACCAACACCAATCGAAGCGCCAGTGATACTTGGTCAACCACTTGGCTCAACTGCTGAATCAGAGCCTTCACATCAATTAATACCAAGGTAGGAAAACTCGCCATAGTTTCAGCCATCCAAGCACTTTTATTGGCTGGTAAATTAAAAGAGCTCAAATATCCACTTGGAAAAGAGGCCATCACATCTTGACTCAATAGCACAAAGAAATTTGGTTGCATGGTATTCCAATCAACACTGCGAATACTGCTTACCTTTACTTCAAAGGTACTGGCCCCCACCATAAAACGCAGCGTATCACCGAGTTTAATCGCTAAACGCTCGGCAAAATCTTGCTCCACCGAAGCTTGCTGCTGGCTTTGAGGGCTTAACCACTGGCCATCAATTACTTGATTTCGATAGGGTAAGTCTGCAGTGCTACTTAAATTAAGTTCCCGACCAGCCCCACGACGACGCGACGATTCCTTATCTGAATATTCGCCATTGGCTTGCTGACTCACTAGCTCATCATTGATCGCCACTAAGCGCCCACGCAACATCGGAAACAAGGGGCCCAAATTAATATTCTCGGCCGCGAAACGATCGATTAATGGCTGTTTTTGCTGTTGGCTAATATTGTAAACAAAATGGTTAGGAGCCCCGGCCGGCAGTTGTTGCTGCCATTCGCTAATGAGATCCTGTTGAATCACCCACACCACTAAAGCAAGTTTGATGGCAACGGTAAAGCCAATCAACTGAACCCGATTCTGTTTCGCTCTTTTATAAAGCGATGAGACCGCAATTTTAAGGCTCACGTGACCTAAATTGCTTGAACGTTTTTTAAGTAGCCACAGCAATAGCTGGCTGGTTAACAACAGCACCAACACCGCCAATAAACCTACGCCCAATAGAATAAGGCTGAGCGATAAAGATGCGCTATACAACCATAATAAGCCAAACACGCTCAGCAGCATCCATAGGCCGACCCATAACGGCTTCACCACACCATCGTCGCTGTCACGACGGATCACCCGCATTGGTGCCACATTAAATAACTGTAAGAGAGTTGGCAAAGTAAAGGCAAAGCCACAAATCAAACCACTACCCACCGCCATCAGATAAGGTTTCAAACCTGCGCTTGGCAAGGTAATGTTAATACTAGCTTCCACATAATTGACCACAGGCCATTGCAAAATGGAGGCAAGTCCCAATCCCAGCAATGTTGATAACAAAACGACGCTAGATAAATGTCCAATGTAAATGCGTCTGATCTGTACTTTACTTGCCCCAACAACTTTAAACATCGCCACCGTATCGTAATGACGTTGACAGTACAGCCTGCTGGCGACCGCAATCGCCACGCAAGCCAACAAAACCCCAATTAAGCCCGCAAGCAATAAAAATTGCTGCGCCTTGGTTAAGGCATTGGCTAGCGGAGAGCTACCACTACTGACGTTAATGAAACGTTGATTATCCGCGAGCAAGGGCTTTAATTGCAGCTCTAAGTCGGCTAAACGAGATTTACTTCCTGCGAACATGTAGCGGTAAGATAAGCGACTGCCAGGCTGAACCACCTCGGTTTGAAGCACATCGGCGATATTAATCATGACCCGAGGCGCAGTCATAAATACGCTAAATGGCGCATCAGGTTCATTCACGATACGCCCGGCGATCTTTAATGTCGCCTCGCCTATCTCAATTTGATCGCCAATATTTACGCCAAGCTGATAAAACAAACGTTCGGCTAAATACACTTGTCCTATCGGAACGCCTTTTATCGAGGCACCACCACTACCAGTCGGCTGTTTACTCACTCGCAACGCCCCCTTCAGTGGATAGTGATTCGACACCGCCTTCACACTCGCCAAAACTAACTTATCATTGGCATATAACATCGATGGAAAGAGCAATTGCTCCGCGTAATCTAATTGTAAGCGGCTTGCTCGCTGCGCCAAATCAAGATCAACGGGATGTCCACTACGAACCAAGCGGTCGGCGGCAATAAAGTCTCCGCTCTTAGAAAAAATGGCCTGTTCTAAACGATCAGTAATACTACTGAACAACCATACTGAGCTCACCGCAAGCACAATAGCAGCGGCAATAATCGTCAGTTCCCCACGCCGCAGTTCAGCACGAAATAAACGCCAAATCAGCTTATTCATCGAAGATTCCTTATCCGTCAATCATTTGCCCAGCTTGTAAGGTTATTTGCCTTGAGCAACGCTCCGCCAAACCTCGTTCATGGGTCACCAAAACTAAGGTCGCGCCCGATTGTTGGTTTAATGCAAATAACAAGTCTTCAATGTTTTTTCCGTTGTCACTATCTAAATTGGCGGAAGGTTCATCCGCAAACAAGACCTCGGGCTGGCAAATAAAGGCTCTCGCAATTGCGACCCTTTGTTGCTCGCCACCAGACAGTTGATTAGGATAATGATGATGGCGCTCGGTTAAGCCCACCTTATTTAGCCACTGTTCCGCCAACTCCTTAGCCTTGGTGATCCCTTTTAATTCTGCCGGTAACATAACGTTTTCCAGAGCAGTTAAGGCTGGAACTAATAAAAACTGTTGAAAAATAAAACCCACTTTATCGCGTCTTAAACGTGCCCGTTGCTCTTCATCTAAGGCCGACAATTTTTCGCTGCATAATTCAACCTCTCCCTGGCTGGCGCTATCCAAGCCAGCTAAAATACTGAGTAAGGTAGTTTTTCCTGAACCAGATGCGCCCACAATGGCAAGTGATTCTCCTTGGTTAATTTGCACATTGATATCTTTTAATAAGCTCAAACTCCCATTTGGAGTGGCAACCTGATGATTGAGTCCAGTTGCATTTATGATTATCTTAGAGGGAGACGACTGTGATTCTACTGACATAAATAGGTACTCGATAATGATTGTTACTCGGAAAACTGGGTATTACGTATTCAGCTTATTGCTGGTTTTACTCTGTTTGACAATAAATACCAAAGCTAGAGCAAATACCAAATCGATGTTAATCCTCGGTGATAGTTTAAGTGCCGCCTACGGTATGACTCTTGAGCAAGGCTGGGTATCACTCACTGAACAACACTATCGAGACAACAATAAGCCGTTATACTTAATTAATGCAAGTATCAGCGGTGAAACCAGCGCCGGTGCTTTACGAAGATTACCAGATTTATTGGCAGAACATCCTGTCGATTGGCTACTTATTGAGCTTGGTGGTAATGATGGCCTACAAGGCCAGGCGATTAACAGTATCACCGATAATCTTACAGCAATGGTGCAACTCGCCAAACAGCAAGGTATACAAGTGGCGGTGATGCAAATCCGCATCCCGCCAAACTATGGCAAACGTTACACCACTGCCTTTGAAAGCTTATATAAAACGCTGGCAGAACAACAACAGATCAATTACTTACCTTTTTTTATTGAAGATATCGCGACCCAAAGCGAATTGATGCAAAACGATGGGATCCATCCCAATCAGCAGGCGCAAGCCTTGATTAGTCGGCGGATGCAGCAGCAATTACTTGAATTAGTTGAAGATTAGCCACAGTAACTTTAAATAATTAATGCTTCTAGACACGGCTTATTCGTCCGTAAAACAGTCAATTGATTAGACCGAACTGACGCTGATAACCGACAAGCTTGATTTGAATCAGAACGCTCAATTGTCCATCAATCAGTTTGTGGTAACTATATTTGAATGTGAAACCAAGCTTATGCCCGAAATGAAGCAATTGAGGCGAAAGCTTTACAGGCCTAAGCTGTTTGGGCGAAACCGCGAGATGGTTGAAGTAAACGAGAGAGAGGCATGACCCGATCGTGCATCACTTTAATGGCTTCAAATTGACCTAAACTTTTACGCGGGTCCAATTGCAAGCCTGCTTCAATGGTCATCACCGTATAGCTTTGCTCACTGCGCTCAACAATCACACAGCGACTATGCGCGGAATCACTTTGTAGTACCACCAGTTGACCCAATTGCAAATCGCTTTGCTGAACGGTGCCGATACTCTTGAAAAACCAACTTTGCGGCATCAACGGTTTAAGAAATTGCGCGGCGGCTAAAGCATTTAAACAAATTTGAACTTTAATCGCTTCAGACCAATTAACCTCTTCTAATTGCTCTAAAAATTGATAATAAAGCTGAGTCTGTTCGGTCGTGAAAGGACTGTCTTCTTGAGCATGTAGAACACAACGCTTTTTACACAACTTAGACACAAACAGCATATTAGGCCCCAAGTCCAGAGTCATTACTCCTTTATTGGTATCAAATATCCAGTGCCATTGTTTATTAGGTTGTATTAACATTTTAAAAAGACAGATCTATCCATGTGAGTTCACTTAATAAACAAATGTACTACGTGAACTCAATAATAACAAATAAATTTAAAAATTTTTTATATAACTTTGGAAATCTGCTTAATTAATTCGGGACCTTTATAAATAAATCCACTATATATTTGAACTAGTTTGGCTCCCGCTTCCATTTTTTCTTTTGCAGCCATCCCTGAGTCTATTCCGCCAACACCAATGATCGGGATCTCCGATTTTAAATAATGATCTAATTTACGAATAACTTCTGTCGATTTTAATTGCAAAGGACGCCCGCTTAAACCTCCAGCCTCACTAGCATGGTTCATCCCCTCAACCATTGAGCGCTCTAGGGTGGTATTGGTTGCAATCACCCCATCTAATTTATAACGGATCAGACTGTCACTAATTTGTTCAATTTCCGCTTCTGATAAATCAGGTGCTATTTTAATCAACAGTGGTACATGTTTATTATATTGCTGGCTAAGTTGATCTTTTCGCTCAGTAAGATCCTTTAATAGATCTTCTAGCGCTTCACCATATTGTAAAGATCTTAAACCGGGAGTATTTGGACTAGAAATATTAACTGCGATATAAGAGGCATGGGCAAAGGCTTTATTCATACCGATTAAATAATCGTCTTTACCATTTTCAACAGGCGTATCAAAGTTTTTACCAATATTGATCCCAAGGATCCCTTTGAACTGGCTTTGCTCAACCTGATTGATTAAATAATCGATCCCTTTATTATTAAAGCCCATTCGATTAATTAAACCTTCGGCTTCTAATACCCTAAAAATACGAGGCTTTTCGTTACCTGACTGAGCGCGAGGGGTTACCGTTCCAACTTCTATAAAACCAAAGCCCATTGCAGCAAAAGCTTGAATACACTCGCCATTCTTATCTAAACCAGCCGCTAAGCCGACCGGATTAGGAAACGTAAGTCCCATTAGTTCTACTGGGTTGGCTGGAACTTGTTGGCGGTACAGTCTGTCAAGTAAGGTTCCGCCAGTACGCTTAAACATCTCGATAGTCAGATCATGAGCGGATTCAGGATTTAGTTGAAAAATTAGTTTACGAGCGAGTGGGTAATACATTTAGACTCCTAGTATAAGACCCCCGAAGATGCAGGGCTTCGGGGGCAGTATTTTATACTAGTTTACCGAGCAATTTAAATTTAATAGATTCAATTCCCTTAATAATACTGAAAATTTCGCAAATTCATGGATATTTCCGGTTTTGAAGTCGGCCAACATCTGATTCCAGCGAAGCAAAAGGCTCTCGTGAGCGGCTAACCAATCATCCAAAGCATTTTCACTTTCCATCTGAGTCGCCCATTTTAGAGCACTCATGGTAAGCTGCCGTTGTTGCCAGTCGAGATCTTCTCTAAAAGAAGAACGCGCTAAGGCCTGCCAATGGTTATCTACCGCTTGGATATTAATTTGCTCTAGGAACCAATGTAAGCCGATATTTGCACCAAGATTAAAGTACAGTCTTGCCACCGCAACAATATCTTGCTCGCCTTGTTCAGCAATCTCGGTGAGGTCTAAGATCGAAAACATCGAATCCATCTTGGCCATGGTACTGGCTAACTCTGCTGGCACATGTTGCTGCTGCAGCTTATCTGCTTGCTGATTTACCAAGTCCACCTCATCGCTGGCAAGTACGTCCAGTAACTGCTGATTTAGTTGCAAATAACTCGGGCGATAACGTTCTATTTGCTCTGCGATGGTCAAGGAGCGATCTCTTAGTGTTAAGAAACGTCGCGTGGCTCGACGTATAGTCCTGCGCAAGCTGTTAATCATGCTCAATTGAAGTTGCGCATTCACTCGATTATCCAAGGCTTCAATTTGCTCATAAAGCTCCCATGCGCCAAAGACTTCACAAGCAGTCATATAACAAGTACAAATTTCTGCGGCGCTCGACCCCGTTTCTTCAATCAGGCGAGTGACAAAGTTAAAGCCAACATCATCAACCACCTGGTTCGCCAAACGAGTCGCCACAATCTCTTGGCGAAGTGGATGCTGATGCATCTGTTCAACATAACGTTGCTGCAATAAAGCAGGGAAAGACTTAATCAAAGTTTGACTAAGATAGGGATCCTCGGTTACTTCGGAAACATTAAACCATTCTTTCAAGGCCATTTTGCCATATGCAACCAACACCGCTAATTCGGGTCTGGTGAGCCCTTGACCATTTGCCTCTCGCTCTAATAACTCTTCATCGCTAGGCAAAAACTCTAAACTTCGGTTTAAACGCCCTTCCCGCTCTAAAATATGCATAAAGCGGCTAACTTCTTTAACGGTACTCTCACCAAGTTGTTCCGTCGCACTGATCGATTGACTCTGACGATAGGCATTTTCTAATACAATGAGTGACACATCTTCGGTCATTTCAACTAACAATTTGTTACGTTGTTTTTCTGTAAGATCACCATTTGTCACCAAGCCATTGAGCAAAATTTTAATATTCACTTCATTATCGGAGCAATCTACACCACCCACATTATCGGTGAAATCGGTATTAATTCGACCGCCATTCTCGGCAATTTCAATACGGCCAAGCTGAGTAATCCCAAGATTGCCCCCTTCACCAACAATTTTCGCGCGAAGTTGCTTACCATTGATCCGCAACGAATCATTAGCGCGATCACCAACGTCGGTATTGGATTCGGAACTGGCTTTGATATAAGTCCCAATACCACCGTTCCAAAATAAATCAACAGATGCACATAGGATCAACTGAATCAAAGCATTTGGCGTAACACTGCTTAGTTTGGTATCAAGTAGACGCTGAATTTCAGGGCTTAGCTTAATCGACTTAGCACTACGTAAGAAAATGCCTCCACCTTCAGAGATTAAACTGTTGTCGTAGTCTTGCCATGAGGAACGCGGTAATTCAAATAGCCGTTTACGTTCTTGGTAAGAACGCGCTGCATCAGGATTGGGGTCAATAAAGATATGCATATGGTTGAAGGCAGCAACTAAACAGGTATGTTCCGAAAGCAACATCCCATTCCCAAATACATCACCTGCCATATCCCCAACTGCGACACAGCTAAAGTCGGAGGTTTGACAATTCACGCCAATTTCTCGGAAATGACGTTTTACCGACTCCCAAGCCCCTCGAGCAGTAATCCCCATACCTTTATGATCGTAACCGTTACTGCCACCGGATGCGAAGGCATCCCCCATCCAGAATTGATACTCCTGACTAATTTGGTTGGCAATGTCAGAGAAAGTTGCGGTACCTTTATCGGCGGCCACCACCAAATAAGGATCATCAGGGTCACGTCGAACCACTTGGGGAGGCGCAATAATCTCTCCCTTAATATTATTATCGGTAATATCCAATAAACCGCGAATAAAGGTGCGATAACACTGTTTGCCTTCGGTTAACCAAGCATCTCGATCGCTCGGCGCAGGCAAACGCTTACAAACAAAACCACCTTTAGCACCGACTGGTACGATCACCGTGTTTTTCACCTGTTGAGCTTTGACTAGACCCAGTACCTCAGTTCTAAAGTCTTCACGTCGATCAGACCAGCGCAATCCACCTCGAGCAACTTTACCTCCCCGTAGGTGAACCCCTTCGACTCTCGGCGAATAAACAAAAACTTCGAACATTGGCACAGGCTGCGGCATATCCGAAATTTGCCGAGGGTCAATTTTAAAGGAGATATAGTCTTTAACTTGTTTGTCTGCAGTAAGCTGGTAAAAATTGGTCCGTAAAGTTGCTTTAATCATCTCTAAGTAACGACGAATAATTCGGTCATCATCTAGGTTTTCGACACCATCCAACAAACTAATCAACTTCGCTTCTATCTTTTCTTCGGTCTTTTCAGAACGCTTTAGACTGGGATTAAAACGACGATGGAATAAATCCATTAATAAGGTAGATATTTGCGGGTAACTTGCGAAGGTTTCTTCAATATAGCTTTGGTTAAAATTACTGCCGATCTGACGCATATACTTCGCGTAGGCTCTGAGTAAGGCAACATTTCTACCGGACACTTGCGCAGCCAAAACCAAGCGATTGAAACCGTCGTTTTCAAGCTGTCCAGACCAAATTTCAGCAAAGGCTTGTTGGAAATTATCACGATTTTTTTCGATGTCCAAAGCTTGTTCGCCCACAAACAACATCGAAAAGTCCAACAACCAATATACTTTATTATCGCTGCTGGTTAAGCGATATGGTGTTTCACCAATCACCCGCAAGCCCATATTTTCTAACATCGGTAATACATCAGAAAGATGTAACGGTTCATTCAAATGAAATAATTTTAAGCGGACATGATTGTTATTAATATTCTCTTCTTGGGGCCGATAGAACAACATCCCCAATTGATTCTCATCACTGAGTTCTTCAAATTGCATGATATCGGCAACAGCCGAACCCGGTAGCACGTCTTCTTTATATGAACGAGGAAAAGCACTTTGATATTTACTGCTTAATTGAATCGCACGCTCTTCACCGAAATTAGATACCAAAGAATCTGATAAACGGTCTTCCCAGGTTCTAGCGGCTTCAATTAGGTTGGTTTGTAACTGGCTCAAATCAAACTCCTGATTGCTATTTTCTACTCTCACTAGATAGTGAGTGCGCGCCATTGAGCCTTCGGTGTAATAGGTTGTAAATTCGACTTCTTCCGTGGATTTAAAGTGTTGCTTGAATATCTCTTGGCTATCTATCCTTAAAGCCGTGTTATAACGGTCTTTGCTGGTATAAACCAAGCAAGAGTAGAAACGCCCGTATAAATCTTTTCGCACAAACAACTTCACTAAGTCGCGCTCTTGAATTTGCTCGACACCTAAACCAATATCCAACAATTCCTCTTCACTCGCCTGGATCAACTCATCTCTGGGATAAGTTTCCATAATATTCAGCAATGACTTATATGCATGAGACCCTTCGGGTAGAGCCGAGTTAACCATAATTCGAGCAAGCTTTTGATTAATCAAGGGGATTTCTAGAGGACTGCGATTATAGATAGAAGAAGCATATAAACCGACAAAACGATGCTCTCCAATCACCTGACCCGCTTTATTAAAAACTTTAATCCCAACGTGATCGATATAAGCGGGACGATGCACTCGCGACTTATGATTACTCTTGTTCAACACCAACGGCGTCTGATTCGTCGCCAGTTCACGACCGGCCTCGGTATAGCTCGATAAAGAGACTACCTGACTCGTCACGTATTCTCGGTAGAGACCTAAACTGCCTTCGTCATCGGGAATCAACTGAAAGTCCCCTTTCACTTCTTTGAGTGCGTAGTGACGATAACCCATCAGCGTAAAGTTGTGATCAGACATCCACTCTAAAAAAGCACAGCTCTGAGCTAGTAAATAGTTGTCTATTGGCCCTTTAGTTTTGGCCAAGTCTGCGGTGACATCAATTAACTTTTGCAGCATCACCTGCCAATCATTAACCACCACTGCGACTTCGTCCAAGACCTTACTCAGTTCGTTACTCAACTTACGCAAGGCTGTTTCGTCGCTTTGGCGGTCAACTTCAATCATGAATATGGTTTGATTGCCAAACTCACTATGCTGCACGTCATATACAGCGGTCACTTGATTATTCTCATCGCGGTCTAAACGCATTGGTTGATGCAATAATAAGTGAGTATTAATGCCACTGCGAACCAAGGCCATTCGAACCGAATCAACTAAAAACGGTGAATCTGGTACAACAATTTCGATAATCGTGTGGGTAGATTGCCAACCGTGACGGCTTAACTCAGGGTTATAGACTTTAATATGTCGGTCACAAGTTTTTGTAAGATTTAGCGTATTCCATAAGCCAACTCCGACCCCATATAAGTCGCTGTCACTGCGATTGGCCAGGTCGTCACTGCCTAGCCCAGAAAACAGCCGAGTTAAAAACTGCTCAGCTAAGGGCGCCGCCCTTGCATCCAGTTTCTGGTTAACAATTTGATAGACTTTCTTAAGTAATACGGAGGCGTGTTGCTGCGCTCTTGTCATAACGCATTCCTTTTCTAAGTAGAGTAATATTATTATTGTGTAAAACAACAGCTTATTGTTTATTTGAGTGTAGTCGGGTTTAAAAATTAATCGAAAAATAACTCGAACAACTACAGCGGCAATTAAACCATGTTTTTACATATATACAACATTGTTCACTAGATTTTTTGAAGAGATATGAATTTATTTTGGTTATCGGTCGATAATACAAAACGACCGCTAATGCCTGAAGCATTTAAAAAGGACAAAAAACGCAACGCGGGAATTTGCACCCGCGTGCCTTTATCATCAACAGCGATCACCGAACGGGCACTACCTCGGTAGACCCGCTCAAACTCCAGATATGAAATATGTAAATTAAAATAATACTGTTTCATACTGCAAACGATACTGATTAAGCTCTGAGTTGTTGTAAACCATTGGTGACTTTTTCATAAAGATCTTTACTCAAGTCTGGCAAATCTGCTAAACGTTGTAATTGCTCAATAATCAAGTCTTTACGTGGTTGATCAAGTTTTACCGTTTGGATCAAAGGCGTAATCAAACGCGATGCCACTTGTGGGTTTTGTTGATTTAAGATACACAAAACATCGGTTAAATAACAATAGCCAGAACCATCTTTTGCGTGAAACTTTCGAAGGTTATTATTTACAAAACTTCCAATTAAGGCGCGAACACGGTTGGGATTTTCCATGCTAAAGCTCGGATGCTCGGTGAGGGCTTTAACCCGAGCGAGACTATCTCCTTGTGCAAAATTAGCCTGTAAGGCAAACCATTTATCCATGACTAAACCATCATGTTGCCAGTGTTGCTCATAATCATCAAACATCTGCTGCCGCTGCTCAATTTGGGCATTGTTAGCCGCTGCCATTGCCGCCAGCTTATCGGTCATTAATGAACTCTCAAAATAGGCTGCCAAGACCACTTCTGGCTTAATATATGCCACATACTGTAAGCAAGCGGCACGTAAAGAGCGCCACGCGATATCAGAATGCGCCAGAGTTTGCTGCTCAGATCCGGCACATAAACGCTCAAGGGATACAAATTCTTCACTTAAACGATTGGCCAGTACAGAAATAAAGAAGTCTCTCGACTCAGCAATCGCATCGACATCCACCGCGGCAAAGCTATCGGCGATTTCGTTTTCACTACTAATCGTTAATAATTCAGCCAATAAACCATTATCGAGCTGACGATCATTGAGTAATTGTCGGAAGGTTTCAACAATTTCATCGGCAACATTCAGCGTTTGGCCTTGCTGTAACAGCCCAACCGCTTGCTGCATCCAACGTGCGACTAACTTTTGCATGCCATCCCAACGAGCAAAAGTATTACTCGCATGGTTAATGATCAGTAACAATTCAGTTAGTGAATAATCCATTTCTAGTTTTACAGGTGCAGATAAATCTTGCAGCAATACCACGGTTGGTTGGCTAGTGATGCCATCAAATACCCAGCTTTGCTCAGCCGATGTTAACTCAAGCACTGAAGATAGCGTTTGCCCTTGAGCAGTAAGCGCTAAACTTTGACCATCACTGGCTAATAACTCGATAGACACCGGAATATGTAAGGCCTGCTTTTGCGTTTGATCTGCGGTGGCCGCAGTATGTTGCGAAATACTAAGATTAAACTGCTGCGCTTGTTTATCGTAATTGCCAATGGCATTTAAAATAGGGGTACCCGATTGGCTGTACCATAACTTAAATTGGCTAAGATCTTTGCCGCTGGCATCTTGCATCGCATTCACAAAGTCATCGCAGGTGACTGCTTGTCCGTCGTGACGCTCAACATAAGTTTTCATCCCAGCTTGAAAGGCCGCTTCACCTAATAAGGTGTGTAACATGCGGATCACTTCTGCGCCCTTTTCGTAAACTGTTAAAGTGTAGAAATTATTCATTTCAATCACCTTATCAGGGCGAATTGGGTGGGCCATTGGTCCCGCATCTTCGGCAAACTGATGACTACGTAAAATACGTACATTTTTGATCCGATTGACGGCCCTTGAGCCCAAATCAGAGCTGAATTCTTGATCTCGGAATACCGTCAAGCCTTCTTTTAAAGAGAGTTGAAACCAATCTCTACAGGTAATTCGGTTACCAGTCCAGTTATGAAAATACTCGTGACCAATGACCGCTTCTATGCCTAAGAAATCACTATCGGTGGCGCTCTGTTTGTTCGCTAGAACATATTTTGAATTAAAGACATTAAGGCCCTTATTTTCCATCGCGCCCATATTGAAGAAATCGACAGCTACAATCATATAAATGTCGAGATCATATTCTAAGTTAAAACGTTGCTCGTCCCACTTCATCGCCTCTTTCAGGGATTGCATCGCGTGTTCACTTCGATCCAAATTACCCTTATCGACAAATAACTCGAGCGCAATCCGCCGCCCCGATTGGGTAACAAAACTGTCTTCAAGTAAATCAAAATCACCCGCAACTAATGCAAACAAGTAACATGGTTTGGGAAATGGGTCTTGCCAGCGCACCCAATGTTTACCATTGTCGAGGTCGCCCTGCTCTATCTTATTACCATTAGCGAGTAGATACGGATAAGCTGCTTTGTCAGCAATAATTTTGGTGTGATAGGTCGCTAAAACATCTGGCCGATCGAGGAAGTAGGTGATCCGTCGAAATCCTTCGGCTTCACACTGAGTACAAAAAGCATTCCCTGACTGATACAAACCTTCAAAGGCCTTGTTTTCGACCGGATTAATTTGAGTCACAATTTCTAAATCGAAACTTGTCGGCAAGTTACTCAGCACTAATTGACTGTCAGTAACGTGGTAATCGGTGTGTGCTTGCTGATTGACCTTGATGGACAGCAGTTGCAGCTTTTCCCCATCTAAGACTAAATCTTCGGCGGAGGCATCGACCCGAAGCACCTTGGATACCGCTGTCACCTTAGTATGATTAGGCTCGAGGTCAAATTCTAAATCCACCTGCTCGATGGTATATTGAGGTGCTTGATAATCTGCACGATATTTAGCGACGGGTTGGGCTGCTAGTTCTGCCATGACTCTTCCTTTTAGTAGAAATTCAAAAATAAACTAAAACGTGTTTAAGTCGGTTTATCTTCAGTCGTAAAATTGTAATAAACGCTCAGGTTTAAAAAAACCATTTTAAAACAATATGCTGATGAATCTAAACTAAAAAAGCGACATCAATGAGTACTTGGGCAAAGAAGTGTCAATCGAGTGACTACAATCGTAAAAGATAAACAGACCGAGTTGTATTGTAAGAGATATTGGCGACTGCTGCTAACGATTTTAAAGGGACTAAAAAGCAAAAAGTCGGCCTAAGCCGACTTATCAAGTGTTGTATATCAAAATGCCAGCAAACCAACGGCGTTTAAAAACACCAGTGCGATGGCAATTGGAGAAATAAAACGAACACTCTTCATGAACAAGCTAAAGTTACGGCTTTTCATACCAATCCCCTGTTTAACACGCTCCCCCTGCATCATCCAACCGACAAATATAGTGATGAGTAATCCGCCTAATGGTAGTAATACGCTTGCCGTTAGATAATCAAGGATCTCAAAAAAGTTGCTTCCCATGGGCCCGGCATCTATCTGTGCAAATTCCCAACCACTAAATGAAGCAATCGTTCCCAAACTGAGTAGCCAAACGGCAAAGCCAGCAATAACGGCGGCAACGTTACGACGTAAGCCGCGACGCTCAACCAAGTAAGCAGCACTCGATTCAAGCAAGGCGATTGCAGAAGTAAATGCAGCGACCACCACCATCACAAAGAATACCACAGAGACAAGCGATCCCATTGGCATGGAGCCAAAAGCAATCGGTAATGACACGAACAATAAACCGGGTCCAGCACTCGGCTCAATACCGTGAGCAAACACAATAGGATAAATAGCTAAACCAGCCATCAGCGCAACCACGGTATCGGCAATCGCGATATAAATAGAAGTTTTAGCTATCGAAGTGCCTTCAGGCAAGTAAGCACCGTAGATCATCATGATCCCAGATGACAAGCTGAGGGTGAAGAAAGCATGACCGAGAGCTATCATCACGCCATGAACAGTTAATTTAGAAAAATCAGGTTTAAACATAAAATTAACTGCGGCAGCAAAATCACCGGTCACTGCGGCATAAACCATAATCATTGCCAACAATACAAACAACGCAGGCATCAACAAATAGACCACCCGTTCTAAACCCTTAGTGACCCCCTTTGCTAAGACCAGAATGGTTGCCCCAATCACAATGCTTGCCCACAAGGTGAGTTGCAAAGGATCTGAAGTTAAAGCACCAAACATTGCTCCAACTTGCTCAGCATTACCTGCAGCTGCCGAGATATCTCCTGATAACGATTTAAATACATAAGCCACTGCCCAGCCAGCAATCACAATGTAAAAGCTTAACACCAAGAACCCAGCCAATACCCCCATGCCACCAATAAATGCCCAATGTTTAGAACGTCCATGTTCAAGCGCTACTTTCGCGACCGCGTTGGCTGGTGTAGAACGCCCTTGTTTACCTAAGTAAACCTCTGCCATCATCACCGGAATGCCGATGAACATAATGCATAAAAGGTAAACGAGTACGAAAGCACCGCCGCCGTTCTCTCCCATGATATAGGGAAACTTCCAGATATTACCAAGCCCTACTGCGGCCCCTGTTGCCGCTAAAACGTAGGCAAAATTACTCGACCAGCGATTATTCACTGAGGTGTTATTACTCATATTTTCTCTTAATAATTGTGTATGCGAATTGCGTTCTTGTTATTGGCCGCAGATCTAAGCATAAAGCACATGTAAATTACAGAAAAAATGAATCTTTATGCTAATAATCAGGGGGCTATCTCCATATACAATCTAGTAAAGACTCAGTAATGAGTATTAAACGCTGAATGTTCATGCATATACAAAGCATGTTTCTAATTGAGAGCTTGCCACTGCTTTTCCAACCAATCTCTCTCATAAACTAATATTGGATGCACCACACGACGCTCTTTCACGGCTTGGCGCTGTTGTTCGTTGAGAGCAACCCCATTGCTCATAAATACAAACGGGCTTAGGTGACCTTGTTTTTCAATAAATCCAACTAGGTTCATCACGCCTGTCACATAACCACTTTTAGCGTGAATATGATGTTTTAACGGAGATTTGGTGACACTGCGGCGATATTTAAGCGTGCCATTTTCTCCAGCGATGGCGAGTATACTAGGCAAAACTTGTAGTTGCGGGTCTGTTTGCCAGCGTTGCAAAAGCTGATATAACAACTCGGCACTAATCAAGTTCTCCCGTGACAACCCCGAGCCATCACGCATCACGACCTGACTCACATCCAAACCCAAAGCAGTCAATTGAGCCAAAACAATTTTACTCGCAACTGCGTAACTCGCTTTACGTCCTTGTGCTGCGGCTAGACTTTTAAAAATACTATCTGCGGTCAAATTGTCAGACTCAACCAACATAAATTTCAGTAAATCGATCAGCGGTACTGACTGATGTGTAAAAACTGTTGGAAACGGAGCTAACCGAGAACGATATTGTATTTGTCCGCTATACTTCGCCCCCAGTTGCGCCAGCACTCGGCCTAGCTTCAACGAAAAGTAACGATGCTCATCGGTAATCGAAAAGCGTAATGGCATCATTTTGGCATTTTTTGGTATACAGCCTGAAAGCTGGTAGTGATTATGATCTTTAACCACCAGACGTTGTTCACAATCTGCAGTATCAGCCGCCACCGTCATAATTTGATTGTCCATATTAAGCAAGCTCGGATCACTAATATGTAAATCACTCAATTGCCCGATTTTACCTGGTTTCAAATTGCCATTAATACAATTGCCATCAATATTCAGTGCCGATACTGGCGAAGCAAAACAAATCCCAATATCGTTCCACACCTGACCACGACTGCGATTGTGACCACTAAAGACACCATCGTCGATGGTGATTGAATGAATTTTTTTGCCATAACGGCTGAAGGCTCTGGTCAGTAATGCATTCAGATCTTTGCTGCTTAAACTAGGATCGCCACTCATATGAAGGTGAAGGTCTAAGCCCTGCTCGCTCAACTTGATACTGAGTTGAGTATTAAAACGAAAATCTGCGCCTAAAATTTTCATTGCAGCAGTTGCCGTTACAATTTTTAAGGTACTGGCAGGCACCAGTAACTGTTGGCTATTCGCCTGACTGACTGGTCCAATATAACTAAGTGTTGCGCCCCGTAAGGGCTTTGTCTCGGCTTGCGATAAACCACAAACCAACAATAGAGAAATAACAAGAAGGGGAAAAAAACGCATCTTAACTCGCAGTGCACCAATGGTACCGAGAGTATATAAAAAAAGGTGAAACTAAGTTCACCTTTTCCTATTAATTTTAGCGATTATTGCTATTGAGCAATCAGCTCTAAACGCATTGCACGTTGGCGAACAAAGCTACGCTTAAGATGATTAAAAGTTTTCTCTGGCATACCGCTCGGTAATTCAACCGTTGAATAACTATCAAATAACTTCACGCTACCGATGTAATCGCTGCTAATGTTGGCTTCGTTAGCAATCGCGCCTACGATATGCTTGGTTTGTACACCATGTTCACGACCAGCATCAACTCGATAGGTGTTCATTTCAACATCAGCGGTACGGCGTTTACGTTTTGTCGCGCCAGCTTCAGAGCGGCTAGGACGTTCGCCTCTTTCGCCGCGAGCACTGCGCTCACCACGAGGAGCGCGAGACCGATCACCACGATCGTTACCAGCGAAACGAGCTGAACGAGGTTCAGGATCGGCTGGCAGCTTGAATGGTCGTGCTAACTGACTTTGGAACAATAAGGCTGTCGCTAATTCTAATTCAGTCATACCAAGGTTTGTCGCTAATTCGCTAGCAATGGCTTGATAATCTTCTAACTTAGTATTTTTAACCGCGGTGGTTAATTTATCTTGAAAACTCGCAATACGTTGTTTTTCGATTTGTTCACGAGTAGGCAACTCCATCGCTTCAATCTTTTGTCGTGTGGTGCGCTCGATATTGCGCAACAAACGCTGCTCACGATAACCCACAAACATAATCGCTTTACCACTACGTCCTGCTCGACCCGTACGGCCAATGCGGTGAACGTAAGCCTCAGCATCATAAGGAATATCGAAGTTAACCACGAGGCCAATACGCTCTACATCAAGACCACGAGCGGCAACATCGGTAGCGACAACAATATCCAACTTACCCGATTTTAAACGGGTGATGGTGCGCTCACGCATGGTTTGGTTCATGTCACCGTTTAAAGCGGCAACACTAAAGCCCTTCGCTTCGAGGCGCTCAGCAATTTCAGTGGTCGAACTTTTGGTACGCGAAAAGATAATCGCAGCACCATCACTATTCACTTCAAGGATCCGAGCCAAAGCTTCTATTTTGTTTAAACCAGCAACATTCCAATAGTATTGGTCAATGTTAGACACTGTTTGCGTCTTGTTGGCAATTTTTACTTCTTTCGGAGCTGACATGTAGTTCTTAGTCAGATTTTTAATTGCTGGCGGCATGGTTGCTGAAAACAACGCTGTTTGGCGTTCTTTTGGCATGTCACGCATGATGCGTTCGACATCATCAATAAAGCCCATACGCAACATTTCGTCGGCTTCATCTAATACTAAGGCTCTAAGTTGATCTAACTTCAACTTACCACGTTCTAAGTGGTCAATCGTACGTCCTGGTGTTCCTACAATAATTTGAGGGCCACGACGCAGTTCTTTAATTTGTTGTCCATAATCGGCACCGCCATAAATGGCAAGTACGCGTAAACCAGGTACATGACGGCTAAAGTCTTTAATTGCATCCGCAACCTGATTCGCCAATTCGCGAGTTGGTGCTAACACCAACATCTGCGGCACATTTAATTGTGGATCAAGCTTTGCGATTAAAGGCAAAGAAAAAGCTGCAGTTTTACCCGTTCCGGTCTGCGCTAAGCCAAGTACATCGTGTCCTTCCAGCAGTAATGGAATGGTTTTTTCCTGAATTGGAGACGGCGTCTCAAATCCAATCTCGGCAATTGCTTTTAAAATTGTTTCAGGGAGAGCAAATTGCTCAAAACTCGTACTGCTGGATTCTGTCATATTTGGCCCACGATTATTTAAAGGATGCGCACTATACGCTTTTGATCACAAAATGTCTCATTGATTTTAGCTTTTTATGGAAAAATTTTAAGCAACTTGATATGAGACAAAAAAAACCACTCGAATAAAGAGCGGTTGATTCCTTCAATTAGAGCTGAATATTAGTCTATTCAGCCTCACTTTCTGGCGCAGGATGTTTTGCCGCCGTATCTTTAATTAAAGGGTGTAATTCGCCACTGCGGAACATCTCCATCACGATGTCACAACCGCCAACTAATTCGCCTTCAACCCACAGTTGTGGGAAAGTTGGCCAATCAGCATAGTTAGGCAGTTCAGCGCGAATGTCAGGGTTTTGCAAAATATCGACATAGGCAAAACGTTCACCACATTGCATTAAAGCTTCAACCGTTTGCGCTGAGAAACCACAACTAGGGAACTTCGGAGAACCTTTCATGTAGAGTAGGATCGGGTTTTCAGCAATTTGCTGCTTAATTTTATCAACAGTTTCCATTTTAAAATTCTCTAATTTTTTACACTAAGTCTATTCTAGGTGCTATGACTATACCGTAGCAAAAAAAATCTCTGATTTCACCACTTTGAGCTAGATCAATATTTTTTAATATTTTTGCTTTTCCGCCTACTGTTGTAATGCTAAACTAGTTTGTAAAGTTTTTACTATATAAAATATTGTGCTGTTGCTTCAGCCAATTATTACAAGGAGAGAGAAACATGGCTTTTACACTACCTGAACTACCTTATGCACAAGACGCGTTAGAACCGCACATCTCTGCTGAGACCTTATCTTTCCACTACGGTAAACACCACAATACCTATGTGGTAAAACTAAATGGTTTAATCGAAGGCACTGATTTAGCTGAGAAAAGTTTAGAAGAAATCGTTAAAAATTCCACTGGCGGCGTATTTAACAACGCAGCGCAAGTTTGGAACCATACCTTTTACTGGAACTGCTTGGCGCCAAATGCTGGCGGTCAACCAAGTGGAGCACTTGCAGCAGCCATTGACGCAAGTTTTGGTTCTTTCGAAGAATTTAAAGCGAAATTTACCGATAGCGCAGTCAACAACTTTGGCTCCAGCTGGACTTGGTTAGTCAAAAATGCTGACGGCAGTCTCGCGATCGTAAATACCAGTAATGCAGCTACACCACTGACTGACGAAACGGTTACGCCAGTGCTAACCTGTGACTTATGGGAACATGCTTACTACATCGATTACCGTAACGTTCGCCCTGATTACCTCAATGCATTCTGGGCATTGGTAAACTGGGAGTTTGCCTCAGCAAATTTTGCTTAAGCAAAAAAGCTTGCTAAGAACCAAGGGCGCTAATCAGCGCCCTTTTTATTTTTGTCACTGTGTCCTAAATTCATTTCCGGTGCGATCAGGTCGCGTACTCGTTGCTTTAGAATTTTAGCTTCCGGAAAACCTTCATCAGCCACTCGACACCAAATCAATTTTCCATCGAGGTAAATTTGAAAACGTCCTTTACTCGCTGGTTTTAAAGCCACTTCTGCCAACTCTTGTGAAAATGTCGTAAGTAGCTCTTGACTCAACCAAGAGGCGCGTAATAACCAACCACACAAACTACAATAATAAATTACGACGCGAGGCTGGTCTTTTGATTGTTGTAATGCCATCGTTATTTCCCTTTTTGTAACTCACTCATATGACTCAGCACTCTTTTTAAGGAAATTGGATATTTAGTGCCCAATTGCTGAGCAAACAGCGATACCCGCAGCTCTTCTATCATCCAGCGAAGTTCTTGACCCTGTTCATTATATATGGGTAAGGCTAAGACTTGTTCCCGTTCAACCGCCGTTTCAATTTGTTGCATGGCTAAACGGTCTTTATGCGCGTCGATCGCTAATTTTTCCAAGCGCTTTTCAATTGCTTTTAAATAACGCTGTAAATCGGCTAAACGCGCTACGCCAACCTCTCGCACGAATCCTTTATAAACCAATCTAGCAAGCTGCGCTTTAATATCAGCATGAGCCATCACTCGATCAAAACCGACTTTACCTTTCAAGGACTTATTAATTTGGTAATGCAAACTTAAAATTTTCTCTACCTGTACGACTACAGCTAAAGTTTCAGTTGCCAACTCGGCCCGTACGGTATCACATAAGGCAACAAAGTCCGCTTGATTATCCACCGGCTGTAGTCGCGAGTATTTGTCGATGACCGCTAAACAACAGTCATCCAATAACACATCAACCCGACCAAAAGGATTAAAGTACAAACCAAGTTTGGCTTTATTAGGCAGATGCTGCTGCAAATAACTCAGCGGTGAAGGAATATTCAGTTGCAATAACTTACTTAAGCCACGAGACTGACTCCAACTCGCTTCTTCGGCTTTATCAAACAACTTAAGGGCCACTGTTTTCCCCTCATCCACCAATGCCGGATAAGCGGTTATTTGATAACCTTGACGTTGTTCTTCTATCATCGTCGGCAACTCACCAAAGCTCCATTGACTAACACTCGCTTGCTCGGCGAACGCACTAGGCGCAATTTCAGCAAGCGTTTGCTCAACTTCGTCCTGAAGTTTGGTTTGCAATACTTGATAACTTCGCCCCTGAGAAACGACTTTACCTTGATCATTCACCACCTTAAAGTTGACCTTAAGATGGTCTGGTACAGCATCTAGATTCCAGGCATCCTCGGGGATCTTACAGCCGGTCATTCTGAGTAATTGCTTGGTCAATATTGGTAACAACTCGCCTTCGGCCTGCGGGACCGCTTGCATAAAGGCTTGAACGTAATTCGGTACTGGTACGAAATTACGTCGTATAGGCTTAGGCAAAGATTTAATCAGAGCGCTAATTAAAGCTTCTCTAAACGCTGGGATCTGCCAATCGAAACGTGAGTAATCAATCTGGTTTAATAATGCCAATGGAATATGGACACTCACCCCATCGTCTACTTCACTTGGTTCAAAAACATAACTAAGGGCCAACGCAAAGCCATCTAACTGCCAGCTATCTGGATATTGCTGCTCAGTCACATGACTCGCATCATGTTGATACAACATTTGTTTTGAAAAATTGAGTAAGTCTGGCTGTTGTCGCTGCGCTTGCTTCCACCAGCGATTAAAGTGAGAAGCAGAGACAATATCTTCTGCTAAACGTGCGGCATAAAAATCAAACAACACCTGATCATCCACCCGCACATCGCGGCGACGTTGCTTTTGCTCTAAGGCTTCGACATCCTCGAGTAAGCGCTGATTTTGTTTAAAAAAGCTGTGTTTACTTGACCACTGCCCCTCGACTAAAGCGGAGCGAATAAAGACTTCTCGGGCCACAACGGGATCAATTCGACCATAATTAATCAGACGTTTGCTCACTAAACTTACACCATACAAACGCACGCTTTCGTAAGCCATCACCGCTTGTTGCTTGGTCGACCAGTGCGGCTCACTATAAGACTTTTTAATCAGGTGTTCAGCCTGCGCTTCTAACCAATTAGGCTGAATCTTTGCTACGCCACGCGCAAACAAACGAGAGGTTTCCACCAGCTCGGCAGCCACCACCCATTTAGGGGGCTTTTTCGCTTGACTAGATCCCGGGAATACCACAAAGCGTGCGTTTCGTGCGCCTAAAAACTCTCGCTCTTTGTCTTTAAAACCAAAGTGACTGAGCAAACCAGCGGTCACTGCCTGGTGAATGGCATCGTAATTCGCCTCATTTTGACTCAGTGGATAACCTAACTCTTTTACCACCGTTGAAAGCTGAAACACTAAGTCTTGCCACTCGCGAATCCGCATGTAAGCTAAAAACTCTTGCTTACATTGTTTACGAAATTGGTTACTTGATAAAGCCTTTTGTTGTTCTTGTAAATAACGCCATAGTAATAAGTAGCTCGAGAAATCGGAATCTTTATCAACAAAGCGTGCGTGTTGTTGGTCTGCCGCTTGTTTACGGTCACTAGGTCGCTCTCGCGGATCTTGGATCGATAAGGCTGCACAAATCACCATCATTTCTTGAACACAGCCAAAACTCTTCGCAGCCACCATCATTCTCGCTAAGCGAGGATCGATGGGAAACTTAATCACCTCACGCCCTAAAGCGCTAAGGCTTGGCTTCCCGTGCTGCTGATGTAAAGCCCCAATTTCCTCGAGTAGGTTCAAACCATCTTTAATATTTCGCTGATCGGGCATATCAATAAATGGAAAGTCTTCCAACTTACCAAGCCTTAAGCCAAGCATTTGCAAAATAACCGAGGCTAAATTGGTTCGTAAAATTTCAGGATCGGTAAACTCCGGCCGACCAGCAAAGTCATCTTCACTATATAAACGAATACAGATCCCTTCTGCCACCCGCCCACAACGTCCTTTACGCTGATTGGCACTCGCTTGAGAAATCGCTTCAATTGGCAAGCGTTGAACTTTAGAACGATAGCTATAGCGACTAATTCTGGCGGAACCGGGGTCGATAACATAACGGATCCCTGGCACCGTTAAACTAGTTTCGGCAACGTTCGTGGCTAACACGATACGACGACCACGATGGGCTGCAAAAATGCGATTTTGCTCCGCATTAGAGAGACGAGAATATAAAGGCAATACTTCAGTGTCACGTAACTGGCGCTTCTGTAAGTAATCTGTCGCATCTCTAATTTCACGTTCGCCATTCATGAAAATTAATATGTCACCGGGTTTTTCCCGATATAGTTCGTCAACCGCATCGGCGATACCTTCTAGGACATCTTTGGTTTGCTCTGCTTCGTTAAGCGGGCGATATCGAGTATCAACCGGATAGGTTCTGCCTGAGACTTCAATCACCGGAGCGTCGTTAAAATGCCTAGAAAATCGTTGCGGATCAATGGTTGCCGAAGTGATAATAATTTTTAAATCAGGTCGCTTGGGCAATAATTGCTTGAGCACTCCGAGGATGAAATCAATATTCAGACTACGTTCATGGGCCTCATCAATAATCAAAACTTCGTATTGAGAAAGAAAACGGTCCTGTTGCATCTCGGCAAGCAACATCCCGTCAGTCATCAGCTTAATTAAACTATCCGCTTTAATTTGATCGTTAAAACGAATTTTATAACCGACCAAATCGCCTACTGGAGTCTCTAATTCTTCTGCAATACGAGCGGCTACACTACGGGCGGCCAACCGCCGAGGCTGAGTATGGCCGATGAAACCACGACTCCCTAAGCCTAACTCTAAACAAATTTTTGGGATCTGGGTTGTTTTACCCGAGCCCGTTTCACCAGCGATGATCACCACTTGATGATCACGGATCGCTTCATAAAGTTTTTGTTTTTGCTCAACGACGGGTAGCTGCGGAGGGTAATGAATGACAGGAATAGTCGCTCGTCGACGACTTGCTAACTGACAAGAGCGATCGAGAGCCTGAGCAAGTTTAACAAAAGCGGCACTTTTTTGTTCCAGATCGTCGGATGTTAACTTAGTCAGCTGCCGCTGAAGACGATAACGATCCTTTGCCAAAGCGAAGCTGATTTGTTGTTTCAAGTTTGATAGAGCGGACTGCAAGAATAAAACCTCGTAGGGTTGCATACGAGGCGCAAATGCTAACAACAATCGCTAAGAAAACAAGTCTAAGCCACCTGTTTATAGCAACAAGCACATCGAGTAACACCAGCTGCAGCGAAATGATGATGACTCTGTTCATCATCGACCCTCAGCTGGACTAAAAAGCAACCAGTTGAAAAACAAAATACATCAAGAAAATCTCAATGTTGACTTCATTCACCCATTTGGGGAATGGTCAGTCTAAGCACTGAACTATATCCTATACACAACTGATTTGTTTATTCAGTTATCGCGTTTAGTTATTTATTGCGGTGTAATTTTTACACATTTTATGCAGGCCCTTTGCTTATATATTAGGCAAAGGGCTTTTTTATATTCTGGCCGCAGTGAAATCGCCAGAAATCAGCAAACATACGCCTTTCCCTATGCGCCATCGCTATTCTTATGAATATCCACTTAATTCACCCATTTGGGGAATGGATAGCTAGATGGCCTCACTATATGATTTAACTGACTGATTTGCTAATTCAGTCATCGCGTTTAGTTACCTATTGCTGTGTTTACTACACAATTTATGCATGCCCTTTGTTTATATTAAACAGAGGGCTTTTTTTCTCTGTGATTCGCGACCCGCAAGCCTCATGAAAACACCAAACAAAAGCCAATATTAACTCAATTCACCCATTTGGGGCATGGTGTAATACTTGATCCCGCTGTAATGTTAAAGAGACTGATTTGCTAATTCAGTCTTCGCGTTTAGTTACCTATTGCAGTGTTTGTAATTATACAATTTATGCGGCCCTTTGCTTTATTAAGCAAAGGGCTTTTTTTATCTGACTTGCCATTGCAGAGTTTCACCAGCATAGAATGGTACCAAGGCTTGTTCCTCGACCATCACCTGTGATGGGACCTGCCAAGCCTGCCTGCTTAGGGTAATGGTCTCTTTATTACGGGGTAATCCATAAAAATCAGGACCATTAAAACTAGCAAAGGCTTCCAACTTGTCCAAAATTCCCAGTTGCTCAAATATTTCTGCATATAACTCGATAGCAGCTGGCGCACTATAACAGCCGGCACAACCACAGGCGCTTTCTTTTGCACCTTGTAAATGTGGCGCTGAATCCGTTCCCAAAAAAATCTTAGGCGTTCCGCTGGCAACCGCTTGTTGTAAAGCCTGTTGGTGGTTTTGACGCTTTAATACTGGTAAACAATAGTTATGAGGTCTTAAGCCCCCCGCCAAAAGATGGTTGCGGTTATACATTAAATGCTGAGGCGTAATTGTTGCCCCGACATGATCTGGCGCGCTGAGGACAAATTCCGCAGCTTCGGCAGTCGTGATATGTTCAAAAACAATTTTCAGTTCCGGTAGGGACTTGACCAAATTCCGCATATAGCTATCGATAAATACTGCTTCACGATCAAAAATATCGATATCGGCATGTGTCACTTCCCCATGCACCAGCAGTAAAATATTATGCTTTGCCATTGTTTCAAACACTGGGCGCAAGGCATCGACGTCGGTCACACCATGAGCTGAGTTTGTCGTGGCATTGGCTGGATACAATTTACAGGCTTTAATGATGCCACTGGCTGCCGCCTCTTCAATCAATTGTGGGCTTGTCGCATCGGTTAAATAGAGAGTCATCAGTGGTTCAAAAGAGCTCTCCTGGGGAAGAACCTGTTTGATCCGTTGCAAATACGCTCGAGCATCTTCAACTCGAGTCACTGGCGGAGTTAAATTTGGCATCACAATCGCTCGGGAAAAATGTTTAGCGGTTGCATTCGCGGCAACTGATAACATTGCTCCATCACGCAAATGTAAATGCCAATCATCAGGCCGAATAATAGTCAACTCTTGCGTCACAACGTTCCCCTAATTCAATATGAAATCGTGAAAGTCTACCCCAAGTTGTTTCGCAAGTCTTGCTTGGACATCTTCATCATTCAGGATTGGTGTTTAACTGACGTTGCATACTTAATACAATCTGCCCAGCAGCCTCGTAGTCATATTCTTCAATAAGCCGTTGTAATTCTTTAGCCAATGGAGGAAATCGAGATAATATTTCATGATGATTATCCAAGTATTCATTACTTTCGCTGTCGAAATCTTCTAATAAAGTCGCGAGTTTTTCTAAGCAAAGACTCAAGGCTTTATCTGAGACCTCAGGAGTATACTCATCATCGACCCCATTCGACGTCTCTGGATTATCTGTAAAATATTCTCGTAAGCTCTGTTGCAAAGGAACCATCTTGGCTTGTAACTGTTCAATGTCGATAGCGTTAATAAAACCACTCTCAGCTTGACCTTCGATTAACATTGCCAATTGTGATAAAGACGCCATACCCAAAGTCGCACTCACCCCTTTTATGGTATGTGCGATCCGTTCAGCATCCTGAAGTCGCTCCTCTAGATTAGCCAATACTAAGCTATCAATCACATCCTGCTGAGAGAACTTGCTAAGAAGTTTGCAATAGAGGGGTTGGCTACCATTGGCATTCGCGAGGCCAACAACCGTGTCTATACCTTCTATGTCTGGTAAGGGGATATCAACATGATGCTGTACCAAGCGATGCTCGAGTATTTGCGTCTCCGGCGGACGCTCCCCTAGATTGATCCATTTAGCCAGCACCGCAAACAAGTTATTCACATTAATCGGTTTAGAAATGTGATCATTCATCCCCGCATCGATGGCTTTTTGCCGATCGCCAGCCAAAGCGTTAGCCGTAAGTGCAATAATTGGTAAATCAGCAAGCGCTAATTGATGGCGGATAACTTTGGTTGCAGTATAACCATCCATAATCGGCATTTGGCAATCCATCAACACCCCATCCACATGGTGAGTCCTGAGGTATTCAACGGCTTCTGCCCCATCACAACATAGCTGACTATGAATTTGATTTGATTCGAGCAGTTCAATAATTAACTCTTGGTTAATATCATTGTCTTCAACCACCAATATATTGGCTCCGACTAAGTTGGCAATATCTTGATTAGCCCCCTGCAACTTAACTTCTCGTCGTGTTTGTTCAAATATTTCAATTTTTCTTACCTGAATAATGGTGTCAAATAAATGAGAAGGCGTAACTGGTTTGGTTAATATTGCGTCAAGAGGTACCCCTTTGGCCTCTTGACTCAGCTCTTCTCGACCAAAAGCAGTAATCATGATCACGTCTGGATTCAATCCCTGTTGTCTGATGCGCCGAACCGTTTCCACACCGTCCATATCCGGCATTTTCCAATCCATAAACACCATGTCTACCGTTACGTCCGGTGCAAAGGATTGCAGTAAAGCCAAAGCATCTTTTCCCCCGGCGGTCGAGTGGACGCTTAAGCCAAAACTTTGCAAGACTTGTACGTTAATTTGTCGAGCACTTTGGTTATCATCCACAACTAGGGCGGTTAAATGCGATAGGCTGGCATGCGTGGTGGCATTGACCAGCAGTGTATTATCTTGAGTCAACATTGGTAACTCAAAATAAAAACTACTCCCTTGACCAACCTCACTCTTCAACGCAATCTTCCCTCCCATAAGCTCTGTTAATTTCAAACAGATAGCCAAGCCCAAACCAGTTCCGCCATGCTTACGAGTGGTCGAACTGTCGGCCTGAGAGAAAGGTTTAAATAGCTTCTCTTGTTGTGCCGGCGACATCCCAATCCCTGTATCAGTCACCGCAAAGTGTAATCGTATTGCATTTTCCGTCAGTTCAGCCCCCTCAATTTTCAACACCACAACGCCTTGTTCGGTAAATTTAATAGCATTGTTACACAGGTTAACCAATACTTGAGTGAGTCGTAAGGAGTCACCAATCAGCGCCGTTGGTATATTGGGATCGATATCAAACAGTAACTCTAAGCCTTTTTGTTCGGCCTTTAAGCCCACCAAATTAGCTAAATTATCTAACACGTCTTCTAAGCGAAATCCCACCGACTCAATATCCAGTTTTCCCGCCTCTATTTTCGAAAAATCTAAAATATCATTGATGATCCCCAACAAGGCTTCCGCAGAGCGATGAACCTTATCGATATAATTACGCTGTCTTGGGTCGAGTTGCGTTTCCAAAGCGAGGTAAGACATCCCAATAATTGCGTTCATAGGGGTACGAATTTCATGTGACATGTTGGCTAAGAAGTCACTTTTCGCCTGACTTGCCGCATCAGCCTGCGCTCTCGCATCATTCAGCGCCTCCTCTAATTGCTTGATTTCATCAATATCGACATGAATACCACTAATCCGCAGTGGCCGACCTTCACTGTCGACTTCAGACACACGGCCAATACTTAATATCCACCGATACTCGCCGTTTTTACAACGAAGACGTATTTCGTTACGCAAAAAATCACTTTTGTCGGCTAAATGTTCGGCTAACTTTTCTTCGGTACTCAATACATCATGCGGGTGAATCAAACTTAACCAAGTGTGAGTATCATTTTTCAAACGGGCCCATAAACCCACGCCATCCCGAAGTTCACCGGCTTGATAACCAAGCATGCTTTCATAGATATTATTCACCTCGATCCGATCTTCTTGCGGGTAATAATCCCACATTCCCAAACCTGCGCCAGAAGCAGCAGAATCTAAACGCTCTTCACTCTCACGCAGTTGTGCCTCAACCTGCTTAAGGTCTGAAATATCGAAGATCACCCCATCGGAATAGCTGTGCTGGCTATCTTGGTCATGTGATACCACCGCTTTGTGTAATACGTGCCGTACAGTACCTGCCGCATCAATAATTCGAAATTCTTGGGATATTTGACCGCCATGGCGATAAGCCTCACTCACCGATGCTAAGGCATGCGCTTTATCTTCCGGGTGAATTAAGTCTCGATAGTTGCGTTTTGGATGTTTCCCGATAAAGTCTTGATGTGGGTAGCCAGTCTGTTCTTCAATACGTTCACTCAGGTATAACCAATCTTTTCCGCCATCCTCGAGTAATTGCATACGATACACCACGCATTGCAGATTATTGGTTAACGTTCTAAATTGCCGCTCACTATCCGCCAATTCTTGCTGAGCTTTTTTGCGAGCAGTGATATCTCGAACCACCCCTGTAAAATGACGCTTACCCTTTAAATAGATCTCTTTAACCGTTAATTCCATAGGAAACGGTTCACCGCCCTTACGAAGTCCAAACACTTCTCGTTCATTGCTAAATACAAAGGAACCATTTGTTGACTGATATTGGCTCAAATAAGCATCATGGTCGACGGAAATATCATTTGGCATCAATAGATTAACATTTTTACCAACAATTTCTGCCTCACGATAGCCAAAAATATGCTCGGCTGCGGGACTAAAACTACTGATGATCCCGCGCTGGTCAATTAAAATAATACCATCTGCAATCGTGTCGACGATGGTTCGGATCCGCTCTTCATTATCCGCTAACGCAAGCCGTGCTAAGTAACGTTCGGTGACATCTGTAAGTGACACTTTCACTTCCGCTACTTGATTACTCCCCTTTCTTCGCGGTGTCATACTAACGCTCAGATGTAATTCACGACCATCTGGTGCCTTAATCATCAAGTTTCTATCCGTCAGACTCTGGCCACCTATCACCTCATCTAATAGCTGTTGCGACTTTTGCTGTTGCTGTGGGTCAGCAGCAAAATCTTGCCACCGGTGCTGTTCAAAAAAACTGCGTTCGACACCTAACAATTCTGCAAAATTATGATTGTGCTTTAAAAATACGCCTTCCGTTGACAACGAGGCATAGGCCACAGGGGCATTTTCATATAGATCCCATAAGGTTTGTTCTCGCTCTTGTAACTCCGCAGTTCGTTGCTTCACCTGTTGTTCCAAATCGATATTCGATCGCTTCAGCCGCAAATTAAGCTTTCTCACTAAACCAAACACTAAGACAAACAGAAACAAACTAAATGTAAGAGTTGCAGCAAGTAGCAACAACACAATGTTGCGAAAATGAGAATAGCCTTGCATCACTTCTTGATAATCGATCTCAGAAACAATGCCGATCTCCATGTCCCTATCCCAGTGCCAAGCACCTACCACCGCAACACCGCGATAATCAAGATAGTGAACGAAATTTCCTCCAGTTTGCTTATTTAGGACCCCATAACCACTCTCCGTCCACTCTTGTTGTACTGAGCCACCATTCGGAACCTTTAACTTAATATTTAAAACTGAGGATTGACCAGTCTCTAATAGCCCTAGTTCGCGTAGCTGCGCCTCAAATTTACTTGGTGAGACTAGAAATCCGGAGCGACTCACTAAATAAGTTTCACCCGTTTCACCAACCCTCGCACCCTCTAACAGACTGCTAAACTCTTGCTCTGGATCCAAGCGTAAACTAAGTAATGCCACCACTTGCCCATCGCCATTTCGAATGGGTGCAACAATAAACATTGTCGAATGGCTGTTGCCCCGCGGCCCTTTAAATCGCTCTTGATCACCCTCTTGCAGCCTGATCGGTGGAATTAACACGGTATCACCTGCAAATGCTCGGGTTAATAAATGTGGATAATAGCGAGTAATGTCATTGATTTCGCCTATCTCATCATCATGCATCGATGCGATATTAATCCGCTGCTGTGAAATAATGACAAAACCAAGATCATCAAAAATAGAACGGTAATTAGCAACGGTTTGACGCAGGCCCGCCAAGGCAGGATTTTCGATTAAACTTTGTTTGGAATGCTCCGCTTCAAGTAACACATATGAGAAATGTTGAAAAGCTGGATCGTGAGCAATGATATCAACTTTCGCTTGCCACGATTGCATCCATTCATCCAAGCCTGCATCAGTGGTATCGAGTATCGACTCCACCACATTTTCCACTTGTACGAAGCGATGATGTTTTAATTGCATCAATCCAATACTGGTGATCGCCGCAATCACACCAATGGCGGACACCACCACCACTAAAATAACCAATATACTTTTACGAGAACTAAAAAGAGCACTCAAATTTTCGATAGAACTAGTACGTAATTTATTTAAAAAGAAACCGACCACAATTAACAAAATCAGTAGGGTCAATAACGACTGCAACATTGTCATATCTCATCCTTGAAATAGCATACAGCTCAGTGAACACAACAGCTAAAACCAACAAACTTAACTATATTGCTGATATATTTCTAAATATAGTTTAGTTACTCTCGAAGCGGTTTATCTTTATATAATCCATTTTGTGGTCTCGAGGTCATCTTCATGGGTTCCTCAGTCAATAACTTGCAACAAAGGCCCTCAAAATGAGTCTGTGAATCTAGAGCAATACCCGCTACTTCAAATGATGAAAGTAGCAGCATTAAAAAAGTGACTTACTGTATGCAAACTAAACACTCAATCCTGAGAGCGAGTTTGTTCACTCTGTTTTATGGTAAGGTTAGTTTTATTAAAACAGTGAAGCATCTACAAAGCGTGACGATAGACCAATGAACCAACAAACTTTTTTATTTCACGACTATGAAACTTTCGGAATTCACCCGGGCCGAGATCGACCCTGCCAATTTGCCGCAATTCGGACCGATTTGGAGCTAAATCCGATTGGCGAACCAATTGAATTATTTTGCCAACCGGCAAATGACTACATTCCTCAACCACACGCTTGCTTAGTGACTGGCATTACCCCGCAGCAGGCATTACAAAAAGGGATGATAGAGAGCGAATTCATCGACAAAATTAACCAAGAGTTTAGTCAACCAGGAACCTGTGGCGTAGGTTACAACAGCATTCGCTTTGACGATGAAGTGACCCGCTACACTTTATTTAGAAACTTTCTCGACCCCTATGAACGCGAATGGAAAAATGGTAATTCACGTTGGGATCTGATTGATATGGTTCGTGCTTGTTATGCGCTACGCCCCGATGGTATCGAGTGGCCCACTGACGCGAACGGTATCGTGAGTTTTCGACTCGAATTACTCACTGCGGCCAACGGTTTAAGCCATGCCAATGCTCATGATGCTGTTTCCGATGTGTATGCAACCATTGCTATGGCTAAACTGATCAAAGATAAACAACCTAAGTTGTTCAGCTATTTACTTAATATGCGGAATAAAAAGGTGGTTGCAGAAAAATTTGATTTATTAAATAACAAACCCTTAGTTCATATTTCCGGCATGTTTGGTGCCACACAAGGCTGCGCATCTTGGATCCTCCCTATCGCTTGGCACCCGGTTAATAAAAATGCAATGATTGTGGTGGATTTGAACCAAGACGCCAGTGTATTACTCGCGCTCAACGCTGAGCAAATTAACCAACGCCTTTATACTGCCCGTGCCAATTTAGCTGCAGATGAACTACCAATCCCGGTCAAACTGGTCCACACCAATAAGTGTCCGGTGTTAGCCCCCGCCAGTACCTTAACGCCTGAACGAGCGGAACAATTGGGTTTAAATCGATCACAATGTCGCCAAAGCCTCGATCTATTAGTTAACAATAAATTGCTAATTCAAGAAAAATTGAACCAAGTATTTTCGCTAGAGAGTGAATTCGCCGAGGATGACAATCCTGATACCAGTTTATACCGAGGATTTGTTGGCAACGCAGACAAAAATTTAATGCAAGTATTACGCGATAGTGACCCCAATCTAATTTCCAAGGAACGGTTTCAATTTGCCGATCCTCGCTTAAATCGCTTGCTATTGCGTTTTAAAGCAAGAAATTACCCCGAGTGCTTAAGCGAAGACGAACTTCAGCAATGGCAAGCTCAGCGACAAATCGTATTAAGTGAACAAATGAGTCAAATATTACCAAACTTAGAGGACTTATTAATTGAGCATCAAAATGACCCGAACAAGACTCAGATCTTAAAAAGGCTCTATGACTATATACAATTACTTTAAAATGTGAGCAAACAACTAGCTTAAGCCAAACCTTTCGCTATAATTGATTCACTAGATCACAACAATTACTGACGATTGATGGAACAAACTCAGCAATTAGAAGCATCGACAGTCAAGGCATTTGCCTTGGCGCTTAGCTTGTTGTTTGGTTGTATTACAACTTGTCAGGCCACAGAAAATAAGCAACCCATACGCCCTTCTTCATTATTGAGGCTGAGTGCAGAACAATTTGCATTGTTAGGTCATCTATTCGAACAGGCCTATCAAAAAACTGATTTTTCTCCCACCTTAACCAATAGTTACTTTGCAGAATCTGACTTATACGAACTGGTTGCAATTCCAGTGGTTCAAACGCCCTTTAACTCATTTCGTTTAGAATTATTTAGCCATATCTACGACCCTAAGTACTCAGTCTATACTCAGCTACATAAAGACTCCATCTACCATGGTTTGGGCCGTCGCCAATTAGCCTACTTAGCCGACAAATCTGAGTTTGCCGTTGGTCTAGGTTTTGTTGCCCCATTAAGTGAATATCTCTCACTAAAAACCATTATTTCTAATCACGATATTCCTGGTTATGGCGATAGTAAGTTTTCCTTAGGTTTTGAGTTTAAGTACTAAAACGCTAACAACTTGAAATACTCCAGTCTCCCATCCATAACTTGTAAAGCTCGATCCTCATTCACTAACTTTGCTCAATGCCTTACGCTCAATCGTGAAAAACCAAATCATCAATGATCAACATCTTTAGTTACCTTGGTATCTCGGTAGTTGAGTTAAGGTGAAAATAGACAGAAATGTTAAGTCAATGATCGTTGCGACAATTATAATCAAAGACTTGATACACGAATGATTGTTATCGCTCGCGAGCAATATCGAGGAACCTTATATGTCACCTAACAAGCTCCAAGATCCAGCCTTACTACAAGCCTTACAACGAGTTTTATTCACTGAACAAGTGCCTCACATGCTAAACAGTGCTCAAAGTGCGGCTTTATGCAAACAACTAAGTTGTAGTGTTCTCGAGCTTGCTGAAAGAATGCTTCCTTTAGCAGCAAGCTTCGCGGTAACACCAAAATCTCATTTTAACGTTGGCGCGATTGCTATCGATACACAACAACAGCTGTTTTTGGGCGCAAACTATGAGTTAGCTTATGGCCCATTAACGGGCAGCCTACATGGCGAACAAAGTGCTATTTTCAATGCTTTGAGCCATCAAGCCAGCTCGATAGAAAGTCTGGTAATTAATGCCGCCCCTTGCGGTTATTGCCGCCAATTCATGAATGAACTGGAAAATGCAAAAGACTTGCAGATCCGCTTTAATCAGCAAAACTACCGCCTACCGCAATTACTCCCTGAATCATTTGGCCCAGACGATCTTGGCATTACTGCTCCTTTACATCACTTAGCGCTCAGCGATGCACATAAGCCGAGTGATTTTGCCAAAGCCAGTTATGCTCCCTATAGCCACACCCAAAGCGCAATGTTCGCTTATCAAGGCGATAAATTGCTCGCTTGGAGCTGTTATATCGAAAACGTTGCTTTTAGCCCTTCTCTCTCTCCGCTTCTCACTTTATTATCTCAACTGAATTTAAATCATCTGAGCTTAGACAAAGTTGAGCGCTTTGAATTATGGGAACATAACGACAATCGGTTTAGTTTTAAGCAAGAATTACAGAATTTCGCAGAATATTCTGAAAAAACCATGACTCATCATGGTTACTCTAAAACATAGGAGCATCTAAATGTTAGGAACTGCGCTTAGCGTTTCTGGAACGAAAGTGTTATTACTTGGGGCGGGCGAACTCGGTAAAGAAGTTGCCATTGAACTACAACGTTATGGCGTTGAAATTATCGCCGTTGACCGTTATGCAAATGCCCCAGCGATGCACCTTGCTCATCGCAGTTATGTCATCGATATGTTAGATGGCGAAGCCTTAAAAGCCATCATCATCAAAGAACAACCGCAACACATTGTTCCAGAAATTGAAGCGATTGCGACTCAAACCCTCGTTGAGTTAGAGCAACAAGGTTTTGCTGTAACGCCCACCGCAAGAGCGACTCAATTAACCATGAATCGCGAAGGGATCCGCCGCTTAGCCGCAGAAACATTGCAGCTGCCAACATCTGCTTATCAATTTGCCGATAGCTTGGAGGACTGCCAACAGGCGGTCGCCAAGGTAGGATTACCTTGTGTATTAAAACCGGTAATGAGCTCTTCAGGTAAAGGCCAGTCGACACTTCGTAATAGTAATGATGTCACTGCGGCTTGGGATTACTCGCAGCAAGGCGGCCGTTCCGGTGCAGGACGAATTATCGTTGAAGGTTTTGTTGATTTTGACTACGAAATCACCTTACTCACGGTAAGTGCCATCGATGGCATTCATTTTTGCGCACCTATTGGCCATCGCCAACAAGATGGTGATTACCGCGAGTCTTGGCAGCCACAACAAATGTCTGAGCAAGCGCTGGCTAAATCTCAAGAAATAGCGCATAAGATTGTTAGCGAATTAGGCGGCTATGGTCTGTTTGGTGTTGAACTATTTATTAAAGGCGACCAGGTTTACTTTAGTGAGGTTTCCCCTCGCCCACATGATACTGGAATGGTGACTTTAATTTCTCAAGACTTATCTGAATTTGCCCTGCATGCCAAAGCCATCTTGGGCCTGCCGATCAAACAAATCCACCAATTTGGCGCCAGCGCTTCGGCGGTGATCATGGGAGAAGGCCAATCCAAAGATATTAAGTTTAGCGGATTAAGCGAAGCTTTAGACTTAGCCAATAGCCAGGTACGCTTATTTTCTAAACCCGAAATTAATGGCCAACGCCGCTTGGGCGTCGCGCTCAATCGCGCCGATAGCATCGAGCAAGCGGTTAGTCATGCCAAACAAATTGCAGCAGCGGTCAAGGTTCATTACTAACAATGACGGCGGACTCATTTTCTTTAAATGAAGAGGAGCTGGCGCTATTATTAGCGCCAACTACTCTCCCCGCTAATTCAAAGCTACTCCGAGTATTGTGGTTTCAGCAGCCTCTTTTTCAAGTCAATTATCCTATCGATCATATTCAAGTCTCTCACTTAGAAGAGCTACAGCTGCAACTTCAACAAACCAACGAATTTGATGCCATTGTATTTAACTGCATCCAACTCAATAGTGCTCAGTTAAGCCTGTTAGCTAACTTGCTAGAAGAGCAATCGCAAATGTCGGTATTTTTGGTTGGCAAACTGCCAGATATGGCCTTCGATATTGCGGATTTCACCTATTGCGCTGAACAAGTTGAGTTTGAAGAACAATTCACTTTCTGGTGTTACAAAATTAATCGGCAATATCAACGATGGCTCAATAATAAACGACTTTACTGGTATAGTTCGGAGCCAGACTCATCGTTCGCAGAACAACTGTCCCACTTACAATTTACCAATAATCACCGCTGGTGGCCCCCACAAGAGAATTTAAGACATCAATTACGGCAGGCCAATCTAGTATTAGTCGTGGTATATGACAATGACCCTAATTTGGTTGAGGTTATCGAAATCTTAGCTTCTGTACTACATCGCCCCGGCTTATTTTTAGTTTTTCAAAGCAACTCTCGACTACGCAGTAGCATTATTTTGCTAGCAAAACATTATGGCTTAAATCTCTACACCTGTTTCGAGCAAAGCTTATTCCAACAACAAGTGGCTTACCTGAGCCGTCAATTTTTCCGACGTTACCGCCATAAACTCAACCAGCAAGAACAAGTCGCCGAGCATCGTTGTTACCTGATTAAAAATATTGATGATCAACAATTATTTGGTTATTGGGATTGGCCGATTCTCAAGCAACCATCCGACTCCGATAGACCGTCAAGCAAGCCAGCGCTATTCAATGCCAACTATTGGCCTTATTTTAAACAGCAGCTAACAAGCAATCACGCTTCCCTGAATCACCTCGCAACGCATTATCCTCAACAAATTTTAGTCTTTAGTCCAGATTTACCGATGGATCATCTTTCGAGATTAATCCGCTTAAAGCAACAGCACTTTCAACTGGCTTGGCAGCCCAACTTAATCGCTCAATTAAAGAATCAAGTAACCGTATTCGAACTGATCGACATCTTGGTATTATCCTTAGATATGTGGATCTTACTGAATATCAACAACGATAATAAAGACTTTTGGCAACAACTAAAGCTGCATTGCCAGGAACATCATATTGCGCTTGCCATTCTTGGCGTACAGCCTAATCTAATTCAATACTGGCGCGATAAAGGCTTTGATTTATTGATCCATCGAGAAGAAGATCAAATCGTTAAGCCGAAGGATAGTTGATGTTGGGAGGAATGATTCATTGTAAGGGGTGATTGCTTACCTTTGATTGATTCAAGAGTGTATAAAAATGGCAGGCATGCCAAAAAATTTAGCATGCCTCAATCACAATTATTTCAATCATTAAGCTACTGGTGTTAACCAATCGAGTAAATTAGCACGTTTTCCAGTCACGGCTTCAAAATAGGTCGATTGCAACTGCTCGGTAATTGGGCCACGTTGACCATTACCAATTTGACGGCCATCCAATTCGCGAATTGGTAATACTTCAGCCGCAGTTCCAGTGAAGAAAGCTTCGTCAGCGATATACACTTCATCGCGGGTAATTCGTTTTTCAATCACTTGATAACCATAGCTTTGCGCAATTTGAATGACGGTTTTGCGAGTAATCCCATCTAAGCAAGAGGTTAACTCCGGTGTATAGATAACACCATCACGCACCATAAAGAAGTTTTCACCACTGCCTTCTGCAACGTAACCTTCTGGATCGAGTAACAAAGCCTCTTCACAACCACAATCCAAGGCTTCTTTTAAAGCCAACATCGAATTAATATAATTACCATTGGCTTTGGCTTTCGTCATTGCAATATTCACGTGATGGCGAGTATAAGACGAGGTGCGGATCTTAATCCCCAATTCTTTAGACTCTGGTGACATATAGGCTGGCCATTCCCAGGCAGCAACGATCACGTGGGTACTTAAATTATCAGCCCGTAAGCCCATCCCTTCCGAACCATAGAAACACATTGGACGTAAATAGGCATGCGCAAGTTTATTTTCTCTTACCACTGCCCGCTGCGCTTCATTTATGTCTTGTTTAGAATAAGGCAGCTTCATATTTAAGATGTGCGCAGAACGGAATAGACGATCAGTATGTTCTTGCAACTTAAAGATACACGCGCCCTGATCATCGGTGGCATAAGCCCTCACGCCTTCAAACACACCTAAACCATAATGTAAGGTATGGGTTAACACGTGAACTTTCGCTTCGCGCCAAGGTACCATTTCACCATCAAACCAAATCAATCCGTCGCGGTCTGCCATCGACATATGTGCGTCTCCTAATTACTGTCTTCTTATCATCAGGCTACCATCATATTGGAGTCATTGTGCCGCTGCAACAGGTCTCACAATTCTAGACCATAAGGTCGGCCATAAGCAGTGATTAAATTCAAAACTAAGTTTGCGATAGTTGATTGATGAGACTTGATGGACGGACTCGAAAAACGTTTGCGACGCGGTTTAAACATGGTGCCAATCTAACTGATGATTAGTTCGTTCTTGCTGAGCTAAATCACCGTTAGCTGCGTGATGTATCTAGTGATTAGAGCCACTCGTTACTGCACTTCGTGCCTAGTATCAGCCGCTTTATTCTGCGCAATAAGTTGAGCATATAATGAATCAGATTGGTATTAGATAGAACCATCACAACGATGATGAAAACGGCTTAGAAGATGAAGCGTTAGCTCAAACTTAGAGGGAGGGGGTAATTAAAACAAAAATAACTACCCGCGGGGAATTTAAGCGACTTGGTAATATTTAGGTGTCACTTCTAATTGTTTGTTGATGATCTGTTTCGCCATACGCGCACAACGACCGCATTCGGAAGCAACCCCGAGCTGTTCACGCACGTCGCTCAAACTTTCGCAGCCTTGTTCAACCGCCTGCTTAATTTGCTTATCTGTGATGCTATGACATAAACATACAAACATGAATTAATCCTCATCCCCATCAATAGCTAAATTATATTGCGAACTATTATCATTCGCAATATTTTTTTACAATTTAGCAGAAAATCAGATAATCGCCACTGTAGAACTATAATAAACCAACTAAAATTTACAGCGCAATTAAGCCATGTAGCTTGTTTAAACAGGGTTATCGACATCGATAAAACGAACATCTAACTGATGCTGCTCGGCGAGCCATTCTCCTAAGGCTTGAACCCCATAACGTTCGGTGGCATGGTGCCCAGCTGCAAAATAATCAATCTGCATCTCTCTGGCAGTGTGTACCGTATTTTCAGAGATCTCTCCGCTCACAAAGGCATCAAGTCCCTGCTCCGCAGCTAAACCTAAATACGACTGGCCACCCCCCGTGCAAATACCCACTTTATGAATTTTTCGCTGATTCGAAATATGTAAGGGCTTACGCTGTAACACGGCTTCGATCTGCGCAGCAAAAGCCTCTCCGGAAATGGGTTCAGCCAACTTGCCTACCATCGCCACGCTGCGAGGATCCCAGGGTTCTAAACCCCGTGTCAGTGTCATGCCCAGTCGCTTAGCCAATTGAGCGTTGTTGCCTAATTCCGGATGAACATCTAAAGGTAAGTGATAGGCATAGAGATTAATATCATGCTTGAGCAAAGCCTGCAGGCGACGGCGCTTCATACCAGTGACAACCGCTGCTTCATTTTTCCAGAAAAAGCCATGATGCACTAAAATAGCATCAGCTTTATGAGCAATCGCCTGATCGATCAAGGCTTGGCAAGCCGTCACCCCGGTAACGATGCACTGCACCGATTCACGCCCTTCAACCTGTAGACCATTCGGGCAATAATCTTTAAATTTAAAGCTATCGAGATGTTGATTCAGGATATTTTCTAATCGAGTATTTTTCATTCGGCTCACTCACAATGGTTTGTCTGTATTGTAAGTAGCAGCAAGCTCTAGAAACAAGTACTTAGCCTAAATATCATCACTGTAGCTCACTTAATACAGAACAAACTGATTGATCCGCTCAGCCTGCTGCATCCAAGCTGGCAAATTATTACGTTTAACCCATTGTCGATGTAAGGCACTATAAAATGGAGCTCGTAATCCTAATAGTGCGATCCATGGGAACAATAGAGTACCCACAAGTAGTAATACACTACGACGCAGCCAAATAAGCGGGAGAGAATATTGTTTACTCATAGAACGACCTCAACTGGTTAGACCAGAAAATATTAGCTGCATTTTAGTAATTAAACTACAAAAATCATTGAAGCTGACTAAAAAAAACACTTATAGTTTGATTATTTGTAAATATAATAACAAAAGAGAAACATAAATGGATTCAAATAGCTTGCAAGAAGATTTGCAATGGTGCTTAAATGCACGGCCATTACTTCCCTATTCACTACCCTATAGTGTAAATCTGGCTTGGCAGCAGCAATGGAAAAGTGCCCTATTCAAGCAATTAAACAGATTACCTTCGATTAAACCTCACCCACGTTTAGGTTTATATTTTGAACAGCTATGGCGAGCCTTAATAAAACGACATCCCGATTGGCAATTATTAGCCGATAATATCCCCGTACAAGAAAATGGAAAGACGCTGGGTGCGATTGATTTCTTACTCGTAAATCATCGGCAGCAAAAGGTTGAACATTGGGAATTAGCCCTAAAATTTTATTTGGCCGTAAAAAGTAACAGTAGTGCCTACGATTATGTTGGCCCAAACCTGCAAGATCGGCTAAGCAACAAGCTAAGTAAACTGTTACTCAAACAGATCCCTCTCGGCCGTCATCCACAAATCCAAGCACTACGACAAGTTTACTCACACTATCAATTTAAACAGCGCATCATATTGTCAGGTTATCTATTCGAGCAAGCGCCGGAACACAGTGAAACACTGCAGAGTCGCCATTGGTATAGTCATCAACAATGGCGAAAAAATCATCGAGGAGAAGATTGGTGTGAACTCAATAAACAGCAATGGTTAAGCCCGCCTGCTCATCAATTAGAGCCCATTAAATCAACAAGCTGGCAAATCGATCGGCCAATGCAACTGTATTGTCCACAACAACAGAAAAGAATTTTTGTTTGCCCTGACGAATGGTTCATCAGGGCAAAAGCGAGTTAGGAATAAGAGATAACTTAAGCTTTATTCTCGTCCAGAGAATATTCGCGCATCATCGCTTCAACCGTTTCAACCATGTTGGTACTACCACAGAAAAAAGGAACACGTTGATGTAACTCGGTCGGCTCAATATCCATAATTCGATTAAAGCCATCACTGGCTTTACCGCCTGCTTGCTCAATAAGGAAGGCCATTGGGTTGCACTCATACAATAAGCGTAGCTTCCCTGAGGGCGCAGACGCTGTTGAAGGATAAATGTAGATCCCACCTTTAAGCAAATTACGATGGAAATCAGACACTAAAGACCCAATGTAACGAGAGGTATAGGGGCGATTAGTATTCGGTTCAATCTCTTGACAATATTTGAGGTACTTCTTCACCCCAGTTGGAAACTTAAGGTAATTCCCTTCATTAATCGAATAGATAATCCCATCTTTAGGGATCGTCATGTTCTCGTGGGATAAATAGAATACACCTAAAGATGGATCGCAGGTAAAACCATGTACGCCATGACCCGTGGTATAGACCAACATAGTTGATGAACCATAAACCACGTAACCAGCCGCGACCTGACGATAGCCTGGTTGCAAAAAGTCTTCTAATACAACAGGGGAACTACAAGGACTGATCCGTCGATAAATAGAAAAAATAGTGCCTACCGATACATTCACATCAATATTAGAAGAACCATCTAAGGGGTCCATCAGAACAACGTATTTACTGTCGATAGAACGAGTACTATCAAAACTAACAAATTCATCTTCTTCTTCAGAAGCGACACCACATACTTCACCCCTTGCTTCCAATGCCGCTTTAAACATTTCATTGGCATAAAGATCGAGCTTTTGTTGTACTTCTCCTTGTACATTTTCTACGCCAGTTGCGCCAATAATATCGACTAAACCAGCCTTATTGATTTCGCGGTTAACCACCTTTGCGGCTAAACGAATCGCCCCAAGCAGTTGGGTCAGCTCTCCCGTAGCTTCAGGAAACTGGTGCTGCTTCTCAATTATGTATTCACCCAGAGTTATCATTTGTATCCCTATTTATTGACTCGCCCATGAAAACCTTTTCAATCTCCACAGTTATTTTGCAAGTATTTATTAAAAATTACTAGCATCATTAGTCAATTGTAATACATATAAGCAAAAAAATATTTGCAAATGCATAAAATTAACACTACTGTATATCCATACAGTAATTGTAAGGCCGTTAAATTTGGCATCGACTGAAAGCATGGAGCAAACAATGGCACAACAAATCAATCAACTGCTACAGAACAACAAAGTTTGGCAAGGTAAGCAATGGCATCGCAGCCAGCTAACGGTACAAGCAAGCGGCTTTGAACAGCTTGATCAACAGCTCCCAGGCCAAGGTTGGCCACAAGGCGCAATGACAGAAGTCCTCTATGAACAACAAGGTATTGGGGAACTACAACTGCTGTTACCGGCCCTGGCTAAATTAAGTAAAAAATCACAATGGATCATATGGGTGGCGCCTCCGTTCATGCCAAATGCCCCAGCACTGCAACAACACAACATTGATATAAGTAAGGTGATTGTGATCCGCCCAGAACAGTGCAGCGATATTATCTGGACCATTGAACAAGCCCTTAAAAGTGGCTGTTGCAGCGCCGTGTTAGGCTGGGTTGATCATTTAGATTTAAAAGCCAGTCGCCGCTTGCAACTAGCTGCCGAACAAGGCGACTGTCTCAGTTATTTATTTAGACCTTTGCAGCAACAACAACAAAGCTCCAGCGCTAGTGTTCGCATTACACTACATCCCAATAGAAATACCGACCAAATCAGCTACCAGCTATTAAAACGACGCGGCGCAGCTCCGCTCTACGGGCAACATATTCCTCGTCAAGTTTAATAGCAAAGCCCTCAATGTGACTAAAGCATGTATTGGATTTACCTTGATTTCCCACAACTCGCGCTGGACTTGCTACAGCGCGAACATTCGCCCTCCGAAGCCTTAGCTATTCACCATAAGCAACAACTCACTCAGTTCAACAAGGCTGCGCATCAGCTAGGGCTCTACTTTGGCTGTTCGCTCAATACCGCCTATCAGCTGGCACCACAGCTCCATCTCTATGAACAACAAACGCAAGTTACTGATGATTTGTTTCAAAACTTAGCCCAACAAGCTTTAAGCTATGCTGCGCAAGTCGCCCTGCACCAAGACCATGGCCTATTTATTAATGGTTCTGGCATGCAAAGTATTTATCCCACCCCCCAGACTCATGCTCAACAACTAAGCATCATCTATCAACAACAAGGCTTGAGCTTTCGACTGGCCTGGGCCAACACCGCGCTCGCTGCTCGCTGGCTGGTTTGCTCAAAGCATAAACAAGCACCCTATAGAGGGGTCGAAACACTCGACGCTCTACCACTAAGCGCCTGTGATTTGCCAAAAGCACAAATTGCCAGCTTACAAGCCATGGGGCTTTACACATTTAAACAGCTTTGCGCATTACCTCGCCCAGAACTGCGAAAACGTTTAGGAGAACAAAGCCTAAAAAGCTTAGATCAGGCGCGAGGTAAGCAGCCATACCCGCTCGCTTTTATTCAAGCACAAGACCGTTACCAGCAAATGTTTCCACTGCTGAGTGAAATCAATACCACTCAAGCTTTAATGTTTCCTTTGAAGCAAGCTTGCCAACATTTACAACACTGGCTAAGAGAACGCCAGTATTGCTGTAATGAAATCGTCCTTGAATTATGTTTTCGTGATAAGGCCAAACAAAGGCTCCTGTTACGCAGTGCCCGTATGCTACAAAGTCGTCACGACTGGTTTGCCTTATTTCAGCTGAAACTAGAGACTCTGAGATTACCAGCGGCGTTGCTCGAGTTTAACCTCAGTAGCGAAGCGCTCTACCCTTTAAATCATTCGAGCAATGGGCTATTTGACCAAGACCAAACTCAACTCGATGATCTGTTATTTGATCAACTCAACATCCGTTTAGGTAGCCAACGGATCCATCGTTTAAGCTGTCGAGCTGATTATCGGCCTGAACTAGCCAGCCAATATCAACCCTTAGAACATGCCTCCGCACTTAATTATCCGAGTAACTTTCCTCGACCATGCTGGTTACTGCCCCAGCTTAAGCCAATCAATATTGTGCATTATGAGCTGCTCTCAGCTCCAGAGCGTATTGCCAGCGGATGGTGGGATGAGCACCAAATTAACCGCGATTATTATTTGGCGAAAAGTCAGCATGAGGCGCTTGCTTGGATATGCCAAGAGAATCAGCAATGGTTTTTACATGGTTGGTTTGGCTAGGCTGTTGCACTTAATTAATGATTTTTAATCAAGTACTTAGTCGCAGAAAAAGCGGCTTAATGCCGCAGCTATCACTCTCTATTCTCAATGAGGAAGAAAATGTATTTAGCCCCGCTTTCCAAATGCGCTTATCAACATGACCTCGTTTATTTTAGCGGCTTATCTATGACGCCATCACACAGACTCGGCCTCATACAAGCTGCGGTCCCATCATTACCAGAAATAGACAAGCAGTAAGATGAATACGATTCCTTTTGCCGAACTCAATGCTCAGAGTAACTTTAGTTTTTTATATGGCGCATCCCACCCTGAGGAGTTGGTCGAACAGGCCCAGCAATATCAATATCAAGCGATTGCCATCACCGACGAATGTAGCTTAAGTGGTGTTGTACGCGCCCACCAACAAGCGACTCAACTCGGGATCAAACTGCTCATTGGTAGCCAATTTACTTGTCAGGAACAATGCCAAATCGTGTTGCTTGCCAAAGATCTACAAGGCTATCAACAGCTTTGTCGCTTGATTACAGCAGCTAGAAAAAATAGTCATAAGGGTCACTACCAACTCAACTTGAGTCAGTTTGAAAAAGACTTAGACAACTGCATACTGCTCATAAAAGCTACGCCACAACTAACGACTGCCCAGCTCCACCAGCTACAAATAGTTCGAAAACAACCGCTATATCTGCTATTGCACAATGATTTAACCGAAACCAGTCAACAGCTTAATGACTACCGCCACTTAGCAAAATCTAACCAAGTTCGCTGTGTTGCCTCAATGAATCCTCGCATGCATCTAGCCAAGCGGAAAAAGCTGGCCGATGTGCTCGATGCGATCCGCCACCATACCTGTGTACAACAGGCTGGATTTTTACTCTCCCCCAATGCCGAACGCCGCCTTTTAAGATGGCCACAACTACAGCAGCGTTACCGAGCAGAAGAACTAGCACTAAGCAGTGAATTGGCAGAACAATGTCAATTCAGTTTAAATGAGCTTCGTTACCAATACCCAAAAGACTGTGTTCCAAAGGGTTACACAGCCCAAGACTACTTACGAATACTCGTAGAACGGGGGGCAAAAAAGCGTTTTGGTAAAACCTTAGCGGACGAGATCCGTCAACAGATTGACCACGAATTAGCCTTAATTAGCGAACTCAACTACGAGCATTACTTTTTAACCATTTATGACATCGTCGATTACGCACGGAACCAACAGATCCTGTGCCAAGGGCGAGGCTCAGCCGCTAATTCGGTGGTCTGTTACTGTTTATATATTACCGAAGTTCATCCCCAGCAAGCAGGTTTATTATTTGAACGCTTTATCTCCAAAGAGCGAGATGAGCCACCCGACATTGATGTTGATTTTGAGCACCAACGCCGTGAAGAAGTGATCCAATATATCTACCAAAAATATGGTCGTGACCGCGCGGCTCTTGCTGCCAGCATTGTGACCTACCGAACCCGTAGCGCCATCAATGACATCGGCAAAGCCTTAGCGATCCCTGCACATATTCTGCATAGTCTCAACCATCATATCGACTGGCGCGATAAAAGTTCCAACACCCGTGAAAAGATTATTAAATCTGGCTCACTACCCGCCGCTCACGCACATCACTTTGCCGAATTAGTGGAACAATTACGGGGCTTTCCGCGCCACCTTTCGCAACACGTCGGGGGATTTGTTATCGCGCAAGGGCAACTTTGTGACTTAGTGCCGATTGAAAATGCTGCCATGGCCGAACGCACGATTATTCAGTGGGATAAGAATGATTTAGAAGCACTACATTTAATGAAAGTCGATATTCTCGCGCTTGGCATGCTAAGCGCGATCCGCCGCTGTCTGAGGAGTTTGAGTGAACGGGAACAGCGCCGTATTAGCCTGAGCGACATTCCACAGAACGACCCTTGCACCTACGATATGTTATGTCGTGGCGACAGCATTGGGATTTTTCAAGTCGAGTCGCGAGCACAAATGAGTATGTTGCCGCGTTTAAAGCCCAGAAGCTATTACGACTTAGTGATCGAAGTCGCCATCGTACGTCCCGGCCCCATCCAAGGCGATATGGTGCATCCTTACCTACGACGACGTCACGGAGAAGAAACCGTTAGCTATCCTAGCCCAGAGGTCGAATCGGTATTAAGTCGAACCCTCGGGATCCCAATTTTCCAAGAACAAGTCATCAAATTAGCGATGGTCGCGGCCGGATTTAGTGGCGGCGAAGCCGATCAATTACGTCGCGCGATGGCCGCTTGGAAACGTAATGGTAAGCTCCGCTATTTTAAAGATAAATTAATCAACGGTATGCTTAGTCGCGGCTATCAACTCGATTTTGCCGAACGCTTATTCTCACAAATATTGGGCTTTGGTGAATATGGTTTTCCGGAGTCCCATGCCGCCAGCTTTGCTCTGTTGGTTTACATTTCTTCTTGGTTAAAGTGTCACGAACCCGCCGCCTTTTGCTGTGCATTGCTCAATAGCCAACCAATGGGATTTTATAGTCCTAGTCAACTGATACAAGATATTCAACGCCATGGGGTTAGCATCTTAGCAATCGACATTAACCACAGCGCTTGGGAGCATCACCTAGATTACCAAAGCGCAGCTAAGGGAGCGATCCGCTTAGGCTTAAAACAAATCAAAGGCTTAAATCGACATAAGATCAATCGCTTGCTACAACAGCGCCCCGCTCAAGGCTTCACTCATCTGGCGCAAATCACCGCCTGCTTAGACCAAAGTAGTTTAAACGCCTTAGCTTCAGCCGATGCTTTCGCGGGTCTTGCCGGTCATCGCCATCAAACACGTTGGAAAATGAGTGGTATCGAGCCAGATCTACCGCTATTTGCAATGCCCTCTGAGGCAAAAGTGCAACTGCCTGTCCCGAGTGAAATTGAAGATATCACCCAAGATTATCTCACGACTAACCTGAGTTTACGCCACCACCCTCTGCAGCTGTTGCGCGAACACCAAGCCCTAAAAAATTGTTTGTCACAATTGCAATTACAAGGCTGCCAACACGGTCAATTAGTTACCGTCGTTGGTTTAGTGGTAGGACGTCAACGCCCAGGGGCAACGGCCGATGTCACCTTCGTCACCCTAGAGGATGAAACTGGTAATAGCAATGTGATAGTCTGGCCAGCAACCGCCAAAGCTCAGCGTAAAGCGCTTATTTCATCTCGCTTACTTAAAGTGACAGGGCGCTTAGAACGCTGTGATAATGTATTGCATATTATCGCCGGAAAGTTAGAGGATTGCTCATGGCTATTGGCCGATTTATCGATCCACTCCCGCGACTTTCGTTAAATAAAGGCTGAACAATAGGATATCTATGTTAGATCGCTACGCCGTAAAACTGATTAAAGCACCACTGGACTACGTCGCCAAGCATTTAGATAAGGCGGGTTTGAATGCCAACCAAATCACCCTCAGCGGATTTGTGCTCGGCTTAGCAGCCATTCCTATGTTGGCCTTTCAACACTATGATTGGGCCTTAGGCTTGATCATACTCAACCGTATATTCGATGGTTTAGACGGCGCATTGGCAAGGCGTCAAGGTTGTAGCGATTTTGGCGGCTACCTTGATATTGTCTGTGATTTTATCTTTTACTCTGGTGTCGTTTTGGGATTTGCTCTGGCCGCTCCTGAGCAAAATTCCATTGCAGCCAATGTACTCATCTGGACTTTTATGGGGACTGGCTCAAGTTTCCTCACTTTTGCCATTATGGCCGCCAAAAGAGATATAGAGAATACGGTATATCCACACAAGTCCTTATATTACTTGGGAGGACTCACCGAAGGTAGTGAAACCATCGCTTTATTCCTGCTATTTTGCATATATCCGGAGCATTTCCCCACCTTGGCTCTAGGTTTTGCCGCTCTGTGTTTCATCACCACATTAACTCGGATCTTAGCAGCCAAGGCCACTTTTATTGATTCACCAAATCAAGGGCCAGAAACTCCAAAGGCAGGTGACTAGAAACACCTCGGTTTATGCTTGTTTACCGTCTATTTTGTTGAATTGTCATATCCCTAGAGGCTGAAACATCACAGTGAATGGGCGAAACCAAAGAACAAGAAAGAACCTGAGAATCGCTTTTATGACAGAACGCTCAGCGTAACCCAAAATAGAGAAAGGTTACGCCATTTCCTAAAGACGAGAATTGGTCTCTATCTACAATAAAGACCAGAAATAAGCACCTGGATTAAGCCACAGCACCTTTTGCCAACTGCTGTGGGCCCAAAGCTAATAAAGCAAGATTTGCCTGTCGAGCTTGCTCTGCATCACCGGCCATAATCGATTGATAAATAGCCGTATGTTCAGGCATACAAGTATGACCATCCTGAGAAGCATATTTAAAGTAATGTACGTACATCACCTGTAAGACATTCGCGAAAGGAATAAAGAAGCAGTTTCCGGTCGCCAAATAGATTAAACGATGAAAACGCAAGTCCGCCTCGACCCATTCAGACCAATCTTGTTTTTTAGCGACCGCCGACATTTGTAAAAAAGCTTCGGTTAATGCACTACGTTGCTGGGACGTGGCATTCTTCGCAGCCAAAGCCGCAGCTTGGGGTTCAATAGCTTGGCGTAAAGCAATAAATTCATCCATTGCTTGCTGTTGCATTCCCAGGCCAGACATCCAACTCAATAACTGAGGATCGAGCATATTCCAGTGTTCTCGAGCTCTAACTCGAGTCCCAATCTTAGGTCGCGACTCCAATAAGCCTTTGGAGCTAAGATGTTTAATCGCTTCTCGCAAGGCCGTTCGACTCACCGCAAACTGTTCACACAACTCCATCTCGGATGGAATAATACTATGTTGCGCAAGTGCTCCCGATAAAATACTTTTAGCAACTTCTCTTGCCACTTGTAAGTGCAAACTCCGAGCAGCACCTTCGATCGTTGAAAATTCACTAGCCATAGGGATCCTTATACTTTCCTATGATTTAATCCAAAATAAATATGAAAACAGCTCGCTCATCTATAATGACTAAAGCGTCACTACGGTAGCATGATTTTATTTTTTCTCTATAGGTAATGATTTAATAATTTGATAATACTGTATTTTTTTCAATACACTTGTGAATCCGAATCCACAAATCGTAGTCGTAATTTTACGAAAATTGGTAACAAATCAGCTTACTTGTATGATGATTAAGTTTAATTTGACAGCCAATTTTAAAATCATCAGTACGCCCTATTTCGGCTATGACTCTCTTCACTTAATCTAAGAAAATTGCCATCAGGTGAGTATTTAATGGGTTTTGGCCATTGCTTATCTGTGAATTACAATCAGCCATTAAAGCAAGTTGAAGCCAAAGCCCACCCTCAATATGCAATACAATAAGTTAATATTAATTTATGGCGGAGTTCAATCCATATTGAGGATGGCCTGTTGGTACTGCAGTGACCAATACTCTCGATAAAAACCCCGGTATAACCAGTGAGCAACTCTTTAACACCGCTCACCCAATGACAAGGTATGATAATACTCACTCTATTTTAGCCATTCGCGGCCGCAACAGCTCGACACGCTTTTGGCATCATAAAATACTCCGCTTGTTGCTGATCACTCCGGGTTTCTCCATAAGGTATCACTTGTCGACCTCGTCATAGCTGCTGGCCAAGTTCGCTACTCGGCTTATCTAAAGCGCCTTCAAGCATTTGGCGAAGCCCTTCAACTCGGTTTCAAGCATCTTCCGAGCGGTAAACACCAATAAACATAAACCTCATTGCGAAGCGCAGGCGTACATCGGCCCAAATGACATAAAAAACGAGTCATATGAATCACCACCTGATGATGTATTGAGTAAGGGGCTTTACCAAACAAAAGACGATATTACTGGTGAAAGCCACTGAGTGACTGACAACCATTATAGACAGCTGAATTAGTTACCGATTGTCGCTTGTTAAATATCGCCACACGCCGAATTCATCTAGCATAGCTTGATAGACGCGACAACTTGACCGACAAAAAGTGGTATTACCCCCTTCATACTGGGTGTCACGGCGATTCATTGCGTTATACTTCTGCTGAAACTGAAAGCTTAGCTCAAACATTGGTTTTGCTGCGCTGTAATCAGTTCGGATGAAGCTAAACTAACAACCGATCAGCACCCTCGCTACCGAAAAATAAGCAAGTATTTTTCGGTAGCGACAAATAGAAGGCACAAACACAAGCAAGGTTGCGCCTTCAAGTTTTTATCCCAATTGCTGTTTAAAAAAGTCTAGCGTGCGACTCCAGGCGAGTTCGGCCTGCAGCTCGTCATAACGGCCAGTGGAGTCATTATGAAAACCATGATTGGCCCCCTGATACATATGCATCTGGTAAGCAACCTTGTTCGCCAGCAGATCTTGTTCATAATCGGGCCAGGTAGCATTCACCCGTTTATCTAACTCAGCCAGGTGGATCAACAAGGGCGCTTTAATATTTGACCGAAGCTCTTTCGCGGATGGCGTTCCGTAAAATGCTACGCCTGCATTCAGCTGCTTGGCCATTCTTGCTGCTAGCATATTCACCACATAACCACCAAAACAAAAACCAACCGCGCCCAACTTACCGTTACTGGCGGGATGTTCCTTCAAAAAAACGGCGGCGGCCAAAAAGTCTTGTTCAATTTTACCTTTATCAAGGGACTTTTGCATACTACGCCCTTGATCATCATTCCCCGGATAGCCGCCTAATATATGCAATGCATCGGGTGCAAATGCAATATAGCCAGCCTTGGCTAAGCGCCGCGCAACGTCTTTAATATAAGGATTTAAGCCCCGGTTTTCATGGATCACTAAGATCACCGGCAGCGTTTTGTCGGCATTCTTCGGTGTGACCAGATAACCTCGCCCTTCACCATGTCCCATTGGTGAATCAAACAAGACATACTCGGCTTTAATCTCGGGATCATTAAACGACACCTGCTCAGCCAAGGCATAATTAGGAAGTAGAGCGGAAGACAACATCGCCATAGAAAAACCCAAAGCGGTCAGCTTTGCCAAACGCGCCAGAAAGGTTCGCCGGTCAATCAAGCCATGTGCATATTCGTCATACCAGTCAAAAGCCTCTTGCGGAATCGCGTAAGACTGAGCATCGATACTTGCTGCTGTGCTAGAAAACTGATTAGATTGAGCCACTATCATACCCTCACGTAAAAATAAATTTGCATCCAATGCGACGGCTCACACAGTTGCTTCTGAGCTGCGGCATCTCCATTTACCAACAATCGTTACTCTGGTTCAGCATCAATCGATTGCCCAAACGGCAATCATTAATAAACGCCAAGCATGTTGCTTGTCCTTCACCCAAAACAGAGTGGCTTGAAGTACTCCCATACCACAACGATCAGCTTCACAACAAGCTAGGCAACACATCAGCTACAAATTACCAACCAAATATCAACATAAATGATCTAAGCAATAAGCGCAAACTATCACGAGAGATCCCTCAACCATCAAATCAAATGGTTTGCGATAAACAATACCGTACGCGCTTAGCTAAGTGCGCTAAACTTTGCGAACCAACCGCTAATAAAGGAAATCAAGTCAATATGCTGGAGCGATTCAAACTGGTAATTAGCTTGAGTGTTATGGTCAATATTTCGGTGATGGCAGCCAGTCACCCTTGGGAGCAGATCAATAGCCCCTCACATGGGAGCCCTAATGCCATAGGCACCTATAACCAAGGTTGTCTAGCCGGAGGCCAGCCCTTAGCGCTCACCGGCGAAGGCTATCGGGTGGTTCACCCCGAACGTCGACGCAATTATGGTCATCCAAGCTTACTCGGATTTATTCAAGACTATGCCAAAACGCTAAAAGCTAAGGGCCTGCAGAATATTCTCATTGCCGATATGTCAATGCCGCGAGGCGGACCATTTAGTCATGGTCATCGTAGTCATCAAATCGGCTTAGATGTGGATATTTGGTTTAAAACCACCACAGACAAACTCACGCCATCCCAACAGACAAACCTTAGGCCTATCAACTTAGTTGACTCAAAAAACTTCCGACTTGAATCTGCTTGGTCAAGTACGCATCAGCAAATGCTAAAAATTGCCGCGCAAGACCCGCGAGTCGCGAGGATCTTCGTCAATCAGGTCATCAAACAGCAGCTCTGCACTCACACTCAAGCCAAACAACACTGGTTGGCTAAAATTCGACCTTGGTGGGGGCATACCAAACATATGCACATCAGGCTTCACTGCCCTATCGATCAACCACTGTGCCAAGAACAAACGGCCTTAGCTGAAGGCAATGGCTGTCAAGATCTGGTTTGGTGGAAACAACAACTGACGCAACCAGCAACTCTGCGCAACACTCCCCCAGCAAAGCCCAAACCTAAAGTAGACTTACCAGCCCCATGCGCTCAATTACTTGCTCGACCCGAAACCAAAGCATAGGCCCAATCATCGCGACCGCGCAGCTCCGCCAGTGCAACAGCTTTTTGTATATCGTAGGCAACCTGATATTGCGCCACTGTCCAACCTTGCGCCGTCAACTCTACAATGGCATAACGTGCATGCGGGCTAAAATTTTCCATCACATGTGAATTGGGCCAATCATCTCGATAAGCTTGTAAGCCGACACTGCCGGGGTTCACCAGCAATTGCTGCTCCCCTATGTTCACCACCCTTGGCGTATGGCTATGACCGCATAAAATTAATGGTGATGTTTGCCCTTCGAGTAAAGCTAATATTTCATGCTCTGAACGTAGCTGGGCAAAGCCTTGACTCACGTCATCTACGAGGTAGATCAAGTCATCCCCAGGGCTTGCATGACACAAATAAACCTGCTCGTTCAATTGCAGATCAAAAGGAAGCTGCTGCATCCACTGGAGTGGCTCAGGCCCTAAATCGTCTAAAATAAACTGCATCGTTGGGTTCGTCGCGCAATCAGCAGCACTTGCTTGATAAATCTGGCGATCTTGATTTCCACAAATCGTCACAAAATCAAGTTCCCTCAGGCGCTCGTAAGTCGCCCGAGGCGCAATCGGTCCATATAAAATATCACCTAGATTGACCACCACATCAACCCCTCGGTTCTCAATATCTGCCACCACCGCCTCAAGTGCGTACAGGTTGCTGTGGATATCTGACAATACCGCAATTCGCATCAACTCATCCTCTTTAAAATTCAACTTGGTCGCTTCAATAACTCGAGTCAAACAATACCCGTCCGTGTCTTAACACCTAATGGACGAACTGGGATTGCCGGTAAGTTTTTACCGCAAGCCTATGAAGTAACAGATTTATATCAGAAATTCACTAGAGTTAACCAGCAAAGTATTGTCATTGCGATAGACCTGAAGCTTGTACGAGCAATGGATTAATGATTAGTATCATCAAACAAACCCAAAAAAGCGAAGCTAAGCATTTGTCAACAGAGTCTATTTTGGGCTTAAGCGCCTTAGTTACATCATTGATTGCCGCCATATTTGGCTTTGGTGGTGGCATGTTATTGATTGCCGTACTGCCTTTATACCTAAGTCCAAGTACCATCATTCCCATTCATGGGGTCACACAACTCGCCAGCAATATCTCGCGAAGTTTGTTTTCGCTCAAGCACGTACAGTGGCCGCTCATCGTCCCGTTTTTAATTGGCTCAATCCTCGGCGTTGGTTTATTTGGCTTAGTACTAAGCCATCTACCCAGCAAATATATTCCTGCGCTTATAGGCTCCTACATTGTGTTGAACTTATGGAGCAGCAAGTTTTCTCGCCTCATCAATCGATATGAGAGTTATTACCTGATTGGTGTCCTGCAAACCGGATTGGGTTTAGTCGTGGGTGCAACTGGCCCTATCGGTACCAGCGTGTTAGCCAAAAAGCTGAGCGACCATAACCAACTGATTGCTACCAGTTCAATGTTTATGACGATTAGTCATTTACTTAAAATATTGGTATTTGGCTTTATCGGCTTTAGCTACACTGAGCATCTTAACTTACTGATAAGCATGGTGCTTGGTTCGGTACTCGGCTCTTATTTAGGGACCAAAATGCGCAGGCTGGTCGGAAATCAGCGACTCATATGGCTCATTAAAGCATTGTTAACTGGACTCGCCCTAAAAATGATATTCAGCGTGATATTGACTTAGAACTAGAATGCTTTCACCCTCTCTATGGTGAGGCTGATATCACTTGTATAAAACTTACTCATATCGTCGAACTAAAAAGACCGGAGAAATTCAATTTTCGGCTTAATACAACACACATAAACGCAACTATACGGATATTCCTATTTATGAAACTCGTCACATTCATTACAGCTGTTAGCCTTTTGTTCAGCGCAGCCTCCCAAGCAGACCGTTTACAAGACATTCAAAAACAAGGCTACATCACCGTCGGTACCACTGGTGATTACAAGCCTTTCTCTTTTTACGATGGCGCAACGTTCAAAGGTTACGACATCGACGTCGCAAAACACTTGGCCCATGAAATGGGCGTAGAAGTTAAATTTGTTCAAACCACCTGGAAAAACCTACTGTTGGGCTTAGATGAAAACCAGTATGACATCGCTATGGGCGGCATTACACGTCGTATCTCTCGTCAAATGGCCGCAGAACAAAGTCAAGGTTACATGACTTTTGGCAAGTGCTTCTTAGTCGCTCAGGGACGCGGTTCTCTATTTGATACCTTAGAAGAAGTAAACCGTCCAGAAGTTAAAGTTGGGATAAATATTGGCGGAACCAACGAAAAATTTGCCGAAAAATACCTGAGTAAAGCCACTTTGGTACGCTTTGATAACAACCTAGATGTCCCCAAAGCTCTAGAAGCGGGGAAAATCGACGTGATGGTAACCGAAACACCGGAAGCTCTTTATTATCAAGTGATTAATAAAAAACTAGAAGCGGTGCGCGAAGACAATCCATTCACCAAAAGTCAATTTGGTTACCTGATCCCAGATGGTGAACAACGCCTGCTGAACACTGTTAACTTCATCATGGATGAGATGAAACTAAAAGGTATCGACCAGGATTTAATGAAGAAAAACTCATTAAAATAAGTGCTGATTAAAATTCAAAATCACTGCTTCATTAAGCATCGATGAAGCGGTGAGCCTTGTCATCCAGACGTTCACCTAAGTCGTTGATGTAAGCTAAGAGCACAAACATTATTCGAGCGGAGCTGGATCAATCATGACACGGCTTTTTATACACTAAGCGAGAAATTCAGATCTAATATTTTCAAGAACGGATTACGGCGTAATCCCTTATTAAATAGGCAATATAAATCATATGAATGTTTTTGTAGTTGGGAATGGAAAACTAGCAAACGAGCTACTCAGTCAATTGCAGTTTAACCAAGTGAAGGCTTGGCACGAAAGAGCGAACAACAACCCGGCGATTATTGTACATGCGGGTTCAGGCAGAGAACTCGAAGAAATCATGACCTATTGCCGAAATACAAATTCGGTGTTGGTTGAGCTTTCAACAGGATCGCAGATAGAGGAGATAGCTATCGACTTTAGCGCAGTAGTCTGTCCGAATATCAATATATTGATGCTCAAATTCATGCATATGATTTCAAACCACGGACAACAATTCCAACAATATAACATCCAACTAAGTGAATCGCATCAGTCAGAAAAAACCTCGGTGCCGGGCACTGCAGTTTATTTAGCGAATGCATTCGACCTGCCTGTTGAGGACATTCACTCCATCAGAAATCCAGAACAGCAGCAACACTTATGCGGAGTTCCTTCGGAACATCTATCCAGACACGCAGTCCATCAAATAACGATTCAAGATAGTTCATGCAGCATCTCCTTGGAATCGCGGGTGTACGGAGATTCTCCCTATGCATCGGGGGTTTTAAAAGTCATACACGCTATTGAGAACCACCAATTGGAGCAGCGCCTATATACCATTCATGAACTGATCGAAAAAGAATGGCTGTAAATAACGAGTAAACCAAAGCTATAAAGCTCAACTCAAAAGATCCGCGTAGTATTCAAAACCGGTGTCCAATTACCCCTCAATCGTTAGCTTAGGCCACTGCGCCAACCACGTTTTGGCCTGTATTCGCTGCTCAAAGACTTCACGAGACCGCTTAGGATTATGGGTAATGTTCAATTGAAATAACGACTCAAAGCCAAAGGCCGAAACACACTCATAGCCTTGAGAAGTTTTACGGATCGCCACCGCTGTTTCTTTTTCCGGCCAAAAACTCATTGCATCCAAAGTACTTAAGTACGGTCGATCATGATTACGCAGGTGCATCCGGGCTTGGTTGCGCACCTGCCAGTGAAGCTGGGGCATGTAAGATCTAAGCTTAACTTCAAGTTTCAGCTGCCTTTCTGGATCCGTCTCCTCGGCATCAAAGTAAATCACATCCACATCATTGAGAGGCGTAGCAACTGGTTTATGATGCAGATGATCCCAAACCATATTACGCACAAAACCAGCCGCTAAATACCCCTGAGGCAAGCCAAGTCGGTGAACACAGTCAAGTGCCTGCAAACGTTGTTGATCGTTTTGCAGCAGCTGGATGATAGTTTCCATTTGAACCTAATTATTCACATATTAACGAATAACAACTGATTACTTTCTGTATTCACGACTGAGATGCTAAAACAAAACGCAACCAACAAGACTAATTATTTATTTTTCAACCAAATGGTAGAATTAGAAAATACAATTTGCTTACAATTGTTAGTAATTTCAAATGTTACTCCCCAATCAGTTGAATTACCGCCCAAGTGATCGATTTCTCCGGTTGCCGTTTGACTTTTTTCATTTATCAAAACAATTTTATCTGCATTCTGAGTCACATAAGTGGCACCACCATAAACCTGACAATACCCAGTACAAACATAGTAACCTGCGATATCGACATACCCTTGTTCGTTCATAACGCACTGAGCTTGAGCATTCCAAGAAGAAAAAGACAAAACGGCCAAAGAAATAATGCTTTTAACAAAATAATTCATTTACAACGTCCTTGATATTAAAAGAAAATATATTTTATAAAAAAATAGTTAACCGCGCCACTAAGCATCCTTATCGAGGCTAAGAACATAATCCCCTGCACGATTCGCAATATCTCTCTAAACTGGGTATTTATATAGTAAGTATTAGCCCCGCTAAGCAAAGCGCGCGCTTCGTGCTACAATCGCAAGCTTATCTGCGCTTAGTGCTATTTGCCTTAATCGCGGCCCTATTGTTCGTCATCTGAGACCCTTCATGCCATTTTCTAAACTTGGATTAAGTACGCCGATCTTACAAGCTTTGAGCGAGCGTGCATATCAACAGCCCACGCCCATTCAGCAACAAGCCATTCCGGCTATTTTAGCGGGTAAAAACCTGCTCGCCGCGGCGCAAACCGGCACCGGCAAAACGGCCAGCTTTGTATTGCCCATTTTGCAAAAACTAAGTAAAGCGCAAACGCCCCTGCGCGGTAAACGGATTCGGGTGCTGATCCTTACCCCCACCCGTGAACTGGCGGTTCAGGTTGAAGAGAATATTGGCCATTACGCAAAACATTTAGAAATCAGCTCACTGGCAATGGTTGGCGGTGTTGACGCAGAACCACAGAAACAAGCCCTAATCTACGGCGTAGATATTCTGGTCGCAACCCCGGGGCGCCTGCTGGATATGATCCATCAACGAGCCCTGCACTTCGACCAACTTGATACTTTGGTGCTCGATGAAGCCGACCGAATGCTGGATATGGGCTTCATCGACGACCTTGAGAAAATTTTGCAGCGCCTGCCCGAGCAGCGTCAAAGTCTGTTGTTTTCGGCAACTTTATCTCCACAAATTAAGCGCTTAGCCAAAACGACTATCGAAAATCCGCTGGAAATCAATGTGGCGTCGTCTGCGGATAACAGCCCTAAAATCGAGCAATGGTTAATTACCGTCGACAAAGACAAAAAGTCGGCATTACTCAGCCAGATGATCGTTGATAACAACTGGCAACAGGCGCTGATCTTTATTCAAACCAAACATGGCTCGGCCAAACTGGTGAGCCAATTGGAGAAGCGTGGCATTCAAGCCGAAGCCTTTCATAGCGGCCGAAGCCAGGCCTCACGTAGTAAGTTACTCGCCGATTTTAAATCTGGTGAAGTCCAGTTTGTGGTGGCTACTGGTATTGCAGCGCGCGGCATCGACATCGATGAATTAAGTCGTGTGGTCAATTATGATCTGCCCGATCAAGCCGACGACTATATTCATCGCATCGGCAGAACCGGCCGGGCTGGCGCTGTTGGCGAAGCGATCTCTTTTGTCTCAAAAGATGACTTTAGAAACCTTTGTTCGATTGAGAGTCGCCTCGGTCAGCTGATAGAACGCCGGGTCGTTGAAGGCTTAGAGCCGAAAAAAGAAGTGCCAATTTCTATCCTGAATTATCGGCCCAAATCAAACAAGGGTTCGGGGCATTACAAGCCAAGAAACAAAGTCAGCCACTAAACCCGCGAGCCAATCACAAACTAAATGTTGCAAAAGGCCTTGTCACTGACAAGGCCTTTTTGTAGCTCGGTGATTGCAAACGACAGTGTCTAGCGACCAACACGATCTCTAAACCACAGCTTCAAAAAATCGGTGATTGCAGCAGCTCGGCAGGTTTGCGCTCAATTAGGATCTGACCTTGGCGCACCGACAACAATACCTCACCTTGCTTTTGCAAGACCTCGACATCATTCCCACCTTCTAATACGATGAAATTTGCTGGTTTGCCCAGCTCAATACCGTATTCATCTTCTACCTGTAGGGTTCTTGCACCATTATCAGTGATCAAATCTAAACAGTTTTGAAGTTCACTGTAGCCCATCATATGGCAGCTGTGGATCCCGGAGTCCAATACCCGCAACAGCTTACCGTTGCCAAGGGTATACCAAGGATCTTGGATGGAGTCTTGGGCAAAACATACATTTAAACCGGCTTCACGTAGTTCTTTAACCCGAGTGATACCACGCCGCTTAGGGTAGCTGTCGAAACGACCTTGTAAATGAATGCTCTCGGTTGGACAAGAAACAAAATTGATTTTCGACATTTTTAGTAAGCGAAACAGCTTGGAGCAATAGGCGTTATTATAGGAATGCATGGCAGTGGTATGACTGGCGGTTACCCGTGGTCCTATATTGGCTTCCAAAGCTGCGGTGGCGAGAACCTCCAGAAAACGCGCCGCATCGTCATCAATTTCATCACAATGCACATCGACCAATTTACCGGTTTGCTGCGCCAACTCTATCACCCAACGCATCGATTCCACCCCGTATTCACGAGTAAATTCAAAGTGCGGGATCCCACCAATCACGTCGGCGCCCTCTTCCAACGCCTGTAGCATTAACTCGCGACCATTAGGATAAGACCAAATACCTTCCTGAGGAAAGGCCACTATTTGCAACAATATCTTATCTTGAAGACGAGACTTGAGCTTAGCAATCGCTTTTAGCGCCACTAACTGCGGATCGGTAACATCCACATGGGTACGAATATACTGCACGCCATTGGCCACCAACAGTTCGACTGTTTTAAGCACCCTTTGCTCAACATCTTCGGCACTTAACATCGGTTTGCGCTCGGCCCAACGTTCGATCCCCTCAAATAACGTTCCGCTCATATTCCAATTGGGTTGCCCTGCCGTGAGGGCTGCATCGAGGTGAATATGTGGTTCAACGAAGGGGGCGCAGCAAAGATTTCCCTTAGCATCATAACTACCTGCACTGATCGCTAGGGTACTTTGTTGTTGCTCTATTTGGCTAAAGCAACCATCACGAATGCTGATACTAAATAGCGATTCTTGGCCACGTAGCCGAGCATTAATAATTTTCATCGGATGATCATCCATAGTGATTGTTCTCATCTAAAATCAAGGCTTCCATCATCAGCGCATTTTGTAGCGCTAAACGCTGTTGCGCATTGTTTAGTTGCCGCTGGCTTAAGCTTTCAAACTTTTGCAGACGATGCTGCAGGGTATTGCGATGAATACCTAAACTTTGCGCCGTTTGTCGGGCGCTACATAGGTTTTCAAAATAAACTGCCAGCGTGTGTTTTAAAAGTTTCGCCTGCGGCTCTCGATTGGCAAACAAAGGACCCAGCTGCTGGCGGCAAAAATCGGCTAACAACTCATGATTGTCCACTGCGGAAAAAATTTGATTGATACCGAGATCGGCATAATGCAACACCGTTTGGCGCGCACTATTACGGGCAAATTGAGCAGCTTGTTTGGCTTGCTGCGCCGCCAAACCTAAATGAATTATCCCTTGAGGACTCGCACTCACCCCTAAAGCACAATTAAGATGAGCCGCCGCTAACTGTGTCGCAAGTTCGCTCCACAAGTGAATTTGTTGCTCGTGGTTCAAGCCCTCAGGATTTGCCAGAAACAAATACCAGCCATCTTGATACTCTAAAATCGGCAAACGATGGGGATAAGCTTCCAGTTGACGGTTCAAGCTAAAGGCCCAAGCACTTAAGTCGACATCATCGCTCACCATGGGCAGCACCAACGCCACTAACAGTGGCTGGTGCAAATCAAGTTCAAGACTGTTGGCCCGTTGCCGAGCTAAAGCGGGTAGTTTTCGAGGGGACTCGATCACATGGCTTAAAAACCAACGCAGAGAATGTTCGGCCAGATCGGCTTGGATAATCCGATTACAAATAAGCTCGGTGACCTTCACCATCGGCAAACTATAGGGTTGCTCAAACAACGGAAAATCACGTTGTTCGGCAAAGGCCAATACTGCCTCAGGGATCATAGGAATAAATTCCGAGCCGGTCAAAATCACAATACCTGCCGCGTACTTAGCTTGAGCCTCTACGATTAGCTGCTGATAATCTTCAACACTGCGTTGCAAATTGATCCCGGTAACAAAAATCAACTCACCGCCGAGTAGCCAAGGACCTACCTCGAGGTTTTCTGCCACATAGGGCCAACGAACTGAATTGTCTGCACCACCAGCACCGGCTCGAAGAACAAAGGCTTCCAATCCGGCGATAGCGGTGATCTCACTAACTTTTAAGGCCACATTAAGCTTCTTTAGCAAGGCTCGGTTGAGCCGAAGCAATAAACACCAACAGACTATAGAAGGCGCTTGCCACCACAATCCCCACCAAAGGCGCAATCCATGGAGAGAAATAGGCAGCAGCCGAACCCACGACATAGGCGGCTAAGCCTTGTAGATTAAATTGCGGTAAATTAACCTGCTCCAAGGCGGGTGGCGCAGCCTTATACTTCACCCAAAAATCAGTCATGATAATCGCACCAATCGGTGGAATAAAGGTTCCTAACAGGATCAAGAAAGGGATCAATAGATTATACATCCCAAATATGGCCAGCAAAGTACCAATGGCGGCGCCACCTACGGTGACTAAGCGACGTTTATCTGTTCGCAATAAGTTGCACCCCGCAGCAGCAAAATTGTAAATCGTGTTATCTTGAGTGGTCCAAATATTAGTAAACAACATCAATATTGCCACCAGCATAAAGCCTTGCACCACCAATACATCCACCACATCCGCCTGCTGATAAATTAAGGTGCCAAAGGCGCCAACAAATACCATTAAACCGTTGCCCACAAAAAACGCAGCCAGTGTGGTGTACACTGCGATCTTGCCACTCTTGGAGAAGCGACTCCAGTTGGTCGCCTGGGTACCGCCACTCACAAAAGTACCAAATACCATGGTAATCGCAGCGGCAATCGGCATCGCCTGAGTGGGTTCAACCGCAATCAGCTCGCTCAAGCCGCCGACATCAATCAAGCCTTGATACAAAGACAGTGCGATAAACACCAACATGGCAGGTACCGACACCTTAGACAATAACTCAATGCCTTTATAACCAATAGTGGCGGTGATACAAAAACCAAAACCAAATACCACCATCAAAGGAATGGTCAAACTCTCTGGCAAAGCCAGCAATTTAACCAATACGATCGCAATAGTCGCAGTGCCCCAGGCATACCAACCCACTTGAGTAAAACCCAAGACAAAATCTGACAACATACTGCCCTTCAAACCAAAGCAGTATCGTCCTAATAGCACCGAGTTTAGTCCAGTTTTATAGGCGACATAGGCTAGCCCTGCGGCGTAGGCGCCTAACAGCAGATTACCCACCACAATAATAACCAGCAACTGGGAGAAGGAAAATGCAGCACCTAAGCTACCACCAGCCCACATCGTTGCGGTGAAAAAAGTAAAACCGAGTAAAACTGAGGCCATCGACCAAAGACCTTTTCGTTGGTCATCTGGCACAGCTGATAAAGGAAAATCGTTTGTTTGACTCATGCTGTATCTCCTGAATATAAGTGATCCCTTCAGCGAATAAGTATCAAGAGCTGTGCCATAAGTAGTGCCTAAATCCAAATCTTAAAAACTGTGCACGGCGAGCAAAGCCAAGCAAAGAAAACATACCAAATGCACAAAGGAAGAACTAACGATACTCAACGGAACAATGAAGTCGGGCGTGCAGCACCCCGCCAAGCACCAATTCAAACCAAGTTTGCCCAAAAAGTGTGCATCGATGGTGGTTTCCTTATCAGCCAGCGCTAGCTTGGCAAGCTACAAAATAGCCACTGATTTAATTTGCAACCAAACTTGCTGCTGGAGTTTCAATTGTAAGTGCGCCACTGAATATTCCGAAATCAACGCTTGAACGAGCTGTGAAGAACTCAGTTTTGCTTTTACCAAAGACTCTCCCGCTCTTAGCCCCGGATGAATGCTCTGCACTTCGGCAGGAAACACATTTAAAATTGAACTTTGCTGCGGCTTCACTCGACAAATGCTGACATCGCGAGCGTTGATCCGACAGCGCACCGTTTCTCCCGGCTGCCAGTTTTGCCCGACTAAATAAAAAGCTAAGCCATTCACCGTCAATTGAGTTAAACCATGCTCATGATTCGCGACCACCCTCCCTGTAAGCAAGGTATTAGTTTGGCCGCTAAATAGTGGACCAGATAATTCATTCAGCATCACTTCTTCGAGGCGCCCTTGCAGCACTACCCTGCCCTGATTGAGAACCACCACATGGTCGGCTAAACGCGCAACTTCATCCAGCGAATGACTAACGTAAACGATGGGGATCGCCAGCTGTTGATGTAAACGCTCTAAATAAGGCATGATCTCTTGTTTTAAACTGAGATCGAGGGCCGATAAGGGTTCATCCATTAACAATAACTTGGGAGAGGTGAGCAAGGCTCTTGCGATAGCCACCCGTTGTCGCTCGCCCCCCGATAGCGCTCGAGGGTGACGTTGCAAGAGTTCGGTAATGCCTAACAGCGCAGAGATTTCGCCAATGTCCAACTTCTGTTTATCCGCAGCCAACCGTTGATAACCAAAGAGCAGATTTTGTTGCACGTTCAGATGAGGAAATAAGCTGGCTTCTTGAAAAACGTAAGCGATGTCACGTTGATAAGTCGGCACAAATTGTCCCGTTTGATGATCCTGCCAGACTTCGCCATTCACTGCAAAGTAACTCTGAGGTAGTCGCTCTAACCCCGCCATGGCACGTAAACAGGTGGTTTTGCCCGATCCCGAGGGCCCAAATAATACGGTCACTCCTTGGCTGGGAAACGTCATATTGACATCTAAACAAAAGTCGCCGCGATCGGCCACAAAACGAACTTGTATTTGTGTCATGCCATGACCCTCCGCCGCGCGGCATCATTAAGACTGTAAATTAAGAGCAAAGCGATAAAAGAGAAAGCCAACATGCCACCAGCTAACCAATGTGCCTGGCTGTATTCTAAGGCTTCCACATGATTATAAATTTCTATCGACATTACGCGCGTTTGCCCAGCGATATTCCCACCAATCATCAACACCACGCCAAATTCACCGATGGTGTGACAAAATCCCAGAATGGCGGCGGCAAATACACCTGGACGGGCCAGCGGAAAAGCCACTTGCCAGAAACTGGCAATCGGTCCGGCACGTAGGGTTGCTGCAACTTCCAAAGGCCGCTTCCCTATCGCTTCAAAGGCATTTTGCAGCGGTTGCACCACAAACGGAAAAGTGTGGATCACACAGGCAATCACAATACCGGTAAAGGTAAACGGTAAACTGCCCCAACCGAGAGCATTAAACAACTTGCCAACCGTGCCATTAGGCCCCAAAGCAAGTAATAAGTAGAATCCCAACACCGTCGGCGGCAATACCAAAGGCAAGGCGAACAAGGCACCCACAATGGGTTTGAAACGCGAACGGGTTTGTGCCATCCACCATGCCAAGGGCGTCGCCAACAATAGCAAAATGAGGGTGACTACGGCGGCTAACTTCAAGGTTAACCACACCACCGAAAAATCAGTCATCGACAACTATCCTTCATTTAGAAATACCAACATTTTCGAGCGACAAGGCTCATTGCTACTTACTCATTCACTTGATAACCAAAACTTTTAATTAAGGCTTGAATGGGTGGTGTTTGTAGATAGCTTAAAAACGCTTTGGCCTGCGGATTCCCCTCGCCTTTTTTAAGGATCACCGCATCTTGTTTGATCGCTTGATATAAGTCACTCGGTACAATCCACGCCGAACCATGGCTGATTTCACCATCAACATATACCTGAGAAAGCGCCACAAAACCTAAAGGCGCAGCCCCTGAACTCACTTGCTGAAAGGTTTGTCCTACCGATTGACCTTCCACCAATTTAGGCTGTAATTGTTGATATAGTTCCAAGTTTTTCAATACGGTCACCGAGGCAGCGCCATAGGGGGCCGTTTTGGGATTACTTATCGCCAAATAAGGTAACTGAAAATTGTTTAATACCTTGCCTTGTTGATCCACCAAATCATTTTGATTCGACCACAACACTAAACGTCCTTGGGCATAGGTAAATTGGCTGTCGGCCAGCGCCATCCCCTCGGCAACCAGCTGACTCGGTCGAACTTGATCGGCCGCCATAAAAAACTCAAAGGGCGCCCCATTACGAATTTGCGCATACAGTTTGCCGGTAGAACCGGTGGAAATAAGCAGCCGATGGCCCGTATCTTGATGATACCGCGCCGCGATTTGTAGTAGCGGCTTATAAAAATTGCCAGCAACCGCCACTTTTAAGCCTTCGGCATGCCCCCCAAAGGCGACTGTTTGACCTAACAAAAAACTAAAAACCAAGGTCATTGTTTTAAAAATGCTCATATTATATTTCATGATGAAAGCTCCGTTGACGACTTATCCATAACAACACACAATGACCGAAGACGCAGAGAAACATAGCTTAATCTCAGTATTTTCGCTTAAATCTAAATTCGCTGCACTTTCACTAGGAACCATTGCAGCAAGCGTTTTTTGGTCGGCTAACTCAATACTAATGTCGTCGCACACCGCCCCACGAATAACTCGCGATACCCGTCCCGTAAACTGATTGTCAGCCGCCACCTTAAGTCCTTCACCTTGATAGAGCATCAGCTGCGGTGCTTTAATTAAACACAGCACTTCTGAGCCCAGTACCAAACCTAAACACTCCATGGACTCACAGCTCAACATGGCAGTGACAGTTAAATGCTCCGATACGGCTATTTTTATCACCGAATTAACTTGCCCCAGCTGGATCGCTTTTACCTGACCAAATAATTGGTTACGTGCGCTGCTGCGAAAGCTCAAGCGACGCATCAATTGACGAAAGTGTGCCACTTCGTGATTGCTAATTTTCAGAGGTTGACTCAGCTGCGGTTTAAGTTGCTCGAAGGCCTGCTGGTATTCTAACTCTAGCGCCTTATGTAAGGCGATTAAGCGCTTGGCATATTCGGTTAGTACACTTCCCCCCCCATTCTTACCGCCGCTTTGCTTAATCACCAAAGCCTTCTCAGACAGGTTATTCATTGCATCTAAGGCATCCCAGGCAGCCTTATAAGACATGGGTAAGGCGCGAGCCGCCGCACTTAATGAGCCGTGCTGTTGAATGCCATCCAATAAACGGATCCGGCTATCACTGAGAAAAGGCCCTAACTCACTACACAGTTTTATTTTCCCCAACAAGGGTTGGGTGATGACTGACTTTGTTGATTCCGTCATAGTTTCACCTATATAACGCTAGTGTTAAACATATTTTCATGCTGTAAACCAAAGTCTTTTGGATGAAGTGAATCACCGCTCAAGACTCTTCTAGCGTTTTACTGCAAGTCCAATTCCACTCAGTAAGTAAGTTCTAAGGCATTGTATATAATGGAAATAATTGATAGCCAAAGGTTCCGTGGCTTGTCATAGTAACAACAAAATTCGCTATATTGTAAGTTATACGACGAAATAGACCGTCCAATACTCCCGCAAGGTCTAGGTCCAGCGGCAAACCAATCAGCGGACCACTTTACCGATCGAATCTTAGTGGTTTATGATTCAGCCAACAGCCCAGCATAAATTACCATACCGTTAACCTCAGTGATTCCGATTTAGTTTAAAAAAAGTGAACTGTGTTAGGCTAAGCGTATTATTTAGATGTGAGCCGCTTGGCTTAAACTATCAACACCTTTGGCTATGATTTTATTTATTGTTTGTTTTTCAAACGATTATACTGATAAAAAATGAAATGGCGCTAGGCAAACACCACTCATAATGGCATAAACTATTTTAAGTTAATGCCGATAATACAGAATTAACACAACATATTTTGCTGCAAAAAAAGGAGAGTTTCATGGGAAGTTTTTTTTCCCCGGCGGTCTATCTGAGTGACCGCATCGGGTTTAAGTATAAATTCCTATTATGGACTTGTTTGTTTTTAGTACCTATCGCCTACGGCTTTAGTTCCCTTATTTTAACCATGAACGAAGATATTGAGTCTGCGAAACGGGAATTCTCCGGTTACCAACTTGTCAGTAAAATCCCCGAATTATCAGCCTCGATCGTGCAACATCAACACTTGATGACTTTAAAATCAATGGATAGAGAGTTTGAGCCTGAAAAACTCGTTTCACTCGACCAGTCCATTGATGGTATTTTTGCTCAACTCGCATCCATGATGTCAGAAAATCATCAAACAGAATTACAACAAGTTCAACAGCAATGGCTGGCGTTAAAAGGCAAGCAGCATGGTTCCTTAAATGATCTCTTAGTCGAACACGAAGCATTATTAAGTGATATCAGAGGATTGACTCATAGTATTGGTGCCGACAGTGGATTAACACGAGACCCCCAAGTCACCAGTTATTACCTGATTGCTGTCTCAGTAAATAATCTACCTATTTTACAAAGTAATATCGCCAGACTTAGAGATAAAGGCGGCGACATCGCCGATTTTGGGATCCTAGATGCCGAAGGCAATGCTGATCTCAACTTTAGAACCGACCTGGCCAACGAAGAATTAAAAAATATGCAAAAAGCCCTAACCCTGTTAGGCAATCATGACCCACTTTTCCAGGAAAAGCTCGGCAACCAAGCGACACAGTCTGTTGAATCTATCGGTGCGAGCATCTCATTAATTCGCGATAACATCCTAAAAGACCAGCAGGTAAAAACCAATACCGAGGCGGTTTTCCAAAGCACTCAACTCAGCCTCGATAATATAGAACAACTGGCGACGGCATCCATGAGTTACCTCGGTGAAGAACTCACCGCCCGGAAGTATAATGCCGAAAATAAACGGATTGTACTGCTGGTTGCACTCAGCCTGATCCTGCTCGTCTGTGCTTATTTCATGATTGGTGCTTACCTCTCCGTCAAACGTACCGTGAAACAAATTCGCTTAGTGGCCGGTAAAGTCAACCAAGGTGATCTAAGCGCAGATTTAGTGGTTCATGGTTCAGATGAGCTGGCCGATATTGCTCAAGATTACAAAACAACTCTGCAAGCCTTGCGTCATCTACTGCAACAAGTGACCGCCAGCTCTCTGGAAATGCTCAACGCAACTCAGCGAATTGGTGATAAATCACAAGCCGTGCGTGATGCGATTAATCAACAGCAACAAGAAACTCAGCAAGTGGCGACTGCGGTTGCCGAAATGAATGCGACCGTCAATAACATGGCCGAAGACGCGAACAAAGCGGCAGACTCAACGCTCGCCTCGCAACAAGCGGTGGTGAATGGACAAGAGATCGTTGGCGGTACAATCACCACAATTGGCCTAATTAATGAGGAAGTGGTGACCACTTCAGATTCATTAAGTCAGCTACAACAACAAAGCAATGCGATTGGCAGTGTGATTGATGTAATTAGCAACATTGCCGAACAAACCAATTTATTAGCGCTTAACGCCGCCATCGAAGCTGCACGTGCTGGCGAGCAGGGCCGCGGCTTTGCCGTAGTAGCTGACGAAGTTCGTACCTTAGCCAGTCGCACCCAAACGTCTACTGATGAAATACAAAAGATGATCGAAGGCTTACAGTCTGGATCACTAAGCTCGGTGAACGCTATGGCCAATGCCAGTAATCGAGCACAAAGTGGTGTGGAGCAAGCGGAAGAGGCGCGTGGAGCCTTTAATAATATCACCGAGCGGGTGGATGAAGTGGTCGACCTCAATACCAATATTGCTAGCGCAATCGAGGAACAAAGCAAGGTTATGGATGAAGTTGAACACAATATTGTGCAAATATCCGACGGCGCAAATGCGGCCTTACAAGTTGCCGAAGAAGCCAGTCAAGCCAGCGAAAGCATTCGTCAAGAGGTCAACCAGCTACAACAACTAGTCGACCGTTATAAACTATAAACCACCAGACTAGCGCCCCACTAACCCGCTTAGGCGGGTTGGTTTTTATTTTTAAATCTGAACTTCTCTCAAGCGAGCTGCTAAGCATCATCAATAGCCATCACCATTAATGATGATTCGAACCGTTGACGAGCAGACTAATTCAGCGGAACTAGCAGCTTATGCATAATGTAGCTATCCACATAGCCTTGGTCAGAGTGGAGATAAGCTTGAGGTATCGTACCTAAAATTTGATAACCCAATTTCTTCCACAAGCGCACCGCGACCTCATTCGTCGACACAACAGAGTTAAACTGCATCGCTTTAAAGCCAAGATCTAAAGCAACTTGCTGTGAATGTAAACACAACAACGCCGCGATCCCCTTACCACGGGCAAGTTCAGCAACCATGTAACCGCAGTTACATACATGGCTGCCCGGCCCCATGGCATTGGCTTTTATATAGTAAGTACCCAAGATATGGCCATTCTCTTCATAAACATAACTTTTAAGTGGGCTAAGGCACCACAGCTCATAAGCTTGTTCAATATTGATATCTGGGTCAAAGGCATAGCTTTGCCGATCACTGACTATTTTTTGGAAGCTTGGCCAAAATATCAGGAAATCTGCGTAGGTGGTTGCTCTGATTTGCATATTTAATTTACCTCCGAGATGGCACTGTATCAGTCACCGTACCAAAACGGAAGCGTCCAACTAAACCTCACAACTAAAGCTCACAACTACGCTGCGAGGAGATGGTATTTTACTGTTGATTCAATAACTTTAACTCATGTCGAGGTTTAAGGCTTAGCAATTGATGCCCTAAAGGCTGGGTGTGATCCACGAAGAAAGGTAAACTCAGTTTTCGTTCTCGAGAGGAACTGGACAAGGCCAACAGGTATTCCCCTTTTTCCAACAGCCACTGCGAACCAAAATCATCAAACGAAGCGAGTTGCTCAGCAGTTAAAGTAAAACTCAGTGTTTGTGATTGGCCAGGTTCTAACAACACCGTTTTAGCAAAAGCCTTCAACTCTTGTTGCGGTTTTTCTAACTGACCTTGAGGCGCGCTGACATAAAGTTGAACCACTTCTTTTCCAGCTCGTTCCCCTGTATTGGTAACCGTAAGCCAAGCCTTGATTTCACCGTTAAAAGTAGCGCGATTTAGTTTCGCATTGCCGTATGCAAAATTGGTATAAGACAAACCGTAACCAAAAGGAAAAGAGACATCTTGAGCGAAGCTGTCAAAATAACGATAACCCACATAAATACCTTCGTTATATTGAATTTCTGAAGGCATACCTAATGCAAATTTTAAGTAAGGATCCATCACGATTTGTTCGCTAGTCGCTTTACCAGGGAAGGTTTTTGCTGAAGGAAGCTGTTGATATTTTAACGGAAATGTCACAGCTAACTTGCCAGAAGGATTAACCTCACCACTGAGCACATCAACCACCGCATTGCCTGCTTCCTGCCCCCCCTGCCAAGGCAAAACAATTGCATCAACTTTATCCTTCCAAGAGGCGGTTTCAATCACATTGCCCACATTTAACACCACCACAACTTTCTTGTTTTGCCGATGGAAATGCTTGGATACCTGAGTGATCAACGCTTGTTCCGAGGGAGATAAGTTAAAATCACTCAATTCTCGGTCCTGAAATTCCCCGGAGTTCCGACCTAAGGTGATTAAGGCGATATCAGCAGTTTTTGCTTTTTGTTCAACTAAGGCTGGATCAATTGGCATTTCAGGGATGAGCGGTACTAATTCAAACATCGTTTTCGGTTTGATTCGCTTGGCTTTTTGTTGTTTTGCATAGCGTTGATAGATGTCCGCTAGCTCAGCATCGACAACTAAATGATGCTGGTTTAAGCCCTCAACCAAAGACACGGTATAAGCCTCGTTCACATCTCCGCTGCCAGAGCCTCCAGCGATAAAATCATAAGAAGTATTACCAAAAGCGGCTATCTGCTGAATATCTTTACTAAAGGGGAGCACTTGGTGGGCATTCTTTAGTAAAACCACAGCCTCAGCCGCCGCCTGACGCGCAAGCTGTGCGTGCTCAAGTAATGCGGGATGATCACTGTATTGATAGTTTTGCATTGATGGTGAACGAAATACCAATTGTAGTACCCGCTTCAGATTTCGATCTAACTCCGCTCCACTTAATCTGCCAAGCTCTATCGCCTTGCTTATTTCATCCCTATCGGGCTGGATCCCGGGCATAATTAAGTCATTCCCCGCCGCTGCCTGTTCCGCAGCATCATCTCCCGAGAACCAATCACTCATGACCATACCGGTATATCCCCACTCCCCTCGCAGCACCGAATGAAGTAAGTCAAAACTTTGTGAAGTATAGGTCCCATTCACCTTGTTATATGAACTCATAACGGCCCATGGATGGGCATTTTTTATAGCCAATTCAAAACCTTTCAAATAGATTTCGCGCATTGCCCTTTCGCCAATTTTGGCATCAAGTACCATCCGGCTGGTTTCTACGTTATTCGCAACATAATGCTTAATGGTTGCGCCAACGCCTTGTGACTGAACCCCGTTAACCATCGACGCCGCCAGCGTGCCGCTCACTAAGGGATCTTCAGAGTAATATTCAAAATTTCGTCCTGCCAAAGGATTCAATTGAATATTCATCGCCGGAGCTAATAATACATCAACCCCATATTCTTTCACCTCGTTGCCCATTGCTTGCCCCACCCGCTCCACTAGATGAGGGTCCCAAGTTGAAGCTAAAGCCGTTGCAATAGGAAATGCCGTAGCATAGTAGCTTTTGCGGTCATCTTCTCGCGTTGGTTTAATACGTAATCCAGCGGGACCGTCGGCAAATACAATGGAAGGAATTCCAAATCGCTTAAGGGCATAACTCTCCCCCGCAGCGCCCGGTACTTTTTGTGAACCTCCGGAGGCCCCAACACTAAAGCCAGTCCCCGTTAACATGTTAATTTTTTCAATCAAAGTCATTCGCGAAATAAGATCATCTATTCTCTGCTCGTCTGGCAGCGTAGTATCTTCGTAGGGCTCAAGAAGCCCATTGCCATTTAGATCGGGTGTTGCCGCACGAGCCGAGGCTGGCAATTGATACAGATTGGCGGAGACCGAAGAACAAATAAAAAATAGTGAAATACAAGCGGCCACCGATGACAAATACGAGGAGGAATTCATAGATTTTCCTTATAACTAATTCAAACTTAATGATGAGAAAACAATGCATAAACGGTTTAAAAATCGACTCAGCTTAAGATCCTATCTAAACATTGATTTATTCGGCAACGTGATGCTGCCGATAATGAGAGGGCGTACAGCCAAACTGTTCCCGAAAAAAACGATTAAAACTACTTTGATTGGTAAAGCCTAAACTCTGGCTAATATACAACAGAGAAAATTGTGGTTCGGCCAATAAACGAGATGCTTCAGCACACCGAACCTTTGTATAAATTCCTGAAAAATTTATGTTTTCTTGATTGAGCCGCCGAGCAAGAGTCCAACGGCTTATCCTAAGTTGCTCACAAACCAGTGTTTGCATCGATTCAGCGTGACAATCGATATCTAACTCAGTCCATATCAACTTTTGTAAGATTTTTTCCACTTGAGCTGAATAAGTAAGAGCCGGGCGTAACTGTTGTAACTGCTCTTCCGCTTGCTGCAACAAGTAAGGTTGTAAGGCAGAATTACTCGACTTGTGGGGTAAATGTAAACATTGGCGATGAATGTAATAACTGTTCTGTATGCCCGATTCCACCGAACAATAAAAAATTTCACTCAAGTTACGCTTTTCTTCAATCGATATTGGGAAATTTAGCCGCAAACCTAAATTCGCAGAGTTGTCATCCACATATTCACGAACAATTGCGTAAAAAACATAAAAATGATTAAGAACGACGAGTTTGGTGATCAAAGGATTATCACTTTCAGAATGATATACGATCTTTAAATAATGATCCTGAATGACAAACTCGATGTCATCACATTCTCCGATCAAAGCTCGATAGCGGACATACGCCTTTAACGCTTCAAGCAAAGTGGGTGCATTCCCACACACGGCTCCTAACACATTAAAGTTTGAAAATAAGAAGCTTAAATCCGGTTCTGAATCAAACTGTACTTCGGGGAATATAGAAGTATACAGTTCAAAAAAACGAAAATGCCGCTGAGCGTCAAGCCTACCATTTGCAACGCTAAGCTCTTGCATATTAATCCCTGTGCGCTGCAATAATTGACGCTCATCCACATTCGCACTGAAAACTTGCTCTAAATAAATTTGCGCAATACGGTTGGAAACAGTTTTCATCCCATAAACTCTTATCTTTTGTAAAGCGCTATTATTTGCGGAGACCTCGCTAAAGGTTGTGAGACGGTTCATGCTTCACAATAATCAGATGTAACAAATAGTAAGTAATATGTAATCCTTAGGTAGTCTGCGTGTAAATGCTTTTCGCTCAATTTAACAACCGATACATGATGCGAACATTCAGTAAATCATGAGCAATTCAGGATAAAAAATTTTGCTGCATTCTACACTTTCCAAGCAAGAGATGTATCAATAGAACAAAGCTTAAGCTAGATCGATCTACAGACCTTAGACGATACTCACAAATATATGTAACGGATTGTAATATAGGGTAAAAAATGCATATTATTCACACTTCGTTACACTCGCACCATTTTGAGTGTTGCATGCTCCATATTGCAAAAACAAATTTTCGTCTCCTAGATATAGTCGATGGTGAACCGAAATCATGACTGACAAATGATTCCGTTTACTCACCCCGAATCACAGGAACTAAGATGAAAATAACAATGCTAGTGTTAATCCTCACAGCCGTTACCTTCTCACTACTCAATGGCTGTGGATCCGATGATAGAATCTACTTTCAACCCTCTCTCGGCTATAAAACACTGAGTCTCATTGAAGTGGACAATTACCATTTTAAAGACCTTAATAGAGACGGGCAGCTCAGCCCCTATGAAGATTGGCGTTTAACTAGTGCAGAACGAGCCTCAGATCTCGTCAGCCAAATGAACACCAAACAAAAAGCGGGCTTAATGATGCATGGCACCTTGCCCCTAGACTCCGCTGGCCGCATATCCAGCAATGCGATGACACCACTGCTCAACAACTATGTAAATACCTTTATTACGCGCATGGCTGGCGACCCTCTCGCAATCGCCGAAGATAACAATGCCCTACAACAACGGGCAGAAGCGATTGGTCTTGGGATCCCGGTTACCATTAGCACCGATCCTCGAAATCATTTTATCAACGATCCAAACGCCACCGCCGTTGGGGCTGGCGGTTTTTCACAGTGGCCTGAGTTATTAGGTTTTGCCGCCCTGAATGATCCTGAGCTGGTAAAAGAATTTGCCGATATTGCTCGTCAGGAATATCGTACGGTAGGGATCCATGAAGCGCTCTCTCCTCAAGCTGATTTGTCCACCGAACCTCGTTGGGGTAGGAGCGCCGGAACCTTTGGTGAAGATAACATAATTGCCAAAAATTTGGTGGGAGCTTACATTGAAGGTTTTCAGCGTGGTATCGAAGGGCTCAATCCAAACAGTGTCATCTCTGTCGTGAAACACTTTGCTGGCGGGGGCCCACAACTCAACGGCTTTGATGCGCATAACCACTTTGGTAAAGAACAAGTCTATCCCGGCAGTAACTTTCAATATCATTTACTCCCCTTTGAAGGCGCCTTTGATGCAAACGTGGGCTCGGTGATGCCCTATTACGGCCAGCCTATCGGATTAAACTATAACGACCAGCACATTGAAGCAGTTGGCTTTGGCTTTAACAAACAAATACTCGACACTTTGCTGCGAGGTAAATACAACTTTAAAGGCGTCGTGCTCAGCGACTGGGGGATAGTGAATGACTGTAATGACAAATGTCAGCTCGGCTTAAGCGATCAAGAGCTTACCGATGGTGTGAGCGTTTGGACGGTTCCTTTTGGAATGTCCTGGGGCGTTGAGCCTTTATCAATCGCCGAACGTTATGCCAAAAGCGTCGATGCTGGCGTTGACCAGTTTGGTGGCGTACAAGATCCTTCTCATTTACTGGAAGCGATAGCCGCAGGATTAATAACAAATGAACAAATCGATAAAGCAGCGCAACGGATCTTAATTCAAAAATTTGACCTTGGCTTATTTGAAAATCCCTATGTTGACACTTCTATTGTGACAAATTTTGTCGGCAATGAGGATTTTCAACGCGTCGCAACCAAGACCCAGAGCCGTGCTCATGTATTGCTAAAAAACGACGCGGAAACTTTGCCGCTCAGTCCAAACAAGACCCCGAAGGTTTACTTATATCAAGTCAATGCTCAAGTGGCGACAGACTATGGTTTTACCGTTGTAGATAAACTAGAAGATGCCGATATCGCAATCTTACGGGTGAATACACCTTACGAAACTGATCCGCGCTTACCATTTGGTAACGTACATTTTGGTCAACTTGGATTTTTCGACCAAACCAACTTGATCCAAGACCAAGACCATCAAGGTGTTTATTCGGGCAGTGAAGACTACGCAGCAATCCAGGCTGCCACTGCAGCAGCCATCCCCACGGTTATTTCCATTTACTTGGACCGCCCTGCTATTCTCACGGCAATTGAGCCCAGTGCAAGCGCATTGTTGGCAAACTTTGGGGCTTTAGACAGCGCTTTTTTCGATGTCTTGCTTGGCAAGACACCACCGCAAGGACATTTACCCTTCGAGCTCCCTTCAAGTTGGCAAGCCGTATTAGAACAAGATGAAGATGTAGCACATGACTCGGCCAACCCACTCTACCAACTTGGCTTCGGCTTGAGCTATTAAATCCCTCGCCCGCCCCAACAAGGTGGGCATTTTCTTAAGACAACGACCTTAAACGACATTATTTGTAGCCACGGTATTACTCAATGTATCGGTTGATGATCCGCTGATAGGTTCCGTCACGCTTTAACGCCTTTAAAGTATCACTAAACGCAGCGACCAGTTCAGGCGCAACCGTATTTTTAGAAAAAGCGATATAAGTAGGAACAACCTCAATATGCGGCGACAGTTGTTTTAAGCGTCCCTCTTGTCCCAGCTCCTTGATAATATAAGCCATGGTATAATCTGGGCCAATAATGACATCGAGCCGCTGGTTAACCAACTTCATAACGTTCTGACGATAATCGGCAACTCTTTCTATTTTAGAAATGCCACCACTATCGATAACCTGCTCCCACATCGGTCCATAAGTCGCACCGCGTAGTACCCCAAAGCGATAGGCTCCCAGATCGCCTAATTGTCCATTAAAGGTAATTTCAGATTGTGCTTGCACATATAATACTGCGGCTTGCTCAATCAACACTTCATCACTGTAGTTAAGATAAACTTGTCGCTCTGATTTTTTTACAATGGCAAAAATTCCATCCGCTTTGCTTTCTTCAAGCATGCGCAGCGCTCGAGCAAAAGGATAAACTTCGATGGTGACCGATCGATGCAAACGGGCAAATACTTCTTTTACAATGTCGACCGCAATTCCCTTATTATAACCATTTTGTTGATACTCAATTGGCGGTTGTTCCAGAATTAACAGCTTCAAATGATTGGCATAGCAATAAGGGCTCAACAAGAGCCAAAGACCTAGGCTTAATCTCCATAAAAACTTCATAAAACTCCAAAAGTGAATGGGCTTAAAGCGAGGGTTCAAATGAATAAGAATACAGTTAAGTATAGAAAAGCGCACTGGAGTCAGCACTTAAATTAGAACTTACAACAACAGTCCATCAAGTTAGCTCGCTGTAATCTTGAGCCAACACCACCAGTTATGTTCAAGCCTATCGGTTAATGAGGACGAAGCGTTCGGATGGTTCTGTGCTTGTTGATGATTTAGACAAACCTAGATAAGTCGTGCATGAAAGCGGCTTCAAGTAACAATAAGCGCAAGCTGGTGCTTATAACCAAGGCAATAGCTATCGCCGTTAACCAAAGGCTAACGGCGATATAATCGGTCAATCTTAGTCATCAAAGCTGGCTTGGATCGTCTGCCAATCAACTAGTTTAAAGTTTTGGTTCAACTGTTGGTAGTTGGCATCGATATTATACCAATCCTGCGCAATAAATAATCCCTTAGGGTAAGCACTTCCCAAATTCGCCGATACCGCGTGAATTCCATCTGTATCACTGGCACCATCGACCCCCAGATTATCATCACCGATAATCGCAAAATGCCCCACCAAACGATTATTCTGAGCCAGATCGTAGGCCACATAAGTATTATTACCTTGGCTCGAAGCCAGTAGATATTTATGAATGCCATCATCATATAGGGTTAAGCCTTCAATATCGGCAACCAAGTTCTCTCCATCAACTTTGGCAAATAAGCTCGCTTGAGTATCGGCTCCTTCTTCGGCGCTAAATTGCCAGATTGCCTGGTCCTCTTCGCCTAGATATAAGGTAGCGCTACTGTCATCCACTACACAACCTTCCGGCTGACTGGCCACACTCAGCGTTCGAACCACCTCACCACTAAAGCCCCCCTCAACTGGTGTTAAGCGCCATTGCTCAACTTGACCGTTTTTACCATTCACAAACACATAGGCGGTATTGTCTGCCGATTGGTACATACACAGACCGTAAACTTCATCGAGTGAAGATTGAAGTTCCGCCGCATCTGGATGCACGGCATTACCCAAAGCAGCAAGCGGCACGATTGGATCTTGGCCATCAGCAGAGCGTATTTGATAAAGAGCGATGGTATTCAGTTCACGATTGCTGGCTGCCGCTATGCTAATGTCTTGCCCCGCGAAATTTTGCACCTTGGAACGGATATCGACGTTATTGGGTTTACCTTGAGCCAAGTACTGTACTTGCTGACCTTGCAAGTTATAAGCAAGCAAGCCGCCTTGTTTATTGGTCGCAATAATCAAGCTTTGTTCGGCATCGTCGGGATTTAACCAAAACGCTGGATCATCGGCTGCATCACCATCGTCGTCAACCGCTGCGGTTTCTCCTGTCGCCGCGACTAAAGCCACCCCGGAGAGGGAAAGTTCTCGATGCGCTAATACATCGCTGATTGGCCGAGCACTTAAGCCATTTTGCTGATTAAGCGCCGTAAAGCTCAATTTCTCATAAATTGGTTGTTCTAATTCGGAGTTAGCCAACCATAAGCCATCTTCAGCCACGGCTAACGCTTTGGTTTCATCGATACCAGCAACCCGCTGCTGCGAATTAAAAACCCAGTTATCACGCTGATAAAACAGTAGGCCTGCACCTTCATCAGCAGCAACTAAGTAACCTTTCCCCTGTGCTTGATAGATAAGCTCTAAACCTTCAATTTCTTGTAAGTGACCAAGTGGTGCCACCCCATCCACCAGCTGACGCTCTTTCACATTCTCGGGATTTGCACCATAAGCCCAAATCCCTATATTTTGCTCGGCGATATACAAGTTTGCCAATTCGTCATCGGCAATACATGCACTTAACTTCCCCCCCACTGAAAATTCGCGAACTGGCAGTGCCACTCCGTTCACATCTTGCAATCGACTGCTCACTTGGCTGCCATCAAAACTCAATTTAAATTGTTTCGCCATCCCGTCATCGGCTACACCAGTGACCATCAGCTCACCCGTGGTGATATTTTTATATAAACATAAACCTTCGGCATTGAAGCCAACATCAAAGCTGCCTAAATCAGTCAACGGCCCACTTTGGCCATCGCTAATCGCATAAAATCCGAAAGACTGCTGCTCGGGTAAAGCCACTGCTAAAATATCGGCACTGCCGGCATGTTGATCGCTAATGTCATAACGAATATCAGCGCTGGTCGGTGCAATACCCTGCAACTGCTGTAGCTGTTCTCCATGGCTTGAAAACACCGCTAAACCGTCGTCTTCAAGCGTCGCAATTAATAGGCTCTTGCTCGAGTCACTGTGATTAAACCAATAAGCTGCATCGCCGAAGTCATCATAAGTGAGCGTTGTTTTAAGCTCGGTGCTCAAGGGCGTTGTGACTGCAGCAGTTGTATCGCTGTTGCCACATGCGCTTAAACCACCAATGCTCAAGATAATGGTTAAACTACTTAATCCTAAATGACGCATTCGATATTCCTTTGTAATGAAGATTGCCAGCGACCTTAAGCAGCCCAAATGGCACTTTTATGACAGTAAGTTGGCGTACTCCCTGTACAGAGCGTTGAAGTGCACATACTCAACGAGAAGTGAGCTATTGAGACTAATTGAATCAAATTAAAACCGTCATAAAAGCGGTTTAAACTATGCCTAAACTATGGATCCGCCACGAATAACGGGGTTCAATGAAAAACAATATGAGCTAATCGGACTATTTTTCATTTTTCCCCGCGAGAGGCGAAGGTTAAGCAAGGTTAAACAAGATTGAATCATCGAAAAAATTTAGGCTACGTGTGTGCCGAACTTTATTATGCTTTAAAGCCACATCGCTGGTGGTTGTTGTTACAAGTGGTGAGCTTAGTGGGATTAATTGGCTTAAATGCTCACCATGGCGAAATAAAATCATGGGCTCAATTAGACTGGGTCGACATTGTTGGAGAAGGCGCGACGGCGCTGCTGATTGTATGTTGGCTGATAATTATTCTTTCAGTACGTGCTAAGGGTTGGCTTACCGATCTATTTGCTTGCGGATTAATCGCCATGGTATTAGCACTTAGCCAAGATCTATTAGATGAGTTTTTTCAACTTGAATCTGGGATCCGCTGGGACAGTTGGCTAGAGTCGATGCCTGTTGGATTTTTATTGCTCACCGCCGCGCTATGGTTTTGGCGGGCCGAACAACAACAAATTAGCCGTTACTTGAGCCGTCGTAAATTGTTAAGCCCTGCTCCGACAGCAATCGATGGTGGATTGAACATTCCTGGCTTTGAATATTTACAGCAACAGTTATTGCAACGCGCCAAACAGCCGAAAACTTGGCTAAATAACCAACTGTTGTTGCTAGAAGTTGCCGACTTTAATGCGCTCAGTCGATGCTATGGCGGCAGCGCAGCCGATAAGCTATTAATGACCATCACCGAATTATTACTGTTAGCTTTGCCACCGGATGCACTGTTGTGCCGTTACGCTGGACAACGATTTGCGATTTTGCTCAATCACTCGCCGCCACAAGCCGCGATACTCAGTCAGCAACTATCCACGCTACTGCAACATTTTTGCTTTCGCAATCAGCAAAACCAAGCAATTCACCCCAGTTTTCACTGGGTAAAAGTGTCAGCAGAACTTGCCGATTCGCCGCAACAGGCGGTTCAACAACTCCTAGAACAAGCTAATCAACAGCTAACGATTCTCAAACAAGCAAGTCATGGTGAAGTCCTTGCCAATTAATCTCAGCATTCAGGTCTTGGAAAACCAGCAACGTTTCATCCCCGCCGAACACCAGTTAGCCCTATTACTCGATCTGCTGCTTGAGCGCGGGGCTGAGCCGCACTTTTTACTCCGTAAAACGGGAATTTTTTATCAAGATATTTTAGGCGGCGAGCTAAAGATCAGCCCTAAACAATTAGCCCGACTATGTTTAAATATTAGTCTTCAGTCGAACGATCGAGACATTAGCTTTGTATTTGGTCAACGTTTGTTTCCCGGCGTATTTGAACAGTACTCCCACTTATTGACACACGCCCCCAACCTTAGAAGCTTACTCGGCGTTCTTTGTCGGCATTTTACTGACTATTTTCCACTGCTAAAACCACGCCTCGTTGACTGCCGCGAGCAGACTCACTTATTGTTTGAAGATCCCTTTGGCGAAAGCCTTCGACCCAACCAACAACCAGAACAACTCGCCTATCGGCGCTGGATACAAGAAGCGCTGGTGAGCGCAATTGTCTCCTTATGTGAATGGCGAGCCGCTGCGCCCCTGCCTTGGCAGATCCAATTTGATTACCCCGCCCCCAGCTGGCGGGCAGAATATCAAGTTCACCTTGGAGACCAAGTAAAATTTAGCCAAACTTATAGTGCCTTGAGCATCGCTCAACAATACTTGGATAAACCTTGGCAACAACATTCAGCCATCATTTATCAACTGGCCCACAGCAAAGTAAACCTTAGCCAGCACGACAGTCTACTGAGTATCATTCGTGAGCTGCTACGACAAAACATCAGCCAATTACCCAGTCTAGAACAAATCGCCCAACAACTCGCGTTGAGTCCAGCGACCTTAAAGCGCAGATTAAAAAGTCACCACAGCAGTTACCGCTTACTGTGTGATGAAGTTCGCCAGCAACATGCATTTTTTCTACAAGCGCAATATAACTACAGCGATAATCAGCTAAGCACCGCGATGAACTTTTTTGATGTCAGTAATTTTCGTCGCGCCTTTCGGCGTTGGTTAAGCCAATAATTGACTGAACATTCACTAATCAAGACTTTTCTTAAAGCGGAATGAGGCCACCACTAAACCAATGATCGTGAAGGCCACCATCCATAGGCTATCTCGCCATAAATCGCTCAAATCAGCACCTCGTAACACAATCCCGCGGATCATCCGCATGAAGTGAGTCGCGGGCAAAATTTCAGAAATCCATTGAGCGGCAACGGGCATCGCTTCATAGGGAAACATAAATCCTGACAATAAAATTGAAGGCAGTAAAATAAACACCGTCATTTGCATCGACTGTAACTGAGTTTGAGCAATGGTGGATATCACCAAACCCAAGGTAAGGCTGGCCGCTATAAAGAGCAGCGTCCCGAATAAAACTTGGCTGAGCGCACCGTTAATCGGCACCGAAAAAATGAAATGCCCTAAACCCAAGATAATGGTCACTTGAATCAATCCCACAAACACATAGGGCACAATTTTAGCGATCATTAGCTCAATAGAGTGGATTGGGGTCGCAATCAACAACTCCAAATTGCCCCGTTCTCGCTCGCGAACAATCGCGGCACTGGTAAATAGAATCATCGTCATAGTAAGAATAACACCGAGCAAACCCGGTACAATATTCACCGCCGAACGGCGGCTTGGATTGTACAACAGGGTCACATCAAAAGTATTAGGCTGAGTATTGATTCGCCATTGTAAATCATTTAAAGGCATCATCCGTAACTGCATAATAGCGGAGCTGACCATGGTATCTGAACCATCTACCAGCCACTGTCCCAAGGCTCTATTTTGCGCTAAGCGTTGCTCTAAATCCTTCGGTAAAATGAGTACCGCGCGCACCCTACCTTGTTCAATCGCTTGCTCAGCTTCAGCAATGCTTGCATAGAACTGGTTCACCTGGACAACCTGAGCCACCTTGAGCGACTCTACAATGAGGCGACCACTGCTGCTGCCACTTTGATCCACCACCGCCACTGGGATATTGCGCACATCGGTATTAATTGCAAAGCCAAACAGCAACAACTGGATCAAAGGAATCATCACCACCATACCAAAGGTAATTCTATCTCTGGCCAGTTGACGAAACTCTTTAAGCATCACCGCCTTAATTCGAAATACAGATTTCATTGGCGTCCCTTACCGGTCACGCTTACAAATACATCTTCTAAACTCGCCCGAGCAAGGCTTAGCTCAGCCCCTTGCAGCTGTGGATAATGCTTCACTAGCCAGCCAATAGGATCAGCAACTTGCTGATCGACCAAGACCCGCAAGCGGATCCCTAATTGTGCAGCTGAACGAATTTCTGGATGCTGAATTAACTGTTGTTTTAACTCCCGCAAGTTGGCGGCTTTTAATTCCACCACGTTCACCCCCATATTGTTCATCAGCGTTTCTGGATCGCCGTCGGCGCGCATCTCTCCTGATTCCAAAATCGCCAATCGATGACAACGTTCGGCCTCATCCATATAGTGGGTGGCCACCAAAATAGTGGTGCCCTGATCACTTAAATCAAACAATTGCTCCCAAAACTCGCGACGATTTTCTGGATCCACGGCCGAGGTAGGTTCATCCAAAAATAACAGTTCTGGCTGATGCATGGTGGCTGCGGCTAAAGACAAACGTTGCTTTTGTCCACCACTCATTCCTCCCACTCGCTGCTTACGCCGCTGAGTCAAACCATAGGTACTCAACTGTTGCTCTAAACGATGATTTAAGGACTTATTGGGCATACCAAAAATTTGTCCCATAAATTGTAAATTTTCCTGCACCGTTAAATCATCATATAAGGAGAACTTCTGCGTCATATAACCAATTTTTAAACGCAAGGTCTCGGCCTGCTTAGGAATATCCAATCCTAAGACTTTCACTTCACCGCTACTCGGGCTTAACAGACCAGTTAACATTCGAATGGTGGTGGATTTTCCGCAACCGTTCGGTCCCAAGAAACCATAAATATGACCCTTGGTAACATTCAAATTCACCTGGTTTACGGCGGTAAAATCGCCAAATTTGCGACTGATATTATTAGCAACAATCGCGTACTCACTCATATTGGCTGGCCTCAGGCAAATCTACTTGTGCCGGTAAACCCGAGGGTAATGCGCCAGCGGCGGCTTCTAGATCGACTTCGGCTAAATACATAAGGCGCGAGCGTTCATTCTCGGTGAGTGCATAATAGGGAGTAAACGCGGGTTCTGTCGCTAACCAACGCACCACCCCACTAAAACTGCGATCGACGCCATCCACATGTACCGTTAAGGCCTGACCAAGCTGTAGCTTAGCCCGGTATGACTGGGGCACATACACGCGTGCATAGGGCAAACGATCGGCGAGCAACACCGCCACCACCGCATTGTTAGTCACTCGCTCCCCCAAGTTGAAGGGGAGACTGTCTAAGATCCCATCTCGGGTAGCCACAATGCTCAGCTCATCCAATTTATGTTGTTGTAAGGCAACTTCGGCGCGAGCGGCATCTAAAGCGGCCTTGGCTTGTTCTACATCTTCAAATCGAGACCCTGCAGTCAGCTTAGCAAAGCCTTCCTGCGCAGCGGCTAAACTAGCCTGAGCACTATCTCGCTCGGCCAAAGCGCTATCTAAACTCGATTGACTCGCTAATTGTTGATTCACCAATTGTTGGGCTCGCAAATAACTTTTTTGCATTTCTACAACCCGAGCCTGAGCCCGATTAACCTCTGCTTGAGCACTCGCAATATCTTCGCTCCGCTCACCATTACTTAAGCGTAATAGGTAAGCTTGGGCTTTTGCCTGTTCAGCCTTCGCTCGAGCGACAATTGCCGTTTGGCTAAGGTTATCTAGCTGCACCAACAGCTGCCCCTGCTTTACCGCTGAACCTTCGGTCATTGGCAAACTGCGAATAATTTCATTGCTGGTGGCACTAAGCGTGATGCGATCACGCTCTATGGTCCCTAGGGCCTGAGATGGTGTTGAAGAGTCGCAAGCACTCAGGCCCCCCAACATCAACAAAGACCAAAAAATACGTCTCATGATTCATTCCTTTAAAACTCTATGTAAACAGTATAGAGACAAGCAGAAGTGATTGTTTAGTAAAATAATTCTTCAATATTCATAACTTGATGAATTTTTTATAAGAGCGACTGAAATACCTAATAATACAGCTCAACTGCCGTGCTAAAGCCTCCGCGTCGACACCCTCGGTTTAGCCAGTAACGACCAGACTTGAAAAACTTTAGAGTAAATGAGAAATTAATTGTATGACTAAAGACAATAAATGATTCAAGCCTTGAGTAAAAAGCCCGACCGAGTGACCGCCATGCTACAAATAATTCACGCAGTTAAACAAGAATTCCCGCTTTATCAAGAAGATACCTTTGTATGCGGACCAGATAACAGCTGTATTGGCTGCCCTAAGAAATTAATGGAACTGGTAGACGATCAGCTCACTTACTGGGAACATGCGATTCGGCGAGGGGTGATCCCCAGCTTTGATGATCTCTCTCGTTTTGGCAAATTGTGTAGAAATGTTAAACGGGGTCTGGTCCGCAACAACCGCGTTTCTAGTGAATAGTAAACCTGAGTTGGGCTTGGAGCTAAGCGCTAATTCAAACTAAAAAAATGTGGCTAAACCAAGGGCTATATGCTTGTTATTCAGTAGCCAGACCTTGTCGGAAGACAATTTAGTTTGATCGCATTCCAATAAATTTCGTCACGGATTACCTCCGTTACCCATTCGTGAAGAACCGTGAAGCTAGACCGCTATCAAGTCTTCTTCTTGATCTTGTATTCCATGGGGCTGCGTTTGAGTAGTTGGGGTGGGTGTCTTGTTTGACTGTTGCCAAACTCGCCTTGTAAAAAGTAACAAGGCCTTGGCCCCGCCAACATCAATACCGTTATTTACTATAGAAGGGAGCATCGGGCTTGTTCAACACCCGAATAAGGTGGCGGCTACGCGACACCTATTCTTATTGTATGGCATTTTTACAACTAAACCATATTTTAAAATATAGTAAAGCAAGAAAAGTTTCTGTCATAACGGCTAAAGAAATACCGAAACCAGCAAACCCACGAAGGTATTCTATAGTCCCAAGTACAGCCAACGAAAACATAGAAATGGCAAGGCCCAGGCATACTGCTTGCCTAGAGTCTGAATGGGAGGCATTTCGACCGACCCAAGTTATTAATGAAATCCCCAAAAATAACATTGCAGCTCTTCTACCAATAAAGAAAGCCGAGCTATTCTCATCGATATTAAACAACATAAATATAACTTCAGGCGTGATCAGAAAAACCAGACACAATGTAAGTGCTATAACTGCGGTAATTACACTTACCATTTTAAATTTAATCATACTCATCCTTGAATGCCGTCGTGGTAGAACGACCGCATCCGGCTCCTCAGTTATATTCGCTCGTGTAAAACACGACCCTAGTACCAGTCAACAACAATAGCTCGTTTGCTAACGCGTAACTTCTCAATATGAAAACACTGTAACATTTGCTTAAGCCCCAGCCAATTGTAACTTCGCCGTCCACTTCTGCGATTTAACCACTTAAATAGACTATGCAATACATCGCCATACAGTCGACTCAGGCTTCGGCTATAAACGTCAAACATCCGAATTCAAGATCTAAGTGCACCACCCCAGGACAACGTCAAACGAGACACCCACTCCTAGACAACGTCAAACGAGACACCCACTCCAACTAACGAAACGCTTTTAATAGTCTAAACTATCAATAGTGATTTATTTGGGGAGTTATCATTATGCCTCGGCCAAGACGCTCGCAAGTGAGCTTATCGGATACCCCCTACTATCATTGTGTTTCCCGTTGTGTTCGACGGGCGTTTCTGTGTGGCGAAGACCAACAAACCGGCAAAAGCTATGAGCACCGCCGCCAGTGGGTCGAGGATTATCTACTCAAATTAGCGTCAGTGTTCGCCATTGATGTTTGTGCTTATGCCGTCATGAGTAATCATACCCACCTCGTGCTACATGTTAATCCGCAACAAGCAGAAGCCTGGTCAATGGATGAAGTGTTAGAACGCTGGCATAGCTTGCATCAGGGCACCTTACTGACTCAGATGTATCTCAACCTTGAATTACGTCCGCAGTTGAGTGAGGTGCAACTACAAGCCATCAGCGCCACCGCTGAAGTGTATCGGACTCGCCTGTATGACTTAAGCTGGTTTATGCGCCATTTAAACGAACACATTGCGCGAGCCGCCAATCAAGAAGACCAATGTACCGGTCGATTTTGGGAAGGACGCTTTAAATCCCAAGCGCTTTTGGATGAAGCCGCACTCATGGCGTGTATGGCTTACGTAGACTTAAACCCCATCAGAGCCAAGATGGCGAGCACTCCGGAGGACTCGGCCCATACCAGCGTACAGCGACGAGCAAAAGCAGCTCAGCTAAAACAAGCCCAGGCAACAAACCTGTTTCCCTTTGTGGGTAACCCAAGAGAGCCGATGCCCCAAGGCTTACCCTTTGAGCTGAAAGACTACCTTGAGTTAGTCGATATGACCGGACGCATGGTAAGAGAAGATAAACGGGGTTACATCGACAGTGGAGAAAGTTCCATAATCCAACGCTTAGGGATAAATGAAGCGCAGTGGCTGACTTTAAGCGGTGAGTTTGAACGGCACTTTTCTGGGGCTGTTGGTCAAGAGCGCTTGCTCAGGGAATACCATCAGCATATGGGGCATCAACGAACGGCCGGTTTAAGTTGCAGCAAACGTTTGCTAAACCGCGCTTAAGCGCGAGCTTACTTTCGAACCACCCTCAATCATCAGCTTTGTATGGGGGGATACCTTGCCTTGCTGAGACGCACATTGGCCCAGAAATCACCAAACTGAGCCACCTAGTGTGAATTTAGCCGTTAATCGGCATGACAATCGCCTCAGAACTAAATGATTGTAGTGGTGTTCACTTCACCAACGCTGTTACTGTATTTATGGTTTTTAATATGGATGTCCACTTTAACACAGCAAACGTTTGCTAAATCGCGCTTAAGCGCGAGTTTACTTTCGAACAATATCTTAATCATCAGCCTTGCTGAGGCGTGCATTGCCTCAGAAATCATCAAGATGAGTCACTTACTGTGAATTCAGCCACCAATCAGCATGACAACAGCCTCAGAACTAAATAATTACAGTCGAATTACTTTCACAAACGGTGTTGCTGTCTCCATGGTTCTTATGATGGATGTCCATGCTCTTCCTTTCGAACCACCCTCAATCATCAGCCTTGTATGGGGGGATACCTTGCCTTGCTGAGACGCACATTGGCCCAGAAATTATCAAACCGAGTCACCTACGGTGAATTTAGCCGTTAATCGGCATGACAATCGCCTCAGAACTAAATGATTGTAGTGGTGTTCACTTCACCAACGCTGTTACTGTATTTATGGTTTTTAATATGGATGTCCACTTTAACACACTAAATCGCACTTAAGTGCGAGTTTACTTTCGAACCTCCCTCAATCATCAGTCTTGCTGAGGCCCTCATTGCGTCAAAAATCATCAAGATGAGTCATAAATGATGAATTAAGCCGTTAATCGGCATGACAACAGCCTGAGGACTAAATGGTTGCAGTGGTGTTCAGCTCACTAACGTCGTAACTGTTTCCATGATTATTATCATGGATGTCCATAGTCTTTACCATAGTCTTTTTTTCATGGATGTCCATAGTCTTTGTTCTTTCACAAACGGTGTTGCTGTCTCTATGGTTATTATCATGGATGTCCATAGTCTTTTATTAAGTAGAAGTCAGCAGACGGCATAGTAGCCCAACGCCCATCGTAATGGTTGGGACACGGTGAAGGCCTGAACCTGAAAATCAATGAGGAGCCTGTGCAGCTCATTGTCTCCGTATCCGACCGGACTGAGGAGTCATGGCGCAAAAACAGAAGCCATCATTGGAATGCAAAGGAGCTAATCGGCCGTTGTATTTTAACCGTTTTCAGGAAACGCCCTGTGCGGAGCCGCATGCAGGGTGTTGTGGGGGCTGGAGGTTAGATACCTCCGGCTACCCGATTAAATTTTATATTTCGTAAAACTTCTCTTCACCATCCCAATCAAAATTAATTGCATCATTTAGGTGAAAAGTTCCATTTTTTAACCACGTGTTGTCTTCATGGAAAACCTTATGGAGCATGTAGTCTCCCCAAAAATCTTCAACTGTTTCGACGCCATCGCATATAGCTGCGATCGCATAGCCAATAACCCGCATGCTTAAGTGATTTGATAAATGGTAATACCAATCTACCTTTTTAGGATTAATGTCTTCGGACGTCAAGTCACTCGACCCATCATGAAAAATTGCACAACGATAGTTGTACATATTTTCTATTTCTTTTACCCATTTCTTTCCTTCAGGGTTTCTATGTTCCAAGAATAATGATTTCGAGGGAGAGTCCATCAATTTCTTAGAATCAGAGCCCCTAGGAGCCCCGATAACCAATGAATATCTTTGCACTAGATAAGCTTGACTCACCTCTCCGTCCGGCAACATAGCCTCGAGTCCAATCCAGTTAAAAGCAAACTTATGAGTAATATGGGATGAAAACTGTGCTTCTCGCTCCCACTCTAAACATCGATATACACGACTGCCCAGTTCAGTAAGGCTTCCTCTTAAAAAAGAACCTAGTAACCAGTCCCATACATCTTGACCTAACGGGTGCGCAATTGCCGGTCCATGTAACTGACTGTTCGCCAAAATCGGGGTCAACTTTCCTTTAGTACTAATAACACCCACAGCTTCCCCAGTTCTGCGATCCCAATTAATAAACTTTGCCTTCGCAGAAAAGTACTTTTTATTAAATAACGCTAATGCCATATCAGCAACGATCAAAGCCTCTTTAATCGTCTTTTCATCGCTATTACAAATAGGAACCAGCAGTAACTTTGGGTCATTGAGAGTTAGCTTAGTAGATGCTTCCAAGCCAAAACTTTCAAAAGACAGTCTTAAGGACTCTGTAAATACGCCTTTCAGGCTACTTGGCATATGGCTTTCACGACAAATGTACATGTCAGGCCCAAGCCCCAAAGGTACAATTGGAGCCGTAATTACTCCAGTAATTGAAATCGCGATCCAGTGTTCATAATCAGACAAATTAATCATTTTTGTCGAGCTTACCCTTTAAAATTTAACGCCTCATTCAGAGGCAATAAAATAGCTGGTTAAAATTAGCGAGGCACGAGCAAAAACCAGCTAATTTTTGTCCTGCTGAAATGACTTGTGTACGCCCAGCATGGGCATGAACTTATGAGGTGAAAGTCCTCTGTAGGAAGGTCACCGTTTAATAACATTCTGATTATTAAACGCTAACTACTAGCGAATGGCAAGGGCATTGCCGCGAGGGAATGTCTGAAGGAAGCCGGACGCAAATCTGCGAGCTGATGAACAAGAACATCATATGAGGCGTAGGCTGGAGGCGAGTTGGCACAAGACAACGAAGCCATGTGATCTAACGGCCACCGTAAATGATGCAGCAGTGCAGAGACAGTGCATGTTCTTATCTGGGGAGGTCTGCTTAACAGGCGATCGTTAAACTCACTAGCTTGGCCGCTAGTTCAACAGGCCTGGCACTTAAGTCTCATCAACTTAAGTGAGCAAATACGATGAACAACGATAGCGCTATTTGGGGTAACTCAAACGGTGATTAAGCAGAAGTCAGCAGACGGCATAGTAGCCCAACGCCCATCGTAATGGTTGGGACACGGTGAAGGCCTGAACACTTAGAATAAAGGAGGTGCCTTGTTAAACTTGAACACCCATTCGCCGTCCGGCGTAGATGCGATTCAGCGTAATAACTCGCAGCCAACCTTTAGCCAACATCTATTCGAACATATGCTAACGCGGCAGAATATTCAGCTCGCGTGGCAAGGTGTTCGAGCCAATAAAGGGGCGGCTGGAGTGGATAACATGTCCATTGATGCATTTCCTTCTTGGGCAAAACTACACTGGAAGCAGGTTGCTGCTGCGCTGCGTAATGGCCAGTATCAGCCTAAACCGGTACGCCGTGTGGAGATAGATAAACCCGATGGCGGGAAGCGCCTACTGGGGATCCCAACCGTGCTCGACCGTGTCATCCAGCAAGCCATTGCCCAAGTGCTAACGCCTACCTTTGACCCTAGCTTCTCAGCGAACAGCTTTGGATTTAGGCCAAACAAGAATGGGCAACAAGCGGTGAAACAAGTGCAAAGCATCATCAAGCAAGGCCGACGCTTTGCCGTTGATGTCGATTTATCTAAATTCTTTGACCGAGTTAACCATGATCTATTAATGAGTCAACTGGGACAAAGCGTGCAAGATAAACGGCTACTGACACTGATTGGAAAATACCTGAGAGCGGGTTTTATCCATAACCAGTGCTATCAGGAAAGTCGAGAAGGTGTACCGCAAGGGGGACCATTATCGCCCTTGCTGGCCAATATCATGCTCGATCCATTGGACAAAGAGCTGGAAAAGCGAGGGCATAAGTTTGCTCGTTACGCCGATGATTTTACCATTTTGCTGAGAAGTCAGCGTGCGGGTGAACGAGTGCTTACGAGCATTAGTAGCTTCTTGCAACGGCGCTTAAAACTTGTGGTTAATACAGCCAAAAGTCAGGTGGTTAAAACGGCGAAGAGTAAGTTCTTAGGGTTTACCTTTAAAGCGGGACGGCTGCAAATTCATGCCAAAACGTTACACCGTTTTAAACAACAAATTAGGCGTCTAACAAACCGTAACTGGGGCGTGTCGATGGGCTATCAGCTATTTAAAGTAAGCCAATACTTGCGAGGATGGATAAACTACTTTGGGATCGCGAATTGCTATTAACTGTGCGTAGATCTAGATCACTGGATAAGGCGCAGAGTGCGAATGGCCTACTGGCGACAGTGGCGAAAACCGAGAACCAAAGTAAGAAATCTGATGCGTAGAGGAGTACATGTTCAAGCCGCGGTAGCCTGTGGCATAACCAGTAAAGGCCCATGGAGAAGCTCGAAAACACCGGGGATCCAACAAGCATTATCGAATGCTTACTTGAAATCCCAAGGTCTATTTGCGCTTCGAGATGGATGGATTAAGCTTCACCATTCTAAGTGAAACGCCCTGTGCGGAGCCGCATGCAGGGTGTTGTGGGGGCTGGAGGTTAGATACCTCCGGCTACCCGATTAGAATTTTTTCTGTATAGGTATTTTTCTCACCCCTGTAACATCTGGATTATTTGTCCAACGACCATCATCAGCATAAAAATCTAGGAAAAATCCTTCGTCAGCTAAGCATGCGTGAACATGTTTCACATTTTGAAACTCCTTATCTTTATTAATTAAGCTCATAATACTTGCTTTGTTACTTTCACTCATTGCACATCCAAATGTAATTGAGTTAATGCAGCTTTTCTTTATTTTGTATAAGTGGTATTTGCCATCTTTAGTTTCATAAGCCTGTTTTAACGGCAAAACAGCCCTATACTCTTGCTCATAAGACCATTCGCTTGATTTACTATAAAAGATATGGCTAAACGAATTTTCTTTCACGTCTTCAAAAGTTAAATAGCCCCTACTATTGGAGTAATCTACACGTTTTAATTCTATTCCGTCTATAAAGTCAGAAAAGAACTCTATTACAAAGCCCTTATGCGAATCAGCATAATGTGACCACATCAATATATTTGTTCTTGGGTCTTTTTTACTAGGGACAGAAACTGTATGCAGTTGATTAATTTCTTTATTAGAACTAAGACTTAGCACACCATATTTACCGATCTCTTTTTTATACAGTTCCTTGTAATATCCTACTTGCTCAGAACGCTCAGAAGAAAACCTATAATCTTCACCATTGAAATCGATGCTTCTAAGATCTCCATCTGAAGAATACCAATGCTCAACAAATTTCCTAGAATATGGAGTTATTGTAGGTTCAAGTTCGAATGGATCATTAAACTCCCCAATAGGGGAAAAACGAATCAAGCCATTTTCTAAAATATCTTTTCTTTCAAAAGAAACGAATTTATAAAAAAATAGAGGATATTTCATAATGCCCCATAAAATTCTAACGCTAAGTAGGTCGCACGTGCGGCCTATCCCGTTCAATGAGCGCGCGGCCTATCACAAAAAACATGACCTTCATCACATTCGCTCATCAATTAGTGATTTGATATTAACCCATTGTCTACCATAGTTTTTTACTCGGCATCAATCAATCGTCGATCCATTTCTTTCATTGATTGCTTTGACAAATGACGCAAACAAAACCAGAAACACTGTGCAAATACGGCTCTTCACCGAATGTAGTGGAAACACTTTCAACAAACATTAATGAGCGAGATAATAAGTAAACGTTCATGAATACCTCGCGACTATGCAAGACACGACGCTTTATCAATCCATTCTTGGATTAACTCATCCTTGGGCTGTTTCATCTGTTGAACTCAATGAGTCAACCCAAACCATCACCGTACGCGTTGACTATGACCGAGCTTCATTAACGGCTTGCCCCTCTTGCGGTAAGGCTGTTCGTCGACACGATACTCGGCGGCGGGTTTGGCGACATTTAGATACCTGTCAGTTTGAAACACGTATTGAGGCTGAAGTCCCTCGAGCTGATTGCCCCGAGCATGGGGTATAAACACTTCAAGTGCCTTGGGCCACGAGTAAGAGCCGCTACACAGAGCTGTTTGAGGCTCGCGTTATAGAGATGCTTAAAGTCAGTTCCTTATACGCGGTGAGTAAAACCTATCGGCTTAGCTGGGGAGCCATCGACCGTATTATGGCACGAGCCGTTCAACGCGGCCTGACAGCCAGAACCACCATCAACTACCAAGACCTGTTGGTCGATGAAACGGCATTTAAGAAAGGCCATGACTATGTCACGGTATTATCCAATCGTGATGGTCAGGTGATATCGGTTGAAGACGGTCGAACAGGCCTGAGCTTATCAGCTTGCTTTAAGGCATTGCCCCCTGAGTCAACAATGGTTACACGTTCCATATCGATGGACATGAGCAGAGCGTATATAAGCGCAGCCTATGACTACTTCGGTGAGCGGGCTAAGCAGATGATAGCCATAGACCATTTTCATATCGCAAAGGTGCTCACTAAAGCGGTGAATGAAGTGAGAAAAAGCGAACTCATGGCGTTGCCCCAGCATTTAAAAAGAGAGTGCCACCAAACACGGTATGGATGGTTAAAACGAAACAGCCACCTACATGGGACATTGAGAGAAAGAGTGAATGCGCTGGCCAAAATGATGCAAAATACTGGCTTGAGTTGGATATTTAAAGAGCAAGCAAGAGCCATTTGGTATGGCGATGCAGCTAACGCCAAAGCGGCTTGGAATGATTGGTTGGCACTCATAAAGGTCAGTCAAATCAGGCCGATGATGACAGCAGCAGAAACCGTGAAAACGCACTTAAAGGGCATCATCAATGCGATGCGTTATAAGGTATCAAATGGCTTAGCGGAAGCGATAAATGGAAACATTCAGCGCCTAAAAATACGTTCGATGGGTTTTAGAAATAAAGAACGCTTTAAGCGAGCTATTTTATTTCACTTTGGAGGGCTTGATATGACTTTCCACCAAGAACGGTGAAGAGCCATATAATCACAGTACAAAGGTCGACATATGAGCCCACCATATCTCGCGTTTATCGAGGAACAAATGCGCTTAAAGCGCTTTAGAGAAACAACAATTCGAAGGGACTTAGCATGGATAAAGCGCTTTATTTTGTTCAACCCAAAACGCCATCCCAAAGACATGCACAACCGAGAAGTTGAGCGCTTTTTAAGTGAGCTAAACAAAGGGATCTCGCACCATTCAAACGCAACTGGGGCGTAGCGATATCCAAACCACCCAAATCTATACTCATGTATTGAATATGGGGGCCGACGGCGTCGCCAGCCCCTTAGAACTGTCGTGGTGCAAAAATTATATCTAAGTTAGATAGACCTATTTACAAATGATATTGCGCCCCTCACCTGCTAATTCAACTGTCCGCCCTGACAAAGCCGAGTTAACCACTGCCGCTGGCGCAACTTATGCGCCTGATTGAGCAAACCATCTTGGATTTTTTGCTTGGCTTGTGCAAAAGGCACCTGATGCTCGGCAACATGCTGCTTACACCAAACTAGGTGATAACCCATGTCCGACAAAATAGCAGGGCTGAAGCTTTCTGCTGCCATATTAAACAGCACCATGTCTAACTCAGGTAGCAGCTGCCCCTGCTCGACTAAGCCTAAATAGCCACCGTTTACCGCTGTTGGGCATTCTGAATGTCGCTCTGCCAGCTGCTCAAAGTTGTCCGCATTGACTTGCTTAGCCAGTTGAGAAATCCGCGCCTTCGCCTGAGCCGGAGTATTTTCTTTAAATTGGGGATTAATGGTGATCAGTAGATGATGAGCTTCACGCCGCTGCACCTGAGTAAACTTGGCGATGTTGTGTTGGTAGTAGTCTAAGGCTTGCTGCTCACTCACCGGTAAAATATCACGGCACACATAGGCTAATACCGCATCACTGGTCAGCTCCTGAGCCACCGCACTGCGTAAGCTTTGCTCACTGAGCTGATTGGCACTCAGGGCTTTGGCAAATTCAGCTGGCGAATCAAAGCTGTGTTCAACCAGCTCAATCGCCTTGTCCAATTGCTCTGGAGTGATATATACCTGGCTGGCCTCGGCAGAGCCAAGCACCTTTTGCTGAATGGTTTGGGTTTTGCTCACCACTCTGGCTAATTCTTTAGTTTGCGCAGCATCCAATTGATCCGGATTTAACTCAAACAGCGCTAAGCTAGTTTTCATCACGAGGTAAGCCTGAGTTTCTTCCGAGACTGGCGCTAATAAACCTAATTCATCCAACATAGGCCAATTCCTCTAAAGGCATCAAGGCTCGCTCCGGTACTTCCACATCAATTTCGCCATACTGAATTCGGTAATGTGGCTGCATCTGCGGTTTTCGCCTTACCGCCAGTACATCAACAATACTACCTTTACTCGCAACCACTTCCCCCTGCTGCGACAAGGATAGTGTTAAAGCGGCCTTGTCCCCATATTCAAATTGATTAGGCTGCCATACCAGTTCAGCATCCATCAACTCAACTTCTTTACAGCCAATGGTTAAACCGCGGCTAAGAAATTGAACTTGATAAACAATTTGATTCTGTAAATGATATCCCGATTGACGAACGTAACCAGTGGCACCACGTCGAACCAGCAGCGCACCTTTCTTACACCCTGGAAAACTACCGTCATTACGGATGTTCTCAATCACCCTAACCTTACATCCATAACCAAATTTTGCTGTATACATCGGCTTTACCTCTATAACTTCAACATCCTTTACAGGTACTACATGCTGGGGCGGCATGCGCCACCACCACACCTTTTTCCAACAAACAGTAGGCCTTTGCGACCGCTGCTTGATACTCTTGATAAGTCGTGGCTGGTTTTTTTTCCAACAACTGCCCTAATAAACGTAAATACACCACCCGCTTAGCTTGCAATAAAGCGGGTTGATAGCTCACCTCAAAACACTGTAAAAACGCTTCGGCGCCGTCTAAGGAGGCCACCAATTGTTCAATATCTTGCGTCTGGGCCGCTTGCTGCTTTGCTAATGCCACACTGTAACTCCACTCTGTTAGGCGCTAAGTTCCAAACTTAAGGGACTGAAGCTTTTAAGACTGTATTGATAAAAATCGACTAATTCTTGATTAGAAGGACTCCGCTTGTAGGTTTCCGCCCAATCACTCAAGATGGCTTTGAGCAAACCACACTGCTTTAAATCTACAGCAATCCCCAGCTCACGGTACACTGAGCGGATCGCCTTTGTGCCAGAGTGCTTACCCAATACCAAGTGATGTTTGCGCCCCAATAATTCGGGTGCAAAACCCTGATAGTTGTTCGGGTCTTTGAGTAGACCATCAACGTGGATCCCCGATTCATGGGTAAACACCTGTTGGCCAATAATGCTTTTATTCACTCCAATTGCGCGACCCGATGCCCGCTCCACCATGGCGCAAATCGAGGGCAAACTTGCTAATTGAATATCTGGAAGCTGGCACTTATCCACCAATTGAGTCACATTTAATGCCATAACCACTTCTTCTAAGGCCGCATTACCGGCACGTTCGCCTAAGCCAATCACTGTTGTATTAACCGAGTCAGCGCCCGCCCGAATTGCTGCCAAGCTATTGGCCGTGGCCATGCCCAAGTCATCATGGGCGTGCATTTCGATCTGCAAATCACAATGGCTTTTCAGCCCAGCGATCAAGATTTCGGTGGTAAATGGATCTAACACTCCCAAAGTGTCGGCAAAACGTAAACGCAGAGCTCCGGCCCGTTGCGCGGCATCAGCAATTCTATAGAGTTCATCGAGCGGCGTACGCGAAGCATCTTCCATCCCAACACAAACCTGCAAACCCAGATCCTGTGCTTGCGCGATATGCCATTGCAAACGGTGTAGTAAGCTTGCCTGACTTATCGCCATTTTAGATTGGCGTTGCTGGGTCGACGCTGGCACCGAGATATCCAAATAATCCAGACCTAAATTGGCGGCGGCGGCAATATCATCGCGATGTAAACGGCTCCAGCCCATCGTTTTAGTCTGGCTTAACTGGCCAGTAATGGTTTGAATCACTTCACGCTCGGCAGCGCCCATTGCGGGCACCCCCACTTCTAACTCGCTCACCCCCGCGGCCTGTAACGCTTGCGCAATTTGTAGCTTCTCACTGGCACTAAAGGCGACGCCTGCCGTTTGTTCACCATCACGTAGCGTTGTATCGTTAATGATCAGCATGCTTACCTCCGTTATTCCACAATAAGCCTAAGTTAGCCATAAACTGGACTAAAACTTTCCTGCGCAGGTTGATCCGCTGCGGCATCCCAATAAGGAGAAAGCATCCGCAACTTGGCAATAATTCCCGGCAATACCGCTAATACCTGATCAATCATGGTATCGGTGGTAAAGCGCGATAATGAGAAACGGATAGCCCCGTGCGCTGCCGTATAAGGAATGTCCATCGCTCGCATCACATGCGAAGGCTCTAGCGACCCCGAGGTACAGGCTGAACCTGAAGAGGCGGCGATACCATGTTGATCTAACATCAACAAAATCGACTCCCCCTCCACAAACTCAAAGGCGATATTGCTGGTATTGGGGACACGATGACGGGGATCGCCGGTCACAAAGCAATTTGGCACTTTCGCCAACAAACCTTGCTCGAGTCGGTCTCGTAACATACTAATTCGAGGTGAATCTTGTTCAATCGAGAACTGCGCTAACTCGCAAGCCTTACCCAAAGCAACAATACCACTGCTATTTTCGGTGCCAGCACGGCGACCACGTTCTTGATGGCCTCCTCGCAACAAGGGTCTAAATTTTGCGCCGCGACGTAAATACAAAGCACCAACACCTTTAGGTGCATGAAACTTATGACCCGATAAAGACAACAAATCAATACCGCTATCGGCAACTTGGATCGGAAGTTTTCCGGCAACTTGAACCGCATCCGTATGAAACAATACATCGTGCTGCTTGGCTAATTCGGCCATCCCGCGGATTGGAAATAAACTACCCGTTTCATTGTTTGCCCACATAAAGCTCGCGATCGCGACATTGGGGCTTAGCGCCTTTTTATAGGCCTCCATATCTAAACGTCCCCGAGAATCAACTTCGATCCAATGAATTTTATAACCCTTACGCGCTAGGGTTTGGCACAGATCTAAAGTGGCGGGATGCTCGATCACCGAGGTGATAATTTCTTTACGCTGAGGAAAGGCTTCCAGTGCCGACATGATGGCGGTGGTGGTTGCCTCCGTGGCACAGGAAGTAAAAATAATTTCGCTGCTGTGACTGGCACCGATCATTGTCTGAACCTGAGTACGCGCCAATTCCAAGGCTTTGCCGACTTGCTCACCAAACTGATGGATCGACGATGGGTTCCCATAGTGTTCACTTAAGTAAGGTAGCATGGTTTCCAATACTTTAGGGTCAACTTGGGTGGTCGCATTATTATCTAGATAAGCCAATGGCTTTAATTCGCTCATATCTGTTCTCCCTTACACTAAGCTAGGCGCACCTGTTGGGTACACAGTAATGGTTTCACCTAGGGCTTCACTGATTTTTTGTTCAATCATGGCTAAGGTGGCCGCCGACAATCCACAGCCAGAACAAGCACCGCTGAGTGACAAAAACACCATATCGTCTTCCACATCCGAGAGCTGAACATTGCCACCATCGGCTTGCAACTGCGGACGAATGTCATCTAGAGTCTGCTCAATGATGCGGATCCTTGCCACAATGGTACTGGCGGCAACAACTGGCTTCACCACCTTGCTAGTTTCTTGCAAGGGCTCACCCAAACATTCTTCCAATACCCATTCAATTTTTTCATGACAAGCAGCACAGGCCCCACCCGCCTTGGTGTAATTGATCACCTCTTCCAAGCTTGATAATTGGTTTTGTGCAACAACTCGCTTAATCATTGCGTCGTCAATGGCGAAACACTTACAAATCAGCTCACCTTCTTCATGTTCTTCGGCGATCTCTTCACCACGATACTGCGCTACTGCAGCATGTAGGGCTTCCATGCCCATCACCGAACAATGCATCTTTTCTGGCGGTAAACCATCTAAGTAATCGGCAATATCTTTATTAGAAATCTGCAGCGCTTGGTCGATGGTGCGACCAATGATCATTTCAGTTAATGCCGAAGATGATGCGATAGCACTGCCGCAGCCAAAGGTTTGAAAGCCCGCATCTTCGATCACGTCAGTATCTGGATCCACTTTCAAACTCAGGCGTAAAGCATCACCGCAAGAGATTGAGCCGACATCACCAATCGCATTGGCTTGTTCTACGGCTTTGGCGTTTTTAGGTGTAAAGAAGTGTTCCTTTACCTTTTCTGAATAGTTCCACATACGCTACCCCACGATGATTATTGTTAAATAAAGGCAATGACCAAACGGTAAAACAATCATGACGCCTTCGCTCAGTGTCGATAAGCCATTGGGAACCTAAAACACAGCATTTCTTGCTGAAAGGGTCAAGGTCTTACACGAGTTGGTCATTGCCTACAGAGGTTGTTGCAAGCAAGATACCCAAACGAACATAATTACTAACATATTGTTTTTAATGGATTTAGTATTGGGTGAGCAACTTCGCATCCTGTGAGCTACATCACATTAAGTCACTAATGTTAGTTTTGCGACATCGAATTGTCGGCTTTAACTGAGGTGCTATGGGTAGGATAAATGGATAAGCGTTGACGTAATTGTGAAACCACATTGTGTGCTAAGAAACGACTAATCAACAGGCCCAGGCCAAACCCCAATAGGCTGGCGAGCCCTGAGCCAATGTTTTGCAGATCGCTGGTAGCATCACTTAAGTACAGTTGCACAGTAATGGCTAACAATAACATCCCGATTAAAGGGGGGATGAACAGCACGATAATCGCCTTCAATAAAAAACCATCGTCACAATTCACCGCCACTTGTTGGCCAACTTCTAAAGGTTCGGTCAGCTTAAATTCTGCACGATGCATCACGCCTGAATCAGATTCGAAGCTAATACAAGTTTGTTGCTTGGCGCAGGCGCTGCAGGCACTTTGGCGTTGCCCCTGCAACTGTACAGAATTCTGATGAATATTCACCACTTGCATCTTCAACTGCGCCATTGCTCGCTCCTATTACTTAAGCCAAACTACTCGCCGAGGTATGCGTATGACAATTTTTGGGACAAACCTTGGCACAGGATCCACAGCCAATGCAGTCACCTTGATTATCCAATGCCATCACCATCACCACATCATCGTCATAATCATCGTAGGCGTCATCGTCTTCATCGATTTCCCGCTCCACTAAGTCAAACACATCCCGAGGACATACTTTGTAACAACGACCACAACCAATACAGACGGCTTGATCAAGATCGGTCACAAACTGTGGCTCCCAAGGCGTTCCCTCGCGGTTGAGTCCCATATGTTTACTTTCACTCATTGCTATTTCCTTTGTTAACTTAAAACACAAATGTTGGCTTACCAGGGTTCATCGAGTAGCTCGTTGAGACGTTGCTGCTGTTGCTCTGCGCAGTCATCCGTGGCACGCATCCACGGTAGTGGATACTCAACAAACTGTTGATGTAATTCTTCCAGCAGAGCACTCAGGGGCTCGCCAGCATCCGCCATAATCCCCAAGATCCCGGCCTGCTTCAGTTGCTGCATCGCCCCTCTCCCACAGGCAGTACTAAACACTGCAGCACAACCCTTTAAGGCGTTGACTCGTTGTTGCAGCCGTTTACTGTCGTGCCCCGGCAGGCTTGGTTCAAACTGCAAAGCCTCGATCAGTTGAATATGTTGATCACCAAAGCCATACACCAAGAAGGTATGAGCGCTGCCAAAATGCTGGTCTAAGTGCTGTTTACTGTCGCTGGCGAAGGCGACCTTAAAGCAGTGTTCACGCTGCTGAACATCTTCGATCACCCGCAGTTTGCGTTGTATTTGTGGCATATCGGCCTCACTGTGATTTGGTCTGTGTTTGCTCGGGGCCAAAACGGTAAGCACTCACATGGACCGGTACTTCATCTTGATGGTGACTTTTGAATAAGTTCGCCATCGCAAACAACCTTGCCCTTGCCCCTTCGTAACCCAGCTGCAATACATCACTATTGCCAAATTGATCATGACAGGGATAGCCAGCGCGCAATACCGGCACCTGAGGCTCACATAAATTGGCACAATGGGTATTGCCCACCACCATCTCAAGCACGGCTAAATCGGGTTCAAGATCAGATAAGTCGCCAACCACAATACGCTCAGCCTTGAGTTGTTTCAGAGCAGGGCTATTCATCGTGGTAACCACCAGTTTTAGTTCCGCGCCCACTTCAGACAGTAAATTGGCGTAACCCTCGGCCGCATCTGGCTCCAGCGCCAACGCCATCGGGCTGGCCGATAACAAGAAGTGAGTATCGAGCATTGCATCTTGCAGTCGTTGACGCTGGCGAGCGATCCAGCCGGGAACGGCTTGCTTAGAAAGCTGTGATAAAATCAGCACCAGTTGGTCGGTCGCCGCCAAACCCATCGCCATGCCTAAAGGGTAACTGGGGATCTGACATTGCTTCTCTAATAAGCCTGCGGCAGCGTTCATCGATGTGCCAAACACGAGGCTGGCAACACTAGACTGCATCCGAGTGAGTTGCTCAATAGTGGTGCCGCCGGTGGAGGTCACCGAAAAATCGTCCGCAGCTAAATGACCGTCGAGGGAATGCGCGATATTGGGTAAAAAGATCGGCTCAAAACCAAAGGCATGGCAATAACGCTCTAGCAGTTCCAGATCGGCGCTAGTTAGTGCCACCGAACAAAATACATTCAATTGCTTACTTTGCGTTGCTGGTAACTCGGACTTGTTGCTCGCCGCAGCCAGTAGCTGCTCGACGCAGGACTCAAGCGCTGCGGCAAAACCGCTCTGCATCGAACCGACAAAGTCGGGGGTACTCACGGGCACAATGTAAATATGCTGATATTGAGGATATGTGGCTCGAAATTCCCGTATCACCCGTGTCACATCGCAGCCCTGCATCTCGGTTAGCCCAGTGGTCATAATCATCAGCAAGCGTGGTTGATGTTGTTCGCATAACAACAACAGTGCTTGTGCCAGATTATCATCCCCACCCATCACCGCTGCGATATGGTCAATGGCGGTATTTTGTAGCGGAATAGGTTCTCTAAAGTGTTGAATTAAATATACTTTAGCAAAGGCACCACAGCCCTGCGAGCCATGCATCAACGGAATACTGTCGGCCAGCCCCATACAGGCCAAAGTCGCCCCCGTTGCAGCACTGGTTTTCAGTGGCTGCTCCACTAAAGGACTTCGATTTTGTTCGATCACTCTGCTCATATTAGCTCTCCTACTGGCAATCTTGATGGGATTGATTTGCCCAAGGTGGTGCATCATTGACTAACTGCCATATCGGGCTCTCCAGGGTACGGCAAAGCTCTTTGGCAAAGGTCAACATCCCTTGATAACCGGCATAGGCATGTTCGCGTTCTTGGTTGATATCTAAAAACGGAAGTCGCGCCTTTAACGCGGTATACATGTTACGGCCACCAGCAATCATCAAATCGGCTTGCTGTTGCTGCGCCACATCGAGCAGCTTACGCGCGCCGCCCTCGTCAAGCATTAAGGCTTGCTCCCCCATAATGTCGACAATTCGCGCCTTATCTTCGGCGGTGGATTTTTTAGTCCCAGTTGCCACCACTTCAATGCCCAGCTCTTGTAGCGCCGAAACAATCGACCACGATTTCACACCACCGGTATACAGCAGCGCCTTCTTGCCCTTTAAGCGTTGCTGGTAAGGGGCCAGTTGTTGGCGGATCCTCGATTTTTGCTCGGCAATTAAAGCTTCCGTTTCCGCCAGTAAGCGAGGTTCATTAATGAGTTGGGCAAATTGACGCAACGCCGCCGAGGTATCTTCTACCCCATAAAAGCTTCCCTCAAACCACGGGATATTCCACTGCTCTTGCAACAAACGGGCGACATTAATTTGCGCCCGCGAACACACCACCATCGCGGCGTCGGCACGGTGCATGGTTTGTATTTCGTGGTAACGCGTATCTCCCGACATACAGCTAAGCACGCGATAACCCAAACGCTCTAACAATGGGGATACATGCCAAAATTCACCAGCAATGTTGTATTCGCCAATCAGCACAATGTCGTTCACTAGACGACTCGGGTCGTGCTGCATCATCGGTTTGGCTGGCGGCTCGGCGCTGCCAACGACCTGTTTCACCATCACCTCGCCGGCAATCCGATTGCCTAAGTTTTTACTGCCATAAAAACCTGCCGCATCCACCGCCACCACCGGGATCTGCCAGCGTTGTTGCGCCAAACTACAAATTGCGCCCACATCGTTACCTTCCAAGGCTGGCACACAGGTCACATATACAAACACTGCGGGGGGCTGATGTTTTTCCACCACGGTTTTAATCGCGTGCAATAACCGCTTTTCGGCCCGCCCCATGATCACGTCTTGCTCATTCAGATCGGTGGTAAAGCCCAAACGAAACAAGTTACGACCCGAGGCGCGGGTACCGCGATTATTCCAACTATTTCCGGCACACGCGATGGGACCGTGCACAATATGGGCGACATCGGCGATGGGCAGCAAACTAATTTGTGCTCCATCAAAACTACAACCACCCGCAGTGGCGCCTGGGGTAGGTCGAGCACAGCCACTTTTCTCACCGCTATTATGTTCGCAAGCGGGCTCGTCTAATAATTCAGCTATATCACTACGCTTCATGGCGACCTCTCATTACATTGGTTTTACTTCTGTCAGACGATACTCAGAGTGACTAAAACATCTCACATCAAGCACAATGCAACTTACAAACCAAAGTTAAAACATTGATAAATAAGTGTTTTAGATTGTAGTAAAACCGACAAAACAGCGAAGGAAGAGACAATGTGATGATGAACAAACGAATCATTTGGCTACGCAATGAGCCCTCACAAACATCAACATAAAGCCTTAGGCCGAGGTATCGGCATCAACGCAGGGCATTATTCGTCGAAGCATGCTTGCATTATTTGCAGCAATGAACTGCAAATAACCGGTATTGTCATGCATTATTTGCAGTGCAATACTGTTATTCCTTGCTTAAATAGATGATTTGGAGATAAGACCGATGGTGACAACAAAAATTGGGACATCGACTTCATTCACGTCACAACATGCAGATGAAATAGCGGCACTGATTAGCCTGGCTCACCATCATTCATTTGCCCAGGCAGGAAAAGCCTTACGACGTCATCCCAGCATTATTTCCAAACGAATTGCAGCCATGGAGACTCGTTTAGGGATCCGCCTGGTGGAACGCTCAACTCGCCAGCTACGGTTAAGCCAAGCTGCATTAGAACTGGTTGAACAACTCAAATCTGCGCTTGATATCATTAGCACCGCCGAACAAAGAGCGCTGTGCGGTGCCGCTGAGGTTGCAGGCCGATTACGCTTAGCACTCCCCGCAGAAATGGGGCGACGTTGTATCGCGCCACTATTGCCTGAATTTATCAAGATGTACCCGAAGATCAGCCTCACGGCAGATTACAGCAATCGTTTTGTCGATATTATAAGCGAGGGTTATGATGCTGCTATCCGGGTTGGCGAACTTAAGGACAGCCGACTGGTCGCCAATAAACTCGCACCCCACCGTCGCATTCTCTGCGCCAGTCCAGACTACCTCCAGCAATTTGGAGAGCCACAGCATCCGCGAGAGCTTACTCAGCACAACTGTCTGCAATTTAGTGGCTTTAAAAGTTATCCCGAATGGCGACTGTTTCAGGGTAAACAATCAGAAAAAATAGTGGTTTCTGGAAATTTAATATCTAACGATAACGACACCCTTCTGGCAGCAGCCAAATCTGATCTCGGGATACTCTGCGCCGGAGAATGGTTGTTTCAACAAGCGATTGCTGAAGGCCAACTCATCCATATTCTTAAAGATTGGATATTGGATGGCGAAGGCGGCGTTTATTTTGTCAGAACCTCAGCTAAGTATACTCCAGCATCAGTCCAGGTCTTCAAACAATGGATTAGCGCCAAGGCAAGCTCGGGGCTGCTATAAGCGTTTCAAACATCGTCCTACTTATTTAAAATATTGAGGATCTAACTATGTTTCATGGCATTTTACTCTCCATCGCTTCGTCGTGCTTGTTTGCCGCTATTTATTACTATTCGACACTGCTCACGCCGCTTAATGGCGTAGAGGTGTTTGGCTGGAGAATGGCGCTTACCCTCCCCTTTGTTTCGTTATTCATGTTGATGAGTAAAGATTTGCCACTAATCAAATCTGTATTTACGGCACTATTACAAAGACCAAGCCTGATCTTTGGGCTCATACTCAGCAGTTTTCTAATTGGTATTCAGCAATGGCTATTTATGTGGGCACCTTTAAACGGCCAGGCTTTAGAAGTTTCCATTGGATACTTTTTACTCCCGCTTAGCATGCTGTTGGTTGGCCGATTTATTTATCATGAACGCCTTTCTTGCTTACAGTGGCTGGCTGCGCTATGTGCGCTGTTAGGAGTCTCTCACGAAATCTATTTATTCGGGGGATTTCCCTGGGAAGCGGCATTAGTCGCCCTGGGTTTTCCTTGCTATTTTATTTTGAGACGCAAGCTAGGTACTAATCACCTCGGTGGATTTTGGCTTGATTTACTACTGATGTTACCAGTGGCTGGGTTTATTATTACTCGCCACAGTGCAACCATTACGTTTCCAAGTCATGTTGTGCTGTATCTTCTATTAATCGGGCTAGCAATTTTGAGTGCAACGTCATTTATGTTCTACATTATTGCCAGTCGTTTGTTACCTTTGAGTTTATTTGGTTTATTAGGCTACGTAGAGCCGGTATTACTGGTTGCGATATCGCTGTATCTCGGTGAGCAGATCCGACAAGAGCAATGGTTAACGTATATCCCAATATGGCTGGCGGTAGGATTGCTTACCTGCAACGGCATCCTCAAAATTTATCATGGGAAGCAACAGAGATGTTTAAACTAAACGCCAGCCCAGTATTCAGCTTTCAAGCAAGACTGCGAGAAAGCTAAGGTCACTTAGTCTGCGCAGAGAGCCTCTCGACAAGCGCTAAGTATTTGCTGGTAAAACACTGCAACAATGAATCTCCCAACAGAGATATGTGCAACGAAGCAAGCGATACTTAAAAAAAACGGTGTTTTGCTTAAGCGCCTAATAAAACAAGCCCCTGCTGATAATCGTTTTTGTGCTCATCAAGGGGAACTTTCTGACCACCTGTCGCCCAAATAATATGCGTCGCCTGAGACAATTTGTCTGTCAGTTGTTCCGCCTCAAGATAAGCTTTGCCCTCGGTAAGCAAACGAGTCACACCGGCAATGCCCGCTGTCGCAGAAGGTTCCAGCGAGATATGTTCGCTATCCTCAAACATCGTCAAATAACGATATAAGTTTTCATCGGAGACGGTCACAATACCACTAAGCAAATGCATCATCATCGAGCCAACAAATGCCGATGGCCGGCCCACGGCTAAACCGTCGGCACAGGTTTGGTTATTTAAGCCAATATCCTGCACCGCGATCTTATTCTGCAAACCCGTTGCCATACCTAATAACATGCACGGTGAATGGGTCGGCTCGACAAAAAAACAATGTACATAATCACCAAAAACCTGCTTCAGCCCAAAGGTAATGCCGCCAGGTGCACCGCCTACGCCACAGGGCAAATAAACCAAGAGCGGATGCGCTGCGTCGACAGTAATATCCTGCTCGGCAAGCTGCGCCTTCAAACGCAATGCTGCCACGCTGTAGCCTAGAAATAGCGATCGTGAATCTTCATCATCAATAAAATAGGCCTGCGCATCAGCCATCGCTTGTTCACGCCCTTGCGCCACCGCAATACTGTAGTCGCTCTGATGTTCAACAACCTGAACACCTTTACTTTTCAATAAATTTTTCTTCCACTCGCGTGCATCGGCAGACATATGCACGATGACCTGAAAACCCAGCTGCGCGCCCATCATGCCGATGCTTAAACCGAGGTTCCCAGTGGAGCCCACCACTATTTTATGTTTGGCAAATAGCTGTTTAAATGGAGCGTCGTTAAAAACTCGATAATTATCCCCCGTCCTTAACAAGCCATTGGCTAGCGCCAACGTTTCAGCGTGCAGTAATACTTCATAAAAACCACCACGCGCCTTAATTGAGCCAGCCACCGGCAGTTGGTGGTCACATTTCAACCATAAACGCCCAGGGATCTCGAAGCCATGCCATTGTTTAAGCGCTGCTTGCATCTTAGGAATGGCTTTCAACTGGGATTCAATAATCCCTTTGGTTACCGTTGTTTCTGCAAAGACCTTCGCCAGATAAGGCGCAAAACGAGACAAGCGCTGCGACGCATCAAGTAAATCGCTCCAGTTTAAGGCGAGCTCTGCTTGGCTCTGCTGAAACAAAACTTTGTTGGAATTTAGCCAGATAATCTCTTGCTTTGACTGGAGTATGGGCACCACAGCATTCGATAGATAATCCGCCATAAAATTTAACTCCACACGAGTGCCCCGCTATTTTTTAACTCAAGCTCTTGCTCATCACAAAACAAACAAGTATTCGAATAATTACGCCATGAAAAGATTCAAAAAGATAGCCTATATTGCAGAACATAAAAACAGCTTAACTGCAACATTCCAACTTCAACTTTCAACCAGACTTGCTGCACTTCTATAGCTCTCACCAAAAAGGTATCAATGGCTAATCACAACTAGAGTAGCTAGTGGGTGGAGATGTTTAACTGAGTCCAGGTATATAGAAATAGCCATGTTTCAGAGATTAATTATCAATTATCCTCGTATATTGAACACCTGAATGACGGTTATCACAAAGGCGTTCATTTAAACTTTAGTGGCAATTCTAAATTTCAATCATTTTGGTTAATGATTCTAAAAAACCTATTTTCGAGTCTGATTTTTTAGGGATTTGTAAATCGGCGGCAACGTAGCACTGAGCAACAATATTTTCCGCATCTAAAGCTTTACACTGCTCCAAATAATGCTGTACTTCTTGTTCGCTTCCGCGCGCTTTATAGACTGAGATATATTGCGGAAGAAATGGATCACTAATTCCAATAATTTGTCGCCCTTTATTCAGAATTTCCTCCGCCTTGTCTAATTTTCCCTGTTGTCGATAGGCTTGAGCCGCCAAACTAAAGGTTTGAATTGAAGCGCTGTCCCAATTTTTAATGAGCGCTAAGTTCTGTAAAGCTTTCGATTGTTTATTTTGCCGCTCACGCACGCTATAAAATGCTAAACGAGTGTAGGCATCGTACTTGGTTACGCCTGTCGTCGCCTTTCTGGCCAACTTTTCAGCCGCCTTAATATCGCCGTATTCAAGAGCTCGAAACGCTTCAGAGGCCGCCCAATAATTTTCGAATACTTGCTTCCCTTTACCTTTTCTTAAAGCAGCATCTAAGCTTTTAGTCGTAAGATTCTGCCGCCTTTCTTTACGATATTCGCGTTTCACATATGCGGTAATATCTATCTTGCGTTCTGCAGGTGAATTATGTCGATCCGCAAATTTCTGCAACAAATTGGTTGCAGCTTCATTTGCCGCCATATATCCCACAGTCTCCCAATTTAAACCAGTTACATTCTTATTGGCTTTAGTCGCCATGGAAACAAACGACTTAAAATCTTTTTTCTTCTCTTCAAGCTGCGTTTTATTAAATACTAAACTGCTCTCTAAACGTTCCATGGTGTCTTTATAAGCCCTTGGACTGTAGCCTGCTTTTACAAGTAAATCTATACCGAGTAAGTCGGCTTCATCTTCATCAGTACGACTCATCGAAGAGCTAATAACATCTCGACTCAAGCGGTTTATTGATACACCAATTCTATATGACTTCTCAACCATCTCTTGAGATTCTCGAGAATTTCTAGCAACAATCTTGTAACCATTGGCTGTTTTACTTGAGTCCAAATCTTTGATAGTGGCGGCGGCCATCGCAACATTAGTGGCTTTGCTCACTAACGCACTTTGCTTCTCAAAGTACTCATTCGAATTCTGATGCTTTAGAAGAATATGCGAAAGCTCATGAGCAATAATAAAAGCCAACTCGTCTTCAGATTCAACATCCGCTAAAACCCCTTGAGTCACCACAATTGTATCTTGTGTCGCAAGGGCGCTGTAATTTCTATCAGCAGAAATAACGATATTCACTTTTTTTTCTAATGGTTGATCCCATTGCGCTAATAACTTTTCAAGAATCTCATTTAGATACAATTCTGCATATGGATTGACGATCAAGTTTTTGTCTGCAGCCGAACGCATTCTGGAACTTAACGAGCCCAGCTCGGCAGTTTTTTCAACTTCAGTTTCAGCTCTAATTTGTTGAGTTTGATAGTCAATATATTTACCGTCAAAAGATTCATAGGTACTACCAGTTAAACTATTCAAGCTGTTCAAATTTAAACGGCTCAAGCTATCACTAGCACACCCAAATAAAGAAGTAGCAATGATTAAAAGGAAAATAAGTCGCATATTTAACACCCTTCTCCTAAGCCAAACGAAGCAAAAGTAACTTTATCACTCGCTTTAGAAATGGTTGTTGCGGTACAAGTCACCGAAGCAATTGCTTTCATATTAAGTTCGACTTCTGTGATATGTACCCACTTTTCCTCTCCATCATCCTCAAACATCAACATACCTTCCTTTTTATCATATTTTTTTACAGGGATGGCTTGTTTTGTCGCATCAGGCAAACTGCTTTTAGCTACATCGATACAGTCAAATTCAGAGCTACATATCTCAACTTCATCAAGCAAAAAATCGATTATCAATACACGGTCATTCTTCGCGTAAGAGGACAACGAGGTTGCGCTTAATATAAGTCCAATCAACAGTACTTTAGACATTGTCATAGATGCTCCTTTATCTTGCGTTTTATTATTGAAATTTGGGGGAATTTCTTTCTAAACTTATTGAGTATTGTTAGATATTTCTGGCATTTATTTTTCATGCTCTCGAACAAATAAAATAAAAAAATAGGTAAATCAAAAAATATAATGAGGATTAATCCGTACCAATTGGGCGCACCAACCTTAAGAATAAACTGAGAAATAAGTACTGAACTCAAAATAATGAATAAGATAATAAAGGCAGGCATCAAACCCGAAATAATTTGTTTTCGCGTGTCTAACTTCTGCTTTTGCTCCAAATGAGTATACCGATACCAAATGACTAAAAATAAGGTGCTTATTTGCACCACTATTTCTAGCATATCGGCAATACTTAACTTAAAGAATCCAGTCGCACTTGGAACTCGCCAATAGTCATCTTCTAAAGTCATTAAATTATCTAAAGCCATTGCATGATAGAACACTCCTGGCAGTGTCCCATGTACTGGAGACCGAACAATATCAACGCCACCTGATAAATCATAACCAATCATGATAACTCGATCTTTGATAGCGTCATTTAGAGGAGCAGACTTAACAGCCCCTGATTCAAATAACCGAGTGGCAGACAAAGTAAGGAATGGAGGACAGCGTTCCCGCAATTGTTTATCCAGTTCTTGATCACTTCGTAGGCCCTGTGTCAAACTTAAAAAAGTAATATTGATAAACTGTTTGAACCGACTCATATGCTCTGGAATGCAGTTTTTTATGTTGTCGTAATCAATCTGATTAAGCGCCGATTTATTACTCCATTGTACGATCATAGGATCTAAATATTGAGACTGTTCCGCAGGGGAGCATTGAGATGTAATTCGACACCATGACTTGTATAAAGCCAACGCAGGAGTATCCATGCGCTGTTGCTGCCAATCAACAGATAGAGGGTAGTAATGCTGATAACCACTCCACGATACCGCTGTCAGTTGACTAACTGCTGAAATCTTGTGGCGTAATGAATCTGGATCATTTAGAACCGCTGCCGTATCATATTCCGTATCACTTGCCATAAACACCGGAAAGGAGCGAGAGTTAAGCGTTTTAAGCCATTTGTTGAGTCGAGAAGAATGTTCATGGTGTTGTAAAATGTCAAAAAAAACAGATTGTGGATGGTGAGCACTGATAACTTTTAGAAGTCGTGAAAGCGTGGCGTAATTAACAGGATAAGTTTCAATTTGTTGTAAGAATTCATCATCTAACAAAACAACTGTGATATCTTTTGATACCGTTTGACTATAAAACGGTGACCACATTCGAAGAATATGATCTTCATAATGCTTTTCCGCAGCATTTCTTATACCTAAAGGGTCAACGATAAAGACCAATAAGATAAATACTGTTGTAAGAACTGCGCGAGTGAGCACATTTTTATTAAGGGTCATGCCGTATTAACTCTAAACTTCCGTTGTTATTCACCCCATTTCAGACTATTCATTTAATCTGAATGTGCAGCACATATATCACACGAATACATCCACCTGTAATTAATTATTTACAAGCTTACAAATTTTAATGCAACAATTATTTGTAAAATAATTGCTTAGGTCAATAATTTTCTTATGCATTTAGATAGTTAACTCATTTCATCATTCAACATTCCAGTATCAATCTTGGTTCAAGTGCAAACAAGTTGATATGGAAATCCCTATAGAACTAGCAGTGAAACTAGGATGCCCCCAAGCAAAATTGATGATCAAACACATTGTTTATGAGCAAACTACAAAAGTTAATCTCTGCATATATGCCTTTAAAATATTTAATTGTTGAGTGAAATTCACTCCAATTTTGAGCTGAAAACTTAGCCGCTATACCGAGTCAAAGCCCCCCAATGGTACTTCCCAAGTACAACGCTAACCTGTCTAATGCAACTGCAAGACGACATCAAGCAAACATATGCAATGCTCAACTAAAACCCAGTACATAGACAACTAGCGACAAAGTAGTCACTTTTATTTTGCCGTTCAAAGCGACCTTTCAAAGACGCGAAGATAAAACTTTCGACAACGTCACTATCAACAAGTAACAACATTTAGCCCAATGGACAGCCTAAATATCGTTACAATATGACGAGTCAAATCGAGAAACCTAACAAAAACCCCCCATAGATCAAAGCGTCATAGTGTCGACAACCTAAGCTCCAAAGGAACACTGCATATCGTTCCTACGGACAAACATTTTTTTATTCACAGACGTTAGCTCACATCCCTCACACAACAAAATCTATTATACCTCGGTCACTCTGCCGCTTTATTGTTATATCAATGGCATGAATCAGCTGAAAGCGGCAAGAATTGGAGTTAAACTCGGTGATTTATCCAGTCGCACTAAAAAATTTATCCATTTGGACAAGGGATTTCTGTCATGAACACCATCGCTTTTATTCACAACATCGCTGCCGAAGAAGAAAAGCAGTGGCTACTTAAATTCGAAACGCTGTTACCCAATGAAAGCATTGTATTAGCCACAGATTTAAGCGATGAGCAAGCCCAGCTTGTCGAAATAGCCATCGTTGCCAACCCAAATGTCGATCAACTAAAGCGCTTTCCTCACTTAATCTGGGTGCAAAGTTTGTGGGCAGGTGTTGAAGCACTAGTTAGCGGCTTTCGAAGCTTCAATCACGACAAAGAAACATATCAAACTCAATTGGTAAGGCTCATCGACCCGTTTCTTGCCGACACCATGGCCGAAGCCGTATTAACTTGGAGTTTGTATTTATATCGCAATATTCCAGACTACATCGCTCAACAAAGACAAGGGATTTGGCGCCCAATCCCCAGCCCTTCAGTGAATACCGTACAAGTATCCATCTTAGGAGCGGGTAAACTTGCAAGCGCTTCGATGAAAGCCCTTGTTCATCAAGGTTTTACGGTAAATAGTTGGAGCCGAAGTCACAAAGAGATTGCCCATGTAACCCACTATTCGGGAGATGACGGTTTAGCTGCTATTCTTCAAAAAACCCAGATATTGATCTGCCTCCTCCCTCTCACCGATCAAACCCATCATTTACTCAACCAACAAACCTTAAACCTTTTGCCGAAAGGTGCCAAACTGATAAACTTCGCAAGGGGTGGCATTATTAACCACCAAGATTTACTAGCAATGTTAGATTCCGATCACTTATCACACGCCGTCTTAGACGTGTTTGAACAAGAACCTCTAGAAGTAAACAGTCCTTTTTGGTATCACCCCAAAATATCGGTATTACCGCATATATCCGCCACAACCAATATAGACACCGCCTCTCAAATTGTCGCGAACAATATCCACACCTATAGAAAAGACGGCCTTATTCCTGAATCAGTTGATTTGATAAGAGGATACTAGCTGTCGTTGATTTTGCTCAAATACAGCAAATATTATCAAAGATACGGCGTTTCCAATGGCCTCTTATCGCTGTTAGGGCAAGTAACTAGTTAAAAGTTTCGTCGGTGAATCTTGGCCAACAATTCAGAAATTGAAAAATTTTAAAGTACGACAATTAAGCTTTTATTCATTATTATTACGTAATATTATTTCAGATTTTTTAGTATTGGCCGATATGAAGAACTTATAATATCTGACCGCTAAGTCAAAAATGTAAGGCCGCTTTATGTGCTGTTTTAGGTCAAAATGATTTCAACACAAATCTTTACTCGAGACGATGAACTCTCACGGAGTGGCTCTCGTGAGTCTATCTATTTGAATGAATATGGAAATAATAATGTTTGTGGCATGCTGTGTTATCCCTCGTTCCTTCATCTCCAAGTGGCCCGATGTCTACTCTCGTGTTGTCCTCACCAACATATCGATTGGTGAAGGATAATTTTATTTATGTTAGATATTCGTATAGCTTGGCTTATTTGTTTTGCCATTCTCTCTACCTTTAGTTTCACCAGTCATGCTACGGCACTCAAGTTGGCTGATTATTATACCGATGTATGGACCTCGGTTGATGGACTGCCGCATAACAGTATTAATGCGATTACTCAAACCGACGATGGCTATTTGTGGTTTGCCACTTGGGAGGGTGTGGCTCGTTACGATGGCTTACATTTTACCTTATTTGGTAGAGGTGAAACGACAGGCATGAAAGATTCCGGCACGCGCACCCTGGTCGCGGATAGCAACAATAGCCTTTGGCTTGCGGGTGCCAGAGGCAGCATGGCGCTGCGCAAAGGTTACCAATGGTCAAATCAAGCCAATGCCGCCAGCTTAGTGAATCATGCACTGGTGGATCAGCATAAAAATCTATGGATAGCGGTTGAAGGTCTGGGGGTTTATTATCGAGCGCGAGGCAAAGATGGAAACTACTTACCGGATGTTCATATACTCTCTGGATTTAGTGCCTATCACTTGGCCCAGTCTAGTTCTGGCGACATTTTTGCGGCCACCGATAATGGACTCTATCGAGTCACACCAAAAAGCTACCATAAACTCGAGTTGCCCTTATTAGGCGATCGAACTCGGGTTTATTCTCTGGCTTTCGATCATCAAGACCGGCTGCTGTTAGCATCGAATCATGGACCTTGGCGCTATGATGGCCAACAATTTACTCGACTGAATAACACCTTAGATCATGTAATTACCACCGCAATTATCGAAGACCGTGAGGGTAATATTTGGTTTGGAACCTCCACTCAAGGCGTAGGACGGATTGCAAATCATCAGCTTGAATTTAAAAATGCCAACAGCGGCTTACCACATAATCGAGTGATCTCGCTATTTGAAGATCAAGAAGGCAGTATTTGGGTTGGCACCAATGGCGGCCTGATACGATTTAGGAATGCGGCATTTCAATCATTCACGGAACAAGATGGGCTGATCGGCAATTACGTTCGAACGGTATTGCCAATTAATTCAAAGCAAGTGCTAGTTGGAACCAGTCAGGGCTTAAGCCTACTCGAAGATGGTCAGGCCATGGCAGCCACGCAAGACCCCGTTTCTCGGCAAGGCATATTAAGCCTTGCTAAGAATCATCAGGGGGGAGCTTATGTTGGTACCTACAGAAATGGAGTTTATCAATGGCAAAACCATCAGCTACAGCAGCTTTGGAATGAGGATTCAGGACTGCCACATAATGAAGTCCGCGCCTTACTCAAAGATAGCCATAACAACCTATGGATTGGCACCCCCAATGGCTTAGTCAAAGTAAAACCGCAAGGCGAAATGCAGTATTTCACCAAGCAAAATTCTAATTTACCCGATAATTATATTCTAGCCATCGCTGAAGATGAATTTGGCAAAATTTGGGTTGGTACTGGAGTTGGCTTAGCATTTATTCGAGACGATAAGGTATCAAATGTTCCAATTAACAACTTGGAGCAAGCGCAATATGCTTTCGGCTTTTACCTTGAGCCTGGTTATGTATGGATAGCAAGCGACCGCGGGATCATTCGCTACCAGCAACACACCCAACAAATGGGTCTGGTTGGCCGCCCAGCAGGGCTTCCCATTGATAAGTTTTTTCAAATCGTGAACGACCAACAGGGCAGCCTGTGGCTTTCGAGTAATCGAGGACTATGGAAAATCAGCTATCAGCAGGCTCATTTAGTCGCGAGCGGTCAGCAAAAACAAATTAATTTTGAGCTATACAGTGAAATAGACGGCATGGCGAGTAGCCAAGCCAATGGTGGTTCCAATCCTGCGGCGGCAATCACTGAACAAGGCCAGCTACTCTTCGCCTCGGCTAAGGGTTTAATAAGTATCCAACCGCAAGATTTAGCGATATTCTCTGCTCACCCGCTACCGGTGACGATAGATTCGATTCAATTTGACAGTCAATCCATCTCTCCCGATACCCAATCGATAGCCCCTGCAGGAACCAACTTGGTTCGTTTTATTTATTCAGGTTTAGGCTACGTTATGCCCAAGCGCTTGCAGTTCAGAACCAAACTGGAAGGATTTGACCGTGAATGGTCATACCGCGGGACTCAACGAGTGGCAGAATTCACCAACCTTCCGCCAGGAAGCTATCGCTTTCTGGTCAGCGCTCGTTACCCTTATGGGGAATGGAACGATAGCAACTTCATCTATCAGTTTAAAATTGAACCCTTGTTTTGGCAACGTAGAGAGATTCAGGCCTTATTGGCTTTGTTACTGCTGTTGGTGATTGGTGGCATGGTCTATTTCCGGATTTATTTACTCAAACGCAATGAAGAACGTTTGACTGAACAAGTGGAAATACAAGTCAAAGCATTGCGAGAACAATCCGCACAATTCGAGCGTTTATCGAACGAAGATGCATTAACCAAACTTCCCAATCGACGAGCCTTCGATGCCAATTTAAGCGCTCAATTTAGCCAGTGTAGTCAGCAACAGCAGACCATTAGCTTGGTGGTGCTGGACATCGACCATTTTAAATCGATTAACGACAACTACTCCCACTTGGTGGGCGATAAAGTGATTCAAGCATTAGCCACCACCTTAGTCGACTATGTGGGTGACACAAACAAAGTCGCACGCTGGGGCGGTGAAGAATTTACTATCCTTTATTTGGGCAACCAGCAACAGGCAAGAGATTATTTTCAAGCGCTATTACTGCAGATTCAGGCGATGACCTTAGATGCGCTGAAAGGTAAACGCAATATTACCGTGAGCATGGGAATTTGTGATAGTGATCATTGTGATGATTACAGCTCGCTGCTGAAATTAGCGGATCACGCTTTGTATCAAGCCAAACACAAGGGGCGTAACCGTATCGAAATTTATAATAACAACCAACCACAGTGAAAATTCCTATTGAATCAGTCACTGATAGTTTGCAAACCGCCGCGATGTATTTGCATTAAAAATCGCTAATTCACATTAACCTTGAATGCCTCTGAACTATCGGGTGATGACTGAAACTCGTCAGCTTGGTTTGGTTATCAAATGTTCAGCTATACCTGCTTAATACCAATCTGATTGATTATATAATCAACTCATTGCGCAGAATTAGTCTGCCGATACCCAGGCATGAAGCGCAGTCACTGGTGGCTCTATACAAGATACCATAACCAGTTAGCCGTGATTGAGGCCTGTAAGTGACCCGCTGTGTTCTCAGGCTGTTACTCACCAAACTCTAGAACCTGAAACTTGAAGCAGCGCATCTTCTCAACTGGACTATTGAGCGACCATCCACCTTTGTGTTTTAACTGTTGAATGAAGTTCTTGGGCTTTGGCAGCTGTTGCCACACTTGCGGTAAAAACACCGCTCGTTTGTTGCCTTGTGCCAAAATAAGGCCATCCTGATTGGGGCGAAGTCGCGCGATTAATGCGGCTTCATTCAACTGAGAGGGAAGCGCTTGGCTTGGGCTTAAAATAGAGATACTAATATGAATGAGTGGCAACTCTTGTGGGTTCAGAGCTGCAAACCTGCGATCTTCAAAAGCGGCCTGATAAGCGTGTAAGGCAACATCCTGAACCAGCGCTTGATAAGCTTCTAATGTACCAATGCAACCTCGGAGTTGCGCATTTTTGTGCAAAGTCACAAAGCTTGCCGCCGGCGCCTGAAGGATTGTGGGATATTGCTCAGGCTCGGCTTGCCAGCGCTGCTGCTCACTCAGATAGTGCTCAATCGCATATCGGGCAACTTTCAGTAGCGCTTGTTGATGCTCGCGCTTAATGCTCGAAAAACGCAATACTGGCATAACCCACCACCCTTTGATGATCCTTCGTTACATCCCCTGAATTGCCTTTCGCCACTAATTTTGCTTGCAGCTGATGCTGCCTGGCCGCTGCTAGAAATCCATTAATAACCTGGTAACCACAGGCTTGTTCCCCCTGCAAACCGCCCTGCCCTGAGATGATATTTTTAAGAGTAGCCTCATCGCTCAAACGGGCATCTCGGTAAGATAAAAAGTGGCTTAAATCGCTGCTGATCACCAGCAAGGTTTGTGGATCTGAACAAAACACCTCAAATAGGGCCGCCAGTTGCGCCGGTGCGACATTCCCCACCACTAATGGCACAATGGCAAACTGCGCTAAACAAAGTTGCAAAAAAGGCAGCTGTACTTCAATCGCATGTTCCAGACGATGCGCTTCATCAGAGTAGTGAACAAAATCGAACTGAGTTAATTCAGATAAGCACTGTTGCTCAACTGGCAAGCTTCCCAAGGGTGTTTCAAACTGTTCCGCCGACGAAATGGCCACCCCAGCCAATGGAACCCGATGATTCGGGCCGGCGATAAGCACTCGGCGAAACGCTGGTTGGTGATTGACTAAATATCGGTAAGCGGCGGCGGCAATTTGTCCCGAATATTGGTAACCAGCGTGGGGAACCAACAACGCCTTCAGCCGAGCCGACTCTGAATGTGTCGCTAACAACCAGGGGCTAAGCTGTTGTTTGATATGCTCAGCACCAGCGGGATAAAACTGTCCAGCCACGGCTGCGGGTCGACTTTTCATCGCTCAATTCCGTTTATTTCAACTAAAGTTAAGTATAGTTCAGTCCGTTACGGTGAAGCGCTTATGGCAAGTCAATATAGTCCTCCTGAGTACTTTCCCACTCAGCATTGGCAGCAATTAGACGACGGCCGAATACAATGCGATATTTGCCCCCGCCATTGCCAACTGCGCCAAGGAAAACGTGGCGTCTGCTACATTCGAATGAATCATCAGCAGCAAATTGTGCTGACCTCTTATGGTCGCTCCAGTGGCTTTTGTATCGATCCGATTGAGAAGAAACCCTTAAATCACTTTTATCCCGGCTCTGCGGTGCTATCTTTTGGCACCGCTGGCTGTAACTTGGGCTGCAAGTTTTGTCAAAATTGGGATATCAGTAAATCACGCCAAATGGATACCCTCGCCGACTCCGCCATGCCAGACGCTCTGGCCCAGCTGGCACAAAAATATGGCTGTAGCGGCATTGCTTTCACCTACAACGATCCGGTGATTTTTCTAGAATATGCCGTAGATGTGGCGCAGGCCGCAAAAGCCCTTGGTTTGCAATCCATCGCGGTTTCCGCTGGTTATATTTGTGCTGAGCCAAGAGCTGAATTGTTTACTCACATGGATGCTGCAAACATCGATTTAAAAGCTTTTCGCGAACCCTTTTACCGAAAAGTATGCAGTGGCCACCTGACGGATGTATTGGATACGCTGCTGTACCTTAAACATGAAAGCCATGTGTGGTTTGAGCTAAGCACCTTACTGATCCCCGGAGAGAATGACTCCAATCAAGAGCTACAACAAATGTGCGCCTGGATAGCTGAGCACTTGGGCGCTGATGTCCCGATCCATTTCACCGCCTTTCATCCTGACTTTAAGATGCGAAATAAAACCCAAACCCCCATCGCCACCCTGTTAAGAGCGAGAGAAATAGCCCTTAACCATGGACTTCACTACGCCTATGTGGGAAATGTCTACGACCCGTCCCACGAAAGCACCTATTGTCCCGGCTGCGGCAACCTATTATTGGAAAGAAATTGCTATCAACTGGGAAAATACCGGCTCAACTCGCAAGGCCTCTGCCCCGATTGTGGCACAACTATCGCGGGGGTCTGGACGGAGCACTGTGGCAGCTTTGGCCGCCGTCGGATCCCGCTGCGGCTGGGAAACTAGACGGAATACCATTTAACAAAGGTGCCTAACCTCCTGTTTCCCACCTGGCTTGCCCAAGCCTGAGCGAAAGCGCCGAGATAGTTTAAAGGCTCAACCCGACACGCGTAAACTTGAGAGCCTTTTATTTCAGCATACCATACCACTCAAAGATGAGTGCTATTGCAGCAGCCTTATCGGCCCATCCCTGGTTTGGCTAAGGTCCAGTAGTGGATGGGCTGCCATGGCATCGGCTGAGTTGCGCTCAGTTTTAAGCGACTATCTCCAGGCTCAGTAAACACCACCGCGGTCATCACAAACTCCCCATCATTAATAAAAATTTCAATGGAAGACTGATCGACCAATATTTGCAGTTTTACATCCTGTTGGTTGACCATGTCCAGCTCGCGAATTTTTTCGCCGTCGGTAGGCAGAGCCCCGCTCCTATCCAGTACAATTTTCTGCCGCAGGCCATCTAAGCTAAAACGACAGTAGCTCTGCTCGTCGCTCATAAAGTGCAAATCAACAGCGCCCTCCATCAGCCAGCTCAAATTCATTTGCAGTTCATAACTTCGGCCTTTGGGGAGTGTTATCTGCTGTTCAGCGGCCACGCTTAACTCAAAATCTTGATAAGCGCTGCGTAAGGCCTGTAATTCGCGGGCAGGACGTTGATAAAGTTTACCATCTTCAAAACTCAGTTCCCGAATACAAGTTAGTTGATGTAACCAGCCCTGCGCCTTTGTCGGGTGTTGATTCTCATCGGGAAGCCCCATCCATGCCACTAATAAGGCGCGACCATCGGGGCTTTTTCCCGTTTGCATCGCATAAAAATCGAAACCATAATCAAGTCTTGAGAAGCCATCTAAATGCAGTTCATCTTGCGGATCCAGACTGGCCTTCAGATAACCATTATGATGGTCGATTTGATAGTGGGGACTGTTAGAGACGATGCCTTGTGGGCAAATAATCGCTATCAGCTGCCCGTCAACTTCAATCAAGTCAGGGCATTCCCACATATAACCAAAATCACCGAGCTCGTCACCAAATATCCCGGCAAACTCCCAATGATGCAGATCGGCTGAACGATAGCTCGCTAGACGCCCTAAACCAGAGGTCAACTGAGCCCCAACAAACATCAACCAATGATCGCCATTACGTACAATTTTAGGATCACGACAATGAGCGGTTACCTGAGGCGGTAAGTCTTCAATAACTGGCCCCTGTTTGCGAAAGTTGAAACCATCTGTTGAAGTCGCTAGGCATTGATAAGTCATTCGTTGTCGCTGCTCACCAATCCGCACATTACCAGTATAAAAAAGCATCAATTGTTCGTCATGCACAATGCAATGACCTGAATATACGCCATGGCTATCAAACCAATCACTGGGCATCAGAGCAATCGGATGCTCTATCCAATTCACTAAATCGGTACTAGTTACATGTGCCCAAGCAATGCGCTTATCCTCACAATCAGGGCTGAGCACATAAAACAAGTGGTAAGCCCCTTGAAAATAAACAAAAGCATTCGGATCACCGAGAAAGCCTTGCTCGGCAGAAATATGCCAAGTTGGCCGATACGGTGAAGAAACAGACGCCGCTTTTTCTTGAAGCTGTTTTCGCAAATTTGTATCCACTATACTACCGAGTATTTGCCATTGCTGAGTTGATAAGGGAGGCGCGGGTTGCCAAACGATTTGTTCTTGTGGTGCATTAAAAGTAAGTGGGAGCGAAGAAACCATCCTTAACTCTGGATCAACTAACTCCGCAATTAACAAGTTATGAACTTTTTGGATCCGTTGTAGATTATCTTTGCCACCACAAGCAACGATCAGAGGCTCAAGCATGTCCATCTCACAACCTTATTATAAAAACATATTATTAAGCTTAACTTTATAACAAATCAGGGAAGCCTGTCTGTAACTGTATATTTATTTATCGCAATATTGATACACCCGCGACACTTAAGCTTAAGTGTTAATTTTACCGACCTTGCCTAGTGATGATTCAAATAGGTCACGCAATGTTGGCGGATAGCTCTAAAGCCGTCAGTCACTTGAGAGCAAGCATCGTGGTATTCAACAAGACCGGGCAAAAACCAACTTTACTTGCTGACAGAAGTCACTCGCAGTCTGAGGCTCTCTGATAAGCTTGGCTTGGTTGTTTTCAATTCATCTGACAAATTCAATATTTTAGCTCGACTCATTTCGAGAACAAAACACCACAGCATTACGCCCCTTCGCCTTTGCCTGATACATCGCAACGTCGGCACATTTAAGAATATCCTGTTCAGCCACTTCTAGGCCAACAAACAACGCAACACCAATACTTGAGCTGCAGTGATGTTCAATCGTAGACGCTTGTTTGCCAGCGTTTCGCCGCTGAATGAAGTAAGGTTTAGCCAACGCTTCGCGAATTTTTTCGGCGACCAGTGCAGCCTGATTGACCGCACATTGACGATTACAATGTAATTCATTCAACATCACCACAAATTCATCTCCCCCCACCCGTGCAACCGTATCCATTGCTCGGACACTTGCACTAATACGTCGACCCACTTCAATTAACAATTCATCACCCACTTCATGGCCAAAATGGTCATTGAGTGGTTTGAAATTATCCAGATCTAAAAACAGTAAAGCCGTATAAAGACGACTGCGCTCGCTAGCAAGCATCGTCTGAATCAAGCGCTGATGTAATAATCGACGGTTTGGCAATTGGGTTAATGTATCTTTAAATGCCAGCTCCCGGATCTCTTCTTCGGCCTTTTTCTGCTCGGTAACATCTTCCGTGATCCCCATAATTCTGAGCACATCTCCAAAATTGTTTTTGATCGGAACAAAACAAGACTTCAAGGTGTCGAGATAAGCCGCAATGGGGTGAAATTCAAAGTGAACAATTTCCCCCTGATAAGCTCTTTTCAACAAGTCTGCCACTCGCGCTCTATCAGCAAAACTTATAAAGTTTAAAAAGGAACAACCTATCACTTGCTGTTCCTGCTGCACATGAAGCATCCGCAACCCGGCTTTACTCATCGATGTAACTTTGCCACCCATATCGATTTCATGAATACATACCGGGGAGTTATCCAGAAACAAACGGTGATTACGTTCATTTTCGCGTAACACTCGATTAATTTTTTCGTTCTCTTTTAGCGCGGCTTCTAATTGGCGGGTACGCTGACGCACTTGTTGCTCTAACGCGGCGGCGGTCTGAAATAAATAAAATCCCGAATTTCGTTCTACAGCGCTGGCGTCACACTCTGCGCGATCCATTAAAGACTCGACCATTTTGTTTAAACGGATCACCTCCGCCTGTAAGTCCGCATATGAAGGAGATAAGAGTTTCACCATGACTGACTGTTTTCCGCGTTCTGAGAGGTCGAACCAATCGCAATACCAGTTAAAGTCTGGTTCATATGGACACCGTAATATTGTTCGCCGTAGCTGTTAAAGCCGATAGCATGGTGTGCATCGAGTTGTTCGGCGATCAAAAGATTAATGCCTTTCTCAACAGCTTCCAATCTGCGTAGAATACAATCACACACGATCACCAGCTGAATAGAACCAAGCTTTTCGGTCACGCACTCCAAGCTGTGCCTTACATTCTCAAGCATGTGTCCGCTCTCCCCAATTCTAAAGACAACGCCCTCTTCGATGGCACCAAAGAACGACAAACTGCCATCGGAGTTAACCTTCTGAATGGAACGGACATACTCGCAAGTACCAATTAAGACCACCATAGGGGAAGCAGCAAACACCGCACTATTCAACTGGTGTTCCGCCACTCCAACCAATCTTGCGTACTCAGAAGCGGCTGGTAATCCATTAATCTCAATAACTCTGCGGCTTTGGGTGTCGGCTTTAGTGACCACCAAACGTTCGGTATTACCAACAAAGTGATGGGTGGTAAATACAAGGAAAGGCAAACGAGTGTGAACCACCATCAGCACTGCGCTATTAACATGAAACTGCCCTTGGAAAAACACATAAGTATTGCTGTACCGTTGGTCATCAGCCGCAGAGCCACCCAGCGAGACAATATCTCCCAAGGCATCTTGCAGGGCATGCGCCACCATTTCTTCCTGTTTGGACAAACCATCAATCAACATGAATGCAAAACTATTCGCCACATCAAATTTCGGCTCTTTACTTTTGAGTTGCTGCAATAAGCTTTGCACACACTGATGCCCCTGATTGCGCTCAAAGTTTTGCAAATCATTGAGCAAGCCGCACGCGACGGTAAAATGATCTGCGGCAAAGCTGACGCCAACTAAACTATGTTGCAAAAGACCAACAGGGCCTATTTCACCAGCGGTGGTACACCCCACCACCTGAACGCCTCGAAACCAGCGGTTCATCTCCTGGCTCAAGCGCTCAAGGTCATATTGACTAGAACAAAAAAATAGCACGAAAGACATATCAGGCTGCTTCACAGCTTGATAAAATTCGGCAACGGCTACAGTCGCGTCGACGGCTTGCGATTGTCCTAAATTAACATTTTTTATCTTCATGTAGCACACCTATATGACTCGCGCTTGTCAAACAAGCTTTGGACCGCAGCAGAACCGCCGACTACAGGTTATTTTTAATTAAGTATATACAGCCATTAGTATTTTAGTTAATTTTCAGACAATAGATAAGTCGACTCTTAGCTCATTTTTTAGTCTCACCTCTCCCAAATATGAATCTTGCGTAGCACCAGCACGAGTGACAACTTAATCGGTTTTTACGAAATTTAGTATTGGTACTGTCGCCTTAAAATGACTATTCACTCAATGCAGCAACAATGTAGTTAGCAACAAATAGCGCTTTTGTCGTAAAACAGAGCTGTGTAAACTGGGGACTTTGCGCCAATTTACGGAATCAATATGGATTTATCCATTTTATTAATATTTATCCCTACTTTCTTTTTTGTTTCGATAACCCCGGGCATGTGTATGACGCTCGCCATGACCTTAGGTATGACCATTGGCCTGCGTCGTACCTTATGGATGATGCTTGGGGAAATGCTAGGGGTTGGCATTGTCGCTATCTTGGCGGTGTTAGGGGTGGCCGCAATCATGTTGCGCTACCCTGAGGTATTTATGATATTGAAATGGATTGGCGGCGCTTATCTCGGCTACTTAGGGATTCAAATGTGGCGTTCCAGGGGCAAGATGGCCATCCCGGATACCATCGCTGAGCCTCAGCAAGTGCAACGCTCACAACTGGTGATCCAAGGCTTTGTGACAGCTATTGCCAATCCCAAAGGTTGGGCTTTTATGATTTCGCTACTCCCCCCCTTCATCCAACCCAACTATTCGCTGAGCCTGCAATTGGGTCTATTAGTGGGAATTATTCTAGTTTCAGAATTTGTTTGTATGAGTCTCTACGCCACCGGCGGTAAAACCCTGCGAGTGTTTTTAAATCAAAGTGGTAATGTTCGTTTGCTTAACCGGATTTCAGGCAGTTTAATGATTTGCGTAGGGATTTGGTTAATATCCAGCTAATCTCGCACTTGCTCTAAGCGCATCAGCCAAGGTACTCACAACAAAAAACCGGCTTGAGCCGGTTTTTTGTTGATACGCCATGCGTTATAAACTCGCCAGATAGTTGCGCCACCCACCATAAGCGGTGATCTCTTGAGCATTAGCAATCGCATAACCTTCACAGATAAAACTGTTCACCCATTGACCATCAGCCAGCTCCACCTTGCCCAAGCCAAGTGGCTGAGCAATGCCCTGTAAAAAACGGCCCAACTGTTCACTGGGCATACGCCATACTTCGAGTTCAATCGCCTGCCCCTGGGCTTCATCGCGAATTAAACCAGGTCGAGCAGGCGGCCCTCCTGCTAAAGCATACAAATGATAGCAACTTGCGCTGGTGGTTTGTTTCAGCAGACTCGCACCGCGTTCCAATAACTGGTGGTTTAAGGCCAAACCAGATAAATGTGCGCCACAGACTGCCAGCTCAATTGTCTCGCTTGAGGACGCAAGTGTTGAGAGCTCAGCTAAGGGCGGCAAAGGCTGTCCGGTGGCACCGAGGGGATAGCCATCGTGTTGCTGCAACAAGGCCGCAATGCTCAGCAACTTACGGTCATGGAGAGCTTGGCTAAACTGAATGATCCCAAAGGGAAGACCACGCGCGAGTAGATAATGGGAAACACTTAACTCAACTAGATTGACTTTTTGGCCTTTGAGATCCGCTAAAGACTTGTCACCTTTCAGCACCACCCCATCATTGCCATTAGAGAAATCGCCAACGATTAAGGCAGTGGAATCAACGCCACTTGCCGTAGGAATGGTCAGTGCATTCATACTGGTCATTACCGTGGCAGCAAAAACCCCGGCAGTATATTGGTTAATTGACTCGATATAGTCGTTTACTTGCACCATATCGATATTGATATTGTATTTATCAGCCCATTTTCTAACGATGCCCGTTGCAGCGCCATAATCCCATGGCATCCAACCAACATAGATGGTCCTAGCTAATCGATGCATGCGCAATTTGTGTGGTGCTGGCAACAGAAGCACTGATCAAGGTAGCCGCTCAACTCCCTTCATTCACTGATGCTGTTACGGAGACGATATACGGTATATCTAGACAGCCAAGATACCGCTCAAAAGATCGCAACACCACCAACTAGCTCAGACATGGTCGCTAAACTGCTCCGAAATCCATTTGCCGATCACTTGCATTGCCGCGGAATTACTTACAAGATCTAAATGTCCAACATCTTCGATGATACTTACATCGCCATCACTGTTGGCGCGGATCAATGCTTGGTATTGCTCAGCCATGAATGCCTCATCTAGGCGACCCACAACCAACAACAGCGGCACCTTAATCGCTTGTAACTCCCGTTGATAATGTTTAGGAGCATAGGATTTATTCAAACGATAACTATAACTATCGGTTTCGCTGCCATCACGAAATGCGCTGGGGAGATTAAAGCTAATCACTTTAAGATGATTAAGTGCTTTAAAACCGAATCGATTCACCAACTCTAAGCCAATAATTCGGCGAATAAAGGGGCGAGCCCATCCCCCCGAGTTGTGCCTCATGGTAGGGGCTTGATAGTGAAGATAAGGCGCCAACAATAAATAACCGTCGATGGCTCGTTCTGGCGCACTGCCCGCAAAGCGCAAGGCTAAACCGCCACCAGAAGAGTGTCCTGCCAGCAGGATTTTTGTCTGAGGCGAAGCTTCGTGAATCAAATCAATGAAATCAGTCAAGTCATCATTATATTGACCAATATAATCCACATCACCACGACGACATGGATTCATCCCATGACCCCGTAAATCCGGCGTATAAACCTTCGCGATACCTTGGCGAGCAAGATGAGAGGCTAAAGGCTCCAGATAGCCACTGTGCCATCCAGAGCCATGTAACAAGATCAAAACGATGTCACTATCCGCTGGATAATACCGATAATCTAGGGAAGTCCCATCTCTTGCAATATAACGCGAGCACTTGGCTAAGCACTTTACCTGAGTCAGTCGTTTATAATCGAGTCCTGAATGGTTCTCGACTCGGCTTGGAACCTGCGGGATCAGAATCAAACACAATACGCTCAAGCCAACAATCATTACGATGACTAAGCTGGTCACAAATAAGTTTATCATGCTGCTTTCCATTGCTCGTCCTCCTCACCCCTTCGATACTTGCTACTTTAGCCCGCATAGGCCAATAACAACAAACGCCGTTGCCATTTAAATTAGTTAAATTCTGACTAACCGGGATAAATGCATCATAAAGCGACTCGTGGTAAGTCTAAGAGATAATGTAAGAATTGAAGTCGCATGTTGTACACATGGCGGCATTTTTTAATGCCAATTAGCGCTAGCTTAAATACTCGACGACTGGCACCACAAATAAACACTTGAGCGAAAGATGTAAAAAAGCCAGTAGCAAATGCTACTGGCTTTTTTGAATTGGTGCCCGGGGCCGGACTTGAACCGGCACGTCCTTTCAAACGAGGGATTTTAAATCCCTTGTGTCTACCAATTTCACCACCCGGGCAAAAAGTTTAAATCTTCGTCTCAGCGCGATTGCCTGAGAACGAGGCGTACTTTAACGTATTCAAAAAATGAGTCAACCATAAATTAAAGATTTTTGTTCAAGTGCTCAAAAAGCGATCTGCATGGCTAATTCTGCTTCTCGGCACCGCCAATTGAACAGATGTAAATCAGGCCTCACTATTTAGCGTCATCACGGAAAATGTTTAATACTGCTGCAGTGATAGATCAATAAAGCGAGATTATTGATGCTGAACTCTGCGTTTAACTTCGCTAGTTTATACCAAGCTAAGTAAAAACATGACCTAATTAAGGCTTGGTAAGACTTCAGGAAAAACCAAAAACCAGAAGGCTACCGTTTTTAACTTTTGAGCAAAGAGAGCAATTGGTTCAATATCAAAGACAAAGCTCATAATGCACAAAGTGGACGACTGACAGATGCCAATATCCACGCTTATGTCGTGAAAGAATTTGGCAAGCATGACCACCCAGACTCCATCTATTGTCTGCTCGACCATATGGGCTTTCATAGATAACTTCCCGCTCTAAACGCCTTAAGTAATTTCAAGAAACACAGGACTATTTTAAAAAATTGAAACTCGAAACGACCCTTAAAATCCTAGGGCATAAGGCTCTAGAGTGGGTTGATGAGTGGTTTCAGGATGAAGCCAGATTTGGGCAACAAAAAGCAATTTATGGGCTGAAAGAGGAAAGCGCCCAAGAGCGGTGAAGCAACAACAATTTGAAGTTGAGTATGCCTATCTATTTGGTTCAACCTGGTGAGGCTATCGTCGTCCCTTAGGCCAATAAAGACATATGATAGAACATTTAAAGCAAATACCATTAGTCACAGAACAGGGACGTCAGCCCTTGTTGTGAATGGCGCAGGATGGCATACGAAAGATATTGCCAATCAATTTAATAACGTCACTATCATCAAACTATCACCATACTCCCCAGAGTTAAACCCTATAGAACAGGTATAGAGTTGGTTAAGCCAACACCGCCTAGCCAATCAAAGCTGCAGTGATTATGATGAATTTGTTGACACGTTTATGCAGCATGGAATAGGTTTTTGCAATGCACGCAGCAGGTCGAAAAGATGTGTTCTAGGAAATGGATTGACCTGACCAGTTCATTTTGCAGATTGCCATAAGGCTTAGAGCGAAGCGGAATGTTGGAATAGCAGACACAAAAAAACCAGCTTCAATGCTGGTTACTACTGCAATATGGAGGCGGGTCCCGGAGTCGAACCGAGGTCCACGGATTTGCAATCCGCTGCATAGCCACTCTGCCAACCCGCCACGCAGTTTTAGAAATTTGGAGCGGCACATCGGGTTCGAACCGATGACCTCAACCTTGGCAAGGTTGCGCTCTACCAACTGAGCTAGTGCCGCTTAACTTACAATCACTATTTAGTATGAATCAGAGTCAACCAAGGTTGCGCTACTCTTTATACCCACACTGAGCTAGTGCCGCTTAACTTACAATCACTATTTAGTATGAATCAGAGTTCAACCAAGGTTGCGCTACTCTTTATACCCACACTGAGCTAATGCCGCTTAACTTACAATCACTATTTAGTATGAATCAGAGTTCAACCAAGGTTGCGCTACTCTTTATACCCACACTGAGCTAATGCCGCTTAACTTACAATCACTATTTAGTATGAATCAGAGTCAACCAAGGTTGCGCTACTCTTTATACCCACACTGAGCTAGTGCCGCTTAATCTCAACTCAAAGAAGGAGTTGGTGCCCGGGGCCGGACTTGAACCGGCACGTCCTTTCAGACGAGGGATTTTAAATCCCTTGTGTCTACCAATTTCACCACCCGGGCGACACAATTTTATAGTAATGGAGGCGGGTCCCGGAGTCGAACCGAGGTCCACGGATTTGCAATCCGCTGCATAGCCACTCTGCCAACCCGCCATACTATGGTTTTTCTATTACTGTAAATTTGGAGCGGCACATCGGGTTCGAACCGATGACCTCAACCTTGGCAAGGTTGCGCTCTACCAACTGAGCTAGTGCCGCTTAACTTACAATCACTATTTAGCGTGAATCAGAGTCAACCAAGGTTGCGCTACTCTCTATACCCACACTGAGCTAGTGCCGCTTAACTTACAATCACTATTTAGCGTGAATCAGAGTCAACCAAGGTTGCGCTACTCTCTATACCCACACTGAGCTAGTGCCGCTTAACTTACAATCACTATTTAGTGTGAATCAGAGTCAACCAAGGTTGCGCTACTCTCTATACCCACACTGAGCTAGTGCCGCTTAACTTACAATCACTATTTAGTGTGAATCAGAGTTCAACCAAGGTTGCGCTACTCTCTATACCCACACTGAGCTAGTGCCGCTTAACTTATTTTACTGTTTAGTAAACTGAGCCTTCAACCGAAGTTGCTCCGTACTTAAAACACTAAACAGTTCCCTAAGTCGTTTCGCTAAATCCACCAGAGAACTGCGTTCCCGCTGAATGTGCTGTGCATTTTAGCGAGCTAAATCTTTACGTCAACAGTCTTTTTCCAACTTTCTAACTGTTCGCCTGATTTTTAGTCGAAAGCCGCTATTTATTGGCCACTTTGTCGTAAATCTGGCCATGCTAAAACCAAATAACTGATCATTGACCACAAGGTAAGTACAGTGGCGGCAAAAAAGAGCCCAAAACTAAGTTGATCGATCAAAGGATTAAGCTGAGCGGTTAATCCAGTTATCGCAGCCATTTGCGCCGCGGTTTTATATTTACCGATCCAAGAAACCGCAACACTAGAGCGTTTACCAAGTTCAGCCATCCATTCGCGTAACGCAGAAATTATAATTTCTCGAGATATCATGATTAAAGCGGGAATGGTTATCCACATCGACTGATAATGTTCAACCAGTACCACCAATGCAGCGACCACCATCGCCTTATCCGCCACAGGATCCAAAAAGGCACCAAAGGGTGTGGTTTGGCCAAGCCTGCGTGCTAAGTAGCCATCTAAGTAATCAGTTGCTGCCGCTAAACCAAAAATAAATGCTGCAGCTAACATTCCCCACTCTACCGGAAGGTAAAAGGCGACCAAAAAAAACGGAATCAACACAACTCTAAACGCGGTTAGTATATTTGGTATATTTATCATTATTTTTCATTTATAAAACTACTGGCGCTATGTTGCCTAATCTTGCTTAGTGATGCAACGTATCATGGATTTTTTGCGCCAATGCAGGGCTAATTCCCGGTACTTTTTTCAATTCATCAACACTTGCACTCTTCATTTGCTGCATTCCACCTAAATGAGTCAACAAAGCTTGACGACGTTTCGCACCGATCCCGGGGATCTCTTCTAAGATACTGGTCTTGCGAGCCTTGTCGCGACGGTTACGGTGTCCTGTAATGGCAAAGCGATGACTTTCATCTCGAATATGTTGAATTAAGTGCAGCGCAGCTGAATCACTGGGTAAATGTAACTCGGTCATTGCCTTACCGATAAGCAATGTTTCCAAACCAGGTTTACGAGTCGTCCCCTTCGCGACCCCCACCAACAAAGGCATCGGTACCAAGTTCAACGGCTCAATACTAGCAAAAGCCGCCGATAACTGACCTTTTCCGCCATCGATAAACAAAATGTCGGGCATTTTTTCAGCTAACTGGGCTTTTTGATAACGACGTTTCAGTGCTTGTGCCATTGCAGCGTAGTCATCCCCCCCAGTAATACCTTCAATATTAAATCGTCGATATTCAGATTTATTCGGCCCTTGGCGATCAAACACCACACAAGAAGCTACCGTACGTTCGCCTTGCGTATGACTAATATCGAAACATTCCATCCGTTTAATTGGCGTATCTCGTTTAAGCAAACTCTCAAGCTCAGTCACCCGGTGATGAATTGTCGCTTCCTGGTTGAGCTTGGTTAATAATGCATTTTCAGCATTAGTATTTGCTAAAGCAACAAATCTAAACTTTTCGCCACGTTTTGGGATACTCAGTTTAACTTTCACACCCAATTCGATTTCTATCGCATTCTCAATCTCTGGCCAGTCTCCTTCGACATCAGGTAACAACACTTCATTCGGCTGGTTACCCTTGCGCTGCTCAGAGAGATAGTACTGAATAACAAAACTACGCAATACCTCAGGGAGTTCAGTTTGTTTGGGGACCTTTGGATAATACGAACGACTACCTAACACTTGACCGTCACGGATCAACAGTAGATGCACCACCGCAATGCCATTTCTAAACGCGAAACCCAGCACATCACTTTGGGCTGTATTACCGCTCACAAATTGTTGTTCCTGCACTTTACGTAAGGCTTGAATTTGATCGCGAAAAGTCGCAGCGGCTTCAAACTTAAGTTGTTCACTCGCCTGTGACATCTTATCTGCCAACTGATTAATCACCTGCTGGCTTTTACCTTTTAAGAAGAGGCTGGCCAGCTCGACCTGCTGGCAATAGTCTTGCTCGCTCACTAAGTTGACGCAAGGTGCAGAACAGCGTTTTAACTGGTATTGCAGACAGGGGCGCTGACGATTGGCATATTCACTATCACTGCACTGGCGGATCGGAAATAATTTCTGCATCAAGTGCAAACTTTCACGCACTGCGCTGCCGTTAGGGTAAGGTCCAAAATAGTGTCCTTTGGCCCGCTTAGCACCGCGATGCATCGAGATCCGTGGATGTTTATGCTGACTAATTAAAATATAAGGGTAAGACTTATCATCTCGCAATAATACATTATATTTAGGCAGATATTTCTTAATTAAATTGTGCTCCAAAATCAAAGCTTCGGTCTCGGTATGAGTGACCGTAACTTCAATTCGGGCAATGTTAGTGACTAAGGCGCGGGTTTTCTTGCTATCGACCGTTTTTCGAAAATAACTGGTTAAACGTTTTTTTAAAGACTTCGCTTTACCAACATAAATCACCTCGTCTGCGGCGTTATACATCATGTATATGCCGCTAGACTCAGAAACTTGACTTAAAAAGGTTTTACTATCAAAAATAGAGTCAGTCAAAACAACTTACAACTTGTCAGTATCAATCATACCGTGACGAATAGCTAAATGAGTTAACTCCACGTCGCCGTTAATATCGAGTTTACTAAATAAACGGTAACGGTAAGAATTCACAGTTTTAGGGCTAAGATTAAGCTGCTCAGAAATATCGGTAACTTTTTCACCTTTGGTTATCATCAACATGATTTGTAATTCACGCTCTGATAAATGTTGAAAAGGATTGTCTTCCGCAGGACTAAACTGACTTAAGGCCATTTGTTGCGCAATTTCTGGAGACAAGTAACGTTGGCCAGAATTAACCGCTCGAATTGCTTTTAGCATCTCGTCCGGCGCGGCACTCTTGGTTAAATAACCACATGCCCCTGCCTGCATCACTTTGGTTGGGAATGGGTTTTCGCTATGTATAGTTAATACAATAATTTTGGCATCTGGATCATAGCGTAGTATTTTACGCGTAGCTTCTAGGCCCCCAATACCAGGCATGTTCATATCCATTAGGATAACATTGGCTTGGTTATTTCGACACCATTGAACGGCTTTCTCACCGCTCTCGACTTCACCAACGACTTTAAATCCTCTAACGTCTTCTAAAATGCGACGGATCCCTGTACGCACTAGCTCATGATCGTCAACCAGAAATACGTTTATCAAGCGTTCTCTCCGCTGTAACTAAAACATCAATCAACTAATTGGGCGGGTTGGCAGGCTTCAATTTACCTACGCAGCAGACGTTATATCCCATCAAGATGAGAATTTAAAGCGTTAAACTTTATAAGTTATGCGTAGATCTTTGCTTATTCACTTTTTAGTTGATTGAAACGAAGTTGTCGTACAATAAATCAGCAACAAAATAACCTTAGCCAACTCGGTCACTTATCATACATAAGGTACTGTTAAGACTGGTGAACACCTATAACGAAGCACTCTAATGACAACTGCAGTTTTAGCGGTGTTCGACAAACCGATAGTTGAAGCAGGCATAACTCAAGGACTGATACCAATCTAACTCATTATCTGTTCATTCTTGCGGGCTTAAATCACCGCTAACTGCGTGGTGTGTTTTGTCATTAGAGCCACTAGTTACTGCACATCAAGTCAGGTTATCGGCAGATTTATTCTGCGCAATAAGTTGATCATATAATGAATCCGATTGATATTATTTTGAAAGGCTGGAAAGAAATTTATTCGAGTGCAGTTTAATGGGAGAGCTAAAATCGGATGGCGCTATAAACAAAAAAACCATGCAAATGCATGGTTTTTCAAAATGGCGGAGGAGGAGAGATTTGAACTCTCGAAGGGCTATTAACCCTTGCCGGTTTTCAAGACCGGTGCATTCGACCACTCTGCCACCCCTCCGCAGCAACGGGGCGCATATTACCTAGCAAATTTGCGCTTGTAAACTGTCTTTTATGGTTTTTTTGAAAATCAACTGCTTTGTCGCGAAACCAAGTCATCGTTGGTCACAAATAACCCAGCCGAAGCTGGGTTATTTGATGGCCTTGAATGCCGTCGCTTACGAAGGTAAGTAACTCTTACCCATTAAGAAGGTATCAATTGCTTTCGCTGCACCACGACCTTCATTAATCGCCCATACAATGAGGCTCTGGCCACGACGCGCATCACCCGCAGCAAATACACCGCTTACATTGGTCGCGTATTGGCCATAAACGGCTTTTGCGTTGGAACGTTCGTCTTTCTCTACGCCTAAGCTATCAATAATCCCTGCTTCTGGACCCATAAAGCCCATCGCCAGTAATACTAAGTCAGCCTTAAGCACTTCTTCACTGCCCTTAATTGGCTCTGGGATCATTTGTCCATTTGGATTTTTAACCCAATTAATCTTGGTGGTATGAATAGCGCTGACATCGCCCTGTTCATTGCCGACCATTTTTTGCGTCATAACCAAGTAGCGACGAGGATCTTCACCTTGGATGGCAATCGCTTCATCCTGACCATAATCGCGTTTCAAGGTACGCTTAAACTCTGGCCATGGATTATCTTGCCCACGTTCCAACGGTGGTTGAGGCATAATTTCTAATTGAATCACACTCTTACAACCATGACGTAATGAGGTACCGACACAGTCAGTCCCTGTATCACCCCCACCAATTACCACCACATGCTTATCTTTAGCGCTGATGAATTGACCATCTTGAAGTTGGCTGTCTAATAGACTCTTGGTATTTTTCGCTAAGAACTCCATCGCGAAATGAACCCCATTTAACTCACGACCAGGGACTGGCAGATCCCGAGGTACTGTTGCGCCGGTAGCAATGAGTAGCGCGTCGAAGTCTTCATCTAGGCGGTTAATTGAAATATCTTTGCCAACTTCAACCGAAGTTTTAAAAGTAATCCCTTCTTCTCGCATGATATCGATACGGCGCTCGACAATTTCTTTTTGCAGCTTCATATTTGGAATGCCATACATTAGCAATCCACCAATACGATCGGCTCGTTCAAATACCGTGACCTGATGACCAGCAGAATTAAGCTGAGCTGCTGCCGCTAAGCCAGCGGGTCCTGAGCCGATTACAGCCACTGTTTTACCACTGCGGCACTTGGGAATATTTGGTTTAACCCAACCTTCCTTAAATGCGCGCTCAATAATATTTACTTCCTGACTTTTAATGGTTACTGGTGGCGCATTAATCCCAAGCACACAGGAGTCTTCACAAGGTGCCGGACACACTCGCCCTGTAAACTCAGGAAAGTTATTGGTTTTGTGTAAACGATCGATAGCATCCTTCCAACGACCACGATAAACCAAATCATTCCACTCGGGGATCAAGTTATTAATCGGACAACCAGCCACGCGCGGAGCGTAAGCTGAGTCACCAGAATGACAAAACGGGATCCCACAATCCATACAACGAGAAGCTTGGTCTTTGACAGCTTGTTCGCTCATGGGCGATTTCACTTCTAACCAATCTATCAAACGTTCTGCTGGATCGCGGTCTGCCGATAGCTTCCTATCTATTTCCATAAATCCTGTTGGATTTGCCATGTCTCTCTCCTAAACCGCTTCAGCTTTTTGTTTGGCTTGTTCAGCCTTGGCTTTTTTTGCTTGGGCAACACTGTCTAAGTGCATATCGAATGCTGCAACCGCGACATCATAATCGGTTTCATAGTCACCCGTGGCTTTCGCCTGCTTCATGTAGTCTTGCATCCGTTCATAGTCCGTTGGCATGACGCGAACAAACATAGCCAGAGCCTTGTCCCAATCGGCTAGCAATTCTTTGGCAACGTCTGAGCCCGTATAAGCGAGATGTTTTTCAAGCAAATCTTTCAGCTCGGCAGCTTCTGCGGCATCTTCAATGCCACCAAGTCGGACCATTTCCATGTTACAACGCGAAGCAAACTGCTGACTACGGTCGAGCACATAGGCGACCCCACCAGACATCCCTGCTGCAAAGTTACGACCAGTTTCGCCAAGAATAATCGCCTTACCGCCAGTCATATATTCACAACCATGATCACCAACACCTTCGACAATGGCAGTGACCCCAGAGTTACGGACACAGAAACGCTCTCCTGCAATCCCATGAATATAGGCTTCGCCTGAGGTACCGCCAAAGAAGGCCACGTTACCAACAATAATGTTGTTACGTGCTTCAAATGGAGCTTTGCGATCAGGATAAACAATCAGCTTCGCGCCGGATAAACCTTTGCCGAAGTAATCGTTAGCATCGCCTTCTAACTCAAACTTAATACCTTTCGCTGCAAAGGTCCCAAAACTTTGGCCTGCGCTACCGTTAAATTTAACCTTAATAGTATCTTCCGGTAGCCCTTCTGAGCCATAACGTTTCGAGATTTCGTTCGACAACATCGTACCCACACTTCGGTTGGTATTAATAATTGGAGAACTAAGCGCTACCGCTTTACCACTTTCTAAGGCTTCGCTGGCTTGTTTAATTAACTCACGATCAACAATATCGTGAATCAAATGCTTCTGCTCTTGGCTACGATAAAGTGTCTCGTCACCATCCACTTCTGCTTTATACAAGATTGGCGATAGGTCAACCGCTTGGTACTTCCAGTGATCAATGTCATCACGCTGAGTCAAACATTGGCTTTGCCCAACCATCTCATTGATGCTGCGAAAACCAAGTTCAGCCATAATTTCTCGTAAACCTTCCGCCATCATCTTGAAGAAGTTGACCACATGATCAACTTGACCAGCATAACGTTCACGTAAACGGCGATCTTGAGTGGCAATCCCAACTGGGCAAGTATTTAAATGACACTTACGCATCATCGTACAGCCTTCAACAACAAGTGCTGCGGTAGCCACCCCCCACTCTTCGGCACCTAGCAAAGTGGCGACCGCCAAATCACGAGGTGTTTTCAGTTGACCATCGGCCTGTACCGTAATACGACTGCGTAATTTATTCTGAATCAAGGTTTGATGCGTTTCAGCTAAACCTAATTCCCATGGTAACCCAGCATGTTTAATAGAGCTCAGAGGAGATGCACCCGTACCGCCATCGTAGCCAGCGATCAATACCACATCGGCGTAGCCTTTACACACACCCGAAGCAATCGTACCAACACCCGCTTCAGACACTAACTTAACGTTAATCCGAGCATCACGGTTAGCATTTTTCAAATCGTAAATAAGCTGAGCTAAATCTTCGATTGAATAAATATCGTGGTGTGGTGGGGGTGAAATGAGACCCACACCTGGCGTTGAACCACGGGTTTTACCAATCCATGCATCCACCTTATCACCAGGAAGTTGACCACCTTCACCAGGCTTAGCGCCCTGCGCCATCTTGATCTGTAATTCTTCGGCATTCGCCAAATAATGACTAGTTACCCCAAAGCGACCCGATGCAACCTGTTTGATCTTAGAGATCATTGAGTCGCCATTCTCCATCGGTTCGAAACGAATCGGATCTTCACCGCCCTCACCAGAATTACTCTTGCCACCAATGCGATTCATGGCAATGGCTAAGGTGGTATGCGCTTCCCAAGAAATCGAACCAAAACTCATCGCACCAGTAGCGAAACGTTTTAGGATCGTTTCAGCTGAATCCACTTCATGTAATGGAACACTAGGGCGATCGGACTTAAATTTAAGTAAGCCACGCAAGGTGAATGCTTCTTTCGCCTGATGATCAACTTCTGCCGCATATTCTTTAAATACTTGATAGTTATTGGTCGAAGATGCATTTTGCAATAAACGGATCGTGGTTGGATTAAATAAATGACGCTCGCCATCTTTTCGCCAGGCATAATCGCCGCCAGTGCTTAAGATCAAGTCCCTAAATGGATTATCATCCGTCGGAAAACCTTCGCGATGTCGATTTAAGGCTTCGGTAGCAATCGAATCTAAATCCATGCCTTCAATACGGGTCACGGTACCAGTGAAATACTTGTTCACAACCTCAGAGTTAATACCGAGCGCTTCAAAGATTTGTGCACCTTGATAGGATTGCAACGTAGATATTCCCATTTTAGAGAAGATCTTCAACAAACCACTATTAATTGCATAGGTATAACGCGAGATCACCGCGTCATTAGATAAACTACTATCGATGATTGCCTGGTCTCGCATATCGAGCAAGGTTTCTATCGCCAAGTATGGGTTAACCGCTGCCGCACCATAACCTAATACAGTGGCAAAATGATGGGTTTCACGAATATCGCCCGATTCAACGACTAAATCGGCATGAGCGCGAATACCCTCTCGAATTAAGTAATGGTGAACCGCCGCTGTCGCAAGTACTGAAGGTACAGCCGCGTGGTCGCTATCAACTTTACGGTCACTCAAAATTAATATCGAGAAACCATCATCCACGGCATCTTTTGCATGTCGACAAATCCGCTCTAACGCCTTTTCTAGTTCACCCTCTTCGCCAGAGGCATGGAAAGTGGTGTGAATCGTTGCCGCTTGGAAGTGGTTATGGTCAATACTTCGTAACTTGGCCAATTGATCATTGGTTAACACCGGTTGCTTAATTTCAACTTTACGGCAGTGTAGCGGTGTCTCTTCCAATAAATTTAAATCCGCACCCACATAGGTACGTAACGACATCACCATCTCTTCACGAATAGGATCGATAGGCGGATTGGTGACCTGAGCAAACAACTGTTTGAAATAATGGGATAAATGTGGGTTTTTATCCGATAACACCGCCAATGGTGTATCCGTTCCCATCGCGCCAAGCGGCTCTTTAGTGGTACCGACCATTGGCTTCAAAACCGCATTAACGTCTTCTTGACTATAACCAAATGCTTTTTGACGCTTGGCTAAACTATGCAAAGTGGCAAAACGATCGTTATATCCATCAGGAAGAGGCAGGTCGTCGATAACAATTTTATTTTCTTCAACCCATTTTCCATAGGGTTGCTTGGAGCAAACCGTGTGTTTTACTTCATCATCGGCGATGATGCGACCTTGCTCTAAATCAGCAATGAAAATTTTACCGGGCTGTAAACGGCCTTTTTGGACCACTTTAGACTGATCAACCACTAAAGCACCGGTTTCTGAGCCCATCACAACTAGGCCATCGTCGGTCACTAAATAACGTGATGGACGCAAACCGTTTCGATCCAGTGTTGCACCAATCACTTTACCATTGGTAAAAGAAATAGAAGCTGGGCCGTCCCAAGGTTCCATGATGCAAGAGTAATATTCATAGAATGCACGTTTCACTGGGTCCATGTTTTCTTGAGTTTGCCAAGCTTCCGGAACCACCATCATCATCACTTGCTCAAGCGGACGACCACTCAATACCAGCAACTCAACACACATGTCTAAGTTAGCTGAATCTGAACGCGTGATATCACACACTGGATGAATCATATCCAGCTCTTCTTTACTAAAATTAACACTTGCAAGCAAAGATTCACGTGCTCGCATCCAGTTCACGTTGCCCTTCACCGTGTTAATTTCACCATTATGAGCGATGTAACGGAACGGTTGCGCTAAACGCCACGCGGGGAAAGTATTGGTTGAGAAACGAGAATGGAACATGGCAATGGCCGATACCACACGCGGATCCTGTAAATCCAAATAGTACTTGCGTACTTGCGCCGTGGTTAACTGACCTTTATAAACGATGGTTCGCGAGGACATCGAGGCCATATAAAAGCTTTCATCGACACCAGTAACTGTGGCGTCAGCCAAGTGTAGCGAGTATTTACGTAACACAAACAGTTTACGTTCGAATACTTGTTGGTCAATATTCGCAGGACGAGCCACAAAAACTTGTTCAATTTTAGGTTCATTGTCAAGTGATGCTTGACCCAAACTAGAATTGTCCTTAGGCACCACACGGTAGCCTAGTAGACTTAGACCTAGTTTATTAATATTTCGATTTAAAATTTCTCGACATTCACGACGAATGGCTTCATCAGCAGGAAAGTAAACCATACCCACGCCATACTCACCGGGATTCGGTAAAGCGAAACCCAGTTGAGTTGCTTCTTCTTTGAAAAACTCGTGAGGAAGCTGAATAAGAATACCAGCGCCGTCTCCACTATCGACGTCACACCCAGTGCCGCCACGATGCTCCATGCAAGTTAGCATAGTCAATGCGTTTTCGATCACATCATGACTTTTTCGCCCTTTTAAATGGGCAACAAATCCGATACCACAGCTATCGTGTTCGAATTCAGGCCGATAAAGGCTCTTATTGTGTTGAGTTATGTTTGTCATCCAGTAATTCCTATTTACTGCCATATTAAAGTTATTCAGACAATGCGACTGTTAACTTCAATAGTATTTTCATTTAAAGAGGAGCCACGCCATCTGTCGATGATGTGTGAACAATCGCCTTTGCTAGATGATTATCCTTTAAACCTCCAAAACAACAGCATTCAATAACGCAGGAGTTAATCCATTCGTCACGAAAGTAAAGGAAATGCTACCACAGATATAAAGCGAATTTCAGACTTGATTTGAAATAAAACGCATTTTTTTTTCAAAATAGTTGCTAACAAACTAAAAAAACGAGTTTTTTTTCACATTTTGTGCAGAAAAATTCACTATCAATAGTTAACAAAGGTCAAATAAATCACAAAGGTAATAAAATAACGTAATTTGCCAACAGCGCAGACTATGATCTGGCAGAAAGCCCTTTCGTGATAGATTTTGTACTAAATACAAACCAAAGGACTCACCTTATACCAATCTAAGTCATGAACTGTTCATTCTTGCTAGCCTAAATCACCACAACAGCGTTATATATTTTGTGATTAGAGCCACGAATTACTGCGCTTCATGGTTCGTTATCAGCAGATTTATTTGCTCAATAAGCTGGTCATGTAATTAATCAGATTGGTATTAGTTTTTTTGCCTGCCCATCAATTCATCATACAAATTGGAGTCTGTCAATACAGTTCACCATTAAAAAGTAAATCATCGCGGCGGACACGACTTATTTAAACGCATCCAAGAATGATAAAAGTCTGCGGGTATATTCATCTAAAGAGTGTTAAAAATACTTGCCCGTATAATAGAAAGAAGCCTTTCAAGCTTTCTCTATCGACTCTCCCATATTTTAAACATAAAAAAACCAGCGACTCTGCGCTGGCTTTTAAAAGTACAAGATATGCAGACTAGACGTCAAATTGGCGCTGTAGAGGCGGCATGACCTGCTTCTTACGGCTTACCACGCCAGGTAAATCAATCACACTCCCCTCAAGTTTGCCACCTAGAGTACTGGCAACAAGCTCTGCTTCATCACTACAAATTAAACCCGTTGAATTCAAAGTTGTAATATCTGTTAGCAACACTAAAGCGGTGTGATAACCATTGGCTTGCTTTAGCGCAACGAGAGCTGTTTCCAACTCATCTAAACGCGCAAGCACTGGTTTTACCGACGTAAGTTCCAACTGAGCGATAGCAAACTGTTTACCATTAATTTCGTAAACCTTCTGATCGCGTAACACCAATTCTTCAGCGGCTACAGAAGCCACGTCTGATTTAGCTGCAAACTGTTCGTCAGCAAAAGCATTGATATCGCTAACCCCAGCAAGTTCAGCCAAAGCCTCGGCGGCTTGACGGTCTACAGGGGTGTAAGTAGGGGAGTTAAACTTAACGGTATCACTTAAAATAGCACCTAACATTAAAGTTGCGGCTTCTTTACTTGGCGTAATATTAGCTGCTTGGTACATGCTATAAACAATCGTACAGCTACAACCCACGGGACGGATCCAACATTCTAGTGGTTCCGCCGTCGTAATATCACCCAGTTTATGGTGATCAACAATACCGCGAATAGACGCTTTTTTAGCATCTTTAGGAGCTTGCCCCCAATCAGAGTAATCAATTAACCAGACTTCTTCACCAGCAATTTCGCTGCGGATCTCAGGCGCGTCAAAGCCAATTTTATCAAGTAAAAATTGCGCTTCAGGGTTCGGCGCGCCTTGAGCTATAGCAGTTGCTGGTGTGCCTTGCTTCGTTAATAACTCTGCTAAAGATATTGCGCCAGCAATACTGTCACAGTCTGGATTAGTGTGTCCTAAAACTAACATTGGTTATCCGTCTCACTTTGAACGATTAAGGATTAAGGCAAAGCGCCCTGTTAGCGGTGATCATAGGGCTATGCGCCATCGAGTGCAACTGTGCCTTCGTATTATCTAGTCGCAAAACGCTCTCAAGAATCAACAACAAGCAGCTATCTATATGTTTTTGTGACATTCTAATCAACCAGCGGTACGGTTTTAGATCTTAGATTTGATTCTCTTTAGCAAAAATATCGTTATACTAGAAATTCATTCTATCAAAACTTACCATTAACTCAGTCATAATACGGAGTGAAATAATGAATCAGCCCAGCACGATAAACTATAGCGCTGCATCGACACTGGAAACCAATAAGGTTTTGCGTAATACCTACGCCTTACTATCGATGACCTTGTTTACCAGTGCTCTTGCAGCATTTTTTGCGGTCATTGCCGGTATCGGCTCTATGGCATCAATGGTAATGATGCTTGGTGCGATGGGAATTGTGTGGTTTGTCCTCCCCCGTAGCATCAACTCTTCGATGGGACTTGTGTGGACTTTTGTATTCACCACCCTTATGGGGGGCTCATTAGGTCCGCTACTGACCCATTACCTACAGTTTCCGCAAGGTACTGCGATTGTGATGCAAGCCTTGGGAATGACCGGTTTGGTCTTCTTTGGCTTATCCGGTTATGTGCTGACCACCAAGAAAGATTTTTCATTCATGGGCGGCTTCTTATTCGCCGGTTTGATCGTTCTTGTGGTTGCTAGCCTACTGAACATATTTTTGCATGTACCAATGCTAAGTCTCACTATCAGCGGTGCGTGTGTGTTGCTATTCTCTGGTTATATTTTGTATGACACCAGCGATATTATCAGCGGTCGCGAAACAAATTACATCAGCGCAACCATTCGTTTGTACTTAGATGTGTTTAATATCTTTATATCACTACTCCACATTTTAGGCTTTTTAAACGACGACTAAGTCGACTAGGTAAGGATACCCACGCCCTGTTTTATACGGGGCGTTTTCATTTATGGCTTTAGTTAAATATAAAATCGATCCCTCTAGCTTAAATTGGGCTGTGGCATTAAAGGCCGCGAGTCTTGCGATCTTAATGCTAAGCCTAAGTCTAGTGTTTGACTTGGAACTGGCAATATCCCTAACCCTTGGGGTCGTTGCCGCAGGATTAGCTGATAGTCCCGACTTTTACCAGCAGCGCCTACAAAGTACCCTGCTAATGATGGGGTGCTTTACCCTCGCCTGCATTTCCGTGACCTTGCTTTACCCCTGGCCTTGGCTGTTTGCTATTGGCTTATTCAGTTCCACCTACTTGTTTATGCGAATGCCTGTTTTAGGACAAAAGTATGGCTCCATTGCCATGTGTTCGTTGATAATTGGTATTTATACCATGCTGGGATATAGCACTTACAGCAACCCATGGATGCAACCTCTGTGGTTGGTATTAGGTGCGCTCTGTTATGCGCTACTCTCCTTAGTTGCTAATGCTGTCGCCCCTAATCGCTGGTTAGATGCGCAACTGGCTCAAGTATTTCGGCAAATTAGTCTTTATCAACTGACCAAAACTCGTTTATTTCGACGGGGGGCTAATATTAGCGACATCCAGGTCCGCTTAACTCGCCAAAGTGCAGACATTGCAGAGCAACTCGGGGTGATTCGTCACGGCCTTTACGTTTATCAGCAACGGAATAAGCAGCTGGTGGGCTCTAGCCAAATGGACCGATTTTTTAAAGCGCAGCTGCTCCACGAAAGGCTCAACTCATCTCACCTCGACTATGAGCGGCTACAAAACGTTCTTCCTCGGCAATTGTTAACTGACACCCGAGCCATCATGGTCCGTATCGCACGAGCCATTGGTGCCAGTCAACTTGACAAAGATGTAGAATTACAACTCAATCAAGCCATCGATACCTTAGAAGAACAACGAGCACAACTTCCCCTGTTGCCTCCTCGTTTTGAATATTTATTAAAAAACTTAAAAAAAGTCACTGCATTGTGCTTTAACGAACAAGCTTTTCCCGAACCAGAAAATCGGTTTTCTCCTTTTAAGACCCTATCGATAAAACAATATTTACAACAAGCTTTTGATCTAAAGCTACAGGTCAATCGTCACGCCTTGCGAATGGCCTGCACCATGGTGATTGCCTATGGTTTAATCTTGATCATGAATGACGAGCACGCATTTTGGTTGATGCTAAGTTGTCTATTAGTCATTAAGCCCAACTACCATGAGACTAAAAAGCGAGTTGGGAAACGGGTATTCGGAACCATCGCAGGAGTATTTGTCGCCGCAGGTTTAAGTTATTTAAACCTTCCCGATTCAGTGAGTATCGGTTTGCTGCCGATATTAGTGTTGATGTTTTTTTTATTTTTTCATTTCAACTATGCAATTTCAGTGGCTTTTATCACCATTTTTGTTGCAATGTCTCTGGATTTACAAGGTTATCCCGCCAATGAAGCTCTAACCATTAGAACCATTGTCACCTTGATTGGCGCGTTAATGGCTTTAGCATCAATGCGTTATTTCTGGCCTGACTGGCAACATAAGATCAGCCGTAAAATTGTGAGTCAACTATTTGCCAATATAGCAGCTTATCAAGGTGCCATTTTCCAGCAATATTTCAGTACGTCTCCGGCAGAAAGCACCGAATTTCGCTTAAATCGTTACCACGCTTATCAAAGCGAGGCCGAATTGGTTCGTCATTGGCAATACATGCTAGCCGAGCCTAGTGACAAACGTCGACTTTCTCCTGATCTCTACCACTTAGTTGGTATGAGCCACAATTTACTATCTCACTTGTCAGCCTTATCAACCCATCGAAGCCAATTACAATCTGGATATGCGGCGAATCAATTGGCTAAATTAGGCGAGCAAATAAATGGCGAGTTGGAGCTAATGCACGATTACCTACTATTATTTTCTGACCAGCGACCCAGTTTAAAACCACAACATGAGCGACTACTTACCGAAATCAATAAATTATTGCCAAAACTAGTCGGTGACGAATTGCTAATTGCTTACCAGTTACAACTAATATGCAAAGACTTACAGCAAATTCGCCAATTATTATTAAATGGTCGATGGTAAACTTAGCGGCAACTTATAGTGATTCAAAAGGTTTATTAAGACACAATGATTGAGTTTAATGGGCAGCGTTATCAAACTGACAAGAATGGCTACTTACTCGACTTAGAGGCATGGTCAAAAGAGCTCGCAGCACATATTGCCCAACGAGAAGGTATCGAGATGGGTGAAGCCCACTGGGAAGTCGTCATATTTGTAAGAAATTTCTACCTAGAGTTTAATACCTCCCCTGCAATGCGTGCCTTAGTCAAAGCAATGGCCAAAAAGTTTGGCCCCGACAAAGGCAATAGCCGCTACTTATATAAATTATTTCCCGATGGGCCCGCCAAGCAGGCCACAAAAATTGCGGGCTTACCCAAACCAGTCAAATGCATATAAAAAAAGCGCCTCGGGCGCTTTTTTTATAATTCTATGAAACTATACACTAATTCGTTCTAGCCCGCCCATATAGGGAACTAATGCTTCTGGAATAGTAATGCTACCATCTGCGTTTTGATAATTTTCTAAAATTGCTACTAGGGTGCGACCCACCGCCAAACCAGAACCATTTAATGAATGTAATAACTCTGGCTTTTTAGCGCCATTAGGACGGAACCGAGCCTGCATTCGACGAGTTTGAAAATCTTCACAGTTAGACACCGATGAGATTTCACGGTAAGTATTTTGCGCAGGAACCCACACTTCTAAATCGTAAGTTTTCGCTGCACCAAAGCCCATATCACCAGTACACAAAGTCACCACACGGTAAGGTAAGTTCAGTTTTTGTAGAATATTTTCTGCATGTTGACGCATTTCTTCTAAGGCTGCGTAAGATTTTTCGGGATGAACCAATTGAACCATTTCAACTTTATCAAATTGGTGTTGGCGGATCAGACCGCGTGTATCTCGCCCATAAGAACCCGCTTCGCTTCTAAAACAAGGCGTATGAGCGGTCATACGGATCGGCAACTCGGCTTCTTCCACAATACTATCGCGCAACATATTAGTTAAGGGCACTTCGGCAGTTGGGATCAGACTCATGCCGATCCCTTCTTCTGTTGCAGGCTGGGTATGGAACAGATCTTTACCAAACTTAGGCAACTGACCAGTACCGTAGAGTGAATCAGCATTAACCAAGTAAGGTACGTACATCTCTTGATATGCATGCTCTTCGGTATGCGTATCAAGCATCAATTGAGCAATAGCGCGATGCAGCTTAGCAATTTTACCCTTCATGACAATAAAACGAGAGCCACTAATTTTGACCGCATTAGCAAAATCTAAACCTTGTAAATCGGAGCCAACATCCACATGATCTTTCAGCTCAAAGTCAAAGCTCGGCAACTCGCCCCAGGTATGCAGCTCTACATTTTCCAACTCATCTTTACCAAGCGGTACGCTCGGATGCGGTAGATTAGGCACCGCTAGAGAATAATCTTTAATTTCGTCTAATAGCGCATTTAATTCGGCTTTAGCAGCATCGAGCTTTTCACCTAATTGGCCAACTTCGGCTAACAAGGGGGCAATGTCTTCGCCGCGCCCTTTCGCTTGCCCGATGGATTTGGAACGAGTGTTACGCTCATTTTGCAGTTCTTGGGTAAGAACTTGTAATTCTTTACGGCGACTCTCTAAAGTCGTCAAACGAGCTACATCTAGTTCAAATCCTCGAGTTTTTAAGCGCTGAGCAGTGCTCTCTATATCGCTTCGCAACAAATTAGCGTCTAACATTCAATAACCTACTTCCAATTCAATGAGTAAAAAACAGTGGATGCGGCTTGCAATTGCTAGTTAGCCACATTTACGCTGCTTCAATAAAATTTATAAGTCGCCATTATAAAGCAACTCATAGCAGACACAATCGGGCTTTCTACTTGTTTTAACAATAAAATGCCGTAAATAAGCTGAACTAGGAATAATCAGCCTTGCTAGCCAGACGACAAATAAACTAAAGCCTGAAAGCCACGATTCAGCGATCCTGAGGCCCCCGGTTTAAACGACATCATCACTGCTATACTCACAGCCTATTCTGCTTGCTGATCGAGCTGTTTTAGATAAGCCAATTTCTCTGCAATCTTTTGCTCTAACCCACGACTTTGTGGATAGTAAAATTGCATCCCCGTAAGCCCGTCAGGTAAATATTGTTGTCCGGCGGCATAAGCATTGGGCTCATCATGTGCATAACGATATTCCGCACCATAGCCTAACTCAGCCATTAGCTGGGTCGGAGCATTTCGCAGGTGCACTGGCACCTCGGTATCACCGTACTCTTTTGCCGCCGCTCGTGCGGCTTTAAATGCCGTATATACGGCATTACTTTTAGCGGCACATGCCAAATAAACAACGGCTTGAGCAATCGCCCGCTCTCCTTCAGCGGCCCCAACCCGAGTATAACAATCCCAAGCACTCACTGCGATTTGCATGGCTCTAGGATCCGCATTACCAATGTCTTCAGAGGCAATCGCCAAACAGCGTCTCGCCACCGCTAAAGGATCCCCACTGGCTTCTAAAATCCGACAATACCAAAATAAGGCTGCATCGGGAGATGAGCCCCGAATAGATTTATGCAAGGCAGACAATAAATCGTAATATTTGTCTCCTCCCTTATCGATATGGCTATAACGTTCGCCAGCCACCTGCTTTAACAAATCAAAACAAAGCTGTTTACCGCTACTGCTAACTTCCGCTAACTCAGCCATCATTTCCAGCAAGTTTAAAGCTCGACGAGCATCACCACTGACTAACTCTGCTAGCGCTTCTAACACCCCTGATTCAAACTGCAAATTCTGCTGTTTTAAAATTTCATCATCACGAATCGCGCGTTCCAGTAGCTGCAAAATCGCCGAACTATCTAAAGACCGTAGCACGTAGGTTTTAGCCCGAGACAACAAGGCATTGTTCAGTTCAAAGGAAGGATTTTCGGTAGTCGCACCAATAAAAATTACCGTCCCATTTTCTACATAAGGTAAAAACGCATCTTGTTGACTTTTGTTAAAGCGATGCACTTCATCAACAAATAAGATCGTCCGTCGGCTCACTTGCTGATTTTGCTGCGCGCGCCCTATAGCCGCTCTCACCTCTTTGATACCGCCAGTTACAGCCGAGATTTTTTCAACTTCAGCATCCGCATAATATGCGGCCAACTCAGCGATTGTGGTTTTTCCTGTGCCAGGTGGCCCCCACAAGATCATCGAGTGTAGCTGACCTGAAGCTATCGCTTTATACAGCGGCTGCTCTTTAGCCAAAATATGCTTTTGACCCACATAATGAGCCAGCTCAGTAGGGCGCATCCGCGCCGCCAAAGGTCTAAAATCGGCGTCGAAGTTTAACTCGAAACTCATTAACGTTGGTCATCAATCATAGTATTGCTGGGAATGTCGAAGTGAAACAAACGGTCACTCAACTTAGGGTTCGCCTTAAAGGCTTGCAGGCTAAACTCACTTCGCTGGCCAGTACTTTCAATAAGATCAAAGCGAGCAATACTATTATCAGCATTGAGCTTCACCCAAAATGCTGCTTGTAGAGGATCGCGCTTAGATTTTACCAAGTAACCCTGATCAACCTTTTCAACTTGGTATTGCTGCCAACTCTCGTTACGGTCATCGGCCAACAAAATGAATGGTGACTGACGGATCGCTTCACCTGCACTCATAATTGTCACTTGCTCAACGAATGGACTGTAATACCAAATGGTCGTACCATCAGAAACAATCATGTCTTGTTCTGGGGCAACCTGTTGCCAATTTAATTTGGCAGGACGCGCTAAACTAAGCTTGCCTTCGGCTTGATGAATTTGACTACCATCAGCATCCAGCACCGTTTGCTTAAACTCGGCTTGGAAACTACTTAACGTCGACAAATGTTGCTTCAATTCGGTTGCCGCATCATTCGCCAATGCAACAGAGGATAAACACAACGCCACAATCACTGTACCCAGTTTTTTCATAAATAATTCTTCTTAATCAATTCTTACCGGTGGGGGCGCAAGTACTTCACGATTACCATTGTGTCCAGGCGCACTGACAATACCCTGCACTTCCATTTGTTCAACGATCCGCGCTGCACGGTTATAACCTATCTTAAATTTACGTTGTACGCCCGACACCGAGCCTCTGCGCGTTTCTGTCACATGCATCACCGCTTGATCAAACAAAGTATCAAGCTCTTCATCTGAATCAGCCACTTCCCCGGGGAGCATTGCATCTGGTCCAGCTTCACCATTCAAAATTTCATCGATGTAGTTTGGTTCACCACGCGCCTTCCAAGCGGAAACCACCGCATGCACTTCATGGTCATCGACAAACGCACCATGCACACGCGTAGGGACTCCAGTACCTGCTGGTAGATAGAGCATATCGCCCATCCCGAGTAACGTTTCTGCTCCCTGTTGGTCAAGAATGGTTCGAGAATCAATACGACTCGAAACTTGAAAAGCCATTCGTGTTGGGATATTCGCTTTAATTAGACCAGTAATCACATCCACCGAAGGACGTTGAGTCGCTAATATTAAATGGATACCCGCCGCCCGCGCTTTTTGGGCAATTCGAGCAATCAGTTCTTCTACTTTTTTACCAACAATCATCATCATGTCGGCAAATTCATCAATCACGACCACGATATGCGGCAGCTTTTCTAATAAGGGCGCCGTTTCGTCCATACTATCACCAGGTTTCCACAGCGGATCAATGATCGGGTTTCCTGAATTGATGGCATCAACAACTTTCTGGTTGAAACCCTTAAGATTACGTACGCCCATAGCCGACATCAGCTTATAACGGCGTTCCATTTCTCCAACACACCAACGCAGTGCATTGGCCGCTTCTTTCATATCTGTCACAACTTCTGAGAGCAGATGCGGGATCCCTTCATAGACCGACAACTCCAGCATTTTAGGATCGATCATAATCAAACGAACATCGTCTGGTGTCGACTTATACAACAAGCTAACGATCATCACGTTAACCCCAACCGATTTACCAGAACCGGTGGTTCCCGCGACTAACAGGTGCGGCATCTTAGCCAAATCAACCACCACTGGTTGGCCAGCAATATCCTTGCCTAGTACCATCGTTAACGGAGATTTAGATTGATGGAATACGCTGCTATCAACCACTTCACTCAAATAAACAATTTCTCGATAACGATTGGGGAGCTCCAAACCAATCACCGACTTGCCGGGAATCACTTCCACGACTCGTACGCTAATGGCCGACAAGGCTCGGGCTAAGTCTTTAGACAAGTTGGTGATTTTACTCACCTTAACCCCCGGCGCCAAATCCAACTCGAAACGGGTAATCACCGGTCCGGGATGCACAGCCACAACGCTTGCTTGAATATTGAAATCCAGCAGTTTAGCTTCCACCAGTCGCGATACTTGATCTAATTCTTCTGCGGAAATTGGATTCTGTTTCTTGTCGGGCCTATCTAACAAGTTCATATCAGGCAATGGGCTTAAACGAGGCTGAGCCGGTTTAGACTTAACCGCCTCAGCAGCCGTGGAAGGTTGATTGGTCATTGGCTGACTTGATTCAGTAAAAGGAATTTCTGGCATCGGCTCAGGGGGGCTCTGATCTAGGATAACACTCGGAGGGTCAACGGCTTCAGCTTCATAAGCAAACTCCACTTCTGCTTTAGCTTGGCTCAATTGCTCCTCGAAATCATCATCAAGATTAAAATGTGGCTCAACAGCGTGTAAAGATCCCTCGGCGACGGTGTCCAATGGCTCTTCAAAGCTCTCTTGCTGGGCAGTTTCACTGTCATCAAGAGCTTGCTCGTCAATCGTTCGGTTAATAGCAGCTTCTTCTAGCTCTGGTTTACGCAAAGGCGCTTGATAAGTCTCATTGGTCGATTCATCCGCGGCAAGCCGTGATTGTTTGCGACCACTAATTCGTTTCGGTAAATCAATCAGATTGGTAAACACTGAGCCTAAGCCCTCACCCAACAACTCAACAAACTGAACCCATGAAACACCTGTAAACAAGGTAATACCACCCGCAAATACGGCCAATAAAATAATGCTAGTACCCAATAAACCGAAGGTCGGGATCATTAACTGAGTGAAAATATCTCCCACTAAGCCTCCTGATGAAAAATAATAAAAATCGTCAATATGAATGCTCGCTAAGGTCGTTAAGCTGGCGAAAGTGAAAATGAAACCAATAAGACGTAAGCCTAAAGTAAAAAAATCAACTTGGGCTATCGGACAGGGCCGCCAGAATAGCGCCCATGCTAAAAAGCCACAAACCAACGGTACGCTATAGGCAATGAATCCAAAACTAAACAACAGTAAGTCAGCAAACCATGCGCCGGAGCTTCCCGCAGCATTGGCAATGCTTTGTTGAATAGCCGTTTGCGACCAACTTGGATCACTTGGGTCAAAGCTTAACAAGGCGACCATTAGGTATACTCCTAGCGCCCCCATAGCAATTGCGCCTACTTCGGCAATTCGGGCAAAACCAGACAATCTATTGTCTGTCATATCTGTCACAAGCGTTCCCTTGAGCTAATACCAACTTAAATAATACTCTAATCATTTTAACCGTTAAAAATCGATAATCACGGCTTTAAACATCGAAAAACTGAACTCTCCGCTCACTTCCATCTCAGCCTTATCCTTATTGGTTTCGCGAACCATCTTGTTGACCATCGGCTTATCCTGAAGGATATAAATAAATCCAACTAAAATTTATCTTTGACTAAAAAACAAAACAAGCGGCTAAGCCGCTTGTTTTACTTTACCAAAAATGAATTGGAGGGGGAAACCGCTCGCTTAGTTTTTAATGACTAATCGATTGCTTTGTTTCACTTCTTCCATCACAACATAGGTACGGGTGTCGTTAACACCAGGTAAACGCAATAAGGTTTCACCTAACAACTTACGATAAGCAGACATGTCAGCTACACGTGTTTTCAATAGATAATCGAAATCGCCTGAGACCAAATGACACTCTTGGATTTCTTCAAGTTGTTGTACCGCATGGTTAAACTGTTCAAACACATCCGGAGCGCCACGATTCAAGGTGATTTCAACAAACACTAGCAGCGAGGCGTCTAAGTATTGTGGATTCAGAATTGCTGTATAACCGCAAATATAACCTTGACGCTCTAAACGTCGAACTCTTTCTAAACAAGGCGTAGGGCTTAATCCTACACGTTTCGACAATTCCACATTTGATATGCGGCCATCTTTTTGCAACTCATTAAGTATGTTGCGATCAATACGATCCAGTTCCTTCATTGGTCGACCTTTTGCTTCCATTAGTGGTAATACGTTTATTGTCCCTAAATATCTAAGTTATACCTGACTGTTTATGCATTAAAACTGGCAGTCATTGCATATGTTATGTGTTTATCCATTCCCACATAAATAAGTCATTACAACCAAGATACGGAGCTAAAACCCAAGTGAACAGACTTTTTTAAACTTTTGTTTTACGCCCGAGCATTATTTATTCCACAAAATTCACCGACTATCAAGTAAAAAGCCGAATTAATAGCTAGATAAATACGCATATCCATATAAAGTTTTATTATTTGCTGGAATTATATAAGCCGATTATGCTGCATCCATGAAAATATAGCTTTGCGTCCAACAGCATATTTTACGTAATTAGCGCTTGATATTGAGATTTACACCCTCATATTTTAAGCAAGAACTATAAGGAATGATAACCACCATGAGTAATGCGAATCACCACCAACTAATTATTCTTGGCTCCGGCCCAGCCGGTTACACCGCTGCCGTATATGCAGCGAGAGCCAACCTCAATCCGGTGCTTATTACTGGGATCCAACAAGGCGGTCAGCTGACAACCACCACCGAAGTTGAAAACTGGCCTGGAGATGCAGAAGGTTTGACCGGACCAGTGTTGATGGAACGGATGCAAGCGCATGCAGAAAAATTTGATACGGAAATTATTTTCGACCATATCAATCAAGTGGATTTTCAAACAAAGCCTTATAAATTGAAAGGCGACAATCAACAATACACTTGTGATTCGCTCATCATCGCCACAGGAGCTTCTGCCAAATACCTTGGCCTTCCCTCCGAAGAAGCCTTTAAAGGTAAAGGCGTGTCTGCTTGTGCCACTTGTGATGGCTTTTTCTATCGTAATCAAAAGGTCGCTGTAGTGGGGGGGGGAAACACGGCTGTTGAAGAGGCACTCTATCTAGCGAATATTGCCTCTGAAGTGCATCTTATTCATCGCCGTGAAGAATTTCGTAGTGAAAAAATCCTCACCAAGCGTTTAATGGATAAAGTAAACAATGGCAACATTGTGTTACACCTCAATCAAACCCTAGATGAAGTATTGGGTGACGAGATGGGCGTGACTCATGTTCGTACCAAGCAAGTTCAAGATGGCAGTACCCAAGACATCGAAGTCATGGGCGCCTTCATCGCCATTGGCCATCAACCCAATACAGGCATTTTTGAGGGTCAATTGGCAATGAAAGACGGTTATCTCAAAATTCAGTCTGGCACCGAAGGAAATGCCACTCAAACCAGCATTCCGGGAATTTTTGCGGCTGGTGATGTCGCTGACCACGTCTATCGTCAAGCGATTACCTCTGCAGGCGCAGGCTGTATGGCGGCCTTAGATGCTGAGCGTTACTTAGATAGCTTAAACGACTAAGCACTAGTTTATTCTCGCGACACCTTAAATTTAAAGCCGATAATCTTATCGGCTTTTTCATTTTGCCTTTTAAATCAAGTTTCTTGATAATCAACCACAAATCACTTCAGATAAAAAGAAACTTGTGCAGGCCATATTACTTGACACCGATAGCCCCTTTCCCGCAGTTAACCTTGCTTTAGATGATCCCAATGGCTTGTTAGCTATCGGTGCGGATCTAAACCCAACACGATTAATTTCGGCCTATCACCATGGTATTTTCCCTTGGTTTAATGAGGACCAACCCGTGTTATGGTGGAGTCCAGACCCGCGAATTGGCCTAAGTTTATCAATGCATACCATCAATAAAAGTATGCGAAAATTCATCCGTAAAACCCCCTTACGAGTCACAATCAACACCAGTTTTGAAGCGGTGATTCGCAACTGTGCAGCGCTACGCGCCAATGAAACATGGATAAACCCCAACATGATAGAGGCTTATCTTAAACTTCATCAATTAGGACATGCTCACTCGGTTGAAGTGTGGCATCAACAACATTTGGTGGGTGGTTTATATGGCATCGCTGTCGGCAGTATGTTTTGCGGCGAATCAATGTTTCATCTAGAGAGTAACGCCTCCAAGCTGGCCTTTCATTTATTTTGCTACCATTTTAAATATTGGGGCGGCAGTTATATTGATGGACAGGTTGAAAATTCCCATTTACTTAGCCTCGGAATGCAAAACCTACCGCGGGCACAATTTATAACCAAGCTCAACCTAGCAAAATTGGACCAAATCAGTTCACAGTGCTGGTACCCGCAGGAACTAAAGCAATGCAATTACCCTTAGGCCTAAGCCAAGTAACGCCCTGCCCCTATTTAGCCGAACAACAAGAACAGCTATGTTTTGCGCTTTGTTCTAAACCAGAAAAGCAAGCCTATTACCCACAGCTCATTGAATTAGGTTTTAGGCGTAGCGGGCAAGAGCTGTATCGACCCCATTGCAGCGGCTGCCAGGCCTGTCAGTCCCTAAGGGTCGATGTGAATGCCTTTATACCATCACGCTCCCAAAAACGCGTCCTGAGCAAAACCAAAGATCTTCAGCTGGTATGGAGTAAACATTTAAGTAATCTTGATTACTGCTTATTTGAGCGTTACATCGAAGCGCGCCATCGTGACGGTAGCATGTACCCCACCAGCGAAGCAGCATTCCATCAATTTTTAAGCTGTGATTGGGCAGACACCCAATACTTACGTCTATATCAAGGCGACAGATTGCTTGCATTATGTGTAACCGATGTTTTCACTGATGGTTTGAGTGCCGTTTACACGTTTTTCGAACCCGAGCTGGCGAGCTTATCGCTCGGCTCTTTGGCTGTATTAAAACAAATTGAGCAAGCAAAACAACAAAAACGCAGATGGCTTTACCTTGGATACCAAGTGGATGATTGCAGAAAAATGAGCTACAAACAAAATTATACCCCGCATCAACGCTTTATTAATGATAAATGGCAATAGTTTTGGAGGATAAACTTTACACAAGGCGCTAAATCTGGCATTCTCCCAGCGTTTTTATAAGTGCGTGTCAAACAGAGGACTCAATGGCGAAAGAAGACAATATTGAAATGCAAGGCACAGTGTTAGACACCTTGCCTAACACAATGTTCCGTGTAGAACTAGAAAACGGACATGTTGTTACTGCCCATATTTCTGGCAAAATGCGTAAGAACTACATCCGCATTCTTACCGGGGATAAAGTTACGGTTCAATTAACACCGTACGACTTGTCAAAAGGGCGCATTGTTTTCCGCGCGCGCTAAACCGCTAATTACTCAGAGCAAGTAATTATTAAAAAAGCCAGCATTTAGCTGGCTTTTTTGCCTTCAACTCATTCAGACTATACCTCTGCAACCACATCTTCATATTGAAAATCTAATTGGCCATCTTTCATGGCAATATCAACATGCCCTCCATGATTAAGACGTCCAAATAAGATCTCATTTGCCAAGGGTTTGCGTAGCTGTTCGCGAATCACTCTTGCCATTGGTCGAGCGCCCATTGATTTATCGTAGCCCTGCTCCGCCAACCACAAACGAGCTTCTGTATTCACCTCCATTGAGACACCATTCGCGTCTAACTGCGCTTGTAGTTCAACAATAAACTTATCGACAACCTGTTCAATAATTTGTTCATCCAAGTGATTAAACCAAATGATATTGTCTAAGCGGTTTCTAAACTCAGGCGCAAATATCCGATTAATTTCGGCCATGGCATCGAAGCTAAGATCTTGTTCTTTAAAACCAATACTTGAGCGATGGGTTTCTTTAACACCTGCGTTACTGGTCATAACCAAGATAACATTGCGGAAATCAGCATGACGCCCGTTATTGTCGGTTAAAGTACCGTGATCCATGACTTGCAATAGCAAATTAAACACATCTTCATGCGCCTTTTCGATTTCATCCAACAAGATCACACAGTGAGGATGTTTAAATACTGCGTCAGTTAATAAACCACCTTGATCAAAGCCGACATAACCAGGAGGCGCACCAATCAATCGGGATACCGCATGCCGCTCCATATATTCGGACATATCAAAACGAATTAATTCAACCCCAAGAGCCTTTGCTAACTGCTGAGTAACTTCGGTTTTACCAACCCCAGTCGGCCCGGCAAATAAGAATGAGCCAACTGGTTTTTGCTCTGCCCCTAAACCGGAGCGATTAAGGCGAATTGCATCGACCAATACATCAATCGCAGGGTTTTGACCAAATACCACCATCTTCAAGGTTTCGTTTAAATTTCGGAGTACTTCTCGATCGGATGAAGAAACTTTCGCCTCAGGGATCCGAGCGATTTTGGCCACAATGGCCTCAATATCACCGGCACCAATGGTTTTTTTACGTTTACTCACCGGCAACATACGCATACTCGCGCCAGCCTCGTCGATAACATCAATTGCTTTATCGGGTAAGTGACGCTCATTAATGTACTTAGCCGCTAATTCTGCCGCGCTACGCATCGCTTGCTTGGTATAACGAACCTCATGATGCGCTTCATAACGACTTTTCAAGCCCATCAAGATTTTGGTTGTATCCTCAACGGTAGGTTCAACCACATCTATTTTCTGGAAACGTCGCGCTAAGGCGCGATCTTTTTCAAAAATCTGATTATATTCTTGGTACGTTGTAGAACCCACACAACGTAACAAACCATTACTAAGCAATGGCTTAATCAGATTAGCTGCGTCCAACTGCCCACCAGATGCAGCTCCAGCGCCAATAATGGTATGAATTTCATCAATGAACAAAATCGCATTCTCGGCGTTCTCGAGTTGCTTCAATAAGGACTTAAAGCGTTTTTCGAAATCCCCCCGATATTTAGTTCCTGCCAATAAAGAACCGATATCTAAAGAATAAATGGTGGCATCTTTAATAACATCAGGCACATCTTCATGTACAATTCGATAAGCCAAGCCTTCGGCGATTGCTGTTTTACCCACGCCAGCTTCCCCCACTAACAGCGGGTTATTTTTACGACGACGACATAACACTTGAATAGTTCGAGATAACTCCTGATCACGACCAATCAGTGGATCAATTTTACCTTTTAGCACCAACTGATTGAGGTTGCTGGCAAAATTTTCTAGCTGTTTGCTTTCCTCCGATTGAAGGTCACTCTCAACAGCTCCCTGCTCTGCATCAGATTCATCTTCTTTACGGATCCCGTGAGAGATATAATTAACCACATCAAGTCGGCTAATATCAGCTTTTTTCAGAAAATAAACCGCCTGACTCTCTTGCTCACTAAAAATAGCGACCAAAACATTAGCACCACTAACTTCACTATTCCCAGAAGATTGCACATGAAAAACAGCACGCTGTAAAACACGTTGAAATCCTAAAGTAGGCTGAGTTTCACGCTCACTATCATCTTCTGAAATAACAGGCGTTGTTTGTTCAATAAAGCTACTCAATTCTTGAGTCAATTGGTTAAGATTAGCGCCACAAGCCACTAAAGCTTCTTTTGCTGAGGCATTTTCTAATAAACCCAACAACAGATGTTCAACGGTCATAAATTCATGTTGTTGTTGTCTTGCTTCTTTAAATGCTTGATTTAAAGTTTGTTCCAACTCTTTGTTTAGCATGCATAGGCCCCCTACAGACAATCAATACTACTTAGCTATGCTTTCTCCATGGAACACATCAGAGGATGGTCATTTTGCTTTGCATAACGATTTACTTGGGCAGCTTTGGTTTCAGCTACTTCTGCCGTAAAAATCCCACAAACTCCTTTTCCTTTATAATGAATGGTTAACATCACTTGAGTTGCTTGGTCTAAATCCATATTAAAATACAACTGCAACACTTCGATAACAAACTCCATTGGAGTATAGTCATCATTATTCAAAACCACCTTATACATTGGTGGTGGTTCGGTAACACTTTTGGCTTCTTTGGTTATTTCTTCAACATCCAGCCAGTCAGATAATTTGGTCATATGAAACTATAGTCTTAAAAATGCGTCTCTGTTTTCAACATAACTGCTTTGAGTTAACAACGCTAGTAGAAAAACTCATTGAAAACTTGACTGTAGTAAATATTTTACTAGATTGTTACACAGCTGACTTGAAAAAGTGTCGCAATTGACCAATCAAGTGAGTCTGGTAGGTAAATTTTATAGGGAAATGTCGTATGCCAAGCGGAACAGTTAAATGGTTTAACAACGCAAAAGGATTTGGTTTTATTTGCCCGGATACAGGCGGTGAAGATATCTTTGCCCACTATTCGACAATTCAAATGGAAGGTTACCGCACGCTAAAAGCTGGTCAACCCGTTCAATTTGAAACACAACAGGGACCAAAGGGTAGTCACGCGGTAAGCATCGTATTCGATGAGAGTCAAAACTAAAACCGCGCCAAGCCAAGAAAAAAACAAATGCCAGTCATCTAGACTGGCATTTTATTTTGCGCTAACAAATATATGATTATTTGCTGATCTCACAAAAAAGGCCAACAACCGATGCAGGCCTTTATATATACTGTGTTAAATCAACGTTTAGCGAAGATCATCGATGATCGCATTGAAGCTAAGACTTGGACGCATCGCGGCAGATGCTTTGTCAGTATCTGGTAAGTAATAACCATCAAGGTCTACACCTGATCCTTGTACTGAGTTTAACTGTCCAATAATCACAGATTCATTGATAGTCAACTTATCGGCAAGTTCTGAGAACGTAGCCTTTAGCGAAGGATCGGTATCTTGTTCAGCTAAACATTGAGCCCAATATAAACTCAGATAGAAATGACTGCCTCGGTTATCTAACTCTTTCACCTTACGTGATGGTGATTTATTTTTATCCAAGAAGATACCGGTGGCCTTGTCTAAGGTACTCGCCAATACGCTCGCCTTAGCATTGTCACTCACTTGGCCTAAATGCTCCAGTGACGCCGACAGAGCAAGAAACTCACCCAGAGAATCCCAACGTAGGTGATTTTCTTTGGTAAACTGTTGCACATGCTTCGGTGCCGAACCACCAGCCCCAGTTTCAAATAATCCGCCACCATTCATTAAGGGCACGATTGACAACATTTTGGCAGAAGTACCTAATTCAAGGATCGGGAACAAATCCGTTAAGTAATCACGCAACACATTACCAGTCACCGAAATAGTATCTAAGCCCTGCTTCACTCGTTCTAATGAATACAAGGTTGCTTCATCAGGAGACATGATTTGAATATCCAAACCACTCACATCATGCTCAGTTAGGTAGGTTTCAACCTTGGCAATCAGTTGAGCATCGTGAGCACGAGCACTATCTAACCAGAAAATTGCCGGCGTATTGGTTAAACGAGCACGATTAACCGCCAGTTTCACCCAATCACGAATGGGCGCATCTTTCACCTGACACATTCTGAAGATATCACCTTGATTGACCACTTGGCTCAGCAAGACTGTCCCATCATCGCTGACCACCTCAACCTTACCGCTAGCAGGAACCACGAAAGTCTTATCGTGCGAGCCATATTCTTCAGCTTTTTGTGCCATCAAGCCCACGTTAGCAACCGAGCCCATGGTGGTCGGATTGAATGCACCATGTTGTTTACAAAAATCGATAGTTTGCTGATAAATACCGGCATAACAACGATCAGGAATAACTGCTTTAGTATCTTGCTGCTGACCTTCGCTATTCCACATTTGACCAGAAGCGCGGATCATGGCTGGCATCGACGCATCAATAATCACATCACTTGGTACATGAAGGTTGGTAATCCCCTTATCCGAGTCAACCATCGCTAAGCTAGGACGCTGTGCGTACACCGCAGCGATAGCCGCTTCTATCTCGGCCTGTTGAGTACTATCTAAGTTTTTGATTTTTGCGTAAACGTCGCCTAACCCATTACTAACATCGACGCCCAACTCGTCAAATAATTCACCATATTTAGCAAATACGTCTTTAAAGAATACTTTCACCACGTGACCAAAAATAATTGGATCAGAAACCTTCATCATGGTGGCTTTCATATGCAATGAAAACAGTACGCCTTTCGCTTTAGCATCTTCAATTTCAGCTTCAATGAAAGAAGCGAGTTCGGCAACATTGAGCGCGGCGGCATCAATCACTTCACCCTCGAGTACCGGAAAAGCATCTTTCAAAACAAGCGCTTCACCCGCATCTGTTTTCAATTGAATAGACACCGAACCGGCTTGCTTAATGGTGGTAGACACTTCGCTACCATAGAAATCCCCTTGGCTCATGCTCGCCACATGGCTTAAGGAGTCTTTTGCCCACGCGCCCATCGAATGCGGGTTGTTACGTGCGTATTGTTTCACCGAGCCCGGTGCTCTGCGGTCAGAGTTCCCTTCACGTAATACTGGATTAACCGCACTGCCTTTCACTTTGTCGTATTTAGCTTTAGCAGTTAGTTGCTGCTCATTGCTTGGCTCTTCAGGGTAATCGGGCAAATCGTAACCTTGCGCCTGAAGCTCTTTTATCGCCGCTTTTAACTGCGGGAGCGAAGCACTAATATTGGGCAATTTAATGATATTGGCTTCTGGTTGGTTCGCCAACTCGCCTAATTCAGCCAAGGCATCAGAAGTCTGTTGTTGTTCAGTTAAGCACTCTGGGAAGCTAGCAATAATACGAGCAGCTAAAGAAATATCACGAGTTTCAACGAGCACACCAGCGGCGTTGGTAAACGCTTGTACTATAGGTAATAGTGAGTAAGTGGCTAAGGCTGGCGCTTCGTCCGTTAAGGTATAAATAATCTTTGACGTCATGTCGATCCCTAAAGTTGTGGTTGCTTTCACCGCGGCTATCACTGGTTAATCGCTCTAGTCCGCGCGCTAGTTAACAGTGACCAACAACATACGATAATCTCGCAGCTGTGGGCTAACCGGCCGATAATTCGGAAAAAATAATAAACCATTTACAAACGCATTAACATTGTTTTGCTAGTGGTCGTTCCAATAGCTGTTACAATTGCCCTATGAAAAATACCAATCCCGCGTCTAAGCCACGCCGTTTCAAACGAAAGGTTGACTCAAAATCAACAAAAACCTTAAACGGGCCGCGCCGTTTAGTGCTATTTAACAAACCCTTTGATGTATTAAGCCAATTTACCGATGGGCAAGGCCGACCCACTTTAAAAGACTATATTGACATCCCCGATATTTACGCTGCGGGTCGCTTAGATAGAGACAGTGAAGGCTTATTGCTACTCACCAACGATGGCAAACTGCAGCACCAGTTGGCAGATCCCAAAAATAAAACCAATAAAACCTATTGGGTACAGGTAGAAGGCTCCCCCTCTGAGAAGGACTTAGATAGACTAAGGAAAGGTATCCATCTAAAAGATGGGGCCTGTCGACCGGCCAAGGTCAAGCTCATTAACGAGCCAGATTTATGGCCACGTAATCCACCGGTAAGAAAACGCTTAACGATTCCGACGACATGGTTAAGCATGACGATTCAAGAAGGCCGTAATCGGCAGGTTCGGAGAATGACCGCAGCAATCGGTTTTCCAACTTTACGCTTGATTCGCTATCAAATTGGTCGCTATACCTTGGCAGGAATAAATAACGGCGAATACCAGCAGCTAATTGATGAGCAAATAGCTTAGCTAGACTGGCGAAATGCTGTTTTCATCACAGAATTTCTGGTAGAATTTGCCGCAAATTTTTCCCAAAGATTTAACATGAATTCAAACAACACTAAAAAAGTGATTGTCGGTATGTCCGGCGGTGTCGACTCTTCCGTTTCAGCCTACTTGCTGCTTGAACAAGGCTACCAAGTTGAAGGCTTGTTTATGAAAAATTGGGAAGAAGACGACAACAGTGAGTATTGCGCGGCGGCAGAAGATTTAGCCGACGCTCAAGCAGTCTGCGACACATTAGGCATTAAACTTCACACGATTAATTTTGCCGCGGAATATTGGGACAATGTATTTGAACATTTTCTCGAAGAGTACAAGGCTGGCCGAACCCCCAACCCTGATATCATGTGTAACAAGGAAATTAAGTTTAAAGCCTTTCTGGAATTTGCCGCCGAAGAATTGGCCGCCGATTACATCGCCACCGGCCATTATGTACAGCGACGCTTTCAAGATGGACATTGGCAAATGTTAAGAGGCTTAGACAGCAATAAAGATCAAAGCTATTTTTTGTATACCCTAGAAGAAAAGCACATTGCCCAAACACTATTTCCGGTTGGTGAGATAGAAAAACCTGAAGTACGACGCATTGCCGAACAACAAGGTTTAATCACAGCCAGCAAAAAAGATTCAACCGGGATCTGCTTTATCGGTGAACGTAAATTTACTGATTTTCTATCGCAATACTTGCCCGCTCAACCGGGAGACATTGAAACCTGTGAAGGTAAAGTCATTGGCACCCATCAGGGCTTGATGTATCACACCTTAGGCCAACGAAAAGGCTTAGGCATTGGTGGCACTAAAGATGGTGATGAGAATCCTTGGTACACCGTTGATAAAGACATTGAACGTAATGTCTTGATCGTTGGACAAGGTCATGACCACCCACGCCTTAAATCCAAAGCCTTAATTGCCGGGCAAATACACTGGGTCGATCGTCTGCCTCTCACCGAAGAGCTTCGCTGCAGCGTTAAAATTCGCTATCGACAAATAGATGTGCCCTGCACCCTCAAACCGATCAGTGACGATGAAATAGAAGTGTGGTTTGATGAACCGCAAATTGCTGTGACGCCCGGACAATCGGCGGTCTTCTATCTCGATGAGGTCTGTTTAGGCGGAGCGATTATTGAACATAAAATTGGCCTATAACAACCATGAGTAGTCAACTATCTAACCGAGTGATTGCCTTTGCTGGAATTTGCCAAGCCGCCAAGTTAGTTCAAGATGTGGCGCGCACCAGTAGCTGCGAAGAAGCCGACTTAAGTACCAGTTTAAAAAGCATTTTGGTGACCGATCCTCAACAAACAATTGAAGTCTTCGGCGACCTAAGCCAAATTAAGCTGGGCTTAAGCGTGATGAATGCCCAATTGAATAGCTCACAACAACAACGTAACTCTGAGATCACTCGCTATCTCGTGAGTATGCTCGCTCTAGAACGACGTCTGCAAAAGCGTCCTGACCTAATGCATATGATGGGAGAGCGGATCAGTCAACTTGATCGCCAACTACAACATTTTAGCTTGCTTGAGCAACAGGTATTGGGCGGCATTGCTGATATTTATAGCGATATTATTAGCCCCTTAGGTCCGCGGATCCAAGTCGCAGGGAACGTTAGTTACCTGCAACAGCCAGTTGTACAACACAAAGTTCGCGCTTTATTACTGGCAGGCATTCGCGCTTGTGTATTATGGCGTCAACTGGGCGGTCAACGTCGCCAACTTATATTTTCACGAAAAAAATATTTACAGCAAACCACACAACTTTTAAACACCATTGATTAGTTAATTTAGGAGATCACCATGGAACTGTCTACCTTGACAGCCATTTCCCCGATAGATGGACGCTACGGGGACAAAACTCTTGAACTGCGCAGTATTTTCAGCGAATTTGGCTTAGTAAAATACCGAGTACGAGTAGAAATTCGCTGGCTACAAAAGCTAGCGGCGCAGCAGAATATTGCTGAAGTACCTGCTTTTTCTCAACAAGCTATCGCGTTTTTAGAGCAAATAAACGACAATTTTAGTGAAGCTGATGCTGCTCGCGTAAAAGAAATCGAACGCACCACTAATCATGATGTGAAAGCCGTTGAGTACTTTTTAAAAGAAAAAGTGGCAGCGAATACGGAGCTAAATGCGGTTTCTGAATTCATTCACTTTGCTTGTACTTCAGAAGACATTAATAACTTATCTCACGCGCTGATGCTCAGTGAAGCGCGCCGCGAGGTCCTCGTCCCCTATTTACAACAGCTAATTGATGCCATTACTTCCCTAGCCAAGGAACTACGCGATACGCCTTTACTATCACGCACTCACGGCCAACCCGCGTCGCCTTCCACCATGGGTAAAGAAATGGCTAACGTGGTAGCGCGTTTACGTCGCCAGTTAAAGCAGATCGAAGCTGTCGAGATTTTGGGGAAAATCAACGGCGCGGTGGGTAACTACAACGCGCACGTATCGGCCTACCCAGAAGTCGACTGGCATCAATTTTCGGAAGAGTTTGTCACCAGTTTGGGGATCCAGTGGAACCCCTACACCACTCAAATTGAACCTCATGATTACATCGCCGAACTTTATGATGCAATTGCCCGTTTCAACACCATCTTGTTAGATTTCGACCGCGATATCTGGGGTTACATTTGTCTTGGCCATTTCAAGCAAAAAACCATTGCCGGTGAAATTGGCTCGTCTACCATGCCACACAAAGTGAATCCGATAGATTTTGAAAACTCAGAAGGTAACCTAGGCATTGCGAACGCTTTATTTGGTCATTTAGCGGCCAAACTACCAGTTTCACGCTGGCAGCGTGACCTCACCGACTCAACGGTTTTACGTAACCTTGGAGTAGCAATGGCTTACTCGTTAATTGCTTACCAAGCGACCCTTAAAGGCGTGAGTAAGTTGCAAATTAACGAAGCTAACCTACTCAGTGATCTAGACCATAACTGGGAAGTATTAGCCGAACCAGTACAAACGGTAATGCGTCGCTACGGCATTGAAAAACCTTACGAGAAGCTCAAAGAATTGACCCGCGGTAAGCGAGTTGACGCAGAAGCGATGCGCGTGTTCATCGATGGTTTAGAGATGCCAGAAGCCGCTAAAGATGAATTGAAAAAGCTCACCCCTGCCAACTACATTGGCGAAGCAGTAAAATTAGTCGACCAATTATAAGTCGCACAACCAGCGTTGGCGAAAAACAACAATAAGGTTCAGTTTTTCGCCAGCTCTCATACAGATACAAAAAAGCAGCCTAGGCTGCTTTTTTTCACTTAGCTATTGGACTTAAACATTTAAACCTTGGCTGTTTAAGTACTCTTCATAAGTACCGTGGAAGTCAACAATCCCCTCGGGTTTCATTTCAATCACGCGAGTCGCAAGGCTTGAGACAAACTCTCGGTCATGACTTACAAAAATCAACGTCCCCGGATAATTTTCCAAGGCCAAGTTTAATGACTCAATGGATTCCATATCCAAGTGGTTAGTCGGCTCGTCCATCACCAAGATATTTGGTTTTTGTAAAATCATTTTACCAAATAACATTCGGCCTTGTTCCCCACCGGAAATCACCTTCACCGATTTATGAATATCATTTTGCGAAAATAATAAGCGTCCTAAAGTACCACGGATCACTTGCTCATCATCCCCTTCTTTACCCCATTGCCACATCCAATCAAGTAAAGTTTTATCGTTTTCAAAATCAGCAGAATGATCCTGAGCATAATAACCAAGCTGGGCATTTTCAGACCACTTTATATCACCGTCAAAGTCAGTATCACCCACTAAACACTTAAGCAAAGTCGTTTTACCGATACCATTCTGGCCAATAACGGCTATGCGTTCACCAACCTCAACCATCAGGTTTAAATCTTTAAACAAATTTTGCTCGTAAGATTTCTCTAAACCTTCAACCTGTAAAGCCAAGCGATGCAACTTTTTCTCTTCTTCAAAGCGAATATATGGGTTTTGACGGCTAGACGGTTTCACTTCAGCTAACTGAATTTTATCTATTTGCTTAGCACGAGAAGTCGCTTGCTTAGATTTGGACGCATTGGCAGAGAAACGGCTCACAAACGTTTTAAGCTCGGCAATTTGCGCTTTCTTCTTGGCATTATCAGATAACATTTGATCGCGAGCCTGAGTGGCTGCAGTCATGTATTCATCGTACGAGCCAGGGAAAGTCCGTAATTCACCGTAGTCTAAATCGGCCATATGAGTACAGACACTATTCAAAAAGTGGCGGTCGTGCGAGATGATAATCATGGTACAGTTACGCTCGTTGAGCACACCTTCCAACCAACGAATCGTATTAATATCCAAGTTGTTGGTTGGTTCGTCGAGTAGCATGATATCCGGGTCGCCAAATAGAACTTGAGCCAGCAATACCCGCAATTTCCATCCGGGAGCTACCTCACTCATTGGCCCGTAGTGCTGTTCGATTGGGATACCAACACCGAGCAACAATTCTCCAGCGCGAGCCTCGGCGGTATAACCGTCCATTTCAGCAAATTCGGCTTCTAATTCGGCGGCTCGTATACCATCTTCTTCAGTCATATCAGGATTGGCATAAATCGCATCACGCTCCGATTTCACCGACCATAGCTCTTCATAGCCCATAATCACAGTGTCGATCACTGCGCATTCTTCATAGGCAAACTGATCTTGTTTCAGTTTTCCGATCCGCTCATTGGGATCTTTAGAGACATTTCCCGAACTCGGCTCTAAATCTCCCCCCAAGATCTTCATAAAGGTAGATTTACCGCAGCCATTGGCGCCGATAAGACCGTAGCGATTGCCTTCGCCAAATTTAACTGAAACATTTTCAAACAAAGGCTTAGCGCCAAATTGCATGGTGACATTAGAAGAAGTAAGCAATGTAAAAAATTCCGCTTAGTTAGGTTACGCCGAGCCAATTACACTGCGTAACAAGAGTGCTAAAAGTTTGGTCGCGTATTATGCCACAATTTGTTCAAACACTGCACATATAACGACACGGCTCACAAAAACTTCCGTTGTGAGCGGGATAATTGCTGTTGTTTTAAGCGAACAAATGACTAAAACTCGGCTTTATATGACGGCTTAAGCAATTTCCATTATGCTAAGTTATTACTCGAACATTTAGGACAACCACCATGTCTGCAACTATCGACTCATCTCAACTTGCCACGATTCAACAATATGACAGCGAGCGCCGTTATCAATATTTACTGAAACAAGTGAAAAACCATAATCAACTGTGGATCTTAATCGACCAAGATGGTTGTGTGATGCTGAACTCAGATGAGGAAGACTGCGTTCCGGTATGGCCGAACAAAGAATTTGCCGAGGCCTGGGCCACAGGCGAATGGGAGCATTGTACTGCCGAGGCCATTTCTTTAAATAAATGGCGAAGCCGCTGGACCGAAGGCCTCAGCAGCGACGAATTGTATATCGCGATATTTCCCAACGATCTCGAAGAAGGCCTTATCCTATCGCCCGATGAGTTTGACCAGGCCTTACACAATGCCCGCTAATTGTTAGCTGCAGCCCTTGAATCAATTCACGGCCAGCCTTGTGTGTGTTTCTTGATTAATTCACAAAACATCGCTACATGCTCAGGGCTATCATTTAAAGCTGGAATATATTGATACTGCTTGCCACCAGCATCGAGAAACTCATCTCGCAACTCGCAGGATACTTCTTCAATGGTTTCTAAACAGTCAGCGGCAAACGCCGGAGAAATCACATCCACCGAGGTTACTCCCTGCGCTGCCAATTGACGCAGTAACTGGTCTGTATAGGGTTGGATCCAAGGATCTTTACCAAAACGCGATTGGTAACATAAACGCCACTGGTGCTGTTTTAAACCGAGCGCAGCGGCAACCTTAGCCGCAGTGTCTTCACATTGTTTAGGATATGGGTCACCATTACGCGCGTATCGTTCTGGGATCCCGTGAAATGAAAATAACAATACCTCCGCTCTCTCGCTAACCTCCCAATGCTGCAGAATAGAGTTTGCTAACGCTTGAATATAGGCAGGTTCAGCATAATAGTCTTTAACGGTTCGAAGCTCCGGCAGATTATAGCTATTGGCTAAGGCACGATGATAGGCATCATTGACAGACGCGGTAGTGGATACTGAATATTGTGGATACATCGGTAATAACAATACCTTTTGGTGACCAGATGCGACAACATCGTGTACCACTTGTTCAATGTAAGGTTCGCTATAACTCATTGCCAAGTACACCTCATACTCTGCATTCAGTTTAGCCGCTACTTTTTGTTGAATTTGCTCACTAATCACCTGTAAAGGTGAACCATTTTTCAGCCAGATTTGTTGGTATAACTTAGCGACTCGTCGTGAGCGAAGCGGTAAAATAACGCCATAAAGTAAGGGTAACCATAATAATTTGGGTAAGTTAACGACTCGTTTATCGGCTAAAAAGCGCGCCAGAAATTTTCGCACTGCTCGCGCTGTTGGCTGCTCTGGAGTCCCCAAATTCACCAAAATAACCGCACATTTTAATTCTTTATCTATTTGCGCCATTAAGCTCTTCCTCTAGTCATCAGCACTCAGTGTATGGTATTTATGACCATAAAAAAAAGCGGCAAAAGCCGCTTTCTCATCAAGTGTTCGAAATTCAATCAAGTAATTCGACTAATTGCTTGCTAATCGCTTCAACCGACTGGGTGCCGTCCAATTTGAAGTACTTACTGTTACCTTGTTCAGCTTCTTTCCCATAGTAGCTAACCAAAGGTTTAGTTTGCTGATGGTAAATCGCTAAGCGGTCACGAACGATACTTTCTTCGTCATCGGGACGGATCACTAAATCTTCACCGCTGACATCATCTTTACCTTCCACTTTCGGTGGATTATAAACAATATGATACACCCGTCCGCTACCTGGATGAACGCGACGACCACTCATGCGTTTTACGATTTCTTCGTCTGCCACATCAAACTCAAGTACTGCATCAATACTAATCGCAGCTTCTTTCATTGCATCAGCTTGCGGAATGGTGCGAGGAAAACCATCCAAAAGAAAACCTTTTTTGCAGTCGTCTTCCAAAATACGTTCTTTTACTAGGCCGATAATCAGCTCATCAGAGACCAGTTGTCCAGCGTCCATGACTTCTTTGGCTTTAATGCCTAAGGGGGTGCCTGCTTTTACCGCTGCCCGCAGCATGTCACCAGTAGAAATTTGGGGGATGCCGTAACGCTCCATAATAAACTGTGCTTGGGTACCTTTGCCCGCACCAGGTGCGCCTAAAAGAATGATACGCATAATCTGCTATTCCTTGGTCTAGTTTTATCGTGCTTATTTTTAAGAAAAGTGAATTTACACTGCTGAGACAAATACTACAAGTGACTCTCGACTAAAGTTCAGTTTGACGAAGCCTCAAGTAATAGCTTTGTTTATCATGGTACATATTTTGGTCAGCCAATCGATATAATCCGCTAAATTGGACCACTTCAGTTGTTGCATAACCAACCGAAAAGCTCACCAATGGCTCTCCTCCAAAACTATCTAAGTCAATAAATACCCGGTTATTTTGCTGAGAACGCAAGCGTTTCAATAAAACTTCAGCCATCGTCAATTGAACTCCAGACAGCACCACCGCAAATTCATCGCCACCGATACGAAAATAATTATCGGTGATACCATCACAACATTCGCGCAACACCCTAGCCACCGAGATAATCAGCTGATCGCCTTTTTCATGCCCTTTTTCGTCGTTCATTTTTTTTAAGCCATTCACGTCGATCACAAACAAACCCACCTCGGCATCAAGTTGAGTTTCAAGGGTGAATTGCAATTCATCGAAGGCTTTACGATTGCTAATTCCAGTAAGTGAATCAGTTCGTGCAATCGTATCTAATTCCTCATGTAAACTGCGATTTTCTAAGAAACTACTTAATTCCGTAATAACCAGTAAGAGTCGGTTATAAACTTGTTCACTTAAGCTCGAGTGATTCACTAATAACCACCCCTCTTTTTTAGAGCCACAGCTAATTGCGAATAAATTCACCCATTGCTGTTCAAACTCGATGACGGTTCGCTCCACATTTGGCTTTAAGGCTTCAGATGCTTGCAGCTTTATATCTTCAAAACTCGCCACAGAAACAGATAAACTATCCGTCACTTGGCTATGTTTACCAGATGCTGGGAGGTGTAGTACTATTTCGATATCAGGAAAGCAAGCAGCTAAGGCCAGCAAAGCATCATGCACAATTTGTTTGTTACCCGAGCTGGCTTCTAAAGACCGACGAAATTGAACCAATTGTTGAAAAAAGAAGTGACTTTGGGCCAAATCTGCCATCGATAACTCTAGGTCACGAGTGCGCTCCTCCACTTTAAATTCTAATTGACTATTTAAAGTTTGGACTTCTTCCAAATAGCCCGCACGAAGTTGGTCAATTCTTGCGAGTTCCTTATTTTTATGATTCACCGTTCTGAGCTGTTCACCAATGGTTCGTTTCATTTCAACCAACAGATGTGAGACATCAGCAAACTCCCGAATGCTAAATTTACTACAATTAAACCAATAAGCCTCTTTATCCGTTTCAAAGTCTTTAATAAGCGTGTAAAGCTGACCGAAAGACTTCGCTACAAAGTGAGCAAACAACACCACAATAACCAAAATAATCGCAATCACAATGGTGCTATTCGCGACCCCAGGAGCTATAAAATTTTGTACTCGTGAACTCAAACTTTGTAAACTTTCACCGACCCTAATTTTAAGCCAAACTGCGTTTTGATAACCGCCCCCCGTTAGCACTAAAGCGGCAACATGAAATAACTCGTCCTGTTCAACGGCCACCGAATCATCATCCAAGAGTTCTTGACGGAAGAATATAGCTAAATTTTCATGCGGTTCTAAGCGCTTCTTCGCTGTTTCGATGAATCGATACATGGGGACTACGGCAATCAAGTAGCCTTTTATGCCTATATTTTTTCCGGTATGAATAGGAATCATATGGACGATGCTATGTTGCTTACCGCTACGTTTAACCAAAGCATACTCATCAGCCAAATCCAGCGTCGCCTTCCGTTGACTTGGCTGCTTCTCATGAGCAGGTGGATGAGGCAAGTAATCGAACAGATTATCAGCAGCGGACAGCGCAAGACCATTACCAGCATAGGAAACAACAATTTGACCGTCATTTTTCACCAAATACAAGGATTCAATCAAGGGCGCATCAAGCACAAAATGTTCTAAAAATGAACTTAACTCTTTAGCTGGTATGTTGTTATCTAAGCTCTTTAAAATGCGGGGTTGTTCAGACAATAGCCAAAGCTCATTGGTGAGAATTTGGTGACTATGAGATAATTCTGCAGTAATTTGTTTCAGTGAGGTAGCTAAACGACTATCAACAGATTTATAGGCGAAGTTGTACATTTGCTGGTAAAGCGTAAATGCCAGCACAGCTACCGGTATGATGGCAACTAAGATGAGTAAAATAAAAGTTATAGACCGAAGTCTTATGGTCATTCTTCATGTCCGATTTTACGAGCGTACTGCCGACGAAGCAGGCAACTAATTCAGCACCTAATCCGTCTCAACAAGACAACAACATTTAACAGCTCTACAGTATCACTAGATGGTAGCGAAGTGATCCGTATTTTAGTATCTCAATGACTCGCTCTAAAGCAAATGGTCATTCACACTAACAGATTATAATGGGTTACCGACCATTCCCGATTAACCCTGGTTTGTGTTTCTTGAACACAGATAAATTTTTCACGGTGTGCCATCAACAAAGTTAAATGAATATCAAATACGTTCAAAACCATAATCACGATCAATGCTTGGCGACCATTGCATAGACCAGCAAGCCGATTGGCAACCTACAAAGAGAGATGATAACAGGCGATACTCATCCTAGCTCTTTGTTATTACAGTGAGTGAACTCACTTTGAACAAGCGAATATTTATATGTTCTTAAAGCCTTAAAAACAAAAACGCTCGCCATTTAGCGAGCGTTTTTATCCTGCTATCAACTAGCTCAACAGTTGGTTCACACGTTTAATGAACTCTGATGGATTATCTAAACTGCCACGTTCGGCTAAAGTTGCTTGATCCAACAACAAGTTCACCCACTCGACAAACTTCTGTTCATCTTGTTCATCGGCAACACGTTTCACTAAGCTGTGCTGAGGGTTTAATTCAAAAATGTATTTTTGCTCGGGTACATCTTGCCCAACAGCTTGCATCAGTTTTTGCATTTGAGTGCTCATATCGTCGTCGTCAACCACAATACAAGAAGGTGTATCGGTTAAACGGTAAGTCAAACGAACATCTTTCACCTTGTCGCCAAGGTTTTCTTTCACTCGAGTCACGAAGCTGGCGTATTCAGTCTCATCTTGCTCTTTCTGCTTCTTGGTTTCTTCATCATCGAGGTCACCAAGATCAAGGTCGCCTTTTGTCACAGAGACCAGCGCTTTACCCTCAGCTTCAGATAAATGACTAATCAACCACTCATCCACACGATCATGCATCAATAAGACTTCAATACCTTTACGTTTAAAGATTTCGAGGTGCGGACTATTCGCTGCTGCAGCGTAACTATCGGCAGTGACGTAATAGATCTTATCTTGCCCTTCCTTCATTCGCTCAATGTATTGAGCAAAGGAAACATCTTGCGTTGCGCTATCAGCGTGGGTAGAAGCAAAGCGTAATAACTTAGCAATTTGTTCTTTATTAGCAAAGTCTTCCGCTGGACCTTCTTTCAATACTTGACCAAATTCCGCCCAGAAACTTTGGTATTTCTCGGCATCGTTTTTCGCCATACGCTCAAGCATGGTGAGTACGCGTTTAGTACATGCGCTACGTAAGTTAGCCGTTGTCTTAGTATCCTGAAGAATTTCACGCGAAACGTTCAATGGTAAATCGTTAGAATCAAGAACCCCCTTCACAAAGCGCAGGTAACTCGGCATAAATTCATCGGCATCATCCATAATGAAGACCCGTTGAACATATAGTTTCAAACCGTGTTGACGCTCGCGATTCCACATATCGAACGGTGCTTTGCTTGGAATATACAGCAAGCTGGTGTAATCCTGCTTTCCTTCAACTTTATTATGAGCCCAGCTAAGTGGGTCGCTAAAGTCATGAGAGATGTGCTTGTAAAACTCGTTGTACTCTTCTGCTGAAATATCGTTTTTAGAACGGGTCCAAAGTGCAGTTGCTTTGTTAATTGCTTCCCACACACCAGGAACCGCCGCGATTTTCTCGCCATCAGGTCCATCACTTTCTGGTTGCTCGTCCTTCCACATTTGTACTGGAATAGAAATATGGTCCGAGTATTTGGTAATAATAGAGCGAACTTTCCAACTATCTAGAAACTCTTGTTCGTCTTCACGTAGATGCAAAATAATGTCGGTACCACGGTTTTGTTTGGTGATATTAGCAACGGTGTAATCACCTTCTCCGCCGCTTTCCCAGCGCACGCCGCTGTCTATATCAGCACCTGCAGCACGGGTTTCAACGGTCACTTTATCTGCCACAATGAAAGCAGAATAAAAACCAACACCAAACTGACCAATTAGTTGAGAATCTTTAGCGCTATCGCCACTCAACTGACCGAAGAACTCTTTAGTGCCTGATTTAGCAATAGTACCAAGATGTTCTATCACTTCATCTCGAGTCATACCGATACCATTATCTGACAAAGTAATTGTCTTGGCATCTTGATCAAAGCTAACACGAACGCATAGCTCGCCGTCATTTTCGTAAAGTGCGTTATTTTCTAGTGCTTTGAAGCGCAGTTTATCTGCGGCATCGGCGGCGTTAGACACTAATTCGCGGAGAAAAATCTCTTTGTTTGAATAGAGGGAGTGGATCATCAATTGAAGTAATTGTTTTACTTCAGTTTGAAAGCCATGAGTTTCTGCATGTGCTGCATCAGTCATCGTTATATTTCCTTGCTTTAAAACATACTACGTCAGTTGATAGACGATATGGGGATGACAAAAATTATTTCAAGCAATCACAGCAAAAAAGTCCGAAGCAAACGGTTTATCCCCGCTATTTGATAACGCCAATCACAAAGTAAAGATAAATAAGTGAATTTGTAGCGGCTATACTTCAACATCGCATGAAAAAAGTCCGAAGCAAACGGTTTATCCCCGCTATTTGATAACGCCAATCACAAAGTAAAGATAAATAAGTGAATTTGTAGCGGCTATACTTCAACATCGCATGAAAGAGGCAGAAACACCGCACCGCAGTCACCAACCACTAGGGTGCGGGTTAAACCAGCACAATGAGCGAGCAAAGGTGCTGGCTACAAGTTTTATCAATCAGCTTTTGGTAAGAGAAAGTTTCTACCGACAGTCGCGTGACTCAATTGAGTTTCATCTTTCAGAGCAACCCCAGAGTAACCCCGTTGATTGGCTTGGCTAATCAAATATTCCAAGCGATGTGAGGCATCTTTGACCGACATCCCTGCATCGCGAATATTCGACAGACAGTTGCGTTTCGATTCTTCAATGCCACGATAGGCTTGATAGGTGAAATAAATTCCCAAACTGTCTGGAGAACTTAAACCGGGTCGCTCGCCCACCAATATCGCCACCATTTTTGCACCCAATGACTGAGCAACATCATCACCTACCCCGACTCGCCCCTGCTCAACCAGCGCGATAGGAGCAACAGACAGACCTAAACCGGTAATTTTAGGGAGTAACTCAGTTAACATCTTCTGAACATTTTCGATAATAGCTTTTGAAGACAAACCCTCCGTAACCACCAATACAATATCGTAGCCATGTTGATGGTCAACTAAGTGCTGACGTGATGTTTCATCAAGCAAACGACCTAAATCAGGGCGTTGTAAATAACAAGATCGGGAATCTGCTTGCGATTTTAAGTGAAACACACCGAGCTCAAAGTGCTCAAGTTGATTTGCTAAGGCCCGATAGTCCAAGGGCATTAATACCGCATCGCGTGCGGCAGCATGAGCCAACTGAAACTGCAAATGCGCTTGGGTTGGCAAACTGGTTCCAGCACGCCCTAGCGCAATCCTTGCATCGGTATAACTTTTCAGCGATTGCCAAGGATTTTGGTTTACTAGCGGATCACCATCCGCGGTTACCGCATACCCGAGGCCCGCCATCGGCTGCATATTGTGGTCACTCATGCGCCTAACTCCTTGCTAATTGAGTTAAAAGACTTCGGCAATTGTTGTTTCACACTCAAGCGCCCATTGCGATCCATAATCCCTTGCTGTTGCAACCACGCTTCAAATTCTGGCGCGGGCTTTTTACCCGAAATCTGCCGAGCAAAAAGCGCATCATGAAAAGAGGTAGTTTGATAATTCAACATAATATCGTCAGATCCCGGGATCCCCATAATAAAGTTCACTCCGGCACTCACCAACTGTACCAACAGCATATCCATATCATCTTGATCGGCATCGGCGTGATTGGTATAACAAATATCACAGCCCATCGGCAAACCCATCAGCTTGCCACAAAAATGGTCTTCTAAGCCGGCCCGAATAATTTGTTTCCCGTTATAAAGATATTCCGGTCCAATAAAACCAACCACCGTATTCACCAGTAACGGCTGATAACGACGCGCGACGGCATAAGCCCTCACCTCACAAGTTTGTTGGTCGACCCCGTGATGACCATTTGAGCTTAATGCACTGCCCTGACCGGTCTCAAAATACATCACATTTTGGCCTTTCACGCCACGCTTCAACGACAAGGCCGCACTATAGGCTTCATCTAATAAAGCTAAATTAATGCCAAAGCCCTGATTTGCTTGCTCGGTACCCGCTATCGATTGAAATACTAAATCAACAGGAGCCCCGCGAGAAATAGCCTCTAAATGCGTGGTTACGTGGGTTAAAACACAACTTTGAGTCGGAATTTGGTAGTGCTCAATAACATCATCCAACATCTTCATCAGTGTCATCACTGCCTGCAAATTATCAGTTGCAGGGTTAATCCCAATCACCGCATCTCCATTGGCATACAGCAATCCATCTAAAATACTGGCCGCGACACCAGCTGGGTCGTCAGTCGGATGATTTGGCTGAAGCCGAGTCGACATTCTGCCTTTAAGCCCTAAAGTATTGCGAAAAGCGGTCACTACCTCACACTTACTCGCCACTAAGATAAGATCTTGAATGCGCATTAACTTACTCACCGCAGCCAGCATCTCTGGCGTAAAACCGGGAGCCAGAGCCTGCAGTTCAAGCGATGTGACCGTTTCACTCAATAAATAATTACGGAGATCTCCCACCGTCATATGCGCGATACTGATAAATGCTTGCGCATCATGACCATCGATGATTAACCGAGTCACTTCATCTTGCTCGTAGGGGATGAGTGCTTCATTTAAGAAGTGTTTTAGCGGCAGTTCGGCTAAAGCCATCTGCGCAGCCACCCGCTGCTGGTCGGTAACAGCTGCAAGCCCGGCTAACTGATCACCACTGCGTAATGGCGAAGCTTTTGCCATTAGGTCTTTTAGGTCGGCAAAGCAAAAGCGCTCTCCACCAGCGTTCATTACAAATTCAGCCATCATTTGTCCTAAAAAAAACAGCGCCCATCACAGGCGCTTGATTAGACATCTTAATCGTTAAACGGTCGCGATTAAGCGGGGTCTGCGCTCAAAGCGGAAGATTTTCGACCAAAGGCGATAAACAAAGCATATGAACCCAGCATGATAGCAAAGAAAATAGCGGCAATGCTTAAGTTATAAACAGTCATAGCTATTAACGCTACCACCGCGATGACTAAGGCAATATAGGCTGGCACGACCCCACCTTTCACCCGATAAGGGCGTTCCAATTCTGGCTCTTGCTTACGCAGTTGAATAAACGACACCATCGACAAGGCATACAGCACAATTGCGCCAAAACAAGCCATGGTAATAATTTCGCCAGTTTTACCCGTGAGCAGCGCTAAAATCCCGACCAAGCTATTCGCAACGAGCGCGACTACCGGCGTTTTCAGTTTTGGATGAATATATTTAAAGGCTTTTGGAAAATAACCCACTCGACCAAATTCAAAAGTAGCCCGTCCACCAGCTAATAAAATGCCGTGGAACGAAGCCACTAGACCAAAAATACCGATGCCAACTAACAGATGAACAAAAGGAGAACCGTCACCCAATACCGACGACAATACCAATACTAGCGGTGTATCTTGAGCCTCAGTGCTTCCAGCTGAATAAACCGCGGTTTCCCAACCACTCACCCCAACTGAAGAGATAAAAACTAACAAACATAGTGCAACTAAAGTGGCAAGCGCGGCACCAAAACCGATGGCAATGTTACGCTGTGGATTTACCGTTTCTTCGGCGACATTCGCAACACCTTCAATGGCTAAAAAGAACCAAATTGCAAAGGGTATCGCAGCCAATATGCCCGAAGCGCCATTAGGTAACGCATTCAAGCTCAAATTAGATAACTCTACATGAGGTAATGTTAAACCGCAGAATAATAGGAGTTCGCCAACCGCAATCACGGTAATCACCAATTCAAAGGTTGCCGCAAACCGCACCCCAATAATATTCACGAGGGTAAATATCATATAAGTAATGATTGCAATGGTGAGGGTATGATCGCCGGGAATAAAGTGATTAAGATAGGCGGCAATCGCAAAAGCAATCGCTGGTGGTGCAAATACAAACTCAATATTTTGCGCCATACCTGCTAAAAATCCCCAACGTTTGCCTAAGGCGCGATCAGCGTAATCAAATGCGCCACCCGCCTTGGGAATGGCACAAGCCATTTCGGTATAACAAAAAGTAAAACACACATACATGGTAATAATAAACAAGGTGGCAATGCCAAGGCCCAGAGTACCGCCTTCGGCGAGACCTAAATTCCACCCAAAATACATACCGGAGATAACATATCCGACGCCCAAACCCCAAAGCATGATTGGCCCCAAAGTTTTTTTCAACTGATGCTGACTCATAAAATCCATCCACTAATTTATAATCCTAATAAGCCAACAGCATAAGCTATGCCATTGTAATAAAATCCACTCAACAGGCCTACTGAAAGGCCTGAGGGAACATGATTGAAACGCTGGTTTAGAGTATTTGCACCAAAATAGAGTTACGCTGTACTAAACTGGCGCAGTCAAATTTGTTTTAATAAAATTAAAATCTAATAATTAACAACAAAGCCAATAGATAATCTAGATTCTAGTTTTTGGCAGTGAACTAAACTAAAGAACAGACATAATTTAGAGTGTTGAATCAAATCGAGGCAAGTCCCAGGGGCACCGATTAACTCCATTCACGAAAATATCGATAAGTTTAAGGATAAGCAGTTGTTTCTTTTAACCCTCGACCAAACACAATTATTGATTGCCATAAGCTTAAGCAAACAGTAGCGTTGAATAGATGATATAAGCTAAATTAAAGAGCCGCGAGCCTCTAATAAAGTTAAGCCTGTCATTAGGCTGGGATTCAGCTCAAAATTCATCCATAGGAAGTCATACAGAAAATGAAAAACTCTCTTATTATATTCGTCACTGGATGCCTATTATTCGGCTGTGATAACAACGAAGTTGGCGATGTCTCCTTAGGTTTACTCACCACCAAGGACATCAAAATATCGAATATGGATGACGATAAAATTTCTGGTGTAACTTGTCATATTGCATCAATTGAAGCCAATTTAAGCTTGTCTGATCCAAGTGATAGCTCTATCTCCTGTCGTCAGACCGGCGAAATCACCCCCGAGATGATCGCAACTATCGACAAAAGTAAATCAGGTGAGGTTGTGTTTAAACAGTCTAAAAGTATTTTCTTTAAAACGATGAAAGTTAGACGGATCTACGATGCAGAAAATCAAACGCTTCTTTATTTGTCGTACACCACTAAAGAGACCGAGGGAAGTTTCAAGCACAGCCTGTCTACAGTGCCATTATGGGGAACCAAAGCTTATCAAACACCACTAGCTGCAACTCAATAAGCTCTCTAAACAAAAAAAAGCCCTCTACATAGAGAGGGCTTATCTAACACCAACAAAACAACGCGTTATTTAGCGGCTAAAATCTTAAGTTCGTTAGCAACAAACTCAACATGAGGTCCAATCACTACCTGTACCGCAGTTTTACTTGGAATAATCACCCCAGGGACATGTTTCTTCAATTCTGAAGCTTGTACCTTAGAACTGTCTTTCACCTCTAAACGAAGTCGAGTCGCGCAGTTGTCAACAAGAACCAAGTTCTCTTGTCCTCCTAACATACGAAGCACTAGACCTGCGGTATCACGATGTGAGCCTCCAACACTAACACTCGCTTCACCTTCTGATGCGTCTTCACGTCCGGGAGTATTCAGATCCATCTTCACAATCATCGTTTTGAAGATAAAGTAGTAGATTGCAAAGAACGCCAAACCTTGTACGATCAGCATGTACCAGCCAGTCGCCAAGGGATTACGTGACGATAACACCATATCGACTAAACCAGCACTAAAGCCAAATCCAGCCATCCAATGCATTGATGAAGCAATAAACACCGAAAGGCCAGTTAACAGCGCATGCACAACATACAGTGCAGGAGCCACAAACATAAAGGCAAACTCTAAAGGTTCGGTGACACCCGTAAAGAATGAGGCCGTAGCAGCAGCGATCATTAATGATGCAACTTTCTGCTTATTCTCGGGTTTCGCCGTGTGGTAAATCGCCAATGCAGCACCGGGCAGACCAAACATCATGATTGGGAAGAAACCAGCCATATAACGACCGGTTTCTCCAGGGATCGCATCTGGCGATACGCTGAGGAATTTCCCAAGATCATTAATGCCTGCCATATCAAACCAGAACACCGCATTCAGAGCATGGTGCAGACCCACGGGGATCAATAGGCGGTTAAAGAAACCATAGATACCTGCACCTACCGAACCCAAACCAGTGATGCTTTCACCAAAGCTCACCAAGCCACCAAAAATTAACGGCCATAGATACATAAGGACGAAGGCTGCCACAATACCTGCGATAGAAGTCAGGATCGGAACTAATCGCTTACCACTAAAGAAAGATAAAGCCTTATGTAACTCCACTTGATAAAAACGATTGTATAACTCGGCAGCAATAATACCGCTAATAATACCGACGAATTGGTTGTTAATTTTGGAAAAAGCTAAAGTACTTGACTCGTTTAAGGTCACGAGCCCAATCTGCTCTACAGCACCTGGCGACAACAAAGTGGTGATGACCATGTACCCCACAAAACCAGCAAGGGCGGCTGCGCCGTCTTTATCGCGTGACATACCATAGGCGACACCAATCGCAAATAATACCGACATATTATCGATAATTGCCGCACCAGATTTAATTAAAAACGCCGCTAATGCGTTGTTTCCACCCCATCCATTGGGGTCAATCCAGTAACCAATACCCATTAATATGGCAGCAGCAGGTAATACTGCAACAGGCACCATCAGCGCCCGACCAATCTTTTGTAAATAGCTAAACATAGCATCCCTCTTCATAGCTGTAATTAAGCAAACTTCGTTAAACTGGCGATTCCGCCAAATCTCCTTTGCGAAGAAAAACAACTTATCATTTGTTTCTATATTCGCCAAGAACTTATTTCGCAGTGTAAATAAATAAAAGTACAGCAACAAACAAAGCGCTTCTAAAACGTGATCTACACCCGCATAATTAGACGGTAATCCAAATTCTCTCACAGTTTTTATAAAACTTATTTTTCAGCGAGAATAAAACTGCTAAGCTAAGTTAAAAATATCGGAGAGAAACAATGAGATTAATACCATTACTAAACAAAGAGCAGGTTGGGCGCTGGTCTGCTCTTTATATCGCAGAGAAAATTAAGTCTTATAATCCTAGCCAAGAGAGGCCCTTTGTTCTGGGTTGTCCAACTGGTGGTACACCGTTATATACTTATCAGCACTTAATCGAGCTGCATCGCCAAAACCAAGTTAGCTTTGAGCACGTGGTGACCTTTAACATGGACGAGTATGTGGGGATCCCTGCCGAACATCCTGAAAGCTACCGTAGCTTTATGCACAATAACTTCTTTGAACACATTGATATTAAGCCAGAAAATATTAATCTGCTGGACGGTAATGCACCCGATCTGCAAATAGAATGTGAACGTTACGAACAAAAGATCAAACACTACGGCAAAATCAATTTGTTTATGGGTGGTGTTGGTGTGGATGGACATATTGCCTTTAATGAACCAGCTTCCTCTCTTGCCTCTCGGACCAGAATTAAAACCCTGACTGAAGATACCCGAATCGCAAACTCTCGTTTCTTCAATCATCTTGATGAAGTGCCTAAACTTGCACTCACCGTTGGGGTCGGTACCTTACTCGATGCGGAAGAAATTTTAATATTGGTGACCGGACATAATAAGGCGCAAGCCCTGCAGGCTGCTGTAGAAGGTAGCGTTAATCATCTATGGACGATTTCTGCTTTACAATTACATCCTCGATCGATGATTGTCTGCGACCAACCCTCCACCATGGAGCTAAAAGTAAAAACCGTGCGTTACTTCCATGAACTTGAAGCAAATAACATAAAAAATATTTAGGATAAGTCGAATGATGTATGCCCTTACTAATGCCTCAGTTTTTGACGGCAACGAATTGCTAAATAACTACGCGGTTATCATCGATAAAGAGCGTATTGCGGCCGTATGCCCCGAGCAAGACGTTTCACCTCAGATAAAGCAAATCAATTTAAATGGAGCCACGCTGTGCCCCGGCTTTATCGATTTGCAACTCAACGGTTGTGGCGGGGTGATGCTAAACGGTGACTTTTCCAACACAAATCTGGAACTGATGCATCGCACCAATTTAAAAAGTGGAACCACTCATTTTCTACCGACTTTAATTACCACCGACGATCAAGAGATGGAACAAGCCATAGCAGTCTCTCGTAGCAATCAACAGAATCATGGTTCAGGTAACTTAGGCCTACATTTAGAAGGCCCCTATTTAAGTAAAATCAAAAAAGGGATCCATAGTGAACAACATATTCGTCAACTTAATCAACAACGCCTGCAGTTTTTATTAGACAATCATGACGCGATTAAAAAGATCACCTTGGCCCCTGAGCATGTAACCGCCCATGATGTTCAAGCATTAACCGAAGCCGGCATACTCGTTTCACTTGGTCATACTAACGCAAGTTACCAGCAAGCCAGCGACGCAATCAAGGCCGGCGCAAGCTTCGCCACACATTTATTTAACGCCATGAGCTCAATCACCGGTCGAGAGCCCGGCGTCGTAGGCGCAGTATTCGACCACCAACTTTATGCAGGTATTATTGTGGATGGCCACCACGTTGCCGCAGCCAACATTCGCCTCGCGAAGCGCCTACTCGAGCATAAGTTATATTTAGTCACGGATGCGACCGCAGCAGCAGGCGCGAACATTAGCCACTTCGATTTTGTTGGCCGAGAGATCCAAGTACAGAATGGCGTTTGTATAGGTGATGATGGTACACTCGGCGGCTCAGCTTTAACGATGATAGAAGCGATAGAAAACTGCGTACAAACGGTTGGCTTATCTCTCACTGAATCTTTAAGAATGGCCTCTCTCTACCCAGCATCAGCACTTTCAATAGATGATATATTAGGGCGAATTAAACCTGGTTACAGTGCAAACCTAAGCGCCTTTAATAAAGACTTCAAGCTAACTTTAACGGTTAGCGATGGCAAACTGACTCAGTTTTAAGCAATGAATGGTATGAATGACAAACAAATCGTAAATGTAGACCAAGTAAAACGGATCAACATGGCCGCGGTATATCGAATGATCGACCAACAAGGTCCAATCTCCCGAGTCAAAGTTGCCGAACAAAGTCAATTAGCCCCCGCGAGCGTCACCAAAATCACTCGCCAACTTCTCACAACCGGCCTGATTAAAGAAGTGGCACAACAAGCTTCTACCGGGGGGCGCAGAGCTATTTCGCTCATGACCGAGCAAAGTCATTACTACTTTATTTCAGTGCGCTTAGGCCGCGGTGAAATGGATATATCGTTGTTTGATTTAAGTGGCATTCAACATGCGCATAGCAAATTGTATTTAAGTGAAGTGGAGCAAACCCCTCTGGTCGCTCGGTTATTAGGTAATATAGAACAATTTATTGAACAACGGCTTAATCCAAACCAGCAATTAATTGCTATCGCGGTTACGTTGTCGGGCTTGGTCAATCCTGGCGAAGGTATTGTGGTTTACACACCACATTACCAGTTGCGTGAATGTCCACTCGCAAACTTAATTGAGCAGCGCTTTAAACTACCAGCCTACATCGGCAACGATACCCGGGCCATGGCGCTCGCTGAACACTATTTTGGAGCTACCCGCGATTGTCTCGATTCAATCCTGATCAGCGCTCATAGTGGTACCAGCGCAGGCATTATTGTCGATGGAAAGGTTTTTATGAGCCAACATCGTGACGTTGGGGAAATCGGCCATATTCAAATGGATCCCCTTGGTGATAAGTGCCAATGCGGCAACGTTGGTTGTTTAGAAACCATCGTCTCAAATACGGCCATCGTTCAGCGAGTCAAAACCTTAATCGACCAAGGCTGTCCGTCGATCTTAGAAAACAATTTTGGCATAGAAGATATCTGCTTAGCCGCCAATCAAGGCGATATGTTATGCCATCAAGTACTACGAAGAGTGGGTAAAATGCTGGGTAATAGTATTGCTTTGACCATCAACCTGTTTCATCCTGAAAAGATAATATTGGCTGGCGAAATCATGATCGCCAAAGACATTTTACTGTCGACCATTAACCAGTGTATTCAACATCAAGCGCTGAAATCTTTTGCCAAAGACCTGCCGATTGAAATGGCTCATTTTCAAAACAATCCTACGATGGGAGGTTTAGCCTTAATTAAGCGTGCCCTACTCGACGGCAGCCTGCTGATCCGGCTGATAAATGAGAAAGCCCAACTCAGCTGAGCAATAATTTGGTTCACATCAAACTGATATTGCTGACAGCGCGCAACTCAACGCGCTCAGGTCACTATCAAGTAATTCGCCTCACAAAAACACAGTAAACACTTTTAGCCTTAGGTTTTACCACTAATTTCATGTTTTAATATCCGCAACCATCCGCAGAGATTGAAATTAGTGCAAGAAATAAAGCAACGAGTTGTCGTCACCGCCAGTGGGATCCTCATGGGAACGCTGGCCATGTTCATTTCCCTTTTTTTACTCTCGAAAGACATTAGCAAAAGCCAGCAATATTACGCCAACGAATCACTCGGACTGGCTCAGGCGGTGATCTACGAATCACTGCAAACTCTAGAGACGCTCAATAGCTTAGAACACCATGATTGCGGAAAAGACCTGCTGATAAAAATCAGGCAAATAGTTTTCCTCAGTAATTTCATTAAAGATATTGGAGTACTTCAAGAAGATAAATTGCTCTGCACTAGTATTGGGGGGCCCTTAACAGAGCCTATTGTTGTCATTCCACCAGACTTCACCAGTAAACAAGGGCTGGATGTTTGGCTAAATCAAAAACTCATTGCCTTAAATAGGCTCAACTCTGGCTTGATCATGAAGAAGGGCCAATTCAATGTCGTTATTGCCAATACAACTTTTGCTAACCTTGATTATGGTGATAATTACTGGGAAATGGTCAGTGGTTTTAAAGGACAATACCGACATATAAGTGGTACACCAGAGCTATTTCGTCAGGTGGGGAGAGACAACGACAGTGAAGTTACCCTCAGTTACCATTATTTTCATCAATGTAACAGCACTTATCAATTTTGTATCGCGTTAAAGCTTTATAATTCTTCGTTGGTGAAAAACAGACTAACTTTCTTACTATTAAGCTTATTGCTGAGTGTCACTGTTGGCGTCATCAGCAGCATGCTGGCAGTAACACTAATAAAACGCCACCTTAGTGTGAATGCCCGACTCCGTAGGGGGCTTAAGAAAGGCTATTTTTACTATCAAATCCAACCCTTGGTTGATTTGAAAACACAACAAATCATTGGTGGTGAGGTATTAGCCAGATTTACCGATCCCCATGGAAGCCTTACTCCCGAAGAATTTATTCCATTGTTGCCTAAACTACGTATGACTTGGCCTTTTACTCTACACATCATCAAAGGCGCACTAACAGAACTACAAGCAAGCCAGGCGATGCAAGCGTCAACTAAAATCAGTTTTAATATCTTTCCCTTGGATGTTGAAACCAACAGAATTGCAGAATTACGCCAACAACCAGAGCTTGAACAATTTTCAGGCAATATCACCCTTGAAATCACCGAAGACCTGCAACTCGACGGATTAAATGCACGACGTAATATCAATCTGATTATTCAACAAGGTTTCGAAGTAGCTATTGATGACTTTGGCACTGGATACTCTAACCTCAAGCAACTGAAGCATTTTCGCTGCCACTACCTCAAAATAGATAAAAGCTTTGTATGTGAGTTAGCCAATGGAACGGTGCGTTCTAGCCTCATTCCGCATATTGTAGATATTGCGCGTCAATCCAAACTCAAAATCGTGGCTGAAGGGATAGAGAATGAAATCCAAGCCGAAGCTCTACGAGATCTAAAGGTTGAGTACGGCCAAGGACAAATGTTTGGTGAAGCAATGGCGATAAGCGATTTTGTTGCGTTATATCTAGCATCACAGCAACAGACAAAATAATCGAAACCGGAAAACAAAAGGATTGTGCAAGCACAATCCTTTTGATGCGTAGTGATGCTTACTCTAAAATGAGCTCTGCAAACGTGCAGCCCCCCTCAAATTAGCAAGTAATGCCTATCTGTTGCTCACTCTGCCAATACAATTGCCACTGCGCTTCATTGGCACCACAACCACAGCCCCTTGAACACGCCGCCAGTTTTACCAATTTTATGCGATGTCGTTTAACCCAGGGTTGCAACATCGCCAACGTTGCATCTTCACTCAGTGAGAAATGTTTCGCCAACTGACTTAACATTAAGCCAGGATTTTGCTGAATGTACTCTTTAAGCTTGTGTAATATCAAAATGCTCAACCTTCTGACGTTTTAAAAATACCACCCAGAGTGCTAACATCATCACCATTGCTAACAATAATATGCTGGCAGATATCGGTGCTTGTTGCCATGTAGCCAACTGGTAGTAAATAGTCGAAATGCTATAAGCCAACAAGGTGGACCATACCGCTATCAAGCGAGCCCATTTTGACCCAAGCTCCTTCACTAAAGCGCCCATCGCCGCAGCACAGGGCATGTACAATAAAATAAACAACATGAAGGCGACGGCAGACTCCGCGGTAAAGTTCTTTTCTAACTGCGACATGGTGGTCAAGTTCACCCCATTCATTTCAGCGGCACCAGCTAAATCGTCCGCCTGATCGATAGCAATCCCCAGAGGGTCGCTATAGTTCAAACCATTAAAATTATCGATAATAGTTTGTCCCGCATCCTGAAAACGACCTAAGTAAGTCCACTCTTCTTCCGCTTCACCTTCTTGAGAATATAGGCTATTGAGACTACCAATAACGGCTTCCTTAGCGAATAAACCCGTCACAATACCAACGGTTGCTGGCCAGTTGTCTTTTTCAATCCCCATGGGGGTAAAAACAGGTGTCACAAACTGACTAGCACGACTTAATAACGAGTTTTCTTTGCCTTCAGCATCTAACTCACCGCCAGTACCAATATGGTTAAGCACACTTAATATCGCGACCACCAACACAATCGTTTTACCTGCACCAACAATAAAACCTCTGACTTTTTGCCAAGTCAATAACATCACACCAAAAGCGGTTGGCAACTGATAATCGGGTAGCTCAAGAACAGATTCTTGGGCGCTGCCTGGCAATAAGGTATGCTTGAGCAATAGACCCGTCGCAATTGCGGCAAGGATCCCAACCATATACAGTGCAAACACCATATTCTGACCTTGCTCTGGAAAGAAAGCTGCCACAAATAAGGCATAAACCGGTAAGCGAGCACCGCAAGACATGAAAGGACTCATTGCTGAAGTTAATACCCGTTCACGATGCTTCTCTAAAACACGAGTAGCCATGATTGCCGGAACAGTACAACCAAAACCCATCAACATCGGCACAAACGCCTTGCCTGGTAAGCCTATGGTTTGCATAGCCCGATCCACCACAAATGCAGCGCGAGCCAGATAACCGGAACTTTCCAATAAGGCTAAGAATAAGTACAAACAGGCAATCACCGGAATAAATGTAGCGACCGTTTGGATCCCCACACCAACACCATTTGCTAGCACCACGGTAAGCCACTGCGGAGCTCCCAGACTCGCAAGTAATTCACTCACCCCGTCAACAAAAATAGTCCCAGCGGTAATATCAAAGAAATCGATGAAGACTGCACCTCCGTTGATGGCAAACATAAACATGCAATACATCACCACTAAAAACGCAGGAATACCGATCCAGCGATTAAGCAACACCCGATCAATATACATCGAATAATCTCGTCTCAACTCCCCTTTCTTGGTAATTGATGACTGAGTTAACTCATAAATAAGGTTATAGCGGCTACCAGCCAAGGCCAAATCGATATCAACATCGGCTAAGCTTGCGATAGCCAGTTGTACTTGCTGTTGCTGCTCAGCGTCAAGCGGCTCAAGCTGCAAGGGATCTTGTTCTAACAGTCGAATTGCTTGACCACGGGAAAGGCCCAATTTACCTTGCCAATCACTCACAAATTGTTCAAGCTCTTCAGAATAAACCAACTGTAAAGCCTCAGTTTGCTGAGCTTCACGCATTAGAGCTGGTAGCTCTTGCTTAAATTTTGCGACTTGTTTGTTATTGGTTGCGGCTAAACAAACTAACGGAACCTGAAAACGCTCGCTAAACTGCTGCACTTTAATCTTTAAAAGTTTCGCTTTTGCGGTGTCCATTTTATTCAGCACTAATACCACTGGTAAACCCAGTTCTTTTAATTGAATACTCAAGTACAAACTACGTTCTACGGCACTTGCATCGACGACATTAATAACTAAATCAAGCGCTTCAGTTTGTAAATATTCACAAGCAATTTTTTCATCTAGCGAGCTATTATCGAGTTGCGGGTCGATGTTGTAGACCCCTGGTAAATCAACGACTTCAGCTTGCCAGCCGTCTTGTGATATAAAACCAGACTTTTTGTCGACGGTAATACCACTGAAATTCCCGACCCTTTGTTTGCTGCCGGTTAAAGCATTAAACAAAGTACTCTTACCACTATTTGGATTACCGACCGTTGCGATTAGATGCCCACTCATAATGATTGTACCTCTATCGATTTTGCTTGCTGAGCACTTAAAGCCAGATTAATCCCTGGTGCAGTCACCTGAATGGGGTCACCTAAGGGTGCTCGACGAACAACCGTTAATATGGTGTTAGGCATGATTCCCAAAGACATAAATTTTTTTCGGTTAATCCTGTTTAAGCTTTGCAAACTCAATATCAGAGCTTGCTGGCCAGTTACAATTTCATCCAATGACATAGTTGCTCCGAAAATAATTCTAAATAACAATGATTAGCATTTAATTGATTGTGCGCCACTATGTAACTCGCAACATTGATCCATGTCAAATGTTGTTTTATGTCACGATGAAATTTTTAGATTATTTTTTTGAAAGCTCTTAGCGAAATAGGCTACCATTTTGCTATTCATTCTAATGGTAGCTAAAAATGTCGTTTAAAGATCAATTATCACAACTGGTTTATTCTACAGATCAAGGCCGCATTGAGCCTGAGACTGAAGTCGAACAGATCCCTCCAAGCGATGGTTTTATAAAACTACGACGCGAAACGAAAGGCCGTAAAGGCAAAGGCGTGACTTGTCTAAGCGACTTTGGTCTCGAGCAATCGGCATTAAAAGCACTTTGTAAAGACATGAAGAAACATTGTGGAGTTGGTGGTAGCGTAAAGGACTACATCATTGAAATCCAAGGTGATCAACGGGACAAGTTAGAAGCTTGGTTAAAGCAACGAGACTATAAAACCAAGCGAATTGGCGGTTAAGGCCTTGTATACCAACGTCTATTTCGCTATATTCTCGGAACTTTTGGGGAGTAGCCGCTTATAGCTGTTTAGCAATAAGGCATTTATCAACATACTTAGTGCAAAATCACTATGGTAAATGCAGCCATTAATGGCCTGGCAAGACCAACTGCACAACAGCACATTCTAAGAGGTGGGCGCTACTGTTGTGCATTGGTTTATTTACCCACCTCTTAACGAGAATTAAATGGAAGCCCTGTTCACCTCCATCACCGCGGTCGCAATCGCTGAAATTGGTGATAAAACCCAACTTTTAGCCCTACTGTTAGCCTGCAAATTTCGTAAACCTTTGCCGATTATCGCCGGAATTATCATTGCAACGGTGTTTAATCATGCGCTCGCAGCTTGGTTGGGCTCAGCCCTCCAACAATGGTTACAGCCTGAAGTGTTACGCTGGCTTGTCGGGCTATCATTTATTGCGATGGCTTTATGGGTGCTGATCCCTGACAAAATCGAAGATCAAGAGAGTGTTTTGCTCAAGTATGGCCCTTTCCTCGCCTCACTCGTGTTATTTTTCATCGCAGAAATTGGTGATAAGACTCAAGTAGCGACCGTGATTTTGGCCGCCAAATACGATTCATTAAGCTTAGTGATCCTAGGGACCACTATTGGTATGTGCATTGCCAATATTCCGGTGGTATTAATCGGTAAGCTTGGTGTAGAAAAATTACCATTGAAACTAATTCACCGCCTCACTTCGCTACTATTTTTGAGTTTGGGATTACTCACCATTTTCTATCAGTAGCAAGCATTCAAGCCAATCCATTTTATGTTACACTCTGCCGCAAATTGTTATAGAGAGTAATTAAATGAAAGCGATTCGTTGGCTATTAGGGCGGGTGATCTTGTTATTAAATGCGATTTTTTCACCAAAATCGGTAGAACGCGATGCTGCAACGCAGGCCCTTATCGACCAAAAACTAAAGGGTTTACAGCTATATCAACTGCCGGCTTGCCCTTTTTGTGTCAAAGTGAGAAGAGCCATGAAACGAAATGGTATTTATATCGATTTACGAGACATTAAAGCACAACCTGAATACTTGGAAGAGCTGGTCAGCCAAGGTGGCTCAAGAAAAGTGCCTTGTTTACGCATTGCACAAGGAGAACAAGTTAAATGGCTATATGAATCGAATGACATTATCGACTATTTAGAAAGAAAAATAGCTTAAAAAGCTAGGCTCCGACCGCATTGCGGAGCCTAATTTTATCCCAAGCATACTAACGCTAATCAACTTCCATGATATTGCTCGGCATACCATCACGTAGCCGTTTCCAAACTTCGCTACTCGCAAGCCCGTAATTACGAACTACCTGCAAGGCCTTATCATGCTCCCCTGATTCAGCCAAGCCAATTAAGTCTTGATAAAATGTGTCCACTAAAACTCGTGATTCTGGATCATCAAAGTAGTATTTTCCAACACTCTGATACATCCCTCTAAAACCGTTAAGGATCAGCGCATACAGAGGATTTCCGGAAGCAAAGGCCAAACCATGTAACACTTGATAATCAAATTCAGCATAAGCTTCGCCGCTTTGGGCTAAAGTCTGGTACTGCTCGATCAACTGTTTACTTTTTTGAGGATTATTCTTCAGCGCACCGCGGATAAAAATAACGCTAATATTGGTTCGAGCGGACAACAGTTGTTCAAAGAGCTCAGGAACCCCTTCATGATCTAAACGCGCTAATGTTTCGAGTATACTTAATCCGGCTGTCTCCCAAAAATTATTAACCTTAGTTGGTTTACCATGCTGAATCGTTAACCAACCATCTCGGGCCAAACGTTGTAATACTTCCCGCAAGGTGGTACGGGTAACGCCAATTAGCTCCGATAATTCTCTTTCAGCAGGCAAGATTGTGCCAGGCGCAAAACGGTTATTCCAGATAGATTCAATAATATATTGTTCAGCGAATCCCGCTGGACTTTTTGCTTTAATTACCATCAATTACTCAGTCTATTTTCATTTTATTATGCTGATAATAACAAACCATTAACCAAAGCAAAAGCAAGTGGTTTGAGCTCCAACCTCTTTGCCTAGAGTCAAGCTATTTTATTACTAAATTATTCAATAAATTCAAGGTTTAGTTTACTAATGCCTACCAAAAATTGAGTAATTCACATACAATCCCTACGGGTTTCTTCACTAGAATCCCACCTGCCGTTTGATCAACAAAGAGAATTCAGGATGAACATTAGTCTTTCAGAAGCATTTGCTAAGAACTTTCTTGGTAATGCTCCTATATGGTATAAAAAAGCCATCGTTTTATTTCTTATTATCAATCCCATCGTCTTCTATATAAATCCCTTTATCGCTGGTTGGCTGTTAGTCACAGAATTCATTTTCACCTTAGCCATGGCCTTAAAATGCTACCCACTGCAACCGGGTGGTTTACTCGCAATCGAAGCGGTTGCCATTGGAATGACTTCAGCAGAAACAGTGAAGCATGAGCTAGTGGGGAATTTTGAAGTGGTTCTGCTACTTATATTTATGGTCGCAGGCATTTTCTTCATGAAGCAATTATTGCTATTCGTGTTTACCAAGCTACTCATAAAGATTAAAGATAAAGCCATTTTGTCTTTAGCCTTCTGTATTGCAGGTGCGTTTCTTTCCGCCTTTTTAGATGCGCTCACGGTGATAGCCGTAGTAATTAGCGTAGCGATTGGCTTTTACAGCATTTATCACAAAGTTGCCTCTGGAAAAGATTTTAACCAAAATCACGACCACACCAGCGATGATCTAAGTGGTGATGACTTAGAAGGGTTTCGCGCATTCTTACGTAGCTTAATGATGCATGCCGGTGTTGGGACCGCTCTTGGTGGCGTATGCACCATGGTTGGTGAACCACAAAACTTGATTATTGCCGATCAATCCAGCTGGCAATTCCTCGAGTTTTTCTTACGTATGGCCCCGGTTTCGATGCCTGTATTGGCCTTTGGCTTACTAACCTGCTTTTTATTAGAAAAAACCCACAAATTTGGTTACGGCCATACTTTGCCAGACAACGTACGACACATCCTTGAAGACTATGATCAATATGAAGACGAGCGACGCAATAACCGTGATCGAGCTAAATTAATCATTCAAGCTGTGATTGCGGTATGGTTAATCCTTGGTTTAGCGCTACATTTGGCCGCCGTTGGTTTAATCGGTTTGTCAGTAATTATTCTCGCCACTGCATTCAGCGGTATCATTGAAGAACATCAATTGGGTAAGGCCTTTGAAGAAGCCCTCCCCTTTACTGCATTACTCGCGGTATTCTTTTCGATTGTTGCTGTCATCATCGACTTAGATCTATTTAAACCCATCATTCATTGGGTGCTTTCCATTGAGAATGAGGGACAACTGGTTGCGTTCTACATTGCAAATGGCTTGTTGTCGATGGTCAGTGACAACGTATTTGTAGGCACCGTTTATATCAACGAAGTAAAATCTGCTTGGCTAGCGGGTGAAATAACTCGCGACCAATTTGATATGTTAGCGGTCGCCATTAATACCGGCACCAATCTCCCTTCTGTTGCGACCCCGAACGGTCAGGCTGCCTTTTTATTCTTACTCACCTCGTCGTTAGCGCCTTTACTGCGTTTGTCTTATGGGCGTATGGTATGGATGGCCCTGCCCTACACGATTGTTTTAGCTGGCATCGGTTTGTTATCGGTTGAGTTTGCACTTGTTCCCATGACTCAATATTTCTATGAACTAGGCTGGATTAGCCATCATGTTGCAAGCGCGGTATCGGCTGTTACTACTGGACATTAAACTGAAAAACGGCGATGCTTGCGTCGCCTTTTTGTAACTGGAGCTAATTGTTTATGTTCAGCTTTCTAAACCAAATGCCCTATCAACGCGGGCCTTGGTTATTGCTTTTTATTGGCGGCTTATCACTAGAGTTTTGCGCCCTCTATTTTCAACACGTTATGAAGTTAGATCCCTGCGTAATGTGTGTTTATGAGCGAGTAGCAATGCTTGGTTTAACTCTAGCAGGCTTATTTACCTGTATCGCTCCCAATTATTTATTGTTCCGCCTGACCGGATTTGCACTTTGGATCGCCAGTGCCGCTTGGGGCTTACAATTGGCACTCACTCACACTGATTACCAAATGAATCCGAGTCCATTTGCCACCTGTGACTTTTTTGCCAATTTCCCTGATTGGTTTAAATTAGATCAGTGGTTCCCTTGGATGTTTAATCCAATCGGATACTGTGATGAGATCGCTTGGATGTTTTTAGGCTGGTCGATGCCCCAGTGGCTAATTGCTATCTTTGCTGGTTTCCTCGCCTTGGGTATTGTGTTTTTTGTCCTACAATGGCGGAAAAAATAACCATCAGAAAACCAACTAAACCCGCATAGACGGGCTCCAAACGATGTCACTATTAGTTCAATTCAAAAAAGCCGATAACTTAAGCAATCGGCTTTTTTCACAATAAAAACCAATCATTATTCACATTCGTCAATTGGCCAACGAACAATATAGTTTTGTGAAGGGCCGTTTAATTGGGTCTCACATACCACCTTGCCACGTACCGAAGCACCGCGTTTATGCATTTCAGAATGCTTACCTGCATGAAGAAGAGGATGCCAAGCAGGCAAACTCTTACCTTCGATCAAACGTTTGTAAGCGCAGCTAGGGGGCAACCAGTGAAACACCTCGATATCATCGAGAGTGATTTTCACACAATCAGGAACCTTGGCAAAACGATGCTGATAATCGCTACATTGGCAACTTTTACTATTTAATAAGACACAAGCAATATTAGTAAAATATAACTCATCGGTGTCTTCATCAATTAATTTAGATAAACAACATTTACCACAGCCATCACACAAAGACTCCCACTCTTGGGCAGACATCTGCGCCAACGTTTTTGTTTCCCAAAACCGAACATCACTCACTTAAAACAACCTCTGTTGTGGCAGAAATTCCCGCCACCTTTATCACTAAATTATCAGCCTGATTTAATGGCCCAACACCAGCAGGCGTGCCGGTTAACAAAACGTCACCTGGTTGTAAGGTAAAACAACTAGAGGCTTCGCAAAGTAAACTAGACATGTCACGGATCATTTGTCCGGTTGAACCTTGCTGCTTAACCTGACCATTCTGCTCAAAGCTCAAAGCCACGTCTGCTAACTCATTTAAACCATTTATTGGCTTAAAGTAGCTAAGTACACAACTGCCATCAAACGCTTTTGCCCGCTCCCACGGATGCCCTTGCTTTTTCAACTCGGCCTGCTGGTCACGTAAGGTTAGATCTAACGCTGCAGCATAACCCCAAACCGCGGCATCAAGCTGCTCTGGTTTAGCATTCTTTAATGGTTTACTAATTAACAATGCCAGCTCTAGCTCATAGTGCACAGCACCACTTAGGCCAGCAATGACTAAGTGCTCGGTTAAGTTGACAAAGGCACTATTTGGCTTAATAAAAAACAGCGCTTGTTTCACCGGCTGGCCACCCATTTCTCGCATGTGAGCCAAGTAGTTTTGCCCGACACAAACGGCTTTATTCGCCGCCAGGGGCAAAACTCGTCCTTGTTCATCTATATGTTGATACATATTAAAACACCGGAGGATAAGAAATACGATCGGCTAAAGTACCGACAGCCGCCACGAAATAGTGTGAGCGATTCCACTTCATCAGTACTTCATAATTAGCGTAAGCCAAATAAGCTCGGCCGTGGGCATCATCTGGCTGAACAATTGACGCTTGGATGTCTCGTATCGGTAGATCGGCGCCATCATAACGGCGTACCCCTAAAGCCTGCCATTCACTCAAACTCTTTTTGGTCGCGAGGCCACTATATTTAGAATCAAAGCCTTTCGGTAACTGTACCTGACGTCCCCAAGTTAAATCATGATGCCAACCACTTTGAGCTAAATAATTTGCTGCGGAAGCTAAGGCATCGGCAGTATTATTCCAAATATCCTTATGACCATCGCCATCGAAGTCTTGCGCATAGTGTACAAATGAACTCGGCATAAATTGCACCTGGCCCATTGCTCCTGCCCAAGAACCTTTCATCTTCGCAGCGCTGATGTGCCCTTGCTGCAAAATGTCCAAAGCATGCATCAATTCTTTTTTAAAGAAAGCTTCACGGCGACCTTCATAGGACATAGTGGCTAAAGCCGAAACCACATTATAGTTACCAGTAAACTTACCAAAATTAGACTCTACCCCCCACAAAGCCACTATAAAGCGCGGCTGAACCGCATACTTTTTTTCCAACTGTTTGAGCAAAGGGTAATGCTTTTTGTAGAGGGCTCTCGCTTGTTGTACCTTCCAACTCGGTATTGCTCTAGGCAAATAAGTGTCTAAGGTTAACTTAAACTCGGGTTGTTGCTTATCGGCCTTCACTGCACGCGGGTAAAACTTAACGCCATCAAACGCCGCCTCAATGGTTGCTTGAGAGATCCCCCTTTCAGCCGCATCTATTTTCAATTGTTCAACATAAGCGTCGAAGCCAGGGTCAGCCTGAGCAGAAAAGGCCACAGAGAATAACAAACTTGCTAAAAATTTTTTCACTCACTTTCCTTCTTGGATAACTTGGCCTTGGCTTGTGCAGCTAAGTGCTGCTTAAGATAATTCTCAGGAGGCGGGGGAAGTTGTAAATAGTAACCCGGTTCTTTAAAAGCCAGCTCTAGCGACTCAATACTCACGCAGGAAAAGTCCTTAGTGGGTCGTTTGGGAACCAACATGACTAACTCTTTAGCCCCCATTAAAGCCACCAATGAATCGGGAACTTTAGAAAAATCGTCCTTCTTCTCAATATAAAGATAAGTTTGCTGTTTTTTGAGACTTTTATAGACTGCACAGAACATGAAAATGTTAGTATCCTAGGGGTTGATCGGGTTATGCTAAAACCCTGACTATATCAGAATATTTAGTGTGGCGTCATCGCTACAATACAAATGTAAAAAGGAATCTGCTGTTCATGTCCGGACAGGAAATAGAATTTAAAGGGACAAACTTCACCCTTTCTGTTGTTTACCTCGGAAAAAATGATTTAGAGTCGTTAAATAATAAGCTGATGGAGAAGGTCGCACAGGCCCCTCAGTTTTTTAATTGTGCGCCTATCGTTGTCAATGTGAGTGAAGTCGAAACAAATTTTGACTTCTTACAGTTGAAAGAAGTTGTTGAAACTCAAGATTTTGTCTTAGTTGGCGTCACTGGCTGTAGTCATAACGAGCAAAAGATTGCAGCTCGAGCCGCAGGTTTAGCTGTGATGACTAGCGGTGGACAGCAAGTTGCGGCGAAACCAGAGCCGAAGCAGGAACCACCTGCTGAAATCGTCACCCAAGCTCCAACGCCCCCTTGCAAAGTCGTCCGAGGTCAAATCCGCTCAGGGCAACAAATTTACGCACAAAACACAGATTTAGTTATTATTGGCTCAGTGGGTAATGGCGCAGAAGTAATTGCCGATGGCAACATTCATATTTATGGCGCTCTCCGTGGAAGAGCCATCGCTGGCGCCAGTGGTCGAAAAGATAGCAAAATATTCTGTCAAAATTTACAAGCTGAACTAATTTCTATTGCAGGCACTTATATGCTGCATGAACAAATTGGAGAGCACGCGAACTTGCCCCAGTGCATTCAAATAGAAAATCAGCAAATCGTATTTAATAATTTGGCTTAGCTGAATTAAGCAATTTATAAAGGAAAGATAATGGCTAAAATTATCGTCGTGACCTCCGGGAAGGGTGGCGTTGGGAAAACAACTTCCAGCGCCGCAATTGGAACAGGTCTCGCCATCAAAGGTTTTAAAACTGTAATCATCGATTTCGACATCGGTTTACGTAATCTTGATCTTATTATGGGATGTGAACGACGAGTCGTATACGACTTCGTGAACGTGATCAAAGGCGAAGCGAACCTCAGTCAATCATTGATTAAAGATAAACGCACCGAAAATCTATTTATTTTACCAGCATCGCAGACTCGTGATAAAGACGCGCTCACTAAAGAAGGCGTTCAGAAGGTATTAGAAGATTTAGCCACCCAAGATTTTGATTACATAGTCTGTGATTCCCCTGCAGGGATCGAAACTGGGGCGATTATGGCTCTGTACTTTGCTGATGAAGCGATTGTCACCACCAATCCAGAAGTTTCATCGGTACGCGATTCCGATCGGATCCTTGGCATGCTTGCTAGTAAATCACAACGAGCAGAACAAGGTAAAGAGCCAGTGAAAGAACATTTGCTACTCACCCGCTACCATCCAGAACGCGTGAATCGAGGTGACATGCTTAGTGTTGAAGATGTGCAAGACATATTGGCGATCCCCTTATTGGGAGTCATACCCGAATCGCCTGCGGTTCTCAAGGCATCAAACTCTGGTGAGCCAGTGATCCTTGATACCCAAAGTGACGCAGGTCTGGCCTACTCAGATGCAGTGGCCAGACTAATTGGCGAAACTGTCGACTTTCGTTTCCTAGAAGAACAGAAGAAAGGCTTATTTAGCCGTTTATTTGGAGGATAACAATGTCTCTTTTAGACTACTTTCGAACCTCAAAACAGTCTAAAACGGCGCAAACCGCCAAAGAACGACTGCAAATCATTGTCGCCCATGAACGTGGCCAACGCAGTGGCCCCGATTACTTGCCAGCGATGAAACAAGATATCATCGAAGTGATAAAAAAATACGTGGCCATCGAGTCCGATCAGGTCCAAGTCAGTCTTGATAATAAGAGCGATGACATCAGCGTATTAGAGCTTAACATCACGCTTCCTGAGCAACGTGACTAGCAAATAGCGGTTGGCGCCATCCCGTCAGCAACAAAGGTAACTTTGTAGCTGACGGTTGCATCTTCCATAACCAAGCTAGATACTGATTTAATACTTTTTTGCTGGCCAATACATCCTCAGGCAAACCTGACTCCTCTGCCACTTTGGTCACAACCAATTTCAGTGCTTGGATCTTTTGCTTGTAATCTGGATAGTCAACAATACGCTTGATCGCTTGAGGATAATCACTGGCCGTAAGCTGCTTTGCTTGATGCACTAACTTCAATAAACGATGTCCATGGATCCGCAACTCTTGTGCAGGTAAATTAAGTTGTTGTAATTGTTCCATATTGCTTGGCTGATAACGGGCTAAAGCCCATAAATTATCGCCATGCACCACGTTATTAATGGCTAAATCGCGACTCATCGCTTGTTTCATTCTCCAATCACTCAAAACTTTAAGTACTGCAAGTTGTTGAGGATTCAACTTCCAAGCATTCTTGATCTCTTTATAAGCATCTTCCGATTTATTCGCTTGTTGTTTTTGGGCAGCTAAGCGAGCACTTTCCTCTAAAGCCGCGTCATAACGATCCAGTTGTTCCAGCTGTTGCTTAATCTTAAGGTACGCTGGCAATAAATAAATAACGTCTAAAGCCGCATAATCTAATTGAGAGGCTCGCAACGGCCGCGCAAGCCAATCGGTGCGCGACTCTCCTTTATCCAATTGAATGCCTAACTCGGTATCAATAAACCGCTGATAGCCTAAGCTGATCCCATGACCGAGGAACGCCGCCCCCACCTGAGTATCAAACACCGACAGTCCAAACTGGCCACTAAGCCGCTGAATGATCTCTAAATCTTCACTAAAGGCATGCAAAACCCAATGATGCTTGGCTAGCGCCTGCCATAAGGGCTGCATATCTAAACTAAGCGGGTCGATGAGATAACAAGTCACACCATCATAAATCTGTAGTAAACCCAAATGTGCGTAGTAGGTCCTAGTTCGAACAAATTCAGTATCGAGGGCCAGTGTCAGAGGGGGCTGTTGATTTAAATAAGCTAACAGAGGCGCAAGTTGCGCCTCTGTATCGATCATTTCAAAGTTTGCGTCTGCCAAAATTGCGGCGTCCTAAGGGAAAACATCTAATTAGCCTTCATTTTACGGTTTATGCCTCGGCACGCAAGGCTCGACGTAAGATCTTACCGACATTTGTTTTCGGTAATTCATCACGAAACTCAATTAACTTAGGAACTTTGTAGCCCGTTAACAACTCTCGACAATGAGACAACACTTGTTTTTCGGTTAGTGAATCATCTTTTTTAACAATGAAAACCTTCACGACTTCGCCACACACCTCGTTTGGTACGCCCACCGCAGCCACTTCGAGAACTTTCTGATTGCCAGCAATCACTGCTTCAATTTCGTTCGGGAAAACATTAAATCCTGAAACTAAAATCATATCTTTTTTCCGATCCACAATATGTAAAAAACCCTGTTGATCGATGGTCGCAATATCGCCGGTGGCAAACCAGCCTCCGGGCATGGCCTCTGCGGTCGCCTCTGGGCGCTGCCAATAGCCTCCCATTACCTGCGGGCCCTTCACTAAAATCTCCCCAGACTCTCCTTCGGCAACTTCTTCTCCCGCATCATTCACCAACTTAATATCGGTAGATGGCGCAGGTAAACCAATACTGCCGTTATAGGCCTCTAAATCGTAAGGACAAACCGTCACCAACGGCGCACACTCTGTTAATCCATAACCTTCTATAAGACGAGAACCAGTGACATTTTGCCAACGTTCAGCCACTGCACGCTGTACCGACATCCCACCGCCTAAAGATAATCTGAGCCGAGAAAAATCCAACTGAGCAAAGTTGGGATCATTCAATAAAGCATTGAATAAAGTATTCACTCCTGTAATTGCGGTGAACGGCACTTTTGCCAGTTCCTTCACAAAGGTAGGGATATCTCGTGGATTAGTAATCAAAAGATTTTGACAACCCAGCGCGAAAAAAACCATACAGTTAGCGGTTAACGCAAAGATATGGTATAGCGGCAAAGCTGTTACCACCACTTCCTTTCCTTCTCGCAGACAAGGGCCAACAATAGCCAAAGCCTGCAACAAGTTTGAGACCATATTGCAATGCGAAAGCATTGCCCCTTTGGCGACTCCTGTTGTGCCCCCTGTATATTGTAAGAAAGCTAAATCATCAGCAGAAAGCTCCGGTCGAACATACTGCAGATGCTCACCTTTCGCTAATACATAGCGCAAAGATTGCGCATGCGGCAAATGATACTTGGGTACCATTTTTTTAACGTACTTAATCACAAAATTAACTAACGTTCGTTTCGTTGCCGAAAGCTGGTCACCTAAACGACTCAGAATAACGTGTTCAACGCCAGTTTCATCGACAATTTCTTCGAGGATGTGGGCAAAATTAGACACAATCACAATCGCTTTTGCACCACTATCATTGAGCTGATGTTTCAGCTCACGCGGCGTATACAGGGGGTTGACATTCACCACCACCAAACCCGCACGTAACGCTCCGAATAAACAAATGGGATACTGCAACAAATTCGGCATCATCAGGGCCACCCGATCACCCTGTTTAAGTTGTAACTCTTGTTGCAAATAGGCGGCGAAAGCACGAGATTGCTGCTCTAGCTTGCGATAGGTAAGCACCTGCCCCATATTAATAAACGCAACTCTATCGGCATGCCTAGTGACACCCTCTTCAAATGCATCGAGCAGCGTTTGATAACGCGAAGAGTCTATTTCTGCAGGCACATCCTTGGGGTATCGATTTAACCAAACCTTATCCACGCAGCTCTCCTAAACATTTATATTCCATTAATTATAATTTACCAATTTGGCTTATTGTGAATTTAATAATGCACTGACTCAACGAGCCAATTAGAGTCGACGCGCCAAATTTCAAACGATTGTTTCACGGCAACCTTGGAATAACAATATTTTAACAATATGGAAATGAATTTAGATCGAAAACAGTGAAGCAGTTCAAACAATCGTTTGAATATAGTTGGTCATCAATGCTGCGCAAGCCGCAGAGTTTTGCATATGTAAATGATGGCCGCCGACCAATTCAACTATAGATAATTGGCTAAACCAAGTTTGTCGCTGACGGATAAATTCGGCGCTCAGCAAAGGATGTTCTTGTGCCGCAATCAACAAACAGGGTCGTTGAATTGACTGACAAATTTGTTTTGCTTGCGACTCACTAAAGCGCAGGGGAGAGCTCAATTTCAGCTTGGGATCATGTCGCCAATACCATAAACCCTGGCTCTGCTTGGTGGCTCTGGTAACTAACAGCCGACTATTTTCCCGACTCAAACCATTGCTTCTTGCCCGCAATCTAATCGCCTGATTTAAGTCCGTAAACCCCCTGACCGACATCGATCGATGGCGTTGACGAATAGCGTCTGCCAGATGAGTCGTCGTATTTGAGATCGGCAAACTCAAAGGCCCCAACCCGTCTATCGCAATCAGTGCCAGTAAACCTTCCCCAAAAGCGGCAGCATAAGTACTCGCCACCAAAGCACCTAAAGAATGGCCCACCAAGATAATAGGCTTGTTTAAATTCAATTCGCTTAAAGCGCTAAATAGATCATCCACATAGTCAACAAAATGATAGTGACCTTGGCGATGTGGTGAGTGACCATGGCCGGGGAAATCAAGAGCAATACAATGATAATCAGGGAGCGACTGGAGCAGAGGAATAAAACTGGCGGCATTGTCCATCCAGCCATGAAGCATCACCAAGCAAAATGGGCTATCTGCGGTTTGCTCAAGGTAACAAAGTTGGCTTATTGGTAACTGTGATTCAATCAACATGCTGACGAGTATGTACTAGGCTAAGCGAACAAATCGATGCCAAACATCTCATTCACTTGCTGACGTTTGAGTTGATTCGCGACATCCTGATAATGAGACACAGCGTGATCAGCACTGCCTTGAGCATGCTCATAACGTAGTTTTTCAACGCTTTGTTCATCCATTCCCGCCCAAGGTACCACGCCTTTAGTGGCTTTCGTTGCCACACTGAGTTCGGTGCCCGCGACTCGTTGCTGAGTTTTCGATTGCTGCGGTATGGGCTGGCCAAGGCCCTGTATTTTCACGCTCATCGTCCTTTTGTTTAAACTCTACCGGGAAGCTTCTGCCAAGTGACTTTATCGCGAAGATAAACCGGTTCGGCTTTCTCTGCACTCACAAGGCAGCGATTGGCAAATGCCCACTGCGCATATACAAGCATATCTCGTGCCGAAGGGTAAAGTATTGAATCGAGTCGCTCCGCGCCAGAAAATTGACCCGATAATAAAGTTTGATAAGTTTGCCAGCCAGTTCCGACAGCGGCTCCCGGTGTATCGCTCGACGTCATCAACTCAGGCTTAATCACCTGCTCTTCTCCTGCTAACACCATTAAACCATCGCTGAGTTGGTATTGGCCCCAATAAATTTCCCCCATACGCGCATCAATAGCAGCATAACAAGTTTGAGACAGATGTTGCTGATAAGCGGCTTGCGCCATCGCCTGTAAAGTGGAGACCGCGATCATCGGCTTATCGGCACCAAAGGCTAAGCCCTGCGCCGTAGCGACACCAATTCGTACTCCCGTAAAACTGCCTGGACCACGACCAAAGGCAATAGCATCAAGCTGTTTCAGGCTCGCGCCAGCCGCTGCTAATATTTGCTCGACAAAAGGCAAAATCTTTTGTGTGTGATCTCGAGGGCTGTATTCTTGCTGACTATAAATTTGTCCCTGCCATTGCAAGGCGACGGAACAATTTTCAGTCGATGTATCTAAAGCGAGTATATTTGCTGTCATGTTTCCTCAGCGTTATTTTTTACAAATTCTAAAACTTTTGACAGTTCTCTGGTTCGGGGCATAGCCGGTAGGCTGCTAATAAACAAGGCACCATAATCACGGTTTACCAAGCGATTATCGCAGATAATCACCACGCCATGATCCGCTTGGGTACGTATCAATCGCCCCACGCCTTGCTTAAGGCTTATCACGGCTTGCGGCAAATATACCTGACGAAAAGGATCTCCGCCACGTAAACGACAATCCTCACTTTTCGCTTTCAATAGGGGATCATCGGGAGCTGCAAACGGTAGTTTATCGATAATGACACAAGACAGTGCCTTCCCTGGAACGTCAACCCCTTCCCAGAAAGTGCTAGTGGCAACCAACACCGCGTGGCCATCGGTGACAAATTGGCTAAGCAACTCTTGTTTACCAGCCTCGCCCTGCACCAATACCAATAATTCGGTACGCTGACGTAGCTCCGTCGCAACCTTTTGGATCATCCGATGACTGGTACACAAGAAGAAACATCGACCTTGATTAGCTTCTATCACTGGCGCTAATTGATCTAACATGAGCTGTTCTGAATTATGTTGTTTGGTTTCGGGAAGATAACGAGGCACACATAATAAGGCCTGCTTCTGATAATCAAAGGGGCTATCCAATAACATACTCTCTGCATCGCTCAAGCCCATTTGAGTTTGAAAATGCTCAAAGTTACCATCAACTGCAAGCGTTGCAGAGGTAAAGATCCAGGCCGCTTCGCGTTGTTTAACTTCATTCATAAAACGTTCAGCAATATTGAGCGGGGTAATGTTTAAGGTAAAATGTAAGCGAGACGTTTCGTACCAATAGCTATAGCCCGTTTTATCGACGTCCATCACCTTCTCAAATAACAAACGCATTCTCGCTAAACGCTCAAAGCAACTATCCGCAAGCTCACAACGAGACAGCGCTAACTTTAACACTTGATAAACAAAATCCATGTCTTCATGCAAATGACGCATCATTTCAGCAAAGCGGCTTTGTTTAGCCAATGGACGCCACTCGCCTCTATCACGCAAGCCTTCGAAGGCTAGTCGGCACTCTCGAATGCGTTGTTCCAACTTCTTAGCCGCTTTGGACAACTGCGCCATGTCACGCAATTCGGTTTTATAGCTCAGCTCGATGTCTTTGCATAAATCTAAGATCTGCCGACTGGAAAAATGCTGACCAAAATAGCTGGCTGCAATATCAGGCAGCTGATGTGCTTCATCGAAGATAAAGGCATCGGCTTCAGGGATCAATTCACCAAATCCGGTTTCTTTTACCACCATATCGGCAAAAAACAAATGATGATTCACCACCACTAAATCTGCTTCTAGCGCTCGGTTTCGTGCCTTCACTAAATAACAGTCTTTATAAGATGGGCAATCACGGCCAAGACAATTATCATTGCTGCTGGTAATCAGAGGAAATACATCGGAGCGCTCAGCAACCGGACCTAAATCACCAATATCTCCAGATTCACTGCCCTGCGCCCAGCGCTTAATTTTCACTAACTCGGCCAAGGTTTGGCGATCTTGACCGCTACTGTAGTGCGAAAAGCTATTTAGCCGTTCAATGCACAAGTAATTGGAACGTCCTTTTAATAAAGCCACCGATTTAGCGTAAGCCAAAGCCTTTTGCATTTTTGGTAAGTCTTTATTAAACAGCTGGTCTTGTAAGGCTTTGCTTCCGGTGCTGATGACTATTTTTTTGCCGCTGTCCATCGCCGGAACTAAATAAGCGTAGGTTTTACCAGTGCCGGTCCCCGCTTCAACCAACAGACTGGTGCGTTGCTTAATCGTTGCAGAAACAGATTCAGCCATTTGCTGCTGTTGGGGACGAGGTGAAAACCCTGGGATGGCTTGAGAGAGCAGTCCGTCGTTGGTAAAGTAGTGCTGTTTCAATCTAAATTCCGGTAGGCAATAGTCGCCGCAACTATACCAGCCCACAAACCCTAGACCAAACCTTGAGACAAAAATGTTAGTCAAGGAGACAGCTTCGGACTCATTTTACTGCCCAAATCCCTTAACGTTTACACCGCGATAACAGAGCATGGCCGCAAGCAATATCCAATAAAACCGTATACGCTAGGTCGCCGTAAGTCGAATTGAGCTGAATAAAAATCACACTCGTAGCTAAGCCGTCTCTAAACAAACAGATCAATATCATGCTGTTCATCCTCGTCAGGTTTTTTCTTATGCTGACTTGGCACGGCTTGGGATTTAGGCCGAACTTGGATGTCGTTATGGGCCGATAACTTGCTTTTCTTTTCCACCTTCGTGGTACGCAATGGTGGCTTTTGGCCATCAGGCTTCGCCAGCGGCCTTGGCAAAATGGGTAAAATCGCATCTTGGCTCACGATCGTTCTCCTATAGACGCTCTCCACCTAATTATCGGCTATTTTTTGCACAACTTGAACTGTTTAGCAAAAACTGCGGAAAAAAGGTTGCAATTTAGCGCTAGCTTGGTAACTTTATGGGCAGAATTTGCCACAAAGGCAAACTAACGTTGACAGGAACGTAACATGATTTTTAACCAAATGAAGCATCACCACCACCATCATCCAGAGTAAGCTTCAGGCGGTTATCTGCTGGGAGCTTATGAATAGCTTCCGGTGGTAGAATATAAAATATTGTAAACCCCCGGAAGGTAATCCTCCCGGGGGTTTTTTAGTTTTATAATTAGGGACATAAACATGACAGAGCAAAAACGACTACGCATCGCCATCCAAAAATCCGGACGCTTAAGCGATGATTCTCAGGCACTATTAAGAAGCTGCGGGATGAAGATCAACCTTCGTCAACAACGCCTGATTGCCCACTCTGAAAACATGCCCGTCGACTTGTTACGGGTTCGTGATGACGATATTCCGGGCTTAGTCATGGATGGCGTGGTCGATTTTGGCATCGTGGGGGAAAACGTACTTGAAGAAGAAACCATGCTACGTAGTGCTAAAGATGAGCCTACCGACTGCGAAGTATTAAAACGTTTAGACTTTGGCGATTGCCGTTTCTCCATCGCAGTGGCTGAAGAATTTGACTACACTGGCCCACAATGCCTGGCCAATAAACGCATCGCTACCAGCTACCCTGGGATCTTAAAACGCTACTTAGACCAACAAGGCGTCCCCTTCTCAACTTGTATGTTAGCCGGCTCTGTTGAAGTAGCCACTCGTGCAGGACTCGCCGATGCCATCTGTGACTTAGTCTCAACTGGTGCCACTCTTGAAGCCAATGGCTTAAAAGAAGTCGAAGTGATTTACCGCTCTCAAGCCGTACTAATTAAGTCTAAAAACAAACTCAGTGACGAACACCAAACACTATTAGACAAGCTATTACTGCGCATGCAAGGCACCATGGAAGCCAAAGAAAGCAAATACATCATGTTGCATGCACCGAAGACCCATCTAGAGCAAATCGTTGACCTACTGCCAGGCAGCGAGCATCCCACCGTATTGGCCTTAGCCGGCGATGAAGAGAAGGTGGCACTCCATGTGGTCAGTACCGAGAATTTATTCTGGGAAACCATGGAGAAGTTAAAAGCCTTAGGAGCGAGCTCTATTTTAGTCATGCCAATCGAGAAAATGTTGAGATAAAAGCCATGCAAACGGTCATTTGGAATCGCTTAACTACCGAACAACAGCAACAAGTCTTATCGCGGCCAGCGGTCAATAGCTCGCAAGATACTGCCGCGATTGTCAGCGACGTGATCAATACTGTGCGTCGCCAAGGTGACCAAGCGTTAATTGCGCTTGCCGCTAAGTTTGACAAGACCACGCTGTCGCAAGTTCGTGTGAGCCAGCAGCAAATCGATGCTGCTGGAGATAATTTAAGTACAGAGTTTAAAAGCGCCGTCGCCCAAGCGAAGGCCAATATCGAAGTATTTCACCAAGCACAGAAGCCGCAAGGCTTTAGTCTGGAAACCCAAGCAGGGGTGCGCTGCGAAATGCACTACGCCGCCATTGCTCAAGTCGGTTTGTATGTTCCGGGCGGCACCGCGCCACTGCCCTCTACGGTATTAATGTTGGCCATTCCAGCCCAAATAGCTGGTTGTAAAAAGGTAGTACTCTGCTCACCACCGCCGATTGCACCAGAAATTCTATACACCGCCAAACTGTGTGGTGTTGACGAAATCTATTCAGCTGGCGGCGCGCAAGCGATTGCCGCGATGGCCTATGGCACCGAGAGCGTGGCTAAGGTCGACAAAATTTTTGGCCCCGGCAATGCCTTTGTGACTCAAGCCAAGCAACAAGTAAATACCGACCACGCCGGCGCCGCCATCGACATGCCCGCTGGCCCCTCGGAAGTGTTGGTGATTGCTGACGAACAAGCGAACCCCGCTTTTGTTGCCGCCGACTTACTGTCACAAGCAGAGCACGGGCCCGATTCGCAAGTGATTTTAGTGACCACAGCTGAGGCGCAAGCGGCGGCAGTGAATCAAGAGTTAACACGTCAACTTAGCTTGCTCAGTCGAACTAATATTGCCGATCAAGCCTTATCGCACAGCACTGCGATTGTGGTCGACGATTTACAACAAGCGGTTCAAGTGAATAATCTTTATGGCCCCGAGCACCTGATTGTACAGACCGAGCAAGCTCGCCAGCTATTACCCCAGTTAGAAAATGCCGGCAGCATCTTCTTGGGTGAGTGGACGCCAGAATCGGTGGGTGACTATGCCAGTGGCACCAATCACACCTTGCCAACCTACGGTTATACCCGGACTTATTCAAGCTTAGGTACCTTAGATTTTATGAAGCGCTTCACTGTTCAAGAATTAACTCAACAAGGCTTAAAAGACTTAAGCGCCGCTGTCGTACCGATTGCCGACGCTGAGGGGCTCGATGCCCACCGCCGCGCCGTCACTATCCGTTTAGGTGAGGAGCAATAATATGTCAGTCTCATTATTAGCCCGCAAGAAAATCCAAGCGCTGGTTCCCTATCAAAGTGCACGTCGCATTGGTGGCAGCGGTGAAGTCTGGCTCAACGCCAACGAAAGCCCAGAGGTAAGTGATTTTAACTACGACGGTGACCAGCTCAATCGTTACCCAGAGTTTCAACCAGCAGCGCTGATTAACGGCTATGCCGCTTATGCCGGGGTTTCGCCATCACAAGTGTTGGCCAGTCGCGGTGCCGATGAAGCCATTGAAGTGCTGATCCGGGCCTTTTGTGAGCCAAACCAAGACAGCGTAGTCATTTGTAGCCCAACCTATGGCATGTATTCAGTGAGTGCCGAAACCATCGGGGTTGAGGTAAAAACCGTCGAATTAGATAGTGATTTTAACCCTGACTATAACGCTTTGGCGGCAATAGACAGCAAAATCATCTTTCTATGTGCCCCCAATAATCCGACCGGTTCTATGTTAGACCACGCCAAACTCAGTAAGGTGTTAGAGGCACAACGCGATAAAGCACTGGTGGTGGTTGATGAAGCCTACATTGAGTTTTGCGCAGAACAAAGTGTGCAGGGTTTACTGACCGACTTCGACAACTTAGTGATTACCCGTACCTTGTCAAAAGCCTTTGCCTTGGCTGGCCTGCGTTGTGGATTTACCCTCGCCAATGCAGAAGTGATTGAAGTGATGAGTAAGGTGATTGCACCCTATCCTATTGCCCGCCCAGTGGCCGAAATTGCAGCCAAAGCCCTGACTACCGATGGGCTAAAAATCATGCGCGAGCGAGTAGCATCCTTGAATACGATCCGCAGTCAAGCCGTGGATGAATTAAGCAGACTGAAGATTGTAAGACAAATTTTCCCTGCCACTGGCAACTACATTTTGATCCGTTTTGACGACTCTGCCCGCATCTTTAAAGCACTGGGCGAGCAAGGCATTGTACTGCGAGACTTTGCCAACAAACCAAGTTTAGACAATTGTATTCGAATGAGTATTGGTAACCAGCAAGAAGTGTCAATTACACTGAAAGCGATTCAAGGATTGGAGCGAAGCTAAGTGAGCCAGGTAAAACAAAAAATCTTATTCATCGACCGCGATGGCACCATGATCGACGAACCCATCACCGACAAGCAGGTTGATAGCGTAGAGAAAGTAAAACTGGAGCCTCAAGTGATCCCGGTATTACTCAAGTTGCAAGCCAACGGCTATCGCTTGGTCATGGTGACCAATCAGGATGGCCTAGGCACCGACAGCTTTCCAGAAGCTGATTTTCACCTCGCGCAAAACTACATGATGGACATTTTCGAGTCGCAGGGGATCCAATTTGATGCAGTACTGGTTTGTCCGCACTTTGACGCCGACAACTGTAGCTGTCGCAAACCCAAGCTCGGCTTGGTCAAAGACTACCTGAAAAGCGGCGTGATTGATTTTGCCAACTCCTACGTGATTGGCGACCGCCATACCGATATGCAGCTGGCCGAAAATATGGGGCTGGAAGGTCTGCAGTATCAACGGGACGGCTTAAACTGGCCCGCCATTGAAAAGCGGCTCACCCAACAGGGCCGTAAAGCCAGCGTTGAACGCAATACCAAAGAAACCCAAATTAGCATTGCCGTCGACCTGGACAATGCCGGTGGCAGCCAAATTGATACCGGCCTTGGTTTCTTCGACCACATGCTCGATCAAATCGCCACCCACGCCGGCTTCCAGCTCAATTGTAAGGTCATCGGCGATTATCACATCGATGATCATCACAGCGTAGAAGACACCGCAATCGCACTGGGCCAGGCTTTAAAAGTCGCCTTAGGCGACAAGCGGGGGATTGGCCGTTTTGGTTTTGTGTTGCCCATGGATGAGTGTTTAGCCCAATGCGCCTTAGATTTAAGTGGACGAGCGCATTTGGAATTTAAAGCCGATTTTCCACGTGCCGCGATTGGTGACTTTGCTACCGAGATGGTGCCGCATTTTTTCCGCTCACTGAGTGATGCGATGGCCTGTACTCTGCATCTGGAAACCACCGGGAAAAATACCCATCACATGGTTGAAGCGCTGTTTAAAGTATTTGGGCGGGCGCTAGGCCAGGCCATTGTTAAATCTGGCGATGCATTGCCAAGTAGCAAAGGCACCTTATAGGTTAAGGAACAACAATGAATGTAATTATTGATACCGGATGTGCCAACCTTTCATCGGTAAAGTTTGCCGTAGAACGCTTGGGATTTCCGGTCACGGTCAGCCGTGACCCTCAGGTGATTCTTGCCGCAGACAAGCTGTTTCTACCCGGTGTAGGTACCGCCACCGAAGCCATGAAAAACTTAGCCGATCGAGAGCTGATTGACTTAGTCAAACAAGTGAAAAAGCCACTTCTAGGGATTTGTTTAGGCATGCAAATGCTGGCCGAATTCTCCATTGAAGGCGGTGCTAAAGAAGCGCTGGAACCCGTTCCCTGTTTAGGCCTGGTACCCGGCACCGTAAGCTTAATGAAGCCTAACGCAGGCCAACGCTTGCCACACATGGGTTGGAACCAAATTCAGCCTAAAGCTGGTCATCCGCTGTTTAAAGACATTGAAGCCGGCAGTTACTTCTACTTTGTACACAGCTACGCCTTGCCCGTTAACGATGCCACCATTGCCCAGTGCGATTATGGTAACGCCTTTACTGCTGCAGTAAACAAAGACAACTTTTACGGTGTGCAGTTTCACCCAGAGCGCAGCGGTCAGGCCGGTGCGCAATTAATTAAAAACTTCTTGGAGATGTAACATGATCATTCCTGCTTTAGATCTCATCGACGGAAAGATTGTGCGTTTGTTCCAAGGAGATTACGCGCAAAAAACCATTTATGGGGACGACCCGCAAGCCCAGTTTTCGGACTACCACAGCCAAGGCGCTGATTGGTTACACCTAGTCGACTTAGATGGTGCTAAAGATACCAGCGCTCGCCAACTCGACGTAATCGCTCAGCTACTTAAAAACACCCCCGCAAAAATTCAGATTGGTGGCGGTGTACGCAGTGAGCAAGACGTAAAAGACTTACTCGATGCGGGCGCAGAACGAGTAGTGATCGGCTCCACTGCCGTTAAACAGCCACAAGTTGTGGCGCAGTGGATGGAAAAATACGGCGCCGAGCACATTGTGCTAGCACTAGACATTAACATCGACGCGCAGGGCAACAAAGTGGTCGCGGTATCGGGCTGGCAAGAAGACAGCGGCGTGACCATTGAAGAGTTAGTGGCAATTTACGCCCCGGTGGGCCTGAAACACGTCTTATGTACCGACATTTCTAAAGACGGTACTCTCGAGGGTTCAAACGTCAGCTTATACCGCGAGTTATGTGCTCAGTATCCAGATATTCAGTGGCAAAGTTCTGGTGGCATTGGCAACTTAGATGACATAGCAGCCTTAACCGACACGGGTGTTGCTGGGGTGATTGTTGGCCGAGCGCTGTTAGAAGGCAAGTTTACCGTAAAACAAGCCATCGCTTGTTGGCAGCAAGGAGGCAATAATGCTCGCTAAACGAATAATTCCCTGCCTAGACGTCAAAGACGGCATGGTGGTTAAAGGCGTGAAATTTCGAAACCACGAAATTATTGGCGACATCGTGCCACTGGCGAAACGTTACGCTGAAGAAGGCGCCGACGAACTGGTGTTTTACGATATTACCGCCAGCTCTGATCAGCGGGTGGTGGATAAAAGCTGGGTCAGCCGTGTTGCCGAAGTGATCGACATTCCCTTTTGTGTCGCCGGCGGTATTAAAACCATCGAAGACGCCAACCGCACCTTGCAAAACGGTGCCGACAAGATCTCGATTAACTCCCCTGCTTTAGCCGATCCAAGTTTAATTACTAAACTGGCCGACAAATTTGGCGTGCAGTGCATCGTGGTCGGTATCGATTCTTACTACTGCGAAGAAACCCAACAATACCAAGTGAAACAATTTACTGGCGATGAAAAACGCACCGTGACCACCACCTGGAACACCTTTGATTGGGTGAAAGAAGTGCAAGCTCGTGGCGCTGGCGAAATTGTACTCAATGTCATGAACCAGGATGGGGTGCGCCAAGGTTACGATTTAGAACAACTCAGCCGAGTGCGTGAGATTTGTCATGTGCCCTTAATCGCCTCTGGCGGAGCCGGCGAAATGCAGCATTTTAAAGACGCCTTTAAAATTTCCGACGTCGATGGCGCACTCGCCGCCAGCGTATTTCATAAAAGCATTATTGATATTGGCGAACTCAAGCAATATCTCAAACAACAACAGGTGGCAATTCGACTATGAGCCAATTTGAACAGTTAAACCAACAAATCGATTGGGACAAAGTTGAAGGCTTGATCCCTGCCGTGGTACAAAACGACCACAGTGGTCAAGTTTTGATGCTCGGCTATATGAATTCAGATGCGCTAGCAAAAACCCTTGAAAGCAAACAGGTCACCTTCTTTAGTCGCAGCAAACAGCGACTGTGGACCAAGGGGGAAACCTCGGGTAATGTGCTTCAGCTAAAAAGCATCAGCCTAGACTGTGACCAAGACACCCTACTGGTGGCAGTAGAGCCGATTGGCCCCACCTGTCACAAAGGAACCCAAAGCTGTTTTGACGGCCACAGCGAGCCGAAGCTTACCTTTATTGCCCAACTGCAAGCGGTATTGGCCGAACGGAAATTAGCCGACCCAGAACAAAGCTACACCGCGAGCCTATTTGCTCGCGGCACCAAACGGATTTGCCAAAAAGTCGGTGAAGAAGGCGTAGAAGTGGCGCTAGCGGCCATGGCCAACGATCGCGAAGAACTGATCAACGAAAGCTCTGATTTACTCTATCACTTGCTGGTATTGCTAGAAAAACAAGAAGTCGGTTTTGATGAAGTCGTGGCTTGTTTACAGGCTAGGCATAAGTAACTTTTTTATGACTTAACCTTAAAAAGCCTCTATTAAAGAGGCTTTTTTGTTTCACTTGATTGCTCATCAAATCAGACTTTACGAGTTAAATACTCAATATTTAATCTTCTAAAAAATAGCGATAACAATTACTTAGTAGGCTATATCCAGAACCACAATTGATTAATAACGATGAAATAATAAATTGCCGCTGAAAGATACAAAACCAGAGATGAAAAATTGTAATACCATGTTAATTTTATATCTTTGCTGCGCGCATGGCGCTTAAGCGCTCATCAACTAAGGGGTGCTTTTAGCTCTTTATTTACAATCACTATAGCGTAAGTGATAATGCGAGCACCGTAAGCTTTATCCCGTGTTGCTGGTCCGCAGCCTTGCTCCACGAGCTTATGGTCCAAATAGCGAACACTCATTTTTCTAAAGACTCTCGTCGCTATCTCCCAGTTTAAAAATAAAGAACATTGCTATCGAGGCGAGAGAATTTAAATTAATCATGATTGTTTATTCTATGAGGTGATTAAGCTAATACCAAGTCATACGCTTCCGTTGCTAGTGACCGTCCTATCACATCTCCGGTAACTGCTGCAAAGTAACCCACGGTTAAGCCAATACCAATAGCCACTACCCAGCCAACAGGTGTAGCGAACATCGCAATCTCCAATAATGATGATGTTACAGTTAAGCCTGCTGCTATGGTAATAATCCCATTTTTAACCGCAACAAAACTAGACAACTTAGCCATTGTAATTGGAATACTCAAAGGGATATGACAGATCAGACATTAACGACTACACCTTGGTTGGCCTGTTTAACTAGCTGACTGACGCAATTTTCCCTATAATAGCCCCACAAAATACGGCTACTAGTCGCCTAAAGCCAACTTTGGCTTAGGTATAACTGTTTCAAAAAGCCACCCTAAATTGAAGACTAAAGAGAACTTACCATGAGCGATATCCCTCCTTGCCCTAAATGTGAATCAGCCTATGTTTACCAAGATGGTTCACTACTTATTTGCCCAGAGTGCGCGCATGAGTGGAACCCAAACGAAGTAGCAGTGGACCCTGATGCCATTGTATTAAAAGACGCGGTAGGTAACCTATTGGCTGAAGACGACAAAGTAACCTTGATTAAAGATCTAAAAGTGAAAGGCTCTTCTTTAGTATTAAAAGTAGGCACCAAAGCGGTGATTAAGCGCTTTGTGGATGCAGACCACGACATCGACTGTAAAGTAGATGGCCACGGCAGCATGATGCTGAAGTCAAAGTTCGTGCGAAAACAAAGCTAAGAAATTGAATCACCAACGTTAAAAAAACCTGCATAAGCAGGTTTTTTTATCTCTGAACTATCCGACATAATGCCAAAAAGTCGATTTAGATCAATATGCTAGCAAGCTCATATGGCTAGAGTAATCACCAAGTTTCCACCGATGAGACCTTGTCTAGCCGATGCAGCAACCACGCAAGATGGTTTATACATCACGGTAAAAAAATAGCTTGGTAAAATTATAATGATTAAAGTCCTTTGCTTCGGCGACTCCAATACTTGGGGCTACTCACCTAAGAATGGTCAACGCCTTCCCCTTGACGCACGCTGGCCGGGTGTATTAGGCAACTTACTCGGTGACCATTTCCAGGTAATTGAGGAAGGTCAGCCCGGCCGCACCAGCTACCGAAATGCCACTGAATTTGGCTTACAGCGCGGGATTGAAGCGCTGTTAGAAAAAGTCTCTCAGCAACAACCACAGTGGCTGGTGGTGATGCTAGGCACCAATGACCTATACCCAGCCTTTGAGCTAAGTGCTGAGCAAGTTGCCGCAAATCTGCAGCGTATGATTGTTGAATTACGAACGCATTGCCTAAGCCTGCAGATTGCTGCTCCACATGTATTCGTGCTAGCGCCGCCCACGGTCAATAACAACGGTAATTTTGCGAAGTACTTTCGGGGAGCGAGTGAAAAGTCCAAGCAGCTAGCAAAGCATTATCAAGTCGTAGCAAAATCACTTGAGTGTGGATTCTTAGATGTAGGAAAACTGGTAATGGTTGATCCTCAAGATGGGGTTCACCTGAACGGCGCTGAGCATCGAGTGCTGGCAAGTGCTGTGGCCGCCAAACTGCGGCAATTGATATAGTAGCTGCCTCATACCACTTTGCAGAACAGCATAAGTCAATGGCTGCCGAACAGACTCATTTGCGCTAAAATCATAGACGTTTTATGGCCAAGCAAGGCCTTTATTTTGTTTTCCTAAACACGATATTATTGGGGTTTAGGTTGAAAGGAAGATTTATGCTATTTGTATGTTCCGATATTCATGGCGACCATCAAGCTTTACAGCTCACCCTAGCCGCTTTTGAGCGCAGTGGCGCTTCGCATTTTATCTGTTTGGGGGATGTACTCAGTCACGGACCGCGTAATCCGCTCCCCGAACACTATGCGCCTTTGGCGGTAGCAGCAGATTTAAACAAAATTGCGGAACGTATTATTGCAGTACGAGGTAATTGTGACAGCGAGGTCGACCAAGCCTTGTGTGATTTCCCCTTGTTAGCCGACTATAACCAGTTAGTACTCGGTAAGCGTAAGGTATTTCTTTGCCATGGCCACCAGTACGGGCCAAACAAGCTGCCGCCTTTGGCTGAAGGCGACCTACTCGTAAGCGGCCATAGCCATATTCCACAAGCGAGCCAAGAAGGCTCTCATTTTGTGCTTAACCCAGGTTCTGTTTCCATGCCGCGCCAAGATTGGCAGGCCAGTTATGCGCTAATCACCGAGCAGCTATTGCGAGTTTGCAGCTTAATTGATAACAAGCCCCTACTCACTTGCAGCTTGAGCTAGGGCAATTGGGCGTAGTATAAAAAATACCACTTGTATCCATAAGGGCTCGTATTACACTGAGCGACACACATCAATGGCTTGATAACTGGTTCAAATAGATTGGGAAGTAGATGGATAAAAAATTGACCTCAAGACAGCAAAAAAGCCTTATCACCAAGAAAAAACTCTATAACAGTGCCTTAGCTTTAATGAATGACTCGAATATCGAAGACATTACCATCAGTCATATTTGTTCGAGTGCAGGGGTCTCGGTAGGCTCCTTTTATAAGCATTTCGCCACCAAAACCGATATTTTTGTCGAAATGTATGATCAAGCGGATGATTTTTTCGAAGAAAAGTATACCGTTCAGAAAACGACTAGCACCACCAAAGAGGCTATTCTTGAGTACTTTGAAACCTACGCTCAATACCATCTGAAAGTCGGTTTACAGACCGTAAAACAACTCTATACCTGCAATAATAAGCTCTTCATTATGAAAGGCCGCAATATGCAAAAGTTTCTGACCTTGATCATCCAACAGGGACAAAAAAATCATCAGATTGACGAAACGACAAGCGCTGAAAAATTAACAGAGTATCTTTTCATTTCGGCACGCGGACTCATTTACAACTGGTGCCTTCATGATGGTCATCTGGACTTATCAGCTGAAATGAACATTTATATGCAGCGCTTATTAAAGTCGATTGCTGCTTAAAATGCGACAAATTGGCCACCTTTATTTTGCTTATAAAGGTGGCTCAAAAAGTAACATAGCCGCTATATATTTCTTGCTACTTCATAAGCATCCCAGATCGCATACATAATATTTTGTACCTGTTTTGCATCCCCCAGCAAGTAGCTTTGCGGCAGCTCATTTCGCAAGGACTCGTAAAGATTACGTTGAGAATTATAACCAACCGCCAAAATCGCCGAATCCGCAGCCAGAACAGTTTCTTCACCATCGGAATTCTTCAATACAAAGCCTTGCTCAGTAGCCCCGGAAACCACGCAATTGGTCAGTAATTCGATATTCTTATAAGCCACTAAGTCCCGTAACATGTCTTCATTCGCATGACATAATGGCCCTCCAATGGTGAGTATATCGCCTTGCATTTCCACCAATGAAACCTGCTTCCCTTGATCGGCCAACCATAAAGCCGTCTCACAACCAACTAGACCGCCCCCAATAATCAGCGTCGATTGCCCCGGATCTTGATGACCAAGTAATACATCTTCAGCCGAATACACATTGGTTGCAGCATCAATTGCAAATTTTCTAGGTGTTGAACCGGTTGCAAAAATCACAACATCCGCATTTTGTTCAATAATCATCGCCTTACTTAATGGACTATTTAAATGCACATCTACTTTGAGATCTTGCAGCTCAGCTTGATACCAGTTTGCCAAATCATGATCATCTTCTTTAAAATCTGGTACCCCGCCCGGAATTAAGTTCCCGCCCAAACGCGATGCTTTTTCGTAAAGCTTAACTCGATGGCCGCGAAGAGCTGAAACCCGGGCCGCTTCGCAGCCCGCAGGGCCGCCGCCAACCACCAACACACTTTTTTGCTGATCGCTGTTCGTGATCGCATAGTCTAACTCTCGGCCACAGGCCGGATTTACCGCGCAGGAGATAACCGCATAGCTGGCCAATCGACCCATACATCCTTCTTGGCAAGAAAGACAAGGGCGCACCTTATTGAATTTATCGGCTCTAATTTTGTTGGGTATCTCTGAATCGGCTAGCAAAGGACGCCCTAAGGCAATAAAATCAGTTTGCCGTTCACGAATGGCTTGGCTTGCCAAATCAGGGTTTTCCATTCGCCCTGCCGTAATCACCGGCACCTGAAGTACTTCTTTCAAAATTTGATTATAAGGCAGGTATAAACCCTTCTCTTGGTACATTGGTGGATGTGCCCAATACCAAGAATCATAAGAGCCAACATCTCCGTTAAAAGCATCATAACCAGCGGCTTCTAAAATTTTAGCCGCTTCGATCCCTTCTTGAATATCTCGACCTTTTTCAACAAATTCTTCATTGGGTAAGCCGCCCTTACACCAATCCTTAATAAAGCTTTTGATGCTATAACGCAGTGACACCGGATAATCTGCCCCACACTCCGCCTTAATCGCTTGAACAATTTCAATCGCAAAACGAAGTCGGTTCTGCAAACTACCACCGTATTGATCAGTCCTTTGGTTAAAAAATGATATCGCGAACTGATCGAGTAGATAACCTTCATGGACCGCGTGAATTTCAATACCATCGAATCCGGCTTTTTTGGCTATTGCCGCCGACTCAGCAAATTTACCAACATAGCGATGAATTTCTTCTATGCTTAACTCCCGACACGTTACCTCGGGCAACCAACGATGTGGAATGGGTGATGGCCCTACCGCCGTATTTCCAACGATCGATGGAATACTCACACGACCGAAACCCGCCGATAACTGTAGAAATATTTTCGACCCATAAGCATGGATCCGCTCAGTCATCATCTTCGCGGTTTTGACAAAATTAAGCGGGTTTAAGGTGGGACAAGGCATGGAAGGTAAAGCGCATTTTTCTATTTCATTTTCAACCATGGTTACACCGGTAATAAGCAAGCCAGTACCGCCACGAGCCCGTTCTACGTAATATTCAACGCCTCTCTCATTAAACGAACCATCTGCGCTACATAAGCCTCCCGGCCCCATCGGCGCCATAACAAATCGATTTTTTATTTCTAAATTACCAATTTTAAAGGGTTCAAACAGGATCTTGTGATGTTCTTTCATGAGAAAGTTCCTCGAGTTAAAAAACAAAAGTGAACGCATTCACCGAATGAGTTCACTATATATGTGTTCTTTGTTTTTTAATCATTATTTTTTGATTAACTGCAATAAGTTTGGAATAGATCAATAAACCATCGCCGGCCTAAAAGCGTTTACAAAAAATTAGAGAGGAAAAGCGACACTGATCGCTGGTTTTGAGCAAGGGCAGCTTAGAACGAAGCCATGCCCTCGCATTGAAAATCTACATCCATTGCTGATTAGGCAAACAAAAAATACAATTTTAACTTTAAATAATGCTCTCAAACGGTCGCATAAGAGTCGCAGTGAGCCTCTTTCAACACATCGCTAGCGCGCTTAACCCCATGGACACATTGCTCGACCTACTATCCTCGATAACCGATGCCAAATACGCCGCCTTCACTTATTGCGTTGTAGCCAAGGCTAAAAATCAAATGACGGCTTGGCGCGTAGCGCAAGCCTAACTCTGCGCCCCATTTTTTTTCGATATCAGTTTGCCAAGTCGGCTGACAATCGCGACACATCGGCGTAATACCACTGGTATAGTGAATACTTCTTTCCAGCATGGCTCCACCGCCATAGATACTAAAATCGTGGCTTAGACTATAACTCAAGCCCAGCCTCAGCATTGTTGAGTCTTGCTGCGCCTCTGCTGGTTCACTCACAAGCAATGATTGTTGTTTCGACTTAGCATACCCAAAGTAGTAGCCCCAATTGGGATAAGCTCGGTCATAATGATTCAATGACAGCGTCACCCCCAACATCGGTTCGGAAACCTGCAAGTAATCGAGATAAACCGCCGACCAGGGCTGGTTTATGACTTCAATCGCTTGAGACTGAGCCATCGCTGGAATCGTATTAGGCAGCACAACAAGCAATACCAGACCCCTTGTAACCAGTTTATTTAAAATACTGCTCTGAGAAGAAAACGCCAATATTTACACCTTTCATCAACAACATCCGTGTAAATATAAATGTCGATATATAAACCGATAATCGGTGAGTCGGTCAAATCAAAAAGTCATCAAAAATAGCACAAGCCTATACCTAGTCGCTAAATACATTTACAGTAGGCTAGTTACGGACAGGCTAGCCATTGATGCTGCATGAGTCGCGCTAATGCAGACCATAGTTTTATTTTAAGCTATTGATTAAATTCACGACTTGACTATGCTGAGAACATTAAATCAGCTTGAGGATGTCTCTATGTTTCAACTCACTGGCCGCAAGGTTATCGGTATTTTTCTGGTGATAGTCATCATCAATTATGTTTTTGCGGTAATTTGGAGTAGTGAGCCCGACCGTATCGACCTAAATAGCTACATGAAAGAGCAAGCACTGGCAAACAATGAACAAGTTGTGACGGGCTATGCGACATCAACCGCTTTGATATTTGTCGCTGAAACCTTATTAAATAAGTCGGGTGGCTACCTTAGCAACGACAAGATGCCACCGAGTGTTTTCATGGATAATATGCCCAGTTGGGAACTTGGCGCTTTAAACCAGATCCGCGATTTGTCACTGATCATGCGTAAAGATTTTAGCCGCTCTCAGGCTCAGTCAGAAGAACACCCTCAACTAAAAATCGCCCAACCAAAGTTTAATATCGATCATACTAGCTGGCAGTTCCCCAGTGCCGAAGGTGAGTACCAAGGTGCGATTAATGCCTTGCTCAAATATCGTAGCCAACTCGCAGACCCAAAAGATCCAAACGCTCAGTTCTATGCAAGAGCAGATAATCTGGTGAATTGGTTGAACGAAGTGCAGTCTCGTTTAGGCGGCATGTCACAAAAACTCTCAGCGTCAGTGGGTAGAGAGCGGATCAATACCAGCCTCGCTGGCGACGAAGGTGCCACTCAGTCTACGTTTGCGCCCTCAGAGTCTCGAGTCAAAACTTCTTGGTGGAAAATTGACGATGTATTTTACGAGGCGCGCGGTGAAGCTTGGGCCTTACTACATTTTTTCCAAGCGGTAGAAATCGATTTTAAAGGTGTATTGGAGAAGAAAAATGCCACCGTTGCGGTTCGCCAAATCGTTCGCGAGTTAGAAGCAACACAAGAGTCAGTATGGAGCCCAATGGTGCTAAACGGTACCGGTTTTGGTTTAGTGGCAAACCATTCGCTGGTCATGGCAAATTATGTGTCTCGTGCTAATGCCGCGATTATTAACCTAAATAACCTTCTCACGAAAGGCTAAGCTCTCTTCTAAGTAGAGCAGCGTTGCTTCACTGCTCTACTGCGTTTACACTTTGTTAACTTTTATTTTTTGGATAACATCATGGATAAACAACAAGCTATTGAAGCAGCCACCTTTCGTCAGCTACTGACTCATCTCGATCAGCATAAAGAAGTTCAAAATATTGAGTTAATGAATCTTGCCGATTTCTGTCGCAACTGCTTAGCCAAGTGGATGGTTGCTGCGGCCGAGGAACAAGGCGTGACTCTCGATTATTCCAGCGCTCAAGAAAAAGTCTACGGCATGCCTTATGCTCAATGGAAAGAGCATCATCAACAACCGGCTACCGAGGAACAACTGGCAATTTTTAACGCGAAACAAGCCGCAAAATCTTAGCCTCAACTGGATATCTATTAAAGAAGCCTATTGCAATGAACCGCGCTTAAGTTCGGTCCGTATATAAACAAACACAATTGTTCATTTGGTGACTTGAATGCCTAAATCGATCTTAATAAAAAGTAAGTTAGGCCATAATGCTAAGGCGCTAATTTTATTGGGTTCGTTATTGGTATTTGCGGCAATAGGCACTCTTTATGTACCAGCCGTGCTGGTTTCCTTAATCGCATCTATGTTGTTTTTTCTTGCCTATTTGGGCATTCGAGTGGGTCTCGCGAAGCTATTTCAACCCGTGTATTCAGTGGTATTATGTTACGACCACCTACAATTTCACCATCGTTACGGGGGATGGAGCCTTCCCTGGGGAAAGTTACAACGGATCGATATCCCTCGACTGCACGATGGGCTCAATTGGCAAGAGATGAATTATGTGGGATTGCGACTAACCGACCCTGACTATCTACTGGATACCTTATCGCCTCGCCTCGCCGCCCACCTACTCACCGAACAACGTAGCGCGCTACTTGCGTCTTTACGACGCAGCTGCGCCCATTGCCAAGACAGCCAGGTGAGTGAGCATCTAATTGAAGATGACTACTACAAGTCGGCGAGTGGTAAGATTTACACTGGATTAACTGGCATGTTTGCCAATCGCATGAAAAAACTCAGAGAATTAACCGGCTACGATCTATTAGTCGACCAGAGTATTTTAGACCGTGAGGCGCAAGACTTTGTAGTACTGGTGAGACGTTATAAAAGCCAAGCCCTACAAAGTCGCGACGGTTAATACCTGGGTTGATCACTACCTTCCACAGTACGAAGTAACTTTAAGCTCCACATATATTGTTCTGGCGAGCGTTGAATGAGTTTCTCGACTTCTTGATTCATCCGTAAAGTATCATCGGCCACGTCAGCGCTGGGATAATCTTGCATGGGTGGGTGAATATAAAGTTTCACCTTATGTCGTTCACTATCATAACCAGCATAAATCGGTATCACTTTAGCACCACTTAACTTAGCCATTTTACCAAGTACAGGTAGCGTAGCTTTTTGGGTCGCAAATAATGGCGTCATCAGACTGGCGTCTGGACCAAAGTCTTCATCGGGGAGGTAAATACAGCCGTAACCAGCACGTACCGCTTTAATTAAGGTTTTAATTCCGGCATCACGTTCAAAAATTACGCCGCCAAAACGAGTCCGTTGTTTGGTCATCACCCAGTCAACAATGGGATCACCCGTTTTTTTAAACATGGTGCACATCTGATGACCGCGGGTACAAAAATAGGTCCCTAAAAAATCTACCGGGTAAGTATGCGGTAACAAAACAATGAAGCGCTCATTATTCGCCAACAAGGCTTGAATATGTTCTTCGCCATCGACCTCGATACGATTTTGCAAATATGCCTTTGAGCGAACGCTCATTTCACCAAAACCTAAAATCAATTGCGCAAAAATCTGCACATTTTTTTCCATCAATTGTTCGCGCGCTGGCGCGTCCATATCAGGAAAACAAAGCGCTAAATTGGTGTCAGCGATGGCACGACGTTTTTTCAGGGCTTTTAAATTAAAAATGCGTTTAGCGATGGCAATCGCGCAACGGTCTCGTAACTTAACGGGAACGAAGGCAAACAATAAAATAAGTCCGCCGAGCAGCCAAGTGCCCCAATATTTTGGGGCTAACCAAGACCAAGAAAAAGAAATGAAAAACGCTTGTGAATCAAACTTTGCCATATAGCTATTCGCGCAACCTTGAAGCTAATCGATACTGCGCGTCAGTTTACTTTGCTTCGCAACGAAAGCAAGTCAGCAAATTTGATCTGCCTAAAATTTGGCATGATTTGTTTCAATACCCATCGCAACAAAATGGTCTAATTGTGGAGACATCAGCAAAGGCTCATCCTGCCACAAGATAGCTTCACGCATCTTGTCTCGAGCCTTAACAACATAGGATTCTGATTCTTTGGAACGCAACCAATGCTCCTTACTTGGCCACTGCGAATACGAGATCCAAGTCCCATCAGAGGCCTTATGTAAGCGCGAGCCCAAGGCACCACATTTATCGACATTAAAATGAATAATTTCCGACCAACCCTCTTTGAAAGATTGAATATGTTGTTCATCTAGTTTCCAACGAAACAATACAACAAACATTGGCACCCTCCTCTGTCACTTATTTATTCAATCAGCACATTCTCATACTATGGTGAAGACTAGTCAGAAAACTCAAGTGGGCTAAGCAAACTCTGCAACGCAGTTATCAATTAATTGCATTAATTCTAGTTTACGGCTTGGGGAAGCATAGCTCGCTTGCACCGCCGTTTTTGCAAGGTGGGTAATTTGAGCTTGCTTCCAATCAAAGGTTTCAGCGCAAGCTTGCATATTTTCCAACAAATAGCCGCCAAAATAAGCAGGGTCGTCGGAATTAATGGTAACCGCTAAACCGAGTTCAAGCATTTCAGGCAGAGGATGGTCGGCCAGCGCTTCAACAACTTTTAATTTAACGTTGCTAAATGGGCAAACCGTTAATGGCATCTTCGCCTCAACCAATTGTTGAACCAATTCAGCATCTTCTAAACAGCGAACCCCGTGGTCGATGCGCGACACATCCAGCAGCTGCCAAGCATCCTGAACATTACTCGCGGGGCCTTCTTCTCCCGCATGCGCTACCCGCTTTAGGCCCAATTGCTTCGCTTGCGCAAATACTCCTTTAAATTTTTCTGGAGGATGGCCTTGCTCACTAGAGTCCAGCCCGACACCAATAATATGTTGAAGATATGGTTTCGCCGCCTCTAGCGTCGCAATGGCTGATTCTTCAGATAAATGACGTAGAAAACACAATATATACTCACAGCTAATACCAAACTGCTGCTCCGCCGCTAGCTTCGCTGCCACCAAACCGTTAATCACAGTTCCAATATCAACGCCCCTATCGGTATGAGTTTGTGGATCGAAAAACACCTCGCAATGCGCCACGTTATCTCGCTGACATGTTTCGAAATAAGCCCAAGCCAAATCAAAAAAATCTTGCTCCGTTTGTAATACATCAGCACCTTGGTAATACAGATCGAGAAATTCTTGAAGATTATTAAAGTTATATGCCTGCTTTAAGGCATCAACCGACGCATAGGGCAAGCGCATATTATTTCGTTCGGCTAAGGCAAACATCAGCTCTGGTTCTAAACTGCCTTCAATATGCAGGTGTAACTCTACTTTCGGGATTTTTTTAATCAACTCAGAACGATTCGACATCTAATGACTCCTTTTTGCCTAGCTTAACAAATCTTTCCAAGCTGTGAACTAACAAACCGTTTCACATCTGTCGGCTAAGCACCTAAATAACTATCAGGCAGTTAAATAAAAACTGGTTTTATTTGATTGATTTTATTGAAAATATAAATGCAGCATGGGTCTCTCACCAGAAACCAATTGAGAAATAACTTGTTTACCGCAATTAATCTTACAAACCAAAACCCGGCTTCTCTAGCGAAGGCCCGACTAGAGAGTCAACTTCCAACCAATCGTTCAAGCAATGGCTTAGAGGATAGTTCTCAAGCAAATCGTCTTTCTTCATCTCTTTTGATCGAGTGGGAGTTGGAGTAGCTAAAGTTTGGTATATATTGTTTAAACAGACCTCAGTAGCGCAACAGACATCGTTATATCTAAGTGATTTAAGATCGGCCCCACCGCCAGCACTTAAGCAACATCAACATCGATTCACCTCCCAAATTAAAAATGTCAGACCTTGTTCAATCCACGTAAGCTTAAATAAACGTTGCGGCGGAGCCACTTTTGTTAAGCCACAGAAGATTAGTTTCCTAGACGCTCTGCAAAATAAGAGCCCTGATGGGTTGCTTGAATTTATCGCATCTCACTTATCTCAGCAAACACTGACCCAATATAAGCTCACAAATATTTAACATTAGTGATTTTTAGCTAGCCCTAAGCTAGCCCCCTAAGTTACTCTGAATCATAGATAATATTGCTAATGAGAGATGATGATGAGCAAAGCAGTTATTTGCGACATTGATGGTGTACTACTGCACGATAACCAACTAATCGAAGGTGCGAAAGCCTTTATCGAACGTCTACTCGCACAAAAAACTAAACTAGTTATTTTAACTAACTATCCAGCGCAAACTCCGCAAGACTTACAGAACCGTTTCCAAACCGCAGGGGTCGAAATACCCGAGAACTGTTTTTACACCTCTGCGATGGCAACCGCAGACTTTTTGAAAAGACAAGAAGGTAACAAAGCCTATGTGGTTGGTGAAGGGGCCTTAATTCATGAACTGTATAGTGCAGGTTTTACCATTACCGATATCAATCCGGATTTCGTAGTGGTCGGTGAAACCAAAAATTACAATTGGAATATGATTCAACATGCCGCCAAATTTGTCGCCGACGGCGCGCAGTTTATCGCCACCAATCCAGATACCCATGGACCCAATTTAACACCCGCCTGTGGCGCGCTGTGTGCTCCCATTGAACGCATGACCGGACGCCAGCCTTTTGTTGTGGGTAAACCCAGTGCCTGGATTATTCGAGCAGCCTTAAATAAAATGGGCGCTCATGCTGAAGAAACTATGATTATCGGTGATAATTTACGTACCGATATTTTGGCTGGGTTTCAAGCTGGCCTCGAAACGATTTTGGTCTTATCGGGCGTGAGCACTGAGCAAGATATTGATGTGGTGCCCTTTAGACCGAATTATATTTTCCCAAACGTTGCCGCCATCGACATCCTATAAAACGATAATTAAGGTATAAATGGATATTTCTTTACTTATCACGATTACTTTTTTGGCGGGCTTTATCGCCCACCTAGCACATTTACCACCACTAATTGGTTTTTTGGCGGCTGGTTTTATATTGCATAATATGGGTTTTGAACAAAATGAACTCATTTCGACCTGTGCTGATTTAGGGGTTACTCTGCTACTCTTTACAGTCGGTCTCAAACTCGATATTAAAACTCTCTTCAGACGTGAAGTTTGGGGCACCGCAAGCGCTCACATGCTAAGTAATATCGCGATATTTGTTGGCTTATTATCGGCTATAAAATGGCTCGGGATCACGAGTATTAGTGAACTCTCAAATACTGGTATTTTGGTATTAGCTTTCGCGCTGTGTTTTTCCAGTACCGTGTTTGCGGTGAAAGTACTGGAAGCCAAAAGTGAAATGAACGCACTCTACGGCCGTGTTGCGATTGGTATTCTGATTATGCAGGATATCTTTGCGGTGATTTTTTTGGCAGCTACCACCGGTAAAGTCCCAACCTTGTATGCACCGCTATTACTATTACTGCTACCACTACGGCCGGTGTTATACAAACTTCTCAATCGCGTCGGTCATGGTGAGCTGCAGCTGGTTCTTGGTTTCTTTCTAACCTTTGTATTAGGTGCTAAATTATTTGATCTCGTCGGATTAAAAGCTGATTTAGGCGCTCTTATTATTGGCATGTTACTGGCTGGCCATCCAGCCGCCAGCGGTATGGCGAAAGCACTATTTAGCTTTAAAGAGCTGTTTCTGGTTGCGTTTTTCTTATCAATTGGACTATCCAGTGAGCTTAGTTTTGAATCCCTCTATATCGCATTATTTATCGTGCTAATGCTGGTATTAAAATCGGCGTTTTATTTACTATATTTACTACTATTTCGATTACGCTCGCGAACCTCGTTTCTCGGTGCAATGAGTTTGGCAAACTATAGCGAGTTTGGCCTGATTGTGATCGCCGTGGCGGTCCACAAGCAATGGTTAGATAGTTCATGGATGGCAACCCTCGCCTTGGCCGTCAGCATGAGCTTCTTAATCGCGGCCCCAATTTATAAAAATGCTGATATTATCTATCAGCTATTTCGACCTTGTCTGAAACGACTACAACGCACAAAATTGCACTTAGAAGACCAACCGATTGAGCTTGGTCAAATGCAAGTGGTCATCTTGGGCATGGGCCGGATTGGTGAAGGTGCCTACGATATGTTGCAACAACACTACCCTGATTTAGTATTAGGTATCGATACCGACTTGGAAAAAATTGAACATCAAATCGAAAGTGGTCGCGCGGTAATACAAGGGGACGCCACCGATTCAGACTTTTGGGAAAAATTAGCCCCCTCCCAAGACTTAAAGTTAGTTCTTCTTGCAATGCCTCATCACCACGGGAACCAGTACGCATTAAAACAACTTAAAAAGGGCTCTTTTACCGGTAAAATTGCCGCAATAGCCCAGTTTGCAGACGATGCTGAAAAACTAAAGCATCTCGGCGCCGATGAAGTATTCAACTTATATAACGAAGCTGGAGCGGGCTTTGCAGAGCACGTTCAATCACAACTCATTAATGATAATAAATCAGTAGAGCAAGACCCAAAAAGTAGCTAGAGATATGTAAAAACGGACAGTTTGTTACAATTTCGTTGTTTTCAGGCTTTTTTTAGCAAAAAAACTGATTCAGGGCTTGCAATAATTTCTGATATTGGCAAATTGAGAGCAATATTTGAGTAAATGGCGAAGCACCATTCACTCGAGGGTAAACACAAAGTAGTTAAGGGAAGAGTATGTGTTCCATATTTGGAGTTCTAGATATAAAATCTGATCTCAGTGTATTGCGTAAGCAAGCACTTGAGATGTCAAAACGTTTACGCCACCGTGGCCCCGACTGGTCAGGTATTTACACATCAAAAAATGCCATCTTAGTGCATGAGCGTTTATCTATTGTTGACGTAAATACTGGCGCACAACCTCTCTACAATCCCGAGAAAACTCACGCGCTTGCCGTTAATGGCGAGATCTACAATCACAAAGATCTTAAAACTCAACTCAATGTCGATTTTGAATTTCAGACCGAGTCCGATTGTGAAATCATTTTGGCCTTATACAAAGAAAAAGGGGTTGAGTTTTTAGATGACTTAAACGGTATCTTTGGTTTTTGTTTGTATGATGCAGAACAAGACGCTTACCTAATTGGTCGCGATCATATTGGGATTATCCCCCTATATACGGGCTACGACGAGCACGGTAACTTTTACGTAGCCTCAGAAATGAAAGCACTGACACCGATTTGTAAAACCGTCAGCGAATTCCCTCCAGGCCATTACTTGTATAGCAAAAACGGCGAGCCCGTTAAATACTACAAACGCGACTGGATGGACTACAGCAATGTAGAAAACAACGATGCCAGTGTAGAAGATCTAAAAGTAGCCTTAGAAGCGGCGGTGAAGCGCCAGTTAATGTGTGACGTTCCATATGGCGTATTACTTTCTGGCGGTCTGGATTCTTCGGTTATCTCTGCGATTACCAAAATGTACGCTGATAAGCGTATTGAAGATAACGATAACTCTGAAGCTTGGTGGCCACAACTACACTCCTTCGCGGTTGGCCTTGTCGGTTCTCCCGATCTTATCGCCGCACAAAAAGTAGCCACACATTTAGGCACCGTTCACCATGAAATTCATTTCACGGTTCAAGAAGGTATCGATGCGCTACAAGACGTTATCTACCATCTAGAAACTTATGATGTCACCACTATTCGCGCATCAACTCCAATGTACTTAATGGCACGTAAGATTAAAGCCATGGGTATTAAAATGGTATTGTCTGGCGAAGGTGCCGACGAGATCTTCGGTGGCTATCTGTATTTCCATAAAGCGCCCAATGACCAAGAGTTCCACGAGGAAACGCTGCGTAAACTTGAAAAGTTACATATGTTCGATTGTAACCGAGCCAACAAGTCTCTTGCCGCTTGGGGCATTGAAGGCCGTGTTCCCTTTCTAGACAAAGAGTTTATGGATGTGGCAATGCGCATTAATCCAAAAGCCAAAATGTGTGCTGGTGACAAGATTGAGAAGCATATTCTACGTGAAGCTTTTGAAGGTTATTTACCCGCAGAAGTCGCTTGGCGTCAAAAAGAACAGTTCTCTGATGGTGTTGGTTACTCTTGGATTGACAGTTTAAAAGAGCTGGTTGAGTTAGAAGTGTCGGATAAAGAGTTAGAGAATGCGGCCTTCCGTTTTCCAATTAATACACCCGATACTAAAGAAGCCTACTTCTACCGTTGTATCTTTGAAGAACACTTCCCACAGGACTCTGCAGCAGAATGTGTGCCCCATGGTAAGTCTGTAGCCTGTTCAACGGCTGAAGCGATTGCTTGGGATGCAAGCTTCGCGAATAATGCCGATCCTTCAGGTCGTGCGGTACTCTCGGTACACAACGAAGCTTACTAAGCTGTTTTAGACTTTAATTGCTTCAAGGCAAACAAAAACCGATGCGCTTGCATCGGTTTTTTTATCGTGAAAAATTACTCATTTTTATTCAGCCATACAAGCAACATAAGCCGTTGTAAAAGCAATTTCTTGGAAGGCTTTAAGACCCGTAGTGGAGAAATCTACAGGCATTGGGTTATCTTTAAGAACCTGTTTTGATTGTGTCGCCGAAATCAACACCACTTTAAGCTCACTAATCAACTCAATCGCAGCTTCTAGTTTAAAACCAACTGCGCCGCCAGCAAACTTACCTTTCATTGGCCGTTGCTTAATTGCAACAACTTCTACTTGATAATCACTCATTAGCTTCGCAAAGGCAAATTGAAACTCTCGAAGATCTTGGGTGCTATTAATGTTAGCCAGTGTTAATCGTCGCGCACGGCAATCAGGGATTAGAAACAAGCCATCATCGAGGCTCAATAGGCTAACAATTACTTCATTACTTTTTATTTCTACGCCACATACTTTCATATTCATACCCGTTAAAAATAGACCGTGCAATCAGTTTATTGCACAAAAAAGGCCGCTAAGCGACCTTTTATCGGTTCGCTGTGCAATATTAAAATGGCATTTTCATACCAGGTGGCATTTGCATGCCACCGGTCACTTCAGCCATTTTGTCTTTGCTGGTTTCTTCTACTCGGCGCACCGCATCGTTGACAGCTGCTGCAAGCAAGTCTTCGATCATATCTTTGTCATCGTCCATCAAGCTGCCATCAATCTCCACTCGACGCACATTATGGTTACCTAACATAACTACTTTCACTAGGCCCGCGCCAGCTTCACCGGTCACTTCCATTTTGGCGATTTCTTCCTGAGCGCGCTGCATGCGATCTTGCATTTGCTGCGCTTGCTTCATAAGGTTGCCCATTCCGCCTTTAAACATAACTGTTCTCTTCTCTTCGGTTAGTTATAACTTCGACATTACATCTAGATTAATGTCGAAAATCAAGTTGTTCAGTGGTATTTAACGCTTTCGCCGACTAATTGTGCGCCAAAACGTTGTTGTAAAATTTGAATGTTAGGATCCGCGAGTAAACGCTGGGTAGCCGCTTCGATATTTTGGGCGTGTAATTGCTGTTGCAATTCAAGAGGGGTCTGTTGCTGACCATCCTCTCCAATATTAATCACCAACTCTATCGGTGCTTGCAAACTGGTACTCAGCTGCTGCTTAAGTTCTGCAACAGAATTTGGTTTCAGCAAATTTTTAAACTCGGGCTTGAGCAATAGTTGCACAGCATTTTCGTTTCGTGAATAAAGAGTATTTATCGCGATTTGACGCGCAATGGGCCCTAAGTTCATCTGGCTGACCATATTGGCCCAAGTTTCATCGTTGCTGCCAATAAACACCGGAACTTGAGCTGCAAGCGCGACCGTTTGTTCTAGGACTTGCGCGGTAGCGTCTTGCACAGTTTCAGACGCTTGAAGGGGTTGAGGCACTGGCGAGCTGGCTGCTACAGACTGAGAGGCGCTCGCCTCTTCAGACTTTTTTTCAGTTTTGCCTCGTCCGCGTAATTGACTGCGTAACTGTAGTAGCGAGGCGGTGTCTTCCGCACCAACCGGAGTCGATGATGATGAATTTATTGGATTGCTTTGCCTAGCATCAGAAAGAGGCTGAGCATATTCGGCAGCATAATTCAGATCAGGCTCGGCTGGTTGCTGATCCATTTCAGCTAACTGCGCATAATAGCTATCATCCACTGGCGGTTGCTGCTCGGTCAGCGGTACCGCTGACTGGCTTGGCTCTGCTGCTAAAACCGTCGGCTTATTCACAACAGCACTTGTTGATTCTGACAGTGAATTATTGGTAGCTGGTGCTGAATGTTGCGATTGTTTGTCAGTCGCTGGGCTGACACTTGAACTTGATTCAGAAACCGAGTCGACCTGCATTGCCTGCTGCGTTATTGGAGGGCTTGAACTCGGTGCATCACTAGACAGTTGCGCCTTTAATTTCGCAATACTTTGTTCGCGTTGTTGTACTCGAGGTTGACCAGTGATCGGTGTTGCAAGCTCACTCACCGCCGAGCTTTGAGTCGCCGGAGTCTGTAATTGATAACCTTGTTGTTCAGCCTGCGCCAAAATCTCCTGCTGCTCTTTGACTAAACTGCTATCAGCAAGCGCTGAATTATCGGGGCCTTGTGCGACAGGCTCTCGCGACGCTGCAATCCCCTGCTCCGCAGGTTGAAAAGCCAACATCCGTAACACACTCATTTCAAAACCAGTTCGAGGATTAGGAGCGTAGGCTAAATCCCGTTTACCAGTAATCACTATTTGATACAAAAGCTGTAACAATTGCGCATCAACCTGTTCGGCCAACATTTGAATCGTTTCATCCTGTTGACTCGCAGGCAATACCTGCGCCATAGCTACATGATGAATTAATTCAGCAAGTTGTTGATGTAAGTGCTCATAGTCGGGAGACATGCTGGCCAACTCAGCAATTTTATTGAAAGCCGATTCACTTTGGCCCGCGACTACATGGCATAATAACTGCCGTAATTGATGGGGATCGAGTACCCCAAGCATATCTAGAACTTGCTGATATTCAAGCGTTTGCTCACAAAGCGCCAGCGCCTGATCAGTCAAACTTAAAGCATCTCGCATACTACCATCGGCGGCATGTGCGAGTGCATTCAGTGCTGGTAGCTGATAACCACGTTGTTCCGCATCCAAGATATGTGCTAATTGACCCGCGATCTGCGGTTCACTCAAAGCTTTTAGGTGAAACTGTAAGCAACGAGATAACACGGTCACCGGCAACTTCTGAGGATCGGTGGTTGCTAATAAAAATTTAACGTGTTCCGGAGGCTCTTCCAGCGTTTTCAACAAAGCATTAAAGCTATGTCGAGATAACATGTGCACTTCATCAATCAAGTACACCTTATAACGACCTTTCGCCGGGCTATATTGCACGTTGTCCAACAGTTCGCGGGTATCTTCAACTTTGGTCCGAGATGCCGCATCAATTTCTAACAAGTCGACAAAGTTACCTTGGTCAACCTCGATGCAATTACTACATTGTCCACAAGGCTGAGATGAAACGCCCAGTTCACAGTTAAGACTCTTGGCAAACAAACGTGCAATAGTCGTTTTACCCACACCACGAGTACCACTAAATAAATAGGCATGGTGAAGACGCTGCTGATCTAAAGAGTTAATCAAGCCCGCGAGAACATGCTGTTGAGCAACCACCTGCTGAAAGGTTTTCGGCCGCCATTTTCTTGCCAGTGCTTGATACTTCATGAATGATACTTTCCTATTCGCCTTCAAACTCAACTAAGCAAGTTGATTCTACCCCAAGGGTGGTTAACTTTTGCGATCCCGGTAAGTCTATCAAATTAATCACAAAAGCCGCATAGTTAATCTCTCCCCCTAAGCGCCGAATCAATTTTACTGCGGCTTCAGCAGTTCCACCAGTCGCTATCAGATCATCGACTAATAAAACCTTATCACCGGGTTCAATTGCATCGGTATGGATCTCTAGCGTGTCCATGCCGTATTCAAGCTCATAACTTTCACCAATCACTGCTCGGGGCAACTTTCCAGGTTTACGTACTGGAATAAAACCAACACCAAGAGCTAAGGCGAGAGGTGCGCCAAAAATAAAGCCGCGTGCTTCAGTACCAACCACCTTGGTGATACCCAGATCTTTAAAAGCTTGATGCCATAATTCAATGACCAGAGCAAAAGCTTTAGGATCTTCAATTAAACTCGTAACATCCCGAAATAAGATCCCCTCTTTTGGGTAATCAGGTATGGTAATAATTGCATCTTTAATATAGTCGAGGTTAATGCTGCTCATGTTATATTCCATTTATCAAAAAAAAACGCCCAAACAATGGTGGGCGCTATTTATAATTTTTAATTATCTCAATTTGACAGGATAAAGCAACGAACAGAAACCGCAAAAATTGCTGCAGTATTAGCCAAATATTTTAATTAAAGACAAACTCAATGGTAGTGTCGGTAACAACAAAGCTACCACAAAACCTAGTAAATAGAATACGTTATAACTTTCTTTAAATTGATGATCCATCAACACTTTTCCCAAAAATTAAACTCAAACAACTTTGATCTAGATCAATTATACTAGAATCACACGCCGTTAAACACCCAAATAAATTATGGAAATAGCTGTCATCGACTCATTTACCCCTCATTAATATCTGTAGCCGTAAGGCCTATGAAACGCTAGACTGTGCGCTTTTGACTGAAGGTAAAATATGCGTGTAGTTCTCGCCCCAATGGAAGGTGTCGCTGATGCGTCAATGCGACAACTATTATCCAGTTGTGGTGGCTACGATTGGTGTGTGACCGAATTTATTCGCGTTACAAATATGCTATTACCTGACAAAGTCTTTTATAAGTATTGTCCTGAGCTCTATGACAATGGTTACATTGACCAGCAAACGCCAGTAAGAGTTCAACTGTTAGGTCAACACCCCACTCCGATGGCAGATAATGCCTGCCGGGCGATCGAGTTAGGCTCACACGGTTTAGACCTAAACTTTGGCTGCCCCAGTAAAACGGTTACGGGAAGTTGCGGTGGTGCATCAATGTTAAAAACCCCCCAGTCAATCTATGACGTGGTACGAGCGGTCCGCCAGGCAGTGCCCACTCTACACACCATTTCGGCTAAAATTCGACTCGGTTGGGAAGATAGAAGTGACTGTTTCGACATCGTGCAAGCGGTACAAGAAGCTGGAGCCGATGAACTCACCATCCATGCTCGCAGTAAACTTGACGGTTACAAAGCGCCCGCGCACTGGCACTATATAAAACAACTCAAACAACGTTATCAAATCCCGATTATCGCCAATGGCGAAGTTTGGGACCGCGAAAGTTACTTGCAATGCCAACACCACAGTGGCTGCGATGATGTGATGATTGGGCGTGGGGCCCTCACTATTCCAAACTTAGCCAAGGTAGTACGTGGAGAAGAATTTCCCTTAAGCTGGCAGGGTGTAATCGCCTTATTGCTCCGATATTCTGAGCACCAGATCAATCACGAGAAATCTAAATACTATCAAAGCCGGGTAAAACAATGGCTCCGCTACTTAGTCGGATTTTATCCACAAGCCGATCAACTATTTAGAGATATTCGTAGCCTAAAGGAGACCCCCTCAATCATTCAAGCCATTGAAGCCCAACACAAGTATCTGTAGCACAACCAAGCCACCCAATACTGATAGAATTAATATTTATTTGTATTAGATCAACAAATAGTGAATAAATGGGGGCTTATAAGTTTATAGGCTTTAGTTTTGATTCACATCATATCTCGAGAGTCAGCCCACTGTTTATACTGCTAACTCACTTTATTATTTGGGGTTAACCGTGGAAACTAGAGATTATCAGCTGCAATTATTACAGCAACTTGAGCAGTTAAAGTCTGAAATAATCTCATTTTTAACTGCCTCAGAAAAATCCAGCATGAAATTAACTGCAGACAAGTTGCAAGCAATGAGTAATGAGCAGTTGATCGATCAGGCCTTAAAGCTTCAATACACCGAACTAAATAATCAATTGAAGCAATTAAAAAGAGTAGATGCTGCTTTGTGCCAAATTGACCTAGGCCTTTATGGTTTATGCAGTGATTGTGAAGAAGTCATCGAGCAAGAACGTTTGGACAACGACCCAAGTACTCAGCGTTGTCAATGTTGCAGTGATAAACATCGACTATCAAGAAGACATCAATGCTTAGCGCTATAAGTACGAAAAGTGTCGCTTACTGAGCGTCAGCACCACTTAAACAAACAATCCGAAATATTGATTATTATTTCGGATTGTTTATGTCCTAATTTATAGCCCGCACTCCAGAAAGCCCTCATTTCAAAACAATCTATTTATCATTTCGTTTATCTTCATCCAACAACAAAAATGCCGCTCAACACTGTGAACGGCAGGGTTTAGTCCCGAGAAACTAAAGCGCTCGCGGATTGCTTAGAAATTTAAAAATTGTAACGAACACCCGCAGCTAAGCGGTTGTCATCAGTCACTGCACCAGACACTGATTTAGAGCTACTGTCCTGATACTCGGTGTACAACAAGATGTCGTTCCAATCATACATGGCACCCACTAAACCAGTTTTTAATTCAGCAGCTGAATGTTTATCTTCCTGGTAGTTCCAGCCAGTGTATAGCTGTAAGCCCATGTCGAGAGTGTACATGAATACACCTTCATGGCCGTTTGCTTTATCCGATACACCATCAGCTGCGGTAAATTCAATATTGTTTTTAAATTCACCGTAAGTCACCGCCGCATAGATAGGACCTTGATTGTAACTAGCCGCAAATACCGCAAGTTTGATGTCTCCGTCGTTGTTTACCGCAACTTTCTCAGCATCGGTGCGGTTCATTTGGTGATAAGTTGCCGCTAAATTCAAACCAAAATCAAAGTCATAAGATAGTGCAGCAGAATAGCTGTCTTTACGGCCTTCTGTTTCATCAGCAAATTGGTATTGAGCGCTAAGGTTTATGTTGTGGAAGCTAGCATTGTATTGCAAAGCATCGTTGGCACGACCAGTACCCGTTTCACCAGATTCACCATCGTACAAACTCATGGCTGAGCCACCGTAGACCCAAAATACATCAGTTACGGCCGCCACCGTCGAATAAGTAGACCATTGCTTACCATAAGAAACTGAACCGTAGTCCTGATGATCAAAGGCGATAAAACCTAAGCGATTGTAAAATGGTGCATCACTATCGCCATTTGGTGTATTCATACCATATTCTAGAGTCGCTCGTGCAGCAAAGCCATGGCTTAATTGACGAGAGAAGTTAAGGTTTATCCGTGAAGAATTATCTTCTGAACGCAGATCACGCTCACCGTCTTTATTGGCTGACTCAAGCATCAAGTTGATTCGACCACCAACCGAGAATGCATTCTCACCGTCGTTGTAAAGCTCTTGTGCGGTCGTTGTACCCGCGGTGAATAAAGCTGGAATAGCGATAGCTAAAATTGTTTTTTTCATTGTTCCACTGCCTATTAAAGATGAATTATTAGCCTCTTCCATGACCCATTCTTACATCCTACGAATGGTATCCCTGAGCAGTGAAGTCCATCTCACGAGCGATATATTCACCTATAAACAGAACAAATTCAATATATTTACAATATAAATTGAACTTTTTAAAAATTAAAAACCAATAAATAAAATAAACATGACATTTAAATCTAAAGCATTGTGAATACCTAAAAACCATATAAATAACAACATTCATCTATCGGTTGAAGGCTTACAAAAATCAATCCATCGATGGCCTCATCATCCGGCGTTGAAAAACGCCAAGCCCAAGCGATCATCTTCAAACCTTGGAGCCCATTAGCGCTTTGTGTTCAATTTTTATTTAACATGAAATATTATCCATCACAGCTGGAGATATGCGCTGAGTGAAACCCGCGAACCACGATCAAACAATGATTGAGTACTGTACTAAAGGAGAAAAACGATTAAATCCAGCGACTTCGACTGTGTTTTTTAGTTCTCTAATGAGGCTTGCTTCGGCTTGAAAGCGTGGGTCGAGCACTGATTCACCGAACAAGCACAACGGGCAACAGCAACGCAGCAGCCTAACAAGCTCAGCATTATAGAAATAGCGAGAAGATAAAAGGTAGAAGGTAGAAGGTAGAAGGTAGAAATAGTCCAGCAACAAGACAAGAGAAACAAATACAAAAAAGCCCGCCGAAGCGAGCTTTTCATCAGGACTAAACACTCAAGGTGTTTAAGACACTAACACAACTTAGAAGTTGTATTGTAGTGACATTTCCCAGTAATCATCTGCACCATCAAGGCCGTTAACTTTGTACTCAGCCCAAGCTTTCATGTTGCTGTTAAAGGCGTACTGAGCGCCAAGTTTAAATGCATCAGCAGTATCAACGTTATCCTTATCTTCTTGAGCTGCATAACCTGTGTATAGTTTCACAGCATCAATCGTATAAGCGGCAACGATGTCGTAGCCTTCAAGCTCTGCATCACCCATTTTAGCGGTCACATAAGCAGCACCTAAGTATAGGTTGTCTAAAGAGTAAGCGGCTGACAAAGCGAAGTTTTTCTTATCTTCGAAATTGGCGAATGTCTCTACATGGTAACCGACATAAGTAGAAAGACCGATATCAGCAAAGGTGTAACCTAAGGTACCTGCGTAGCCAGAATCTAAAGTTTCACCAGTTGCAGCAGGTGGAGTTGCTGAACCTGGATTCACACCAATTTTAAAGTTATCATCTTTAAACTGGTAAGAAGCGCCTACATAGAAGCCGCCAAATTCGCCGTTATAAACGATTTGACCTTCCTGACGACCATCTTCAATATTATTAAAAGCTTCATAACCTACATCACCATTAAAGATATCGGTTGCTTCTACAGCCTTATAGAAGGCGGTATCGGTTTGACCAAATACCACTGTACCAGCATCGTCAAATTCAAAACCAGCATATACGTGGCGAGCGGCAAACTGAGATTTAGATTCAGTTGTGACTGTGCAGGTAGATGCATTTGTATTATCTGTACACTCGATTGAACCATCTGAAGATTTAGCGCTGTTTTCAGCGGCGATTTGCCATTCACCTTTGGCAATAGCGGCAAGGCCTGGGGCGATTTCTGATTTAACATTGAAGCCCATACGTGCTGTACCCACACCATTGGTATCAGTACCATCATCGCTCATGGTGAACTGCATACGACCATATACGTCAGCAGATACGCCGTCTGCATCATATACGTTTGCAGCTTGTGCTGAAGCTGCAAATAAAGCTGGTATTGCTACAGCTAGAATAGTTTTTTTCATTTTCCTGTGCCTTCTTTAATTAATTAAACACTTATTCCTTAAATTCCCTGTGCGGCAGTGGTTTAGCACTGCACGAGCAATACATTAGCAAGCTGAAATTTTTTTGCAATAAAAAATTGAACTTTTATAAAATCGTGTAAATCGCTGTATCTACAACGATTTAAAGTGGTTAAACTGAATTATGGCGCGATATTCACCAATAAAATTGATAAAAGTGTGATCTATGCAACTTAGTGCTAAGATTGAATTTTTACCCCATTTGCAGCATTTTATGCCATACAGGGGATAAACTTGCGAACAAGCCTAGACAAAGCACTCCAATTTAAGTGGTTCACAACATTGAGATCTTCATGTTATCGGAAAAAAACAAACAAAAAATCCGCCTTTGGTATCGCACGCTTCAGGAGCAAAACTCAAATTTTGTGCCTAGAGCTGCACAAACTGCTTTAATTGCACAAATTTCCAAAACAATTGCTGGGGATATCAATCGCCACTCGCGGATCCTATTAGCAGAGGCGGGAACCGGAACCGGTAAATCGTTGGCTTATCTATTAGCGGCAATCCCTCTGGCCAAGGCCCTCAATAAAAAAATTGTAATCTCCACCGCAACGGTGGCCCTACAACAACAACTCCTCGACAGCGATTTACCCTTAGTGCACCGCGCTGCCCACAGTGAGTTTCAATTCTGTTTAGCCAAGGGACGGCAACGTTATTGCTGTGCACATAAACTGGTTGCCGCCCTCGCCCCAGAACAAGGCTTAAGTGCTAAACACATAGAACTTTGCAAACAACTGGCAGTGGCCCTGCAACAAGGTAAATGGGATGGCGACCGCGATACTTGGCCAAAGCCAATACCGTGGCAATTATGGCAACATGTGGTGGTCGATGGCTTAAGTTGCTCGGTACAATCGGCTCGCCACCGGAGTTGCCCCTTTCATAAGGCCCGTAAAGGCCTTAAAAAGGCCGATGTGATTATCAGCAATCACAGCTTATTACTCGCTGATTTACATGCCGGCAGCGGTCATATTTTGCCACCCGCAGAAGATTGCATCTATATATTAGATGAAGCTCATCAATTTCCTGAGATAGCCAGAGAATCCAGTGCCAACCATATTGCTTTAACGCAAGCCCTCAAGGAGTTAGCGGCCATTCAGCTGTTAGATAAAGAATTGTCGGCGCAACTAGACGCTTCTGCAATTGCCGCGACCAGCCTACAAGTCAGAGAAGCCTGCGCCGAGTTACAGCGCTGCTTCAATCAATTCAAAGACTTTGCAACCAGCAATCGAAGTCTATTCGACTCCAGCGGTCATTGGCGTTTCCCACTAGAGCAAACCCCCAGTGCGGTAAGTAATTTGGCGAAGAACTATCATCGCCAAGCCACCAAGCTCAATAACAATCTGCAATCCTATGCTGGGGTGATCCAGGAAAGCGTCGACAATAATCAACTCAAGTCTTCACTAGCCGAGGCTTTATTAAGCCGACTCAGCGTATTTCAGTACCTGACTGAATCTTGGGTTGATACCTTATATAGCTATGCCAATGACAACCAGCAAAAAAATTATGCATTCTGGTTCAGCCTTCAAGACAAGGAAAGCTATATTTGCTGCTCGCCAATCGAAGTCGGGGGCTTACTGCAACAACTGCTGTGGCAAGATGCATTCTCGGTTATCGCGGTCTCTGCAACCCTGAGTGCCCTAGGCAAGTTTTCTTATTTCTTACAGCAAGTAGGGCTGCAAAAACTCAAGGCCGAACAACTGATCAAACTCCCCTCTCCCTTTAATTACCAACAAGTCTCATTGTCGGTTCCCAATGACGTGAGCGATCCTGACTCACCCAGTTTTGCCGCAGACGTTGCCCGTTATATCATCCGGGCCCAGCAGCATCAAGGCGGCATTTTAGTGCTATGTAACTCTTATCGACTAGTTTCATTGGTCGCAGAACAACTCGAGTCGGCAAAGATTGAGCACTTGTGGACCCAAGGAGAGTTGAGCAATCACCAATTGTTAGCCAAGCATCGCGCTTGTCGCAATAAACAGCAAACCAGTACCATACTCGCGACCATCGGCTTTAGTGAAGGGATCGATTTACCCGGAGAGTTACTCACCGATTTAATTATTGCCCGCTTGCCCTTTGCCGTCCCCACCGATCCGGTAATGGCTAGCCATGCAGAATTATTAGAAAGTCGCAATCAAAATCCCTTTATGCTGCTCACCTTACCCAGTGCCAGTCGAAAGCTAATACAAAGCTGTGGAAGATTAATGAGAAAAGAAAGTGATTCAGGTAGAATCACGCTGCTTGATAGTCGGCTCAGTTCACGCCGCTATGGTAGCCAATTGCTGGCTGCTTTACCTCCATATAATAGAAGTGATAGTTAATGTTAGAATTGGGACTCGACTCCTCTGTTTTAATCCTCATCGTTGGTATCGGTTTAACTGCCGGGTTCATCGACGCAATTGCTGGCGGTGGTGGCCTACTCACCATTCCGGCACTGCTCAGTATCGGCTTACCACCACATATTGCACTGGGTACCAATAAACTTGCCGCCAGCTTTGGCTCCAGTACTGCAGCATGGACCTTTTATCGAAAACAACTTTTTAATCCGCTATTTTGGTTTTATAGCTTTGTCGCCACCGCGCTTGGTGCCTTCGCGGGTACCATGGTGGTCGATTTCATTAGTACCGATTGGCTCGAGAAATTATTACCGTTGGTGATCATGGCCACCGCCGTTTATACCGTGTTGAATCGTCAACAAGCGGATGGCCAAGCGGTATTGCCGCCGATGAATAAGAAATTGAAACAGCAAATGAGTGTTCAAGGCCTGAGTCTTGGTTTTTATGATGGCGTTGCAGGACCTGGCACAGGCGCATTTTGGACGGTATCTTCAATGGCCTTATATAAAATGAATATCTTGCTGTCTTCTGGTTTGGCTAAAGCGATGAACTTCACCAGTAATTTTGTATCCTTTTTAACTTTTGTTTATCTGGGGCATGTCAACTGGCTGATAGGTCTGGCGATGGGTTTCAGTATTATGCTCGGCGCGGTCGCAGGGGCTCATTCGGCAATTCATTTCGGTGCCAAGTTCATACGTCCAGTATTTGTCACGGTGGTGATGGTGATCGCAGGAAAACTCGCATGGCAAGCATGGTTCAGCTAGAGCTGCAACGCTTAGCTGATAAATTAAGACAACTCAAACAACAAGCGGAGCATCGTGATTTACAAGGCGATCGCAGCGCTTATGCAAAAATGGCGGTTCTAGATGAACGCTTTAGTTGTCGCAGTGACTTATTTTTTGACTACGTGTTGGAGTTGGAAAACGACTTATCACGTATCGCACGTCTGAGCGACATCAGTCAAGATGTAGAACTCATCAAACTATACTGCGATCGCTTTATTGGTAAATTTGCGATGTTGCAGAGTCAAATGAACAAGGCTTTAGCGCTGCAACAACGCCAACGAGCACCACAACAACAAAAAGTTATTTCCTGGCAAAATAAGCTGGATAAAATAATTCGTTCTGGTGATCGCTCGCAACTTCAAGAAAAATTGCTGCAACAAAAACAATTCGAGCAACAATTGGAGTATAAAATTGCCGAAAAAAGCCAACGACTTAATCGTAGCAATCCACAGACAGATACTGCTAGACTAAGCGCCGAGATCCTCAACCTAAAGAGTCGCTTAGGTGAGTGTCAGAAAACAACTTGGAAACTAGAACAAAAGATTAATCAAATTAAGTAAGCTGAACTAATCATAAGCAATATTGCTTACTCAGCTTAAATAGAATCACACTTTAAGGAGTAATTCATGCGATTCTTAGTAAAGGCGGTAACATTAACATGTGCTTGTTTGGCAAGTTGGAGTGCGTTGGCTGCCAGTTTTTCTACGCCAAATCATTTTGAGCTAATGTATGTCGATAAACAATCTGTTGGCGTCTTGAGCTTAAACAAAAGTAACGTCGAACTGCCGACAGGCCAACATCAAGTTGTGGTTCGTTATAGCGACAATATAGGCTCTAACAATAATTCTGAACTCGTTAAGTCTAGCCCTATCGTCATCAATATTGAGCTTAAAAAAGGTCAAGAGATCTTCTTAGAGTCGAAGCAACCCAATACCCTAAGTCGCGCCAAAAGCTTCGCTAAAAAACCGCAATTCACTTTAAAAGATCAACATGGCGGCACAGTCAACGCAAGCCATTACATTTTACCTAAAAAATCAGGGCTACAGCTTTCACGTAACTATTTAAATGAAATTGCCGCCATCGAGGCCCAGCAAGCGAAGGCAAATCCAGTCGCGGCAAGTACTGTTGCAGTAGCGGAGACCACAACCCGTGCAGCAACGCCAGCGCCGGCTGCCAAACCAGTCGTGATGAATAGTGCAACCGGTACAGCGGTAACAGTGGCAACAACAAGCGCAGCAACAGCAGCAGTCACTATACCAAGTAACACAGACGCAAGCGATAACACCGAATTACAAATGCTACAGTTCTGGTACCAGCGTGCAGATGCTACCACCCGTAAACAATTTCAAATTTGGGTTATCCAACAACAATAATTTGTGCATGGGTTTGGATGGATAATGCTGTTCATCCATCCAAACCTTGTTACAACGCCTTGGAATCTGGAATCGCAATGTCTCTAAATCAGGCCCCCAAACATATCCAACTCGCAGTCGATCTAATTCAACTGCTCGAACAACATAACCTTGAAGCGCAAACTGTCCTAGATGCCTTGGAAATTGTTAACCAAGATTACCAACGCAAGCTAAAACAAACTGCAGCTCAGTTCAGCAATTCGATAGATATCGAAGCTTAAAAACGCAGTACCACCCTCCTAACTCACCTCTATCTGTTAAATTAAATTTGGCCACAAACCACCAAGCAAACTAAAACGCCTCTAAATAGATATCATATTGATGACAAGACTGTGATCAGTCGATGAAAATCGATGGATCCTCATACAAACATAAACATTTTTAGTTAATAACTAACGAGCTGTACAAAAATAATTAAAAAAAACCGTGAACCATACTGAACTTTTTCAAGTTTCAGGGATAAGATTGGCGTGAGAGCGATATAAGCCACATTCGGTAATTCACATACAGTGAACAAGGAACTACCTCAATGAAAAAATTTGGATTAATAGCTGCAACATTGCTTGCAGCAGCATCCTTCTCAGCCAACGCTGCAGAAGTTCAAGATGATGTACACGCTAACGACTATAATTGGATGCAGTTCAACTTGATGCATACTCTAGATCAAAGACCTTATAGTGGTTCAGACTACCAAGATACCTACCTAGAAATGGAGTTTGGTGGACGTTCTGGCTTATGGGATGTTTATGGCTATGTCGATGTCTTCGATATTCTCGACAGTGGCAGCAGTAATAAACACTTAAACGCTTCTGGACATAAACAAGGTGGCATGTTCATGAAGTTTGCCCCTCGCCTATCTTTAGATGCACTTACCGGTAAAGATCTATCCTTCGGTCCAGTTCAAGAACTCTACATCGCCACGCTAAATAACTTTGGTGACCAACAGCAAGAACACTTCATCGGCCTTGGCTCTGACGTGAACGTGCCTTGGTTGGGTAAAACTGGCATGAACTTGTATGCTCGTTACAGTGCGAAAAACTTTGGCAATGACGACGAAGGTTCATTCAACGGTTACCAATTCTCGATGAACTGGTTCAAACCTTTGTACTTCTTCGACAATAAGAGCTTTATCTCTTACCAAGGTTACTGGGACCACCTATTTGGCGCCAGTGACTACTCAGACCAATTTGGCCGTACCAGCTCTGGTGGTAACCTGTTCCAAGGTATCTACTGGCACTCAGACCGCTTTGCAGTGGGTTACGGTCTAAAATACTTCTATGATGTGTATGGATTTGAAGATGGTGGATTTATGGATTCAACCGGCTTCGGTCACTACTTCTCAGTGACTTACAAAATCTAAACTGAGTCTCTCACGTACTTTCAAAGCCTGGCCTCGCCAGGCTTTTTTATTCCAACACTGATAAACTAACCACAGCCGGTTACGGTAATACCAATTGCGTGTGGCTGCCACTGGCAGTTTTTAAGACATCAATCCGAGTCGCGATCTGTTCTTTCATTTCAGCTACATGGGAAATCACCCCCACCATGCGACCAGCACTCTGTAAATCCACCAAGGTGCGAATGGCCAGATCTAAGGATTCTTGATCGAGACTGCCAAAACCCTCGTCGATAAATAAGGTATCCAGCTTAATGCCTCCAGCGTAGGCCTGCACCACATCCGACAAACCAAGCGCCATCGCCAATGCAGCCATAAAACTCTCCCCACCACTCAAGGTAGCAACTGATCGCAGCTTTGAGCTATAACTATCTTCCACTTCCAGCTCTAAACCCGAGGCCTTGTTCCCTTTGGCGCGCTGCGCTTTGCGGATCAACTGATAGCGCCCCTTACTCATCACTTGCAAACGCTGGCTCGCTTGCAGCAATACATCATCGAGCAATACGCTCAAAACAAAGCGCTGTAAACTGATTTTATTACCGGTATTGCCATTGGCCACGTCAGCCAAGGTGCCAATCACCTGATATTGTTGCTGCAATTCTTCGGCTTTTCTATCGGCGTCCAGTAATTTGTGTTGTACCGCCAATAATTCCTGTTGACGGCTATTCAGTCGGTTCCATAGCGCGTCCCGTTCGCTACGCTGCTCCGCTAAAGTGTTCAGCTGTTGTTGCAACAGCGTCAAGTCTTCGGTTTTTTTCCCTTTGAGCTTACTCTTTAGCTGCTCAAACTTAGCCTGTTCACTGGTGAAGTGAGTGCTAAAATGCTCTACAACTTGTTTTAAGTTGGCAATTTCACCATCACTGATCAAAGCCTGATTATAAGCATTCTCATTGGTAAAACAGGACTCAGCTAAACGCTGACTAAATAGCTGCTGCGCCTCCAATAAGCCTTGCTGAGCAAGTTTCAGCGCTTGCTGGGCGGCTTCCGCTGCCGACTGTTTTGCCGAGTAATCCTCACGGGCCTGAGCATGACGCTGAGTAAGCTGTTTGATATTTTGCTGTAGCTTACTGACTTTATCGCCCTGTAATTGCAGCGCCTGCTCTAATAACTGCGCCTCACAATATTGCTTAGGCAGCGCTTGTTGCGCCTGCTCACATTGACCACTCAAGATGTCCTGCTGACTTTTCTGCTGTTGGTAAGACTCGCGTGCCAGTTCAATCTGTTGCTGTAATTGTTGTTCCTCGAGTTGTAATTGATCCAACTGAGTTTGTAAGGCTTGCACCTGCTGTTGCGCTTGTTCAGCCAAGCTTAAGTCCTGCTGGGCTTGCTGGAGCAAAATTTGCGCCTGCTCCAGCGTCATCTTAGCCGCGTCCCCTAAACCCTGCTCTAAAGAAGCTTGCTGAGTCCGCCATTCATTGAGCTGTACCGTCAACGTCTTGTGCTGATGGCGGGCTTCTTGTAAACGTTGATTAGCCTGTTGTTCAGCTTCTCTCGCCAACTCTAAGTCACGCTCTGTTGGCAGTATTTCGCTACTGCGAGCCAAATGAGGGTGCTCAATACTGCCACACACTGGACAAGCTTGTCCCTGCTGTAAGCTTTGAGCAATAATCGCTGCCTGCCCCTGATGCCAGCTCAGCTGAATTTGCTGAGCCTGCTGCAACGCAGCCTGATGAGCATCCGCAAGTTTTTTACCACGAAGTAAAGAAGCCTCCAGTTGCTGCTGAGTTTCTATCAACTTACCGTTGAGCTCAGCTAAAGCCTGACATTGGCTAAAGCGCTGCTCTACAAGATGCAGCTGTTTTTGGCAGCTTAGCTGCCGTTGCGCTTGCTGCTGGGCCGAAGTGAGTTGTTGCTGTATCGCTGATTTACTATTTTCTAGTGTACTCAGCTTTGCTTTTAAACTTTTGCCCTGTAACTCTTGTTCGTTTAAACGGCGCTTTGCCTCGCCCAGCTCACGCTCTATTTGCTGCTGCTTTTGCAACAGCGGCTTAAAACTTTCCAGTAACCGAAGTTGCTCTTGGCTGGCACTAAGTTGCTGCTCTTTCTCCGCCACTTGTTGGAAATCTTGCTCCGCGAGTGTCAGGGCTTGTTTAGCTTCGGCAAAAGCAGTTTGGCTTTGGCTTTGGGCCAAACTGGCATTTTTAGCGTCATTAAAGCGCTTTGCCTTCGCTTGATCGGCTGGCTCTAAACGCTGAGCCGCTAAAGCCTGCTCTAATTCCAATTGTTGTTTTTGGATCCCCGCTTGCTGTTTTTTCAGCGCGCCAACACTCACCTTGAGTTTTTCTAACTCGGTAAATTCACTGGCCACCAGGTTAGCCGATTCAAACTGTTTATTTGCGATGTCATAGGCTTCACTGGCCTTTAACTGCGCTTGCTTGGCTGCTTCCAACTGCGGGCCAAGTTGGCTAATTTGTTCTGCTAATGCACTTTCTTCGCTCAACTCGGCGCCTTGTAAAATTCCCTCGCGGACATTTTTTTGCTCCAACGCCGTAGCACGGATCGTCGCGGCTTTTACTTTTAAACGCTCTTCTATTCGCCGATAGATGTGAGTTTGGAACAATTGGCTGAAGATCTTCTCGCGTTCTTTGGAATCTGCCATCAACAGTTGGCGAAATTTACCCTGCGGTAAAACCATCACCTGACGAAATTGGTCTGCATCTAAACCAGTTAAACGTTCAATTTCGGCATTCGCTTCGGAGACTTTGGCTGCCACCATCAATGAAGACTCTCCCGCGAGGTCGAATTGGTATAACTGCGCCTCCGGTTTTTGCTGCGTATAACCATCCCCGGATTTTTTCAGCCGCGGCTGCTCTGGCACCCGACGGATCCGATAGCGTTTAGTTCCCAATTCAAATTCAAATGTAACTTCGGTCAATAAGGCTTCGTCACTGATATCACAACGCATTTGACCGCCTTCTCGCTCATCCCCGGTGGTTTTGCCATAGAGCGCAAAACAAATCGCATCCAGAATGGTAGTTTTCCCCGCCCCCGTCGGCCCATTGAGTAAAAATAGCGGGTTGCTACCAAGTTGGCTGAAATCGATATTCTCACAAGTGGAAAATGGCCCAAAGGCGCTCATGCTCAGGTGAATGGGTCGCATTATGCTGGCTCTCCGCGGTGTAGCTGCTCAATAGTCTGCTGTACAAACAGCTGCTGAGCCTCGCTTAAAGGCTCGCCCGAGACCTGCTCAAAAAAATCGCTGAACATGGCATATTCGCCTTTTTTGATGTGATCGCGCTGCAGTTCTAAATGCGGCTGCTGCGCCATTAAGCCGCTGCGCTCCAAATGCAACACGTTCGGGTAAACCGCACGCAGTTTTCCCATAGCATCCAAAATAGCCGACTTGTCGAGCAGCCGAATCATCAGGTAATCGTCGGCATGCGGGTCACTTAAACCCGCGGCTAATAACTCGCTAAAAAAGCCCTCGATCACCCGTACATTACGCAGGGGTTTAAGCGGCAACAACGTGACCTGCGGCCCTTGTGGAGTCAATTCAACCAAGCTAAGCGACTTGTTTTGATGCTGTTCGCTAAAAGAATACTTTAATAAAGAGCCAGAATAGCGGATATGTTCAGCCCCCTTATATTGCGGCCCATGCAGATGCCCAAGCGCGCTATAAGCAAAATTTGCGAAAAGTGATGGCGAAATCTTATCGGCACCACCCATGCTGAGTGGTCGCTCCGACTCAGACTCGTCACCACCATCCAAAAAGCAATGCGCCACCACCACTTTGGCTAAACCGCCGCTGTCATGTTGCTTCACTTGCTCCACTAACACCGCCATCGCTTCTTGATGGGTACTCACTTCACAATCAAAGACTTGCCTGACCATCGCAGGCTCTGCATAAGGCAAACCGTAAAACATCGCCGACTCGCCATTTTTCGCGCCAATTTTAATAGCTTGCAGCTCCCGACTTAATGGGCCTACGATATACAGACCACTGGCTTGCATTTGTCGAGCAGCAAAGGCGAGACGCTGCGCGCCGTCATGATTGCCGGCAATCATGATCACCGGAATAGCCAATTGCTTCACCAGTCGGTCTAAGACCTCATCGAGCACCGTAACAGCTTGGCTCGGCGGTACTGAACGGTCGAACACATCACCGGCGACCACCAAAGCATCCACCTCATGTTGTTTGGCGAATTGAATCACTTGCTCCAAGACAAAGACTTGGTCCTCTAACAAAGAGTGATTGTGTAACTGTCGACCTAAATGCCAATCGGAAGTATGCAGAAACTTCATGAAATGCCTGTGCGTTAACGAAATGAGATATCAAGAATTTGCGAATTATTTGCGCGCCTCATTATCGCCAAGCAAAGCCTCTAAATCAACGAAAGCTCGGGCTTTAACGACCGCAATTATACAAAGCTGTCGATTTTTCCTTTCGCAAAACTCGCCTCAAGCGACTGTCTCTGGCAACATAGCAACACAAACCTGATTTTAACTAAGGAAGCGTCGTGTCTACGCAAGGTTCCGCTGGCAATGTGATTGCCGCAATCTGTAGTTTTTTTATTCCCGGTCTGGGTCAGTTAGTCCAGGGAAGATTGTTAGCCGCATTGCTATTTTTTGTGGTGACCGCCGCAGGTTACGCCATGTGGTGGCTGATTTTTCCTTCAGTCATTGCTGCATTGGTTCATCTATGGGCGATTATTGACGCAGCTCGGTTTCGCTCTGGAGAATAAAAATGAGAATACTAACCCTTATGTTACTGCTGAGCTTGATACAGGGCTGTGAATCAACCTACTACTCGGCCATGGAAAAAGTAGGTTACCACAAGCGCGAAATATTGGTGGACCGAGTCGAAGACGCTCAACAGAGCCAACAACAAGCGCAACAACAGTTTGGCTCGGCCCTAGAGCAACTAAAAACACTAAGCCAATTTGAAGGTGGCGACCTCGAAGATATCTATGATGAAGTCAACGCCCAATATCAAGATGCTCAGGCTGCGGCCGAAGACGTGAGTCAGCAAATCAATCAAGTCGCCAGTGTCGCCGAGGCTATGTTTGATGAATGGCGTGGCGAATTGGACCAATACCAGTCGAAGAGTCTCAAAGCGCAAAGTAGTAAACAACTCACCACTACCCGCCAACGCTACGCCAGCATGTTAAAGGCGATGCGCAAGGCCGAAGCGCAAATGCAACCGGTATTAAGTCGACTCAAGGACAATCAACTTTACTTGAAACACAACCTGAATGCCCGTGCCATTGGGGCGGTTGGCCAAGAGTTTTCACGCTTAGAAAAAGAGGTGGCGAGTGTCATCGAACAGATGAGTAAGGCGATTGCCGAGTCCGATAAATTTATTGCCAGCATGCAATAAATACTAAATAGCCAATGCTGGCAGTCAGTTAACGACTCGCCAGCAGTGTTTTAGGCACTTCAAGAAAGCCCCCTTTCTGCAACATTTCCTTCATAAAATTGTAGTAAATTTGCCATTGCTCATACTTAGCCTAGGCGCAACAGTGACCCGCAATGCATATATTTAACCATCAAATTCGATTGACTCAGCCCCCTTCAGAACATCAGCAACGGACCCGGCAAAGTTGGTTTTCTTCGCGACATCTTAGGCCGATACTATTCACGCTTATTTGCAGCCTCCTGCCCATCGTAATGAGTTATTCTTGGACCTTAGCGCATACTAAGCAGCAGCGTCGTGAAGCATTTGCTCAGCAATTTGAACTCAGTTATCAAGCAATAAACCAAAACCTGCTGGCGCTGCATCACTATTTTATTGGCTTAGATCGACTCGATATTAACTGTGCTCCTGAAACCCTACTAGCACTACGCAAGGTGCATTTTCAAATCACTTATGTCGCAGAACTTGGTTTAGTTGATCAAAGCGGACAACTCAGATGTAGCAGCTGGGGGCCGGTCAATCCCCCTTATGAGGTCCTTAAACCAGTCGCGAATCAGCAACTGCGTTACTATGGGCCAAGCGTTCTGGAATACAGTCAAGAGGTGGCGATGATTATCGCCAAAACACGCAGCAATGGGAGTGAAATTAACGCGGCCATCCCGTTATCTGTATTTAAGGCTTTTGTTCAAGGCAACGACAATAAACAAGATCTCGTTGCTTTGGTCGACTCAAACAATGGCACACCATTATTTGTCAATGGTCACTACAGCTTACCACTGCAGCACGGCAAGACACTATTTCCTTTAACTCAATCGGTGATCGATCAAACCGCCCACTTTGACGACTCAAACAGGCGGTATTACTTAGCGAAACCGTTTTCCGCTCTGCCCGGTTTAAGCTTGTTATCGACTCGTACCGAGCAACAACTTTATCTTGGGGCCCATCGCTTATCCCTGTTACAGGTCGCATTGTATTTATTGCTAATTTGCGGCATCTTTTATTTTATCCAACGCCAACAGGGGCGTCGACTTAGCCAAAAAAGTCAGTTAAAAACAGCCATCCGTAATCAAGAATTCATTAACTATTACCAAGCAATCTGGGATAGCCGAACGGGTCGTTTAATCGGCGTAGAACTGTTAGCTCGATGGTTACACCCAATTGACGGCATACGCAGCCCAGATTCATTTTTGCCAGACATCCAACGGTACCGACTTCAGGTGGCTTTAACCGAGCAGCTACTGGCGACCTTAAAGACCGATCTCAATGGCCTGCTCACACACAATGCTTTACTAAAGATCAATATCAACATCACTGGTCAGCATCTCAACGATCCCGAGTTTGTGGTGAAACTGTTGGCGATTCATCAAACTTGCCGGCAAATTTGTCTGGAAATTACCGAAACTCAACTGGTGGATATAGACTCACCACAGGTTCAAGACGCGCTCAGTAAACTACAAACCCAAGGCGTAAAATTAGCCATCGATGACTTTGGAACTGGTTATGCTGGCTTACAGTATTTACAACAACTCCCCTTAGATACGCTAAAAATTGACCGCAGCTTTGTAGCTGCTATCCATACCGACTCTCCGCAGGCTAAAGTACTCGATGGAGTCATAGACCTAGCCTTAAATCTTAATCTACAAATTGTGGCAGAAGGAGTAGAAACCGAGGCTCAAGCTCAGTATTTACGTGACAAAGGCGTCTACTTACACCAAGGTTGGTTGTATAGCAAAGCAGGCCCTATCGAGGATTTATTAACACTCATACCAATCATTGAACCGCCAGCGGCGCGACCATTTAACCCGGTTTATGCTGAGAGCACTTGAATCGCTCAACACTTGCCCAATCCCCAAAGACTCTATCAAGCACTCCAAGGTAAATGTGCTACTCAAGCATCAAGCTCGATACCGTTAGCAAGGGTCTCTATAGAATTTACAAAACAAATTTAGTTTCAAACCGTTAGCGAAACTTGCAAGCAGGCGTCAAGTTCCGCAGAATAGCGCGGTACAATTAGCAGAGACTTAATCATGATTTCAAAATGGGCAAAACGCTTTTTTCAAATGGCTGAACTGGTTGGCTCTTGGAGTAAAGATCCTTCCACTCAAGTTGGCGCGGTCATCACCGAGCACAATCGTATCGTATCGCTAGGATTTAACGGTTACCCGCACGGCATTTCCGACAGTGCAGAAACCGACAATCGCGAGATGAAACTGCTTAAAACCCTACACGCAGAAGAAAACGCGATCTTATTTGCCAAGCGCGATCTATCTAATTGTGAAATTTGGGTCACCCACTTTCCCTGCCCCAATTGCGCCGCAAAAATTATTCAAACTGGGATTAGCGAAGTTCATTGTCCTGAGCAAAACCAAGAATTTATGGCTCGTTGGGGAGACAAAATAAAAATAAGCCAAGATATGTTTGAGCAAGCAGGTGTGCGAGTTGACTGGTTGCCTCAACAGGAACTAAGTAAAGCATCGGCAGACTAACCCCTTGCTACTGGCTGATGTAAGTCCTTAACTTTTTCGGCTGCGGCATAGCGATTGGCTAACAGCGCACAGTAAAAAATCTGGATTGGATGATAGAGCATAATCGGTAGCAACAGCATCCCGAGGTCTGGGTTAGCGCTAAAGATCACCTTAGCCATCGGCACTCCCGCCGCTAAGGTTTTTTTGCTACCACAAAAAACTGCGGCAATTTCATCGGCCGAATTAAAGTCCAGTAGTCTCGCAACCAAACGAATACTATGCACGACACTAAGCAACACCAATAGCGAGATCAGGAATGAAAATAATAAATAACGCGGACTAAACTCCCCCCAAATATGCTCCACCACCGAATCACTAAAAGCATTAAACACAATCAATAAGATCACTAGCTTATCAATTTTATTTAAGATGCCTTTATAACGCTGAAACAGGCTTAGCAACAGTGGTCGTAGAGCTTGCCCAATGATCATCGGCAACAACAATAATTGACAAATGGAGCTCACCGTTGCCATTAAATCCATAGCGCCGCCGTCTCCGCCCATGAATAACTGCACTAACAAGGGCGTGATAAAGACCCCAAGCAAACTCGATAAGGAAGCATTAAATACAGCCCCCGCAACGTTCCCTTGAGCAATACTGGTCATCGCGACCGACGACGAAATAGTACTGGGCAAGGCGAATAAGTAACAGAAACCAAAGGCCAGCGCACTGGGTAATAAGGCATGTAACAAGTCACCAAACAGTACCCACAGTAAGGGATAAACCACAAAAGTGGTCGCTTGAACCATCAGGTGTAATCGCCAATTAAATAGCCCTTTTTTGATTTCCTTCGGTGCCAAACCTAAACCATGCAAAAAGAAAATTAAGGCAATACCGATCGCCGTCAGCTGATCAAGATGTAAATAGCCTCCGGAGCGTCCCCATTGTGGCACCAGCAACGCCAGTACAATAGCGAACAACATACCGAGTAAAAACCATTCTTTTTTTATCCAACGGAAGTACATCATAATTGAGGTAAGCTCTTGATATTTAAGCGACAGTCATATCATACGAAATGAACTAGCGCAAATGCAAAACAATCTTTATATGAACCTATTCCGCTCTCGTTTAATAGAATTAAATATTCTATTAAACGCTCAGAGCAAGCTCAGCAGCTTTGTATTGGATATCTTAATAAAGGCTATTAAGCACTTAATCACAACTTTTCGATAAGCTGGCACCAAATCAGAGGAGATATATGATGATTACCCCTAGCTTATGTAAGTTATCTTTAGCTGCGCTTATCGCATCGAGCTGTTTATTCAGTGTCAGCCCCAGCATAGCGGGCACTCCCCAAGCCACTCAGGCCGAGCAACTGCAACAAGCACTGTACAACGAATCCTATACCTTAGCGGTGAATGCCTATCTATGGGGTTCAACCTTAGTCAGAATGGAGCAAATCGCTCGCCAATATTCCGATGTATCTGAACCCCAAGCGGCCACCAGTTATCGTGGCCCACTCAATCAGTTTGGTCATGCTCGTCGACTCAGTACGCCTGCCGATACCGACATGCCAACAGCCAACCGCGACACCTTGTACTCCAGCGCGGTACTGGACTTAAGCCAAGAGCCAATGGTCTTGAGTGTACCAAAGCTTGATCAACGCTACTACGTCATCAACATGTTCGACATGTGGCATAACTTATTTCAATATGTAGGCACTCGCGAAACTGGCAGCCTAGCCAAACAGTTCCTAATTGTTCCTCCGGGCTGGGAAAAAAAACCAACCACCCCGCGCGACCTGAGCATTATTGAAGCACCCACGAGCAAAGTGTGGTTATGGGGGCGTACCCAAGTATTTGATGAGCAAGATTACCCAGCAGCACACCAGATCCAAGATCAGTACACCCTCACCCCACTGAGCGAGTATGCCGGTGAAGCCAGTAGTAAAGTAACATTCAGCCCCTTAGCACCTCGTCCAGGTAAGGCCGATGATCCGCTCCGTTTCTTCGTTGAACTTGGTGAATACTTAATGGCCAATCCACTACCGGAACGTCAACAAGCCTTAGCGGGTCAATTTAGCAAAATCGGTCTCAGCCAAGATGGTTTCGATGTAAGTTCACTGAGTGAGTCCAGCCAAGAAGCGCTAATTGCTGGTATACAAGACGCACAGAAAATTGTTATGGCACAACAGGCCAACCCTGCCAATCTCGAATTTAAAGACGGTTGGGTATATACCTTCGCGCTAGACGCCTTTGGTGATGACAATGCAATGCGCTCACTTATTGCTCACCCCTACCTCGGTGGCCAAGGGCCTCAAGAAGCCATCTATCCGATGGCCGCGATGGACGTAAACGGCCAAGCGTTATCTGGTGAAAACAGCTATGTAATGAATTTTGACGGCGAGCCTCCAGTCGACGCATTTTGGTCAGTCACAGTCTATGATGCGCAAACCAAAATGTTGGTTGAAAATTCGATCCACCGCTACAGCATCAGCAACTTGAATCAATTGAATAAAAACCCAGACGGTTCATTTCAGTTGCAACTTAGCCATAAAAAACCGACCGACGGACAGCTTGCAAACTGGCTGCCACTACCAGAAGGTCGCTTCTATGTATTAGCTCGACTGTATATTCCGTCAAAACAAATTCTCGACATGAGCTGGACGGTGCCAGGGATCAGCAAGCTCCAATAGCATTATTTCACCCGGAAATAGCCGAACCATATCGGCTACTTCCGATTGATTGACTTGATCATGAGTAATCCATAGTCCTAGGAAAAAATTGATGACTAAATTGGTAACCAGCCTCTGTACGCTTCCTTTAATAATCTCTGGTTTGACTTGGGCAGAAACCGCCAACGACGATTTACAAGACATGTCGGACCCACTTGCTGTTTATACCCAAGTTGGCGGCGGTATCACCGATATGGGCCTCAACCTAAAAATTGGCCAAAGCTATGATACCGGGGTCGAAAACCTCGGCGGAATGAATGTGTTTGAAGTAAAAGGCTTTGCCGGTGACATCACCGGTTGGAGTGACTCCCAAACGGGACCCAGAAACAATAGTATTGACTCAATTCGCTTTCGAAATTTTGAAGCCAGCCTAGAAAGCGGTCGCGGCAGACAATTAGATGTGAATTATAACCTTGCCCAAGAGTTCGGCACGGCTTCCTATAGCTTCATTCAAGCCTTGCCCAAGTTTGGCCAACTTAGTCTGTTTCCTCTGCTTGGTGCGGGTGTTGCCTTTGGCAATAATGTGATGGGCGACCACCAACAAACAATCAGCGGCTACTCGGTACCCGGAACGTTTGCGGTGGTCGGAACTTACGCCAAGTATGCGCTTAGTGACCGCCTGTGGCTTAACTATAATCCGATGTGGATGAATACATTGTCGGGCTCGGATATATACAAACAACATGGCTTTGAGGGCCACAATAGCGTGTTAACTCACGAAATAGCGCTCTCCTACCAAGTATCGCCGCGCTTTAATATTAGGTATTTTGCCAACTGGTCTGAGTATAGCGACATAGGCAAAGGCAACCATCGGATAGAATTTAACTACCAGCTCTAAATCATCGAGCAACCATTTACGCTGCCACTCAAGTCGAGCGGCAGCGTGAACCCACGCCCTACACGAGAACACCGAATGGTCATTCACCCAACAACATTTCACTATCAACACTACCCCACAGTCTATGGTTTATTAGAATCACTTGCCTTTATGTGGTTTGTGGTATTGGTTACCCTCGGGATTGCAATTTGGCTCATCGCCAAACTTTGGCATATCCATTCTATCCCCAAGCACCTGGCACAGGAGCAAGGCCTGGCACAGGCAAAACTGATTTTTTGGTTGTGCATTCTTGGACTGTTTTATAAACCACTATGGATCCTTGCCGTTTTGGCCATCGTCACCGATTGGGAAAAACTACAACAGTGGCTTAAAGGAGCGGTCTCATGAAAGAAATTATGTTGCCCTATATATTGATCGTATGGTTGCTGTTCAAATTTAAAGTTCTCAAACCGAGCGCCAGAAACTACTTTGCCAGCATCGTGATTGGCTGTTTATTGGCACTGGCACTGTTTGTCGGTCACCGTTTCTACTCGCCCTTAGATTTAACCAATTCAACTACGGTCAAGGCCCCCCACGCAGTGCTCTCACCCGCATTGGGTCAGCACATCGATAAGATCTACGTCGATCATAACCAACAAGTGAATGAGGGGGAGATCCTTTATACCTTAAAGGACGACAAAATTGCCGCCGCGATGAGCGAAGTACACTCGGGCTTAAGTGAAGTAAAACGAAGCATTGAAGCCCAGCAGGTGCTGCTTTCTCAGGCGCAGCGCGATTACCAGCGTAACTACGATATGCAACAGCACGTCAGTCTTAAAGAGCTGGAAGAGTCAGAAGATGCGGTCGCTATTATCAAAGCCGAGTTGAAAATACTTGAGGCGAAGCGAAATGGCCTGCTGGCTAAACTTGATAGCCTCAAATTTGACTTATCACGACTCACGGTTCGCGCGCCCTTCAATGGCATGGTCACACATGTATACATTGCCGATGGTTCACGGATTGGCTCGCTGCATCTTTGGGATATCAACAAAAAATTTGTCGAAATGCGGATTGCCGATCAAGCCTATCAATACATTAAACCGGGACAGTTTAGCGAATTTTATGTGGATAGCTTTCCGGGACAAATATTTCGCGCCAAAGTCCATAGTATCGTGAAGGCAACGGGCGAAGCCCAAGGCAATCTATTGCCCACGGAACAAGCCGTATCCAACCATATTCAACGCGGTGGCGCGCCAGTAGGTCGAACCGTAATCTTGAGTATTGACCAAACCACCATGGACATGATGCCCATCGGAGCCACTGGTTCGGCGTGGATCAGCGCCGAGAAGCCCCACCCCCTATTCGGCTTTCTGGACATTATTGGCGGAGCGACCTTAAGGCTAAGCTCCGTCAAATCCTATCTGACCGCGCTCTAAGCTCCCGCCCCTGACGCAAAGTCCAGTGCTGTGCTAGCGCTGGACTTTTCCTGCTGAATCAAACGCAGCCCCGATAAATGGAGGACGCTATGATCTTGACAAGGCCTAAAGCCATGCATGACCAGCTGCGAAATGATGACGGTTTTCCTCCCCTGAGCCAACATGGAGACTCAGCCTTGCCTTCGGAACTGACAAAATCTGGCTATCCTCTGATTGACACACTCCGACCAAAGCGAAACTGCAGACCAAGCCAATCCACTAACGGCCAGTCGAGGCATTTTGGCCAATCAGCGTCTATGTGGCGAAAACCAAGCGACGGCTTGAAAATTTAATCTATCACGATGGTGTCAGCAACTGCTCTCAAAGTAATGAAAATCCGGACATTTCATTGCGCTTACAAGTCAAGCATAAAAAATCAGTCGATAGACCATTTGCAAACCAGCGGCCACGACGAAACGCCCACTTGCTTGTATTCAGCCGCGGGGATATTCCGTCACAACAAATTTTCGACATGAACTGGACGGTGCCAGACAGCAGCACAATTCAATCACCGCATTTACACCGGAAATAACCGAGTCATATCGGATTTTTCCAATTGAACGCTAAACCGTCTTAAACTTTTCCCAAGAAACAACCGCGCGCTTCACCAGCTTGTAAAAAAATTAATAGCGAAGGCATTGAAGATGTCTACAAAAAAACCGCACACCAGCGGCACAATAATAAACGCCCGATGCGCCGCTCCATGTTGTTTACTCACCGCCGTCATATTAGCGATGGCAGTCGCGGTAGAGCCAAGGGTGATCCCACCAAAGCCGGAGCAAATGACACAGGCTTGGTAATCTTTTCCCATCAAACGAAACACCACCAACAAGGAAAACATAACCGACAGTAAAATTTGTAAGCTCATCACCACCGACAAGTAGCGAAACAAACCCGCTAGCTCCCAAACTTTTAAATCCATCAGCGCCATCACAATAAACATCCCCAAACAAATATCGGAGATCAGTGACAAGCCCTGATCACTGCCCTCAACATGTGCTTTGGGTAGCACTTTACCGGGACGATTACCAATCAATATGCCAGCCATTAGACAGGACACAAACATCGGAAGCTCGGCACCGGCAGCCTGGAGACCTTGTTGTATGCCATAGCCCAACATTAAGGCCAAGTTAAGCCGAAGCCAGGCAAATAGCAGGCTATAACTGTCGACCATTTGGTGGGGTTTGGTATAGGCCTGACCAATATCTAAAGACGCTTCCTGATTCCCCTGTAAACGGTGTTTACTCATTAAATAATTGGCAATTGGTCCGCCAATTACGCAGGCAAAGATCAGACCAATGGTATTACTGGCAATGCCTAACTCCATAGCATTACTGATCCCTAAGTCATTCACAAACTTTGGCGCCCACGCCAAAGTTGTACCCACCCCACCAATCAGCGCAATTGATCCAGACATCAGACCAGCTCGGGGATCCATCCCAAAACTACTCGCAACCCCCATGCCGATAAGGTTTTGCAACACAATATAAATAGCAGCCAAGCCACTTAAAATCAGTAAAGGTTTCCCCCCGCGGAGCAACGATTTGATATCCGCATTCAGCCCCATCGCAGCAAAAAAGTACAGTAGCAAAATATCTCTAGCTTCAAGATCAAAACTAATTTGAATGCCAAACAAAAAGTAAACGGCCGCCACCACACAGGCACATAAAAAGCCGCCAATCACCGGCTCAGGAATGCTATAACGTCTCAGTAATTCATAGCGATTAAGGCTGGCTTTACCGACAAACAATAAAATAATGGCGAGGGTAAATGAAAAGAAACCACTGGCACTCAAATTTTCCATAGCTAAACCCTTAAAATAAATATGGATACTTCGCGTTGTCAGTTTAGCACTATTGATACATTTCGTTTGCGTATATCTATCGCAGCTGGGCTCTCTGTAAAGCTGAACGCTTTGCTTTTTTATCTTTTAAATCAATCACACATCAAGCGCTGCAATCTTTCAATAAGTCGCAAGCGCTAAATCAACAAGCTTGACCTAGCCATGAGCCCCATTTTAGACCAGCGATGTGCATGACTCAGACGAATCCTTTGTGTTGCGCTCGCCCTTATGGCGCTAAAACGAGTGATTTAAAGTGACACCGATAAACTGATTATGATTATTAAAATAGCCATTCATTAAGCCAGATTGGATCGCCGGCGAGCCATAATCCACGTAGCTATAATAAACATTCATCGACAACTTTTCGTTCCACTGATAAGTCGCACCGATACTGTAACGATGCTGCTCTGCAACCGGTAGATCTGCCGATTGGCGGCTGGCATCATCTAGAGGTGAACTGGTGTAACCCAAGCCAGCGTCTAAACGAAGTGTCGGATTGAGTTGATAACGTCCACCAATAGCTGCAAACCAAACATCCTTGAAATCACGGTTCTTTTCCGCCAGCTGCTGATTATTTAATTCGATATAAGTGATTTCGTTAGCACTCCATTGCTCCCAACCAAGGCTCCATACCATGCTCATGGGCTGGCTCAGTTGGTGCAAACCAGACAGTTCAAACTGGGCAGGATGAACCAAATTGATCCCAACATCGCCTTCCAGAGGAGAACTGGAACGCAGATGTCCCCCAAAATTGTGGTGCATCGCAGAGCGATAGCTCGCGCCTAAGCGATGCAGGTGGTTAATTTGATAGCTCAAACCTAAGTTGTACCCAAAGGCAAAAGAGTCGGTTTCTAAAACAGCGTGATCCCTAAACATCTGTTGCTCAAAGTTTGCGTAATCCACTTGAATACCAGCACCCAGCGACCACGCCTCCGACAGGCGATATGAGAGTGAAGGGTTAAATTGCAACACCGATAGTTGCAGGCTGTTTAAACTCAAGGCCCCGGCATATTGCTTCCCGTAATCCAAAGCACTGCCGCCGGTGGCTACCAAACTAGCTCCCACAGCAAGGGTGTCAGAAAGGGGCTCAAGCCAATAGAGTGAGCCATAAGCCTGAACGCCGCCCGCATTATCGCTGTCCAGGGCTGAACTGCGCTGATCGTGATATTGCACCTGAAGATCCATGGCTGCCAAATTTACCGCCAGCTGTCGTTCACTAAAATAGGCCATCGCTGCTGGGTTGCTATAGGCCGTACTGGCATTGTCGGCAAGTACCGCACTGCCCGCACCCGCAGTCCCCACATTGAGCTTGCTCATCTCTTGTACCAGCGAGCCCGCCGCATAGGCAGGACTGGATAGAACGGCGATGGTGAATAGCGATAACCTGCTGCCTAACTGCATCATCATGAACTCCTGGATACTGCATCGCGGTGTTGAGTCGCTAACAACAGTGAGTGAAAAAATGAATGCCCTAGGCTAGCAAATTCAAGCGGCTGAACTTGCTATAAAAAAGAATAGTGTGAATTAAATAATTTAATAGAAAACCAATTCTCCATAAAGAATATTCAAAAAATTAACTCAATGTGAATCATCCATCACGATTAGCAAGTGCCACCCCTATCGTTTATTACATATATTAATAAAGCTTATTAAACCAAACCAACACCAGCTTCGCTACACTGGACTCGTCCAACATCGGTTTGGAGCTTCTGAACTGGTGAGCGGTACGTTGCAGGCAGTTGCTTGCAACGCACCGCTCGCCGCCAAACCATTAAGAGGTAAATAACATGACCATAAATCGTTCTATACTGGCACTGGCGCTCGGAGCATCTTTTAGCGCCTACGCTGCGCCACAGCAACCCAATGTCGTTGCCATCATGCTTGATGACGTCACCACCATGGATATTTCGGCCTATCACCGAGGCTTAGGCGCCATTAAAACCCCCAACATTGACCGCATCGCCAAAAGCGGCATGATGATCAGTGACTACTATGCACAAGGAAGCTCCACCGCTGGCCGCTCCGCCTTTATTACCGGACAATACCCATTTCGCACTGGCTTAACGTCGGTGGGTCAACCGGGTTCCAGCATCGGTCTGCAAAAAGAGGATCCAACCCTCGCCGAAATGCTGAAAGCCAAGGGCTATGCGACGGTGCAGGTGGGAAAACACCATCTTGGAGATCGCAACTCAATGCTTCCCACAGTGCATGGTTTTGATGAGTTTTTCGGCTTTTTGTATCACCTGAATGTGATGGAAATGCCCGAACAACCGGAATATCCACAAGATCCAAATTTTGTGGGCCGCCCGCGTAACGTATTACATAGCATCGCGACCGACAAATTTGATCCGACCGAAGACCCTCGTTTTGGTGTGGTTGGCAAACAAATCATTACCGACCAAGGGAAACTCGGTGCCAAACGCATGGAAACGGTGGATGAAGAGTTTCTCAACTTTGCCACTCAATGGTTGGATAAACAGCACGCAGAGGCACCCGAACAACCTTACTTCATGTGGTATAACCCTACTCGCATGCACCAGAAAACCCATGTTCGCGCCGAACATCAGGGGAGTAGCCAAACCAGTGTTTACTATGACGGTTTAAAAGAACTGGACCTCCAAGTCGGTGAATTGCTCGACAAACTGGAGTCGCTTGGCGAAATGGAGAATACCATCGTGATGTTTACCTCCGATAACGGAGTTAATCTCGACCATTGGCCAGATGGTGGCGCGGCTTCTTTCCGTGGCCAAAAAGGCACCACCTGGGATGGCGCTTTCCGAGTCCCAATGCTGATTAGCTGGCCCGGACATATTCCAGAGAACAGCTATACCGACGGATTTATGACCGCCGAAGACTGGGTACCCACCATCATGGCGGCAACCGGAGACAGCAGCATTAAACAACAGTTGCTGAAAGGTAAAACCATCAATGGCGTCAACTACAAAGTGCATCTCGATGGCTACAACCAACTCGACATGCTGACCAAAGACGCCCCCAGTAATCGTCATGAGTTCTTCTACTATAACGAGCAAGATCTAAACGCGGTTCGAGTGGATGAATGGAAAGTGCATTTAAAGACTAAAACCGAATGGATGGCACCTGCCAAAGAGTGGCCCTTGGGGATTTTGCTAAACATTAAAGCCGATCCCTACGAGCGCTCACCCGATACCTACGGTTGGTTTTTGTGGATGAAAGAGAAAACCTGGGTGGTACCAAGCCTGCAACACAAAATTGTGCAATACCAGCAATCTCTCAAGGACTTTCCACCGCGCCAAAAAGCCGGAGGAATAGGCATGGCAGATAAATCGGTTATCGCCAAGTAACTGACCAGCTTCGGTAGAGGGTTAAGCCTCTACCGAAACGTTAAATCCAGACCAACAGCGGACTTTGCGGCTCATGGACGACTGAACGACAACTCACCAGAGGTAATCCATGACAACTCAAGCATCTGTTCCCTATAGCCTATTCATTAAAGCCGAAGGTGCAAAGTGCAACTTAGATTGCAGCTATTGCTACTACCTTAAGCAAGCCGAGCAGCGCAGCACCAGAATGAGTAAGGCCAAGCTGCAACAAGTGATCAAAAATCACATTCAATCGCAACCCGATTCAAGCCAGCCTGTCGACTTTATTTGGCATGGCGGCGAACCCATGTTACGTGGCCTGGAGTTCTATCAGCAAGCGGTGGCTCTGCAACAACAACATGCGGCGGGCCGCCCCCTGGCCAACACTCTGCAAACCAATGGCACGCTGATCAACCAGCGCTGGGCTCAGTTTTTCCGTGAGCACAAATTTTTTATCGGGGTGAGCATCGATGGAGACCAAGTGCATAACGATATCGCGCGGATCGATCATTCCGGTCAGTCGTCATTTCAGCGCACCATGCGTGGCATTGCCCACCTCAAGGCCCATCAGGTTGATTTTAATACCCTGACCGTAGTGAATAATCGCACTTATCAACAGGGCAAGGCTATCTATCAGTTTTTGAAACAACATGGCAGCGGCTACATGCAGTTTCAACCCTGTATTGACCACCCCTTGGACCGGCGTTCAGAACACGACTGGAGCCTTAATGGTAAGCAGTGGGGAGAGTTTCTTTGTGATGTTTTTGACCAATGGAGCGAGCAAGATGTGGGTCAAGTTTACGTGCAATTTTTTGAAAATTGTCTGATGTTGTTGATGGGCTACCCCAGCCAAATGTGCCACCATGCCGCCAGCTGTGGACAACAGTTGATGGCAGAAGCCGATGGTGAAGTTTATAGCTGTGATCACTTCGCCTACTCTGATCACCGCCTCGGCAATGTGCAACAAGACTCGCTGCAAAGCATGGTCAGCGGCCAACAGCAACGCCAATTTGCCGCGAATAAATCGGCGAGCCTTTGCAGCCAGTGCCAAAGCTGTGATTTTTTAGCCCTATGTCAAGGTGGCTGTCCGAAAAATCGTAGCCTCGCCGCTGAACCAGGCAAAGCCCTGAATCAGCTCTGCGAAGGCTATCAAATGTTTTTTATCTATGCACTGCCCCGATTATTAAAGATGAGCGATGCAATGATGAAGGGCTATTCCCCTGCCCACTACAAGATGTTTTAAGCCTCTGTAGAGGCAACAACAGCTGTTTAAGCATAGCAGAGAGCGCCCGTGCCTAATCACCAAATGCCATGCTCAAATTCAAGCTAGCATGAAATGGTTGCCCCACTGCCACCGCATAGGCGGAGCTACCAATAGACGAGCTGTAATATTGGGTATTAAACAAATTGTTCAAATTCAATTGCACAGTAATCGGATGTTCGCGCTCGAAGGTATAGGCTGCAAATACATCGGCAACACTGTAAGCTGGCAGGTAAAAAGAGTTGTTATTGTCACCCGCCCGTTTACTGGCGGCGCGAAGCCCCCCACCGTAACGTAAACTCCCCTTACCAGAGAAAAGCGATCCTTGATCATAACTTAACCACAGCGAAGCGGTATGTTTGGCAACGTTCGCCAAACGCTTGCCTGCATAGTCAGGATCTTCCAACACCTTCGCATCCGTCAGACCATAACTGGCAACAACTTGCAATCGCTCGAAAAGTTCACCCGCCACATCCAATTCGATGCCTTGAGAGCGAACCTGACCTGCGGTGCGATAAACCGTTTCATCGTTCACCGTTTCGGAGTAAGCCACGTTTTGCTTAAGTGCATGATAAAACGCCAGCGTCATGCTAAAACGCTGGCCCAGATCAAACTTACTGCCAAATTCGTAAGCCGTGCCCTGTTCAGGGTCCAAATTACCGTAGGGATTGCCAATTGAACTATTCGGACGAAAAGTTTGGCCAACATTAGCATACAGCGAGCTATCCCCAGTCACCTTCCATACCAGACCTGCATTAGGTAATAAGGCGGTGCCACTGGAGTCGGTATTGTGCGCAGCGCCTCGACCAGCATCGATATCAAACTGCTGCATCCGTAATCCAGCAACAGCTATCCATTGCTCATTTAAGTGCAGTTGGTCCTGCAGATAAAACGCACTCGTTGTTATGGTTTCATATTCGCCCACTGCTTGCTCGGCATTGTAATCACAGCCCTGCACCTGTCCATACAGCGGGTCATAAATATTAAAATCTGAGTTGGTATTACAGTTTTGCAGTTTGGAACGTCGAGTTGTTTCATGGTCGAAGGAGGCGCCCAATAATAAATGATGCTGCCCCCCCAGACTGGCGGTCTGGCCGGTGAGGTCGCTGCGAACCGCATGCATACTCCGTTTATAATAGTCTCGAACATCCGCCCGTCGGGTCACATTGCCGGTCGCCGAATCGTAGCCTCGAGTTCGAACCTGATTGGCGACAAAATCATCCTGAGAATAGGCATAATTGAGTGCCACATCCCAACTTGCATTGAGATGATGGTTCAGCGCTAGTTTTGCCAGATCCGAGTCCCCTTCGATTTCCGAGAACACTTCATCGAAACGAAGTCGTGGGTCTGTCGCAACAAAATCTCCCTCAGTCACATCAAAGATGGTGCCGCGATCATAGGGGGCTAAATATTGTTGATGGGTATAAGAAAGTAGCACTTCGGTGTTCATTCCTTGCCAAAGCAACGAAGGTGCAATCGTCCAGTTTCGATTCTGACCAAAATTTCTCCAGTAGTCGCTGTCTTCAAATTCACCAATCATCCGGTAGGAAAAATCACTATTGCCGAGCTGCCCGGTCAGGTCGCCCCCCAATACTTCGCCAAAACGCCCCGCCCCCAAGGCAGAATACTTTGACCAAACTTCAGCAGAAAAAATTTGCTGCGGCTTTTTACTCACCACATTTACCATTCCACTTGGGTCGAGCACACCATATAGCGTAGAAGAGGGACCCTTTAATACTTCGACATAGGCGGTGGTTACATTAAACGAATGAGGAAAAGCCGTCTTTAAACCATCGCTTAACAAAGAGCCATCACGACTAGAGCCAAAGCCGCGACGAATAATTGCGTCTTCTTTCCCACCAATGGTATTGGTTTCGCTCACGCCACTCACATGAGAAAGAGCATCGATCAGGGAGTCACTGGAGCGGTCTTTGAGCAGCTGAGGGCTGACCACGGTTATCGATTTTGGGATGTCCATGACAGAGGTGGCTGTTCGTGTCGCCAGCGAACTGTTTGCTAAACGATAACGGTCTTGAGCGGCTTGAACCTTCATCACCGTAAGCTCTAAGGTTTCCTTGGTCAGGCTGCTTTCAGTCGCAGCATACAGTAAACGAGGACATACCAGTAAAGTAAAACCCAAAACAACGCGGCATTGGCCTGCCTGTCTAGAAGAAATATTGAATAACATCGATCATTCCATTTATACGATGGCTACACTGCAAACGGGTTATTTTTCAGCCTATCGCCACAACTTAATTTAACAAGACCATAAATGTTACGTGATTTTCACCTCAATAGAAACTAAAATGCGAATCGTTTGTATTACCATTTGTATGAAATTTAAACATAATTTAGGCAAACATCGATGTCACATACGACTATTACCATCTAGGAGATAAATAAATGGACAAGCGCGCTCAGCCGACCTCAGAGCCTGCAATCCTGCGTGCTGAACATTTAGATGCCGGACACGCTGGCCATACCGTTCTAAAAAACCTCAATCTCAAACTGGCATCCGGAAAAATGACGGTGTTACTGGGACCCAATGGATCGGGGAAGTCGACCTTGTTAGCCAGCCTTTCACGTTTATTACCAGCCCAGCGAGGCTCTGTCTTTTTACAACAGCGGAATATAGCTGATATACCCAGCAAGCAAGTGGCCCGTACGCTTGGCTTATTACCACAACAACCAAGCGTGCCGGAAGATCTCAGCGTTAAAGATTTAGTTGCCCGGGGTCGCTTTCCACACCAAGGCTTGCTCAAGCAATGGAGCGAACAGGATCAACAGGCCGTGGCCGAAGCAATGCGGTTAACCGCGACCACTCATCTTGCCGCAAGATTGGTCGATAGTTTATCCGGCGGACAGCGCCAGCGCGTATGGATAGCCATGATCTTAGCTCAGCAAACCGAGCTGATCTTGCTAGATGAGCCCACTAGCTTTCTCGACATGCGCCATCAGGTTGAATTGCTTGAATTATTAAGAGATTTAGTCAAGCATCACGGGCGAACCATTGTTTGTGTATTGCATGATCTCAACCTAGCCTTGCAATACACCGACCATCTGGTGTTCCTTAAACAAGGTCAGATCCTCCATCAGCTTGAGCACCCAAGCCAATGCACGACGGCCATCGTGGAGCAGGTATTCGAAACGCCACTGTTGGCAGTACCACATCCCCAAACTGGTTTACCGATTTTTTTAAGCAAAACCGCTCCCAATCAACACCAAGCCCAAAGCGCATGAACATATCAGCACTTAGCCCACCGCGACAGCTTCACTTGACGACCAGCGGACAGCTCAGCTTAATGCTGCTTGTCACGCTCATATTAGGCTTGGTACATCTCATCGAAGGGCCACGCGATATTCCCTTCAGCAGTTTGGCCCATGCCATTATTGACTACGACCCAAACAACTTTGAGCAACGGGTATTGATAGCTCTGCGGCTGCCAAGAGTTACGGCGATCCTGCTTGCAGGCATCTGCCTCGCTATAGCCGGATATTTAATGCAACTCACGCTGGCTAACCGTCTCTGCGAACCCCATATCTTAGGTCTTAATGCTGGTGCCAGCTTAATGGTGGTAAGCCTGACGGCCTTTCCAATTGTGCCATTAATTGGCCCTTTACGGCCGCTGGCTGCAAGTATTGGTGCCGCCATCATGTTCAGCATGGTATTAACGCTAGCCTCCTCTGGACGCAAGGGTTTACAGGCACTGAAACTCATTTTTTGTGGCATCGCGTTTTCCACTCTCGCGAATGCCATTAGCGCCACCATCTTGCTACTGGATGAAAACACTCTGGACGAGTTGCGCTTTTGGTTAGTGGGTGACGGGGCCAGTGCGCAGCTATCCACAGTGCTCGCGGGCTTGCCCTTTATCGGCCTGGCGGTGTTGATGAGCTTGCTACTACTGCCGCAATTAAATGCAATGTCACTGGGCGACAATATGGCTCGAGGTTTAGGAGCCTCGGTTAAGCTGACCCGATTTTTTGCCCTTTGTGCCGCAGCGCTGTTAAGCGGAACTGCGGTATCCCTAGTGGGACCGATTGGTTTTGTGGGTTTAATCTCCCCTTCAATATGGCGAGGTGTGCACGCCCGTCCCACGCTGCAATCAATGCTGCTTATTGCTCTTACCGGGGCAAGTTTATTACTGGCTGCCGACCTTGCTGCCACCAGCATCATCTCGCCTCAGGAGTTACCCACGGGAGCCCTAACCGGATTGGTTGGTGCCCCGGTGTTTATGTGGATTTTCACGAGACGGATACGATGAACAAAGCAAGCGCGTTGACCCTGCGCACGGGTCCTTTTTCACTCACATTTCATTTATTGCCGCTACTCAGCCTGGCGGGGCTGAGTATGACACTCGTTGCGGTGGCAATGACGGCCTTGCTCACCGGCAGTGAAGCTGTGCCCTTCGACACATTGTTGAGCTATTTTCATCTGGGAAGCCTCGACGGCTCGGCGGCTCAACGGGCTGATTTGTTGATCCTTGATGCGTTTCGTGCGCCTCGGATCTGCTTAGCCATGTTGTGTGGTGCAATGCTCGGCTGTGCTGGTGCGGTGATGCAATCTTTAACCCGAAATGGTTTAGCCGATCCCTCCATTTTGGGGGTACGCGAAGGCGCTGCGTTAGCAATTGTAAGCGTGATACTGATGCGCTCAGAGCTGGCGTTAATTTGGCGCCCCTTACTGGGGATGGCTGGGGGATTAGCTGCCGGACTGTCGGTTAAATTGCTCGCCAAACAGAGTACCGGTCTGCGTTTGGTGATGATCGGCATTTGTTTATCGTGGTTATTATCCGCGGTGATGCTGATTTTGCTATCCTCAAGCAGTACCCAAGATCTACAAACGGTGATGCTTTGGCTTGCCGGCGATCTGCAGGCGGCAACCTGGTCCAGTGTGCAACTTGCCAGCTTGATATTGCTTAGCTGCGCACTGATATTAATCCTGTGCTGCCCCTCGGCAAATATAGAAGCACTGGGTGACGCTCTGGCAACAAGCCTTGGCGTGCGCCGATCTTTAATTGCCAGTTTGCGTTTTTGCGCAGCCGTTTTATTAGTGGCCACCAGCGTATCGGTCGCCGGGGGGATGGCCTTTGTTGGCTTAATTGCACCACATCTCGCCCGTTTGCTGGCAAACAACAGTGAACGCAGTTTGCTGCTCGGCAGTGGCGTGATTGGCGCTTTATTGGTACTCAGTGCTGATACCCTCGCCCGCGCCGCCTTTAGCCCACTCACCTTACCTACGGGGATTATATTGTCAGTGCTTGGAGCACCCAGTTTAATTTTCCTTCTTTGGATGCGCAGGGATCAATTTTGAAATTAATTCGTACGGTTTTATTCACTCTGTGTTGCTGTTTCTTAAATAACAGCAATGTATTCGCACTCACCACCACCTTCTATATTGATGACCTTGGCAGAAGCGTAGCTGTGCCGGTGCACCCGAAACGGCTCGTGTCTACCTACGACGTCGATATCACCATTCCGCTCATTGAATTAGGTATTTTGCCTATCGGCAGTCATGGTCGACTGAATCGTAATGGCACTCCCTATCTGCGCTCCAGTGCACGATTAACCGGTGTTGATTTCGATAACAGTTCAATCTCTTTTATCGGCGCCACGAAGCTTGATCTGGAAAAAATCGTGAGCTTGAAACCCGATTTGATCATCACCGAAAAAAACCGCTCAACTCCAATTGAACTGTTAGCCAGGATTGCGCCAACGGTGGTCATCGATAGTAGTAAAGGGGCGCCACAGGTCTATCGCAAGCTGGCTAAATTAACCGCAAGCCAAGTTCAACTTGGCAGACTAGAGCGCCGTTATGCCATGCAAATCGCCGCGCTTAAAAATAGCATCGGTTCGGCCACTATCACCGCATCGGTATTTCAATCACTACGTGGCAAACTCAGTGTTTACCATAGCTATCGCGCCTTAGGCCAGGTCTTACGTGATGCCGGTTTTCATTTTCCAGAGTTAATCAATGCCATCGACCCAGGCCAGCGTATCTCGCTCAGCGTAGAGCGCCTACCGGAACTGGATGCCGACATTATTTTTTCCCCCTATCGCGCCGATCAAGCTGGTGGCGCGGCAACTGAAATAGCGCATATGAATACCATGCTGGCAAACTTTTGCAACTTTCTGCAAGCCTGTCGAAGTGGCAATTATGTATTGGTGCCACGCGACTTGGCCATCTCAAACTCTTATGCTGGCTTACAGGCAATGGCCACTATGGTACAAGCGCATCTTATTGCCCGGCCAAAACAAAACAGCTTGCCGGACGAGCCAATAAAGCCTGCCGACTCAGCCTTTATACCTTAAAGCTGCCCACCTGCTTGTTCAGCTCTTGGTATAAATCGGAAATATTATGCGACTGAGACTGAATTTCATCCGCGACATTTTGCACACCATCGGTTTGCTCTTTTAACGAAACAAGATTTTGATTGATTTCGCTGGAGACTGCCGATTGCTCCTGAGTCGCCTGGGCCGTGTGATCGGCCATTTCCTGAACCCGCCCAAAAGACGCACGAAGCTCATCAAATATTTGAATAACCTGACTAAAGTTATCAACCGTACTCTCGGCATTTTTCCGACTATTTTGAATGGCACTTGAGGAACGTTCCACGTTTACTTTCAACTGTTCAATCATGCCCTCAATTTCATTGGTACTGTCTTGGGTACGAGTCGCTAAGGTTCGGACTTCGTCAGCAACCACTGCAAATCCACGCCCCTGCTCTCCGGCTCGAGCCGCTTCAATCGCCGCATTCAAAGCCAGCAAATTAGTTTGCTCGGCAATTTTACGGATCACCTCCAGTACTGAGGCGATGGTTTGTGAGCTTTTTTCTAACTCTATAGATTGACTCTCGGTCACCTCGATATCATTGACCAAGCTAGATATGGCTTGATTAGAGGTATTGACCGCGGCAATCCCCTGTTTGGAAAGCTGATTGGAGTTATTCGCTTCCTTAACTGTATCTTTGGCAACCTCAGCCATTTGCTGATTAGACATATTCATTTCGCTACTGGCACTCACAATTGAGTTTGAGGCATCCACTAAAGCCAAGGTGATCGCGCTTGCTTCACTGGACACACCGTTAAACTGTTCGGTCATCCCTCCTAAGGCCTCACTTTTATTGTGAATCACTTTAATAATTGAACGTAGGTGCTCCACAAAACCGTCAAACTCATGAGCGAGGTCACCTAGTTCGTCACCAGCGCTGGAATTAATACGAGCAGTTAAATCACCATCACCCTCGGCGATTTCTTTAATTCGATTGGCCATATTTTTTACGTTACGCGTCAACAGCAAAGGCATGTAATAACCAAATCCGATCGCGACGATAAAAGCTAATATAATGATCACCATGGCAATACTTTCTAGACTTTCCACCTGTTCTCTTAAAATTTCATCACTCTCTTGGGATTTTGCTCTAACGTCTTCTCCGGCTTGATCTAATTGAGAGCGAACCACTTTAAACTTTTCATCGAGCCGCATTAATGCCTCAGAGAGTGCACCGTTAGTCTTGACTTCAGTGGATTCAATAAAAGCAATACTGTTGTGATGCCACTCGGTAAACAAGGTATCAAGCTCCTGATAAGGTTCCGTTAAATTAGGCTCATCAATTAAGTAAGCACGATAGGCATGAAAACGTTGCAAGGCTTGAGCGGCATTTTTTTTAAAAGAAGCTTTATTCTGCTGCGGCAGACCATCGTGAATCATCAATTTCTGCATCGCTAAGCGCGCTTGATAGATGTCCACATCTGCTTTCAGTACTTCAGATATAGCTTCAATGTAACGATTCAGTGTAGCCTGATCGATGTTTTCCGCTTCCAATTTCTGAGTATGTTCATTCAGCTTCTCTCCCGCTTGGTCAAGCATCTGCCGAATCACTCCAAATTGCCGATCCAACTCAATAAATTTAGGACCAAAATCAACCCCCTCTTTTGCAGATGCCATGACCAGTTCGCTCGCAGAGTACCAATCCTGAAAATACTGTTCAAATTGGGTGTAGGAAGCGAGTAACTCGGGTTCACTTTCAAGATTCTTACGATATAAATGGAAACGGTCCAGTACCTGTTGGGCATTTTCTTCAAATTCAGCTCTATTCTCAACGAGAGCCCCTTCGCCACAATAGATTTTTTCGATTGCTAAACGCGCCTGATAGATATCTCGGTCCGCATTTAATACCGCCGATATCGCTGCAAAATAATGCTCATTCTGAACGGTTAGAGCTTTTTGTTGAATAGAAGTCATAGCTTTAGAAAAAATAAATAAGCCAACCAAAATAACCGCCAGCAAGGCGGTTGGAAACATCGCCTTTAATCGAATAGAGTTAATTCGCATGTTCACCCTTTATATGCATGTTATGACGCCATACAACTAGTCTAGGTAATAGATACAAAAAACAACAAAAAAATAATCTTAAAATCAATAGCGATTTTTTGGTCATAAATATATTTATTCACAAGCTTAATGTTTTGCTACACAGCAAAGATTATTAGAAGCAACATCGTATTGAATCAAAGAGCATCAGCCTTCTTCTTCATTGTCTTAATGGGAGCGACAAAACCACCAACACTCATCAAACCAAAAGGACGAACAACATACACTTAGTGGAAGACGACTCACTTGCAGGATTTTATTTTAAACGACACACAAGGCCATAAAAAGACAAAAAACCATATAAACAAATCAGTAACTTAAGGTGGTCTATTTTTTGTTCCGGTGTTACTGGTACATAAAACTCTGGTATTCAGGAAACAAAACCCATGGAATGTCCACTGGGTTTTGAACAAGCGAAAATAAATCGCTTAAAGAGTTTGTTTGATCACCTGTGGCATTGGATACTCATTATCAAGCACTTGTTGAGTCGGCTCATATAAGCGAAGATGCAAATAGAAGTCATCTTCTGGTGCTGGTAGCCAATTACAATGCTCGCCTTCTGGAGGTTGATGTTGAATGCAAATCGGCAAGGTGCCATCTGTCGCATACTTCAACTCTTCAGGACGATTAGTGGAAATCGAATAACGATTGATTTCATTCTCCACCATAAACAAATTTGTAGCATCGTACATAGTTAAGGACCAGAACTCTTTTGCTGGTGCATCCGCTGGCATGGTCATTCGATACTGATATTTACCCGATAATTGCATACCTTGAGAGTCGGTGTAGCGGTTTGGGTAAAGTGCTCGCTCTGGCACATTTAAGCCAGCGGCGCGTAAATTAATACTCGCGCGGCTCAAATAATCCTGGCCATAACGCCCCCCTTCAAACATCATCGACCAACCGTAACTAGTTGCGCCAAGTTGACGACCTGCGTAGTCAATAATACGGGCTGAAGATTCCACCGCACGCAGCAAACCGCGTTTTTGCGCTGCAGAAAGCAGCTCCGAATTAAAAGGCGTTTCTCCTCCAATACCAATGTATTTAAATTGCGCCACCATAGCGGCATCTTCGGCTAAAGGGTTTTTTCTTAATTCTTGATCAATTAAGGCAAACCACTCCAAACCTTGGGGACGAGCCATTGGCGGAATACCACCTGAAGATTGTTGAAGGCTAACTACGCCGTGAGACTCACCGTATTCAGATAAAGGATAATGGATAAAACCGTCATGTACTTCAAGCGCCGCATCCAGATCTTGCTCTCCTGCCACACCAGTACGTTGAATATACCAAACCATGGGGGTACGTGACTCAATCACCCCGCTAATGCCCTCTGGGATTTCCCCTTGCCAACCCTGCTGGACCAATAAAAATTTAGCCCCTTGAGTGCCAGCATTTTGCTTAATAAGGTCATCGATAGAATCAGAGTAGGCATCGAGCAACTGAACAATAAAATAACGGTTATCGGTTCTAGGGACTTCGATAACCATCGGCCCAGATACATCCAAATCAATATGTGATTGAGAGTATAAGGTGTCGTTGTTTACCGTAGGAACAATACGGTGTTGCGGACCCGATAAGACGCGCGTTTTGCCCATTTGATTTAGCGGTGCCATCGCGTTATCCATCGGTGCTGTCACCGATGTAGAGGTTTGGCGAACGGCTGCCACAGTGAGCGGACCCGTCCCATAAATAAAAGCTTGTACCCCGAGATGATAAGCAAGCTCCTCTTCAGCGCTGTGTTGAGACTGCGCAAAACTAGAAAGAGCAAAACCTGAAGCAAAACAAAACATGACTGCGGAACAGAACTTATGGTTCATTTAAACCCCTTATAAAGTGAATCATTAAATTACTTTATAAGCCTAACAAAAGCGCTTTCCTCCCCCCATCGATGAATTTCTATAAGCTCCATTAGAAATATTAATAATGCAATTCACCGTCAATAATTGCGGAAGCTTCCTCAAATAGCCAGTTGGTAAGCGGGTCAATGCGATTTCGCTGATGGGTAAATAGCGCAATACTTCGGAATCGGCTTTTATCAGGCAGAGAATGAGGTAAAGGCTCGAAGCGGAATTTGTAAGGAAATCGAGCTGCAATATTCTTAGAAACAATACCAATATAATCACCATCAGCAACCAAGGCTAACATTAAGCCAATATCACTGGTACGCACACTAATCTTTTTGTCGAGCTCAAGAGACTTAAGTATCTGCTCACTACGAGAGACGCTGGATTCACCAAAGATTAAATTAATACACAAGGGATAAGCTAACACGGCACTGAGTTCTGAGGACTGAAGCGGATGGTCTTTACGCATCACCATTACAAATTCATCATCACCAATATCCTTTTGCAAAATATTTTTATTGGTTTCCATGGGTAGATAACTAAAACCCCAGCATTGGTTTTTTAACTCCAGATCTCGCTGAGCCTCAAAGCCCCAATGGTAACACTCGACCGTAATTAACGGGGCCTGAGCACTAAGCTTACTCACTAAGGGGGCGGCGAAAGAGCTCATTAAAGGTGGTGACAATATCAAGGTGATCTCGCCTTCGAGCAGGGAAATGTCCCAATTTTTCTGGTTAATATATAACGAGTCCAATTGATCCAGCAGCGCAGGGAGCTGCATCAGTAACTGCTGACAACGCACCGTTGGCTCCAACTGATTTTTGTCTCGAACAAACAGCGGGTCATTAAATTGCTCACGTAATTTTCGCAGCATGACGCTGATCGTTGGTTGACTAAGATGCAATCGTTTCGCAGCTAATGTTGTTTGCCGCTCTTCGTTTAACACCAGTAACAGCCGCAATAAATTAAAGTCTTTGATCATCATTGGGTATCATTTTCAACTAAAGCCCTATGATACAACAATGGCTTAGCGCAAGCTGCAATGCTACGAGTATTTATAACTCAGACCCGATTTTAATCTTATCGAGCTTGGTTGAGCAGGCACGCCTTTGCAATAGAGAACCGAGCTAAATAACAAGATCAAAAATAGTCTAAACTAATACCATCGCATCAACTATGTAGAACTTATGAAAAAGCTCTCAACAGGGATACTATTTGCACTTTTACTCTATCCGTCATTTCCAACATTAGCGCCGCTCCATTCGCTAATTCTTAGCAATGGCGAATGGGAGCCTTATCTATCTGTAAATTTGAAACACGGTGGCGTTGCTTCACACATCGTGAGTGAAGCATTCAAACTTCAAGGGATCGAGGTTCATTATCAATTTTTCCCTTGGAAAAGAGCCTACCTATTAGCTGAATTGGGTGAAGTCGATGGCTCGCTCATTTGGTCTTACAATGACAATCGCGCACAACAGTTTTTGTATAGTGCTGACTTCGTAATAGAGGGGACTTCGGTATTTTTTCATCTGAAAAATTTTGCATTCGATTGGCATAAACCGCAAGACTTATATGGCGTTAAATTTGGTGGGGCGGCGGGTTATAAGTACCAACTACTCGAAAAACTAGAGAGACAGAAGCTCATCACAATTGACCGAAGTAAGTCGGACCGCAGTAACTTCGCTCGCTTACTAAGAGGTTATATTCAAGTTTTTCAACTCGATAAAGCTGCTGGTTATTATCTATTGCAGCAATATTTTAATCCCAATGAAATCGCTCAAATCACTCATCACCCCAAATCAGTCACGAGCGATCGTTATTACCTCATCATTTCTAAACAAACACCAAATGCGCAACAGCTGATAGCTAAATTCAATCGAGGGCTAAGCCAATTAAAGCAAAGTGGACGTTATCAGCACATGCTTCAAGCCTCACTCGATGGTCAGTATATGGACACCGACATGGAACCATAAACGATGATCAAGCTATTTAGTTTGACCAACAAACATCGCCCCTATTGCTACTCACAACTTATAACTATTCACAAGCCGTTTAAGCTCGGTTGCCAATGCAACGACACGTTCGCTAATAATATGCTGCTGGCTGGCATCATGCGCGGTGACGTCAGCGATATCTTGAATGCTCGTCACATGCTGATTCACCTCTGAAACCGCTTGGTTCTGCTGATCAGCGGCTTGCGCCACTTGTGAGTTTAGCTGGGCTATCTCGCGGCTTTGTATGGCAATATCTTCCAAGATCGCACATAACTCTTCAATACTCGTTTCCGAGTTACTAACTGCAGTATTCGCCTCGTTCATCACCGAAATCACACGATCTTTTTGTTGTGTCAGCTGCTCATTAATCTGTTTAATCTCCCCTGTCGACTGATGGGTTCGACTCGCTAACGAACGCACCTCATCTGCGACAACCGCAAACCCTCGACCTTGCTCTCCCGCTCGCGCTGCTTCAATGGCGGCGTTCAAGGCTAATAGATTGGTTTGCTCAGCAATAGCTGAAATGGCTTCAACCATCGAATTCACCCTTTCGCTTCGCTCGCCTAATTCAAGTAAGCTTTCGTTGGCATCTTTTACTATCGCCACTAAGGCTTGCATATAAGCAAGTATTTGTTGCGCCTTCTTCGCACCAGACTCAACATGTAGACTGGCGTGCTGGGTTCGGTCGGTGGTGAACTGCGCATTTTGTTTCACATCATTCGATGAGGCTTCTATTTGGACTAAGGTGGTCGCAACAGAATCGGTTCCAGCCTTCAGCCTTGTGACTGATTGTTCAGTTGAACCAGCCACATGACTGACCTGCTCGGCAGTATCATGTAATTCGTCACTACTACTCGTCAGCTGAGTTAAACTCTGTTTAAAACTATTCACTAATGATTGTAACGAAGCATAAACGCCACTAATTTCATCGTGGTATTGATCCGAAAAATCCACAGCTAGATCTGAGTTATCAGCCGCTTTCAACAAACGATTACGCAGTAATTTAAGACGCTTTGCCACCGCACTTCGAAAAATCAAGGCCAACATCAACATGCCAATAAAAAAGACTACCGTTAACAGACTGGCTTGCTTAAGCAGTGCGCTATAAATAATTTTTTGAGCGCTGGCGAGTGAAAATGCAACTTCAATCACCGCTGCGGTCTCGCCTTCCTTACTGGTCACATGACAAGAAAGGCAATCAACACCGCCATGATCGCGGCTCATGATGATAGGTGTCAGTACCGTCAGCGCAGATTGTTGTTCAATCATACTTTGCTTAACCACCGTCTGCCCAGTGAAAGCCTGACGTTGATTGTCGGTTAAACTAACCGAAGCTTCACTGGGATGAAACATCGCCTGAATCGATTCTGAGCGAATCAGTTTGATATCAAGGATATTCTCTTGGCTAGACATCTTTTTATGCAATAAATTTTTATTTGCCATCGCCCCCGATAACATCAAAGTATTCAGGCCCTCGAAATAACTTTCGCTCATGGCCTTAATTTGCTGACGAGCCATCGCTTCAACCAAAGATTTTTCGTGTTGATAGGTGTAGTTAAGGGTGATGATCAACAGCGAGCAGCCCACCACAAGCATCGTCACATATAGTTTTGTCGCAATGGATAAGCGCCCCCAAAAAAAACTCATAACTGTCTCCCATACTTGAAGAAATCAGTGCACTACATTACTCGGATTCGGGGTAAAAAATTGCTCAACACCAGTCTTAAGGCGATTCACAACCTCTACTTTGCTTACCGTAAATCAGTATCTGATATGCACTTTAAATACAGCATCAGTAAAGCGCTTCATTGCCATTGGGCTAAATTGATTTTATTCGCGTGGCAAGCCCCTACATTCTCAAACAATTCACATAAAACTGGCGAATTGTTACTAAAATATGAATTGCATCGTAAGTTAAGCCTACATTACCCCACTCGGCAAGATTCAAAAAGTCCAGTTCACCGCGATGTGATGCGCTTATCGCTTCCACGCAAAATAGAAGTAGAATCAAATGATAATGTGAAATATACAAGGACAACAACAGCGCCCAAAAAAACACGAAATGTAAAACAAGGAGGGAGAAACCAAGCCTTTCGATAAAATAATATCAGTTTGGGTTCACGATTTTTTTAAACACACTGCTAACAATTATGACATTTATTGTCGCAAGCTAAAGGCATCTAGCGCTTCGGCGGACCCAAAATATCCTCAATGAAATAAGTTTACCTCGCCTAAGCCGATCATATTCAAGGATTCATATATAAAAAGAGCGACTAACAAACTTAGCAGCTCAATCAATAAAGTAAGGGAGCCGGAGCAGCTAACGATTGAAGGAGATATCTGGTATCACTGTCGCTCCGCTCCCCAAAGACCTAAGCCTAATACAAACGGCTTAGCCCCACTTCATTTCGCCCATGGCCACTTTTGCACCAATTTGTAGGGCTACGCCCATTCCAGCATTCGGGTAACGTTTCGTCATGGCTTTGATAAGCTGTTCGCTATTCGTAGCTTTAGCGAGTTCTTCTTCAAAAGCCAATAAATAGTCTCGAGTATAACGAATAGCACTGGCGTCAGTCGGTGCATCGGGACTCATGTGCCCAGCAATCACCATCTTAGGTTCACGCTCAAGCATGGCATTCAGATTGTTGATCCAGGCTTCACGCCCCGCTGCACCAGCGGTATCAGCGGTCCATACATGCACCCCTGAAAATACCATCACACCACCCAAAATAGCTCGACTTGAAGGCTCCCACAAGTAACGACGGTTGGCTAAACCCTCTGCGTTGACGATATCCAAGTGATGCGATTCGATACGAAGAGAAGACTCATCATAGGCTTCTGGTAGCACAATATCGTCCATGGTTTGTGGACCATTCGCTTGAAGTTGAGGCCCCCAAATAGCGAGTTTTTTCTTCACATTAGCTTTAATTGCCTCAATCGTTGCCGATGCAGCAATCACCCGTACATCAGGAAATGCCGCTTTTATCGGCGCGAGACTGAAATAATAATCGGGATCGCTTTGACTCACATAAATAGTGGTTAAGGTCTTACCCGAAGCATTAATAGCAGCCACTAAAGCCTGACCGTCGGGGTAAGTAAAACCACCGTCAATCAACAGCGCGTCATGTTCGCCGCTAAGCAATACTGGAGCGCGATAAAAGCCGTGTTCTCCAGCTGGAAAATGCTGCACCTTCAATGTAGACTCTGCCGCAAATGCAGCACCGTTGATACTAGACACAGCAACGATGCCAGCCGCGATAAACTTCATGAAATTATTTTTAATAGACATTATCTTTCCTTTTAAATTGTAACTAATCGCACATTAAGAGTGCAGAAATAAATAAGCTTAGCTAGCGCTTTAAAGCGCTTTAAGCTGACGCAATAAAGCTTGTGAGTCGGCATAAAAATCTGCGGTAGATAATTGCACACGACGTCCCTTAGACTCAGCAATCAAACTTGGCACTCCACGGGCAGCGAACTCTTGCATTAAATTTTGAGCCTGCTCGAGGCGCTGTTGATTCGCTTTGTGCAACTCAGGGCTGTCTAATAATGCAACTGCATCGCTAAGTTCTAAGGTGTGTAAGGCCTGCTCCAAGGTCGCTCGGTCAGTGACATTGCGGCCTTCCACATAGCGAAGTTTCTGAATCGCTTTCAGCATCTCCAGCTCTTTTTCTGGCTGGGTTAAAGCAACCGCCGTCAGCACGATTGTTGGCAAGCTACTGTCAAAACGTTGCTGATGATCAGCTAATACACTGTGACGATATTGTTCACTAAAAGGCTGTCCAGTTAGGCTGGCAATACGCTGATCATTTGACCAGGGCAAAAGCTGCAAATTCTTCGTTCATCGCTCTTGAGCCTGCGCCGGAAAAAAGTCCAGTGGGTAGCAGTTTGATATGAACTTGCTCGCTAGCGTTCGCGAGCGCTGAAAACGCAGGGGAGATGCCGTAGCACCAACCGCATAATGGATCGAATAAATAGTTAAGGGTGATGTTCATTGTTTATCTCCTCAGTTAAGTGTAGCTACTTTAAACCGAATACATTGACAGTTAAACGCATTACATATATACATATAGTATGCTAAAGATAAACAATAAGACTGAAACTAACTTAGGTGACCTCGGTAACATGCGTCGCTTAGTCTATTTTACCGCTGTGGTAGAGACGGGTTCCTTCACCGCAGCAGCCGAGCGTCTCGGCATCACCAAAGCCGTGGTGAGCCAGCAAGTCGCTAGACTGGAGCAAGAATTCCGAGTATCGCTATTAGTACGAACCACTCGCTCAGTTAAAGTCACAGATGTAGGACAAACCTTTTACCAACGCTGCGTATTAATTTTGCGTGAAGCGGAAGAGGCCTTCGACGAATTAACCGACACCGTACTTGAACCTTCAGGGACCTTGCGGATCGCCGCACCTTTCGATTACGGGATCGGCATTATCGTCCCCACCATTGCTGCATTCACCCGACACTATCCAAACTGCAGAGTAGATGCCGCCTTAAGCGATCAAACTGTCGACATCATGTCTGGACAGGTTGAACTGGCAATCCGCGTTGGTTGGCTTAGCGAAGATAACCTGCCCGTAAGACGAATTGGCGAATTTCAACAATTTTTAGTGGTATCCAAGTCGCTGCATGCTCAATTACCAGAACCGCTGAACCTAAAAGATCTAAGCCAATTACCTTTCATCGCCAACACCGCATTAAATAATCCTTTACGCTGGAATTTTTTATCCGATGATGGTGAGCAGCAGAGTATTGAGATGCAAGCTTCGATCTACTTAGATGCCACGCTCGCAGTACGAGAAGCAGTACTTGCCGATGCTGGCATCTCCGTATTACCTGATTATGCGATTGCCGACGATCTTGCCGCCGGCCGATTAATCAAACTTCTGCCACAATGGCAGCTACCGAGCGGCGATATTCATGTGGTCTTCCCTTCGGCCCGCTTTCGCCCAGCGAAAGTAAGAGCTTTTGTCGACCTCTTAATCGAAAAGATAAATGGATGAGCGCCAACAGGATAAGACTTAGCACCACAGAAGAGTGCAGCCAACAAGTTCTCAATTGCTAAACCGCCCCCTTAAAACGAAGACTTGGCGTCAAAGGCTCGAATTAATCGCTCAAGACTATCCAGCTCAAGAATCACTTGCCGAGTCCGGTCTTCTGACAACTCGGAGAGACTACCAGTACCTGAAATAGCCTCTTTCATTCGATGAATATGGTTCACCATTTCATGAGTCACCGTCGCTTGTTCCGAAAGCGCTTCGGAAGTGCGCGCCGAGCGTTCACCAATTGAATTGATATGAGAGACAATGTCGCTAAAGGCTGAATGGGTTTGCTGCGTTTGCTCAACGCTTTGATTTGAATAATGCTGCCCTGCTAAAATTTTCTTACCAGTATCTGTTGCTGTGGCTTTCAAACCCTCAATCTTGTTTCTAATATCATCCACAGAATGAGTGGTTTTCTCCGACAAGGTCCTCACTTCGTCGGCCACCACCGCAAAACCACGACCAGACTCCCCGGCTCTCGCCGCTTCGATTGCAGCATTGAGGGCCAGTAAATTGGTTTGCTCAGCAATAGCTTGGATTAAACCTAAGATCCCTTCAACACTATTCACATCTTGGTTTAACTGTTCTAGCGATGAGTGCGACACCAATAACTCTTGATGTAACTGTTGTGCCGAATCTAAGGTATTATTGACCACCGCTTGTCCATCCAATGCAATCTGCTGAACTTTTTGAGCATACACTGAATTCTCTTGGGCGTCGTTAGCCACTTCCTCAATTGCCGACAGCATTTCTTCGGCTGAAGCCGCCATTGCCTCCGTGGCGACCGTTTGCTCGTTGAGATTCTCTGTGAGACGTTTTCGACTGGCTAATTCGTCACGATTGGCTTCACGAATTTGGCTTGTAGTATCGATTGACCTTGCGGTCACAGCTCTAAGCTCAGCCCCTTTCATTTTTACCGCTAATTCAATCGCTGACCAGTCATCAAAATGGCCGGTATAAGGGTATTCCATCAAAGCATTGCTATATTGGCGCTGCGCTAAATCTACAACGGATCGATGGCGACGATGATTCCACCACATGACTGGCAATTGCAGACCCGCAACAATAACTGGCAGCCACCACCAAAGATAGCCTGCCGCTCCCAGCAACACCGCCACAAATGTAACGCACGCTAAAGCGGAAGAGACTCCCAGCCAACGACGGCGAAAACGCTTATCCTCTCCCTTATTCAAGGCTTGATAGACAGTTTCAGCACGATGGATCTGCGCATCATCCGGTTCGGTTCGAACCGATTGATACTCGTATACTTTGCCGCTTTTATCAACGATGGGGGTAACAAATGCCGACACCCAATAATGACCGCTGCCTTTACAGCGGTTTTTAACCAAGCCCATCCAACTCTGACCCGATTGAATATACTGCCACAACTGAGTAAATGCGGCTTTAGGCATGTCTTGATGACGGATCACATTATGCGGTTTCCCTTTCAGTTCCGCGGCTTGGTATCCAGACACTCGGCAAAAATCCTGATTACAATAAGTGATGTGGCTATCTGAAGTGGTAGTAGAAATTAAACTGTCTTGTTTGCTATAACGGACCCGCTCATCGCTCATAGAATTACCCCAAATATGAATAGATTAGTCACATATCGAGTGTAGCCCATTGCACCTAATAATTGTCTTTTTAGTTAATATAAACATGCTGCGTGAACTGCTAGTACCTATCGCGCTTATGATACTGTCGTTTAGCCAGACTGTTGAGCAAGCAATAAAAACAGGCTTGCTCTGCCGCAACAAATCCAGCAAGTAAATACTCAATAGTCTAGTCCTCCCCCCCAAAAAATAATCCACCAAACTATTCGTTGGCGCACATCTCAGGGCTTTAATTTTTTGCGCAGTTAGGCCGGCTCGTTCAGCTTTTATCGGACAGTCATCCCATAAACTGGCTAAGCGGTCAAAATAAGCACGCCAAAAAAACTCACCTTAAACCAATAACAAAACACTTCGCTAGCAACAAACTCGGATGCAAATCAGATCCAGACATCAAACTCAGATAACAGCTTAATCCAACGGCCACGCCTCTGCTGTAGGCGGTTAGCATGAACAATGTCATCCCAAATGTTGCATATGCTAAAAATAACGAGTATAAATAGCATATGCTAAATACAGGCTAGTTTTTTAATACCAAACTGCACTCGATGAGGGCGTAAATGATGAACATTGATATGCCCTGCAAACAGCGTTGTGCTGATGTACTTTCATACCTAGGAGTAACACCCAATGATAATTGCCATCCCCATTAATGATGATCGACTCGCACCACACTTCACCAAAGCCGACAGTATCTTGTTTGTCAACGAACAGGGGGAACAACTGTCCCGGCACGCTAATCCGGGATTGAACACCAACTGCTCGGGGAAAAAAGACTTACTTATTCTACTTCAGCAGCAACAGGCCAACTTAGTGATCGTTCGCAACATTGGCGAACAAATGCTCGGTAAGTTACTCGCTCTATCATTAAACGTATTACAATCACCAACCAGTAATAAAACCATTGAGCAGTTAGCTAGCAACGCCAGCCAGTTAATTCCGCTTCAAAATGCCTCTCAAGGACGTCCATCGATCAATCATCTGAAAAAACAAGCTGAAGGTGGTTGTGGCTGCACCCATGATGAACCTGCAAATTCAAAGCAAGGGCGCTGCTGTGAAGAACGCCATCATCAAGGACATCACCATGAGCAAAAATCAGGTCGATGTAACGACAACCCAGGCCATGCTCACCCGCAACACCAAAAAGGCCGCGGCCGATGCTGTCACTCTTAGCTTATTGCCTCAGCGCCTTTGTTATCATATTGCTATTTGTTGGGATCATGCTCGGTTTTAAACGAAAAAAACGGGCTAGACTCACCAAACCAATGCTTCACGATCAACGTTTATGTGGCTGTAAAACTGCCTGTGCTGAACACCTTTATCAAATCGAAGAACCACCCACAGCACCATAATTATCGAGCTCCGCAGGCGCGGAGCCCATATCTCACGAGACCCCCCCATATGCAAACTTATCCAAAAGCCATGCAAAGCCATTCGCACTGTATGGTCTGTAGCGACCCCAAGTTCAACCCACACTCTCTTAATTTACGCTTTCAACTAGATGCTGAAGGTTGGACCAACAGCCAATTTTCGGTGACCGCTCAACATCAGAGCTATCATGGGTTATTACACGGCGGCATGACCAGTACACTACTTGATGCAGCCATGACCCACTGCTTGTTGATGCGCGGCATTAAAGCGCTAACCGCCGAATTAAGCGTACGTTTTATTGCCCCAATTCGGGTGGGAACAACAGTAACAGTGCAAGCTAAACTACTGAGCCAAAAAAGAGGATTTTATCGACTGGAAGCTTTTATTTGCCAAGGATCACAGCAACTAGCGCGGGCCTCGGCGAAATTTATTCAAGCTAGCGATGCACTACTCACTAATGACTGAGCGAAACCTCGGTATCACAGCAAAACAAAATGGCCGATGATTGACAATAAACCCAGCAACGGATTGTCAGAAAACATCGAATATTCTGACTATATTACCCGAGGCTTATGTACCAATAAGGCTTCCACAATATATCGCTGCTGGGCTCCACCACTTAATTGGTTAAAGGGATAACAAGTAATCAAGGTGAGGCGGTTATCGTCACTTGGTGCCATAAACTGAGTCGCGGATTGATCGACGATCTGAGTATTCATCACTTGATAAAGCAAGGTTTCGCCATGACTCGCTTCAATCTGCAACAAATCCCCCTTATTCACCGCAGCTAAATTTGCAAAATGAGTATCTCGATGCCCAGCGATCACGGTATTGCCCACCTCCCCAATCTTCGCACCACTCAGAACTAAGCCAGGGCCAAAAGCGAGCGTGCGCCCAGATGCCCCCGCCAACACATAAACGGAATCCACTTGATGCTTAAAATTTATGCTCTCTTGTTTGGTCACGAAGCTAAGCTTACCCACCGGATAAGTATCGGCCCACTGCCAAGGTTTGTGCGGTTGCTGATCAACTAAAGTATGCTGCCATGCCTGCGCAATCAACAGCTGTGCAAGATAAGCTTTGGCCTGAATATACAAACCGTGGCTCAACACCAGAACACCGAATAGAAATAAACTACATGGTAACGGATGTTTGGCTAAGAAACTTAAGATCATAACTTGCTCCCCATACTGTCAACTCCCTCTAACAAAACCAGCCAAAGAGAGCTGACTCATTAAGCTAAATCAAGGCGGAAGTTCGCACTGCGGCTGCACGACGATGATTAAAGTATCCCCATCCCCAGGCACCAAGCAGCAAGCTTAGCCCAAATAAAATATCTAGCCGACTGCCCGTCGCGGTTTGAGGCAATACGCCATTCGATTGCCATCCCTTCGGCATCCCACCATCTATCGGTTTGTCGACCGCACGAAGCGTTGCAGGTTTCACCGGACTAATATCTACCGCCACCAAGCTAGTTTGCGAACTAACGAGATGATATTTCATCGCCAGTGCTAATACTTGCTGATCAACGCGTTGCTCGTTAGCACCGTTTTTACTCAGCTCTAAGGCCGATATTTGCTGCCTCGCCCAAAGCAAATCTAAACCTGCAACCTGTTTATTGCTCTTTAAATTCACATTTTGTTGCCATTGTTGTGTGCCAAATTTACCGCTGACCCAAACTTGTGAATGTCGACCATGCGCCTGTTTAATACTTAACATTAAAGGTTGCCCCGAATACAAATCAGGAATATTCGTGGGCCAATAATCGGGGACGGTGCCATCATCATATCTCAGCTGAATGTCACTCAATACCGGATGAGCTATCTGTTCAAACAAGGCTATTACTTTTTGTTCCACTTCGCTCTGCTTACCAATGTAGGTAAATGTGCCTTTACCTAATTCGGCAGCCCGCTGCATAAAATGTGAATTAGGCGCGGAGCCTATCCCAATGGTAAATAGGCGATTCGCACCAAGCTGCAGCCGAATTAATTCAAATAGCTGCACTTCGTTACTCACTGCACCATCGGTAATAAATATAACTTGGCGTAAAGAGCCATTTTTTTGGCCTTCGTTGTGGCTCAGAGCAGCCTGAAGTGCACTAAACATTTCGGTACCGCCGTCTGCGCTTAAACTTGCAATAAAGCCTTTAGCGGCTTGTAAATTACCTTTATTTGCCACCAAGGAGTGCGCCGAAAATTGCCGATAATCCGAGTTAAATTCGATGATATTAAAGGAATCATCAGGCTCTAAACCATCCAATGCATATTGTAGCGCTTGGCGAGCCTGAGTCATCGACTGCCCCGACATCGATCCTGAAGTATCAATCACTAAGATCAGTTCTCTTGGCAAGTCTAACTGATCCACTTTAGCCCCTTGAGGCGGCATTAACATCAACAAAACATAGTCATCTCGATTACTGGTTTGAGCCTTTTGGTGACTTTGCCCCTGCTGCACATAAATGGCCGCTTCTGGCCGCAGACCGACTTGAGGGCGAAACTTCAGCACAAAATCTTGATTCGCATCACTAGAAAGCAAGTCAATATCAACACTGCCATCCTTGCGCGGATGACTGGCAATTGGATGATACAAACTAGTGAGTTGCGCTAAGTCAAAACCACTGTCGAGATGGACCTTCAATTTAACTGGTAGAGGCTTTGCTCCTATCGAAGTATATTGAGCAATACTGTGCTCTACTAAACGATAGGCGCTATTGTGATACGAATTTATCGCGTTCAATCCACTGAAATGCTCAGCAGACCAAGCGCCTGAGTGCTCCGCCCTTGGTTCCACATCTGGAGGCTGGATAAGCGCCATCGATTTACGAAAAATAAGCGGCGTATAACGCGGATTAACCAGCATCGGAAACCGCAGACTAAATTCACCATTTAGATAATCCAAACGCTGTTGATAAGTGATTCTCACCTGCAATCGCTGGTGAGGACCGAGGTTGGCGATGGCGGTATTAAATACATTCGGCCTTAACTGGCTAACCAAACTTGCCCGTTTACCTTGCCGCTTAGCCACTTCAAAAGTGCGTAGTGCTTGCTGTTTGGCCTGAACCTGCCCCTCAATCACCCGATCCCCTACCACTAACTGAAGCTGATCAACCGCCGCCTCATTAGGTAGCGGAAAAAGGTACTGACCGTTAATCCACTGCTCACTCTCATTCATAAAAGTTTGAGTCAGAGTCACTCGATTGGTCAGACCCGAGACCGTCATCGAGACGTCACTATGCAGTGGTAAACTGCGTTGAGCTTGACCATTTTGATCGATATAGCGTAGTTGTCCTAAACCTAAAGGATCTTGCGGCGTCGTCAGGCTTTGATTAGCGACTACCGCACAGGGTGACAATAACGCAGCCCCGAATGCGAGAACCACAGCACCAAAGTTAAAGGGGGAACCCCAGCCTCGGCGACAGCGGATTAATTGCTGGTCCATTTGCTATCTCCTAAACGCAATTACTGGGCGGCTAACATGCCACGCTGAGCACTAAGTTTGAGAGTGACTCGGCGGTCAAAAAAGTTGTTTTCTACACTGGGCTCGGCCAGCAATGGAGAACGATCACCAAAGGCTTGCGAATTCAGTCGTTGCTCAGCAATCCCTTGATGAATTAAATAGGCGCGAACCTCAGCTAAACGTTGTTCCGACAGCGCTTGGTTATAACGAGAATCGCCTTGACGATCGGCATAGCCAGTTAAGTTCAACTTCAGCTCTGGCGCGAGAGACATGGTATAAACCACATCATCTAATTGCTGTTTAAAATGCGGTTCGATCACCGATGAACCGGTTTTAAATTGCACATTCAGACCTAATTCAAGTTCTGACATCTTTTCTTGATGGGCGTTTTTAAGTTGCTCCAACTGAGCATTAACTCTGGCATGCTGCGCCGCTAATGTCTGGTATTGCTCAGTCTGTTCACTCAACTGAGCCAACTGCTGCTGTTGCTCACTTAACTGCTGCTGTTGACTGGCAAGTGCCTCTTCGTCAGCCACCGATTTACCAATAAACACCCCTGTAAAACCGCCAATAAAGGCGCCAATCGGGCCACCAATAATCGCACCAACAGCAGCGCCAGAACCTAAACCGATCATTTCCGTTTTCGCATCACGTTCACTCAGTTGCGGACTAGGCTCAGCCGCATAACTCAATGAAGAAAGGCTTAAGCTGGTCACTAAGGCGAGACTAATAACTGACTTGTTCATAATTAATATCCTTGTTCAATGGTTTCATTCACGAGGTTTGAAAAGCTCAAACCGTTTCGATGGATCCATTAAACAATAAACAAATGGCATTCACGGGCCGCAAAAATGGCAGTACGCTTATCAATTGTGGCAATAAAATGGCAATTCACTTAAGCCCCGCAAACTTGCTTAAAAATGAGGTATAGTTCACCTGAGTCAATCACTTAGAAGATCCATGCCCCTATGAAACGCATTGCCATCGTAGAAGATGAAGCGGCTATCCGCGAAAACTACAAAGACGTCCTACAGCAACAAGGCTATAGCGTCCAAGCCTATGCAAATCGCCCTAGCGCTCTGGCAGCCTTTAACACCCGCTTACCCGATTTAGCGATTATTGATATTGGCCTAGAGGATGAGATTGACGGCGGTTTTTCGTTGTGTCAGTCGCTGCGTGCGATGTCTAGCAGCTTACCGATTATTTTTCTAACGGCCCGTGACAGCGACTTCGACACCGTTTGTGGCTTGCGCTTAGGGGCCGACGATTACCTCACTAAAGACATTAGTTTTCCGCACTTAGTAGCACGCATCGCCGCCCTCTTTCGCCGCTCAGAATTACTGGCGGCCCCCCCTGTAGAAGATAACTTACTACAACGAGGCCCCTTAGCCATCGACGGCAACCGGATGCAAGTTTTATGGAATCAACACACGATTGAACTAACCGTCACCGAGTTTTGGATGGTACATGCCCTCGCCAAACGCCCTGGGCATGTGCGTAGTCGTCAGGACTTGATGAGCGAGGCGAAAATTTTTGTCGATGACAGTACCATTACTTCCCATGTTAAACGGATCCGCAAGAAGTTTTTAGCCAGCGACCCCAATTTCGAATGCATCGATACGGTCTATGGCATGGGTTACCGCTGGGATAGCCTCGCCTAATGCTGCCGGTATTACCTTTAGGCTTGCGAGCCAAGGTCACTTTTTTATCATTATTTTTGCTCTGCCTGCCTTGGTTGGGTTATCAATACGTCTGGGAAATGGAGAAATACTTACGTTTAGGCCAAGAAAAAACCCTCGAAGGGACGACCCAAGCCTTAGCGACCGCCTTACACGAACGCCCCAAATTATTTGACAGCCAAGCCAGCTTTTTAAGCCAAGTAGAGAAAGGACGCGATCTCTATGCTTATCCATTGGCGGGCCCGATCCTATTAGATGGTAAATTAAGTGATTGGCAAGACTACCAGCATCGAATGCTCACTTACGGCAAAGAACATGTGATTTACCAAGCCGATCCCGATGCACCGATCAACAGTCAATTTACTCACATGGTAGGCAAGTTTGGCCGCTATCTTTATGCCAGTTTTGAAGTCACAGATCCCGATGTGGTGTATCGCGGCAAAAATACCCTGCGCATCGATAATAACGATCATCTGGCGATCGCAACTTTGGCTCCTGACGGTAATTTTCGCCGCTATATTGTGGCCACCACCGAAGACGGTTGGATCAATGCCTTCGAGCTACCGCTCGATCCCAAGCTAAACACCCCCGTCAAACCTGAGATAAAGATCCAAGGACAGTGGCTAAGCACCAAGCAAGGCTATAACATAGAATTACGGATCCCGCTGAAGATGGTGGGCAGTAAACTTGGCTTTGCGATTTATAACGTGAATCGCCAAGCCAAACGAAAACTGATCTCTATTATTGGCACCTCAGCAATTGATAGTGTCGACCAACTCGGTACTGTGTTAGTCCCTTCGCCTGAAATTGAAAGCATTATTAAAGGCATGAGCCATAATAGCTCGCGTATTTGGGTGGTTGACAAACACGGTCGTGTATTGGCTAAATCTGGTGATATTCGCAATACCCAAAGTATTTGGGCGCGTAGTCTCAATCATAAATCCAAAACAAATTGGTGGAACCAGCTGATGCAACAATATCTGTATCCGCTGTACTACAAAATACTCACCAAACCGCCGCAAGACTTTGTTGACTCCTTGCAGGACTCAACCGAACTTAGGGGCAGCCATATTCAGCAAGCCTTGAATGGTAAACCCGGTTCAACTTGGCGGCTCACGCCCGATGGCCGTGCGGTTGTGTTGGCTGCCGCGAGTCCGATTTGGATCGACGACAAGGTTATGGGGGTGGTCATTGCCGAGGAAACCACCAACGGTATTCGAACGCTGCGTAATCATGCCCTCGAACGACTATTCAATATTATTCTGATTGTGATGTCGGTGGGTACATTGTCGCTATTTATTTTCGCTTCGAGTATTTCAAATCGGATCCGGAAGTTACGCGACCAAGCCGAACAGGCCATCGATAGTCAAGGTAGAGTGAGCGCACCACTGCGAGGCTCCAAAGATAAGGATGAAATCGGCGATTTATCCCGTAGTTTTGCCAATGTGGTTAGCCGTTTAAGCCAATATACTCATTATTTGGAAAATATGTCTTCTCGGCTGTCTCACGAACTGCGCACACCGGTCGCCGTCGTGCGCTCTTCATTAGAACATCTCGGTTTACAACGCCTCGACCGGGACGCTCAAAAATATGTCGACCGGGCTCAAGAAGGTGTCAATCGCTTAAATATGATCTTAAATAATATGAGCGAAGCGACTCGACTTGAACAGAGCCTATCGCAAGCAGAACGCTGTTCTTTTCCACTCACGAAGGTGATATCGGGCTGCATGCAGGGCTACCAATACACTTATCCTGAACAAGTCTTCGACTGTGATATTTGCACTGATGACTTAAACATCATTGGAGTTCCTGAATATATAGCCCAATTAATGGACAAATTGGTCGCCAACGCAATGGAGTTTAGCCTGCCCAATAAAGCCATTCAGGTGAGCTTTCAACGAGACAATAAAGACGCAGTATTACTTATTAGTAATCATGGCCCGACTCTGCCAGACAACATGGTAGAACAAATTTTTGAATCAATGGTGTCAATTCGCAGCCAACAAGCGCAACAAAAACCCCACTTAGGCTTGGGTTTATATATCGCACGTCTAGTCTGTGAATTTCACAAAGGTAAGATCTCAGCTCGTAATTTCAGTGACAACAGCGGTGTTGAATTTTGCGTCAGGTTGCCACTGATCTAATTAAATATTGAGTGGGCAGTTCACAAACTGATATTTAAGGGAAAAGCATAAGTCAGCTTCGCTCACTATACTTGGACTATCCAACTGTAGTGAGCGTATCATCATGCGGCTTTCCCAATATTTATTTCTATTGCTTGTTTCTCTTTCTCCGGCGCTTACCTCAGCAGCAACGCCTACTCTCTCCTATATCACTGAAGAAGCCTTTCCGTTTAATTATACCGATGAGCGTGGTCAACTTCAGGGTATTTCGGTAGAACTATTAAGGCTGACATGGCAAGTCATGGGCGAGCCCGAACAAGAAATTAGAGTGATGCCTTGGGCGAGAGCCTATTATCTGATGACCCAAAAACCAGATATTGTACTATTTTCTACCGCCCGAACCAGCAAACGTGAACCTTATTTTAAATGGGCTTGTCCAATCGATAGGATTAAAGTGGTCATCTTCGGGCCCAAAAATACGGCAATAAAAATAAGCCATTTAAATCAATTCAAAAGCAGCATGATTGCTGCAATGCGCACTGATGTAGGAGAGCAACTGTTGCTCAATCACAGCTTTGACGACCACAATATCAAGCTAACCAATAACTACCGACAATTAATACGGCTGTTATTATCGAAACGGGTCGAGTACATTTCGGGCGTAGAAACCATTATTCGCCAAGCCGCAATTGAAAATCAACTGCCACTAGACGCTTATGAGGTGAAATGGCTACTCCAAGACGTGCCTCTTTGTTATGCCTTTAATCGTACGATTAGCGATCACTTTATAGAGCGCTTTCAAACCGCCTTACTCAAAATTTTGGACAGCCCTCGTTACTCGGAGATCCTAAAGAAATATCAATCTTTGCGAGCACCAAGCAAGCATTTACCTAAGTAGTGACTCGTCCTATCAAACGTTTAGCTGTCATACATCCCAACATAATGACTGCTCCAGCAACCACCCCAACTAGAGCGTTAAGCAATACTGGCACACTATATTTCAGTAATAGTAGGAAACCTTTTGCCGAAGCAAAGTAATGACTTATCTGATGCGCTAAGTCCGCGAACAACGGGATACCATGCACTAATATACCGCCACCAACCAAAAACATGGCAGCGGTGCCAACAATGACTAACAGCTTCATTAAGCGCGGTGCAAACCCTAATAGGGCACGGGCAAAAGCTCGCAGTATAAAACCACGATGATGAACTTCTGCATATTTCAACAAATATAGACCCGCATCATCAAGCTTCACGATACCTGCAACCAAGCCATACACGCCCGCAGTCATCATCACCGCAATCCCCGAAACGACGATTGTTTGAGTAAGCAGTTCCGCACCGTTCACCGTGCCCAAAGCGATCACGATAATTTCCGCCGATAAAATAAAATCAGTACGGATCGCACCTCGTATTTTTTCTTTTTCAAAAGCGACGAGGTCAATGGCCGGATCCGAGTTTGCCCGTATACGCTGCTGCCGATGCGCATCTTGCTCTGGTCCCGTTTGCTCAAACAAGGCATGAGATACTTTTTCAAAACCTTCAAAACAAAGGAATAAACCGCCTAACATTAACAGCCAAGTGATTGCCACAGGTAAAAATACACTCAACAACAAGGCCAAAGGAACCAAAATTAACTTGTTGAGCAAAGAGCCCTTAGCGACCGCCCATACTACAGGTAACTCACGATCAGCGTTAACCCCGGAAACCTGTTGAGCATTTAGGGCTAAATCATCACCTAACACACCCGCCGTTTTCTTTGCCGCCACTTTGGTCATCAGCGCCACATCATCTAATACCGCGGCGATATCATCGAGTAAGGCAATTAAACTTAAACCAGCCATGCAGACCCTTATTGTGATGGGAAACACCCATTTCCATTATTACTTTAAGAGCTAGAGTGCCAATCGCTCCTTCGCTGGCATTGCTCAGAGGCTTACAAAAATAGGCGCTTTATCCCGATTGGTATAAGTCCGCAGCGCTTAAAGTTCAGCCTTAAATCTCGCCAAACCCGCCGCTAAATCGGCGAGCAAATCAGCCGTATCTTCTAGCCCAATGTGCACCCGAATCAGAGTACCGGTTGCCTGCCACTGAGTCGCAGTGCGCAGTTTATCAACCCCGTTTACGCCCATGATCAAGCTTTCGTAGCCGCCCCATGAGTAGCCCATTTTAAAATGCTGCATGCCATCAAGTAAGGCAGTTAAAGCCTGTGAATTTCCCCCTTTCATCACAAAAGAAAATAGACCACAAGAACCTTGAAAATCCCGCTTGAAAAATTCATGCCCGGGACAACTGGCTAAAGCAGGGTGACGAACGTGATCCACATCATCATGTAGCATCAACCAATGAGCGACTTCTAAGGCGTTTTTTTGATGCTGAGCTAAACGTACGCCAAGGGTACGTATGCCTCGCATTGCCAAATAAATATCATCCGGCGAGGTACATTGACCCAATAAGTAAGAGTTTTCGCGAAGTTGATCCCAACAGCGTTTATTGGCAGTTGCCGTCCCCAACATCACATCGGAATGGCCAACAATGTATTTAGTCGCAGCCTGAATAGAAATGTCGATATCAAACTCAAAGGGGCTAAAATTAAGTGGTGAAGCCCAAGTATTATCGAGCATCACCACAATATCGTGATTTGCTTGTCGCGCAGCAGCGACAATCGCTGGCGCATCTTGTACTTCCATGGTTAAGGAACCAGGAGACTCGAGGAAAATCACTTTGGTATTGGCTTGGATAAGATCACTGATGCCAGCGCCGATCAAAGGGTCATAATAAGTGGTACTAATGCCATAACGTTTTAACAGCATGTCACATAAATTACGAGTCGGCTCGTAGGCGGTATCCACCATCAGTAGATGATCACCCTGCTGCAAAAATGACAACAGTGCCCCACTAATGGCAGCGGTACCACAAGGATACAAGGCACAACCCTCGCCACCTTCAATTTGATTCATCGCTTCTTGGAAAGCAAAGTGGGTTTGAGTACCACGGCGGCCATAAAATAAAGTTTTATCATGGCGATTAGCCGTTGCCAACTTCATTTCTTTAACACTGTTAAATACCACGGTAGAGGCACGCGAGACCGGCGGATTGACTAAACCTTGGGTCCACTTCTTATCACGACCCGCACTAATTAATGTTGTTTGTTTTTTCATTTGTTTAAGTCCAGATTAACCCCAATGCCACCCATTTGATAAACACTTAAGCCGAAGGCACTTGAGTAAAGCAAGCGATTGATTGCTATCGCTGCAGTTCCAATTGCTAAGCGCATCATCAAGCTAGCATTCATTTTTAGCAAGGTAAATAGGGGATGATTACCTTAGGTAGCAGCAACAAAAAACCAGCCCGTAGGCTGGCTTTATTAAGACTGACTCATTAACCTCGAGAGGTTTTATTTAACTCAGCGACAACCATGTCACCAAAAGCATCGGTATCAATTAATTTGGCATCATCACCTTTCGCGAGATCCGGCGTGCCATAACCATTGGCAAATACCGATTTCATCGCATGCCACAGGTTTTTCGCTTCTTGTTCCATACCAAAGCTCATCTCTAACATCAGCGCAACCGAGCCAATCATGGAGTAAGGGTTGGCTATATTTTTACCCGCGATATCAGGAGCACTGCCATGAGAAGGCTCATAATAAGACTTCTCAGGTCCCATACAAGCTGAAGGCATCAAACCTAAAGAACCCAAGATCCCACCACCTTGGTCACTTAAGATGTCACCAAACATGTTTTCCATCACCATCACATCAAACTGGCCTGGATTTAAACATAAGTAAGTCGCCGCAGCGTCAACCAAAATATGTTTAACTTCAACATCGGGGTAATCCACCGCTACTTCTTCTAAAATTTCGTTCCACAATACGCTAGATTTTAAAACATTACTTTTGTGAATATTATGCAGTACTTTCTTACGACGTTGGGCGGTCTCAAAACCAACTTTTAAAATGTCACGAATTTGGTCTTCATCATACTCAAGCACTTCACGCACATAGCGTTTACCACTCTCATCTTTACCCATTTCTTTTTCGCCGAAATACAAACCACCCACCAATTCGCGAATGATCATGATATCGATACCCTCACCAATCACTTCTGGTTTCAATGGTGAGAAATGCGCTAATTCTTTGGGTAGATATACAGGGCGGAAGTTCGCATAAGTATTGTAACGTCGACGCAAAGGTAACAAAGCGCCCCGCTCGGGTTGCTCATCTACCGGAATTTTTTTAGAATCTTCGTGATTTAAACCAATCGTACCTTTAAGAATCGCATCCGCCTCATCACAGATGGCCATGGTCTCTTCAGGGAAAGATTTACCCGTTTCAAAATAAGCGACGGCACCAAATAAGGCTTCATTAAGTTCAAATGCGACTTCAGGGTTACGCGCTTCAACAGCTTTAAGTACTTTGACCGCTTGTTTCATTACTTCTGGGCCGATACCGTCACCAGCCAATAAGGCGATCTTATAGGTCTTCATTATGTTTGCGTCTCCATTGCTCTAATTTATATTTTTGCTTGCCGCATCATAGCAAAACCAGCGCAAGGGTAAACCTAAGAACGCGCTTTTTCACCGTCAAAGCAGCATCAGCTAGCTGTCAAAATCGGATTTATTACGAATATTATGTTCTCGAAGTTTATTGGCTATCGCGGTATGAGATAAACCCAACTTCTTCGCCAGTAAACGCGAACTTGGATGTTGCGGATAATGGTAACTCAGCAGCAAATGTTCAAATTGGCCCATCGCTGAATGATAATCTTGTTGCAACAGACTTTCGATATTCACACTGTCCACTACTTTTTCATGATGGTATTTAATATCATTCACTTGCCAGTGTTTAATATTACCGAAGTCGAGTGAATCTTGTAAAACCTGATAAAGTTGCGGAATGTTGCCCGGCCAACTCAGAGAACTTAAATAGCGCTTTACCTCTCGCGTTAGCGGAGGAGAAACTTCCTGATGTTTTGCATACTGAAAGTCTAACCAGGATTGACTTAAGGGGACAATATCTTCTTTTCGTTGCCGAAGCGGAGGCACACATATGCTATTTTTGATCAACGTATAATAACGATCGCCGCCCCATAACGCCGCCAGTTGTTCTGGCGTATAACGACTAGTAAACAAGAGGTGTTTAATCCCAAGTTGAGGTGCGGACAGCGCGCTAATCGCATCTTCAACCTCAACACTTTTTAAGTCTTCAATATTACTTAACAATACCGTATGCGGCCGTTCGGCAGCAATTTCTGCCAACTGTTCCAACAAACTATATTGCTGATCTTGACAATTGAATGCATAAAGACCTTGATCACAGCCCATCGAGAGCTCGTTCAGTAAACGGCCAAAAAATCGTTTTCCTACGCCCGCTTCGCCGAATAATAAGGTTGGCATCGGATGCTCAACCAGACGTTTGATACCGCTTAAGACAAGATTGGTTTCATCGCTGCTCGCAACCAAGCGACCTTCGCTAATTCCCAATTCAAGCTGAGATAAGTCAAAACTTGACTCTAGCCAATGCGCCGATTTAAACAGCATAATCGCGCCAGGAAGGTGAGAAAATAATACCGTTTCAGACAGCGGAATGATGTCAGCCATATAAACTCGACCACTCAGCTGAACTTCCACTAACTCACGTTTTCCAGAACCGCCACCGAACCAACGTTGTACACTAAAACCTCGTAAAAATCGGCCTACATCACTGTTTGTTAGAGACTGCGTGGAATCTGGGCAGGATTGTTCAAATGCCTGATTAAACTGTCGGATCTGACCTACCTTATCGATCAAGACCACCGGATAAGGCACATTGTCTAACAAAATTTGTACTTCTTTATGCTCAATTTCCGAAGGTAAAGCTGAAACAATACGCGCATCGGAAACGCCATTCACATAACGAAACTCACTCAGTAGTTGTTGCGTAAGAGAGAGTTCCATTTCAGCTAAATGTAAAAACAAATGGCCACTATCAACACTTTGCATAGCTTTTAGCGCCAATCCATGTTTTACCAATACTGTTAATACGGCACTAAAAACTGAGGTACTTTGCTCACAATTAAGTTCTATGCGCATAAAACGCCTACTACATCACCCCGTGGTTTGATACATTGACTGAGGCTCAAAAAAAAGCCACCTTCGTATTGTATTGCTTTCTGCTTAAACATCCGCGTTAACTGCAAAAAAGCTCTCCTATTCCTTAGTGACTTCAACATACTATTCGACTTAATGCGCTTATATGTGTTTAGTCTAACCAAAAAAGCTAGCTTAACCAAAGTGTCATTTGCTAATGAATTGGGTTAATTTGAGGCGTAAGCAATTTACTGCTCCAATATCGGTTAGATCAAGCGCTGAGGGCAACATTAATTCCAAGAGGGTGATTGCGCAATGGTTATTTGTGAATAACGATCGCCAATAAATGTAAGCTGTAATGAGGTGAGAGTCGAAAGGCTTGATGCCATCCCCAACGACTTCACCTAGGCCAGAATCATAACTACTGCCTGAAGCCATATCCATGGCACAGTCAACTGAATATTCATGTAATTCGAATTACAAATCCTTAAACTGACTATGGAGGTCAAAGTTACGAGCAGTAACCATTTTTTCAACTTTACGTAAGCGTTGCTCAAATCCATCAAATTGAGAGTCGAGTTCTTTTAAGGCTTGACTTGGCGTTTCGCCACGTTGCCATACTTTCGATTTTACGGTGACCTCATCGTTAACTTTGGCGTCGACAGGCTGCTTGTCCAAAAATAGCCAAGCCGCGCCATATACAATTAAAAATAACCCAAAATTGGTAATCGCCAAGGTCACTGCGATGATTCGAATTAACCAAGTTTCAGCGCCTAGGCTATGTGCCAATCCAGCACAAACACCCGCAACTTTGCCTTTAACTGGATCGCGATAAAAAGGTCGTTCAAACATTAGCGGTCCCTCCAGTGCGGCACTCGCTCATCAAGAATACTTTCTAATGCGCTAATACGAGACGACATTTCTTTCGCACGTGCCGCTATCGCATTCAGTTGCTCTCGCTCTTGTTCACTAATGCCGTGTTCCAGCTGACGTTTACTTTTATAATGCAAAATCAACCATAAGGGAGCAACTATCGCCATAAATAGTATTAACGGTGTGACTAATACAGTAAGCATACCCTCTCCCATTATTTAGCCAATTTTGCTTTTAGTTTAGCTAACTCATCGGCAATTTCCGCATCAGCGCTCAACTCAGCAAACTGCTTCGCTAAGTCTTGATTCCCCTCATCCGTGCCTAACACTTCCGCTTTAGCTTCTAGTTGATCGATTTTAGCCTGAAACTGCTCAAACTTCTCACGAGTTTTTAAGGCGCGATCGTTATCTAATTGTTGTCGAACCGCATGACGATTTTTTACCGTGGTTTGACGAGCTATCAATCCCGCTTGTCGATTACGAGATTCAAGCAATTTAAGTTCTAACTGCTCAATTTCTTGCTGTAGTTGTATTAAGCTATCATCCACTAAACCGAGCTCGTGTTGCTGAACCTTGATTGACTCTTGTAAATGTTTCTTTTCCACCAAAGCTAAACGGGCCAAATCTTCACGCTCGCGACTTAAAGCTAATTCAGCTTTCGCTTGCCAGTCGTCCATTTGCAACGCCAAATGTTCGATTTTTCGAAGCAATTGTTTTTTATCAGCCAAAACCTTTGCGGTACTTGCGCGTACTTCTACCAAAGTATCTTCCATTTCCTGGATGATAAGACGCAACATTTTTTGTGGATCTTCAGCCTTATCTAACATTGCACTAATATTGGCATTAATGATATCGGCTAATCGAGTGAACATACCCATGGGAATTCCTTATTCAGTAAAATTGGTCTATTGTTCTCTATCAAGACTCATACCAATAATTTAAACCATTGATATTAAAGGGTATAATCTATAGGTGACAGAAGTGACGACCAAAGATATAGTTAAATTAACCAACTATTAGTGAGAATAACCAATGGAAAGCCCCAGTTTACTCGGAAATAGTCCTAGTTTTTTGGAAGTACTCGACCGAGTGTCATTACTGGCGCCACTGAATCGTCCGGTATTGGTCATCGGCGAAAGAGGAACGGGTAAAGAACTAATTGCCGCTCGTCTTCATTACCTGTCGGAACGCTGGGATAAACAATATCTAGGTTTAAACTGCGCCAGCCTCAATCCCAATTTAATCGAATCAGAACTATTTGGTCATCAAGCGGGGGCATTTACCGGTGCCACTCAGCAACGCCAAGGACGATTTGAACAAGCCAACCATGGAACGCTATTGTTAGATGAATTGGCGAATATGCCGATGGAAGTACAAGAAAAACTACTGAGAACTATCGAGTCAAACCAAATCGAGCGAGTTGGTGGCAATAAAAGCATCAACATCGACGTACGTTTAGTCTGCGCCACAAATCAAGATCTGCCCACCCTCGCCCAACAAGGACAATTTCGAGCCGACCTGTTAGACCGATTATCTTTTGCAGTCATCACTCTGCCTCCCTTACGCCATCGACCTGAAGACATTCTGCTACTGGCCAACTATTTTGCTTTAAAAATGACCCGTGAACTAAATCTACAATCTAAACCTCGATTCAGCCAAGCAGCGCAACTCAAACTGGAACAATATCATTGGCCTGGAAACATCCGCGAGCTAAAAAATGTGGTGGAACGAGCGGTGGTTGAAAATGGAGATCCCAAAGACTTAATTAACGACATAAACTTTGACGCTTTCGCGTCTCCTTGGCGTCCCAAGCAAGCTCCCCAAGCAACTCTAGAGGACAGTCACGACAGCACTGGATTTTACCAACAAGTCGCGACCTTCGAAAAAAAATTAATTACTCAAACGCTTAAGAAAAATCATTTTAAACAAACGCTTACTGCCAAATCGCTACAAATAAGCTACCATCAGCTAAGAGGATTAATTAAAAAGCATCAAATTAATACTCAAGCTTAGGTCTATCATTGGTTGAGATAAGCAGATGGTTAATGGTAAATTATCCCGCGGTTATCAGGATATCAGCTTTACATGAATGCATTTTTATACGGCACAATGATGTGCCTAAGCTTGCTGCTAGTCGGTTGTGAGCAACAACAAGACGTTAAAAAGCTAGGTTTAGTTTATTGTACCGAAACCGCACCTCGTACTTTTAACCCCCAACTCGAAAGCTCTATCAATGCGATTGCGGTCACTTCGCGGCATTTATACGACCGTTTAGTTGAAATTAATCCAATCACCCAACAATTGATCGGCGGGGTCGCCAGTAGCTGGCAAATTAGTGAAGATGGTCTGCACTATCGTTTCGATCTTAGGCAGGGGATCCATTTTCATCAAACCAAGTACTTCTCGCCAAGCAGAACGCTTAATGCCGATGATGTGATGTTAAGTTTTCAGCGAATTCTGGATCCCGATCACCCCTTATATAAACTGGTGCACGGTGACTATCCATTCTTCAATAATATTGGTTTCGCAAATAATATTCGTCAACTCCATAAGCTTTCGCAAAGCACGGTCGAGTTTGTTTTAAAAAAACCTGATGCTGCTTTTCTCGCCAGCTTAGCCAGTGACTATGCGGTGATACTATCCGCAGAATACGCTGATCACCTGCGACAACAGAATCAGTTAGCCTTAATCGACCAGCAACCAATCGGCAGTGGGCCTTTCTATTTCGCCAATCAGCGCAAAGATCACTTTATTCGTTATTATCGCCATTGGCGACATTGGCGAGGTGCCCCACCGATGCAGCAGTTGGTATTTGATATTACTCCAAGCTCATCGGTCCGTTTAGCAAAATTACTCACCGGACAGTGTGACATTATGGCGCAACCTGCCGCCAACCAGTTGCAAGTATTGAAACAACGCGATGACTTATTAGTTTCGGTACAAGCAGGGCTGAATGTCTCTTATCTGGCCTTTAATACCCAAAAACCGCCCTTTGCCGATGTGCGGATCAGACGCGACGTGGCAGGTTTAATTGATAAACAGCGTATTGTTGATTCCGTTTACTTAAATACCGCTGAGATTGCACATGGGCTACTTTCGCCTTCTTCTTGGGCTTATCGACGTGAAGCCCATTCACCCGCCCAAAATAACTTGGTTTATCCTTATGTGGAAAAAGCCAAACAAACCGCGATAGAGTTTTGGGTTTTAAATCAAGCCAAGAGTTATAATCCTCAACCCCGTAAAACAGCTGAACTGATCCGTAATGACCTGATCAGCGATGGGTACCAAGTCAATGTGCGTTTGATGGATTGGCAGGTGTTACGACGCCACCTACTCGCCGGACAAGCAAATTACGACCTACTGTTAGTTGGCTGGTCTAGCGATAACAGTGACCCCGACGACTTTTTTAGGCAACAATTTTCTTGTGATGCAATAGAACAAGGTTATAACTATAGCCGTTGGTGTAATGGTCAAATTGAAAGCTTAATAGAAGATGCAATCCGTTCACCGCGTTTAATTAACAGATTAAAAAACTATTACAAAATTCAAGAGATCATCGAACAAGACGTTCCAGTACTGCCCTTAACTCACGCCTTAAAGATGTATTCATACAGTGATACTCTTGGTGGTATCACTTGGAATCCATACGGTGGTGTGTCGTTTAACAACGCATACAGGAAGTAAGCCATGCTACGCTATTTAATACGACGAATTAATCTATTTATAATCACCTTTTTAATTATTAATTTAATTGCTTTTATGTTCCAACATAGTCAGTCACTGGCGAGTCCAGCCGAAGCCAAAAGCATTCAGCAATTCAGCCAATTTGTTTGGCATAATCTGAACGGTGACTTTGGCATATCGAGAGTCACTGGGAAGCCTGTTTTTGATCAATTGATTATTTTTCTACCCGCCACTTTAGAGTTATGTTTTACCGCCTTTATTCTGGCATTTCTAATCGGCATTCCTTTAGGAACCTTAGCTGGTATTTTCCATCAGCACTGGATCAGAAACGTCATTCTTAGCCTCACGATGATTGGCTACAGTATTCCGGTTTTTTGGTTAGCACTGTTATTAGTGATGAATTCTTCACTATTACTCGGATGGTTTCCTGTCTCAGGACGTTATGACCTGCTACTAGAGATCCCTCAAGTTACCGGATTTGGCATTATCGACGTATTCTGGTTACCACAACAGGCCCGCTGGCCAGCATTAATGAGTGTAATAAGTCACCTAATTTTGCCAACTTTAGTATTAGCAGTCGTACCAACCACCGAAGTCATCCGCCAACTCTCAAATTCGATGGCGAAAGTCATGAATGAAAACTACATAAAAGCTGCAGCGACCAAAGGTTTGTCCAAGAGTCAAATTGTGATCCGCCATGCGCTGCATAATGCTTTACCGCCCATTTTACCCAGTTTAGGTTTACAATTTGGTAATGTACTCACCATGGCAATGGTATTAGAAGTGGTGTTTGCCTGGCCGGGGATTGGCCGTTGGCTAATATCAAGCATCTACCAGCAAGATTATGCGGTGATCCAAGGCGGCATGTTAGCCATATCGACTCTCGTTATTGGCACTTTTGTTCTCACCGACTTATTTACCGTCTTGATCCACCCGCTTCGCCGAAGAGAAGTGTATGCTCAGCACTAACGTATTTTCTGAAACTACGGTTTCCAGCGCTCTACAAAGGGTTCTTAGTCGATTTCGTGATAATTCAATTGCGATGATTGGCTTTTGGGTATTCTTGATTTATATGGTCATCGCCTTGTTTGGTCCACTGCTCGCTCCCTATGCGTTGGACTTCCAGGGAGATAATCTAATGCAACCCCCGTCATGGAATCCAAGTGGCCATGTTGATAACTTTTTTGGGACCGATGATTTAGGTAGAGATGTATTTAGCCGACTCATTTACGGTTGTCAGCTTACCTTTGGCGGCGGATTATTGGTCGTCTGCTTCGCCGCATTTATCGGCATTCCATTAGGGGTATTTTCTGGCATGAGCCGCGGTGTAAAATCCAGTATATTACACCACTTAATGGACACCGCTTTATCCATACCCTCACTGTTAATCGCCATTATGGTGGTATCGTTCTTAGGGCCTGGATTACAAAATACTCTAATTGCGATTACCTTAGCTCAAATTCCGCAATTTATTCGTTTCACCTACATCGTTGTCTCAGCCGAGATCCAAAAGGAATACATCACAGCAATTCGTTTGGATGGTGCCACCCACTACCGGATCTTAAAAAACGGCGTGCTACCTAACATCGCCGATGCCATAGTATTTCAAATCAACCGTAGCTTTTCGTCTTCACTGATTGATATTACCGCCTTGGGATTTATTGGCATTGGCGCGCAAGCGCCCCTTCCTGAATGGGGAGCAATGCTCGGTAACAGTCATGATTTGTTATTTTCAGCCCCTTGGACTGTAACCTTACCAGGATTTGTAATCATGAGCAGTATTCTAAGCGTTAACTTGGTTGGGGAAGGCTTGCGTAAAGCGATGCTCGAGGGAGTCGATTAATGGCATTATTAGACATTAGAAATCTGACGATTGAAATTGATACTCCCGCAGGAATCGTAAAAGCAGTGGATCGAGTCAACTTAACCATTGCCGAGGGAGAGATCAAAGCTTTAGTTGGCGAATCCGGCTCAGGGAAAAGTCTGATTGCCAAGGCTTTACTTGGTGTGACCAAACCCAATTGGAAGATCAAGGCTGACCGGATGCACTTGGGCGATATCGACCTGTTATCGCTCAGTGCCCGCCAACGCAGAAAAGTACTCGGCAATGATATTGCAATGATTTTCCAAGAACCGAGCTCCTGCTTAGACCCTTCGGAAGAAGTCGGCAAACAGATCGAAGAAGCCATCCCTTGCCATAATATCAAAGGCGGCTTTTGGCGTCGTTTTCAATGGCGTAAAAAACAAGCGCACGCGCTACTCCATAAAGTGGGCGTAAAAGACCACCATAAAGTAATGCGTAGCTATCCTTACGAATTATCCGACGGCTTATGTCAAAAAGTGATGATAGCCATGGCCATTGCAGGTCAACCAAAACTACTGGTAGCAGACGAGCCTACCACCTCGATGGAAATTACCACCGCCAGCCAGATCCTGCGTTTACTCGACAAGCTCAATAAATTGAATAACACCGCGATTTTATTGATCAGTCATGATTTAACTACCTTAGCTGGCTTAGCCGATACCATTAGTGTGATTTATTGTGGCCAAATCGTTGAAGTGGGCAGCGCAGAGCAAGTTACCAATGATACTCGGCATCATTATACCTCGGCGTTATTAAACTCTGCGCCAAAATTTGACCATCCCTTCGAACACAAGAGCTTTTTACCTGGCTTACCAGGGTCGATCCCTGCGCTACAGCACCTGCCGATTGGTTGCCGACTTGGCCCTCGATGCCCTAAAGCACAACGAGAGTGTGTGATTCAACCTAAGTTGAAAAAGGTTAAAGGTCATCTATTTGCTTGCCACTACCCACTGAACATGGAACCAAAGGTCGTCTCTGATAATGGATAAATCAAAAATGGGGAACTTATTACAAGTTCGTCACTTATCACAACATGTTTATGTTCACAAAGGTTGGCTTAGTCGACAACGAGTATCTGCTATCGACGACATTAGCTTCGGCTTAAATATGGGCGAGAGTTTGGCGATTATTGGTGAAGCTGGCTCAGGAAAATCAAGCCTTGCCAAGGTATTGACCGGTATCAATAAACCGAGTCAAGGAGATATATTCATTCAGGGCGAAGCACTACAATTTGGTGATTATACACGTCGCTGTCGCTTAATTCGGATGATTTTTCAGGATCCCAGCAGCTCACTCAATCCACGTTCAAATATAGGACGCATTTTGTCCGCCCCCTTAAGCTTAAATACCGAGCTTTCGGCTCAAGAGCAGCAACAAAAAGTAATGGCGACACTCCGATTAGTTGGGCTATTGGAAGAACATGCCGAATTCTATCCTAATATGTTATCCAGTGGGCAGAAGCAACGGGTTGGACTCGCAAGGGCTCTAATACTCAACCCTAAAATCATCGTGATTGACGAAAGCATTGCCGCACTTGATGTTTCAGTTCGCGCCCAAATAATCAACCTATTATTGGGCTTACAACGCCGTTTTGCTATCAGCTACATCTTTGTTTCAAACGACTTAGGCCTTGTACGCCACTTTAGTGACAAGGTACTGGTCATGCAACAAGGAAAAGCCGTTGAATTTAAAGACACCGAAGATTTTTTCACCCATCCAGAGCATGAATTAAGCCAACGCCTGCTGTCGGCCTACCAAGATGCAATTCGCAAGTAAATCTTGGGCAGGTCTATAAAGCTCGGTCAGGGACTCACACTAGCGGTCGTTACGAAATAAAAGCCTTTCTTGAGCATCCATAATCCTTGTCATAGAAAGAGATTGCAGGACTTCTCTTTCAATCATGTCCATTAGAGGCTGGAGAGTAATTGGCAAGTCACTCCGTATCTTTTCCGCGGTAATATAATACGGCGCGCGCTGGCCATGGTATTCAACCACAGGTCCTATCTGTTGAAATTTAATGCCAAGTAAAGCCGTACTTCGAGCAAGACGAGGCTCCATCATGACATAAGCGTGCCGAACATGTTGTTGCTCAGCTAACACTGTTGCCGCTAAATACATGCTAGCCGTGATAAAAGGAAAACAACGTAATTCTTCTTCATACAATTCAGCAACGTTAATCCCGCCAATAGCTGAATCTTGAAACTTATCAGCCTTACGACGTCTAAAGGTTGAACGTAAGGCTAACCTTGATATTTCACAGATGTCTGCTCGGTCAAAGTTATCAGGATGCAACTCTTCATCTGTAATGGCACCTCGACAATACTTTTCTAGTGGTAACAATTGTGAACCAGAAGGGGCCACGACTCTCACCGTACTTGCATAACTATTGGAAGACAAATGACGAACTAAACAGTAATCAGAATATTCATCAAATTCGTCTCGCTCTTGCTTTAAGGCATTGACCGGCTCAAAATTTAGTTCCTCACAGTAAACATCATGACGCAAACGATAAACTTGGTGCACATCTTCATCATTCAGCGCCACCATCGGCTTAAAGTAATTTTCGTAATGCCTGGCTATCTCAACGGCTTTTTTCTTCGCCATTTGCCGAGTCGCATTATTGCTGGGTAAACCGACGACTTTTCCTTTTATACTGGTCGCTAATATATTTTCTTTCAATGGCTAAATCCTTACTCCATTAAGTGATTTATGGTTTAAATAATTCAAACGCTTAGACATTGATACTACCTTACTTAATTGATGTATAGTTTTTTTTGACAACCAATAGGCTCAACTCAAATCGCTTCATCAATTGTTAAAAAACATAATAAATTGAATTTAATGTCAAGATAGGAACATCTGGTGAAGCACAGCCAATCTTTTAAAATGACTTTCCGGTGCTAACTTGAATCAAAAGAAAAAGGAACCGCTATTCGTCAACTAATCGACAACATCGCTTAATTGGAGTAACGGCTGGGGCGCAAATGAGAAAGGAGTGTTGGACTAGCTGCGTTTAACTAACTTGCGAGGAACGACTTCCACACCAGTTTGGTATTTCCCGCTGACCGCAGCAAAAGCCAGATATAAGATCTTTTCTGCAATGAGTTCGAGTTGTTGCGGCAACGATTGCACGCTAATGGTTAACATATCAAGTAAGGCGTGGTCACCAAAAGTCGCTAACTTAACCTTACTCGACAGCTCTGGATGGCTCACTAATACGTCCATCACACCTTCAAATAAAATATAAGACGTTGTCACAATACCTTCCGGTAATTGACCCTCTGCTAACCAACGATTAATAATGCTTCGGCCCTGTTCTCTGCTAAAACGATCACCATAACAGATCTGACTATCAACCTGAGGCTCGCTCTTAGTAATGGCAGCCAGAAAGCCCTGTTCCCGCTCTTTAGAAACGATTAAATCATACGATGCAGCCACTAAACCAACACTGTGACATCCTAATTCAATCAACGACCGAGTTAACGCTGCAGCACCGTCAAAATCTTCACTAATCACACTACAAAAGTGTTCATCGTTGAACATCCGGTCAACAGCAATAACTGGGACCCCTTGATTTTGTACGCTTAAGTAAAAATCATCAGAAGCGGGTAAACAGCTTGCGACAATCAGCACATCAATTCGCCGTCCAATCAAACTGCTCACCACAAGCCGTTCGTTATCTGCACTATCATCGCTACAACAAATAATAAAATGATAGCCTTGCTTTCGGGCATCTCGTTCAAGCAACTTAGCGAGTTTAGCGTAACTGCTGTTTTCCAAGTCAGGAACAATTAAACCGAAGGTTTTACTCGCCCCCCCTCTGAGTAGGCTCGCGGCATGGTTAGGCTGATAATCATGTTGCCGAACAATATCAAGTACCCGTTGTTGTGTCTTTAAACTAATCCGGTACTTATCTGCCTTACCATTAATGACGTAACTCGCCGTCGTTTTGGATACCCCTGCCAACGAAGCTATTTCATCTAGTTTCACACGTTTACCCTTTACCAATTTGCGAATAAAAAAGGATCGAGCGTGATCTTGATCTCTTTTTGTTAACAAATACTTTGAGAATAATTGCAACTCTAGCTGAATCGATTCAGTATGTCACCATTAGTTTGAATATAGCTCAATTAGCCAGTTCAAACTTTTTTTTAAAACAATGGGCTGAATCGGTTCAGCTGATTAGCTTGCTAACCTATACTAAGTAGACTAACTAGTAAGTACCAAGATCATAGGAGTGATTCTGATGTTAACGCTTTCCCTAGAAAATATATGCCTTAATCAACAGGCGCAAGATAAGCAAGCAGCGATAAAAAAAATCGCAGCTGCGCTACAAGCAGAAGGCTTTATTCAAGCCAAATATGTCGAAGGCATGTTACAACGTGAGCAAGTTAACTCTACTTATTTAGGTAATGGTATTGCCATTCCGCATGGCACCACCGATACCCGTGACCAAGTCATCCAAACTGGTGTCTCGGTGCATCACTTTCCCGAAGGTGTTGACTGGGGGGATGGCAACATCGTTTATTTGGCTATTGGTATTGCCGCTAAGTCAGGTGAACACCTGATGATCCTAAAGCAGCTTACCAAAGTGCTTTCGGTGGATGGGGCAGAAGAGCTAATCAAGAATGCTAAAGACAGTAGCACCATTATGAATCTAATTAATGGTGATACCCAGTTAGAAATTGAATTTGATGCCTCACTCATCTTAGAAGATTTTCCAGTCCAAAGTATGGTACAGCTCAATGCCGTTGCCGCCGGCACTCTTAAAAATAAAGATTTATTAAACCAACAAGGTATTGCGACTAGCCTTGAACAAGCAGCGACCTACTTAGGTAACGGATATTGGCTGAACTGTGTTGCCAAAGGAGCGTTACGCAGTGGTATATGTGTCATCAAGGTACAAGAGCAATTCCAACATCATAATAAACCAGTAAATGGCTTAATCATGATCAGCGCCGCCAATGCCTGCTATCTACCAGCACTCAAATTTTTAGGTCAACAAGTCTATCAAGATCAATTAGCTGCTGTCGCAAAACTAAGTAAAGTCGAGCTCATCACCAGCCTTACCGAAAATAAACTTGCCGGAGCCAATCCAGCGCAAAGTGATGGAAATGTTGCGATATTCCAAATCGTTAACCCACACGGTTTACACGCTCGTCCCGGCGCGTTACTCGTGGCAGAAGCAAAAAAATTCAAATCCAATATCACGGTGGTGAACGTCGATAGCGAAGCGCCAGCAGTCAATGCTAAAAGTCTAATGAAAGTAATGACCCTTGGCGTTAAATATCAAAGTAAATTGCAGTTCACTGCCGAAGGTGAAGATGCTCAAGAAGCATTAAAAGCCATCGGCGAAGCTATCGCGGCAGGCTTAGGAGAACTCTAAAATGAGTCAAGCTAAAGCAGTGTTATGTATCACCCTTAACCCAGCATTAGACCTGACGGGTTCATTAGAGAACATGACCGTCGGCAGTGTCAATAATGTCACTGAAGCAAATCTGCACCCTGCGGGTAAAGGCGTAAATGTAGCGAAAGTACTTGCAGACCTAGGCGCACAAGTCTGTGTTAGCGGATTTTTAGGGAAAGATAATGCCGCAGCTTTCGAATGCTTATTCGAACAAAGCCAGATCCGCGACGAGTTTATTCGAGTCGCCGGTGAAACGCGTACCAATGTTAAAATGGTTGAAGCAAGTGGCCAAGTCACAGACTTAAACTTTCCAGGTTTTAGTGTGGATGCAGCTGATCTATTAGCTTTTGAGCAATCACTTGAGCAACTATGTGAACAATATTCTCATGTAGTATTTGCGGGAAGTTTAGCCAAGGGCATAGAACTCAGCGATTTTGAAGCGTGGATTAATCTCGCCAAAAGCAAGGGATGTACGGTGTTAATTGATACCTCAGGGGCTGCACTGAATACAGCCATTGCCACCGCTCCCAACATGGTAAAACCAAACCAAGATGAGTTAGAAGACTGGTGTGGAACAGCATTAAACAGTATTGATAAACTAAAAGAAAAAGGCCAAGAACTTGCTGATTTAGGGATTGAGCACGTGCTTATTTCTCGCGGCGAACATGGCTCATTATGGCTAAACCAAAACCACTGGATGCAAGCCACTCCTCCATCAATGAATGTAGTCAGTACCGTAGGAGCAGGCGATACTTTTGTTGCCAGTTTCTGCTGGGGCTTACTCAATCAATCCAGCGCGAAAGAATTACTTCGCTTCGCCAGTGCCATGTCGTCTCTCGCGGTCAGTCAAACGAACGTTGGTTTGCCTAGCCAAGAAGCATTGGACTCGGTTCTGCAACAAACTACTATTACGCAAATGTAAACAGACCAAGGAATTGTATATGAATACCATTATTGTGACCGCATGCCCCAGTGGCATTGCAAATAGCATAATTACAGCCGGTCTACTCGAGCAAGCCACGAGAGAGAAAGGTTGGAAAAGTGTAATTGAATGCCACTCAACGGTTCAAGATTGCCAGCGCTTAGCTCCGGCAGATATTGATAGTGCAGAATTAGTGATCATTGTTGCTGACCCGCAGTGTTACGCTGATTTAGACTTGGCGCGTTTCAATAACAAAAATGCTTATCTAGCGTCAGCAAGCGAAGTCATCGATAACCCTAAAGAATTCTTGAGTGCAGCACAAAGCAGAGCAACCGCTTTTGTTGCACCTAAAATAGAAGCACAGGCACCCGCGGCATCAAGCCAATTGAAAGTGGTTGGTATTACCGCTTGTCCCACTGGTGTTGCACATACTTTCATGGCTGCAGAAGCACTTGAAGACTTTGGTAAGAAACAAGGTTACCAAGTTAAAATTGAAACTAGAGGTTCAGTTGGTGCGAAGAACCAACTTAGCGAAGCTGAAATAGCTGAAGCTGATTTAGTTATTATCGCGGCCGATATTGAAGTTGATTTAGCGCGCTTTGACGGTAAAAAGTTACATAAAACGTCAACCGGAATCGCCCTGAAAAAAACCAACGACTGCTATGCTACAGCCATCGCTGACGCTAAAGTTTACCAGCACTCAGCAAAATCAAGTAGCTCTGAAGGGACTGCTAAAGCTGAAAAAACCGGTGCCTACAAACACTTGATGACGGGTGTATCACATATGCTACCGGTTGTGGTAGCTGGTGGTCTTTGTATTGCGCTTTCGTTTATATTTGGTATCGAAGCATTTAAAGAAGAAGGCACCTTAGCCGCAGCCCTAATGACCATTGGTGGCGGTTCTGCTTTTGCATTAATGATCCCTGTATTAGCTGGTTATATCGCCTACTCAATTGCGGATAGACCCGGTTTAGCCCCTGGTTTAGTCGGTGGTATGTTAGCAAGTTCAACTGGTGCCGGTTTCTTAGGCGGTATTTTAGCTGGTTTCATTGCGGGTTATTTAGCGAAATGGCTCATCGAAAATATTAAATTGCCAAATTCGATGGAAGCACTCAAACCCATTTTGATTGTCCCCTTCCTTGCGACCTTGGCGGTTGGCCTTATCATGATCTACGTGATTGGTAGCCCAGTAGCAGCAGCAATGACCGGTTTGACTGATTTCTTGAACAACATGGGTTCAACTAATGCGGTATTACTCGGTATCATATTAGGTGCAATGATGTGCTTCGACTTAGGTGGCCCAGTCAACAAAGCGGCGTACACCTTTGGTGTAGGTCTATTGTCAACTCAAACCTACGGTCCTATGGCAGCCATCATGGCTGCGGGTATGGTTCCAGCCTTAGGCATGGGTTTAGCCACCTTCCTTGCACGTAATAAATTTATTGAAAGTGAGCGAGAAGCAGGCAAAGCCTCATTTGTACTTGGCCTATGTTTCATCTCTGAAGGTGCTATTCCATTCGCAGCGAAAGATCCAATGCGAGTGATTCCAGCATGTATGATCGGCGGAGCGGTAACTGGTGCCTTATCGATGTTATTCGGTGCGCAATTATTAGCGCCTCATGGCGGATTATTTGTACTCTTTATTCCAAATGCTATTTCACCCGTATTTCTTTACCTAGCTGCTATTGCGGTCGGCACAGCAATTACCGGTTTCGGATACGCGTTTGTTAAAAAATCGGATACGGCAATCAGCTAATTCTAATTCAACATGATTAGAATCACTGAGTGAAATCTTAAAAACGGAAACCCACATTGGTTTCCGTTTTTTTATGCTTCCTACAACACTTCATATGACAATTCCCATTAACACTAAATCCAGCAGCTAATAGGCATCAAACCGTTAGCAATAGCTCTGGTATTAAGACAGGCGTATCGAAACAACTTCTGGGGCTAGTATTATTTTACTTCAGCGATGAGGTATGACTTTGTTACGATAACTTTTAATCGAGTTTAGCTTGAACCACGATAGATAATAACATCGTGATTTAAGCACCTAACGAACCCGTTCTGCGCAAATCATCACTGTATTAAGCAAAACGAATAGCGAAAATCACCTGGAAATTTCAGCTGGAAGTGTAGAGGAAAATTAGCACACTTGGCTTTTTAAAAGAGAAATTGCTTCGGTAGACTTGACGGCCTTACAAGGTCTCACATGACCCGAACTCGGAATACTGAGCCCGTGAAGCGTGATAACCAGCAAATTCTATTCGTTATTTTTGTCATCCGTGTATTTAAAGCCGACGCCAGATCAGTTGATAGAAAACAAGCTTGGGTTGAAAAGAATTTAGCTCAAAATAAAACGAACCCGTTGTTCCAAGGCAATCACCGTAAAATAGCTTAAGGTCTGAGCGACGATAACTGATAATGAGACCAATCATGACTAAAGATATGAAAGGTCTCGAGCCTCAACTGATTACGTAGTATGAGCTACTACATATGAGCCAGCGTGACGCTCCGCCTCTAAAATGGAACGCCTTAAATTGCAAAACAACGGTATCGCTTAACCACTGACCTTGAACCGGTTCATTTGCTGGCTTAACAAATTCGCTAATTCTAATGCGGAGTGGGCGTCTGCTTGTGACTCCGTCGAGTTTTCTAAGTTTAGTTTAGTTTTATCTGCTAATTCTGTGAGGTTACGGTTAATATCTTCGGTCACATGGCTCTGCTGCTCTGTCGATGCAGCTGTAGAAGCAGATACCTCTGACACCTTAGACGTTGACTCAAGGATTTGCGTTAATGCTTGCTGGGTTTGTCCAGCAAGTTCAACCGTACCTTCAGCGTCAACCGCGCCCTTATTAATTGCCTCAACGGCTTGAGTTACGCCACTTTGCAAGGCTTCTATCATTTTTTGAATATCTTCAGTGGATTGTTGCGTTTTACTCGCCAAGCTTCTGACTTCGTCAGCGACCACCGCAAAACCTCTTCCTTGTTCTCCCGCACGCGCAGCCTCAATCGCGGCATTCAGTGCCAACAGGTTAGTTTGCTCGGCAATTCCACGGATAACATCCAGTACCGAAGCAATACGATCAGAATCCTTGGAAAGAAGCTCAACCACATTAGCTGCGTCTTGAACAGATGTTGACAATAAGGTGATATGTTCAACAGATTGTTGAGTAATATTTTGTCCCTGAACTGTTTGCGCATTAACCGTGTTAATTTCCTCCGCGGTGTGGCCCGCATTACTGGCCACCTCTCTGATGGCAGCGGCCATTTCTGTTACTGCCGTTGCAATCATTTCCACCGACTGGTTTTGCTCCAAACTCACTTCTGCTGTTTGCTGTGATTTATCATTTAGGCTGCTAATCGATGAACTTAAATCATTGGCCTGTGCTCTCACTGAACTGATCAATCTATCTAACAATTCGACAAATTGATTAAAACTATTCGCTAATCCCGCGATTTCATCGCGGCCTTTAACCTCCAATCGCTGCGTCAAATCGCCCTCGCCTTGAGAGATATCCCGAATTCTTGATGTCACCACATTAATCGCGTCAACTAACATTTTAGGGCCAAAATAGGCTAGTAATACCGCCAAAATAACAGAAGAAATCCCCACAAAGCTCAATACATTCATGTTTGTATCTACAGCAACGTCCGAAGCTTGATTAATATCATCAGCAATCGCTTCAGCGGCTTCGGTCGCAACATTGTATAATTCCCGCAAATTTTGAAAATGCTCATAACTGGCTTTCTGACTTAGAGCTTCCGCATCAGCCAGCTGATTTGCTTTCAGCAATGAGAAGACTTGCGAGCTAGTTTGCTTCCAAAGCTTATACCTTTGGTCAAAATTCTGAAGCCCTTGATTCGCCTGAGGATAATCAGCTAATAAAGCTTGAAATTTGTGCATTCTATCTTCGGCTTGTTGCGCGTTTTCATTAAAATCATCTAAATATTGAGCAAGCTGATCACTTGACTTCATTGCTTCGAGTTCAGCTACCCGAGCCTGATATAGATCCCGATCAGCGTTAAGTACCGAAGACATAGCCGGGAGAATCTTTCCACCAAGAGCATCTAAACTTTCAGAAGTTTTTACACCCATATTCATACCAATTAGCCCAACAACAACCAGTAAAATGGCATTCACCACAAACACTAATGAGTATTTAAACCTTAAGCTTCCAAAATTCATTTCATTACCCCTTATCCACTCTCTTCCCTAATCTATGCTGAATAATATTTATTATTTTTTAACAAGATTATGATTAAAAGATTTAACTATCATCACATCCAACATCATAAGATAAAATTTGACGCCCACGCCTTACCCTCATTAAACCCTCGCTAGTCTACTTCTAAGCATATGGTCATTTTTTAACAGATAAAAAGATGGATAAAATGTAGCTAACTAAATTATAGGCAATAACAAAAAGCTAGGATAAAAAGATAGTTTGATATCAGGATAGTTATCCATGAAAATCATGTGAAAAACCAAAATTTATGTTTAAATCCCTTTATTTTCAACAAACTAGCCCCCTGTATTGTTTGATTAGTTATTTTCAAAATAAACGGCTTAATTCACATTTTTTATTTAAAATAATTAGCATAATTCACTTCAAAACAATGAAGGTTATCCTTTGCATCATTTTAAAAATTAATTTTAGATGTCAAAATTTTAGGTAGAGAACAAACTCAGCAATAATCATATTTATCTACAATTGAAATCATCAAAAGAGTTAAGGGAATTAACAGAGTTAATCAAGACATTTACAACTAAAGAAACCTTTCCTTCCGCCAATAAAACACAACAACCAAGACCTTTTTTACTCGGCGCATGCTAGCTATCAAAGCGCTTCCGTCACCTATACAAAAATCGAAGAGCCTATTTGTGCTTCTCTTTAATTTGTAACGATTATCCGCAAAACCATTCATTAGCCAATCTAATCCATAAGGCGTTTAAATTAGGTTGTACCACTATTTGTTTATTTTTAAATTAGCGTATCTTATCCAGCATTCATGCATACCACCATTTAAGTAGGGAGAGAACCATGGCTTTTCGTTTTCCTGATACATTTCTATGGGGCGGAGCAACCGCAGCTAATCAAATTGAAGGCGCCTATAACGCCGATGGCAAAGGACTGTCAACATCAGACATCCAACCGTATGGCACCTTTGGTGAATTAAAGCCTCGAGTTGAGGGGGACTTCAACATAAAAGACAACGCCATTGATTTTTATCATCGCTATCCCGAAGACATCGCATTGTTTGCCGAGCTTGGTTTCAGCTGTTTTCGCTTATCCATAGCCTGGAGTCGGATCTTCCCCAAAGGCGACGAACTAGAGCCAAACCTGCAGGGGCTCGAATACTATGACAAAATTTTTGATGAATTAGAAAAACACAACATCACTCCACTGGTAACCCTCTCCCATTATGAAATGCCTTTACATCTCGCTCAGCATTATCAGGGCTGGACCAACCGAAAACTCATTGAGTTCTTTGAACGTTATGCAAGCACTGTTTTCTCTCGATATGGTGATCGGGTTAAACATTGGCTAACCTTCAATGAAATTAATATCACGCTACATGAACCTTTCACTGGAGCCGGCATTCCGCGAGGAACAGATCCACAAAACCTTTATCAGGGGATCCACCATCAACTGGTCGCCAGCGCAAAAGCCGTGAAAGCCTGCCATCAACTGGTCCCCAATGGAAAAATTGGCAATATGATGTTAGGCGCAATTCAATACCCGCTCACCAGCCATCCAGATGATATCTTCGAAGCCTTACAACAAAATCGAGAATGGTTATTTTTTGGCGATGTCCAAAGCCGTGGTTATTACCCAAGCTACATTTGGCGAAAATTCAAACAAATGGGCGTAAAGCTAGACATAACCGAAGCTGATAAAGAAGCCTTAACTGAGACCATTGATTTCATTTCCTTTAGCTACTACATGACGGGATGTGTCAGTGTTCATCAAAGTGATATGGCCTTTACTGATGAAGATATACTCAAAATGGGCTGCAATCCTTATTTGGAATCTTCAGACTGGGGTTGGCAAATTGACCCCAAAGGGCTCCGCATCGTGCTAAACCTCCTCTATGACCGCTATCAAAAACCTCTATTCATTGTCGAAAATGGACTTGGCGCAGTTGATACGGTCAATGAAAATGGACAGATAGAAGACGACTATCGAATAGACTACTTAAACGACCACCTATATCAGGTGGGTGAAGCCTTACAGGACGGCGTGGAGATCATGGGTTACACCAGCTGGGCTCCAATTGACTTGGTGAGTGCCTCAACCGCACAAATGTCTAAACGTTATGGTTATATCTATGTCGATAGTGATGACCAAGGGCAAGGGAGTCTATTGAGAAAGCGCAAAAAAAGTTTCTTTTGGTATCAAGATGTAATCCAATCGAAAGGAGAAAACCTTACTCCCCCAACAAAATAACAAGCAAATCATCGCTTCAATGTGAGTCGCACTCACCATCACTCTATATAAACGACGCCAGATAATTATGACGTCGTTTTTTTTATTCACTGACTTGAGAAGCAGCATTCAGCAAACCAGTGACATCACAGCCGAAGGACCTCTGCCGCTCAAGAGCTAAGTTTTCCCCAAGCACACTGTTCCAGCAGCCTAATCTTTAAGGGTCAAATCAGCATTTAATTGTTCTGCGGACTCTCCCGCCAAATTGTACAATTCGCGTAACTCAATGAAGTTTTGATAGCCTCGATTCAGACTCAATTGCTCAGCCTTTGTTGATTGACCTGAATCCAACAAGTAAAATACCTCCGAACTACTTTGTTGCCAACGCGCGAAGTACGTTTCAAAAACCTCCAATCCTTGTAAAACTTCAGGAAAATCTCTTAGCAATATCAAAAAATTCAGCATTCCTTGTTTCGCTTGTTGGGCATGCTGATGATGAATATCCACATAATGTTGCTGCTGAGTACTTGCTAATGAAATCGCTTCTAACTCTGCCGTTCTCGCTTGATAAAGATGTCGATCAGCATTTAAGATCTCCTGCATCGCTGGTAGCAATTTGGCCTCAAGTACATCTATCGACTTGCTATACCGAACGCCGATATGACTGAGGATTAACAACACCATGCTCACAAGCAAAACGTTGATCACCAAAACTAATCCATACTTGAATTTTTTAGCGTCTAAATCCATACGGTGCAGCTCCTCTCATATTTGATAAGCCAAGTCGCGTCAACAGATAAGCTGAAGGGGGCCTATCCAGCTTGAGTTCGGTTGTTAAACGATAGCTAAATTTATCAAAAATAGACTCAAAACATTGAACCTTATCCTTATTGTCAACATACTAAGCTGGTGGTCGCCTTAGTTCCGCAACTAAACTCTGAACCGATTCAGGCGCATCCTGCGTACAATGATGCACCAAGAAAGCCACCGCAAAATTACTTAGCATTCCCAGTGCGCCAATTCCCTCTGGTGAGATCCCAAACCACCAGTACTCTGGAACATTAGCCGTCGGCTCAATAAATTTGAAGTAACTAATATAAGTAAGCGTCAAACTCATCCCAACCAACATACCGCTCAACGCACCCAGCCGATTCATCTTCTTAGAAAATATCCCCATAACCATAGCTGGAAAAATAGAACAGGCAGCTAAACCAAACGCATAAGCAATAACCTCTGCAACCAAAGCTGGTGGATTAACACCCAAATATCCAGCGGTTAAAATTGCCGCGCAAACACTCATTCGCGCCCACTTGAGCTCTTGCTTATCAGTTAAATCAGGTTTGATTATGTGTTTGCCGAGATCATGAGCAATGCTACTTGCAATAACCAGTAATAAACCTGCAGCAGTTGACAAAGAAGCTGCCAAACCTCCCGCAGCTACCAAGGCGATAACCCAATTGGGCAAACTCGCCAGCTCTGGGGAGGCTAATACCACCATATCTTGATTAAGATAAACTTCATTGCGCTCATCACCACTATAGAATAAATGCTCGTCACCATTAACGTCCTGCCATTCAACAAGCCCCGTTTGCAGCCAGTTATTCAACCACTGTGGTTCTTGCGAAACCTCAAGTTGCAGCGGCTTCTGGGGATTAATCGACTCGATGATATTTAACCTGGCAAAAGCAGCTACAGCGGGGATTGCAGTGTAAAGCAGCGCAATGAAAACCAGGGTATATCCCACAGATGAACGGACTTTTTTGACCCCAGAAACGGTAAAAAAACGGGTAATTATATGCGGTAAACCAGCAGTCCCCATCATTAAGGCCAGTGTAACAAAACCAATATCGATCAATGATTTATGACCACTGGTAAACGAAGCAAGACCGAGTTCAAGGGATAAAATATCTAGCCTATCCAGAACATACTGTTCTGGTTGTCCAAGTAAGTGGCTACCTAAACCCATTTGCGGTAGATACTGGCCAGTTAAACTAAATGAGGTGAGAAATGCGGGGACTAAAAAAGCAAAAATAAGTAAGCAGTACTGAGCAACTTGAGTATAAGTCACCCCTCGCATGCCTCCCCATACGGTGTAGATAAACATAATCACCATCCCGAGCAACACGCCAAGATTCATGTTTACATCTAAAAACCGAGAAAACACCAGACCAATACCCCGCATCTGTCCCGCGATATAGATAAATGAAATAAACACAATACAGATAACCGCCACCAGCCGAGCTATACGCGAGTAATAACGTTCGGCGATGAAATCCGCGATCGTTATTTTTGCAAATAGCCGTAGGTAGGGCACTAAACAGAGCGCTAATATGACATAGCCACCGGTCCACCCCATCAAATAAATACCGCCATCATAACCAGCAATAGAGATGAGCCCAGCCAAGGATAAAAACGAAGCCGCAGACATCCAACTGGCCGCCGTAGCAATACCATTAGTGACCGGATGAACCTGCGCACCAGCGAGGAAAAACTCGCGCGTCGTATTGGCCTTAGTCCAAATAGCAATGATCATATAAGAGGTAAAACTACAGCCTATAAATATAAAGACCCAAGTTTGAATACTCATTTTCGCCCAACAAGCCGTGTTCTACACGATGATTTTAAATTGGCAAACATGGTTTGATGTCTCACCAATAAAACACGGCATTCGTTAATAATTTGTTAAAAAATAGAGCTTAATCGAAGGCTTGAAACTTAGACTTTGGTATATTGTAGCTTAGCTTGCCCCATAGACCGCACAACTTGGAATAACAAAAAACACAACTCATTGTTTTTTATATCCAATTTATAAAATATAAGCTAACTAATTCTTTAGTCTAAATGCTTACTTCAACGGTTAATATTGGAGCGCCGCAATGCTTAGAGAAAGGTAAACTACATTTTCTTCTATTTATTTAAGGCATAAAAAAAGCTCTCGCAAAGCAAGAGCGAATGGAAACGTGCTTTTTGTAAACCTTCAACACTACTCCCCTCGATGCAGTGCTCGCCGACCAAAGCTGGAAGGTTTAAGCCACCCCCTAAAAATAACATAGCAAACGCTCATGGCAACATTTTATTTACAATAATTTAACGTTATTTGAGCTATATAACATCGTGACTAAGTGAATCACCCGATCGATTTCATTGTTCACAGCGTATAAAACGTCAGTGAAAGGCACACATGAACTTGTCAAGAAAACGATGAAATTGTTGGTTTAAATTTAGTACAAGGTTTCTCTGGTTCAATCATATATGCAACATCATCCAGTAATATACCTTGCAACACACAAACAATAGGACTTAAATATCGGTTAAATCTTACGCTGTTAGTCGCCGTTGCTTCACCAGCGATGACATCAATAATGGCCGATTAGCTGGACTGTTTTTCATCTTCGTATGGTCTTAGCAGCAAACCTTGGTGCATTGAAACATCAGCGATTTGTTACAAAAAAATGCTTATTTTTTATTAATTTATTTTTGTCATGGTATAAACTTACTTTAACGCTTCATCAAATTTATTGTTTCTAAATACTATCTGTTATCAAGATAGCTTGTTTTAGGGGGCCTAGGCTATGAGTATTTTTGACCACTATCAACAGCGTTACGAGCAAGCTCAGGAAGAAGAGCTCACGCTCAATGAATTCTTAACTCTATGTAAAAATAATCCCAGCACTTACGCCAGCGCAGCAGAGCGTTTACTGATTGCCATTGGCGAACCCCAAATGGTAGATACTTCCAAAGATCCACACCTCAGTCGGTTATTTTCGAATCGAGTAATTGCTCGTTATCCAGCCTTTAAAGAGTTTTACGGCATGGAAGATAGCATTGAGCAAATCGTCTCTTACCTGAAGCACGCCTCTCAGGGATTAGAAGAACGTAAGCAAATACTCTACTTACTCGGTCCTGTTGGCGGGGGTAAGTCATCGCTTGCCGAAAAACTTAAAGCTTTAATGCAGCTCGTTCCCATTTATCGGATTAAAGGTTCTCCAGTAAACGATCATCCTTTCTGTTTATTTGATGCGAATGAAGATGGTGACATTTTACAGCGAGAATACGGGATTAATAAACGCCATTTAAAAACGATTATGTCACCTTGGGCCGCAAAACGCCTTCAGGAATATAACGGTGATATTAGCCAATTCACAGTGGTAAAAAGTTTCCCATCCATCCTTCAACAGGTGGCTATCGCTAAAACCGAACCAGGAGATGAAAATAACCAAGATATCTCATCCTTAGTGGGCAAAGTCGATATTCGTCAACTAGAACACTATGCGCAAAATGATCCCGATGCCTATAGCTTCTCCGGCGCTTTATGTCGAGCCAATCAAGGTTTGATGGAATTTGTTGAAATGTTTAAAGCCCCTATCAAGGTATTACATCCGTTGTTGACAGCAACCCAAGAGGGGAACTTTAATGGTACCGAAGGCCTATCGGCAATTCCATTTGAAGGCATTATCCTCGCTCACTCAAACGAATCAGAATGGCAAAGTTTTAGAAACAACCGCAACAATGAAGCATTTTTAGACCGTGTTTACATTGTGAAAGTGCCCTACTGTTTACGAGTCAGTGAAGAAATAAATATTTATCAAAAACTATTAGATAATAGTGAGTTAAATACCGCTAAATGTGCCCCTAGCACCTTAGAACTGTTAGCCCAGTTTTCAGTCTTATCGCGATTGAATGACCCCGAAAACTCTAGTATTTACTCTAAAATGCGGGTATACAACGGAGAAACTCTGAAAGACACCGATCCGAAAGCGAAGTCTTATCAAGAATACCGGGATTTTGCAGGGGTGAATGAGGGAATGGAAGGTCTATCGACGCGCTTTGCCTTTAAAATTTTGTCGCGCGTATTTAACTTTGACACCACCGAAGTTGCAGCAAATCCAGTCCATTTATTCTATGTCTTAGAACAACAAATTGAACGCGAGCAATTCAGTCAAGAGCTGGCCGATCGCTACCTCGAACATTTAAAAGGCTACTTAATTCCTAAATATGTAGACTTTATTGGCAAAGAAATTCAAACCGCTTATCTCGAATCTTATTCCGAATACGGGCAGAATATTTTTGACCGCTATGTCATTTATGCTGATTTTTGGATCCAAGATCAAGAATATCGAGACCCAGACACCGGACAGTTATTTGACCGAGCAGCCTTAAACGCCGAGCTTGAAAAAATTGAAAAACCCGCAGGGATTAGTAACCCTAAAGACTTCCGTAACGAAATCGTTAACTTTGTATTAAGGGCTCGAGCCAGCAATGATGGCAAAAATCCAAGCTGGACCAGTTATGAAAAACTGCGTACCGTCATTGAGAAAAAAATGTTCTCTAATACCGAGGACTTACTACCCGTTATTTCTTTCAATGCTAAAACCTCCGTTGATGACCAACAAAAACATGACGACTTTGTTGACCGTATGATGGAGAAAGGGTACACCCGGAAGCAAGTACGCTTGTTATCTGAGTGGTATTTACGCGTTCGTAAATCTTCATAGATTTGATGGAGGGCGTCAATGGCTCATTTTATCGATCGACGTTTGAATGGTAAAAATAAAAGCGCGGTGAACCGCCAGCGCTTTATTCGCCGCTATAAAAGTCAAATTAAGCGGGCGGTGAATGACGCCGTTAATCAACGTAGTATTCAAGACTTAGAGAACAGCGAAAGCATTAGTATTCCGCATAAAGATATTAGTGAACCATTTTTCCATCAAGGCGAAGGAGGCCATCGTCAGCGAACTTTACCAGGCAATGACCAGTTTGGAACCGGAGACAAAATAGACCGTCCAATGCAAGAGCAAGGCGGCGGTTCAGGTGATGGTGAAGCCAGTGATCAAGGCGAAGGCACTGAAGAATTTCAATTTACCATTTCCAAAGATGAATATTTAGATATTCTATTTGACGACTTGGAGCTCCCCAATCTGCAGGAGACCGATGTAGACAGCATTGTTGAATACCGAACTGCTCGCGCTGGCTATACCAATGACGGTGTGCCTGCCAATATCAATATTGTGCGATCCTTGCAAAACTCTTTGGCTCGAAGGATGGCTATGGGGGGGGATAAACGTAAGCAACTTAAACAGTTAGAACAGGAACTTGCAGAAAAAATTTTAGATCCACTCGTAAACCAAAGAGTAATAGAACAATTAAAACAAGATATCGCTAACTTAAAAAAACGTTTAGCAAAGATCCCTTTTATCGATACTTTTGATCTTAAATTCAACAATTTTGCGAAATACCCCGTACCGAGTACTCAAGCCGTTATGTTTTGTTTGATGGATGTTTCAGGTTCGATGGACCAAGCAACCAAAGACATCGCCAAACGATTCTATTTACTCCTATATCTATTCTTAACTCGTAGCTATAAAAAGATAGAAGTGGTGTTTATTCGCCACCACACTCAAGCAAAAGAAGTTGATGAACATGAGTTTTTCTACTCTCAAGAAACCGGAGGCACGATTGTTTCTAGTGCGCTGACTTTAATGGATGACATCATCAAAGCGCGTTACCCCAAAGAGCAGTGGAATATCTATGCGGCTCAGGCATCAGATGGCGATAATTGGGCCGACGATTCACCCAAGTGTCGAGAATTGTTGGAAAAAACGCTACTTCCACTCAGTCGCCACTATTCGTACATAGAAATCACCAATAGAGCCCATCAAAGCTTATGGCATCAGTATGAGCAACTCAGTGAAATCTTCCCAAACTTCTCTATTCGTCATGTAAAAACGGCCGAAGAAATTCTGCCAACCTTTAGAGATCTCTTTAAAAAAGCCACAGCGTGAGGCCCACATGAGCAAAACTAAGATGTTGCCCGATGGACCAGATTGGACCTTCGAGATGCTAGAAAGCTATCATCAAGAAATAGCCAAGGTAGCTGAACATTACCAACTAGAGACCTATCCAAATCAGATTGAAGTCATCACTGCCGAACAAATGATGGATGCCTACTCCAGTGTCGGTATGCCAATCGGCTACCACCATTGGTCTTACGGCAAAAAATTCATTCAAACCGAACAAACCTATAAACGGGGACAAATGGGTTTAGCTTATGAGATTGTGATTAATTCCGATCCTTGTATTGCTTATTTAATGGAAGAAAACACCATGCCTATGCAGGCTTTAGTGATCGCTCACGCCTGTTTCGGTCATAATAGTTTTTTCAAAAATAACTATCTCTTTAAAACTTGGACCGATGCTAGCTCGATTATTGATTACTTAGTTTTCGCAAGAAACTACATTAGCAAATGCGAGGCTCGTCATGGCGTAAATGCGGTTGAAGATCTATTAGATTCCTGTCATGCATTAATGAACTATGGAGTTGACCGCTATAAACGCCCGAGCCCGATATCTATGGAAGAAGAAAAACTACGGCAGGATTCCAGAGCCGAGTATTTACAAAGTCAAATCAATGAGCTGTGGAAAACCATTCCAACGAAACAAAATAGTGATCCCCAAGCTAAAGGTCGTTTCCCGGTATCACCTGAAGAAAATATTTTGTACTTTGTGGAAAAACACGCACCTCTATTGGAAACGTGGCAACGAGAAATAGTTAGGATCGTGCGTAAAATTAGTCAATATTTTTATCCTCAGAAACAAACCCAAGTGATGAATGAGGGTTGGGCTACCTTCTGGCACTATACCATCACCAATCACTTGTTTGATCAAGGCTTAGTCAGTGAACGATTTATCTTAGAAATATTACATAGTCACACCAGCGTAATATTGCAACCCAACTATAACAGCCCATACTTTAATGGCATAAACCCCTACGCATTAGGCTTTGCCATGATGACTGATATTCGTCGGATCTGCGAGTCTCCAACGGAAGAAGATAAACGCTGGTTTCCAGATATTGCCGGGAAAGATTGGTTAACAACCTTACACTTTGCAATGCGCAACTTTAAAGATGAAAGTTTTATCAGTCAGTTTCTATCGCCTAAAGTCATTCGCGATTTAAAACTATTTACGCTTGATGACAATGAACATAAACCTTATTTAAAGGTAAAAGCAATACATGATGATCAAGGCTACCAGCAAATTCGAGAAGCGCTCAGCTCACAATATAACCTAAGTAACATCGAACCAAATATTCAAGTATATAATGTTAACTTACGGGGTGACCGTTCACTAACCCTTCGCTACGTTCCTCATCAGGGCATTCCTTTAGCCAAAAGTAAACATGAGGTACTCAAGCATCTACATCGATTATGGGGCTTCGATGTAATACTTGAACAAGTTGATGAACAAGGAAAAGTAAAGCAAATTGCACGCTGCCCTAATCCAGAATAGCTACAAAAGGAATGGGCGACATATATTCTAAGGGGAATTAGCTTCAGCAAAAATAAATTTATTCCCGACCTCACCAGCAATTAAGCTTTTAAGGTCTGTTTTTATTCAAGATAAAAATTTTAATCTCTACAAGCGGTATCAAGCAAAGCAAACAAATACCGCTTTAACAGAGTATACGGCCCAACTGGCAATGTATAAACGTATAAGCCCCCTACTCCCTAGAGTGCGTGACTGCGGTCAGTAGAAACCGAGAAACCGTTTGATGGCTAGAATTAAAAGATTAACAGGCTGAATAAAACTGGTATTTCAAGCAACAAGCCCCTCAAAATAACGAAGCATTAAGTAACAAATGGCAATAAATCGAGGCCACGTAACCCAGCGCAATCACCGGACTCCAGCGCAGGTGGCTAATAAAACTATAGTGACCACGGGCTTGCCCCATCAGCGCCACACCCGCAGCAGAACCGATAGATAATAAGCTTCCCCCAACCCCAGCAGTTAAGGTCACCAATAACCACTGTCCCAACACCATGTTGGGCTCCATAGTGAGGACCGCAAACATTACTGGAATGTTATCCACAATTGCACTCAACACGCCAATCGCAATATTTGCGTGGGTTGGCTCCCATCGCTGATACATCAGAGAAGATGCCATCTCCAAATAACCAATAAATCCAAGCCCTCCGACGCAAATAACCACCCCATAAAAAAACAACAAGGTATCCCACTCGGCTCTAGCAACCCGGTTGAATATATCAAAAGGCACCACACTACCAAGAGCTTTTAAGCGTGCATCATCTCGTTGAGCAATCGCATTCACCGCTTTTTTATGTAAGCTAGAAGCTAAGGTTTTACGTAAAAAGAAGCCAAAGAACTGCAGATAACCGAGCCCCATCATCATGCCTAACACAGGCGGCATATGGAATAGACTATGACCTAATACAGCGGTAGCAATCGTCACCAAAAACAGCAGTACAATTCTTTTTGCGCCACGTTTTAGCTCTACCGTTTCATTTTCAGCTTCCACAGAGTCTGCTGAAACAAACACCGACATGATGATGGCAGGAATCAAAAAATTCACCATCGAAGGTAACAATAAGTCAAAAAACTGAGAAAAATGAACCAATCCTTTTTGCCACACCATCAGCGTTGTAATATCACCAAAGGGACTAAAAGCGCCTCCAGAATTGGCACCAATCACAATATTGATGCAGGCTAAATTAATGAATTTGCTATTGCCATTAGCCACCTTCATTACTACTGCGCACATTAACAAAGCCGTCGTCAGATTATCGGCGACCGGAGAGATCACGAAGGCCAAACTTCCCGTTAGCCAAAATAATTGACGATAACTGAGCTGCTTACGAACCAGCCAGGCTCGCAGTACATCAAACAGCCGCCGCTCTTCCATCGCATTGATATAGGTCATCGCCACCAACAAAAACAGCATCAACTCAGAAAACTCAAGTAAATTGTGCCTGAAAGCCTCAGTGACGAGGTGCTCTTGGCCAGAGCCTCGATAATAGATAGCAATTAAAAACCAAATTAAGCCTGCAGCAACCAATACTGGCTTAGATTTTCGTAAATGAATCACCTCTTCGCTCATCACCAATAAATAGGCAACAATAAAAATAACCAAGGCGCCATAACCTAACCATGAATCGACCAAATTACTATTTTCAGCGGCATTTACAGTTAAAGAAAAAACACATAATAGCAAGAATAAAGGGGCCCGCATCCAATCCAACTCCTAAGTGAAACCGAATATATTCAAAAACTTAACGGCCGTAGCTCAAAGCTACCGGACTACGATGGTTATTCATGGCATGTTCAGCTTTCATCAGTAATTGTTCAACAGTCATCACGGAACTATCGATACAAGCCACCCCAAATCTCGTTTCCAGTTGTAAGTCCTCAGCAAAACGACTCCAAAATTCTGTACTCAATGCAGTCTGCATACGTTCTGCGGTATCGAGCGCTTGATAAAGGCTTGTCTCAGGTAAACCAATAACAAACTTGTCTTGTTGATAACGAGCGATTAGGTCTACTTTTCTAATCTTAGGATGCAATAGATTTACCATGTTAATCAGAAGCTTATCGGCTTCTTCTTGCCCCCGCGTATCTTGGTAGTTAAAAAAATGATTAATTTTTATTAAGATGACAGAATAAGCATTTTGATAACGAGAGCTTCGTTCGATTTCTGTCTCGGAGAATCGTTTAAAACAGGTCTCATTTGCTAAGCCAGTTACGGGATCAACGTCTACTACTGGCGATAATGATTCATCATCCGCAGCGCTAGCGAAATACTGTTCGCTAAACAGTTGTAATCCCTGTTCAGCAATATATTGATTACGCCATAATTTATGCAATAAAAAGATCCCGACAACCAACAGCACATAAACTAAACCCATGGTTGAAAGTATCGAATATGCCCATTGGCCCAAGTGCAGGGAAGAGGCCTGAAAATCGATATATACCACAAATCCGCCAGCAATACTTATCATGCTATGTGCCAATACTATTGGTATATAAATAGTTGTGAGTAACACCGGTAAACTAAAAATCAACCAGAAAGGTAAAACAAGGACAGAATGGTTAAAGAGTAATAAGCAGAGCAACAGGCAGTGCTGGCAGAACATCGCAAGGACAAAAGCCGATACCTCTTTTACGCTAAGGATCTGCTGACCAAACCAGCCTAATATAACTTGAATAAACAACCAGCAAGCAAGGGCTCCAGTCGCCTGCCAATCTGCGACCACCCACCAAGCTTGTAATAAACCGGTTTGTGTAAAAAAAAACAACACACTCAATGCATATATCACTTGAATACCAGCCAGCCGACGACACTGTTGTAACCACTTCATCTCGCGAAATTGACTTTCCTGACTCGGCTGAGCAAAGCCAAAATAGACTTTTTGCCAAGTAACTAAGCTTGAAGACTGTGGCATCTTATCTGTAACTCCATTACTAAAATCAAAGATAACATCGATATAGGCTAGTGTAGAATCTCCGCTACCGATACAATAACCGCTTTATTTGCTATGGTAAGACAACTGTGACTTCAGCTAAACAGCATATCTATCGGCGGTATTTTCCGTCTTTAAACCGCGAAAACCAACAGCTTACCTATTTGGATAGTGCGGCATCGACACAAGTTCCTGAAGCCGTGCTCAACGCGATTCAAAACTACTACCAACACGGTCATGGAAACGTTCATAGAGCGAGTCATCAATTCGCGCGACAAGCCACCAATGCCTTCGAATCAGCCAGAAAGACCATTGCTGAATTTATTGGTAGCAAAGCTGACAACATCATTTGGACCAGCGGCACCACCCAAGGCTGTAATATGCTAGCGAATGGCTTAGCCTATAGCTTAACCGAGGGTGATGAAATTTGGGTGAGTGAATTAGAACATCACTCCAACCTCGTCCCTTGGCAACAATTAGCAGCCAGAACCCGTGCCACTCTTAAGTGTATACCTATATTAAATAATGGTGATATTGATATAGCTAATTTTAAAGAACACTTTAGTGAAAAATGTAAAATTTTAGCGATCTCTCACGTCTCCAATAGCATTGGGGCGCTGTTGCCTATTCCAGAACTAGTCCGACACGCGCAACAATACGGCGCAAAAGTGATTGTTGATGGCGCTCAGGCGATCGCTCATCTAGATGTTAACGTTGAGCGTTTAGGCTGCGATTACTATCTTTTTTCTGGTCATAAAGTCTATGGTCCAACAGGTATTGGAGTACTTTATGGAAAAACGGAAGCCTTGGAAGCCTTACAACCAAGTATATTTGGCGGAGAAATGATCAGCCAAGTGAGCTGCGAAACAAGCACTTGGAATCGTCTGCCCTACCGATTAGAAGCGGGAACACCGAACATTGTGGGGGCCATCGGTTTAGCCGCAGCCCTAAAATTTTTAAAGCAGTTTCCGCTCAAAGAACGTTTAAATCACGAACGCAGCCTATTAAATTACGCACTAACAAAGTTAAAAGAACACCCCAAGGTCGAGCTGATTGGGACGCCAATGATGCGTGTTGGTTTAATTTCCTTTGTTCTCAAAGGGATCCATCCTCAAGATGCTGCGACGCTGTTCGACCAGTATAATATAGCGCTACGATGTGGCCATCATTGTGCGATGCCTTTAAGTAAAAAACTCGCCAAACAAGGTAGTATTCGTCTGTCTCTAGGGCTCTATAATACTCAGCAAGAGATCGATAAACTCATCGAGGCAATAGACAATATCATGGAGCTATTTGATGAGTAATACACCGCAAATCGGTTTAACTTTAGAGCATATAGAGCAAATTTTTCAGCCATGCCAATCTTGGGAAGAACGTTACCGACAATTGCTATTATTAAGCAAACAGCTTCAACCGATAGATCCGCAATACCAGACCGAACAACACAAAGTTATTGGCTGCGAAAGCGACGTATGGCTGCATTACCATCAAGGTCAACTACAAATAGATAGTAACGCTCGGATCATCAAAGGCTTACTGGTGATCTTGCTGGCTTGCATTGCTGAATACCCTCAACAAACAGAACCAGCCAAAATCTTATTCCGTAAGACCTTAACCCAATTGGGTTTAGCTCAGCACCTCAGCGAATCGAGAAACAATGGCATTACTGCCATATGGCAGCAAATAAACACCAACGGTTGCTAATCAATTATTCTTCACTAGGAATGGTGTATTGGCGACGTTTTTTGGTTTTAATGATCACTTGTGGCTTAGAAGCACCTTCCTCAACCACCGCTCTATATTGACTTCTTGGAATAGACTCGGCTGTAATTTTTGGCTTAACTAAAACGTTTGGCTTAGCTGGCTCAGGAGGACGACCAGCAACAACATATTTAAATCCGCAATCACGGCATGCCATTAAAGCAGGTTTATGTCCACCACAAGATGGACATACTTGATTAGCACTCACGACTTAATCCTATAAAAATAATAGATAAAAGTAACAAACACCAATTGTATTGGATTGGCTGCATTTAATCACAACAAATTAATCATTTAATGATCTAGAAACTAGTTTTTGACATCAAAGAACCGAATGAATGCACTGCATCTTGTTGCACACCAAAGAAGTATATTCTCTCAATTAGGTGATATTTAACGCACGGTTTGACTGTAGAATTCGCTGATATATTTGCCACCTTTAATATTAGCGATGATACGTAGTTTATAGCTATTTCCCTGATTAGGGATCAAACTCCGCAATTCAGTGCTGCGCTGCCAATAATAAGGGCTATCTTTCATTTCCATGGGATAAGCGGTAACCTGCTCCGAACTATCAACCAAGAATAAAGTGGCTTGGTCTAAAGGAAAGGTTGAGTTCACTTCGGTGACTCCCGCTTGATCAGAGATATTTAAACGAAAATCACCCGATTGCAAAATACATTGTTGATTAATAATATCGCAATGACCATAAGTACTGAGCTGAATCACTCTATCCTTACCCGCGTCATGCTCTAAATAAATATCAGAAGCAATGTAGCCGCCGATAGCCAAAAATGGCATCACCAGTATCGCCAACTTAGTATGTTTGTTCATTTATACATCCTGTATTTGGAGCTTTAAAATTGGACACTCTGTAGCAAAACTGATTGTCTGGTTTTGAGTATTTGAAAACCATCACTACGTAAAAATGTCCAACAATTTTTAACACCTCATGATAGAACGGCGATTTGCCTCTACTATCAACAATCATTGATCGTAAGTCATCTTAAACCTGAATAGACCTATCACTATCTGGTTTTAAGTATGATTCATAATACGGTCATTTAAGATAAAGAAAGGCTCCAACTAGGGAGCCTTTTGCTTCACTAAGTTCAATCAATACTCGAATTAATGGTCGTGTGCTGCCCCCGCACCATGCGGTATACGGAAGTTTTCCACCATATCTTGAATATGTTGCGGCGCGGGTCCTGTGACCTTGCAAACAGCAAAAGCAACGGCAAAGTTAACTAAAGCCCCAACAACACCAAAGGCATTAGGCGAAATTCCCAAGAACCAATTGGGAGCCATATCACCCAAGAAAGAGGTACCAGGAATAAACATAATGCCCTTATGCTGGAATACGTACAGCATAGTCACGCCAATCCCCGAGCACATGCCTGCAATCGCTGCTGTGCCACTCATTTTCTTGGCGAAAATACCCATCATCAACGCAGGGAAAATAGAAGACGCAGCTAAACCAAAGGCCAATGCCACCGTACCTGCGGCAAATCCAGGCGGATTTAAACCGAGATAACCCGAGACAAGAATGGCTAAGGTCATCACAATACGACCCGCCAGCAACTCATTTTTATCCGAGAGATTGGGCGTTAACACCCCCTTCATCAAGTCATGAGATATAGAGGAAGATATCGCCAATAATAGGCCCGCCGCCGTAGATAGAGCTGCAGCCAAACCACCCGCAGCAACTAAGGCGATCACCCAATTAGGCAAATTCGCAATGGCTGGATTAGCAAGCACCATAATATCACGGTCCACTTTCACCATCTCATTTGCGCCTTTATCGGCCACATACTGAATTTTGCCATCACCATTTTTATCTTCAAATTTTAGCAGCCCAGTTTGCTCCCAATCTTTAAACCACTGAGGACGCTCATCATATACCAGATTGTTATCCGCTGAAGGAACAATTGTATTCATCAAATTAAAGCGAGCCATGGCGCCTACTGCTGGTGCCACAGTGTAAAGAAGCGCAATAAATACTAAAGCATAACCTGCCGAAGAACGAGCCGCTTGCACCGTTGGTACGGTGAAGAAGCGCATAATCACATGCGGTAAGCCCGCAGTACCGATCATTAACGACATGGTGTAGGCAAACATATTCAGCGTGCCTCCCATATTATCAGTGGTATACTCCTTAAAGCCTAAATCAGTGACCACCATATCCAACTTATCCAACAGGTATACACCACTGCCATCAGCCAAAGTGCTCCCTAAACCAAGCTGCGGAATAGGATTACCCGTTAACTGCAAAGAAATGAATACTGCCGGAATCGTGTAAGCAAATATCAACACACAATATTGAGCAATTTGCGTGTAAGTGATGCCTTTCATCCCACCTAACACCGCATAAACCCAAACGACCGCCATACCGATATATAAGCCGTTATCGTATTCCACTTCCAAGAAACGGGAAAAGGCCACGCCCACCCCTTTCATTTGACCGATAATATAAGTTAGTGAAGCAATGATAAGACATATAACTGCAACAATTCGTGCCCCCCTAGAGTAATATCGATCAGAAATAAACTCCGGCACGGTAAATTTACCGTGTTTACGCATATAGGGTGCTAACAACATTGCCAATAATACGTAACCCCCGGTCCAACCCATTAAAAATACCGAGCCACCATATCCAAGGAAGGCAATCAAACCTGCCATAGAAATAAACGATGCGGCACTCATCCAGTCGGCGCCAATTGCCATCCCATTCTGGATCGGTGTTACCCCACCACCAGCCACATAAAAATCGCTAGTTGATGAGGCGCGAGCCCACCACGCAATAGCAAAATAAAGCCCAAATGAGCCAAATACGGCGATGTAGGTATAGAGTTTTAACTCGTCCATTTATGACTCCTTCACATGGTATTTTTTATCGAGCTTATTCATTTTGGCGGTATACCAAAAAATTAAAGCGACGAAGGTATAAATTGAGCCTTGTTGCGCAAACCAAAAACCTAATTTATATCCACCTAAACGGATCTCATTCAGCGGTTCAACCAATAACAAGCCAAAACCAAATGAGACCACGAACCATATGACGAGACAGATAAATATCAAACGCAAGTTTTCTTGCCAATATGTAGTCTGTTCTTCCATGACATTTCTCCAAGCAATCTAGGTCACGCATTGCTGATTATAGGGTGACTAATATGTTGCATTATTGTTAATAGCCAAATTTGATTTAAATCAACTTCTTTGCTGTAGCAATAGATCCGATATCAAATCAATTCAAGCCTACCGAATAAAAACTTAACAAATACTTAACAGGACAGGTATTAATCTTTAGTCTAAAGCTTTGCGAAATTGACTAAAAGTGAGAGCTCGTCGCACTCAAATAGGCCATATTTGGCACCAAAGATCACTTCAGATAACGAGGTTTAACCAAGCAAGCAATAGAGACTGGCTTCAAGCTAGGAGTGGTGGGCTAAAATAGTTGCCAATAAAGGCTAGAAATATACTATAGCGTGGTTTATTTAGGGGATTATCGTGAAACTCAACCGCCGCTTAGCATTTATTGACCAACTGATCACTCAGCACTACCGTGATATATGGGACTGCTGCTGCGATCACGGACAACTGGGAGCCCAATTACTACAACGGGAGATAGCCGGGACGGTGCACTTCGTCGATCAAGTTTCCACGATAAGCGCCCAACTAGAACAACAATTACAACGATTTTTCCCGTGCAACAAGTCTCATTCGAGTCCTAAGTGGTTAGTTCATTGTATTGATGCTGGCGAGCTCCCATTAAGCGCGGCTCATCCAAGCCAAACGAAGGAGCTGATTATCATTGCAGGTGTCGGCGGCGAATTGTGCATCCAGCTGATTGATAGCATTTTATCGAAACATCCACAGCGGCCGCTAGAATTCATTCTTTGCCCAGTCCATCACCAATACGAATTACGCGAATTTTTAGCCAAGAAGAAACTGGCATTACTCAGTGAACATCTAATTGAAGACAAACGGCGCTGTTACGAAGTGCTGCATGTGAGCACAACTGCAGGCCTTAACATTAGCCCAATCGGTCAGCAGATGTGGCAACTAACGAATCCCGAGCATCGACGTTATCTATTAAGGACTATTCAGCATTATCAGCGAATGAGCCAAGCCTCGGCACATCCTGCCTTAAGCCAGTATCAAGCTTTACTCGAGCCAGATGAACATCAATAAAAGGTGAAATCACCTCATTTTCATCGCAAAGAGGTGTATATCAATTCAAAAAGTCACATTTCATACAGCCTGTGGTAAAATCGCCGCCGCTCAACAAGGTAGCAGCTAAGCTGCTAAAACAAGCACTATTGAAACAAGCGACTTTTGCATGAAATTTCCTGGCCAACGTAAATCCAAACACTATTTTCCGGTGGAGTCTCGCGACCCTTTAACTAATTTGCTGGATCCGGTGCAACGCCCGCAACATACCCACATTACAGGCATCGATCAAACCTTAGTGGATATAGAGGCGCATGTGAGTGAAGACTTCATTCAACGCCATAACTTAGTGAAGGGAAATTCTTTGCTGATTGATGATGAGGCCGCGAGTCTTCTCTATCAGGAGCTACAAGACGCTCAGCTGATTAGCGCTGAATTTGCTGGTGGTACTATCGGTAATACACTGCACAACTATTCTACTTTAGCTGATGGTAGGTCAGTGATGTTTGGCGTGATGAGTAAGAACATCACCATTGGAGATTACGCTTACCGCTACTTATGCAACACTTCTTCGCGCGTCGATCTTAATCATTTAGAACCTGTTGCCGGTCCTGTTGGGCGTTGTTTTACCCTCATCACTGAATGTGGTGAGCGAACTTTCGCCATCTCTAAAGGCGACATGGATAAGCTCAGTCCCCAGCACATTGATGAACAACTAATTAAATCTGGTGCCGCTTTAGCTTTAACCGCTTATTTAATGCGAGCCGGGAATGATCCGATCACTGATGCGGCAATGTTAGCGATTGAATATGCACATCAAGCCGAAGTCCCAGTGGTACTAACGCTCGGCACTCGCTTTTTAATTGAAGATGATCCTCAATGGTGGCAAAAATTTATCGCAGAGCATGTCACTGTATTGGCTATGAATGAAGAAGAAGCAGAAGCCTTAACTGGACACAGTGATATATTACAGGCTTGCGAAACCGCTTTAGAATGGTGTGATTTGATCCTTTGCACCGCTGGGTCCCGTGGTTTATTCATGGCCGGTTATACCGACGAAAATCATAAACGTAGCACCACACATACCCTGTTACCCGGCTCTATTCCAGAATTCAACCGCTATGAGTTTTCTCGGCCCATGTTGCGCCAACATTGCCAACAAGCAGTCAAAGTATATTCACACATAGCCCCATTTATGGGCGGTCCCGAAAAAATAACCAATACCAATGGTGCGGGTGATGGGGCGTTATCGGCACTACTACATGATATGGCGGCTAACGTTTTTCATCGTACAAATGTACAACAATCCAGTAAACACCGTTATCAAGCCTTAAGCTATTCCTCATTTGCGCAAATTTGTAAATACGCAAACCGAGTCAGCTATGAAGTATTGGCCCAAGATAGTCCTCGACTATCCCGTGGTTTACCGGAGCGTGAAGAAAGCCTAGAAGAGGCTTATTGGGAACGCTAAGCGCCCCAATATAGCGTTATCTACAAGGTTTTTGCTTGTAAATAACGCTCGTAAAAGGCCTGCTTAGGAAGCGGCCTTGACATAAAGTAACCTTGTCCATAATCGCAACCAACGTCAGCAATATATTGCCTTTGCAACTCTGATTCCACCCCTTCAGCAACCACTTTCAAGTCTAAATGGTGGGCCATCGTAATAATTCCCTTCACCAACGCTGCGCTATCTTTATTGTTCTCTAGATGCTGAATGAATGAACGGTCTATTTTTAATAAATCAATATCCAACTGCTGTAGATAAGCCAAAGAAGAATAGCCAACGCCAAAATCATCGATAGCCACATCGATGCCTTGTTGATGTAAAAGCGTCAGTTGCTGCTTAATCGAAGCGTTGGTTTTCATCAGCACATTTTCGGTGATTTCAATCATAATACTATGTTCTGGTAGCTCATAGGCTCTGACTTCCCGTAGCCAATCGTCAATCCAAATACCGCCGTCATCAAACTGCGATGGTGAGGTATTCACACTAATTTGTATTGGTAAATACCCTTGCTGACGCCAAAGGCTAATCGTTGCAACCGTTTCGTGCATCACCCATGCACTAAGTTCTCGGATCAAACCAGAATCTTCCGCAGCAGCAATAAATTCTCCAGGACTAATCAAACCTCTTTCAGGGTGATTCCAGCGTAATAAGGCCTCTGCTTTACTAACTCGCTCAGTGTTTCCAGTGGTGCTAACGGCAACAATCGGCTGAAAATATAACTCAAACTGCTGCTCGTTTATGCCTGTTCGTAATTCCTCTAACAACTTACGTTTTTGTTGCGCCTCAATTTGCATTTCTGAAGAGAAAAATTGATAACAATTGCGACCACGACTTTTAGACACATACATCGCTTGATCGGCGTGTTTCACTAATTGCTCTACACTATCGCCATCTTGCGGATAAAAAGTGATCCCAATACTACCGCTCACATAAACAGCTTCGTGTTTAATATTAAAACGTTTCGCTAAACCTTCTAATACCGTTTCTGCAATCCCTGTTATCCGTTCTTTATTACTGACCCCTTCAATAACAATAGTGAATTCATCTCCACCTAAACGAGCGACTGTATCCTGTTCGCGCACACAACGTAGTATTCGTTGCCCTGCTTGGCCCAACAAAATATCACCATAATCATGGCCCAAAGTATCGTTTATTTCCTTAAACCCATCTAAGTCGATGAATACAATAGAAAAACTCACATTGCTCTTGACTAAACCTTGAATTTTTTCATAAAAATATCGACGATTAGGTAAGCTAGTTAAACCATCGGTATAGGCATACTCCAAGAGTTGGTTGTTGACACTTTCCAACTCTTGAGTGCGTACCTTCACTTGAGTTTCTAACTTGCGGTCCCGAGCCTCAATCGTTTCTAACATACTGTTAAAGCATTCGGTCAAGTTGGCGACTTCATCCCCCGAGGATTGCTGCGCGCGTAAACTATAATCATTACTCGAAGTGACTCGCTCGGCAACATCGGTCAAATGTAATAAAGGCCGTAAAAATCCGCGCTGCAAAAATAATGAAAAAAACCAACTTAAACCAAAGGTGATAAGCAGCAGAACCACTAAAAATTGACCATAAAATATGATCCGTTGCTCGATATAACTCTGATTGGCCGAGAGGCTCAACTCTCCATAAATTTGTCCATCCATCACCAATAAACTAGAGGTTCGGATAATCGCACCGGGCTGCTGCTCTAAAGCAACAGAGTCTACAGGACTAACCACGCTCGCAATCAGCTGCTGCTGTGAATCAAATATTTCAGCTTTAACCACATCTTTGCGTAACAACAATGGTTTAATTAATTCGTGCATCGACTCTTGGTCATCAAACAGCAACGCTGCCGTCACGTTCGGCGCGATAATATTAGCCAAGTTTTGTAAGCCCTGCTGTTGCTCACGCTTAGCGCTGACCAACTCATAAGCACTAAAAACCCCAGCGACCATTAGAGTTGAGAATACTGCCATACTCATTAGAATAAATAGCAGTTTTTTACTCATTGTATTCATTAGAAAAAAAGCTCTCATTGAGCCCCCTCACTGATAACTCGACTGAGCCTCAATACTTTGGAACTCATCACAATACCAACCTCTTTGAGTGCATCAGGAGCGACTTCGAAGCGGATTTTACCGGATAGTAAAAAAAATCGGATATGTCCACCGTACTTAATAAAATCAGCGGTTTCTCCGACCAACATGGTATGTCGAAATAAATGCTTATCGAGTGCTTGCCATTGTGCTCGGTAAGCTGCACTTACAAATAGCAAGTTACATTGGGACATCGCTTGATGAACCAATTCGACATGACTGACGGTAATAGGAAGACCATGTACAGTTTGCCCCGCCAAGACATCTTCAGCCACCGTTACAAAATGCAAATCAGGACTACATAGCTGAAACGAGCCGCGCAACGCAGCTTGACCCGACCATTCGCTATATCGGGCAAAGTTAAATGTAAAGCCAGCTTTCAATGCGATTTCTGTGTCACTGGCCTCAACCTGATTCATAAACAAAGTCAAGCCACAAAACAACACCAAAGTGAGCAGGCAACGCTTACCCAGAACAGCAACCATCTAGATTAGAACTCAGCCGACAATCTGAGCACCACTGTTTTATCTATATAATGTGGTTGAGTGTATGTTTCAGAAGTATTTCTATATTCCAAGTGCTCTCCGGCTAATAAGTTTTTACCACTTAAAGATAACCCAGTCTGGGGGGAAAACTGCCAATGCCAAGTCACATCAAGAGCATCGAAATCATCGGTTCCGTAGGCTTCACTTTTCAATGAACGAAACAAACCAAATAACGAATGCTGTTCAAACAGCTGCCAACCCGCCTTTACAAAAAATTGTCGGCTGTCAGAATCAAAGCCAATCGCTTCACTCGTCCCCTCTTGCAAACGATAACGATATGCCATTTGACTATAACCAAATTCACTTCTAAAGCGCCTATTCGGCCGCCATGACAGTACCGCTTCTCCCCCTTTAGTATTCAAATCCGCATTAGACACAATATCAAGCTCTACCTGAGACTCAGTTAATAACTGCTGCGCCTCTGCAAATTGCCCACTAGCCAGTAAACTCGCAATACTGTCAATATCAATACTGTTAGTATTCGGAGTAACTGCAATCACATTTCTGGATTGGGTGTGGAACAAAGCTAAATCAAAGGACCAATTGTGTCTGCTAAACCGATATCCTAGCTCGTAAGACCGTGACTTTTCGGGTTGGACCGATTGATTACCATTGAGCACAGTGCGCACCATATATTGATCAATCGCATCAATACCAGTGGTAAAATAGTCTGCCACTCGACTACCGTTCACCGCAGAATCAGAATCGAATTCGGTTAAAGACGGGATCCGTACCGCTTTTGAAACTGCAGCCCAAACCACTTGCTGCTCGCTCGGCTGCCAAAGCAAACGAGCGGCAGGCTGATTCTCCCAACCGGTCAAGCTATTGTGCTCCAATTTATTGCCAAAAATCACCGTCAAGTGATTGGGCACTAAAGCATACTGAGCCTGAATGAAGGCTCCATAATAGCGTAAATTATCTATTCCTCGATCATTACTGATGAGCCAATTTTCTTCATAGGGCAAATCATTATTACGATAGTTCAAGCCCCAGTCTAATTGCAGATCACCAAAAGCAGAATTCATTTGGTAGTCAATATCGAGCGACTTAAAATGTTCATTCAAATAGAGTTGCTGACTATCTTGATGTCCCCAAGAGAGCTGTAACATTTGATTAGAGCGGGTCGACAAGCGATGCTCTAAACGAGCCATTAGGCGCAGATCATCACGTTTAAAACGATCTTGATAAAAGGTATTCTGGTTCACCTCTTGAGACAAAGCTTTTAGATTTTGTCCAATATTGGTGTGGGTATAACTAAACTGAGTCAAAATCGATAAATCATCACTTGGAGCAATGTCTAAGCGAAAACCAGCGGAGCCCTGCTGTGAATCATCATTCGCCGTGAGATCTAAACCACGCTTAGAAGTATCGGCATCGCGAATGCTGCCATAGACTCGATAACTCCCGTCATTACCAATGTCGTCACCATAACGCATATCAACATCATAATTTAATTGATCACCACGACTGACCTGAACCAAAGCCGTTCGTGTATCAATACTGTTTTTGGTAATGATATTAATCACGCCATTAACCGCGTTATTTCCCCACAATAAACCACCTTGACCACGAATAACTTCAATGCGCTCAATATCATACAGAGGGATATCCAACGCTTCCCAATATACGCCAGCGAACATCGGATTATAAACACTCTGGCCATCGACCATCACCAATAACTTACTGGTATAGCGGCCAGCAACACCACGGGCAGTAATCGCCCATTGATTACTATCTAACTGCCTTATTTGTATCCCCGGAACCAACTTTAGCGATTCCGCGACAGAAACCGCTCCGGAGGCTCTAATATCTTGCTTGCGAAGAACATAAATCGATGCAGCAGTGCTAAAAGCTGATTGAGCGCGCTTCATTGCAGACGTCACCTGTACGTCTGTGTCCATTAAAGATTCTAAGTCAAGACTTGAAAGAGAATTAGCCACAGCACTCACACTGGCCGTCAACAAACCAAGCACATAACATGCGCTATACTGTAACTTCAACGAGACAACTCCTAGTCATTTAAACTGTCCATAAGGGTCAACTTAGCGATTTATTGAGAACATTAAGAGTAAATGCCCACAAAAGTCTAATTTTTAATTTACAAAAAATTGATGATATTTACCTACCTAGAATTAAGCAAGCAATATGCGTGATTAATTACCGTTAAGTCAGGGCCGTACGTCTTTTAGGTGATTTTAAGGACTTAACCATTCATTTTCCGAGCGAAATCATAACATGACCTTTCACAACGAGGCCTCAGAAAGCGAGCGACAGACTTGGAGGCACAAATAAATCTTATTCATCGAAATAATCAGCTTATTTAACAGATGAACAATCCAAGGCGAATAATTAAGAGTGGCATTGTTGCAATTGTTGCGCTGCCAGCGCTAACACACATCGGCTTACCAGCGCCACTTGCTCAATCTGTAACAAGTGCCCCTGATCGGCTAAACGAAGTACTTTGCTGTACTTCGGATTTAAATGACTTTCGGCAAAATCAGCATTTTTGGGATCAACCAAATCATCTTTAGAACCCTGAACCACAATGGTAGGAATTTTTAAGCTCGCTAATAGGCGGTCTGAATGGCGTAAACCAGTTGCCAAGGCATACATATCCAAATTCGAATGGTTCAGCACTTGACCAAACTCAAAAAGGCCTAACAACGAGTGACCAACACCACTTCGTGCAAAACGATTATACCAACGCGGCTGAGTTAGTTCAGCACTAAGACCACCAGCCAATAACAACAATCCATCGACTTCAGCATTACTGCTAGCTAACAGAGGAGCCAAAGAGGCTCCCCAAGAATGTCCCACAACAATCAGCGGCAATTCAGGGTGTTGTTGCTTGAGTTGCTTTATCAGCGGACGAATATAATGAACTTGCTGTGAAAACTCAGAGATCGGCTTAGCCACATCCAAATATTGAGACTGCCCCCAACCCGGCCTATCAATACTGACCACCAATACTTTACTGAGCAAAGGAGATTGGCTAATAAAATAAGCACTATCTTCCCACGAACCAGGAGTGCCATGGATCCACAGCATAACCGCCTGTTGGGCGACACCATTACTATGAACACTCAAACTAAAGTTATCTTCCTTTAGCTGATAATGTTTGATGGCAGGATCGACTAATACCGTATTATCAATAAACTGTTGCTGCGTTTGCAATGCCTTGGGCATCCAACCACAGCCTTTCAGTGTAATGCTCATCAGCAAAAAAATAGGCCAATTTATCGCAACAGATAAACGACATCGACTAAATATGGCTAATAAATTTAGCTTCACGAGAGTCCCTTGTTTTAATTTATAAGAATCGGTCTATGAACTAGAAAGCTTAAGTTCAGGTTTTCTTTCAAAACACCGACTTATCACTGCACTTGACCGTCGCAACTTGCATCGCCATACTTTGACGCAAAACCCTTAAGTGATAATAAAAGATGACCGAATCACGTATACCAACGGAAGAAATTGAAGTCGAAGCCCTTGAAGTCCTGATTAGCCAACAACCTATCGAGCTATACAAAGTATTGAAAATTGGGAATTTGGTCAATGGTGGTGGCGAAGCGAAGATGGTCATCGCTGAAGGGTATGTAGGACTAAACGGTGAATTAGAGCAACGTAAACGAAAAAAAGTCTACGCTGGAGACATCATCGAATTTAACGGTCAATATTTAGTGGTGGTCTGTGATGAGCAAGCTAAACCCTCACAACAACAATCAAGTATTACCACTCCAACTCCGCCGAAGCAAAACCAAACAGTTATTGCAACCAGTGCCAAAACCGGCCGCCGCTCAATTAAATTCTAAAATCGATTATGCTGATTAATGCGCGCATGGTGAGGCAAGCGCAAACGGCAACATTGCCAACAGAAATTCTTATGGTTATACCAATCTGATTGATCATATGAACAACTTGTTGCGCGAAATAAATTTGCCGATAACGAAGCATCAGACACAGTAACGAGTGGCTCTAATTACAAAATACATCACGCAGTTAACGGTGATTTATACCAGCAAGAATGAACAGATTATTTATTAGATAAGTATTCTACAACTGTAACAATTTGGTCGTTCATTATATTTATCTTAGACAAAAAAAAGCCGCTCTTTAAGAGCGGCTTAGTACTAAAAAGTTAGCTTACTTCTTAGCTTGTCTCTCTTTCTCTGCAGCAATTACAGTTTCAGCCACGTTTTGTGGTGTCGGTGCATAGTGCGAGAATTCCATTGAGAACTGACCACGACCAGAAGTCATGGTACGTAGTGAACCAATGTAACCAAACATTTCTGCGAGAGGAACATCTGCTTTAATCCGTACGCCAGTAACACCCGCTTCTTGGTCTTTGATCATGCCACGACGACGGTTCAAATCACCAATCACATCACCCACGTGATCTTCTGGAGAGAATACGTCAACTTTCATGATCGGCTCAAGTAATTGAGGACCCGCTTTTGGCACAGATTGACGGTAAGCGCCTTTCGCTGCGATTTCAAAAGCAATTGCTGATGAATCCACGGCGTGGAAAGCACCATCATAAAGCTCAACTTCCATATCAAGTAATGGGAAGCCAGCTAATGGGCCTGTTTCCATCATGCTTTGGAAACCTTTCTGAACTGCAGGCCAGAATTCTTTAGGAACGTTACCACCAACAACCGAAGAGGTGAAGGTGAAACCAGAACCAACTTCGCCAGGCTTAATACGGTAATCAATTTTACCAAATTGACCAGAACCACCAGACTGTTTCTTATGCGTATAGCTATCTTCAATTGCTTGAGTAATCGTTTCACGGTAAGCAACCTGTGGTTGACCAACAGATAGGTCTACACCGTAGGTACGCTTCAAGATATCAACTTTAATATCTAAGTGAAGTTCGCCCATACCTTTAAGGATGGTCTCACCTGAATCTTCGTCAGTTTCAACTTGGAACGATGGATCTTCAGCAACCATTTTACCGATAGCAATACCCATTTTCTCAGTTGAACCTTTATCTTTCGGTGCAACCGCAATCGAAATCACAGGGACTGGGAATACCATTGGTTCTAAAGTACATGGGTCTTTAGGATCACATAAGGTATGACCCGTTTGAACATTTTTCATACCCACGATGGCGATAATATCACCAGCTTGAGCTGAAGTAAGTTCGTTTCGGTCATCGGCTTGCATTTCAACCATACGGCCAACACGTTCAGTTTTACCAGTGAACGAGTTAAGGATGGTGTCGCCTTTGTTTAATTTACCTGAGTAAATACGCACGAAGGTTAATGCACCGAAGCGGTCATCCATAATTTTGAATGCTAAAGCTTTGAAGGTTTCATCGGCAGCAACAATTGCGTGTTTACCGGTTTCTTCGCCTTCTTCGTCCATCAAAGGTTGAGGATCAACTTCAGTTGGATTTGGCAAGTAATCAACAACCGCATCAAGAACTAACTGAATACCTTTGTTTTTGAAAGCGGAACCACAGTAAGTTGGGAAGAAATCCATGGTACGCGTACCCTTGCGGATACACATCTTAAGTTGCTCAATAGTCGGCTCTTCACCTTCCATGTAAGCTTCCATTAGATCGTCATCTTGCTCAACCGCAGTTTCAACTAACATTTCACGATATTCTTCAACTTTCTCAAGCATGTCTTCTGGAATATCAGTGATTTCGTAGTTTTCTGGAAGACCAGTGTCATCCCAGATGTAAGCTTTACGGCTCAGTAGGTCAACAACACCAGTAAAGTCATCTTCAATACCGATCGGTAAAACCATGACTAACGGGTTCGCCGCAAGTACGTCTTGAGTTTGCTTAACAACACGGTAGAAGTCAGCACCCATACGGTCTAGTTTGTTCACGAAAATAATACGTGCAACTTCAGATTCGTTCGCATAACGCCAGTTAGTTTCTGACTGAGGTTCTACCCCACCAGAACCACAGAATACACCGATACCGCCATCAAGCACTTTAAGTGAACGGTATACTTCAACGGTGAAGTCAACGTGTCCAGGAGTGTCAATAACGTTGAAGCGGTGATCGTTCCAGAAACAACTTACTGCAGCAGACTGAATGGTAATACCACGCTCAGCTTCCTGTTCCATGAAGTCAGTGGTAGATTCACCATCATGCACTTCACCAGTTTTGTGGATCTGGCCAGTTAGTTTTAGGATACGCTCAGTTGTGGTAGTTTTACCCGCATCAACGTGAGCAAAGATACCAATATTTCTATATTTTGATAAATCAGCCATTGTTCAACTCTAATCAATTGTTTTTCAAATTCGGCGGGGAGTATACCACTACTGTCGCACAAGGCGAGAGGGTGAACTGTATTTGAGCGATTTATTGCGAAATTTCTTAAAAAAAAACTGACAAATTAAGCCTTAAAGCGACAAATGACTCCAGAACTATCATTTTCGCCCCCTTAAATACCGCATTTAGCCTATTTTCGTAATGTTTAACTCTCCGCTGCCCAATACTGAGCATAGCCGCCCTTATAGCCAACGCAAATTTGTTATCTAACCTAGCAATACCTCAACTTGAAGGGCAAACCAAGAGGCTTATGGTGATATATAACACCGTTAAACCAGCAATAATGCGCATTAGAAGCACTTTACAATCAAATGCAATTCAAAATTCTTATCTCAACATTCTATATAAAATTTTTATCAAGCTAAGCTGACCAAGCAAGCACCGATTATGATCCGAAAAGTTAACGCTAAGCAGGCCCTTAGGGCTTCATTCAGCGCGACGAATTATCTCAAATTTAGTTGGAAGCCATTGCTAGTTAAATTCGGAATGAACAGATCTGAGCATTCAATTCGCCTTGACCTTACTTTTTCTGGTCCATCATGGCCTTTAAACTCGCGAAAGGATTACTGGTCGCCAAATCCTGTTTTAGATCACTGCCCGCTTCCACGCTAGAACCGTATTGTGCGGCTTCAGTGTATTTAGAATGCTCATGGTCATGGCAATATAAACATAACAACTCCCAATTTGAGCCATCGTTGGGATTATGAGTATGATCATGATCGATATGGTGAACGGTGAGCTCTCGTAAATTTGAATAAGGAAATTCGCGTGCACATCGTCCACAGACCCATGGGAACAATTTCAGTGCTTTCTCTCGATAACCCTGTTCTAGCTTCGCATAATTATTTGGAATATTGGCCATTTTCTCTCTCCAGCGTTTTTTGAAAATATTATAGCAATCCCCAGCCTCGAACAAACAAAGTCGCGAATTAATAGCTTATCGCTATTCCCAAAATTCAAAACTTAAACCACAATTAAAAATATCAATAAATTAGGAGGCTCAATGCCATTCGCTGTAACTCGTATTCAATGTAATCGCTGTGATTGCTGCACCCACTCAAAGGAAGTCAATACTTGGCGAGTTTATTTACATCATGGTTTAGCGATACCTCTGCGAAAAACCCTAGGCTGGTGCCAACAGTGCAATCATTTAGTAAACGCCGAAAAGTTTCGAGATATTGATGCCATCGTTGAAGACATGGCGAGCCTGGTGCAGCAAGTCTCTATCTTAGAACAAACGCTAAAGACCAATTATTGGCAACGTCTCTTTAATAGGAAGTTACGTCAAACCAGAAGAAACCGTGTTGAAATGCTACTCACCCTAGCCGCCGAACTGGACATGTCAAAACAACACGCCTATCGAGCTAAATGTGAAAATTGTGGATCTTTAGATCTCAACACAATCTCTTCGTCAATCAATATTACAAAGCATTATTGGCTTCACCATGATGAGCCAGCTATTGCGACTGGACTTATCCACCCAGCTTGTGGCGGAGAGTTTATTGCGACCCCAGCGTTTACGTCTCGACTAAACATCAACTCCCCCCACAAAATCAGCAATAAGCAGTCAGGTATTGGATTCGTTTAACAAGCTCAAAGCCAGGCTGCTTCTACTCAGTTTTAGCAATTTAACAGGACAATAACTGATTCACCTGCTGAGCTCTTTCATACCAACTCTCGGAGCGTACATACATCCGCTGAAAAGAGGTACGTCGGCGCTGCAAAGCCATTGGCGTTTGTAAGCTATCTTCCAGTGCTCGCACAATTTGATGGACCTCCTTCGCTTGAGTCACCATCCCCAAGTAGGGCTTAAGTGCCGGGAAAGGCGTACTCACTATCGGCCGACCCGCCGCTAAATATTCACGCAATTTAAGCGGATCACAAGCAGCAATTTGCTTACAGTTGCGAAAGGGTAACCAAGAAACCTGCCAATGCTGGACATAACATGGCAACTGCTCATGTGGCACCGCTGCATGCACTTCAATATTGGGGAGCGCTTTAAAGGCCGATATATCGGTTTGCACATCGCCAATAAAGATGAAACGCCACTGTGGTAGGGCCTTGGCAACTTTTACAATCAGCTGTATATCTAACCAAGCTGCGATACTGCCATAAAATCCGGCAACTGGGCGCGCTTCTTTAACGAGCGCGGGTGCAGGGTTGGATGGATGTACAAATAATTGATAATCCACGCCGTGGGCCAGCATTCTCGTTTTTGCAGCAAACTTAGCGTCTTTTGAAAATTTGGCTCTGAGCATTTCGCTAGCCACCAATACATGATCCGCTTTAGCGACTAACTGTTGTTCGCAGCGACTCACATGCTGATGGTCAACCCCAGCTAAGGCGCTAAAGTCATCGCCACAATAATAAATAACTTGCTGCTCATTTAAGTGACCTAAGAGATCGACGGCAGTGGGCAGGGCCAGCCAAAGGTCGGGATGCTTGATCCCGATCCGCCTCACTTGCCGAGCGACCTGCGCCTTTAATAAACAGCGGTTAATCCAACGAAACAAAGTTGAACGAGGCGCTGGAAAAGCAATTGGCGACATCACATGAATGTTGGACGGTTTAACGACCCCCGTTGCAGCCTTGCCAAGCTGGCCCTGATGCTGAGAATAACGATTCCCCAGCATCGATTTAGCCTTCTCGAACAATCGTTTTAGATCTCGCCAGCTTAAACGAGGGCGACGTAAACCAATAGAATTAATCCACAAAATACGATGGTCTTTGGCCAGCTCCGTGATCACATGCTGACTGCTGCTTGGATGACGCTGCCAGTCTTCACCAAATACAATAAGGTCGCGTTTCATGATGAGTACTCCTCTAATGATTTAATCACTTTGGCAGGTACCCCTGCCGCAAGCACATTCGCTGGCAAACTCTTGGTCACCACACTCCCTGCTGCAACCACGGTACCGCGGCCAATACTCACCCCCGCCATGACCGAAACACCAGTGGCGAGCCAAACATCATCTTCCAAGATCACGTCGCCAACTTGACTGGCCTCTTCAGCCAAACCCTGAGCCCGCTTTTTAGCATTAAGCGGATGGCCCGGATAGCCCGCGATAAAACAACGTCCAGCGATCCGCACGTTATTACCCAAGCTCACAACTCTTCCAACCGCAATGGTGGTTTGCCATCCCACATCCACATTGTTAGCAATGATGAGTTGCGGCGTTTGTCCTGCAGTGCAACGCCCACTAAAGGTGCTGGCTCCCGAGATCCGACAATGATTGCCCAAACTCACCTGCAAACCTTCACTGAGCAGCGGCATTCCGCCATATAGATACAGCGCTTGAGACGGCCCCTGCGTTTTACTTCTAAATAGTGGTGTCCACCAACACACTCGAACACAAGCCTGCAACAGCGCGCTTAAGCTGGTATGCAGACGATATAAACCGCTAAATAGCAATGGCACTTTAGGCAATTGAAATAAACGGAAAGCCTTTAAGACTCGAAATAGCAGCCTCGCAACTGGCGATTCTCCTTGCTTGAGCCAAAGCTTGGTGCGTTGTATATAAGTCGTTGTCATGCTGTTTTCCCCATCGGCAATATTGCATTTTGCGTTTCTATAGATGGTTGTTGCAGCTACCATGCCAAAAAAATAAACCTTTAGATACAGATGGTTATATGATTATTCTAGTGATTTTTGCAAAATGAAAATCCTCCTTTAAAGACCCGCGGAATTAGGCGGATGGGTGCACAAACCAGCGAGATCTCGCTCATCCCAAGCCCAAGCTTGCAAACCATCAGCAAAACGCGCTCAGGCGATAAAAATGTAGAATTCAATAACGAACATCAGCCACAAGAGGTCAAGAGCTTCTAATCACAAACCAAAGTCCTTGCACGTAGGCTTATTAGACGGGTACTGGCCACAAATAACCAGAATAAGGCCAAATGAGGTAACAGGTAAAACCATAGTGAGCCCGCGACAAATGGCAATAACACGAATACAAATAAAGGAGGTATAAAGCTAAACAATAAACGAGCTAAGGGATAAGCGAGCGGCTGTAAGCGTAAACTGACCCAAGTGAACAGGATGAATCGCGCGGCAAACACCAAATTGCTAGCAACCACTAGACCCCATACTCCCCAACGAGGGATCAAACAATAATACAGAACCAAGGCAAACACCGCGGCTAATGCATTAATGCGTGGTAACCAAACCGGACTATTCGGTAAATAACATCCGATATCGGTCACCGAGGTCGCAAGTTTAAAACCCAACGCCAGCAGCATTAACGGCAACCAAATCAGTCCCTGCAAATAATCGCTGGGTAAAACCCAGGGTAACAGCGGTGGAGCAAAAATCATGGCTAATAATAGCAAGCTGAAAATAATCAATAGCAAGCGCTGATGAATTTGTAATACTTGTTGCGGCCCATTTTGTTTCTTTAAAACCTTAAAACGACGGGGTAACCACCAACTTTCTACAATACCAAACCCGAGTGCGGTGGCCTCCACCACTTTAATCATAATCGCATAACGGGCTAAGGTCTCACTCCCTAGCCACTCGGCCAGTAATAAGCGATCTAGGCCATGCATCACAAACAGTGATAACGACGCACCAATTAAACACACTTGATAAGTTAGGGTTTGTTTCACCAAAAAAAAGTCTAATTTCAGTTTGAGCTGCGCTCGACAGCAGCCTAGCCCAATCGCTAAACCCAAAGCATTAGCGCAAGCACTGGCGATGAGCACCGAATCGATTCCCCAACCGTGTTTCAATCCCCAGAAGGTGATCAGCACTTGTGCAGCCGTTTGGCAAATAACTAAATAAAAGTAGCTCACGGCGCGCATTTCAATACGCAACCAAATCATCAGAGGCTGCAGTCCAATAGAAAAGGTAATGACTGCTGCAATCAAACACCACTGCGCCGTAACGAGTGTATCAAAAATAGCAAATGGTAGATGAGCCAGCAGGCTCACGGTTAAACAGGCTAATACCAAGCCATAACAGAGGCTGAGTAGTACTGACGACGACAACAAACGTTGACGACCAGCATCATCCTCGCAATCTGGGTAAAAACGAGGCAATGCACCAGCGCTAATTTCCAACAAGGAGCATAAGGAAAAAATCACCACTAAGCTCTCTAACAAACCATACTCAGCCAAGCTCAAATAATGGGTAGTCACTGGTAACATCATCAGACCAGCTCCCTTTTGTAACAACATCAATAAGCCATAGATGCCCATTTCTTGAGTGGACTGTTTCAGCGCAAGCAATTTATTCCACAGCATAGTTGGCCTTCCCCGCTCGAAGACGCAACAACCACAAAGCCCATTCTCGCTTATGCCATTTGATATAACTGGCAACAAAATAATCTTTAGCCATTGGCTCAAAGGCGTTCATCAAGCGGTATTTATCGATCAAATGGCGGGTGAAGCGCCAGTAACACAGCAAATCACTCCAACTCACGTCGGTGCGCAGCTGTAAAAAAGCATGCCGACAGAGCATTTGTAAACAGAGCGGCGCAGCCACCGTAGTTAAGTTGGCCAGTTCGATCCGCTGCATAAAATCAGCAATGGAGCACATTCGCGCGTGCAACCTTTGTTTATCGGCACCCGGCTTGCGGCAGATTCCTTGAGGGTTATGTCGATAGTGGTAATGAGGCTGCTCAACATGACACACCTTGGTGGCTAATATTTCCGCCATATAAGAAAATATTTCATCTTCAAACCACTCTCCTACCGGAAATTCAAGCGCGTGTTGTAATACAAACTGACGCTTAAATAGCTTATTGCACACTGAAGTATTTTCAATAATTTCACGATGCTGGTACTGCTCTACATGTTGCTCAGAAAACTTAGTAAAACCACAGCTCACCCAGTCTGCATCCTGAGCCAAAGCCTGCTGTAATAAATCTGCATACATTGCTTTGGCAACAAAGTCATCGCTATCGACAAAAGCCAAATAACGACCTTGGGCATGTTTGATCCCCATATTTCTTGCTTGTGCCAATCCAACATTGCTTTTTAAATTAAGCAAGGTGATCGCCAATGAACTTTGCGCACTAAACTTTCGAACCAACTGATAGGAATCGTCAGGTGAGGCGTCAATCACCACTATCACTTCTATAGATTGGAGGATTTGTTCACTTAAACTATTTAAACATTGCCACAAATAAGCTTCGGTATTAAACACCGGAACAATCACCGATACCATCGGCGCAGAGCTGGTAAGTACTGGCATTATTTCACTCCCTGAGGCATAAATTGCGCAAGTTGTAAGCTATCGACAAAGTGCTGTTTTGCTTCGCGACTTTTCACCCAGTAACTCAGCAAAGCAATCCTCAAAGCAGAGCCTCGAAATTTTAAATAACGACTCACTTTGTAATCTTGCGGTATCGAAATACACAAACTCAGCAGCTTGTACTTCTCTACCAAATGGTCAATAAAACTGAAAAATCCCACCAGGTCGATCGCCGATATCTTATAGTACAAGGCACTGAGGGCATGGTTGGCTAAGCAACGCAGCAAATCCTCTGCGTGGCCGGCTATCGCCCCACGCCGCTCCATGTCGGCTAGAAATCTAGCCAACATCAACTGCTTATCATAAAGGTTAAAACGGCCATGGTTATCACCTCGGCACAAGCCTTGAGGACTCATCCGATAGTTATAGAGTGCTTGCTTCACCTGAGCGATATGCTCAGTGGCAAAGCGCGCGGTATATGCGAAGGGCTCATCTTCAAAAATTACATTGCTATAAAAGTTAATCTGTTTTGAAACAAGGTAAGCTCGTCGAAATAACTTATTAGTGACATAGGTATCGTCATAATATTCTTGGGTCGGTAATAGCTGGTAAAAGGTGTGGTTATCATTCACCTCAAAGCTGCGCATCTGGCAACTGACCACATCAGCCTGACTTTGCAAAGCCTTACAGAACATCAGTTCAAACATATTGGCCTCAACATAGTCGTCGCTATCGACAAAACCAATGAATTCACCTTGGGCTGATTGCATGGCAATATTTCGCGCCATCGATACCCCCACATTTTGCTCTAATACAATCTTTCGAAAGCGTTCTGGATACGCTAAGCAAAATTCACCAGCAATCGCGGCACAGTTATCTGGCGAGCCATCGATAACCACTATTACCTCAATGTGCGCCAAGCTTTGGTTGGCTAACGAGCTAAGACAGGTCGCCAAGTATTGTTCTGATTTATAGACAGGGACAATAATCGATACGTTATACATAAGCCTATCCTCTTTACCGCAGCGCCACCTTGCCCAGTCACTGCAGAAATAATCAACGGGTCATAACAAGGAATAGAGCAAAAGCCGGACCAATAACGTATTAGGCATTTAATTCAGTGAGTTAGGTTAGATAAATGTAGTCATAGGATTTGTCTCTAGCTGGATTTTGCATTCTGCAAAGCTTGTCTAAGTAATTGCGCCATGGCCACCACCAAGCCAGTGAAAATATACACAGGCCAGGTAAACCCTTGGGTTAAGAAAGTACCCGATACAATAGTGCCCAACAATCCGGCTAATACTCCTTCAGCACAAGCCTGCAGACCCAAGTTTCGCGGCTCAATACAGGCACTCAATTGCTGCAGATTACGCTGCGCCAAACGGCAGATCTTAAGGATGAGCGTACAAAAAACCGCAAATCCCAAGAAGCCCGTTTCGGCCAATACGCCAAACCAAGTGCTATGAACCGCATGATTTTTACCGTCCCAGTGATTTGAAAAGAAGTAATAATTAGCATAAAAATTATCAATCCCCACACCAGTGATCGGATTATACAGCGCCATCTTAAAGGCTGCTTGCCAGGCATAGATCCGCCCCATTGACGATTCATCAATCCCCGACTCCGCCGCGCCACCAGAACTTCGCTCAGACACCCCCGCCAATACAAATAAAATTGCCATCGCACATCCCCCCAAACACAGCAGCAACAGCTTATTCTTCACTCTACGCCAAGCAAATACAGCACTAATGGTTGCGATCCCCAGCAAGCCGCCACGACTCTGGGTGGCCAAGATTGCCATGATGAGCGCCAGCATGCTGGCAATAGCCAATAGCCGTAGCAGCCAATTTCCACGTTTTAAACTGAAAGCCATGGCAAAACCTAAAGGAAACAACAGCGTTAAGGCTAAATCATTGGGATCTCCCAGCACCGAGCCCATTGAGCGACCAATGGTAACGCGAGTCCCCTCCACCATTTCGACACCCGCGGCGGCATTTTGCAAAGCAACTATCGAGATCAACAAACCACAGCAGAAGAAGGCAATAGCCGCTTTAACGATGTCTTCAGGTCGACGTAACAACCAAGCAATCGCCACCGTCATCAAACCGATTTTACTAAAGACCCCATTAAAATAGGCCATCGCAACGGGTCGGCTACTGGCAAAAATAACCCCAATGGCACACAACAATATAAAGGCCAATAACCAGCTCAATTCGCGACTCCAATAGATTTGCAATTTGCGAGACAAAGCTAAATGCCAAGCTAAACTGGCCAAAGAAGCAAGCGCCAAAAGCTGCGGAATGCGTAATGCGTAGAGCGCAGGAAAAGCCTCATGTAAGCGGAAAAAAGAGAAACAAACGAAGCCCAACACGACCCAAAATGGCTGGCGAATGACCACTACCACCACCACAGGAATCAAAGATAATATTATGGGGATCAGTGGGTTAGAAAATTTTATCCATACCAATCCCAGTAATAGGCAAACCATGCAACCAAGCAATAACTGGCTCACATGACGAGGACACGGGGTACGGCTTGGAGACTCTGAAAACATCACACTTCTCTCTATGGCATAAGTCATGCTTATACCAAGCTATAAGCAAACTCAGTACCAAGGACAACAACATGCCTTCAGCTAAGCACTTTGTTCAAGCCAATTTCGCGCAGCCTATATGTTCGGTGATCATTCCCAGCTACAACTGCTTAACCTATTTAAAACAGGCGCTCATCAGTGTTCAACTGCAAGCCATTACAGATCTTGAGATCATCGTAGTGGATGACAACTCTAACGACGGCACCTGGCAGTGGTTGCAAAGCCAGCAAGCGACGCTCAGCAACTTAGTCTGTATTAAACAGCAGGGCAATGGCCCCGCTCATGCCAGAAACGTGGCCATTGATGCGGCGAAAGCACCACTAATTGCCTTTCTTGACGCGGATGATTGGTGGTTGGAAGGCAAGTTGCAACGTCAAATTGCTTTTCATCAGGCGCATCCAGAGTTAAGTTTTAGCTTTACCGATTATCGCCACATTGGGCCCAAGGGAGAAGACCGTGGCACCTGTTTCGAATTTTGGCCAAATTACCAAGATCAACGACAACAAACGCTAGGCTATCGCATTAAGAACGATGCCGCCGCAAGCCTATTTGCTGAGAATGTGGTGGGAACCTCCACAGTGATGGCCTCACGCTCAGCCTTACGCCGCTGTTTCGCTTTTGATGAACATTTACCTTCAGCCGAGGATTGGGATCTATGGTTAAAATTAGCCTTACATGGTCCAGTCGCGGTCAGTAATCACTGCGATTGCCATTACCTAATGCGCGATGGTTCAGAAAGTAGTAAAAGTGAGCAGCGCTTAAAAGCAATGAACATCATTTACCAACGTTATGCGGCCAACTTTGCAAGCAATACCCTTTCTGTTTTAAGTCAAGCCAAAGCGCGGATTGCCACCGCTGAAGCCGAACTTTATAACGATGAACAACAACGACTACTGGCCATCGGCGCTCGACTCAAGGCGCTCTATTATTCACCCAGCAAACGCCATTTGTTTGAAACGCTAGCCGATACCCGTAACTTGCTACTGATACGCTAACAAAATCGCAAACCTAATGGCAGCGTTACGCTCATCGTGAGCATCTAAAGCTGCCCAAGAGAGCAGTCAACAAGCTGAACAGACAGGGCCTCGCGGCACGCATTCGAAATAATGAGTCAAGCGATAAGCGTGCTTAAACGAGCCAAATTCTCACTGGTGATTTGCTCTGGCATCATTGGGAGCGGTTAAGCGACTCAGCCCCCAATGAGAAGAGCTGCTTGCCTGCAACTTCCAGCCGCGTTTAACCAGCTGCTTACGCATAAAAAATTGTAAGTAACCGTGACCAAACACTGCCACCTTTTGATGCTCTTCGGCTAAACATATGACCAACTCAGCGGCCAAATAAGCGCGCTGTTTCGCTTCGGTATAAGATTCGAAAGGCCCCTTAAACCCTATCGTCCATAACAAGCGGTTTAGATAAAGCCAATAATTTGCTTTGATTGTAAACGGCAGTTTATAGCGAGGAATTTCCATTTCCCTAAAGAGTTTATAGGTTTTGGGAGGTTGGTCTGTACAACGAATCGCCGATTCCACGGCTCGTTTAAGATCACTACCAACCACATAATGCGACTCAAGCTGTGACTTTAGCTGTTGTGGCGGCAGACTATCAACCAGCAATCCTGAGTGATGGTATTTTCTCACCCAAGCCACAAAGCCAGCCGCAGAGAGTTTCGGGTAAACTGCAGCACTGGGCTTTCCATGACGAACCAATACTATTTCCAATATTTAGCCTAATAAAGTTAACAGGGAGACCAATGACCAGAGCAAGGCCTTCCTTCAATGATGTTTAATTCGAATCAGTCACAGTTTTTAAGACTCAACTTTTCACACAAGCGATCTGCGAGACGGTGAGTCGCAATATTTCTTTCGATAATGGCAGAAGAAAGTTGCCCCTTGGCAACCACAGTCAACCAATCGTCGACCATCGCAGTAAAACCTTTACTCTCAAGCATTGGCACCCAGTCCTTTTGCATCAGTTTAGTCTCGATATTGTTTTGCCAATATTTGCCTTCGGCAAAGGAATCAAATTCGAATGCGCGATCTTCATAACAAGCGGTCAGCCGTTCCGAAGTTTGACCAAACTGGCGATTCATCGAAGCATGGAATAAACACGCCCCAGTTTGCCATTGCACATCAATCCGAGCTAACTGCTCGCCCTGCATTTGCCAAGTCAGATAGACATCATCCAGATCAGCCTTGGCGGCAAGGTTGACACTATCAAGCGGGTGAATGAAATCATCAAAAATAAAGCTGCGGATCTCGCCCGGTAGGTGATGACGATTTTTTTCCCAACGCAAGGCCTGCAAACTGCCAATATTAGCTTGAGCGAGTTCCGGAATATATTGGTTAAACAAAGGAACATGACGCCGATTAAACCCCAAATAAAGTGGCAGTCTCTTTTGGGCTGCTAGCTCATAGAGCTGTTCCACTTCGATGGCACTGTCACTCAATGGCTTATCAACGAAGGTTGGAATGCCCTGTTTTAAAAAAAAAGTCGCGATTTGAGCATGTGCCGGAGTCGCAGCATGGATCATCACCGCATCGACCTGAAAACGAGGCAACTCTCGATAATCCTGACAATACTCCGCCACCCGAAAGGTTTTTGACAACTGTTTGAGCGTGTCTGTATTACGGGTGCAGAATACTAAATCAAGCTTGGCTAATTGAGTTATAAACGGTAGGTAGGCTTTCTGGGCGATATCACCCAAACCAATCATCGCAACTTTCATGTTTATCCCTTTTAATCATTAACGCCAGAATTGACTAAGCGCGTCTTATTAAAAAGGAATTATGGTAACCGATAATTACAATCAAAGACACTCGCTATTCACCTGAATTTAAACAAAAAATAATCTGTTAGATGATTTTGAATAACATCTCTTGGCCGCCGTCAAGCCCCCACATGGCATCCAAAAAGAAAATAAATTGATGCGCCACAAATAGGTCCATACCGGTCACTAACGCGGCAAAGGCAAAGCTACAAAGAAGCAAAACATAGCCTTAAATAAACGGAGATGATACTCACGATTTATGGTAACACTTTGTAAGTTATCGTAACAATCACAGCCCCCTCACACTTCAACAAAGCCGCACCCTTTAACTAATTACTCGCACCATATTGTAAACACTTACCTCTTTTCGCCAGATATAGTCGAGCAAAACTAAAAACATAAACTCGACTGAATAGGACAAGTTATGAAACTCTGTGCACGCAAAATAATACACTTATGTGCCGCCTTACTCATCGCCATATTAATGGCAGGATGTAATGATGATCACTCGCAAACATTTCCTTACCAAGGTGTCGCACTACAAGAAACCCAATATGGTTTTGTGGAAGGTTTCGAAAGCCAAGAAAATAACACCATTGGCTGGCTAGGGCTCCCTTACGCTCAGCCCCCCATCGCTGAATTGCGCTGGAAAGCTCCGCAAAGCCCTGAAGCATGGCATGGCACTTTGCAGGCAAAAGCATTTAAAGATGGGTCAATACAAGGAGATAACTCCGAGAATGCGACAGGCAGTGAAGATAGCCTGTACCTGAATATTTGGCGTCCCAACACGGCAGACAAAGACTTACCAGTGTTGCTGTTTGTCCATGGCGGCGGCAATCGAAGCGGATCACCAAAAGAGTTTATTGGTGACAAGTTAGCTGAAGCGACAAACAGTATCGTGATATCAATCGATTATCGCTTAGGGGCCATAGGCTGGTTTAGACATCCGGCGTTAAAAAGTGGCGATCTGGCTAGTGATTCTGGCAACTTTGGTCTGCTTGATATTATTCAATCGCTGAAATGGGTGAATCAAAACATCAGTAGCTTCGGGGGCGATCCCGGTAACGTGACCCTAGCCGGTCAATCTGCTGGTGCGAGAGATACACTGGCACTGATGATCTCGCCCCTTGCCAGTGGATTATTCCATAAAATATTGGCACTCAGTGGCGGCATGACCACTTCCGAGACAAGTGCTGGTGACGCTATCGCACAACAAGCCGTGATCCAGCTAGTCATCAATAATGGCGAGGCAGATAACCAAGCAGATGCCATGATCTGGATAGCTCAACACGAAGATTTTGCCGCTTACTTAAGAGCGCAAGAAGCAGATAAATTTCTCGCTTTATATGGCCCAGCACCGATCAAAATGGCACCTTTCCCACACTTGTTTAAAGATGGCTATGTACTCCCTGCTGAGGGTTTTGAAGTACTTAAAACCGGTCACTACAACAAAGTTCCGGTGATGCTGGGCAGCGCGCAACAAGAATTTGCTATTTTTGCGCTAACCGATCCTGAATTTGCCCCATTACTTAGAGGATCGCAAGATCCCGATTTACTGGACTCTTATGGCACCGCAATGCATTACGGCAGCAACATCTACGCGGCATTCAATGTGGAAAATGTAGCCGACCAACTGGTAGGGAATCCAGACCAGCCTCCGGTATTTGGTTACCGTTTTGCTTGGGGCACAAGGTCTGGCGTGGTGAAATCACCAGCAGACACGCTTGGTTTATCCGCGACTCACGGCGCTGACATGGACTTTATAACGGGTCAATGGAGTAGTGGTATGAATCAGTGGTTCAATGGCGCGTTCTATTTCGACGAAAACCAACCAGGACGTGATGCTCTAAGCGCTGCAATGATGGCATATATAGGCAACTTCCTGCATACCGACTCGCCGAATGGTGAAGACCTCACAGAATGGCAAGCTTATAGCGTGCAGCATCAAATCATGCGTTTAGATGCAGATCTTGGCACTTCGATCATCGCAATGTCTGATGCTGTCTACGACAAAAATCAAGTTGATGCAGAAATGCAAACGGACTTAGCTTCCGATGAGTATCATTATTATATCGATAAGATTATTTCCGGACGTTTCTTCTGGGATCTTTGGATGGAGTAAACTTAAGCCGTATCCGCTATCGCAGTCAGCGAAAATTCAGCTGACTGTTGCGGGGCCAAAACTGACAGCATACACATCCGCCATTCACTTCGCCTATAGATAGTTTGCTGCGATCAGACTCATCTTCTTAAAATCATGTCCCTACTCAGGGCTCGCACCTAGTTGTGGCACTCACTTAATCACGATTTAACAGTTTAACCAGCGCCAGCTTAAATAAACTGAATGTTAATACGCTTCACGCGCTTTCAGCTCGCTAAAATCACTCATGATCCATTTTTTATAACCACGCCGACATCTTAAGCGTTGATACCATTGTGTCACTTTGGGCGGGAGCGTTATCTCTAATCCTTGGGATGTTAAGCGATAAAGAATAGAGCCAACACAAATGTCGCCAAGTGAAAGCGATGAACCAGCTAAATACGGACTCTCATTGAGCCTTTGCTCAAGAATATTTAAACATGCCTCGCATTTTTGTAATTGATGATTAACCTCCACCATATTCCGTTGGTTTACTGGCATTCGATAATACCCCCAAAATGTTCCCATAAACGCGGGCTGGAAAAGTACCTGTGACCAGTCCATCCAGCGCTCGTATAAAGAACACTGATAAGGATCTTGAGAATGCCATTGAGGATAACCGTAACTCGCGGCCAAATACCGCAAAATACTGTGTGATTCCCAAATCACTTTATCACCATCAATCAGGACAGGAACTTTCTTCATCGGATTTAGTTTTGAAAATTCAGCGGCATCTAATCCACCAAATCGCCCCCCTAATTCAATATGCTGATAAGAATTGCCTAGCTCTTCAAGAAACCACAAAACTTTTTGAACATTAAATGATGTCGTTCTTCCGTAAATTTTCACCTAACCATCCATTAAAAAGAAGACCATAAGTAGATCTCTATCATCCAAAATCAGAGTCGATATAACGACGACATCCCCAATTCAAAGGAAACTAATCAAGATCCACTGACCCCTCTTAACTCACCATTTAAACTGCGCAGCGGTAGAGCTTGGCATGTTCTAGCAGAGACTCACCCGCTAAGCCAATAGCAACATCTTCGGCTTACAGCATTTCCTCAGGATTACCGTAAACGTAAACCAGACATACTTCGCGAGTGTCTTTACAAACAGCTTGAATTTCTAGTCTACGATAACCATCTGGCTGATGAACCCGCTCAAATCACTCCATTTCCGCCAAGGCTTAGTGGCTCGCTGTTTGCTGTCGCGCCACAAGTACATAGATGTTGACCAAGGGAGGCTCAGAGCGACTTCGACACTCACTAGATTGTAACCACAATGAATCGTCAGAGCATCGACCAGCTGCAAGTCTGAAGGTTTAATACCTTCACCCGAGAATAAGGACTTAACGGCTACTTAAGGCGAGAGCCCCTGATGCGCCGACTAAAATACCACCACTAATTCGATTCACTACATTTAATCTTGCTTTTCCTGCACGCAAAACCTTATTTGCAGAGAAGGCATATAACATCACCATCGTAAAATCTAATAATGCCATAGTAGGACACATAATAGCCATTTGCGAAAACACTGGCTGAGTAGTATCAATAAATTGAGGAAAAAAGGCAGTAAAAAACACGATCGCTTTGGGATTGCCAGCTGCCACCATAAAACCCGACACGTAGAGTTTAGAATTTGAAACGTTTTCTAAATGATCATCCCTTTTGAACTTACTTTCTGAAGCAAACAACATCTTCACCCCCATATAAAACAGGGTTGCCGCGCCCAACCACTTAATCACATCAAAGGCCGCTTCAGAATTAGCAATAATTACTCCCAAACCAATCGAAACCAAAATCATTTGAATGAAATTAGCGCTAATATCCCCAAGGGCGGTAAATATGGTTCTTCTCACACCGTAATTAATGGAATTAACGATACCAAGAAAAACACTTGGGCCCGGTGTCGCTGTCAGCACCAACGATGCAGCAACATATGCGAACCAAACATCAACACTCATAAAACATCCCGACTTCATTTTGCTTACATCTCTGAAATGGTAACTCATTGAATGAAGTGAAGCACGAGCACTGTACGAGAGTGCTTAAGTTCACGACGACTGTGTCAATGGTGTTCGGCCTCGATTGCAGTGAACAGACAAGGCTAAAGCGATTCGATCAAAAACCAATCTCGACTAGACTCGCACGCATTGCTTCACCGGAACACTGCAATGCAGCCAGTTCATCGTCCACAACAAGAAGCTCAATGCCTTTTCCACACCTCTAGTCCCAATGCAAACCGATAAACTTAAGGCCACATGACTCAAGCCATATTACCGTTTAAATGAACCGATATTGGTCATACGGTTTTACTATTGTCTAATATAGCTTCCACTAAGGAGTAATCACCACGCCAATGACTAAGTTGGTGTATTCTTTACCTACAATAATTTTATAAACGGCTTGTTTTACCTCTAGAGCCAACCGCTCTATATGCTCAGATCATAGTCAAGCCCAAACACCTCTTGATTGAGCAAGGCTAAACCCAATATTCACCGTAGACCAAGCCGACACTTTAGAGTCACCATCCAGGCTCCGCCTGATTCATCATCTGTACAATCTCAAGTAGGTTTTTATCTGCGAGTGAGGTTTTAATCTGCGAGTGATAAACCCCTTGCAGCAACAGTAAAGTTTTATCTTCTTTCATTGAATAATGAAGAGGCAGGTCTGAGCCCAAGAAATAGATCCAACTTGAATTTTTAACCGATGCTTGGCCAACAACCATGATCAAAAGACTTTGATTTTAAGTGTCAGTAAATTTTACACCACGCTCACTAAAATGTAATACTATATACATAAAGCATTGTTTTTAAAGGATTTAAAATATTGGCCTCATATTTGCATTTACTGGAATCATATAAAACTCCTAAATGAACCAATAGATGAGCAACATGAATAAATTTAAATTAACTTGTATCGCATTAGGCTTAGGTTTTTCAAGCATTTCAGCAAACGCAGTTCTAATTACAGATTGGGATTACCTAAACGATGCTGGCTTCGGCACTGATTATACTTCAGAAGCTGGCGACGCAACAGGTGTGACTGCAACGGGTGCTACTTTAGACCAATTTGACCCACTTTTTAGTGGTGAACTCCCTAAAACATTGTCTTGGGGTCAACCTTATAAAGCGGTGAACCCAAACGAATTGCAAAGCTCTTTAGCAATTGATGATTCTAAAACTGGTTCAGTAACCACCAGTGTTGTAGATGGTGTTGGTGCCTTAGCGTTCTCTGAAGGTACAGGTTTAACCCATGAAAACTGGGGTGTAACGGGTGATACTTTAGTATCGGCAACTTTATTCGACGGTTTGTTTTTAGCCCCAACCGCGCCAGTGTCATTGCCTCCTACAGCTGCACCAGCTCTCCAATTTCAAATTCAATTTGAAGAAACCTACAACCACCCTACTGGCGGCACATGTGAATATGGCGGTACTCTAGACGGTGAAGTTGGTATCAACCAATCTGGTTGTGCCGATTTATTCACCATTATATTAGATGATGATGTTTCTTTCACTCAAGATGGTGATGCTATTTTCTTAAGTAATAGCTTCGTTATCCCAGCAGACGGCTTAGACGACTACGAATATACCTTAACAACTCGTTTGTTAGGTCTAACATTCGTTGAAAATGTAGATTGTCCAGAAGGTAAAACCTGTATCGGTTTCTTAACTGAAGAAGATAATACCAATACCCTTGAAGCTGCATTTGCTATCTCAGCTAGAGAAGTGACAGAGCCAGGTACTTTAGCTATCTTTGGTTTAGGTTTATTAGGTTTGGCTGGCTTACGCCGCCGTGCTTAAGACCGAATAAAAATGATGCGAAGAATTTAGCATCATTGCTTAAGATGAAAAGCGCAGCCCCCTGTACTGCGCTTTTTTTTCAAATTTTATATGTAGAAGCTTTATTCGAAGCCAGTGGGCTGCTTTCGACAGCAGCTGTTTGGCTCTGATGTTTATCAAGTAAGCCAAGACGAGAAAAGTTCGACGCAACTAAAAGTAATACTCGAGTCCCAGTGATAAGTAACTGTCTTTGCTCATGTAGAAAATCGGCTCAGTGGGTGACATGGCCGATAACCAGAACCCTTCTGCCACCCAACGAAAATGATGACTCACCCGACCTGACGCGGTTAATTGATATAGCTGCGAGTTTTTTTTAAGATCAAACAGGCCCGACAACAATAACTCCGTATCACTGACATCGTTTGCCTGCCATCGAAGCCCTACAAACAAATCGTTATTATAAAGCGTTGGCGGTGCCTGAGTGTCCCGATTATCCCAAGTATACTCGGCAATCAAACCCAACTGTCCCGGGCTGAATTCAAAGCCGTATAGGGAATACTCCGCCCCAGTGACCAGCGTCAGATAATTTTTACCTTCCCCATGTTTGGCAACACTTTCCCATTTCCACAGCAGATCATCTCTGGTCCACTGCAGGTCTAATCCGAGCTGAGTCATAGTGGCGTAAGATTGCAGTAGCTGAGCACCGTCATCGAGCAACATCGGCTCTCGGCTATTCCCATTGAATAAGCTAATCCCAAGATCTAGCTCGTCTCGCCAAAATGCCACTCTGGCCGCCAAATCCAGATTGCGCTTACCGTCAGAATAAACAATCTCTTCACCCACCGGCTTCCCCGGAGACAAACGTTGCTGCGGTTCGCGAAATGGTCTCACTTGATGAAACGGCAACAACAATAGCTGTGCTTCCCCCCACTGAGGCCAATACTGAAAGTGCAGCATCGGCTGACCAATCTTCTCGTCGTTACCTAACGCTATCCGCCCGTCATACTGATTTACGATATTGATTGGCTGATAGACTTCGGTAACCCCCCAGTAAACGGTATCAATACCGACCGTCACCGAATAACGCTGCGCATTATAAGCAATGTTCGCCTCACGCCAGTTCCCAAAAATCACATCAGCTTGTGGCTCATACCGTGAATAAGGTGCCAGCAGAACATTCCAGCCATCGTCATTCCACCACTTCAACTTAGGCGCTAAGGTAATTTGCGGATTAAAGCGATGGCAACACTGTTCTGCTGATAGCGGCGCCTCGGCGTATACTTCGCCCGCCAGACCCGCATAGCCTTCCAGCATCATCTCTGCCGAGACATCCCCGACATAAACGGCCATCAATATACAAACCAGACACCTCATGCTTTTAACCATCATCAATTATGCCTGTAAGCCCGCTGCAACTGTCTGGGGTCGAACTGACTTTCAGGGAGCGTTAATCCCAAGCGATAGTCCTGCCAGGTAAGCTCGGTGGTGCGTTTCGAAATTAAGTTCTCCATAAAGGCAATATGTGGACGCCAGTAGCGATCTTCATATTGCTTATACTCTCTCAGAGAAAGCTTCTTAAGTGGTGTTCCTTTGCGATCGAAATATTCAATCTTGCGTGGCTGGTAAATGGACTGATCGATCCAGGCAATCAATTTAGAGTAACCGGAATTCACATATTGTGGATAACAGGCCAGCAACCAGTAACGATGCTCACCTTGCACTTTTTCACCCACCAGTTGATAGCGATATTTATCCAACTCCCACGAACTCATATCTTCATAGGCAAATTCACTTCCCATAAATGGGCCGGAGCGATTATTCGACGAAATCCGCTTCACTCGCTTAATGGACGGCAGATACAGCCACTGATCATCCGCTTCAATCGCATGGCTAAAAGTCAGTAAACTGGTCCCGGCTATATCGCGAGGCGCTTTAAAATAGGTAATGATTTTATCACCCTCATCAGCCTGCTCTTTACCTTGCACCGTCAGTTGGCGCTGCACCGCGTCACCATTGGCGGCTGTAATCGTCATTTCAACCGTCGCAGTGTAAGACTGATAACCACTATCTCGATTCACCATCTCGGTTGCGATATCCAAACCAGTGGGTTCTTGGCCAAACGCCAGGCTCGATATCATTAATAGCAGCAATATGCTTTTTATCATGTTTCCTCCTTGATGCCATATCCCCATATTCAACGTTGAAATATGAACAGACAGTAAACATACATAAGTTGTTGAAAAACTTAACCTGTACGATCAGACAGGTTTATTCAGACAAGCGGACAGGATAAAAATATAAGCAAAGCAGCTAGCATGATTTTCTCAAATAACTGTTCGTATGTTAGGAGTAGAAACCGAAATGGAAGCTGAACCAATCTTAGAACAAGGATGTACACTCATTCCACATATCGATGATGCACTCGGCCCCGCCGCACAACGTTATTTTGGCGAGGGATATAAAAAAACCCAATATCGGTGCAACGTCAAATACACCGCCAGCTTCGCCGAAGGGACCATCGCGATTGATTACCGAACCGACTGGTCACAAAAGGAAAAAGTCAGTAGCCGCCCGCCCCACCTGAGTACTATCGATGCGTTTCTGGTTGCGGGTCGAATTGCCTGTGAGCTGCTCAGACGAGAATTCAACTTAAGCGAACAACAGACATCCCAGGCATGGATCCGACACTTGTCCATCAAGGCTGGCAGTGAAGCTTTAGAGGATCTGGTTGCCGTTCCGCTCAGCACCCGGCTAATAAAATCGGTGACCAACAATAACAGTATGTTTGGGGTTCTCAGTCATTTCAAAACAGTCTTAAAAACAATGGAAGTTGAGATCATTATTGACCACCCGCCGGGTATTGACAGCCACACGGTGAATGCGGCTCCCTTAAACGCTGAAGAATATTTCATCGATGAGTTCCGGGAAAGACACTGCGAACTATACAACAACAGCTTTAATGATAAATCCTGTGCAGTTTCTTGTGAACTCACCCTACAACGACCGGGAAATCAATTCAGCGGTCTGATGGGCCAATATCCACACGCCCTGATGATTGTGGATTGGCTAACCAGCTTCGCTCAGCTTTCACAATTAGTGATGTATCGTTTAGATAATGTGCAACGAAACCAAACCAATAACCTGTGGATGCGTTCAGTCAAAATCACTGCCCCGTACCCAATTATTCCCCAGCAAAAACATACCCTTACTTTACGAAGTACGCGCAACTCGCTAATCAACAAAAATCACGAACAATGGCGTCTTGCTACCGTTTCAGGCTCTATTGCCAGCCATCCGGAATTCTCACTTAGCGCCAAGCTTTGCCACTCACTTCCCCAAGGAACAATCGCATGAAAATTGCCATATCAGGAACCTATTCAACCGGGAAAACAACCCTAACCGAAGCGCTCGCCATTGCAACTGAGATCCCCAGAACTCAGGCCAGAACGATGCGGGAAATCCTGCCGGATGCAGTTCCAGGAAAAACCCTGGAACAATGTAAACCCTTTGAGTTACTCACCCTTGGTTTAAGCAGACTAACCGAGCGGATGATTAACGAAGAACAGTTTGGTGATCGTTTTTTTTCCGACGGTTCTAGCCTTCACGAATGGGTATATGGTGCCGCCAGATTAGAAACCGGAATTAATCCATCTGAAAGTGACTTGCTGTTAGCCCTAAAACGTATCGCAGGCGCTCCTTATGCCTCACTTCACAAAGGCTATATTGAAGCATTTGGCAATGTCGCCAAACGCCATGCAAAAAAAACCTACAGCCAATTTGTCCATCTACCGATTGAATTTGATTTGGTCGCAGATGGTCACCGACCGGTCTCCGAAGTATTTCGTCAGCTCTCCAATGATCTGTTACTAAATACACTCAAAGAACTGAATATCCCGTACATTGTCGTCGGTGGTGAGCTGCGAGAACGTCTGCTCACCATTGCGCAACACTTTCACCTACCGCTACGCATGGATCCCGATGAGGCGATCGAAACCGCAGTCAATAAAGTCAAGGCGGAAGCGATCGAAATCGAAAATCATCGTCTGTCGGTCCTTGCCGCTCAACAAGCTTAAACATAGGATATAAATCATGATTAATTGGACTAAAAAGCGTGCCTGGCTGGCGATTTTTGCTTGGCTTGCCACTCTGGCGGTAGCCTTTATTGGCCTTGGCAAACTGACACTGAATAACGACTATAAGGTGTTCTTCAGTAAAGATAACCCCGATCTGGTTGCTTTCGAACAGATTGAAGATAAGTACAATAGCAATGACAGCGTATTAGTGGTACTCAGACCCAAATCTGGCGACATTTTTCAGCCCGATGTACTGCAAACCATCATCGAGCTCACCGAGCAAGGCTGGCAAACCCCCCATTCTTACCGAGTCGACTCCGTTAGCAACTATCAATATACCCGCGCCGTCGATGATGAACTGCTGGTCGAGGATTTCATCTCATCAGATGAACTTCAACAGCAAGCTGTACTGGCGGATAAAAAGCAATATGCATTACAACAACCCGAGTTGCTCAATCGCTACCTCGCAGCCGATGCTAAATCGACAGCAATCAACGTACTGGTTCGACTTTCAGTCGATGAACAGTCGGAAGAAGTGCGAGAAATAGCCCAATTTTGGCAAGATCTGATTGCTCAAACTCAAGAGCAACACCCAGAGATCGAATTTTACCTGACTGGTCAAGTGATGCAAAATGATGCCTTTGGCGAAGCCTCGCAGCGAGACATGGGCAGCCTCGTGCCCATCGCATTGTTACTGATCATTCTGGGTACCGGAATCTATCTGCGCAGCATTTGGAGTTCTGTCGTAATCACGCTAGCTATCTTATCCTCGATCTTTATAGCTCTTGGCGCAGCTGGCTGGCTGGGCATCGCCATTACCTCACCTTCGGCTTCCGCACCTATCATTATTTTGACCATGGCGGTCGCCGACTGCATCCATTTTCTGCAAGGCTTCAAAAAAGCCCAACTCGACGGCAAGGCAAAACCAGAAGCCATCGCTGATGCAATGGCCAAACACCGATTGCCCATCATACTCACCAGCTTAACAACTGCCGTTGGCTTCCTGTCGATGAACTTCAGCGATTCACCACCGTTTAATGACCTTGGCAACATCACCGCCATGGGCGTTTTTGCCGCTATGCTGCTCACCCTGTACTTCGCCCCAGCCTTACTGGTCGTTCTCCCCTTGCGCAGGCCCCCAGCACATCAGCAACAATGGTTAAGCAGGCCCTTAACAAAACTGGCCCGCTGGACAATCAAAAATCCGGCATTAAAAATTGCAGCGGTGTTAATTTTCAGTTTAGTGATTGCCGCCAACCTGGTCCGCAATAAAATCGACGATACTCTGTTCGAGTACTTCGATGAGAGTTATGCGGTTCGACAAGCCAATGATTTCACCTACGCCAAGCTCACAGGCGTCGCCAGTATTCAATTTGCGCTCCGCCCCGAAGGCGGCGAAACGGTCACCTCACCCAACTTCTTGCAAAAACTGGATGCCTTTGTCACCTCGGCCCGTGATACCGATGGCGTCTATCACGTCCAGTCACTCACCGACATCATGAAACGGCTCAATAGCAGTCTGCATAATGATGATCCCAGTTACTATGTTTTGCCACAGGATCCGCAACTGTCTGCACAAACGCTGCTACTTTACGACATGTCGCTCCCTTACGGACTCAACCTGAGTAATCAGGTCGCATTAGATAAAAAAGAGTTACGGATCATCATCACGGCCAAAAAGATGTCTTCGAATCAACTGGTCGTGCTAGAATCCAATCTGAGAAAACAGCTCTTAGAACATTTTAATGCAAGCAGTATCAGCCCGGGTGTTAGCGCAGACATCATGTTTGCCCATATTGGCTACCGCAATAATATCAGTATGCTCACTGCTTCTGTGGCCGCCTTAGTACTCATTTCCCTGCTGATCGGCATCATGCTGCGTTCGGTCCGACTCGGCCTTATCAGTATCTTACCGAATATTCTTCCCGCCTCGATTGCTTTTGGCGCCTGGGGAATGATGGTTGGAGAAGTTGGCTTGAGTTTATCGGTCATTGCCAGTATGACCTTGGGGATAGTGGTCGACGATACCATTCACCTCCTGTACCGCTACAATACACTCCGCAAGTCGGGATATTCAGAACAAGAAGCGATTCAATCCTCGGTCAAACATACCGGGCTCGCCATCATCGGCACCAGCCTGGTGCTGAGTCTTGGTTTCTTGGTCCTCGCCTGCAGCAGCTTCAAGATGAATGCAGATATGGGACTCATGACCGCCATTACCATCTTAATAGCATTGGTCCTCGATCTGCTGCTGGTCCCTGCAATGCTAAAAATAACCAGCGCTAAAAACCGGCCAATCGAGTCAAATGAGCAGGCAATCGGGCTACCTTTGGGATAGTACCGAACTAAAAAGTAAGGGCTCGCTCACCGAGCGGCCCGCTACTTTTGATGACATTGCTTGCAGCACCGATGATTCATTGAGACCAAGCCGCCTCGCCAGAATGCAAGCGACACAAACAATGGAGAAGCATAAAAAATCGACAATAAGAACTATCTAAAGCGTTCAGCGAAAGGCGGGGCGTAGTTTTTCCTTGCAACAATAATTGAGCAGAATTTGCGTCATTCTGAAAACGGCATACCGCACAGCATCATCAAACATGTTTATCTGGAAAAATAGACTGTCAGGATTCAAGCCACATTAGCAGCAGCTTATTTTATCCGTCACACCAGCCTTGCTCAATTGCCTTGGCAACCGCATGTGTCCGATTATGGGTACCCAGCTTTTTATAGATGTTCTGCAAATGATACTTTACCGTTCTCTCACTGATATTAAGTAATCGACTGATTTCCCAGTTACTCTTCCCCATTTTTAACCAAGGCAATAACTCCTGTTCTCGCTGAGTCATCAAGCTCGGCTTTGACGCCACTTCACGCGCCTTATTTTCGCAAATACTCTGGCGTACCATATTAAGATGCGGGCTTAACAGGTAAAGCGCATTTATTTCGTCACTCGATGGTTGCCGCTCACCAAATGACAATAAGAACATGCTGCTCTCTTTCCCTTGACGACCTGAGATAACCAAACGTTTACCATAATCAGGATGGACGATGGGATCCATCAATACCGAAATACTGCGCGAGTGAGTGCGTGCGGCAGAAAATAAGGGATCGCTGGCCAGTGACCGAGCGCTAAAGCAGCGAACAAAATGCTGCTGTGAAAAACCAAAGCAAACGGGCGCACTAGCGCTTTCCTTAGACAATGAACCTAATATACTAAAATCAAAAGATATTTCGTTTTTCAAAGCGCTAAACCAATCTTGAAAATCTTCATCCTTTTGTACTTCGGTTAACTGGTGTGATAATTCAAACAGTTTCTGCTTATCCATAAGCACTATTGATACCTACCGAGCCGAGTGACTTTAACAAGCTCAAATCTGTATAAGCATCTGAGTCATTGATGCTGGTATGTATACCCGCTCCTAGCTTTGCATTCAAGGCCTTATTGACAAACAAAGTATTATTGAAAATAAATCCATGACTCAAAGCCGCCACTTTAAATGCTAGCGATCCGGGAAAAATCGCTGTATGTCATATCTGTCGCTTACATATTTGAGCGTAGCATGCTCTTTTAGCGGACTTTTCTAGGATCTCCTGAACCCAAAATTTCAGCTTATTCAGAGCCAAGTCATCGACATTTTATTGATCTGGAGACAAGCCATTGGCTTGCCCCTTGATGCGAATACCGATGCAATCGCGCCAGTGGTCCCTGTAAATAAAATGTCACTATAACAAAACATCCACTTGCTTCATCAACTTGCCATAACCGCCAGCCATCAAGCCCTGGATTTGTCCATCCCTTGCAACAATAAGCTCTACTGAAATCTGACTCAGAGACGCAGGCTGCATGTACTTCCCTTGCTCGATGGTGATTGAAGATTGCTTAAGCCCGAGATAATCATGCAATAGACAAGCTAAAGGTCCCGCTGCCATTCCTGTTGCCGACTCTTCGTTAATCGCAAAGCGCGGCGCGAACATCCGGGTCGTCGCATCTTTAGTGGTGGCTGCAGCATCAGTGGTAAAAACATAATAACCAATAAGCTCAAGCCTCTCGCTAATCTCAGAAATTTTGGCAAAGTCTGGGCTTAGCAGAGCCAGTCTAGCTCCCTCTGACACCCCGACCATAGCAAAACTGTTGCCCGTATTCACAACCATAGGCTCAATACGCGGATCCAAATCGGCGGCATCCAAGCCCAATGAATCAAGAACGTCCTCAAGCGTCACCCCCTTAGGGTTCCAATCCCGATGGTTCAGATAAGTGGGTGCCACCTGTTCCATGTAGGCAGCCCCATTTTTGATCATAATCTTACGCGAACCATCCACGGTTTCTTTACTCGACTCTCCTTGCGTAATCCTGCCTGTTTCAGCTAAGTAAGAAAATGTTGCGATAGTTGCATGACCACAATGAGCAATACGGCGATTAGGCGTGAAAAAGTCAAGCTTGAACGCTGCAGTATTCGACTGAGAGACAAACGCGGTCTCAGACAAGCCGATTTGAGACGCAATATCTAACATGTCACGTTCACTCAAGCCATCGGCGTCCAGAACCAGCCCCGCAGGATTGCCACCACAGCCTTCAACGACAAAACCATTCACAATTTTTGCTGGTATTTTTCTAGCCATAACATGAGATCTATTCATATAAAAATCCTATTTTATCGTATCTATAAATTGTTAGTGCTTATAATAAAACCAAAGATATCCTTAAAGACACTCATAAAGGCATGAGATAAATTCATGAATAAATTCACGGACGAAACCGACAAAGAGACCGTCAATCGATTAAGCCAGGCGGCCCCCTTACTCGCGGCGATCGTTGACGAGCTAAACTTTACCAAGGCTGCCGAGCGGCTCAATGTACAACAGTCTGCAATCAGCCATAGAGTCCGGGCATTGGAAGAAAAACTTGGGCTCACCCTTTTCGAGCGCAGCACCAAAAATCTTCGTCTGACAGCGGCAGGAAAAATACTCTGTGAAGCAGCACGACAGTCCATGTCGGTCTGGCAACCCGCATTAGATAAGCTCGAAAAAAACCAAAGCGCTGACCAGATTAGACTTTCTTTACCTTCTTCTCTCGCCATGAAATGGGCGATCCCAATTTTGCCAAATGCAAGCTCAGAGGGACTATCAATATCGCTTGAAGTGAAAGACGATTTGACTGACTTTCGTCATGATGATACCGACGCAGCCATCAGATTCGGCGTCGGCCCCTACCCCGGCTTACATGCAATTCACCTGACTCACTGCAAAATACAAGCCGTGGTCAGTCCTCGCTTCCTCAACGGTGTCGTAGACCAAAGCGAACAAGCCTTACTCGAGCAAAAAATGTCACTATTGTCAGACCGACGAGGGGCCAAAGACAATACTGGTTATCACTGGCAAAACTACTTCGAAAAAACCGGCTCTCTCATCGAACCCTTCACCTGCAAACATCAATTTGATCGGGCCGACCTAATGATTCAGGCCGCGGTTAGTGGTATGGGGATTGGTCTGGGCAGAACATTACTGATAGAAAATGACCTGAAGGCGGGTTTTCTAAAAACACTTGGCCCTTCAGTGAACATCGAGTCCAGTTACTGGCTGGTTTGTTCGGCTAGTTTTGCGCAAAGCAAACGCTTTAAGCTGCTGCAGCATTGGCTCAAAAAGGAAATTCAAGCGACGGTCAATCAATCTCATGCCATTCAATAAACATCGATATGCAAGCAAGGCGGAACACTATCCTTGCTTACGAATGACTCGGGGAGCAGGTCGCTTCATCGGCAAACATCCATCAATTTAGTGCCGCCCCCAAATCTGCCATCACCGCGACCCATGCATCCGGGCGTGCATATTTCGCTACCTAACGAAGCAAGCCTCGGCAAACCGATTATAGTACCCGGCATTCACACACAATTGATGAGCGACCCAATGATTGCCGTAATTTTTGAAGCCAAAGCCAAGCCAGAACAACAACAGCGTTACTTTCAGCTGTCGGCAGAGCTAAAACCCTTACTCTCTGATATAGATGGATTTATTTCTGTAGAGCGTTTCACCAGCCTCGCGGACCCAGAGAAATTTCTATCCCTATCCTGGTGGCGCGATGCAGAATCGATTCGCCAATGGAAAACAAATATGCAGCACCAATCGGCGCAAACCGAGGGCTATCAGTCGATTTTTTCTTTTTATCAGATCCGAGTTGCCGAAGTGATTAAAGATGATTCATCAAACACCAAAGGAAAGCACAATGTATGATATTCATGTCTGTTTAAAAAATCAGCCCGGACAACTGGCGGCATTAGCAAGTCTGCTTGGCAGCCATGGCGTGGGCCTTGAAGGCGGCGGGGTATTTTCCAGCGCGGGTCAAAGCCATGCTCATTTTCTGGTGGAAGATGGCGAGAAGGCAAAACAAGTATTACAAAGTCACGACTTGCAAGTCATCGGCGTTTGTAAACCACTGATCAGAAAACTAAAACAAGAGCGCCCCGGAGAGCTGGGTGAAATTGCAGCAAGCCTCGCCAATATTGGGGTAAATATTGTGACCCAGTACAGCGATCATGCCAACCGCTTGATCCTGATTACAGATAATTTTAAGCTGGCCGAACAAGCCACCAAACAATGGACCGTCAACGCTTGAGCAGCCACCCGCATCTTTCTCAGCAAAATGTTGAAGATAATATTCAACCCGTCTCAATGGCAGCACTTGCTGCTGCCCTATCGGATGTCTCGAGAGTCAAAATTATTTGCGCCTTAATGGATGGTCGGGCCTGGACCGCTACTGAGCTGAGCGTGATAGCAGATATTGCGCCCTCCACCACGAGTGCTCATCTTGCTCGACTGCTCAAGGAAGCATTGATTAGCTGCCTGTCTCAAGGGCGGCATCGCTATTACCGCCTCGCGGGTGCGGATGTCGCCAATCTGGTTGAAACGCTGATGGGCGTCTCCTGGAAAAGAATCGAACCGCCCAAAAGTCGAACGCCAATTGAATTAAAGCAGGCCAGAACCTGTTACGACCACCTCGCTGGTGAACTGGCGGTCAATATTTATGATGCGCTGCTCAGCAATCAGTGGATAGAGAAAGATGGGCAACACTTAAGCCCCTTGGGAAAGCAAAAATTTGCAGATCTTGGGCTAAACCTCCAGCCAAAAACCAAGCGTAAATACTGTTGTCCTTGTTTAGACTGGAGCGAGAGGAAATACCACCTTGGCGGCCACCTGGGCGCAGAACTCTTCAGCTGCTTCGAGAATCACGGCTGGCTGATTCGCGTCAGCGAATATCGAATGGTGAACATCTCGAAAACAGGCCGGCAAGCTTTTAAAAAATTATTTGCGATTACCGTCTAGCCAGCGAAGGCTAATGCAAATCTTCAGCGAACAATGATCAGCCGGGCGGGACTCACTGCCGCTTGCTAAAAATACCACTGGCAATCAGTACTCCAGCGCTCACCAATAGCAGCCCCACGATGGAATAAACCTCGATCATTTCGCCCAAAACAGGAACCGCTATCAAGGCCGCTAAAACAGGGGTAAAGGCACCAATCGCGGCCATGTTTTCGGCTCCCAAGCGTTGAATGGCAAAGCCATAACTAAAACCCGTGAGCAAACCGACCAATAAGCTTTGCACCAAAAACTGCCACGCTAACATCTGCCATGGCGAGTCCACTAACTGACTAGACACCAAACCAGTCGACCATAACAACAGCAAAACCAGCACCGAAACCAGTCCCATCAAAGCCGTAGAAACCAGCGGCGGCAGGCCAGCTATCCGTAAACTCACCGTATAAATCGCCCAAAAAAGACTCGCGGCAAGCAACAATAAGTCGCCAATCCAAGTTCCAGCAGGGGCCGTGAGCAAAGATAAGCTAAAGAGGACCACGACGCCCAGAGTCACTAGGCAGAGACCGATTTTACGTTGAATGCTCACCCTTTCTTGATAAAAAACCACCGCCAATAAAGTCACAAATAGCGGATAAGCCCCCAAAATTAATAAACCGGCATGGGAGGCTGGAGCGTACTTAAGACCGGTGGCGCTCAAATAGAAAAATGGCACGCCCGCACCGGCAACTATCCCCAATAACAGCGTTGGCGAAACACCTTTCAGTAAGGCTCTCGAGCGCCATAAAATAGGCAGCAGCAACAGCGCTGGCGGCGAATAACGCAACAAGCCAAGGTCAAAAAAGCCTAAAGAATTGGTCACCCCGGCCCGCATGCTCACCAGCCAGAAAGCCCAAATAGAAATACTCACCAGAGCGGCGAGTAAACCATAACGAAACGCCCCGCCAGTGGCATACTGTTTATAGTGGGGGGCGGTGTTGGAGCTGCAAGTATCAGACATAACGCTTTCCTTATGGCGTACCGAAAGTCTATTATCCAGCCAATATGGTGAGCATGTCCTTGCAATATCCAACCCAAATTTTGAATAAATTGCTATACTATGCCAAATTACCCTTCCTAATATTAATAGTATGCCAAAATGAACAAAACAGACATCGAGATCTTATCCCGACTGCAAGACGATGGACGCCTCACCAATGTCGCCCTCTCGGAGCAGATTTGTTTATCGCCCTCGCCGTGTCTGCGACGCGTAAAACAATTAGAGCAAAGTGGCGTGATTCAGGGCTACCACGCGCGCGTTGATCGGCAAAAAGCGGGCTTCTCGATGACTATTTTTGTAGAGGTACGACTGAACACCCATGAAGTTAGCGCCCATACGGCTTTTGAAACGGCGATGATCGACATGCAAGACATCGTTAGCGCCCATCTGGTTTCAGGCACCGCCGATTATAGTCTGGAAGTTGTGGCGATTGATTTAAATGATTACGAAGGTATTTTAAAACGCCTGCAAGGACTCCCCCATGTGAAGGATATCCAGAGTCACTTCGCGATCCGTTGTGTGAAATCAGCGGCCCCACTGCCGTTGACAAAGGTGAGCCGGTAACGGATAAAACGTGGCGGCTGCTGAAGTACTTTTGGCAAGCTTAACTTGTTGCAGCTTACGCAAATAGCACACCGCTGCGCTTCAGCGGCCACTCATTGAGCCAGTGCCATCATGTCTTGCTCAAGCTCCGCCAGCGGCTTGTCCTCGGCGAACCATGCCATCACCTGCTGCATGGTGGGTTCTGCGATCCCTTGATTGGCGGCCAGGTAAAGCCAGCTAAGCTGGTTGTTATCGATTGCCGCGCAGAGCCGATGGTTTGCGCTGGCCGCCTGAATGGTTCTGCTGCGCGCTGTCGTGAGCGCAAGATGAATGCGTTCATCGAGCCGTTGCAGGCTTTGTTGACTCTCGATTTGATACAGATAAGCACCTGTGGTTTTTCGTCTCACCCAATAGTCAATCTGGCCAAGTTCGACAGGCTCTCGAACCAACAACAGCGCAAAGCTGCTCATCGGACAGTCGGCAATTTTAACCGGCGTAAATTTAAACTCCGGCTGCCCCGACAAGCGATCCGCTCTTGCGTCAATCAAGCCCCCCGGCTTGCTGTTCGACGCGGTCAGTTCATTCCAGTGGATCGGCACAAAAACTTCATCGCGCCGCATCGATGTCGTTTCAATCACTCGGCTCATACAATCGCCATGGCGATTACTCACTTTTGCCAACAGCCCATGTGTTACTGCATATTTTTTCGCCGTATCGGGATGCACCAGCAGATAAGGCTCTGGCATATGTGTGGCCAGTCGCGCAGACAAACCGGTTCGAGTCATGGTATGCCAATGATCGCGAGTTCGTCCGGTATTCAAAATCAGCGGGAAATCTGCGCAGACTTGAATTGATGGCGCGCGATAAGTCACCGCTACAAAGTTAGCTTTTCGATTGGGAGTATAAAACCTGCCATCTTCAAACAGCCGCTGATGACTCACGGAGCGTTGCTGTTTCAACACCGGCCATTGTTGCGGCAGTAACTGCTGGTATTCGCTGCCGCTAAGATGACTCAAACCTGCCAGATTTAAGTCTCTTGCAAAACCTTGATTATCCAGCGCGGTGAGCGCCGCATGCTCTTTAAATACCGCCCCTTCATGGGCGTAGCTAAATTGTTCTTTAAACCCCATCCTCTGCGCCACCTGTGAAATAATCCACCAGTCGGGTTTGGCCTGCCCCGGGCTGGCTAATAAACGCCGCTGGCGAGAGATCCGACGTTCCGAGTTAGTGACCGTTCCCGACTTTTCACTCCAGCCCTGCGCCGGCAGTAATACATCGGCAAACTGCGTCGTTGCGGTTTTTTCGATGCAATCGGAGACGACGACAAAGGGGCATTTTTCAAGGGCCCGTTTAATTTTACTGCTATCGGGCAAACTCACCACTGGATTGGTCGCCATGATCCACAGCGCTTTGATTTTGCCGGCAGCGATGGCCTCAAACATATCCAGCGCTTTTAGTCCCGGCTCGGTGGCCATGTGCTCGGCCTGCCAAAAGCTGGCAACCCGCTCAATATCCAGCGGATTAAACTCCATATGCGCGGCTAAGGTATTGGCTAAAGCCCCAACTTCCCTGCCCCCCATGGCATTGGGCTGGCCAGTGATGGAAAACGGCCCGCAGCCGGGTTTACCAATTTTCCCGGTGGCTAAATGACAGTTAATAATACTATTAACTTTGTCAGAGCCCTGCGAAGACTGATTCACCCCTTGAGAATAAATGGTAAGCACCCGCTCGGTGCGAGCAAAAGCCTCAAAAAATGCCTGACATTCGGCTTCACTGAGGCCAATGTCATGCACCGCCTGAGCATCACTGCTGGCCGAGGCATAAGCCTGCTCAAAGTGCTGAGTATGTTGGGCAATAAAGTCCTGATCAAGCTCACCCTGCGCCGCCAGATAAGCCAATAATTGATTAAACAGTACCACATCGCTTCCCGGTGCAATCGCAAGATGCAGATCGGCAATATCGCAAGATTCGTTGTTGCGGGGATCGATCACAATGACTTGAAGCGCTGCATTGTTCTGTTTCGCCACAATTAATCGCTGAAATAACACCGGATGGCACCACGCCAGATTAGACCCAACTAAAATAACCAGCTCGGCTTGCTCGATATCCTGATAGCACACCGCAACCGTATCCATGCCAAATGCCCGTTTCTGCCCCACCACCGCCGAGGCCATACATAAACGGGAGTTACTATCGATATTTGCGGTTCCCAGAAAACCCTTGATCAGTTTATTCGCCACATAATAGTCTTCAGTTAATAGCTGCCCAGAGACGTAAAATGCCACGGCATCGGGGCCGTGCTCACCAATGATTTGGCTAAACTGCTCTGCAACCCGATTTAAGGCATGCTCCCAGTCGATGTCCACAAAGCCATCAGGCTGCTTCAGTTGCGGCGACATTAATCGCCCATCGTGAATCACCGTATCGCCAAGCGCGATGCCCTTGGTACACAATTTCCCAAAATTTGCCGGGTGCTGTTGGTCTCCTCTGATCTCTAAACGACCACTGGCGAGCACTCTTGCCTCTACACCACAACCCACACCACAATAGGCACAGGTGGTTTTTATCCATCCTTCCACGTCTCTCATAAGTAACCTCAAAGACCAACATTAGAGAGAATTAGAGCAAATACCATTCCAAATCAATGAAAACAACAAAAAACAAATTAAAGATGTTTTTAATCAGCACCTTGAATTAACAACTACCACTAAAGTGGTAGCTGCATAAGGACCTGCCATCTACCTATTTAGTTGTAGTTTGGTCGATTATAAATAATCATCGCACCTTAAATGCCCATAATCATTATTATTTGAAAAACCCAAGCTTCACACTCAAAGCTGAAAATTCAAAAGTAAATAATATAAATAATTGATAAACAACAATAAATATAAAGCAAAACGAACATATAGCTAGCCTTGGCACTCATATTGCGTTGAGTGAAATATGAATTTTATAAAACGCAGTGGTGGCCGCAATGCATGTCAATCAATCACTTTATGGTGTGGTTTCTTTAGTCGGCGCAGGCCCGGGCGATCCGGAGCTACTGACGCTAAAGGCACTCAAAACCATTCAGGCTGCCGATGTGATTGTCTATGACAAGCTGGTCAGTCAGGAAATACAAACGCTGTTCCCCGCTGGGGCAGAACAAATCTGCGTCGGCAAAGCCAAAGGCAAGCACAGCTATCAGCAGGATCAAATCAACCGTCTTCTCCGCGATTATGCCCAAAGAGGTTACCGGGTATGTCGCCTCAAAGGCGGAGATGCTTTGGTGTTTGGCCGCGGCAGTGAAGAAATGCTCTATCTTGCCAGACACGGTATTCAAGTGAATGTGGTGCCGGGCATTACCGCTGCTTCTGGCTGCTCAACTTACGCCAACATTCCCCTCACCCACCGAGGCCTTGCGCAAGGCTGCAGCTTTATAACTGCGCATGCCGAACAGTCACTCGATGTGAACTGGCAAGCGCTAGCACAATTGAAGCAAACCCTGGTTATCTATATGGGATTAAGCAAAGTCAGGCTGATCCAATCTCAATTAATGCGCTACGACATGGATCCGGCCACGCCGGTCGCCATCATTGAAAATGGCTGCACCGCCAAACAAAGACAGTTTATCGGTCAATTAGATGGCTTGGAAAACCTCGCCAGCAAACATCAGCTAAAGTCTCCTGCGCTGATTGTAATTGGCAAAGTGGTGACGCTTGCTTCGCAATTAGCAACTCTGGAACAAGACCATCTTCTCCAGTTTTCCAGCCCAGCAACACAACAACTCTCGTTAATCGCCTAAACCTCGGGTCAATGAGTCGATTTAATTAAAAAGGAATTTGCATCATGAATAAGCAAAAAATCATCGTGGTTGGCAACGGAATGGTTGGTCACAAATTTATTGATCTGCTGCTGCAAAGCCAAGCCGAAGATCTGGAGATCCTGACCTTCTCGGAAGAACCGCGCCTGGCTTACGACCGGGTCCAGTTAACCGCCTATTTTTCCGGAAAATCTGCGGAGGATCTGGCCTTAACCAGCGAAGGCTATTATCAACAGCACGGGGTCAATTATCTGCTAAATGAAAAAGTCACTGCGATTCACCCCGGCAATAAAACTATCCAAACCGCCTCGGGACGCGAAGAGTCCTACGACAAGCTGATATTGGCAACCGGCTCCTATCCGTTTGTACCGGCTATTCCCGGTCATGATCGGGAGCATTGTTATGTCTATCGTACTCTCGAAGACCTCGATGCCATCGCTTTGGCGAGTCAGTCCTGCAAGTCCGGCGTGATTATCGGCGGTGGATTGTTGGGGCTGGAAGCCGCCAATGCCATCAAAAATCTGGCATTAGAGACTCACGTGGTAGAATTTGCCCCGCGCTTGATGGCAGTACAACTCGATCAGGATGGGGGCGACTTGCTGCGCCATAAAATCGAAGCATTAGGCGTGCAGGTACATACCGATAAAGCCACCACCGAAATCGTTGACGGCGAACAGTCTCGCTACCGCATGAATTTTGCCGATGGCTCTTATCTCGAAACCGATATGATCGTATTCTCCGCGGGGATCCGTCCTCAAGATGGCTTGGCCAAAAATGCCGATATTCAGATTGGTCCCCGTGGCGGTATCGTGATTAACAATTTCTGCCAAACCAATTTCGAGGATATCTACGCCATTGGCGAATGTGCCCTATGGCAGCAGCGAATCTTTGGTCTGGTAGCACCCGGCTACCAAATGGCCAAGGTGGCGGCCCAGCATCTGCTCGGTCAGCGCGAGCCCATGGAATTTACCGGTGCCGACATGAGCACCAAATTGAAGTTACTGGGGATCGATGTGGCCAGCATTGGCGAGGTGCATGGCGCAACGCAAGGGGCGCTCTCCTATACCTACAAAGACGATATTGAACAAGTCTACAAGCGACTGATTGTCTCGGCAGATAAACAAAAAATTATTGGCGCAGTGCTGGTTGGCGATACTCAAGCCTACGGCAATATTTTACAACTACAGCAAAATAATTTGGCACTGCCGGAAAATCCATCGGTACTGATCCTGCCCAATGTTGCCGAAGATCAGTCGCCAGGCTTAGGTGTTGATGCGCTGCCCGACAGTGCGGTGATTTGCTCCTGCTTCGACGTAAGCAAAGGCCACATCAAACAGGCGGTTGCTGCAGGCTGTAGTTCGATGGCTGCGCTCAAAGAAATGACCAATGCCTCCACCGGATGTGGCGGCTGCAGCGCGCTGGCCAAGCAAGTCTTAGACAGCGAACTGGCAAAATCAGGAGTTGAAGTGAACAACCACATTTGCGAACACTTCGCCTATTCTCGCCAGGAACTGAGTGATCTGATTCGGGTCAATCAAATCAAAACCTTTGAGCAATTGCTCACAAGCTACGGTTCAGGCTTAGGTTGTGAGATCTGCAAACCCACGGCGGGCTCTATCCTCGCCTCCTACTGGAATGAGTATATTTTGCAGGATCAGCATATCGAGCTACAGGATACCAACGATATCTACCTGGGCAATATGCAAAAAGACGGGAGCTATTCAGTGGTGCCAAGAATACCTGGCGGAGAAATCACTCCCGAAAAACTAATTGTCATTGGTCAGGTGGCCTGCGAGTTTCAGCTTTACACCAAAATCACCGGTGGCCAGCGCATCGATTTATTTGGCGCTCAACTCAACGACTTGCCGCAAATCTGGCAGCGTCTAGTGGATGCCGGTTTTGAAACGGGTCATGCCTATGGCAAATCCTTACGAACGGTTAAATCTTGCGTGGGGAACAGCTGGTGTCGTTATGGTGTGCAAGATAGCCTGGGCTTCGCCATTGATCTGGAAAACCGTTATAAAGGCTTACGCTCTCCGCATAAATTAAAATTTGCCGTCTCGGGTTGCACCCGGGAATGTGCCGAAGCACAATCCAAAGACATTGGCATCATCGCCACAGACCAAGGCTGGAATTTATACGTCTGCGGCAACGGCGGCATGCGCCCCCGGCATGCTGATCTTTTTGCGACTGATTTGGATGATGCCACGCTGATCCAATATGTCGATCGCCTGTTGATGTTCTACATACGCACCGCCGATCGACTCCAAAGAACCTCTGTCTGGTTAGAAAATCTAGAAGGCGGCATCGACTACCTCAAGCAAGTGATTATCGAAGATAAACTCGGCCTGAACGCCGAATTAGAACAGGCCATGGCCGCCACCATCAGTCAATATCAGTGTGAATGGAAAACCACCCTTGAGTCACCCGACAAATTAAAACGTTTTAATCACTTCATTAACAGCGACGAGCGGGATGAAAACCAGCGCTTTATCAGTATTCGCCAGCAGAAATGTCCTGATATCAAGATAAACCAATTAGCAATTGACGTTGCCACCGTTAACTAATACCACCAGCCCTGAGGAGAATATGCCATGGATAACTGGCTCACTATTTGTAAGAGCGAAGATATTGCGCCCAACACCGGTGTATGCGCTAAAGTTGGCGATAATCAGGTTGCGATCTTTCTCAGCAACCGAACCAACAGTGTACACGCGATTGCCAACTTCGATCCCTTTGGGAAAGCTAACGTACTTTCCCGCGGCATCATTGGCACCATCAACGATCGCCTGTGTGTCGCGTCCCCCCTATACAAACAGCACTTTGATCTGCACACCGGAGAGTGTCTGGAACAACCAGAAATTCAACTACACACCTATCAAGTTCGAATCAATCAAGGTTCTATCGAAATCAAACAATAGACGAGACAGCCTCATCCCCCGTAACAAACTGAACAAGCTTACCCAGGCTTCAGTTATGGGCGGGATGTCGCGTTCTAAAAAATACTAGTTATATAGGGAAATATTATGGATAGCACAAAAATTTCACTCCTTTCCTTTCAAGGAAAAATGAAAACCCTCCATCTCAGCTGGATGGCATTTTTTATTACTTTCGTAGTTTGGTTTAACTTTGCACCTTTGCTGCAAGCGGTAAAAGTCTCGCTGGGATTATCAACGGAAGAAGTCAAAACTTTACTAATTCTAAATGTGGCGTTAACCATCCCCGCCCGAGTCCTGATAGGCATGTTTACTGACCGATTTGGGCCTCGCATCGTTTATTCGGCCCTATTAGCCATTTGTTCCATCCCCTGCTTTATGTTTGCTTTTGCCGACTCATTTATTCAAGCGGCAATTGCTCGCTTCTTATTGGGCTTCATCGGTGCTGGATTTGTGATTGGGATCCGCCTTGTTTCTGAGTGGTTTCCTCACCACCAACTAGGGATGGCTGAAGGTATTTATGGGGGCTGGGGGAACTTCGGCTCTGCCGCTGCGGCGTTTACATTGCCAACACTAGCGCTAATTTTGGGTGGAGATGACGGTTGGCGTTATGCCATTGCCATTACTGGTTTAATGAGTTTGTTGTTCTCGTTTGTATTCTTCTTTAACGTTAGCGATACCCCTAAAGGGGCGACCTATTTCAAACCAAAACACCTGTCGGCCATGGAAGTGACATCCAAAGGTGATTTCTTCCTGTTACTCGCCATGAAAGTACCGATGTATGCGGTGCTTGCTTTACTGGCATGGAAATTATCTCCGGGTGGTGTGGGGATGCTAGAGCAATGGGTCGTCAACTCAATCTATATGGGTTTAATTGGGCTTTATGTCCTCGATGCTCATCAGGTATGGAAGGTAAATAAATCGGTATTTGTGGAACCTGTTGAAGCGATCCATCAATACAAATTTAAACAAGTGGCAGTATTAAACTTACTGTACTTCGCCACCTTTGGTTCTGAGCTTGCGGTGATTTCTATGTTGCCATTATTTTTCTCTGAAACCTTCGAACTGTCGCCAGTGGTCGCCGGGATGGTTGCCTCAGCGTATGCCTTCATGAATTTAATGTCGCGACCCGGCGGCGGCTTAATTTCCGATAAATTTGGTCGCAAGCTTACCCTGCTGATTTTAACAGCCGGATTAGCAGTGGGTTATTTTCTGATGGGAAATGTCAATGCCCAGTGGCCTCTATGGTTAGCCGTTGCCGCTGCCATGGCGTGCTCATTCTTCGTACAAGCTGGTGAAGGCGCGGTATTTGCCACGGTGCCCTTGATTAAACGTCGTATGACTGGACAAATTGCTGGCATGACCGGGGCTTATGGTAATGTGGGAGCGGTAGTCTATTTAACCATTCTTTCGTTTGTGGAATATCAGACTTTCTTTTATGTCATCGCATGTACCGCGGTCGTCGGCTTTATCGCACTAATGTTTATGGAAGAGCCAAACGGTAAAATCGCTGAAGTAAACGATGATGGCAGTGTCACTTTAATCGATGTCTCCAACTAAATATTGCGACATCATCGCCAAGCGATTGATATAAAACACTCAAAGCTCGAATGGCAAACCCATCGAGCTTTTATCTACGAGCCAATTTATGAACCAGAGTGAGTCAGGAATACAGCGAATGTTGGGCGCCGAAGGAGCGAATTGGATAAGTTTTTCCGGTCACTCCTGCCAAGGGGGCCGCGATCAAAACCAAGATGCATTTATCGTCAAATCGCCATTAAGCAGCGATGAACTCACCTATAAGGGCATTCTTGGATGCATCGCTGATGGCGTGAGTTGCAGTGAACAAGGGCAGCGCGCGAGCCATACTGCGGTCACTCAATTTGTCAGCGACTACTATTCAACACCAGTTAGTTGGAGTGTGAAACATGCGGTGATGAAAATTCTCAATCCCCTAAATTATTGGCTCTTTTCACAAGGAAAACCCCATCTACAACACAATGGCATGATCACCACATTCAGCGCCATTATTTTTAAATCAAATACCGCCCACCTATTTCACGTAGGAGATAGCCGAATTTATCGATATAGAGATCAGCAACTAACCTTGCTGACTCGAGATCATCAACGGATAGGCAGTGGCACAAACGGAGTATTAACACGCGCCTTGGGAATGGATGAGCACCTAGAAATCGACTATCAAAGCTGTTTACTTCAAGCAGGCGATCGATTTGTGCTAACCACCGATGGGGTTCACGAATTTATTCCAGATGACCAATTACAGCAGTTACTTTGCCAGTCACTGCCAATAACCCGTCTCAGCGAGCAAATATGTCAGGCGGCGCTGGAACGAGGCAGCAGCGATAATACCAGCTGCATTGCTTTTGAAATACTCAACTTAACCAAATATGATCTGTTAGAGCACCAACAAATACTACTAGCTAGAAACATCCCACCAGCACTAGGCGAAGGGCATGTTATCGACCATTTTCAAGTACTGAAAGTGCTCTACGAAGGCAGTCGAAGCCATCTGTACCTGGCAATGGATAAGATTGCCAATCAAAAACGAGTCATTAAAGTCCCTTCACTGAATGCACAAGACGAGCGCGCGACCCTCCAGCGATTCGCCAACGAGTATTGGATTGCTTCTCAACTGCAAAACCCTCGCATCATGAAGATGTATCCTTGCCCCGCAACCAGCGACTATCTCTACCAAATCTGTGAATATATCGAAGGGGTGACGCTACGCCAGTGGATGCTTGATAACCCTTGTCCGTCCTTAAAAACCGTCAGAGAAATATTGAAAGAAGTGATTGCTGCTTTACGGGTTTTGCAGCGCGCCGATATGGTTCATCGAGATCTAAAACCAGAAAACATTATGCTGATGCCCGGCAATTTGGTAAAAATTATCGATTTTGGCACGGTCGAGGTTAAAGGCGCCTTGGAAGCCTTGCCTGAAGTAAACCAAGCGCTCCCCTTGGGTTCGGTGAATTACACCGCACCAGAATACATAAATACAGGCCAAGCCACAATTTACTCGGATCTATTTTCCGTCGCCGTGATCGGCTATGAAATGTTATGTGGGAAACTGCCTTTTAAAAGCTCATCACAACAAAATATCCAACATGCTAGACAAATAAAATGGGCCTATCGGCCAATGCAACAGAGCCGTTCTGATATCCCCTTATGGGTGGATTTAGCGTTTGCAAAAGCCACTTCTCCTCAGCCAAATCAGCGCTACTCTGCCTTGGGGGATTTTATCACTGATATTTATAGCCCTAATATGGCACTATCTAAACGAACAGAAAATAGACCTTTATTAAAACGAAATCCGTTATTGTTTTGGAAATGTCTGGCCTTATTCGCTAGTGTGCTCTCGCTTATCGAAGGGCTTTTACTTTTATCACAGAGAATACAATAAACATTGCTATGGTTGCATTAGTGTTTCATAAATTTGGTCGCTCCGTTGTACTTCGAATTACGTCGATGATGATTAGCGTGATTTTAATGGCATTCATCAGCATTTTTTCTTCGATGTATATGTCTCAAATCAGCGAGAATGACGGAAAAGCCATCAACCTCTCGGGCTCGCTGCGCATGATGAGCTACCGGATCACGACCCAAGCCGCCACCTTACAAAAGTCGCCCAATCAACAAAACCAGCAAAAAGTACAAGCTCTGATCCAACGTTTCGAAACCTTATTTAGCGACCCGGTCCTTAAAAAGGATTTCATACGTTTTAACGAAATCGAACTACAACAAGAATACCAAGCCATTCGTCACAGCTGGCAAACCGTGATCAAGCCGCAATTAGCCAATGCCGATCAACATTTCGACTTAGAGCGATTTTTGCCCACCTTAGAATCCTTCGTCGAGAACATTGACCAGCTGGTTTACGGCTATCAACAAGTACTAGAAGAGCGCCTCGCTCTACTGAAGATAATTCAAACCGTAATGCTGTCGATTACTTTGCTGCTGATTGGTTTATCCTTGTATTCGATTCATCGACATATTGCACAACCACTCAAGGCATTAACTGCGGTTGCCGAAGCCTCATCCAAGGGAGATTGGAGTAAACGCTGTCATATTGAACGTGAAGACGAATTGGGGCTGTTGTCGCAAACCATCAATCAGGCTCACGACAGTATTCAAGCAATCCATCGAGACCTAGAACAACGGATCCACAATAAAACCATCCAGTTGAGTCGAAACAATGAAATTTTAACCTTTCTGTATAACGTGGCTCAGCAGGTAAATCAGTCGCATCTCGGCCAGCTTGCTTTTCGCGCTATTCTTGAGGAATTATGTTTAGTGAGCGAACGAAAAAAAATTGAGCTCAAACTATTCGCCAATGACTATCAGTTGCCCTATCAACATATTATTGTTGACCACCAAAGCCCTCCAGAGCAGCACTCTGAATCTACAGCGATCAGCACCTTTATCATCGAGCGGAACAATACCCAATTTGGCGAACTTATCGTAGCAGATGATCCCAGTGCTCCCTTAGAAGACTGGCAACAGAATTTATTACATTCCCTGGTCGATCAATTCGCAATCGCCTTAAGCTTAACCGAGCAACTCAATCAACAACGACGCATCGCCTTATTGGACGAACGGTCGATCATCGCCCGCGAGCTGCACGATTCATTAGCACAATCCTTGTCCTATTTAAAAATACAAGTCACCCGTATCGAAAAAGGCCTACAAGACGTTGATGTTCCAGAACAGGTGAGCAAACCGGTAGCAGAGCTTAAGGAAGGCCTCAGCTCAGCCTATCGACAATTGCGCGAGCTGCTCACGACATTTCGTTTGCAAATTGGCAATGGTGGCTTAAAGGCAGCACTGACCGATACCATCAAAACCCTCGCAGAGCGCAGTGACATCGATATTCGCCTTGACTACGACTGCACGCACGTACCTTTTGAGCCCAGTGAAGCCATTCATATTTTACAAATCACCAAAGAAGCCTTACAAAATGCCATCAAGCACTCCCATGGCTCGTTGGTCAGCATATCGTTGATTGAAAAGTCAAATAAATCAATTGAATTGTTGATCAAAGATAATGGAATTGGTATCAAAGAGATGGCGCTAAAATTAAACCATTATGGAACAGAAATTATGCAGGAGCGTTGTCATTCCTTACATGGCGAATTAACCATCCGCTCCCCTGATACGATGGGGACCGAAGTCGGTCTAACTTTCCTGCCAAATTATCTGAGTAAAGTCGAGAAAAATGCTTAATCTGCCTGAATAGCGTTAAGCCGAATGAACTTGTGACAAGGAGTGTAATGTGAGTACAAATGCAGCAACGGTGATGTTAGTCGATGATCACCCGCTATTTCGTAAAGGCTTACAGCAACTGATTGCCATGGAAGATGATCTGGTGGTACTGAGCGAGTATAACAATGGCTCGGACGCCATCATCGGGGCACTTCACGATGATCCTGATTTAATTATTTTAGACCTGAATATGCAAGGTATGGATGGCTTAGAAACCGTTCGTTTAATGCGTGAACAACACATCACCGCTCGCATTGTGATGTTAACTGTATCTGACGCCGAAGATGATGTATTAGCCGCCATTGAAAATGGAGCCGACGGTTACTTACTCAAAGATATGGAACCAGAAGACATTGTTGAAAACATTAAACAAGCGGTATTGGGAAAGCTGGCCCTATCTGATCGTCTGACTAAAGTTCTCGCCCAATCATGGCACAAACCCAAGCAACAGCCAGATGAAAACTTACTGGAAAGCTTAACTGGCCGAGAATCCCAAATTTTGATACTGATCGCCAAAGGCATGAGTAACAAACTGATTGCCCAAGAACTACGAATTACTGATGCCACCGTGAAAGTCCATGTAAAACACTTACTCAAGAAATTAAACTTACGCTCACGCTTAGAAGCTGCGGTTTGGCTGAAAGATCAGCAATTATAAAAAACAGAAATAAACTAAAACCTTAAACGAGATTTCGATTGGCAGCTCAAATTTGATCCCACTATTTCCGCTCAAAAGGCTTACTGGGGAATATTGTATTTTTGCAGGATTTGCATATACTGAGCACCCGATTTAAATTTGTTCAATTCATCAGAAAACTGCTTCACGAATGTTCGCTCAACATTTAGCTGATTAAACGCGATATAGAAATGCGTAGAGTCGATGGGATTAGCAGTAAGGGCTGCAACACTATTTTCAATACCACGTTTCTTTGCTAAAAACATTCCCGTAAGATAATCGCTGATGATGTAATCAACCCGCCCTGCAACCAACTTTTTAAAATTTAATTCTTCCCCGGCGACCAGTTCATAATTATTTTCTTTTTTGACAAATTCCCAGAGCGCTTCACTGTATCTAACATCAATCACTAAACCAATTCGTTTCCCCTTTAGATCTTCAAAAGAATCAAATTTAAGTTTTCCAACATCAGCTCTACGGATAAAAAACACCCATTGGGCATCTAAGAGATGTTCATCCGGGTAATGAAAAAGCGCCTCTCTATCCTTGCTTTTCATAATCGTATAAAGGCTATCCGTTTGGCCAACTTTGAGCATACGCAAGGCTCTTGCCCACGGATAGATGGTATTCTTGTAATCAACGCCCATGTTCTGAAATACTTCGGCCACGATTTCCGAGACCACTCCCCCAACTTCTCCGTTTTCAAGCTTATAGACGTAAGGCGGAAACTCAGGGGAGGCAACTCTAAGCAAAGTCTGAGCTTGCGCCAACAAAGAAACAGGTAAAGTCAGCCAGCACATCAGCAAAAAAAAGAAAACAGATTTTGTCATATTCATTAACCCCCTTAATTCAAAACAACGAATAAGCTATCGGAAAAAACTGGGGCATCGGGTCACCAGCCACTTTTTCACACTGGGAAGACTTATCAAAATAACCATTCCATCATCAGACTACAGACCCATTTAACTAAATATAATTCTAAGCCAAAACCATAAGACCCGCACAAAATAGTTAAAAATGTGTACGGTAGAGCTAAAGACAAGATAATAAACGGTTGGCAAGCAGTTAAAGATCAATGATGGCGAGATGAAACAGCAGCATGCTTTCATCGATGAAACCGAGCCTTACACGGATAAATATAAGCGAGCTGAGCTGATGGCTCTGCGCCAACAAACTCTAGGGACGCGTATCGATGCTTCAACCATTGATTGAACAATAAACAGTGAGACTCCTTCGACAAAGCGTAAACAGCCAAGGCCCTACGTATTAATGGACAGCTATTGTATAAAACAAACTAAGATCACACGAAATAATATAAAACAATCTTTATCCACTCATATCAAAGCCAAGCCTCAAGCAAAACAGCTATAAAAAGCAAATAACTTAAAGTGACTACTAATAAATGCCCACTCATCAAGGGGGTTGTTAAATACTGTTCGCCTCCGCGCTCAGTTGTTAGAGTAAATAGTCTAAACACTTTAGGGTTAACCCATATTCTATAAAACCAATAAGAATAAAAATTAATAATTTATGCGCAAGATGTTACGTTTTAAAAAAAATAAAAACAAAAGACCACTGATTTCAAAAAATATAAAACCAATAAATCAATCACTTAAAGATTAACTCTTGGAAATTAGTAAGGAAATAAATAAAGAGGTAACACAAACAACCTGCCATAACACCAAGTGAGGTATAAAAAATTTCTGGAAGAATCTATCCAGCGAGTTTCGCCAACAACCAAGCTCGATTATAAGATATTGATTTTTATATGAAATAATGCGCCTGACAGGTAAGATGAAAACTCACACTTGGTGTTCAAATGAACCCGTTCACTTTGTCTTTCATTTATATGAGCAAACAAGGTTGCTCACTATTTATATAATAAGTATTTTCATACTATAAATAATCAAAAACCATGCATAAATCACACATACTTACTCTTATATGCGTTCAAGATCTCAAAATAAAAGCTTGTATTTGATAAATTACTCACACCGAAAACATCACTTATAAATAAAAACTTCGGTTACACAATTGAACTTATACATGGAGTATATAAACTTGAATAGATTACGAACCAAAAAAATAATATCAAGCCTCGTGACAGGTGTCAGCCTGTTTCCCTTAGCTCTACACATTCAAGCCGCAGAATACTGTAAAGACCAACCTGTTGACGGTGCTATATATAAAATAGTCAATGTTGGTTCTGAATTATTGCTTGCCGCAGAATCAGATTCAGAAAATGCAAATGTAGCAATTGAAAACAATGCAGGAAAAAACTCGCAACGCTTCTATTTAAACTACCAATCCAGCACTCATTATTGGACGATTCAAGCATCCAACACCGATTATGCGGCGAGCGTTAAAGATAGCTCGAGTAGCAACGGTGCAACGGTTCGACAAGAAACATATGATTTTGGCGATAATCAACAATGGGAGCTCAAGCAAGCCACCTCAGGTGATTACATAGGTGCTTACAAAATTGTAAATAAAAAGTCGTCATTATCTTTAAGTGCTAACGGTACCAGTAACGGTTCAAATGTTCGCCAAGAAAACGACAGCAATACCGATACCCAACGTTGGTGGCTAGAGCCTGTAACCAGCAGTTGTTCTGGCTCTGCGGTGACCGAAAGCGTGGTGCTCAATGGCTCGGCTGGAGATGGCATCGTCAAATTAAGTTGGAATGACTCGAATACCAACTCAAATTACCAAATTTACCAAGATACCGACAGTGATCCTTCTGGTCGAACTCGCATTGCCAGCGTGTCGCCAAGCACCCTGAGTTACACAGCTTCCGGTCTACAAAACGGCAAAACCTATTACTTCTGGGTTAAATATACCAACAGTGATGGCGGCTACTCGAACTCATCGATGTTTAGTGCTACTCCCAAAGCTTCATCTTCTGGTGGCTCTAACGGCGATTCGTCCAGTTCTGCTGCTGCCCCAACGGCCGACGCAGCCAAATATGCAGGAGCCAACAGCGAGCCTAGAACCAACGGCTACCCTTCTTTTATTAAGAGTACCGTGAGCGGCGCAACCGTCGTATCTAGCTTAAGTAGTCTATTAAGTGCAATTGATAAAGCCAGCGCTGGTGATGTGATTTACATCCGTAGCGGCACTTATAAACCGTCTTCGCCAATTATTATCGACAACGATGGCTCCTCCTCTAAAACCATTGTGCTCAGTGCATACCCAGGGGATAACCGACCCGTCTTAGATTTTTCTGCAATGTCTGAAAGTGGTTCAAACCGCGGTATCGAAATGAAAGCCGATTACTGGCACATCTACGGCTTTGATATTAAAAAAGCCGGTGACAACGGTATGCATATGACTGGATCGCACAATACAGTTGAATTTATGGCTTTCTATGAAAATGCCGATACTGGCTTACAAATAGACAGCAATGCTGCGTACAACTTCATCAAAAATTCAGACTCTTACTACAATGCAGACTCTTCATTAGAAAATGCGGATGGTTTTGCGGCGAAGTTAGGTGTGGGTACCGGTAACTATTTCTACGGCTGCCGTGCTTGGCAGAACTTAGATGATGGTTTTGATGGATACTTGCGTGACAACGGCAGCAGCATCACCACAACCCATGAATATTCTTGGATGATCCGAAACGGTTATCAAAAGAATGGTTCAGAAGGTGTGGGCGACGGTAACGGTTTTAAAACGGGTGGTAGTGACAATAAAGATCTTGCCCACAACGGCATTTACATTAACACCATCTCTGCCGATAACACGGCTGACGGTTACGACCAAAACAGTAACCGTGGTGAAGTCACCATCTACAATGCGATATCCTACAAGAATGCACGCAACTATGGTTTAGGTGATGGCAGTAGTCGTCAACTTAAAAAACTCACCATCAAAAACAGTATTTCTTTAGATGGTGACAGTAGTGACAAACTTGACGCAGCATCAACAAGCATCAGTAAAAACGGCTGGCAAAATGTATCAACCTCTTCTTCTGACTTTGTAAGTTTGAACGTGGATGACCTACTGGCTGACCGTCAAGATGATGGTAGCCTGCCAGTGGTTGATTTCTTCCACCTGAAAAGTGACAGTGATTTAATTGATGCAGGGACCAATGTTGGTTTGAGCTACAACGGCTCAGCGCCCGATATCGGTGCTTTCGAATCGAACTAAGCATAACCGTTTAACACTGGCTTCATCTAAAGGGGACACATTGCTGTCCCCTTTTTCTATCTTTCTTGGATAACAGACTTCGAGACGGACTCACCCGTAACGAGTCTTTAAGCGTGCATAACAAGACACACAAAGAACTTCCCTTGATAATGCTCCGAACAGCGATCTCAAGTTAGAATGCTTATCGAGAACAACTACTTGGGACTTATTTTGTATAAATTGCCACTATCAGCGGTGAAGTAAAGATAACCTTGTGGATCCACCGTTAAGGCTCTAATTCGCTCGCCCAAGTCTTCAAATAAACGCTCTTCTCCTACAGGCATGCCCTGTTGGTTCATAATGATGCGATTCAGATGTTGCAGTTTTAACGCCCCACTGAATAAATCTCCTTGCCAGGCTGGAAAGGCGGCGCCTGTATAACTGAGTAACGAACCGGGTGCAATAGAGGGAATATACACTTTAAGGGGCGAATTTATACCCGGTAGGGTTTCAGCCTCGCCCACCTTGAGCGGCCCCCAATACTCTTGACCATGCGAGGTAAGCGGCCAGCCGTAATTCCCTCCTGCTTCAATTAAATTAAGCTCATCGCCACCACGAGGGCCGTGTTCTATTGCCCACAAGCGATTGAACTTTCGGTCAAAAGCCAAGCCTTGCGGATTGCGATGACCATAACTATAAATGGCGTCGTCGACTTTGCTGTTCGCCACAAATGGATTATTGCTCGGCACGCTACCATCGAGGTTCAAGCGCAATATAGTCGCGGCGTGGTTCAGAGTATTTTGCCCGTTATCTCTGTTTCCGCGATCGCCAATAGAGAAGTAAATATGTTGCTGGGGATCAAATGCGATACGGCTACCATAATGGCGATTGGTAGCGCTCACAGAATCAGTGACCAACAAATCCTGCCAGTTAATCATCTGCACTTGGCCAAAGTCATTTATCACAATCTTGGCTTTGGCTAAGCTGGTGACCCCGCTATTGTTTTTTGGTTTGCTGTAGGTAAAGTAAAACCAGCCGTCGGGGCCTTTAACCACATCTAGTAAGCCACCTTGACCTTGCGCCCAAATGGCGGGCAAGCCCGATATTTTTTGCCACGCTTGCTGACCAGCCTGGGTTTTAGTGAGATCGACACTGAGTAACTCACCATGACGTAAGGTAACCAGTAAGGTCGACGAGTTTAACCAAGCCATTGCCCAGGGCGTACCGGGCAGCTGAACCAGCTTTTCCACTTGCAGTGTATAGTCTTTGCTGGCCTGTAGTTGCAGTTTTTGAGCCGCCGAAACGCACCATGTAACGGCCCATAACAAACAAAGCATAACTTTAAACAACTGACTAAATACGGATGAGTTTGGCATAACACACCTCCTATAAAAGTGGCGCCCACTAAGCAATTTGAATATGTCGCTTGATCATAGATCTAACGCAAAACTCAAATAGTGACAAGTCCTTGAACCATCCTCCCAATAATCAGCCCGCATTGCCCTTAAAACAAGCCGCCCCGCGTTAACCTAAGGAGGCTTATTTTGGTTAAGAAGTGGCGGCTACGCAAATAAAGCCGCCTCTCTCATTGGGTCTTTAGGTATCGCAGAAATTAATTTTCGGGTGTATTCATGTTGTGGATCGGCATAAATACGGTCTGAATCACCAATCTCAACAACTTTCCCTTGTTGCATCACCATAATTTGATCGGAGATGTGTTTAACCACCGACAAGTCATGAGAAATAAACAAATAAGAAATTTGGAACTCGTCTTGTAAGTCTTGGAGTAAATTCAAGACCTGCGACTGAACTGACACATCGAGGGCGGAAACCGATTCATCGCAAATCAGCACATCGGGTTTCAAGGTTAAACAGCGGGCTATCGCAATCCGTTGACGTTGACCTCCAGAAAATTCATGGGGATACTTGTTAAATGCACTTTTGGGCAGACTCACCCGCTCTAAAAGTGATTCAGCCATTTGTCTACGGTCTGCTTTATCCTGACCAATCCCATGCAGTAACATCGGTTCCATCAATATTTGGCCGACCGTGAATCTCGGATTTAGAGAAGCGTAAGGATTTTGGAAAATAATCTGTACCCGGCGTTTCAGCGGTTTAAACGCCTCATCGGACATTCCCAGAATTTCTTCTCCCTTAAAAAAAGCATCCCCAGACGTCGCATTAAGCAGACGCATAATGGTATGACCCACGGTAGATTTACCCGAACCAGACTCTCCTACGATGCCTAAGGTTTTACCACGTTGTAATTGAAAGGACACCCCATCCACAGCTTTTAATTGCTTGCGATGAAACAATCCTGTCTTAATATTAAAGTACTTACATAGGTTATTCACCTCAAGCACTACCTCTCCCGTTTCCTGATATCCTCGGGCTCGCTCTGAGGGAAGCTGATAGGGCTCGTCTTGCAGGAAATCATCAATCACAGCCAGTCGCTCGGGTCTATAGTCAAGTGTTGGACGACAGTTCAAAAGGGCCTTGGTGTATGGGTGCTGCGGTTGCGTAAAAATAGACTTAATGTCTCCTTGCTCGCAAATCACACCATGGCGCATCACAATCACTTGATCGGCAAATTCAGCGACCACGCCAAGATCATGGGTGATAAATAACACCGACATCTTGTGCTTTTTTTGCATTTTGGCCAACAGATCCAGAATCTGTTTCTGAATCGTCACATCCAGCGCCGTGGTTGGTTCGTCGGCGATCAACAGCTTGGGTTCACAGGCAATCGCCATCGCGATCATAACCCGTTGTTGCTGGCCACCCGATAATTCATGTGGATAAGCATGAATACGATTTTCCGGATCGGGCAAGCCCACTTCGGTCAACAAATCAATCGCTTTGCGCTTCGCGGACTTTTTGCTAATGTCTTTGTGTTGCAACAAGGTTTCAATGATTTGGTTACCAATGGTGAACACTGGATTGAGCGAGCTCATCGGCTCCTGAAAAATCATCGCAACATCGCCACCGCGTAATTTACGTAAAGATTTTTTCGACATGCTTAACACGTCGCTGCCATCAAATTCTATCTCACTTTCAGAAGAAATTAAGGTATTAGAACTTGGTAATAATCCCATAAGCGCCATTGAAGTCACTGATTTTCCAGACCCTGATTCACCAACCAGCGCAACGGTCATATTTCTTGGGATCTCGAAATTAACCCTTTTTAGGGCGTGAAATAGACGACCATCTTCCAATCTAAAATCAACGCTTAAGTTTTTAACATTGAGTAAGGAACTGTCCATTATATTCTCCACCGTTACTTCACTTTAGGGTCTAATGCGTCACGCAAGCTATCGGTCAATAAGCTAAATGCAGTCACCAGAATCGACATAAATACAGTAACGGTAATCATTTGCCACCAATAACCTTGTATCAACTCTGCTGGCACCTCCGCTAACATCGCCCCCCAACTGGTTTGGGTGATATCAACCCCAAATCCAAGGAAGGAAAGTACCACTTCCGATTTGATCATCCCCACCGTGAGAATGGAAAACTGCACCAATAACAAGTGACTCACATTGGGAAGAATATGCAAAAACATCTTGCGAACATGGCCCGCACCAATGGCATCCGCGGCTTGCACATACTCACGATGCTTATGTTTCATAAACTCGGCTCGCATCACACGAAATACCGATGTCCATGAAGTCACGGCAAAGATGATGATCAAGGTATCAATGCCTCGAGAAAACACCACCGCAAAAGATAACAGCAATAACATCTCGGGAATGGAAGTAAAGATGCTGTAAAACCACATCAGCAGATCATCAACCCACTTACCGAAATAACCCGCAATCGCGCCTAAAATAGTACCAATAATAATCGCGCAAAAAGAGCCAAACAGCGCCACAGTCACCGACACTGAAGTTCCTTTAATGGTTTTTTGTAAAATGTCGCGTCCACGACCATCCGCCCCTAAGATAAGAGAATGGGCTTTTTCTATGGTTTCGGTTTCATATTGCTCGGCATTCGAACTGGCTTCCGCCATCAATGCCGCCAAAGGGTCGTCGGCAGCATCGGCAATCTCATTTTGGGCGCTCGGAGATTCCGAATAACTAACAGCTTTGACTTCAGCGCCACGCGCTTCCCAAGTCGCAAAACTTGGCGGTGCATGGGGTAATGCAATTTCTTCGCGCCAGTTTTCACCCGCAAGATTCATCCATCCAGCGAGTGATAACAATAAGTATAAACTGACAATCATCAAGCTAATATAACCGACTTTGTCGTTTTTTAGCCGTTGCCAGCCGAGCGTCCATAAACTTCGGGTATGGGCATCTTCTTGTTGCACCACATTTTCTAGTTCGATAGCAACATCGTTAGTTTGATATTTCACGGTCTATTCTTCCCTACCTTACATTCCTAATTTAATTGCACGCGTGGATCGACCAGCTTATAAATCAAGTCCGCAAGCAGATTAAAAATCATAATGGTAATCACGAGATAGATGGTAATGGCTTTAATCACAGGAAAATCACTGGCATTAACTGCTCTTAGTATTTCGTTGCCTAAACCGGGGATACCAAAAAACCGTTCGATCAACACCGACCCAGTGATCATATAAGGTAAGGAAGACATCACTCCCGTAACAATCGGAATCAGTGCATTACGCATCACATGTTTTAAAACAACGGTTCTCTCCGACAAACCCTTTGCTCTCGCAGTACGAACGTAATCGTTGTTCATCTCTTCAACAAAACAGGTACGATAAAAGCGCGTGTCTGGTGCAATGCTCACGGCAACCCCAATCAATAGCGGTAGCGGTATATAAATCAGGAAGTTTTGCCACATATCATTGCCCCAGCCGAACACTGGAAACCATTGCATTTTATAGGCAAGAAAGTATTGCCCGGCGATGATATACACCAAGATACTGATCGACATTGCAACCGTTGAAATAATAGTCACAGTACGGTCATAAGCGCTGCCGTTGTAGTAAGCGACAGATGCGGCAAACAGCAGTGAGAAAAACAGTGAACACATTTGCCAAGTCAACAACAGCATCACCGATGGACCAATACGACTATTGATGATCTCAGAGACAGGCTGTTGGGTTGACCAAGAGGTGCCAAAGTCCATACTGATCACTTGTTTCACAAAAATCCAGAACTGTTCAGGCAGACTTTTATCCAAGCCTAATTGAGCATGAATGCTGGCCAGCATCTCATTACTCAGGCTTTTCCCTGCCAAAATATAAGATGGATCACCGCCAACCAAGGTATACAGTGTAAACAGTAGCAACATCACCCCAAGCAAGGTGGGGATCATTTGCCAGCTGCGGCGAATAACATAAGAAAGCATGCAGTCTCCTCGAGCAAAAAAACATCAATACAACGCACCTCATGGTGAGTTGTATTGAATAATACAGATGAAATAGAGCGGTTATTTGTCTACTTCTATGTAACGCCAAGGAGCTTGCATAATAGGATGGGTTTTATAGCCATGAACATTTTTGTGTGACACATAGCTACGTACCCGGGTGTCGCCAAAAATGTAGGGCTGGTACTGTACAACCAGTTTATTCATATGGTCATAAAGCTTCTGTCGCTTCTCTCCATTTGGCAGGCTTAACGCTTCCTCATAATCTTTATTAAAGGCGGGTAAGTTAAACGCTGCAAAATTAGAATCACCTTTATTGGGACCATAAAACATCTGCATGAAATTCTCGCCATCAGGGTAGTCGGCACTCCATGCCAATCCCCACATCTGCAATTTACCTTCACGGTTGGCTTTTGACAATTCAGGCCATTTACCGGGTTTGAACGAGAGTTTTATTTTAAGCGAATCAAAATCTTGCTGCCAAAATTCATTCCATTCGCGGTCAACAGCGGAAGTGGTGGTTCCCATTCGAACCGATAATGGCGAACCATCCGGTAGGGTACGGTAACCGTCGTCACCGATTTTGTAACCCGCTGCATCCAATAATGCATTAGCTTTTGCTGGGTTATATTTCACTGAACTTTTTACTTTAGGATTATGGCCTGCAACCCCTTCTGGGATCGCATATTCTACAGGAACCGCCTGCCCACGACGAATTCTGGCAATCGTTTCATTAATCGGAAAACCCATGGCAATTGCACGGCGTAATGCAATGTTAGCCGGGGTATAGCCGCCAACAACGGGATCTTCCATATTAAAGAAGTAAAATACAATTTCGAGTATTTTACTACGTTGCAGGGTAATGCCTTCATCCACATATTTTTGTGCTAATTTCACATCCAGCGGGTCGTTAGGATTCATCACTAACGCTTCTTTCAGCGCGGGTTGGGGAATCATATTCAGATCAAGCTGATTATTTAAAAAAGCAAGCCAGGCGGGTTGTTCCTCTTCAATAATACTAATGTTGATGTGCTGCATTTGTGGCAAAGTTTTACCATGCATCTCTTGAGCAACCCGAACAGAAATTGGATCGCTCGGATCAGGCTGATAATTAAACACCGATTTACGGAAATTTGGGTTTGCGTCTAGGATAATTTTACTGCCCGGTTTCCACTCTGTGAGCATGTATGGACCGGTTCCAACCGGATGCGCATTGGTATTTGCGGCATTGGCTTCAATCACTTCTCGTGCAACAGCGCCAAAAGTGGGCATTGCCAAAATAGTCGCAAAATTATAGTTCTTGCTGGTTAGGTTCAATTGTAAGGTATATTTATCTAACGCTTTAATACCTTCAATCTGCGTGTCGTAATTCAGCGCACCATTACCAGTTTGGGTGACCATTTCATCGGTACCAACAAACTTGCCATCAACCAGATAGCTCTGTGGCGAATTAATGGTTTTATCGAATATCCGTTTCAAGGAATAAACGTAATCAGCAGCAACCAGCTCTCTCTTTTTACCTTTAAACGCGGGGTCATCTGCAAAATAGATCCCCGGTTTTATTTTAAAAGTATAGGTTTTTCCGTCATTCGTAATAGTTGGTAAGGCTTCAATGGTATTAGGAATAAGCTTAATCGGGCGAGCAAGGTAGTCATAGGTGAGTAAAGAGTCGTAAATATTTTCAATGACTTTACCGGAATAAATATCAGAAACTTTCGCAGGGTCAAAGCCCGTTGCTGCAAGTTCGAATGCAACATTGAGTGTACTTTTACTTTCTCCAGCATACAGCGAACAAGAAGCTAGCATCGCCGCAGAGAGCAGGCCTATTTTATAGAGTTTGTTCTTCATTCGATCCTCTTCATATTAAGTTGTTAGGTAACTAATTGATATGACATAGCAAATAACAAGCCATCTCCTTTTTTCTTTTCACAGACTCTTTAACTTATACAGTTTTGCTACATTTCCAACAGACTCATCACTCACCTTGTCCGAGTCTACCGGTACATGTATATACAACACGTTGTATTATATAGGTCTTTGCTATCGCCATACAGCCAATATCTTGTAAGGTTTTTGTTTAGACATATTTATGACGAGTCGCCCAAATTCGACATGTTCCGTTGAGTGTTTCACTGAATTGGCTCACAACACCCTGCAAATCGCACCAAGTTGGACGTTTCCAATTGAAAGCAACGCGATAGATAACCACCTTAAGAACCACTTATGTTCACCGCTTGCAAACTGCAATTTTTTCCATTGAGACAAAAGCTTAAAAAAATCCACATAGCAAAATAAACTGCCTCACTTACTGATAGCACCTTCTGGCTCAAAAGACCCAAACACTAAACCAGCTATTAGTTTCCTTCCATTTTCATCCCAAGCTCAAGCCAATGAAAGGCATTATTCAGTGCTGCGGCGTACCGCCTCAATATTATACTTATCAGTATCGATAACAAAAGCACCAGAAGCCAAAGCCGCTTCATAAAATTGCTCAAGCTGTTTTCGGCTATCAGCAGTAAAAGCAACATGTATAGGTGACTGTTGTAGGCGACCTTTCCCAAACCACAACTCTGGTTTTCCATTCTTTCCGAAACCACTCGCGCCATCAAACGCCACTATCTTCTTAATGCCCAATGGAGTAAGCGCATTGGAGTAAAATTAATTACGCTTTGTTAAATCTGATACTGAAAATCCAATGTTCACAGTCATATCCTTTATGCTTCTGATGCCTAGCCATAATACTCTGCTAGTGACAGTAGCGATATTCAGTATTTCAGAGGGCTTCAACAAACTAGCTCGACACGCTTAGCTGCAATGCTTTCCAAAACAGAAGAATCATGACAAATGAAACTGACCAATAATATAGCGGTTTAGACGACTGCTAAGGCAACTCGTGTCATTTCAAGAGTTGCCATGGATGTCTACCTAATTTTACGTCATGTTGTGATTTAAGAATTACTTTAACCATTGTCATTTAACAGCCTACGATTTAACCCAGCGACATTCACAAGCCGTTAATTCAAAGCAGTTAATTCAAGTTAATTCAATTTAATTCAGACAGCCATGATAAAAACCTACGGTTATTTACATTAACGGAGCCTTGAGGTGGATGTCTTGTTATATTTTATGTTCTACGAGTATACACCCAGCAAACCAACCGCTTGCATCTTCAATCACAACGTCTCTTATGTATAAAGTTGCTTTGAACTCATCGCCAACAATTACTTGAGCGTTATTCTGAATAGTTTCAATTCGTTGTTCCAATATCTCATGCGACCTTTTAGTAGACGAGTCATCAGCAGCAGAGTAAAAAGTAAATGCACCAAATTCCATTGAAGACTGCAACTTCTTTCGTTTTAGAACGCCAGTAATTCTTTTTAAATCTGATTCATATTGTGTCTTATTAAATACTCTGTTCTTTACTTCAATTACGGCTCTAGGAGCTCCTTTTGCCCACCAAAGTAGAAGATCAAAACGTCCGCCGGATCGTATATCTCTATGAATTAGACCTTTACCAACAGCTCCAGCATAGTCAAGAGCATCGTATGCACCGTTTTCAATCGTTACATACTTATTGCCTTTTGCTTGATGCAAACACCGCGCAACAGTTGTTGTTATAAAGTACTCAGGAGCCCAACAAACCCAGACCCCGCCAGACATATCACAGTATTCGTTTTGTGCCAATACAACACCTTCAAGACATACATCTACTATTGTCAATCTTGATATTCGACCTTTCAAATTTTCTCCAAGTAATTAACATCTTCTGATAAAAATTTAATTTAAAAAAATTAATTTAGACACCCATGATAAAAACCTACGGTTATTTACATTAACTGAGCCTTGAAGTGGGTATCTTGTTTTTTGTTGTTGTTTCTTTGTTGTTTTTGACGAAAGCCAAAACCTGTTCAGACCATTGCAGCCATTTTGCGGCTTGGAATAAGCGACTCCGTAATTTTATTTCAGCCCCAACAAGCGCCAGAATGATTTTTTTGGACTCTTTGGTTGAGGGATCAGCCGACCGAATTCATTCAGTAATTCAGCATTTAGAGAAGCCGCCATTTCGAGCAATGCAGAGACTTCATTGGCTGTTGAATTAGTGATGGTAATTTCATTATTCTCAAAGTGAAGCTCAACAACATTGTCTTGATTTTCAAGCTTTAAAAAGAACAAGTGCTCTCGGCAAGCGTCCTCAACAAGTGACTCAAACTCACCTTTATCGTGAATGTCATTCATTTCATTTATTCGAGTGACCATTTCACCCACAGATTCCATAAACATGGGATCTGTGGGTCTGAATAGCTTTGCATTCAAGTCAGCTTCAAGCATGGCTTCATGCAAAGCTAAAGGCCCATCCAGTTCACATTGTTTGTTATTACGTTTTATCTTCAAAACTTTCTCCGTTAAATACAGCTTTAAAAGCGCAGTTAATTTAGACACCCATAATAAAAATCTATGATTATTTGCACGGTCAAATAGTTGAGACGACCATTTTATTATTTATAATTTTGACTACTGCTAAATTTGGGGGAATTGCTTCTACACATATTCTCATTTGTTAGCTATCCTTGCGCATAGCTATTATCTTTACTGTTTGTATTACGCAACTTTTCATAAACTCACCACGGAATGATTCCACATCTTTTTGCATTTTTTCCAACTCTAATGCTTTGATAGAATCTTTATTAAGTGCATTTCTGTAAACAACCCTTAATTCATTTTCTGAATTTTGGTCGATTGATTGATTATTAAATTCCGCCTTAAGCTTAACTTTATATAAAACATCATTAATAACTTCTTCTTCATTTTTCTTGAATAGATGAAAATCAACCAAAGCAGTCCATGTAACCATACAACCAAATTCAGCCTCAATAGTAATACTGTCCTTAATTTTACGACCAGTCGGAACATCTTCTCCAGTATTATTATTTGCTATTTGGTTCTGATGAGTAAATAAAGTTGGTTGTTCTATACGACATGTTTTATTCCAAGATATGCATGAGTTACCACAGGGCTGCCCCTTTTTACAAACCTTTGCGAAAGCGCTTGTCGAAAGTAAAATAAAAAATAAAAAATGTATTAAAATATTCATAAAACCTGCTGGGCTAGCTAACAGCTTCTCTGAAGAAAAAAAACCTTGTTATCATACGGGAGTCGACCTTATTTCATCCATTGATTGTTCAATAGCATATCACTACTTTTTAATAATTTCAGACAGTTAGCACATAAATTGATAGTAAAGTCATATTCAAGGATGCATTCATTGCTAGCAACAAGGCATTGCATAAACACAGCAAAAGCTTGACCCGGATCACCATTTTATTTAACATCCCGCGTCGAAAAAATTTTAGGTCGGTATGGTTATTCCGGCCCTCCCCCCTCGGTGAGATCTAGTCGCGATTGGCGAACCCACGGCACTAACCTTTAATTAGGATGGTGCAGCGGTGTATTTAATCATGTCCTAAGCATCATCCATGACTTGGATGAAACCATGCAAAACCCAAAAACCATTATTATTGCTCAGTTCCTCATTTCATTAATGATGGCGTTCTTAATGACCGGCATTTTCAGCTTTATCGAATTAGGCTTTAACGCACAATGGCTGAGTATCTGGCTCGAGCGTTTCCTACTGGCCTGGCCGATTGCCTTTTTACTTTCACTGGTGGTCAGTAAAGTTTCCTTTGGTATTGCCCTGAAACTCACGACCTCGCGCGAAACCTGAGGCAGGCTGCTCACAAGCCAGGACAACAGCGTTTTTGGCATGCCGGCAGGCGAATGAGATTGAACCAGCATCCGCCTGCTCAGAAGCTAAATTTAGTCCACGAGTTGCTGATAACGCTCGGCCAGGCGCTGTTTCAATGCGTTTAGCATGCTGCGTTCTATTTCCTGTTCCAATTCGTCGCTATCGTCATCCACCAACAAACTCTCGATGGTGGCCATCAGTGATAACAGCAAGTGATGATTTTCAGCATCCCAGTACCATTGGTCAGCGTCCTGCAACAGGCCAATTAACTGGGCTCGCTGGTTGAGCAACTCACTCAGTTTCAATTGACACTGCGTATGGTAAGCGGCGCTGTTGGTTAGCTGCTCGGCGAGCTCTGCTAACCAGACCGGATCCTGAGCTTCAAACATGCAAAAACAGCGTGACCAGTCATTTTTATCTTCAATCGCCTGTAATAAGCTTTCTAAGGAATGGGGCTGGTGACTTTGCGGCTGCTGAACCTGTACATGGCCGTGACCATCGCAGTGATAAACGGGCGCTAAAAACGGATACTGCTGCAAGTGGGCCACCGGATCTTCAATCTCGGCGGTACTGGCAAACCGCGAGTCCATGGCCGAGCGCTGGGCTTGATTAAGCTCACTCAGCATTTGCTCGATCCGCCTGAATAAGGGAGCCCCCAGCTCACAACCGGCAAACCGTAGCTCGGCTTTAAGGGTGGGAAGTAGCTCCAACAGCGCCGCGATTTGCGCACTGGCAGCGGCTTGCCCGGGGTTTTGCTCATTCATATTTTTTCACCCTTAAACGATATTCGGCATAGGGATGGGCCGACACCTGAATCCTGATCCAAGTGTGCGGCTGTTCCACCAGCACATGGTCTCCCTCCGCCTGTTGTTGAGCTTGGTAGCCCTCACCTCCAAGCGAGTAGCCAGCGTCCCCCTCCAGTGAATCGATGGCAATCGAGAATTGATCGCCCGCAAAACCAAGGATGAAGTATTGGTTTTCGTGCTCGCCCCCCACAATATCCTGAACCTGAAAGGGCTGGGCCGGCGACTCGATATTCAGGTAATAGTAATCTCGGCTCAGCCCTTGAACATGACGTAACAGCTGGGTATCGGCGGCCGACAACGGCCAGCTTGCCACGCTAAGTAAGGCCACCAGCAATCCACTGCATAAACAAGCGTTCATGATTTAACTCCCAAATAACACGTATTGTTGCGGCGTTTCAAAAAATTGCAGCGGATTATCACCATCCGGCTGCAGCTGCAGCGCATTGAGGATCCAGTTATCGATGGGTGGCATGTAGTTTTCATCCACGCTCAGCTTCAGCCCGTCCAGCCAAATGCCGACCTCGGGATCTGAAGCATGTTGCAAGATATTTTCAAGCGCCACCGCACTATGCCAATGGGTTTCATCCATAACTATCACCTCACTAATCATACTTTCGCGAAACTTCGCCAGACTGGGGATGACGATGCTGCACATTAAATCCTGCACATTATTCGGCTGAATTTGTTGCCAATCGAGTTGCTCGTTGTAGCGCAGATAGTGACAGAACAGCTGCACAAAGGCAGCCAGTGCCTGTGGCTCCCGAGTTTTACTCAGGATGAAAAAAAACGGTTTGCCGGCTTCGTAGATCAAGGGATTATAAATAAGCTCTTGCGCTTGACCTTGGCTCAGCTTGAGCATGATGCTTTCACATAATGCCGACTCCGCCAGCAACTGAGCCAGTGGTGCCTGCCAAAAGGCGTCTGGCTCCAAGCAATCGTCAATCGTGAGGTTATCACTCAACTCGAAATGCTCGTCCGCTGCAGCATCGGCTTGCTCCGACCCGTATTGATGGCGAAAACACCCCACTGGCTGGCCATCTTTGAGCCATTGCAGCAGCTCGCGGATTGGCTTTAGTTTGGAAGAATATGGCGCACGAAAATGTAACTCGGCTTCAATATCTTTGAGCAGATATGCGGCTTGTTTGAGAAGATTTGCTTGACTCTGTATCAGACTCACCGCGGTTCCTTATTCACTCACGCTCCATGAAACCCTGATTTGGGCTGACTAAAGCCAACGGCGGCCTCAAACACTAATCATAAAGACAGAGCACTAAGCTTGCATTGATTTGACCCCGCAAGCTGCTCACACCAAGCGTCACTGGCCGTTTTAGCTTTGCCAGAGCTGCCGATAGAGAGCTTCAAATTGCGGCAATACTGCCTCTGCAGAATAATGCTGTGCCACTACAGTTTGCCTCGCCCGAGCGCTCAACGCATGCTGTAGCTAAGTGCTATGCTGCCACTCCAGCAAACATTTGACCCCGCAAGCTGCTCAAACCAAGCATCACTGGCGGTTTTAGCTTTGCCTGAGCTGCCGATAGAGAGCTTCAAATTGCGGCAATACTGCCTCTGCAGAATAATGCTGTGCCACGGTTAGCCTCGCCCGAGCGCTCAACGCGTGCTGTAGCTGGGTGCTATGCTGCCACTCCAGCAAACAATCCCGCCATTGGCTGCGCTGAAATTGCTCAAATAGGAAACCATTCACCCGATGTTGGATTAACTGACCCAAGGCGCCCACATTGGTGGCCATCACCGGGATCCCCCGCGCCATGGCTTCGAGCGCCGCTAAGGGTAAACCTTCGTGGCGCGATGGCATGCACAATAAGTCGATATTCGCCCAATGATTGCTCATGGAAGATTTTCGGCCATGAAAGACGAGGTTTGCTAAAGGGGGGAGATTTGCCTGTTCAAACCAGTCGCCTTCCCCATACACCGCAAAATCAAACTGCGGCAGCGCCTTGGCCAAGTCATAGAAACGATCGGGACCTTTCACCTGAGTTAAGCGCCCAACCAAAGCGATGGTCGGGCTGCGATTCACGCTTGCCAGGCTGGCCCTTGCTGCGGGTAACTCAACAAAGTTATTGATGACTTGACAAGACGCCGCCACCCGGCTGGCGATTGACTGGCTCACCGCAATGCGTTGCTGCGACAGCCACGCGCTATAGCGATCAGCAAAATCATACAGCGCTAAACGACCCTGGCAGGCTTCACCCGCATGAAAACTGGACACCAACCTGATGGGCTGAAACAGACGCACCAAGCGAGCAACAATACTGGCCTTGTAGCCATGACTATGCACCACACAAGGCGAATAATCATTCAACGCTCGGCGCAGTGTTCGTATCGAACCATCCAACACCAGCCAAGCCACCTGATGCTGATTAAGCTGGGCCAGCATCGGATGGTCTGGTTGATAGGCGCGCCACAATACCACACAAACCGGATGCCTGCGCTTGGCCAAAGCCTGAGCTAAATTGACCACGTGGCTTTCAATCCCGCCAACCGTTTGGCTGTCGATAAACAGCCAAATCGCCTGAGTTTGCGGGGGAGTATCACTGCTTCGATAAGTTTGCATCGGCGCGACTCAATTAAAAGTTAAAAGTCAGGGTTTGTGTCCCAAACTCAGCCAAGCTCAGCTGCTGCTGAACGCTGCTCACATTTCCCGAAGACAACTGCCATATTTCGGCAATTAACAGCGAAGCATGGGCCGGTACGGTCAATTGCAGCGCCATTTGCGAAGCGCTGATTTGGCCTCGCCATAAACAAGAGCTGTATTCTATGCTGCCACTGTCGGCATTTTTCCAGTGAGTGCAAATATTTAGATAAGCACGCTCGCCTTGCGAATAGGGGTATCGAATGTTCAGCTGCCGCTGCTGCTGATTAACAAAACTAAAACTCTCGGCAACCTGGAGCTGCTCAAGGCTACTCACCACAGGCGCAGGTTCTGGGCTGGGCGCCGGTGGCTCGACGATTGATGGCTGCTCTACTGGTGCAGGTTCAATCGGCGCTGCGGGCTGCTCGTTATTCTGATTATTTGCAGGGGCGCTGTCACCGCCACCACCACAGCCCACCATTAGTAAACTGGTCGCCAAGATTGAGCTATAAAACAGTCGGTTTGTGATTTGTGTAAAGCCTGTCATGTTACTTCCCCTCTTGTTGATAAATTAACTCGCTACGCGCATTTTCTAATAAGTACCAGTCACCACTTTCTAAACCTTCGCTTTGTGCATATTGCAAAAACTGTGGATAGGCATCGGCAACGCTGACTCGCTCGAAGGGATACTGCCAGTTATAGGGCACAATAATCGCCCAGGGCAGGCCATTAGCAGTTTGGTAATAACTGCCCGAAGATGGATTTGAACTGTCATCGAAACTTCCCCAAAGGCTATCGCTGGCTTGGGTACTTGGGCTTTGATTTTTCACATGCACTTCTAAACCACGCGCTGGCGAGTCACTAAAATAGGGCTCGCGGGAATGTTCGGTAGCAAAAATAAAAGGGTCAAACGGCGCACTTGGCAGGCTCGCCAAATCAAGCCCTTCAAGCAAGGGTAAATGCACTTTAAAATGGAGCTGCCCCGCCCCTTCACAATCGCTTTGAGTTTTGTAAAAATCACATTGATTTTGCGGATTAATGTACTGGCGCACATCACTCGCAATAATCGCCACAATCTCATCACTGGCTTCGTCAATTACGCTGTGTGCTTGCAGCTCGCCATTGATTTCAAAACGGATGGTAGCCCTGTCGAGCAAACTTTTAGCGAGGCCCGGAATACGAATGGCAAAACCATTGTGGAAGCTGGCACCCACCGCCCGCACCTCACCCTGCAACTCAATACGGGCGACCTCTGCATTGTTAAAGCTAAGCACTTTGGTTTGCAAATTCACCACTAAATCGTTCAGATCGTAGTCGCCCGCTGCGGGCCAGTTGTCTTCAAAGGCAACCGTGGCATAGCCATCGGCACTGGGGTAGTAACTCACCTGAGTCGCCGCATACCCCACATAAATTTGATAATCTTCTACCTCTCCGTCCGGCGCCCCGCCGGTGGCTTGCACCCCAGCGACCGAGCTAACTCTAAAACGAGCCCAACGCTCGCCACTGGTATAGCCTTCGGGGATAGAGACCAACAAAGACTGAACACCGGGATCCACCGCTTGGTCATTCAAGATCTGCTCTTGAGCGTCAAATACACCGTTCCCATTGAGATCGATCCAGCCATTCAAATAGCCTTCGCCAGAACTATCCACTTGCAGTACAAAATCTAAACCCACCTGCAAAGCGGTAACAAAGGCGATGCCGTCTTCATCATCCAACAAACGAGAACTGTCATCGCTGGCCGGATAAACATAGGCATCCATTTCCCCATCCACCCGCTGACCGAGGCGAATGCCGTCAGCCACCAACTGGTGTCTGGCGCCGTTTTCGGCCAAACGGGTGCCAAAACTTGACGGTGCATCGCCAAAGTCGATGTTGGCATCATCTTCCGCGACAATTGGTGCGATGGCGCAACGCGCACCATCGTTATTACTCGAAGCGGGGCCCTGGGCATATCGCAGTGCGGTAGGCTGTGCTGCACTAATGTCGATTTGAAAAATTAAACCATCACTATTACGGCTAATGTAGAGATTACCGTCTACATCAAAATACACCGCGCCAAAGGTGCCAGTTTGGCCGACCGTTGCTAACGACTGGCTGCTACCATCGTTGGGATCAATCCGCCATAACACCCCCTTATTATCAACGCTATACAGCATGCCGTTGTCGGGATGAAAGGCCATATCAAAGATCCGCAGGTTTAGCGCGGCCCCATCAACGATCCGTTGCATATTCAAATAGTCAGCCTCATTGGGGGCTAAAGACACCCGGTACAGACCACGATCCCCCCCACTGCGATACAAATAGTGGGCGTTTTCATCCACCGCCACATCTCCCACATAAAAATTCACCTGACTATCGATGCCATTCCAATTCAGACTGAGCGGCTGCAGCTGATAGTCGTCACCAATTTTGGCCAGCGTTTGATGTTGGTAACTCCAGGCGTAGAGGTGATCGTCATGCAGGTTAAAACCGATAGCGTTTAGTTTGCCGCTGGTCCCCATATCAGAAGAGAGGGTTTGGTAATGACCAGTGGCTAAATTCACACCAAAGAGCTGTGCAACGTTTTGCTGCACTAAAAATGCCTGCGTCGGGCAAGTTGAGAATGCCGCCCCATAGCTACTCATTGGTGAGCAGAGCAAGGCCAAGGCGAGAGGTTTCCAAGGTTTCATAATCCATCCTGTCTGTGCTGAGTGAGATACCGATAGCCCTTGGATAGCAAAAGCCAAGCCAGATCCATAATGACCTGATTTAACTAGATATTACTCGGATTTATAAAACAATATTCAGTTAGCCTGAAGGTAGATTCGCAAACTGCAAAAACCAGCATAGCTGAAACTTGCTTGGCCATTTGACGACGATTTAAGCGGAATTAAACAGCCAAACCAAGCTTAAGTCGAGTCCAAGCGTTAAGCCTTATAGACCCAAATTAACACTGAGGCCTTCCTTAAGCCTTAAGCGCTAGAAGCTAGAAGTTAGAAGTTAGAAGTTAGAAGTTAGAAGTTAGAATTAAACGTGGGGCTTCCCTGAACCCTAAACCTTAGACCTTGGGCGCTGGCAACTAAAATAAAAGTGGGGACTCCTTGAGTCTGAGCCTTAAGCGCTAGAAGGTAGAATTAAATATGGGGACTTCCTTGGGCCTTAAACCTAAGACCTTAGGCGCAGAAAGCTAGAGTTGAGAATAGGGCCTTAATACCAATCTAATTCATTATGTGAGCAAGTTATGGCGCAGAATAAATCTGCCAATAACGAGCAATGAAGCGCAGTCACCCGTGACTATAATTACCATATACATCCATCGCTTAGCGGTAATTTAGGCGAGTAAGAATGAATAGATAATTCCTTAGATTGGTATAAGCCTTCGACATTGCGGCCCCATGAGCGAGCCGCAGAATTGAACCATCAAGCTTTATTAAAATACCATCGAGGCTTAAAGCTCGGCCTCATCCCAAGTCTGTTTTTTACGGTAAATGGTGGATGGACTCACATCTAACAGCTCTGCGGCTTTGGGGATATTGCCATCACAATGAGCGATGGCATGCTCAATCGCCTCTTTTTCGGTGATCCACAGCGGCTGTATTTGGTACTGGCTGCCATGATTGCTCGATGGTTCACTGGTCGCCACTTCCTCCGCATGGCGACCATCGGCACCAATCGCGCCTTCCGGAATTAATTGATTCAGCGGCGGCGGCAACTGGCTGGCTAATACTTCTTTACCATCGTGCAATACGCAAATATTGCGGATCACATTTTGTAGCTGCCGAACATTACCCGGCCAATCATAATTGCTGATGATGGTCGCGCTTAAGCTGGAAAAACGTCGAAATTGCTTGCCTTCTTCCTTGGCATAGCGGCGCAAAAACTGTTGCGCAATAGCTGGTACATCCAGACCCCGGTCACGCAGTGGCGGTAAGTGGATCGGCACCACATATAAACGGTAATACAAATCTTCCCGAAACCGACCCGCTTGCACCTCTTCCCAGGGATCGCGATTGGTCGCACACAAGAAGCGCACATCAACCTGCTCTTCCTGACTGCCACCCACTTTTTGAAAACGACCGGTCTGCACAAATCTTAATAACTTGGTTTGCAGATCCATGTCCATTTCACCGATTTCATCGAGAAACAGGGTGCCACCATTAGCCTGCGCAGCTGCCCCTTGCCGGGCCGAAGAGGCACCAGTAAAAGCACCTTTCACATGACCGAAGATCTCGCTTTCCATGAGATCTTTAGGAATAGCACCGCAATTAAGGGCAATAAAAGGTTTATCGGCCCGCTGTCCCTGTTGATGGATGGCCTCGGCGCAAACCTCTTTACCGGTGCCACTTTCGCCAGTAATAAACACCGTTGCCTTACTGGCGGCCACCGCTTCAATCATTCGATAGACATTCTGCATCGCCAAGCTGCCACCAATAAAGCCATGGAAACGCTCACGCCCAGCGTCCGCCTGATAGTCCTCGACTAAGGATTTTAGTTTATGTAATTTCAGCGCATTGTTTACCGTTACCCGCAAGCGACTGGCGTCGAAGGGTTTTTCGATAAAGTCCACCACCCCCAAACGCATCGAATCGACCGCCACATCGACCGAGCCGTAGGCGGTAATAATAATCACCGAAGTTGGCAGGCTGCGCTCTACCATCCATTCTAAAACCTGCATGCCACTCATATCGGGAAGATTGAGGTCAAGCAACATGACCTGCACCGATTGCTTAGAAAGAAATTCGATAGCTGCACCACCAGTGGCGACTCGTTCAAGTTTAAGCTCGTCTTTACTGAGATAAGCCTGATAGGTGGCGGCCAGTGTGGCACTGTCTTCCACCAACAAAACCGAGGCTTTCATATCACTTCCCATGTACCGTCCTCAACTTGCTAAGTTTTGTTCATATTGTTTAATCGCATTCATGGTTGCGCCAAGCACCGCATCAAGCTCGGCGACAGGCGCTTTTAAACTTGCCGCATCGCCGGCCTTGGCGGCCAATTCAATAGCTAATGCTAACTGGCGTACTTTTTCTCCACCAAAGGTTGCGAGGTTGCCCTTCATGGTATGTGCCGCCAGCGCCAACTGCTCAAACTGCTGTCCGGCAAACGCCTCTTTAATGGCAAGCGCTTGCTGCTCGGTTTCCTGATAGAGCAGCGACAACATCACAGGCAAAGCCTCCATCCCCGCATCTTTAACCAGTTGATCCAAAACCTTAAAATCGATCATTGGCAAAATAGGATCGCTCTCAGGCTGAAGCGCAGTATCGCTTTGCTGGTCTTGATTTAATAATGCAAGGGGCTGCTCCACCGTGCACGCAGAAGGCTTAACCTTATCCGCTTCGAGCTTTGAAGCATGAAACCATTGGATTAGTTTAGCCCGAAGTAAGGCAATGTCGATAGGCTTAGTGATAAAATCATTCATACCTGCGCTAAAACAAGCTTGTTTGTCTTCGGCAAAGGCATTGGCGGTCATCGCAATAATCGGTGTATTTTGGTTGAGTCCAGCGTGATTACGAATCTCCCGCGTTGCACTAACACCATCCATCACCGGCATTGCCATATCCATTAAAATCACATCGAAGTGCTGCTGTTGGCATCGCTCTACCGCTAATTGACCATTTTCAGCACAATCAAGTTGCTGCACCACATCTTTGAGCACTTGGCTTACCACGGTGCGGTTCATCGCGCTATCTTCCACTAACAAGACTCTGGCGGTGAGTGCATCTAAATGCTGGTGCGGATCCAATACATCTTCGAGCTGAACCGCAGGCGCCGCGCGACCTTTGAAAGGAAACTCAACACAAAAAGTGGTGCCCTCCCCAAGCTGACTTTCCACGGAGATCTGCCCGCCCATTTTCTCAACCAACTGTAAGCTAATCGCCAACCCCAATCCAGTTCCCGAATAACGCTTGGTTGAACCACTCTCTACTTGATAAAACTCTTCAAACAAACGTGCTTTGTCTTCGTCACTAATCCCGATCCCAGTATCTTTTACCTGCAATACTAAGCCCTTATGCTGGCTGCGGTGTAAAGCCAGACTCACCCCGCCTTGCTGGGTGAATTTAATCGCGTTACCCATTAAGTTAAATACAATTTGACGAAAACGCAGGGGTTCACCGAAGTATTCCGACATAACCTGTGAGTCAACATCGAGTTTAAAGCTGAGAGATTTTTGTGCCGCGGTGGTACTAAACAATTTAACGATGCTTTGCAGCACCTTCACCGGAGAAAACCATTCGTTATTGAAGTCTAATTGGCCCGCTTCAATTTTGGAGAAATCTAAGACATTGTTCACTAAGGCCATCAGAGTATGGCCAGCTTCATGACCAACATCCACGAAACTTTGCTGTTCCGCACTCAACTCTGTTTCCTTCAAGATCTGATACATATTGATAATAGCATTCAAAGGAGTGCGAATTTCGTGACTCATGCTTGCTAAAAAACGGCTCTTGGCAAGGCTGGCAGCTTCGGCATCGTGTTTCGCTCTTTCCAGAGACTGTTCAACCGCTTTTTGTTCACTCAGATCGGTAAAATGTGCGACATAATGGCTTGGTTTTCCTTGGCTATCTTTGACTGAGGATATGCTTAACCACTCTGGTAATAATTCACCATTTTTACGTCGATTGACAATTTCACCAGACCACTCTCCCTGTTCGCGGATCCCCTGCCACATCTGTTCAAAGAAAGCCTTGTCATGCTGACCAGAGCTTAATAAAGAAGGTTGTTGTCCAATCGCTTCCTCGGCCGAATAACCGGTAATATGAGTAAAAGCTTTATTCACGCGAACAATCTTAGAGTACCGATCGGTCATAAATATCGCTTCATTAGCATCGAAGGCACACGCGGCCAGTTGCAACTCTTGCTCAGTCCGTTTCTTGTCGGAAATATCCCGCATAAAGGCAGTAAAAATAGTGTTATCGCCCAGCTCCACCGCACTGATGGTCAACTCAGCCAAAAACTCATGTCCCTCTTTATGCAAGGCTGGCAACTCTAAACGCTGGCCAAGTACTGGCGCTTCACCGCTTTCTCGAAAATGCTGCATACCCTTGCGATGCGCCTCACGAAAAGCCTTCGGTACAATAAATTCCGCCAGCTCTTGGCCAAGCATCTCATCACGGCTATAGCCAAACATACGCTCGGCACTCTGGCTAAATTCCAGCACGTAACCATAGCGGTCGGTGGTGATCACTGCGTCCATCGCCGAGGCGATGGTCGCGCTTAGCATCGACTGATTCTTCTCTAATTCCAAGGCCAGTTGCTGCTGCACATTAATAGCTTGCTTAAACTCAAGATGAGATTGCTCCAAGGCTGCCGACATCTTATTGAAGGCACTGGCAACTTCAGAAATCTCATCATGACCTTTGACCGCCAATTGAAAACCTGGCCCCACCTGAGCAATGGTTTTTGCGGCATCCCGTAAGCCACCCAACTGGCGCGTTAAATAGGTCCCCAACAAAAAGGAAAATAACGCCACTAACGCAATTTCCAATACCGCAATGCCAACCCCAAATGAACTCGCTTCACTAATCAAACCATGCAGACCATGGTCATAAATGCCCACATCAATTTCACCGTATAAGTGATTGGCGGCCATGACTTCAATGTGAGTATTAAATACCTTGTGGACATGGTCTCCCAGTTCAGGATTATTGGCTGGGTCTTCATTGGGATCGGCCCCCGACTGAGCCAAAACGCGCTGCTGCTCATCGCGAATAATCACATAGGCCACATCACTCTGCGAAGCGAATTCTGAGGCAAGGCTATCGAGGGTAGCGATATCTGTGGTGATCAGCGCATTTTTAGTACTTGAGGCGAACAAAGTGGACATCATTCGCCCATGTTGTTCAACTTGCATCTCATTGGAGTCGTAGAGCCAACCAATGCTGCTATATACCAAAATCGCTAATAGCACTGATTCGATTAAGGCGACCCCTAATACGGTTTTTGCTTTAAAGCTCAATGCCATCGCAATTTTATTCCTCAAGTCACGCTATTTAGTGATAGGGGTTCCAATATTTAGTTGGCGTACGTCATCCCAATCTTGGTCCTTAGCACTGACAAAACCGTCGATATTCAATTCGGCGAGTAAGAGTTGATCATCCGGTTGTTCAGCGAGCCCTATCAGCGCTTGCTGTACTGCGGAACTGACCGCCGGAGCCACTCGCGGATGAACAGCGATGGCGTGGGGAGTAAAACCAGCTGACGTCCAAAGGATCCTCAACTGTTTTGAAATTTCTGGATCGATGCTGGCAAAGGTTCGAGGAATACCGCCACCTGCCGGATATAAACCCGCAGCAACCGCCCGATAAACCGAATCGTGAGAGCCCACATACTTCGACTTGAAGTCTAATTGTTGTTGAGCTAAATAACCTCTTATCACCACACTGGCAGCGAAAGCTTGCGGTGCAGGGAAAGCCAAGGAGTCGCCCGATAATTGCGCAATATTTTGGATCTCACTATCGGCCCTCACCACCAGGATCCCCTGCAGCGTTTTATCCTTTGATTTAGCCAAGGCTTGATAACCAGGATTGGCTGAAAACACCTGATAATGGTAGGGATTCATATAAGCAAAATCATAGTCGCCGTTAGCTAAGCGTTGCTCAAATTCAGGAATGCTCGGCGCGGTTTTAAACGTTAAGGGATAGCCACTGGCAAGACTCACCGCATCCAGCAACGGCCCCCATTGCTCTACCAAACGAGTCGCTGATTGCTGCGGCACAATACCAAAAGAGTAAGTTTTTTGTACCGCTTGTGCATTTAAAGAAAACAGCACAACTAACAGCAGACACAGTAATAATAGGGTCGCTTTAAGCTGAACCTTACGTTGTGCCCAGTACCGTTTTCCCTTTAACACTAAGGGTTTTTCTGCTGGCTTTTGCTTGGTCAAGTTTTCCGTCACTCCATCGACGATTTGTATATTCGAAAACATATCACACCCTTATTGAAAGTAGTTGAGAATTAACAAGAAATCTTCTTAGATATTGACTAAATCGAGGGAATAATATGGTAATTCGTGAGGACTCTCTCAATAACTCGGCTTTTAAACTCGGATTAAAGCGATCGTTCATCACAACCCCCAATAAGCGCACATCTTCTAGCTTTAAATCGTTCACTGCGGTTTGAAATGCTGGCCGGGCGGTCACCCCAGCCAACACCGTTAAAATGCAGGCATCACTGGCCGCTAAAGCGCGTTGCGCCGAAACATTACCGCCGTTGTTTTGATTGATCGCCGAGGTGTCAATCAAGATCAATTGATAGTCTTGCTTCCAAGCTTCAATCTGTTGTTCGATATACCCCGGCTCTTTGAGTTTAAGTAATGAGGCCTTATCCAGAGGAGCTGGCAAATAATCCACCAGCGAAGATGGGTCTTTCACCACTCCTTTCACTTCACCTCGGTCCCAACCCAAGTCAAATAAGGGGCAATCGAAGCGCCGTGGATGATGTAAATTAAAGTCCACCACTAATACCGAACGCCCTGCGCCTGCGGCGCGTTTAGCGATGGCATCCACCAACGTTGATACGCCCTCTCCAGGTTGGGCAGCACTCACTCCGATGCAACTATTTTGATGATTCGGTAGTCGTTGATAGACCCGCTCTAGTTCTTGATAAGTTGAAGGTAATGCAATCATAGGAACCCCAATAATGCGCTCACAGAAATCAGTCTAAAGACATCTTCTAGCCCTTGACGCGCTTTTACCCAGCCACTTTCGGCACGCGATGGAATATATACGGTGTCTCCTGCACGGATCACCGGTAACAGGCTGAAATCACCCGTTTTAGAAAATTCGAGCAAGTCAAAAGTTCGCGCCTGATCCTTACAACAAGATAGGTTCACCACGGTGATTTTTTGCGGATAGCCCTCGCTATCAATCCCACCCGCTTCGGCTAACAGGTCTAATAAGGTCATCTCATCATTAAAGCGGTAACGACCCGGCTTACTAACGGAACCTAATACCCGTACCGTGCGCTCCTTCTTTTCAGACAACCAATTGCGGTTTTTTTCTGGAATATAAATCGAATCACCAGGAACCACCTTGGGTAATATCGACTCATCGCCCGTTTCGAAGTACAAAGCTAAATCGAGTTTCGATACCGACGCATGTTTACCATTACGATGACTAATCCGTACATTACTAATATCAGCCTGCTCTGAAGGACCATCGGCGGCGGCAAGAATGTCTAAAAAGTGCATACTCGGGTCAAAACGATAGCGGCCAGGTGCCACCACTTGACCAAATACATAGATTGAATCTTCCGAACTTTGGCGCACCCACTGCGATTTATTATCACTTGGGTCATCGGGTAGTTGCGGCACCATAATAGTAGTGCCAGCCACGATCCGCGGCATCTGTTGATTGTTTATCTCGCCATTAAGGTAGGCGTTTAAATTAAAGTTAACCGAGCGGGTCGTGCCACCAGCATCACTGAATAATACGGTGATTTTGGCCATGTCTGCGTTTGGTTTTGGGCCGCCGGCATGTGCCAAAAGATCCATCAGATTCATTTCGTCAGCCCACTCAAAACGACCGGGCCGATTAACTTCGCCCATCACTTTTACCGCTTGGTTCGGTGACACCTTGGTCCATGATTTTTCATTTAAATCGGTTTTTTCGGGCACAAAAATCGCGTCACCCGCCATGATTCTAGGCAACTGAGCACTGCGACCTTCGGTAAAAGACTGCAAATCAAAACGTTCTACCGCGCCACTGCTACGAATAATTCGAATTTGTCGGGTTTCGGCAAAGCGACTCGGCCCACCGGCATTCGCTAATACATCTAAGAACCCCGCCGCTTGATTGCCTTCGTAGGCACCAGGTTTGAACACTTCCCCCATCACATACACCGTATTCGCGCCCGCTTTAATCTCCTCTTCCTGCTTCGGTACAAAAATGGTGGTGCCCGCAGTTAAGCTCAGCAACAAATCGTTATCGCCGGTATCCAGATAGCGTTTCAGATTAAATAACTTAGGTTCTCCGTCAATAATCACCCGAATTTGCTCTACGCTGGCATAACGAGTCACCCCGCCAGCGCGCATTAACATATCCACTAAATTAGCTGAACTTTTATAAGAAAAACTCCCTGGATTATAAACCTCGCCAAATACTTTAACCGCGGTGCGGTCTTCAGCGGCATCACCATTGTCGTTCAAACTATTCGGATCAAAATCCACCGCCACATTGCCAATTTTCGGCGATGCAGGAACAAATAATACATCGAGCGAATGCAAGCGAGGCAACGCAGCCAAATCGCCCGAATCGAGATATTGTTTGTAGTTAAATACCTGCGGCTGACTAAAACTAGCCCGGCGGAGTTGCAAGCGATCTAGCTGAGCACCAGCCCGTAAGCCACCAGCCGCTTGAATCGCCATCTGCACCCCAGCGCCTTCAGCAAGAACCACTTCACCTGGTTTATCAACAAAGCCCAATACACTAATCCGAATTCGACGCTCCTGTAGCAATACTCGCAAACCAGCCAAATCTCGGTAAGCGTTGGACAATTCTCGCTTAATTTTTTGTTGCATTTGTGCTTCGGTAAAACCGGACACCATGATTGGTCCCACTTCAGGCAGTATCAACCGACCATTGCGATCCACCTCAAAACGTTTGTCTAGGGAGGTTTCGCCCGGGAGAACAATTCGAACCACATCGCCAGGTTGTACTTGAGGATTGGCAGCATTGGCTTCGAATATCATGAACATATTGATCACTAAACCAATGAGCATCCAAGCGGGAAATGGAATTTTGCTAATTTTCATAATGCGATTCCTTATTCTGCGGCAGCAAAACGCGGCATGGCGTTGCTAGGATAGGAGTCAATCAGACTCACGGTGACACGTCGGTTAGAATGGCGAACCTCATCGCTATCGCCAGTAAAGTAGGGCTGAGAATCGGCGGCGGCTTGTAGCTTAATCAACGATTGCGGCATGCCTAACTCCACCATGTAGTCGGCCACTCGTTGCGCTCGTGCCAAAGACAAATCTTGCTTATAAGCCTGATCGCCCTTGCTATCACTGTGTCCGGTGATCATCAGCGATAACTTGCTAGCAACAATGATTGGCGTTAAACGGCTGAGCTGATCGCGATAAGCTGGTGTAAGTTCGCTGGAATCGAAGGCAAACTGGTTGTTACTGTTTAGCGCATCACTAATGCTCACCATGAGCCGCGATGACTGGATCTGCCCAAAACTATCAGTTTGACAAGCGCCACTTTGTAAGACTCGGTCGAGCCGCTGCTCTAACATTGCGAGAAAATGCTGCTGTATTTCTAAGTCATTGGCGGCATCTAGGGTTAAACCACCTTCCAGTTCCCGAATGATCCGTTGTTGCTGACTGCGCGCCTGTGCCACTGAGGCTGGGAAACACAGTTCAGCACCTTCCAAAACCAGTAAGTCGAGCTGGTGTTTGGTCAGTATTGACTCAAACTGCAAGCCGTGTTCCGGACCAATTTCACTCTGCTGGAGACTGCCGCTACTACCATCTAACCAAGCTAAAATACTCAACTGGTGCTCAGCAAAACCGCCTCGACCCTGCTTTGGCCAAGAACTACAACCCGAGCCAATCAATAACAACAGACCTATCACAATACAACGCATGGCAGACTCCTTGAGTTTCAATTAAGCAGCTATCGACGACAATGATTGGTGCACGCTGGCGCTTGACGGTAAGGTATCAAACATGGTGATAATTTGATTAACTCTTAGCATCAGCAATAAATCGCGAGGTTGTTGCTGAGCACCACAAATAATCAAATGTCCGCCTGCGGCATGAATCCGCTTAAACATAAATACCAAGGCGCCAATACCAGAAGCATCCAATTGGCTGACTTGAGTCATATTCACCACAATGACCTTGTTGGCCGAACTCTGACAAAGATCTTCAAAGACATGTTTATATTGGCCACATGAGCTGGCGTCTAAGGCACCTACGATGGATGCGGTAATATCACCTTGAACGGAAGTTGTTAGTTGCATATTCATAATTAGCTCCACAAAACATTTGTTCTCGACGGATTTATTGCCAATATCATGCCAATGAATATATAGCTTTAAATATCAATTAATTACATAAAAACAGAGACCATAAACAAAGGGTTTTCAGAAGCAAAATCGCAGCTTTTGCAATATGCAAAAGCTGCGCTTAGGGATTCTTTGCTTGGAGCAAACACTGAGGGCTAATCTGGCTCAACAAACATGCCAAAAACCAGTGGAGATCATATTGCAACATCCAGCAGAGTTAAGCAGTGAACTTTTGTTTTGCTGGTAATTGTTGCGCACTAATAAAAGGGATGGCCGAATGCTAAGCAAATAAAATACGGCTCGTGCCAAGAACGAATCAAAATAGCAATGCTGCTCTTGTTCGTACCTCACGATTGTTTTTATATTTAATTTACCGTAGTTGTTATTTTATTGTTGTTTTTGTTATCCTTTTATTTACTTCTGAACAAACTCACGATTCGAGCAAGCTGCTTCATCTCTCCCTGAGCAACGGCCTGTTTTTATTGGGTACACAGCTGCAATCACTAGTCGAAGAAAGATATAACTTTTAGCACAAATTGACTTCAAGTTATGGCATGCATTATGCTCTGCGAAATTTTTGCGCGGTAGCTACTGGGTAATAAAGCTTATTTATTTTAGGAATCAACAAAATGGAATTAATAGAGTCATTTTTTGGAGTCATTGGTGACCTCACTTGGGGATGGGCACTTATCCCGTTTCTGGTGATCTTAGGTTTGTTTTTCACCTTGGTCACAGGATTTGTTCAATTTAGATTTTTTGGGCGGATGTTCCACGTTCTTTTAAACAAAAACCAAACCGCTGGCAAAAATGCGATTTCTGGTCGTGAAGCGCTACTACTCTCTGTGGGTGGCCGCGTGGGGGGTGGTAATATCGCTGGCGTTGCGGTTGCTATCACTTTAGGCGGACCGGGTGCGGTATTCTGGATGTGGGCCATTGCGCTGGTAGGAATGGCGACCAGTCTGATCGAATGTTCACTCGCTCAGCTTTACAAACGTAAAGAAGGCAACGCCTTTCGTGGCGGCCCCGCTCGCACCATCATTCATGGCCTTGGAGAGGATTACAAATGGCTGGCCTATGTTTATGCCGTTTGTTTAATCGCATCATTTGCAATCGGATTTAATGCTTTCCAAGGCAACACTGTGGCCGGTGCTGCGCAAGACAGTATGGGCATTGACCGTATGTGGAGTGGCATTGTTCTGGCTGTTATCACTGGTTTCATCGTTTACGGTGGGATTAAACGTATCGCAAAAGTAGCAGATGTGATTGTGCCTATCATGGCCGTTGGGTATGTGGCGATGGCACTGATTGTTATCCTGCTCAACATTACTGAAATTCCAAGTGTTATCTATTCAATTGTATCCAATGCTTTTGGTTTTGAAGAAGCGGTTGGTGGCGGTATGGGCGCAGCGCTGGCACAAGGGCTACGCCGCGGTCTGTTCTCTAACGAAGCAGGTCTTGGTTCTGCACCAAACGTTGCCGCTACGGCCGATGTAACCCACCCGATCAGTCAGGGGATTACTCAATCACTTTCAGTATTTATTGATACGATATTAATCTGTAGTTGTACTGCATTCATCATCTTACTTGGTGATGTTTATGTACCTGGTGCTGCCAATATCGACGGAGTGGTGTTGACTCAGCAATCGCTAGTCTCTCATGTCGGTGAATGGGCCAAGTATTACCTAACCGCTGCGATTTTACTGTTTTCAATCAGTTCGATTATCTACAACTACTACCTTGGTGAGAACGCAATCACCTTTATGTCGAAGAGTAAAGCTGCGCTGCATTCACTACGTATGTTTGTGGTTGCGATGGTATTTCTCGGTGCCGTTGCGCCAGCAGCAACATCGGTGTTTTTCTTCTCCGATCCGATGATGGGTGTTTTGGCAATTGTGAATTTATTAGCGCTGCTGATGTTATTCCCGACCATTACCCGTTTATTAAATGACTACAAAGCACAATTAAAGGCAGGCATAGAACACCCTGTATTTGATCCTGCCAAGTTCTCAGACCTAGATATCGATCACAAAGCTTGGGATAAAGCCCGCTTGAAGACTGACGCTTAAACCCGAGAGAGCTGAAGCAACGAAACGCTCAACTCGAGATATCGAGTCACAAACTTTCGGAAAAATACTATTTGGTATTTTCATGGACATGGTTCATTTCGTCTGATGGCTATCTTCGATAGCTTTAAATGAACCATGTTCTGAAGCTTCAATTTCCAGATTAATGAGCGCTGTATCTCTAAAACCGCGCCGCTTGGAACTATCTGTGGACAATAAAGTTTGCTCGTTTACAATAAATTTTAATCATTGTTGCTTTAAACAAACTGTTGGGCATCCATGGTCTATCCCAGTCCTGCCCCGTTCAGTGTTAGCAACGGGGTAAAAGCTTTCGCCTACGGCGACATCATTAAGCTTCAACGAGCAAAGCTTAGCTAAGCAAAAAGAAAACTCGCCCTGCATCTTCTTAAACCCTGCGTTGCTTATTCTCAAGGGCGTTGAAGTAAACACTACGCTCAAACAGACTTCAACTTTGCTCCCTTGTTCATTTGCGCTACTCGGCGAAGATGATGGGGTTTAAAAGCGTAATCTTGGCTATCGAGAGTATGAAAGATTTTTGTTTTTAGAATGGGGGTCTAGTTTATTTTGATAAGTTGAGCTTACGTAATTACAACGCCCAAGTGGGTGAAATGATGGCAAGTGTCAGTGCATTAAACAAAATGACTAGGCTAGGTATGCCTATTCGTCAGGTAACTGGCTAAATAAAGTAAGAGCCTAGAATAACTGTACCTTGAGCTTGGATTTGATCAACAAGGCCTCTTTCACGCATGGTCAAAATGGTGATTGACTGGTATGCTGTTGATAAATTTAAGTATTAAAGGATATGTGAGTTTCTGTGGTGCGTGATAGGTGGTAACTTCGCATGCGTGAAAGATGGGAATTTGCATATTAATATACTGTTAGTTTCCCCAAGTTTTGATCGTCATATCTAGAGGAAGGTTTATGACAAAGTATGAGAATTTAGTAAATATTCTAGATCAGGTTCGATTTGAATCTCCAATTGAGTTCAAGAGTTATAGACCTAAGCAAGACGATTTGGAAAAAATTAACCAAGCTCGTGGAAGAGCATTGATACACCTTTATTTAAAGGTGACTTTTGGTATTTTAGATTTTAAGTCGAGAGAGAGGTTAATTACTGATAAAGGCTACGATGCAGGGGTTGATGCCTACTACATTGATGGTGAAGCTAAAGAAATTTATTTCATTCAATCAAAATTTAGAACTAACAAAGGTAATTTTGAAAGTAAGGAGATTTCACCTGACGAATTACTAAAAATGGATATAGATAGGATCGTTGACGGAGAAACACATGACGAAGACGGCAATGAATATAACGGAAAAATAAAACAACTTCTTAGAGAGTTATCTCAAGTAGATGATATAGGAAGATATAAATATAAGGTTATAATTCTCGCAAATTTAAAGTCCCTTAAAACTAGTCAAGTTAGAAGACTAACGAACGGGTTTTCTGCTGAAATATTTGACAATGAAAAGGTATATAAAGATTTACTTTTTCCTGTAATAACAGGGACTTATTACCATAACAACCTTCTATCAATATCATTAAACTTAACTAATAAAAACTCTTCAAGCGCAAGAATTAGCTACAATGTTGAAACTGAATTCAAAGATTGTGATATCACTGTGGTTTTTGTTCCCACAGAGGAAATTGGTAGAATTTTATACACTTATAAGAACTCAATCTTAAAGTACAACCCTCGCTGCTTTCTTGAAATGAAAGCTAACTCTGTGAACAAAGAAATTCATAACACTATAACTCAGAAGAAAACCAATGAGTTTGCTCTTTTTAACAATGGGATCACAATGCTATCTGACGAAACGTCAGTTAATGAAAGAATTGGTCAAAAAGATAAAGCTCAAATAGTTATATCAAATCCTCAAATAATAAATGGTGGCCAAACGGCTTTTACATTAAGCCGTATATATGAAGATATTAAAAACAGTGTTGAAAATGGAGACATTTTCGATAACAAAGAAGTACTACTAAAAATAATCACATTTGGCGAGCATTCTGCAAATAGCGAAATGAAAAAACGTTCATTAATTGAAAGTATCTCCAAAGCTACAAATAGACAAAATGAAGTTTCTGATGCAGATAGGCGTTCAAACGATAAAATTCAGATAGATTTGCAGGAGTTATTGTTTAATAAATTTGGCTATTATTATGAACGTAAAAAGGGAGAGTTTGCAGATGGTATTAAGGATAAGTATATCTCGCGGAATCAAATAATTGATCGAGAGCTATTATTAAGATTAGCTATCTGCTGCGATATGCAGCCAGCCGTAGCTAGAAGATCTAGTGGGAAATTCCTTTTTCAGGAGTCTAACTTTACTAAATACCTCAATGACTCTGAAAGAGTAACAGAATATTTTTATGCATTTAATATTTATCAAAGTATTAATGCTCTTGAAAAATCATTAAGGGAAGATGTTAATGATCGCTTTGGTACTTCTGCATATGGTCAAGCAATACGCTATGGTCGGTTTGCTGTAACCGCAGTATGTGTAAAAACACTATATGACGGCGTGGGTTCTTTAAATGAGGTAAGTGAGCACTTCAAATCTGTACTAAATAGGTGGATTGAATTTGAAAAAAACGCCCAAGAGAACGCTAAAAATTCTTTATATTTCAGAACTTATCAAGATGAAGACACAGGAGTGCTGAAACAAGATTTAAATTATGAAGGATACTATAAAGGCCGTACAATTCATGATGATTTGAAACGTTTTTTCGATATCTAAGTGAAACTAAAGCACATCAATGTTGTTATTCATAACTTTTGCCATTCATTTATGAGTGGCACGAATTACGTCGATGATGGCTTTGTGTTTGAAGATTTACATAAACTAGCGAACTTAAAAGCAGGTAACGTTGTAACTATTAATTGGTTACCTTATAACGATGAACAGTTGTTTAAATTACCGTTACGAGTAAGAAAGTCAGTGCTATATTATCGTCACCGGCTTCCAACTCTTGTTGCTCAACACGGTATAGAGATTGGTGTAATAAAGGAATTTCGAACTGAAGTTCACAGGGCTAAAAATCATCAGATTTATACATGTGCAATAGCTATAGATTTAAATGGGAAAGAGTACCGTAAGTCTATTTGGTAAGAGTTATAACAAGGCATTTAAACCAGGGTGAGATCGCGAACATTATTTAACCAAGTTCATCCTATTTGACCTGCAGATCGAGTTGTGATCTTATACTCTCTTTTTCGAGAGTATCACCATGAGTATCGATGCCTTTTCTCTTCATTTCGGCGACCTAAAAGACCCACGTCAGTCAGCGAAAATCAGTTATCCATTATTTGATGTTCTATTCCTGACTATTTGTGCAGCGATAGCCGGTGCCGAGGGATGGGAAGACATTGAAGATTTTGGAGAAATCCACCTTGATTGGTTCCAAGATAAGGGCTTATTCAAAGATGGTTTACCTGTTCACGATACCATTGCTAGAATCGTCTCGCGCCTTGACTCTAGCGAGTTTCAGCAGTGTTTCATCAGCTGGATGGAAGCAGTCTCTGCTCGCTCCGAAGGCGAACTGATCGCTATTGATGGCAAAGTCTTGCGTGGCTCCTATGATCGTGAATCCCGGCAATCTACCATTCACATGGTCAGTGCATTCGCCACTAAAAATGGTGTTGTCATCGGTCAGCGAAAAACAGATGCTAAGTCGAACGAAATCACGGCTATCCCGGAGCTCATTAAGCTACTGGATATCAAAGGTTGTTTGGTATCTATTGATGCCATTGCATGCCAGAAAAATATCGCTTCAACCATCGTCGATAACGGTGGTGATTATCTGCTTGCAGTTAAAGGTAACCAAGAGACACTGGCTAAATCTGTTCAACAAGCACTGTTAGAAAGCGTAAAAGCTACGAGCTTACGGAATGATGTCACTATCGAACAGGGCCATGGACGTGTTGAAGTCCGTGAATATCATGTACTTCCTGCAGGTGAACTTATCAAACAGTTTCCAGACTGGAAAGGCTTAAAAAGTATCGGGGTTGCCATTGGTTATCGCATTGATAAAGCAGGTAAAGAATCACTCGATTATCGCTATTATATTTGTTCTGCAGAACTCAGTGTGGAACGTTTTGCAGCTGCTGTTCGTGGTCACTGGGCCATAGAAAACAGTCTACACTGGGTTTTGGATGCATCTATGAATGAAGATGCTTGCCAGATTTACCGTGGCAACGCGGCAGAGATCATGGCTTGTATGCGCCATATAGCTATAAACATGCTGCGTGCAGAAACGACAAGAAAAGCCAGCATCCGGCGCAAACAGAAAATTGCAGCTATGAGTTGTAGCTATTTGGATAAGGTGCTGCTGGCTGGTTTTAAAGGAGTGAGTGAAAAGTGAGCATTCATGCTCTCACCCTGGCATTTAAACGGAACTAAAACAGTGGGTTACGTGGCGCTTGCGTGGCGCGATTTTAGGCATAATATAGCGAGCTTGCGAGCTAATGCCTAAAAATCGCAGAGCGCAAGCGGTCGCTGTTGATTGGTTTGTTAAGTTGCATCCACACCATAGTTGGAGAGGCTGATCCCGAAAAATGGCTCAAGAATATGCTCTTCGAATTCAGCTAGCTCAGTAGCAGGAACGGGTGTAAATGTTGAGCGATCATTTGGTGCCCACCATTTATGAGGCCCAGCATAACCACCATTTGGCTTAGCGTGACGGATTACGCGAAAAGGTCGGTCAGCCCAACCATGCCCCATAGAGCTGAAAATGTTCGCAGGACCAGTAAACTGCCCCAGTAAATAGATACCTCTATTACCGTGAGTGAGGTAAAAATAATCCCCGGACTCAGCGTCAATAAACTGCTCACCTTGAGGCGCAGATGACTTGCCTTTTGCGGCAGTGTGCGCATGGACATAGACCAACCCTTTCTCTATCGAGTCAGATATTTGTTCAAATGAGGGAAAATAAACTAGACACCCATTCTAAAAACAAAAACCTTTCACACTCTCGGTAGCCAAGATTACGCTTTTAAATCCCATCATCTTCGCCGAGTAGCGCAAATGAACAAGGGAGCAAAGTTGAAGTCTGTTTGAGCATAGCGAGTTACTTCAACGCCCTTGAGAATGAGCAACGCAGGATTTAAGAAGATGCAGGGCGAGCTTTCTTTTTGCTTCGTTTTTCTTTGCTCGTCAAAGAAAAATGACGTCGCCGTAGGCGAAAGCTTTTACCTCGTAGCTAACACAGAATGGGGCGTGCGACGTGAAGTCGTATGAAGCGCGAAAATAAACTAGGAAAATAAACTAGACACCCATTCTAAAAACAAAAACTTTCATACTCTCGATAGCCAAGATTACGCTTTATAATCCCATCATCTTCGCCGAGTAGCTCAAATGAACAAGGGAGCAAAGTTGAAGTCTGTTTGAGCGTAGTGTTTACTTCAACGCCCTTGAGAATGAGCAACGCAGGGTTTAAGAAGATGCAGGGCGAGCTTTCTTTTTGCTTAGCTAAGCTTTGCTCGTTGAAGCTTAATGACGTCGCCGTAGGCGAAAGCTTTTACCCCGTTGCTAACACAGAACGGGGCAGAAACGTGTTTGAATATAATCAAACTTTATTGTCCTCCAACAGGAACCAAGCTGATCCGCAAATCAAGTCAAGTCAAGTCAAGTCAACATCGATAGGCGCTTCTAGCGAGTAAAGACACCAGAACCATGATCGACTATTCGTTATTTGTTCGCCTTTAGCACGTTTCAAATTTTAGACAAATCGTTGCTTTAACGATTTGTCTAAAATCTTGAGCGTCAGTCTCGCATTGTCTACAATAAGCCACTTTTATTTATTTCAGGTCATAAACATGAGCGACACAAACTCAAAGCCAGCCTTACCCGATCGCCTTGCAGGCAACCCTCGCAGCCCACATCATGTAGCAGAGTGTTTCGAACACGACATCGGTATTCGATTGAACGGTAAAGAGCGCAATAATGTTGAAGAATATTGCATTAGTGAAGGCTGGGTAAAAATCCCATCACCTAAAGCCTTAGATCGTCGCGGCCAACCTATCCTTATCACGCTCAAAGGAACGGTTGAAGCCTTCTATATTTAAGCCTTTTATAAACCACGACTTGCTATCAATAGTTCAAGCTTGAAATAATTTAGCTTTTCAGTTGCATAGCTTGTCGAGCCCTTTGCTCTGCTTTACATCTTCGATGCTGGAATCATATTGCAGCTCCACCAAAGCCAAGCCAGTAATATCCAGACTTACACCCACAGAGCGTTCTGCAATAAAATTGCCTTACTGGCCCTTCCCCGCAACGACCACCCATAAAGTTTTAAGTAATACAGTCAAGTCTTGATATAACCAACTGCTGCAAGCTCTGGAATAAAGAAAGCGCATCATGCTACGATCCGCAAGGCCTTACTGGCCCTTCCCCGCAACGACTACCCATAAGGTTTTCACTAATACACTCAAGTCTTGATATAACCAACTGCTGCAAGCTCTGGAATAAAGAAAGCGCATCATGCTGCGATCCGCAAGGCCTTACTGGCCCTTCCCCGCAACGACCACCCATAAGGTTTTAAGTAATACACTCAAGTCTTGATATAACCAACTGCTGCAAGCTCTGGAATAAAGAAAGCGCATCATGCTGCGATCCGCAAAGCCTTACTGGCCCTTCCCCGCAACGACCACCCATAAAGTTTTAAGTAATACACTCAAATCCTGATATAACCAACTACTGCACTGACTTAAAGAAAGCGCGTAACGGTGATCATAAGCAAGTTTTTGCTTTACATCTTCGATACTGGAATCATATTGCAGATTCACCTGAGCCAAACCAGTAATACCCGGCTTGAGACCCACGGTTCGTTCGCTATAAAACGGGATGGCCTGCTCCAGGGTTTGATAAAAGGCCGGACGTTCCGGCCGAGGCCCCACCAATGACATATCCCCTCGGATCACATTCCATAACTGCGGCAACTCATCGAGCCGAGTCTTGCGTAGCCAGCGCCCTACCCGCGTGATCCGGCTATCTTGTTTAGTAGCCCATACCGCGCCACTGGCTTGTTCGGCATCGGCGCGCATACTGCGAAATTTAATAATCGAGAATAGTACGGCCCGATCCTCGGCGATTAAACCCACTCGCGTTTGTTGATAAAACACTGGCCCCTTGCTATCAAGTTTGATGGCCAAGGCAATCAAAGGAAATAAGGGACTCACCAATAGCAACAATAAACTAGCCGCAAACATATCGAAGCCGCGTTTCAAGACCACCACCCAAGGATTCAGTAAGTGAGTAAAGTAGTGTTTCTTAATCTTCTTGTAGCCATAGTCAATACAACCCAACATGCTGGAAAAGTGTCCTTCAACGAGGTAATTCAAGCTTCCAATCGGCCCTGGAAACTTTAACATGGGTAACATCCTCGGCAACGCAGCCAACAAATAAGCACTGAGCTGTAAGGCCAGTAAAGCCATAAAAACCAGAGAATGTGAGGCGAGCAGCAGTGAGCCAAGCAAGCTGCTTAACATCAAAAATGGAATGGTCACCCGCAATGCCTTACCTGAAAAAAAGGTAAAAGCCACCCCTTTGAAACGTGGTAACAACATGTGGCGTAGCCGGATCAACTGTTGCAAATTGCCTGCGCCAATGCGTTTCCTACGGCTGCGATCCTGGCTGTCGGCCGCGTGTTCTAACTCTAAAGCGCGAATATTTGGCTCGTACACCGCTCGATAGCCCTGCGCCACAATATCCATGGGGATCACAAAATCATCATTTATAGTATCTTCCGGCATCGCTCGAAATAAACGCTGCTTAATCAGATAAAAAGCACCATGAGCCCCCAGCGGTGCCCCCATGTCGGCTTCACAACGCTTCACTTGGCGTTGGTAGTTCCAATACGCTTGTTCACCCACTGAGCCGGGGCTTAACAGGTGATAATAACCACACACCACTCCCACATCATCCTGAGCAAAGTGACTGGCAGCAATCAGCAGCGCATCCACCGAAATTAACGCCGAGACATCCGACAGCGCCACGATGTCGGCACCACTTTGGGCGATGTGTTGATTGAGCACCGCCACCTTACCGCTATTTTGCGGCTGCTCACAAACCTCGAAACTAAAATTACAAAATGCTAATTGTGCGATGGTTTCTCTGGCCACCGTCGCTGTTGCATCGCTGCAGCCATCGCACACCACTTTAATGCTTAAGCGCTCATCGGGATAATCCAGAGTGGCCAAATTAATCAGTTTTGCCGCGACATAGTCTTGCTCGTTGTAGGCAGGGATCAGCAACTCAATGCTTGGCAATTGCTCATCGTTAAGCGAGCGATGATATTTTCGAACCACCGCCACTGGCTCCTGTGGTTCTGTCTTACCCGCCAACTGACTCAGTAACTTGAGCAACAAGGGATAGAGCGCATGGTGATAAACGACCAAAAACATCGATATCAGAGTCAAGTAAGTGACAATGGTCATAGTAAGCTCCTATAAGTAACGATGACGTAAAGCTGCATAATTGCGGGCGGTGGTTCGTAAATCGCCCACCTGTTTAACGAACTGGCGCGGATTGCCTGTCACTTTCAGTGCCAATTGCTGCCCCAAGGCTTGCGCCATCGCAAAGGCTGAACCGGGCTCCACCAAAGTGCCAGTACGTGGACACAGGGCTTCGGTTGAAGCCCCAACATCGGTCACCACTGCCGGAATGCCGCAGGCTTGCGCTTCGAGAATCACCAACGACAAACCTTCAAAATAAGAAGGTAAACAAAACAAATCGAGCGCTTGATAAAACTGCGGCATTGATTCGATGGCGCCAAGAAAATGCACTCGCGCTTGTAACTTCAGAGCCATCACCAAACGTTGTAGCGCCTGGCGTTGGCTTCCATCGCCGGCAAACACCAAATGTACGTCTTGGGGCAAACTATTGAGGGCTTCAATCAATACCGCCTGACCTTTTTCTGGCTCTAAACGACCCGCACAACCAATCAATCGAGGCTGTATTGGCAAACCTAGCTGCTGGCGAGCTAAGTGTTTGTCTCCCACCGCGAAACTGTGAGTATCGACGCCGTTTTTAATCACTTGCACTTGTTCATCGTTAAAACCCAATGCCGACTTCAGCTCACTCGCCACCAAATTGGCATCGGCGACGATCATCGGCCGAACCCATTTCAGCGCGAAGGATTGCAGCATACGACGCCGCTGCTGGCGCAGATGCCAGGCGTCATGTTCGGTATGAATCACCACTTTAACCCCGGCTAAACGCGCTGCGATACCGCCGTAAATTAATGGCCCGATGTGGTGAGTATGCACCACGGGGACAGCCCAACGACGAAACAGCTTCACCAGCTTCCATAGGGTGCTAAGGCGAAATCCCGGCTGCTTATTTAAAAACATCAGGCGATTGGCGTAGGGGCGCAGCCGCGGCCAGTCTTGCAAGGCCTGCTGCTTGGTGCCTTCCAAGGAAATAATCACCCCTTGCTCGTGCGCCTCTTCCATCCGTTGTAAATCGAGCGCCATGGTTTCGATGCCACCCGGCTGTAGGTGCTGTACCACTTGGATCCAAATACTCATAAGTTGTTCCTCTTAAGCACAATAGGCTGTTAATTCGAGTGAGACAGTGGTGGAATACGGCTAAGCACCGTCACTCCGGCGATATCTTCGATGTCTTTAATGGTGCGTAAACTGGGGTCGGCCAGTTCAGCCAATAGCGCTAAACTGAACCCCGTCACGATCCCAGCCACCAGCCCGGCAAGCACAAACAACCACATTGGCAGCGTAGAAGGCCCACTGGGAGTAAAAGCACGATCGATAATTTTAATCCGATCGGATTGTTCAAATACCCCTAAAGCGCCCGTCACTTGGGCCATCTCGTAACGTGTCAGCATGTTTTCATACAGGCTACGTTTAACTTTAAGATTACGATTAAGGATCCGCAGTTGTTTCTCTTGCTCACCCACCGAGCCAATTTGCTGCTGCAGCGAGCGAGCTAAACTGCGTAATTGTGAGACTTCTTCGGCGAGGGCATCGACTCGCTGGCGAGCGATCATTAAGGCTTCAACTTGCACGATCAACATCTCCCCATTGGATTCGGTCAGGGAAATTTGTTGCTGTAATAAGGCCGAGCTATCCGTGTTCGAAATCGAGGACTGAGGTAAGGATAAGACTTGTTCACGCTCCTGTTCGAGATGGCGCAATACCCGTTGCAGCGCTTGTACCTTGGAGTGACCTTGGGTATAACGCGACATGAGGGTGGCCAGCTCGGCACGATTCATCACGATCTGCTCTTCGAGTCGAGTCAGGACCGGGTTGGTGCGAGAGAGTTGCTGATCGATACTGCCTAAGCTTTGTTTTGCACCAGCAAGTTCTGCTTCTCGCTCAATCAAACGTTGACGGATCTGCGACAAACGCTGGGTATTAGCCGCATGTTGCTCGGGTAAACCATCGGCATGCAGGGTGCGGTAATCCGCTAAGGCTTCTTCGGCCTCTTCTAAAGCAAAACTACTGGACATTAAATGCTCCCGCAGAAAACGTTCTGATTCTTTAATGGAAGAACGCTCTGGCGCGAGTAACTGCTCAATAAAATGTGAAGAGACGGTTTCTAGTAATTCACGCATCCCCTGCGGATGCGCTGAGCGATAATCAATCCGAATTAAGTCCTTACCCACTTGACGCACCGTGAGCGCCGCCGACAAACGATTAATCACCTGCTGCTTTTGCTGTGGACTGTCACTCTCGACCATCAAGCCTTGTTCAATGGCCACTTCAGTTAACACATGTCGGCTGTGTAATAAGGTCGTCAGGGCTTCCATCCGGCCCTCTAGATTTGCCGACACCGCTAAATCTTCCAGAAAAGGATTTAAACTAGCGGTTTCTTGCACCAACATACTGGTATGTGAAGCATACTGCTTCGCGGAGAACAACGAGACTAAGACACCACAAATGGGCATCAACAGGATCGGCATGACGATAAGATAACGTCGACGCCATAAGGCATCCACAATCAAATATAGTCTTGGTAGTAATTCGCCCATGCCACTCTCCGTCTGAATTCAAGAGAGTTATAGCCAAAATCATGCCATTAATAATTACTTAAATAAAACAATGGATTACAGACAATAAATGATTTTTAATTAGGCGAGTTTGCAGATTGCGAAGCCGTAAAATAAACGCCCAGACCGATGGCCTTAAATCCGCGATCGGTCTGAGAAATTAAATTAAACACACAGCGGATTAGTGATCGGCTGACCAATTTCTGGCAATGGTCGTTGCTCACTATCGCCGTAGCCAATCTTAAAGCGCACTCGATTCACACATAGTTTCTCGATCTCGGGTTTCAATAAATCAAACATCTCAAACCGTTCCTGCAACTGCGGGTGTGCCGCTTGATAGCTGCGGATTTCATCGGCTAAATAGCGATAAAACTGTGTTTCATCAATCCCAAGGCTAATTAACTTGGGTGACACAAAACGCAATACCGTGACAAAATGGCCCGTTAATAAGTCGTGGATCAAGTAATGGGCGGGCAAGCGGGTCAAGTTCTGGCGGATCGCCTGCGGCAAGCGATTAAGTTCTGGGAAATCTTGGTCTATCAGACGTAAGTCGCCATGAAAATCTTTAATCAAGCAGCCAACGGGTTGATGGCCTTGCAAGGCCAAGGTAATGTTTTGACCGTGCGCCACCAAGGCCACTCCATAGCGACACATCAAATGATATAACGGCACCACCACATGCTTAAACAGCTTTCTGAGCCAGGCTTCGGCGCTCAAGCCCGAGAGTTCGATCAAGGTAACAATCGCCGCCTTGCCTTGACTATCGGTTTGCATCAACGTGGCCATTGACATCGGACGCTGCTGCTCACTTAATACACTCTCGGCACGTTCACGCCAAATACAACCGAGCATTTCTTGATAACGATAGCTCCCTCCTGCGACTTGTTGCTGATAAGGCTGCGGGCAAAATACCCCCGCAACTTCTTGCTGTACCCTCAGTCCCAGCTGAGCAAACAAGGGATCTTGAATGGTTAACTGGGCCAACCATGCCGACAGCTTGGGCCCCTGCACGATAAATTTGCCAGGAATACCGCGGTAACAGGAGGTATTTAAAATCGTTAATGCCGTTTTCACGTCATAACGGACCCTTGGGTCAACGGCGCTCAAGGTACGGATTGATTGCTGCGCCAGCCAATCACCAGTAACAGGACCCAAATCGATTGCGTCGCCATTGGCAAACCATTCGGCAAATTGCCCAACTAAAAAGCGCGACATTTGCCAAGGATGAACCGCCATAATCAAGAACTGATCGCGATTCTTCGCGGGCAATTTATTGATCAACGCCAGATACGCTTCACTCCCCAGCACCTCTTCAAGCAAGCGCTGTGGACTCAAACCTTCGGCAAAACCCACCTCACAATGTTGCTTGTTCAGCGCCAAATAATGGAGTTGAAATGCCCGACCTGATTCCGGCGAATACAGCGCTAACTCCGCAGCCCCCCAACCCAAGCGACCCTTATTGGCAATCGCCTTAGGGTGCGCGTCTAAATAACGTTGCCGAGAGGTTTCATCCATAGTCACCAGCGCATCACTGGTTAAGTTTCGCAGTTGAGTAATGCGCAACATATCGCTGTATAGCGTTTGTTGAATTTCTTCTAATAGGCCTGCGAGATTAATATCGTTAATTTGAATTTGCGACTGAATATCAATCAACAACTGACTTGCACTCGGCGCTAAACCGTCGCTGCATTGAATACTATCAGGCGTAATGATAAACATGCCCCAAATGCTTTGGCTCGCCTGAAAATCCCAGTGGCGCGAGGCAGTCACCAGACGCCAATTCGTCAGCTTGCTCGCCACAGCATGACCTTCGCACACAGCTGGCGACCGAGGTTCAAACGCTAAACGTTCCTCAAAATGTAACTCACTCAATATCTTAGCGACTAGTTGTTGACTCGCTAATTGCCAAGCACGGTGTTGTGTCATGGTGGTTCCCTACTCGCTTTTTTTTGAAATACACAATGAAATTTATTTGTTAAAAACATCATCAATATATTGACAAACTACCTTAAAATCAACAATGATAATACAAACCATTATCATTAAGATTAACAAGTTAATGCTGTATCGCTGTTTACTCATCGCTTTGGGATTAAACCAAACTCTGCTACTTGCCTTGTTGCCAAACATTGCAGCATTAAAGGGTTTGCAGGGATCGGGACAGGGTCTAGGGCTGATTGCGGCGGTCGTGAATGTTAATTTAATTAGCTTTTGGTTGGGAAGCGGTCTTTGGGGCAAGTGGCTACCAAAACTGGGGATCCGCTTCTGTTCACGCATCACCATCAGTGGCTTTATCCTTGCAAATCTGTTGTTTTACTTCGCCTTGCTTATACCAACAACGCCTTCGCTACCGGTAATGGCTCTGGCACGCTTAGCGCTGGGGATATTTAGCAGCGCTTTTATTATATTGGCGCAAACCCATTTGGCGATCACAAAACAAAATGGCTTAGGCCCGCTCGCTAAAACCAGTGGCGCAATTACTCTCGGTCGCTTACTCGGCCCAAGCTTAGTATTACTGCCTTTTAGCATGCAGTACTTACTGCTAATCCCCCTGATTTTAGTGCTACCCTTACTAGTCAAGCAACTGTGTGAAAAGGCTGATAATCAGGTTGATTTTGCCAAAGATTTCCCCCTCCAGACATACTCAGGCAAGTCCCCTCGTGAACAAGCCAAAACCAGACGCCGCCCCAATCAGCTGAAACTAATTTTGCTCAGTGCGCTATTGATGACCGCCTTGGTGAGCACACTACAATTCTATCTGTTGCCACTATTGCTCGACTTAGGCTATCAAGGGGAACAGGCCTCAAGTTTATACGCCTCCATCTTGTTATACATCAGCATCACCTTACTGATCTCTCAGTTACTTTTAATCCCTTGGTGGTCAAAACAACAACGCCCACTGGCCCCCATTTTACTGCTGTGTTTAGCACTTGGGTGCCTGCTACTTAGCCTCTCGGTTGGCCTCAGCTCAAGCGGGGCACAACAACCATGGCTGATATTACTCGCAGGGCTAACCAGCCTGACCCTTGCAGTTTCTGGTTTCCCAGTTTGGTACAGCCAGTTAGCGCTGTCCCAATCATCGAGTTTGAGCGAACGGAGTCGACGCAGTGGCTCTTTGTCGCGGGCTCATAGCAGTGGTTACTTAGTCGGTAGCGCCGTATCGAGCAGCTGTTTGTATTTCAGCATTCCCTTATTAACGCCCATATGGGCATTCGCGCTTGGGCTGGTGGCCTGTGTATTGTGCCTCCAGCAATACCTGCGCTCTGCCACCCAAGTTATTTAATGATGTCACTTTAGTTCAAGGAATCGAATGAACAAATTAACGCCTTTAACAGCCAAGTTGAGCCCCATTGCATTATTGTTAATGGCTTCAAGTGCTCAAGCCGTCACCAACCTGGACACAATGGTGGTCACTGCTAGTCGGACCGATACCGCAATCGCCGATGTAGCAGCCACCATGTGGGTGATTGACCAGCAGCAAATTGAACGCCAAGTGAACGCTGGCGCCGATTTAAAAACCGCACTCGGTCGATTGATCCCAAGTTTTGACTTTGGCGGTGAGGGTCGAACCAATTACGGTCAAAACTTACGGGGACGCTCGGCATTAGTGATGATCGATGGTGTGTCACTCAACTCAACTCGAGCCATTAGCCGCCAGTTAGACAGTATCGACCCTTTCAATATTGCTCATGTAGAAGTGCTCTCCGGCGCGACCGCGATTTACGGCGCGGGAGCCGCTGGCGGTATCATCAATATTATTACCAAGAAGGCCAGCGTCGGCCCGGCTGAAGTAGCGCTCAACTTAGCGGGTTCATCTAGGTTTAACAATAGTGATGACCAGAATAAAAAACTGGCACTCAGTGTGGCTGGCGGCTCAGAAAAACTACGCGGCCGTTTATCTGCCGCCTACCAAGATAGCGGCGCAGCCTATGATGCCAACGGTCAGATGATTTTGCCAGATATCACCCAAACTGACTTACAGTTTAATCAAAGTATCGACATCATGGGCAATCTTGAATTTGAACCCGATAACCAGCAACTACTGTCGTTAAGTGCTCAATATTACAACAGCGAACAAGATAGCGACTACGGCACCTATTTAGGGCCAAATCTCGCCGGAATTTTTGGTCGGCCAGATCTAATTTCGGTGCAACAAGGCTTGTCCCTTGAAGAACAGCCATCCACCGAACGGGTCATGGTGAATGGTCAATACCAGCACCACAACATTCTGGGCCAAACGCTGATGGCGCAACTGTTTTACCGCAGTGAGTCGATGCAGTTTTTTCCTTTTCCTTCTATTTATCGGGTGACCGGCTCCCCCTTAGCTGGCAATAGCTATCCGATCTATGGCGCGTCTCTTCAAGAAACCGATGTATTAGGCGGCAAACTGGTATTGGTGAAAGACTTTGACCAGGTTCAGCTCACCTACGGCATCGATGCCGAATCAGAATCATTTTCCGCCAAACAGCGAATTTACGATGCCAATACCGCACTTGCTTCTGGCGGTCTCAACTTTAAACAAACCCAAAACCTGCAGCGCTACCCCGATATCGACACCCTCAATATTGCAGCATTTTCTCAAGCCAAGTGGGAAGTGAATAACGATTGGTCGCTCTCAGGTGGTTTCCGCTATCAGCACATCGAACATGAAGTCGGTGACATTGTAGGCCTCTTACAGCAACACCTGTCAGCGATTGGGATGTATAACGATCCGGATGTAATTAAAGGCGGTAAAAGTGATTATAATGAATTGCTATTTAATCTCAGTGCCATCTATAAAATCGACCACCAGCAGCAAATTTGGGCTAACTTCAGCCAAGGTTTCAACTTGCCCGATCCCGCGAAGTATTACGGGAACGGTAACTACGATGGTACCTATGGCGATGGTCCAAACTTAATCAGCAGCATTAATGTGGCCGACAATCGACTCAGCGGCGTAAAAACCAATGCCTTTGAACTTGGTTGGCGTAAAACCAGCAGTAACTATGATCTACAAGTTGCCAGCTACTATTCGATCTCCGACAAAACGACCTCCTACAACAAAAGTACTCTAGCGGTGGTGGTTAACGATGACCAACGCCGAATTTATGGTATTGAAGGTCAGGCAAACTACTACTTCGACAATAACTTCTACACCGGTCTGCAAGCACATTTAATCAAAAGCGAAACCGAGAGTAATGGCGCGTGGAACAAACTCGCGGCAGAAGAAGCGAGTCCTTCTAACGGTAGCTTAAACCTTGGTTACGACAACCAAGCTTACGGTGCTGAATTACAATGGCAAACCTTGGCCGACTACAGTGATGATCAAGGTAGCGAGCTTCATGGTTACTCACTGGCAAACCTAAACGGCTACTACGCACTGCCGCTGGGACAAGTTAACTTTGGGATCCAAAATCTGTTTAACAAAGACTACGAAACCCTATGGAGTCAGCGCGCACAGATCCTTTATAGCAGCTTGTCAGCCTCGGAGTTATTTACCTACAAGGGTAAAGGCACCACCTTCTCAGTTAGCTACAACGCCGTTTTCTAAGGATAACTCATTGTTAAGCTTCCATAACATTTCCCTCCAATTGGGGGGAACAACCATTCTTAATAGCATGAGTGGTGAAATCATCGAGGGCTCGATCACTGCGTTGATCGGGCCCAATGGTTCAGGCAAAAGTAGTTTATTGTCGGTATTAAGCGGTTTAGTCCGTCCCTTACAGGGCGAAGTTGTATTGCAAGGACAGGCGCTACAATCCATTCCTCGCGCCCAATTGGCGAAACAGCTGGCACTGCTGCCACAACGTAATCCGGTTCCGGCCAGCCTAAGCGTCTCTGATCTGGTCACCTTTGGTCGTCACCCACATCGGCCGTGGTACCAACGCTTAAATGCCAGTGACAAGCAGCTTATCGACTGGTCAATGCATGAAACCGGGATCGGTGACTACGCCCACCGCCAACTCACCGAATTATCGGGTGGTGAATTGCAACGCGCCTGGCTGGCCATGGTATTAGCCCAGGACACGCCAGTGGTGATGCTCGACGAACCCACCTCCTGGTTAGACATCTCCCATCAATTAGCCTTGCTTAAAATAGTGCAGCGACTCAATCGTCAATATAAAAAAACCATCGTTTGGGTATTACATGATCTCAACCAAGCGAGCCGTTATAGCGACCGAGCCATTCTCATCAACCAGGGCCGCATCGTTAGCCAAGGCCCGGTAGCTCAAGTGATCAATGCGACCTTGATCAGTCAAGTTTATCAAACGCCAGTACGGAGCCACCAAATCGGCCAGCAGCATGTCCTTTGGCCAGAGGAGCAGCTATGAGCCGCATATTCAAAGGCGCTTACCGAAGACAATTGAAGTGCTTACTGGTGCTCGGTGCATTACTTAGCAGCTCTAGCCAAGCGGCACCCGTGCAGCTGTGTTTAGCCAGCTGCATTCACTTAAACCACAGCGCCCAACGGGTGGTCGCCTTAAATTGGTCGGCCGCAGAGATGCTCTTAAGTTTAGGCGTCACACCAGTTGGCCTGACCCAAAATGCCGGCTACCGAAAGTGGCAAACCAACCACCCCGAGCTGCCTGAACAAGTGACCGAATTAGGGCGACGTCAAGAGCCAAATTTAGCAGCCATTGCACAACTAAAGCCCGATCTTATTATTGGTTACGAATTTCGCCATGCTCGCTTATTAAGCGCTTTGGAACAGATTGCTCCCACGCTCATCTATCAGCAATTTCCTCATCCACAGCAAGCAGATTTTAACTATTTCGAGCACTCGCAGCGAGTATTTCGCCACATCGCTCAAGCGCTTGGCAAAACCGAACAAGCCGTGCAACAACTCAAAGCGATGGATGAGCGTTTCATGCAGCTGAAACAACAACTCGCCACTGCCGGTTTAGCCAATTATTCAGTCAGCTATGCCAAATTTGTTGGCATGGGTTATGGCTTAAGAGTATTCACACGAGACAGCTTAGCTGGCGCGGTCGCGCTGCAACTAGGCTTACGCTATCAATGGCAAACTGGCTTACCGGGAAAAGACTTTACTCACTTGCAACTCGAGCAATTACCTCAGCTCAAGCATAGCCATTTAATTTTGGCGGGAAATCAGGCCGATGGCGAGCGAATGACCCTTTCCCCTGTTTGGTCCAAGCTACCCTTTGTGCAAGCACAACGCTTTTCCAAGGTGACTCCTTTATGGAGCTTTGGCGGCCCAGAATCAGCTATCAGAATGGCAGAGGCTTTCACTCAATCACTGTTAGATTGGCAGGAGCAACAACATGGTTAAGCCACTACTATCAGTATCTTCACTGATGCTACTGAGCATCGCCGTCTATTTTCTAAGTCGCCCGAATATTGCCCCGGCTGATTTGGCTCAAGCCATGCTTGACTATGTGTGGTTGCCCACCGCTGCCATGGCCTTGCTCACCGGCGCGCTATTTGCCAGTTCTGGCTTATTCATTCAAACCACCTTAGATAACGATTTTGCTTCACCCTCAACCTTGGGTATTTCCGCCGGTGCCTTATTAGGTGCAGTGTTGGTGCGGGTACTGCTCCCCGAAGCCGGACTCAGCCTGTTATGGGGCGGCGCATTGCTCGGCGCAGCCTTATTATCCCTATTAGTCTTGACGGTCAGCCAGCTAATTGGTGGCGGTAAGCTGCCTGTGGTACTGATTGGTATGGCGCTGGGCCTAGGTGCTGGCGCGGTCTCTTCATTACTATTGTTGTATTTTGAAAACCAAACCGACGGCCTGTTCCTATGGGGCAGCGGTCAGGTCTTGCAAACCAATACCGAACTACTCAAACAAACGGCATTGCCTATCAGCCTTGCTTTATTGATAGGTCTGCTAGCCTTACCACGACTGGCCTTATTTCTATTAGGCGATACCCACGCCAGCACCTTAGGCTTAGCGGTGAAACGCTGGCGTTGGGCGATTTTATTGCTGGCGATCAGTCAGGCTGCCCTTGCCACCGCACTGGTGGGTATGGTTGGTTTTGTCGGTTTAATGGCACCCCACCTCGCCCGCTTAGTATTACGCGCCAGTCATACGCGCCAAGCGATGCTACTACAATGGCTGCTCACCATGATACTCGGAGCAGTATTAGTGCTGGCCGCCGAGTGGTGTTCACGTAGCCTGTTATTCTTAGGCTATCGTCTACCTACGGGGGCATTTACTGCGCTGCTCGGAGCCCCCTACTTTATTTACTTATTATTCCAAAAATCTGGCAGGGCCTTAGCGGCTACGGAAACCCAAACCATCGCCTTAAAACCACTAATCCATGCCCGCGCCCAATGGGTACTCGGTGGCTTAATACTGCTACTCTTGGCCACTTTAACGCTTTGCCTAAAAATGCCGGGAGAACTTGGCGCAAGCTGGGTAAACCAGCGGGTATTACTAGCAGGGCTAGGCGGTTTTGGCCTCGCCTGCGCCGGAACCTTACTGCAAACCCTATTTAAAAACCCGATGGCGAGTCCCGATATATCCGGCGTGAGCGCTTTTGCTGTCTTATTAATTGCCTGCGTATTAGTGATTTATCCCGGCGCCGGACAATTCAGCCTTACCATCGCAGCTTTAGTTGGTGCGGGTCTGGTGATTGGCTTGTTATCTTGGGGATTAAAGCAGCAGTTAAGTGTCTCGCAACTGGCCTTGTTTGGCATTGTAATCTCCGCCTTTGCCGGCACAGCCACCCATATTCTACTCACCTTTGGCAGCTCGACCGCTTCTGTCACCATGATGTGGTTAGCGGGCACCACCTATGGTGCATCGACTGATCGGATCTTACCCTTAGCGGTGGTTCTCCTACTCAGCCTCGGCAGTATTGTGCCATTCCTGCGCAGTTTAGATATTTTGCCGCTGGGCGAAATTATTCCCCGAGCCGTCGGGATCCCTTTGCAACATCAGCGACGCATCTTACTGATTGTATCGGCGCTACTCACTGCCATTTGTGTTTCCAGCATTGGCGCAATTAGCTTTGTTGGCTTACTGGCGCCGCATTGCGCCCGCCTTCTAGGATTATACCGTCATGTTCAGTTGCTCCCGGCCGCGGGCCTAACCGGAGCTATTTTACTAATTTGGGCCGATGGCTTAGGCCGCAGCCTATTGTCACCGAACGAAATTCCCGCTGGCTTAATGGTGTCCGTCATCGGCAGCCTGTACTTCTTATTATTGCTATTTATTGGATATCGAAAAAATAATGACCGAGCTACTCAATAGTCTGAATCGTCGGGTGTCTTATCATGTACATGAAATGGGCTTTCCCGCGCCCAATCCAAGCCAACTGCAACAAATCTTGCAGGCAGCCATGAGCACCCCCGATCACGGCAACTTGAACCCGTGGCACTTTTTAGTGATCGAACACCAACAGATCGGGGAATTAATCGAGCACTTACAGCAAGCTTGGCAGGATTCTGAACAAGACTTAGATCCGCAACGCGCCAAACGCCTCGCCAACTACTTAAAGCAGGCACCAAGCATGATATTGGTGTCGGCGGCACTCCAACCGCATAGCAAGATCTCCGAGCAGGATCAGATCTTGTCTGCCGCAGCCGCCTGCCAAATGATTCTGCTGGCAGCCGATGGGCTGGGTTTTGGTGGCGTATGGTACAGCACCGATGCGGTCTCACTCCCCAAAGTGAGACCGCTACTGGGCTTGCAACCACAGCATCACCCGGTAGGCTTTTTGATCTTAGGCACGCCGCTCAATCCTCGACAAAAAAAACGCAAAGATGCTCGAACTTACACCTTTCAATGGCAAGGGGCTGGCCAGCTCAGCCCTTGGCTAAATCACTCGTCCAGCAAACAGGAGGCAAATAAGTGAACACTCATCCGCTAGGCCAACAAGCTTTCTTCAATAGCCTACTTGTTGAAACCACTAACAAACACTTGGAGGGTAATTCGGTATTCCTGCCGCTTTGTCCAAGCCAGACCCTAGAGTTGAAGCTTAGCTATTGCTCCCCTGCGTGGCGTCATCGTTATACGGGCAAAATCATCTTACATCAGGCAGAGCAGCAGCAAATCATTGACTTTTCTCAAGCCCTAGATTTAGTGCTCGAGCAGCTCTATCCCGAGATTGACGAGCAGCGAAAACAAAACTTTCGGCAACGCATATGCGGATCGCAGCAATCAATTATAGAAGCGGAAGCAGCCCTCGCCGCCCGCTCAGAGGATTCGACCGAGCAATTTATTCATGCCGAGCAAAGTCTCACTGCTGGTCATAGCATGCATCCAGCGGCGAAAAGTTGTGAGCCTTTAAACGCCCAGCAACAACGCCAATATCTGCCAGAACATGCAGGCCAATTTGCCATAGAATGGTTTGCAGTCCATCAACAGCACTTGGTTGGCCAATGTTCACTCGGCCAACCAGAGCAAGACAGTACAGGTACAGCGCAAACCGAATTACAGCGTGTTCAGCAACAACTATTGGCCTTTTTTCAGGCCAGTTTTGCGCAGCAACCTGAGCTTGTGGCGCAAGCACAATTGGGCCAAGAGTGGTGGCCGCTGCCGATGCACCCCTTGCAGGCGCAGGCCTGGCGCAATAGCGATTCAGCCACACAACTGTCAGCGGTGGTGAAAGATCTGCAACTGAATTCGACAGGCTGGACCGCCACCTCATCAACACGTGCCATCTATCACCCTCAGCTCCCATGGATGCTCAAGGTCTCATTACCAGTCAAACTAACCAATTCATTGCGCCTACTATCCAGTACCGAGGCCGAGCGCGGCATTCAATTTAGTCGGCTGTTGCAAACTCGCAGCGGTCAAGAGTTGCAACAACGCTTAGCAACCACCTGTTTTATGGAAGAACCCCTGTGGGCTGCGATCGCCGATCAGCATGGCAATGTGCTCGACTTAAGTCTGAGCTGCTTACGGCAAAACCCTTTCTATCAAGCAAGCGATGAAGCGCAAACGCTCGACCCAGCTAATTACTATCTATTAGCCAGTGCCAATCAGACCAGCCTAGCGCAACCTTCGGCACAGACCTGTCGATGGATCCGAGGCTATGCTGAACAACAAAACTTAAGCCAGCAGAATGCGGCTCTAGTCTGGTTTTCGGCCTTCATGGACCAGGTGATTGCCCCGCTGTGTATTGCCCGCAGCGATTACGGAATCGTGTTGTTGGCGCATCAACAAAACATTGTTTTGCAAATTGAGAATAACCTGCCAGCAGGAATGGCCTACCGCGATTGCCAGGGCATCGGCCTAACCGATCTTGCCCTAAAACGCTTTAAAGAAGAGCTTAACCAGCAGTCGCCCGCCTATTTTATGCCAGCGCAACAGCTTAATCCCTTCCATGCTTATTACTTGATTGGCAACACCCTCCTCAACACCATTGCGGCAATTGGCGCCGAGGGCTTGATAAGCGAGCAACAATTATGGTCTCTCTGCTGCGATAAACTCTCGGCGCTACGCGCAGCTCGGCCAAAAGATAGCTCCTTCTATGACTATGTATTGGACTCACCCACGCTGCATTGGAAGCGTAATTTTTATTGCTTCTTGGCCGATCATAACGAAGCCACGCTCAGTGATCCCAGTCGAATCTATTGCGACATTGCCAATCCCTTACAGCTGAGCGCAGCACAACCACAAAGCCATAAAACCTTAGCAGGTGGCCGCCAGCTGTGTTTTACAGACGAGCAAACGAGTGCTGGTCGTCTTGAATTCAGCGTACGAGAATACGGCCAAACCATTGCTCAGGGCAAAGCACGGTTACACCAACGCCAATGCCATCTAGATTTAAGGCTGGTTAGCGATGCACCACACAGTGATGATTTAGTTTGGTGGAGCGCCGCCGAGCATGCTTTTTACCAGCTCAAAGCAAGCCACTTACAAGCAGACTATTTCCCCGAGGCTGCCAGCGCTCATTTAGAAGCCTCCAGCCAAGGCGAAACAGGGCCCTGCTTGAGCCTGCATCAATTTTTACAAATTGCCCCGCTATGGCGAGAGCCACAAGCCGAGTTGCCACCCACTCAACACTTAAAGGCTGCCAATGGCATTGAGCACCCACAGCGTCCCAACAAACCCACTGGCCAAGTATTCACCCGTTACTACTATCATTTGAAGCGACAACTAAGCTTTCGAGTGATCGATCAACAGCGCGACTTGAATGGCTTTCATCACTGGCACAACCACCCCATGATCGCCCCCGTTTGGGAATTAGCTGGCAGCCTTGAACAACATGCAAGCTATCTAGAACAGATGCGCTCAGATCCTCACCAATACGCGGTAATTGGCGAATTTGATGGCGTGCCCTTTGGTTACTTCGAGGTTTACTGGACCCCTGAAGACCGTTTAGGTCCCCATTATGCCTATCAGAATTATGACCGAGGAGTACACATTTTGGTGGGCAATTTCGATTTTCGCGGCGGTGTTTATTTTGATACCTGGGGCTGCGCAATTATTCAATATTGTTTTCTTGATGATCCGCGAACCCAGCGGGTGATGGGCGAACCACGCGCAGATAACCATCGCGTGGTTAAAATCACCGAGCGCTTAGGCTTAGAAAAGCAATTTGAGTTTGATTTTCCACACAAACGAGCCGCATTACTACAGTGCGAGCGAGAACGTTTCTTTAATCAGTTTGTAATCTAGAGGTTTCGCATGATGAATACACCAGCATATGATTTACTGGGCATTGGCATTGGCCCGTTCAACCTCAGCATTGCAGCGCTTGCCAGCAGCAAAGCGCAGCTCTCAACTTTATTTTTAGAAAAACAAGCCCGCTTTGCCTGGCATCCCGGCATGCTGCTAAGTGATGCAAAAATGCAAACCTCTTATTTGAAAGATTTAGTGACTAGTGTCGATCCCACCAATCCCTATAGCTTTCTTAACTATTTGGTGAGCCAACAAAAGCTCTACCCCTTCATTGCCTCGGGTCAGTCGGTTATTTCTCGTTTAGAGTTTTCCGACTATCTGTCATGGGCGGCGCAGGCACTGCCCAATACCCAATTTGATCATGAAGTTCAGTCGGTGAGCTTTGAGCAAGGTCGGTTTACCCTGGAAACCAAACAACAGCGCTTGCATAGTCGCCATTTGGTGATCGGCACTGGCACTCGCCCCAAGATGCCCGATTTCTGCCAAGCCTTAGTCAACGATACTTGTTTTCATGCCAGTGAATTGGGCCTTCGTAAACCCAACTTAAGCGACAAACGAGTGGCGATTATTGGTGGCGGACAAAGCGGCGCCGATATATTTCAACATGTTTTTGATGGTGAGTTTGGCAAAGTCAGTCAATTAACCTGGGTATCGCGCAGACCAAACATCGAAGTTCTCGATGAAAGCTGCTTTACCGACCAATATTTTATGCCCGACTACGTTAATGGTTTCTACTCACTGCAACAAGACATCAAGAATAGCGAGGTAGCACGCCAAAAATTCACCAGCGATGGCATCACTAACGATTGCCTCTTGAGCATTTACCAGCGCCTTTATCATGACCGCTATGTACTTAGAAATCCGCCTTGGTGGTCGATTCAGCCAAATCGCAGCTTAACTTCACTCAGCGATCACAACACTGGCTATCAACTGCAGCTCAAGCATGGCCTGAATCAGAATACGACCCAACTGGACGCCGACGTGGTGATCCTCTGCACTGGCTACCAACGCGCCCTTCCTCCCTGCATCGCAGAGCTCAGCAAGTTATTTGAGCGCGATACGGCTGGTCAAATTCAGCTAAACGCCGATTTTGATGTGAACTGGCAGGGCCCCAGTAAAAACCGCATTTATATGGTGAATGCCGGACTGCATAGCCACGGGATCGCCGAACCACAACTAAGCTTAGCCAGTTGGCGAGCGGCCAAAATTCTCAACCATGCCAGCGAGCAAAGCTTATATAAGATCGAAGAAAAGCACAGTATGATCGACTGGGGCCTCAGCCCTTCAAGTCTAGCCAGCCGTCATCAAAGCGCCACGCTGTCGGCGATTAACGCTTAATCGAATCATAAAGCAATCGCTCAAGTCATTGAGCGATTGCACTTAAACGCGACGAACCCATGATAGCGATTTGACAGCCAAGGCATCAATTGGTGCCTTGGCTGCTAAACTGAACATTTTACCGTTATAGCGTATAGCCATGGACAAATGAGCCCTTAATCAGTAATTATTCTAGGCGTCATTTTCGCATTTATAAGGATGTCGCTCAGTCTCAGGCCTGCTCATCACCAATAAACTGGCTTACAACCGACTTGTCGTTAGGGGCTGCGCCCAACACCATATCCCCATGGGTTGGATAATGCGTACTTTTGTGCTCTCCCTTAATTCACTGCGGCTATATTGAGCGAGTAACTCCCGCAGTTCAAAACTAATATTGATCATTACTTTATCGCCAGCTCGCAGGTCTATCGCGGGAACTTTCGCTAAAGATTTCCCCATTCCCAATATCGGCAGCCATATCCGCTCCTAAGGCAAAGATTGCGCCCTTAACCGAATTTGTAGCAATAGATGTTTGGTACTACCAATAGTCGCGGCTGCTTTTAGAGGAGTGTAAGGCTTGTGTACTACCTGTAGGATATAAATATTGATTGCGTACCATTGGGAATCACGGGCTATGGGCTTGGTTTTTCCGCCCGTATTTATAAATAGGAATGCACCACCCCTAGTAAAGCTGAGCAAGGCTTTGAACTTTGTAACAAAAGCCCAAACTTTGCCAAGCCTAGCGGGTGATTGTTGATTGAAAGAAACTAAACAAGTGATTCACTGAAAATGCTCATCTTCATTTTATCAGCTCGCTGATTATTCTAAATGCGCCATCTTGTTATCAGTCGATACTTATCGCGAAACCATCTATGAGAAGTCAAGAGACAAACCAACACCAACATCTACCACATGGCTTGATTTAGACAAATTTATTTTATACTCCAAGCTTGTGCAATGACATGGGTGAATCGTTTCTATATTCTGCTCACTGAAGTATTTTAATGTGCCTACCGCTTGAAGTTCACTTGGATTCATAAGATGAAAACCGCCAATGACATCGATCACTCGCTCATCACCGCAAACCTTTTTTGCGTATTCGATAATATTACAAATCCCGGAATGAGAACATCCAGTAACAATCACTAAACCCTGTGATGATTTATAGACGAGTGCGGAGTCATCCTTCACATAATCATCGACCATTGAGTCTAAGTGCTCACACCGACCAATTGGTTCAATCTTTTCAAAATTATTCGCTCTTTCTATCTCACCTAAAAATACAATGTGCTCAGTAATCCATAATGGTTCAGTGACTAAACGTGTATTGAAATACCGAGCTAATCGCTTACGATCTAAACTTGAACCGATGTCATCACCTTCATATTCTTTATATGAGAAAGCATCTGGATGAGCGATAAGTGTTGGATGGGGATAGTTAAAATGTTCAGCTTTTGCTTCGGAGTAATATTTCACAAGAGGAACTAAACCACCGGTATGATCATTATGCCCGTGAGAAATAACCACATAATCAATATCCATAAGAGATTCATTCATTTTTTGAGCGTTTTTTATCAAAATATCTGAATATCCCACATCAAATAATATCTTGGTATCACCCTCGCGAATTAAATATGAAACAGCGGGCTCAGCCAAAAAATAACGATCAATGATGGTGTTGTTATCGACTAAAACTTTCAATTCCATAATTTAATTCTCAGCGACTATTTTGAGCTTGGAGTGTATCAACAAGATACACCTGAATATAAACAATATCGAACTTAACCTATCCTTCATTCGCTTTAATTTCACTTAAGTAATCATCAACATAAGTTGTTTGGCAAAGAAACAAAAATAAAGTAGTGTCTAGAGTATCAGCTAGTGATACTGACAGCGCAAAAAGATGACGAGGCACCATCAGTCATTCTAAAGAGAAACCATCGTCGCCATCGAAACTCAATCATCGAATTCAAAGTTAAGGATAAAGATGAAAAATTTACTCATATCATTCCAACTCATTTCTGTTTTTCTACTACTCGGCTGTGGTCAAGGAGATTCAGGCGACAGCAATCCAGTTGCTACGGCAGAACAAGCGCTACAAAACCACGTATGGCGTCTGTACTCTGAGCAAAAAGGAAATAAGCTGACCCTCTATCCCATTGAAAAAATACAAGATAAAGACAACGATGGAAGCGACGAGCTATTTTCCAGAGACTACTACTATCTTTTCCTAGACGGATGGGTATACCAAGCGACAGAGCTACATGTAATTCAAGACGACGGTTTCGATCAAGATTATATGGCTTCCATCGAAGGTAAACTCTATGCCTTGGGCGGTTCCTACTATGAGATAAACGAAAGCAAACTGACATCTTACGAACAAGATTGGAACTATAGCTTAGAGACAGATGGGTTTACCCTCACATTGGGAGACACCCAACAACGCTTTGTGTTAGATAAAAATCATACCACCCAAGCGATTATCGAAGCGCCGTCGCAATAAATTGCGATGAGACAAACATCGTCAACAATAAGTAAGTTGTTGCACAATATTTAGTTTTAAAAAACAATCTAAACTGGAGTTCAAAATTGATGATCACTTGCTATCTGAACTATGTAATTGACCCGAAAAAAGCAAAGGAATTCGAAAAATATGCAAAGATGTGGATCCCTTTGGTCGAAAGGTTTGGTGGTCAACACCATGGCTATTTCCTACCGTCGGAAGGCGCTAACAATATTGCCTTAGCCCTATTCAGCTTTCCCAGTCTAGCCATATATGAAGACTATCGGACTAAATCCTTGGCCGATCCAGAGTGTATTGCAGCCTTTCGATTTGCTGAAGAGACGGACTGTATTGTGAGTTACCAACGCAGTTTTTTCCGCCCTGTATTTAAATAAGCATCCCTATGAAACTTAGGCTTAACCGTCAACTTTATTCAATCGGAACAGCAAATTTGAAACTCTTTTTCCCAAATATTTCGCGGTTGCGAGATCAACGGGATTGACCTGATCGTGACGACTTTGCGCCACAAGCCCAAGCTGACAACCGAGTCGATTTAAGCCATCATTTCGATAACCATCAGCGGTATCTAAACCAAGCCAATACATCCCATGTTGGCTCGCCAGAATCGTTAAATATTGCAAGGTACTCGACTGATCACCATTTAAAGCGCTGCCACAAGTGAAGCCAGCTGCCAGCTTATTCGCCCACTGTTGCTCAGACCAATACTCACTGCTCGCATCGGCAAATGCTTTAAATTGTGCCGAGACCCCGCCCATATAAGTTGGCGTTCCCATAATCAATGCATCACAACTCAGAATCGATTCAAATAATGGTTTATTCTGAAACCTGCCCGCTATGATTTCTTTCCCCGTAATACAATGCTCAAGCACCTCGATACAAGCTTGTGTTTTCAGTCCCTCAATAATCGCTTGCGCTAATTGTCGCGTGATATCGGTTTTGCTGTAATAAACAACGGCTACTTTCATCTTTTTTACTCCTGAACAGTCAATATTCAGCAGCATAAAACCTCAAGTCAACTTAAGGTCAAGAGTTTTTGGAGCGAGTTAAGAATTTAAAGCGCTATAGATACATAGTACGAAGGCAGATACATTTTGAACGAGCGGTCGTCCCTGTTTCCCGATGTTGCCAAACAAACCAGCCAGTTAAGATCGTGAGCCCCGCTCTGCTTCGCTGTCCATAGAGCCATCTCATACAAATTTAAATGCTAGAGATTTTTAGCTTGGACTCACTTTTATATTCACCCTAATCTTGTTAGGCTGAAGCCATGCTTTACCAATATTTAACAAAGAATTAAGTATCAATATATTCGAGGACTAGATGCCAATCATTGAAAAATATAGCGCCCAACGGGCGCAACAAGTGAGTGGCTTAAGTGTAAAACCTGAACAAGCCATATTTGCCATTGACAATGTCTCTGGGTTAATCGCAAAACTTGCAGCGCATGAACACCCGCACCTCGTCATCGTTGAAGATCAAGTGGTCGGATTTTTCATCCTGGATTTAGCGTATAGCGCAAGTTATGACTTTTGTCCGCCAGACTCATTAGGGATCCGCTCATTACTCATAGACCAGCACTCTCAGGGCAAAGGCATTGCAAAAAAAGTACTCTTACAACTCCCCAATTATATCGAGAAAGTTTACCCATTTTTTAGAGCGCTATATTTAACCGTGAACTGCCGAAATAAAGCAGCCTATCAATGTTACGCACAATGTGGTTTTCAAGACACCGGAGATTTGTATCGAGGAGGGCCTGCTGGGCCGCAGCACATCATGAACTATAAAATGCTGGTGTAACACAGAAACGAGTTAAGCGTTGATGGTGTAACGTGGCGAGCAACGCCACCACCCTACCAAACCATTGTGACATAAACACTAAACCCAAAATAAGCCGGAAAATACCAAGCGTTGCAAATCGGTCTTAAACGCTTGTATGCGTGCGCTTACTCCGATAATTTCAACCATTCAGATTCCGAAGGCATTGTGGCAAACTTTTCGACGTTGTCGCAGATAAATGCCTCATCCCAGTTTGCTCGCGAATTAACGTAAACATGAGCCTTGATTGTCGTTGCTAAATCTTCAGACATCAAACCAACTGGTACCCAATATGTGTCTTTGCTAGAGCTTATGTTTGGTACAGGGCTTCCACAACATTGGCAAAACTCCGATTTAAAACCTGAACTTGAAACATAACGACTAATAGAATTTGTCCCCGAAAGCCATTTAAAACTATCAGCTCTGACGATTAAAGCTGAATTCGATGACGCCCCAGATACTTTGCGACAAAGCGAACAATGACACTGATAAATCGGAGGTAAGATACCAGATAATTCAAACGACACCTCGCCACACAAACAGTTACCTTTCAAACTCGATCTCCTTAATCGAAAAGTACGCATAGACATAATGACCCCCACGAGGTGCTAGCCTCCATTGTCGTGGGTTAGCGCGAAGCCAGAGCCAGAGCCATACTTTGTGTGTTAACAACTAAAGCTGAAGGCTAGCATGAATAACGATAACATAATTTTTATTGGCTTAGATACGCATAAGTCCTTTATACAAGTGGCTGTATTACAAGAACATCGAGCATAGACTGAAGCCAGGTGCCACGACGAAATAAGTAAGGTTGGCTCTACTCATCAAATAGTGAGTAATCCACGCATATCAGCATGAGAACCAACGAAGTTACTTGCTTCATCTATGCGGTAACACTATACCCAAAACAAGTAGTAGGCTCTCAAATGTAAGAGTCGAAATTTCTGCGCTTTATATTGACTGTGGGGGTCATATCAACGCCTCAATAAAGGGCTCGCGTTAGCGCGTCCAGCCGAAGGCGAACTTTGATTGACTTGTTATAGCTATACACCGTCAAATTGCCCCCATGCTAGCCACTTGGTAACGGCCTTGTTTTGATCATAAATGACTTTGATACCACCGCAAGACTGCATAAATGGGAACCCCCAATATGGCTTACATGACTGGTGATCTCTCACTATTTTATTTTGGTATGTGCTTTCACGAAACTCGACGCCAATGCACTTTTCAACAGCGCTCATACTTTTACCGATGGATACACATTTGCTACCGAGACTATTGTAACGACTCTCCAATTGTTCAGGGCTTACACAAGATGCAAGCAAAACAGTAATAGCGATAATCGCAAGTGCTGGCTTAATCATTCTTGGGCCTATAACGCCCGCGTAATAGGCGCAAGCTTGCGAGCGTCCTAATTGACGCGTTTGTTACGTGTTTACAGGGTGGGATATGCAAGTTTTTCATTATGATCATGAGCATCATCTTCCCAAACCAAGCGGATAACATGCTTGCTTTTAGTTCCCATGTAAACAGCCGCAATTAGCTCTACCGACTGGAATTTCTCAAGGCTTTCAAGAGGGAACTTTTCTTCGATATCTGAGCCTATGAGAACGTCATTTTCTTCTGGAAATTCGAGTCGAACATTTCTTGCAGTTGCACTTCCTTTGTTCCATATTTTAAGCCTATACTTACTGCTTCCAAGCTTAACAAAGAAAGCACCTAAATCTGCTTTTTTGTCACTTAGAGCTTCGCCTTCCTCTTTTTCAAGCAATAGATTATTAAGCTTTTCTTGGCTCTCAATTAGTGACTTTTGCTTTTCATTAAAGCTTGTAGTTCGCCATGTTGCATAAGCTGACATCGCAAGGGCGAAACCTGCGATAATATCGCCAGCATCAATTGTTATGGGCATTACTTAATCCTGATGTTTTTGCTGCCTTTGAATGCTTTCTTTAGAGATGCCTTCAACTCTTTTGCTAAGTCATCGGTCACTTGCTTACCTACTTCAGAAATATGCTCTTGAATATTCTCGCTGTTCTCTTGAAACAACTCATCCTTGGTTATTTCGCGGCCACAAGATGCGCACTTTGCAACTTCGATGGTTTCATCAACGCCGTGCTCATACTCATATGATGTGCATCCACAGGTAGGACATTGCAATCCAATACTTCTATTGTACTTTTCATCTTTCATAGAGTTACTCCATTCTCATACGACACGTAACGCCCGCTTAAGCGGACTAAAACTGCTGGCTAAACTTGTTGAGGAACGAAAACAAAGCCAGCTGTTTTTGTTCCGATTTGAAGCGCTTGTGTACGCCCAGCATGGTCATGAACTAATGAGGTGAAAGTCCTCTGTAGGAAGGTCACCGTTTAATAATATTCTGATTATTAAACGCTAACTACTAGCGAATGGCAAGGCGAAATCAGCGTAATTAGATTCAATAAAAAAACACGGTGTCATGTTAATGACTCCGTGTTTTTTTATGGCATGTTTTTTTATTTTTAAGCCGCGCGACTACTGTCTGATAGAGTGGGGTTTACCAAGGCATTATGCCATTTGATGATCCTTCTGACTCTGAGAGGAAGCAGCCCGTTGGACCGTTTTCAGGAAGCGTTGCGGCATAGGTTATAAATTTCGCGGCCTCAGCTGGGTCATGTATACCATGAAAACCATTAAAGGCCGTTTTGACAAAGCCTGGATCAACAACGTTAACCTTACACCTCGTTGATTTAAGTTTTGCTGCTAGTGCAACACAATAAGCATTAAGTGCTGTTTTAGATGGAAAGTAAGCTTCACTTTTGTAATGAGAAAACAACCAGTCTGGGTCGCTTTGATTCGTAAGTGATCCAAGCCCACTGCTAATATGGACGATACGTGGCGCATTAGACTGTTGTAACAAGGGAAGGAAAGCGCGTGTGACTCTTATCACGCCATAAACATTGGTTTCAAAGACGCGTTTAATTTCTTCAATAGAGACGCTTCCATCGGGGTTGAAGTTACCAAGAATACCTGCGTTATTGATGAGTGCATCTAGACTATTCGAGTGTTTTAGCACCTCTTTTACGGCTAAATCAATTGATGCCTGATCAGTAACGTCTAACAGTACACATGAGGCATTTTCAATCCCTTCTGCTTTTAGTATTTCAACGGCTAATGTTCCAGCATCTGGGTTACGGCATGCCAAGTAAACATAATATCCTTGATGAGCTAAATTCTTAGCTGTTGCCAAACCTATTCCCTGATTTGCGCCAGTGATTAAAACACTTTTCATTACGACACCTCTTGATACATTTGTGATAGAGGTAGTGTAGAAAAACGGGCTGACATGACACAGAGACAGATCATTGTACTAGCTAGACATATCTTTAAATTTCACTAAAAAGTCTGTAATCGATTGCCCTGTTTGCTTACGAAAAAAACGAGAAAGGTAGTTTTCATCGGCAAACCCTAGCCGCACAGCTAGCTCTTTTACTGATAGATTGGAGTAAATCAGTAGACGTTGAGCTTCTAAAACAATACGGCGATTAAGGTATTCTTTCGGTGATACTCCAGCCCATTCTTTTACCAGCTGATATAGGCTGGTATCACTAAGAGCAAGTGTCTTTGCTATTTCAGAAATGGTAAGTTGTTCTATGAACTTGTTTTCAATCAGGGTTTGGAAATGAAGGAATGATTGAACATGCCGTTTCTTGGGTTCATTTTCAACGTTAGAAAAATAAGCATGCTCTAATTCCTGTAATACCGAATTTAAATACGCCATTCTGATATTTAAGGGAGCTGATGTTAGGATAGCGGTGCGCAAGAGCATTAATGCATCGTTCATTCGCTGCCATGCCTGTGTTGACATAGCAACCTTTTGCTCATTCAGCGGATCCAACCAAAAGCGGCAAGGACTAGGTAATAGTCCATAGATTTCTTCATTGAAAATAACTTTGTAGTATTCTGCTTTGTTTTTACTACTTGGAGGAATGCGGATTTGCCTTGGTTTGATGAATAGAACTTGCCCAGCGGATACCGTGATATCTTTTAAATCCACGCAATAATGAACAAGGCTGTGATTGACGAACATCAGAAAATAGTTGGTGCTGGTATGGGGTTTTAAAAGTTTCTGAGTCATCTCTTCTGTCAATGGCGAGTCGAGATGAGACCACAGGCTAATGCCTGAACTTTCAAATGAAACGTGATCATATAAAGGTGTTGTCATCGTCACTCGAAATTGAAGATACCGTGTTTGAAAAGATGAAATGCTTTACATCCAGCTGGCATCATTCACTGACAGAAACTGGACACGTGACAGAAACTGGACACGCACGTTAAAAACTTAACCTCATCATACAAAATCCGCCCCCGAACAAAAGCGCATTTGTCTAAAATGCCCTCTTTCGCTCTTTTTAATACGCTAAAGTAATGAACTAAAAGTAGGTTTATTGGTTTTTAGGCGAGTTTATTTCTTCCTAATGATTTAGTAGGAAATATTGAAAGGACTAGGATGATTTGAGGAGGTTAAGCGAGTCGTTGGTTGTAGCTGAATCTTGGCTTTCTATTGAGTTTATTTGAATTGCAATAATGGGCAATTGAATGTTCTGCACCAACAACGGCACCCGTTCTTTCTCCATATTCTGTAGCGATACATGGCCAGTTTTCTGAAGATATATTGAGGCGTTGTAAAATTGGCAACAATGTAGTGTCTATTGCACCTCGCTTGTCTTCTCGGATGATTCTGCCTGTCATGTCAACAAGCTCAAGGTAATCTGATAAATGGAAAGGCAAACCATCAGGCATATTTTCTCTTGGGTTACCGACAAAAGGATAAAGCGGTTTAGGTTGTTTTTGGTGTCTTGCAGCAACCACACGTTTTTTCACACTGGTGAACTCTGAGGTTTCAAGTATTCGGCTTATTTTTGCTCTTAAGGGGTTGAGGTCAACATACGCCATATAAGCCGCTAATGCGGCTTCATCTAGTAAAGCTTGAGACTTAAAACGCCCTTCCCAGAATCGTCCTGTGCATTGATCTTCAAAGTTAGCTTGTCTGGCAATGGGCTCATTTAACTCTTTCATGAACCAGCTAATGTCCATGAGACGATTTCTAAAGGTCTCGGCTGACGATTCCACTAACATTAGAGCGTATTCAGATAGGGACTTACCTCGTACATATTGCTGAGTAAACAAGGTGCCTTTATGGATCTTATGCCACCTTTGAATAACCTCCAACGTAGACCATTTTGCTATTTTCTCTGAGTTAATATGTAACACCACATGAAGGTGGTTACCATCACCGCATAAGCACAAATATCGATAGCGAAGACACTCGCTAGAAATAACAGTCTATTCTCAACCCAACCTCGGCGATGCTCAAAACTTTCACCTGATATAGGATCTTCCCCGCACACAACAATGCAAACAAGACATCCATTTAAACATTTCAATTGCTGATAGGCATGGCTGCTTATGTGATTTTGTCCCACGAGTTAGAGTGGGTGTCTCAATAATGCCACGAAAAAATGTTTAGGATTCAAGCAACCCGCCGTCATTTTCAAAGAAATAATGGAGGCGGCTTGAGAATTAAGAATGTCGCAGTTCGGAGTTGAATTCGGGGCTGTTTAAAGTTAATCAGCCAACACGAGAATTTATGAAGCAAGATGTGGCTGCTTATATGAAGTATTACAACTTAGAGCGGTTTCATTCGGCCAATGGTGATTTATCACCAGTGGCGTTTGAAAATTCTCAACTAAAAGCGAGTTAGAGTGGGTGTCTCAATAATTTGGTTGGGATGGGTGTCTTGTTTGACGCTTATAATTTGGTTGGGGTGAGTGTCTTGTTTGACGCTCTCGGCCCCGCCGACACCAACACCGTTTTACTATAGAAAGGAGCATCGGGCTTGTTCAACACCCGAATAAGGGACCCTGTAAATAATTCTGTGTAACTGCTTTGGGTTACAAGTAATCAGTAAGTCGGTCTTCAAACATAATCATAAAGCGATTGAGAGCCTGTCGCCAGTTTCTTATTGGCATCGACCAGCGTTTCGATGCATCCATAATTGCAAGATAGACAACTTTCCTCGCTGATTCATCCGTGGGGAATAGCTTACGCTTCTTTGTCGCTTTGCGTATCACACTGTTCAAGGACTCTATCGCATTCGTCGTGTAAATGGCTTTACGAATGTCCTGAGGGTAGCTGAACAATGTATTTAAATTATCCCAATGCGCTGTCCAAGAGCGGCTTATCTGTGGGTATTTATCATCCCACTGGTCACCAAATTGTTCGAGGGCCAGAAGCGCTTCTTCCTCGGTATTCGACTGGTAAATACCTTTGAGATCTGCCGTTACAGCCTTGTAGTCTTTCCAAGGGACATACTTCATTGAATTGCGCACCATGTGGACGATACAGAGCTGTATTTGGGTTTTTGGGAATACGGCATTAATAGCATCTGGAAAGCCCTTCAAGCCATCAACACAAGCGATAAGAATGTCGTTGATACCTCGAGTCTGGAGTTCAGTGAGAACGCTGAGCCAGAACTTCGCACCTTCCGTTTCAGATATCCACATCCCTAAAAGTTCTTTCTGACCTTCGATATTTACGCCCAGAGCCAAGTAAATCGCCTTATTGACGAGCTGTTTGTTTTGGCGGATTTTCACCACGATGCAATCAAGGTAGACGATGGGATAGACTGCATCCAGTGGCCGTGATTGCCATTCAACAACCTGCTCTAGAACTGAGTCGGTAACTTTAGATATGAGGCTTGCAGAGACATCAGCATCGTACATTTCTTTGAACGTAGCGACGATTTCACGAGTTGTCATGCCTTTGGCGTAAAGGCTTAATATCTTGTCATCCATCGATTGAAATCGAGTTTGATGCTTACGAACAAGCTTCGGTTCAAACGAGGCATCTCGGTCTCGAGGTACATCCAGTTCAATCTCACCATCGTCGGTGATCAAGGTCTTGGATGAATAACCATTACGACTATTCTTATCGGGCTTTTCAGCGTGTTTCTGATAACCGAGGTGGTCATCAAGCTCAGCATTTAACGCTGTCTCAACAGTCACCTTGGTTAACATTTTACGAAAGTCATCTAGATCTGAAGGGGTCTTGATTGACTTAGCGGCTTCACGAGCAAATGCTTCGAGAACTTTCTTATCCATGTTGCTTATCCTTAGCCTGTTCAGGCCTAATTATAAGCAATTACACAATTTAATTTACAGGCTCGAATAAGGTGTCGGCTGCGCAATACCCAGGGTGAGATCGCGAACATTATTTAACCAAGTTCATCCTATTTGACCTGCAGATCGAGTTGTGATCTTATACTCTCTTTTTCGAGAGTATCACCATGAGTATCGATGCCTTTTCTCTTCATTTCGGCGACCTAAAAGACCCACGTCAGTCAGCGAAAATCAGTTATCCATTATTTGATGTTCTATTCCTGACTATTTGTGCAGCGATAGCCGGTGCCGAGGGATGGGAAGACATTGAAGATTTTGGAGAAATCCACCTTGATTGGTTCCAAGATAAGGGCTTATTCAAAGATGGTTTACCTGTTCACGATACCATTGCTAGAATCGTCTCGCGCCTTGACTCTAGCGAGTTTCAGCAGTGTTTCATCAGCTGGATGGAAGCAGTCTCTGCTCGCTCCGAAGGCGAACTGATCGCTATTGATGGCAAAGTCTTGCGTGGCTCCTATGATCGTGAATCCCGGCAATCTACCATTCACATGGTCAGTGCATTCGCCACTAAAAATGGTGTTGTCATCGGTCAGCGAAAAACAGATGCTAAGTCGAACGAAATCACGGCTATCCCGGAGCTCATTAAGCTACTGGATATCAAAGGTTGTTTGGTATCTATTGATGCCATTGCATGCCAGAAAAATATCGCTTCAACCATCGTCGATAACGGTGGTGATTATCTGCTTGCAGTTAAAGGTAACCAAGAGACACTGGCTAAATCTGTTCAACAAGCACTGTTAGAAAGCGTAAAAGCTACGAGCTTACGGAATGATGTCACTATCGAACAGGGCCATGGACGTGTTGAAGTCCGTGAATATCATGTACTTCCTGCAGGTGAACTTATCAAACAGTTTCCAGACTGGAAAGGCTTAAAAAGTATCGGGGTTGCCATTGGTTATCGCATTGATAAAGCAGGTAAAGAATCACTCGATTATCGCTATTATATTTGTTCTGCAGAACTCAGTGTGGAACGTTTTGCAGCTGCTGTTCGTGGTCACTGGGCCATAGAAAACAGTCTACACTGGGTTTTGGATGCATCTATGAATGAAGATGCTTGCCAGATTTACCGTGGCAACGCGGCAGAGATCATGGCTTGTATGCGCCATATAGCTATAAACATGCTGCGTGCAGAAACGACAAGAAAAGCCAGCATCCGGCGCAAACAGAAAATTGCAGCTATGAGTTGTAGCTATTTGGATAAGGTGCTGCTGGCTGGTTTTAAAGGAGTGAGTGAAAAGTGAGCATTCATGCTCTCACCCTGGCGCAATACCTATTCTTATTTGTTGTATTTTACCTTTAACCACTGGCCAAACGAACACGAACTAAAGCATTACGAGCAATCAAAACATGAAATGGAAGAATGGTCTTAAGGTAAATTTTACCGCCTATATTATTTGTACGCACCCATGTAGATAAAAACACCCTTCCATTTTGAGATATTACGGACACTCTAAAATTTAAATGTTTATCGTTAAAACCAGCAATCAATTCTTGATTATTTTCAACTTCAACAGGAAAGAACCCTATTTTATCTTTTGCTTCGGGACCATCGCTTGAAAGACCAAAGGGAGAAGTTACCAAATTTCTAATACTAACTAGAAAGCGAGCCCAAACAGGAAAATCCGTGATGATTTCCGCCGCATGACGAGGCGTCAAATCAGACTTTACGGAAAAACAGTCTATAAAATCCGTAGCTCTAATTCGTTTACTCAGAAGACTGCTCAATGGAAGTTCAGTTGCAATAACTTTATTCATCATGTCCATTCTTAATTTTAATGTAAAACGTCCCAATAGAGGGGGGGAGTAGTTATACTTTACTTTTTTACTAACTCAAAAAACTGAGAGTGGTTTTGGTTGCCTTTAAAGCGAATAAACCACATGCGCCCAATTGCGCAGGTGCCAATTTAACCACCGAAAACACCGCCGCCGATTGATACCAAAACTGCTAAGGAATTGGGTCGAATGCTGCTGTTTGTTATAGCTCAGCGATATGTGACAAAGTTTCTGGGTGACTCTGAACCAGCTTTAGAAGGGTAACAGCTTGGCCGTTTGGAGCACTACGTCCTTGCTCCCAGTTTTCCAATGTTCGAGATGATGTATGCAGCAAACGAGCGAAAACACCACGTGACATATTAAACTGCTCACGAATACTCACAATTTCATCAGGTGAGATATTTAGATCGCTAATATCGTTAACTTGATGGGTTTTAAGGGTAAGCTTGCCCTCTGAGTGCTCTTTCGCTTCAACAAGAGCGGAACTTAATTCTGCAAATAGGTCACGATTGCTCATTGCGCCACGCCTCCATAAAAGACTTTAACTGTTTCTTTTGTTCTGCGGTCAAGTCTGACATTTCATTTTTGCCATAGATAGTTAGCAAGTAGAAACGCCGCTTATCATCGAGGAAGTAATAGATCACACGTGAGCCTCCACGCTTACCTTTGCCTTTACTTGCAACTCGAATCTTTCGCAAACCAACTGTACCTTGAATCACATCCCCCTGCTTAGGGTTGGACATTAACTCAGCTTGAAAGAGTCTGAACTCTTCATCACGGAGGTATTCATTTCGGTACTTTTCAAAGATGGTTGATTCGACAAATACGCTTTTCATACAGAAAGTGTACGCAACTAGCGTAGAGAAGGCAAACTCTACGTATAACTCCCCAAATAAATCACTATTGACAGTTTAGGCTATAAAGGCGTTTCGTTAGTTGGGATGGGTGTCTTGTTTGACTGACTGCGAATTAAGGTGTCGGCTGCGTGACACCTATTCTTATCTGTTAGTTACAACTTGTTATTTTCCAGTTCAGATATCCTGTCTTTTAGCTTGTCTAACCTTCTTGAGTAAAGGAAAAAACCAATTTGAGAGAATATTATTGCAACATAGAATAGATTATCTTTGTGTTCAGCGGAAGAATCATTCCAAAGCCAAATCGCAAAAACAGTGACAGCTACATATGAAAGAACATTATAAATCATTAGTGTAACTCCGAAGTTAATAGCACACTACGATTCGCAAGTTCTCTATTCACTTTTTTAAGTTCTGACTTGTTAAAAGCAACAGCACCCCAAATCACTAGCATAGCCACTACGACCAAACTTTCCTTTTGCAAGGGACTTCTCATATAGATCTTTAATACCCAAACTGGATGCACCAATCCCAACATAACTAACGAATGTATCTAAAAACTCATGAAAGCTCTTGTCATTCTGTAGCTCTTTATTCGTCATGGACCACACTCCATACTGTGAATTCAAAAATGTCGCATCCAATGCCCCAGTGATAAGTTTCCCCATCAATGCTCGATTCGATACACTCCGAATAATTTTCATTGCATCGATTCGCTGTTTTTGACTTAGATGCCTATACAAAATCATAGAGCAAATTGCATCGGTTTCATTCTTTCCTCCTCCGACAAGTAACTCCGGTCGGAAACCGATAATTTTTGCAAGGGTTCTTAATTGCTCTCGCTCACTCGATGGTAAGTTGTAGGGCAGTTTACTGATTGAAATTACACTAGCCATTTATGCCTCCGTGCATATTTTTTGATATAAAACTTAAGGTCGCATATCTCTCCTACGATATACGACGTATATTTTTCGAATACTAACCCTGCTTTAAAGGGTAAATAGCACAGACTTCACGCCAAATTGCCACCTTTAGCACCAAAAACTAGACATAATGATCCCCTGGTGAAAGTGTCGACTTCCTGCGTTTATTGTGGGGTCGTCAAACTAGAGCCACACTGTTAAATGCAAGTCATAACAGAACAGGAGATCGACATGTCTAATCTAGCTCGTTTGTCATTGGACTAGACGTTCACAAAGAAACCACAGATGTCGCTTATTGTGTTGATAATTCAAGAGATGAGCCTGTATTCCATGCCACCATCCCCACCAACACTCGCTCTATCAACAAATCTATCAAAAATACAAAATCTTGGCTACTCATCTTTGTGTAGTTTATGAAGCAGGGACTAAAAACAAGACATCCACTTAACCGACTGAAAACAAGACAGCTACTTGAACATTTCAATAGCTGATGGTCATGGCTGTCTATGTGATTTTGTCCCACGAGTTAGAGTGGGTGTCTCAATAATTTGCTTCCAAACGCCAGAACCAGGGGGAATTAGGGTTTACCGCCGTACTGCATACCCATAGCCGCCAGCGTAACCTGCATCCCCACTTACATGTATTGGTGGCCGGTGGGCGCTATCACAGTGCGAAGCAGCAGTGGCATCACTGCAACAAGAAGTACTTGTTTAACGCCTTTGCGCTGGCCAAGGTATGGCGAGGGAGAATGCTAGATGCGCTCAGTCAACACCCAAACATCAAGTTGCCCCCGCATATCCCCACCAAATGGGTGGTCGATTGTCGCAACGTAGGTTTTGGGCTGCCCGCGCTACAGTACTTATCTCGCTACTTGTATCGCGGGATCTTATCCGATAACGACATCATCAGTACCGATAATGACCAAGTGAGTTTTAGGTATCTAGATAGCCAAAGCCACACCACCAAAATCCGCACCTTGCCTACCTTAAGGTTCTTAAGGCTTATCTTGGCGCATGTATTGCCCAAGGGATTACAGCGGGTGAGAGATTATGGTTTTTTACGGGGCAACGCCAAACACATATTGCGGCGCATTCAGTTACTCCTGCGAGTGCCGCAACGCGTGAACCTCGCCGCGCTCCAAACCGACAACCACAGCGCGACCCGGCCATGCCCTTGCTGCCAGCACCCCATGCACTGCACAGGCGTGAGTCGAACGAGCTAGCCGAAAGGCGAACAGGATAAGGAGAATGGCAGGGCTTAACATGAGGATGAATACATACAAAAAATAACAGCTTAGCACCATGTATGACAGGCAAAGGCTTAACGCCATTCACCCAGTCTTAGCCAAACTCGCCTTGTAAAAAGTAACAAGGCCTTGGCCCCGCCAACATCAATACCGTTATTTACTATAGAAGGGAGCATCGGGCTTGTTCAACACCCGAATAAGGTGGCGGCTACGCGACACCTATTCTTATTGTATGGATAATTATTAAGAAATATGAGTAAAGTGAGACTCAGGCTTAAGCAGCAACTTAAGCTTCTATTTAATAGCTCGATATTCTTAAGGCTCCTTTCAAAGGCCGATAACAAACGTGAGCATTAAGTGGAACTCCAAGCACCACACTCGAATAGTCTACAGGGTCTAGAACCCGTATTACGCAATATAGAGTCAGCTTATTATGAATACAGTAACAAATAAATGTATTAACGTCGGTGTCGATACAGGTAAAGAACAACTTGATGTTTATATTAGACCCCTCGACATTTTCTTCACTGTCTCCAACGATGATAAAGGTATCAAGCAAGCCATAAAAATCATTCAAAAACACACGCCATTACGAGTCGTGATTGAAGCTACAGGTCGATTAGAAATGCCTTTTATTATAGCTTGTCACAATGCCAAACTACCGTATGTAATAGCCAACCCTGTTCATGTAAGACGTTTTGCAGGCGCTATCGGGCAGAGGGCTAAAACAGACAAACTTGACGCAAAACTTATCGCGCACTACGCCGAAGCTATAAAGCCCAATTTAACGACACTAAAGCCAGATTCTATGCGACTCATGGCAGATTTAGTCATCCGAAGAAACCAGCTTCTTTCGATGCAAACAATGGAAAAAAATCGCATGAAAATTATGCCCTCGCAACTCATTCTGACGATTAAACCTATTTTAACTGCGTTTAAAAATCAGATAGAGAAAATTGAAAGCAAGATTATCAAGCTAATTGAAAGTAACCCTGAGTATCAAGCCAAGAATGGGATATTACAAAGCATGCCAGGAATAGGGAAAATTGCAGCGGCGTCTATCATTAGTAACCTTCCAGAGTTAGGGTTAATAACCAATAAACAAGCCTCATCTCTCGTCGGAGTGGCCCCAATGAACCGAGAAAGTGGCCGCTATAAAGGGCTCAGAAAAATTCAAGGGGGACGAGCTCAAGTAAGAACCGTGTTATACATGGCCATGATGTCAGCCATCCAATGTAACCCCATTTTTAAGAGCACATATCAGAGGCTTTTAGCTGAAGGGAAACCTAAAAAAGTAGCCATCATTGCATGCCTAAGAAAGATGGTAACCATCCTAAACTCAATGCTACGAGATGGCGCCTTATGGGATGCAAAAATAATTTAATCTAACTTGTATTAGTTCCGACTAGATCTGACACTACTTCTTGAAAAGTAGAGAGTTACCCGTTTTGATAAAGGTGTTGAATCTTTAATCAAAATATCCAAAAAGGAAGGTAACTCTCTATGTTGCATACTAACAACCCGATCATCAAACACAAAGCTGGTTTACTCAATCTTGCCGAAGAACTTGGCAATGTGTCTAAAGCTTGTAAAGTCATGGGCGTATCTAGGGATACGTTTTATCGCTACCAAGAGCTTGCAGAGGAAGGTGGCTTAGATGCCCTCATCAACAGGACTCGGCGAACGCCTAACCTTAAAAATAGAGTCGATGAAGCAACCGAACAGACCGTCATTAAATATGCTATTGAGCAGCCCGCTCATGGCCAGCATAGAACCAGTAACGAGCTACGCAAACAAGGTGTGTTTGTCTCTGGCAGTGGTGTTCGCTCAATTTGGTTACGCCATAGTCTCGAAAACTTTAAAAAGCGTTTAAAAGCCTTAGAAGCTAAAGTGGCTAGCGAAGGCATTGTACTTAGTGATGCGCAAGTTGCTGCGCTTGAAAAAAAGAAATACGATGATGAGGCTTGTGGGGAAATTGAAACCGCTCACCCTGGCTACCTAGGCTCACAAGATACGTTTTACGTAGGCAACCTGAAGGGCGTTGGACGCATCTATCAGCAAACCTTTGTTGATACCTATAGCAAAGTCGCTTTTGCTAAGTTGTATACCACCAAAACGCCAATAACAGCAGCTGATGTGCTGAATGACAAAGTTCTGCCGTACTTTGAGTCAAAGGGCTTGCCCATGCTTCGTATATTGACTGACCGAGGTACAGAATACTGCGGCCGAGTAGAACAGCATGACTATCAGCTCTATCTAGCCATCAATGATATAGACCACACCAAAACTAAAGCAATGTCGCCTCAAACTAACGGCATCTGCGAGCGATTTCATAAGACGATCTTGAACGAGTTTTATCAAATCACATTTAGGAAGAAACTGTACTCAACACTAGAGGAGCTGCAAAAAGATCTGGACGAGTGGATGGATTACTACAACAATGAACGAACCCATCAAGGAAAGATATGCTGTGGCAGAACACCACTTGAAACATTAGTCGATGGGAAAACGGTTTGGGCTGAGAAGAATTTAGCTCAAATCTAAGCTGACAAGGCACCCTAAAAATCGGGTAACTGTCAGATCAGGTCTGAGCTACTACATCTAACTTATTGACACCATAGTCGTTTGTTAGGTATTCTTTCCACCGATGCTTTCAATCTTGTTCGGCATTCCCCGCCCATTGTTCCACCAACGGTTTGGATTTTCACTATTCGGGTTGTAAGCGGCCCGGCTTGCCCAATCTTCTCGTAGAAAAATAACAGGTTCTTCATAGTGATGGACGAAATGGATGGCGTCCATGACCTTTTCCAGAACTGCAACGTCGCGCTCAATAGATACCTTCAATTCAACCATTGGGTAAGTTTCAGGCTGTCCTGCGACGTAAGTTTCTACATGTGTTGTGGTCGTTGAGTCCTCTTCTGGTTGTGAGGTTTCCATACCTTGACCGGAGATACTAGCATTACGTCGATAACGCCCATATTTAAGAGGGTGTACTGCAATAACTGCATCCAGAATTTTATCAACATCCTCAATGGGAGTTTGGATTTCTAACGTCCATACGGGAACGAAACTCCCGGAAGTAGCCTGATAACTATTCAACACCATTTGTACGCTCCTATATTTTAGTAATTCAGATTTTCAATAGAATACCTAACGCCTTGCTAAACGGAACTTGTTAGATCGATATATTTAAATTCTATCTCGATAGCCACTCATTCTTAAAACCTTTTCTAGCAATCAATACGTGTGAAATGATCATACCTATTAAGGGCAGTGTAAACATTGAAATAAATGTAAGTACTACCCATAAAAACCAATTCAACTTATTCTTTGATGCTATTATTCCCAAAGAAATAATATACCCAAATAGTAAAGAGCCCGTATAAATACCAAGCTCTAATTCTTTGTTCATAATTGATACTGTAACCAACACAATAATCGAAATTAGAATGATAGTGTGGATAACAAACCATTTTCTATTGTTACTTTTATACATCTGAAAATCTTCTGCATTCAATAACGTTTTTGGGCTAAGTTCAACTTTGTTCATTTTTTGCATTTTTCACTAACTCCGAGTGAGATCTAACGCCGCGTTAAGCGGACTAAAATTGTGGGTTATAATGTGTAGCGAAGCGAAACGTAACCCACTGTTTTAGTTCCGTTTAAACGCATAGTTAAATTGCTTACCAAGGTAGCTCACCTGTATCCAAACTTATATAGTCTCGTGTTTTTAGTTTGTTGCATTTCACCATCGCCAGTAATTTTTTTGCTGATAATTCTGGTGTCATGTCAGCATCAGTTGAAGCCATTTTGGTTAATAGTCGTCCCGGGTGTATCGCAACAACTCGAATATTCAAATCTTCTAGATCATCAGCAAGGCAAAGTGTAAGCATATTCTGTGCGGCTTTACTTATGCGATAAGAATATGAGCATCCTGAACCTTTAGCTGCTAATTCAGACTGCATAGTTAATGAGCCTCTACGAGAACTGATATTGATTACAAGGGAATTATGCTTTCTTTTTAAAGCAACTAAAGCCCCCTTAACTGTCGCTAAGACACCTATACAATTAGTTTCAAATTCTTTACGCAAAAACTCAGATTTCGTAGATTCTAGCGTTGGGGCTTTTGTACCCGAACCAGCATTGTTGATAATAACATCTAAGGATATATCGCTTAACCACTCATTTAATAACACTTCATATTTATTAGTGGTCACGTCACAAATTAAAACATTTGCGTCAGGTAACTCTTTAAGTAAATCAATTTTTGAAGATTCAGTACGTACTACTAAATACAATTCATAACCACAGGCAGAAAATTGTTGTGCTAATGCTAAACCTAACCCTCTATTTGCACCTGTTATTAATACAGAATTCATAATACTCCATTGCAATTTAACGCTAAGTAGGCCGCACGTGCGGTCTATCCCATTCAATGAGCGCGCGTCCTATCACAAAAAACATGATCTTCATCACGTTCGCCCATCAATTTATGATTTGATATTAACCCATTGTCTACCTTAGTTTTTTACTCGGAATCAATCAATCGTCGATCCATTTCTATCATTGATTACTTTGACAAATGACGCAAACGAAACTAAAAATACTGTATGTATATGGCTCTTCACCGTTCTTGGTGGAAAGTCATATCAAGCCCTCCAAAGTGAAATAAAATAGCTCGCTTAAAGCGTTCTTTATTTCTAAAACCCATCGAACGTATTTTTAGGCGCTGAATGTTTCCATTTATCGCTTCTGCCAAGCCATTTGATACCTTATAACGCATCGCATTGATGATGCCCTTTAAGTGCGTTTTCACGGTTTCTGCTGCTGTCATCATCGGCCTGATTTGACTGACCTTTATGAGTGCCAACCAATCATTCCAAGCCGCTTTGGCGTTAGCTGCATCGCCATACCAAATGGCTCTTGCTTGCTCTTTGAATATCCAGCTCAAGCCAGTATTTTGCATCATTTTGGCCAGCGCATTCACTCTTTCTCTCAATGTCCCATGTAGGTGGCTGTTTCGTTTTAACCATCCATACCGTGTTTGGTGGCACTCTCTTTTTAAATGCTGGGGCAACGCCATGAGTTCGCTTTTTCTCACTTCATTCACCGCTTTAGTGAGCGCCTTTGCGATATGAAAATGGTCTATGGCTATCATTTGCTTAGCCCGCTCACCGAAGTAGTCATATGCTGCGTTTATATATGCTCTGCTCATGTCCATCGATATGGAACGTGTAACCATTGTTGACTCAGGGGGCAATGCCTTAAAGCAAGCTGATAAGCTCAGGCCTGTTCGACCGTCTTCAACCGATATCACCTGACCATCACGATTGGATAATACCGTGACATAGTCATGGCCTTTCTTAAATGCCGTTTCATCGACCAACAGGTCTTGGTAGTTGATGGTGGTTCTGGCTGTCAGACCGCGTTGAACGGCTCGTGCCATAATACGGTCGATGGCTCCCCAGCTAAGCCGATAGGTTTTACTCACCGCGTATAAGGAACTGACTTTAAGCATCTCTATAACGCGAGCCTCAAACAGCTCTGTGTAGCGACTGTTACTTGTCGCCCAAGGCACTTGAAGTGTTTGCACTCCATGCTCTGGGCAATCAGCTCGAGGGACTTCAGCCTCAATACGTGTTTCAAACTGACAGGTATCTAAATGTCGCCAAACCCGCCGCCGAGTATCGTGTCGACGAACAGCCTTACCGCAAGAGGGGCAAGCCGTTAATGAAGCTCGGTCATAGTCAACGCGTACGGTGATGGTTTGGGTTGACTCATTGAGTTCAACAGATGAAACAGCCCAAGGATGAGTTAATCCAAGAATGGATTGATAAAGCGTCGTGTCTTGCATGGTCGCGAGGTATTCATGAACGTTTACTTATTATCTCGCTCATTAATGTTTGTTGAAAGTGTTTCCACTACATTCGGTGAAGAGCCATGTATATACAGATAAAAGGTGCGCAACATGTCAAACACACCATTGCGGCTCCAGCAGCGATTTAGAAATACGATTTATCAGCACCATTACAGTATTCAGTATTCGCACCGAGCAAACCTACTGGCATTGGATAAAACGTTTTTTGTACTTTTATCACAAGCAGCACCCAGCAAAGCTCGGAGCTGCTGATATTGAACGATTTCTAACTCACCTAACGGTCGATAGGCAAGTCGCTCCGGCGACTCAAAACATCGCATTTAATGCCTTCATGTTTATCTATAACAAAGTACTACGTATCGAAATGATTGGAATTCAGGCGAAACGCTCGAAAAAACAAGTCAACATTCCCGTAGTTTTTACTCGAGCTGAAGTGAGCCAAGTGATTGCGAATTTACCCGCGGATTATCAGATCATGGCTTCACTGCTTTACGGTTCGGGACTAAGACTCAGTGAATGCTTGAGATTACGGATTAAAGACTTAGATTTTGATCAAAATACAATCACCGTACGGCAAGGCAAAGGAAATAAAGATCGCGTAACTTTGTTACCCCCTAACTTGATCCCAAAGCTTCGCGATAACATTCTCCTGAGCAAAAGTGTTTTTGCTCACGATATGAGTCTACATTATGCTGGAACGACGATGTCTTACGCGTTAGCCCGTAAGTATCCACATTCTCAACGGTCGTTTTCTTGGCAGTTTTTGTTTCCTTCAACTCGCCTGTGTATCGACGCTAGAACAGGTGAGCTCAAACGCCATCATATTCATCATAGTGTGCTCCAAAAAGCCGTCACCAAAGCCGTCACCAAAGCCGTCACCAAAGCCGTCACCAAAGCCGTCACCAAAGCCGTGCATAATGCCGGAATAAATAAGCCTGCAAGTTGCCATACCTTTAGGCACAGTTTTGCCACCCACTTATTAGAACAAGGGACTGATTTAAGAACTATACAAGAACTACTTGGCCATCAAGATGTAACAACGATTGAGATTTACACGCATGTTATCGGTCGTTATACCACGGGCGTCAAAAGCCCTTTAGAGTGCTTGGTTCAAGTTGCAAAATAGATGACCGATGAAAAAGCATCAAGGCGCTTATGCATGAGAGGGTCGTTCGTAAGAAGACCTAACACGTTTTGGAACACCAACGAGTCAGTACGCCCTAAGCCACTTCGGGACAAGAGCGACACAACTGATATCCACTGCCCCTCAACAAACTTCGGATTAAAAATCACTGCACATATACGGCAGCGCAATAACTGTCGATAACAAGGGTGAAGTCATCATCCTGTCACTGCTGGCGGCACTTCTTTAGGTATTTTAGGCTTGCGCTCTTGGCTTAAATAAACACCAAAGAAAATAACCCCTACCGCAACCCACTGAGTCGTTTCCAAACGTTCCCCAAGCAGCAACATCGAAAAAATCAATGACAAAGCCGGCAATAGATTGGCGTAGCCTGCAGCGGTTGAAGCCTTTACATGAGTCAAAGAATAATTATATAAGCCATACGCACCTAATGTGACCACCAGCCCTAAATACACAATGGTGCCAACCGATGCCAATGACACCTGCTCAGGCCACTCAGAAACAAATGCTAAGGGGAAGAAAAATATAGCGCCGCAAAAACTTTGTAGTGCAGTTAATAAAAAAGCCGAGTAACGTTTGGTGAGATGTTTAACCAACAACGTGTAACCAACGGCAGTACACATTGCCAAAAATTCAAGGAAATTCCCCAATATCGCATTAGGTGCTTGCAGGCTATTTTCGCCAGTTACCGACATCCATACCACACCAACAACGGCGATCATAAAACCAGTCCATTGTTTAAGGGTATTCCTTTCCCCTAAAAAAAAGAACGCCGTGACCGCAACCATTAACGGTAACATGGCCGTAATCATGCCCGCTTGCCCGGCGCTAGTATAAATCAGCGCTTGAGACTCAAACAAAAAGTACAAACATGGTTCAAAAAACGCCATCCCCATGAGAAACTTCCAATCACCCGCTTGATACTTAAAGTCTTGCCTTAACCAAGGCCAAACGACCAAAAATGCAGTCGTTCCAATACTCATTCGCAAAAACACCACGATCATTGGTGCCATTTCATTAACTGCAACTTTCAAGGCAATAAAAGAACTGCCCCACAACACCATCGCGAGTAACAATGCCAAATGCGCACGCAAGGTGGATGTTTCCATAGCAACTCCTATCTAAAATGAAAGTAACCAAAAAAATGCGGCAATCGCCTAGCTTATACCGTTCGCATTTGTGGCACATAGTAAGGGAACCTGATATGCCTAATACACAAGTAAAAGTGATGTCTCTATTCAAGCTTTTCTTGCCCGAATATTATTTCAGAGTGATAGAGACTAGGTTAACAAAGATAAATTTGAGGCATCTTGGAAAATGCCAGTCGGCGAGTATACATTTTTATTGCATAAAAATTCAACTGTATAATTCGAAGTAATGCGCTTACTCAGCCTCATCCTTGAAACGAAATCAGCAATGGCTCGGTGACGAGCTAGCCAAGCTTGCATTTGAGTCAAGCAATTGAATATTAAAATTATTGTCAAAAATCCATAAGCCTTGGTTAATTTATTCTTAGCATTCGCAAATCATTCGCATTTAAACATCAAACACTTATAAAATAGCTGTGACTTGTGTCATGCTGTTTACGAATGAATTTCTGGCAGTATCAAGGTTACCGCCAAGCCAAATAACAAAGATGTCGAATTCCTGCACACTCAAAACTGAGTGTTTGAATAACTATAAGAGGTGAATATTGAAAGCACATCGAATCAAAATTGCTCGGTTCATCACCGCAATCATTTTGCTCACTCCCATGATGTCTTGGGCTGGTCAGGCCTTAGTGCATGTTCCGGGCACCACTGTATCCATGACGCCTCCTGCAGGTTTTACGCTGTCCAACAGTTTTTCAGGCTTTGAAAATTTGACAACACATTCCAGCATTGTGATTGCCGAGCTCCCCGGAGACGCCTACGCTCAACTACAAATACTCTTCACTGATGCCGCGATTGCAAAAAAGGGCTTCGCCACAAAAGGGATCCAGATAAGCAAACGTCAAAACATCAAAGTTGGCGCCAACAGCATTCCATTGCTATCGGGAAATCAGCATATTAATGGCATAAATGTTGTTAAATATATAAGTCTACTCGATGGGAACTCAAGCGTTCTGATTAACTACAATCTTTTAAACCAGGAGCAGCTGAGCGAAAATGACGTCATAAAATCACTACAATCCATCTCACTTTCTGCAGCTGAACCGCTTGAAACAAAGTTGCAAAACTTACCCTTTAAATTTACAGCATTCTCTCCCTTTAAAGTCGTGGATGTACTGCTTGGTAGCTCCGCCATACTCACCACTTTCGACGGTACCGATCCAAGCGGCAATTTACCGAACATGGTCCTTGCAAGCTCACAAGCTCAGCACAACATTGGTGATATTAAGCCTGCTGCAGAACAATTTTTGAAATCGACGACTGGTTTTCAGGATGCCCGCATTACCAACGCTCAGCCCGTTAAATTTGCGAACTTAGACGGATACAAAATACAAGCGACTGCTGGCGATAAAACAATTGTTCAATATCTAGCAATGAAAGAAGACGGAAGCTATCTGCGCCTCGTCTCAACAGGAGCCACGCAGAAGATAACAGAACTAGTAAATGCCATTCAATTAGTCGCCGATTCAATGACTTTGACCCCCTAAACGACTGAATAGAAGCAACAACGCTGGCGACTCGGTGTTGCTTCTACCAGAGATCGATCAGCTCAAGAGTTCACCATGCAACGTATCAATATTATAGGGACCAGCGGCAGCGGTAAAACTGCCTTTAGCAAACAATTAGCGAAAGCCTTGGCTTACCCGCATTATGAGATGGATGCGATGTTCTGGAAGTCCAATTGGACTAAATCCACCGATCCACAACTATTCGCAGCGATTACTGCCGTTACCGAGCAAGAAAACTGGGTTTTAGATGGCAACTATAATCGAACGATCCCAGTGAAATGGGCCCATGTTGATACCGTAATTTGGCTCGATTATTCACTCCGCAGAACCTTATTTCAGGCGGTAAGACGGGCGTTGAGCCGCAGCTTACATCGCCAAGAACTATGGCAGGGAACTGGCAATCGAGAAAGTTTTCGAAAAAACTTTATGAGCCGAGATTCGATAATACTTTGGACGCTAAGAACCTATAGAAGCAATCAGCGCTATTACCAACAACTGATGCATACCAACACCTACCAACATATCAAATTTATTCGCTTAAGCTGCCCTAAACAAACCTCAAAATTTATTGCAGAACTGAATCATTAGGCCGCATTTTTATGTTGTTACATTTATGTCTCGCAGATCCGAACAGGCCCAAGCAGGGGATTACAGAGGTTTAGGGACCGCGGGTAGGTTTTCCTTTAATAGCTTAATAAACTGATTGCCTGACCAACTTCGCTTATACACTAAGCCAAAGCTGTAGTTCACTGCGGGTTTAAAAGGACGAATTGCGACTTTATCCAGATTAGCTAAGTCATAAGCGGTAATGGGGTTAATCAGGCTCATTCCCACATTGTGTGCAACCAAAGAACAAATCGCGGCAATATTTGCCTCGGTTTTCCCAGAAATTCGAATATTACTCTTGGCAATATGCATTAACAGCTGGTCCGCCGCTAAGTTAGGTTGATTGGGGATCACCAAATGTTGATCCTTAAAATCATCGGTAGATATTTGCGCCTTATTGGCAAGCGGATGTTCAATGGGGACCAAACAGACCGCTTCCACTTCACAAATTTTATCAACAATCAGCGTTTGACTACTAACAGGCAAGGTAACAAAACCGGCATCAAACTGCCCCGCCTCTACAGCCCGCACCACCTCTGAACTCGTCAAGATGTCGAAAGAGATATTATATCCAGAGTTAATGCCTAACACCGCCGCAATCACTTGTGGTACAAAAGCAAAACCCAAACCGGGCACCGCGGCTAAGCGGATCCTTGATGCGCCAAACTCACGCAAAGCCACAATACTATGCTTCATCTCTTCAAGGTTACCCAGTAGGCCGAGTATTTCGCCATATAATTCATCGGCTTCCGGAGTGGTGATGAGACGCTTTTTATATCGAGTAAACAAAGGCATCCCTATGTTTTCTTCGAGTAAGGCCAAGGAACGGCTCACCCCAGATTGAGTAATGCCTAAATCTTTTGCAGTACGAGTCGCCGTTCCTGTTTCATAAAGCACTTTAAAAATAATCAGTGATTTCAACGAATTTAAATTAATTTGCGACATATCCTGCCCTTATTTTGGATGCCAATGCGGGATTTCAATACTAAATAGTATCACTCAGCATATGAGTAAAAGTCATCAATTAATGAAAAAACATTATAATTTACAATATTAAATTCCTTCTTATAATCGATCTTGTATTGAGGAAAACCAATATTTTTCAAACACGGATGTGAGGGGTGTAATGACAACAAATAATGCTTTGTTTTATCAAACTAGTGATGATGCGCCATTGATTGATCGTGCTGATGGTATCTATCTTTGGGACAATAACGGTAAACGCTACATTGATGGCTGTTCCGGCGCGATTACTTGTAATATGGGTCATAATCATCCGGCAATTAAAGCAGCGATGAAACAACAACTAGAGACGATAGCCTTCAGCTATCGCACCCAGTTTGAGAATCAGGCGGCGATTGATTTAGCCAATCAGTTGGTTGAAATAACCAATCATGACTTAGATAAAGTGTTCTTTGTCGGCAGCGGTTCAGAAGCCGTAGAAAGTGCGATTAAACTCGCTCGCCAGTACTTTTTTGCACTTGGACAAACCCAACGTCAGCATTTCGTGTCACTGCGACCGTCCTATCACGGCAGCACCTTGGGAGCCTTAGGCTTAACCAGTTACCAACCGTTAGAGCAGCCCTTTAGCAGCATTATTAATTCAGCAATTAAAGTGCCCTCACCCGATCTTTACCGCTATTCACAAGCCTCACTGCAACTCCATATTGAAGCGGTATTGGGCGAAACTGAAGCGGCGATCAACGAGGTAGGCGGTGAAAATATTATAGCCATCGTACTCGAGCCCGTTGGCGGTGCCAGCACCGGTGCAAGAATGCTTACTCAGCAATATTATGATGGTATTCAACAACTTTGCCAGCGCTTCGGCTGCTTACTTATTCTTGATGAAGTGCTTTCAGGAATGGGGCGCACCGGCCAATGGTTAGCATACCAACACTGGGATATAAAACCCGATATTGTCGCCTTGGCGAAAGGCTTAGGTGCCGGTTACTACCCTATCGCAGCAATGCTGGCGAGACAAGAATTGGTCAGCCCCGTCCTTGAGAGCGGCGGGTTTCAACATGGTCATACTTACGCAGGGAATCCATTAGCTTGCGCGACAGGTCGCGCCATTATTCAAGCAATGCATGACGAGCAAATCGTGGCCAATGCCGCCAAACAAGGAGCTTACTTGCGCGAGAAGCTCGATCAATTACAAGATGACCATCCGATGATTGGTCATGTTCGAGGGATTGGTTTACTACAAGGTGTTGAATTTGTTCAAAACCGACAAACTAAACAAGCATGGCCAGCCGAATTCAATATTTTTGCGCAGATTACCAATATTGCGAAACAAATGGGCTTATTAATCTATCCCCGTCGCAGTCTCAACGGAGTCGCAGGTGACCATATCCTGATTGCTCCTCCATTAACCGTCACAAGTGAAGAAATCGATTTAATCGTTTCGTTATTTAGTGATGCTTTACACAAGCTCGAACAGGCCTATTTATAGCAGCTGTATACGCCTTAATTTACATTCGACATTAAAAGGAAATTAATATGTTTTTAAGAATACTACTAAGTGCATGTCTAAGTTTGGGATTAACACTATCGGCTCACGCCGAGGATGGGATCGCCAAGGTAAAACAAGACAAACAACTCAGTTTTGCCCTAAGTGGGGCCTACCCGCCGTTCAACTATGTTGATGACAACGGTAAATTGGTTGGTTTTGATGTTGAAATTGGTCAAGAAATAGCGCGTCGGATTGGTGTTAAAGGTAAACCCGTTGCCACCGCCTGGGATGGGATTATTGCGGGTCTGTTGGCCAAGCGCTATACCACCATCATTGGCTCCATGGCCATTACCGAAGACCGCCTAAAAACTATCGACTTTTCGCAACCCTACTATCGCTCTGGCGCGCAACTATTTGTCAAAAAAGGCGCTAAAACGATGAACATAGAAGATCTCAAAGGCAAAAAAGTAGGGGTAACCCTAGGCACCACCTTCGAGGCGTGGTTACGTAAAAATGCTCCGGAAGTCGAAGTTCGTACCTATAAAGGCGTTCCGCAACTGATTATGGAAACTCAATCAGGCAGACTTGCTGGATTTGTCTCTGACCGAATGACGGGCTTAATGGCAATTAAACAGCATGATTTCAAATTACAGATGGCTGGAGAACTGCTCTACCCTGAATTGATTGGCATCGCCCTCAATAAAGGAAACCCAGAGTTGCTTAAGGCAATTAATAGCGCCATTACCGAAATGCAATCTGACGGTACTTATACCCAGATCAGCCAGAAGTACTTCGGTACCGATATTCGATAAGGAGTGAATTCATGTTTGACTGGGCTATCATCATAAAATATATGCCCGTGCTTTCTGAGGCGGCAATTCTCACCTTATATATCGCCATCGTGGCGCTTGCTTTAGGCTTAGCGTTTGGTTTGATTGCGGCATTGGCAAAGGTCTCTAATAATCTACTATTTAGAGCAATCGCCAACTTCTATATTTGGTTAATTCGCTCGACCCCATTATTAGTACAACTGTTTCTTATTTACTATGGATTGCCCCAGTTTGGACTTGATTTATCCCCCTTCTTGTCTGGTGTACTTGGTTTAGCGCTCAATGTGGGCGCTTACAATGCCGAAACCATAAGAGCTGGCATTCAATCGATTGGACAAGGCCAAACAGAAGCAGCCAAATCAATCGGAATGAATCATGCGCAAACCATGCGGCGCATTATTCTTCCGCAAGCGCTGCGCAATATTATTCCTCCTTTAGGAAACAATTTTATTATCTTAATCAAAGATACCTCTCTGGTTTCCACGATTACGCTGGTTGAACTCACCATGAAAACGCAACAATTAGTTGGAACCACCTATAAGCCATTTGAGCTCTACCTCGCGGCAACCATGCTGTACGCCGTCATGACTAGCGTCACCGCCGCCTTACTGCATAAATTAGAACGACACCTGCATCAAAAAACCACGAGGAGCTAAGGAATGGCCAACTCCATTGTAAAAATCAACGCCCTAAAGAAAAGCTATGGCCAACTAGAAGTGCTTCGTTCGGTCAACTTAGATGTAAACGCAGGGGAAGTGATTGTCATCATTGGTCCTAGCGGCTCAGGCAAGAGCACTCTGTTGCGTACCATGAACCATTTGGAGACCCCCAGCGGAGGTACCATTATCGTGAATAACACGCTCGTAAATGACGATAATCTCAACGGAAAAATGCTCGAGCGTCATTTATGTAAAGTTCGTACCAACTTAGGCATGGTTTTCCAGCACTTCAATTTATTCCCGCACATGACGATCCTCGAAAATATAATTGAAGGCCCAACTATTGTGCTCAAACAAGCCCGCCAAGAAGCGACTCGTCGAGCCATCAAATTACTGGAAAGTGTCGGTTTAGCCAACAAACAAAATGCCTATCCAGACATGCTTTCTGGTGGTCAAAAGCAGCGCGTTGCGATTGTCCGAGCGTTAGCGATGAACCCAGCGGTTATGTTGTTTGATGAACCCACATCGGCTCTCGATCCCGAACTGGTGGGCGAAGTACTGGCGGTTATAGAACAGTTGGCTCGCGATGGTATGACCATGCTGATTGTGACTCACGAAATGAGTTTTGCACAAAAAGTTGCTGACCGCGTCATATTTATGGACGGTGGTTACATCGTTGAAGACGGCACACCAGAGCAATTATTTGGCAATCCTCAGCATCAGCGAACCCAGCAATTTCTAGCGAGCATTCATTCATGAACAAACAACAAACATTACAGCAGGCAATTGCTGTAATCCCCGAGGGTGCGACGGTTATGGTGGGCGGTTTTGGTTGCCCAGGAACCCCTTTCACCCTGATCAACGAATTATTACGCCAAGGGCAGCGTCATTTAACCTTAATCAAAAACGATGCCAACGAGAGTGGTATTGGGATCAGTAAACTTATCGAAAATGGTCAGGTCGATAAACTAATTACCACCCATCTAGGTTTAAATAAACCGGTGATCGACTTGATGAACAGCGGCCAATTAGAAGTTGAATTTCACCCGCAAGGCATTCTCGCCGAAAAGATCCGTACTGCCGGAGCCGGCAGCTTTGGCTTTTTATCTGATATTGGGCTCGATTCAGAAATCACCTTACCGGAACAGCTTTTGGAATGGCAAGGACAGCGCTATAAAGTTGAAATGGCGCAAAGCGCAGAGTTTGCCTTATTGCACGCAGCCCAAGCCGATCACTACGGCAACTTAATGTATCAGGGGTCGGCGATCAACTTCAGTCCCTTAATGGCAATGGCAGCAAACCATGTGATTGTGGAAACCGCTGATTGCCAAGAACCCGGGAGCCTTAATCCAAATCACATTCATACGCCATCGGTATTTGTGAGCAGTTTAGTGCCATTAGCCGCATTATCTGATGAATACGGAGCACTTTCTCACCATGTCAAATATTAGTCGAATCGTCGAACGAGCCGCGCGCGAGATACAAGCCGACACCGTCATCAATCTTGGGATTGGTTTACCAGCTAAAGTTGTCGAGTTTTTACCAAAGGAATTAAACATTTTAATCCATTGCGAAAATGGCGTGCTCGGCGCCGCCGAACAACCGAAACCGGAGGATATAGACCCCTTCGTGATAGACTCCGCCGGGAACTATATTTCAACTTGTCTCGGCAGTAGCTATTTCGATAGTGCTGTATCTTTTGCGATGATCCGACGTGCAAAACTGGATTTAACCATGATTGGGGCGTTTGAAGTGGACCAAGCCGGTAACTTAGCCAACTGGAAGATCCCGGGGCGTTTTTCGCCGGGCATCGGCGGCGCGATGGAGCTTGCACAAAAAACCCCGCGTATTGTGGTATTGATGACCCACTGTGACAAAAAAGGCCAGCCTAAAATTCTAAAGCAGTGCCGATTACCACTTACCGCAAGACACTGTGTATCGCGGATTATTACAGATAAGGCGGTGATGGATGTGACCCCGCAGGGTTTAGTGCTTAGAGAAAAAGCCAGAGACATAAGTCTACAGCAGCTGATTCACTTCACCGAAGCTGATCTTATCATTCCAGAACAAATAGGTGAGCTATGAGCTTTAATCAATGTGAACAAGCCATTCTCAATAGCTGCGAGCAACTCTTCGAAGATACCCTCTCTTTCACCGAAGACATGGTCCGACAATACGGTGTACTCAACCATGAGCAAGGTGTTCTAGATATTGTTGAAAGACAGCTCTGCGCCTTAAAACTTCCGGTGGAACGTGTCGCAATGAAGCATAGTGATATGTGCGGTCACGCCCTCTATGCCCCCGTGCCATGGGATCATGAGAATAAATACAACCTGGTAAGTCAACTCAACAAAGGCGCTCCAGGTAAAACGCTGGTACTGAATGGTCATCTCGATGTCGTGAGCGCAGACCCAGCAGACATGTGGACTCAGGCTCCTAATCAACCATGGCGAAAGGACGGTTGGTTATATGGTCGAGGCGCAGGTGATATGCAATCGGGCGTCGCCGCAATGATTTTTGCGGTACATGCCATTCAGCACGCCGGGTATGCAATTAAATCACCGTTAATTATTCAAGCCGTGGTCGAAGAAGAGTGCTCTGGAAATGGCGCTCTGGCATGTTTACAGCAAGGGTTTGGCGGCGACTTCGTGCTAATTCCAGAACCCTTCGGACCACAAATTTATGCCGCTCAAGTTGGTGTCTTATGGTTCAAACTGCTGGTCAGAGGCCGACCCGCCCATGTTTTAGATACATCAGCCGGCGACAATGCCATCGAGAAAATACAAAAATTAATTCCTTGGTTAAAATCGCTAGAAGCTGAACTTAATGAGCTCGAACGACCAGCACCCTATGATCAAATTGCGCAACCGTTTAACCTGAACATTGGTAAAATTAAAGGCGGTAATTGGGCTTCGAGTGTTCCTGCACATGCCGAAATGGAAGGACGGATCGGCTTTCCGCCTGGCATGAGTGCCAGTGATATCATGCAACGGGTAAACGATTGTATTGAACAAGCGGCCTTAAAAGATAAAGCCTTTGTGAGTCAAAAACCGATCCTGCGGTTTCATGGCTTTCGTTCTGAAGGACATATCGTGGATACTGGCCATGCAGGGGTCGGCTTGCTTGCTAACTGTCATCACACATTATTAGGAAAAGAACCTGAGCATTATTTATCCACTTGTACCACCGACTTACGCGCATTCCACTTCTATAGTCGAACCGCTGGAACCTGCTACGGGCCAATAGCAAAGAACATTCATGGCGTTGATGAGTGCGTCGATATCGAATCCATTCGCCACACCTTAAAAACCTACGCTCTCTTTATCAGCCGCTGGTGTCAACTGGAGAAAAAATGAAAGCTGTTTATCTAAGTCATTATCAACGAACTGCCTTTAGTCGAGCCCACCCTAAAAAATCCGAGGTTGACGCCTTAGCGCCAATACGTGGCGATACACTTTTGGCACAACTGATCGACCATGCGTTAATCGAAACCGCGGTTAATGCAGATAAGGTGGATGACCTATCGCTCGGCTGCGCACTCAGTGTTAAAGATCAGTGGAGTTTTGGTGGACGTTATCCGCTTTATCAAAGCCAATTAGGCGATCAGTGTGCCAGCAGAAGTATCGACCAGCAATGTGGTTCCGGGATCTCAGCAATCCGTTCCAGTGCATTAATTTTAGCTTCGGGGGCAGCCGATATCGCACTCGCCGGAGGCTATGAAAACATGACTCGGATCCCCATGGGCCCCTCGTTATTTCAGCAAGGTATTCTCACGATTCCAGAACATTACGCCGATCGTTATCAAATGGATGTCGTGATGAATATGGGCCTCACAGCAGAAGCCTTGATGAAAAAAACACAGTGCGACCGAAACACTATGGACGAATTCGCTTTAAGCTCACACCAACGTGCAGCCAATGCCCAAGCCAGTGGTTACTTAAGCCAAGAAATTCTGCCGATCCATACCAAGCATGACTCCGTATTTGAACAGGATGCCAACATTCGAAGCGATACCAGCCTCAGCCAACTCGCAGCGCTTAAACCGGTATTCACTGAAAACGGTCATATAACCGCTGGGAATAGCTCCCCCTTAACCAGTGGTGCGGCGCTGATGATGTTAATGACGGAGTCAGCTTTAGAGGAGCATCATGCTCAACCACTCGCTCGAATAGTTGCTTGCGCCGATCGAGGTACTCAACCAGAACTTATGGGACAAGGTGTGGTGCCCGCGATACAGCGAGTGCTGCAAATGGCGAAGCTAAAACCAGAGCAAATCGATTGCTGGGAAATTAACGAAGCATTTAGCATCGTACCACTTTATGCAATGGCACAATTGGGAATTAGCCATGAACAGCTAAATATAAACGGCGGAGCCATCGCCCTCGGCCATCCCCTTGGAGCCAGTGGTATTCGCTTAGTTGGCACACTTGCTCGAACCTTACACCAACAACAAGCTCGCTACGGTGTTGCTGCCGCTTGTATCGGAGGCGGTCAAGGGATCGCGATGTTAATCGAGCGAGTCTAAAATCCATATCATTGATCATATATTCCCCATATCCATGTAACAGTTTGTTCCATGGATATGCAACCACCGTTACTTTCGAGTCATTCAGCAATGCTAAAAAACCTAGAGAGAAATTACTAACGTTTTGTTCACATAGAACATTATAGAGCTGTAATCCTTTATAAATCAGGCGTATACTTCAATGCTTCTCGACTGGCAGTCACTCTTAATATGAGAGTGACATGATGTCAAAGCCCTGCCGTAACGTGACTCTATTCACCCAGCGCTTGCCAGCCAGAGAAATAATAATATGAGCACTGATTAGCCGCTCATCAAAGGTACTCTCTTTTAATCAGCGGCATTGTGTAAAAAATATTGACTTATTAAGGGAATTAAAATGAAAGTTACAGTCTTACCATTCTTTATGTTAGCGGTTTCAATCGGGGGTTGTGGTAGTAGCAATAGCGAGAGTGGCGATGTAAAAAACATCGATATCGAGAATGCCTCCATTTGTTTTAATGAAGATTTATATGAGCTCGGTGCAACACAGACTATCAGCATGGTCGCGCAAGATGGATCCATTGAGACCAGTTTAACGAAAGTGATTGAAGAAACAACTTACCGGAGCCAGCCTGCATTGCTCGCTCAAACAACCGAAAATAACGTCACCGATAACGCCTATTTATTCATCGATGAAGGGAATAAAGAACAAATCATGTTGGGCGAAACTGATAATGCAAATGAAAACGAATTGAGCTATACGCCTGGTACCTCAATGCGATTTGACGTAGATAAAGGTGATATTCATCGTCAAACCATTACCATGATCGTAAACAACTCATCGGGGGTTGACCAAGAATTTGTGATCAACATTAGTTCTGAATTTCAAGGCTTTGAAAACATCACTGTTCCTGCTGGTAGCTTCAAAACATGCAAATTTGAACAAAATTATTCAATGACATTACCTGACGGCTCTCCGGCTGATAGTAAGGCTATCATCTGGTATGCAGCAAACTACGGAGTGGAAGTTCAAGTATCAAATGATGGAACTATTAGCAAACTGGTTGAAGCAGAGCTCAATGGCGTCAAAATGTAAATTCCAAATGGTGTTTATTTCAATATTTAAACGATGATACAGCTGGTTAAAAAATGGGGAGATAAGTCTCCTCGCTCCACCCGCACTAGCCATTAAAAACGCAGCCATCAGGCTCGGCCTAAAGGTAGCGTTTTAAACATCTCATCAAGCAAGCTCTAGCGCATCCGAGTAAGCCTTGAAAGTCAGCTCACTGTGCCACGCTGGTAAACCAGCTGACGACAACAATCAGCCCACTAATCAACAAGCCTTCGCCAAGACCAACCGCCATCACAATCTGTCGTCGCGGTAAACCGGCCAAGCGCGCGAGATAGACAATCAGCTCGGTAAATACCAAAGGGAAAAAAGCCCATCCGGCAATCGCCGCAACACCAAAAGAGCGAACCCAGCGCTGCGCTCGTTGCACACTCTTGCTAGGCAAGGCTTCCAGTCGCTTTTGCATATCCATGTAATCAATCGCCAGACAAACCAAATAGGCGGAGCTACAAGATGCCACCAAAGTAAGAAGAAACATCAGCAGCGGATCGATACTACTTGCCATTAACAGAATCAAGGGCATAGTCGGGATAAAAAGTACCCCACGCAGAAAAATAACCAAAGTATAAGCCGGCAGAATATACCAATAATATGCATCCACCACGGCCCGCATATCACTCAAGCTATAGTTGCTACTTAAACCTTGCATCCCGACAATCGCCAACAAGGCTATCGCAATCCAAAGCACCAGTTTTAACTTTGCCTTCATTTGTCATGTCTCTTACGTTCAGGACAAATATGTTGGACTCGAGCCACTTCACAACTGGCCTTACTGTTACAGCGCAGCCCTTCGACCTGCCAGCTTATATCGATACTCCGGTGCAGGCCGAAAATCATAAACTGACAAGGCTGCGGATAATCATGAACCACAAACATACGCGCAAAAAAAGTACTTTTATCGTGGCTCTCAGGCAAACCTTGTTTCAGCGCTTGTAACAGCGCATCATCATTAGAAAAAGAGGTACTCAGCTGCCAACGCTCAGCCAACTCAGATTTTGGCTGAACCCTGTAGCTTACAAATTTGTGCTCTGGCAATAACGCTAAGCTGGTATTTAAGGCTACGGTAAATATGGGCGGAGTATAAACGATAAGCGCAATGCTCAGGGCGATGGAGAGACCCAGAGCGATCACGACTCGAAATAAAATTTTTTTCACCCTTTTAAAGCGAGTGCCTGTTTTCAACCCCTTTTTGCCGCTTTTCATTCTCATCCCTCAAACACCTAAGCTTTCTTGTCTGACCACTTATGCTATTTTTAATCCAAGTTACAGGCCGATCCCTACCACGACTTCTAGACCCCCCAAGCTCACCGGATTATTTTACGGAGAGCGTTTTGTGTAAAAATGAAGCGCAGTGCATTTCATAAAAACGAGCGTAATAAAATAATTCCGAGTGCAGCTTTTTGTGTACAACCAGCATGGGCATGAACTCATGAAGTGAAAGTCCGCTGTTGGAAGGTCACCGCTTAATAAGACTTTGATTATTAAACGCTAAGGACTAGCGAATGGCAAGGGCATAACTGCGAAGGGATCTCCAAATAGAAATTATATATGTCTGATTATTACGCAAATACGGCGACAGCCAGGTGGCCTACCGTCAAAAATTAGCGGCATTTAAAGATGCCGCTGCAGGCAATGTAATTAGCCTTAAATAGTGAAACCTTATGACTTAAGCTTCCAATAAGCTTTGGTGTGATTATTTTTTCCCTTGATATGGCGCTGATTACGCAGGTAGTGTCGTACTTTTGTCGCTGAAGACGACTCTAGCGCAGCCCATACCGCATCGATGTTATCGAGACTGCGTAATATGCGTAACACTTCTGTGGCTTGCTCTTGTTCTGCACAAACCACTCGGTGAAGTTGAGCGCCGCGAGGAAGGCTGTCTTCAGAAAAATAGTTCTGCTGCTCTTTGTTGGCACTTAATATAATGACCACTGGCGGTAATGCATTACTCCAATGTTCAATAATACCCGCCGCCGCAGGATATGCCGTTTCATCAGCAATAATCAGAGCTTGACCATTGGCTAAATGGGGGTGTTGGTCTTGGGTTTGTGAACGACTCATAAATACATCACCGATACTCAAGCGCTCTGCCCACTGGCTCCCCGCGCTATTGCCATGCGTATAAATATCTATCTGCCCACGGTCGGGGAAAGGGGCGGAATCACTGCTTTTCCATGATTTACGTAAGGTGTAAAGCCGCACATTTTTATTGGCTTTATATAACAGTTTTTCACGATTCTTCGTTGAAAGGTGCTTCATTAACCAAATAAACAGATGGTCAGCTATACGCTTTAAGCAATGTTTTTGAGTACTTTGTTGGACCGAATTTGCCCGCTTTTTTTGCATGCCTTTTAACACCAAAGCATAGGCATAGCCTGGATAGTATTCTGGTAAAGGCATGTCACTTTTTACGGTCAAGCGAATGATATTGGCGGTGAGCCATTGTTTATCAAGCACTTCAAAAAACTGCTTACCATTGCCCGAAAAGTCAAGCCCCTGCTTTACAATACTCGCGTAAGCTAAATAGAGAATTCTTTCTTCTAAACTGCCCTCTATTTCAAAAGGTACAAGTATTGTGTGTTGAGCCGATTTAACTGCAAATGCGATATCAATTTGAATCCCCTCTTGAAAGATATCTTTAACCCTTGCCGATACAATTTGTTTATCCGACACATGGCTTTTAGCAATGGCTAATAACTCCTCGGGGTGGTCTTGATTAACGTGGTCAATAATGTCGACTTTATGGTCAACATCGCGAATGGGGGTTGGTGACTTGCTCATGAGTTTTTCGTACTTCTGCTGGGCTTAAACGAGCAGAGCTTAAAATAAAGCTCTGCGAAAAAACGAATCATTGTGACGAATCAATCTACATACGGTACATGGCACTCATGCCAATAGTGCGTGACTGACCAACCGAGGCAAGCGCGCCAGCACGATAGGAAACCGCATCGTCATTGGTGAGGTTTTTAATATAGGCATTAATGGTGAAGTCTCCTACTCGGTAACTCGCGCGAACATCAAGCAGAGCATAATCACCAGCGACAGATGTCTCGGTATTTTCTAAGTCTGAGTAGTACTCTCCGACATAAGTGGCGTTGGCACCCAAAGTCCAACGTTCATCGATATACACCGTGAAACCAAGGCTCGCATTCAGTTTTGGCGCATTGGTGAGCTGATTTCCCTGATATGACTCATCATCACTGATTTCACTGTCTAGCAAACCAATCGCCGTTGTTATTTCTAGATTGTTGGTCAACCAAGTGGAGCCCTCTAGCTCTAAACCGTAGGTATAAGATTTGCCGACATTCTCAATGGTAAAACCACTGGTTCCTGCTTGATAATTTTTGTAATCGTTATAAAACAAATTGGCATTTAATACGCTTCCACCGACAAATATACTCTTGCTGCTTAGCTCAAATGCCGATACCGTTTCACTATCATAACTATATTCTTCGCCAAAAAAGTTAATCCCTAAACCGGAAGGGCTGTAACCTTTGCTGGCTGTTGCAGCAAGAGTGGTTGAGTCGGCCAAGTCATAGAGCAAACTCAGCTTCGGCAGATAATAGGTTTCACTGTCGTTTTGACTATTATCGCCCCCAGAAAACGCTGTAGAACTGGTCTTGTCTGCGTCTTCATTTTCGACCCGTACGCCCGCCACTAGCCTGTATTTTGGCGAAAGTGAATATGTTCCCTCCCCATATAAGGCGCTGGTTGTGGTTTGATATTCGGTTGCAATAGTAAAGTTAGAGGTAGCAAGAGAAGCATCTTTATGAGAAATAAAGATCCCAACAACCCCGGTTAGCGCCGACTCGTTTTCGCTGAGTAGCAGCCGATTCTCCAAGGCATAAGTTTCATTGTTAATATCGTAGGTATTGCCTGTCGAATAGGCATCGTCATGGATGTCAGCGCTACTGCGACTGATATGCAACGAGTTAGTTAAGCTATCATTGATCTGATAATCAATGTCTGTCGCAATAGAGTCCGCTTTAGAGTCTTGCAAACGCACTTCGTTAGAGCCATTTAAGGAGAATGTCTTAGAGGCAATGCCCTCATCGGTATTACTGGCAAAGTTAGCATGCTCCCCTTGATTATTATGATAATTAAGAGTGAGCTTTGCAGACAAAGCAGGGATATGGGTAGGCAGCCACAGCAATTTTCCTCTAGCGTTAAGGTTATCTGACTCACTTAGATTCGGCGTATCATAACCATTAGTATCGTAATTTAACCAGCCTTCTCCAGTGGTAGCATCAATCACCACTCGGTAGGCCAGTTCATCTTCAAGCAAGGGCCCCGATGACATAAGGCCAAGGTTATAATTCATATTGCCATTTTTATAATTTTCAAAACCGCCTCTAAACGCGGCTTCGCGATAAAAAGTAGGATCGTTGGTATTGATCACCAGCGCACCACCAATAGCACTAGAACCTTGACTGCTCGATTGAGGCCCTCGAAGCACTTCTAATTGTTCGATATCCCAAACAGAAACAGGGTTAAAATTATAACCAGAGAAATCTTGGGTCACACCATCCACCACGCTCACCACTCTAGCGCGAGCCCCAGTTAAATATGCGAGTCCCCCGGTGGCCGCTCCACCGCCCGAAATACCCCGTATCGAGATATTATTAAACGAATCGGCGATAACATTAGGCGCCAATACCGCCGTCTCTTTGGCTTCTTTATATTCTCCAGACTCTAAACGCTCGCCTGAGATAAGTGTGACACCAGTGGGGACATCCTTGATGTTTTTATCTCTTTTTTCACCCGTGACCACGTATGTTTCAAGCGATACCGGTTCCGCGCTCAATATTGAAGAATATGCCATGCTGCTAACAACACACGCCAATAAGCACCGAGAATAAAACAAACTGGCTCGAATATTTCTTTGGCAATGACTCATCATAAGACTTCCTTTCCAAATAAAATGAAATAAATTAAAAATTGTAATGAATGTTTTAACTTTGCATTTAGCAAAGCTATTAAAAATGAAAATGATCTCTATTATTCAAGGCTGGTTAGTTACATTGATTATCGAGTTGAAGACGGGTATCGGGACCTTGCCTGTATAATAAAATCCATACTAAACCGACAATAATAAGAGAAATAACCGCACCCAACAGGCTCGTCATGCCATAACCAAGCTGTTTAGCCACCGCCATACTTAACCACGAGTAAACAAAGCCCAGTAGCGACGCAAAACTGGCTTGCAGGGTGAAAAATGTAGCCTTACGAGAGGTAACCGAAGCGTTGTCCATAAATATGGTTGATGAAATAACAAGCAAAGCAGGGAAACTAACGAAATGAGTAACGATGGCAAGGTAAACCGTGACTTTATCGGTATAACCAAAGGCAGGTAAAATAATTAGGCACAAGCCTGCCATTTGTAAAACAAGGGCACTAATAAGTGCTTTTTGTCGACCGAGTTTCGTGATTAACGGGGCTGCCAACATAGCGGAGAACACGCCAACGATGGAGCCGAAAATTTTGATCGACGAACCTATCTCATCCAACGACCAAGCGCCATCAACAAGAATAGGATTAAGTAACGCAAAGCCCCATGTAGACACAAAGGGATAAAGCGCTAAAACAACAAACCATGATTTATGCTTTACCATAAAGCCATTAATATCCTTGAACAGGTATTGATGATTCTCTTGGCTCACATTGTTGGTTGTATTCGGTTCTTTAAATAAGCAAACTTGAATTAATGCGAGTGCGGTTAAGCCCGCCAATACCCCAAACGAACCTTGCCATCCTAACCACGGGTAAAAGATCAGTAATAGACCGCCACCAATAATATTACCGAGCAAGTTTCCCGAAAACTGCACACTACTCGCAAACTTTCGCTCGCTCATTGAAAATAACTTACAAGATAAACCGTCGACCGAAACATCTTGTAGGCTCATAAAAAAGACATATAAGCCAATCACTCCAAGTATGCCTAAAAAGCCCTGTGAGGCATCCATGGTTCCGATGATAAGCAACAGCAAGACCATGCCAAGGTTAGAAAGAATTAACCAACTACGGTACTTTCCTTGTAACGAGAGCTTATATTTATCAATCAGCGGTGCATAAAATATCTTGCCCACCATGGGTAAAACAGCGAGGTTAAGCAACGCTAACTTGTCGAGAGGAACACCCTGCTGACGTAAAATTGCCATGGCCGCAGAAAGTATGAAGGCAATACCAATATATTGAGTGATATATATGCTGGCGAGCATTATCCATGGGTGTTTAGTCTTAAGCATTGAATGGAACCAACTTCCTTTTGTGACATGACGGCTAATGCTGTCTTAGTGAGCAGCTAGCCTTGGGTAACACGATGCTATTCTTCCAAGGTAATCGCGTAATACGAATGTGTTGCATAAGTAACACTGTTTACATCAAGCAGGTATTATAAAAGGTAGGTCGTTGAGCGCTTTCAAATGGGGTCATGTTTCTTTTGAAAACAGACAATTTTAAGCGCTTCTCTTTAACAATAGCGCCTGTCGATATTCACTGGGGCTTAGACCAAACTCAGCTTTAAATAAGGTGGCAAGGTAGGCTTGACTTTTGATGCCGATATCATCAGCGATCTGATGGATGGGAGCATCGCCAGACAATCGTTCAAGCGCAATGTTGAGTCGTTTTTTATTTAGCCACTTGCGAAAACTGGTTCCCACCAAACCTTTAATGTCTTGCTTAATATAGGTTTGATTACTCCCCGCAAGACGAGCCAGTGAAGACAAAGTCCAATCTTGGTCAAGGTTATCTTCAACATGATTAAGCGCTTCACGCAATTGTGACATGCGAGATGACATACCGTACTGGGAGTCTTCGCGCCGTTTATGAAGAAATAAAGACAACACTTCAAAAGCTTTTGCTCTGATAAACAACTGCCTTTCTAGTCCTTTAAATTCACACTGCCACACTGACTCACAACATCTCAGAATGTCACCAGAAATAGCGCCCAGTTCGGAGATCCTTGCTTCAGGTCTAAAGTGATGGGCAACCTCGGACACGGAACTAATACCATACTCATGAAGCTGGGCAAGAGGCAGCATAATCGACAGGGTTTGCCAAGTAGCGTTACTAGGAAACACTACACTGCTGGTGCAAGGTTCATCGGCTAATGCAACCGCATAGTGATAATTGTAGTTATCCAGTTTTTCTTGGGGGCTATTTGGCGTACTGTACTGACACTGACCAAGTAAGGTGATGTAAAGCCCTGGCAAATAGGCATTTTCAACTGTCGTATCCTCTGTAAAACAGTGGTTGATAGACCGTACCCAGCTTTGTGAATGAGCGTCCAATTCTAAGTGTTCGAATGTAGATACATTCCGAATAGAGAGATTTTCCAAAGTACTGCCCTCATATAAAGTCGTAGGTAACGCACAACAACCTTAACGGTAATAATTATCATTAGTATTTAATTACCAGATATATTGGATTTTCGCAACTAGAATTTATGCTAGGCCCAGCGCACATAATCGGCCAAGTGGCTAATATCGGTGAGTCTTCGCAGCCAATTAACTTAGGGTTTCCACCACCAAGCCCGGCTTAATCGTACTACTGTTTTGCGCACAATAAATGCGCGTTTTACACAAAGAAGCCTAGTTGGCGAATACCGATCAGATAAGAGCAGTTGACGACCTGTTTTAAAAGTTCAAATCGGATGTCATTACTGGCGGATTTTTGTGGTTTTGTCTGGCGTTCTAATAAAATAATAAAAAGACAGCCATTTTAAAAAAATAATAAAAAGACAGCCATTTTAAAATACTATTCAATCACTTCCATCAGGTAACAAGCATTACAACTCATCCAATAAGAAACAGCCAAACGTAGAAAAGAGCAGCTTTGAATTTATGTTTTTACGGCGAAAAGCCACTAAAAGCAAAGCAGCAAGCACAGCGATTCGAGAGAAGCTTAAATGCCGACTCAGAGGGAATGAAGTTAGGTTGTCAATATTTAGCCAACATCAAGCCAGCGCTTGGCGGCACCCATGCCTTTAATCCGTTGTTGCTGGTGTTGGCGCTTATAATGTCGCAGTGATTGCCCTGTCCCCACCGCGCTAGCAAAGTAGTTTTCTAAGCCAGTACTCAAAGCTAACCAGCTTTCTTCGTCAATTTGTAAGCGTTGCAGAATAGGCGCTTGCGCATCATCGATATAACCGTGTTTATCTTCTCTAATAACTCGACCAGTGAGTTCCACCAATTGCAGATAATCTTGTAGTTCAAAGGGTAAGCCTTTGAGCATGGTTTCACTGGGATTGCCAGCAAAGGGCATCAGCGCGTTAGGTTGTTGACCTTGCTTAGCTTGCCGAATACGCTGCTTAATACTGGTGTGGTCTGAGGTTTCTGACGTAGAGGCCATGTTTGAGCGAATGGGGTTTAAGTCCACATAAGCCATACAAGCTGCAAGCGCAGCTTCATCTAATAGTGCTTGTGATTTAAAGCGGCCTTCCCAAAAGCGACCTGTACACTTATCTTCTTTATTTGCTTCTCGAGCAATGTGTTCATTCAAATGGCGCATAAACCAACTTAAATCATAGAGGCGAGCGCGATACATATCCGCAGTATCTTTGATGGCTTGTAATTGAGCTTCATCAAGTCGTAAACGAACTTGAGGATTAAGGTACATTTGGGTCAGCAAGGTACCTTTGTGCAGAATGTGCCAGCGCTCTAGCACTTCATCCATCGACCACGCTTCGGCTTGCTCCTTATCAACATGCAACACCACATGACTGTGATTACTCATAACAGCATAAGCACAAACATCAATAGCGAACACCGCTGCCAGTTGTAGTAAATAGTCTTCTACCCATTGACGCCGGTGCTCATAACTCTTACCAGTGTGTTGGTCTTCACCACACAAAAAAGCACGACGAACACAGCGCGAAACGCAATGATAATAAAGAGTATCCGCTAAGCTCACTTGCGATTGTCTTGAACGAGGCATAACTAAAACTCCCAAAAAACATCTATTGACAATTTAGATAATTAATAATGGGGTCGCTAGTTGGTATGGATGTCTCGCTTATTGTTCTTATTGTCTGGATGTTACAGAATTTCATCAATTCCATACTTTTTCCTTGACGCAGTGTATACCTATCGGTATATATGACACATGAATAAAAAAGACGAAATGTTATCAGCCGCTTTACGGTTATTTACGGCAAATGGATATGAAAATGTCGGGATCCAAAAAATCGTAGAGGCCGTGAGCGTGAAGAAACCCACACTGTACTATTATTTTGGCAGCAAACAAGGGTTACTTGTAACATTGCTAGAACAGTATTTTGACCCGTTTCTCGAAGGTCTGGCGCACAATGCGGTCTATTCTGGCGATATGACGCTCACCTTAGAGAATATTGTGAAAACATACTTCCGTTTTGCCACGAAATCACCAGATCTATATCGGTTCGCCTTATCACTGATGTATTCATCCGAACAAAGCGAAGCCCGAAAGACAATATTTCCTTTTGTTGAACAGCAATATGCGATCCTTGAAGACATCTTTCGCAGTGCTGAACAGGATCATGGAAATATGCGGGGCCGCAGCACGCGTTACGCTGTGACGTTTTTGGGGATGGTCAATGCCTATATCACTACAAATTTCTATGATCGTCAGATTACTTTAAATGACGAAAGAGCCCATATTGCCTGTCAGCAGTACATGTATGGGATCTTTTCATGATAAGTAAAACACTATTTAAACCGATGCTTTATTTGGGAGAAAACTGAACAAGGCATCCATTTTTTTTACCACTTTTATATACCTAACGGTACGTACTTAATAAGGAGAACAACCATGACTCATGCCTGGTATGAAGAGTCCGTGTTTTATCATATCTATCCACTCGGGTTTTGCGGAGCCCCTGAGCACAATGACTATCATTCGCAAAATAAAGAACGACTGTTTAAAATTTGTGAATGGATCCCCCATATGAAGGAATTGGGCATAAATGCCGTGTATCTGGGACCCATCTTTGAGTCAGAATCTCATGGGTACGATACCGTTAATTATTTTGAACTGGATCGTCGATTAGGTACAAACGAGACCTTAAAACAGCTTATTAAACACCTTCATCAACACGATATCCGAGTTGTGCTGGATGGCGTATTTAATCATGTCAGTCGTGATTTCTTTGCGTTTCAGGATCTTCAGCAACATCAACAACATTCAATCTTTACGGAGTGGTTTTGCGAGATCAATTTTCAGCAACGCAGTCCCTTCGGCGATCCGTTTTCCTATGAGGGTTGGAATGACCATTTCAATTTGGTCAAACTCAACGTCACCAATCCACAGGTAGAGGAACACCTCTTTAAGGCCGTACGTCTCTGGATAGAAGAGTTTGAAATTGACGGGTTGCGCTTAGATGTCGCTGACGTGTTAAATAAGCAGTTCATGAAACGCCTCGCCTCGTACACAAAAAAAATAAAGAAAGATTTTTGGTTAATGGGTGAAGTTATTCATGGTGATTACACGCAGTGGGCAAACCCAGATATGTTACATGCAACCACAAACTATGAATGTTATAAAGGACTATATTCTAGCCATAATGATCACAATTATTTTGAGATAGCCTATTCTCTGAACCGTCTTTTCAACCAAGAGCATGGCATTTACCGCGGTCTATACCTATATAATTTTGCCGATAATCATGATGTTAATCGTGTAGCCTCCACACTACATGATCCAGCGCATCTCTATCCCTTGTATATCTTGCTGTTTACTATTCCAGGAGTCCCATCACTATATTATGGGAGTGAATGGGGCTTAGAAGGAGAAAGACAACATAATAGCGACCACAACTTACGCCCAGAACTCCAATTGGAGTCCATGGGAACACAAAAGCACGCTGATTTACGAGCCGCTATTATTCATATCAGTTATCTCCGCCAACAATCTCCGGCGTTACAGCATGGGACCTACCAACAGTTGTTTGTGGCCTCGGAGCAATTTGCCTTTCTCCGGCAATATGAGCAGGAAAAGATAATCGTGGTTGTGAATACATGTCAGCAACCAGTAACAGTCCACATCCCAATCGCCGTACTAGGACAAACTGTGCTTGACCTGCTTAATCATAAGCAGTGTTTTCAGTGTCATCACGGCGAACTCTCTCTCGAAATTCCAGGATGTTGGGGACGTGTGCTCAAAGTCCTAGAATAATCGGGGGTTTAGAATTGTAACTTGGTTTCTATGGCAAAACTATGTGTGGTTTGATGCGGCGATCCCTAGCTGTACTTCTAGACACTTGGTTAAGTACTGGAATGGGTGTCTCCGTATCACAATTCGAGAGAAGCTTAAATACCAACTCAGAGGGAATGAAGTTAGGTTGTCAATATTTAGCTAACATCAAGCCAGCGCTTGGCGGCACCCATGCCTTTAATCCGTTGTTGCTGGTGTTGGCGCTTATAATGTCGCAGTGATTGCCCTACCCCCACTACGCTAGCAAAGGGATTTTGTCCAACGAGTTAGTGTGGGTGTCTCAATAATTGTACTCTTCACACCACCTTTATTTACTTATCTATCAATTACTGTAGAGTGTCTTAAATTCTCTATAAAAATAGCCAATTATATAAAGGGTAGCCCGTGTCTTCACCAACTAGAGTACATGACAAAGTTATACACATTGTTGAAAAATCGATGTCGATCGACCAATTAATTATGATTATGTATAACTCTCCGAATCAACTGGTTTATGACCACTTCAAGATGGTTAACGCCCACCTAAAAAACGATAAGGTGCAAGTTGGCCAAATTGTGTTGCTATCCCCTGCCAATAGTAATCAATGTACGCAAGAAGAAGCTGACTTTTTAGAAATTGCGCACGCAGTTGATAAAACGCTATTAATGCTCGATAGTTCAGAACGAAAAATATTAGCCAAGAGATATGACTTTTTGTCGAATGTAGCAAGCTACAATGGCTTACTATTAGGCGTGAGCAATACCACATGGAATGCACACACTAACCAAGTAAAAGCTATATTAAAAGACTTAGAGCGTTCTTACGTGAGTAGCTATAACTCAACCGGTAACTTAAATAGCCAAGGTTTCTTTGCTAAAAGAAAAGTGCATTTTCAAAGGCTAAACACTGCTCTAAATCGGTTTGGACAACCAACACTCGGTCGTCATATAGTCGCTGGAGATATTCGTAGTAACTTAGGCTTAAGTAGTAAAAGTATTGTCCATCAGTGGCGTAAACAGCCCGGAAACGCAACCACTATTCCTAACTTTGCAAGAAACTATAAAACAGTTGCCAAAATGGCTCGTCACCTAAAACGTGTTGGCTACGTAGGAATTGCCTTAACCGGAGTTGATGCCGTTTCTAACATACAAAAAGCTTGCTCGCTTGCTAATGAGGCAACGTGCACTAAAGCTAAATATAAAAATACAATGAAAGCGGCAGGCAGTATTGCAGGGGGAGCCACAGGCGGAGCTATTAGTATCTGGGCTACTTGTTCTTTAGTTTTTGGTTTGCCATCAGGAGGAACAAGCTTTTTTTGGTGTTCTGTTGTTGCAGGTGCTGCTGGTGGTTATGCCAGTGGCAAAATAGCAGGTAACAAAGCCGAATCATTCGGCGAAGAATTATATAAATGGAATGGAATTAAGTAAATTATGAGTGAAATTACCCTTTTATCAAAAATTTCGCTTATTTGTTTTATGGCTGGCTGTTTTGGTGTTTTTTTCTGGCTTGGGTTGGTAGCCTACTTGAAGTCAAAATGGCTGATATATTTAGAAGATGAACTTGATGATGGAGTAAGATTTTACTCTTTAAACATGTTTTTCTCGGGTCAAGGCGTTTTACAATACGCCACTGTATTTTTAAGCTCTTTCCATGCGAAACGTTATGGGATGCTAGAAAAAAGAGACCATGTTCCAAAGCATATTCGTAATCTATTTGTTTTTGCTTTTTGTTGGTTCATGTTGAGTTTCGCTTTAATGGTGGCTGGCGGCGTAATTATGGAAATCTATGACATTTGAGGTCAGGCCGTCCACAATAAAGTAATAACATTGTAAAAACTTGCTGGCTCTAACTTGACCCAGCGGGAATGAACCTATGTGTCTTGCTATTTGCTTATCTTGCCAATGAACGTTTACCGATTACCTCGCTTATTAATGTTTGTTGAAAGTCTTTCCACCACATTTGGTGAACAGCCATATAAGCTCTAGCCAAGGTGCGACATATGAGCGCTCCATCACTGGCGCTTCTTGAGGAAGCAACCGGCTTAAAACGCTTGGGAGATCCACACTCATGAACGGTGAGCGTGAGCATCTGCGGCTCACGCAGCCAAGGCTTTAAACTGCCTTAAATAAGCGGCTCAGCAAGGCGGTAAATTCCGTTCGTGCGGCTTGTTGTTGAGGATGTTGAAAATCGCAGATCACTGGTTTTCCAGCTACATAGACATGACGGATCAGGTTTTCATTACAGGCAAATAGCCAGCGATTGAGGATATCCTGAGGCTTGCTGGCGGCAATAAATGGATGCTGATGATCGAGCACCATAAAGTCGGCGCGATGACCTTTGGCCAAACCCAATTGTACCTGCGTCGCTTGGTTGCCTCCCAAACGAGCTTGCTCGAATAAAAAGTCGCCAACATGGTTTTGACTCTGGCTATACAGCCGATTACGTTGCTGGTCACGCAGTCGTTGGCCGTATTCCAAGCTGCGTAATTCTTCCACCAGTGACAGGCTTACATGGCTGTCGGAGCCGATGCCCCAACGTCCCTGCGCCCGTATATAGTCAGCGGCGGGGAAGATTCCATCGCCTAAATTCGCCTCGGTACTGGGGCATAAACCCGCCACCGCCTGGCTGCGTGCCAGCGTGAGCATTTCCTGCTCGGTTAAATGGGTGGCATGCACCAAACACCAACGTTCATCTAAGCCAATTTCGTTGGCCAGCCATTGTACCGGACGCTGACCACTCCAAGCCAAACAGTCTGCGACTTCTTTTTGTTGTTCTGCAATATGAATATGGATCGGCATGGGGCTGCGAAGCGCTGCCATCACCTGCTTGATTTGCTCGGGACTGACCGCTCTCAGTGAATGAAAGCAGATCCCCAACTGATGTAAGGGCTTGCCCGCAATCGACTGCTCACAAGCTTGATGTAGCGCTAAGTATTGTTCGCTGCTATTAATAAAACGGGCTTGCCCTGCATTGGGTACTTGACCGCCAAATCCAGAATAACTATATAACACGGGCAATAGGGTTAAACCGACACCTGCGGTATCGGCGGCGTCAAGCAGCTGTTGGCTGATCTCGTTAAGCTGTGCATAAGCCTGACCATTTTGCTGATGATGCAAATAATTAAACTCTGCCACCTGGCTGTAACCCGCCTTGAGCAAATCAATGTATAACTGGGTGGCAATGATCCGCACATCATCCGGGCTCAACTGACCAACCATGCGATACATCAGCTCACGCCAACTCCAAAAACTATCGTTTGCCTTAAGGCTCACCTCGGCCATCCCGGCCATCGCCCGCTGAAAGGCGTGCGAGTGAAGATTAGCAAGCGTAGGTAAGGTTGGTCCACTCAGGACCGTGGCATCTTGGGCATGACTATTTTGGACAATCCGCAGGATCACTCCGTCAAGTACCTCAATACGAACATTTTGCGCCCAACCTTGTTGGAGCAAGGCCTGCTCGGCAAAATAAACTTGGCTGCTCATAGCCTTCTCTCGCAATTCATTGGATGAATTCAGTGTAATAGAAGCCATATTGTATATACAAGATAATTTTTTTACGATCCCTATACTGTGATGACAGCGCATTACTGGGTATAATCCAAACATTCGTTCCGCTATCGCTTATGACACAGGACCCCCTATGGTAGAGACCGCCAGCAGCATCATGCACAGCCTATCTCAATCAATTGAAGATTCTCCAGCGCCAATTTATGCTCGGGTAAAACAGGCCATTTGCCACAAAATAAGTAGCGGAGAGTGGCAGGCCGACCAGCGGGTGCCTTCAGAATCAGAGATGGTGAAGGCGCTCAATATCAGCCGCATGACGGTTAATCGCGCCCTACGAGAACTGACCGATGAAGGCATCCTGATTCGCCAACAAGGGGTTGGCACTTTTGTCGCGCAAAAAAAAGCCCATTCGGCGCTGTTCGAAGTACACAATATTGCTGATGAAATTGCCGCTCGCGGACACCAGCACCGTGCTCAATTAATCGAAATCACCCGTACCAAAGCCACCATGGAAGAGGCGATGAATCTAGGGGTGAGAACCAGTCACAGCATTTTTAGAGCGACTATTTTACACTTCGAAAATGAGCTACCGATCCAACTAGAAGAACGAGTGGTAAACGCCAGCCTTGCGCCTGATTACGATAAACAAGATTTTCAATTGAATACCACCTATGACTACCTGATGAAGGTCGCCCCCATGACTGAGGGTGAACATTTGGTTGAGGCGGTGATGGCCAGCGCTGAAGAGTGTCAGTTATTGCAAATCGACCCCAGCGAACCCTGCTTGCAAATTAAGCGTCGCACTTGGTCCAAGGAACAATTGGTGACCACTGCTCGCTTATTATCTCCCAGCTCAAGATTCCAACTATTTGGTCACTTTCATCGCTAGATGAGCACTGAGCTTTAGGGGATTTTTCAAGACATTTTTATCGTATGTGCGGATTATTGCTGAGTGAAACCAGCAAGTCCCACTCACGACGCATTGCAAAGACCAAACAATAAGCGCATTGCAGCAAAAGCTTACCGCAGTATTAATGAGTGATTTCCCTAGCATTTCCTCAAAAATTGATGCACATGGCGAGCTTTCATCCAGATAACTTTGCCTCACTCCCGCACAAGTGGCCCACCATATTGACCCGATTAGGTTTACTCGCATCGGTTTTTCCACAGAAAATACTTGCGCTGAATCACATTTGATTTTATTGTTTAGCTAACTTGTATATACATGTTAAGCCAAGCGGCGGAAATCATGTTCATAATTAATATGAGTTGAGCAAGCAAAACCACTTCGATCGTGATACTAGCCCTGTGCAGTCATTACGATCAAACTGGCAATTACAACGACTAAACTAAGATAAGCGTTATAGCGAAGTTGAATTGCCACTGCGCTGGTTCACCTCATCAAACAGCAAACATTGCGGAGCAGATAATTCATGTTTGAATTTACAATCGTACCAGGAAAAATCAGTCTTAATCAGTTGCGCCAAATCAGCCGCCGTAGTGTTCAATTATCCCTCGATCCAAACGCGATTGCCGGCATCGATGCCAGCACTCAGGTCGTAAACGATGTCATCGCCGAAGACCGCACCGTATACGGGATTAACACCGGTTTTGGTTTGTTGGCCAATACCCGCATTGCCGCTGACGATCTGGAAGAATTACAACGCAGCATCGTGTTATCTCACGCGGCTGGTATTGGCGAGCTGATGAGTGATGCTACGGTAAAAATGGTGATGGCGCTGAAGGTAAACAGTCTGGCTCGCGGCTTCTCGGGGATCCGCTTCAGTGTCATTGAAGCTTTGCTCACCCTGATTAATAAACAGGTATACCCCTGTATTCCACAGAAAGGTTCGGTGGGCGCTTCCGGTGATTTGGCCCCGCTGGCCCATATGAGCGCGGTACTGCTTGGCGAAGGTCAGGCTCGCTACAAGGGGGAAATCATTTCTGGACAAGCCGCGCTTGCCATCGCGGGTTTAGCGCCAATTACTCTCGCGCCCAAAGAAGGCTTGGCCTTGCTCAACGGCACTCAGGCCTCCACCGCCTTTGCTTTGGAAGGCCTATTCCATGCCGAAGATTTGTACGCTTCAGCAATTGTCTGCGGTTCTCTATCGGTAGAAGCAGCGCTCGGCAGCCGCCGTCCCTTTGATGCGCGAGTCCATGAAGTGCGCGGTCATCAAACACAAATCGACGCTGCTGCCGCTTATCGTCATTTGCTTGGTGAGAGTAGTGACTTAGGCGAATCACACGTGGGCTGCGAAAAAGTACAAGATCCCTACTCGCTGCGTTGCCAACCCCAGGTAATGGGCGCATGTTTAGATCAGATCCGCAATTCTGCCAACACCCTGTTAGTGGAAGCTAACGCAGTCTCCGACAATCCCTTAGTGTTTGCAGCCGAAGGCGATATTATTTCCGGCGGTAACTTCCATGCCGAACCGGTGGCCTTTGCCGCCGATAACCTAGCACTGGCAATTGCCGAAATAGGCAGTTTATCGGAGCGGCGGATGGCGCTGCTCATCGACAGCAGCCTCAGCAAACTGCCGCCATTTTTGGTAGATAACGGTGGGGTAAACTCCGGTTTTATGATTGCGCAGGTGACCGCTGCCGCCCTGGCCAGCGAAAACAAAAGCTTTGCTCATCCGGCGTCAGTAGACAGCCTCCCCACTTCGGCCAACCAAGAAGACCATGTCTCCATGGCCACCTTTGCGGCACGCCGCTTAAAAGATATGTCAGAGAATACCCGTGGGATCTTAGCCGTAGAGATGCTCTCCGCGGCGCAAGGTTTAGATTTTAGATCGCCTCTGAAGTCGACCGAGCGACTGGAGCAAGCCAAAGCCGAGCTTCGCGCCCGAGTACCGTTTTACGATAAAGATCGCTACTTCGCAGCAGATATCGAAAAAGCCAACCAGCTGCTTGCCGAAGCACTCCATAACGAGCAAATGCCGCAGGGTTTATTACCCAGCCAACACGAAATGAAGGCATAAGCCTGGGTTCGGCGGCAAGCCTTAATCGCTCACCGTCGGTATTTACCGTAGCGCCACAGCTGCAAACCAGCCGTGGCCTGACCGTTTTAATCATCAAACAAGAAACGAGGCGCAGATGAGTCAAGCCATCAAATTTGATTCTCTTTGGTACGGTTTCCACCTCGCCAGCATGCAAGGTGGCCACTATCAAAGCATCGAAAACGCAGCTATTGGCGTCAACCAACAACACATCGTCTGGATTGGTGAATATGCAGCGCTCCCCGCTTATCAGGCTGAACAGAAACATGATTTGGGCGGCGGTTGGGTGACCCCCGGTTTAATTGATTGCCATACTCACCTTATTTTTGGTGGCAATCGCGCTAGCGAATTTGAGCAACGCCTCAATGGCATCAGCTATCAACAAATCGCCAAGGCAGGCGGTGGCATCGCCGCTTCGGTAAGAGACACTCGGGCGGCCAGTCAACAACAGTTGGCCGACTCCGCCAAACGCCGCTTAAGCCCGCTGCTAAAAGATGGCGTGACCACGGTAGAAATAAAATCGGGTTATGGCCTCACAAGCACTGATGAAGCCAAAATGCTGCAAGTGGCTCGCGATTTAGCCAAAGATTTTCCAGTGGATGTTCAAACCACTTGCCTCGCCGCGCATGCCCTGCCACCAGAATTTGAGGGCCGCGCCGACGACTACATCGACTATTTGTGTGAACAACTACTGCCACAAATCGCCCATTTAGGCTTGGCCGATGCAGTGGATGCCTTTTGTGAAGGCATTGCTTTTAGTCCCGCACAAGTGGAACGCTACTTTAAAGTCGCGCAATCTTTAGGGCTACCGGTAAAATTACACGCCGAGCAGTTGTCGGCGCTTGGTGGCAGTTCTTTAGCTGCTCGCTACCAAGCGCTGTCGGCTGACCATTTGGAATATTTAACCGAGCAAGATGTTGCCGCCATGGCGCAATCGGGCACCGTCGCGGTGTTATTGCCCGGCGCCTTCTTCTGCTTGAAAGAAAGCCAAAAGCCACCAATTGCGCTATTACGCCAGTACGGAGTGCCGATGGCGATTGCCAGCGATGCCAATCCCGGCACCTCACCCGTACTCTCGCTGCGGCTGATGATGAACATGGCCTGTACCCTGTTTGGTTTAACGCCCGAAGAAGCACTGGCAGGCACCACCATTCACGCCGCCAAAGCTTTGGGTTTGGCCAAGACTCATGGCCAACTCAGCCTTGGCAAAATCGCCGATTTTGTCTGTTGGGACATCGACAGCCCAGGGGAGCTTAGTTATTGGCTGGGTGGGGATTTGTTAAAGGCTCGGGTCAAAGCAGGAGAACTCACAGATGTTTAAGTGCGAGAAACCATTTCAGTTTCATCAGGGCAATAACCCACTCCTGGTCAGCATGCCACATAGTGGCCTGCAATTATTGCCCGGGATGCAAGCGCGCCTGAGCGAATCGGCCAGGCACTTGCCGGATACCGACTGGTATTTGCCTCAGTTATACGAGTTCTTAAGCGAGTTGGATGTATCCATCATCAGCGCCAACTATTCACGCTATGTAGTGGATTTAAATCGCCCGCAGGATGACCAAGCACTTTATGCCAGTAAAACCACCGGGTTATTTCCGGAGATATTATTTGATGAACGCCCGGTTTTTTTAACCGACAAGCAGCATAGCGCCGCTTTAAAAGCACAGATTAAGACTGAAATTTGGCAGCCCTATCACCAACAGATTGCCAGCGAACTGGCGCGGCTGAAAGCCCAATTTGGCTATGCCATCTTATTTGACGCGCATAGCATTGCCGCACAGGTGCCGATGTTATTTGCAGGAAAACTGCCCGATTTCAACTTTGGCAACAATGACGGCCTCGCCTGCGCGCCTGACTTACTCACTGACTTAGAAAACATTGTAGCCAGTAGCCACTATAGCCATGTTTGTAACGGACGCTTTAAGGGCGGCTACATCACCCGCCATTTTGGCCAGCCCCAACACAACATTCACGCGATTCAGCTCGAGCTCTCACAAGATACTTATCTAGCTGATTCTTCTAAAACTTATCAGCTGGATAGCGGCAAAATTGAGCCCCTTAAGCCGTTGTTACAGCAGCTCATCAGCTGTTTATTAGCGCCCGGCAAAGCAGCATACTTAAAGAATACAAACGAGGTTTAAAATGACTGAGCAAAGTTTCAAGGACATGATCTTAGAAGGTATCCCGAAGATCTTACCGGCCAAAAGAGCCAGAAATGAGAACTTAAGCCATGCGCCAAAAAGAAAAGATATTCTCACTAAGACCGAGAAAAAATTAGCCATAAAAAATGCCCTAAGATACTTTCCCGAAGCGCATCATCAGGAACTTGCTGAAGATTTTTATCAGGAGCTGGAAACCTACGGCCGCATTTACATGTATCGTTTCATGCCGAACTATCAGATTTCGGCAAGGTCTATCGATGAGTACCCGCACCAATCCAAGCAGGCCGCTGCCATTATGCTGATGCTGAGCAACAACCTAGATCATGCGATTGCCCAGCATCCTGAAGAACTGATTACCTATGGTGGCAACGGTTCGGTGTTCTCGAATTGGATCCAGTATCGCCTTACCATGAAGTACCTCGCAGAGATGAGCGATGAACAAACCTTAGTGTTGTATTCGGGTCATCCTATGGGTTTATATCCGTCACACAAAGACGCACCTCGGGTGGTGGTGACCAATGGCATGATGATCCCCAACTATTCAAAGCCCGATGATTGGGAAAAATTTAACGCACTGGGGGTGACTCAATATGGTCAGATGACAGCGGGTTCATTCATGTATATCGGACCACAAGGGATTGTGCATGGCACCACACTGACCGTTTTAAATGCCACCCGAATGAAACCGGATCGCGATCCATCCAAACTACCGATATTTGTCACCTCTGGGCTGGGCGGAATGAGTGGCGCCCAACCCAAAGCAGCAGTCATCGCCAAAACCATCGGTATCGTGGCCGAGGTGAATCCTAAAGCGGCTTATAAACGCCATCAACAAGGCTGGGTTGATGAAATCTATGAAGATATCGAGCAACTCATGGCCCGAGTGAAACTCGCGCTGGAGCAAGGCAAGCCAGTCTCCTTGGCTTATCTTGGCAACATCGTTGACCTTTGGGAAAGGTTTGCTCAGGAAGATATTCAAGTGGATCTCGGCTCCGATCAAACCTCGCTGCATAATCCCTGGGCGGGTGGCTACTACCCGGTTGGTTACAGCTTTGAGGAGTCCAATGAGATGATGGCCAATCAAGCTGAAAAATTCAAAGCTGCGGTGCAACACTCCCTGAAAAGGCATGTTGATGCGATTAACCAGCTCACCGCCAAGGGCATGTATTTCTTTGATTATGGGAATGCTTTTCTGCTCGAAGCGAGTCGCGCCGGGGCCGATATTATGCAAGCCGACGGCTCCTTTAAATATCCTTCCTACGTGCAGGATATTATGGGACCAATTTGTTTTGATTATGGTTTTGGACCGTTTCGCTGGGTATGTGCCTCTTCCAGTGAACAGGATCTGGATGTTACCGACCAAATTGCCGCTGAAGTACTGGAAGCCATGTATCTGGAGGCACCAAAAGAAATTAAACAACAGATTGCCGATAACCTGCTTTGGATCCGAGAAGCCAAGGAAAACAAATTGGTGGTGGGTTCTCAAGCTAGAATTTTATATGCCGATGCCGAAGGACGGATCAAGATTGCTGATGCATTTAATCAGGCCATCAAGTCGGGCAGACTATCTGCACCAGTGATTCTGGGTCGCGATCATCATGATGTATCCGGCACCGACTCACCTTATCGAGAAACCTCAAATATCTACGACGGTTCTAGGTTTACCGCCGATATGGCGATCCACAATGTGATTGGCGATTCATTCCGCGGGGCAACCTGGGTCAGTATTCACAATGGCGGTGGCGTTGGCTGGGGCGAAGTGATCAATGGCGGTTTCGGGATGCTGCTGGACGGCTCAGATGATTGTGCCAGACGCTTGAAGTCGATGCTGCATTGGGATGTAAATAACGGCATATCAAGAAGAAACTGGGCTCGAAATGAAGGCGCGGTGTTTGCCATCAAACGAGCCATGGCCGCCGAGCCGCGACTAAAAGTTACCATCCCCACGGTCGCAGATGACGCGCTAATTGATCAACTGATTCAATAACTAAGCGGCACAGGTCTTGAGTGAGCATACACTCATTCAAGACTTTGTTTGCGGATACTCGATGGATTGGCAATCGACAGGCAAGCTCAGAATGAAGCAAATTGATCAATAACTCCGTCCCCAACCCATTCCCCACAATCTCGCTCTCTATGCCACTCTTACTCACAAATTCTCACGATCGGGGAACTTATATCTGTAGCATTGCCATACCAATCAAGTTGGTGTTTCAATTCATCATGATGTGTTTAAATTCCTTTTCCCAGCTAATACCGATTTGATTCAGGATATGATCCGCTGATTGCATAGAATAATTCTGCCGAGAACCAGGCATGAAGTGCTGTCACCAGTGGCTCTAATTACAACACACATAACGCGGTCGTGCTGTTCCAGGCTAGCAAGAATGAACAGATAATCTGTTAGCCTGGTATAAATAGGCATATACAAGCACTCATTTAGCCGAGTCATTAGGCCGAACCGAGGCCTCTGTCATATGCACTGGAAACCCTTAAGGCAAAGACAAGATAATAACAACGCCCCCACAAAGTATTGAGCAAAAATAACTCACGACCAGAAAAAACATCTCGTCCTCACTCGTAAAACCTTCAAGAAATCGCCCCGAAAGCACTAAATAGGTGCATTTATCACCCCAAACTGGTGCAGAAAGACCTGGAATGGGCGAGCCATCGATGCATCTTGCTTGGCTGACGCTGTATTTATGAATGCTTATCACTTGGCATATAGATTGCTAATTAATGATTAGCCTTGGTTGTATATACATATATATAACTTATATCAAGCTTCGTCTTCACGTCGCTAACAAATTGAATGTAAAATGGAGAGTGCAATGAGTCAGCTGGTCAAGTCGAGTGCTTCACCAAGCTTGGTTTGGGCAAGATTGCTTGGACTAAGTAGTGTCGGTATCTTTATGTTTTTTATTCCAATCACGGTTGCTGGAAAACAAAGCATTCCTTTAGACCATATTGTCGCTTGGTTAAAAACAAGCCTTGGTGCTGGAACCGCTTGGTATGCGATGGCCATGATTTTGGCTGGTGCCATTAACCCCATCATCAGTAACGAATGGCGTAAAAGTTTCTCCAATAAAGTTTTTCTTGCGTTGAAATGGCTCGGTGTTATCGCAGCTATTCTCGCCATCAGTCAATCGGGGCCAGCGTTTTTACAAACTCCCGATATGCTGCCGTTTTTATTCAATAAGCTGGTAATATCGGTCGGTTTAATCGTACCAGTTGGATCAGTATTTCTCGCGTTTTTAGTCAGTTACGGTCTATTAGAAAGTATTGGCATCATTTTACAAAAATTAATGCAGCCAATTTGGCGCACGCCGGGGCGCTCAGCAATTGACGCGGTCGCCTCTTTTGTCGGCAGCTATTCCATCGGTTTACTGATCACCAACCGAGTCTACCTCTCGGGTCACTACTCGGCACGCGAAGCGGCGATTATCGCAACCGGCTTTTCAACGGTTTCTGCGACCTTTATGATTATCGTTGCAAAAACTTTAGATTTAATGGCGATTTGGAATCTTTACTTTTGGTTAACACTGTTGATTACTTTCATCGTCACCGCAATCACAGTCCGCCTCCCCCCATTAACAACAATCAATAACCACGCGAGCCATCGAGAGCCAAATTGCGAGCCAGGAAATAGACTCGCCAGCGCTCTTAAAAATGGCTTGGAAGTCGCAGAACACGCACCACCACTTGGTAAAAGTATTTTGGTCAATCTAAAAGATGGCTTACTGATGACGATTAGCATTTTGCCCTCAATTATGTCAGTCGGCTTAATCGGTTTATTGCTCGCCAAATACACGCCGCTGTTTGATTGGATTGGTTACCTGTTCTATCCGGTAATTTGGATATTTAATATCGATAATGCGATGGCGCTCTCTAAGGCCAGTGCCTCTGGGTTAGCCGAAATGTTTTTGCCCGCTTTGTTGATGAAAGATGCCGATTTGGTTGCTCGCTTTTCAGCAGGAGTGGTTGCGATTTCATCCATCCTATTTTTCTCAGCATCCATCCCATGTATTCTTTCAACCAAAATCCCCTTAAGTGTTGCTAAATTAGTGGTGATTTGGTTTATTCGCACACTTTTAAGCTTGCTACTTGCGGTACCCACAGCACTCGTGCTTTTTAGTTAATCAATCACAAGCTCATAATCATTTGCTTATGAGCTTGTTTACCCTTGCTGACGACAGCGATTCCATCAGCCCCAAGCAAGCACTGACTATCCACGGCTTACAGTCTTAATATCACCAACCCAGACTTTCTGCTGTCTAGCAATCGCCTTCCAATCATAAAACTTAAGCAGCAAAACTTAAGCTCAAAAACTTAAGCTCAAAAACTAAGACATTCACGCACTCGCGCAGATGTTTCGCTTGCTATAATGCTGGCCTAAACCTTAACGCTTAAGCCATCATCCATGGACTTATTTTTACTCCTGACAGTCGTACTTGCCTGCCTGCTACTATGCTTTCCGCTGATCTTGCATCGGGTCTATCGCGCACCACGGATCATCGAACAATCGACACCCGCAGCGCTGGGGATAAATTTCTCTGAGCAATGGCTCAGCAGCGTAAACGGTAAACAACTGTTTTCCTGGTTTCTGCCCGCCAACAACAGTCGATGTACTCTGGTCATCGTGCATGGTTGGGGGGCAAACGCCGAAATGATGCTACCACTGGCGCAACCCTTCTACGCTGCCGGAATGGATGTGCTACTTTATGATGCGCGCAATCATGGTCGCAGTGACCGAGACAGTTTTTCCTCACTGCCGCGCTTTGCTGAAGATCTTGGCTGCGCACTTGATTGGCTTCAACAGCGCTCCCCTGGCCATCAACTGGTGATCCTAGGCCATTCGCTTGGCGCGGCGGCAGCTATTCTGAGTGCTTCCCAACGCCATGACATCGATTTGGTCATAGGCCTATCGGGCTTTGCACACCCCAACCTGCTAATGAAGCGCCATTTAGACAAACCCTGGTTGCCTCGCTTCATGCGTACGCAGATCTTAAACTACATTCAGCATGTGATAGGATTTCGTTTCGAAGATATCGCCCCGATGAACCGAATCAGCGAGCTTCGCTGTCCGGTATTGCTGGCCCACGGCACGGAAGATAAGGTGGTCCCGATCAGCGATATGCAACTGATTCAACAGAATGCTACAGACAAACAGTCGGTGACAATTATGGCTGTTGAAGGGGCAAAACATGACTCCATTGAACACTTCCACGATCAGTCCGACAAATTATTAGCTTTTATTCAGCAAAAACTTAGCACCACGCCTCTATCTTCAAAACATCGCGAGTGAGCAATAAGCCACTAGTCTTCCCCTAGAATAATCAAAGTACTGGCAGGTACAGATGAAGCCAAGCTTGCTTCATCGTTGAACCCCAAGTGGCCAGTAGACACCAACTTTAACCACAAGCCATACTGGGTATGTCATTCCATTTTATGAGCAAATTGTGCTTACCAAATTTTGTCGAGGTCTTTGGCATATAACAAAATAGCCGCTTGGTATTCTTGAATGGATTCACTATTTGTGGTTGAAACCAAGAGCTCAAGCAGCAATGAAATGGCCTCCTTGTGGCGACCCACATTGTACAAACACATGGCATAAAAAGGCTGAGCTTCAATTGACTCTGGATATTCATTGATAACTCGCTCAAAGTAAAGTAAAGCTTCGGCATAAGCACCGAGACTTCTATAAGTACTTGCGAGACCAAATAAGCAATCAAAGCATTCGGATGCAGAAAGTGGACCCAATAAGGCTAATTTATAATGCCGAATTGCCGCTTGTTCTTTGCCTTGATTGTCGTACGACCACGCAATTTGCAAGTGAGCTTTGGCCGCGAATGTCCGATCCTTAAGCAGACTTTCGAGCAAAGATCGAGATTCTTGGTACAGACCGTCCTTACGCAAAGCAATCGCCCGATTGATTACTGTTTCCATAAATACTTAAACACTTATAAGTTATCAAACAATGGCGCATAACAGACGCAGTTTGCGACCTTTGTTTTATACAAAAAGCCCCCTTACTACATACAATGCTGTAAGGGGGGTGACAGCTTTAGCTAAATACAGGTTCATCGTCATGTAATTTTAGCCACGCGGCTTTGTCGGTCGTGTACACCTGAATTTGCGGTGCCAGCGCTTCTGAATAGTGATCAATTGAGCCGAGAGGCAGCACAAAGTCTTCTGGGAAATGCTTACCATTAACCAAATATGCAGAACAACCGCAATTAGAACAAAATGCCTTACTGGATAACTCTGTGGCATTATATTTAGCGATATATTCATGACCTTTAATCACTTCGAACTGCGCCTGAGGCACAACAATCCATGTACTGTAATCAGAGCCCTGCAATTTCCGACAACTATTACAATGACATTTAACCACCGTTTTAATCGGTAATTCAAACGCCCATTGTACTGAATTACAATGACAACTACCGTTGATTTGACTCATTTAATACTCCAAAGTTTGTGAGCAGATATGTTCAGGAAAAATACTTTCGAGAAGCGGTAATCAATTAAAGCACAAAACCACAATAGGGCGACGGCAAGAAGATCTCTCAATCTCAAACATCTTCGGTGGCCAGTAAATCATATTCACTTACCTGACAAACCTTCGGGACAAGATCGACGCATACAGTCCTGCAACCAAGCTAAAAACTGAGCCTCATCTTCTACAAGTTCATTGCGACAACTAAGCAAAATATAGTGATGCCCTGACAAAATAAAACCCAAAGGAGCAATTAAACGACCGCAAGCTAAATCATCGGCCACTAACGGATAAGAGCCCATTGCAGCCCCAAGACCATCGGCAGCAGCTTGCAAGCAAAAATAAAAATGTTCGAAGGTCTTTTCAAACGGATGAACTGGCAGTATATGGCAAGAGTGTTGTGACCAATCCTGCCATGCACTGGCTCTCGTTTCGGAGTGTAATAAAGTCATCTTGGTAAGATCTGCTTGTACTTTATCCCAGTAAGCCGCAGACATCACCGGCCCAACCCATTCCTCGACTAAGGGGTGAACACCATAATCTTCGGGGATATCAAAATCATCACGCCGGATCGCCATCGATAGGCCATTCTCATTTAAGGCAATAGAGCCACCAGCGGTAGAGAGCCGGACATCAATCCCTGAGCTTTGGTGAAACTGCGATAGCCTCGGCATTAACCAACGCATGGTTAAGGTTGGCTCACAGGACACTTCAAGATGATGCTCATCCATACTAATCACTTGCTTGGCGCCATTGTCAAGCGCATCAAACGCCACATCAGTATAGTGTTTCAGAACTTTTCCTTGCGCTGTGAGCTGCATTCGTCGCCCTTGCTTGATAAATAAAGGCTTTTGTAAATGCTGTTCCAACACTTTGATCTGTTTACTAATGGCACCATGGGTTAAGTAGAGTTTTTTAGCGGCTTCACTATAACTGGTCGACTGAGCGGCGATATGAAAAACATGAAACGCCTTTAAATGCCTCATAGGTGAGTATTTCTCACAGTTGTTGTGACGTATTTTCGATTATATATAAACTAAAAATAGATACAATAAATTCAAATCCTCAACCTATCAGGGAAGTTATGGAGTTTTTGAGTTTAGCAGTTTTTGGTTTTCTTATTGTTGTTAGTCCCGGTTCTGACTTTGTTTTAGTGCTTAAAAATAGCATGGCTAAGGGCCGAGCTGCCGGTATGCTCACCGCGCTTGGCATAGCGCTCAGTATCTGCGTACATAGCAGCTATTCTATATTCGGGATTAGTCACCTAATCTCACAAAATATTTTTCTGTTTAACGCCATCAAATATATAGGCGCGCTCTACCTTATCTACTTGGGGATCTGTGGCTTATTCGCTTCAAAAACCCAAATCAGTGAGCAACATGCAAAACACCCCCATCAAACTGCTGGCAAATATGTGATGCAGGGTTTTTTATGTAACTTACTAAACCCAAAAACGATGCTGTTTTTTCTCAGCGTATTTAGCCAACTGCTCACTACAGACAACAGTAAGCTCAGCTTCGTTATCGCTTATGGCCTATACATTGCCTTGCTCCATGGGATTTGGTTTAGCTTGCTGTCGTTTGTTGTCACCAGCAAAGGGAGCTCAAATATTTTTCAACGCTTTGGGCAGCGGATCAATCAACTGTGCGGTGCTGGTTTAGTTTCTTTTGGCGCAGCACTATTAGCCAGTAAACAGTTGTAACCGCATATTTTGGCAACAGGATAACAAAAAACTTGTCTCATTTACTCTCTCGAGGGCGATTTGAATGCAAGCTAAAAAACCTTGAATAATCACCAGCAGTATCCACTGGATGAGTCGAATATCGACCATCCAGTGGATACTTTATAAAGCAACAAAGTCAAATTATTTCGCCGGATGCTGCAAGCAATCGGCTATTTTACGCCAAAAAGATCGGCCTTAATGATATACAAGTGGTTGTGATCAACCGTGTTGGCATCGAGATGTTTTTGTTCTAACTTCCCCTTCGTTGACCAAGTCGCGAAGTCATCATCATTCAGCACCCCCAAATGCTGTTGATCAATCACCCACAAGCCTTCCATCTTGTCATGTGGATAGGCAACGGCTTGTACCATATCCACCACCAAGGTTTTCGTCACCGGCTTAATCCCGTGCTTAGCCAAGCCATCCCAGCCATATTTAACGCTGTACTGCTCCAGCGTTAAACCGTCAATCAGTAATCCAAGGCTGGGATCGCGGGTCACTGAAGCCGATAAAGGCACTTGAGAAAGCGGCGTCCCGCTGTGAAGATCGATGCGATACACTTGTTTCTGCACTTTGGGGTTGGCTTTACTAGCCCCCTTAGGCCCGCCCAGCAAAAAACCACCATCACGTTCTATCACTAGAAAATCATGGCTGGTCAAAGCCGCCAACTCAGAATTTGAGTTTTGCTTTTTCTGCTGACGATATAAATACTGTTCAGTTTTGCCATTAGCTAAGGCAATACTCACGATACGAGTCAAATCGCCTTTTTGTGCCGCTTTATCAGGATTTTTCATGGTGGACTGCATGATCCCCACCAAGGTGCTTTGGTCTGGCGTAATTGCTAAACCTTCCATACCTCGATTGGCACGTCGATGCTGAAACACCGCAGGCAAGTGGTAAGTCGCCCGCTTGTCGTTTTGAAACGCATTCATCCGTTCAAGTTCCACCCCATTGGCATCAAAATGAACCAGATGTGGGCCATATTCATCGCTCACCCAGAAAGTACCATCGCGCAAGGCTGCTAAACCTTCCCCATCTAAACCAAAATCATCCAGCTTAATTGGATTACGCTGCGCGTCATAAGGCCGATTGTCATTCACCAACACTGGCTTGCCATTGGCATGATAAGGCGTTTCACCTGTTCCCCCCAAAGCCGAGCTATTGGGTAAACCTGAAATAAGGCTGCCATCTGGCCGTTTTAGCAAAATAGTTTTTAAGAGGCTGATCTCGCCATTCTCAGCCACTTCAAATAAGCCGATCCGCGGCGTGTAACTAGCCGTTGGAAAGCTCTTCCCTTTCCCGTAATCACCACTGTAATTCGCGTTCGGACCTCGGTCGGTCAGTGCGTAAAACTGATTCGCTTGATTTGGATTGCCGGTCATGGCTGAGCCAAAACCACCATTACGAATTTCCAAGGGTAAACTGGTTTTAGCGTCGATAAGATCATCTCGCAATACCGTGTAAGGTAGACGACTCCCCTGCTGAGGAAAACTATCTACAAAACCGGTCGCTGTAGTTGGCGCTGTAGTTGCTGAATGGGTACAAGCAACTAAAAGGCTCGCTGAAATGATTCCTGCTAAGCAGGCTTGATTGCTCATGGTCGTTCCCTTTACTGTTAAAACTGCCGTGTTTGGTGACTCTTTCCCTAGCCTAATCAACGGCTATGACATTTTAATGACCACTCAACGATGCCGTTGTGCGGAAACCTTTCGAAGCCCCGCTGCTCTTGTTGTGACAAAAATACCTACCCAAGCTACAGCACGATAAAAATGGTTCATCAAAATCATCAAACTTTTGTATGAACTCACTCGGATAAAATTTGCATGAATGGAACCGCGAGTCCCATCAGCGCAAAAAAGACCGCAAAATGTGTGACCGCCAACCGCCAGAAAAGCAATGTGTGAGCTCAATCGTAGATCCGCTCCCAACAATGCAAGCCCCCTTCCCGCTGACGCTATTTGTTCCAATTCTCTTCGGCGTAAAGTCTGCCTCAAGTTCATTGCGACAGAGATAGAAGTCATGCTCAGTAAACAAACTCTTAGCCCCCAACAAGCCATCGCACATATCCAAGATGGGATGACGGTGATGGTTGGCGGGTTTATGACGGTTGGTACGCCAGAGAAGTTGATCGATGCCCTGGTAGAAAAAAATATCACCAATCTTACCGTTATTTGTAACGACGCAGGTCTACCAGACAAAGGCGTCGGCAAACTCATTAAAAATGGTCAAGTAAGTAAGTTAATTGCATCCCATATCGGCTTAAATCGAATTGCCGGTGAAAAAATGAATAGTGGAGAAATGCAGGTTGAGTTAATCCCACAAGGCACCTTAGCCGAGCAAATTCGCGCAGGGGGAGCTGGTCTTGGTGGAGTCTTAACCAAAACAGGGCTCAATACTCTGGTCGAAGACGCGAAACAACAAGTCACAGTGGCAGGTCAACGCTACCTAATTGAAGAACCACTTAAAGCAGATGTTTCACTAATTCGTACCCATCTGAGCGACCCATACGGCAACTCCAGCTTCAACAAAACCGCCGCCAATTTTAATCCTGTGATGGCAACCGCTGGCGAACTGGTTCTGGTAGAGCCTGAGCAAATCATCGATTACGACCATGTCGAACCAGCGTTATTTACCCTGCCGTCGGTTCTTGTCGATTTCATCGTGGAGTAAACAATATGTCAATTAAAAACCTCATCGCTAAACGCGTCGCTGAAGAACTCAATATTGGAGACCTGGTGAATCTTGGGATTGGCATGCCCACTCTGGTGGCAGATTTTGTGGCACCTGAAAAACACGTCATCTTTCAATCAGAGAATGGCATGGTCGGTCTGGATTCGACGGCTATAGCGGGGCAAGAAGACTGGGACCTCACCAATGCGGGCGGCCAAGCCGCGACGGCTTGCCACGGTGCGGCTTATTTTGATTCGAGCCTATCGTTTGCGCTGATCCGTGGAGGACACGTAGACGCAACCGTTCTTGGCGCCATGGAAGTCGACCGACATGGCAATCTCGCTAACTACATGATCCCCGGAAAAATGGTGGCCGGAATGGGCGGTGCAATGGATCTGGTGAACGGGGCCAAGAAAGTCATCATCATGATGACTCATTGCAATAAAAACGGTGAGCCCAAAATTCTTAATCAATGCACCCTGCCACTCACAGCAAGCCATTGTGTCGACCTCATCGTTACCGAGCTAGCGGTGATTAAACCCACGAAAGCGGGCTTGTTACTGCTAGAAATTGCCTATAACACCAGCGTTGAAGAAGTGATTCAAAAAACCGGAACCGAACTGGTGATCGCTGGATCTATCAAGCTATTTGGAGAAGAAAAATGAAGCTATCGCAATTGGAAACACTAAACCAATACCAACCGCCCAAGCATTTCAATGTGTCCTGTTTAAAAGTTCAGGGCGAAGACACAGGCCTCACAAAGTTCTGGCAAGGCTTGTCGACTTTTAAGGCCGATGGAGGAGCCGACTGGCAATACGGAGAAGGCACATTTGGCGCTGGCACCGAGAAAAGTTACTTCGTTATCGAGGGTCAAATTACCGTCGAAAATGAAGCTGGCCAGAGCTATGTAGTCAATCGTTTCGAATCCATTAGCTTGCAGCCAAATGAAAAACGAAAAATGTGGAATAGCAGCAATACCGATGCGGTGGTTTTAGTCACGGTCTCAGCATAAGTAAACGATTTAAATCAAATAACGAGGAAATAAAAATGGTGATGACATCAAGTTGGAGCGACGAATTCGCCCGTAAATGTTTTGACCTACAAGACAAAGTTGTGGTGATTACCGGCGGCAACGGCACCCTAGGGGCAGCCTATGCTCAGGCATTTGCACTACACGGTGCCAAAACAATCGTCACGGCACGTCGTATGGAAACTCTAGAAGAGACGGTGCGCAGTGTTGCTCAAGTAGGTGGGGAATGTACAGCGATTTGTGGCGATGTAACCAGTGTTGAGGCACAACAGGCAATTGTGAAACAAGTACATGAAACCTATGGGCGCATCGACATTCTGGTTAATAACGCTGGTATGGCCTTTCGTGCCCCGGCAGAAGAAATACCCGTCGACAAGTTTAACCAAGTATTAAACGTTAATGTCACTGGCACCTTAGTGCCCTGCCAAGTGTTTGGTCAATACTTCATGCAGCAAGGCCATGGCAAAATTGTGAATACCTCAAGTGTACGTGGATTCTGTGGCCACCCCGACGGTTATGCTGCCTATGCAGCATCCAAGGCAGCTGTTGATTCGCTGACCAAACAACTTGCTACCGAATGGGCAATCAAAGGCGCTAAACAAGACTTCTCCATCAATGTGAATGCAATAGCGCCCACTCTGATCAAATCACCACTCACCCAAGAAATTTGTGAAGATCCCGATCGCATCGCGCCATTTCTTGCTCGATTGCCTATGGGGCGTGTCGCCGAAACAAAAGACATGATCGGCTTGGTGTTATTCCTCTCTTCTGCTGGTGCGAATTTTATTAACGGCCAAATCATCTACGTCGATGGCGGCTGTACCGCAGGTTAAGCAATCAATAAGAGAAAACATAAATGAATAGTTTAGATATCAAAAACATCACCATTGTGGGTGGTTCGGGAATGATGGGAGTGGGTATCGCTCAAATATTTTCCGGCGGTGGTCGTAACGTCACCATCAAGACCCGCAATGTTTCAAACTGTACCGCTATTGAGGATATGTCAGCTCAACTGGATATGTTTGTTCGCGAAGGCCTGCTCGATGAGAGCAAAAAGGATGGCATTCTCGATCGCGTATCAGTGACTGCTGATGCCATTGAAGCCTATGCAGATGCCGATTTAATCTTCGAATCGGTACCAGAGGTCATGGAAATCAAACATGCCACTTTTAAAGAGATGGAAGAGTACGCCAAGCCCGAATGTATTTTTGCCTCTGGCACCTCGGTCAAGTCAATCACCGAAATTGCCGCTGCCGTCGAAAAGCGAGACCGGGTGATTGGTATGCACTTTTGGAATCCAGCGGTATTAATCCCACTGGTAGAGGTGATCCGTACTCAAGCAAGCCGCGATGATATTGTTAGTAGCGCGATGCATTTGTTGCAGGAGTGCGGTAAAGCCCCTGCCGAATGCAAAAAAGATGTTCCAGGATTTTTAGCCAATCGATTACAACACGCCCTATGGCGTGAAGCCTTCTACATGCTCGATCAAGGGATTGCCGATGCAAATACCATCGATGAGTGCATCAAAAATTCTTTCGGTTTTCGGCTGCCACAAATTGCACCGTTTGAAAACGCAGACATGGTCTCAACCGAACTCAGCTTGAATATTCACAACTATATCTTTGAACATCTGTATTCAGGACTTGAGCCAAGTACCAAGCTAAAGCAACTAGTTGCCGAAGGGAAACAAGGGTTCAAAACTGGAGAAGGCTTCCAGCACTGGAGTGAAGCCTCTGCTACAGAATCAAAGAATCGACTATTTCAATACCTGATTGATCAAACTAAATACAGACAACAAAACGCCTAATTTAACGGAGAAACAAGATGTCCAACCATAACTTTTTTAAGGGTAAAACCATTGTTGATTTGTCTCACCCAATTGGCAACCAATCACCACAGTGGCCTTATTTTCCTCAGCCAGAAGTCTCTCGAGCACACGGCTTAGCAAAATCAGGGGTTCTGACCCAGTATTTTAAAATGCCAATGCACTGCGGTACCCACGCAGACTCCCCCCGTCATGTGATTGAAACTGAGTTTGATGGTCGGCGAGCTCGCTATACCCATGAAATGGAACTCAGTGCCTATTGCGGCGACGCCGTATGCCTGGACCTTTCTCACCTTGAGCAATGGACCCTGATCAAAGCCGAACATCTAGATGAAGCATTGGCTAAGACCGGCGTCACGCATCAAGAGCTACAAGGAATGATTGTCATCATATATACCGGCATGGCTCAGAAATGGGACGACAGCAAACAATACTACCATTATGCCACTGGCGTCGGTGCATCAGTGGGCCACTGGTGTGTACGCCACGACATTAAAGCGCTGGGAGTTGACCAACAAGCCCTTGACCACCCACTGCATACCTCTATTGCAGAGAAGTGCGCCGGACATCTTTCAATGAATCTGGAAGGCTATTCCGGTTTACCACTCAAAGAAGAATATATTGCCAAATTTGGAATTGAGGAATACGCCCACTTTGATCGTGAGCTGTATAAAGAAATCCATGGCGAAGCTGCATACCAAGATCTGTATGGCTTAGTTGAATCGAAAGGCCTGTGCAACGGTGTATGGGAACCCTGCCATAAATTATTACTAGGCAACGGTAAAGTTGGCTGGGAAAACGTTGGCGGTAATGTGGCAAAAATTGCAGGCAAACGCTGCACCATTATTGGCACACCGTTAAACCTTTACTGCGGTGACGGTTCGATGACTCGCCTGATGGCCATCATTGATGACAACCAAGTCAATCCAGTTGCCGATCGTGTCTATCCATTTGGCGATCACTAATATCGAGTTTGATCCCTCTGCTCAGGGGATGAGCAATGCGCTCTTGCCTAGAGTGAGGTAGCAATGGGATCTTTTTTTGAGGTTACAAATATGAAAGATGTAGTCATTGTAAGTGCCAAACGCACTGCAATTGGTAGCTATCTCGGTGCATTTGTGAATGTATCGGCGATAGAACTTGGCACTGTCGCGGTCAAAGCGGCGATTGAAGCGGCAGGCATACGACCTGAGCAAGTTGACCATGTGGTTTTAGGAAATGTGCTTTCTGCAGGCCTAGGACAAAATCCGGCTCGGCAAGTCGCCAAATTAGCTGGGATCCCCGATGAAAAAACTGCCAGTCTCGTGTCAATGGTCTGTGGTTCGGGTTTAAAAGCAGTGATGGAAGCAGCCAATCAAATTCGTACTGGTGAGGTCGATATAGTGGTTGCTGGTGGAATGGAGTCGATGTCGAATGCTGGTCACTTATTGCAATCCCATCGTATCGGCATCAAAGCGGGCCATGCAAAGTTAACCGATACCATGCTGTGTGATGGCTTAACCGATGCATTTGGCGGATTCCATATGGGCATCACTGCCGAGAACCTTGCCAAACAGTACGATATCTCACGTGCAGAGCAAGACCGCTTCGCCCTTCAGTCGCAAAACCGAGCAGAAGCGGCAATCACATCGGGACGATTTAAAGATGAAATCGCCCCAGTCGTGATCCCTTCACGTAAAGGCGATGTGGTGGTTGATAACGATGAATTTCCACGCTTTGATTCAAGCTTAGGCAGTATTTCGAAACCGAAACCGGCCTTTATCAAAGATGGTTCCGGTACGGTTACCGCTGCAAATTCCTCGGGCTTAAACGATGGCGCAGCGGCATTAGTTCTGATGAGTAAGCAAAAAGCAGCTGAACTAAAACTACAACCTTTGGTTGAAATTGTCGCCCAAGCTTCTGCCGGTGTCGATCCTCAAACCATGGGGTATGCCCCTGTTCCTGCGAGTTCAAAAGCGCTACAAAACGCGGGTTTAAACATTCGCGACATCCAATTGGTCGAAGCAAATGAGGCCTTCGCCTCCCAAGCGCTCGCCGTAACAAGAGGTCTTGATCTTGATCCAAGCATCACCAACGTCAACGGTGGTGCCATCGCACTTGGCCATCCAATTGGTGCTTCAGGTGCTCGCATCTTGGTAACGCTGGTCAATGAACTGGTCAAGCGTAAACAAGAGCATGGCCTTGCCACCTTATGTATCGGCGGTGGCCAGGGAGTTGCCGTTATTGTGAAGCGACCTAACTAACACTCACTTCTCCACACCCAAAACAAGGTATACGAAATAGACAACATTGCTTGTTTGCTTCAGTGCACCTTGAATTTGGGTCAGGAGAACAAAATGAAGGGAAATTTAATCATGAGTTTACAAAACAAAAGAATATTAACCGTCGCGTGTACTGGTGCATGGCCGAAGAAAGAGATGTTTCCTGACGTCCCTGTGACACCACGTGAACAAGCCGACGAGATCATCGCTTGCCATGCTGCAGGGGCATCTATTGCGCATATTCATGTGCGTGATACACAGCAAAATGCATCGATGGATATCAATGCGTTTCGTGAAACCGTTCAATATATCCGAGAAGCTAAATGCGACATCGTCATCAACTTGACCACATCTGGAGGGCTGGGTCTTGAAGATGAAGTGCGTATGCTACCTTTCCAGGAATTACGCCCTGAAATCGCCACCTTTGATGCGGGCACCATGAATTGGGCTCACAGCTGTATTTTTGAAAATAATCCGGTTTTTCTAGGTAAACTCGCACAACAAATGCCTTTAGTTCAGGTCACCCCTGAAATAGAAATTTTCGACATTGGCATGATCCATAACGTGTTGTTTTATCGCAACAGCATCAACAAACAAAACCAAAAAGCCCAACAGGAAGGTCAACCGGAAGTACACAACCCATTTTTAACACCTCACTTTCAATTTGTGCTCGGAGCGCCTGGTGGCTCACCTGCCGAAGTGCACATCTTACTGCAAATGCTCGATGAAGTACGTCGTCACTGGGGAAGCAACTTCACTTGGGGCGGATTAGGTATTGGACGAGGCCATTTGCCAATTATCAACGCTTGTATTGCACTTGGCGGTCACATACGAGTCGGTATGGAAGACAACGTGTACTACCGTAAAGGCCAATTGGCAAAATCGAATGTTGAATTTGTTGAGCGCACTCAGCGCATGCTTGCCTGTAACGACTTACAAATTGCGACTCCTGATGAAGCGCGACAGATCCTTAAGTTAAACAAAGCTAACTTCCCAAGCTGGAAAAACTATTCGTCTTAAGTCACTCGATTTATACGATGCCTATTGGGGAGGTATTTTAATTAAACTCCCCATTTTTAGAGCTAGAGCTCAATAATGAACATGGATGATTAAGTACAACAGTTAAGTTCAATAAGATACGTCTAACCATTTAATAACTCGAGAACATTATGTTAGATGAAAACTTTAAAAAAGGCTGCACACACAACCAAGCAAATAACATTGACCCACAACAACTTGTAAGAATGTTATTTTTTATTGAACTAATAAATGCTGGTTCCATCACCAAAGCAGCTGAAACACTAAATATATCAACCAGTACCGGTTCGCGTTGGTTGAATGACTTAGAATTAGATCTAGGTATTAGTTTATACCAACGAAATAATCCCAATGAACGATTAACCGAAGCCGGCAATTTTCTATACAGTAAATTTTCTGAAATTACCGATGATATTAATTTAATGATCAACGAACTAACCCATTTCACCACCGAAACACGAGGCAATATACGTGTCTGTTGTACCCCAATTTATGCTGAAAATGTGGTGATGCCAATCGTCAGCGAATTTTTGGAAGATAACCCTTTGGTGAATGTGCAACTCACCGTCACGCCCCGCGGCATGGAACATTACAAAGATCACGATTTTATTATTTCGGCCATATCAGGCAACGCCAAAAGCAAAGATGCCGATCTTCTATTAGTTCGGCGAAACTTACTCACTCAAAAATTTATTACGGTAGCCTCGCCAGAGTATATTCGAAAAAATGGAGAACCATTGGTTCTTGACGAATTAAGAAATCACCGTTGCCTTTATTCTAAAGCACTGCAAAACCAAAACGTTTGGATCTATAAAGACAATAATGAGGCGGTTCCAATAAAACTAGAAAAATATGTCGAATTGTCTGACGCAAAAATGATGCTATCGGCCTGCCTACGCTCATCTGGGATTACCTACCTTCCCGAATTCATCGTCACCAGACACATTAATGAAGGACGCTTAGTTCGTTTACTCCCCGATTATGACACAGATGATTGGTTTTTAAACATTTATTATTTACCACAACGATTCATGACCCATTCAACTAAGTTATTTAAAGACTTCCTACTCTCTAGAAACAGAGAAAAAATAAATGAAATGAAGTAGCGATCACCACCCATGAAAAAACCATTCCCATGGATGAAATAAAACAATTTTATAAAAGTGATCATCTTAAAAAACTATTTATATGAATAGTTGATAATAAAAAAAACATTATAAACGTGAAACAAGGGGTAAGAAATGAATACCGTTTTAATCATGGTAATAATCTACAATGTGGTCGTTATCGGTGGCATAGGATTATACCTGAATAAACAAGAAAGACAGTCTGGTGTGGTAATGGATATGGCAAACGGCGGACGAGATGCAAATCTTGCGATGTTTTCTATAACCTTGGCCATTACTTACTTGGGCTCGGCGCATGTCTACGGTTTAATGGAAATGTCGTTTAGCGTTGGGGCTGTAGCGCTGTGGTTCAGCTTTGCGCACACCATTCTGATGTGTGTAATCTGCCTTGGCACTGGCCGCTGGGTGCGTCGCCTAGGCTGCTCTACCATTCCCGAACTGATTGGTACCATGTACGGCAAACAACTACGAACGATTACCGCTTGTGTTGGAGCAATGGTGGTGTTTGGTTTGGTGACCTTAGAAACACAAACAATGGGCATAGGTATTTCCGCCATTAGTGGTTGGTCTCTCGGCTGGTCGGCGGTTGTTGGTGCGGCAATTGGCACAGCGTATGTGATGATGGGTGGCATCAAACAAACCATGTGGGTGAACTTAGTCAATGCGGTGATCATGTATGGCTCAATCATCTTAGCTGGCTGTTACCTTACATTTGCCCTTCCTGGGGGGTGGGAAGGCGTACAGCAATACTATGTAGAACACGGTGAAACATTTAAATTAAGCATCTTTGCGACCCCCGATCTATTGTTTGGCTTTGCTTTAGCCGCGATTTTCTCTGTGGTTTTCGCTCAATCGGTTAATCAGCAAGGGATGGCAGCGGCGATGTCGGCCAAAGATGAGCGTACCATTCGTCGCTCATTATGGATAGCCGCCCCCATTAACGGGTTGTTTGGGGTGTTCCCTGTATTATGCGGTTTAGCTGCAGCCACCATTCCAGAGTTTTCCGAATTAGGACCTAAACTTGCGGGGGCAACCATGGTGGTAAAGTTACTGCCAACGTGGTTAGTGGTATTAGTACAAGCAGGATTTTTAGGAGCCTTATTATCCACCTTTGCCATGTCTGCGCTCGCACCCGCAACTATTTTTGCCAAAGATATTGTTGGTGCCAATAGTAAAAAACCACTGAGCCCGTTAAAAGAAAAGCAGATGATCCAAGCTATCATCCTGATTATTGGAATCATTTCTGCTGGACTCACTTTATTCAACCAACCCAATGTGATTAAGGCGATTACTTGGTTATTTGCTTGGTTAGTCCCGTTATTCTTTATTATCTTGGCCGGTTTGTTTTGGAAACGTAATGCTTCTGCAGCCTTTACCGTTGTCGTATGGTCTTGGGCGGTTAACTGCGCATGGTCTATTACACCGCTAAAAAACGCCATTGTTGAACTCTTCCCAGCAATGGGCGTTCTCGAAAATGCTCACTTGGTAGCCATTGTTGCCTCACTAAGCACCCTGATTTTATTTGGTTTAGTCAAACACAGCGACAAACCGCTCTTTGCCAAATCTGATGTCCCTACGATTATCGAAGGAGAAGTACTATGAATATCGCCACCACACTGACCTTAAACGCATTTTGCGTCATCATGATCATCGTGATTTGTTCGGTCACCATCACCAAAGTTTTTAACATGTTCAAGGGAGATTAAAGCATGGATCAAACGACCTATTGGATGTTAGGCGTTATCGCCGTTGGGCTTGTGTTTTACTGTTTTTCCGTCTATTTCGCCAATCAAGCTGAGTAGATTTTTCTCAAAGAGTAACCACCCGGTTACTCTTTTCTATGCCTGTCGCTCAGTTTGCCAATACTTTGAACATCTTCAGATTAATACACTTATGTTCTGTTATTTCAATTAGTTAAAAAGATAAATATTGAGCAGGACAGCACCAAATAAGCTATGCTTTGATATCTCTCCTAGCAGCACGGAATTCATTTTGAAGCAGAGTATCGTTCATATCGCCTTGGTCGTGAAAGACTATGACGAAGCCATCGATTTTTACGTCAACAAACTAAAATTTGAGTTACTCGAAGATAGCTATCAAGCCGAACAAGATAAACGTTGGGTGGTGGTTGCGCCGCCAAACTCTCAGGGAGTAAGTTTGTTACTGGCCAAAGCCTCAAAGCCGGAACAACAGGATTTTATCGGCAATCAGGCCGGTGGACGAGTATTCTTGTTTTTAAATACCGATGATTTTTGGCGAGATTATCAGCGTATGCTCGATGATGGTATTCAGTTTATACGTCAACCCAAGCAGCAAGATTATGGCTTAGTCGCTGTGTTTGAAGATCTATATGGAAACCGTTGGGATCTATTACAACTCAAACCAGATCATCCCATCGCAATACGAACCGCTTAATCGCATCGACTGGCAATGCTTTTGAGCTAAATAAAAGGGATCAGGGATGAAGAAACAAGTGTTCTGCCTACTGCCAAGCCTATGGCTACTCACTGCCTGCTCGGGTAGCGCACCCACCAATGCTTGGCGTGCATCAACAACTGCTGCAAGCCTGTCCCGATTCGCCTAACTGCGTAATCAGCCAAGCGGCAAACGATGGCAACTATATTCAGCCTTTAGTTTACCAAGGAACGATGCTGCAGGCACAACAGCGTTTACTACAGATCCTCAAAGCCGAGAAGCGTAGCCATATAGTGACTCAACAAACCAACTACCTGCGAGTAGAATTTCACTCCGCATTATTTGGCTTTGTCGATGATCTTGAGTTCTATCTGCTTGCTCAACAAAACGAACAAATCCTAATCCATGTTCGCTCCGCAGCGCGCCTCGGATATTATGATTTTGGAGTAAATCGCCAACGCATCGAACATATTCGCCGTGAATTAAGCAATCAAACAAAATAAACTGACAACAGCGTCATCATTACCGTGAAATCAACTAAATCCTTAAGTGGCTTGCAGTTTAATTAGCAATGCACACTATGACCCATGATCGCCATCAATCTATCGAGTTGTTGCTTTAGGTTTTGATCAAGTGGCCAACCCATATTAAGCCTTAAACAGTCTTGATAACGTTGCGATGCAGTAAACAGCTGGCCGACACGAATATCCAATTGAGCACCTTGAGCAAGCTTTATTAGTTTCTGAGGATCTAACCCCGGGATCTGCAACCATAATACTAAGCCTCCATCAGGAGCGGTGATGCGACTCGACGGAGGTAAATGCTGAGTCAGGTAGGCAAGGTAGTGCTGTTTTTGTTGCTGAAGCTGATAACGTACTCGCTTCATATGCTTAGCGTAATCCCCTTTGTCAATGAAATCAGCTAACGCAAATTGGAGTATGGTCGACACCCCAAAACTTCGTTCAATAAACGCCTGTCGATAACGACCAGGACGGCACCATCCAACACGAAGACTGGCTGACAAGGTTTTTGAAACCGAACCACACCAGAGCATATAACCCGACTGATCATAATAGCTGGCTGGCAGTGGCATTTGAGTTTGGTGAGACAGCTCCAAGTATATGTCATCTTCAATCATAGGGGTTTTATAATCTGCAGCAAGCCTCGCCAAGCGTTGCTTCTGCTCAACAGACATGGTGATCCCCTGCGGGTTCATATGGCTAGTACAGAACAAACCCGCTTGCACCGTCCCCTGTTGTAAATGCGCTTCTAATTGGGCTAAATCAATCCCCTCTTTGAGTGAAGGAAGCTCAACAATTTGTAGCCCCAGCACTGACAATAAGTCCAGCAAGCCGTCATAACAGGGCGAGCTTATCGCCACCGAATCGCCCGGCTGAGTACAAACTTCCAAAGCTCGGCGCACCGCATCCATACAACCGTGCGTAATCACCAACTCTTCGGCCTTCAATAGCAAGCCATTTTGAGTAAAATGTTCGGCCAAAACCTGCCTTAACATCGGCTCACCTTGTCGCGCTGGATAATCACCAAACAATGCACTAGTTTGTCGAATCGCGGCTCGAAGGCTTTTATTCACCAACTGCAGCGTACTGTCATCTATCGCCAATTGTGCTCTTCCCAAAGGACCATCTGGCACCTGCGAGCGATGCGCTTGAACTCTAGGTTTAGCCACCTTGCTCGTAAACCGTTGCCAATCTGGTTGCCGCAAATTTTGGCTTCGGGCACTCACAAAAAAGCCAGCTTGGGGACGAGCAACTAACCAGCCTAGAGCTTCCAGCTCTTGATAACAACTCACCGCGGTGGTCATACTAATGCTTTGCTGATTGGCCAACCGTCGTAGCGAGGGCATTTTCACTCCAGCGCTCAACTTGCCTGCTTCAATATCATCAATAAATTGTCGAGCGATTTGCTTATATTTTGCCATAGCCAGCCTAACTGTACCCCTTATATGATAAATAATTGTATCTGTACTTGTTTTATTCAACAAGTGACACTAGCGATAAATATCGATAAGGGATAAAGCCAGATGAAACTAAGGGATTTATTGTTAAGCCTAAGCGTGATGGCCATATGGGGATTTAATTTCTCAATGATCAAACTGGGGGTCAGCGAGATCGATCCGCTATTGGTTGCTGCAATGCGCTTCTTGTGTGCAACTTTCCCGCTGATTTTATTTATTAAAAGGCCTAAGGTTGCTTGGCGCCATTTAATTGCCTACGGCCTGGTTTTTGGCACTGGTGTCTGGGGTATGGCTTCTTGCGCCATCACCTTTGGCTTATCTTCAGGAATGGCCTCTGTGCTATTGCAAACCGATGTGCTGACTAGCGTATTCGCTGGCGTTTGGTTTTACAAAGAACGAATCTCTTCACGAATGAAGTTGGGCATTGGCATTTCCCTGCTCGGATTAATCGTATCGCTCCTCTACACCAATGGCAATGTCACACCACTCGGCATTCTATTGATCTCAATATCGGCTATTTGCTGGCCGCTCGCCGGGGTGATTATGAAACAATCGGGGACGACTGCACCTTTTGCGTTTAACATTTGGGGAATATTGTTTGCGCCACTACCACTACTCGCTTTAAGCGTGCTCATTAATGGGGTTGATGTGCTCGCAACCAGCTATCAACATTGGACCAGCAAGGCATGGTTATCGGTACTATTTCAAGCCTACCCCACTACCGTATTTGGTTATTGGGTCTGGAACAAAATGTTACTCAAATATCCTATGAGTCTTATGGCACCGTTTACGCTACTGGTCTCTGTATTTGCCTTATTTAGCGGCTACTTAGTCTATGGGGAACAACTTAATCCTACGCAATGGGTGGCTTGCAGCGCCTTCTTACTTGGGATCGCCTTGGTGGTTTACCGCGGTCCCTTGGGTATTACGATAAAATCAGCCTCAACCAAGCCATTATAAAACACAACAACATTGCCCCCCTTGTAAAAAGGGGGCCCGGAACGGCACGCTAGATTCGACAAATGGCTCTCAGCTTAACCATGATCTGGTATCAGTTTTCAGCTCCTTCATTAAATAAAAAAGTATAGGATATATAAGTCATTAGCTTATGATCACACTAACAAATTAGTGGATTAGACATGTCATTTATCTGGTTAGAGACTACAATAACATTTGTCATATCGCAGCTTTGTTCCGCAAGACTTATTGCGTGGTTGAGGGCACAGTACAATTAAGTTAAATTGGTAAAATTATCACTTAATTTAATTGCCAAGCGGTCGATAACTAAGTTGTTGAAAAGAATCGAAAGGAGAGTCAATTCATGTCGATAGCCCCTGTAGGCGGAGCCAATAACGCATATCTAGTGAATGCGGCCATGCAAGCAAAACAGAACAACAACATGGAATCTGCTAAACCACAGCTGTCAGTCGCCAACGATGGGCCAGCCAAGCTTGAACAAAATAAAGTTGAGACCAAGAGCAGCGATTCAGAACCTAGTACTATCACATCTTTTGGTTATGGCGTGTTAGGTATGGATAAACCTAACGAAGTAGAAGAGACAGAAGATGGTGCCTATACCGCTGGGCAAGTGCTGAAAGCCATCGGTACCGTCGGTAGCATTATCGCCATCTTGGTGTAGCAGATAAAGCATCGCGTATGAAGGCATAAAGCCACTTAAGTTTTCTTAAATAGAGCACCAAGTTAAGCGAAGTATTAACGATTAAGAGTATGCGACGACGGGACCTTAACCGCCATCAAGCACCAAAATCATATCTATTTCGCTTTTAAACAGAATTCTTGAATCACATATTTAGCATCTAAGTTCGCAAGATCAATCACTTCAATATTCTTGGTTAATTCTTCCACATCTAATATCACGGTGCAGTTTCTTCCAGCCCGTTTGGCCTCATATAAAGCCAAATCGGCACACTTAATCGAATCTTTAATATCATAATACGGGCTGAGCTGAGTCACTCCAAACGAGGCTGTCACCCCAAGCTCTCGCCCCTGATGTACAATCGACGACTCCGCCAATTTCAACCTAATTCTTTCAATCACTTGCGTCGCCTCTTCAAGCTTCATTTCAGGCATCATAAATAGAAACTCTTCACCACCAAATCGGGCGACGGTATCATGGCGTCGAATTGACTCGCGAAATAACGAAGCGGTATGTGCTAAAACCAAGTCACCAACATCATGTCCATAAGTGTCATTGAAATCTTTAAACTTATCGATATCGGCCAATACAATGCAACAATTTGAGCCGATGACACGTTGCATACGATGCTTTTCATTAGTCAGCACAATATCAAGAGTGCGTCGGTTCATTAGCTTGGTGGTGTCGTCAAACTGGTGCTTATGAATCACCGAAAACTCAAAAATCATCAGCACCATATCCACAAACTCGTTTTGAATTTGAAAGAAGCACTCTAGATCGGCAGGAGAAATTTCCCCTCGTTTAGCCAAATTACTCAACAATACTTTAGCGCAATCATGTAACTGTTGGTGAACGTCATCAATATTAAAAAATGCCTGTTGATGAAATTGCTCATCTTCCAAGACATGTTTCATCCAGCGACCAAAGGAACAATGTGAGTGCGCATCATCGGCGACAAAGTCTTGCTCGTGCATCGGTTGACGTAATACCAAGGCCATACCAATTTTATGGGACCATTTACGATGCTCTAACAGCGCATACTTAATGTCATGAGATAGAACCTCGAACTCTTCTTGGTTTATTCGTTCCAATAAGTGCTCTAGCATTATTTAGATCCCTATCAACTTTATTATCGACACCAACAACCCTAAGCTCACAATTGCGTTACTCACTAACCACTGAATGCTTCACTTTAGCAATCAGTAAGGTTTCGTATTCGGGTGTGGGATGGCGAGGCACCAATAAAGCAAACATCAGCGATAAAATCGCAATCACGGCACCACACCAAAACACCATAGAAGGTGAATATAACCAAATAAATCCTAACAAGGCGGGTAATACCACCGCTGCAATATGATTAATCGTAAAACTCACCCCAGCAGTACTCGCGATATCGGCGGGCGCTGCAATTTTTTGAAAATAACTTTTTATCGCAATCGCCATAGCAAAGAATAGATGGTCAATCACATATAACGTTGCGGCCCATTCGGCTTGCTCAACCAAGGCATAGCCTGCAAACACAAAGAATAACCCACTGTACTCTATGATGAGTGCTTTACGTTCGCCTACACGCCCAATTAAACGACCGATTTTCCCTGCAAAAAAGATATTTAAGACTTGATTGACCAAATACAACAGCGCGATATCGGATACCGAATAACCAAACTTTTCGACCATTAAAAAGCCCGCAAATACCACAAATATTTGGCGGCGCGCACCGCTCAGAAACACCAAGGTATAAAACAGCCAGTAGCGAGAACGCAAAATCAGCGTTTTATGTTGTTCGTGCTCGGCGGTGTAATGTGGAAAACGTAAAGCAATCAATAAGATCGCCAAAATTGTAAGTCCACCAAACATGGCATATAAACTGGAATAGGCAAGGTCACTATATTCCAATAAACTCCATAATAGACTATAAGCAAGCACTGCCGCCGCGCCTCGCACCGCAATTGCTTTTCCCATGAATTCGGGGGTTTCAGATTTTGGGACCCATTGTAAGGTAAGTGATTGGTTCACTGTTTCGAAATAATGAAACCCGACCGACATCAGCACCGTGGTAAAGTACAAACCGTACACACTTGGGAAAAAGCCAGTTAAGCTAATCCCAATCGCCAAGATCAATAAACTTAACAAGGCAAAGGTTTGCTCTTTAAGTAACAACAAAACAAAGATGGCGGTAAAGGATAGGAAACCAGGTACTTCACGTAAGCTTTGTAAGATCCCAATTTCGCGTCCACTAAACTGAGCCACTTCAATCGCAAAATTATTCAGTAAAACCATCCAAATGGAAAAACTAAAAGGCATTAAAAATGCCATCATTAACAACAATTGCTTTTTAGAACGATGCATATACTTCCTTGAATACAAACCAAACGGCTTGCATTAACTAACTGATTTTAGCGAGCGCTAGACGGATCCCAAACCACATAAATAAACCGCCAAGGCAACGATTAAGCCAGTCTCTAAACTGGTCACTCACCCCTACCTTGTCACGAATCACCACACTGCACCAAGCCAGTAAATGACACCAAATCATTCCATTGAGATTGAACACTAAACCCAGAACCAAAAATGCCAAGGCTTTATTGTCGGCGTTAGAGGCAATAAACTGGGGGACAAAAGCCAAGAAAAACAAGGCCACTTTAGGGTTCAAACTGTTACTTAAAAAACCCATGCGGAAAATTTTCAAATAACCGCTGTCTGGTAACGCACATTCCTTGGTGACAATATTAGCTTTGGTGAATATCATGGTTAAGCCCATCAACAATAGATAAAGACAACCAAGTATTTTTATCAGCGTAAAGGCTGTAGCTGAGCTGGCTAATATAGCAGACAAACCAAAAGCCGCAGCAAAAATGTGTACAAAAGTCCCACAACCAATTCCCAAGGCCGCCACTGATCCCGCTTTCAAGCCTTGGCTTGACGCTCGAGCCACAACATAAAGAGAATCCGGTCCGGGAAGCATATTTAGCAAAATCCCAGATCCCACAAACAACCAAAAATCGGTGATCCCTAACATGGTCGTAGAACTCTAATAGTCACCTGCACCTCAAAAAAAAATCAAGCGTAACATAACTGGTATGACAAGTGTTAATGTTAAATCTACCAGCAAAATGCGCAATTTAATTAACACGCGTAAAAACAAAGTATTATTTGAAAAAATATTTCATAAAAATTATCGAGAACCAGCTAAAACAGGAATAAAACAAATAATAAAATTGCTATATGTATCAATCTCATAGACTTAGATGTGATGTTTTATCGCTGTCGCTTATCGCTCCTCTCGTGAAGCCCGGCCATCAAGCAAGTAATATGTCTTGGCAAGCAATTGCACATCCGGCCACGCTTGAATCAAACAATTATTTAACAGCCAAAATTCAATAAGCTTTAAGCTCCGCAATCACGATGACAAGCAATGACAAATTGGCACTATCGAAGCGCATCAAAACCAAGCTGCCTTTACTTCATCTGACTCAAGTCTAATTCGACACCTTACTATACGTAGAAACGACTATACGTAGACACCCAAAAAACATAGGTTAACTATTTAAATAATTAAAGTTATTTCGCAGATAAGTATGGGGCCGACTTGTTAGTGAGCACTACATTCAGAAATGAAATCATCGCCGCAATCGACTTACTGGGAACAAGCATGTCAGAGCTGACTCACCAACAACTCAGTTTTTGCAGGCTCTTTTAGCAAAACCACGACAAGCGTTACGTGCTTAAAATACCACCCTCATATCAACATGACTCAAATCAGCACAAGCGGTAAAAAATTACCCAAGCGATTGAAAATTGAACTCATGATAGAATTTACGCGCAAAAACACCCAACTTTTATGTCCCCCAGCTAAACCAGACTCTTAACCGTTGATTTGCCTAAAACCTGAGTTTAATCATCGCCTTTTAAAAGCTTGTAAGACTAAAAACCGCCATTTAGGAAGCGATGTAAGGCTTAACTGGGAGCATAGGAGCGGTGCTTGCAGTCATCGGTGTGTCCATACATCTGTTGTTTATTTCTATTATGTTTTAGGCATTAAACCTGAACGACACCCAAAACAAATAGAAATGAGAACTACTTTTGTTTGAGTCTATTTTGATGAATAATGAGATCCCCTTTTATCATGGGTTAACCAAGTGGAACGTATTGTCATTGGTCATCAAGATGTAGAACCATTATTTCATCATCAAAGTACTGGTTTAAAATTTAAGGTTTGTAATCCCGCTGGTGCCTTGAGTTTTTACTCTAAGCACTTGTCCGACGATGTCGCATTTAGTCGCAATCAGGTCTTTTTTAAGCAATTTACTCGTATTGAAAGAAGCAGTCTGTTAGGGGCATTTTATGTGTCTATTTTCTTTATGCAAAAAGGAATATCACACTCTAAAATGCAGAGTTGGAAACACCCCGAACATTTTTTCGCGGGTAAATTTTGTTTAAGTTTTTCACCGGAATCATGTGGCTTTTCAGAGTATGCTGCTCATCAACTAAATCTCAGCTATGGGCTTCATATTAAACTACCTTATTGGCGTAATTTTGTTTTACAAGATGAGCGCTTAGGTTTGCACAAGTTGTTTCAAAATATTCTTAACCCTAGCCCTGAACCAATATTGTTGTCTGGAACGATTAACTCACATATCACGCAATTACTCACTTATTGTAATCAAACTCAAGATCTTACTCGTGACCATGATGAACTGATTCAAGACTTGCTTAGTGCTGTATTAGATGAGATTGCAATTCGCTATTGTATCGATGAAAGTCGACTTGTGCTTAATTCACAGGACATACAAAAATTACAAATGGTGAAATACATATTAGAGCAAGAAATGCAGGAGCCACCTTCATTAAAAAACTTAGCTCATCGTGTTGGCTTAAATGACTTTAAACTTAAAAAAGGTTTCAAAACCATCACCCAACAAACGGTTGGTCAGTATTTACTTAGTCTGAGAATGCGCAAAGCAGCGCGCCTTATGCTCGAATCTAATCACCCCATTATTGATATCGCGGGACAAGTTGGATGCAACAATCATGGGCATTTTTCAGTGGCTTTTAAAAAATACTTTGGTCAAAGCCCTCGGTCTTATCGCGCTTAAACGTGGTCGATTGAGAATAGAGTATCATTCCCCCTCCGATAATCCCTTTTTGAGTAGTTCGGTCTTCTGCCCTTGTTTACCATTTAATTCGATTAAATCAATTTCGAGGTAGACTGTGAATAAACAAATCAAACTTTTCCCTTTATTGTTAGCTAGCATGCTATGCGCCGCGACCATGCAAATTTTTGCCGTGGTGATCGGCCCTATCAGTCGAGCGCTGTCTATGCCTGAGTGGCAAAGCGGCCTGATGGTCACAATGGCCGGTTTTGTTTGGTTAATGACTTCGCGAGCATGGGGAATAAAAAGTGATCGTTTAGGCCGAAAGAAAATTCTACTCTGGGGCTCTTTAGGTTTAACTCTAAGTTACCTTGGTTTGGCCATTTTTACGGAATATTCGTTGCAAAATCACAACGAAATTTGGGTGATGTTACTGATTTTTATTGTATTAAGAGGCATGATGGGGGGATTTTTTGCAGCCATTCCGGTTGCGAATAGCGCACTCATCGCCGATCACTATGAACCAGCAACTCGAGGGCCCAAAATGGCATTGCTGGGTGCATCCAACGGCTTTGGTTTGGTTCTTGGCCCACTCATGGCGAGTTTTATTGTTGGCGATGGTTTAACTCACCCCTTATTTCTCGGTGGGTTTCTAGCAATGTTAGCCTTACTCATCGTTTATTTTGGCCTCCCTCAGACACAAGTGATAAGCGCAGCCCCCAAAGCGACCGTTCGCTTGTTTGATCCTCGTTTACGCTTACCCATGTTAAGTGCATTTATTAGTATGAGTTGTGTGATCACTTGCCAAATCGTAGTGGGATTCTTTTGTCTTGATGTGTTGCACCTAGACAATCAATCTGCGGCTAAAGTATCGGCACAAGCGATGGCCTCTGTAGGAGTTGCACTTATATTCACCCAAATAGTCATTACAAAGTTAGTTTATATTCAGCCGAAAACGTGGTTAAGCACTGGGACATTAATCGCTGCGATAGCCATGGTATTGATGTTTTGGGTCTCGACTCCCATTCACCTTATGGCCGTGTATGCCCTTATTGCAGTGGGGCTAGGCATGGTATTTCCTTCTATACAAACTTTAGCGGCTAATGCGGTGACGAATTCAGAGCAAGGGGTTGCGGCAGGAAGCCTAGGTGCGGCGCAAGCGATGGGGACTTGCCTTGCGCCACTCGCTGCGACTCTCATTTATACACTCTCTCCTTCTCTGCCCTATTTGCTATTTGGCTTGAGCTTAGCGGTATTAAGTGTGTTTTCGTTTTATTCCGCAACAGATACTTCTGCAAAGGAGATGTTAGAAAATTAATGACGAATCGTTCATCCATCCCTTTCATTCGCTTTTCTTCGCGACTCAAAACGCAAAATGATGGCTATATTTTTAGTAAACCGTGCCAGCTGCTATACGCTGGCTTCGATTGACCAATGATACAGCCGACCAAATCCCTACTCGATGAGAACAGCCAGCGCTCACTAAATCAGGATGGATGATTCATGGTTTTACGATGCTGGGGAGAGTCTAGCTTTCAAGCTATCTGAACAGGCATCATGAATTCTTAATAAAGAGGGTTTCGCTAATTGCCATATTGCGGCTCAGTTAATCTTCAATGACTCTGAATTATCGGGTGATTACTGAAACTCATCACCTTGGTTTGCGAGCGTTTTACGACCACACTTCTGGCAAACCAAATAACGGTCTATGAGATCCAGTGAAGCACCAACAGGGCTGGCTTGGCCAGCAAAAAAACCTTCGATAAAGGCTTTTATTTGTTCTTTTTTAGTCGTGCCATATTTGGAAGGTTTTTGTTTAAGTAACGGTTGATGCTCAGTTTGTTCACCACATGCCTGACAAAATTGGGTTAACATCTATACACTCCTAGCAGCATATCCCCCCTTAAGCTATGAACGGACATTCATAGCAAAGGCGCAAACCACCGAGGGGAACCAATGATTAATTATGAATTAGAAGCTCATGACAGATAAAAAGCAAGATAATACCTTTAATCATCAAATACATAGAATTTTTTATAGGTTTGCTCATCCCCTCAAGCGCAAGCAATAAGGCGCTCACATCACTAGGGTCATGCCAAGCTTAGCCAGCGTTTAGTCAAATGATTGAAAATAAGTCCTAAATCCATCAGCCAGAGCCTCAAATACCCGCACACATGGCTGACTGTTACGCAGGTCTTCATGCATGGTGACCCATACATCCATCTTTAGCTGAAAGGCTTCGGCTAAAACAGGCACCAATTTATCATCACCTTTTGCCAAAATCGCCTGACAGATCCCGATGCCAGCTCCTGCACGAATCAACGCTAATTGTGCGAGATCACTGTCACAACTAAAAGCGAAGTTTTCTCGGTCAAGCTCTGGCGGTAAACTTTTAGTCAATTTACGAATAAAATCACTCAATGAATCAAAACCAATAATGGCATGTTGGGCGAGCGCCTCCACACTCTCCGGGTAGCCAAAGCGCTCAAGATAGGCAGGGCTTGCATGTAAAGCTAATACAGAGTGGCCCACTCTACGAGCAACCAGTTGAGTTTGCTTTGGTCGAAACATACGAATCGCAATATCAGCTTCGCGATGCAGTAAGTCTTGTGCTTGGCTCGATAATACCAACTCCAATTTTAAGCCTGGGTACTGCTGCTGTAGTGGTGTAATAATATCCGGCAATAAGGCAACCCCCACCACCTCACTGGCGGTAATTCGAACCACGCCACCTAGCTCCTGCTGTTGACCTGTAGCAACTCGCTCTATTGCTGCAGCGGTGCTCGCCATCACTTCCACCTGGCCGCGTAGTGCTTTGGCTGCATCGGTAGCCAATAATCCGTCCGGAGAACGGATAAACAAGCTAAGTTCCAGTGCCTTCTCAAGAGCGGCAATATGCCGACCGATGGTGGGTTGAGTGGAGTTTAATGCTCTCGCTGCTGCCGATAAGGAGCCCTGCTGTAATACAGCGAGAAATGAACGATAGAGTTCCCAGTCAATGTTGCCACTATACATAAATGCATACCTGATCGTTTGTTTTGCTCAATTTCATTTAGCTAACAATAATACTATGCTCTCCCCATCAAATGAATAGAGGTTCAAAACAATGACAAATCAAGCAAAAGTATTAGTGCTCGGCTCAACCGGGGGGATTGGTGGGGAGCTCACTCGACAACTACTTCACGCCAACTGGCAAGTGTGTGCCATGACCAGAAACTTAAGCCGCGCCAAGCAATCACAAGCAGGGGTCCAGTGGATGAAAGGTGACGCACTGAATGCAAGCCAAGTCGAAGCTGCAGCCCAAGGCTGTGACGTGATCATTCATGCGGTAAACCCTCCTGGTTATAAAAACTGGGAAAAATGGGTACTCCCAATGTTAGACAATACCATTGCCGCAGCAAGAAAAATTGGCGCAACCATCGTATTGCCCGGCACCGTTTATAATTTTGGCCCAGAAGTATCTTTACAAATTGATGAAAACACACCGCAGCACCCGCAAACGCGTAAGGGGCGGATCAGAGTCCAACTAGAACAGCGTTTATTCAACTATGCACAAAATGGCGGTCGAGTCATCATTGTTCGCGCTGGAGATTTTTTTGGTGGCCAGCCGGGTAACAACTGGTTTTCCCAAGGACTCATCAAACCTGGCCAAGCGGTAAGCACAATCAATAATCCAAGCCAAAAGGGAACTGCCCATCAATGGTCTTATATACCTGATGTTGCCCAAGTGATGCGACAACTATTAGAGCGTCGCCACCAACTTGAAGCCTTCGCAGTATATCATATGGCTGGACACTGGGACGCCAACGGCCGCCAAATGGTGGAGACCATTCGCGATGTAGTTCTTCAACATAGTGGTAAAACAGCCAATATCCGCAGCTTTCCTTGGGGAGTAGTCAAGCTTATTAGTCCTTTTAATGCCACCATGAGAGAACTACTAGAAATGCGCTATTTATGGCAACGGCCACTTCAGATGAATAATAGCAAACTGCTCGCAGAGCTCGGTGAAGAAGCTCATACACCACTAGCCTTAGCGGTAGAACAGACTCTCATTGGCTTGCAATGTTTACCTGCCGCCGCTCCAACTTAAGGAGTGTTCATTGAACAAGGCTGTCAAAGTTATCCGAGACCGAGTTATTCGAGACAGCCATCTTAAGGCTTATATTCATCCGCCACAAAGTTATCCAAGACAGCCATCTTAAGGCTTATATTCATCCGCCACCATCAAGCGATATAAATCATCTCTCATCCGCATAAAAGCAGCCTGATGCTGAAAATTGCAATCTTAATACACGTTTTTACGACGAAAATCTGCAACAAGCGAGACGGAAGACACAGCTAGCCTAGATAACCTGAATCACTCGCGAGTCAATGAAATTTAACCTGTAAGTTCTTAACCTAGATCCAGCCAGCGCTTGGCAGCTGCCATGCCTTTAATTCGTTGTTGATTGTGCTCTCGCTTATAGCGTTCTAGTGAATGCCCAGCCCCAACCACGCTGGCGAAGTGATGCTCTAAACCAGTGCTCAAGGCTAACCAGCTTTCTTCATCGATTTGTAAGCGCTGTAAAATGGGCGCTTGTGCATCATCGATATAACCGCGTTTATCTTCTCTGATAACGCGGCCGGTAAGTTCCACCAGTTGCAGGTAGTCTTGTAACTCGAAAGGCAAGCCTTTAGGCATGGTTTCTCTGGGGTTACCGACAAAAGGCATTAGCTGCTTGGGTTGCTGACCTTGTTTGGCTTGCTGAATGCGCTGTTTGATACTGGTGTGGTCCGAGGTTTCAGGCGTGCTCGCTATATTTGAGCGAACCGGGTTTAAATCCACATAGGCCATACACGCTGCTAGGGCTGCTTCATCTAAAAGCGCTTGAGATTTAAAACGCCCCTCCCAAAAACGACCGGTACATTGGTCTTCTTTATTGGCAGCTCGAGCAATGTATTCATTCAAATGGCGCATAAACCAGCTTAAATCAAAAAGGCGAGTCCGATAGACTTCTACTGTTGCACTGATAGCCTGTAGTTGCACCTCACTTAACTTCGGACGTAACTCAGAATTAAGATACATTTGAGTCAGTAAGGTGCCTTGGTGCAAACAATGCCAGCGTTCTAAGACTTCATCCATGGACCAGGCTTCGGCTTTGGCCTTATCGATGTGCAATACCACATGGGTATGATTGCTCATAACTGCATAAGCACAGACATCAATGGCAAACACCGCAGTAAGTTGCAATAAATAGTCTTCCACCCACTGGCGTCGGTGCTCATAACTCTTGCCCGTTTGCTTATCTTCGCCACATAAAAAAGCCCGCCGAACACAGCGGGAAACACAGTGATAATAAGATGTATCCGATAAGCTCACTTGCGACTGTCTTGACCGAGGCATGGCAATAACTCCAAAAAAAACACTATTGATAGTTTAGGCTATTACCGAGATCTGGCTAGTTGAGATGGCTGTCTAGTTATTTGCTCCAAGACTTCATCCATGGACCAGGCTTCGGCTTTGGCCTTATCGATGTGCAATACCACATGGGTATGATTGCTCATGACAGCATAGGCACAGACATCAATGGCAAAAACCGCAGTAAGTTGCAATAAATAGTCTTCCACCCACTGGCGTCGGTGCTCATAACTCTTGCCCGTTTGCTTATCTTCGCCACATAAAAAAGCCCGCCGTACACAGCGGGAAACACAGTGATAATAAGGTGTATCCGATAAGCTCACTTGCGACTGTCTTGACCGAGGCATGGCAATAACTCCAAAAAAATACTATTGATAGTTTAGACTATTACCGAGATCTGGCTAGTTGAGATGGCTGTCTAGTTATTTGCTACTATTGATAGTTTAGGCTATTACCGAGATCTGGCTAGTTGAGATGGCTGTCTAGTTATTTTTATTTGCTCCGATCGCCGGATATATGTCAGCGAACCGATCTTCAATCAGGAGTTGCAAAACACGGGGTGTCCATAAATATCTCAATAATTCTTTTAACTGGCTGTTACTCAAGAACTTTTACGCCTTCCATTTGTGAAATAGTAATATATATGCTCGGCTCTAAAGCCAATACCGAATGATCTGTACTCGCGCTAATAAGAACAAAATCATTTGCGGCATAAATTTCTGAGTTGATTTGTAAACGGCCTTCAAGAACATATATTTGTTCCCAGCCAGGATGATTGTGCAACGGCAGCTCTGCATGAGCTTCAAATTTGAGTATTGCCGTTCTACCATTTTCAGTTTTCTCTGATAACCAAAAAAATTCAACACCAGAAAATGGAGTTTTTGACCATTTTATATTTTCGTTCATACGAGGGCTTATCATATATTTTCCTTACATAATTATTAGTGGATATAAGAGGATGGTAAGACAGAAAAAATACCTAGAATTTATAAAATTTGATTGCCTTTGAAGGCTTTGTAAGTTAACGCTGCCTTCTAGCGAACACCTCATAATTTCTAGTAAATTCAATACAGCAGACGCACACCCGTTGTTTAATCTAATTAATTTCGTCAAAACAAATTCTATCTAAGCCTACACGGAGGCAGTCAGGATGCGCGAAATTCAAATCCTACACCAAATGCTTATTGAGCTAGGGCGGAATTGTGTGGTAACTCGATACAGCAGCCAACAAACGATGAGGCATTAGAGCAATCTGTCGGTTCGGCCCACAACCAGATGTAAGCACTGACAGGCTAAGTGCTGAGGAATCCACTTAATCACTAAAAGGCAAGCTCAACTGTGCCGACTCAGTTTGCTGCTCGTAAGCTAAACCAATATGTAAGCCAACTAAACGCACCGCTTTGCCCTTACCGCGCGCAAAGGCTTGATGAAACAGCTCCACTAAGGTTGATTCATCAATCTGTTGGCACTGCTGCTCCTTGGTAGTTTGCTGAAAATCGGCGAATTTTACTTTTACCCCTAACTTATTCATCTTGGCCTGTCGTAAATGTTGCTCGCTACGCCGCCGTAACTCGGGTAACAAAGCCAGTAAACGCTCAACGACTAAGCTTTTATCTCGCTCATCTTGGGCAAAAGTTCGTTCTACCGCCACCGACTTACGTTTACGGTCATTACTTACGGCTCGCTCATCGATCCCTTGACAACGCAACCATAACATCTCACCAAACTTACCAAACAAAGTCTGCAGTTTATCGCGTTTGGCACGACGAATATCTCCGCCAGTATATAAGCCATGGTGATGCAGCTTTTCAATACTCACCTTACCAACACCCGATATTTTCTCTAGGGCGAGTGTTTCAATAAATGCCGAAACCTGCTCGGGTTTAATCACATATAGTCCGTTAGGCTTATTCAGGTCGGACGCGATTTTTGCCAAAAATTTGACCGGCGCTACACCAGCCGAAGCGGTTAATCCGGTGCAGTTATAGATATCTTGGCGGATTTGCTCAGCAATTAGAGTCGCCGAACCATGACAAGCCTCACACGCACTCACATCAAGATAAGCTTCATCGAGGGATAAAGGTTCGATCACTTGAGTATAAGTGGCAAAAATAGCCTGTACTTGCCGGCTGACCTCTCGGTACAAACTCAGCCGCGGCGGCACTAAAACCAATTGGGGACACAGTTGTAGCGCTCTATGGGTTGGCATTGCAGAGCGAATACCATATTGACGGGCCAGATAATTACAGGTTGTTAATACGCCTCGACCGCTACTCAAACCACCTACGGCTAAAGGAAGGTTCGCGAATTCGGGTTGCTCACGCATTTCCACCGCAGCATAGAAACAATCCATATCCACATGAATGATTTTACGATTCATTAAAGTCATAAGTAAGCAAATACGCCACAACAACTGTATATAAAAACAGTATAGTTATGCGTTTACCAAATACAAGCCTTTCCTCATAAGAAATCGCTCATCAGGGTAATTTGAGCTAGCCTCGATGCACCACCTTAAGTAAGATTAAAATTATGAGCAAAGAATAATAAGGCATTATTGTGAGTCAAGCGCAGATCAGCCAGTTAAGCATTTACCCCATAAAATCAACCTTAGGGATTGATTTAAATCACGCTTACGTAGAAGAACATGGCCTAGCATTCGACCGACGTTTTGTGGTTTGCTTACCCGATGGCAAACAACTAACCGCCAGAACTCACCCCAAGTTAGCGCAAATCCACAGTGTTTTACGGCCTGAAGGCTTATATCTGGAAGCCCCTAACATGGCAGGGGTAAACATTAAATACACCGATTTTTCAGATCATTATATTCCAGTAAAGCTTTGGCAGGATACGGTTCAAGCACAACATTGCCATAATGATTACGATCATTGGTTTAGCCAATATTTAGGGGAAAACTGCCACCTAGTATTTTTTGGGGAACAATCTCAGCGTATGGTCAAAAAGCGGGATAGTCAGGTCGCTTTCGCCGACGCCTATCCCCTATTGTTAGTGTCTGAAGCCTCATTAGAAGATCTCAATTCACGCAGCCCAACGCAACATAATATGGCTCAATTTAGGCCCAACCTAGTGGTCACAAACACTGCTGCATTTGCCGAAGATGGCTGGAAACGTTTTCGTATTGGAGAAGTAGAATTTGAGGTGCAAAACCCTTGTTCGCGCTGTATTTTTACAACCCTCGATCAAGCCCGTGGAGAGTTTCATCCGCAAAAAGAACCACTATCAACACTCGCTAAGTATCGTAAGGGTAACGATGGAAACGTTTATTTCGGACAAAATGTGGTGGCACTCAATCATGGTAAGATCAGTCTATATGACACCATAGAAGTACTAGAAACCAAGACGCCAGAACATTATCCCGAGCAAATCAAAAAAACACAATCCAGCCCAACAGTGACTACAAATTGGCAAGCGGGACAAAGCCGCTTACTCAAGTGTATTGCAATACGCGAAGAAACTCATGATGTAAAAACTTTCATTTTGGAGGCTCCAGAGGGCAACATCTGCCATTATCAAGCAGGCCAATATATAGGCATTGAGCTGGAGATAGACGGCAGCCCAGTACACCGAAATTATACGCTGTCGAGTTCTCCTAGTCGCCCCTTAAGCTTAGCAATAACCGTTAAGCGGGTTTCCAACGGACTGGCATCAAATTGGTTACATGACTACTTGAAGCCAGGTATGCAACTCAAAGCCTTAGCCCCTGCGGGCGACTTTCATTTACCCGCCAGCCCAAGCAACAAATTATTACTGCTGTCAGCTGGCAGCGGCATCACCCCGATGCTGTCGATGCTGCGCTACCTGAGTGACATCAACAGCCAGCTAGATGTGGTGTTTCTACACAGTGCACATAGCGAACAAGATCTGATCGCTCGAGCCGAACTAGAAGTGCTCGCTCAACAAATGCCACACTGCAGTATTCGTTATAGTTTAAGCCAATCCGCTCAAAGCACTTGGCAAGGCTATCAGGGCAGACTCAATCGCGGGATGTTACTCGATATTGAAGATTTAGAACTACGCTCGGTATTTGTCTGTGGTCCACAGGGCTTTATGGACAGCGCAAAACAGCAGTTGCTCGCCTTAGGGGTGCATCCCGACGATTATTTTTCTGAAAGCTTTGGCCACCAGATCAGCGACTCGGTGGTGAGTAAGAGCATTAATATTCTGTTTGATAGTTGGGATAGTCACGTTCAAGGTAATAATCAACAAAGTATCTTAGAACAAGCGGAACAGGCCGGGCTAAATTTAAACTATTCCTGCCGCGGTGGATTTTGTGGTGCCTGTAAAGTCAAACTAGAAAGTGGTGAAGTCAGCATCCTCGAAGACAGTGGTTTAAACGATGAAGAGAAGCAACAAGGCTACATCCTGAGCTGTAGTTGTATTCCACAAACAGACTTATGTATTACCCAAGCGTAATGTTACGCTAGTTTAGATTTATTTAATTTGTAGTCATTAATAATAGGAAGAATAAATGAAGTTTCTACACACCATGGTAAGAGTAAAAGATCTCGATCAATCCATGAATTTTTACTGCAATTTATTGGGCATGAGCGAAGTCCGCCGTTATGAGAGTGACCAAGGCAGATTCAGTTTAATCTATCTCAGTTGTGATGAAGATATTGAACGAGTCAAAACCGAAGATTCCCCATGTTTGGAACTCACTTATAACTGGCCTGATGAAAATGGCCAATCAGAAACCTACACCGGCGGACGTAATTTCGGACACATTGCCGTATCGGTAGAAAATATCTATGCGCTATGCGACAAATTACAAAAAGCTGGCGTCATCATCAATCGTCCACCTCGTGATGGTCACATGGCCTTTGTCGTATCTCCCGATGGTATTTCAGTGGAGTTACTACAACAAGGTGAATCGCTAGCTGCGCAAGAACCTTGGGCTTCGATGGGCAATACCGGAAGCTGGTAAGCCTGCAAAAAAGTGAGTTTTTTACTCAACATATTTAGTGAGGGGAACGGCCATGCTAAGCCATTTCCCTCACTAAATTATTCAGCGAATAAATAAGCGATAGCTATAATGTACAAGGTGTTGATAAAATAAGCACAAATGGTTTACAAATTAATAAAACACTAACTATGGATGATAGTGACCCGAAAATTGTCGAATTACGTCGGCAAAACCAGCAATTGCGTGAGCAACTCAACGAGAACATCAATTTACTTAATATTGTATTGAACGATAGTGGCTTAGTGCTTTGGGAACAACACATTCCCAGTGGGCGGCTCAGTCTGTATAACTCCGAATACGGTAAAATTTGTGGTCTTTCCGCCAATGAGCAAAAAGCCTACTATAAAAATTGGCAATCCAACCTACATCCCGATGATAAAGATTTTGCGATCAAGGCTTTTGAAGCCTTGATCGCTGGCGAAACAGACGAATACGATGTCGAGTATAAAATGCTGCATAAAGACGGTTCAATTCGCTGGGTGAAAGATCGAGGAACCATTCAAGACTATGATGAAAACGGCCATCCCCTGCGTGTTCTGGGGACACACAGCGATATTACTCAACAACGAATCGCTCACCAACGCTTAGCCAAACTGGCCCATCATGATCCCTTAACCGGACTTCTCAATCGGCATGCCTTTCGAAATCAATTCGAACAATATTGTCAAAACATCGGAGCTGAAGGCGGCACTTTGATGTTCATTGATTTAGATAAGTTTAAACCGGTTAATGACCGCTATGGGCATACTGTCGGTGACCGGATCTTAAAATGCTGCGCCGAACGGATCCAACAACATTGCCCAGAACAAGGGCAATGTGGACGAATTGGAGGAGATGAATTTGCCCTATTGATCCCCTTCAGTGAAGTGAGCCAACTGAAACAATTATCTAAGCGTTTACTCGACGCTTTTACACCAGCCATTGGCTACCAACAGATCTCGGTCGCGGTGACCATCAGTATTGGAATGTGTCGCTTTCACCGCCACGATGAACAATTTGAACAAACCCTACATCGCGCCGACCAAGCCATGTATCAAGTCAAAGATGAGGGTAAAAACAACTTTCACTTATGGGGGTTTAATTCTGAGGCGTAAAGCTTTTTATCCATCGTCGTAAGGGAACCCTGCGCATAGACAACAAAACAAAGGTCAAACCTAAATATATAATGGGCTCAATCCATCCAGACTTCAAAGACCACCAAAAATGAATGATTATCGCCAATGTAACGGGATAGATAAATCCGTGAAGTTGCAACCAGACTCGGCCCAGTTTTTGTTGTATGCGCTTAAATGAAGTCAGGCTTTGAGCCAACAATAATATAAAGGCAAACATACCAAACCATATATAGGGCCGATCCAATACTTCTTGTCCAAACAAGGCCCAATCTAAGCCTAAGTCAAACACCAAATAAGCGAGCATGTGTAACAGCGAATAAAAGAATACATATAGGCCCACTAAACGCCTAAAAGCAAACAACACGGGTAAACGAAAACGCCGAGCAAAGGGGGCTAAACACAGCGTAATCAGGAGTATATTCAGCGCTACATTAGCCAAATAGTGGATCAGGGCTTTGACCGGATCGCCCCCCCACCAGCCATCACTAACCGCTAAAAAACAATAAAGCAGTGGGCTTAACAACAATAAATGTAATAGCACCCGCACTTGCCATTGATGCTTAGCTAAATACTGATTAATTTTTTTACTCACACGTCTCTCACTAAAAATACTTATTTAAGTCCATGCCTTGATAGAGATGAGCGACCTGCTCACTATAACCATTAAACATTTCTGTTTTTATTCGTTTACGCCCTAACAAGCCCGTTGAATCAATCCGCCGTTCTGAAGCTTGACTCCAGCGCGGGTGGTCGGCCAGCGGATTCACATTGGCATAAAAACCATACTCATGAGGTGCAAGTCGATTCCAAGTGGTTGGTGGTTGAGTCTCAAGTAAATGGATTTTAACAATCGACTTAATACTCTTAAAACCGTATTTCCATGGCACAACCAAACGTAATGGCGCACCATTTTGTGCGGGTAGGGTTTTGCCGTACATACCTACAGCCATAAACGTGAGTGGATTCGTCGCTTCGTCAATCCGCAAACCTTCAACGTAGGGATAACGGATCCCTCCGCCTGTAAACGAATTTTTCTGTCCCGGCATTTGCTCCGGATCATAAAGCGTTTCAAAGGCAACATAGCGAGCCGACGACAAGGGCTTCACCATTTTCAGCAGATCGGCCAACGAAAACCCCACCCAAGGGATGACCATCGACCAAGCTTCGACACAACGTAAGCGGTAAATCCGTTGTTCTAAAGCCATTTTTGCCATCAATTTATCTAAATCAAGCGTGAGTTCTTGCTCTACCTCTCCGGTAATTTTAATCGTCCATGGCGAAGGATTAAAGCTGCGGCTATTCTTCGCCGGATCATTTTTACCAGTACCAAACTCATAAAAATTATTATGGCTAGTGGCAGTCGACTCTGGGGTTAGCACATCTTGATGGATCGGTGGAATGTCAATTTTGTTCAATGCTCGACGAACCAATGCCACTGGCTCGGGGTCGTCAGCACTAAACCAAGATGCGCCTGCTACACTCGTAGGCAAGGCCGCACCAGCGCCAATAAAACCTAAACCTTTCATAATATTACGGCGCTGTTTAAATAAAGACTCGGGCGTCACCGCCGACTCTGCTTCTTCCCAATCACGCTTCATTTTAAACCACATAGCATCTCCTTTTTCTATCAGACCTCGCTTGCGGTAAAAAAATTTCACGAGGCTTAATTTTTACTGGCGATCCGCTTGATGTGCTGATATTCCCCGAACACGGGTAAATCAGTGAGGTAACGGCGCAACATGTCCATCGCAACCGCAGTCGCCATCACCCGCACCACCGAGCGACTCCGATTACTAAGCAATAGTTGCTGGCTAATACAACGGTCGCCCTCCGCGAGGCTAAAACAAACGGTACCGACCGGTTTTTGCTCACTACCACCATCCGGACCCGCGATCCCAGTAATTGATAAGGCAATATTGGCGGCACTATTGGCGAGCGCACCGAAAGCCATCGCTTGACTGGTTTCCATGGACACCGCGCCATATTGTTCAAGTAGTGCCTCGGGAACCCCAATGCTTTGTTGCTTCGCTAGATTGCTATAGGTCACAAAGCCACGATCTAAGTAAGCTGAACTCCCCGCTACAGCCACTAGTTCGGCAGCTAACATGCCACCTGTGCAAGATTCAGCTAAAACTAACTTTTTCCCCGCTGCAACCATCAATTGCTGAAGATGCAGGGCCCAATTGCCTTGATCTTCAGTAAAAATATGTGCTGCAAGTTGCGCTCGCAATAATTGGCTCAAGCGCTCAAATTCAGCGTCTTGGCGAGGATAAAACAGCTTCACCTCAATACTGGGTCGTGATGAACGGTAGCCTAAACGTGCTTCGGGCGGTAACTCTAGGGGATCAAAACGGTCACTCAATGAAGACTCTGATAAACCGAAAGTATAAAAACGTTTCACTTCACCATTCGATTCTGGCACAGCAGCTTGCAAACGCGGAAACCACTGCTGCTTGACCATTTTCTTGAATTCACTCGGCACGCCAGGTGTAAACAGCAACTGAGCACCAGCATGTTGTACGATAAAACCACTGGCGGTCCCAATGGGGTTATCGACTAATTCCGCCCCTTCCGGCAACATCGCTTGTTTAACATTACTTTCTGGCATCGCTATGTTTTGTAGTTGATACCACGCTTGCAACTGACTTAACCAGTGCTGATTTAACTGTAAGGGCTTACCGATCAGTTGCGCTGCAGCCTCGGCACTTAAATCGTCAGAAGTCGGTCCCAATCCCCCATTCACCAATACCCAATCACTGCGCAGGGCCGCCTGATGGAGGGCATCGACGATATCTTCAAGCTTATCCGCTACCGTTTGCCGACGGCTAAAACTCAAACCGATATCATTCAGCTCTTGACCACACCATGCAGCGTTAGTATCCGCGATATCGCCTTGGAGAACTTCATCGCCGGTACTGAGCATTTCTATTTTCATGATGACTTCCTTAATTAATTCATTGGCCTAGCGGTATTGTTGCTTATCACAGCCGCTGATTCAGCGTAAAAGGCTTTAATCGCGCCAATGAGTTGTTTTATATCTTGTTGATTCACATCAAGATGGGTCAAGAAACGGATCGGCGTCCCGGCGGTAACAAATATCCCCCGTTCGGCTAAATACTCTGCTAAGGCAAAGGATTGTTGGTGACGACAACGCGCATAAACCACATTGGTTTGCACCGAGTGTGCGTCACATTCTAATTCCTCAATTTGCGCCAGTTGTTCCGCCAACAATTGTGCATTAGCGTGATCCTCGGCTAAACGAGCGACATGATGCTCCAAAGCGTATTGGCCAGCGGCTGCAATAATGCCCGCTTGACGCATGCCACCCCCTAACATTTTTCGCAATCGCTTGGCGCGCTCGATTAAGCGTTTATCGCCAAGCAGTAACGAACCAATCGGCGCTCCCAAACCCTTCGATAAACAAATGGTAAAACTGTCGAAAGGCGCTACCAGCAGACGTTCATCGACACCGCTTTGAACCACGGCATTAAACAATCGAGCACCATCCAGGTGCAGCGCCAGCTGATGCTCTGCCACGAAGGAAGGTAAGCTAGCCAAATAATCCATCGGTAATACCCGCCCGCCAATGGTATTTTCCAAAGATAACAGGCGAGTTTGGGCAAAGTGAAAATCATCTTCTTTAATTGCCGCCTGAACCTTGTTGAGACACAGGCTTCCATCAGAACTATTTTCTATTGGCTGTGGCTGCACACTCCCAAGTACTGCGGCACCACCAGCTTCATATCTATAATTATGTGCACTCTGACCACAAATATACTCATCCCCTCGCTGGCAGTGCGCCATAATGGCCAACAGGTTGGCTTGAGTCCCCGAACTACAAAACAAGGCGGCTTCGGTTCCCATTCTCTCGGCAGCATAATCCTGCAAACGATTGACCGTAGGATCATCACCATATACGTCATCCCCCACTTCCGCTTGACTCATTAATAAACGCATTGCTTGCGTAGGACGGGTGACAGTATCACTTCTAAAATCACTCATGACTCAGCCTCTTGTTGATGTTCGATTAACCATTGCATCGGATCGGGGTAGCTAAATTGATAATTCAATACAGCCTTAATTCTATGGTTGTCGATCCGTTTATTACTGACTTCACCGGCGGTAAACGTGGGCGTAACCAGTCCCAACTGCTCAGCCGCTAGCTCATAAAACTCTTGTTTAGTTGGATGTAAATCACTACAGGCATTGAACTGCTCGCCCCAAATATCCCGCTGAATTAAAGCACCAATCAACGCGATACAGTCCTGACGATGGATCACATTCACCGGACTCTTTGCGCCACTCACAGTTTTCCCCGATAAAAATCGTCCAGGTTTACGCTGTCCGCCCAGTAAGCCAGAAAAACGCAGTACACTCGCTTGATAAGCGCGACTAGCAAATAACTTATCTTCAATATGGCTTAAGGCAATACCAGAACTGGTGGTCGGATGACGAGCCGTGTATTCATCTACGATTCCCTGTTGAGGCCCATAAACCGAAGTAGACGAGATAAAGAGGATCTTTTTAACGCCATGCTCTGTAGCGGCATCAAGTAACGCGGTGATTTGGGCGATATGGTAGTCTGCGGTATTTGTTTTACGCCCTGGAGGAATATTTATAATGAGCAAGTCACAAGCAAGCAACGCTGCAATATTATTTGACTGTAACTGCGGCGCTAAATCCAACTGATATGCTTCTATGCCTAGATGGCCAAGTGATTCCAGCTCTTCAAGCTTACGCCGAGACCCCAATACCCGATAGCCTTCGGCCAACAAAAACTGCGCTAAAGGTAAACCCAACCAACCGCAGCCCACTATACTAATTCGTTTGATCACTCACTGTCCTTTTAAGTTTAGCGGCAATTACACCCCATTCGCGAATGGGGGATCTATTTAGACCGAGGGGAAATAGATGAGAGCAAGCCGTTGATTGCTGGAATACTTTATTAAAAATAGAAAATAAACAACAAAACTAACATTCATTTTAACCAGCGTAAATCAATCGATAATGAATAGAGTTGCTATTCTATCAACCGAGCACAATATCTGAACAATCGATAGCGATTCAAATCATGTTAGACAAGGGGGATGATTGAGTGCGTTTATGCTAATTCTAAAGCAAAAACACTTAGGCCGAAGATTTCATTAAAATGGCCACGGAGTAAACTTGCGTCTTCGCTGTCATAAAAGTGATCTTGAGTTGTATTCGCCAACCGTAAAACGAAGGCAAAAAAAAACGACCCAAAAATTTAGGTCGTAACAGCAAGTTCTTAGAATTGTAGATAGCTAGAAATGCTAGTTAAATCAATCAATTCTATACAGCGGGAAAGTTTCAATTAAGTCATCTCAAACTCAATCTTCAAATGCGGCTAACAATTGCATCCGATGTGAAAACGATACCAGAAAAGCCTTTCATAGCAAAATAAAAAAAGGGCTAAGAACAGCCCTTGCTTAGAATGTTTGATTTAGATCACAGTTTATTGATTACGGAATCACGCACAATCAACTCTGGAATAAATTTAAGCCCGATAATATTAGGCTCAATTTCCTTGCCTTTCTTTTCCAAAATATCGATAGCTAACTGAGCGGCACGCTTGCCCATATCCTCAATAGGATAACGAACGGTGGTGAGCTTAGGATGAACAAAACGCGCATAGTGATTATCATCATAACCCACAACAGAGATTTGCCCGGGAATATCGAAGCCTTTATCACGTAAAGCCGATACGGCTCCAGCAACCATCGAGTCGTTATACCCCACGATGGCAGTAAAACTCATTCCTCGCTCTAATAATTGACTTACTGCTTGGCTCCCCCCAACTTCATCGGGGTAAGCTCGAGCAATCAGCTGCTCATCAATAGGTGCGGATATTTGTTCCATCGCTTGACGATAACCTGATAAACGCTCAACGCCATCGGTGAATGACAGATCATCGGTAGTAATAAAGGCAATATCTTTATGGCCTTTTTCTTGTAAATGGCGAGTCGACTTATACGTCCCCTCACTATTGTCCAAGTACACACAACGATTCTCGAAGCCAGGAACTAAACGGTTAATAAAAATAAACGGGGTCTTACAATCCGCAATTTCTCTTAACTCCTCATTACTTAATGCCATCGAATGAACAATAACTGCATCACACTGACGCTGTAATAATATATCGATCGCATGACGCTCTTTCTCTGCACTATGATGGCCCGACATAACAATGGTATATTTACCGGCCATATCAACAATTTCTTCTATACCCTTCATCATCTGCACAAAGAACGGGCCACCACCGAGATCACCCACCACTAAACCAATACAGTCGGAACGTTTGCTAACCAAGGCTTGGGCAAAACTATTTGGGCGATAATGAAGCTCTTCCATCGCTCGGAGAACGGCCTCTCGTTTCTCTGGTGCTACCTGAGCAGTATCGTTAATCACGCGAGATACGGTTGATATCGACACATTTGCCAACTGAGAAACATCTTTAATTGTGGCCAAATTACTTACCCTCTTATCGTCTGCAAAGCAGAATTAAACTTGAAAAACGATCTGGGTAAAACTATACCAAGACAGAGCAAAACTTGATAGTGAAACCGCGCCACAGAGTGTAAACTATAGTTTAAATTTAGATATCCGTTGCTGCTTCATGCAATGAGTTTTTTTACTTGTTGCATCAACTAATTAAGTAAGTTAATTATGTCATTTATTAGTAAGTTACGTTGTGCCTTAACCTTGGGTCAAGGAGTGTTGGTCTCGCTTCCTGAGCCGACTGGCAAAGAAGATCCCATAGAGCTATTTGGGGAATGGTTTAAACAAGCCAAAAAATCAGGAATTGTACTGCCTGAGTCAATGACAGTTTCGTCGGTAGGCGCTGATGGTCGTCCTTCGGCTAGAGTCGTATTGTTAAAAGAATTTGACGCAGAGGGCTTTGTTTTTTACACCAATTATTCGAGTAGAAAAGGACAGGAGTTAGAGCTTCATCCTCTCGCTTGTTTAACCTTTCATTGGAATATTTTACAACGCCAAGTTCGCATTGAAGGGCGTGTTGAAAGAGTCACTCAACAACAGTCCGAGCACTACTTCCATAGCCGCGGACGAGGCAGCCAAATTGGTGCTTGGGCCAGCCACCAAAGCCAAGTCATCGCAAACCGTAGTATTCTTGAAAAACAAGTCAGCAATTGCAAACAAGAGTTTGCAGATAAAGAGGTGCCACTGCCTGAGTTTTGGGGTGGCTACCGAGTCATTCCCGATACAATTGAGTTTTGGCAAGGTAAAGCCGATCGTCTGCATGACCGCTTCCGTTATAGTTGCGACGCCAAGGGCTGGAAAGCGGACCGCCTTAGCCCTTAGGCACACCATAGGAGTAACTTAACTCCTGTGGAGTAAGTAAAGATTGAAGCGGTTGCTTACGCCGATATTGATATACGACTTGATACGCCAATACGCTCTGTACGTAATGGCGTGTTTCTTTAAACGGAATCGACTCTATCCATACATCGGCAGGTACCTTGCCTGACTTGGCAAGCCAACGACTAACCCGTGTCGGGCCAGCATTATAAGCAGCGGCAGCCAAGATACGATTGCCTTGATAACGGTCAAGTAAACTGTCTAAATAGGCACTCCCCAAACGAATATTATCTTCCGGTTCAAATAGTTGACTTCGTGAACGATACTTAAAACCAATTTTTTTCGCGGTGTGTTTCGCAGTCGCTGGCATTAACTGCATCAAGCCACGTGCGCCAACCGAACTTTGTGCCAAAGGATACATCGCACTTTCTTGACGCGCTAAGGCGTACAATAAACTAGCTTCTACTTGGCGCTTATTCGCAAAATACTCAAACTCTTGAGCAAAACTCAAAGGAAAACGCATTTGCAGTTGATCCCATTGCTTTGCAATGATTGACGCCTGTACCGCCATGTCTTGCCAGTTATGACTAAGGGCCAGAGCCCCTAAATCTAACTGGCGCGATAACTTGGAGCGCCTTAATAAATGATCCCATTCGGAACGCGCCGAATAATACTCTTCTAGGGCCAATAGCTCTTTGACTTTGAGCACCACTGGATGCTGGTCGATTTGCTTAAGTTCAGCAGCGCTCATACGATGTTGCTGCTCTTGGAGTTGAAATGGCTTGTTTAAATATTGAGCAGCAAGAAAACCATGGTAACTTCGTTCTACGGAAAGTTTATCGAAGCTGGCCATAGCAAGCTCGGTTTGTCCCAAAGCAAGCATCGAGCGAGCCTGCCAGTAACGCCAACGCTCCTGCCGCTGAGTCGCTTCAGGTAATCGCGCTAACCATAGACTAATCTGCGCCCACTGTTGCTGCGCAATCGCTAAACGAACCCGCTGCTCAATACTATGGCTATCAGGATGTAAACGAAGCTGGCGGTCGGCCCACTTCAGCAAAACCGGAGTTGGCTGACCAATCACCTTGCGGACCAAACTTCGCTCACAGTTTAAATACAACTGATTTGACTGACTTAAGGGCTTCGCCCAACGCGTCAAATACCCCACAGCTGCAGCCAAATCACGCCTCGCCAACCTTTTTATTGCTAATAAGGCAATTTGCTGATGAGACCTCGATTGACTAATTTTAAGTTGTCCGGAGCTCAAAACAACAGCTGGCTGAGTATAGGCTTTCACCAATAACTTCACCTCTGGTTGATGTATTTTGGACTGAGATTTACCGAGATATTTTAATAAACTAATCTGCCGCGCTTGAAAAGCCAACAGCATCCGTTGCCAACGTAATTGATCGCTGATTTTAACCGCTTTTTGCCAATGGGTGAATAAAACGTCACAGGCCTTCGGTCTAGAACGACCGTGCAACCACAGTTTTTTGGCACCTTGCCATGCTTGAGGAGCATCTCCGGTTTTGTATAAGGCATAATAATAATGACATTGTAAGTCGATGCTATTCGGCAACTGAGGGTAAAATTCTAAATAACTTTGCCATTCTCCCCTTCTGGCAAGCTCTAACATAAAACGACGCTGCATCGCATTACTTAAATAAGACAATGAATTCGCGCCGATAAATTGTTCTACTTCGGCGCGACTAACAGTGCGGATCTGTCCTCGTAGCTGGTAATAACGTAGGTAATCAAACAAGGGGTAGTCTTTAAGTTGATTTAAAGATTGCTCTGCTTGTGTCCACTTCGCTGCGCGTTGCAATTGCCGCACGTCTTTATAGGCTTGCTGCTGCGGCGTTAATTGCCCTGCCTGAGCGAAGCCTAAGCCACTACAGAGCAGAAAAACACATAGTTGCCAAAACCACTGTGGCATAGTCTGTCACGCCTAATTGTTGCTACCATCAATCTTTAGATTAACGCAGCATCAATTAATCGGCGAGTATATTCTTGCTGAGGTTGGCAAAAAACTGCTTCAGTTGCGCCCTGCTCCACCACCTGCCCATATTGCATGACCATCACCCGATGACTTAGCGTACGAATAACCGCTAAGTCATGGCTAATAAATAAATAACTTAAATTGTATTTAAACTGTAACTGACGCAGCAATTCAAGCAATTGCTTTTGTACGGTTCGGTCGAGAGCAGATGTGGGTTCATCCAAAATTAGGACTTCTGGTTTCAGTACCAAAGCACGAGCCAAAGAAATACGTTGACGCTGCCCACCGGAAAATTCGTGAGGATAACGGTGCATCACATCTGGCGTGAGACCAACATCGAGCAACACTTCCGCAACGGCTTGCTTTAATTGCTGTTTGCTCAGGTCAAAATGCAAACTTAAACCTTCACCAATAATTTGCGCTACCGTCATTCGTGGACTCAAACTAGAGAACGGATCTTGAAAGACTATTTGCATAAAACGACGCAGCGGCTGCATCTGTTTAACACCATAAGCTTGAATGGCTTGCTGTTTGAAATAAATTTCACCTTGGCTGTCAATCAGACGCAGTACCGCCTGCGCTAAGGTACTTTTCCCTGAACCGCTTTCCCCAACAATACCTAAGGTTTCACCTCGCTTTAATTCAAAATCAACTAAGTTGACCGCTTTAATATGGTCGACGGTTCGCTGCCAAAAACCCTGTTTAATGGGAAACCATACCTTCAGTTGCGCAACCTTCAGTAAAGTTTCCGCCTGTGCATCACAGAGGCTTTGGCGAACCGGCTCAGAATCGAGCAAAGTTTTAGTATAGGCATGCTGAGGCGCCGCAAACAGCGCCGCGCAATCATTCACTTCAACCAGTTGGCCAGCTTGCATTACCGCCACACGATCGGCGTAACCACGGACCACATTTAAATCATGAGTGATCAGTAAAATCGCCATCCCTAGCTGTTGTTGCAACTGTTTAAGCAAATTTAAAATTTGCTGCTGAATAGTGACATCTAAGGCTGTTGTCGGCTCATCAGCGATTAACAGTTTTGGCTCGGTGGCCAGGGCCATTGCAATCATCACCCGCTGACGTTGCCCTCCCGACAATTGATGAGGAAAGCTAGCCAAACGTTTTTCCGGTTGTTCGATCCCCACTAAGTCGAGTAACTCTAAGACGCGCTGCTGCGCCTGCTGCTTATCCATACCACGATGAACATAGAGTACTTCACTAATTTGCTTCTCTACGCTATGCAAGGGGTTGAGCGAGGTTAAAGGTTCCTGAAAAATCATCGCAATTTGGTTACCTCGCAGCGCTTGCAGCGTCTTGCTTGGTTGATTTAACAAGGCTTGCTGCTGCAACCAAATTTGACCACTCACTTTGGCATTCCCGCCCAGTAAAGACAGAATCGACAAGGCGGTTACCGATTTGCCCGAGCCACTCTCACCGACCAGAGCTAAAGTTTCACCCTGCATCAACTCCAAGCTGACATCTTTAACCACTGGGTCAGGCAAACCAAAGCACACCGATAGCTGGTTAATTTCTAATAGTTTTTTCACAAGCCGCTACCTAAATACGCTTTCTGGGATCGAAGGCGTCACGCGCCGCTTCGCCAATAAACACCAACAAAATTAAAATAATCGACATCGATAGGAAAGCAGTAATACCGAGCCAAGGTGCCTGTAGGTTGTTTTTACCTTGGGCAACCATCTCTCCCAATGAAGGGGAACCTGGCGGTAAACCAAAACCTAGATAATCTAAACCAGTTAAGGCTGTCAGACCTCCAATGAAAATAAAAGGTAAAAATGTCAAAGTTGCAATCATCGCATTAGGTAAAATATGCCGTGCCATAATCGCTGGATCGCTTACCCCTAAGGCTCGAGCAGCTTTCACATATTCGAGGTTACGACCTCGAAGAAATTCAGCTCGAACCACGTCAACCAGACTCATCCAGCTAAATAACAATAAGATTGTAAGTAGCCACCAAAAACTCGGTTGAATGATGCTCGATAAAATAATGAGTAAAAACAACTGCGGCATCCCCGACCATATTTCGATAAAACGTTGACCCCAAAGGTCAACCCGCCCACCAAAATAACCTTGTATGGCGCCAACCGCGACGCCAATCACAGAGCTAGTAACTGCCAATACCAGCGCAAATAATACCGACAAGCGAAAACCGTAAAGTAAGCGAGCAAATACATCGCGTCCTTGATCGTCGGTGCCTAACCAGTTGTCAAATGTAGGGGGTGAGGGGGAAGGCACCGTCAAATTAAAATTAATGCTGTCGTAAGAAAACTTCACTGGAGGCCATAGCAACCATCCCCCTTGCTGCTCGATTAAACCTTGAATATAAGGATCGGAGTAATCCGCCTCAATATCTAAGTCTCCGCCAAACTGCAGCTCGCTATATTCGGTGATGATCGGCATCATCCACTGTTGCTGATAGGAAATCAGCAACGGTTTATCATTGGCAATAAACTCGGCAAACAAACTAATGAAGAACAGCAACAAAAATAAATAAAAACTCCAATAACCACGTCGATTCGCTTTAAATTGCAACCAACGGCGTTGGGTAATTGGGCTGGCCTTTACTCGCAGCCACTGCGCGACTAAGCCCATGGTTAACGCCTCCCCTCGAAATTAATCCGTGGATCAATCATGGTATAGGTCACATCGCTGATTAACTTGAGCAACAAAGCGATAAGGGTTGAGATATACAGAGTACCAAATACCACCGGGTAATCTCGATTAACTACCGACTCAAAACCCAACAGACCAAGACCATCTAAGGAGAAAATCACCTCTATCATGAAAGAACCCGTTAGAAAAATGCTAATCAAGGTAGCTGGTAAACTCGAAATCACCAACAACATCGCATTACGAAATACATGACCATACAACACGCGATTTTCGCTAAGCCCTTTGGCTCTTGCGGTTAATACATATTGCTTATTAATTTCATCAAGGAAGGAGTTTTTAGTCAACATGGTAAGAGTCGCAAAACTACTAATCACCATCGCGGTGACGGGCAAGGCCAGATGCCAAAAGTAATCGCCCACTTTAGCCAACCAGCTTAACTCCTGCCAATTAGCTGAGGTAAGCCCTCGCAGTGGAAACCAATCCCAATAACTGCCCCCTGCAAACAGTACGATCAACATAATCGCAAACAGGAAATTAGGTATAGCAAAACCAACCGTGACCACAGTTGAGCTCCACACATCGAAACGGCTACCGTGTTGCACCGCTTTACGGATCCCAAGCGGGATCGAAATCCCATAAACCAATAGCGAGGTCCACAAGCCTAAGGAGATCGACACCGGCATTTTTTCAATAATGAGGTCAACCACCGAACTATCCCGATAGAAACTATCCCCAAAATCAAACCGCAAGTAATTCCCCAACATATCAAAATAACGTTCATACAAGGGTTTATCAAAACCGTAGAGCTGTTCTAACTCCGCCACCAGTTCTGGGGGTAAACCTTGCGCGCCACGATATGAACTAGAACTTGCACCAGCGTTAGATTGGATAACTTCGCTATCGACCCCCGAATCTACCCGACGAGTCGCTGAAGTATCAATCCCTTGGATCTTGGCGATAGCTTGCTCAACCGGACCACCGGGGGCTGACTGGATGATCACAAAATTAAGCGTCATAATCCCCAATAAAGTAGGGATCATCAGTAACAGGCGTCGCAGAATATAACTAGTCATGGTCGTTTATTCGACCCACCAAGTATCCAAACCAGGCGAGAATTTGGGGTTACGTGTCGGTCGCTTTAACTTATCCCAGTAGGCGATACGCCAAGTATTAAGGTGCCACTGAGGGACCACATAATAAGACCACAACAAAACCCGATCGAGAGCGCGAGTGGCATCCACCAACGCGGCTCGACTATCAGCAGCAATCACTGCATCAACCAACTCATCAATCACCGAACTTTTCACCCCAATGTAATTGCGTGAACCAAAATGATCGGCAGCTGCACTGCCCCAGTAACCGCGCTGCTCATTACCCGGTGAAGAAGACTGTCCAAAACTACCCACTATCATATCAAAATCAAATTTCTGTACGCGGTTGATATATTGCGAAACATCCACCACCCGAACTTCAGTACTAATCCCAATTTTTTGTAAATTGCGTGTATAGGGCAAAACAATTCGCTCAAAATTCTTCTGATAAATCAAAATTTCGATATGCATTTGTTTACCATGAACATCCACTAACTTACCTTTGCTCAAAGTCCATCCTGCCTTTTTAAGCAAGGCTAAAGCTTCGCGCATTTGCGGGCGAATATTCCCATCGCCTCGGGTGCGTTCGAGCTGAAATGGCTGATTAAATACCTCAGGCGGAAGCTGCGCTTTAAATGGCGTCAGTAAGGCTAACTCGCCCCCTTTAGGTAACCCGGTTGCCGCCAATTCGGAGGCAGCAAAATAGCTCTCTGTACGGGTATAAGCACCATAAAATAACTGCTCGTTAGTCCATTCAAAATCAAACAATAAACCAATAGCCTTGCGCACGCCTCGCTGACTAAACACACTTCGCCGAGTATTAAAGACAAAACCCTGCATCCCCTGCGGATTTTCATTTCTCAGATTATCGGTATGAATTTTACCTTCTGCGAACAACGGACCGTTGTATGCGGTGGCCCAATCTTTGGCGCTGGTTTCTAAGCGAAAATCAATCCGTCCCGATTTAAAGGCTTCTAAAGCCACCGAAGAGTCACGATAATATTCATATGCGATGGTTTGAATATTATGACGACCGCGATTAATCGCTAAGTCTTTGCCCCAATAATCATCGACCAAGCGGTAGCTCACCGCACGCCCAATATCAAACTTATCCAACTGATAAGGCCCGGAACCCAAAGGGGGGGTTAAATCGGCTTTACTAAAGTCATGCTGCTGCCAATAATGCTTGGGTAACACTGGTAACTCACCAAGAATCAGCGGTAATTCGCGATTATTGCCATTAACAAAACTAAATTTCACACTCAGCGGCGACTCTGCCACCACATCTTTCACGCTGGCATAATAGGCCCGATAATGAGGCGCACCCTTTTCCATCAGTAAATGAAAGGTAAAGACCACATCTTCCGCGGTGACTGGGTGACCATCGTGAAAACGAGCTTGTGGGCGTAAATTAAAGCGTACCCAAGAGCGATCGGCTGGTAAATCGACGGTTTCGGCGAGCAGACCATAGCGAGAAAATGCTTCATCATCGTTAGAGACCATCAAGGTATCGTATATTTGACCAATCCCTGCGGCGGGATTTCCCTTCACAATAAAGGGATTGAAAGTATCAAAGGTTCCCAATGCATCGTAAGTGATACGCCCTTGTTTCGGAGCATCACTGTTCACATAAGGTAAATGAGAGAAATCAGCAGCTAAGGCTGGCTCGCCATGCATCACCAGCGCGTGAGAACGACTAAATTCCTCGGCGTGAGCAAAACCAATAAGCAAAATACAAAGTGCCGATAGCAGTCGTGTCATGATAAGCGCGTCCTCACAAATAAAAATAGAATGTTCAACTTAAGCAGAATCGGTTGAACTGTCCTGGTGAAATAGGCTCAAGTTCACCACAATACTCACTATAAAGGCCATGAATGCAACGAAAAACATCGTGACAAACTTAGCCTGTATAAAAATCCACCCCAGCTGGCAACAGACCCTATGGCTGTAGTTATAACCGACTAGAAACTAAAAGATAAAGAGCTTTTAAGCAAATTTACGCTGAAAACGTTGAATATATCGTTCCATCGCATCGGCAGGGATCGCTTTACTGGATAGAAAACCTTGATAAAAGGTGCAACCTTGTTGCTTCAGAAATTCTAATTGCTGACGCGTTTCCACGCCTTCAGCTGTCACCGTAAAACCAAGATGACGGGCAATTGCTAATACTGCATCAACGATCGCCATATCACGGCTATCACGAGGAATATCACGAATAAAGGAGCGGTCGATTTTCAGCTCATCCACAGGTAAGCGTTTCAGGTAACTTAATGAAGAATAGCCCGCGCCGAAATCATCGATAGCAAAACGCAGCCCTAATTCCTTTAGCTGTTCCATTCTACGAATCGTATCCTCGGCATGCCCGAGCACCACCGACTCGGTCACTTCCAAATTTAACATCGCATTATCGATATCATAACGCATCATCAAATCTTCAACTTTCTCAACAAATTCAGGATGATGGAATTGCTTGGCACTCACATTAACTGAAAGCTCTGGCAGCGTTAAGCCCATCGCTTGCCATTTAGCCATGTGTTTACAGCTTTGTTCAAGTACCCACATGCCAATATCGATTATCAAATCGGATTCTTCAGCGATGGGGATAAATTCGGTCGGCGACACCAAACTCTTCCCCAAAGGCTGCCAACGTACTAAGGCCTCCGCCCCAACTAACTCACCCGTAGCGACCATATGTTGTGGCTGGTAATAAACCAATAATTCTTCATTGGCTAAAGCGCTACGCAATGCATTGTGCATTTGCAAACGTTTATCCGCTTGCCGCTGCATACCATCTTCAAAAAAGATCACGGTACGTCGCCCCGCCGATTTCGCCTGATACATCGCTGTATCAGCTTGCTTGAGCAGATCCTCTGCTGTCTGCCCCTTTCCCGGAAATAAAGTAATCCCCACACTGGCACCAATATGCAACGATTGACCATCGAAGGGATAAGGTGCAGAGATGGTTTTAATAAGACGTTTTCCAACTAAGTGCGCTTGTTGTTCTGCATGAGGCGGACTTCCGCCGAGATCAGCCAGTAACAGGACAAACTCATCGCCACCTAAACGAGCCAATACATCGCCTTGGCGGATCAAACCTTGTAAACGTTGCGCGACCTGCTGTAATACCCAGTCGCCTGCGGCATGCCCTAAAGAATCATTAATATTTTTAAAATGATCTAAATCGATAAACAGCAAGGCTCCAATCACATGGCTCTTTTTAGCGCGGTTAAAACAACTGTCTAACTCTTCACGTAATTTTCGCCGATTTGGTAAACCCGTTAGCTCGTCAAAATAGGCTAAATGTTGAATTTGTTTTTCCGATGCAATATTGGCCGAGATATCTTGAATATTCACCACATAATGGCTCTGTCCCGTATCGGCATTCGTTACCGCGGTAATGGTCTCTGATTGAGTATAACTTTGACCATTTTTTCTCAAGCGCTCGACTTCACCTTTACGCCGAACGGAACCATCCACAGCGTCAATAAACACTGGGTTTGGACTACCAAAAACCTCCGTCAACTCGGCACCTAATACTTCCGATTGGCGATAACCAGTAATTTGCGAGAACGCGGTGTTAACTTTCACGATGCGATAGTCTGCATCGGTAATCAATAAGCCGTCATTACTTTCAAACGCCACCGCTGAGAGCGCCAACGCTTCGCTCTCTTGTAACAAAGAGCATTCGGTCCCAATCCGCTCCATAAATGGCAAACAGAGTTGTTTAACAAATTCCGAATCAAATTCTGAAGCCACAAAAGTTAGCGCTAAATAAGCCACCAGCTTTGCATCATCAACAATTTGTAATGCTAAAAAGCCTGAGGGCTTACGCGCTAGCTCGGAGGGAAGGAAGGCATAATCGGGATACTGCTCTGCTAAATCGCTTGAGAGAGTCATAGCCTGATATCGAATATCAGCCAATAACTGAGGCGTGACAGGGCTTAAGGTTCTAGAAAACAATTGACCATCACGACAATAAGCAATACAGGGTACATTCGCCAAACGAGAATCAAAACGGGCAACATAAACTTCGCAAGCACCACAGCGCTCTGCCAATTGACGAACCAATTCAGAAAAGAAATGTTGACTGGGCTGACGAGCTAATACAAGAGCGAGCTCAGATATTGAAACCGCTAACTCGGAAGGACCAGAAGATGAATTCAGCAAAGGTGTAGTATCTATGACGCCATCCATATCGATTAAAATTACAACGACTTTCTTTTTCGGTTACGAACTAAGCGTGACCGACGGGTTAACACCAACTGCTTGTTATCCCATCCAATGTGCCGAATTACCCAACAATATTCAAGCATTATTCAGCAATTTATAATACTTTTCACTAACAAGTCACAATCATACTCGAACAAATTCAAGCGCTAAAAAAATGTGACGAATGTCTGTTTTTTTATTTTTAAAGATCGTATGCTGAAAGTGAAATAATTACTAGATAGTCTTTGGGAGGCTTATGATTATTGATATTACCAGCAAAACAATCTCCATTACCCCAACCATTCGTGAGCATATTGCCACGCGCTTTGAAAAGTTAGAAAAAAACCAAATCCCATTAATCTCACCAAAAGTTATTATTATTAGCGATAACAAGAAGGTTAAGGTAGAAGCTAAAATTAACTTACCCAATGGACAACTATTTGCCAGTGATGAGCATCAGGACCTCATCACCGCCATCAATAATCTTGGACACAAGCTAGAGCGACAATTACATCGCTTCCAAGAGAAGCCAAATGCACATCGAGCGAGTCGCTCAGGAAAAGAATTCCTAAGAGAGCCTGCCGAGATTGATGATGGCGAGCCGAATAACGATGATGAAGAAGCCGCATAGGCTTTCGATAATACAGTAATACCAGGCATCAATTTGCTTGGTATTACTTGACTTTAAGATGATTGCTTTTTAGTCTGGTCGCATGAAAATATTTACAATCCGATTTTTGTTTGGTTTCTTTTTTACTCCACCCTTTTAGGGAGGCGGACGGAATTGGTGTAAAAACGAAAACACACAGATCCATAAAGCCTCCTACCGGGAGGCTTTTTTTTTACAGGGAATAATAAATGGCAGACTTAGAGCAGATCCGAACAAAAATCACCGAGCTCGACCAAAACTTATTAAGCTTATTGACTGAGCGTCGCCAACTCAGCGTTGAAGTGGCTAAAAGTAAAATTGAATCCCCAAAGGCGATTCGCGATCAAGAACGTGAACAACAACTACTGGTTAAACTGATCACCAAAGGGCGCGAACTTGGCCTTGATGCGCACTATGTCACCCAGCTTTATCACACCATCATCGAAGATTCGGTTCTATCACAGCAAGCATTTCTGCAAGGGATAACCAACCCCGATAAACTTGCACCAGCGGTACGTGTCGCCTTCCTGGGCAACAAAGGCTCATATAGCAATATCGCCACCCATCAATACTTCTCACGTTACAAAAAGCAAATTGTTGAATTTGGCTGTAGTGGTTTTCAGGATATTGTCGATACCGTCGAGTCTGGTCAAGCGGATTACGGCATGTTACCGATAGAGAACACCAGTTCTGGTAGTATTAACGAAGTTTATGATGTGCTGCAACACACGAGCCTCTCAATTGTTGGAGAACTATCGATTGCCATTGACCATTGTATTCTTGCAAACCCTGAGGCAAAGTTAGAACAGGTAACCACCTTGTATGCGCATCCCCAACCCTACCAGCAATGCAGTCTATACCTGCGAACACTGCCCGGAACCCGAGTTGATTTTGTCGATAGTTCCTCTAAAGCGATGGAAATGGTCGCCGCCAGTGATGATCTGAGTATCGGCGCGATCGGCAGTAAACTTGGTGGAGAGATGTATGGTCTGCGAGCCTTCAAAACAGATATTGCCAATCAACAACAAAACTATACTCGTTTTATCGTCGTTTCACGCAAGCCGATTGAAGTTGCAGATCAAGTTCCTGCTCGCACGACCTTTATTATGTCAACAGCCCAACAGCCAGGTTCACTGGTTGAAGCCTTGCTGGTATTGCGTGAGCACAGCATTAATATGAGTAAGTTAGAATCTCGCCCGGTACAAGGTAATCCATGGGAAGAAATGTTTTATGTCGATGTATCGGCCAACGTTAATTCCCCACAAATGCAAGCGGCTCTTGCAGAGTTAACCCGCCTAACCCGCTATATTAAGGTGTTAGGCTGTTATCCCAGCGAAAATGTTGATCCAACCCAGATCCCGCTGGCGATACTCGCTCACCAACAAAACTCAGGAACAGAAACACCGAGCTTAATTAAAACCATTCAGGCTGATGGCGCGCTTTCGAGTCGCAGTCATAAACAAGTGAATACCGTGGTACGAGTCGGTGATGTGAAAATAGGAGGGGGAGACTTTATTACTTTTGCTGGCCCCGGAGCAGTTGAGTCGGAGCAACAAATCATCAACTGTGCAGCAACGGTAAAAGAAACAGGAGCCGCTATTCTCGCCGCAGGTTGCTTTAAACCACGCAGTTCACCCTATAGCTTTCAGGGACTAGGAGAAGAAGGTTTAAATTATCTCAATACCGCAGGCAAAAAATATCGGCTCCCCATCATGACGGAAGTGAGTTACGTCGACCAAGTTGCCGCCCTTGCCGCCAAATCAGATATTTTGCATGTTCGTTCACGCCATATGAAAAACTTCCATTTGCTGAAGGAATTAGGCAAGTCGACTCGTCCAATTGTGTTGGAACGTAACAATATGTGCTCCCTAGAGGAATGGTTACATGCTGCTGACTATATTCTAGCGCAGGGCAATCAACAGGTGATTCTGTGTGAAGCCGGCGTTCGAACGCTAGAAGGCAAAACCAAGACCACCCTCGATTTAGGCGCCATCAGCCTGTTACGCGAAAAAACTCACTTACCCATCGTGGTCAATCCAGGAGAAGTAGTAGAGAACATCGAGTCTATCGCCCCCTTGGCCAAGGCCGCAAAATTACTTGGTGCAGACGGAGTAATTTTATGTACTCACCCGGCCCCTAGTGAAGCGAGTGTTGATACCGATAAATCACTGGATTTTAATCAATTCAAACAACTTATGGCGGAGCTTTATTAAACACTTCGCTGGTCATTTGTCTTGCTTCAATCAAGCCAGCGCTAAGGCGCTGGCTAATTCAACTCCCCTTCCCAAAGACCAACCTCGCCCTTAGTTGACCCGTTATTTTCCTTCCTATCACCCATTTAGGTGATGCGTGAAAATGGCCTCTTTTATATCTTGAGGTCGCCAAATCTATCACTTTGGCAGATCAACTCATAAAGGGACAATCATGAAAAAACTACATCCTTTAGCCTTAGCAGTTGGGATGGCGATAAGCTTAAGTGGCTGCGGCGGAGGTGAAGATAAACCACCAATTGGCCAGTTAACACTCGAAGCGACCGCCATCGACGGCTATCTACAAAACGCTTCAGTTTGGCTGGATATCAATGGCGATTATATATGGAACAATCGAGAACCAATTGCGACATCAGGAGAAGGCGGCAAAGCGATTCTCATTGTTAGCGACTACCCCGATTACGCAAAATACCCAATTGTAGTCAAGGCAATTGCAGGACAAACTATCGACGAAGACGCGCCAGAGCAAACCATTAGTTTTAGTTATCTCATGGCTGCTCCGGCAGGACAAACCAAGATATCGCCGCTCTCAACCTTAGTGCATCTCGCAATGCAAAATGATAGCGAATTAAGCGTAGAACAAGCCAAGCAGGCAATTGCGAATGACTTGCATATTGATCCTGAAAGTATCCTCGGTGACTTTATCAGTCAACAAAACAGTGAAACAGCACGCTATGCGCAACTACTCGTTGAAGCGCAATTAATGCCGATTGATAGCCTGTCGGCGGGTGCGGCCAGTCAAATCGTCGAAAGCTATCAACAAAATAAACAATTGCTTGCAAGCGTCACTGAAGAGGAAACCATCATCATTAACAACGGTGAACTGGCAAAGGTGATTGACGACGACGATGACGATAACGATGGCGTATTAGATAAACAAGATCGTTATCCGAATAATGCCAATGAAACAAGCGATAGTGACAACGATGGCATCGGCGATAATGCTGATAAATTCCCCAACAATGCCAGTGAAACCCAAGATTCAGACAACGATGGTGTCGGTGACAACCATGATAATTGTAAAAATGTCGCCAATAGCCAGCAGACCGATAGCAACGACAACGGCATAGGGGATGCTTGTGAGCCCAAGCCAGCCGCAACTTTTGATAAGGCCGTATTTGACCAAGCTACATGGCAATAATTTAAAAATATCTAAAGGACCAGATAATGAAAAAGTTTAATAATTCACTCTCAATGCTCACCTGCTACATCGTACTAAGCACTGGAATAGCTGTCGCCGATACAAGCCCCACAACTTTAACCACGTTTAAAGCAGGAGAGACCATTAAAGCCAATGAGATGAACGGCAATTTTAGCTACCTAGAGCGCTTGGCAAACTCAAGTACCACCCCAAACAATCAGGCCATTACGCTCGATATTGACTGTGCTAGCAATGCCGATGCGCTCAACGATTACTTTGCCAACCCTGGCTCGGAGCGTTTTGTGAGTTTAACGCTAACAGGAACCTGCGGCGGTGATGGCAATGCTGAACTTGTGATCAGTCGTGACAACATTAAAATCACTGGTGGTAGCATTGATAGCTTAATCAAAGTCGTTGGTAAGCAGGATGTGAATATCATCGGCACCAGCATTTTAGGCAACACCGATAGTAATCGTGCAGCCTTCATCGATGCAGGAAGCGCCGTCTATTTTGAAAATAACACTTACCCTGCGGGCAGTGAATTACTGGCGACAGGAACGTCATCGATCGTATATAACGATGATGTCGACGGTTTAAAGTTTGTTGCAACTTTATCATCTCGTTTATTCTTTTTTTCTCCCGAAGGTAAAGCGCAACTGATCCTACTTGATACCGCAAGCAGCATGGAATATACCAATTTAAGCAGTGCTGAATTAACCGCAAGTAACGCATCTGGATTCAAGCACCTTGGCGAAGGTTCCTTGCTGGTTGATAACTTGCGAATACGCACCAATGCAGGCGGTACCGTATATAATGCCAGCATGGCAAACGAGTTAGACCTATTTAATAATGGTGGTCTATTAATCGAAGGCGATCTAAGAGCGGACACAGTTTATATCGGTAGCTCTTCCTCTTTGGGCGGAAACACAATGACTGCCAACAATATCGAATTGGAAGGTAATGCCTCGATCGACGTAGATGCTATCGGTACACTCAATGACCCCGTTGCAGAACTCACGCTTCGCTCAGGCTCTAGCCTATGGACCAAGCAAGTCTACGCAGACAAAGTAGAACTTCAATCTGCGAAAGTCGATGCCGCCAATTTCACCATAAACAGTGCTTTGTTTGTACGTAACGCTAGCGTCATTTCAAATGAAAGCTTTGTACTTGGTAGCACCGCGAGCAACAATAGTGACTTCGGCGGATTTAGCTATTTTGAACTTGCCTACCCGATTGATGCTATGTGTAACAATTTTAACCGCTATGCCAATGTAGATGGCTGGTCATACGCCAGCAATAAAGGCTTTCCCAACGATTGTCCAAATATGAACTAAATCATGGTCAATTGATCTAGATGCTAACTTTTTACAGTTAGCATCTAATTTTGCTTTATCTTTGTCGTCGGTCTAGTTAACGTGATTTTCATTTCCTTAGACGAAAGCATCGAATGAAAGGGTATTATGCACAACACGGAGCCACTATCTGAACACCTTATCGCTAAGATTTATGATACCTCACTAAACCCTGCATTATGGCCTGAATTATTAGAACAAATTGTTGAACTACTGCCCCGATTATCATCTCAACAGCAAGTCAGCGAGCAGACAATGCTGAGTATGGGGGCTGGACAACTGCACACGATAAGCCCCATCTCACCAACTGCGTCATTCGAACACTTAGTCGACCACTTACAACGCAGTGCTCAAATTTGCCAACAACTCACCAAAGAACAAGATCAACAAGCCTTACAGCAACAACTATTTGAGCAACTTCCCTTACCCGCTTTGCTTTTATCCGCAGCGGGTGAAGTATTGCAACTCAATCAACAAGCGCGACATGCCTTAGAAAAAACCACCGCAATAAATTTATACAATAATCGTCTGCAATTAGCCGAACACCATCTTCAGCGACAATTCAATCAAGCGATTGAGCAGCTATCCGCCGCCAACCCTCAACACCACTCATTAACTCTGCAACTCCGTGAAAGTTTCCAAGCGCAACCGATTAGCTTAAACCTCTCAAGAGTCATGGATAGATGGCAACAGACTGGACAAGTACTGGCATTAATCGCCTGCGCGGAAGCACAGGTGGAGCTTGATCTTGAAGGTTTTGCTTTAAGCTACAACATCAGTCCTGCGGAATTACGAATTGTGGCACTACTGCTTGAAGAACGCACTCTGCATCAAATTGCCGAAAAAAATAAAGTCTCAATCAATACCGTACGCAGCCAATTGAAAGCTATTTTTGCGAAAACTGGCTGCCATAGGCAAAGCGAACTGATCAAACTTGCGCTTACAAGTAGCGCCACCAACAAAACATCAGTATCCACTGTCACCAGTTTATTACAACAGCAACACCTGAACGCGCCTTGTTATCACCATCAACTGAAACTCGGCGAACGCCAGCTTGGCTATAGCGATATTGGTCGAAGCAGTGACCTGCCGCTTATCATGTTCCATCCGAGCACGGGTTCAAGGCTGCAACAACACCCCAATAAAAACTTGATATATGAGCAAGGGCTGCGATTAATCACTGCTGATCGCGCTGGGTTTGGCCTCACAACAGCAAGCGATAAACCTTGCTTGGAGCAATCGGCCCAAGACGCTCTACAACTCGCGGACCGATTAGAACTGGAAAAGTTTTGCGTCGCGGGGTTCTGCGGCGGCGGACCATTTGCTTTAGCTCTCACAGCACTGGCCCCTGAACGTATCATTCACACAACATTGATTAGTAGCGTGACGCCTTATCAACCAATCAAACTACTACATGGGGTAAAAACCAGTAATAAACTATTGGCTTATATCGCACTCAATGCCCCCAGTATTATCCACCCACTATTTACATTTATTGCGCGTAATGTAATGGACAATCCTGAACGTTACTTCGATCAAGTTTACCAATTTTTATGTGAAAGTGATGCCAATGCCCTTTCAGAGCCAGAGCTGATGAATAACTTTTTATTAGCTTTTCGAGAAGCGATGCGCCAAGGACCGACTGCATTTTCTCATGAACTTACTTTATTAAGTCAAGACTGGTCAATCGACTTTTCAGCCTTAGAAACCCCCATCAGCATGTGGCATGGTAGCCAAGACCAGCACGTCCCTGCTCAACTCGCTCGTTTATTGTGTAACGCGCTACCCAATACCAAACTATATGAATTGAAACCACATGGTCATCTGCTGATTTATCATTGCTGGGACAAAATACTCAAGCATATAAAAGAAAGCCACCACATGGCTGAGCAATGCGTCGTGTAGATAGTTCACCTAACGGTCTGCTAGGACAGATTCATTGCGACGTGACACGCCCCTGAATTTGCCTCTGCTATACATCTAGGTCGCACCTATATTTAACAAAAGCATCCGCTAAAAAGCAAAAACCCAGCAAGGCGCTGGGTTTTAGTCTCAAGGGTCACGACTAAAAACGACCGGGGCCTCTGCCACCGCCGAAGCCGCCCATCCCACCTGGAGGCATCATCCCTTTCATTTGGCCCATCATTTTACGCATGCCACCTTTACCCGACATCTTCTTCATCATTTTCTGCATTTGAGTAAACTGTTTTAACAACTTGTTTACATCTTGAATTTGAGTCCCAGAACCAGCAGCGATTCGACGCTTACGCGAGCCCTTAATGATCTCCGGTTGCTTACGCTCACCCGGTGTCATCGAGTTAATGATAGCTTCCATTTGATTGGTCAACTTATCATTCATTTGATCTTTCACGTTAGCGGGGACTTGTCCCATACCGGGCAACTTATCCAGCATGCCCATCATGCCGCCCATATTCTTCATTTGAACCAACTGCTCGCGGAAGTCTTCTAGATCAAACCCCTTACCCTTTTGTACTTTTTTGGCAAGTTTTTGCGCTTGATCTTTATCAACCTTACGCTCAACTTCTTCAATCAACGATAAAACATCACCCATCCCTAAAATACGTGACGCAATACGATCTGGATGGAAGGGTTCTAGAGCGTCGGTTTTTTCACCAACCCCCATAAATTTAATCGGCTTACCAGTGATATGACGAATCGACAGCGCCGCGCCACCACGCGCATCACCATCGGTCTTGGTTAAGATCACACCGGTAAGCGGCAATGCTTGATTAAAGGCTTGAGCCGTATTTGCAGCATCTTGGCCGGTCATCGCATCCACCACAAATAAGGTTTCGACTGGGTCAACCGCTTGATGCAAGGCCTTAATTTCGTCCATCATGTCTTCATCAACATGTAAACGACCAGCGGTATCGACGATTAATACGTCAGCAAACTGTTTTCTCGCTTCTACAATGGCTGCGTTGACAATATCCACCGGGTTTTGTTTTTCGTGACTCGGGTAGAAAATTGCGTCCACTTCTGTGGCGAGGGTTTCTAACTGTTTGATCGCCGCCGGACGATAAACGTCGGCACTGACCACCATCACTTTTTTCTTTTCACGTTCTTTCAGATACTTAGCAAGTTTGGCGACACTGGTGGTTTTACCCGCCCCTTGTAAACCCGCCATCATCACCACGGCTGGCGGTTGTACCGCCAAATTGAGGCTTTCGTTAGAATCCCCCATCGCCGCTTCAAGCTCTTGCTGTACGATTTTAACAAATACCTGGCCTGGGCTAAGGCTCTTGTTAACTTCTTGACCTAAGGCACGTTCTTTTACTTTTTTTACAAACTCACGAACCACAGGTAAAGCAACGTCGGCTTCCAATAAAGCCATCCGAACTTCGCGTAGCGTATCTTTGATATTGTCTTCGGTTAAACGGCCACGGCCACTAATATTTTTTAAGGTTTTCGAGAGTCGATCAGATAAGTTTTCAAACATGCTTTTTCCTGTTGATCATATAACGAGCATCGTTCAGCGCTGGCATTATACCCTAGGGCCTGTTTATCTTTCGAGATTATTTTTGCAGCTGTTTATCGGATCTTGCGAAAAGGTGGAGCCTACACCGCTGAGCCAGTCGACAAAAGCAAGCAATAGCGCGTCGAAAATGGTGAGAAATGCCGCATGGAGGCTTCAACCCAAAGCTTTCAATTAAATTTTTCTCGCTTTAAGGAGAACCTATCACCATGATTTAACGCCGTTTCTCACCGAAAAACACCAATCACCAAAGATCAATGGTTAGCAAGCAACATTTTCTAAACGCTAATTCTAGCTCTGATTGGATAGGCCGAGTATACTGATTTCAAACAATTAGTTAGTTAGCTTTAAATCATGAATGTATTGGTACTCCCTACCACCATATTTTATCTATTAGCATCCTATGTATGCATTTCTGGGCTGCTGAATAAACAGGCTGGCGCCAATAAGTGGCTGTGGCTAAGTGCCGCCTGTGGCATGGCTCTGCATGGCATCTGGGAATTTCAGCATTTATTTTTAGCCCAAGGCCAAGACCTTAGTCTATTCAATGTCGCGGCCTTAGTGAGCCTATTAATTTCCTTGAGTGTCACCGTACTGGCCAAGCCCTTTAAGCTTTGGTTTATCCTTCCAGTTACTTACCTATTTTCGATTATTAGCATATTTTTAGCGGTATTAATTCCAAGTGATTACATTCTTCATCTAGAATTGAAACCACAGGTGCTGATCCATATTTGCGTCGCGCTGGCAGCATTCACGGTGTTAATGATTGCCAGCCTTTATGCCCTGCAAATGGCCTACCTAGATTGGACGTTGAAGCGGCATAAGCCTGGCGCAATCCACCCTGCGTTACCTTCATTAATGAGAATTGAGAAACAACTATTTACCCTCATTCGACTAGGTTTTGTATTACTCAGTATCTCGCTACTCAGCGGCTTCATTTTCTTAAATCAGTTTTTTGCCCATGGACAGGCTCATAAGGCACTGTTTAGCCTATTGGCCTGGGTAATTTACGCAAGTTTATTATGGGGACAACGTTATCGAGGATGGCGAGGTAAAACAGTGGTTGTGATGACTGTCAGTGGCTCAATCTTGCTCACTCTCGCCTATTTTGGCTCACGCTTTGTTAAAGAAATCATCATCGGCTCATAAACATCACTTGACAGCCCTTAAACTCAACATATAAATTAGTCCCTTATATTTACCAAGGATTTTCCTGTTTGAACGACATCTCAACGAGTAGCTTATTAATACTGCTCGTGTTCCTCATAGTTTGTTCTGCTTTTTTCTCTAGCTCCGAAACTGGCATGATGTCGCTTAATCGATATCGGCTTCGGCACTTAGTCAATACCAAACATAAAGCGGCAAAACGGGTCGACAAGCTATTACAGCGTCCTGATCGGCTGATCGGTTTGATCCTTATTGGCAATAACTTAGTTAATATTTTGGCATCAGCAATTGCCACCATTATTGGCTTACGCCTATTCGGCGATGTCGGTGTGGCGATCGCAACGCTGGCACTAACCTTCGCCATTTTGATTTTTGCTGAAGTCACACCAAAAACCATGGCGGCACTCTACCCTGAACGGATTGCCTTTCCAGCCTCACTGTTACTTCGCCCACTCATGAAATTGCTATTCCCAGTGATTTGGGCCACCAATGCAGTGACGAATGGAATATTACGCCTGTTGGGTGTGAATCCGAATAGCAAGGGCGATGAGGCTTTAAATCCTGATGAATTACGCACCGTAGTGGATGAAGCGGGGACGATGATCCCGAAACGCCACCAAGACATGCTACTTAGTATTCTCGATTTAGAAAAAGTCACCGTTGATGACATTATGATCCCCCGCAACGAAATTGCAGCGATCGACATCAATGACGATTGGGATAGCATTCTTCGGCAACTCACTCAAAGTACGCATACTAAAATCTTGCTATTTCGCGACTCTATCGATGACTCGGTTGGTTTTGTCCACTCTAGGGATGCGCTGAGGCTGCTATCTCGTGAACAATTTGATAAGACCTCAATGTTGCGCGCGGCCAAGGAAATTTATTTCATCCCAGAAGGCACCCCACTTAATGTACAGTTATTAAAGTTTCAACGCCGCAAAGAGCGGATTGGGCTAATTGTTGATGAGTATGGTGATATTCAAGGCTTGGTGACGCTTGAAGATATTCTGGAAGAAATTGTGGGTGACTTTACCACGAGCATGGCACCAGCCCCCAGCGATGAAATTCATCCACAAATTGATGGAAGCTACTTAATTGAAGGTACGGTTAACATTCGCGACCTCAATAAAGAAATGGCGTGGTCTTTTCCTATCGATGGTCCTAAAACCTTAAATGGTTTGATCATCGAGTATTTAGAAGATATCCCTGAAGCCAACCTATGCTTGAGACTGAGTGGCTATCCCATAGAAATTGTTGAAATTGAAAATAATACGGTGAGCCTAGCGCGAGTTATGCCTGCTTTTTATAACAAACCCAAATCAAATTAAAGCAACTAAAAAGCCAGCATTTTGCTGGCTTTTTAGTTTTACAAGCGCCTATTGATACCAATCTAACTCATTAGCTATTCATTCTTACGGGTCTAACCGCTAACTGCGTGATGTATTTTGGAATTAAAACCACGAGTTACTTCACTTCATAGCTTGTTATTAGCAAATTTATTCTGCGCAATAAGTTGATCATATAATGAATCTGATTTGGTATTAAAGGGTTCCCAAAATATCGTTAGATAAGGCTAATTGTTCGTTTTTATTCACACTAATACCACGTTCAATGATCTGACTCGCGATAGCTTTGGCTTCATCCAAAGAGTGCATAGTATAAGTTCCACATTGATACTCATTTAGCTCAGGAATATCATTTTGGTTTTTCACCGCCAATACATCATGCATCGAAGCTAACCAAGCTTCAGCCACCTGCTGCTCGGAAGGGCTTCCAATCAAACTCATATAAAAACCAGTACGACAGCCCATAGGAGAAATGTCGATAATTTCAACCTGCTCAGAATTCAAATGCTCACGCATGAAGCCTGCATACAGGTGCTCTAGCGTGTGGATACCACGCTCTGACAATATCTCTTCATTAGGCACACAATAGCGAAGGTCAAAAACGGTAATCGTATCATTGCTAGGGGTCGCCATGGTTTTGGCGACTCGAACCGCAGGTGCATGCATACGGGTATGATCAACAGTAAAACTATCTAATAAAGGCATGATTATCTCTCTCGGATATACTCAGCTAAGCGGAGTTTAATTTATAGGGTATTCAAGCAAAAAATAGCCGCCATAGCCAGCTACTATCTAGATCTTCTTTACATTTACTATATTGTGCGGCATAACGCTTAGACCGTTGGTCAACCCGATTGGCAACCTTGACGAGCCACTGCTTTTGTTTATAAGAGCCCCGTTTATATCCCCCCCAACCTTCATGGTAGTTAAGATATTGATTGCGAGCATCCCACTTGGAAACACCATTAATTTTATGAGTCTTATAAGTAAACCAGCCCATAAAATCGATGGCATCATCAAAATTACTTCGCGAAGACCATGAGTTACCCGTTTCTCTAACATAGTCTTCCCAAGTCATGGTCTTTGCTTGGCTATAACCATAGGCCGAACTCGCACGACCCACCGGAATAAAGCCAAACCAGTACTCCATTGGTGGTCGAGCATTGTGTTTAAAGCTCGACTCTTGGTACATCATTGCCAAAGGAACATGGACCGGCGTTCCCCACTTCTTATTCATTTTTTTGGCCGACTGATACCAATCACTTTTTTCCTCAAAAATACTACATATATTTTCGGGATCTCTCGGCGGAGCACTACTACACCCCGCCAGCATTGCCAACCCAAGCGAGGCTAATAAACAGCGAGTCATCGGTGTCAAATTTACAGTTCTATTGATTCGCATTTTCAAAATACTTTATTAAAAATTGGTCAAAATACATATCATCCGCTGCTTCTATCGACTGCTGCTCGATAAAACTCCGCTCAGCCATGGCCGCAAAATCTTTTTCTTGCCAGTTAGTCGGTTGATGATTCAGCATCTGTTGACGATATTCTGCCGCCCATCGCAAGCCCAAATGACTATTATCTGCAGCTTGTGTGGTTAGCAAGCGTAAAAAATATGCTGAATAGCTATTATCGTCGCTCACATCTTGAATAGCTTCTGCTAAAGCCATCGCAAAATCAGGCCGACTACGCTTGATATCGAGTAGCTCGGCAGCTTGTTTCATATAAGAAAACAGTTCTTCAATATGCTGCGGCAATGGCTGCTGTTTACCTGCAATGTTGAGCTCAAGAGAAGGGTTACGCCCTTGAATAGCGACTTGGTTAAAGTTGTCTCGACAAGCTTGTAATTCGGCATGACTCATCGCCGGTGAGTCCATTAAGGTACAAGCTAATAACAAACAATCAATCACCCTCACTTGTGCTTCGGTGACACCAACCGCACTGTAGGGATTGACATCTAAAGCGCGAATTTCAATGTATTCAATACCGTCTGTTGCCAACGCTTGTGAAGGAGTTTGACCCGGTTTAGCCACTCTTTTAGCTCGGATCGGAGCATATAGCTCATTCTCAATTTGTAAGATATTCGCATTCAGCTGACGATATTCACCGTCGACCTTTACCCCTATATCAGCAAAGCCATCAGAATGAGTACTCACAGCTTCCCGAACACTATGCACGTATTCCTCAACGCTATTATAGTTAATCTCTAACTGGTTTTGATCCGCGCTGGTATAACCCAAATCACTCAAACGTAAGGAGGTTGCATAGGGAAGGTACAAAGTACCTTTCCCCATGTGCTGAAAGTCTAACTGACTTTCAGCTGCATTCATGAAGGAACCACAAAGAGCTGGAGATGCACCATACAAATACGCAACCATCCAGCCAAAACGGTAGAAATTGCGGATTAATCCCATATAACGTTGCGAGATAAACGCCGATAAATCTTGGCTATCCCCTTCAACTTTTTGCAAAGCTTGCCAAAAACTCGAAGGCAACGAAAAGTTATAATGAACCCCCGAGATCACCTGCATCGCACTCCCATAACGATGACGTAATCCCTGTCGATAAACATGCTTCATTTTGCCGATATTTGACTGACCATAGTCAGCCAAAATGATATCTTGCTCATTCCCAATATAACAAGGCATGCTAAGCGGCCATAGACACTGTCCATCGAGTTTTTTTAATGCTTGATGATGTATATCAGTTAAACGCGATAACAACTGCTCTACACTATCAGAAACTGGGGTAATAAATTCCAGCAAGTTTTCAGCATAATCGGTGGTAATCAAAGGGTGAGTTAAAGCCGCACCAAGTTCCTTTGGATGACCATTGCTAGCCAACTTACCTTGCTCACCTATTCGCAAAGCTTCTCGCTCGATACCACGTTGAATACCCTGAACGCCGGTATCCGCCATTGCTGCGCTTAATTGCGCAAGCCGTCTAGAAAACTGTTGAGTCAAATTCAAACTCACTATTTGTTAAAGCGCTTGGTGCAGCAAAGCATAACGAGCTTAGCATCCTTTTACCACCCTAAGCGCGGGTCCATTTACAATGCAAGTTGTTGAACAGGCATACCTAATTTGTTTAACTGTGGCAACAACTGTTGCTTGTCACCCACAACAACGATGATCATCTGTTGTGGTGATAAATATTTTGACGCGAACTTTTTCAAGGTCTCACGACTAATTGTCGCGGCAATCTGATTCTGCTGGGCAACAAAGCTGGGATCCAGTTGATGTACCTGCATCTGCATCAAAAATGACGCTTTTTGGGAAGGCGTTGCGTAAGCCAGCGCTTCTTGTTGAGACACCGCACTACGCATGTAGGCGAGTTCTTTATCTGTCGGCCCGGTGGTTGAGTAATGTTCCAGCTCGGCAAGTAATTCTTTAATTGCATCAGCGCTTGCATCTTGACGAACATCGGTAGAAATCACAAAACTACCGCCGTCTTCAAAACCAGAGAAGCCACTGCTTACCCCATAGGTGTAGCCCTTATCTTCGCGCAAATTCATATTGATCCGGCTGTTAAAATTGCCACCAAAGTTAAAATTCATTAAGTTGGCTTTGAAGTACTCACCCGTTGCATCATAGGGCATCGCCAAACGACCAATACGGATTACCGATTGCACCGCACCAGGCTTATCAATCAAATAAATCGTCGGCTTACTGACTGATTCGGTAATGCGAAGATGACCACTAGGACTTGCTTGACCACGCCATTTCTGTTGCAAGGGCTGTAAGGCTTGCTCCATTTGAGCTTGCCCCAAGTTACTCACCACAACCAATTGACTTCCCATCGGCTGGTAATGACGCTGCCAAAATTGCTTCACATCCTCGAGACTAAGCGCGCTAACACTCTGCCTCGTCCCGGCACTGGATGTTGCAAGCCGGCTGCTTTCACCAAAAATCAGGCCCTGACTCGCAATACTCGCCAACCAACTAGGTCGGTTATAATTCTGCTCAATGCTTTGCAAATGACGGGCTTTCTCGCGTGCAAACTCTTGCTCATCGAAGGCCGGCGTTAACAAACGTTGCTGTAAGATATCCAGCACTTGAGGCAGGGTTTCGGTCAGTGAACTCAAACTGATACTTTGACTATACAAACCAGAACCAAAACTAATTGAGGCCCCCAACTCATCTAATTGGTCTGCTAACTCTGCGGCGCTATGGCCTTGAGTGCTTTGCATTAACATTCTTGCGGTTAACTTGGCCAATCCCTCTTGACCAGGCGCTTCGGCGAGACTACCTCCGGGTAAGCGAAACTGTAAGGTGACCGTTGGTGTTGCTTGCGCAGAGGTGCCTAATAGCTGTAAACCATTACGGAGCTGACCGTGCCACAAGGGTGGCAATTTTACCGTTAGCGCCGGTCCCGCACTGGGTTCAATACTTCGGTCAAAACTATCGACGACTTTAGCCTGCTTCAATTGCTGTTCATCGATATGTTGATACACAGGCAGTTGGCGCGCTTTTGGCTGATAATTATCAGGCCCAGCCAATAACTGTCTTTGGCCCTTAGGAACCACACTCATCACGACCCGCGGTTTATCCAAAATATACTGCTGATATGCCTGTTGCACTTGTTGATCATCGACATGCTCAAATTGTTCTAGTACTTTGCTCACATAAAGCGGTTGGCCAAAAAAAGTTTCACCATAAGCCAATTGACTGACCACATCAGAGACGCTTTCTAAGCTATAAATAGTAGAAGCCTTGAGTGAACCGCGAACTCTTTGTAAGTCAGCCGCATCCATCCCACGCGCAGCGACTTTACTAATGGCTCGGTCAACTTCTTGCTCTAGCTGAGCTAAGCTCAGACCCGCCTGCGGATTAGCCCGAACAGCGATCGACAAGGTACAAGCCATTTCTCGACAATAATGAGAACTATATGCCGATAGTGCTTTACCGCTTTCAACCAATGATTGATACAGTAATGAACTTTTTCCACCGCCTAATATCTCAGAAAACATATCCAAGGCGACTTCGTCTTTTGCTCCCGCGAACACCGTTGGGTAGCTGATGTAGAGTAAAGGGATATGCACCCGATCTTCTAAAGAAATATAACGAGTCTCACTCAATTGAGCCGGCCGCGGTTTAATTTTAGGAACTTCTGGTCCGGTCGGGATCGTCGCAAAGTACTTATTAACCCAAGTCAGCGTTTGTTCAATGTTGATGTCACCACCAATACTAAGCACCGCGTTATTCGGACCATACCAACGTAAGAAAAAGGCTTTAAGATCGTTTACATCCACTCGATTTAAATCTTCGATATAACCAATTGGCTGCCAAGAATATGGATGATCTCGAGGATACAAGGCTTCATCGACCCGCTCCGACAATAAACCATAAGGCGCATTATCAACCCGTTGAGCGCGCTCATTTTTAACCGTAGCACGCTGGATTTCGAATTTCTTTTGACTGACCGCATCAAGTAAAAATCCCATCCGGTCGGCTTCCAACCACAACACTTTTTCAAGTTGATTCGCCGGCACGGTTTCATAATAATTAGTACGGTCTTTGGTGGTCGATCCATTCATCGTACCACCAGCCTCATTGATGATCCGAAAGTGTTCCTGATCTCCGACGTGTTTTGAGCCTTGGAACATCATGTGTTCAAAAAAATGAGCAAATCCTGATTTCCCGACCACTTCGCGATTCGAACCGACATGATAAGTCACATCAACATGTGCTAAAGGCGCGGAATCATCTTGATATAAAATGACGGTTAGACCGTTTGCCAAACGATATTTTTTATAGGCAATCTGGAGTGCTCCGTCACTTGCTGGCGAAGCTTCAACTAAGGTCACACCTGCTGGCAACGTTGGCAACTGTTGCGTGTCAAACTGCGAGCATCCAACAACTAAGTAAAGAATGCTAAAAACACTCAACCATCTAAGCACTATTGTTTCCTCATTTATAACAATTTAAATCGACGCGAGTGACGCGCCGAAGGCTAATATCAAACCGTAGCGAGCCGTTTTACCAATCAACATCGCGATCGCGCACTGCCAGACCGACAACTTAGCGGCCCCAGCCAATAAACACAAAAGATCACCCACCAGCGGCACCCAGCTCAACAGTAAGCTCCAAGGGCCGTATTTATTCAACCAGAATTTAACCTTCGCTTGCCGAGCTAAATTCGGAGGGCCAACCAAACGCTGTTTGAGAGAAGCCATTAAGCCCCACCCCATAGCGAAACTGAATAAGCTACCCAAGGTGTTGCCAACACTCGCCACAACTAGCAGACTTAACCAACGCTGTGGATATTGTAACAACAATGTACTAAACACCAGTTCCGAGCTTCCTGGCAGCAAAGTCGCCGAACTAAAAGCGCTAAAAAACAGTAAACTTAACAAAATAATGACCGAGCAGCGACCGACTTTTTTTGGACGCCCCTGCAATTTCGTGGACAACACTGACTAGAGCTCTCGCCGCTTTCAGCAAGCAGAGCACTTAAGCAGGCGATGAAAACAGTACTTTCTGCAAGCAACACCAATGCTATTGAGCCAACTTAGAGTGAGGCTGTAACTGTTTCAAGCCTTGCAAGACGAGATCTGCGACAACTTTTGCACCTTCGGGTTGAAAATGAGTATTGTCACTCTTACCCTCTGGGTATGCTTGGTAAATCCCTGCAGGAAGATTCATAAAATAGTGTTCCGTGACATAATCACGCCCCTGCTGTGAAAAATATTTAGCCGAAGAGCTCGTCAAATCAATCAAATCTACCTGGAGTTGTTTCGCGACTTCTTTCATTGCTGCGGGATATCCTCCATGAGCACTCCCTAAAACTGCACCAGACCAAGGATAGTTACGGGTCACTGGGGTAACAAGAATTGGGACAGCCTGCTTTTGACGAGTTTGCGCAACAAATAAACGCAAAAACTGCTGATAACCCTGAATATTGACATAGCGCTCTGGCTTTTCAAGCGCAGCATCATTGTGACCAAATTGAATCAATACCAAATCATTCGGCTGCAAGGCATGGTATACAGCTTCCCAACGGCCTTCTTCAAAAAAAGTTCGACTACTGCGCCCCCCCTTGGCGCGATCATCTACCAGCGCTAGTTCACCAGAAATCAGCGCAATATCCGCCAAATTGTCTTTGGTCAACAAAGGTTGAAGAACTTGTCCCCAACCCGTTAAAGGATAACGATGACTCATATAAGCTGACTCGAGAGAATAGTCAGTCATCGTTGAGTCACCAACTAAATAAATCGTAATACTTGGCATACCCTGCTCTTTACTGCGTGCTGAAAAACTAAGGGAGAGTAACATCGCGAGTAATATAGTGATGGTCTTATTCATAATCGTGGACTCTCTGGACAACTTGATAACCGCATTTACTCAAGTGTAAGATGCTGATCAAAGTACTTATTTGGCCACAGTGGTCGGACATCAACAACATCCATAGAGGCCGCCTTCGCCGCCATGATGCCAGCGTCAGCATCTTCAAACACCAAACAGCGCTGAGGCTCAACATTCATTAACTTCGCGCACAACAAGAAAGTATCCGGCGCGGGTTTATGAGCATCGACCAAATCAGCGCCAACAATGGCAACTAATTGCTCAGCGATGCCTAATTTATTGAGCAAGAACTCCGCTTCCTGCTGAGAAGCACCAGTGCCCACAGACATCGGTTTTTTGCCCTGAAAGTGATTAAATACAGTCAATAAAGGCGTCGCCTGTATTTCTGCATGAACTAAGTGCTGATAGTGCTGATTTTTCGCTTCTACCACCGCATCCACTTTAATCCGTGTCATATTGGCCTGCGCTAGTAAATTTTCTACAGTTTGTTCCGCTGGCATACCACTCATCGCCAACATTTGCTGCGCGGTGTAAGGAATCGCAAAATGCTTTAATACTCGCTCCCAAGCAGCTTGATGCTGTTGCAACGAATCGATTAAAGTCCCATCCATATCAAAAATAAAAGCGTCATAATCTTGGTATTGTTGGATATTCATTGTCTACTCGAAATTATCTAGAACTAAACAGCAGCCCTTTCAGCCGATCATCATACCAACAAGCCTTCATAAAATAGACAAAAATAATTTATAAATACCGCCGTACAGCTAAGGCAAACAACAAATCGCTAGCCAGTAGATGCCCACAGAAAGAGTCAACTGAAAAACACACAGTCGCTTTCCACGGGGATAAATTTAAAATGCCCAATGCAGAATCCTTGTCTTAAGCCCTGGTCACCTAAATTTCAAAGTCTTATCTGGGGTTAAGCAGCATGCTGTAAAACCAACACGCGAGAAGCGTCTCGAAAATAACACGAAACTAGGTTGAGTTTATATTTTTAGGTTAAACTAACATTATTCAAACAGTTAAGAGTAATAATGGAAAAACTATGGTGCGTTTCTTCTTAGTTCCTTTGCTACTTACAATACTGTGGACGTTATTTTTGTTCCACTACGGTCTAAGTTTTAAACAAGGTCGAAAAGGATATTATTGGATCATCGCAATCAGCAGCCTACTCATTGGCTTTTTCGGCGTCATGATGTGGTTAACACGTTAAGCATAAAAAAAGCTTGCCTAAGCAAGCTTTTTTTAGATGGTTAGAGTTATTAGCCTCCAACTAAGGATAGTAATACTCCGGCGGCAACTGCGCTACCCAATACTCCGGCAACGTTCGGTCCCATCGCATGCATTAATAAGAAGTTATGAGGATTAGCCTCTAAACCGACCTTATTGGCGACTCGGGCCGCCATTGGCACTGCCGATACACCAGCTGCCCCAATCAATGGGTTAATATTTCCCCCGCTGACACGATTCATCACTTTCGCCATCAACACCCCTGAAGCGGTACCAATAGCAAATGCGATCGCCCCAAGCCCCAAAATCCCTAAGGTTTCAACCGTTAAGAACTTGTCAGCTGACAACTTAGAACCAACGGCCAAACCAAGGAAAATGGTTACAATATTAATCAGTTCGTTTTGTGCAGTTTTGCTTAAACGATCAACCACGCCACTCTCACGCATTAAATTCCCCAGACAAAACATCCCAACCAAGGGCGTTGCCGCTGGTAAAAACAGAATCGTTAAGCCAAGCACTGCGATTGGAAAAATTATTTTCTCCCGCATGCTAACTGGGCGTAATTGTTCCATTTGAATTTCACGTTCTTGTTTAGTCGTCAACGCGCGCATAATAGGCGGTTGAATAATCGGAACCAAGGCCATGTAAGAATAAGCAGCTACCGCAATCGCGCCCAATAAATCAGGCGCCAATTTAGAAGCTAAAAAGATAGCCGTAGGTCCGTCGGCACCACCAATAATGGCAATCGCAGATGCGTCGGCAAGCGTAAAATTAAAACCAGGCACCCAGTTTAAGGCTATCGCGCCAAATAAAGTCGCAAAAATCCCGAATTGAGCGGCGGCACCTAATAACAACATTTTGGGATTAGCAATTAATGCCCCAAAATCCGTTAAAGCCCCCACCCCCATAAAGATCAATAAAGGGAAAACGCCAGTTTCGATCCCCACATGATAAATGTAATACAGTAAACCACCCTCTTCAGTAAAACCTGCGTTAGGAATGTTTGCTAATACTGCACCAAAGCCAATGGGTAATAACAATAAGGGTTCAAATTTACGGACAATCGCCAAATATAGCAGTAATAAACCCACTGCCATCATGACCACCTGACCAAGCTCAAAATTGGCGATACCCGTTTCGAGCCAAAGCTTCATTAATCCTTCCACTGTCACTCCTTTATGCGATGCTAAGCAGGATTTCGCCTACCGCTACCGCATCACCTTCTTTAACTAGAACCTCTGCAACCACCCCGGTTTTAGCGGAACGAATTTCGGTTTCCATTTTCATTGCTTCCATGATCAACAATACGTCACCTTCCTGAACTTGCACCCCAGGTTTGGCCAAGACTTTAAAAATATTTCCAGCTAATGGTGCCGGCAGTGCTTCACCGCCAGTTGAGACCGCCACAGGGCTTGCAGGCGCAGAAGAACTTACTGCCGCCACTCCATCAATGGAGCCTTCAGGACCGACATCAACAGTGTAAAGCTGCCCATCGACCCGTACCGAATAAGTCTCGACAGAACCTTGCTTAACAGCAACCGCGGGCGCGGGCTTAACGTCATCGGCGCTAGGCATCGGCTCAAAAGCGGATGCATCGCCACGATTCTCCAGAAATTTCAAGCCGATTTGTGGGAATAAAGCATAAGTTAAAGCGTCGTCAATCACCGCATCTGCCAGCTTAAAGCCTTTGTCTGCTGAATGTTGTTTTATTTCAGACTCTAAACGTTCCATTTCAGCTTCGAGTAAATCAGCTGGACGACAAGTAATGGCTTGTTCGCCATCAAGCACTCGTTTTTGTAGTTCACTATTGAGTTCGCCGGGAGCTTTACCGTAATGACCAGTTAAAATACCAGCCGTCTCTTTGGTAATGGTTTTATAGCGCTCCCCGGTAAGCACATTAATCACCGCTTGCGTGCCCACAATTTGTGAGGTTGGCGTGACTAGCGGGATATAACCTAAATCTTTACGAACTTTAGGGATCTCTGCCAGTACTTGGTCCATTTTATCGGCCGCACCCTGCTCTTTCAGTTGGCCTTCCATGTTCGTCAGCATCCCACCAGGCACTTGCGCAATCAGGATCCGAGAATCAACCCCCTTCAAACTGCCCTCAAACTTCGCATACTTCTTACGAACTTCACGGAAGTAAGCGGCAATGGCTTCCAATTTCGTCAGATCTAAACCAGTGTCACGCTCAGTCCCTTCTAGCATCGCCACGATGGTTTCTGTTGGGCTATGTCCATAGGTACAGCTCATCGAAGAAATGGCAGTATCAATAATATCCACTCCGGCTTCAATGGCCTTCATATGAGTCGGTAGACTTAAACCCGTGGTCGCATGACAATGCAAAGCTATCTCTACGTCAGTATCGGCTTTCAGACGTTTAATTAATGCCTCAGCTTCATAAGGCTTAAGTAGGCCAGACATATCCTTAATTGCAATCGAATGACAACCAAGGTCTTCCAAGCGCTTCGCCAAATCAACCCAGTTTTCGATAGAGTGAATCGGACTAGTGGTGTAAGAAATCGTTCCTTGGGCATGCGCCCCACAATCAAGCGCCGCTTTTACCGCCGTTTGAAAGTTACGAGGATCGTTCATCGCATCGAAGATACGAAAAACATCCATCCCATTTTTAACTGCGCGCTCTACAAAACGTTCGACCACATCGTCAGCATAATGCCGGTAACCCAATAAATTTTGTCCCCGTAGCAACATCTGTTGCTTGGTATTTGGCATGGCTTTTTTCAGTTCTCGCAGACGCTCCCATGGATCTTCACCCAGATAACGAATACAAGCATCGAAGGTCGCCCCACCCCATGTCTCCAGAGACCAATAACCAATTTGGTCTAATTGCTCAGCAATGGGCAACATATCTTCAATACGAAGACGGGTTGCTAGCAATGATTGGTGCGCATCACGTAGCACAACATCGGTTAAAGCAAGTGGTTTAGACATTGCGTTAAATCCCCTTTAGTTATTGAGCCTTCCGGTACTGTTGAACCGCTGCAGAGATCGCAGCAACAACGGCGGTATTATTGGCTTGTTTAGTCGAAGTAGAAGACGAGTGACTAGGCTTGGTTGGTTCGATCAATGGCGGAGCTAATTTGGCAAGACCTAAAACGGCTAAAATAAGCAACGATAGGAAAGCAAACACGGCGACCATCCCGATCCCCATAAGTGTGGCTGCTTCCAACAACAGCTCGGTCATATCTATCATATTATTAATCCACATCCTTTAAGATTGCCGTAAGAATTACATGCAAACTGACAAAAATCAAACTGGAATTTGAATAAATATTCAAAATATTAGTATTGTTAATTTTATTTTATCAATAGGAAAATTCATAATCTAGTGACGGCGAAACCTGACAAGGCTAAATAAGCTATATATTAACAAGCTGTTAACATTCATCGCGATACAGATTATTGTCCGATTTATAAGCTAATTTACCAGCTTAGCTAAACTAAAAGAAGCCTGCAGGATCACAACAGTTACAAAATGAAGCTGAATAAGAGATGAATACCAATTTCAACTAGAGATCCTAACTTCGTAAGATAAAAATGTCCCCTATAAACCATCAAATTATTCACAAGCAGGTATCACTAAAGGCTAAAAAAATACCCTGATTTAAAAACCTTAGCGCGCTATCAATGATAGCTATGAAGCCAGCTTCGACAAATTAATATCAAATAATAGTGAGGGACTTGGCTTTTAAGCAAAGCGCAACAAAAATGAATCAACTCATTGAAGAGGCCGCCGTCTGCGCGCAGATTCAAAGCTATCGATCAACCAATAACAATTCTAAATATCGATGTCATTCATCGAATGTCGATGATGATTAGCTGAGCGCAAATACAATATTTGTAAGAGCATAAGCGCATCGAAACCGCTTTAGAGCAGTAAACAAAAGAGAAGTCATAGAAAGGAGATGGCGCGCGTGGAAGGATTCGAACCTCCGACCGCCTGGTTCGTAGCCAGGTACTCTATCCAGCTGAGCTACACGCGCACAGATAACACTTGAATAAAAAACTCACATTAATGGTGAGCCTCTTAAAGAATGGCGCGCGTGGAAGGATTCGAACCTCCGACCGCCTGGTTCGTAGCCAGGTACTCTATCCAGCTGAGCTACACGCGCGTTGAAATCGATGGCGGTGAGGGAGGGATTCGAACCCTCGATAGGGCTACAAACCCTATACTCCCTTAGCAGGGGAGCGCCTTCGGCCACTCGGCCACCTCACCACGATTTCACTCCAACAAAATCAGCATAACACTGATTTTAAGAAGAATGGCGCGCGTGGAAGGATTCGAACCTCCGACCGCCTGGTTCGTAGCCAGGTACTCTATCCAGCTGAGCTACACGCGCGCAAAAACACTGCAATATAAGAATGATCACTCATTCTATTGTAAATAATGGCGCGCGTGGAAGGATTCGAACCTCCGACCGCCTGGTTCGTAGCCAGGTACTCTATCCAGCTGAGCTACACGCGCACAGAAACACTTGAATAAAAAAAGCTCACATGAACTATGAGCTTTTAAAATAATGGCGCGCGTGGAAGGATTCGAACCTCCGACCGCCTGGTTCGTAGCCAGGTACTCTATCCAGCTGAGCTACACGCGCACAAAAAAACTGTTTATATAAAAACGACCGAAATCATTCTACTTTAAATATGGCGCGCGTGGAAGGATTCGAACCTCCGACCGCCTGGTTCGTAGCCAGGTACTCTATCCAGCTGAGCTACACGCGCGTTGAAATCGATGGCGGTGAGGGAGGGATTCGAACCCTCGATAGGGCTACAAACCCTATACTCCCTTAGCAGGGGAGCGCCTTCGGCCACTCGGCCACCTCACCGCGATTTCGGATGCAGATATTACTGCTTCCAAAAATATAGTCAAACCTTTTTTGCCAGTTTTCTTTTGTTCGTACAGCTTTCGAACAGTTCGCTGTATTTTTGATAGATATACGTCCAAAAATGCAGCGAGCACAATTCTTTCTGAACCAGCAAGCGAACCGAAGAACACCGCATAAACAACACATCAGGCGATATATCTTGCTGCACTGTTTTCAATCAAATGGTCAAACCAAAGCCCCCGAGAACATCAGATGACACAATAAACTTCAAAACATCATTTACCAAACCCGACAAAGCCGATCGAAGTGAAATCGATTGATGACGATGTGAGCATTACTCATACGCATTTAAATAGCTAAATCGCTAAAAACTAACCAAATACAAATCGCAAATAACGGTGCTTCAATGAGGTAGGTGTTCAAAGTAAGCAAAGGCTGATATCAATGTCTGTGCTTTGCGCTTACTTTAGATAAGCCACAGCAAGCAAATGTCACCGATAACATGATGCATCAACGAAGCCGTGACCAATCACCAGCGACTTGAGGTTCAACTTAAAAGCATTTTTGGAAGTAAACCAAATGGCATACCTTGCGACATCAATGATGGTTCATGAAAAATCAATCAAATGAAGATGAGACATGTTAAACAACAAACAGTTAAAGCTTTTAGGCGCCGACTGAAGGTCTACCTCAACGGCTTGGTTAGAGGGCGCTGCAGTCCCAAAAACACAAAAGGAAGCCTAAGCTTCCTTTTGTAAATTTGAGCACCAACGCGTGCTTATGCGCTGGCATTTTTCTCGGCTTGAATGCGCATATAAATTTCTTCACGGTGAACCGAAACTTCTTTCGGTGCATTAACACCGATACGTACTTGGTTTCCTTTCACACCCAATACGGTCACAGTCACTTCATCCCCAATCATCAAGGTTTCGCCTACACGACGAGTCAAAATTAGCATTTATATCTCCTTAAATTCGATTTCTTATTCTTTAGCGACTTAACAGACTATTATTTTCAATTATTCAGCCTATAGACTAGCCTGTTTAAGTCGCAGAGTCATTATTATTGGTCGAGCTTGTAGGCGCTATGCAACGCACGCACGCCCAGTTCCAAATATTTTTCATCAACCACTACCGATACTTTGATTTCAGAAGTTGAAATAAGTTGCATATTTATTCCTTCTGCACCAAAAGTCTCAAACATAGTTTTAGCGACACCGGGGTGGTTCATCATGCCAACGCCAACAATAGATATTTTTGCTAAAGAATCTTTACCTTGGACTGCTCGGGCACCCAATTTTTCGCAAGTTTGCTCTAGTAAGACTTTGGCGCGTTTATAATCATTACGATGTACCGTAAAAGTAAAGTCAGCTGTACCATCGCCCATTGAGTTTTGAATAATCATATCCACATCAATGTTCGCTTCCCCAATCGGAGTCAAAATTGCCGCTGCCACCGCAGGTTTATCTGGCACACCCAAAATCGTTAAGCTCGCTTCATCCCGATTAAAGGCAATACCAGAAATGACCGGTGATTCCATTTTATTTCCCTCATAGCTAATTAGAGTGCCATTACCTTCTGCAAAACTGGATAATACTCGCAGTGGCACATTATATTTCCCGGCAAATTCCACTGCACGAATTTGCAGAACCTTCGCTCCCAAGCTAGCCATTTCAAGCATTTCTTCAAAAGTAATACTCTCTAAACGGCGCGCCTTAGGCTCAACCCGCGGATCAGTGGTGTATACACCATCCACATCGGTGTAGATCTGGCACTCATCGGCCTTCAGCGCGGCTGCAATGGCAACAGCAGTGGTGTCTGAACCACCACGACCAAGCGTAGTAATATAGTTATCTGGGCTACGCCCCTGAAACCCAGCAATCACCACAACTTTATTCTTCGTTAAGTGAGCCTTGATGTTTTGATCGTCAATGCTAGTAATACGCGCTTTACCATGCGCATTATCAGTATGCATTTGGATCTGATCTCCCGTCATCGAAATCGCATCACAGCCCTTCTTCTGTAAAGCAATACTCAACAAGGCTATTGTCACCTGCTCACCAGTTGATACCAGAACATCCTTTTCACGCTCACTGGCGTTTTCATCGATTTGATTCGCTAAGCCCAACAAGCGATTGGTTTCACCAGACATCGCTGAAAGCACCACAACTAAATCGTCACCCGCTTGTTTATGCTTAATCACTCGGTCAGCCACGGCTTCGATACGCTCTATCGTACCCACCGATGTACCGCCATATTTTTGAACAATTAGTGCCACTTGCTTTCCTTCTTTCTTAACACTGAATGTTGATATGTTTAAAGCTTTTCGCCTAGCCACTGTTTCACTTGTGCCAGCGCATTTGCTATACCATCGGGATTATTACCACCAGCTTGTGCCATATCAGGTCGACCGCCGCCTTTACCGCCAACGCATTGGGCTGCAATATTAACCATTTCACCCGCTTTAACACGGCTTGTTAAATCTTTAGTGACGCCAGCAATTAGACTGACTTTACCGTCGCTTACCGTGCCCAAGAGTACCACGCCACTTTCCAATTTAACTTTCAACTCGTCTACGATGCTGCGCAAGGCTTTGCCTTCAACACCATCGAGGAAGGCAATTAATACTTTCACACCGTTAATCGTTTGTACTTGATCTGCCACATCGTTACTGGCGACACTGGCCAATTTGTCTTTCAATTGGGAGATTTCTTTTTCCAACATCTTGTTTCGGTCAACCAGCTGCATCACTTTTTCACCGATGGTGAATTGATCACCTTTGACCAAGTTAGCTGCCGTTTGAACTTCTTCGGTTAATCGATGGATCAGATCAATCGCAAATTGCCCGGTAACGGCTTCGATACGACGGACGCCAGCTGCAATCCCTGATTCGCTAGTCACTTTGAAAAAGCCAATATCACCAGTATGATTTACATGGGTACCACCACAAAGCTCTGTAGAGAAGTCACCCATGCTCACCACCCGCACGTCATCATCATATTTTTCACCAAATAGCGCCATTGCACCGGCTTGTTTGGCTTCTTCCAAGTTCATCACCTTGGTGAGTACTGGTAGGTTACGGCGAATTTGTTGATTGACTAAATGTTCGATCTGACTAATCGACTTCATCGAAATCGCTTCAAAATGAGAGAAATCAAAGCGTAAACGTTGCGCTTCAACTAACGAACCTTTTTGCGATACATGCTCGCCAAGTGTTTGTCGTAAAGCTGCATGTAATAAATGAGTCACCGAGTGATTAAGTGCCGTGTTCCAGCGGCGACGTGAATCTACTTTGGCCCTTAGTTGCTGCTGGGCAAGACTAGCCCCTTGAACATATCCCTTATGTAGAAAGGCTTTTCCTAACTTAATGGTGTCTTCAACGACAAAGCTACCGCCGTCAAATTGAAGCTCACCAGCATCCCCAGCCTGACCGCCAGATTCAGCATAAAATGGCGTTTTATCAAGCACTAAAATGCCATGATCACCATTCTCTAACACCGACTGTTCCTCACCTTCTTTAAACATTGCAACAATGTTTACCTCGGCTTCTAGATGTTGATAACCTAAAAACTCGGTTTCGGCGTTAATTTGCAGATTATCGTTGTAGTCCGTATCGAAATGACTCGCTTTTTTAGCGCGTTCTCGTTGCGCTTGCATTGCTGCGGTAAACTCAGCCTCATCGACACTAAGCTCACGCTCTCGAGCGATATCGGCAGTTAAGTCCGCAGGGAATCCATAGGTATCATAGAGTTTAAAAACTAACTCACCCGGGATAACGGAGCCCTCTAAGCCCTGAAGCGCCTCATCTAAAATCATTAAGCCGCGATCTAAAGTCTTAGCAAATTGCTCTTCTTCTTGACGTAAGACTCGCTCAATAACAGGCTGCTGCTTGGCCAATTCTGGGTATGCATCCCCCATTTCGGTAATTAAGGCCGCTAACAGTTGATAAAAGAAACCTTCTTGCGCACCAAGCTTATTCCCGTGACGCACAGCTCGACGAATAATTCGACGCAATACATAGCCGCGGCCTTCATTAGCGGGCATAACACCGTCGGCAATCAAGAACCCACATGCTCGAATATGATCAGCAATGACCCGTAACGATTTATTTTCTAAATCATTGGTACCGATGATTTTTGCAGCTGCTGCAATCAAGTTTTGGAAAATATCAATTTCGTAGTTGGAGTGGACCCCTTGTAAAATCGCAGAGATCCGCTCAAGGCCCATGCCGGTATCAACGGATGGGTTTGGTAAAGGCTCCATATGCCCGTTAGCTTGGCGGTTAAACTGCATGAATACGACGTTCCATATCTCGATGAAACGATCTCCATCTTCTTCAGGGGATCCCGGAGGGCCACCCCAAATATGCTCGCCATGATCATAGAAAATTTCGGTACAAGGACCACAGGGTCCTGTGTCACCCATTTGCCAAAAGTTATCAGACTCAAAATTTTTCTCTGGTGACTTGTCACCAATACGAATAATCCGATCTTGTGGTACACCGATTTTATCGGCCCATATATTAAAAGCTTCATCATCCGAGTGATAAACCGTCACCAACAACTTTTCTTTAGGTAACTTAACCACTTCGGTTAAAAACTCCCATGCGTAAGCAATTGCATCTTCTTTGAAGTAATCACCAAAACTGAAGTTGCCTAGCATTTCGAAAAAAGTGTGGTGACGTGCAGTATAGCCAACATTTTCTAAATCATTGTGCTTACCGCCCGCCCGAACACAACGCTGTGAGGTTGTCGCTCGGGTATAACTACGCTTGTCAATTCCGAGAAATACATCTTTAAATTGATTCATACCCGCGTTAGTAAATAGTAAGGTTGGGTCGTCATGTGGCACTAACGAACCACTTGCCACAACTTGGTGATTTTTGCTGTTAAAGAAGCTTAAAAACGCTTCTCTTACTTCAGCTGAAGTCATCTTCATGAAACTCTTTCCTGGGGGTTTGTAGCAACTCGACTTAGTGGTAAAGCTAGTATTACTCGTCGACAAGCGCTGAAAAAAATGAAACTCAAATTAATCGCGACAATATAGCACGCAGACCTTTATAGGCAAAGTGTTCGACACTTATTGCTGCTGCTCGCTAAACAAAAGATTGATCAGTTCAAAATCGAAGCCACGACGATATAGGTAAGCGCTGCATTTTTGCTGTAAAAGTCGTTCGGAGGGGAAGCCTTGACTGAATTTACGTGCAAACAGCTGCTGAAGGGCTTGATACCAATCCCATTCAGGAAGCGCTAACACTTCTGTGACAATCGCCTTATCGATTCCTTTACTGAGCAAGTATTGATAGAGGTAATTACGTCCATAACCTTTAGCAAGGCGGGAGCGAGTTAATTGCATCGCATAATTAATATCATCCAACCAAGCATTCTGCTCAGCATAGTCAATGGCGTCAGCGATATCCGAGGGTGAATAACCCTTTTGTTGCAGTTTTTGCGATAATTGACGGCGACTATAGGCGCGTCGAGAAAGTAAATTGATGGCTGAGTTTAAAGCGCTACGCTGGTTCATCATTAATAAAAAGGAGCCTTACGGCTCCTCTAGATTGGCTTACGCTTCGCTATCGACTGGCAAGTCTTCAACGTTTACCGGCTCTTCCGCAACCACGGGATTAAGAAGGTTATTACGAATGGTCAATTCAATTTCTTGAGCGATTTCTGGATGCTCTTTTAAGTAATTTGAGGCATTCGCCTTACCTTGACCAATTTTTTTACCTTTATAAGAGAACCAAGCACCAGCTTTATCAACTAGTTTTTCAGCCACTCCAAGGTCAATTAATTCACCGTAGCGATTAAAACCTTCACCATACAAAATCTGAAACTCGGCCTGCTTGAACGGAGCCGCTATTTTATTTTTAACAACTTTAACGCGCGTTTCGTTACCAACAATTTCATCACCGCTTTTCACTGCACCGATACGACGAATATCTAAACGAACCGAAGCATAAAACTTCAAGGCATTACCACCCGAAGTGGTTTCAGGGTTACCAAACATCACGCCAATCTTCATCCGGATTTGGTTGATAAAGATACACATACAGTTGGTTTGTTTCAAAGTACCCGTTAACTTACGTAAAGCTTGAGACATTAAGCGTGCTTGCAAGCCAACGTGGCTATCACCCATATCGCCTTCAATTTCGGCTTTTGGTGTCAGTGCGGCCACTGAGTCAATCACTATCATATCAACCGCGCCAGAACGGGCCAACATATCAGTGATTTCTAAGGCTTGCTCACCCGTATCAGGTTGAGAGATAAGTAGCTCATCAACATCGACGCCTAACTTTTTAGCATAGATAGGATCCAGAGCATGCTCAGCATCGACAAAAGCACAAACCTTACCGGCTTTTTGCGCCTGCGCAATGGCTTCTAGTGTTAAGGTTGTTTTACCAGAACTTTCAGGGCCATAGATCTCAATCACCCGGCCCATAGGTAAGCCACCAGCGCCTAAAGCGATATCCAAAGATAACGAACCGGTAGAAACCGTTTCAATATCCATAGTACGGTTATCGCCAAGTTTCATAATTGAACCTTTGCCAAATTGTTTTTCAATTTGACCTAAGGCCGCAGCCAGTGCCTTTTGTTTATTTTGATCCATATCGCCCTCATCAGGTGCTTTAAACAATCTTATTGTCCAGTAGTATACTGTTTATTCATACAGCATCAAGTTTATTCCACTATAAATTAGTAAAAGAGTTTTGCCTAATCCAGCCACAACTTTTATCCTTGCAGCTTCATTTAGCCAGTTCACTATGCAGTTCGATGACCGAAATGACCGATATCAATCTAGAAAAACATACACCGATGATGCGCCAATACCTTAGCTTAAAGGCACAGCACCCCGAAATTTTACTATTTTATCGGATGGGTGACTTCTATGAATTGTTCTATGAAGATGCCAAGCGTGCTTCTGAATTGATGGATATTTCCTTAACCAAACGAGGACAATCTGCGGGCAACCCAATACCAATGGCCGGGATCCCCTATCATGCCGTAGAAACGTACTTATCCCGTCTGGTGCAACTCGGTGAATCGGTCGCGATATGCGAACAGATCGGCGACCCGGCAACCAGTAAAGGTCCAGTAGAACGTAAAGTGGTTCGCATCATCACACCAGGCACAGTCAGCGATGAGGCTTTATTAGAAGAAAAGCAAGAAAACCTATTGGTAAGCGTTGTAAATCAACAGCTGCAGATTGGACTCGCCTATTTAGATATTGCCAGCGGCCGGTTTGTGATTAATCAATTCAGCGGTGAACAACAGCTTCAAGCTGAGTTGCAAAGACTTAAGCCCTCTGAGCTACTATACCCCGATAACTTTGAGTTTGTAGAGATCTTACAAGCGAATAAAGGCCTACGTCGGCGCGGAGAGTGGGAGTACGATCTTGCCAGCGCACAAAAAATATTAAACCTACAATTTGGTACCCGTCACCTAGATGGTTTTGGCGTTAGTGAATACCCATTAGCGATAGCTGCCGCAGGTTGCTTAATGCAATATGTTCAAGATACACAACGCACCGCCTTACCGCATATCAATACGATCATCATCGAAAAGCAAAATCAATTTATTCAACTCGATGCTGCTAGTCGTAAGAACCTTGAACTCACCCGTAATTTGTCTGGCGGGCAAGAGCACACCCTCAGCGCAGTATTAGACCGCAGCGCAACCGCAATGGGGAGTCGGCTGCTAAATCGTTGGCTGCATCAGCCCTTAAGAGATCAGGCTCAAGTCCGTGTGCGTCAAGATTGCATCGCCGAATTAATCCAAGCAGATTTATACGGACAACTACAAACTCAGCTCAAAGCAATTGGAGATATTGAGCGAATTTTAGCGCGTTTGGCGCTGCGCTCAGCGAGGCCTCGAGATCTGGCCAGACTTCGCAATGCATTTAATATCTTGCCCGAATTACAAAGCAACTTACAACAAACTGTCGCTTTAGCACCATTGGCTAAAGACATTGCTGATTTTCCAGAACTACTGGAACTATTACAGCGAGCGCTGATCGATAATCCGCCAGTGTTAATTCGTGACGGTGGGGTAATAGCCGCAGGCTATAATCAGGAGCTTGATGAATGGCGAGATCTAAGTGACGGCGCCAATGACTACCTTCGTCAAATTGAACAACGAGAGCGAGAGCAAACCGGGATTGCCAACTTAAAAATCGGTTATAACCGAGTACACGGCTTCTATATTGAAGTCAGTCGCCTATATGCAGACCAAGTACCGGAGCACTATATTCGTCGTCAAACTTTGAAGAATATGGAGCGTTACATTATTGCCGAACTCAAAGAGCATGAAGAAAAAGTACTCTCCAGCCAAGGCAAAGCACTTGCTCTTGAAAAACAATTATATGACCAATTATTAGATCTACTGCTACCAAAAATCAGTGAATTACAGCGTAGTGCCCAAGCTTTGGCACAGTTGGATGTTCTTAGCTGCCTCGCTGAACGCGCCGAGTATTTAAACTACGTTCGCCCTAGTTTTGTCCAACAAGCTTGTATCAACATTCAAGGTGGGCGCCATCCAGTCGTTGAACAAGTTAACGAAACGCCATTTATTGCTAATCCCGTCCAACTTAATCCGCAACGTAAATTATTGATTGTGACTGGCCCTAACATGGGCGGGAAATCAACCTATATGCGACAAACCGCGCTGATTAGTTTAATGGCCTATATTGGTAGCTATGTACCCGCAGATAGTGTCGAAATCGGCCCTATAGACCGAATTTTCACTCGAATTGGCGCATCTGATGACTTAGCGAGTGGGCGTTCTACATTTATGGTTGAAATGACCGAAACCGCTAATATTTTACACAATGCGACCCCCCATAGTCTGGTCCTCATGGATGAGATTGGTCGCGGAACTAGCACTTATGATGGAATGTCCTTAGCATGGGCTGTTGCCGAACAACTCGCCAACATAAGCTCTTTAACTTTATTCGCGACCCATTACTTCGAACTCACTCAATTACCGAAGCTCATCGACGCAGTCGCCAATGTTCACTTAGACGCTGTAGAGCATCATGACACCATTGCATTCATGCATCAGGTTCAAGAAGGTGCAGCCAGCAAAAGCTTTGGTTTACAAGTTGCAGCCTTGGCAGGGATCCCCCAATCGGTGATCTCAAAGGCCAAAATAAAGCTAACACAACTGGAAGCATCAGTGCCACACGATAGTCCGGCTCAGCCACAAGACCAAGCATTTGAACAGCAACTGAACATTGAGCTCCCCCTCCCCCAACAACATCCAGTTATTGAGCAACTTAAAATGCTAGATCCCAATGAACTGTCACCACGAGCGGCCCTAGACTTGCTCTTTATGCTCAAGCAACAAACGAGTCACTAATCTTTAGTGCTCAAATAAAACTCAATCAAAAAAGGAAGCCGAAGCTTCCTTTTTTATTCAAACGATAAAATATTAGACTTTAAATAAAGCGTCTATCGACAAATTTTGTAATGACAAAATATCCCGTAAACGACGCAATGCCTCCACCTGAATTTGTCGAACCCGTTCCCGGGTAAGGCCAATTTCGCGTCCTACATCTTCTAAAGTCGATGCTTCATAGCCGAGTAAGCCAAAACGGCGCGCCAATACTTCACGCTGTTTACTATTCAGCTCACCTAACCAGCCAACAATGCTATTTTTCATATCATCGTCTTGGGTTCGATGCTCTGGACCGTGATCATTTTCATCAGAAATGATATCGAGCAAGGCTTTATCGTTATCTCCGCCAATTGGTGTATCCACAGAGCTAATACGTTCGTTCAAACGCAGCATCTTAGTCACATCTTCAACGGGACGGTCGAGAGTCTCGGCAATTTCTTCTGCGGTTGGTTCATGATCTAAACGATGAGCTAACTCACGTGCTGTACGTAAATAAACATTCAGTTCTTTTACCACGTGAATCGGCAAACGAATGGTACGAGTTTGATTCATGATGGCACGTTCAATGGTTTGACGGATCCACCAAGTTGCGTAAGTCGAGAAACGAAACCCGCGTTCCGGATCAAACTTTTCTACCGCTCGAATCAATCCCAGATTACCCTCTTCAATCAAGTCTAATAACGCTAAACCACGGTTATTATAACGGCGAGCAATTTTAACCACTAAACGTAAGTTACTTTCGATCATTCGTTTACGAGCGGCCTCATCACCACGCAGCGCTCGTCGTGCGTATAAAACTTCTTCCTCTGCAGTTAATAGTGGAGAGAAACCAATTTCACCAAGATAGAGCTGAGTCGCATCTAAACTCTTGGAGACATCGGCTTGCATGATGTCATCTTTTTCAGCGGTACGTTCAACCTTAGTATTACCTGTCGTTGAAACACTTTTTAGCTTTACAGCAGTTTTTGCTTGAGTCATAGCATAGCCTCCCTGAACAGACCTGATTGCTAATTATTATTGTGTGCAATCTAGGCTAGAGTGTCGGTAGAAACCTTGTTGGATCGACCGACTTTCCTTTGAAACGGATCTCAAAATGTAATCGCGTATCAGTTGTCCCTGTATCCCCCATATCAGCGATATGTTGTCCTACTACTACTTGCTGTTTTTCCTTCACTCTTAAACGACTGTTATGTGCATAAGCACTTAAGTAATCGTCATCGTGTTTTATAATTATAAGTTTTCCATAACCTCTTAACGCGCTCCCTGCATAAACCACTTTGCCTGACGCTGACGCTACTACTTTCTGACCTTGCTTGCCACCAATATCGAGTCCCTTATTACCATTGGCTTTAGTTGAGAAGCCTTTGATAATTCTACCCTTTGTAGGCCAAACCCAGCCTTTAGCAGCTTTCGTTGGAGCCTTGGTTACACGCTTGGTCGAGTTTTTAGCGTATGCCTTTGTTGACGTTGATTCAAGTTTTTTTGACGATTCATTAACATATTTGACTTGCGCTTGCGCTGTTTTATGCTTGCTTGGTTTAGCCTTACCGGACTTAACTCCGTTAGATTTCAATTTAATAGTTTGACCTACAAAGATTGTATACGGAGCTGAGATATTGTTTCTTTTTGCTAAAACTTTGGGGTCAAGCCCAGCTCGCCATGCAATGGAGTAAAGAGTCTCTCCTTGCTTAACGGTATAGCGAGTAGAATTTAAGACCCCATGATTATCAGCATTGTAAATTCCAGCATCACTCACTGGCGCTGGCGCGCCCTCTCGACTACAGCCAAATAACAGGCTAAGCGAAATGAAGAAAATGAGATACTGCAATGTTTTCATCTAATTAACGTAATAGTAAATAGGCAACCACTGCTAACACAATAACCAACCAACCCAATAATTCAACGTATTTCCGCAGTTGTTCTTCCATTCTCTTGCCGCCCCACTTCATCAGCCCGGCCACCAAATAGAAGCGCATCCCACGGCCAATGAATGAAATAAGTAAGAATGGAACGAAAGCCATATTCAATATACCAGCTGTTAAAGTAAATACTTTATAGGGGATTGGCGTAAAACTAGCGACAAACACCACCAATACTCCCCAATGCTCAAACCAACGAAAAGCAACCTCCATTTTATCTTGGTAACCGACTGACTTCACCAACGGAGCGACCAGTGGTTCATAGAAAAACTGCCCTAAGCCGTAACCCAAAGCGGCTCCGAGTACTGAAAAGATAGTGGCCAATAAGGCAAAGCGCCAAGCCCTGTATGGTTGCGACAATGCCATCGGTGCTAACATCACATCCACCGGGATTGGCCAGAAAACTGATTCGATAAAGCTCATGCTACAAAGATAGCGAACTGCATGTTTATGCTCTGACCACAACATCACTCGGTCATATAAATGACTAAATATCTTCACGCTAATTCACCATTCACAAGAGGGACAAAACGTACTGGCTCTAAACAGCGCTCGCTGTAACCCTGTACCTGTTTTTCGATCAACAATAAAGTTTGCTGTTGCTGTTGCGCGCCAACTGGAATAATCATCCGCCCACCAACATTTAACTGCTCCACCAGTGCTTGTGGCACCTCGGTTGCTGCGGCCGTCACCAGAATCGCATCAAAAGGCCCCTTACTTGCCCACCCCAGCCAGCCATCACCATGCTTTGTCGCTACATTATGTAAATCGAGTAGTTTGAGACGACGCTTAGCTTGAAACTGTAAAGTTTTGATCCGTTCTACCGAATAAACTTGCTCAACCAGAGCCGCTAATACCGCGGTTTGATAGCCCGAGCCGGTCCCGATTTCCAATACTTTTTTCGGCTTTGCTTCTAGCAACAACTCGGTCATTTTCGCCACGATGTAAGGCTGAGATAAAGTTTGCCCTTGACCAATTGGTAAAGCGGTATTGTCCCAAGCTTGATGAGCTAAAGCTTCATCGATAAAATACTGACGAGGGAGTTTGGCGATGGCGCTAAGTACCTCGCGATTACTAATGCCGTGTTGGCGCAGTTGATTCACTAACTTCAAACTATGAGGGCTTTCGCCAAATTGCATTACAGTGCCTCCCAATCCTTGATCCACATATCGAGTGAGTCCAAATATGCGTGTGCCGTCATGTCGATGGTAAGTGGGGTTATCGATACATAGCCTGCCGCAATGGCGGCAAAGTCGGTTCCCTCACCAGCATCCTGCATGGCTCCCGGAGGACCTAACCAATATATATCGTGCCCTCGCGGATCTTGTTGTTTAACCATCATTTCTGCACGGTGACGACTTCCTAAACGAGTTACTTTTATGCCCTTTATTTGACTTAAAGGCAAATCAGGAACATTAACATTTAAAATTTGATTACTGGGTAAACTCTGTTGACGGAGTTGTTTGACCAATTTCAAGCTGATTGCTGCAGCGCTCTCATAGTGCTTTCCTTCGCTACCAACCAATGAGACCGCAATGGCAGGCAAACCTAAATTGCGACCTTCCATGGCTGCCGCGACAGTCCCCGAATACAATACATCATCGCCCAGATTTGCACCTTCATTTATCCCTGATACCACGAGCTCAGGCAACTCATCAACCAGCTCATTGATCGCGAAGTGCACACAATCGGTCGGCGTTCCTTTTACCGAAATAATATTATTTTCCAGCTCAACGATCCGTAAAGGATTTTCTAAGGTCAATGAGTTACTAGCACCACTGCAATTTCGATCTGGGGCAACCATCATCACTGGAGCGATACTTTGTAAGGCCTCTGCTAAACAGTGGATCCCTGGAGCATATACACCATCATCATTACTCACTAATATGGTCATTATCATCGCCCTCGCAATTAACAATTTCTCGAAGAATACTTGTAGCGTAATTCCCCGCCGTTAAAAAAAAGCTCAGAACTAAATCGTTACCTTCAGCATGATAATTAAATTCTTTAGGCCGTAATGCTATAGCGCGACGTTCCATTTTCAAGCCAGCTTCAGCCAAACCCGCCACAATGTCTGGGTAGGCGGCAAGCACCGCACTTTCAAATGCCAAAGCCTTATCTAAAGATACCAGCTCCCCTTTGCCAACCATGGGCGCCGATAACTCTATTTCCCCTTGCTGAAAACGCTCTACGATGCTTGACTCTGCTTGCTCAGCCACAAAATAAGCATTGCTCGTAGCAAACTTCATCACATCGCCATCGAGTATTTGATTAAATAACTGCTGCTCAATGCGTTGGCTAATCGCATGATTAAACACTAAACTGCGCGCCGCTGATAAATACATACTGCGTTTTTCACGGTTTTTAATCCGTTTGCCTGTAAACATCGCCAAAGCATTATCAATATTCCCTGCTCCCCGGCCGAAGCGCTGTGAGCCAAAATAATTTGGAACGCCCATCTTTGAGACTAACTTAGCCCGGGCCATAGCTTGCTCGATGTCGGAAACATCACGCAGACGGATCACAAAGTTATTCCCCGACAAAGCCCCCCGTTTCAGCTTACGATTATGACGAGCAATCGCGATAACTTTCACGCCCGAGCCCAAATCTTCGGCCAACTCAATATTGGATTTTCCAGGCAATTGGATACTAAACCATTGACGGGTAACCGCATGACGGTCCTTTAAACCCGCGTAGCTCACGTCTTTAGGGCTTACTTGGCAAGCTTCCGCGAGCATCTTGGCAACCCAAGCGGTGTTCTCTCCTGTTTTTTCGATTTGAACCAACATGTGCTCGCCATCACCGCTAAATTCAAACGGCAGCACCTCATCAACCCGAAAATCGACGGCTTGTTGCTTTAACAAACCAGTGCCAGTAGGTTGGCCATGCAGAAAATTAAACTCAGAGATAACTTGTGAATAATTGCTCACTTAACAAGCCTCCAATAACACAACTGCATGACTAGAAATCCCTTCTTTTCGCCCTTCAAAACCGAGCTTTTCAGTAGTGGTGGCTTTTACATTCACGCGGTCAATATCCACATTTAGATCCTCGGCAATGTTTTGACGCATCATTTCAATGTGAGGCGCCATCTTAGGCGCTTGTGCAACAATTGTTAGGTCAAGATTACCGAGTTTATAAGCGCGCTGGCTCACCTCCGCCATCACTTGACGCAGTAAAATACGCGAGTCAATCCCTGCATAAGCGGGGTCATTATCGGGGAAATGATGGCCAATATCACCTAAGGCTAAAGCACCCAGTAATGCGTCGCAGAGAGCATGCAAAGCAACATCACCATCAGAGTGGGCGACAAAACCCTGTGGATAAGGAATGGCAACACCTGCAACCATCAATGGTCCTGGTCCACCAAATTTATGTACATCAAAGCCGTGCCCAATGCGGATGCTCACGCGGTTTCCTCTTTATTAAGTTGTTGACTGACATACCACTCGGCTAACGCTAAATCTTCAGGGCAAGTCACTTTTATATTATCGCTTCGACCAACCACAATGCTCACCGACTGACCCGCCCATTCCATGGCCGAAGCTTCATCAGTAATCTGAACCCCAGCTTTTAAGGCTTGAGAGAGACATTGTTTTAATGGCGCGACTTGAAACATTTGTGGCGTTAATGCATGCCAAAGCTGCTCCCTGGAAACGGTATGCTCAACTTTACCTGAAGCGGCGCGTTTCATGGTATCGCGTACTGGAGTGGCTAAAATAGCGCCATCGGCGTGTAACTCTACATGGCGAATTAACTTGCTAATATCTTGATGAGTAATACATGGCCGAGCGGCATCGTGTACCAAAACCCAAGCATTCTCATCGATAGCCCCCAGCCCAGCCAATACCGAATCGGCTCTTTCTTCTCCACCAAACACCGTTAAAACCTTATCAGAAGCGGCTATAGCTAAGTGCTTAAACCATTGGTCCTCGGGGTGCAACACCACGACCACCCGCGCAATATCGGGGTGAGAAAGGAAAACACCAAGTGTGGTTTCTAAGATTGTTTGCTGACCAATCTTTAAGTATTGCTTGGGAATATCCGCCTGCATTCGCGAACCAATTCCCGCGGCAGGAAGCAATGCAATATATTGCTTCGATATAAAGTTCATCAATAGTAACTACTCAATGGCTGCGATTAGTTCCGTTCGGGGGAAGGAATGATTCGATAAAAGGTTTCACCTTGTTTTATCAGACCGAGTTCGTTTCGAGCGTGTTCCTCAACGGCATCTAAACCATTACGCAAATCCGCAATCTCCGCCTGCAATACAACGTTACGTTGGCTCAACTCCTGATTAGCGAGTAGCTGTTTCGAAACTTGTTCTCGCAAGCCGAAATAATCGTTAAGCGAATTTTTCCCAAACCATAGTTGGTACTGTAATAACATAACGAGCAGTATGAGCAGAATTTTAAACGAACGCATGATTCCTCCGTGAGCTAGATAATCCCATAAAGCCGATTGTTACTCCACTCTTAGTGCGTTGATTTAGCCAATTCAATGGCAAAAAAATCCCTAGTCGTAATTGCGACTAGGGATCCATGGAGGTTCGAGTCAACATTCATATAAAAAAATCCCCGCCTAAGCGAGGATTTTATAATCAAAGTAGCATATTAAGCTTAACCGAAGTTAAGCCTTAATATTACTGACCTTTAACTTCTTTAAGACCATTGTAAGGCGCTTTTGAACCTAGTGCTTCTTCGATTCGTAGCAATTGCTTGCCCGTAGTTAACAAAGAGTAGCAACACGCTCAGAACGGCTCGCCGCTCTTCCACTTTAGCCTCGCCATCAACATTCATTAAAAAAATCCCCGCCTAAGCGAGGATTTTATAATCAAAGTAGCATATTAAGCTTAACCGAGTTAAGCCTTAATATTACTGACCTTTAACTTCTTTAAGACCATTGTAAGGTGCTTTTGAACCTAGTGCTTCTTCGATTCGTAGCAATTGGTTGTATTTAGCAACCCGATCAGAACGGCTCAATGAACCTGTTTTGATTTGGCCAGCAGCAGTACCAACCGCTAGATCAGCGATAGTTGCATCTTCAGTTTCGCCTGAACGGTGAGAGATAACGGCAGTGAAACCAGCATCTTTCGCCATTTTAATAGCAGCCAAAGTTTCGCTTAAAGAACCGATTTGGTTGAATTTAATCAGGATAGAGTTAGCAATACCATTGTCGATACCACGCTTAAGGATCTTAGTGTTAGTTACGAACAAATCGTCACCAACCAATTGGATTTTGTCGCCCAAAAGTTTAGTTTGGTGTGCAAAACCATCCCAATCAGACTCGTCAAGACCGTCTTCAATCGATACGATTGGGTACTGTTCAGTCAAATCTTTAAGGAAGAAGTTGAACTCTTCAGAAGTGAATTTTTTACCTTCGCCTTTAAGGTCGTAGATATTAGCTTCTTTGTCGTAGAACTCAGATGCAGCACAATCCATCGCTAGAGTGATGTCTTTACCTAGTTCGTAACCTGCATTTGCAACCGCAACTTTAATTGCTGCAAGTGCCGCTTCGTTTGAAGCCAAGTTAGGCGCAAAACCACCTTCATCACCAACTGCAGTTGAGTGACCATCAGCTTTAAGTACTTTAGCAAGGCTATGGAATACTTCAGCGCCCATACGTAGGCCTTCACGGAAGTTTGCAGCACCAACGGGTTGAATCATAAATTCTTGGATGTCTACGCTGTTATCTGCATGCTCACCACCATTGATGATGTTCATCATTGGAAGAGGCATAGAGTAAACACCAGGAGTACCATTTAAGTCAGCGATGTGAGCGTATAGTGGTACTTTTTTAGAAGCTGCCGCAGCTTTAGCAGCCGCTAAAGAAACCGCTAGAATAGCGTTTGCGCCAAACTTAGCTTTGTTTTCGGTACCATCAAGATCGATCATGATTTGGTCAAGCTCAGCTTGAGCCAAAGCATCTTTACCAACTAATGCTTCAGCAATTGGGCCGTTTACAGCAGCAACAGCTTTTAATACACCTTTGCCTAAGTAACGAGCTTTATCGCCATCACGCAATTCTAGGGCTTCACGAGAACCAGTTGAAGCACCAGAAGGCGCAGCAGCCATACCGAAAGAACCATCAGCTAGATGAACTTCAGCTTCTACAGTAGGGTTACCGCGTGAATCCATGATTTCGCGACCAAGTACTTTTACGATATTAGACATTACTAATTTCCTCTATAAGTTAATAAACTACAAACTTTCTAAAAATCTCTACTCGCTAGTAGATACTAGCGAGCTTTATTAAATTCGCCAGCGGCTTTCACAAACCCGGCAAATAATGGGTGTCCATCACGCGGGGTAGATGTAAATTCAGGGTGAAACTGTGAAGCAACAAACCAAGGATGAGCAGGGTTTTCGATGATTTCCACTAGTTTCTTGTCTGCCGACAAGCCGGTCACTTTTAGACCTTTTTTGGTGATCTTTGGCAACAAAGTATTATTCACCTCATAACGATGGCGATGACGTTCATAAATTTCTAAACTACCGTACAACTCTGCAACTTTAGAGCCCTTAGTTAAATGGCAAAGCTGAGAGCCAAGGCGCATTGTGCCACCTAAATCTGAATCAATATTCCGCGTTTCTCGTTTGCCATCTTCGTCGATCCACTCGGTAATAAGCCCAACCACGGGTGCCGATGATTCCGCATTAAACTCGGTAGAATGGGCATCTGTCAAGCCAACCACATTCCGCGCGTATTCAATTAAAGCGACTTGCATCCCCAAACAAATACCAAGGTAAGGTACGTTGTTTTCACGAGCATATTGCGCAGCTAAAATCTTACCTTCTACACCACGCTCACCAAAGCCACCAGGCACTAAAATAGCATCCAAGTCTTTAAGGACCTCAGGTCCTTTTACTTCTAGATCTTGAGAGTCGACATATTGAATCTTCACACTCAAGCGATTCTTAAGGCCGGCATGTTTCAAGGCCTCATTCACCGACTTATAGGCATCAGGTAATTCAACATATTTGCCAATCATGCCAATCACAATCTCATTCGTTGGATTCGCTTCTTCGTAAATGACTTGTTCCCATTCACTTAAGTCGGCTTCAGGACATTCAATACCAAAGCGATTGGTGACCAATGCATCTAAGCCCTGAGACTTCAGCAAAGCGGGAATTTTGTAAATACTGTCGACATCTTTCAGCGAGATAACTGCGCGATCGGGTACATTAGTGAACAAAGCGATTTTGGCGCGTTCATTAGCTGGAATCGCTCGGTCACTCCGGCAAATCAAAATATCGGGTTGAATACCGATAGAACGGAGTTCTTTCACTGAGTGTTGAGTCGGCTTCGTTTTTACTTCACCAGCCGCCCCCAAATAAGGCACTAAGGTCAAATGCATATACATCGCGCGTTCACGACCAATTTCAGTGCCTAACTGACGAATTGCTTCTAAAAACGGTTGTGACTCAATATCGCCCACCGTTCCACCAATTTCCACAATAGCAACATCAACACCTTCACCGCCCGCGACAATCCGTTCTTTAATCGCATTGGTAATATGTGGAATGACTTGGATGGTAGCACCTAGATAGTCGCCACGACGCTCTTTACGCAGCACGTCTTCATAGACGCGTCCCGTCGTGAAATTATTACGCTTAGTCATCTTGGTACGAATAAAGCGCTCATAATGACCTAAATCTAGATCGGTTTCGGCACCGTCTTCAGTCACAAATACTTCGCCGTGCTGGATCGGACTCATAGTACCGGGATCTACATTGATGTATGGGTCAAGCTTCATAATGGTCACTTTAAGACCACGAGCTTCTAAAATGGCAGCCAGCGATGCAGCGGCAATACCTTTACCCAAAGAGGACACTACGCCTCCGGTGACGAAAATGTATTTTGTTGTCATGTCGAACCTGAGAAGTTGGATGTGTTAAGGGCGTATCTGCGATACTTGGACGGGGGCATAGTATAGCAAAGCCTCTTTAACACCACAATCGATGTCACTCTATCAAGACTAAGTTTTAGTGTATTTGTTGTAAATCAATTTTTGTAATTTTCTTTCACTTTATCCCACAAGGCATCCATCTCTTGCAGGCTCATGCTGTCAAGTTGCCGCCCTTGGTTTCTTGCCAAAGCCTCTACACCACGAAATCTTCGACTAAATTTATGATTCGCTTGGCGTAACAGCGCTTCAGCATCAAAATCGCAAACCCGTGCCAAATTTACGCAAGAAAACAACAAATCGCCAATTTCTTCGGCAACATCCTGCCGCTGTTTTTCGTCGATAGCCTGTTCGACCTCCGCCAATTCTTCTTTAACCTTGTCGATCACCGGAGCGACGCTGGGCCAGTCAAACCCCACATGAGCACAGCGTTTTTGTAACTTTTGTGCTCGGCTCAAAGCTGGCAATGCTTGCGGCACATCATCTAACACGCTTGGTGCGTGATGATGAGACTTATTTGCCCGCTCTCGCACTTTCTCGGCTTCCCAGTTAACTTTTAGCTGGGCATCATCCAATTGGATTTTTTGTTGCTGATTAAAAACATGTGGATGACGGCGGATCAATTTTTCACAGATCCCATCAACCACTGCTGCAAAGTCAAAGTCTCCTTGCTCTTGAGCAAACTGAGCGTAGTACACCACCTGAAACAGTAAATCACCAAGCTCTAACTTTACTTCAGCAAAATCACCAGAATCCAGCGCTTGGTGAATTGCTTCTACCACCTCGTAAGTCTCTTCTACAGTATGTGGCAAGATAGATTGCCAATCTTGTTTAAGATCCCAAGGACAACCACACTCGGGGTCACGTAATTTCGCCATAATGGCGAGTAAGGTATCAATACGATAAGGACGTTGCAGCATAGAGTTCAAAATTTCCTAAGGATTATTAGCCTTTCATTTTAAATTTTCGATAGCTTCAGATAACGCTGGCGATTCATCACTCTAGCACTTACATAAAGTTCTGGTTAATGAGGCTATTTTCAACATCCTACGATGCGAAAATAGCCCTCGATGATTAGCGTAAACGCCGCGCTTCAATAATATGATTAAGTTGATTTATTTTGGACAATACCCGAGACAGAGTATCGAGATTATAAATTTCAATTTCCATATCGATGGTTGCCGTCTGACTCTTGACGTCAGAGTGACTCTGCATCCCCATAACATTCACCTTATCATTCGCCAACACGGTGGTAATATCCCGCAGCAACCCACTACGATCGTTCGCCACAATGCGAATTGTAAGGTTATAACCTCCCGAGTAATTTTCGCCCCATACCGCGTCAATCACACGTTCTGGTGTGCGACTATGCAATTCAGCAAGTTGTTCACAATCAACATTATGAATTGAAATTCCACGCCCCTGGGTAATAAAGCCTTTAATTGAGTCACCGGGTATCGGTTGACAGCAACGAGCAATATGAGTCATAAGATTGCCAACGCCATCCACCACGATGGAGTCTTTTGCCCGCTTCTTCTTCTGTCCATGGTGCTCGGCTTTCTTCGTGATAGTTTCCAGCGCTTGACGATCGAGTTCTTCCGCAGAAGGCTTATATAGCGTCGCTTGCAAATAATGAATCAATTGATTCAGTCGCACATCACCTGCACCAATAGCGGCTAATAAATCTTCTACAGTTTTCACATTGAAACGCTCAAGACAATGGTCGATATCACTCATTTTAAAACCGTAGCGATTGAGCTCTGCCTCAAGTAAATCTTTACCCGCCAAGAGGTTTTTATCTTTATCTTGCTTCTTAAACCAAGTGGCAATTTTATTACGCGCCCGAGAAGACTTTACAAAGCCTAGATTAGGATTGAGCCAATCACGGCTAGGGCTCGATTCCTTTTGGGTAATAATCTCAACTTGTTCACCTGTATGTAATTGATAGGTAAAAGGCACAATCCGCCCACCAATCTTAGCGCCAATACAACGATGACCGACTTGGCTATGCACGTAATAGGCAAAATCAAGCGGTGTTGAGCCAGCGGGCAAATCAATCACTTCACCACTAGGGGTAAAGACATAAACGCGGTCATCAAATACTTGTGAACGTAACTCTTCAAGCATCGCACCATTTTCAGCGATATCATCCTGCCAAGCCAGTAACTTACGTAACCAGGCAATCTTATCTTCGAAGTCGCTGCGCCCACCAGTTCCGCCTTCTTTATATTTCCAATGCGCCGCAACCCCGAGTTCAGAATCTTCATGCATCTGCCGAGTACGGATCTGTACTTCGATAGATTTACCTTCTGGACCAATGACCACCGTATGGATAGATTGATAACCATTCGGTTTAGGGTTGGCCACATAATCATCAAATTCGCTAGGAATATGATGCCAAGAAGTATGTACGATGCCTAAGATGGCATAACAATCTTGTAGCTTCTCAGCCACGATACGAATCGCCCGTACATCAAACAATTTGTCGAAAGACAAATCTTTCTTTTGCATCTTTCGCCAAATACTATAGATGTGTTTGGGTCGACCATACACCTCGGCATTAATACTGGAAGCTACGATATCCTGCTGTAATTTGGCAACAAAGTCTTCGATATATTGTGTGCGCGCAATCCGCTTTTCATCCAATTGTTTCGCGATTTGTTTATAGGTATCGGGATGCAGATAACGGAAGGTAAAGTCTTCAAGCTCCCATTTGAGTTGACCGATCCCTAAGCGATTTGCTAACGGAGCGTAAATATCTTTGCTTTCTTTTGCGGCCAATACACGAACTTCTTCCGATTCATTTTTAACTTCGCGTAAAAAACAGATCCGCTCTGCCAATTTAATCACGATGGCTCGCACATCGCCTACCATCGCGAGCAGCATTCGTCTCACGTTATCGATTTGTGTCGAAGATAAATTTTTATTTTGCCCGGTATGTAATACCTTCATCGCATCCATTTGGGCAGCATCAAATTGCAACTTAATCACTTCTTCAGAAAAATACTGCGGCAGTTGCTCTTTGCTTAATAGGCCGCTATCCACGAAAGGAAATAACAAAGCAGCTTCCAAGGTCGGTAAATCCATGTTGAGTGTTACAAGGATCTCAACCATCTCCTTGCCCTTCGTCAGACAGATATGGATCTGCTCTTTTTCGGCATCTAAAGCGCGATAAAAATTAGTGGAGCCAAATAAATGCTGCTGGTCTTCAAGCGCAATGCCAAGGCTTTCTACCCATTGATTTTCATCAAACAACAACTGTTGATTAAGATGCGTTTCTCTCACCGAGACCATAACACTACTGTTCCTTATTTTGGTCGCTGACCACTTTTATCTTGTTAAAGTTAACGTTCAAACAGAGCCATTGTCTCGATATGCTCTGTCTGAGGGAACATATCAACAACCGCGAGCTTAACCATTTTATAGCCAGCTTCTTTTAGCACCTTGGCATCTCTGGCCAAGGTTGCAGGATTACATGACACATATACTACGGTGCTTAGGCCAAGCTTGGCAACCTGAGTTATGGCCTGTTTTGCTCCCGCGCGGGCCGGATCAAGAAGTACTTTGGTGACTGCTCTCGATTGCCAAAACTTGGCTGTCTCGGGCTGTTCCAAATCCCCACAGTAGGCACTGATATTCATTAAGCCATTACGCTTGGCGTTATCCATCACCCGCTGACTCATCGCAGGAACGCCCTCGATAGCAATCACTTGTTTCGCTCGTTGCGCCAAAGGCAAACTAAAATTCCCGATACCAGAGTATAGGTCGAGCACTACATCTTGTGGTTTAAGCTTTAGCCAAGCCAAGGCTTTATTAATCATCAGCTGATTGATAGTGACGTTCACCTGAATAAAATCACCGGGGTGAAAGGCTAAATCAAGCTGCTGGTCATGCAAAGTATAATAAGCTTGCTCGCCAGTGAGCCAAGTATGCTGCTCGGCTTCGGTAAGCAGCATCGCAAAATTAAAACGCTCAGCGATTGCCAGTAATTGAGTTTGCCACTTTGCAGCTAAAGGCTTCGTTAAGCGCACCCGACAAACCACCTTGGGTTCGCAATCAATCAACTCAACATGACCCAAGCCGACATTTTTGGGCCAGCCTTTAAGTAAAGCCTGTAAAGGCTCGAGTAAAACCGACAAGTTCTTACTCAATACCAAACAATCACTAATGGTCACCAATTGTTGACTGCCTTTTTGTCTAAAACCAAGCTGCCAACCAAGAGACTTATCATACCAAGTGCTCAGCCGAGTTACTCTGCGATAATGCCAATCATCGCCACTCAATAGTTCCAGCGCTGTCATCTCTGGGTAGCCCGACAATCGCGAAATCAACTGCGCCACCGCTCTTTGTTTATACTGCCGCTGTGTGGCCGCGTCCAAATGTTGGACACTACAACCACCGCATTGTTGATAAAACTGACAAATTGGCGAGATACGCTGTGCGCTGTCCTTGAGTCGTTTGATTAGCTTTGCTGGCCCAGACTTATGGCTCGGAAAAATATTGACTCGCTCACCGGGCAACGTATTGGGCACAAAGTAAGTTTGCCGCCCCGCTCTTACAATGCCGTGTAAGTGATGATCTAATTGCTCGACTTGACAATCATCGATCCTCTTGAGAGAGGTGGTCTTGGGTTTTGCTTTAAAAAATTGCGCCATAGAAGAGACTTATTTTACCAGTGAATACAAAAAGAGATGGGCTTATGTCATCATAGCCGATTGGAACCATGTCATTTTCCCATAAGAAACGTTTATGACCAAGTATGGCTTACGTGCCCGCGTATATATTCTTACCATTATCCCCACACTTATTGTGGGAATTTTGCTTGCTAGCTACTTTACGTTTAATCGTAATCAGCAATTAGATAGCTTCGTGATTGAACAGGGAGTTAACGTTATTGAGCCCTTAGCTATCGCCAGCGAAGTGGGCTTAAGTCGTTATAATCGAGAGCGAGTAAAATCACTAATCAGCGTCACCCACCGAAAAATGTCGCCTTTAATTAAAAGCATCGCCGTTTACGATAAACATAACCAATTATTTGTTACCAGTAATTACCATCGTAATATTCGATTGTTGCAAAGCGATCCCGAACTGCCCTTGCCACAATCTACCCAAGTCGAAATTTATCCGGATAAAATCATCCTCCGGGCCCCAATTTGGGCCGAAGCTGAAGGCAGCTTCGCCGCCTTTGCCGATGGGAAACCCGAATTACTCGGTTATATCTCGATGCAATACAATAAAGACCGAGCATTATTGTTACAGTTTCGCGACACCACCGTCGCACTTTTCATCGTTCTGTTTGGCGTATTGATCAGTGTTTTATTTGCGTTCCAATTAAGTAAGCAAGTCACCCAGCCCATCACCAACATGGTGAATATTGTTGACCGGATCCGCCAAGGCCGTTTAGATGCGCGGGTTGAAGGAAGTTACACTGGTGAACTAGGTTTGCTCAAACACGGCATTAATTCGATGGCAAAATCACTTGCCGAATACCACGAGGAGATGCATCAAAGTATTGATCAAGCCACTAGCGATTTACGAGAAACCTTAGAACAAATTGAAATTCAAAATATTGAACTCGATATCGCGAAGAAAGAAGCGCAACAAGCCGCTAAAGCCAAATCGGAATTCCTCGCCAATATGAGTCATGAGCTACGAACCCCGTTAAACGGAGTGATCGGTTTTGCCCGACAGTTGCTGAAAACATCTTTAAATCATAACCAAGCTGATTATCTACTCACCATTGAGAAATCAGCGAATAACCTATTGGCAATCATTAACGATATCCTTGATTTTTCTAAGCTTGAGGCTGGCAAATTAAAACTTGACCGTACCGAGTTTAATTTACACGATACGCTAAACGAAGTTTTAACATTGTTAGGGCCAAGCGCCCAAGACAAAAAGTTAGAACTAAATTTACTGATCGAGCCTAACGTCCCCGACGGCCTGCGTGGTGACCCATTACGTTTACAGCAGGTATTTACCAACTTACTGGGTAATGCCATTAAATTTACCCATAAAGGACAAATTACCGTTAGTGTTGGTTTGGCGAAACAACAAGGCCAGCAAGTGGTATTGCACGCCAGCGTTCGAGATAGTGGTATTGGGATCTCTAAGGAACAACAGTCACAATTATTCCAAGCCTTTAAACAAGCCGATACTAGTATTAACCGCGAATATGGCGGTACAGGTCTAGGTCTGGTGATTACTCAAAAACTAGTCCAACAAATGGGGGGCGATATCCGACTCAGCTCTGAACCAGAGCAAGGCTCGGAGTTCACCTTTAATATCCACCTAGAATTAACCGACATGGTATTAGGGGCACCGCTGCCGATGCAGGCTTTAGGGCAGCTATCGGTATTGCTTTATGAACCTCATCCGGTGAGCCAAGAAGTGATTCAAAGCTTGAGTCAACAATGGCAACTGTCATTCAATAAAGCCACCGACCAACCACAATGGCAGCAAGCCCTGCAACAACACTATGCCAGTATCTTGATTGGTCATAGTGATTGGCAAGACTTAAAACCACTTCTGAGCAAAATCAAGCAAGCTAAACAGCACTGCGACCAAGTCATTGTATTGATAAATAGCAGCGACCCCGATATTCATCAACGCATTACAGATGCAGGAGCCAAGCACTGTATCAGTAAGCCTGTGAACCACCGTAAATTAGCGCAGGCCCTAGTCGATCAACATACCGATCACCCGCCAATACTGGCCCCCATGCCTTCGCTATCACGCGCCAAGTTGATACTAAGAGTATTAGCTGTAGACGATAACGCCGCCAACTTAAAACTCATTTCCGCAATGCTGCATGAACTCGTGACAGAGGTGGATACCTGCAGCAATGGCCTTGAAGCAATTACCCGTACCGAAACCCAGGCTTATGACTTGATCTTAATGGATATTCAGATGCCGATCCTCGATGGAATTAGCGCTACCCAAAAAATCCGTCAACAGAGTAAAAATCAAGAAACGCCAATTATTGCAGTTTCAGCCCACGCCTTAAATGGAGAAAAGGCCCAATTACTGCGTCAAGGGATTGATGATTATCTGGCAAAGCCAATCGACGAATCGTCTTTAGAGCAAGTGATTCACCGTTGGCAACCCAACGCCAGAGTCATCACAGATAGACCCTTGGAATCCTCTAAACAGCTGAGCTCTACTGTTGAATTCGAACATGCGAGCCTTTCCTGGAAACTCGCCATGCAGCGATCGAATAATAATCAAGCTTTAGCCATCGATATGCTGAATATGTTGCAGCAAAGCTTTCCCGAAATGCAGAGTAACATCGAGCTAATTTTGGCACAGCAGATCAGTTGCAGTGAATTTATTGCGGTCATCCACCGCTTTCGCGGAGGATGTGCTTACAGTGGTTGTTTGCGGCTTGAAAACCTGAGTGCGACTATCGAAGAAAACTTACGCCAGCATAATGATGTTAAGCAAGTGGAACCTGAATTACTCGAATTAAATGATGAGATAGAGAAAGTCCAACAAGCTGCCGAACAACTGATGGCGGCATTCGCTTAAATCGATATTCAATATATAAAAAGCCGCAACTTACAAGATGCGGCTTTTTTATGGTTCTTTGCAGATTAGCGGGAACTGAAAACAAAAACGGTAGTTAGTGGTAAGGTTACATCGCCAAACACAACCTTTCACAAACTACCGTTTTCATGCCGAATAATACTTTTCTATCGTCATTCTGGGAAGGCTTTCAGATCGTAAAGTCTTATAAAAATGACTCATTAATCTCTATCACCTTAATTCCTAATACCGCTGCATACTGTTCTTGTGGTCAAGTTTCTGACTCTATTCATGACACTCAGTGGCGAACGCTTAAGGATGCGATGATGCTAGGTACACCCGTTGAGTTACTCGTTCAGACTCGGCGCATCAAGTGTTCAAATTGTGGTATCAAGACTGAGTCTATTTCTTGGGTTAAGCCATATTCTCGCCTCACTAATCGGCTGATTGATTACATTGATAATCTATTACCATTGCTACCCATCAAACACATTTCAGAGCTTACTGGAGTGCACTGGCACACCATCAAAGAAATAGATAAGCAACGTCTCAAGCGTGTCGTACCTGAGGTTCCTTGGGGGCGTTTGCGTCAACTGGTCATGGATGAGTTTGCCATATTCAAGGGCCATTGTTACGCCACTGTTATCGCAGATGCACAAACACATCAAGTACTTTGGATTGGTCTAGGTAGAAGTCGCAAAGACATACGTCCCTTCTTTGAGATGCTTGGAGAACATGCTCAAAATATCGAAGTTGTGGCAATGGATATGAACACCGCTTTTGACCTTGAGGTTCAAGCTCATTGTCCAAATGCTCGTATTGTCTATGACCTCTTTCATGTCGTTGCTAAGTTTGGTCGAGAGGTTATGGATAGAGTTCGTGTAGATCAAGCCAACCAACTAAAAGATGACAAAAGTGCACGGCGTTGGGTCAAGCGCTCACGCTGGGTACTACTGAAAAATAGAGAGAATTTAAATACCAAGCAACAAAGCTATCTGGATGAAATACTCGCGGTTAACCGTGACTTAATGGTGACCCATTTACTTGGTGCTCAGCTCAAGGAACTCTGGTACTGCGACTCGGAAAAACAAGCCAAAGACCTTTGGGGAATATGGTGGCAACAAGTCCATGAAAGCGGAGTAAAGCCACTCATAAACTTTGCTAGAAAGCTGAAACCGTACCTTCATGGGATAGTGTCTTCGGCTTTATATCACTTAAATACATGCACCCTGGAAGGGATTAATAATAAGATCAAGCTAATCAAAAGAATGGGCTATGGGTATCGAGATACGGATTACTTCTTTATGAAGATAAAAGCGGCCTTCCCCGGAAAGCCGCGATGAACCTTTTTTATTGGTTAAATATCGGTTTGACTTTGTTGATCTTTTAGGAAACGCCCGGTCAATATTTGGCCGCGATTCCGCTTACAATACCAATTGTAAAAAGGGTAACTCACCAGCCCAAAAATAGCCGTCACCAAAGCATTGCTAAAGGGAGAGATAATCATAGGAAGCAACACCTGAATTACATTCCCCCCTTGGCTTAAGGTGTAAATCACTAAGGCTAAACCAGCAATAATACCGACCCCAAAACCAACTAAGGCCATGAGTTTCATCAAACCGAATAAATCTAGCTGTACTCGATATCGCTCAATCAATTTTTTTCTCCAAAACTTAACGCTCCAAAATTACCGTCGCAACGGCGTACTCACGTTCATCACTAATACTAATAAATTGGCTGGTGACCCCTAACTGTTCAACTAACGCTAAGGCCGCCCCATAAAATTGCAGTACCGGTTTGCCTAAGGCATCGTTACTAACTTCAATCTGCTGGAAACCAACTCCGTTGGCAATCCCAGTCCCCAAAGCTTTTGCAGCGGCTTCTTTGGCTGCAAAACGTTTCGCCAAAAAGCGTTCTGCGGCATGCGTGTTTTCAAAACGTTGATACTCGGCAAGCGTGAGAATGCGCTTCGCTAAACCCGCCAACTGCTTGCTCTGCGCAATTCGAGCCACTTGCACAATATCGGTGCCCAAACCAACAATTGCCACTAATTAAGCTTCCGCTCTACGAGCTTGCACCATTAAGGCTTTCATTTCACGAACCGCTTCACTCATGCCGACTAACACCGCGCGAGCAATAATGGCGTGACCAATATTTAGCTCAATAACTTCAGGCATAGCGGCTATCGGCAATACGTTGTGATAATGCAAGCCATGACCTGCGTTCACTTTCAGGCCTTTATCACTGGCGTAACTCGCTGCCGCTGCAATTTTTTTAAGCTCCGCTTGCTGCGCCGACTCCGTTGCAGCATCGGCGTAGTGACCCGTATGCAGTTCAATAAAAGGTGCGCCTGAGGCAACAGCTGCATCAATCTGTTCATCATCGGCATCGATAAATAATGAAACGAGGATGCCTGCTTCTGTCAATTTTTCCACAGCGGCGGTAATTTTCTCAAGCTGGCCGACTATATCCAGCCCCCCTTCCGTGGTCAGTTCTTCACGTTTTTCAGGAACTAAGCAGACAAAATGCGGTTTATGCTGGCAGGCTATTTCAATCATTTCATCGGTCACAGCCATTTCTAAATTAAGTCGGGTTTGCACCGTTTGGCTCATGATCGCCACATCACGATCAATAATATGCCGGCGATCTTCTCTCAAGTGAATGGTGATCCCATCGGCGCCTGCGGTTTCAGCGATACCCGCTGCTAATACAGGATCGGGATAAGTGGTTCCACGGGCTTGACGTAAAGTAGCGATGTGGTCGACGTTAACGCCTAATAATATTTCACTCACGAGCTTTCCTTATTCAACAATGCGGTTAACGAACCGCTTTATTGGTTGTTTTAATTTGTTTAAATAATGCACGACTAGTCAATTCACGTCCATTAAGTAATTGTGCAATGACGATACGACAAAAGCGTTTAGCACAGGCCAAATGTTCTGCCTGCTGAGCATCAAAGCTCAGCAACATCAGCACTTCTTGATAACTAAATCCAGCGTTCACAGGAGCCAATGGGCTAGCAATAAATCCCTGCTCGAGACGATATTGATAACTTTGACCTTGAATAAAACCGCTTGGTTCACTTAAAGCAAAGCCGAGTTCGGCGATCAACTGTAATTCAAAGCGACGTAAACTCGCCTCCAAAGGTTGTTGCTTCGCCAATGCCAGTAAACTCTGCTGATATTGTTGATACAAACGAGGATAAGCAGTTTTTTCCTCCAGCAAGTAATATAACAACTCATTTAAGTACAAAGCGCTATATAGATGCTCACCAAATAATGGAAAAGCCAAGTTGGTCGCTTCCGCCTGAGTTAAATTAGCTAACTCCGTCTTTCCCGAAAACCCCACCAGTAAAGGAACTGCGGGTTGTAAGATAGCCCGCCAGCGAGAACGCTTTGCCCTCGCCCCTCTGGCCACCACACTAATTTTCCCTTGTTCCAGGGTAAACAACTGAACCAATAAACTGGTTTCACGGTAGGGTCGAGTATGCAGCACAAACGCGGGGCTAAGCGCTAACTCTGACAAAACTTAGTCGTCTCCGTAACCTAAACTACGCAAGGCTCGTTCGTCATCAGCCCAACCAGATTTAACCTTCACCCACATCTCAAGGAATACTTTGTTATCAAACAATTTTTCCATATCCAATCGCGCTTCTTTACCAATGGTTTTTAGCTTTTCGCCTTTATTCCCGATAATCATTCGTTTTTGGCTGGGCCGCTCAACCAAAATAAGTGCGTTAATTTGGTAAACCCCATTCTCTTGCATTTTAAACTGCTCAATCTCCACAGTAGTGGAATAGGGCAACTCTTGACCAGTAAACCGCATTAACTTCTCTCTCACAATTTCGGCAGCCATAAAACGCGAAGAGCGGTCCGTAATATAGTCTTCGGGAAAGAAGTGCACGTTTTCCGGAAGCGCCTGTTGCGCCCACTCGCGCAGCTGCTCAACATTCTTGGCTTGTTTAGCAGAGATAGGCAAAATATGAGAAAACGAATATTTCTCACTCATCGCCTGCATATGTGGGAACAGCAATTCTTTATCTTGAACGTTATCCACCTTGTTAATCGCCAGCACGACAGGCACTTTTAAATGCCGCAATTTACCCAGAACTAATTCATCATCGGCGGTCCATTTAGTGCCTTCAACCACAAAAATCACCATCGACACATCCCCCAAAGAGCTGGTTGCGGCGCGGTTCATCAAACGATTTATCGCGCGTTGCTCTTCGATATGTAAGCCTGGCGTATCTACAAAGATAGTTTGATAGATATCATGAGTATCGATACCTAAAATTCGATGCCGGGTGGTCTGAGGTTTTTTAGAGGTAATACTGACTTTCTGACCCAACAGGGTATTCAGCAAGGTTGATTTACCCACATTCGGTCGACCAACAATTGCCACAAAACCACAGCGCGTATCATAGTTCATCGTAAATGCTCCAATACCAATTCTGCGGCAACTTGTTCGGCCTTGCGTCGACTGGTACTGGTGCCAATAATCGGTTTATCTAAACCAGCCACGCTGCAGCTCACGGTAAATTGTTGGTTATGTGCTTCCCCCTTAATCTCAACCACTTGATAATCAGGTAAAGCTTGCTTACGAGATTGCAAAATTTCTTGCAAGCGCGTCTTCGGATCTTTTTGACTCAAACCCGGCTCTATTTTATTTAAACGAGGTTGGTACCAACTCAGGAGCAATTGCTTCACGGTTTGGGGGTCACTATCTAAATACACCGCACCAATGATCGCTTCAACTGCGTCGGCTAAGATCGATTCACGACGAAAGCCACCACTCTTTAATTCACCGGGGCCTAATTTAATATACTCGCCTAATTCAAAACTACGCGCTAACTCTGCGAGAGTTTTCCCCTTCACTAAAGTAGAGCGCATTGGACTCAGATCGCCTTCAGAAACCTTAGGAAAACGCTGATACAGTTCTTCGGCAATCACCCAACTTAATACCGCATCACCTAAAAATTCGAGACGTTCGTTGTGAATGCCTCCAGCACTGCGATGAGTCAAAGCCAACGTCAACAAATTAGCATCTTCAAATTGGTAACCAATGATGCGCTGCAGGCGTTCCTGATTGTTGCTATTCATCATGACCCTTTTACTTGATCGCGCCAATGCGATTAAATCGAACCCCAGTTGGGATCCATGTTGGCAAAAATGAATCTTTACCACGCTCAAACTCGAAACTAATCCAGATCGCGACCGCTTTACCTACCAAATTATGTTCTGGCACAAAGCCCCAGTAACGACTATCCATACTGTTGTCTCGGTTGTCTCCAAAAGCCAGATAGTGCCCTTCAGGTACGATCCACTCATCTTTAGCAGTCCCTGGCTGCTGGTAAAAGGAGTGCACTCGGTCAGGAGCCGCAGGGTTAATCAATATTTCGTGATTGACCTCGGCTAACTGCTCTCGATAATTTTCAAGTGGCATTAAGCCTTGCTTAAAGCGTCCAGAAACCTCAAAGTCTAAGGGTACAGGGCGCAACTCTGGGCAAGGCTCTTTTTCACATTTTTCTTGAATAAACAATTGTTTATTACGGTAAATGATACGATCGCCCGGTAAACCCACCACACGTTTGATATAGTCAACGCGGGGATCTTGAGGATATTTAAAGACCGCCACATCACCCCGTTCTGGATGACCGGTTGGTACTAAAGTGGTGCGAGTCACTGGATCTTTTAAACCGTAAGCAAACTTTTCAACCAAGATGAAATCCCCAACCAATAAGGTTGGCATCATCGAACCCGAGGGGATCTGAAAAGGTTCATAAATAAACGAGCGTAAGATCATCACCAAGGCGATCACCGGAAATACCGAGCTGCAATTTTCTATCCAGCTCGGCGCGTTACTAATCGTTTGCTCCGCATTGCTGGGTAACTCACCCCCAGCAGCAATTCGAGCATCTTGCAGCTTAAGCTGTCGCTGTTTTGCCCAATGAAACTTGTCTAAAGCCCAAACAACACCCGTTACAAATGTTGCGATAACTAAAATAAGCGGAAATATAGTGGCCATATTAGTCCTTTCCAATATGTAGAACAGCTAAGAATGCTTCTTGAGGTACTTCAACATTACCCACTTGTTTCATTCGTTTCTTACCTGCTTTTTGTTTAGCGAGTAGTTTTTTCTTACGACTTACATCTCCGCCATAACACTTCGCAATCACATTTTTACGTAACTGCTTAACCGTTGAACGAGCAATGATATGCATGCCTATCGAAGCCTGAATGGCAATATCAAACATTTGCCGAGGGATCAGCTCTTTCATCTTATCGACCACTTGCCGACCTCGAGACTCAGAGTGGTCTTTATGAGTGATAAGCGCTAGGGCGTCAACACGATCACCATTAATCATAATATCAACCCGCACCATACTCGCGGCCTGAAAATGTTTAAAGTTATAGTCCAGTGATGCATAACCGCGGCTGGTTGACTTAAGTTTATCGAAGAAATCGAGCACCACCTCCGCCATTGGAATTTCATAGGTTAATGCGACTTGCTTGCCGTGATAAGCCATATTAGTTTGTAAACCACGTTTTTCCACACATAGCGTAATCACGTTGCCAAGATAATCTTGCGGCACCAAGATATTCACTTCGGCAATCGGTTCGCGAATTTCAGCAATATTATTGGTTGGAGGTAACTTGGCTGGACTATCTACAAATAACTCTTCGCCATTATTCATCACCACTTGATAGACCACGGTCGGCGCGGTCGTGATCAAATCGAGATCATATTCCCGCTCTAAACGCTCTTGGATAATTTCCATGTGCAGCATCCCTAAGAAGCCACAACGGAAACCAAAACCTAAGGCAGTAGAATTCTCCGGTTCATAAAATAACGATGAATCATTTAAGCTTAACTTACCGAGCGCATCACGGAAGTTCTCGTATTCATCTGAACTGGTGGGAAATAAGCCCGCATAAACCTGAGGTTTAACCTTTTTAAAACCAGGTAATGCTTCAGTAGAACCATTTTTTAAGGTCGTAAGCGTATCTCCTACCGGCGCCCCCAAAATATCTTTAATACCCGCGACGATGTAACCCACTTCACCGGTTTTTAATACCCCGGTACTGGTTTGTTTCGGTTTGAAAATGCCCACTTCATTGACCACATGAGACTGACCTGTAGACATCACAAGCATCCGCTCGCCAGCTTTCATTTCACCATTAGTAATGCGAACTAACGAGACCACGCCTTGATAGTTATCAAACCAAGAGTCGATAATCAGCGCCTGCAAAGGCCCTTCACTATTACCGACTGGGGGCGGTACATCGCGAACAATCGTTTCCAATACATCTTCAATGCCTAAGCCAGTTTTAGCCGAGCATACGGTGGCATCAGTCGCGTCGATCCCAACAATATCTTCAATCTCTTCAGCAACCCGGTCTGGGTCAGCTTGCGGTAAATCGATTTTATTCAGAACTGGAATAACTTCCAGATCCATTTCCATCGCGGTATAACAGTTGGCGAGAGTTTGAGCCTCTACCCCTTGCGCTGCGTCAACCACCAATAAAGCACCTTCACAGGCCGCCAAAGAACGAGAGACTTCATAGGTGAAGTCGACGTGCCCTGGCGTATCAATAAAGTTGAGCTGATAAGTCTCACCGTCTTTAGCGATGTAATCTAAAGTGACACTTTGCGCTTTAATGGTGATTCCGCGTTCGCGCTCAAGATCCATAGAATCTAATACCTGAGCTTCCATCTCGCGCGCACTCAATCCACCACAGTGCTGAATTAAACGGTCAGATAGGGTCGATTTACCATGGTCAATATGGGCAATAATCGAAAAATTACGAATATTCTTATTTATCAAGGGGGTACCTATGTAAAATCATTGGCTAAAGAATCAAATCTTGCCTTTCTAAAAAATGCGGCAATCGCACATTATATCGTTGACGCGGATACTACCACAATCCATCAAGATCCAAAAAAAATGCGCGACTATTTCAAGGGGATCAGATCCCAGTGAAAGAGAGCGATTGCTCTCTGCTGTTGTAAATTGGTTCGAATTCCAGGCTTTTTAATCGCGGCGAAAAGCACATTAGCAAGAAGGCTAAGCCAATATCGCTCATTAAACAGTAAAAACGATTGAATACAATGCTTCGAAAAACGCTGTTAGCCATTCTACCAATCTAACTCACTATCTGTTCATTCTTGCGGGCCTAAATCACCACGAGCCGCGTGATATAACTTGTAATCAGAGGCACCAGTTACAGGATTATTCAGTCCTGTAACAACGATTGCGAATCGATAATTTTACACAAATCAACAACCAAGCTCGCTAAAACTAACACTAAAGATCATCCGACGAGTGCCCCCGCAAGCTTAAAGAACTTAAATTTGTATTTTACACCAAATAAATAACGATAAAACTTGAAAGCACCGTTAGCAAACGCTCGTAAATTGGGAAATAAAGCAAGCTAAGGATCATTACGCCACAGAAGTAGCTAGCTTAAACAAGTCAACAATAACCTTCACTTCCTCTAAAAAAGAAAAATAATCCGCGCATTTATATCGAACAAAAACTGTAATAAATACTTAACCTCAACGCATCATAATTCACAATTAATGACAAGAATAAAAACAACCAAAGAGATTTCTAGATAGCAGAGTTAATGATATTTCCTTGATAAAAAACAGTTATTCAGTTCGAGTTTGCGAAAAAACATACAAAACATCAAACTAATTGATCTAAATCAACAAAATAGCCAATCCCCAGATAGCTAAATTTTGTCTAAATATGTAAATTAGACTGTCCTAATGTAGGACTACATTTAACCCTCGGAGTCGGTTTATGGATATTATTGAACTCTCACGATTGCAGTTTGCATTCACCGCGATGTACCACTTCTTATTTGTCCCACTCACCCTGGGTATGACCTTTTTACTTGCCATCATGGAATCTGTTTATGTGATGACAGGTAAACAGATTTACCGAGATATGACTAAGTTTTGGGGCAAACTATTTGGTATTAACTTTGCACTGGGAGTAACGACTGGTTTAGCCATGGAATTCCAGTTTGGTACCAACTGGTCCTATTACTCACATTATGTGGGCGACATTTTTGGTGCGCCATTGGCAATTGAAGGCTTAATGGCCTTTTTCCTTGAATCAACTTTGGTTGGTTTATTCTTTTTTGGTTGGGATCGGCTGACTAAAGTTCAACACTTAGCTGTAACTTGGCTGGTTGCATTGGGCTCTAACTTATCGGCATTATGGATCTTAATCGCCAATGGTTGGATGCAAAACCCTGTCGGAGCAGAGTTTAACTACACCACCATGCGCATGGAAATGACCAGCTTTGCTGAAGTGGTATTTAATCCAGTCGCTCAAGTAAAATTCGTCCATACGGTATCTGCGGGTTATGTGACTGGCGCAATGTTTGTATTGGCCATTTCAGCTTGGTACATGCTTAAAGGCCGCGACTTAGCCTTTGCTCGCCGCAGTTTTGCCATTGCAGCTGCCTTTGGTCTTGCCTCTTCAGTGTCGGTGATTATCCTTGGCGATGAATCAGGTTATGAATTAGGCGATGTGCAACAAGTGAAGCTCGCCGCCGTTGAGGCCGAGTGGGAAACTCATCCAGCCCCCGCTGCATTTACTCTGTTTGGCCTGCCAAATAGTGAAACACAAACCACAGACTACGCAATAAAAATTCCCTATGCATTGGGCCTTATTGCGACACGCTCGGTTGATGAGCAGGTCTTAGGTCTCAAAGACTTGAAAGAAATCCACCGCGAACGGATTGTCAACGGTAAAGAAGCCTATCGCTTATTACAATTACTAAGAGCCGGAGATACCACAGAACAAACCAAAGCCGCCTTTGAAGTAGTCAAACAGGATCTGGGGTACGGACTATTGTTAACGGCCTATACAGACAATCCAGCCAACGCAACCGATCAACAGGTACAATTAGCCGTAGACAACAGTATTCCCCAAATTGCGCCAATGTTTTGGTCCTTCCGCATCATGGTCGCCGCAGGCTTTTTGATGTTGTTAGTCTTTGCACTCGCCTTTTGGTTTAGTGCGAAACGGATTCAACACAAACCGAAATGGTTCTTAAAGATGGCTTTATTTAGTTTACCTTTGCCGTGGATTGCCTGTGAAGCTGGTTGGTTTGTCGCTGAATATGGTCGTCAACCTTGGGCCGTTGGTGAGGTACTACCAACGCATTTAGCCGCCTCATTACTTACACCGGCGGAAATTTGGATCAGTCTAGGTCTAATTACCACTTTATATAGCATATTCATTGTCATTGAAGTTTGGCTAATGCAACATTTTGCACGGAAAGGCCCCTCATCATTGCATACCGGTAAATACGCCTTAGAAACGGATCAACTTGGAGAGCTATAACATGGATTATGAATTTTTAAGATTTATCTGGTGGCTGTTAATCGGCGTACTACTGATTGGTTTTTCTGTTACCGATGGCTTTGATATGGGCGTCGGTGCCCTATTAAAAGTGGTTGGTAAAAACGATGAAGAAAGACGCGTCATGATTAACAGCGTTGCTCCCCATTGGGATGGCAACCAGGTCTGGCTAGTTACGGCTGGAGGAGCACTATTTGCCGCTTGGCCACCAGTTTATGCGACAGCATTTAGTGGTTTTTATTTGGCGATGATCTTGACTCTGGCCGCGCTATTTTTACGACCTATTGGATTCGATTATCGCTCCAAATTAGACAATACAAAATGGCGTAGTAATTGGGACTGGGCTCTCACCGTTGGTTCAGCTGTTCCGCCCATTATCTTCGGGGTCGCTTTTGGTAATTTATTACAAGGGGTTCCATTTCATTTTGACGAACTTCTACGGATCCATTACACAGGCTCATTCTTTGCGTTACTGAATCCCTTCGCCTTACTCGTTGGAGTTCTAAGTTTGCTGATGTTTGTCAGCCAAGGCGCTGCTTATCTGCAAATGAAAACCGAAGGTGTCATTTTGCAACGAAGCCAATCTATCGGCGTTATTGCTGGCTTTGGCGCAACGCTAATATTTGTGCTTGCAGGTCTTTGGTTACATATGGGGATCGATGGGTATACCCTTACCAGTACCATTGATACCAACGCGATTAATAATGTAGTGGCTAAAACTGTAGAGGTTCAGCCCGCAGCATGGCTCAGTAATTTTTCCAAGTACCCTATTTTATGGCTATTTCCAATTTTAGGTGTGGGCGCATTCTTATTCACCGGGCTATTTAGCAAGATGGGCAAAGGTGCCATTGCATTTGTTTGCTCCTCGCTCGGCCAAGCGGGTGTTATTATGACTTGTGGCATCGCGATGTTCCCATTCATAATGCCATCGAGCTCGCGACCCAATCATAGTCTAACCATGTGGGATGCAACGTCTAGCGAACTCACTCTCAAGATTATGTTTGTAGTGGCCTGTATTTTTGTTCCCATCGTATTGGCTTACACCATTTGGTGTTATGTCAAAATGTTTGGTCGCCTCAATGAACAAACTATTCGAGATAACTCTCATTCACTATATTAAGGAGCATTCTATGTGGTATTTTACTTGGATTTTAGGTGTACTACTGGCCTGTTCCTTTGGCATTATCAATGCTATGTGGCTAGAATTTAACGGATATTCGGACGACGAACCTGAACAATAATAATTCATCACAACTTCTTAGAAGTTGGTTGCGGCCAATCCGGCCGCAACTATTAATCGCAACCCTACTCGCGCTACTCAGTATCCCTTTGCTTATTCTGCAAATGTACTTTTTGGCGCTCATTTCTAACTCACTGATCCAACTAAACCAACCAGAGCCATTGCTCTGGTATGGTTTTGGTGGTGCATTTTTGATTCGATTAATACTCTTAAGTAGCAAAGACTTTATAGCCCAAGGTGCCAGCCGAAATTTACGTCAGCAATTGCGCAACCAAATTTGGCAAGGTTTATCACTATTAGGGCCCGCGAAGCTCAAATACGGTAGTGATGGCCAGCTATCCAGTTTATTAACTGAGCATATCGACGCACTCGATGGTTACATCTGTCGTTATTGGCCACAGCAATTTCTAGTATTAGTCGCACCACTAACAATCGCTATCGTCGTAAGTCAACACAGCCTATTGGCTAGTGCGTTATTATTATGTACCGCCCCCTTAGTGCCGCTATTTATGATCCTCGTTGGCAAAGAAGCGAGCAAAGCCAGTACCAAACAACTACAAGTACAAAGTCGAATGAGTGGTCGACTGTATGACTTTTTACTAGGTTTGAATATCTTAAAGAGACTCAATGCCAGTCATGTTGCTGAAGCACACCTTGCTAACGCAGCGGAAGGATATCAACGCAGTACCATGCAAGTCCTAAAACTGGCGTTTTTATCCACTGCCGTATTAGAGTTATTTAGCTCATTGGCAATCGCGTTGGTCGCCCTATATTTAGGCTTAGGTCTGTTAGGAGAACTCCCCTGGCTTAAACAGGTGGTTCCTGTAGATTATGCTTCAGCATTATTTATCCTGCTGCTTGCGCCCGAGTTTTATCAACCGCTTCGGCAACTGGGCAACGATTATCATGCCAAAGCACAAGCACAGTCGGCGAGCTTACTACTAGCACCATTATGGCGAGCCATCAGCGAAGCCGAGAGCCGCCAACAAAGCTCAGATTTAGCGACCCATGATTTACCAGAAAAATTACTGCAAGCGAAGCAGTTTTCACTGACACTCTCTCACATTGTGGTGGGACAAACCCAAACGCCTCGACTAGCACTAGAGCAACTAAACATTCCCGCTCAATCTCGACTCCTTATCACTGGCCCAAGTGGCAGCGGCAAGTCCACTCTATTGCAATTATTCGCTGGTTTTCTTCCTTTTCAAGGTAATTTAACAGTCAATGAAATTGATATATCTGCGAGTCAAATGCCCCGACTAAGGCAACACATTGCCTATTTAAACCAGCACGCCGAATTGATGCCCGGTAGCATTGCCGATAACTTGCAACTTGCAAAACGCAACGCCACTGAAACGGAAATGATTCAAGCCCTTACTTCAGTCGGCTTATGGACATGGTTAGCCACCACGCAACAAGGCTTGGACTATCCCATCGGTGAAAGCGGACTCGGGCTATCAGGTGGACAACAACAACGTTTGGCCCTCGCGCGCTTATTACTACAACCTAAAGCCATTTGGCTACTCGATGAACCCTTTGCCGAGCTGGACCAACAAAGTGTTCAACCACTCTGCGAAGTCCTCGCAGAAATAAGCCGAGGAAAAACGCTGCTCATCGCGAGCCATCAATGGCAACACCTTCATTTTTTAGACGCTTGTATTTATCTGAGCGAAGGTAAAATGACTCATTCTGATGAGTTATCACCGCTGCCAAGCAGTTGCCATATACAAGAGCCGACACCATGAAATCATTAAAATTACGTCACTTATTAGTTTGGCAGTGGCGAGGCTGGAGCCTCAGTGGGCTGCTTGGTTTACTCACCGTTGCAGCCACCGTATTACTATTGGCGTATTCTGGTTGGTTTATTAGCGCCGCCGCGATGGCAGGGGTTGCAGCCATTCAAGCAGGCAGCTTCAATTACATGCGGCCGGGAGCCGTGATCAGGTTTTTAGCCATTACCCGAACGGCGGGGCGCTACGCAGAGCGTTTACAATCACACCATACTGTATTATCGCTGCTGAAAAATTTGCGGGTAAACACCTTTCATCGACTGAGTCATCAAAGCATTGCTGATTCTTTGCGATTTGAGCAGCCCGATAGCGCCGAAACCTTGCAACGTTTAATCAGTGACATTGACTTACTTGACCAATTTCCACTACGAGCTATCGCACCTTGGTTCTGGGCTATTGCCCTTGGCGGATTTTTTAGTTTAGCCATCGCCTACTATCTTCCCAGTGCATTGTTCAGCATCGTTTTGCTCCTGCTGATGCGACTTATACTACTCCCCTTTATGATGTTGCCTCTGGGTATTCATTTAGCCAAGCAAGAAGTCAATTACAACGGCCAACGTCGACAAGTCACGCTCATTGGTTTGCAATTATTAACCACCCTTTTAACCTTTGGTCGCTGGCAAGACTATGCTCAAACCGTGGCAGACAATGAACAGACAATCAACCGTTTACAACAACGACTCCAACTCTCTGTTCTCATCGCCGATAGCCTTGCCCAGCTGTTGCTTTTAGTCGGTATAATCTGTTTAGCGATGCCTGGAACATCGATGGTCCTCGAGCAAGCACTGCATCCGGCTATTTTAGTGGCTCTGCTCTTAGCTTGGTTAGGTTTATCTGAGGTCTTTCAAGCTTTATCCTCTCTCCACCTTGCCATCGGTTATAGCGTCGCAGCCAAAAATAGAACCAATCAACTGATCGCAAGCTCACCAAGTGCAAAGACAGAATCGGCAAGCAAAACGGTCGATATTCTTTCTCAAGCGGAGTTGAATTTTAGCATCGCAGATCTATGCTTTGGATTTAAACCACAAGCAATTCTCACTCACCAGCAAAACCAAACCTTTAAGGCTGGCGACGTGGTCTTATTAAGCGGTCCTTCAGGTATTGGCAAGAGTTGTTTATTGCAAACCCTTGCTGGCGATATACCGAAAATAGCAGGTTCGATTGCTCTAAACCAACAATTACAGCACCAGTTTAACGATAACACTTGGCATCAATATGTTGGCTACTTGCCGCAACGTCCGTTTATCTTCCAGCTAACCATCGCTGCCGACTTAAGACTCGCAAAACCCAAAGCAAGTGATACGGAGTTATCCGAAATATTATCATTAGTCGGCTTACAAGAATGGTTAGCCAAACAAAGTCACGGCCTACAAACCATTTTAGGTGAGTACGGTGTCGGCTTATCTGGCGGCGAACTACGTCGCTTCACCTTAGCTCGCCTATTGTTAGCCAAAACCCCAGTTTTACTACTCGATGAACCCTTTTCAGGTTTAGACCAAGCCTCTACAGAGCAACTACTGCAGGGTCTATTGCACTGGCAACGCGATGGTATTTTAATTATCGCGAGCCACCAACAATTAGAACATCCAGCATTTACGAAGCGTTGGCATTTAGGCGTTCAATAATTAAAACCAATCGTTGACGGTATAAGATCCGAGTCGAGCATCAAACAAACAAGCCGAGAGCCGTGAATCCTCTCGGCTTGTTTAATCGTTCGGTTCTTGGTGCACAGGCAACCAATAATCACTCTTCAGCAAATAGAAAAGTCCACGTAGGCTTTTTACAAGCTCAAATTTAAGCATCATTTAGCCAATATCATCGATATTGCGATCACCGTAGACTAGCTGATTAATTTTCACTGTAGTGCCAATTTTGGCCAACGATGACAATCCCTTCACCTTCAAAACCTTAATAATAGGGACAAAATCTCGAGCTTATAATGAGTTGCCGCTAACGTCTTGTGCAACTAATGCCCCCGCATCAACTTCAGACCCGTTACCAGAGCATGCATGGCAAATGATAAGCATAGATAGATTCATCTTGAGGACAAGTCGCAATTGTATCGCTCATTCGCTCATCACATTAAACAAGCATACATTCGATATTCTAGGCCACCCTTACTGTAATAAAGCTAGATAATAAAGCTAGATAATAAAGCAAAGATGATTGCCGTTAATTATAATCGCATTATAATGTAATTGTAATATACCTTTCTAAATTGGAGCGATAAATGATTGCGATTAGCGAAGCGCTAAGAGCGGGATTACTCAAGCCTAAGAACTGGGTAAGTAATATTATTGCAGGCGTCATTGTTGGTGTTGTTGCTCTTCCTCTCGCGATGGCCTTCGCCATCGCCTCCGGCGCCAAACCAGAGCAAGGCTTATATACCGCAATTGTCGCAGGCTTTTTGGTCTCAATTTTTGGCGGTAGCCGGGTACAAATTGCCGGCCCGACCGGCGCCTTCATTGTGGTACTTTCAAGCATCACCGCCCAGCATGGTATTGAAGGATTACAAATAGCCACATTCATGGCTGGACTGATCTTAATGCTTTTGGGGATCACCAAACTAGGAAGTGTCATTAAATTTATTCCAGCGCCTGTTATCGTAGGTTTCACGGCAGGAATAGGGGTCATCATTTGGGTCGGCCAATGGAAGGATTTTTTTGGTTTACCTGAGGTCACTGGTCAGCATTTCCATAACAAGCTATATCATCTGATTAATGTTCTTCCACAATTTCATCTTAGCACTAGCATGCTAGCCATATTTGCCCTATTGCTGGTAATTTATAGTCCGAAAGTACCGCTATTAAAACGAGTCCCTGGCCCCTTAATTGCGCTCGTCCTCACCACCCTTATTCAAGTATTCTTTCAATTTGACGGCGTACGCACAATTGGCTCAGCTTTTGGCGAAATACCACAAGGCTTACCCGAGCTAAGCATTCCTTCACTAAGCTGGACGAAAGTAATAGAACTGATTGGCCCAGCCTTTACCATCGCCATGTTAGGCGCGATTGAATCCTTACTCTCAGCGGTGGTTGCCGATGGGATGGCGGGTACTCGTCATGACTCCAATCAAGAATTAATTGGTCAAGGACTGGCAAATATAGCAGCGCCATTATTTGGCGGTTTCGCGGCAACCGGGGCGATTGCTCGTACCGCAACCAACATTCGTAATGGTGGCAACAGTCCCTTAGCTGGTATTGTCCACTCAATCACTTTATTAGTCATATTGTTAGTGCTTGCCCCCCTAGCAAAACACATTCCTTTAGCGGCCCTTGCGGCCATCTTATTTGTTGTCGCTTGGAATATGAGTGAAGCGAAACACTTCATTAAAATGGTTCGCCGCGCACCACGAGCCGACGTGCTAATCCTATTAATTACCTTTGCTCTTACGGTATTTGCCGATCTCGTTGTAGCAGTCAATATTGGCGTAATATTAGCAACTTTACATTTTTTACGACGTATGGCGAGCAGTGTTGAAGTGAAGCAATCTTCGGCACAAGAACTCGCCTTAGAGTTTGCAGAGAAAGGCTTAGGAGAATTACCAGAGAATATATTGGTATTTGCGGTTGAAGGTCCTTTCTTCTTCGGAGCAGTTGAAAATTTTGAACGAGCGCTAGCCTATACTCACAGCGATCCTGAACACCTTATCATTCGTTTAAAATGGGTTCCATTTATCGATATTACTGGGCTGCAAGCCTTAGAAGAAGTCATCAGCGGCTTACAGCGTCGTGGCGTGAATGTATTGCTATCTGGAGCCAATCAACGGGTCTCGGCCAAATTGAAGAAAGCAGGAATTATCGAGCTAGTTGGCCACGAGCATATGTTTCTGTTATTTGATGAAGCGGTTCGAGTTTTACTAAACAATAACTCAAAACAGCAGCGCTAACGTTTCACTTGTGGGTTATGGGTAGCACTGTCAGCATAACTCACATTATGTTGCTCAAGATATTCTCGGATCAATTGCCTAACGACTTGTGACGGCGTTAAGTCTTGAGAAGCACATAGCTTCTCAAATGCCTGCTTTTTACGCGGGTCCATCAGCACTGTAAAACGCGCGGTCTTGTTTTCCACTGGGGTGTACCTCACTAACATTATAATTTGATTATAACGTTAGTGTAATTAAGATCAGATTTTAATACTAGGGTCTGTTAATCTTTGCTTATTATTTTTGCAGTCGCTTGTCGTTATAGTTAGACAGGACAAACTCAATAAAGAGTCATCGCCACCATGGCTCATACGGGAACGCAGCATCACCAACCGAAGGGCTCGGTTACAATTTATCGCTGAAACAGCAACTACCATCACCGTTCAATCCACTCAGCGGTGACGTCTCAGCATCTTAGGTCGATATTGAAGCTGTCGACTAACACGTTTAGCAAATAAACGAACGAATACAAAACCGAGCCCTAGACTCAGCAAGGCCATCAACACTACGCCCCATTCATTCGATGATTGCTGCGCAAACAAAAACTTCCCAAGACCCGCGCCAACAATTAAACACAACAAAGGCACTAAATAAATCAGTAAAGCACTTGTGAGCATGTTTTTAGCATTTAGGCCTAGGTCTATCTGTTCACCAACTTGCACTTCTTCGGTAAGTTTCACACTGAGCCGATGAACTCGATGAGGAAATGCCTTGGCGATAGAACTATTACCACAATGCTCAGCACTCCCACAGCTGCCACAAGCGCTTTTACTCACGCATTCAACGACTGCATATCCCTGCTCTAGCGCAACAACTTTGGCCGTTTCGATAATTAAATTGGAATTATTGGGCAGGTTCACTTGGCAGCTCCAGATAAGGGCCCAATTTCACAAAATCAGCAATTTTAGAGGCTGTGTCTGGAGGGATCTCTCCGACAACAGTAATTTCAACTCCCTGCCTGACAACCGTATGTAAACTGGTGGCCCCTTGGCGAACCAATTGTTCACGTAAGGGATTGGTTTTACCTATAGCATTTGCATAAACAGAGATATCAAATAAACCATCACTTAACTTGAGATAATCCACTGGCTCAGCTAACAATAATAATGAATGTCGTTCTTTTTGCGCAACTTTCATACCCTCCGGCTGCCAGCCTAAACGCCAGTTAATTTTTTGCTTCGACTCATCAACGGGGAGCTTACCAACCACTGCTTTTGGTAAATCCAAACTAGCAAGTTCATGCATCCAGGCGGTGGGTTGTTCAAATTCGGCTAAATTGACAGCCATTTGCTGTTCAACAAGCTCGCCATCATGGTCAACGATATCTAATCGCAAGGGTAATTGCGTCGCGTAATCAATCCAAAAATACAGACCATAAAGATCGGAAGACTTAGGAACGATCCGCATCACTTGGGCAGGACGTCCAGCAACCCTACTCTTGCCCGCGATCACTAAATCATAATTCGTGGTTAAACCATCAATATCAATAGCCGCCAAATTACCAAACATGCCCGGTAAACGAGTAGAAGCTAAACTATAAGGTGTTTGTCCTGGTTCAAAAAAAGCCACAACACCTTGACGATAAACCCCTTCATTGGCAGGACCATTGAGATATACACGATGCGCAACTTCAACCCCATCGACAACACCATGAATTAACCGTACTGGTTCAATATGACCTTGACGTACCGTGATAAAAGACAACTCGTAGTTACGTTGATGAAAGGCTTGTTGATATTCTTGTAATAAATTAATCGCGGGGCTAGCTTGGCTGACCTCACTAGGAGCGCTAGGGGGACTATCAGTGCTCTCTGCCGAAACAGAAAAAGATGCCAGTAATATAATTACTGGCATCAAAAGTTGTTTAAAACGCATAAGTTATATAACTACTCTACTATTCTCTGTTGAAAACGATGATCCTGTAAATAAGCACTAATACGTTTACGTTGTTCAATCATTTCGGCTTCACTTAACTCGCGTGGCTGTGGGCTAGATTGCAAACTAACCGGAGCAACCGAACCACCGACAGGCACAGTATTAAATACCGGTAAAGGTTGCTCTGTATCACTTGCTACTTGTAAAGAATACTGTTGAACACCAACAATAGCAGCCACCGCGACTGATGCCGCAATTGCATACTGTCCCGTATACTTGAAAAACCGCACCAACTTACCAGAAGATTCTTTTTCAGAAGAATGAGAAGGCCGAGGTGCGACAATGGCGGGCTCATCTTCTAAGGCCAACGCGATATTATCAGCAATATTCAAATTAATCTTCTTGGGGGTTTCCCCACGAAGCACATCGCCAATCAAATGGTAATTACTCCATTGCTGAGCACGCTCTGGCTCGTTGGCTAACAGCTCTAACAGTGATGCGTCGGTCGACTCGTTATCAACCAATGCGGATAACTGTTCTTGATTTGCCATATTAGTCACTCATCCCCAAAATTACCTGCTTAAAAGCGGTTGGATCCGCTTCTCTATTGCATCCCTTGCTCGGAATATCCGCGAACGGACAGTACCAACAGGACAATCCATCACACTTGCAATCTCTTCATAACTAAGACCATCTATCTCTCGAAGCGTAATTGCCGTACGTAAATCATCGGGTAGTCCTTCCATTGTAGCAAAAACTACCTCTTTTATTTCTTCAGATAGCAACAAGGTTTCTGGTGTATCAGCTTCTTTCAATGCTTCTGCACCATCGTAAAACTCGGCTTCATCTGCGTCTACATCATTTGCTGGAGGCCTTCTCCCCTGAGCAACAATGTAATTTTTCGCGGTATTCACGGCGATTCGATACAACCATGTATAAAATGCGCTCTCACCACGAAAATTAGGTAACGCTCGGTAAGCCTTAATAAATGCTTCCTGCGTTACATCGGCTACATCACCATGATTCACAATATAACGTGATACCAGGTTAGCCACCTTATGTTGGTATTTTTGCACCAACAAATTAAATGCCGCCTTATCTCCGCGCTGAGTTCTTTCGACCAACGCTTGATCTGTCCACTGTTCTGACATCAGTAACTACCGACCTCCTAATGCTTGGGTGTCGGTAACTTCTCTGGCGGCACATCTCTTCAGACTACTTGTTTTCAAAAAAGTTCTCTTTTCATCAAATAAATTTTTGCGCCTCTGTGAGACAGTGCAAACTTGAGTAAGTTTCAGTTAAACTACGATATACTCAAATTTCCCTTTAACTTCATATAAGAGCGCATCTAATGGAATACACTAGCGATGTTCTAATAATAGGCAGTGGCGCTGCAGGCTTAACAATGGCGTTAAACTTGGCAGATTATGCCAAAGTCCACGTCCTGAGCAAAGGACCACTAAAAGAAGGCTCCACATATTATGCCCAAGGCGGCATCGCTGCCGTGTTCGATAAGAATGACAGCGTAGAAGAACATGTCAATGATACTCTTATCGCCGGTGATGGCTTATGTGAAGAAGCCACCGTTCGATTCACCGCAGAAAACAGTAAACGCTGTATCGACTGGCTCATCAACCTTGGGGTTCCCTTCGATCAAGAGACCACCAAAGATGGCGAGGCCCAGTATCATCTCACTCGTGAAGGCGGGCATAGTCGACGTCGCATTTTGCACGCTGCCGATGCGACAGGCAAGGCCGTTCAACAAACCTTGGTCAGAGCGGTATTAAGCCACCCTAATATCACGATTCTAGAGCGATTTAATGCGGTCGACTTAATTGTGAAAGAAGGTGACCCGAAAAAAACTGTTGTCGGTGCCTATGTATGGAATCGAAATACCGAACGAGTTGATGTAGTCAAAGCAAAATTTGTGGCGATGGCGACTGGCGGTGCAAGCAAGGTTTATCAGTACACCAGTAACCCTGATGTCAGTAGTGGCGATGGGGTTGCCATGGCTTGGCGCGCCGGCTGTCGAGTTGCGAACATGGAATTTAATCAATTTCATCCCACCTGTTTATACCACCCAGAAGCTCGAAACTTCTTGCTCACTGAGGCACTCCGAGGAGAGGGCGCGTTATTAAAACGTCCCGATGGGACTCGTTTCATGCCTGACTTTGATGCCAGAGAAGAATTAGCCCCTCGTGATGTCGTGGCCCGCGCCATCGATTTCGAAATGAAGCGCCTCGGTGCAGACTGTGTCTACTTAGACATCAGCCATCGCGATGATGAGTTTATCGAATTACACTTTCCCACTATTTTACAACGTTGCTTAGATCTCGGGATCGATATCCGTAAACAAGCAATACCGGTTGTACCAGCAGCCCATTATACTTGTGGTGGTGTAGTCACCAACTTGAATGGCGAAACGGATATTGCAAACTTATATGGCATTGGCGAAGTGGCATACACTGGTTTACATGGCGCCAACCGAATGGCCAGCAACTCTCTATTGGAATGCGTGGTGTTTGCTCATTCCGCTAGCCAGCATATAAAAGCACATCTAAACGAAGTGAGTATATGCAACCAAATTAAGCCTTGGGACGACAGCCAAGTGAGTAATTCAGATGAAGAAGTCATCATTACCCACAATTGGCACGAACTACGGTTATTTATGTGGGATTATGTTGGCATTGTGCGTACCAACAAGCGCTTACAACGTGCCATGCATCGAATCCATTTACTACAGCAAGAAATCTATGAATATTACTCAAACTTTAAAGTGGGGAATAATCTCTTAGAATTACGTAACTTGGTGCAAGTCGCCGAGTTAATCGTGGGCTGTGCCATGCGCCGTCATGAAAGTCGCGGTCTACATTACAATTTGGATTACCCAGATAAACTGGACATCGTGAAGCCGACTATCCTCGATCCAAACACCTTTTATCAAGAACCAGATAACGTAGACTAAATCGATGGATTTAAACAAGGCTTAGCTTAGCTAAGCCTTCATACTATTCACCACCGTTGCAACGATATTCCGCCCTTATGGTTGTTCAGACTCGATGGGAAAGTTAATTACAAAGCACATCCTACGATAAATATCATGCTCAATACTATCTGCAAAAATCACATTTAATTTTAAACGGTCTTGGCGAATACCAATAATAATGCAACAAGTAAAAGCCACGCGAGAGTTCGCTAACCATTGGTAAACCTCAGTTTTCCCACCTTGTTGGTAAGCAATCTGTTCCGCAGAAAAATAACCCTTAGGGCGATACCGCCACCAATGCCAATAGCACAGCACTATCGAAAAAAGACTCAGAGGGAGTAAAGGAAGTAAACGAGGGAAACAAAATAACAACAAGACTTGCGCCGCAGCCATCAGGCAGATCAGCGCAAAATAAGTCGACGAACGAGTCGCCCTAAATTCACACTTTGACGCGCTTGAGAATAACATTAACCATCGCAGCTAGTTGCGGATCATCACAGACCTTATGACCCATAAACCAAGCAAATAGATCAGGATCATCACAGGCGAGTAAGCGTTTAAAGGTTTGTTTTTGCGCCTCACTCAAATCATCATAAGCTTCATCTACAAACGGCATAAACAATACATCAAGTTCCAACATCCCCCGACGACAAGCCCATTTTAAACGTGATTTATTTTCCTGCATGTTGTTCCTTGTATACATCAGTGACACTGGTAAACTCGGTATTAGCCACAGTTAATAACCAGTTAAAAAATGCTGCAAAAGTATTGACGACAATACCATTTCAGCAACAAAATTACACGCTAATAAGCTTGATCTAGCTCTCAACGGAAGCCGACTATGTCTCAACAAACCTTATGCACTCTCCCTCCGCTGTTAGTTCAGCCTCTGGACCAATGGCATTTAGTCAGGGTGAGTGGAATTGACGCCCAAAGCTATTTGCAAGGACAGCTTAGCTGTGACGTAAACAGTCTTGATCCGGGCCAACAAAGTCTGGCAGCGCACTGCGACCCCACAGGTAAAATGTGGTCAGTATTGCGACTGCTGCGTTTAAACGATGACTACTTATACCTGCAACCAAAATCGCTTGCCGACAGCCAATTAGCCCAGCTAAAGAAATATGCGGTATTTTCTAAAGTGGCCATCGAAACCGAAACCAAGCTGAAGATTATCGCAGTACTTGGCAGTGAAGCCCCACATTACATCGCGGAACATTTTGGCGATGATATCGCCAGCTATGGTGGTTTAATCGATAGTGGCATCTGTGTGCACCTGGATGGTCCCAAACGCCGCTATTTAGTGATTACCGATCTCGCCAATTGGGGAGAAGATGCGCCAACCAGCCCACTCGACGCCAATCAATTATGGCGCGCGTTACAGATTGTCTCCGGCCTCCCCATGCTGGAGCTGGCCACCAGCCAGCAATTCATTCCTCAAGCCTTAAACCTACAGTGTTTAAACGCCATTAGCTTTTCCAAAGGCTGTTATACCGGTCAGGAAACCATTGCACGCGCCAAGTATCGCGGCAACAACAAGCGAGCGACGCTGCGCTTTGCCGGACATGGCGATCTCTTACCCAAAGCTGGCGACCGTCTAGAACAAAAACTGGGTGAAAACTGGCGAGCCAAAGCCACCGTATTACAGGCCGTTCAGCTCGATCCTGGCTATATTGAACTATTAGCGGTGTTAAATAAGGATACGGATGCCACCGCAAAGTTTCGCTTAGAAGGGGATGAACAGAGTCTCTATACCATTGCTCAGCTACCTTACGGCTTAGAAGATTGAGACAAGGGCAAACACTGAGCGCCCCGCATCTATTTGCTGGTAGCTATACTGTACTTTAGATGCAAGGATCCGTGCATTGGTGATTTTTTTTGGCGCGCCATTGATCGCCGAAAAAACCGAAAATTCAGACCAGGAAAACACAATGAGCGCTCCACAAGCTATCGCATCCCCTTGTATTCGGCATTGCACGTTGGATGACAAAGATCAGTGCGTCGGTTGTTTTCGGCAACTCGATGAAATCTGCGCCTGGAGTGGGCTGGATGAGCAAGCCAAACGGGAAGTTTTACAACGCTGTGAGCAACGGCGTCAGCAAGCGCCCACCTGGAAATTTAGCAAGCTCAACTCCCGCTTATAGGAATAAAAATGCCGAGTTTTCTAATCACGGCATTTTTATCAAGCCCTCAGCGAGCCTTAGCCGAAGTCTCCATTCACATACCCCTGGGTTCGTTGGTCCTTTGGCGCGCTAAATATTTGCTCAGTATCACCATGCTCCACCAATTCCCCCATCCAGAAGAAAGCGGTCTTATCTGAAATACGCTTCGCCTGCGCCATCGAGTGCGTGACAATCACAATGGTGAACTTTTTACGCAGCGCCTCCATCAACTCCTCAATTTTATGAGTGGCGATGGGATCCAGGGCACTGGTTGGTTCATCCATCAAAATCACATCAGGCTGTATTGCAATGGTTCGCGCGATACACAAACGTTGTTGCTGACCGCCCGACAAACCAAAAGCATGACTCTGTAAACGATCGCTCACTTCATCCCACAGGGCGGCACTGCGCAAGGCATTTTCAACCACCTCATCGAGCGTCTGCTTATTGCGGATCCCCTGAGCGCGTAACCCATAAGCCACATTCTCGTAAATACTCATGGGAAAGGGATTGGCCTTTTGAAAAACCATTCCCACCTTCATCCGTAGCGCAGCCACATTACGCTCTTGATAAATGTCTTTCCCTTCTAAATGCACACGCCCGGTAATACGCACATTTTCAATTAAATCATTCATCCGATTTAAAGTCCGTAACAGGGTTGATTTACCACAACCAGACGGGCCAATAAGTGCCGTAACTTGTTTCTCAGGAATTTCTAAATCAATCGCCTTTAGTGCGTGCGTATCACCGTAATGTAAATCAAGTTGTTGAACATCAAACTTATTCATATCTATCTCTTAGTAAGCAGCTTTGTTGAATCGACTCGCGATCAATTTAGTCAGTAGGTTAATGGCTAAAACCAAGACAATCAGTACCGTGGCAGTTGCATACGCCTGATTCCATTCATGAACGGTGAACAATTCTTGAGTTAATTTATACAAGTGAACGGTTAAAGTTCGCCCTGAATCGAACACCGACTCCGGCAGTCTGGTAACCATACCCGCGGTTAAAAAGACAGGGGCTGATTCGCCAATCACTCGCCCGGTACTTAAAATTACCGCGGTGACAATACCAGGCATCGCTGATGGAAGGATCACCCGCCAGATGGTATAGATCCGTGAACAGCCTAAGCCATAAGAAGCTTCTCGGTATGCTTGTGGGACTGCAATCAGGGCCTCTTCAGTGGTCCGAATAATCACCGGTAAAATCAAAATGGCTAAGGTGAGCGCGCCCGACAGAATCGAAAAGCCCAAACCAAGGGTGACCACAAAAAAAGTCATCCCAAATAAACCATAAATAATCGATGGAATACCCGCCAAAGACTCCGTGCAAAAACCAATCACCTTGACAACTTTGCTCCCGGGCTTGGCATACTCGGTTAAGTAAAGTGCAGTCATAATGCCAATTGGGGCTGCGATGCCTATCGATAGCAGCACCATATATAAGGTGGCGACAATCATCGAGAAAATACCCGAGGTTTTACCAATCGTGGTGTAGCTTGAACTAATAAACTCCCAACTTACATGGCTTAAACCATTGCTTAAGATGTGCCATAACATCCACAGCAAAAATAAAATAGTCAAGCCTGCTCCGGCCCAAACGAGGCTTAAAGCAGCCAGATCTTCAATACGACGGCGCATTACTTAACCCTCTGACGATTCAAAATTAACAAGGTCCCATTTAACAACATCACAAAAACCAGCAACACAATCCCAGTTGAATACAATGAGCTGGCATGAATTCCACTTGCATAAGACATTTCCAGAGCGATGTTTGCGGTCAGCGAGCGAGCCGAGTCAAGCAGTGAGCCAGGCATCGCAGGGGAGTTTCCCATCACCATAATAATGGCCATGGTTTCGCCGACGGCGCGCGCAATTCCGAGCACCACACCGGCTAAAATCCCTGAGCGGGCAGCCGGCAAGATCACCTTAAAAATGGTAAATATCGGCGAAGCTCCTAGCGCATAAGATCCTTCTTTATAACTGCGAGGAATGGCACGAATAGAAGTCTCAGCAATGGTAATCACCGTGGGTAAAATCATCACCGCCAACACAATAATGGCCGCTAAAATGGTGCTACCCGCGGGTACCTTAAACACCGATTCAATTGCCGGAACAATGATCACCAAGCCAAAAAAACCATAAACAACCGATGGGATCCCCGCCAGCAGCTCTACCGCCGGGCGGATCATATTGGCCAAGCGTTTCGGTGCAACTTCAGCTAAAAATACCGCCGTTAACAACGCAACCGGAACCCCAATGAGCACGGCTCCGAGGGCTGAAACAAGTGATGCCACAATCATCGCGCCGACACCAAATAAGGCCGGCGGATACCAATCAGTTCCGATCAAGAAATGACTTAAACCCGCAAACTGAATGGCTGGTAAGCCCTCAAGCACCAAAAAATAACCAATAATCGCGACCGACAGAACACCAATCAGTGCGCTCAGCAAAAAGAGTAGATTAAAAAAACGTCCAAGCCAGTCAACCTTTTCAGATGACTGCTTGAGCGCTGCAACTAATGCTGGGTTGTTAAACTCAGCCTGTGGCGTAATAACCGTTTGATTCATAAGATTTTATTTCCAATCCCAAGGCACAACAAAGAGGCATACTCATGCCCCTTTGTTAAGCTTTTAAAGGAAAACCTAGTTAACTTCGATGTAGCCGTGTTCAGCAACAATGGTTTGGCCGGCATCACTCATAATGTAATCAACAAACTGCTGAGCTTCTGGTGCGGGGTCTGTATTGACTAACAGAATAAAAGGACGGGCAATTTCGTAACGACCAGCTTGAATATTGGCTTTGCTTGCGGCGACACCTTCAATGTTTAAGGCGGTAAGAGAATCGTCAACCGAACCAAGAGAAATGAAACCTATGGCGTTGACGTTGTTCGCCACTAAGGTTTTAATGGCACCATTGCCACTGGCCACTTGAGCGCGAGGGGAAATAGCGGTAACGGTTACCCCATTAATTTTTCGAGTGAGCCCCATAATATCTTCAAAGGCACCACGAGTACCGGAACCCACTTCACGAGTGACGGCAACAATCGCTTGATCGGCGCCACCGACTTCTTGCCAGTTTTTAATCTCACCAGAGTAGATTTTTTTAACTTGTTCAATGCTTAGATTTTGAACCGCATTGGCCTTGTTTACGGCCACTGCAATACCGTCCTGCGCCATCACAACTTTCTTAGTATCAGCATTGAGTTCGTCATCTTGTACTTCACGAGAAGACATACCAATCATGCTTGTCCCTTCTTTAACAGCACGGATCCCCGCCGAAGAGCCGGTACTTTGCACTTCAACCACATCATTTTGAGTGCTTTGGTAGTTTTCGGCCAATATTTCCATAATACCAGATACAGAAGTGGAACCTGACACCGTCACTGTATTACTGGCATAAGCATTGGTTGCCAATAGGATAGATGCGATACTTAACGCTGTGATTAACTTATTTCTCATAATATTTCTCTTTGCATTTAAATAATGACAAACAACTTGTCTAAGGCGGATGCATTGAAGCAAGCAAAAGTGACAGAAATATTACAAACAGAATATTACACAGGAATTGTGCAGCTTAGGCGGTTTTATAAACTAAATAAGAAAGAAAAAATGAAATATAGATATATAATATATGCATGAGCGCAAACATTCATTCTTGCGCTCATCGCAAATTAAGAACCTCGCCAATGACGGACTCGACCAGTATCGATATGCACAAAACCACTATTTGGATAATAGCCAACCCCACCTAAACCCAACTCTAAAGCGGCGCTGTGAACCTTATGCAGTGCGACATTTTTGACTCTCACATCAACAGCTTGTCCGGTCATATGAAAACTCTTTTTAGCTACGCCTGTGGTGCTATTGCGTAACATTTCATTGGTAGCAGGAGAGCGATAGCCAGAAATGATTTCAAATAAGACTTCCCCACCCAAACGTTCTTGTAACAAGGCCATCTGCATGTATAAAGATTTATCCATATTGATAATTTCGTTGCGCCTAAAATCACGCAACAAATTATCTAAACGTTTAACTTGTTTCTCTTGAAATTGACCATCTTTCCAGAAACAGACTTCACAACTTTCATTGGTGTGTAAGTTGTTCATATTTAAAACGCGTGTTCCCGGAAGTTCTCTGGCAATACTAGAACTTGCATAGCTTTTTGGTATCCCAAGACCGATAAATCCAGCGCCCAACCCCAATAACAATGACCGCCTATTTAACTTTCGGTCTAACATTTACACTTACCTCAAACGGATTAAAAAAACATCAATTTGGTGTAAAATACCGAAAAGCACCACAAAAAGCAAACAAATCACTACAGTGAGTGATTTTTTAGTGAGCTAAAGTTTAAGTAAAGGTAAGCTAACAAGCTGTTTAAAAAGATGTTTTCAGCTCTGTTATCAGCCAATCTTCGGGTCGAAATTATAAATATCTTTGCGGTAATTCAAGCTACCGGAGCTATCAAACCAAGAAGTAAAATACACTAAATAAACCGGAACACGTTTTCGTAAAGGTAACCATTTAGGCTCACCTTTTGCCATGAGTGACTGCTTGTAACGTTGGCTATAACCATCTTGCTTGAGTAGTTGTTCTGCCAATGATTCAGCAGCTTCAACCCGAACACAGCCAGAACTAAACGCTCGTTGTGACTCAGAAAACAGCTCAGGGGAAGACGTATCATGCAAATAAACCGCAAATTGGTTGGCAAAGTAAAATTTATAGTTACCTAACGCATTTGCTGAGCCTGGCCGCTGACGCATTCGATAGGGAAATCTTCCGGTATCCTTAACCAGAGTCCAATCCACTTGCTCCGGTTCAACCGCCTGACCTTGATAATCAAATAGTTCAAAGCCCAAGCGTTGCACATAGCTGGGATCGAGGCGAAGCTTGGGAATAATATCTCTACGGACAATGGTTCTAGGCACATTCCAATAGGGGTTAATCACCACACTACTGATTTCACTCACTAATAATGGTGTCGCACGAGACGCTCTACCCACCACAACTTTAGAACGAAACAATTCGATATCTTGGTCGATATAGCTCATTTGATAGGCAGGCACATTTACCACGATCCGTTGTTGATTTGGAGGCATCACCAGAAAACGATCTAAAAGCTGCTGCCTGAGTAAGTTTTTGGCAAGCATTTTTGAGCGCTCTAGCGGTTGAAAATTCAACCAATACAATGTGTCTTTACCCACAATACCGTCAGCTTTCAAGCCATGTTGCTGCTGAAAACGTTGCAAAGCATTGTAAGTTTCACTTTCGAATAATGGCAAATTCTGCTCAAGCAGTTGATGATTAGAGTCAAATTCAATTAAACGCTCCCGGATCAAAGGAACCCGCGGATCGGAATCTCCTAAACGAATTAAAGGACCATTTGCAATACGGGTGTTTTCGGTACGCTGTTGAGCCACATTAAGCCAATACAACATTTGTTGGCGATAACGCAGCCGCTCAATGTCTAGTTCACCCCGTAAAGTCATGACTTGCTGATAAACTTGCTGCTGATTAAGATTTGCTATCCAGGCTTGATCGATAAACAATTGTAACGGCAATTCTGCGATATGATTCAAAGCCATACTTTGCGAATAATCCAAAGCCATCAACTGCTGATAACAGGCAATTACACCGAGAAATGCATCGGTGTATAAAGACTCCCATTGAGCATCACTACTATCGATAATGTTTAGCTGAACCAGCCATCGGCTTATTTGTTCTGGTGCACCCGCCAGGCTGAGTTCAAACAGCAACCATTGTAGTTGGTCTCGCGCCTTACGCGCTTGGGCATAACCATACCAAAGCGCCTGAGGATGATAAGCATAGATACGCTGTTGCAGCTGAGGATAGCGTAATTGATAATTATCAGCACGATTGGCTAACCATCTCTGCGATGCCCCACCAGCCTGAGGCCAATCTAAACGGCTGAGTAAACGTTGGCTTACCGGATCGTCGTCAACCTTAGTGGCAATCACTGCCGCCCCGCCTTTTAATTCAACCATCCCCGCTTGTTCAAGTGTATTTGACTGTACTACAGCTTGTTCTTCTGGCGCTAATAGGCTCACCGCGGCATATAAATGTAGGCTAAATAAATAGACTCCCAGTCCAATGACTACGCTTTTCACCCAACACTCCTGAATGAGATGATATTAATTAAGCATAGCGTGTAAGCCAGTCGCTATGCTTAAAAAATGCTATGCATTTCGCAAGCAGAAGCTTAAGTGCTTGAGAATCCTAAAAAGATGAATTAGGCCCTGCTAAAAATGCTAATTCAGCTGCGCTCGACTGCCGCCCCAAAATTTGATTACGATGGGGGTAGCGTCCAAATTTCTCGAGAATGGTTTTATGCTTTAATTCAAATTGGTACTGTTGCTCCAAACCGGGTTGATGAAACAACTGTTCCGCCTGTTGGTGGATCACTAAAGATTCGCTATGCATATAGGGCATATATAAAAATGCACGCATCGTTGGTGTTAGCCGCTGATCAAATTGCTTCGCCACCGCATTTTGCGCCAAGGCTAATGCCAACGGATCGCAAGCAAAAGCTTGGGCAGAACCTCGGTGAATATGACGAGAGAATTGGTCTAATACAATGACTTCCGCAAGACTCCCCTTAGCACTATCACGCCAAGCCCATAGCTCCGCAAAACTAGCGCTTTGCAGTAGCCCACTATAACTTTCCGTTATTTGCAGATCAACGCTCGCTTCAATCACAAATCGCTGCTCTGCCTGTAAGTGTTCAAACCAAAACTCAAGGATCGCTTGATATTCCATCTAATCCTCTCTAGCTTAAAAAGCTGGCTTTGTCGGGTTTACCCGCTCATTTTAAAGATTGAGAAAAGTATCCAAGCACTCAAACGCAGAGCTCAATCATCAGTGAGCCTAGCAGCCACAATCCCCTTGCACCAACCATTGACATTGCTGGTAATTGTCAGCCATGGCAAGTTGGCTCAAATAACCCAGAACATCACAACCCGCTTCACCCCAAGTACAACCGCGACGAAGCTCGCTATAAAGCTTAATTGAGGTTGCCTGATAGCGAAATTTTTGTTCGCTAACCCAACCCGGCTGAGTGTATAAAGGTCGGGCTTTAGCCCCCCACAACTCAACCAGCTGTCCTTCACGCATCATCCTTGGCTGTAGCCCATCCAATTGGGTTTGCAGCACAATCTTCGGTGGCAGTGGTGGTTTGGCAGGGAAGTAATAACTGCAACCGCAGCCCCGCTGCACTTGCGCTGGCGGAATTGCTTGTAATTCACAAGCTTGAGATAAAAAACTCACAATATATAGAGTGGCTCCAAGGGTGACCTTGGGTAGCTGCAGTGTAAAGGTCATTGTTCGCCTTCTATAGGGCTTAAGCGATAAGCACAACGACGAGCCCCCTCAACGATGTGCTCAATCCGCTCGACTTGGCAATTGCTGAACAACTTTGCCAGTAACGCTAACTCAGACTGGCACAAACCTTGGTTTTCACTAGCGGCAACACAAATAGGGCAATGATCTTCAATAAACAAGTAGTGCTCTCCCTCACGTTGCCAATTTGCCATATAACCCTCAGCGCCCCGCTTTTGACTCAAAGCTTCTAGCTTGTCTTCTAAACTGCGCTCACCTGCTAACAAAGTTTGGTAAATATTAAAGCTTTGCTGCTCGCGATGAGCCAGCAACTGTTCAATCGCCTGTTCACCAAATACTTGTTGTACCGCACCGAGCAGTTGCACGCTCAAGTCACTATGGCAATCGGGAAAACGACCATGTCCCCCCTCAGTCAATTGCCAATACCGAGTCGGCCGACCTACTTTCACTTTCTTATCAAAATGCTCGATCAAACCTTCTTTTTCTAGTGCTTGTAAATGCTGGCGCACCCCCATGGTTGTAATGTCTAGGTACTCAGCCAGCATTTTAACCGTTTGCACACCTCGACTTTTGATTCGATACAAGATGCTATCTGTGGTTTTCATAATGGGTCTCTGGCTATAACATCAACTGATTATTGTCATTCACCTAGAGTTTGTAAAGTTAAGGCTTTATAAAGCTCGAAAACAATCGAAATGCTTAAGCCTCCTAAAACGAGACTCTTCCAAAACAAGACAGCCATTTTAATAATCATACAAGATGCTATCTGTGGTTTTCATAATGGGTCTCTGGCTATAACATCAACTGATTATTGTCATTCGCCTAGAGTTTGTAAAGTTAAGGCTTTATAAAGCTCGAAAACAATCGAAATGCTTAAGCCTCCTAAAACGAGACTCTTCCAAAATAAGACAGCCATTTTAAAATCCACTCTTAAAGTCACTTTAACCGCCACCATTAAGCAATAAACATCACATTTCATCCATGTAAAGGCAGCTTGATGTTGAAAAGTTCAGTATTAATAAAGAGGGGGATAATAAAAACTGGCAATCAGCGAGACGGAAGACACAGCTAGCCTAGATAACCTGAATCACTCGCGAGTCAATGAAATTGAACCTGTAAGTTCTTAACCTAGATCCAGCCAGCGCTTGGCAGCTGCCATGCCTTTAATTCGTTGTTGATTGTGCTCACGCTTGTAGCGCTCTAGTGAATGCCCAGCCCCAACCACGCTGGCAAAGTGATGCTCTAAACCCGTGCTTAAGGCTAACCAGCTTTCCTCATCGATTTGTAAGCGCTGTAAAATGGGCGCTTGTGCATCATCGATATAACCGCGTTTATCTTCTCTGATAACTCGACCGGTAAGTTCCACCAGTTGCAGGTAGTCTTGTAACGCGAAAGGCAAGCCTTTAGGCATGGTTTCTCTGGGGTTACCGACAAAGGGCATTAGCGGCTTGGGTTGCTGACCTTGTTTGGCTTGCTGAATGCGCTGTTTGATACTGGTGTGGTCCGAGGTTTCAGGCGTGCTCGCTATATTTGAGCGAACCGGGTTTAAATCCACATAGGCCATGCAAGCTGCGAGGGCTGCTTCATCTAAAAGCGCTTGAGATTTAAAACGCCCCTCCCAAAAACGCCCGGTACATTGGTCTTCTTTATTGGCAGCTCGAGCAATATGTTCATTTAAATGGCGCATAAACCAGCTTAAATCAAAGAGGCGAGTCCGATACACTTCGGCGGTGGCGTGAATGGCCTGTAGTTGCACCTCACTTAACTTTGGACGTAACTCAGAATTGAGGTACATCTGAGTCAGTAAGGTGCCCTGATGCAGAATATGCCAGCGTTCTAAGACTTCATCCATGGACCAGGCTTCGGCTTTAGCCTTATCAATGTGCAATACCACATGGGTATGATTACTCATAACTGCATAAGCACAGACATCAATGGCAAAAACCGCAGTAAGTTGCAGCAAATAATCTTCCACCCACTGGCGGCGGTGCTCATAGCTTTTACCTGTGTGTTGGTCTTTACCGCACAAAAAAGCCCGCCGAACACAGCGGGAAACACAGTGATAATAAGGTGTATCCGATAAGCTCACTTGCGACTGTCTTGACCGAGGCATGGCAATAACTCCAAAAAACACTATTGATAGTTTAGACTATTACTGGCATTTGGCTAGTTGGGGTGGATGTCTAATTATTTCCATTTTCCATTTTGCTATTTGCTATTTGCTATTTGCAAAGAGTTAAAGTGGGTGTCTCAATAATTTGTCCAAAAACCACTATTGATAGTTTAGATTATTACTGGCATTTGGCTAGTTGGGGTAGATGTCTAATTATTTCCACACAAAAAACTCCATAGTACTCTGATACTTGCCACTAAATATCTACTTGATAGGGCCGCCTGCTACTCACTGAATTAGGATGGCTGTTTACTAATCTCGCTGTTATTGCGAACCGAGAGCCTCGTATTTTTAGGTGTCACGCGATACCGAAGATAGAGATTATTAAGAATCAGTGCCGCTCCTGTGATACTGGCCCCAGCGATTTCAGGAAAGCCAGGGTTTATTCCCATCATCGCTGAGATAGAGAAAGCGGTAATAGGCACAATATCCATAAATAAAACACCATTAAGTGGCGTCAGAATCTTGTTACCAATATTCCAACATAGGATCCCGATGAAACTAGCCACAATAGCGGTATAAAAAACATGGGGAATCACATAAACAAAGGCACTAGTCGTCGGCACAGCAACCACACCGCTGGCATATAATATTCCATTTATCACCAATACGCTGGTCATCCCCAAACAAGTTGTCAATGCGGTATATTTAAGCGGTGACCAGCGAGGAAAAAACGAGGCCCCTACGGTATATATAACCCAACACAGTGCACCAAAAATAATGAAAGCATTGGCTTTATAGCTGGTGGGAGAATCAAACAAACTAGCGTAATGGCCTTTTGTAATCACGGTCATTACGCCAAAAAATGACATCATAATCAGCCCTATAGAAATCGTCGGAGGCACTACTTTTCGTAAGACACCATTCACCAAAATGCCCAACATTGGCATCGTTGCCATCATGATAGAGGTTGTTAATGCGCCAGTTTCTCCCGCCATTTTCTGACCTAAAAACACAAAAAAACCAAACCCCACAAAAGCGGCAGAGCCGAGTAACCAAGCCAACCCAATGCGCTCCCCTTTCAGATTCAGTCCCTGCTCACCTTCTCGTAGCCATAGTGCGATGGCTAACGCGATACCAGCAAAGCCATAGCGTAGCGTGGTAAATGTATAAGGATCAATGTGTATCAGTGCGCTGGTCATGATTGGAAATGTGGCTCCCCAAGAAAAGGTCGCGATAAGACAGCAGATTACGCCCATCGAATATGAATTTTTCATTTTATATCTCATTTCTCGCTTCAGGCATGTTCAGATGACTCACACCCAGTTGTTGATGAAGAATCGTGCAGAAACAATATTTCTACGTGATCGTTTGTTTAGCCAATACAACAACCATCTGTTGACTATCTGTGGTTTTGATCTGGACTAGCAATGAGTCACTCAGAAGCCACCCAATGGGTGATGAAAATTTATTATATTTAACTCCAAACTCATGATAAATACGTGTTAAGTTGATTGATTTAAAACCTGTAGGTTCTTAATCATGAGTGTACTTTCTGGGATGAAAATGTTTGTCAAAGTGGTGGAATGCGGAAATTTCACCGCCGCAGCTGCGGCTAGTAACGTGTCGCCAACCATGGTAGCCAAGCAGATCAGATTAGTGGAAGAACGGATCGGGGCTCGGTTATTACACCGAACCACTCGACGACAACATCTCACTGAAGTCGGTCAACTCTATTTTGAACGTTGCCTTCGAGTATTGTCTGAAGTTGAATATGCTGAGAATAGCGCAATAGAATTACAGTCGGCACCAAAAGGCCTAGTACGAATGGTTGCCCCGGTCAGTTTTGGTAGTCAATGTTTAGTGCCAGAGCTGAGCCTTTATATGGAACAAAATCCAGATGTGGACGTGATGCTAAATCTGGATAATCGAATTTCAAACCTTAGTAATGACAATTACGAATTAGGCATTCAGATTGGCAAGATATGTGAACCCGGTGTGGTTGCACGCCCCTTACGCGCATATCGCAGGATACTGGCCGCGTCTCCAGCTTATATCCGTCAGCATGGTATGCCCGAGCATCCAAATCAGCTCAGTCATCACAGCTGTCTGGGCCTATCATACTGGCAACGTCAGGATCGCTGGGACTTAATAGGACCTAAAGATGAAACCTTTCAGGTGTATATTCATGGACGCTTTATGTCCAATCAGGGGGATGCTCTCAGAATGGCCGCGATCAATAACTGTGGTGTCGTGATGCAACCCGATTATGTTTTAATAAATGACATTGCTCAAGGCCATCTAGTCCAAGTATTGCCAGACTGGTCCTATAAGCCAACACCCTTGTACCTTACCTATCACCAAGATACTCGTCCGTCCGCTAAGTTGCGTAGTTTGATCGACTTTTTAGTCGAACGTCTGGGGAGCAAGCAATAAGAACATCCCAACCTTTTCTACCAAGTAAGCACTAGTTGGGATAGGTGGCCTTTTATGTCGCTTTAGATAACGACTATTGTTTTACTCGCTGGAGGGTTTTGAGGTGTCTTATGAAGTACCAACTATCCGGTGTTTTTGATAAAAGGCTTGCTTCACCTTGTAATATGCATAAATATAATCAGTATGACATCTTAAATAGAAATAGTGCATATTAGGTCACAAGTAATGACAGAATTTCCTCCAAGTGCCAGAAGTGAAGACGCTTTGAAGCAAATCGATCTCAATCTGCTCAGGGTCTTTGATGTCCTTATGCAAGAACGTAGCGTGACACTAGCGGCTGCCCGTCTAAATCGAACCCAACCGGCCATAAGCCACTCTCTGGCAAGGCTACGGCTATTATTAGACGATGAATTGTTCTCTCGAGAGTCTCGAGCCTTGTTACCAACACCGCGAGCAATGGAACTTTGGCCCGCAATTTCCCAAGCGATCTCGCAAATCCGCGCAGCGATAGACCAGCATTTACAATTTAACCCAAGCAAAACACAGCGGAACTTCCGGATTGGCGTGAACGACTATACTGCCGTTACTTTCCTACCGGGCTTAATTGAGGCCTTTTCAATCGAAGCACCAAATGCAAGCCTAAACGCGATACATGAACGGGAAAATGACGCAGCATCTTCGTTAAGAAATAAGCAAGTCGACGGTATTATCATTGGCAACTCAACGATGAAAGATGGCATGTTTAGAGTGGTCGAATTGGCTCGCGATAAAATGGTCTGCGCCGGCTGGGCTGGCAATGAAAAGCTCGACCACCTGAATCTGGAAGGCTATCTTTCTGCTCAGCACTTACAAATATCGGCAGACGGAATCTCGCCAGGATTAGCCGATAATGCATTAAAAAATATGGGCAAGTCTCGAAATATCGTGGCAACTGTGCCGCATTACCTCGTCGCACCTTGGGTCATCAAGGGCTCAGACTTACTCACCACCTTTGGCGACGGCATCTTGCCTGTATTATCGCAGGAAAGCGAAATCCGCATCCTGCCCCCGCCGATTTCGTTACCCGACGTCACCCTGTCGCTTATCTATGAGCATGAGATGGAAAACGACCTTGGACATATTTGGTTCCGAAGCCTGCTGCGCTCCGTTGTAGAGAAGCAACGTGAAGGTAAGCAAGCCGCTTATCGTCGCTTTAAACTTTAGCCATTACATAACTCGTCAACCGAAGGGAAATACTTAAAGGTTCACCGTAATTAGTCTTGCTTGAACCATCGTCTTTACGCGACTTCAATAGGATTTCCATCCTCCGCTTACTTTTGCAAATATTGGATAAAAATCAGTCACAAAAATTCCCGTTATGTGATCAACTGCAAGCTTTATATGCATGGTTTGCATGAATGTCATTAAAATTATTTATTTGATTTATGTATTCGCTTGCTTGATAGTCAAATGAATCCAACGGAAGGAAACCCAAATGATCTTACTTAAACCTATCAGCCCCCTGCTCAGCGCCATTTTCATGGTCGCCATAACAAGTCAAGTCAGCGCTCAAGAAATTACCGTAATCAAAGACGTGAAACAGACTGGCAAATTCACCATCGCAAATACCCTGTCTTATGCTCCTTTTGAATATATCGACGAAAACGGTAAGGCCGCCGGCTTCGACATCGAGCTTGCGACCGCCGCGGCCAAGTTGATGGAAGCCAAACTGGAAATTCAAACCATGCCTTTTTCCAACCAAATCCCAGCTTTAGTTGCGGGAAGGAACAAGGTAGCTTGGGCAACCTTCACCGTCACCGAAGAACGTTTAAAGCAGGTAGACTTTGTCTCATTCCTGCAATCTGGGGTCGTCGTGGTCACCACACCTAACAAAGCCGCCGCATTTAAAATGGACAACGCCCTTTGCGGCAAAACGATTGCGCTGCAAACTGGCTCCGCTGCCGATTTTGTAGCAGACAAAGTTTCCGAAAGCTGTACCGCAGCCGGTTTAGAAATTGTCAATAAGGCGCTCTATCCCGAACAAAAGGACACCATCCAAGCGGTCATCTCTGGTCGCGTAGACGCCAGGCTCGACGACTCGACGGCTGCCGGGTATTTTGAAAAAACCACCAACGGCAAACAAGTCGTGGTTGGAGACGCGATGCTGCCCTCGCCTCTGGGCGTTGCGATCCGCAAGGGCGATACCGAGACCGCCAATATGATGAAAGCTATTTTTGATAAGCTTATCGCTGACGGCACCTATGCCAATATCCTTCGTCGCTACAGTCTCACCACCTCTGCCGTCAACACTTCAGTGATCTACACCAATGCCTCTCAACTCGCCGATTAAGGTGATTCACAAGCACCCCGTCATCCTCATATGACGGGGTTAAGTTTCATCCCCCATCAGCCAGGAAACAGCCATGTCCGCCTCCCATACACCGAAACCAAAACTTGATCCCGAAAACCTGATGGTCGTTCCGCTGCGCCATCCTGTCCGGGTGATTGCCAGCATCTTAACTGTTCTCATCGTGGCCTTTCTGATTAATGGCGCTATCTCGAATCCTGAACTTCAATGGCCAGTTGTGAGCAAATACCTGTTTCACCCAATGATTGTGAAGGGGCTGTGGATGACCATCGTCCTAACCATTGTGATTATGCTCCTTGCCACCTCAATTGGCCTGATTGCAGCTCTGATGATGATGTCCTCCAGCAAGTTGCTAACCATCCCCGCACGGATCTTTGTATGGTTCTTTCGCGGCACGCCGGCACTGGTGCAACTGGTTCTGTGGTACAACCTAGCCATTCTCGTAAAAGAATTTTCGCTTTGGCTCCCGGGGCTTGGCACCGTCTTTTCGGTGGCCACTAACGACATCATGACCCCGTTTGTCGCGGCGACGATAGCCTTGTCACTTCATGAGTCTGGCTATATGGCCGAGATCATTCGCAGCGGACTCAATTCAATAGACAAAGGGCAGACCGAAGCCGCAGCCTGTCTCGGCATGACACCAAGCCTGCTGACCCGTCGTATCATTATCCCGCAAGCCATGCGATTGATTATTCCACCGACTGGAAATGAAACGATTAACCTGCTGAAAACCACCTCACTGGTGAGCATCATCGCGGTAGGTGACCTATTCTATTCCGCTCAGGCCATCTATGCTCGGACCTTTGAAACCATTCCCTTGCTGATCGTTGTCACCTTCTGGTACCTCCTCATGGTCTCGCTCATGTCGATGGGGCAATCGTATCTAGAACGCTATTTCGGCCGTGAAGAGCGCAGCCACAGCAAGGGCTTCATAGCTCAGATCCTATCCTTACGAAGCAAGAGTAGCCAAATATGAAAGCTCCAACTAACCATAGAGAAACCTTCGGCGTACCAAGCAATACCATGGTGTACGCTGCCGGTATTCATAAATCCTACGGTAATCTTGAAGTACTAAAGGGCGTTGATATAAGCGTACCAACAGGCTCTGTTGCTTGTATTATTGGCCCGTCAGGCTCTGGTAAAAGTACACTCCTGCGCTGCATCAATCATCTGGAAGAGATAAACGCTGGCCTCATGCTGGTTGATGGGGATTTTGTCGGCTACCGCTTTGATGGCAAAAAGCTACACGAACTCCCCCCTGCGGCAATCTGCCAGCGACGCGCGGAAATCGGCATGGTATTCCAGCAATTTAACCTATTTCAACATATGACCGTGCTTGAAAACTTAATGGAAGCCCCAATACAGGTACGCCGCCAACCCATTGCCGACGCTCGGGCCCATGCCGAAGCCCTGCTCGCTCGCGTGGGCCTGGCAGAAAAGCGAGACGCTTTCCCGCGTCAGCTATCTGGCGGACAACAACAGCGTGTCGCGATTGCTCGAGCCTTGGCAATGAATCCCAAGGTACTACTTTTTGATGAGCCCACCTCGGCGCTCGACCCGGAGCTAGTGGGTGAAGTTCTAGATGTGATGAAGGATCTCGCTCGAGATGGGATCACCATGGTGGTCGTGACACACGAAATCGGTTTTGCTCGCGAAGTCGCAGACCAGTTAATTTTCATGGATGCCGGTGTCGTTGTCGAAAGCGGACAACCACGAGAAATGATTGACAAACCACAATCACCTCGCACCCGTGAATTTCTCGCTAGAGTACTCTAATCCGCATTTCCCTAAAGGTTTACTATAGGCTTAATATGACAAGCAAATTATCTAAAAATGATTTTCAGACCTCGGTGGACGACCCCTACGGTTTTGATACCCCGATAGACCGAACCTATCTCAGCACCAAAAAATGGGAGGCCGAGATAGCCAGAACCAACAATCCGGATCTGCTTTGCTTTGGTACCGCCGAGATGGATTTCGCAGCAGCGCCTGCCATCAACCAAGCGATGCAACGAGTCGTCGAAAACAAGCATTTTGGCTACCCAAGCAAGCGCGATAGCTATTTCGATGCCGTTATCGAATATTTCGAACGCCATTTTGACTGGAGAATCGACAAGGATTGGATTTCAAGTAATGTAGGTGTCTATCCGGCGATGCAGTCATTGATCGAGGAACTCACGGAACCCGGCGACGAAATTCTGTACCAAACGCCAGTTCATCATGTTTTTGAAGAGCTGATCACCGCTAGCGGCCGCGTCGCCGTGCCGAACCAATTGCTAAAACGCAATGGGCATTACGAAATGAATTTCGAAGATCTTGCTCGCTGCGTCACACCCCGTAGCAAACTTTTTCTTTTGTGCAGTCCGCATAATCCTGTCGGTCGCGTGTGGCGCCGAGAAGAACTAGAACAACTCAATAGGTTTTGTCTGGCTCATGGCTTAATCGTTGTTACAGATGAGATTTATTGCGGCCTTCTTTATAAGGGCGTGCCTTTCACCCCCTTTGCAAGCCTATCAGACGAGGCATCTCTCAATAGCGTCACTCTGGTCTCAGCAAGCAAATCATTCAATACCACCGGGCTTAAACATGCACTGATGATCGCCGAAAGCGAACACTTGCAAGCCGCCTATTCACGGGGCCTAAAACGCAGTAACCTGGGCTACGGCGGCAGTATCTTTGGAGAAGCCGCGACCGAAGCCGCCTTCCGAGACTGTGACCACTGGAGTGAGGCACTGATGCACTACATCGAGGGGAACTTTAAACGGCTCAAAAGTAAACTTGCTCAAGATCTGCCACTGGTAACCGCGACTCAACCAGAAGCCACCTACTTTGCCTGGCTGGACTTTAGCGCATTGGGACTAACAGATGCAGCGCTTCTGCGTTTTTTCGAAACCGAAGCACAAGTGAACCTGGTGACGGGAGCTTCCCTTGGCCCAGGGGGAGAAGGCCATGTTCGCTTCAACCTGGCAACCACTCGAGCCTGCCTCTCTGAGGGCTTAAATCGCATCTCTACAGCATGGCGACAGCGCCAGACCCATGATGCTTAAATAGCAATGAAACTGGATGTCCGGTTATCATCGACTGAAAACAAGACATCCGACTGAAAACAAGACATCCACTTAAACATTTCAATAAATGAGTTAGAATGGGTGTCTATGTGATTTTGTCCCACGAGTTAGAGTGGGTGTCTCAATAATTTCGTCTTTGGAAAACAAATATTCTCGTGAAGTTCCTGAACATTTAGAGTCTGTCACAACTGAATATGGTGTTTGTGGGGGAGGAGATTGTAGTGCGTTTTAAAATAATACTAGTACTTTGTGTGTTCTTAAGTTTTATTTTATATTTGTTTTTTTTTCCTGTTTCGGATGCTGGGCTAGAATTTGAAAGTGGTGAGTGGATCGCGCTTAAAAGAAAAGGTGTGATGGATGATAAAACCTACTATGCAGCGTTTAATATAAGCAAGGTTGATTTAATTAATAAAGAATTCACTTATGAGTGGATTATACCTAAGTGTGTTGATACACCAGTTGATGATTTTGATGAGCGGTGTTTTATATTGGGAAGTTCGACGGATAGTATGGTCGGTGAATCCATTTTGTCTTTTGAAGGGTTTTTCTCTGGCATTGCTTATAACGGTAAAGATTGGAAATTATTAGTCGAAACTAAGCATGACATCAGAGACTATTATGCTGTTGGTGTAAAGACCAAGGTTTGGGGAAGCTATATTGACATGAGGGGCTTTATTATAGAATCATTTTTTAACTGAAGATATAAGGCAGGGCGTCCGCATGAATGGTTAGGATTTAACCATTGACGTCAATCCAGCCACAAGAACTTGCTCCAGAAACGCGGGTTTCATCATGCATCGCTTCTGTTTCATTGGCACACTAATCTTGGTTGGCTCAGCTCTGAGCATATTAAGTGCCATGTGCCTTAATCCCGCCAAATTTTCAGCGGCGTTTTCTCGGTAAATCTGGCAAGCATCTTCCCGCATACTGACATCCAAAATCCAATGCATGGACTCAATGCCCCAATGAGCCCGTATGGCATCTCCCGCTTGCTTTGGGGTCAGCTCAGTTGAACTGATGTAGTCGCGATACTCTAACTCTGGCTCTTTGCCTTTTGCTGCGCGGTAATTTTCGACCATCACAATGCTGGTTAGGCCGCTCCAAGCGGAGAAGTCTCCAACCAAGTCACTGGCGCTCAATACATGGTAAGTACGTGCTTCAACCCCGACTGAAAACAAGACATCCACTTAAACAATTCAATAGCTGATTGGCATGGCTGTTTATGCGCTTTACTCAGTCCCACGAGTTAGAGTGGGTGTCTCAATAATTTCACCTCGTAGTCATCATCAGTTCTTATCTGAGCTAGCCAGTGTATTACCAACAGGCTGTACACCGCTCATAGTGACGGATGCGGGTTATCACAATACCTGGTTTAGAGAAGTGGCTTCTTATGGCTGGTATTGGTTGGGTAGGCTACGTGGCGAGGTCTGTTATCAGCTTAGTGACCAATGGGTACTCACCAAAACGCTTTATGCTTCAGCAAACAATAAAGCGCGCTATATAGGCGCAGTGCAAGTCGCGCGAAAGAAACCCATGCCCTGTCACTTATATGTATTTAAATCTAAGGATAAACAGTGAAAACAAGACAGCCACTTGAACATTTCAATAGCTGATGGGCATGACTGTCTATGTGATTTTGTCCCACGAGTTAGAGTGGGTGTCTCAATAATTATCTCAATAATTTCTCTCAATAATTTCTATGAAACTGGATGTCCGGTTATCATCGACTGAAAACAACGACTGAAAACAAGACATCCACTTAAACATTTCAATAAATGAGTTAGAATGGGTGTCTATGTGATTTTTCCGGCTACCCGATTATACGTTTATATCACAACACTATTTATTTAATTCTTTAGCTATATTGGAAGGTGTCCACTGCACTTCAGTATAAGGTATATTCCTTAGCTGACTTGGCACTCCACCATTAGAATTAGGAAAGCGAGAAATTACAATTTTAAGTCCATTAGATATTGCAAGAACAACTTCTCTGTTAATCCAAGGACTATTGTGGTTATTATTCCCTATAACAAAAAAGGCAGAATCACAGCCAGACATAACGCTTTTAATTTCTTTATCTATAGCTGCATCCCCATATGCTGAAACATCATTTTCAACAAAAAAGAAATTACCTCTTACTGGACCTCCATGTGATTGTGTAAAACTTTTAATACTACGACTGATTTCTCGGTCATTAAAATTGTAAGAAACAAAGATTCTATTTGCCACTTTATACTCCTTTATTTAATTGAACAAACTATAAACTAAGAACATTTAATCATTAATTTGTGGATATTAATTTTATCCATTTTTCCTCGCAGACCATTGTGTATGCTCGCGTGAAAAAGCCGATTCGCTGCTCACTACGAAATTAGATAATTCTTTATCTGAAGCAACTGATTCCGCTTCACTTTTTATTAACACTATTTCATGTGCTGCGAGTGAATATGATGAGTTTAACTCATTGTGTTTTTTAGCTTGAAGCCAAGTTAAAACAGCACTTGCTCCTGTTGCAACTACCTCGATGGGCAATGACAGTGATGGTTCTGTGATACGCCATAACAGAAGTGCTATTGCAATTGCGTGTAATACAACAGAAACAATGAACCAATGCTTAGCTCTGCGTTTATTAAAAAGAGATTTTTTTGAATACCAATCAGCTTGGTTTTTTACTCTTTCATTTTTATAAATACTCAACCGTTGTTCTAAAGATAAATTTCGGATGTTGAACATCTGAGTTGAAATGGCATTCCCATTAGTTTTTTCTGACTGTAAATGTGCTGATAAAGACCTATTTTGATCAAGAATTGCTTTCAAGTCAGATAAGAACTCTTTTCTGGTTTGCTCATCCGGTACATTTTGATCATAAGGCTCAGCTTTCATGACCCAGCGCCATGTTCTTGTTTTGACCGATTCAGCGACAGCTCTCCCGTTATACCAAGTATCTTCAGGTTTTTGGACTTTAAGCCAAATTAATATGCATAATGTAATTAGGAATAGTGAAGCAGATGCTAAAGCCCCAATTAAATCTGCCGGATAATAAAATGAAATTAAGGCTGCGATCACAAGTAAAAACAGGTAACTTTTAAGCGCAAAATAATAATTTGACTGTGCTGTTAAAGATGCTTGATCTGCCGATTGGTATAACGCAGGAAAATCATCTTCGTTTAGGTTGTTTTCAGACACTATCAATATCCTAGATTCTTATAGATATGTTCAAGGTAATGATAATTGTCATTATCATTAGGCATACTGTAATTTTCAATTGCATAAGCAACTATCTTAGGGGAGAAAGGTACAAAAATGGCACCAATATCTCGAATGATTGGTGGGCAAGTATCCCTGACCATATTACGTGAGCCATCTAAATTGACACCGATGATTGTGCAACCTTTTTCAATTGCAACTTCGGCTTCCCAGCGCACATATTTATGTCTACTTTTAGTATCGTTCCCAATAAGCATTACATATTTTCCAGCCATATGAATACGTTCACGGCATTTACTTTTTATGTACGCTTCATTTTGTGAATTTAATGCACTACTAAGTTGACAGTCAGCAAAGTTAAAATCAATATTATTATTTGCTTTCCATGCTTGCATTAGCCTGTAGTTATGAATATCTGTGCTACTAAACCCGACAAACGCTCTTGCTAACCCCATCGAATTCTCCATCAGTTAATTGATTAGTTGCCTAAAACGCATAACAGTATATTAATATGCAAATTCCCATCTTTCACGCATGCGAAGTTACCACCTATCACGCACCACAGAAATTCACATAGCCTTTAATATTTAGATTTATCAACAGCATACCAGTCAATCACCATTTTGACCATGCGTGAAAGATGGGATCCCACCAAACTGTATACTTACAGTGGAAATAAAAACAAGCAGTCACTTAAGCATTTTACTAGCGAATGGGAATGGCTGACTATGTGATTGTCACGAGACTTTATGAACAGCTAGCATTCTTTAACTCGCTTGCAAAGAACACGGAGACTTCCTTTAAGATGCCGCTTTTATTGTGTGCGTTTAGGCCCTTGCTAAAGCCTAGCGACTTCACCCTGAAGATCTTGCTCCTGTAAACTATGTTTCGATGGTTTCGCGTAAATACGCATCCAGTGATACAGCGCCTTAGTGCTAACACCTCAACGTTCTGCCACTTCTGCGATGGCATAACCCTGAACAACAATTGAATGAACAGCTTCTTGCTTGAATTCCTGTCGAGTCGCACGTGCCTTTAGCCATAAATGTTAATTCTTATGCTTTAGTTACATTTTTAGCATAAAAAGTGTCGGGGTCTCTCAGGCCTTGCCACTCATGTTGAAGTAACTAAGCGAAACCACTAAAAACAAAGCAAACAATTAACACCCTAAACACAGTGCAAACAATTTACTTCACATTTCGGTAAAGTTTTTGTCACACAACTTTTCTATGTTACTCCGCACTCGTATGGATTAAACCAGCGTAAAACAACGACTCAGGAGAGAGAAATGAGCAAGGAAATATTTAACCCGACTCGCTTTAACAAAAGTGATAATCCAGATTTTGACCAAGTATTAGAAGCCCACTTAGCGCGTCGTAGCGTACTAAAGGGCGGTCTGGGTTTGGGGGCAATGGCCACTTTCGGCGCCTTTGGGTTAGCGGGTTGTAACTCCAGCAGCAGTAATACGGCTGCACCCGCAGTGTCTACAGCCAAATTAGGCTTTAACTCTATTGCGGGTTCCAAAACCGATGCCGTGAGTGTGCCAGAAGGCTATAGCGCACAAGTGCTAGCGCCATGGGGCCAACCGCTTACCGACCAAGCTTCGGCTTGGCAAGCTGACGGCAGCAACAATGCCGTAGATCAAGAGAATGCCATGGGCATGCACCACGACGGCTTGCACTTCTTCCCCTTAAATGACTCTGGTAGCGACGGCCTGTTATGTGTTAACCACGAATACATCGACCAAAACGCTCTGCATCCCAATGGCAGCGATGCCGATGCTAACGGTGTTCGTAGCAGTGTTGATCAAGTGCGCAAAGAAATTAATGCCCACGGCGTTGCGGTAGTACGAATTCAGCAGCAAGATAACGGCCAATGGATGGTGGTAGATAATGATCCACTTAACCGCCGTTATACCGGCGCCACCACCATGGATATTTCAGGCCCACTTGCTTACTCGGATAAATTGGCAACGCCGTTTTCACCCGATGGCAGCCAAGCGCGTGGCACTTTAAACAACTGCGGTAATGGTTATACTCCTTGGGGCACTTACCTTACCTGTGAAGAAAACTGGCCGGGCTACTTCATCAACACCGGCACCACCAGCGCCGACCAAGAGCGCATTGGCATTACCACTGCAGGCACCGGTCGTTATGGCTGGGAAACCCTTGCGGGTAATGCAGCAGAGCGAGTCGATGAATTCTCTCGTTTTAACATCACACCAAGTGGTAACAGCGCCATGGATGACTACCGCAACGAAGCCAACGGCCACGGTTTCATTGTGGAAATTGACCCCTACACCGCAAACTCACGCGCAGTAAAACGTACGGCCTTAGGTCGTTTCCGCCACGAAGGCTGCACCTTTGGTCAGCTAAAAGCAGGCCAACCAATCAGCTTCTATTCTGGCCACGATTCGCGCTTCGAGTATATGTATAAGTTTGTTTCAGCCGCAGCCTGGGATCCAAGCGATGCGAACGCGAGCGACCGCTTAGCCATGGGTAACAAATACATGGACGAAGGAACGCTATATGTGGCTAAGTTTGACGCAGAGGGCGTCGGTAGCTGGCTGCCATTAAGTATGGATGGCGCAACCAAAGACGGTGCAAGCCTAAGCGATCATTTCAACAGCTTAGAAGACATTATCCTCAATACCGCGGGAGCCGCCGATTTAGTGGGTGCCACCCCAATGGACCGTCCAGAATGGTGTGCCGTTGACCCGATCACTGGCGCGGTTTATCTTTCACTCACCAACAACACCCGTCGTAACGAAACCACTGGCACCAACCCTGCTAATCCACGCCTAAACAACAAGTTTGGCCATGTGATCCGTTGGGACGAAGGTGAAACGGTGAGCGAATTTACATGGGATATTTTCGTGTTTGGCTCAGACGCCAACGGCGATGCGGCAACTAACTTGTCTGGTTTGAATGAGTTTAACCAATTTGCTAGCCCAGATGGTTTGAACTTCGATGAGCGAGGCATACTGTGGATCCAAACCGACAACGGTGCCAGTGAAGTCACTAACTATACTAACGACCAAATGTTAGCGGTAGTGCCTTCTAAGCTCACTGACAATGAAGGTAATCTGGATACCATTAACGCCGACAACCAAGGCGAATTACGTCGCTTCTTTGTTGGACCCAACGGCTGTGAAGTCACGGGTTTCACCATCACCCCCGACAACACCACCATGTTTGTTTCGATTCAACATCCAGGTAACTGGCCATACAGTAACAATGCTGCCGAAGCCACGCCGACCGGAGTAAACGTTCGCCCTCGCGCGGCTCTGGTTGCCATTCGCAAAAACGATGGCAGCCCACTAGGGGTTTAATCAGCCCATTTAGCGTCACTAGGCAGGCCTTATGGCCTGCCTATTTTAAACAACTCAAACCTTAAGGAAATAACATGGCAGGAATTAGTATTTGGCAGCTAGCCATCATCGCGGTAATCGTCGTATTGCTATTTGGCACCAAGCGCCTACGCGGACTAGGCGGCGACCTAGGCTCCACCATCAAAGGCTTTAAGCAAGCGATGGCTGAAGATAAAGACCAAGATTTGCTTAGCCAAACCAAGCAGACCACCGCAGAAAGCGCAGAGCTTAAACAACAGCAAGGTAGCTAAAAGTGTTTGATATCGGCTTTTGGGAACTTAGCCTTATTGCCGTTGTGAGCCTGGTAATCATTGGCCCGCAGCGCCTACCCGACACCCTGCGCAATGTGTTTTCAGGCTGGCGACGCGTCAAACAGATGATGAGTCAGCTGGGCGCAACACTAGAGTCTGAATTGGGTTTAGAAGAACTGAATCAGGGGATAAAGCAAGCGCAACAGCCGCTAGCCAGCCCCAAAGTGCGGCCTCGAAAAAGTCCAGCGAGCGAGAGCCAACCAAATCAAGCCCCCCCATCTTCTAATACTGCTATCAAGGAGCAGGCATGAGTCTCAACCGCGCCTTAGTGCAACACCTGGTAGAACTACGCAAGCGCCTATTGCTGGCGCTAGCATCGGTAATATTCTGCTTTGTGAGTTTAGTGTACTTTGCAAACCACATTTATCAGCTACTCGCCAGCCCCTTAATGCGCTACTTACCAGCAGGCACCAGTATGATCGCCACCGATGTGGCGACTCCTTTCTTTACCCCCATCAAGCTCACTTTGTTCTGCGCCGTCGCGTTGTCGGTACCGATGATCTTGTATCAACTTTGGCAATTTATTGCTCCAGGCTTAAAACGACAAGAGCGCAACTTGTTTGCCCCCATGTTGCTATCGGGATCCTTGTTATTTTACCTAGGCATCAGCTTTGCCTACATGGTCGTGCTGCCAGCAGCCTTTAGCTTCTTCACCGCCACTACGCCGCAAGGCGTTACTATGGCGACTGACATCAGTAGCTACCTCGACTTCGTACTGGCGCTGTTCATGGCCTTTGGGCTGGCCTTTGAAATTCCCATCCTCGTATTTCTGCTCTGTAAACTGAGGATCTGCGAAGTCAGCGACTTAACTAAAGCAAGACCACATGTGGTGGTAGCCAGCTTCGTATTGGGCATGCTACTCACTCCACCCGATATTATCTCGCAAACCTTGCTCGCAATACCGATGTGTTTGTTATTTGAACTAGGCATACTGGCTAGCCGCTGCTGGATTAGCACAACGCCAGAGCACACGGCTAAACTAAGCATATAAGCGCTTAAACGCAGCCGGCAAGGGACATTCAAGTCAACACTAGGGCATGTTGCTCTTTCGTGAGTATTTTTTGAGCGACATGATAAGAAGTTATAATTTCTTTCGCCAAAAACAAACCACCGCTCCAAATCATGCCAAGCGGTGAACAAAACGAACCAAAAGACAGCAGATATTAAAATAGCAGTTTTAATTCATGTTGTTATGGTAAAAATCCACGATGTGCAAGCGGATAGCTACAGTGATTAGGGAGAAGCTTAAATACCGACTCCGAGAGAATGATATGAGGTTATCAATGTATAGCCAACATCAAACCAGCGTTTAGCTGCACCCATCCCTTTAATCCGTTGTGATTATGCTGGCGCTTATAATGTCGCAGTAATTGCCCTGCCCCTACTACGCTAGCAAAGTGATATTCTAAGCCCGTACTCAAAGCTAACCAGCTTTCTTCATCAATTTGTAAGCGTTGCAGAATAGGCGTTTGCGCATCATCAATATAACCGCGTTTATCTTTTCTGATGACTCGACCTGTAAGCGCCACCAATTGCAGGTAATCTTGTAGTTCAAAGGGTAGGCCTTTAGGCATGGTTTCATTAGGGTGACCCGCAAAGGGCATCAGAACTTTGGACTATTGGCCTTGCTTGGCTTGCCGAATACGCCATTTGATACAGGTGTGGGCTGAGGTTTCTGGCGTTGCGGCGATATTTGAGCGGATTGGATTTAAGTCGACATAAGCCATGCAAGCCGCAAGCGCTGTTTCATCGAGTAGCGCTTGGGATTTAAAGCGGCCTTCCCAAAAACGTCCCGTACATTTATCTTCCTTATTTGCTTCTCGAGCAATATGTTCATTTAAATAGCGCATAAACCAGCTCAAGTCATAGAATCGAACGCGATAGACTTCTGCAATGGTGTGAACGGCTTGCAGTTGCACTTCATCGAGCTTTGAGCGTAAGTCTGGATTAAGGGACATCTGAGCCAGTAAGGTGCCTTTATGCAAACGATGCCAGCGCTCTAGCACCTTATCTATCAACCACGCTTCGGCTTGAGCCTTATCAATATGCAACACCACATGGCTGTGATTGCTCATGACTGCATAACACAAACAACAATGGCAAACACCGCTGCGAGCTTAAGCAAATAATCTTCGACCCACTGGCGGCGGTGCTCTTAGCTTTTGCCGATTTGCTAGTCTTCGCCACACAAAAACGCCCGTCGAACACAACGCGAAACACAATGATAGTAAGGTGTATCCGATGAGCTTACTTGCGAGCGTCTTGGCCGAGACATAATGATAATTCCCCAAATAAATAGCTATTGATAGTTTAAACTATTGCAAGCGTTTTGTTAGTTGGGTGGGTGTCTTGTTTGATGCTGATTGCTCATGACTGCATAACACAAACAACAATGGCAAACACCGCTGCGAGCTTAAGCAAATAATCTTCGACCCACTGGCGGCGGTGCTCTTAGCTTTTGCCGATTTGCTGGTCTTCGCCACACAAAAACGCCCGTCGAACACAACGCGAAACACAATGATAGTAAGGTGTATCCGATAAGCTTACTTGCGAGCGTCTTGGCCGAGACATAATGATAACTCCCCAAATAAATGGCTATTGATAGTTTAAACTATTGCAAGCGTTTTGTTAGTTGGGTGGGTGTCTTGTTTGATGCTGTGTTTGATGTTGGCCAGTTTTCTAGTGGCATTTGAAGTCGGTTAAGAATGTTTTCAGTACTAGCAAATTAGAATGGGTGTCTCAATAATTCCCTCTCAATAATTCCCCTCAATAATTCCCCAAGGCTTGTTCTCACTTCGAGATGGATGGATAAAGCTTCACTATTCTAAGTGAAACGCCCTGTGCGGAGCCGCATGCAGGGTGTTGTGGGGGCTGGCTACCCGATTATGTGACATTGTTAAACGCTCATCATTGCCCAGAAAGCCATAGGCCAAAATATTCCGAAAACTAAAAATGCTACATATGATAGATAAAGAGGAGCAATTTCCTGTTTCCTACAAGCCAAAATAAAAGCTCCAATTGATACCCATGACATTAATGTAGAAGGAAAACTCATTGGGATAATGGCACAGAAAATCCAGCCCACGGGCAGCATTATTGAACTTGCCATAATCTCACCAACTATATCAAGCTTCCAATCTTGATTGACATAAGACCAATAGATCACTGCTGGAATTACTCCAAGCACCGAAGAAACAAACCCACCAGCCACCCAAAATAGAGTCAATTTCGTCTTTGAATATACCATTTCTCTCTCAGGCTACTGACACATAACGCCGTTTTAAGCGGCAAATTGCAGTTGGCTAAAATAAGTGAGGCACGAACAAAAAGCCAACTGTAATTTGTCAGACTTGAAAACCCTTGTTGAACGAAGCCGCTCTGCGGCAGAGTGCATAGCACCTGATATCTCATACTCAATGTGACACGGCCAATCGGTCGTGATGAACCGGAGTATGCAGCATGAACCCTACCCAACAACATCGTTATCATGTTTTATATAAACAACACCTTACCAATTTAACCTTACAAGGGAAACGACCAGCCACCATTGATGCGTACTCGCGTGCGGTACGTCGGATTTCTGCCCACTTTGACCGCTCCCCCGATACCTTAAGCACCGCTGATTTAAAGGCCTATTTTGCTCAACTGATTCGCAGCCATTCTTGGAGCACCGTGAAGCTAGACCGCAATGGCTTGCAATTTTTTTATCGCTACACCCTCGAGAAACAATGGCAGTGGTTAAACATTGTGAAGCCTCCTCAAGTGAAGCGCTTACCCGATATCTTAAGCCCTGCGCAAGTCGGCTTCGTGATTAGCATGACGTCGCAACCCCGCTATCAAGTCTTCTTCTTAGTGTTGTATTCCATGGGGCTGCGCTTGAGCGAGGGCTTACACTTAAGCATTCATGATATTGATAGTCAGGCCATGCAAATCCATGTGCGGGATGCTAAAGGCGGTAAAGACCGCTTCGTGCCCATGCCACATCGCACCCTTCAGGTTTTACGTCACCATTGGCAAAGCCATCGCCATGCTCGTCTGCTGTTTCCACGCCAAGGTAAACAGGTGGATGTGCCTATGGATAAAGGCGGCGTACAAAAAGCCTTGAAGCGGGTATTGCGCGATTGCGGTATTCATAAACCCATTAGCCCGCATTCGCTGCGCCATTGTTATGCCACCCATCTGCTTGAACAAGGCTTGGATTTACGCTCCTTGCAACACTTACTGGGACACGCCAGTTTAAATACCACTGCACGTTATACCCAGTTGACCCAAGTGAAGCAACTAGATGCCGTAAAGGCAGTGAATAAACTCACTGACTCTCTCACACTCATGTGGCCGTAACCATGAGCACCTTTATTGATTTACTTCACCAACATGAGGCCGAGCTTGCACCGCTTTTAAGGGCGGATGCTAAACGGGCAATGTATGCCATGCTGCGTTGTAAAACTGAGCAACAAGGTCACAGCCTTTGGCAGTGTGAACATTGCCCGCATCAAGACCAATTGACGCTGTCTTGCGGCCATAGGCATTGCCCGCAGTGCCAACACCATTGCACCACTGGCTGGTTAACTCGCCAACAACACAAGCTGCTACCCACGACTTACTTTATGGTGACCTTCACCCTGCCTCATGAGCTAAGGGCTTTAGCCCGCGTGCAGCCTAAAGCCTTATACCAAATCATGTTCAAGGTGGTATCAAGCCTGTTAAAGGACTTTGCCAAACGCCAGAACCAGGGGGAATTAGGGTTTACCGCCGTACTGCATACCCATAGCCGCCAGCGTAATCTGCATCCCCACTTACATGTATTGGTGGCCGGTGGGCGCTATCACCGTGCGAAGCAGCAGTGGCATCACTGCAACAAGAAGTACTTGTTTAACGCCTTTGCGCTGGCCAAGGTATGGCGAGGGAGAATGCTAGATGCGCTCAATCAACACCCAAACATCAAGTTGCCCCCGCATATCCCCACCAAATGGGTGGTCGATTGTCGCAACGTAGGTTTTGGGCTGCCCGCGCTACAGTACTTATCTCGCTACTTGTATCGTGGGATCTTATCCGATAACGACATCATCAGTACCGATAATGACCAAGTGAGTTTTAGGTATCTAGATAGCCAAAGCCACACCACCAAAATCCGCACCTTGCCTACCTTAAGGTTCTTAAGGCTTATCTTGGCGCATGTATTGCCCAAGGGATTACAGCGGGTGAGAGATTATGGTTTTTTACGAGGCAACGCCAAACACATATTGCGGCGCATTCAGTTACTCCTGCGAGTGCCGCAACGCGTGAACCTCGCCGCGCTCCAAACCGACAAGCACAGCGCGACCCGGCCATGCCCTTGCTGCCAACACCCTATGCACTGCACAGGCGTGAGTCGAACGAGCTAGCCGAAAGGCGAACAATATAAGGAGAATGGCAGGGCTTAACATGAGGATGAATACATACAAAAATTAACAGCTTAGCACCATGTATGACAGGTAAAGGCTTAACGCCATTCACCCAGTCTTAGCCAAACTCGCCTTGTAAAAAGTAACAAGGCCTTGGCCCCGCCAACATCAATACCGTTATTTACTATAGAAGGGAGCATCGGGCTTGTTCAACACCCGAATAAGGTGGCGGCTACGCGACACCTATTCTTATTGTATGGATAATTATTAAGAAATATGAGTAAAGTGAGACTCAGGCTTAAGCAGCAACTTAAGCTTCTATTTAATAGCTCGATATTCTTAAGGCTCCTTTCAAAGGCCGATAACAAACGTGAGCATTAAGTGGAACTCCAAGCACCACACTCGAATAGTCTACAGGGTCTAGAACCCGTATTACGCAATATAGAGTCAGCTTATTATGAATACAGTAACAAATAAATGTATTAACGTCGGTGTCGATACAGGTAAAGAACAACTTGATGTTTATATTAGACCCCTCGACATTTTCTTCACTGTCTCCAACGATGATAAAGGTATCAAGCAAGCCATAAAAATCATTCAAAAACACACGCCATTACGAGTCGTGATTGAAGCTACAGGTCGATTAGAAATGCCTTTTATTATAGCTTGTCACAATGCCAAACTACCGTATGTAATAGCCAACCCTGTTCATGTAAGACGTTTTGCAGGCGCTATCGGGCAGAGGGCTAAAACAGACAAACTTGACGCAAAACTTATCGCGCACTACGCCGAAGCTATAAAGCCCAATTTAACGACACTAAAGCCAGATTCTATGCGACTCATGGCAGATTTAGTCATCCGAAGAAACCAGCTTCTTTCGATGCAAACAATGGAAAAAAATCGCATGAAAATTATGCCCTCGCAACTCATTCTGACGATTAAACCTATTTTAACTGCGTTTAAAAATCAGATAGAGAAAATTGAAAGCAAGATTATCAAGCTAATTGAAAGTAACCCTGAGTATCAAGCCAAGAATGAGATATTACAAAGCATGCCAGGAATAGGGAAAATTGCAGCGGCGTCTATCATTAGTAACCTTCCAGAGTTAGGGTTAATAACCAATAAACAAGCCTCATCTCTCGTCGGAGTGGCCCCAATGAACCGAGAAAGTGGCCGCTATAAAGGGCTCATAAAAATTCAAGGGGGACGAGCTCAAGTAAGAACCGTTTTATACATGGCCATGATGTCAGCCATCCAATGTAACCCCATTTTTAAGAGCACATATCAGAGGCTTTTAGCTGAAGGGAAACCTAAAAAAGTAGCCATCATTGCATGCGTAAGAAAGATGGTAACCATCCTAAACTCAATGCTACGAGATGGCGCCTTATGGGATGCAAAAATAATTTAATCTAACTTATTGACACCATAGTCGTTTGTTAGTTTTCTGTTGACACTGCGCATCAACTGAACCACAATTGAACCACAACCACTTTTGAACCACTTGTGCGAGAAACATCATGGCAGTTTATGTCCAAACAAAAATCCGCTTAAAGTACGAAACAAACAAATTACTAAAAAAGTACCAAGAATTAAATGACATGACTCAATCTAAAATAATAGAAAAAGCCCTAACGAACTTATTTACAGAAGATAAGGAATTCGTTGAATATGCAGAGATAGATGTAAGTAATAAGCATTGGAATTTAACAGTTGCTGAAATAGAAGATATCGTCTTCGATAAATATAAAATAATGATATATATACACGCTGAGCAAGATGAAAACATTGGAGTTGATCTAAGTCCATGGCCAAAGTGCATGAGCAAATACACGCTCAAAGACTTTACAGATAAAATTATTCGCCGATGTTTAGCAAAAGAAGTAAATATTTCAGTTTTTGATCACAAAGCACAAGAGTGCAAACCAAACAAAATTATTAAAAACTTAAAGAAAGACTGCGAAAAGATCGTAGATCGCCAACAATACTATGACTTGTGGGAGCTGTTTGATGAAGGAAACTAACGCTAAGTAGGCCGCACGTGCGGTCTATCCCATTCAATGAGCGCGCGTCCTATCACAAAAAATATGATCTTCATCACGTTCGCGCATCATGTCAAACACACCATTGCGACTCCAGCTGCGATTTAGAAATACAATTTATCAGCACCATTACAGTATTCGCACCGAGCAAACCTATTGGCATTGGATAAAACGTTTTTTGTATTTTTATCACAAGCAGCACCCAGCAAAGCTCGGAGCTGCTGATATTGAACGATTTCTAACTCATCTAGCGGTCGATAGGCAAGTCGCTCCGGCGGCTCGAAACATCACGTTTAATGCATTCATGATGCGCCGATAAACATTCAATGTTATACAGCGCAAGACTGTTGTTATCTCCGATGAATATTCATTGGTACTTAAAAACGCCTCTCCGTTCGTTTGGTTATCGCTTGGGAATCATTTCCGAGACGGTTTTAAGCGGCGAGCAATTCATTAACCATTCGCTGTGGCCAGTATGTATATCCGTCTGCTCTTGAACAAACGAAAATCCTTGCTGCAAATAAAACTGACAAGCGGGATGATTATTTTTATAAACAGTCAACATCAACTCATGACGCTTGCGTTTCGCATCACCGATCAGCGCCTTACCAATCCCTTGACCTTGCAACGATGGCTTTACAAAGAGAGCTGCCAGCGTATTGCCATGCAATGCGTAAAAACCACCAACGCTTGATTGCTGCTGGTAAACATAAACTTCCGAATTCGGTAAATAAACATCCCGCATAGTTGCAAGTTGAGCGTGCCAAAAGGAAGATTCAACAAAATCATGGGCGATGCGCGAAGCATCAAGCCAAATATTGAGAATTGAGTCCATATCATCAACTTGGAAAGGTCGGATCATAAACTACTCCAATCGGTCAAAACGAGAGATGGCTTTTAGCAAACTTAAAACTAAACAACAGTTTCCCACGCAATGTTCTGTAATTGTTATGCCACACTAGTTTTTCTATAGTAATGGCGGTAATAGCCGATTAAGTTGCTGGTGATGAATAGCACTTCCATTAATACTGCAGTTGGTGAACCGACCAGATAATTATGGACCAGCCAAAAACAGGTGCCAACGATCATCAGCTGCCTTAATCTTTGGTCATTGCTGTTAAATGCGGCGACCGTTTGAAAGACCGAGCCTAAGCAACTCAGCATACTAGCGACACCAGCATAAGTCAGCACCGTCGCCAATACAGAAGTGAAACAAAATAGATATTTAAGCTTAGCCGAGCTTGAAAAAATACTCACGAAGTATCGGAGCGTAGCTATCCCCATGAGACTGGTGGCCGTCCACTGACCCAGCAGCGCAAAATGCAAAGAGATTAAAATCCCAGCACAAAACAAGCATGTCACTATTTTTGCTCTCTCCCGAAACTGAAACGACATAAAGTCGAAGCAAATAGCGACGGCAACGAATAATTGAGAGATTAGAAATAACGACATAAGGGCCTATTACATATTGATCATTATAGTGTAAATAACTGGGAGCTTATTCAGGCGAAACCGACCGGATTAAAGCTTTGCGACTAGATCCATTCTTGATCTGCATATGCCACTGTCATATCGCTTTCTAAGGCCCCGGTATGCGCGGTACTGGCAGGCTCTATCATCATGAAATGAGTGTCTGGCTCTGCACGAGGGCAATGCTCCACACCTTTTGGTACAACAAACATCTCCCCTACACCGAGCTCAATATCCTTATCTCTCAACTGAATCGTGAGATGGCCTTTAAAAACCATAAATAGCTCATCCTCGTGTTGATGTTGATGCCACACCAGTTCGCCACTACCTTTCGCAATTTTAACGAGTTGTCCGTTAGATTGAGCAATCACCTTAGGCGTCCACTCTTCGCTAAACAATTCAAATTTATGACTAATCGTAATCTTACTCATTTCATTCCTTCAGTTTTATTGGAAATAAAAACAGATAATAAGCAGCATATCTGAGCAAACATGGCCAAAATACATCATCGCTTAAATCATTAAAATGTCATGGAAAGCTTGGCTAGAAAGCACCTTCAATCATTACCGTTTGGGTTCGGGCAAAACCGGAGGCGTGCTATCCATATAAGTTAAGAAATTTTCCCATAGCTGATGCGTCCGCAGTTTGGTCAGCTTGGTTTTACAAGACAGTGCCATCACGCCTCGAATCGATCCCTCCCGCCACTGGGTATACACAGAATCACAGTGCGATTTATAGTATTTCCGCCAATCTTGCTGCGCCAATTTAATCGCGTCAAGCAATTCAGGATCATCCTCATTGTGCTTTAAACTGGTCGCAAGATAGCGTTGCATTTGCTGTTCGGCCAAATCTAATTCGATTCCAGCACAGTAATTAATGTCGAGCGTCGAATAGGCTTTTTCACAATCTATGGTTTGTTCTGTTGCGGAAACTAAAAACACAAAACATAAGCCAAGCAAACACCAATAGCGATTCATCATCTTCCTTTTCACCAATTTCGAATTAAAAATTAGTTTAACAGTAAGTCGATTTAAACACTCACCTTTGATGGATGGCTGAAGCTTTAATCAGTTATTGATGGGCCATCAAGCGTTTATTTTCGCAGCGCCCTTTAAGGCAGCGCTACGTCACTGAACCCGATAGCGCGAGGGATGCTGAAGATGCCGAATTCATCAGAAACCTTCGGCAATTCAGGCACGAGAGATTGAAACACTTCTAATTTAAATGGTCGGGATAAAGAGGTAAATAATACGCCCGGTCATACAAGGCAAGTCGCGCGTTGATGCATCATGATTCATCATTCTCTCGCATACATCACTGAGCTCAGCCTTTAATAAATCAAGCTAAATTGCTTACGATAACCTTTGGGGCTGATCCCATTTAGTTTTTTAAACACTCGAGAAAAATACAGAGGATCGTTATAACCCACCTGTAAGCTAATCCGGCTAATACTCACGTTATTGGTGATCAACAACTGCTTGGCACGGCTAATTCGTTGATCGTCTCGCCATTGAGTAATGGTCATGCCCAGTTCATCACGGAATAAGTGACCCAGACGAGAGCTCGATAAACAGACTGTTTCAGCGATCTCTTGGTATTGAAAGTCTCGCGTTAAATTGCGAGTCATAAAATTAATGGCGGTTTCGATACGTGGATCTAAAGCCTTGCTACGTACATCCGGTTGCATCTGTTTACAGCGCAGTAACAACTGCTCTAATAAATTCAAGGACAACTCTACATCGAAGGGATCGCCAGTTTTCGAATGACGTTCCACATCTTGAAATAGATGTTCTAGTTCAACTTGCTGTTCCACTCCCGGCTTGGGTGAGAAATAAACACCATTTTTGATTTGTGCCCACTGTAGCCAGTCTTGCCAAAAAGCACGCGGACGAAAATAGACCCAGCGATGTTTCCAAGTATCACTGTCAGCCTGTCGACGATAATAATGGGGTACTCCCGGTGGGAATAACAACAGATCGCCAGCACTTACATCAAATTGCTTATCCCCTTGAAAAACTGAACCTTGCCCTTCGCAGGTATAGTTGATGATAAATCCCTTCATCCCTTGAGGACGATCGATACAAAAATCTAAATCTTCACCTTTTGTAATTGGGGTTAAACCAGCGACTAAATGCGCATCAAAATTATAACCCGGCTTAAGAGGATCGTTTTGCATATGCTTTAAATAGGTTTTATTTGAAACAATTGTCGAAATCATAGCATTAGATTCTCAGTAGTTTGTGTTTGTTGGATCGCAGATATGAACAAGGGTTGCTTAGCAACCCTTGTTCGCGGGTGATTAACCCAAAGAGTTCAAACGATAATGCAGATTGTTATGGCGTAACTCCATTTGTAAAGAACGGACATCGGTCGAGTTGTCAATAATAATCAGTTCAATATCATGCATTTGTGCATAATCGATCACTGTTTCCATGCTCAGGGCTTGAGTATATACCGAGTGGTGAGCCCCACCCGCATGGATCCAACTCGCAGCGGCAACCGGTAAATTTGGTTGTGGCTGCCATAGCGCATGCGCAACGGGTAAGTTGGGCATGTCTTCGGGCAAATCAACGGTATCCACCGCATTAGCGATTAAACGGAAGCGATCCCCTAAATCAATTAACGACAAGTTAATTGCTGGTCCAGCCTTCGCCGAGAATTTAAGCCGCGGAATATCACACTTACAGCCAATGGTATGGCGAGCAATAATTAGTTCGGGTTTATTTTCACTAATACTTGGACAAACCTCTAACATATGCGCCCCGAGCACCTGATCAACCGCACCGAAGTCGTAGGTATAATCTTCCATAAAGGAGGTACCACCCGCTTCACCTTCAGTCATTGCCTTCACAATGCGAACCAAAGCTGCGGTTTTCCAATCACCTTCACCGCCATAACCATAACCTTTGGCCATCAAACGTTGGGTAGCGAGGCCTGGCAAGTTAGTCAAACCATGCAGATCTTCAAAGCAGTTGGTGAAGGCCATACAACCATGGTCGCTTAGGAAACGCTCCATACCAATTTCTAAACGGGCTTCGTTCACCAGTAACTGGTAACTTTCTGGATCACTCAATAAAGCTTGATCCACTACGTATGAAGCACAATATTCATCGATGAGGCTGGCACAATCATCGTCTGACACCTTGTCGACATAAACTTTAAGGTCACCGACCCCATAGGCATTGACTTCGTAGCCAAATTTAATTTGTGCCGACACCTTATTTCCATCCGTCACCGCCACCTGACGCATATTGTCACCAAAGCGCGCCACTTTTAGGCTTTCGGATTCATACACACCACGAGTTGCACGGGCCCATTGATCGACTTCTTCCAATACCCGAGGTTCTTGCCAATGCCCAACCACCACTTTACGTGGAACATTCATTCTGGTCACAACAAAGCCAAACTCTCGGCCGCCGTGAGCGCTTTGGTTAGTATTCATAAAGTTCATATCAATACTTTGCCAAGGCAGATTCGCATTAAATTGGGTATGTAAATGCAGCATCGGCTTATTGAGCTGACCTAAACCAGCTATCCACATCTTGGCGGGAGAAAAAGTATGCATCCATAACATGATCCCAGCACAGCTTTCATCGCTATTCGCGCGACGCATCAGTCGACTGATTTCTGCGGCATCGGTGACCACCCCTTGGTCTACAATATTCAGCGAAATCTCTCCGCTGTCATTTAAACCCTGAACAAGCTGATTGCTGTCATTGGCCACTTCTTCGAGCACTTTAGGCCCATACAAGTGTTGCGAACCAGTTACAAACCACAGTGATAGAGTTGAATTAGTCATATAAAAATTTCCTTAATTAACGCGAACCTTTTTGACCGTAATAGGCATTTTTACCGTGCTTACGTAAATAGTGTTTATCAAGCAGCCCCTGATTAAGTGAGCCGACCTGCGGATTCAGTTGACGGGTATACAGCGCCATTTTTGCCACTTCTTCTAAAACCACTGCGTTATGTACAGCATTCTCGGGACTGGTTCCCCAACTAAACGGACCATGTTCGCTCACCACGATACCTGGCATAGCAAGTGGCGGAGTATCGGCCAGCGTTTCGATAATCACTAAACCGGTATTGGCTTCATAATCGACGTCAATCTCAGACTGAGTGAGTGGCCGAGTACATGGGATATCGCCATAGAAATAGTCAGCATGAGTGGTTCCAAGTGCAGGGATAGCTAAACCCGCTTGTGCCCAGGCACAAGCAAAGGGGGAATGGGTATGTACGATGCCTGCGATCTCTGGGTATTGCTGATACAGAGCCAGATGAGTGGCGGTATCAGAGGAAGGTCGAAGCTCTCCTTCTACGACTTCACCAGCCAAATTGACCACCGCCATATTCTCGGGGCTCAGCTGTTCATAGGCCACGCCACTGGGCTTAATCACCACTAAACCGCGCTGACGGTCGATACCGGAAACATTTCCCCAAGTAAAAGTCACCAACTTGTGCGTTTGCAGCGCCATATTGGCTAAATACACCTGCTCCCGAAGCTGGGCCAGCGTCACCGCGGTATTATCTCGATCAGCCATCAATTTTTCTCCCCTTGCTGAGCGACCAAGCTTTCGACACTCTCACCAAGCTGACGATATTGCAGATGTCGCTGTTGATAGAAAGCTACCCGCTCAGGATTAGGTTGATAGGTTAAATGAACCGCACTAGCCATTGCTTGCTGAGCACTCGCGGTATTGGCATATACTCCAGCAGCCACCGCCGCAAAAATACCAGCGCCAAGGGCGCAACATTGTTCGCTGTCCATGACCAACAGCTCGCAATTCATCACATCCGCACAAGTTTGCATGACTAAAGGCGATTTTTTGGCAATACCACCAATCGCAATCACCCGCTTCACTTCCACTTGTTGATTCACAAAACAGTCCATGATCGCCTTGGCACCGTGCGCCGTCGCTTCGACCAAGCTATTAAAGATCATTGGCGCACTAGAGCCCAAGTTCAGCCCAGCCACTGTGCCCGTGAGGCGCTGATTAGCGAAGGGGGTCCGACGACCGTTATGCCAATCCATTGCGACCGGATCGGCTAAGCTTTGTGCCTGACAATGGTCGCTAAGCAACGGAATTAAACTTTGTTCAAGCTGTTTGAGGGCTGCCGCCGCTTCGGGACTTTGGCCGGCAATTTGCTGCAGCGGCCACAATAGCACTCGCTTATACCAGGCATATAAATCACCAAAAGCCGATTGACCGGCTTCTAAGGCCACCAACTCTGGCATCGCGCTGCCTAATACCTGACCACAGATCCCTTCAATAGTACGCTCGCCCAGCTCGGCCGGATCGACCATCAAAATATCGCAGGTTGAAGTCCCCATCACTTTCACTAAGTCATGAGCGCCCGCGCCAGCCCCGACCGCGCCCATGTGACAGTCAAATTCACCAACGGCTACCGCAATACCTGCCGGTAAACCGAGTTTATCGGCCCACTGTTCGCTCAAATAACCCGCCACTTGATCGGCGGTGAACACCTGTTGATACATGCGTTCACGCATCCCATCTAAGCTCGGAGAAATAGCACTTAAAAACTGTTGATCAGGCAAGCCGCCCCAAGACTCATGCCAAAGGGCTTTGTGCCCTCCAGCACAGATCCCCCTTTTGATACTATCTGGCGCCAAATTATCGGCCAGTAGCGCGGGAACCCAATCGGCAAGTTCCACCCATGCGTAAATTGATTTCGCCAGTTCGGGATCCTGCTCTGCAACCCAAGCGGCCTTCGCCCAAAACCATTCGCTGGAATAAACACCTCCCACATAACGGGTGTAATCTTCAAATTCTCCACCATGAGCAAGCTGATTAATTAACTCAGCTTTCGTTACACTGGTATGGTCTTTCCATAGAATGAACATTGCATTGGGGTTATCTTTATGTTCATCGAGTAATGCTAATACTCTCCCCTGCGCATCAATCGGTGCGGGAGTTGAGCCGGTGCTATCAACACCAATCCCAACAATATTACCTCGAACGTCTGCACTACAGCCGTCCAGCGCCTGCATAATGGCGGCGCTCATCGCATCGATATAGTCCTGAGGATGATGTCTAAATTGAGAAACTTCGGCCTTGGAATATAAACCTTTCATCCATCGAGGGTATTCACTAACACTGGTACCGACTTCTTGACCATCGTCGGTTCCAATAATTAGAGCCCGTACTGAATCTGATCCAAAATCGAGCCCGATCACATAACGCTGCTTATCCACCCGCCACTCTCCTGATAATTGCTACATTATCAATATAGTGGTCGTTGCTTGGTAAACCTGCCATAAACGATAACGCTATTGTCATGGATATTATCGTTACTTAGAAAATTATCAATCATGGGTCAAAATATTGAGAATCGCTATGAAAAGCCTTTCTTATAGCAAAAATCACGTTTTTTCACGGCAAATATGTACAAATTTGTCAATTCACATACTGGCAACATGTCAATAACAGCTAAATATATGGATAAGAACGCTGTCATGCCAAACTTGTCGTTTTGTTAGCGACTTATTTTTAAAAGATGATGAATACTTGTCCCAGTTAAACGAGAGACGCAATTAGCTCGACCCTTAACTTGGTGAAAGATTAGCTAAATATTTTACACGGAGCGAAAAAATGAAGCTTTATAAAACCCTCATAAGTGCAGCAATGGTGAGCCTGTTGGCGCTTGCGCCATCAATCGCTAGCGCAAAGAAAACCGTTGGTATTGCGATGCCAACCAAATCATCGGCCCGTTGGATCGGTGATGGTAATAATATGAAAGCATTATTTGAAAAAAGTGGATATAGAGTTGTATTGCAATATGCCGGTGATGATATTCCTAATCAATTGGCGCAAATAGAAAACATGGTAGTACGTGGTGTCGACGCGCTGGTGATTGCCTCTATCGATGGGACAACCCTATCGAAGGTACTAGAACAAGCCGCAGAAAGTGATATTCCAGTGGTAGCTTACGATCGCCTCATTAAAGGCTCACCTCACGTGAGTTACTACGCCACCTTTGATAACTTCCAAGTCGGCGTATTACAAGCACAAACCATCGAAAAAGCGCTCGATCTCGCGAACGGCGCTGGACCTTTTAATATTGAGTTATTTGGCGGTTCCCCCGATGATAACAATGCCTACTTCTTCTATAACGGCGCAATCTCTGTACTACAGCCTTACCTTGATAGCGGTAAGTTAGTGATCCGTAGTGGTCAAACTGGCATGGAAAAAGTGTCAACCTTACGTTGGGATGGTGCAACCGCACAAGCACGGATGGATAACCTACTCAGTGCCTACTACACCGACGAACCTATTGATGCTGTCTTGTCTCCCTACGATGGCATCAGTATTGGGATCTTATCTTCATTGAAAGGGGTTGGTTACGGTAGTGGCGACTTAAAAATGCCTTATGTCACCGGACAAGACGCTGAACTGCAGTCAATTAAATCAATTATTGCCAACGAGCAGGGCTCTACTATTTTCAAAGATACCCGTGAACTTGCCAAGGTTACAGTTGGCATGGTTGAAGCGTTGTTAAGTGGCTCCGAGCCACAAATCAACGACACTAAAACCTATGACAATGGCTATAAAGTTGTCCCTTCCTTCCTACTCAAACCAGTTCCAGTAGATAAATCAAACTGGGAAGAAATACTTATTGGTAGTGGCTACTACAGTAAAGACCAGCTGTAGTGTCGATTTGAGACCTTTTGATCCATGTGTCAAAAGGTCTCGCTTATTCGATCCTTGATTTTCCTGAGGGAACTATGAATACCATTTTAGAAATGCGCAATATCACCAAAACCTTCCCTGGTGTAAAAGCGCTAAACAACGTCAGCCTCAGTTTAGACAATGCTGAAATTCACGCACTAGTGGGCGAAAATGGCGCGGGTAAATCCACGCTGATGAAAGTTCTCAGTGGCGTATATCCACATAGTAGTTTTGATGGTGAGATTGTTTATCGGGGCCAAAAACAACAATTTAATACCATTTCAGATAGTGAACACAAAGGCATCATCATCATTCACCAAGAGCTCGCCTTGGTTCCGATGTTATCGATTGCCGAAAATGTATTTTTAGGGAACGAAATCGAAGACAAAGGTGTCATCGATTGGCCACAAACCTTCCTTAAAACCCAAAAAGTCTTGGCCAAAGTTGGCTTAGGCAATGAAAATCCGCAGACAAAAATTCAGAATTTAGGCGTGGGCAAACAACAATTGGTTGAAATTGCCAAGGCACTTTCCAAAGACGTGGAAGTACTTATCTTAGACGAGCCAACCGCCAGCTTAAACGAAACCGATAGTGATGCCCTGCTCGAATTACTGTTAGAGTTTAAACGCCAAGGCATTGCTTCAATCCTGATTTCCCACAAATTGAATGAAGTGGCCAAAGTCGCCGACAAAATTACGGTGATCCGCGATGGCGGAGCGGTGAGCACCATGGATTGTCGCACCCAGCAGATCAGTGAAGATGACATTATTCGCGATATGGTTGGCCGCGAATTACAAGACCGTTATCCACACCGTAAAGCCACCATTAGTGAAGAAATTCTCAGCGTGAATAACTGGGAAGTTTATCACCCACTACACAGTGAACGGCGAATCATTCATAACATTGATTTTGCGGTAAAACGTGGACAGGTGGTTGGTATCGCTGGACTAATGGGAGCTGGTCGAACCGAATTAGCCCGCAGTATTTTTGGTCACTCTTATGGGCAAAAAATATCGGGCGAATTAAAATTACATGGCAAACCAGTCAAGCTCAATACCATAGAAAAAGCCATTGAAGCAGGTTTAGCCTACGTGACCGAAGACCGGAAGGACTATGGTCTGGTGTTAATCGACAGCATTTTGCACAATATTCCTTTGGCAAATTTGTCGGCTATCTCAAATCATACGGTCATTAATAACGCGCAAGAAACCATGCTTGGCAATGACTACAAGAATAAGATGAACATTCGCTGCTCATCACTCAGCCAGCATACCGATAACTTATCGGGTGGTAATCAGCAAAAAGTAGTGCTTGCCAAATGGTTGTTTGCCGATCCAGAAGTCCTAATCCTCGATGAACCCACTCGGGGCATCGATGTGGGCGCAAAATATGAAATATACACACTGATTAATCACCTCGCAGAGCAAGGAAAAGGCATCGTCATCATCTCTTCTGAAATGCCAGAGCTATTAGGCATGTGTGACCACATCTACGTGATGAATGAAGGGGAGTTCGTGGGTGAACTCACTGCCGAACAGGCATCTCAGGAAAAAATTATGCAATTGATCATTCAATCGGGGAGAGAATGAAATGAGTACCAAAGTTGTAAACAATGCTAAAGATAGCGACAACTCGGTGAGTGGATTTGGCGCTGTCACTCGTCATCTGAGAGAATATGGCATTTTATTAGCCCTGATTGTGATTATGGGATTCTTTCAGATTATTACCGAAGGCACCCTACTCAAACCGGTTAACCTTACCAACTTATTTTTACAAAACTCCTATATCATTATTATGGCCTTAGGCATGTTACTGGTGATTGTTGCAGGTCATATCGACTTATCGGTCGGTTCTGTCTGTGGCTTTGTCGGCGCGCTGGCTGCGGTGTTAATGGTTAACTTTGACTTTAACTGGTTTGTTACGGTGATCATTTGTTTAGCCGCAGGTTTCGTGATTGGAGCAATGCAGGGCTACTGGATCGCTTATCATAAGATCCCAGCGTTTATTGTGACTCTAGCGGGCATGTTAGTCTTTAAAGGTTTAACCATTGCGCTGCTACAAGGGCAATCGGTAGGGCCATTCCCTAGTGAATTTCAGGCTTTAAGTTCGGGGTTCATTGGCGATATCTTTGATATGCACAAATTTAACCTCACTTCTTTCATCTTAGGAATTATTTTAGTCTCAGCTTTTATCGGCTTTAACTTACGCAGTCGCCTCAAACAACAGCAGTTGATGCCCAGCGAAGAACCCACCAATGTATTTTTACTCAGAATTGGTTTCATCTCCGCGGCGCTACTCTACTTGGTCTATTTATTGTCTACCTATAAAGGTATTCCCAATATTTTAATGGTAATGGCCCTGCTCATTTCACTGTATGTATTTATTACCAATAACACCACTATCGGACGACGCATCTATGCCATTGGTGGTAACGAAAAAGCGGCCTTGATGTCAGGAATTAATACCAAAAAAATCACCTTCTTAACTTTTGCCAATATGGGAATGTTAGCTGCGCTGGCAGGTTTGGTATTTGCGGCTCGACTTAATACGGCTACACCAAAAGCGGGTTTATCTTTCGAACTGGATGTGATTGCGGCGGTATTTATTGGTGGCGCCTCGGTACATGGCGGCGTTGGTAAAATCATGGGTGCGGTGATTGGTGCATTCATCATGGGCGTGATGAATAACGGTATGTCAATCATGGGCGTTGGCATCGACTGGCAACAAGTCATTAAAGGTTTGGTATTACTGGCTGCGGTTATTTTCGATGTTTACAGCAAAAAACGTAGTGCATAAATTTGAATGCTTAAGCCGAAGGACTTAAGCCTATAAAAAAGAGATTAAGTCCCGACTTAATCTCTTTTTTTTATGACCGATACAGCTCGCCCCTTAGTGAAACACCGATACTTGCTGCTGCAGTGCATCAGCCATGGATTGTAATTGCGTGGCACTGTCGGCGCTTTTCGCCGCGGTATTGCGGCCATCGGCATTTGCCTCACTGAGTTTGGCGGCATTGGCGGCAATCTCTTGAGACACCTGCGCCTGCTGTTCAGTCGTGGCGGCGATAGTCTCCGATTGACTGGCAATTAAACTGACTTGCTCAGTAATCTTGCTCAGAGCCTCACCGGTATTAGCGGCATGCTCGGTAAACAACTCACCCCGTTGTTGGCTCTCACTCATCATGCTCACCGCATTGCCAGTACTGGCTTGCAGTTTCCCAACAATGGCTTCCACTTCTTTCACCGAATCTTGGGTTCGTTTGGCTAAGGTTCGAACTTCATCGGCGACCACCGCAAAACCACGACCTTGTTCACCCGCCCTCGCAGCCTCAATTGCCGCGTTCAAGGCAAGTAAATTGGTTTGGTCTGCAATTTCGTTGATCATTCGTGTTACATCTTGAATATTACGGCTCTCTTCTCCCGCCAAAGCTATCGCTTCAGAAGACTGCTTCAGCTGTTGATTCAGCAAGCCAATCTCTGAAATCATCTGCTCAACTAAATGAGAGCCATGTTGGCTACTGCTATCGGCTAAACGCACACTGCCGGCGATATCTTCGACTTGATGCGCCACCGAATTTGCCGATGCAGCCAGTTCTTCTATCGCCGCAGCGACCTGATCCACCTGAAGCTGCTGGCCATCGAGCTGTTGCAAACTATTTTCAGAATCGGTAAATACACTGCTCGCCTGCTGTTGCACACGATTACTAGTGTCTCGAATATGAGTAATCAATTGATTGAGCTCTCTCGCCATTTGGTGCACGCCTGCATTTAAGCGCTCAATCTCGTTATCGGCTTCGGCGTTACCCTCGCCCATCTGTAGGCTCATTTCGCCAGCACCCATGCGTTCAATATTTCCGGTTAACCTGAGCAAGGGTTTAGTAAAGCGACGCACAAATAAACTGAGCGACACAAAACTCAAAATTGCAGCGAATACAGCAATCATGATCACAATATGCAGTAAATCGCGACTGGCTTCGGTGACTTCCTCCACCAAGGTTCCGCCTAATAGCTTCCAATTCCACCCAGGGACTTCGGCATAAACCAAATACTGTTCAGCAACCTTACCTTGATGCTCAGCAGTAAAGCTAATCACCCCCGAAGCTTGCTCAAAAATCTGTTTAAATAGTTTATGTCCTTGCGCATCGACCCGGTCGATGATCGAAGCTCCATCCTTAATATAGGGATGATAAAGATAGTTCCCTAAGGCCTCACTTGGGCTATTATCCACGACAATACTGTGTCCGGTTTTACCCCAATTAATTTGCGACAAATTAGCGAAAATACGCTGGGTCGGTTCTTCAATGGGGATCCCAATAAAGCTTAAACCCATGACTTTTCCTTGAGGTGTTTTCAAGGGATAGTAATAGGTCAAATAGTCATGACCAAACAATTTGACCTTGGCGTAATAATCTTGACCGTTCATCAGACGTTGATAACCCGGATGTTGCTTGCCCAAGCGACTCCCAAGTACCCGTTGACCATCTTGGTTGGTTAATGAGGTGCTCACCCGAATAAAATCATCACCACTGGCAGAAAACAAAGTGGCGACCGCACCAGTATCCTGAGTAAAGCGATCTATTTGACTAAAATCCCCTAACAACGACTGGCCGTTAAGAACAATCTCATAGACCTTAAACTGTTGGTAATTAACCGACTGAGCCAATACTTGAAAGCCGTCGAGATAACCATTTCGAAAGGTTCGCTCCAACACTTTTGCTTGTTTTAAATAATCGTCAAACTCACCAGCGATATTCTCAGCTAAAGCTTCTACTTTAGATCGATGATCGTACATGGTTTGTTCAAACAAAGCTGCAGCGGCTTTTTCATAAACCAGAGAGCTAATCGCACCAAACGCAATCACGATCAATAAACCCACAAATAATTGTAGTTGTAAGCCAATTCGGCGATGGCCAAAACCGTTTAAAATGCAAAATGCTTGCATAAATTTGTAACCTAAAAAAATGTGAATGCGGATGCTACAAAAATGGAAAATTTAAGTAAACACGAGTCACCAACAAATTGCGTTTCTTTTGCTATCGATCAATATCAGCCAAAAAAAGCATAAGATACCGCACTTGTGAATTTATATTTTTAAAAAAGAATAGAAGGCAATGATTTAAACTGAATTATACAAAGTATTTAAAATTAAAGGTTTAATGTAAATAAAACAGACAGTCATTAAACTAAACATCTAAGGAAAGCGCTGGCTTCATCTCAAAACACACTTAAGTTTCGGTCGGCGGCCACAGTGAAACATCCCTTGCTCGCACCAGCAGTAAGCATTTATTCAACTTCGTTATATTTGCAATAGACTGGCGACGTAGACCCGTATGAAAAAAAACTGAGCGATTGCTTTTAATCCGAAGTACCAGTGAGTGTTTCGAATACCAATATGGAATACTCACAATCACCAAAACGTGTCATGAATTGTTCTTAAGGCCTCCAAATTCCTGAGGAAATACAGCAATAGAGAGCTCCTGTTAACGATTCTCTATTGAGCGATATTTTGACAATGATGACGCAGCTTGTCAGGGAAGATATAGACAAATGTAGACTCAAGATTGACACTCTGCGGAACTAACCACCAAGATGGATCGAAGGGGAGTAAATACCAAGCTTGTTGTTGCCAGTGCAACGCTAAATTGGGCTTAATTTTAGTTGCCGCGAGAGTGATAGCTTGCTGCTGCGACAAGCTTAGATCTTGAATCGCAATGCGCGCCAGCTGCTCCGGACGCAAATCAGCTAAAGCATCGCGAATGCAATGACGCTGCTCATCTGACAAGGCGCTTGCCGCTTCAAATACCGAAAGAGAAGGTGTTTTTATCGCAGGCTCCCCCCCCATATCACTGGCGATACTTTGCTTAGCGACTGCTCGCGCTGATTCTTGTAATATTCGAGCTTGGCTTGTCGACTGTTGAGCTTCCGCCCGTTGCAGCTCGTGGTCTCGCCGCTCCACTCCTCCTACAGAAGACGGACTTGCAACGGAACGAAGGGCTTCGTTTTGATAGCTCAATTCGCTGGGTGTTGCCAGACTTGGATCGTGCATCACGCTCTGCCACAACCACCAGCCCAATACGCCAACACAGCCAATCGAAGCGGCGCTGGCCCATAACGGAGCCCCCGCCCAACTTTTGCGACGAACCAAAGGCACTACTTTGGCTTGTTTAGTCTGCTGCTCGGCCAAATTTAAGATCTGCTGATCCAACTCGGGCGAAGGTTGCAGTGGGTCGATGGCTCGCTGAAATGCTTGATCGATTTGCGCGTCACTCGGGGGATTATCAGTATGCTCAGCCATGGTGTTTCTCCCAACATTCACGTAATTGCTGATAAGCAGTGCGTATTCGGCTTTTCACCGCATCGAAGGAGGCATCCAATACCACACTAATTTCGGCAACTGCCAAGCCATTTTGTTTCAACATAAAAACATCCTGCTGCTTTCTCGGCAAGCGCGATACACAGAGCAGAATCACCTGCTTGGCTTGTGCCTGTTGATGACTTAACTCTGGATTTGTGGTCGCCAAAAGCCCCGCTAGGGCCTGTTCATCTTGCTCACCTTGACCACCTTGGCGACGCCAATGATCGGCAATACGGCGACGAGCAATAGTATAAAGGAAGGCTCGAAACTTACCTTCACAGCCCGCATAGACAGAAACCCCTGCCTCACTGGTAACCATCAGGTGGAAACTACTCGCTTGGCTTATCAGCGACTCCCAAATATCCTGAAACACTTCATTAGCAGCTGTTTCAGGCATTTTTTGTCGAACAAAGGCAAATAACGCTTTACGATAACGTTGATACAAGCACTCAAAGGCCGCGAGATCGCCACGCTGTCCATAGTCGAGCATCAGTTGCTCATCACTGGCTAAGCTCATAAGTTTGGGCTTGATTCCTTGCTGGTAAAATACGACCTGGCGGCTGAGAAATGAGGCTTGAGTGGGAATCAAGCAAGGCCGCATTCTGCTGCGCTAAGCTAAACGTTAATCTGACCAATTTAACAAACTCTGCACGATATCCAAAGTTATCCTTACCTTTAGCCTGATTTGCCCAATCAATAATTTGCTGATAGCTAACATCACCAAGGTAGGGAGCGGCAGTTAATTTTTGGCCAAAAGCAGCCACCGCTAACGCAAACCTATCGTCATCTGATATTTTTGAAAGTGCAATAAAGTCAGCTTTGTGGACTCTTTGAAGCCGCTTCGCAGAAACTTTAGAGTGAGCAGTTTTATAACGTAGCCTCAGTTCAGCAATCGCAGGACTAGTTTCTGCCGAGGCTTGCTTCGCTTGCGACGCAGACTGAAATACCAGCGGGTCGATTAAACCTTGATCACCGACTAAGGTGAGTTCATATATGGCGGTCACACTATGGCCGGCACCGATATCGCCAGCATCCTTTTGATCGTTATTAAAATCGGCACGCTCGAGTTGGCGATTCTGATAACCAAGTAAACGATATTCTAAGACCTGCGCTGGATTAAATTCCACTTGAAATTTTACATCATGAGCGACGGTGTACAGGCTACTCCCCAACTGATCCACCAACACCTTCTGCGCTTCATGAAGGGTATCAATATATGCGGAGACGCCGTTGCCAGTATCGGCCAGTTGTTCCATTAAGTAATCGTTATAATTTCCCTGACCAAAACCAAGTGTCGAAAATTGAACCCCCGCCTTACGCCGCTCGCCAATCAAATGTTTGAGCGCATCCACATCACTCACCCCAACATTTAAATCGCCATCCGAGATCAAGTAAACTTGATTGATACCGCCGGAGATAAAGCCTTGCTGTGCTTGCTGGTAGGCTAAAGCAATACCCGCTTCACCATTGGTGGCTCCACCAGCCCTTAAACTATCAATCGCTCTTTCGATCGTCAGTCGGCTACTCGCTTTGGTTGCGGGCAGTGCCACACTGGTGCCACTGGCATAGGTGACAATTGCCACACTATCATCGGCTTTAAGTTGGCTCAGCATCAACGACATCGACTGCTTGGCTAGCGTGAGCTTATCACTGGATTGCATCGAACCCGAGACATCCACTAAAAATACTAAGTTAGCTGCAGGACGTTGCTGTATGTCCGGTTGGTAACTATTAATACCAATCCGCAGTAAATGATTATTGGGGTTCCAAGGTGACGCGGTAAGCAATGTATTCGCAGCAATTGGCTGCGCTTCAGTCAGAGAATGCGGCATCAGATAATCATAGGAAAAGTAGTTAAGCAGCTCTTCAACCCGCACAGCGGCTTTAGGTGGCATTTGCCCCTGATTAATGAAACGTCGAACATTGGCATAACTAGCCGTATCTACATCAGCGCTAAAAGTAGACACCGGCTGCTCACTCACCAAGTGCACAGTTGAGTCTTCAAGCACTTGATAGTTTTCCTGATTGCTTACTTTAGGCAATGATTGTATCTGTGAAACATAACGAAGGTCTGCTTGTGACGAAAGTTTGGCGTGGCGAGTCAATTGCTGAACCGCCGCGGCTTGCTCTAACCTTTGCCGGGGAATAGCAGCGTCTTCGGCTAAAATCAGCGGCTCGGCGGTTGGAGCTACTGGCGCTTTAGACTGCTCTGCTTGCGTATCGCTGTATTGACCACAGGCGACCAAAGCTGATACAGCTAGCACCAAACCCACAGCGCGCGCCACCGGAGAAAAAGTAGAAACAGAAGAAAATTGCATCATCGATTACCTTATTTAAGAAAGTCTCAACTTAGTAATCGTTGCAAGTCCAAAAACGAGGCTAAAAAAATGAAAAATATTAATCAGGGCCAATTTCTCGTGGCATTTGGCTAAGGCAGTTTGCGGTTTAAGAACACAAAAAATTTCACCTCGATAGTAAGTAGAATAAATACTAAGGTTAAACGAATCAGTACATGAAGCAACACGGGCTCGCTCGTTTCACTGCCCTCTATTGCTGCCATAATCAGTGCATAAATAGATGAAAGATCCATGTTAACTCCCAAGTGTTATGATCCATGTTCGGCCATGTAATAATCAGCGTCGGTCAACTCTGCAGCATCAGTGAAGCTGAGATTTAGCGGTTTAAACAACGCTTTGAGATCATTGCTTGATTGACAATCAACATAAATCAACACGACAAAAACCATCAACACAATCAACTTTACCAACACAACAGTTTTCATTTGCTATCAATTATTCATCTAAAAGTTGCCCCCAAAACCAGAGATTTCGAGGGCACTAAGGTCTATTTATAAGGCTTGTTTATAAAGCTGCATCACTTGATCAGGGCTGGGTTGGCGAGGGTTCCCCGGTAAACAAGGGTCCTGCATCGCTTTATCAATCCATTGACCAAAATCAGTCTCGCGGATCCCTAACTCAGCAAAGCCTGACGGAATTTCAACTGTCGCCGACAACTGACGAACCAAAGCGACCGCGAGGGCTGCCGCGTCTTTATCATTGAGATCAAAGGTTCTACCGCCCATTGCCTCGGCAACCGCGCGAAACGGCTCAGGGCAGGTTTCAGCGTTAAATTCACACACTTCCGGCAGCAAAATTGCGTTGCATACACCATGCGGTAGATTATGCGTCGCACCGGGTTGGTGAGCCATCGCATGCACTAAACCAAGACCTGCGCTATTAAACGCCATCCCCGCCAAAAACTGAGCACATGCTAAGTTATCACGTGCCTCAAAGTTTTGGCCCTCTGCAACAGCCACTGGCAACCATTTGCTAATTAAGCGGATCGCCTCTAAGGCTGTCGGCCGGGTTAAAATATGCGCCCCCGGCGTCACGTAGGCTTCAATCGCATGAGTGAGAGCGTCCATACCAGTAGCAGCCGTGGTTGCCGCTGGTAAACCAAGCATCAAGCTGGGATCATTCACCGCAATATCCGGGATTTGTTTGGCATCGATAATCACCATTTTGACTTGGTTTTCTTCATCGGTAATCACCGAATTAGAAGTCATCTCTGCAGCCGTACCTGCGGTGGTATTAATGGCAACAAAATATGCCCCTGAGTGAGTCACCTTGCCGACGCCATTAAAATCACAAATATCACCGTCGTTAGAGGCCATAATACGAATGGCTTTAGCACAATCGACTGGGCTGCCCCCACCCACTGCGATAAAACAATCACACTCGGCTTTTTGATATACAGCAAGACCCCGCCGCACCAGAGATGCAGTAGGATTTGGTAAGACTTCATCGAACATCTCATAAGCAATCGAATAGCTATCTAGGGCACTCAACAAAGTATCTAACAAACCTAATTTAACTAAATTAGTATCCGTGACAATCAAGGCTTTTTTTACAAATTGCTGACTCAGTACCGTCACCGCATCTTCAACGGCCCCGCTACCCGCTAAACTTAACTTTGGAAGATTCAATGCAAATGCCATGGCTATTCCCTCTCATAATTTACAATTAAGTAACACCAATAGTTACGCTAGGCACATTGTATGTAGCGAGCGAGGGGGAGTTTGTGCTCGGTTTTTCAAAACTACCGACTAGCCAATATATTGTTACAAGTCGACAATTTTGTACTATTCAACTCGCATCTCTTCAGGCGGCAAGTCTCGCGTCAATCAAAGCTTTCACGACTTAAAAAATAAGTCCAAAAATCCAACACAGACACGCTTTACAAACTATTCTTTGAGTGGTCGGTCAAGTGACTACCCGCAGCAAACTGTTGTTACTGCAAGTTGATATCGACAAGGAGCGCTAGCCATGGTTAGCAGCGATACAGGTATCTTCTTTATTTTATTCGCAATTGTGGCTCTCTTGCTGGGGGCCCTACTGCGTTCTGTATTAAAGAAAAGTATTCTGCCCTACAGCGTTGCCCTGCTGCTGCTTGGTTTGGCGGCGGGTCTGGTACTGCGTTCTTTCAACTTCAAGCTTGAAGGTTTATCAGAGGCCTTAATTACCGTGACCTCTATCGACCCACATCTGATCCTATTTATGTTTTTACCCACCTTGATCTTTGAGTCCGCCTTCGCCATGGAAACCCATTTGTTTCGACGGATCTTCAGCCAAATTGCACTACTCGCAGTTCCCGGATTAATGCTCGCGATGCTCGCAACCGCTGGGCTGGTCCACGCTGTATTACCTCTGGATTGGAGTTGGGCGCTGTGTTTACTGTTTGGCGCTTTAATCAGCGCCACCGACCCGGTAGCGGTGGTGGCCCTGCTTAAAGAAGTCAGCTCTAGAAAACGCTTGGAAACCCTAATCGAAGGTGAATCACTACTCAACGACGGAACTGCCATTGTACTGTTCTCGCTGTTTCTTGGTTTACTGAGTCATACTGAATCACTTACCTTTTTCGAAGGCGTGAATGAATTTTTTCGAGTGGTACTGGCGGGCTTACTGCTTGGCTTAACCATTGGTTATCTCGCGCTGTTATGGATGGACCGACTATTTAATAATCCAATGGTCGAAATCAGTATCAGCATTGCCAGTGCCTATTTGGTTTACTTTATAGCTGAAAATGTGTTGCATGTTTCCGGTGTGGTGGCTGTAGTCACCATGGCAATCCTATTTGCAGGCCCCGGTCGCACTCGAATATCCGTTCAAAGCGCCGATTTTCTGCACTCATTTTGGCAAATGATGGCTTATATCGCCAATACGCTAATTTTTTTACTGGTCGGATTAATCGTTGCTCTTAAGGTGCGTTTGGATTTACTTGAGTGGTGGTGGATCTTAGCCGCATTATACCTCGGGGTAATGCTCATACGAGCCCTCTCAATCGCCATTTTAATGCCGATATTAGGTCGAATTAGTATTGGACTCTCTTGGCAAAAGGCCTGCGTATTAACTTGGGGGGGACTACGCGGTGCGGTTTCTCTGGCACTGGCACTGACTTTAGTCAACCACCCACAAATCGAGCCACTTGTTGGTCAACAGATCCTATTCATGACCGCAGGAATCGTGGTACTGACAATTGTGATCAACGGCAGCAGCATGGGCTGGCTGCTAAATAAGTTGCAGCTAAGTGGCTTACCCCACTCAAAGCAGGTCACCGTAAATAAGGCCCAACACCTTATCTACCGCGAGCTGAATCAGGAAATCAAAGTATTAAAACAAGACCCTCTCACCATTCGTGCTGACTGGACAAAAATAGCCAAAGGGCTCCAGCTCAGTGAAAACGACCTCGATGACAGCTTAGGCGGCGATGCCGAGTCGGGTGAACTCAGCATTGCTTATCAACGGCGCTTACTGGAAACCGAACGTCAATTTTACTGGAAACTCTATCGCAGCGGCGGTCTTGAAAGACTCGCGGTAAGTAAGCTGGTCGATGGCGTAGATCGCGCCCTCGATGGCGCGCCTTCCATCGGTCCAAGAGAAGTCTTGTTCCACTACTGGAAAACACCACTATTGGTGAAATTACTTGGGCGTATCTCCTGGCTTAGCCGACTCTCGCTTAGTCTGTCTTTCAACCAAATGGCCTTAGGTTATGAAGTGGCTCGCGGGTATATTTTGGCCCAAGATCATATCCTACAGATCGCCACCGAGTTAGCACCCACCCCGCAAATAGCAGACGTATTCACCCAGCAAATTGCCCATAATAAAACCAAAGTCTTAGAGATGATCTGGCAATTACAAGAAAGCTTTCCGGAAGTAGCCTACAGCTTAGAAACCCAAACGGCCAGCCGCCAACTGCATAATAAAGAGCGCTTTTTAATCACTCAGCTGGTCGAAGAAGCACAGCTGGAGCAGGCCGAAGCCCAGAAAATGTTAGATGACGTAGAACGGCGTTTAATGGCACTGCGTAATATGCCCAGATTCACCACTCCCAGTGATTTTTGTAGCATACTCAAACAGGTGACTTGGCTTGCGCAGGCCAAGGAGCGCTCTCTATTAAGCTTAAGTCGTCACGCCTGGCGACGGATCTACCCGCAAGGCGAGTTACTCCAGAGAAGGGGCGAGCAAGCCGATGCAATCGCCATTTTATGTCGTGGAAAAATCCAGCAACACCAGCAAAAAATCGACACTTTAGGCAGCTGTTTAGGACTGGAAGCACTACTGACAGGCCATTTTCAACAGGATATCTACAGCGAAGGTCCCTGTGATCTTATCTGGATAGATTTAAACGTATTAAGAAGCGTATCTAGTGAAGACCCCAAACTGGCGGAACGATTAAGTGTAGAGCTACAACAACAACTATCGCAGCAGCAAGCTGTCACCTCACCTGAGCCTATAAATCCAAACCAGTAAAAAACGCTCACCAGCCAGTAGTGCCCCAAAGCCCGCAGAAATTAAGTGGATTGAGGACAAAGCGCATGACTCATGTTGACCTTAAAGGCTTTCACTTCCTTAAGTTTGCTTACCATTCTTCTCGATAACTTTGTAAACTAACGGTGCTGAAGAGGGGACATATTGCGCCGAGTAAACGACTTGCTTGGAATTCGAGTCATCACAAGCATACTCCCAGATACAACTTAACTCATAATGAGCGCCAGTCTGTTATTATCGACACGCATCATAAAATGGCTATCAATATCGAGGCTTGCTAAGCTAAATACACTCGGTAAATTATTTGATGAGCTTAAAACCAACTGTAATCGCTAGTGATCACATAAAGCCTTGCTCGGATTATTGAAGGTGAAACATGATAAAAACCATCTCATGGATAACTGTAGCAATCACTCTCTTTTCAAGCCAGTTAACGGCCCAAGAGATGCTTGGCTACACCATCCATGCTCCCCCACTAAACTTTGTGCTTACCCCAAAACAAGGAGAGCCAGGCGAGCCTGAAATAACAGGTTTCACCACCGACGTGATTAAGGAAATCTTCCATCGAACCAGAGATATAGTAAACATTGAAATCATCCCCTGGGCACGCGCTTATCGTAACGCGAAAACCATCAACAATAATTTCATTTTTAGTATTGCCCGAACCGCTAAACGTGAAGCGCAATTTAAATGGGTAGGCCCTATCGCACGTAAAAAAGCACGCCTGTTTGCTAAAAGCGATAGTCTAATTTCGATAAATAGTTTAGCCGACGCCAAAAAGGTTGCGAGCATAGGGACCATGCGCGAAGACTCAAAAGAACAATACTTGAAACAACAAGGCTTTACTAATCTGCAAAGCACCACCCATTGGGAACAGGGATTAGGGAAATTATTATTAGGGCGAACCACCTTATTTGCAGCCACCGATCTCGATATCCAAGCCATTTCACGAGAAGCTCAAATCAATCCTCATCTCATGAAAGCAGTGTTTACCATGTATGGTTACAATATTTATATCGGCTTTTCTCAACTCACCTCAGATAGGCTGATTGCTCGCTGGCAAGCGGCCTTAGATGACATGAAAAACGATGGCTCTTTTCAAAAGCTCGTCGACAAATGGGCCGCTTATTACCAAGCACCTAACTGGGAGGTAAAAGATGGCATGTTACAAGTCGAATAAGCACCTCGGCAAACGAGCCCCAAGCATTCATTAGCGGTTACACATCCATTCCAAAAATCAAGGCCCCTAGTCTTGAGCAGCAAGTTGCAACGTTAAGGCTCTGGCAGAAATATTTTTACATCCAGTGGTATTTTGCCCACACCACAGTGGAGAAAAAGCATCAGAATTTAACTTTTCAGCTTCGCCACGGAGTTGGGTCATTTCAATTGAAGCATAAGGAAAGCTTGGTGCCAGCGGATGCATATAACCGAGCTCTTTCATCACTCGATTCACGATGCCACGAGCAGGCCTGCCAGAGAACACATTGGTTAACGCCGTATGCTGTGATTTACGACTCTTTATCGCAGCACGATGTAAGCGAGACGTTTTAGCTTCAGAGCAAAGTAAATAAGTGGTGCCAATCAATACTGCTCCCGCCCCCAGCTGCAAAGCGGCTTGAACACCTTGGCTATCAGCGATGCCACCCGCGGCAATTACTGGCACGCTAACTTTATTTACAATTTGAGGGACCAGCGCAGACATCCCCATTTGGGTCGAAATATCGTCTGACAGGAACATCCCTCGATGTCCCCCCGCTTCCAAGCCTTGAGCAATAATCCCATCAACACCTTTAGATTCCAGCCACAATGCCTCTTTGATAGTGGTCGCTGAAGATACAATCTTGGTTCCCCATCCTTTTATCCGAGCCAGCAATGACTGCTCGGGCAGACCAAAATGAAAACTTATAAATTCCGGCTTAAATGGCTCTATCGCATCAGCAATATCATGATTAAATGGAGTTCTATTAACATAATGAGGCAAACTTTCGCTGTGGATCGCCAATTCTTCAAAATATGGCTTTAACTTTTCTCGCCACAACATATGCTGATATTCAGCATATGCCTGCATCTTATGGCAGAAAAAATTAAGATTATAAGGTTTATCGGTGGCCTGTTTAATGAAACCTATTTCGCTAACGATTTGTTCTATGCTTAACATGCCACAGGGCAAAGAACCTAAACCCCCTGCCTCACTTACCGCGATAGTTAACGCGCTATCTTGAACGCCTGCCATCGGCGACTGAATAATTGGTAATTGAGTCCCCAGTAGTGCTCTCATATTTGCTTTATACATATTCGCTCTCCATAACGTCGCCCCTTTTATCAGCCACTTTATCACCAGCGTCACGCATATTTAAAGCGCTCGCTTTTGAAACCATCACCCCAAATATTCGTCACCTTCAGCGTTTCAAGAGCTCTGTGTATTCAATGGAACAGTTGCCCTTGATGGCAAGACCTTGCGCGACTCTTATAACAGAGACGACAAACAAAGCACTATCCATATGGTGAATATCCACGTCAGCGCCAAACAGTTGGTCTACGGCCAACTAAAAACCGATAATAAAAGCAATAAAATCAACACGATATAGGCGCTGATTCAAACGCTCGACTTGCATGACTCCATCGCGACAATTGCTGCCATCACCTGTCAGACCCAAATTGCCAAGGCAATCACCCGTAAGGTGGCTGATGACTTATTAGCAGTGAGGGGTAAACAGAGCAAGTGAACCGCAGCCCAGCAGACCGCCTTTCCCCCACACCGCGGCGCCCCGCTTGACAAAAGCACTGGTCAAATTGAAACGCTAAAAAGCCGGGATAAAGCCCCATCAGCCATAAACTGAATGCCAGTGAGCTGGGCACTCACCTCCACTTGGAGCAGGTTGAGCAGCTGTGTAATCGTCGAAAACTATCCAGCGGTAAAAGGCGCAAGAAATTCAAGCCACCGATCTAAACCCTTATCAAGACAAGTCGCTTCGTAATATATTCTTGGTGTTCAGATATATTTACATTATAAACAATAATGAATTCATTCACTTTTATAAGATAATTGCTTTGCATTAATTTGACTACTAATCTGGCGGCTTACCAAATAAACAACCTATTGTTTGTTTTTTTAAGAAGTTCAAGAGGTAGCAAATGATATTTACCATAAAGAGAAAACTTTTATTTATACTAAGTATATTCGTTCTAATTATTATCGTATTAGGAACATTAACAACCGTTCAAATCCAACAACAAGCATATCAAACTAAGATCGTACGAGAATTAAACCAAGCAGATACTTCACTTTATCTTGCTCGCCTAGCACAAGCCGACTACATGATTTCAGAAAAATCTAAATTTAAAGAGAATGCTTATATACAAACCGAGAAAACACGGTCAATTCTCAACCAAGTTAAATCGATGATGGAAGTAGTTTCCAGTAAAAAAGAAGTTGAAAATATAACCAACAGCGTTGAAGATTTCATTGACGCATTTAGTCATTTTTCAACATCAAAACAAAATGCAATCAAAGCTCGCGGAGAATTTAGCCAAGCAGCGGCCAGTATCTCTTCGAACATCGATAACACACTGCTCTCCATTGATGATTTTTACTCGAAGAATCAGCATCTTTTTGATGAATTTGGACGATACAAGCGAGCCAAAGAATTAAAAGACAAATTCAACGATCTTAGAGTGAACATTTGGACTTACAATGCAAAATATAATCAAGAATCAGAAGGTAAAATCATCAATGAAATTGAAAACCTAAACACTCAAGCATCAGAAATAAAAAATGTCATGTTATCTGATGATACAAAAAACACTATTTCTCTCTTAGAAAGAAACTTACAAAACTATTTAGCATTATTTAAAAGGATCAAAACGGAAAATAGCAACTTAAACCAAGCCACGGATTCTATGTTAAGTTCAGCCATGATGGCGTCAAAAAAAATGACTCAACTAGTATCGATAGAACTTGGAATCGCTGAACAAAAACGCCAACAAGCAATCACCTTAATTGTCTTGGCGATTGGAATATCTATTGTGGCTGCTATTAGTATGGGATATTGGTTAATTCGTTCAATTATGAGCCCATTAAATCAATCTATATATTTTGCTCAAAGAATATCATCAGGGGATTTAACAAAAGATATCGAAATTGCCGTAAATGATGAGTTTGGTTCATTAAATACAGCCCTAAATGAATCGGCTTTGGCATTACGTAAAATTATTTCACGCTTGTCCGACTTAACAAATATTATTTCGGAATCCAGTACCATCATCAGCGGCTCAGCCAAAAAATCAACCGAATCAGTCCAAATTCAGTTATCTCAAACAGATATGCTCGCCTCCGCTATACATGAAATGGCAATGTCGACAAACGATATCTCTGAGAATGCACAAAATGCTTCAGATCAAAGCCAAACTGCAGAAAACGAGGCCAAAAGTGGTATTGATAAAGTCAAACAAACATTAGGTGCGATCAATCATCTATCTCAGGAAATGACATCATCAACGACCTTAGTAAGCAAGCTAAGTGACGACAGTCATAACATTGCCAGCATACTCAATGTTATCCGCAGTATTGCCGATCAAACCAACTTGTTAGCGCTGAATGCTGCTATTGAAGCCGCCAGAGCAGGAGAGCAAGGAAGAGGTTTTTCCGTCGTAGCCGATGAAGTGCGTAGCTTAGCTCAGAAAACTCAAAATTCTATCGCAGAAATAACAAACATTATTAATACTATTCAAGTCGGTGCAAAAAATGTCGTGCAAGCCATTTCTTCATCATCAGAGAGTACCAAAGAAGTGGTCGGCTTAATGGAGCTATCTGGTTCAGCCTATGATTCGATTGTAAATGCAATTGATGAAGTATCGCAGATGAATACCCAAGTATCTGTTGCAACAGAAGAGCAAACATCCGTCGCTAAAGAAATCAGTATGAATGTAGAACAGATCAAAACACTTTTAGAAGATAATGTGCAGACGCTCACCGAGATCGAAACACAAATAATCAAACAGCATCAGCAATCAGATGATTTGGTCAATTTGGTCTCATTTTTTAAATTATAAACTGTTGGGCCTGATACGATAATGCCCATAAATAGGATCGAGTGTCATTTCGAAAAACATACGGAATGACACCCCACAGTTCAGCAATAATTAGAGGCTACAAAGAGCTACGCCTCCGGCTTTCCGCTTTTACAAACAAGTACTCTATGTTCTTCGTTCCTACAGAGTAAGCATTGATGGAATATTTAGGTCATTAACCACCAATGCTTGTTCGCCCGTTGAGAAGATCTCTAGACATGTATAACGGCAGTGACACTAGAATATATGGGGATTAGTTAGGGTCTTCCGTCGGTTCATCATCAATCCGATGAGTCCAAGTGATAATAGAAATATTGAGCTTGGTTCAGGGACCTGAACATCGTTAGGAATATCTGAAGCTACAATTAGAAGGTTGTCTATCGCTGCATAACCGCCCCCTAACAAATCAATTCTCAATGTAACATTGCCGTTGGTATTACCATCCGTTTCAAGAGGAAGCAAAACGCTACTCCAGTCAAAAGTATCGACGTCAGAAGCCGTTCCTGATGCAACACCACTATCGAGAACCTTCCCTGAACCAGTGCCATTCACACCCGTCGGATTGTCAAACAGAGTGAACTCAAATATAGGAGTACCTATAACACCATGAGGCCCCCAAGAGCTAAGCTCAATGCTTGATATATCAGCCATAAAATTTAGAAAATCGTAATGACCAACATTAAATGACAAACCAATTAAATCGTTTTGCGGGCTATTCTGCATCCCCAAGGCATAATTCCCACCTTGGCGAGACGAGTCTAAATACCCTGTACCATAGGCTTCGTTCCCCGATATATATAGCGTTTCGACCGTCTTTTTTTGAGCGAAAGAAAAACCTGTGGGTTGATCACCATACAAGGCATTAACAGACTGCAGACTCGCATCGCCATTCCCATTAATATAACCCGTCGGATTTTCGAAATCTTGTTCGTATAAAACAACATTTGAAAATGCGCTAACTGAAATGATGCTTAATAATAAAGATAAAATTGATAGCATAATTATTTTCATTTCTACTCCATATAATAGTTTTGATTTTCCATAAGAGCGATTTAAATAGATCGCTCTCCCAAGATCTCTATACACGAACCGCAAAAAAAATCAACAAAAACAAGTGGTTATATATTGATTAATTCAACGCTAACATGCTAGGCTGAAATGAAATAAAACTGAAATATTGATTTAATCATCCCGAAGAATAGAAATATAAAAACCACAACATTCCCACTAGCAATCAAACCAACAAAATGAGAACATTTATATATATTCCTTAACAAAGAATAATGTAAGTTCGTTATTTATAAGGCTGAATGAGGGTCATTCCAATCAAAAAAATAAACGCTGACATTGAAAAAAGTGAAAAAAGTGAAAAAATATCAAAGTAGACAATCAGTTAAAGCAAGAGCATCAGTACATGAACAACTTTGTGCTAATACGACTACTCTTTCCGTGGTAGGAAGCTGAATTTTCTATTTCCTGTTATACAGCAATATTTAGAGTTCGAAGATGTCTATAAAGCCAATAAATGAAGCCACTTGGTCAGAAATTTTAAAGCTTCAAGCCGAAGCTTATGCTCTGGTCGATCCGGAAAGTTTGGAAGTTCTGAAAAGTAAGTGGTTGTGTTCTCCAGAATGTTGCTTCGTGTATGAAAAAGCAGGCAACGTAATTGGATACTTGTTGGCTCATTCATGGAATAAGGATACCCCACCAAAGCTCTTTCAAGCTCTGCCAGTTGGCTCAGAGGGAACAATTCTTTTTTTACATGATTTGGCTATTTCGAGTACTGCTGCAGGTCACGGCCTAGGCAAAAAGATGGTGGGGAATTTGCTAAACATTGCGAAAAATTCCGGTTTTCAGCAGATTCGCTTGGTTGCAGTGCAAGACTCTTCTGAGTTCTGGAAAAAGCAAGGCTTTTCATCTTTAGGAAGCCAAGCGGTAGACCCCAGTTACGGTGTAGGTGCTCAGCTTATGCTTCATGAACTTTCGACATAACAATGCCAAGCACAACCAAAGCTGCTTTGTTGCGACTTCGCTTTCACCACAAAGCAGCGCGTTTGGTTAACCTGACCAAATATGCGTAGCGGCTGCCAGCGTTATGTCTATTAGTTGCGAGCGTGTTATGTCTAATAATAGCTATAAATCAGGAAATATGAATGAAAAAGTCAGCTGGAATCATCATTGAAAATAAGTCTTTATTGGTTTTGCGCTCCAAAGGGAACGATACTTTTTTGCCCCAGGAGGAAAGCCTGATATGGGAGAGTCTCCAGAAGACGCCTTAGTGAGAGAGTTAAAAGAAGAAGTTGGAATCACCATAAAAAAGGGCGACTTTTCATTTTTAACTCATATAAAGCGCCAGCTTCAGCTATTGAAAAAATTGAGCTCGAGATGGATGTTTATGTAGTCCATTCATATCAAGGTAAGCTGAAAGAAGCAGCTGAAATTGCTGAGCTAAAGTGGATCAATACCTCCAATATCAAGCAAGTTCAGGTTAGTTCAATATTCGAAACCAAGGTATTTCCAATGCTTGTTGAAAAAAATTGGTATCCTAGTCAAAAATACCCATAACAAAATTATAAAGACAGTTACTGCAACTCGTTTAATTGATGCTTTAAAATCGCTGTCTTTAACAAAAATGCGGGAAAGATGGAACATCTCCTTGTTATCACAAGGAAATTTTCTTCATAACAACCCTTATCTGTTTATATATTGCAAAGTGAAAATAAACAATGACTGATGTTCCAGATAAAATTACGTTTTATGAATTTCTTACGCCATTGATTACATCAGGTAAAAAGACAATCACGATCCGAGACAAATCTGAAAGCCATTATATTGTCGGCTCTCAAGTCGAAGTTTTCACCTTGGAAACCGATCAAAAAGTTTGCGATATAGAAATTGAATCTGTAGCACCAATAAAGTTTGATGAGATCAATGAATTCCATGCTCAACAAGAGTTTTTGGAATTACCAAGACTTAAAGAGCTCATCAAAGAAATCTACCCAGATACCAATGAATTGTTTGTGATTACATATCAGTTACGGCCAAACAACGCATAACAACTTGCGCCACGCAGGGAAAAAAATGCCCCGGGGCGGCCTTCTTTTCAGCAACTAAACTTTGGCTGAGCAAATAAAAATAGCGGTACCGTCAAAGCAAAACAGCAATCAACAGCATTCGCCAAACGAAACAATATTGAAACAAGTATTCGCCAGGGAGCGAAGTGCTGCTGATGAAGGGGCATAAAAGCCACCCCACCCCCACCGCATCGCCTTTAACTCAACCAATATAATAAAAACAGATAACAGAGCAGTTCTGATAACTGCTGAATCGCACCCAGCGCATCACCGGTATAGCCCCCGATCTGTACATGCAACCAACGGCCGAAACCAAACCGCGCCAGTAACAATACACCAACTAAAGCCACCGCTAGGCCCAAGCTTGGCAACAAGCTTAACGACAGCAGACTAATCAACAACAATACCAGGCGATCATTGTTACGACTTGGGCTGTGAGCAATGTTTAACTTCGACTGTTCACTTTGGCGCACATAACCATGGCTGTAGATAAAACTCACCGCAACACAGCGGCTTAAGGTATGAGCAATCATCAAGGCTAAGGGCACTTGATGCAACTCACTGAGACTGACATATTTGAGCAATAGTACCAACACCATGCCTATCAGCGCGTAAGCGCCCACCCGCGAATCCTTCATAATTTCCAGCTTGCGGAGCGGAGTAAAACCACCGCCAAAGCCATCGCAAGTATCGGCAAAGCCGTCTTCATGAAAAGCACCGGTCATATAAATACTGGCAATCATCGATAACACCACCGCCACACTTTGCGGCCACAGCTGGGCGCTGAGCGAATACACCAAAGCGCTTAAACAACCCACCAGCAAGCCCACTAGGGGGCTGAATTTATAAGACTCGTTCTTGCGATCTTCGCTATAAGGCAGATCCGCAGGAACTGGCAAACGGGTAAAAATAGAAATCGCCAGTAGCAGAACCTGCCATTGATAGGTGATTTTAGAAGCAATTGTCATGTAAAACTTACCTGAGGCCAAAGTTGGCCATCTGAATCGTGAAAAACCGAAATGGAGATCCTTGCTGCATAGCCAATCTCCAAGCGTTGCAAGTAACTGGCGGTTCTTGGCAGCTGCAAGACGTAACGCAAAATTTGTTTAATCACCCCGCCATGGGTGACTAACAACACGCGCTTACCTCGATGTTGTTTGAGTAGCGCCTTCCAGGCACTCACAATCCGCTGTTCATAGGCCAATAAACTCTCGCCGCCGGGCGGTGTCACATGCCAGGGATCGGCCCAAAAGGCACTCAAGACTTGCTGCTCTCGCTCCCAAACCTGCTGCTTGGGCAGACCGTCCCAGTCGCCAAAATCAATTTCCATGAATTGTTTGGCCTGCAGCAGTTCTAATTGATGCTGCTGCGCGTATTGCTCGGCAAAATCACGGCAACGACGGAGCGGCGAACTCACCAATCGCTCAGCCACGGGGGCATGTTGCATGGCGGCAAACATTTGCGCCATCCCCTCTTCGGTTAAGGCAAAATCGCTATGGCCGCGAAAGCAGTCTGCCCCTTTGGGTAAACCATGGCGCAGTAAATCAATGCTGGTAGTGCTCATCTAAATCATTCTTATGTTATAGGTAAATGCGCCAATCGCTCCATTCAAGCACTGCATTGCAGTCCCGAGTGCTGTATTGGAAAGTCCAGCCTTTGGACGATCCCATTGCTACCAATGCCTTGACCTTCTGCCCAGGAGCATTGCCCACGCAGAATATTGCTCAAGGCACGTAACCATTCGCCGTGACCGACGATGATAATGTCGTGTTGCTCAGCGAAAGGGGCCAGAGAGATTAAGAAAGAATGAATTCTCGCCGCAAAATCAGCTTCCGACTCGAGCCCGGCCACACCCTGCATTTGTCGTTGATAACGTTGCTGGTAGACTCGCCACTGCTCACTTAAGTGCTGATTTTGATCGATCACCTCACCCTGTAGTTCACCAAAACAGCGTTCGCGAAGCCGCACATCAACGCTTGGTTTCAAGCCTAAACGCTTTCCCAATAGCTGAGCGCTGTGATAAGCGCGAGCTAAATCGCTGCAAAACAACAACGGCAGATGACAAGCGGGCAAAGGCAGCGTAAGCAATTGCTGCAGCGCTTGCTCGGTTAAGGGGCTATCCAGCCAGCCTTGGATGCGCCGCTGCGCATTCCACTGCGTTTGACCGTGGCGGATCAATATAAGGCTCACAACTCCCCCTTAAAGATACTGGCAACTAACTGAGGATTATAGGGAAAGTACCAATGAATATAAGAGGCTATCAACTTTTCTTGCTGCCACACCGGATCCATCTCGCGGCCCGATTGGGCAATCGGCGTGCATAATACCCACTGCTGCGACTGGGTTTTAGAATAATGAAAACTGTGACCGCGCAGTTTTTGACCGGAAAAATCAGCTTCCACCAGACCCAAGGCGCATAGCCTATCCTGCATTTGCGCCGTGGCATCCAGCACCCCACAGAGCTCGGCGCTCACCCCATCGACATCACTTAGACTTCGATTGAGATAAAGCATACCGCCGCATTCTGCCAAAATCGGCTTGCTCTGGGCATGCAGTCTGATCTGCTGCATCAATACTTGGTTGGCCTGTAAGGCTTGCAGATGTAACTCAGGATAACCGCCGGGCAAATACAGCGCATCGCAGAGTGGGAGTTCATCACCTGCAATGGGCGAGAAAAATACTAAGTGAGCGCCCAGTTTCTGCAATACATCTAAATTCGCCTGATAGATGAAACTAAAAGCCTTATCGCGAGCAATCGCGATGGTGCAGTTGGCCAACAAGAGGGGCAGAGGTTCTGCCTGGGGGGCCAGTAAGGCGACTGGGGGAGGCAACTTGAGCTTGGCGGTTTCGGCGAGCATCGCAGCCGCTAAATCCAATCGTTGATCGAGATCGGCCAACTCTTCGGCTTGCACTAAACCTAAATGACGCTCTGGCAAGGTAAGCCCTGAATTTTTTTGCAGATAACCACAAAATGTCAATGAATCGGCCAAGGCATCTTTAAGCATTTGTGCATGAGCCGCAGAACCAACCCGATTGGCAAACACGCCATACATTGCAACATCCTGACGATAATGACTCAGACCAAAGGCGATCGCCGCAAAGGTTTGTGCCATGGCGGCGGCGTCGATTACCGCCAGTACCGGGATCCCCAACACCGCTGCAATATCGGCGCTGGAACATTGGCCATCAAACATGCCCATCACCCCTTCAATCAGGATCAAATCTGCCTGTTGCGCAGCCTCGGCCACCAGAGCTTTACAGTGGGCTTCACCGCACATCCAAAAATCCAACTGATACACTGGCTGCCCGCTGGCAAAGGCCAAAAAGTTAGGATCAATAAAATCGGGGCCAGTTTTAAATACTCGTACAGTTTTACCCAAGTTAGTAAAATACCGGGCGATGGCCGCAACCACCGTGGTTTTACCACTGCCCGAACTAGGCGCGGCGACCACTAAGGCCGGACATAGGTGTTGTTGCTTAGGCAATGTTAACTCCAGTGGCTTGTGGAACGCTGGGAGCGGCTGGAGATGAAAAATCAAACTCTGGCCACAACTTTTGTAAATCGAGATGCTGTTCTATGGCATCAGCCACCCGGTTAATGCCCTGCTCGCGCAGCGCCTCAAAATCCAGCCCCTTGGCATCGCTTAAACCAGCCCAGCGTAAAATGGCGGCACAGGCTTCGCTGGATTCAAAGATGCCATGTAAATAAGTTGCAAACACCTGTTGCTCCATTCCAAATGCACCGTCGGGGCCAGAGTCTAAACTCAGCGGTGCCTGAGGACCAATCCCCGAGGTGCGGCCAGCATGGATTTCATATCCAAATACTGCTACGGATTCGGCCCCTGGCATCGTCAGAATACCCTTGCTACGCCGCAGCTGCTTGTTGTTCTGCAATTCAGTTTGTAAAGGCAAATATCCCAAACCTTCGCTTTCACCCGCAACGCCCTCGATACCGAGAGGATCCGCAATCACTTCCCCCAACATCTGCAAACCACCACAAATTCCCATCAACTTACCGCCAAACCGCAAATGCCGCTCGATTTGCTTATCCCAGCCTTGGTCGCGTAAAAATGCCAAATCACTGCGAACACTCTTCGAACCGGGCAAGATAATTAAATCCGCAGCTGGCAATGGTTGATGTTTAGCGACAAACACCAGATCCACATTGGGGTGTAAGCGCAATGGATCAAAGTCAGTGTGATTGCTAATGCGCGGTAAAATCGGCACCACTACCTTCAAGGGATGTTCCGCCTGTTTCAGCTGATTCACATTAATTGCATCTTCAGCTTCCAGCATCAAACCATGTAAATAAGGCAATACGCCTAATACTGGCTTGCCCGTTGTCTGCTCCAGCCATTGTAAACCGCTCTCCAATAAGGCTTTATCACCGCGAAAGCGATTAATCACAAAGCCCACCACCTGCGCCTGTTCCGCCTCGGTGAGTAATGCAAGAGTACCGTACAAATGCGCAAATACCCCGCCGCGATCGATATCAGCCACAATAATCACCGGCACATTGGCGGCTTGAGCAAAGCCCATATTGGCAATGTCATGCTCACGCAAGTTGATCTCGGCTGGGCTTCCCGCGCCTTCAATGAGTACGCTTTGATATTTCGCCTGTAAACGAGCAAAAGACTCCAACACATACTTCATCGCCTTAGGTTTATAGGCATGATAAGACACTGCATCCATCTCCGCATGCGCCTTACCATGAATAATCACCTGCGCCCCCACATCAGTATTGGGCTTCAGTAAAATCGGATTCATATCGGTGCTTGGCTCAATACCGCAAGCATAAGCCTGTACCGCTTGGGCGCGGCCTATTTCGCCATGGTCGATGGTAACCGCACTATTCAAAGCCATATTCTGTGGCTTAAAAGGCGCAACCTGAACGCCCCTGCGTGCCAGTACGCGACACAAACCGGCCACCAGCACCGATTTACCCGCATCTGAAGTCGTGCCTTGAACCATCAGGGCTTTAGTGCATGCTTGCATGAGCGGATCCTTGTTGCTGTTGTTGCTGTTGTTGCGGTTTCAACCATGGCGTCACCGCACTATCGAGGCTGGCGAGTAGCTGTTGTGGCTTAATTGCCTGCTGCTCGGCAAATACCAAACAAGCGCCTAAACCACAGCCTTCAATCACGTAGCCTCTTTCATACATTTGCAATGCCTTAAACTTCGAGCCATCAAAACGTAGTTCGGGAGTCAATACACGACAATTCGCAGGCAGTGCCGCGGCGATAATTTGCGAATCACCGGAGGCCATCACCCAGCGCGTAGTGGCAATGCTCAATTGTTTATCACGAAGTTGATGTTGCATGGCAATCACTGGTGCAAACATCATCACGCCTCCGGCAAAGTCGAGACGAACTAACTCCGAGTCGAGTAGTGCACAACAGGCTCGCTGAATGGGATCCGACCATTGTAAACTAGCCACATAAGGCTCCACCGCCAGCGGCAGTTGTGCGGTCTGACTCAGCAGAGATTCAATCAATTGTTCTTTTACTCGCAACTTTTCCGGATCTTTGGTACTCCCAGCAAAACTCAAGACTTGACCCAACCAACGTCGTAACCAAAGGCTGGCAAAGCTAGTGCCTCCTATTCCCGACTCGGCGATCAGATGCCGCTCGCCCGCTGCCGCCTGACGTTTCAACTCAGGAATCAACTGTTGTTGCATCAGCTGTTGCTCTGCACCCAGCGCACAGTGATGCACCACCAGGTGATCAACCATGCTGCCATTAAAATCAGGTTCATGCTCCAGGCCTAATTGATAACAATGCAGTCGAATTTTATAACCTTTGGCCTGCAGCGCGCGAAATATTCCATGAACCAAAATCGCCGGAGTCACCGAGCCGTTGGCCAATTCCGGAGAAGGCAAAAATTGGCCATCCAGTAAGGTATTCGCCTGACCACAGGCAATCAACTCGGTATCGCGCGAGGGGTGCAATTGCATCAGCCCGTCACCTGCGCCCGCGTCACTAATCTGATGTAGGTTTGGGATCGGAGCAACCGAGTTTAAAGTTATAAAATTCAACCACATAATATTCATCCTTTGAGATGCATGGGAAGGCCAGCGGTGACCAACGTCACCTTGTTTACTTGGGCTGCAATCGCTTGATGTAGCCAGCCAGCTTGATCTACAAAACGACGCGATGACTCACCCATCGGCACAATGCCACAACCCACTTCGTTGCTAACTAAAATCACTTGTCCGGGAAGTTGGGCCAAGCTGGTCAGTAAACTTTGCTTACGCTCGGGCCATTGCACCTGGTCAAACTCAAACAGGCAATTGCTCAACCACAGGGTTAAACAATCCACCAAAATGCAATTATCGGCGCGGCTATGGGCGAGTAATGCCTCGGACAATGCAACTGGCTCTTCAATCACTTGCCAGTGGGCTGGACGCTGCTGTTGATGCATTGCCACCCGCTGCGCCATCTCGGGATCACGCACCTGAGAGGTGGCAAGATAAATCACGCTTTTGCCCGATAGCTGCGCCTGTTGCTCGGCGTAAGCACTTTTCCCGGAACGGGCACCACCCAAAACTAGTTCAATCCGATTCGCCATCGCTGGTCTCCTTGATGGCGTGGCTTAGCTGTTGCAACGCCTTGGTTAATTTTGTCCAATCAGCCTCACTGGCGGGTAAACCAAAGCGCAGCGCATCCCCTTCGTCACATAAACGGGTGTAAATTTGGGCTTCACAGAGTTGCCTATGCCAGTCACTTGCTTGCACCAGATAAGCGCTGGTAAATAGCTGGCTGCCCGCCAGCCGACAGTTTAAATATTTCGCTAATAATTGATTAAGGCGCTGCGAGGCTACGCCTAACGCACGCTTGGTTTGCTGCTGCCAGGGTTTATCGAGCAGTGCCTGTTGTACCACCCAGCGACAAGGACCAGCCACCGTCCAAGGACCCAGCCGATGCGCCAACGCTACCTGCATGGCCAGCTCGGCAAATACAAAACCAACCCGTGCCCCTGCTAAACCAAAAAATTTACCTACCGAGCGCAGCACCACCAGATGCGATAAATCCAGCTCAGGGTGCAATAACGAGCACTGCGGTGTGCAATCCATAAAGGCTTCGTCCACCAGTAAATACCCGCCTCTGGCAGCCAGATGCTGGCGCAACTCAAGCAGTTGCTGCACCGAATAGCGCTCCCCGCTTGGGTTATTGGGATGGATCACCACCAGTACATCGCTGCGAGCCACCAGCTGCGGGCTAGGGAAATCATCATAAAACAGCAACTCGCACCCGCCGCACTGTTGCCAAGCATGTTGGTGCTCTTTATAGCCAACTCTAGGCAGCGCCACCACGGCCTTGGAACACTCGAGACGCGCCAAAATAATACTAGGTAAGGCCATAATCGCCGCCTGAGAGCCAGCCACCGCCAGCGGTTTAAACGGCGCATTATAATAACGAAGAGCGGCCTGTTCTAAACCGTCATCGATTTGCGGCAAATGCTGCCAAACCTCGGCAGGCAGGCTGCCCACCGGATAGGCAAAAGGGCTCACCCCAGTGGAAAGATCCAGCCAGTCGGTCAATGCTCCGCCGTAACGAGCCACCTGCTCACGCAAATTCCCACCATGCTGTGGCGCGACTGCCTTCATTCTCTGCTCCTCAATCAAGTCATCCCCTCAAACTTCCGTTCACCAAAAACTCAATCAACTCATCAATTAACCAATGCCAAGCCCAAAGCTCAGCAGGCCAATAGCCAAATCAACCACACCAGCGCTAAGCCAATGCAGCCCCTTTCAACCAAGGCAATCGCCCTTGGAATTGCCTGTGGCGGTGATAAAGGCCCATGCCCCATCGGCGGCTTTTGGTGCAGCACGCCATGATAATAGGTGGGCCCACCAATACTGATCCCCAAAGCGCCAGCTCCGCTGGTCATGGTGACGCCTCCATTGGGGCTGGCACAATGCCGAGCCTGCTGTTGCCAGCACTGTAGCGCCAATTTGAAATCGCCCTGAACCGCATAGCTCAGCGCAGTGAGCCGTGCGGGCAGCCATGCCAGTAGATCATCGAGTCTGGCACTAACATAACCAAACTCTAAATACTGAGAGGTTTTATAGCCCCACATCGCATCCAAGGTATTGGCTAAGCGAAATAACAACGCACCAGGTGCGCCCAAGAGCACAAACCAAAGCATCGGTGCGATCACCGCATCATTCCCATTTTCCAGCACCGATTCGATGGTCGATGAGCTAATCGCAGTGGCATCCATACGCTCGGTATCACGACTCACGATTTGCGCCAACTGATACCGCGCCTGCGCCATATCGCCCTGCTGTAAAGGCCGATAAATCTGTTGGGCATGTTCACTTAAGCTACGGCCACCCATACTTAGATAGAGGATCAGGCTGCTGGCGACAAACCACGCCAAAGGCGAGCGCACCAACAGCCAATGACAAGCGCCAAAGCATAGCAATACCGGCGGCAGCACCGCGAAGCTCCAAGCCAAAGCACCTTGTTGTTTTTCACTCAAGCAAACCATCGCGCGACAGCGCCGCTCAATGTATTGCGCCAAATTGCCAAACACGACCAAAGGATGACAACGGCTTGGCTCGCCTAGGGCTTTATCTAAACCCAGCGCCAGCAGTAAGGCCAATGCGCTGGCTAAACTTCGATCGGCGAGGAGCGCTTCAAGCCACATCGGCGGCCTCGTATACCAAGGCCTCGGGTAAATCAAACAGGCTCAGCGCTTCGGCTTCACCAAGTACATGACCTTGCTGAGCAGCCCAATCCCGGACCCGCTCATTCAAGGCGATCAACTTGGCTCCTTGCAGGGCCTCGGCATGATGTTTATAGAGCGAGGCGGCAATCGCACTATCTTCCACCAATAACCAGTCAACCGACGGCAATGGATAAGCCAAGGCTTGACTCAATCGCTGACCAATATTGTGGTAACGACTGTTAGGATCTCGCTCCAAGGCATCCAGCGTTAAGATCAATGCATGTTCCGACAGTACTGCAGGGGCAATCCCCAATGCTTCTAAAGCCCGACAAACCGCCGGATCATCACTCCCCATTGGCATCCTAAATTGACGAATATCCCGCTGCTGCTGTTTTAAGCTCTGCCACCACAGTTTAAAACTACTTAGGTCGGCAAATCCCAGCTCCACTTGATTGGCAAAAAATCGCCAATCTTCAGCATGAATGCTCGACTCGCAAGGTAAACTATCCACCTGAATCACCTCTGCCCCAAGCTCGGAAATCGCCTGCTGTTGTGGGTAGTCACCACACAGCAGCACTCTTGAGCCAAACAAGGGCAAACGAGCACACCAGTCAAATTCCTTGGCTTGGGCAACCACTTCTCCAACAATCACTAAAGCAGGGCCAGCCTGTTGTAAGCCTGCGACTTTATCGGCGATACTCGCCAGCGTCGCCACAACACAGTGATGGTCGGCACTAGTCGCCGAAAATATCAGCGCGATCGGCGTCTCTGGCGAGCGTCCCTGACGAATAAAATTCTGCACATGTTTGGCCAATTGTTTAGCCCCCATATACAACACCAGAGTGCCGCCGTCTTGTCCAAGCGCACCCCAAGAAGCAATGCTATCACTAGATTTATGACCACTCACAAAGGTCACACTCGAAGCGATCCCGCCACTGGTTAAAGGAAAGCCAGAATAGGCAGCAGCACCTAAGGCAGCGGTGATGCCGGGCACTAACTCGTAGTCAATCTGATGAGCTTCCAAATCGCGGCATTCTTCGGTCATTCGACCAAAAATACAAGGGTCGCCCGCTTTTAAACGCGCCACTCGTTTACCTGAATGGGCGAAAGCCAATACATCGGGATGCATCCCGTAATCAATATGACAGCCCTGATAGCCACGATAGCCCACCTGATAGAGCTGCACATGCGCAGGTACCACCGATAATATGGCGGCACTCACCAGTTTGTCGTAGCACACCACATCACAATCACTGAGTAGTTGTTTGGCGCGACAGGTGAGTAGGCCGGGATCGCCGGGACCCGCACCAATTAGATAAACTTTACCCTTACTCATCGAAAGCCTCCTCGCTTAACGGCGCAATGCTTGCCTGACGGCAGGCGTGGGAAAAACTGGGGTCATATAACTTTGAATCGACAAAATCATCGATGGCCAAAACCTTGCTCACGATGATCATCGCTGTGGAACGGATCTTCGCCTGATGCATCTTGTCGGCAATATCGGCCAGCGTACCCCGAATGATCCGTTGCTCTGGATGTGAGGCCTTTTCAACCACCACCACTGGCCAGCTCAAGGGATAAACTTCACTCAATTCACGGACCACCTTACGGATCAAAGTTGCGCTGAGAAACAAACACAGGGTGGCTTCGTGCTGCGCCAAAGATTTAAGGTTTTCCTTCTCCGGCACCGGAGTGCGCCCCGACATGCGGCTTAGAATAATGGTTTGGCACTGCTCAGGCAGGGTCAGTTCCTGACCGAGCGCAGCGGCGGATGCTTGAAACGAAGACACTCCCGGCACCACCTGCCAATCAATCTCCAGCGCATCCAAACGGCGAACCTGCTCGGCCAGCGAAGAATAAATCGATAGGTCGCCAGTTTGCACTCTGGCCACATCCTTGCCTTGCTGCTTCGCCTCAAGGTAAACCTGAGTGATAGCATCCAGATCCATATCTGCAGAATTCAAAACTAAAGCGTCGACGCGCGCACGCTCAATCACCGCTTTGGGCACTAAACTGCCGGTATACAGCACCACTGGACAAGTCTCGACCAACTTCGCGCCTTTCACCGTAATCAGATCCGGGTCACCGGGCCCCGCACCAATAAAAAATACCGTCATCACTGTTCCTCTTGTCGCTGCTGTAGTGCCCGCCCGGGCGTTTGTCCGTCTCGGGTTTCACCATCTTGCAAGGTATATTTGTTGTCGTAACCACGCGGGGTTACGATCCAATCTTTAAAACGAAAACTGCTATTATTGCCAACAATCACCGCAGCGTTCATGGCAAACTCTAAGTCAGTAAATTTGTCCAAAGTCGATAATTGCACCGACTGCTCTGGGCGATAAGCCGCATTCACAATCGCCACCGGGGTTTTGGGGTGACGGTGTTGCAGCAAAATTTGCTGTGCTTCAACAATCTGTTGCTGGCGCTTACGTGAACGTGGGTTATAAAAAGTAATCGCAAAGTCGGCAAGTGCCGCCGCTTCAATGCGCTTCACAATGACTGGCCAGGGGGTGAGTAAGTCCGATAAGGAAATAGTGCAACTATCGTGGCCCAATGGGGCTCCGACTAAAGAAGCGCAGGCATTGGCGGCGGTAATTCCGGGCACAATTTCCAGCTCAATATTAAGATCGTTGGTGCTCACTAACTCGAGGATCAGCGGCGCCATGGCGTACATCCCCGCGTCACCCGAACAAACCATCGCCACATTGTGACCTAACTGCACTTGCGATATCGCGGCATCGGCACGTTGCCACTCTTTAGTCATACCACTGCGTACAATGGTTTGCTGACCCAATAAGGGCTGAATCAATTTGATGTACAAGCCGTAACCCACCACCACGTCAACCGACCGAATCACCTGCTGGGCCTTCACCGACATCAAATCTAAGCTGCCAGGGCCTAAACCCACTAAATATAACTTAGCCAAAAGCTTGCTCCTGCTTTGCCAACTTCATTTGAAGTGGTCTTTTGAACCCATATTTGATTAACATGCAGCGACTCCCGATTGTCGCTCAAGGATATCTTCAACGGCGGCAAAATGTTCCACGGAAAATAACGCCCGCAAAGGCCGATCCTCGGCCAGCGCTTGAAATAGCGTTTTCCATTGCGCCTCAGAAAACTGTTCAATATTTTTTAACCATAAAGCGTGATTGGCCTGACTGGCCGGATCCACATGGCGTTGATAAATCACCATAGTGGCACGCTGTCGACAAGCACCAACGCAATGGCTACGACTGATTTTGATCCGCTGTTCACCACTGGCCAAACCCATCGTCTTCAGAATAGCGCGCAAGTCGTGGGCTAAAGATTGACTGCCAGCCTTGGCGCAACGACTACCTTCACATAAAAAGATATGTTGACGGTGATGCAACATTGGACGATTTAAGTCGACATGCTCAGGCTTGCAGCGGCAGCCTTCAACAACCGGATTACCATGCGCGTTCAGTTTAGGCTCTGCGCCATGGCGCGCTTGGCCAAACCAATTTTTCCGTTGTTGTTGCTTAAGCGGTTCACTAAAGCGCAAGCGGCAACAGGCTAAGGTAAGATTATATCCCTGCTGAGTGAACACCCACTTACTTACAAGTAGCTGCTCACTGTGGGCCTGGCGTAATGCCGCAGCTTCGGCGACCGAATCACTCCCGGTGATTTTTTTCACATAGGTTGAAGGATTTTCCACCCCAGCTAAACCATCAAGCTGGGGAGCCGGATAAGTCACAAACGGCCACTGTCGCTTAGCCGATAAGGCGAGCAAGGCCGACTCATCGGCTTTGAGGTCGATGCTGGCAAATCCCACCACCGAATCCAGACTCAGATGAAACTGTTGGCTAAACTGCGCAAGCCCGGCCTCAATGACCGCCAATGGCGTGTTTCGGTCACAACCAATGCCCAAGACCAGCGACTTTGGCCGCCATAACACCAGCTTATCTTGCCAACCCGCAGCGATAGGGCTTAAGTCATCACTGATTAACACTGCCCCGTGAAAGTCCGCTGCCGACAAATCGTCAAGTTTGCTGTGACAAATCAAATGAGCAGGCATCCGTTTCTCGAAGGTCCACCAGCGTTTATCACCCGCTTGTTGCACGATTGCCACTGGCTGCTGATTCACCACCGCCGCAGAAACACGAGTAATTGACGCCTCGCATGTCGGGTCGAGCTGCCAAGCAAAGGGCGCACCCAACATATCCACCGCAAGGGTTTCAGACACATCGGAGGCGGTGGTTAATACTGGCTGCGCCTTCAGTACATAAGCGATACGTTCGGCCAGTTGATTGGCCCCTCCTCGATGCCCCGATAACAGCGGGATCACAAAATTAGCCTGCTCATCAATACACAGCACCGCAGGATCGTGGCGTTTATCCTGGATCAAGGGTGCAATCACTCGGCTTACAATGCCGGTCGCACAAATGAAAATATGTCCATCATAGTCTGCAAAACGTTCACTGAGCGCTTGGCTCAAGGGAAACGACAAGGGGTTCACCCGCTCTGGCGTGGCGTCAAACAGCTCTAAACCCACCGCGGAGATAAATAGCTCGGCAAAGGGTAAGTGCTTGGCAAGCCGACGGGCTTGCTTGGCGCCGTTTAAGGTAATGGCGTAAATGGCTAGTTTCATCGGGATTTAGGCCACCGCAATATGTTTCGAAGCGCCATCCGCGTGGCGCAATACGCCACGGCGCGAACGAATAGAAATCTGTACCATCGAGAAGTAGCGATGCTCGGTGGGGACCTCATCGAGTCGATGATAAATTTCTTGTTGCTCACTACTGGCATGAGACACATAGGTGGCCGCATCCTCCAAACCCAGCAGTTTTAACTTGGCTGATAACTGGCTAATCATTCGTCCCGCTTTAATCAGAATAATCGTGTCGAATTCTTCTACTAAGCTGGCTAAACACTCGATGCCATAGGTGGCGGGAACCACACAAAAACGCTCTTGACCATCGGCCAAAGGAATTTTGGTGGCTGCGGGCACCGCAGTAATCGAGGTAATCCCGGGCACAATCACCGGTTCCAAGCTCGGGGCAAGCTCCGCCAGCTCTTCCTGAATGTAGGCCCAGGTGCTATACACCGATGGGTCACCTTCGGTGACAAAAACCACCGACTTGCCCTGCTGCAAGTACCCAAGAATTTGCTCGGCCGCCGCTTGCCAGGCGGGCACATTTTGCAAGGGGTCACGGGTCATCGGAAAATGTAAAAAGCAGGCTTCACCATGGAGTTCGTCTTCACTGACCGCGCCACCGACAATTTGCCAGGCGAAGGAGTCAGCCTTACCCTTGGTTTTTTCTGGGATGGCAATGATATCCGCCTGTTTAATTAAACGAACCGCCTTCAAGGTGAGTAACTCACTGTCGCCTGTACCCACGCCAACGGCGTAGAGTTGGCCGTAATGATGATGTTTTGCTTGATTCACAATAGGTCTCCTGACACTGGTTTGCTAATCGAAAATAAATGAATAGGATTTTCCGCCTGATAGCGCTGATAGTTAGCCAGCGGCTGCGTTTGCGCCACGTTCACTAACTGCACCTGAAACCTCAGATTTTGCTGTTTTCCCCACTGGTAAAGTTCTGCCACGGTGTCCAAGGTAACCGCCGAAATCAGTAGTCGACCCTGTGGCTTCAGCACCTGCCAACAATGGTCGAGGATCAACTGCATTTGACCACGACTGCCACCAATAAAAATCGCATCGGGTGGGGCTAACTCTTGCAGCGCTTGCGGTGCTTTGGCTTGCACCAAACAAACATTATCGGTGCTATGAGCGTGTATATTGTGTTCAATGCCGGCATAACATTCGGGATTAGATTCAATCGCAAATACCTGGCCCTGCCAGCAAAATTTTGCCGCTTCGATAGCGATAGAACCGGAGCCTGCACCGATATCCCAGACCGTATCTGCGGGACGAATTCTCATTGCGGCCAGCGCCAAATGACGCACTGGCTGTTTACTAATCAAACCGTGTTGTGGGCTCCGTTTGCTAAAACAACTATCTTCAGAAAACTGGCCATAGCCGCCCCAGACCAGTTCACTTTGCCGCTGCGCGATAATCAGGTTTAAGGGGGAAAACGGCTCGGGGTGGGCGGCTAATTGCGCCACACTAAACTCACTGATCTGTTCATTTACATCCGCTAACTGCTCACACACGCTTAAGCGCCAGTCCGCTTGATTAAACTTGGCTAAGTGCTGAGCAATCACCTGAGGGGTATTTTTATCATCGGTCAAAATCGCAAACAAACTGGCTTGCTGCATTTGACTCACCAAGCCTGCCAGAGCTCGGCCATGGCAGGAAATGAACTGAGCCTGCGACCAAGGCAGTGCCAACTTGGCAAAGGCCAATTGGACCGAGCTTAAGGCCGGAATAAATGCCAATTCTTCGCGCTTCACTCGTTTGAGTAGCGCATGACCAATCCCGTAAAATAAGGGGTCGCCAGAAGCTAGAATCACCACTGCGCCCTCTTCGCTCTCATCAATTAACTCGTTCAACCATTCACTAAAACCCTGGCTCATATCGAGAAATAGCCCGTCAAATTGCGGAAACCATGCCATATGACGCGGATGCCCCGCCACCACCCGGGCCTGTGCTATCGCATTCACTGCGCGACTGGAAAGGCTAATGCAACCGTCTTCGTTCACCCCGACTACCGTAATGTTATTCATCATCATTACACCGACTGATATAACAAGGCGTGAACCGCAGACACCACAATCGGGCTGCCGCCTTTACGGCCCACACTGGCAATATAAGGCACTTGGTCTTGCTCGATCAGTGCCTGCTTAGATTCCGCCGCCTTCACAAATCCCACCGGGATCCCAATCACCAGCGCAGGCTTTATTTCGCCTTTCTCCACCAAATCAAGCACTTCAAACAGTGCCGTTGGCGCATTCCCAATGGCGATAATGGCACCATCCAATAAACCCAAATCCCGAGCCTTACGCATCGCCCAGACGGCACGGGTATCGCCATGTTGTTTGGCGCTGGTAATCACCCCTTTGTCGCTAATAAAGCAATACATTTGATTTTGATAAACCGATAAACGTTGCTCACTAATTCCCGAGCTAATCATCGATACATCACTAACAATTGGGCAACCTTGTTTGAGCGCATTCACCCCCGAGACAATGGCATCAGCGCTAAACTTAAACAATTGAGCAAACTCAAAATCTCCAGTGGTATGGATGGCACGCCGCACCACTGGCCACTGGCTGTCGCTGAAGGAATGTCCGCCATGAATTTGGGCGATTTCGCGATCGATAATCGCGAACGAGTCATTCTCTATTTCATGACCACGAGCGGTCATCTGTTGCATTCTATCCATCGGCCGAGATTCCTTTACTACTTTAAATTTTTTAAACGGTTCGGTATGACCCAGTGGGCGACCATCAAAATCAATCAGCATCAGCTCGATGCGCAATTGTTGAGCGGTATATCGTTGGGCATGCTGCTGCGCCTGCTGACACATTCTTAGAAAAAAGGGCAGCTTGAGAAATTGTTGTGGGTACTCGTCGCGGATCAACTCGAGCATTTGCCTTGCAGTATTAGCTTTGGCTATCTGCTCAGACAGTGCCAATTTCAAGCCCGATTGCTTGGCCAATTCACTCAAGCTCTCAAAATCGATCGCATGGCCAGAGACATGGGTCATCATCCGACCCGAGACCAACTTGGCCATTTTGCCAATCATCGCAACAATGGTGACTTTTTTGACCCGATAGCGTTTTGCCGCCCGTAAACCAACCCCAATGAAATCCCCCGCTTGGATAAAAGCCAGGCTAGCTAAATCAGGAAATTGCTGCATCGCTGCCTGTTCAGAGCGACTGCCTGTGGTCAAAATTACATGTGCCGCCTGATGAGTTTTCGCTAACTGAATGGCTTGTCGAACTGAGGCCGCAAAAGCAGAGGTTGAAAAGGGTTTAACCGTGCCACGGGTGCCTAAAATAGAAATACCACCTATCAAACCGAGACGTTGATTAATGGTTTGTTTGGCAGCTTGTTCACCGCCCGGTACCGATATCGTCAACTCTAAACCCAAGGAACCCTGCTGCGCCGCAGCTGAGGGTTGCCATTCCAGCATCGCCATATCGATAATATTTTGCCGGGGTACCGGATTAATTGCCGGTTCACCCACAGCAAGCTCCAAGCCTTCCAGAGTGACTGTTGCAACGCCACTGCCGCCCCGGACTTGGATCCCCGGTTGACCCGATAAACTCGCGGTACACTGAATTTCTAAACCATGAGTACAGTCGGGATCATCCCCCGCATCCTTAATCACTCCAGCGGTAACATGACTAGAACCACTGAGACTGGCGATGGCAAAACTGACAAATTCACGATTCGGGAGCTGGATTTCGATTTCTGAAACCGGCTGTTGACTGAGTAAACACCTCACCGCAGCGCGTGCGGCGGCTGCCGCACAGGCACCGGTGGTATATCCACCTCTCAGTTCTTTATTACTGGCAGAACGCTTTAATCTAGCCACGGGAGCCCCCCGCAGGATCAACAATAAGCGCCAAATAGTGGTCGTCTCGACCGCAAAAGTAATGGTCGGTGTGATATTGATGGCTTTTTAGGACAAGACTAGCCGATACAACGGCGAACACCGCGTTTAGCATAGACACAAGTATTCCTTCCTCGTTTAACAACCAAGTAAATCGTCATCGATAAATGACGGACACTTAAAAAACAAACAGCACGGAAGGAACTCATGAGAATAATCGTTCACTGAGAAATCCCGCCCAGAATCTTTGAAATACATTTACACCAACTTTTATCATTGAATACTTAGCAGGTTCTGGCTTGTGATCACGAGATCACTTACAGTTGCGGGAACAGCTTAGGAATTGAACCTAATTCACTTTTAACCAAATAAGGACACTGGCACTAAGTATTTTTAAAACATCCGTTAAGACATATAACCCTCAACAAAACTAAACATTAACAAGCGTTTCACCCTCATGATTTAAACTATTTCTAAATTCTTGAGGGGTTATATTGTAAGCATTTCTAAAAACCTTACAGAAATAGCTAGAGCAGGAGTAACCCAAATTGTGAGCAATCCTAGAAATAGACCAATCGCTATACTGTAGCATTTTTTTAGCACCAATTAGACGCTGCTGATTCACGTATGAATTAAACCCCACACCCATTTCTTTCTTAAATAACTTACTAAAGTAATGTGGACTTAAATAAACATAATCAGCAATATCCTCTAAAGATATATCTTCAAAATAATGAGCTTCAATATAACGAACCGCTTTCTTTATTTTACTATCGTAAGAATGATTTGAATCATGCGATTTAAATATATTTTTTATATCATACTTGTCATTAATGACCACAAAATCCAAATGTTTCTTAATTGAATCATCGACCAAAGTTTTTAATAAATCTGCTGCAGAAAATAACTTGGGATAATCTACCGTGATGATTTTTTCATAATCTTCAACTAACTCGGCATTTTGCATCCATTTTTTATCCACTGGTTGAATATCACCCAAAGATACAAAGTTATTCACCCGAACCTGACCACAAAGCACAAAGCCAACCAAGTGCCCATTCACCTCCAGTGGGATTGAAAAATCAGTCAAACCCGCATGACAACGGTAAACACAAGGTTTATTCACCTTAGAAGCTTCCAACCCACCGCAGCGGTCACTATTCTTACAACGAGCATATAAATCGGGATCTTGGCGGATCCGTTGACAAAAATCAGTAAAGTTAAAACTGGCAGACACTTCACGTCCATCAATATCCACCAATACCACCGCCAAGCCCGTTGCATTGGCAAAATCTTGCAGTATTTTATTAATACCTTGAGATTCTAAAAAACTGTCCGGTTTCATTGTCTAAGCAACTCCCTGTTTATTTAGAATGATCATCCATTACAACATCACAAACTTTACAATATTAAACATTTATAACTTTGATTTAGCGCTGATTTAAGTCATCGGATGCTCAAATATTTATCACGCTAAACGCTTTCTACGACACTCTCTTTTTCAGTCTCGGTATCATCGGCCAAATGACGGGTAATAAAGTAGCGATATCCAGCACCACCCAGACAAGCACCAATCAGCGGAGCCACAATTGGAATAATAAAATAGGGAAGCTCACGCGCTCCGGTAAAGCTCACTTTTCCCCAACCCGCCACAAAGGCAAATACTTTAGGACCAAAATCACGCGCAGGATTCATCGCAAAGCCAGTTAAAGGGCCTGTTGCAGCGCCAATCACCGCCACCAAGATCCCAATCAATAACGGCGCTAGCGGCCCTTTGGGAACACCATTGCCATCATCAGTTAAGGCCAAAATTAAACCCATTAAAGTCGCAGAAATAATCACTTCTACAGCGGCTGCACGCCAAGTCGGAAGATCGGGATGTGGATAAGTACTAAAAATACTCGCAAGATACAGGCTTTCATCACTACCGCGTAGCATATTATGGCTTTGTTCAAACACCGTAAACAGGTCCGCATAGATGAAATAGCACACGGCAACCCCAAAAAATGCACCAGCGACCTGGGCGAGAATGTAAGGTACAACTTTTTGTTTATCAAAGTTGGCAAACAACCATAAACCCACGGTCACCGCAGGATTAAGATGCGCCCCAGAAATTCCCGCAGTTAAGTAAACCGCAAGTGCAATCCCCAAGCCCCATACAATACAAATTTCCCATAAACCAAATTGCGCGCCTGCCAATTTGACTGCGCATAAACAAGCCGCGCCAAAGAACAAAAATAAGCCAGTGCCTAAAAACTCCGCGATACATTGGCCTTTCAATGAATCCTTCATAGCTATTCCTTCACTTCGTATTCTCAGTAAACTTTAATTTGCACCACCATAAATTAATCGCTTTGGTTATTTATATTGTTTCAGCAACAAATGGATGGTACCCAATAATCACGCTGCTAATGTTAATCCTGAATAATTTTATGTCATGCTAATAAATTGTCATCTATACACTAAGTAAATGTAACTCTGCGCCTTAGGAATGCTAAAAAATTGGTTTAAATACACCTCATTCTAACTTTTATCTTTTATATTCATGGAGATAATGCAAAACCATCAATGCTAATTTTTTGTCATAAACAAATTCTTTAATTGTCGTATAGCTCATGTTTTCGCTATTTATTTAACCAATGTCTCGATTTCAACAAGTCGGCCTGAGTGATTTATTCGCCTATCCGAATGACGAGCAAAGCCTTTATATTCCGCCTAAGCCTGTAAGTTGATGACAAATTTTTATTGTCGGCACCGCAGATTATTTCCATTCCACACCTTCAAATGGACAATTTTTTTGCTTAAACAAAGGCTAGATTAATGCCGAGAGTTTTACTGTCTGTTCACACATAGCAAATATAAATAGAGGTTTATTATGCAACAAGAAGCATTAGGAATGGTTGAAACCAAAGGGCTAACCGCCGCAATTGAAGCCGCTGACACCATGGTTAAATCAGCTAACGTCGATTTAGTCGGTTACGAAAAAATTGGCTCAGGCTTAGTCACTGTGATTGTTCGTGGCGATGTGGGTGCTGTGAAAGCTGCCGTTGACGCAGGCTCATCTGCAGCGGCCAATGTTGGTGAAATCGTCGCCACTCATGTGATTCCTCGTCCCCATACTGACGTAGAAAAAATTCTACCAAAAGGACTTGAATAATGAACAGCAACCTGGTCGATACCGTCATGGCTCAGGTGATGGCGAAAGTAAATGATCAAACGGATGTAGCTCCTCCACAACCCAACCAGCAACGAGGCGAAAAAATGGTCGAGAAAACCTGTGGTTTAACAGAATTTGTCGGTACGGCAATTGGCGACACCATTGGCTTAGTCATTGCGAATGTCGATAACGAAGTACTCGACGCGATGAAGCTAGAGAAACGTTATCGCTCTATCGGTATTTTAGGTGCCCGCACCGGTGCAGGCCCGCACATTATGGCTGCCGATGAAGCGGTAAAAAGTACCAACACTGAAGTCGTCAGCATTGAACTACCGCGCGATACCAAAGGTGGCGCAGGTCATGGTTCTTTAATCGTATTTGGCGGCGAAGATGTATCTGACGTAAGACGCGCAATCGAAGTCGCACTTAAAGAACTCGACCGCACCTTTGGCGATGTATATGCCAATGAGGCCGGTCATATTGAGTTGCAATACAGCGCTCGCGCCAGTTACGCCTTAGAAAAAGCTTTTGGAGCCCCACTCGGAAAAGCCTGCGGCATCATTGTTGGCGCCCCTGCGGCTGTTGGCGTATTGATGGCCGATACAGCGGTGAAATCAGCCAATGTTGAAACTGTCGCTTATAGCTCCCCAGCCAACGGAACCAGCTTTAGTAATGAAGCCATCTTAGTGGTTTCTGGTGACTCAGGCGCAGTTCGTCAAGCGGTGATTTCAGCTCGTGAAGTTGGCAAAACCCTACTTGCAACAATGGGTGACGAGCCAAGCAACGATCGTCCGTCTTACATCTAAGCCACGCAGAGGTTGTTCCATGAAATCAAAACGATTTGAAGCATTAGCAAAACGCCCGGTCAACCAGGATGGTTTTGTGAAAGAGTGGATCGAAGAAGGGTTTATCGCAATGGATAGCCCGAATGATCCAAAACCATCGATTAAAATAGTCAATGGTGACGTGGTTGAGCTCGATGGCAAAACCAAAGCCGACTTCGATTTAATCGACCATTTTATCGCCCGCTACGGCATTAACTTGGCCAACGCTGAAAAAGTGATGGCAATGGATTCGGTGAAACTCGCCAATATGCTGTGCGATCCAAATGTGCCACGCAAAGAAATTGTGCCACTGACTACCGCGATGACACCCGCCAAGATTGTCCAGGTAATGTCACATATGAATGTAGTTGAGATGATGATGTCGATGCAGAAAATGCGCGCCAGAAAATCACCTTCTCAACAAGCTCACGTCACCAACATCAAAGACAACCCAGTACAAATTGCTGCGGATGCTGCCGAAGGTGCATTACGTGGCTTTGATGAACAAGAAACCACCGTGGCGGTTGCCCGTTACGCGCCGTTTAACGCCATTGCCTTACTCGTCGGTTCACAAGTTGGCCGTCCAGGGGTATTGACTCAATGTTCATTGGAAGAAGCCACCGAATTGAAGCTCGGCATGTTAGGCCATACCTGTTACGCCGAAACTATTTCAGTTTATGGTACAGAACCGGTATTTACTGACGGCGATGATACACCTTGGTCGAAGGGTTTTCTTGCCTCTTCTTATGCCTCTCGTGGCCTAAAAATGCGTTTTACCTCTGGCAGTGGCTCAGAAGTTCAAATGGGGTATGCCGAAGGCAAATCGATGCTATATCTGGAAGCGCGGTGTATCTACATCACCAAAGCAGCCGGGGTTCAAGGCTTACAAAATGGCTCTGTGAGCTGTATTGGAGTTCCTTCAGCGGTCCCTTCAGGTATTCGTGCGGTATTGGCCGAAAACTTAATTTGTTCAGCGCTAGATTTAGAGTGTGCGTCTAGTAATGACCAAACCTTTACCCACTCAGATATGCGCCGTACCGCTCGCTTATTGATGCAGTTTCTGCCTGGAACTGACTTTATTTCTTCTGGTTATTCAGCAACGCCAAACTACGACAACATGTTTGCCGGTTCTAACGAAGATGCCGAAGATTTCGATGATTACAACGTAATTCAACGCGACTTAAAAGTTGACGGCGGATTAAACCCAGTGCGTGAAGAAGATGTGGTGGCGACTCGTAACAAAGCTGCCCGCGCCTTACAAGCCATCTTCAAAGGCATGGGTCTACCAGCCATCACCGATGAAGAAGTGACGGCAGCTACTTACGCTCACGGCTCTAAAGATATGCCAGAACGCAACATGGTTGAAGACATTAAAGCAGCACAAGAAATCATTGATCAAAACCGGACGGGTTTAGAAGTAGTGCAAGCCTTGGCAAAAGGTGGTTTCGAAGATATCGCGCAAAATATGTTGGATATCCAAAAAGCTAAACTAAGCGGCGATTACTTGCATACCTCAGCCATCATCGTTGGCGACAACCAAGTCCTTTCTGCAGTCAATCATCTCAATGACTATGCCGGACCCGGTACCGGTTATCAACTTGAAGGTGAGCGTTGGGAACTGTTGAAGAACATTCCAAATGCCTTAGACCCGAATGAGTTTAATTAAGGAAGCTGACTATGGAAATCAATGAAAAACTATTGCGTCAGATTATTGAAGACGTAATCGGCAACATGCAAACGCAGCCGCAAGCGGTGTCGTTTGATAGCACGCCGAATCAGCGTGCAAGCTCAGGCTTTTTACAAGACATGGGCGAAGCAAAAATCAGTACCAAACGTGATGAAGTTGTCATTGCGGTTGGTCCAGCCTTTGGCTTATCACAAACCGAAAGCATTGTTGGCGTGCCGCACCAAGCGATTTTACGCGAAATGATTGCAGGTATTGAAGAAGAAGGTCTCAGTGCGCGCGTGGTACGTTGCTTTAAATCATCGGATGTGGCCTTTGTTGCCGTGGAAGGTGAAGAGTTATGTGGTTCTGGTATTTGCGTGGGGATCCAATCTAAGGGCACCACCGTGATTCACCAAAAAGGCTTGCCACCACTTTCTAACTTAGAGCTATTTCCACAGGCACCTTTGCTCACCCAGGAAACCTATCGCCACATAGGTAAAAACGCCGCCAAATATGCAAAAGGTGAAACACCACAACCGGTGCCTACCATGAACGATCAGATGGCGCGACCTAAGTATCAAGCCAAATCTGCGGTCTTACATATCAAAGAAACCAAACATGTGGTGACTGGTAAAAAAGCCGTCGAACTGAAAGTTGCCGTTTAATAAGGATGATGAAATGAATTCAGAAGCGATTGAATCAATGGTTCGAGACGTGCTGGAAAAAATGACCAACCAGCAAGCCTCGATACCGAGTGCCAGTGCAACACCGAAGAGTTCCGGCGGTGTCACAGTGGATGATTACCCTTTAGTCACCAAACATCCTGACTGGATCAAAACCCCAACTGGTAAAACCGCCGAAGACATCACGCTTGCCAACGTGTTAAACGGCTCGGTAACCAATCAGGACATGCGGATCACCCCTGAAATTTTAAGAATTCAGGCTGAGGTCGCAAGAGATGCTGGGCGTGATCGACTCGCGCTCAACTTCGAGCGTGCCGCTGAACTCACCGCGGTACCCGATGACAAGGTATTAGATATTTACAATGCCCTGCGTCCTTACCGCTCAAGCAAGCAAGAGCTAATGGACATTGCTCAAGAGTTAGAGAGCAAGTACCAAGCAAAAATCTGTGCCGATTTTGTTAGAGAAGCAGCAGAACTCTACGTACCGAGAAAGAAACTGAAAGGCGACAACTAATTTCTTTTTCATTCGACAGATTATTTGAAAATAAAAACGGAAAGATTATGAGCTACATTGTTGGTGTTGATATTGGCAACTCATCCACAGAAGTCACTTTAGCAAAACAAAGTGAGGGTAATGAGGTGCAGTTCATCTGTGCTTCGATTACCGAAACGACTGGGATCAAAGGCACTAAACAAAACCTCATGGGGATTTATAAAGCGCTAAATCAATTAGTCGCCAAAGCTGGGATCGCCCTCGAGGATCTTAATCTTATCCGTATTAACGAAGCCACGCCGGTGATCGGTGATGTTGCCATGGAGATGATTACCGAAACCATCATCACCGAGTCAACCATGATCGGCCACAACCCTAAAACGCCTGGCGGTTTAGGGGTTGGCGTAGGCATCACGATTACCTTTGATGAATTATTAAAGCGCGACAGTTCAGAACCTTATCTGCTGGTAGTGCCAAAAAATATCGACTTTGCCGATGCCGCCCAGATGATCAATGCCGCCAGTCAAGCGGGTTACCAGATTGTCGGTGCAATTCTACAAAATGACGATGGCGTGTTGGTCAATAACCGCCTCGACAAAGTGATTCCAATCGTTGACGAGGTCAGCTTCATTGAGAAAATCCCGATGGGGATGCGCGCCGCAATTGAAGTTGCCCAGCAAGGCCAAGTGATTAAAACTCTGGCCAATCCTTATGGAATTGCCACCCTATTTTCACTCAGTGCCGAAGAGACCAAAAGCGTGGTGCCGGTAGCGCGCGCCTTAATTGGTACGCGTTCGGCGGTGGTGGTTAAAACGCCCAAAGGCGATGTGAAAGCGCGGACCATTCCCGCTGGACAACTTTCCTTATTTAGTCGCGGTCGTAGTCTCAATATTGATATTACCCAAGGTAGCGAAGCGATCATGGACGCTGTTACCTCATTTGAACACTTAGATAATGCTTCCGGTGAAGCTGGCACCAACATTGGTGGCATGTTAGAGAATGTTCGCCAAACCATGGCCGAACTCACCAATAAACCCAGCAACGAAGTATTTATTCAAGACTTACTGGCGGTTGATACCTTTGTCCCCATGAATGTACAAGGCGGTCTGGCTGGTGAATTTTCCTTAGAGCATGCCGTGGGTATCGCCTCCATGGTGAAATCAGATCATCTACAGATGGCCCGCATCGCTGAAGAGATCCATCACACCCTAAACATCGAGGTACAAATTGGAGGGGCCGAAGCCGAAGCAGCTATTTTAGGTGCACTCACTACCCCTGGTACCGATAAACCGATGGCGATCCTCGACTTAGGCGCGGGTTCTACCGATGCCTCCATCATAAATGGCAAAGGCGACATCATTGCCATCCACTTAGCGGGTGCTGGTGAAATGGTCACCATGATCATTGCCGCTGAATTGGATTTACAAGACCGCTACTTAGCCGAAGACATCAAACGTTATCCGCTCGCGAAAGTCGAAAGCCTATTCCATATTCGTCACGAAGATGGCTCAGTTCAATTCTTCGATAAAGCGCTGCCTTCGGAAGTTTTTGCCCGAGTGGTGGTGGTCAAAGAAGACAACTTTATCCCGCTTGATGGTGAACTCACCTTAGAAAAAGTGAAGGCCATCCGGCAAAGCGCTAAATCTCGGGTTTTTGTCACTAATTCTCTGCGCGCTCTCAAGTCCGTGAGCCCTACGGGCAACATTCGCGATATACCTTTCGTGGTTTTGGTCGGCGGCTCTTCACTCGACTTCGAAGTGCCACAATTGGTGACCGACGCCCTTGCCCATTACCAACTGGTTGCAGGCCAAGGCAATGTTCGTGGCTGTGAAGGGCCACGCAACGCGGTTGCCACGGGTTTAATTTTGTCTTTAGCTAAAAGAGACCCCACCAATGACATTGAATAACAAGCCCAGCATCTTGATATGTAGTTCGGAAATTGACTTTCCAGAAACATGGCAACAAGTACTTTTAGGGATTGAAGAAGAAGGGATCCCCTACCAAATTCGCCAAGATGATGAACCGCAAATAAACCATCGAGCCTATCGTGCTGCACAAGCATCAGCGCTGGCGGTGGGCATTGCCTGCTCATCACAGGAATTGATCGTACATCATCGTAACTTACCCGAACAGCAACCTTTGTTTCGAGCGCAATTAACGCCCACACCGCCACCAAGTCAACTCAGAGATTTGGGGAGCAATGCGGCACGCTTAGTCAAAGGTATTCCGTTTAAGAACACGCTTTACCAGCAAGGAGAATAACAGGTGAAAGTCTCTCTCGGTTTATTAGAAGTGAAAGGATTAGCGCTCGCCATCAATACCGCCGATGCCATGGCCAAATCGGCAGCTATTCGCATCGCTGATGTAGAAAGCAGCAAGGGCTCTGGCTGGACATTGATCAAAATTACCGGTGATGTTGCAGCAGTACAAGCAGCCATTAGCACTGGCGCAGCCCTCGCTGAAAAATGTGGTGGTTTAGTCTCGAAAAAAGTTTTGTCTCGCCCAGACGTGAAGCTGCTGGCGATGACATTACCCACTCCCGCTAAGCCAAAAGCCGCGCCAGCTGCCAATAAAGTGAAAGCGAGTCGTGTGACCAAAGCCGCAAGCCCTACCGCTGCAATCATTGACCAGCCAGAACCAACAGTGGAACCAACCGCTGTCGTCACAGAATTGCCGGAGCAACATGCGGAGCCGGTCACTGCAAGCACAGAGCTGCCTGAGCAAACAACGGAGCCAGTCACTGCAAGCACAGAGCCGCTTGAGCCAACAGCAGAGCCAGCCGCTACAAACACTGAACAGCCTGAACAAGCGCCAGAATTAGCAGCAACGGAACTCGATACCGAACAAAATCAACAAGCCGAGTCGGCACAAGTCGCCAGCTGTAACTTATGTCACGACATCGCTTGTCCAAGAAAAAAAGGCGAGCCAAGACGAGACTGTATTAATGGAGGAAAAGTGAAATGATTGACGAAATACTCGTCAGAAAAACCATTGAAAATGTGATGCTTGAAATGCGCAATCGGCCAATTCCGGTCGGTATTTCTAACCGTCATATTCATCTTGCAGCAGCCGATTTTCAACAACTATTTCCTGGCCGTGATTTAACGGTCAAAAAGATGTTACTGCAACCCGGTCAGTATGCCGCCGAAGAAATCGTCACCCTTTGCGGTCCTAAAGGCTGCATTGAAAGGGTACGAGTACTCGGCCCATTGCGCAGTAAAACTCAAGTGGAATTATCGGCCACCGATGCCCGTAGCATTGGGGTAAAAGCGCCCTTGCGTTTATCTGGGCAGCTCAAAGACACGCCTGGCGTCAAACTGGTCAGTGAATTCGGCGAAGTAATGCTGGAACAAGGTGTCATTGTGGCCCTACGCCACATCCATATGTCGCCAGTCGATGCCCTGCTCTATCAAGTAGAAGACGGCGATTCTGTGAAAATTGCCATTGAAGGCACCCAGCGCAAAGCCATCTTTGATGATGTAGCCATTCGCGTTTCTCCCGATATGAAGCTTGAAATGCATATCGATACCGATGAGGCCAATGCCGCCGATGTTGGCAGTGGTTCCGCCTTCGCGATTTTGCTCAAGTAAGCATGGAGTCTAGTGTGAGTACTCAAGCCTTAAACATAAGCTACTTGGTCGATGCCGTGCTGCAACAACTTCAGCAAAGGGAAGGCTCAATCTATCAAGTCGACCTCGATATCTTAGCCAAGGGCCTATCGGCGTCTACTTATGCTTGTCACAGCCATTTAGCCTTGTGCTTAGCCGATTTACAGTTTTTGCAACAACTGGCATCCGCGGGCAAACGCCAAGTGACGCCAGCAGCCGTGATGACTCTGTTAGATGCCTTTGCCTATGGCATCAAACTCAACATTAGCGTGCATCAACAGCTGCTCCCAGCACTGCCGATCCAAGGCTTAAGTGTATTGCCAGTTGCGCTGAGTGATCAGCACGGCGCAACCATTCATCTAGACACTCGGGCACTAATTAGTTACCAGCATGTCGCGCAACTCAACGGAAAATGGCTGGTCACGCCCAAGCTGAGTTTAGTCACGCAGTTAGCCAAGGACTACTTGGTTCAACGTCATATTCAACTGATTAAAACGGAGTAAATCATGCAATTAGCAAAAGTCGTCGGTTCCGTTGTTTCGACTCAAAAATCACCGTCTTTAGTGGGTAAGAAGTTGCTAATCGTACGCCGAGTGAATGGTGACCAACAACAGCGAGCGAATCCCGAATGGTCAGATGAAATCGCCGTGGATTGTGTTGGTGCAGGCGAAGGTGAATTGGTATTTGTCACCCGCAGTTCATCCGCCAGAATGATTGTGGATGGTGCCAACGAAGCGGTTGATTTAGCCGTTTGCGGCATCGTCGACTCCCTCAGTTATCAACAAGGAGCCTAGCCTGCGATGAGTATTTACACCAAAAAAGGCGATGCTGGTTCAACTTCATTAGTGGGCGGCGTGCGAGTGCATAAATCAGACATCAGAGTCGATGCCTACGGCACCGTAGACGAACTGAATGCGAGCCTGAGCCTGGCCAGCAAAGCGATGCGAGATGCCAGTAACATCCAGCTGATAGAAGCGATTGAACACCAACTATTTTACTTAGGTGCCGAAGTTGCTAGTGCCGATAACAGTCCAATAAAAGCCAATCAACGCTTGCTGGAGGCCGAACATATCACGGCCATGGAACAAGCCATTGACCGCTGTATGTCTGCCCTCCCCCCAGTCAACAGTTTCGTATTGCCCGGTAGCTCTGAAGCAGGTAGTCGACTTCATGTTAGCCGAACCATTGCACGCCGCGCCGAACGACGTTTGGTTGAGCTTGCCCAATTCACCGAGCTACGACCACTGTTGCTGAAATACATCAATCGCTTGTCTGATCTGTTGTATGCCATCGCTCGCTTCGAAGATCAGCAAGTTTTATATAGTGAAGTGGTTGAACGAGTGATTGCTGAATACCTCAAGGCCAGTACCAACACATCAACCCCCGACACTCTGCCAGAAAATGCATCGGTTAAGCTGGCTGAACATTCTCTAGGGTTTGTTACCGTGCATCGCATCATGCAACAAGCCGTTGCTGCAGCCTTGAAACATCAAGTACCGATCGTGATTGCCGTTGTGGATCAACACGGCAATATGATCATGAGCTACCGGATGCCTGACGCCCTATTGGTGAGCAGCGAATTGGCACCAAAGAAAGCCTATAGTGCGATCGCCCTAAAAAGCCCAACCCATCAGCTTTCCGCCCTAGTTCAACCGGGCCAAGATTTGTATCAATTGGAAACCATTTGCGATGGCAAAATCGTCACCTTTGGCGGTGGTTTCCCTTTGTATCAAGCACACCAATTAATCGGTGCCATCGGCATTAGCGGTGGCAGCGTCACACAAGACATAGATATCGCTCTCGCAGCGATCCGTGGTTTAGATTTAGAGGATAAATAACAATGGACACAATGGAATTAGAAAACATCGTTCGCAGTATTATCAGCGAAAAATTTGCGCAAGCGCCAAGCCCAGAATCGAACGACAGCGGAAGCATCGCGCTATTTGATGATGTTGACTGTGCCATTCAAGCAACAAGTCAAGCTTACAAGCGCTACCAACAATGCCCGCTAAAAACCCGTAGTGCGATCATCGATGCCTTTCGCAAAGAGCTTGCACCGCTGATCCCTAAACTATCTGCTGATGCGGCGGCCGAAACCGGCATGGGTTGCAGCGAACACAAGATCCTAAAGAATCAAGCAGCCTTAGATAATACCCCTGGGGTGGAAGATTTAACAACTCAAGCGCTCACTGGTGACGGCGGTATGGTGCTATTTGAATACTCACCTTTCGGTGTCATTGGCTCTATTTCTCCCAGTACCAACCCTACCGAAACCATTATCAATAACTGTATTAGCATGCTGGCAGCGGGCAATACCGTGTACTTCTCGCCTCACCCCGGAGCCAAACAAGTATCACTGTGGTTAATTCAAAAAATGGAAGCGATTGCCTTTAAAGCTTGTGGTATTCGCAATCTGGTGGTGACCACCAAACAGCCGAGCATTGAAGCGACTCAAGCCATGATGGCCCACCCCGATATCGCCTTATTAGCAGTCACTGGTGGCCCAGCGATTGTCGCCTCAGCCATGAAAACTGGTAAAAAAGTGATTGGTGCAGGTGCCGGTAACCCTCCTTGTTTGGTAGACGAAACCGCAGAAATTATTAATGCGGCTCAAAGTATCGTAGCGGGCGCTTCTCTGGACTACAACCTGCCTTGTATTGCAGAAAAATCGGTGGTGGTGGTCGACAGTGTTGCCGACCAATTGATCCAACAAATGCAGGCCTTTGGCGCTTACTTGGTGAGCAAGCCTGAAGATATTCAGCGTTTGCACGATACCTGTTTTAAAGGGACCACCGTGAATAAAGCGTTTGTTGGTAAAAGCCCTGCAGCTATTTTGCAGGCTGCCGGTATTCATTGCCCCGAAAAAGAACCAGAACTGGTAATTTTTGAAGCCGAAGCAAATGACTTATTTGTGCTGGAAGAACAGTTAATGCCAGTGATGCCAGTAGTTCGTGTGAAAGACTTTGAAGCGGGCTTAGCGCTTTCTCTGCGCATTGAAAACAACTTACATCATACCGCGATCATGCATTCACAAAATGTCTCTCGCTTAAACAAAGTTGCCCAGATGATGCAAACCTCTATTTTCGTTAAAAATGGTCCTTCTTACGGCGGGATTGGAGTTGGCGCAGAGGGTTTCACCACCTTTACGATTGCCACTCCAACGGGTGAAGGAACCACTTCGGCAAGAAGCTTTGCTCGCAGTCGTCGTTGTGTGTTGCATAACGGATTTTCCATTCGCTAATTGATGTTAAGAGATAGGCTCATGAAAAAGTTTTCGGTTAAAACTCGGGTATACAGTGGCATTGGCAGCCTCGAATATCTAAAGCGTTTCAAAGATAAAAAGATCTGGATTGTCTGTGATGGCTTTTTAGCCACCAGCCCTTTGTATACACGTTTAGCCGGGTTGTTGGAGCAGCATAATCAGCTCTTTCTATTTTCAGAGATCACTGCCGATCCGGATATCTCGACCATCGTCAAGGGGATCGCTGAACTACAGAAAATACAACCTCAAATCATTATTGGCTTTGGTGGCGGCTCGGCGATTGACGCCGCCAAAGCGATCCGCTTTTTTGTGGAACAAAGCCAGAGCCTGCCTTTGGAAGCTTGCATCGCGATCCCAACGACTAGTGGCACGGGCTCGGAGGTGACTTCGGCAACCGTGATTAGCGACAAGCAAAAAGGGATAAAATATCCACTATTTCATCCCAGTATTTTCCCAACCATTGCGATCCTCGATCCCGAATTGGTGCTAACCGTCCCCGCTGAGATCACCGCCAATACCGGCATGGATGTACTCACTCACGCCATTGAAGCCTATGTATCTAAAGATGCCAACGATTTTGCCGATGCCTTGGCTGAGAAAGCAGTACAAACCATCTTTCAATACTTACCAACGGCCTATGTGAACGGCCAATGCATCGCCACTCGGAACAAGGTGCATAACGCCTCTAGCATGGCTGGTATGGCATTTAGTCAGGCCGGACTGGGACTGAACCATGCTATTGCTCACCAATTGGGAGGTCAGTTTAAGCTGGCGCATGGTTTAGCCAACGCAATTTTACTGCCGCATGTGATCCGGCATAACGCCAAGGACATTCGTGCCCGTAAGCGCTACGCCAGACTGGCGAAACATTGCCAACTCAGCCCCAAATCACTGAACGATATGGCAGCCGTCAATCAGTTGATTTTTCATATAAATCAACTTCTTCAACAGCTTAAAATAAAATCGTCGCTGCGCAAGTTGGGGATCTATGAAAGCAAAGTGAAGGAAAAACTAGCCACCATCATTAGTGCCACCCATGCCGATAGTACACTCAGTACTAATCCTTGTGCGGTGAGCGATAAAGACATTCGACATATTGTAGAGGCGATCTTATGAGTAATGCTTCCACTACGATTGCTGAAATGACCGACACCAATCAGCAGATCGTCGAAAAAACGCTTGCTCAAACTAATTCAGAGCAGATGCTAAAACAAGTTCGTCAAGCAGGTATCGTGGGCGCCGGCGGCGCGGGCTTTCCAACTTACGTGAAGCTACAAGCCAAGGCAGAGATCTTCTTAGTGAATGCGGCAGAATGTGAGCCGATGTTAAAAGTAGATCAACAATTAATGGCACAACACCCAGACAAGCTGATCCGAGGCCTGCTCTACGGGATGTTTCTGACTGGCGCCAAACAGGGCATTATCGCTCTCAAACAGAAGTATCAAGCTGCCATTAATGCACTCACACCGCAACTGCCGGACAACATTCGGATCCACATCTTGCCCGATGTTTATCCCGCAGGGGATGAAGTGATTACCATCTGGTTTGCTACCGGACGGCGAGTGCCACCTGCGGCATTGCCAATTAGCGTTGGGGTATTGGTGAATAATGTGCAAACCCTGATGCAAGTCGCGGATGCCTTGGAACAAGATAAAACCGTGACTCAACGTACTTTAACCGTGAATGGCGCCGTAAACAAAGCACTCACGGTGACCGTACCGATTGGGATTAGTTTGGCCGAAGTGCTCAATTTGGCTGGAGGCGCGAGCATCGCCAATCCGGCTTACATTGTTGGCGGCCCAATGATGGGCAAAATGATTGAAGATCTCAATCAACCAGTCACTAAAACCACTGGTGGCCTGCTAGTACTACCGCAAGATCATATTCTCATCCAACGCCAAACCCGGTCTTTAGACGCCATTATGAATATGGCTCGAAATGTATGTGAGCAATGCCGGATGTGTACCGAGCTTTGCCCAAGACACTTGGTGGGCCATGAATTATCACCTAGCGAAATCGTTAAAGCCGTGTGTTATGAAAAAGTGGCGCAACCTTCGGTCTTATTATCTGCATTGACCTGTTCTGAATGTGGTATTTGCGAAGCCTATGCCTGCCCGGTTGAGATTTCACCAATGCGAGTCAATCGGATGCTCAAGCAGCAATTTAGACAACAGGGGATGAAATATGAGGGCGAACTTCACCCAGCAGACCCAATGATTGACTATCGTTTTGTGCCGATTAAACGTTTGGTCTCACGATTAAACTTAGAGGCCTACAATCACGACGCGCCGCTGCAGCCTTTAAACTGGCAGCCTAAGCAAGTCATCATCCCGGTGCAACAACATATTGGGCAACCTTCAACCCCCATTGTTCAGGTTGGCGATAGTGTCAGCCAGGGCCAATGCATCGCCATGCCCGATGAGCAAGCCTTAGGCGTCGCCATTCATGCCAGCCTAGCGGGTACCGTTCGTCAGGTTTCGACCAGCAGCATTCACATCGTAGGGGAGTAACACATGTATCACGCAATTGGCTTAGTTGAACTCAGTAGTATCGCCAAAGGCATAGAAGCCAGCGACCTTATGCTAAAAAGTGCCAATGTTGAATTATTGTTGGCCAAAACCATCTGCCCCGGCAAATACATCGTATTGGTGGGCGGGGAAATTGGCGCAGTCAAACAAGCGGTAGAAAACGGCAAACATGCCAGTGGCCATCTTTGTGTCGATAGCTTTGTGATCGCTAACGTACACGCTTCGGTCTTGCCCGCCCTGAGTGGGGTGAGTGAAGTGAATCATAAAAAAGCCGTGGGAGTGGTTGAAACCTACAGTGTTGCAGCCTGTATCACCGCCGCCGACAGTGCGGTGAAATCGGCCAATGTACAACTGGTAAGGATCCATATGGCCTTTGGTATTGGCGGAAAGTGCTACATGGTGCTCAACGGCGAAATTGCCGATGTAAAAACCGCAGTGACCTCGGCTTCCCAAGATGCCGGCAGTCAGGGTTTACTGGTACAAAACTGCGTTATACCTAAGCCCGATAAAGCCCTATGGCAAAGCTTGCTGTAAACGCAAAAGGATTTCCATCATGCAAAACGATAGCAAAGAGCGCGTCATTCAAGAGTATGTACCGGGTAAACAAATCACCCTGGTGCACCTCATCGCGAACCCCAATAAAATGCTTTATAAAAAATTGGGCTTAAACAATCAGTCTAATGCCATTGGTATTATGACCATCACGCCCAGTGAGGCCGCCATTATCGCAGGAGACATCGCCACAAAATCTGGGGCCATCGAGCTCGGCTTTGTCGACCGATTCACCGGTTCGGTGGTGATCACTGGTGATGTCTCATCAGTAGAGTATGCCTTAAAACAAGTCATATACACCCTTGGTGACATGATGAAATTCAGTGCTTGCCAACTCACGCGGACTTAAAATGATGCCGAAACGATTGATGTTAATCGGCCAAAGTGAATGTGGCAAAACCACGTTGATCCAAAGCTTACAGCAACAACCACTGCACTATCAAAAGACTCAAACCTTAGACTTTGTGTCGAGTGCCATCGATACGCCCGGTGAATACTTGGAGAACCCACGCCTCTATAGCGCCTTAATCAATGCTTCTTACGATGCTGATGTGATTGCCTTTGTCCAAAGCGCCAGCAACCCCTACAGTATTTTTGCGCCCCAATTTGCCTCCGCTTTTAATAAGCCGGTGATAGGCGTGGTGACTAAAGTTGACACCTTAGCGACCTCTGCCACTGAAGCAGCCCAACAACAACTGGAAAATGCCGGTGTTAGCTGCCTATTTAAAACATCCTCTTACCAGCATGTTGGTATTCACCAACTTCGCCAATACCTCAACTGGAGTTAACGGAAAGAACCATGAAGCACAACATAATCGCGATTAATGCGGGTAGCTCAACCCTAAAGTTTCAACTTTATTCAATGCCAGAAGAGCGGATCATCGCCAAAGGCATGATTGATAAAATAGGCAAAGAAGATGCGCTATTTGTCATGGAATACCATCAACAAAAACTTGAAGCGAACAATATCCAACTCGACGATGCTCAACAAGCCATCGACTATTTACTGGAACAACTATTAAGTCTCAAAATATTGACCGGTTTAGATGACATTGATGGGGTTGGCCATCGAGTTGCGCATGGCGGAGACCATTTCAAGCAATCGGTACGTATCGATCAAGAAGTAATCGCAAAACTCACTGACTTATGTGAGCTAGCGCCGCTACATAATCCAGTAAACCTTGCTTTTATTAAAGCGATGCGCCTGCGTTTGCCCAATTGTAAACAAGTGGCAGTATTTGATACTTCCTTTCATCAAACCATGGCAAAACCGCAATACTTGTATGCGCTGCCTTATCGCTTCTACCAAGAAGACCAAATCCGCCGCTATGGTTTTCATGGCACCAGCCATCACTACGTGAGCCAAGAGTGTGCCAAACAACTGCAACGCCCAGTTGAGCAACTTAAAATTATCAGCTGTCATTTAGGTAGCGGCGCTAGCATTTGCGCCATCGAAAATGGTCAATCGGTAAATACTTCAATGGGCTTTACACCACTGGCGGGGCTTGCCATGGGGACGCGCTGCGGTGACATAGACCCGTCCATTCTGCTTTATATTGCTAAAAAGCATCAACTTAGTCTGGATGAGGTGAATCACATCATGAATAGTGAGTCCGGCTTATTAGGGATCTCTGGGGTGTCCAATGACTGTCGCAGCGTTCAACAAGCTGGCGCGCAGGGCAATCAACGCGCCCAGCTAGCCATCGATATTTTTGTACAGCGGATCCGTGATTTTATTGGTGCTTACATGATTCAGATGGGGGGCGTGGATGTGATCTTATTTACTGGTGGCATCGGCGAAAACTCGGCATCAATACGCCAAGCCGTGTGTCAAAACCTGCAAGCCCTCGGAATAAAGCTAGACCCAGAAAAAAATGCCAGTAGCCAACGCTTTATCCATCAGGCTGATTCAAAGATTGCCTTAGCGGTGATCAATACCAATGAAGAACTGATGATGGCGCGACAAACCATGGCCTTATAAGAACCTAAGATCTTAATACCAGCCAGCCTTTTGGGGCTGGCTACCAACCTTCACACATCGCTTGAGAGTAAGTTTGGCGCTCTGACTTTTTTGCTCACAAAGCTTCAACAACAGCGTTTAGGTACACAGGCATACCTTCCAGCACCTTGGTCTTGGCATAGCGATGAATCGCAAAAATAAGCATGGGGTTTTAGCCTGTTTTGATAAAGCATGGCACTGACGACCCAACCGCCGATTCAGCTCCCAGACATTACCAGCACCGTTTGCTAATCCCAGCCCTAGCAGATAGCTTTAGTATCCTTTCACCAACTTGGACAAATAAGGCACATTTCTTAATTTATCTTGCCAAGGCAAGCCGTATCCAACCAGCAAGTCATCATTTGGCATTTCATAAGCAAAATATTGCGGCACCGCGATAATTTCTCGACCCGGTTTAACAAACAGCGTAGCGATGGATAAGGACTTCGCTTTATAGTGATCCGATAAATGCTGGATCAAGCGTTTCATGGTACCGCCAGATTCAATCGCATCATCGATAACAATTACATGCTTGCCTTCAATACAAATATTCTGATGATAAACAATTTTTGAGGCATTACTGCGATCACCGGGTATATGCGGGCAAGAAATATAATCCATACTCAGCTCAAACATTAACTGCCGCACTAAATCAGCCGTAAATAAAATGCCGCCCGGAACAACGCTGATGATCACCGCATCTTGAAATTGAGCATTGAGTTTACTCGCCACAATTTTAACGCCGTCTTGGATCTGAGCCTCGTTTAATACTAACTCTCCAATATGTTCGCTTTTCATCTGAAGTACGCTCTCTGTTTTGTTAGACAGAACTGCAACAATAGCGTTAGGGTTTAACCCTATGTTATACCGGTCTAACTCATTATCTGTTGATTATTACTGACCTAAATCAGCGCTAACTGGGTGATGTATCTTGTCATTAGAGCCACTAGTTACAGCACTTCATGCCTCGTTATCTACAGATTTATTCTGCGCAGCAAGTTGATCATATAATGAATCAGATTGCTATTACCTGAGTAAATTGCTGGGTAAATTCAAATCAGCATCATACAGAAGTAGCCCTCCCATTGATTTTGGAATTGAGTGAGCTATTGATTCGAGAACTTCGCAGGTAATCAATGGAATATGCTCACAGCTCAATCCTTTTGAGTCAATCAACTCAGCTAGAATAGCTTGATGCTCGTTAAATATGTTATGGAAAAATACGCCTAATAGTAAAACGTGCTGGCAATAGTCTCTGTTAGATGCAAGTTTGCTAGCCTCGGTAAACCGTCGAGTAATATGCGCCAATCCATGCATACTGTCTTTATTATCATAGAAGTCTTTTACAGACTTTGAAGTGCAACTCGATCAAACATGGTACTCCTATAAAATTAACGCTCAACATCAGGTCATCACAAAGGAACAAAGAAAAAGCAGCCTTGGTAAGCTGTATCCAAACCGCTCACTTAAGATTGTCTTATGCTAGGTATCGTTAATCTTTTAGCTACATTTTTATGAGAAATAAGCCATTATTTCAGCGGTTGTCATTTCTTTAGTTTCATTTGAAAAACAGTAGTAACTCGGCCGCATATCACTAAAGTACTGCATATCCATTTCCAGCCCTTCCAATTCAGAGAACAAACCTAGTGACATATTGTATTCACCAGTTTCTTTAAATTTGTAGAACAAGTGAGTACCACACTCAGTACAAAAACCCCGAGATGCCCAAGAGGACGACGCATACATTTTTACTTTATCTTCCCCTTCAATTTTAACTTTCGTACCGCACTTAACAGCAAAGAACGGAGCCCCGCCCCAAGTTCGGCATGATTGGCAATGACACACCGTGAATTTAGGATTGATGTCCTCCGCGGTAATTTTTACAGCACCACAAAGACAGCTAGTTTCTGAATGCGACATTTTGATATCTCTAATCAACCAAAGAAAAGGCAGTAATATTAGCAGTAATATAAATAACCCACCATTTACGATGACTATATACGCAGCCGTGGCTCACTTTAAAACCAATCGCTCTGCTGCGAGATGTAGGACACCTCAACGTGTTATGTAGACAAAAATGCCACCCTAAAAATATCGCTCAAACTTTTGATCTGTTTTATAAGCGAGCATAAACACCTCATCTTATTTGAATGAGGTGTCTACTCAACCGGAGCTACGACCAAGTCCGAATTAGCCATTTGTTAGGTTTTTCTTAGATATCCGGGCGCTTTTTCGTGGTTCTCAAACCCCCCGTACTTGACCGAAGAGGGGTAATATTCTGCGGCAAACTGTATTTGTCCCGCGGTGGTTTCACCAGCGACATTTGCGATGAAAGCCAGCATTAAATCTGTGCCAGCGGAAACCCCCGCAGAAGACCAGACATTACCGTCTTGCACGTAGCGCTGTTCAACCACGGTAACATCACCAAGTGCCCGTAAACGTTCCAATGATTGCCAATGAGTGGTTGCCTTTTTGCCAGACAAAAGCCCCGCGGCATGCAGCACAAAAGATCCTGTGCAAACCGATAAAACCGCCTTGCAGTTCTTTGCTTGATTGGCAACGAAATCGATTAGCACCGGGTTATCAACTTCAGTTCGTGTACCTTCACCTCCAGGAATAAGTAAATAATCAAGCGGCGGGCAAGATGAAAATGAAGCATGTGGGTTGATCGACAAACCCTTTGCACAAGTAACGGGGTCAAGCGTTTCATTCACAATGATGCAATTTTCTGGACCGTTGGCATTTTTTCGCCACATCGTGAGCATTTCCCACGGCCCGACAAAATCGAGTTCTTCTACCTGATCAAATACAAGAATGCCAAAATTCATAATTATCTCCTATACATCTAGACATAATGCCCGCTCGAGGTGCTAGCCTCCATATTCGGGGGGTTTAGTTTGAAGCCAGAGCCATGATTCGTGTGCAAACGACTAATCATGTAGGCAATCTGAACAACGATACCATGATTTTCATAGGCTTAGATACGCGCAAGAGATTTATTCAAGTTGCCGAATGACTGAAGCATAGCAGTTCACAAGCTCAGATCTTCGACCGTATTAAATCCAACAAGGCAGGGTTTTAGTCACTACGAAAGTGACGTTCACCAGTTAGAAGCTGGGTATTATTTAGTTATATATGCACTTAGAGGGCTTGGTCGTTTTTCCAAACATGAGTTACGGGACTTTAATTAGATTTTTACGAAAAAAATAAATCATATCGGTGTTAAATTTTTTGTGAAAAGCGGCTCGGTCAAAATTTGGTTTGTCTATACAAAGCTCTGGTAATGTTTTAGCTAACTTGGGGGGACATGTGGTCAAAAAAGAGAAATGGCCTGCATTGGGAACAAGATGGAAAGTTGGCTTCATGGGCAGATTATGCGCGATAGCGGGAACATCTTTTGGGGACACACCATGCCCCCCTTCTTGAGATGCCCAGAGCTCGATTGGCTTAGTGATATGTTTCAAACTGTCTGATGTTGCAAAGACATTGCTCAAAGGATCGGCAATCACATAAGCCATGATCCGAGGATCGCTGCTGGGGGGTAACATAGGCAATTGCTTTATGTTTGCATGGTCACACGTTGCGCCGGTCCTGTCGGAACATGGAATGAGCAGTTTCTCAAAATCAGGAGCCGCCCCTGCTAGGACAAGACCGGTATAACCACCACGTGAAAAGCCAAAAAAACCAATAGAATTTGGGTTTATTGATGCCACGTCTGGTGATGAGGTTAGCATGAAGTTAATGAGCCGTTTGACATCCATCGGGCGAGTAATCAAAGCTTTAAGATTATGAAATCTTGTTTTATTTGTAGATGTATCATCAGGATGGTTGAGTGACACCACTATAAAGCCTGCATTAGCGAGAGCTGTTGCTGTGTCATGATGGCTGAGGCTCGACCCGCCAAACCCATGTGAAATAATAATGAGAGGCAAGTGTTCTCCAGCAACGGGACAATCACGAACCCCAAGAAGAACAAACGGTCCGGCCAGTATTTCACCTGAGGCGCTAGAGCATGGTGACCATTGCACGGCGTTTATTGCAGGGCCTTTGTTATCAGCAGGAACTACTATTTTTTTTATACCAACGGAATGCGCGATGGATGCTGTAAAACAGAGTACAACAGCGAGGAGCATCATTGTAAATTGCATTGCTCTTTCCTAAAGACGATATCCAACCAAGCGAAGTATGGACATCCATGATAAAAACTATAGGACAGAGAAGCGAAGTATGGACATCCATGATAAAAACTATAGGACAGTAACAGTATTAGTGAAGTGAACACAACTGCAATCATTTAGTCCTCAGGCGTTAATCATGCTGATTGGTGGCTGAATTCACACTAGGTGGCTCAGTTTCGTGATTTCTGGGCCAATGTACGAAGTATGGACATCCATGATAAAAATAATAAGCGAAGTATTACGCGAAGTATGGACATCCATGATAAATACGAAGTATGGACATCCATGATAAAAAGGACACGAAGTATGGACATCCATGATAAAAACTATAGGACAGTAACAGTATTAGTGAAGTGAACACAACTGCAATCATTTTACGAAGTATGGACATCCATGATAAAAACTACAGGGACAGTAACAACGTTAGTGAAGTGAACACCACTACAATCATTTAGTTCTGAGGCGATTGTCATGCCGATTAACGGCTAAATTCACAGTAGGTGACTCAGTTTGGTGATTTCTGGGCCAATGTGCGCCTCAGCAAGGTATCACCACCGATACAATACTGATGATTAAGACATAGTTCGCAAGTAAGCTCGCGCCTAAGCGCGATTTAGCAAACGTTTACTGCAACTTAAACCGGCCGTTCGTTGACAAGCGAAGTATGGACATCCATGATAAAAACACAAAGACAGTAACAACGTTAGTGAAGTGAAGTACGAAGTATGGACATCCATAATAAAAATAGTACGAAGTATGGACATCCATAATAAAAATAGTACGAAGTATGGACATCCATGATAAAAACTACAGGGACAGTAACAGCGTTAGTGAAGTGAACACCACTGCAATCATTTAGTCCTCAGGCTATTGTCATGCCGATCAATGGGTAAATTCACAGTAGGTGACTCAGTTTGGTGATTTCTGGGCCAATGTGCGCCTCAGCAAGGCAAGGTATCCCCCCATACAAGGCTGATGATTGAGGGTGGTTCGAAAGTAAGCTCGCGCTTAAGCGCGGTTTAGCAAACGTTTGCTGCAACTTAAACCGGCCGTTCGTTGATGCCCCATATGCCGATGATATTGTCTGAGCAAGCGCTCTTGACCGACTGCGCCAGAAAAGTGCCGTTCAAACTCACCGCTTAAAGTCAGCCACTGTGCTTCATTTATCCCTAAGCGTTGGATGATGGAACTTTCGCCACTGTCGATGTCACCCCGTTTATCTTCTCTTACCATGTGTCCAGTCATATCGACTAACTCAAGGTAGTCTTTCAGCTCAAAGGGTAAGCCTTGGGGCATCGGCTCTCTTGGGTTACCCACAAAGGGAAACAGGTTTGTTGCCTGGGCTTGTTTTAGCTGAGCTGCTTTTGCTCGTCGCTGTACGCTGGTATGGGCAGAGTCCTCTGGTGTGCTCGCCATCTTGGCTCTGATGGGGTTTAGGTCTACGTAAGCCATACACGCCATGAGGGCGGCTTCATCCAAAAGCGCTTGGGATTTAAAGCGTCCTTCCCAAAATCGACCGGTACATTGGTCTTCTTGATTGGCGGCTCGCGCAATGTGTTCGTTTAAATGGCGCATAAACCAGCTTAAGTCATACAGGCGAGTCCGATACACTTCGGCGGTGGCGCGAATGGCTTGTAGTTGCACCTCACTCAACTGCGGACGTAATTCAAGGTTGAGATACATCTGAGTCAGTAAGGTGCCCTGATGCAAGCTATGCCAGCGTTCTAAGACTTCATCCATTGACCAGGCTTCTGCTTGTTGCGGATTAACATGTAGCACGAGGTGGGTATGATTACTCATGACAGCATAAGCACAAACATCAATGGCGAACACCGACGCCAATTTGAGTAGATAATCCTCGACCCACTGGCGGCGGTGCTCATAGCTTTTACCACTTACCTTGTCTTCGCCACACAGAAACGCCCGTCGAACACAACGGGAAACACAATGATAGTAGAGTGTATCCGATAAGCTCACCTGCGAGCGTCTTGACCGAGGCATAATAATAACTCCCCAAATAAACCACTATTGATAGTTTAGACTATTAAAAGCGTTTCGTTAGTTGAGGTGGGTGTCATGATTATTCCATAGTGATTAATATTCGTTTCGATTCTCTTGCAACAAGGTAATTCCTTGATTCACCCAATGAAGAAGTTGCTTGATGGCTTTGGATAAAATCTGGTTTTGCCGAACAATGTAACCCAACTCTGTCGTAGGAAAATCAGCTAAAGGTGTGACTAATGACTTGAGATAACGCGGCGTTGATAGTGCAAACTCTGGAACAATAGCCACTCCGAACCCCGCTTCTGCCCAATCAATTTGCGCATCTACGCTGCCAACCTCCATCACTCTATAATTAGTTAAATTGAGCGTAGGTAATGCGTTATCAATGAGATCTCTGGTACGGGTATCATGACCGAGCAAGATCAAGGTTAACTCTTTGTCTTGCTCTGTACCTCGTTCAAACCCAAAGCCTAATGCAACCCACTTTACCTGCTGTAATTCAACAAAATGCAATGGTTGCGTCTGTTTTTGGGAGATAACAAACCCTAGGTCAGCCTCAGCATTTCTAACAAGTTCAGAAGCTTGCGATGACGTGGTATTTAATAACACGATATCGATTCCTGGGTACTCACCTTTAAACAACTTAAACGCTTCAATGAGTAACATACGAGAGATAATGTCGCTGGCCGCGATAGTAATCGTACCTTTATTCAGATCATTGAGAGCATTAAGATCAGCTTGGCAAACCTGTAATTCTTGTAGCGTTCGTTGGCTACTTTCAAGTAAGCGTTCACCCGCTTGAGTTAAGTGGAATGGGCTACGTTCAATGAGCTTAACGCTAGTAGCTTGCTCTAATTGTTTAAGGTGTAAACTGACATTTGGTTGAGTCATATGCAATGCAATTGCAGCGTTGCCAAAATGCTTGCATTCCGCCAACGTAACAAAAGTTTTAAGCCAATGGATATCCAGCATCGTTTCACCTTTTATGTGGGCTAAGCTAAGCGATATGAATATTAATCATATGAAATTATTATCAAGTTAATCACTATAATTAATTTCTCTTATTAGATCGACAAGTTTAAGATGATTTCACAATCAAATCGGAGATATATTATGTCGTCTATTGTCGTTGTGGGTGCCAATTGGGGAGATGAAGGTAAAGGCCGTATTGTTGACTTTTTAGCATCAGATGCTTCTGCCAGTATTCGTTTTCAAGGTGGCAATAATGCCGGACATACCGTTGTTAATGACTTCGGCACGTTCAAACTGCACCAGCTGCCAAGCGGAATTTTCAATCCAAACTGTATTGCTGTTCTTGGCCCAGGCATGGTGATTAGCCCAGCGGCACTAACTGAAGAGATTGAAGAAGTTAAGGCAACGGGAGTGGATGTGAATTTGTGTATCTCAGATCGTGCTACCTTGTGTCTACCTCTACATGCACTTGAAGATACATTAGAAGAACAAAGACTCGGTGATGCAGCCTACGGCTCTACTCGTCAGGGTATTGCACCAGCTTACGGCGATCGTGTCATGAAGAAAGGCATTTTAGTAGGTTGGTTGAATCAGCCCGACGTACTAGAGCAGCGAATTCAATTTATGCTAGATTGGAAAATTCCTCAGTTAAAAGCCTTATACCCAGATTGCGATTACTCGCAAAGTGCAGCAGAACTTACGGCATGGTTATTAGACATAACGAAATCTTGGCGTCCATTTATTTGTAACGTCACCGAGCCTCTTAAAGCGCTGCAAGCGACCAAAGCACAGCTATTATTTGAAGCTCAATTGGGCGCTGGCCGTGATCTCGTTTATGGGGAGTACCCTTGGACAACGTCATCAAATGTGACCGCTGCCTATGCCGGTATTGGCAGTGGTTTACCAGCATTGAGGCCAGAGCGTATTATCGCTGTCGCTAAGTCGTTTAGTTCATCAGTGGGTACAGGAACCTTAGTTACAGCGATGGACGAACAAGATAACTTCCGAGAAAGTTCGAATGAGTACGGCGCGGTTACAGGCCGCCCACGAGATATGGGGTACTTTGATGCGGTGGCGACTCGAAATGGGGTTGAACTGCAAGCCGCAACTGAGATTGCATTAACTAAAATAGACTGCTTAAGCGGTATGAAGGACCTTAGAATCTGTATTGCTTACAATGGCGAACACAGTGAAAATCCAATTTGGCCTCAAACTGCAGAGCTGCAACCTGTTTATGAAAAAATGCAGGGGTGGGATGAAGATATCACCGCTTGTCGTACTTTCGAGAGCCTTCCTCAAAGCGCGCAGGATTATATAACTCGCATCGAGGCGTTAATGGGAGTTCCGATCGTCATGGTTTCGGTTGGACCAGAACGAGAGCAAATGATCGTTCGTAGATAACGGTTTATTTAGCTAAGCCGTTCAATAAAAATCTAAGCTAGAACTAGCTATAGTAGCTTAGATTTTTATCTTCTTCGTATTACGACGACTTTAAAACACACTTCTGAATATAAATGAGTTTGGACTGGAACAAATATCGCTAGTTAACGATGGGTGTCTTGGATAGGCATTGGTCTACTTTTGCGCTTTGTCGTTCGTCACGGATGATGGTGAAATGTGCTTTGACGGTATCTAAATTCATGGCCCCTCCTCAAAATAGGGGACATAAGATCACACTCGACTCGTCAGGTCAATTTTGACCTCAAGTTGGGCAAAAAACATTCATGATCTTGCCCTGGGCAGGAACAAATACCGCTAGTTAACGATGGGTGTCCTGGATAGGCATTAGATATACATTAGATATACAATAGTCAGGCCATGCAAATCCATGTGCGGGATGCCAAAGGCGGGAACACCACAATCATGGGTGTCTTATATAATTTGGATATAGCACTGGATGCCAAAGGCGGGAACACCACAATCATGGGTGTCTTATATAATTCCCATTATATAATTCTTTTCGACTCTGATGACCGCGCTATGCTTCAGAGCGATAAAACAACCAAAAACGATTAACCCAAGTGTGGGTTAATTAAATTTCTCAATCACGCTATTGTAAAAGTGGCCCCAAAAAAGGAGCCTCAGAGAAATGCCAGTGTTTATTTACACTTTACGTCGAGCTGCGATGAGACTTGCGAGGCCCATTGCCAATAATGGTAAACCAGCTGGCGCAGGAACAGGCTGGCCTACATCACCCTCAACATCGGCGGTGTATATCGTTAGATTATCAAAAGCGGCATAGTTACCTGACAACAGATCAAACTCAAGTGTTACGCTACCATTGTTACCAGTTGTATCTAGTGCAACAATAAAGTTTGTCCAATCAAATACCGATTGGTCACTTGTGCTACTACCTGTAATTTGTGACGACGATAATAAGCTGCCCCCACTGTATAGGCTTAGTTGCATTGTTGGAGCGGTGCTTGAATTGAGCCCAGCTTGGTATCCACCATTTTGATAGCGGGCACCGATATTTGATAGATCTAGTTGAACATTCACAAAGTTATTGGATGTTGGGTCAAACGTTAAGAATAGTTTATCGTCCTGAAGGTGGGACAGCATGCTGATGGCGTAATCCCCTCCGGTACCTGATGGGTCTGAATAATAGGAACCGCCATGGGTTTTAATAGTCTCGACCGTGTTGGTCTGAGCAAAAGTAGACCCGAAGAGAGCGTTGACAGATTGCTGACTCATATCTTGATAGGAGCGGCTTTCAACCCAGTTAACAGGGTTGTCGAAATTGTTTTGATAGATGAGTCCGGCGGAGGCTGTACTACTTCCGAGAAACATAATGACTCCCGTTGCGATTCCTATTCTTATATTGGCTAGCTTATTCAATGGAATTCCCCTCTGTTAATTATTCAATAAGTTAAAAGTGTTACTAATTGTTGATTCAGGTTTATATTAACTTATTTCCGATTTCGATTCTTGCCCGTTGTAACGCCCTAATAACAGGCAAAATATGGTTGGCTAAAATACGAGCGAAGCGAGATAGCCAGCCGTATTTTGTCCTAGTTGATTAGCTTGTTATCAGCTACTTTAGATCTCCAATTTTTAATTTTCACTCTGTATCTACTAATTTGAGTAAAAATAGGAGCAACTACATTGAATAAAAACCAATTGTAATTTTCAGCTTCAATGACAGTATCATGATCTTCATAAGCTTGTTCTCGCCAAATTTCTACATCATGTACTGTAATATCTATGCAACTTAAAACACCTTCATCTGTCTTTTGATGCAGATACTGCTCCTTCTTACCACATCGCTTCAACTCTCGATAAATAGTTGAGCGGTGGCATTTAACTGTATTGGCAATTTCTGGTACTGAAATCCCCTGTTCCAAAAGGGCTGAAATCTGATATCTTCTCCCCTCGGTCAACTGCTGATAATTCATGGTAGTACTGCTTGTTTCTTTGGCGAGAAGAGCGTACCACTTTCGGCAGTTGGCTTCCTCTTCTACACCTTTCCATGAATGTCGCAGTTATTATCTGAAATCGGGTCTTTAAATTTTAGATCAAGGATATATTTAACATTAGAGCCATAGCATTTATCTTTATATGTTGATCTCATTGGATGGATTACAGAAATCATACTATTTTTGAAGTATTCAAAAACAGGATCCCAACTTTTTATCCAGTCGTTAACTTTATATTTTCCATCAGAAGTAGACAAAACAATTCTAGTGGTTACTTTTTTGAACTCCATAAATCATTAAGCTTAATCCTGTTAATGTTGAATGCATAAAAATAAATGGGATCGTAAGTCTTAGAATACACTTCAAATGGCTGAAATATTAAAGGAGTATCTTCAAAATCTTCAATTTCGACGTAGTTATTACGTCCAACTAGCAGATATATTTTAAAAATCACTGTTGCTCTATCTTTCATATTTTCTAGATATATACTGATGACATACTTATCATCACAATACACTGTGGAAGTTACTGAGTGCCTCCCCCTTATTTGCGATCCCGATTTTAAAAGATAAGTTTTCACTGTGTATATTAAGGCAGTAACTGATACCAGAAGAGCCACAATTGAATTGATTACAGAAATATATGAGTCCAAAACTACTCCTTCGATTTGCAGCTAACGTCTAAATTAAGGGGGCTTTGTTGCTTAAATAGGATTGAACCTTTCAGCCTCTCGGCGATCTGATCGTTAAACCACTATAGTCAGGTCGTATCATGGGTAAAGCAAAAGGCAACATCGTCAACTGGAAGCAATACAACAAGGCCTTAACCCAGCGAGGCTCAATAACTTTTTGGCTGGATGAGGCTGCGATAACACAATGGCACAACCACACCCCGACAGGACGCCGCGGTCGCAGCAATACCTACAGCGATAAAGCCATTAGTACAGCTTTGATGATAAAAAGTGTATTTAAGCTTCCTCTTCGTGCCTTGGAAGGTTTTATCAACTCAGTATTTCAACTGATGGATGTCGGCCTTAAATCAATAGCCTAATCACTTATGCACTTTATACCCTTGTTAAGGGTACCTGCCTTACCAAAAAATGGATGCACCCGATCGATAAACTTGACGAGAGAATGGCGAGACTTAATTCGTTTATTAATTTTTGCCGTCTCAAGCTCTTCTGCTATCAGTTTAGCTCTTTGACCATCAATTTTTGGGCCATTGTAAAACTCGTTCCAAAGCCACTCTAAGTTTGGGAAACCATCTTCTTTTGTGATAATCATGAAAAAATCTTCTTCGCTATAATGAATCTTTTCATTTTTACCATCTAGGTACATATCAAAAGCCATATAGCTCCTTACACATAACGCCAGGCTAAATTGTGAGGCGCGCTTGCGCGCCGAGTCAATTTGAGCCACTGGTTATGTGGCATTTCGGACGTCGTCATTCTGTCCATTACTTTTGCTCTCGCCGCTGCCATTCTAATGCCACCTCACCCATTGTTTTAGGATTTCCATCCTTTATCCAGGCCATGAATTCTCGATTAAATGTGAATTCAGAACCGCAAATGCCCTTTAAAAAACGGCGTACGTTTTGGGTGTTTCTATATGTGTTCGTTACTGGCGTTTCTGCTGTGATTCTATCGCTATGCCAATCGAATTTATTCATCGCTAGGTATTCACTCTCATGCCACATAACGCCAAGCTCAGGCGCATTGCGAGCTTGACCGATTTTTTGCGCTTTTGCCCTTACAGCAAAAAGCGGGCGAGTTTGCAATGTGATCTTGACCCGATTAATTGCCTTGTTAGCAGTTGATTATACGGGACTTAACTTAAACTCTCGTATACCACCTTTAATAATTGGGATTATTTTCTCTCGCTTTACCCAAGGCTTTAAGCGTGCAGGGAGCCGACTTAGCCAATGTCCATTAGGCCCATAACTTACCCCCCTCAAATTTGAAAGTTGTGAAGAAGTTGGCATATTTTTCTTGCTGATAATATCCAAGAAATGCTCAGCCTCCTCAATAGAAGAAAATTCGAGTTCAACACCGAGGGCATTAATAACTAAAACAGGAAAACCCTTGCACGGAATACTTCTAGGAAGAGGCAGGGTGAGATCGCGAACGTTTTTTGAGCAAGCACAAGCTATTTGACCTGACGTTCGCGCTGTGATCTTATACTCCCTTTTTCGGGAGCCCTCCATGACCATCGACGTATTTTTTGAGCATTTCGCCAGCATTAAAGATCCTCGCCAAAGCGCTAAAGTAAGCTATCCGCTGTTCGATGTGATGTTCCTTACCGTATGTGCAACTATTGGCGGAGCCAAAGGTTGGGAGGATATCGAAGATTTTGGTGAAGCCCACTTCAACTGGTTACGTGAAAAGGGCCTGTTTGCTTCAGGCCTACCAGTACACGATACCATTGCTCGGTTGATTTCACGGCTTGACCCATCGCAGTTTCAGCAGTGCTTCAGCAAGTGGATGTTAGCGGTGAGTGAGCAAACCGGTGGGCAGCTAATCGCAGTAGACGGCAAGGTGCTCCGCAGCTCCTACAGTCGGGATGACCGCAAGTCTACGATACACATGGTCAGCGCGTTTGCCACCGCCAATGGTGTCGTAATGGGGCAAGTAAAAACCGATGCTAAATCCAACGAAATTACCGCTATCCCAGAGCTGCTCAATGCACTAGAGCTCAAGGGGGCGCTTGTATCGATAGATGCCATGGGTTGCCAAACCAATATCGCAAAAACCATAACAGACAGAAAAGCGGATTACTTGCTGGCAGTAAAAGGTAATCAAGAGTCACTCTATAACGCTGTGCAAGCTCAACTGAACCCCGTAATTGATGACCCCATTGTATGTATAGAGAAAGGCCGAGGCCGCAAGGAGGCGAGAGCCTATGCGGTGCTGCCTGCCAACGAGCTGGCGAAAGAGTTCGCGCATTGGCCCGGGCTGAAAACGCTCGGTGTTGCAATGGGTTATCGCATGGCAGCTAACGGCAAAGAGTCGCTAGAGTACCGCTACTACATCAGCTCGGCAGAGTTGAACAAAGAACAATTCGCTGATGCAGTGCGAGGCCATTGGGGTATCGAAAACAGCCTTCACTGGGTGCTTGATACATCGTTCAACGAAGATGACTGCCAAATCTACCGAGAGAACGCTGCTGAGCTTTTGGCGATTATCCGCCATATAGCACTGAACCTGCTGCGACAGGAAAAGGGTAAAAAGGCCAGTATCAGACGTAAGCAAAATATCGCGGCAATGAATACGACTTACCTTGAACAGGTGCTATCGGCAGGGTTCTCGCGGGATGAGAGCAAAAAGTAACCATTCACGCTCTCACCCTGTAGGAAGAGGAGGATCAAACTTAGTAGCATTTGACCACACTTCACTATCTAGGTGTTTATGCACCCAAAAGCTCAAAGGGCTTGGTGTATATTCCACTCTATATTCGATACGCCATTTTTTCATAGTTTAGACTGCTAACAGTATATTAATATGCAAATTCCCATCTTTCACGCATGCGAAGTTACCACCTATCACGCACCACAGAAACTCACACACCCTTTAATATTCAATTTTATCAACAGCATATCAGTGAATCACCATTTTGACCATGCGTGAAAGATGGTCATGCATTTGCAGAAAGATGGGAACCCACTTAACTGTATATAATCGGCTCTTCACCGAATGTAGTGGAAACACTTTCAACAAACATTAATGAGCGAGATAATAAGTAAACGTTCATTAATACCTCGCGACTATGCAAGACACGACGCTTTATCAATCCATTCTTGGATTAACTCATCCTTGAGCTGTTTCATCTGTTGAACTCAATGAGTCAACCCAAACCATCACCGTACGCGTTGACTATGACCGAGGCTCATTAACGGCTTGCCCCTCTTGCGGTAAGGCTGTTCGTCGACACGATACTCGGCGGCGGGTTTGGCGACATTTAGATACCTGTCAGTTTGAAACGCGTATTGAGGCTGAAGTCCCTCGAGCTGATTGCCCAGAGCATGGAGTGCAAACACTTCAAGTGCCTTGGGCGACAAGTAACAGTCGCTACACAGAGCTGTTTGAGGCTCGCGTTATAGAGATGCTTAAAGTCAGTTCCTTATACGCGGTGAGTAAAACCTATCGGCTTAGCTGGGGAGCCATCGACCGTATTATGGCACGAGCCGTTCAACGCGGTCTGACAGCCAGAACCACCATCAACTACCAAGACCTGTTGGTCGATGAAACGGCATTTAAGAAAGGCCATGACTATGTCACGGTATTATCCAATCGTGATGGTCAGGTGATATCGGTTGAAGACGGTCGAACAGGCCTGAGCCTATCTGCTTGCTTTAAGGCATTGCCCCCTGAGTCAATAATGGTTACACGTTCCATATTGATGGACATGAGCAGAGCGTATATAAACGCAGCATATGATTACTTCGGTGAGCGGGCTAAGCAGATGATAGCCATAGACCATTTTCATATCGCAAAGGTCCTCACTAAAGCGGTGAATGAAGTGAGAAAAAGCGAACTCATGGCGTTGCCCCAGCATTTAAAAAGAGAGTGCCACCAAACACGGTATGGATGGTTAAAACGAAACAGCCACCTACATGGGACATTGAGAGAAAGAGTGAATGCGCTGGCCAAAATGATGCAAAATACTGGCTTGAGCTGGATATTCAAAGAGCAAGCAAGAGCCATTTGGTATGGCGATGCAGCTAACGCCAAAGCGGCTTGGAATGATTGGTTGGCACTCATAAAGGTCAGTCAAATCAGGCCGATGATGACAGCAGCAGAAACCGTGAAAACGCACTTAAAGGGCATCATCAATGCGATGCGTTATAAGGTATCAAATGGCTTGGCAGAAGCGATAAATGGAAACATTCAGCGCCTAAAAATACGTTCGATGGGTTTTAGAAATAAAGAACGCTTTAAGCGAGCTATTTTATTTCACTTTGGAGGGCTTGATATGACTTTCCACCAAGAACGGTGAAGAGCCATATAATCACAGTACAAAGGTCGACATATGAGCCCATCATATCTCGCGTTTATCGAGGATAAAAATACGTTTAATACGCTTTAGAGAAACAACAATTCGAAGGGACTTAGCATGGATATAGCGCTTTATTTTATTCAACCCAAAACGCAATCCCAAAGACATACACAACCGAGAAGCTGAGCATTTTTTGAGCGAGCTGGCTAACCAAAGGGAGCTCGCACCACAAAGTCAGGCCCTTGCCTCTTAAATGCACTGGTATTTTTGAGCCAGTCATTTGCCAACCACCTTTTGCCAGCCAGCTATTGCAGCGCCCACCTATTACAACGAGGCTCCGACATTAGAACCATTCAAGCGCAACTGGGGCGTAGCGATATCCGAACCACCCAAATCTATACTCATCTATTAAATACCGGGTCGATGACCTCGCCAGCCCCTGAGACTCGATTTAAATCAGCTTTAGCTCAAATGAAAACGAGCGCAGTCCCGTATGACTGCGCCGATGCGTTGCCAACAAACTAAGCCGGTTTATTTGCCAGTCGCCACTGCCGCGGTAAAATGCGCTGCCGCCTTACAGCTCGCTTGACGCCAACGGCTGCTAAACCACGAGCTCCAAAACTTTCGCGGATGTAAGATAAAACCCTGTTGCAAACTTAGCCCTGACTCGATCCCAATATCGCCTCGCACAGCACTATTGGGCAGGCTCAGTACCCAATCTTCACTAACCACTTGCTCGCCAGCTTTCAAGCGCTCAGATACCGCTTTACTGTAAACCACCAAGCGGATCGGCTTGGCTTTGGCAATCTCGATCCCCTGACCATCAAAGCCACCCGCAATCACTGGAAATGATGGGATCACGCACACTTCGCCGGGCTCGCCTTTGGCCACATAGATCCCTTTGCCACTGATCCCATGCAAGTACAACAACTGTCCTTCGCTGGCATTTTCAACATAAACCACACCCTGTGCGCCAGCAGGAATGCTTGGCAAGTCGACTTCTTTCGCCACAATAAAGGGAATATGCGTTAATAAATAAATCAAGCTGAATAGCAACGATAAGTTCACTCCAACATTCATCAATTTGTGATTCATAAATGGCTCCCTTGTAACGGAAATTGATCAAATGCATGGCGACCCGGTAATCCGGGCTGGGCCAAAAGAAACAATAGCAACAAGGGCCCAACCAGCGGAATCACCATCAATAACAAGTACCATCCCGAACGCCCAGTATCATGTAAACGTCGAACAGTTAGCGCAAGCATCGGGAGAAAACAGCTCAAACTATACACAATATCGACCCAGGCGGGCGTCACTCCAGTGAGCTCTAAAATCAGTACGCTTAGCCCCAGCAACAGATTTACCGCAAAAAACATCCAAAATGCTTCTCTGGAACTTCGCCCACTAAACACCAACGCATATTTCCATGCTTGCCAATACCATTTCATGATTCATTCTCCACAATTAAACGCTAAGCGATACGCAGCAAATGTGCTGCTAAACCACCCTAGAATGCGGTAATTGGGGGAATGAAGCGTCCTAGAACAGGTTCGAGGACGCCCTAAAACGGGTTTAAGGACGCGGGGTGCTTCTCCCCACCGCTGAAGCTAGGTATGCTTGCCTAATGAAAATGACAACTTAGCCTTGAAAGGAAAATGGAATTGTTATGTTGGCTATCCCCTTACCCATGGTGGTATCTCTGTTATTGGTGATGCTGGCGCTGAGCCTGATGGTGCAAAACCCCGAGCAAGCAAAAAATGGTGGCTTATTTTTACTGCTGTGTGCTTTAACCACCGCGGTGGTTGGCTTACGTTGGACAGTTGATGCGACGATTTTGCATTTCCTGGCCCCCATTTTGGCGTCTTTGATCCCGGTTGCCGCCTGGTATTACTTTAGCAAAGCCCATCACGCCAAAGGTTTATCACGATTACATGCCTTGGGCCCAATACTGGTGACCCTCGCCTGGTTTATTCATAGCTGGCTCCCCCTATTAGATATCGCCTTAACCACACTTTACCTGGCTTATGGGCTTGCATTGCTGCGAAGTTCCCTGGCCAAGGATGAACTGCCGGAACAAGTACAATTATCGGCGATTGAATGGGCAAGAAAGTCGGAGCGCATCGCCGGGCTGATGTTGTTATTTTCGGCGATGATCGATACCAGTATTTCCTTAGATTTTGTCTGGTACCAAGGACAACATGCTCGCTATATTCTGAGCCTTGGGCACGCATTTTTGTTACCGATGCTGTCGTTGGCAGTGGTTTTTGTGAGCCTGAGTACCCGCGCCAGTGACCAGCAAACTGGTGCAGCAGTGCTTAAGCCCAGCGATTTGCAAAGCGCGGCTAAAGACCAAAACGCGCCTCCCTTAAGCCAGCAACAAGCCCAGCAAATAGTGCAACAGCTCGATCAACTGATGCTAAATAAACAAGCCTTTCTCGACCCCGATTTAACCCTTGATCGCTTATCTCGTAAACTGGGGATCCCGGCGCGAAAAATATCGATTGCAGTAAATAAAATATACGGCCGCAACGTGTCCAAGGTGGTTAACGAATACCGTATCACCCAAGCCAAAAACTTAATGGCGAATAGCCATGACACCCTCACTCAAATTTACCTGAATGCCGGTTTTCAAACTAAATCTAACTTTAATCGTGAATTTAAACGGGTGACTGGCCAAAGCCCCAGTCAGTTTCGAGACTCACTCAATCACGCCAAGCCTTAAACCGCTAGTTTCCAAGTCCCCCGCCAAGCTTAACTTTGGGCACCGTGCTTAACAGTGCTTCGCCATCTGGCCGAGCCCCAGTTAAGCCGGTTTATCCAGCGCAAAACTAAATTGGGTTCCCTCACCTAAACAAGAATCAACGGTAATGCTGGCGTGATGCAATTGCACAATCCGCTTCGCAATGGCCAGACCCAGGCCACCGTGAGCGCTGCGATCCTGAGTTCGGTTTTCCGCCCGATAATGGGCATCAAAAATATACGGTAGATCATCGGCGGGAATGCCTGAGCCGGTGTCACTCACCACAATATTGAGTTTGTGTGGATCTTGGTGTTGCTGAATGCGCACGCTAATTCGATCGCCGATACTGCAATGACGAATGGCGTTTTCCAGCAGGTTAGTAAATACCCGCTCGATCCGTTGAATATCGGCGTTTACCATTAACGATGGATCTTGAGGCTCTACCTGCATCAGCAGCTGCTTGGCTTGCGCAGCTAAATGTAATTTTTGCATCACATCTTGCGCCAATTCGGCAATCGCCACCGGCTCTTGATTGAGCGTCGCCGATTCGCTGTCCAGATGGGCAAGTTCAAACAGCTGCTCCACCAAGGCACTGGTTTTACGGGCACTACTCAGTGCTACCTGAATCAACTTTTCGCCTTCGTCGATGCTTAAATCGCGATGTTTCAATTGCCAGGTTTCTAGGTAACCCTGCAAGGATGCCAGCGGCGTTCTTAAATCATGCGATACATAAGAGACTAACTCACGGCGCAATTGGTCGGTATCCTTCACCTTTTGATATTGACCTTGAATGGTGGTGGCCATATGACTAAAGGCCGCACCCAGCTTTTGCACCTCGTCGTGGGAGTTATTTTGCCAATGCTCGGCAATGTTGGCGTTTTTCTCTAAACCCTCTTGTTGGAATTGATCGATATCTTTAGCGAGGCGACGCAATGGCTTGGTGAGCAGCCCAAATACCAACACCACCACCAACAAACTAAAGCCCAAAATGAAAAACAAACCAATCAGGCTGAGCTTCATAATATGACTACTTTGTAAAAGCTCAGCCACACTGTCGTAGATCTCGCCACCAATAATGATATATAGGTAAGCTTTTAGCCCGCTTGCATCGCGTATTTCTGCCGCCGAAAATATTTTACTCCGGCTGTTAGAACGAGGATCTTGACCAACAATTGGCACCACATGCCCCCCCTGAATGAAAGCCCGGATCGGGCTTAAGTCAATTTGGGTGCGTTTAATTTTTTGCGGGTCGGCTGAATAAGTCAGCACCTTACCTTGCGGATCCAGAATATAAAATTCAAAACTTGGCCCCAGGATCATCATCGAATGAAAAGCTGCCTCAATCGCCTTGGGATCGAGCTGACCATCTTGAAACAACTGTTGATCGTTCACCAGGTATTCAGCCAACTTTAGGTGTAACTTCTGCTCGATTTCATTTTGATACTGTTGTGAGCTTTGATGGGCCAAGCCAAGCAGCAAGATCCCCGCCAAGATAAAACAAGCCACAACCGCCAACACTAATTTGCTATAGAAAGAGCTGAGCAAGCTAAACATCATTAAATTTATACCCCACGCCCCATACGGTGAGAACATACTGAGGATGAGAGGGATCGCTTTCCAACTTCGTGCGCAAGCGATTGATGTGCGAATTCACCGTGTGCTCATAGCCGCTGTGTTGATAACCCCACACTTCATCTAATAATTGAGTGCGGCTAAACACTAAACCCGGCGATTTAGCCAGATAATAAAGCAAGTCAAACTCGGTGGAAGTAAGCTCCACCACTTGCTGAGCCACCGATACCTGACGCCGCGCCACATCGATGCTTAAGTCTTGGTGCTGCATTAACGGCGGTTCGGGGTGATTCTGCGATTGCTGCAACAGGTCAACTCGGCGCAGCATCGCCTTCACCCGCGCCTGTAACTCACGCACACTAAAAGGTTTGGTAAGATAGTCATCGGCTCCCATCTCTAAACCCACCACCCGATCGGCTTCAGAATCCCGTGCGGTCAGCATTAATATCGGGGTATTAATCTGTCGAGCCCGCAATTGCTGGCAAATATCCAGGCCATTCATCCCCGGCAACATCAGATCTAATACAATTAAATCGAAGGCTTGTTGGCTGGCCTGGATAAAACCTTGGCCCCCATGATCACAACTTTCCACCTGATACAGCAGGTCACCGAGGTTCATAACGATTAAATTATTGATATCGTGGTCATCTTCAATCACCAAGATCCGTGCTGACATAAATGCTCCATAGCAGCTTAAATAGGTACGTCCGCAAAGTTGCGGACGTACCCATGGGGGCTTAATCGATGCGAGTGATCACCACCCGCCCGACCTGATTCGATAAACGATGTTGGGGCATTAATACCGATGCTGCATCGTCTGCTTGAGTCACTAGACCGGGATGACGGGAAACTTTATTCATCACATCGTCACGAATTGCCGAAAATCCCTCACCGCCGTCGGCTGGACCGGGAATGGTGCCAGCCGCTTCGCTATTGGCTTCGGTGCCAGCATCATAGGCGGGCAAAGGATAAGTCAGGGTTTCACCCACCATCACCTTGGAGATATCCAAAGCATTCAATCCGCTAAAGGCATCATTGCTGTTCACCAACATACTTGCCAATGACAAGCGCATATCGTGGCGCGCCGCTGCAGTAATCATCAAACTATCTGTGTCGCCGGGGCCAACCGCCCCAGCGCCAAGCATGGCCACATCCTTGCCATTAAACATCGCTACTAAAGCACTTGCATCGCCTCCTTCAGCCAAGGTTTCTAAAGCCAAACTTGCCGGTGCACCAATGCTCCACAGCTGTATCGCGCTATCGTGGATCGCTAACATAACTGGCGATAAAGCCTGCGCTGCGGTATCGTTGTATATGGTAACTTGATAACTTTGCATCGCAGCGCTGCTGCTTACATCGTCAGTGCCGCAGGCGCTTAAGCCTGCTGCCAGCAGCCCGATGGTCAAGGCTCGCTGAGTAAATTTTAAGATAGCCATCATTGCTCCTTACTTCACGGTAACCTGTACTTTAGCTACTGGGTTTAACCAGCGATGAATACGGCTATCTACATCACTGATGCCGCCGCTGGCATCACTATCGCCCACATTACCGGGGTGAATATGAATATTGCTGTTGCTAGAAACAGTCGTCACGCCGCTAGCCCCCGTTCCGCCATGCATTCCCGGATCGGCCGGAATTCCCGGAGTCCCCGGTGCGCCGCCGCCATTAATGATTTCATCGTTAGCTTCGGTTCCCGCATCATAAGCGTTCATATAAAAGGTATAGGTTCCCGCTTCGCTGGGAATTTGCCAGCTGTCGATGCCAACAAAACCATCATTGGTCGGCAACATCATCGCCACAATGCTCAACTGAGTATTGGCACCTGTATCCATATCGCTCAGCATGGCTTGGCTAGTTGGCGCTAATAAACCGCTGGCCGGATTTTGCACCGATACCGCAGCAATACCATCGGCAATGCTAACTAAGCCGGAAATATCTCCGCCTTCGGCCATCGCTTGCAGTGCACTTGAAGCCGCTTGACCCACCTCAAACAGATGGCTATCGGCAGCGTGTGCGGTCACGAGTAATGGGGTGAAGTAAATGCCTTGTGTTAGGTTAGTAATTTTTACATCGAGCATTGCGGCGTGGCTTAAGCTGCTTACCGCAAGCAGTGGCAGTGCCAATAAAGATGACTTGAGATCCATGATTCGCTCCTTTTGTGGTCCTAAATTAACAGTCGCACTCAGCTTAAACAGCAGCTATCCCAAGCAGCTCACGAACTTATCACGTTTTTATCACAGGCCATAAAATCCTTATTTAACAATCAATTAAAGATAAAAGTAATTGACTCACCTCACTTAAAACCTACCCTCTGCCCAATATTAGTCACGCTCAACGCTTCATTAGGCGTTTCGTTAATCGCTTGATGCGCTAACAGAGCTGCACCGAAGTGCAACATTTGCCCTCAAAATGTGCAATTCGTCATACAAACCAAGCTAAAAATCTCCGCGAGCGACCGTTTCCGTCTCATCAACACCGAATTAAGCCCTTGTAATCTATTACGAATTAAAATTTTAAATGGATATTTTGGTGACTGGCTCAGTTGTTGCAAAACCAAACCCACAAGATTCAATCGTTTCAACTTTATTTCAATACACTCGCAAAGGAAGCACTATGTTTAAAATTAAATCTCTACTCGCTGGCGCCGCAATTGCGCTTAGCATGTTCAGCTCAACTTTGGTTCAAGCCAATCAGCTTGACACTTTAACCCAGCGCGGCGTACTAAAAGTGGCGGTTCCACAAGATTTTCCGCCATTTGGCTCGGTAGGTAGTGACCTGCAACCTCAGGGCTATGATATCGATATGGCCAGTTATCTTGCGAAAGAACTGGGGGTGAAATTAGAGCTTGTGCCCGTCACCAGCGCGAACCGCATTCCTTACTTACAAACGCGTAAAGTTGATTTGGTTATTTCGAGTCTGGGTAAAAACCCAGAACGCCAAAAAGCCATCGACTTTAGTGATGCTTATGCGCCATTTTTCTTGGGTGTATTTGGTAGCGAAGACGTGAAAGTGACCAGCGCCGCTGATCTCGCTGGAAAAACCATTGGGGTAACCCGAGGTGCAGTAGAGGATATTGAACTAAGCAAGTTAGTCGATAGCTCGACCACCATTAAGCGCTTTGAAGATAATAACACCACCTTATCGGCCTACTTATCCGGTCAAGTGGAGCTAATCGCTACCGGTAACCTAGTGGCTACCGAAATTGCCAAACGCGTCCCAGATCGTAAACCGATGACCAAATTCATGCTGAAGAATTCGCCTTGTTATGTGGGTGTAATGAAGGGTGAAGACGCCTTAGTTGCCAAGGTGAACAGCCTGATAGCCAAAGCTAAAAGCCAAGGTGAACTAGAAAAACTATCACTAACTTGGTTTAAAACCTCCCTTCCTGCAGGCCTTTAAATCGGAGAGACTAATGAGCTACCAGCTGGATTTTGCGGGCCTAGTGCCCTATTTACCGGAGTTAAGCAAAGGTTTACTCACCACCGCCGAGCTCACCTTATATTCCACTGTTGCCGGTATTTTACTTGGCACCGCTGGGGCTGCTGGCCGTGTGAGTCAGAAACCTTGGCTGCGGTGGCTCATTAGCAGCTACGTTGAAGTAATTCGTAATACTCCATTTATTGTGCAGTTGTTTTTTATTTTCTTTGGTTTGCCCGCACTGGGTTTTAAGCTGAGTGCTTGGCAAGCGGGTTGTTTAGCGATGGTGATCAACCTGGGTGCCTACCTGACCGAAATTATTCGAGCAGGCATAGAAGCCACTCCCAAAGGTCAGTGGGAAGCTGGTAAAACGCTCGGGCTAAGCCATTGGCAAATTTTTAGCCGGGTAGTCTTACCAACGGCTTTTCAACGGATTTATCCGGCGCTGGTCAGCCAATGCATCATTGTGATGTTGGGATCGGCTGTGGTGTCGCAAATCTCGGTTGAAGAACTAACCTTTTCTGCCAACTTTATTCAGTCTCGAAACTTTTTAAGCTTCGAATCGTATTTGGTCACCGCACTGATCTATTTGCTGCTAGCTATTGCAATGCGTCAGTTATTCGAACTCGGTGCTCGACGCATGTTCAAAAACCCAAGCTTATAGGAAGCCCAATAATGACGCAATTTACCGATTGGGACATTTTACGTAACTTATTATTGGCAGCACGCTGGACCCTTTTATTATCGCTAATCGCCTTTGCCAGCGGTGGTTTAGTGGCCCTGCTGCTTACCTTTATGCGGGTCAGCCGTAACCCAGTATTGGGGGCAATTGTAAGAGGCTACGTAGAACTCTTTCAAGGGACGCCTCTGCTGATGCAGTTATTCCTGATCTTTTTTGGTTTGTCCCTAGTCGGGGTCGATGTGAACGCTTGGACGGCGGCCATTATTGGCTTAACCCTGTTTACCAGCGCCTTTTTATGCGAAATATGGCGTGGTTGTATTGAGTCGCTCAACAAAGGTCAGTGGGAAGCGGCTCGCACCCTGGGTTTAAGCTTCTTACAAACCATGCGCTATATTATTCTACCGCAAGCGCTCAAGGTGGCCGTGGCGCCAACCGTTGGCTTCTCGGTACAAGTGGTTAAGGGCACCGCCCTCACTTCCATTATCGGCTTTGTTGAACTGACCAAAGCAGGCACCATGCTGAACAATGCCACCTTTCAACCCTTTAAGGTATTTGCCTTAGTCGCCGCCCTATATTTCCTACTGTGTTTTCCACTGTCGCTGTACAGCAAGTATCTGGAGAAAAAACTCAATGTCGCTGGTTAGTATTGAAAAAATTCATAAATATTACGGTCAACACCACGTTTTAAAAGGCGTCGACTTAAAAGTGAAGGCCGGAGAGGTCATTTCGATCATCGGTCGTAGTGGCTCTGGTAAAAGCACACTATTGCGCTGTATTAATGGCTTGGAGCCTTTTCAAGGTGGCGCTATTATTGTCGACAAACAAGCCGTGAGCGATGATGAAAGACAGCTGCGTTTACTGAGTCGTAGTGTGGGCATGGTGTTCCAAAACTTTAATTTATTCCCCCATATGACTACCGGGGAAAACATCATGTTAGCGCCGAAATTGGTATTAAAGAAAAGTGAGGCCGAATGCCGCGCCCTGGCCGAGTCGGTATTAGCCAAAGTTGGCCTGGCCGATAAGTTTGACCAATACCCCACCAGCATGTCGGGTGGTCAGCAACAACGTGTGGCAATTGCCCGCTCGCTGGCAATGTCGCCCAAGGTGCTGTTGTGTGATGAGATCACCTCAGCGCTTGACCCGGAGCTGGTCGGAGAAGTTCTCAAAGTGCTGGAGCAGCTCGCCGCCGAGGGCATGACCCTTATTTTGGTGACCCACGAAATGAACTTTGCCCGTGATGTGGGTGATAGAGTGGTATTTATGCACCAAGGCAAAGTATGGGAAACAGGCGAGAGTAAGGCCGTTTTTACCAATCCTCAGACCAGCGAATTACAAAGCTTTATTTCGGCGGTGCTGTAATCGCATCAAGCCATAGCGAAACCAAGGAGTGAGTGGCCAATGAGTAAATCGGTTTGTCCGTTTAACCAACGGATTGTAGAGCATTACCAACAGCTATCTGGCACCGCCCGAGTGGTGGCCGATTACTTACAGCACCACCCGGACAAGGTTTTAATTTTATCCACTGCAGAAATTGCTCAGGCCTGTAAAGTTTCAAAAGCCAGCGTTAGTCGATTTTTTCGCCAGCTCGGTTATCAAGACCATCAGCAAGTTTGCGATGAACTGCGCCAGCAGCGCGAATGGGGCCAACCGCTGCTCACCAATCAGCCGGGCAGCCATGGCGATAAAGAGGATATTCAGAGCATCAATCAGCTCTATCAACAACTAGAGCCTCTCGATTTCCATTTACTAGTCGAACAAATTAGTCACGCCAAAGCGGTCACCATTATTGGCTACCGCAATAGCTACCCTTTAGCGATGCACCTGCGCGAACAACTCACCCAATGTCGGCCAAACGTGAATTTGCTACCGCTGCCAGGGCAAAGTATTGGTGAAGATCTCAGCCAGCTTAGGGCTGATGACTTAGTCATCGTGATTGGGATCCGCCGTCGCCCCAAATTGTTCTCCGCGCTAATTGAGCAAATTAGTCACTGTAATAGTGTGCTGATCACTGACCAATCGGGACAACGCTATGCCAAAGACGTAAAACACCTATTAGTTTGTCCGATGAGCAACCATACAGCACTCGACAGTTATGCGGCACCGATGAGTTTATTGGCACACTTAAGTAATAAAATTTACGACTATTTGGGCACTGCTGCGCAGCAACGTAGTGCCGCAATCAGCAAGCAATATCAGTTGCTGGATGAACTAGAGCATTATAACTAAGGCAAGTTTTACTCAATCTAGACATCGGGCCTATGCGCCGATGTCATATTAGTAATCAAACTTGCAACTGCTTAACATCGACCATGAAACGATTGCCTCTAGTTATGCTAAATTAGATGCATTTGACTCAAATCTTGAGTCTGTGAACACAACATACGAGAACGATAAGGACAATCATGAGCCAAGTAATCACCGCCAGCGCTAACACCGATGCGCCAGAGTTTAGCCGTCAATTTATCAACTTAGCCGATCACCGCCTCGGCAGCACTGTGGTTGCAGTCAGTGATGACTTTTTTGCCAAAGCCGACCGCATGCTGAATCACCTACCAGCGGTTTTTTATCCTGATAAGTATGACGATAACGGTAAATGGATGGATGGTTGGGAAAGCCGTCGTCGCCGCGATGCGGGCCATGATTGGAGCATTGTAAAACTGGGCGTAAAAGGTATCGTGAAAGGTGTACAAGTAGATACCCATTTTTTCACCGGCAACTTTGCCCCCGCCGTAAGTTTGGAAGTTTGTCATAGCGATCAGGAACAGCCCGACAGCGAAACCCAATGGCAAGCCCTGCTCCCTGCCAGCGCTCTCGCAGGCGACAGTAGCCAGTTTTTTGAAGTGAGCACAGCTCAGGCGGTGACCCATATACGAGTAAATATTTTTCCCGATGGCGGGATTGCTCGCTTAAGAGTATTTGGCCTGCCACAAGCCGATATTCAAAGTGACGAGAAAATCGATTTGGTCGCCTTAGTCAATGGTGGCCGGGTGGTTGGCTTTAACGATGCCCACTACGGTACCCCCAGTAATTTGCTGGCACCAGGCAAAGGCGTCAACATGGGAGATGGCTGGGAAACCCGCCGTCGCCGTGAACCCGGTAACGACTGGTGTATTATCGCCTTGGGTCAAGCAGGCAGCGTTGAAGAAATTGAAATCGCCACCACCCACTTTAAAGGTAACTTCCCCGATAAGTTATCGATTCAAGCGGCGCACATTAGTGACCCGAACGATTTAAGCCTCATTAGCCAGAGTATGTTTTGGCCGGAACTATTGGCAGCTCAGCCACTCAGCGCTGATCATGATCACCACTTCAGCCAAGTAAATCCACTGGGTCCGATCACCCATATTCGAGTTAACATCTATCCCGATGGTGGGATCAGTCGCGTCAGATTGTGGGGTAAGGCATAGGAAGTCATATGGTAAATCACATAGATTTATATCTGGAGCCTCTCAGCCAAAGCGCATTTAGCACCTTTGGCGAGGTGATACAAACCGATGGCAGCGAGCATTTCAGCATCAATGCTGGCAGCACCGAGCGCTATCACAACTTAGCCGACCTACAATGCAGTGGTCGCCACAGTAAAATGATCGCCTCAATCTTTCGAGGGCAAGCCTTTGGCTTGCCTTTAAGTATCAAGATGATGGAGCACCATCCTTACGGGAGTCAGTTATTTATGCCCCTGCAACAACGCCCCTATGTGGTGGTAGTTGCCCCCGCAGGCGAGCTAAAAGAAGGGCAAATCAAAGCCTTTTTGGCACAGGGTAATCAAGGGGTGAATTATCACAGCGGTGTATGGCACCATCCGCTGATTAGCCTTGAACAAGTTAGTGACTTTTTAGTGATTGACCGCAGTGGTGAAGAAGCTAATTGTGTCGAACAAAACTTAAGCCAATCCATCAGGCTATTGTTTTCTGAGTAAGCGCTTTGAATTCGGGCGGCAGCGTATCACGGCTGCGCCCGAGTGCAAGCCAACCACTTAAGCGCTAAGGCTGCAAGCACAGACTAACTCATCACGTATTCGCTGTAATAAGTAGCTTTCGCGCTCAATCGACATGCCTGCTTTGGGGTTATTAGCCAGCGTATCCAGATTATGGGCAATCGCTTGTTCGATGTTCACCCAACGCGGCTGCATCCCGTTGTTCACTTCATAATCTTCTAATGATGTTTTGCCAAGCTTTGGATCAATGTTGCAGGTATAGCAATAAGACCGCATATGCAAGTAGTCGGCGTCTTCTTTATACCAGGGGCGGTACTCTTCGTAGCAACCAAAGGGCACAATGTCACGAATGTTTTGCGCACCAGTTTCCTCTCTCAACTCCCGCCGCAAGGCCGCAACTAATGTTTCATTAGCGTCGACGCCTCCGCCAGGTAAGCTGTAGTCATGATAACGCTCGGTATACATTAGCAAAATATCATCGCCGTTTAATACAATCGCACGCGCCGCCAAACGCTCGAGGCTACGACCTTCAAGACTGGCAATTTGAGGATGAACGGTAGATTGAAGAAGACGCATCGAAACAGCAAACCAGCAAACTAAAAATGAGGCGGCAAAATTACCAAACAAAATCGCTGTCCGCAAGCGGCAAGCGCTGCTCAACTCGCAGAGACCATGTGCATTAAGGCTGGTAAATATACTGCTGATAGCTAGGGTCGATGCCCTCGATATAGGGATTATCTAGTCGGAATATTTTACGATGTCGAAGATCCACAAAATCGAGACTTTCGCCATAGTATTTTTTCCATAACGCCATTAGAGAGCCATCGTAATAGGCCTTAAGCAAGCCTTGTTTAATTCGATTAGCCGCATCAGCATTTGCTTTATTGGTGAAAAAAAATCGAGGCAAAGGATAATAAAGCGCAATATGTTTATCGTATAGCAGCCCTTCAATGTTTTGGTGTGCTTGATACTCAGCTAAGAGCTCGTTACTACCCCGAGAAAATAAATCAAAGCGCCCTTTGGCGACCATTTTAAATAGCGCTTGATAAGTACCACCAAGCACTACCTTAAAATTATGATATTTTAAGATTTCACTATCAAGCCACCCAGCCCCCTGCCCAATCGTAAACTCTTTTAATTGCTCAATATTATCCACAGCCTGAAGCGCTTGCTGAGATTGAGCAGAAACAAAAAATACACGATAACCTACGATGCCCAAATCAACGGGGAAATCTGCATAACTATATTGCTTAAGATTTTCAGTTGAGACCGACAACTTAGTAAAAAAATTACTAAACAAATTCCCCTCAACGGACTTCAAGGCTCGACTAGAATTCATTCGAGGCACGAGATCTAGTTTATAGCTGCCATGAGAACTCACCGTTTTCTCTAAAGCAAGTCGAAACAAGACGATACTATATTCACTACGCGTATCATTCACATGCTCTTTCCCCCGATAAGTAAAGGTTGTGAGCGCAAAAGAAGGTAATGATAATATCAGTAAACAAAGGCCAACTAGGCCATTGCGCAAAAAATAGCCCACGCATACTCCTCAATACATATTAACTATGCTTAAGTGTAATGTTTCACTCAGCGTTATCTTTTATCTCTATCGCAAGTTATAAAATTTCTGGGAGCAATAAATTGTATAAATCAATTAGGGTTGATAAATATACTGTTGATAACTGTTATCAATCCCTTGTAAAAATGGATTTTCAATCTGAAAAATCTTTCTATTCTTCAATTCGACCAAGCGAATACTGTCTGCATAATACTGGTTCCAAAGCTTCATCAAAGAGCCATCATCATAAGCCATTAATAATCCTTGTTTGATTCTTTGAGTCGCTTCAACATTCGAATGATGGCTAAAGAAAAACCTTGGCAAGGGGTAATATAGGGCAAGCCGTTTATCAATCAATAAATCGCCTATCGACTGGTGTACCTGATACTCTGCATAGATCTCATTACTACCGCGAGAAAATAGATCGAAACGACCTTTAGCAACCATTTTAAATAAACTCTCATAGGGACTGCCCAGAATCACGCGAAAACCATTGTGTTTAAGAATTTCGCTATCCAGCCAACCAATACCTTGCCCAATCGTAAAAGATTTAAGCTGCTCTATATTTTCGACTTCATCCAATTTATCTTTTGCTTGCGGCGAAACAAAAAATATCCGATAGCCAACAACTCCTAAGTCCACAGGAAAGTCGACATAACTAAGTTGCTCTAAACGCTTCTTTGAGACCGACTGCTTGGTAAAAAAATTAGGCCAAGTATTCGCTAATGCAGCTTTTAATCCTCGGGATGTATTCATGTTAGGAATAATATTTAACTGATATTCACCATGTGTCGAGACGGTTTTATCTAATGCCAGACGAAACAGTGCAATATCGTACTCTGCGCGAATATCATTGGGGCTTTCCTTCCCACGGCAGGTGTAAATGGTGGTCGCTAAGCTAGAAAATGATAAGCCAACAAAGTACAGCGTAAGCACCACATACATAAGTAAAGATTTCACAGCGCCTCCTAGTGCCAGTGAAGCCATTCGCTTATTTGAGTATAAGTCAAAAATACAGATATTATTTTTGCCATATTCTCGCCTGATCGCGGTTCAAACAAAATCGCGCCAGCGCTAAGCTCTAGTGCGCTTTGACGGTCCATTTTTAATCTCGACCCGCACCTTGCCAATCAAAGTGAGAAGCAAATATGGCGCGCCTTTCTTACCGAAGAAAAAGAGTTTTTAGCCGCCTCGCCGCTCGTTCCTTTAAGCTTAGCCAGGCTTAGTCGGTAACTGACACATTGGAACGCTTCGCAACCCTCTTCACTAGATGGGTAGCAAAATGCTACTGAATGATATCAAGAAGGCCTCAGCAGCTATCAAACCGCAAAGCTGTCGCTGAAATAAAACCTTACAAACTCATCAATTCATCACACCACATTACAAACGAATGTATCAGTAAAGTTTACAAAAAGTAACTCTATTATCAACAGAAATACCTAAGCGAATGATATTAAATGCATTACTACTTAGAGCGTTTTTACTTAAGAACTTGAAAATAATAAGACAGTAACGGAACTCTTCTTTGAGCATATTAAAAGAAATTAACAAGTGAATAAGAAAATTCTGGCCTTGACCGCTATTACAACGATTGTTATCCAAGCGAGTATGTTGACCAGTTTTGGCGGAGACGCTGGTTATGGCGAGCTTGCCATGCCTGCAGCGATGATAGCTCGTCTAATCGGCTCGACCTTCCCTTCGAGGTTAACTATTTTGGAACTCATGACCAAAGCTTCTTCGTTAATCATAATGGTAAGCTCACCTTCGAAAGCTCACTCGAAGGTTGTACGCCGCAACCCCTTCCGCTTGCGAACCAAGCGATGATTAGGCCATTTTGGGCCGACATAGACAACGTTGTGGCGATTGCGGCTCGGTCTATGTTGGTAGCCCATCCGATGGGTTGTGGCCGTGACCAGGGATAATGTTGGCTACGATGAAAATCATGACAATAAAACCAATAGCTTCCAAGCAGTGCTGATCGACCGATCTGATAAGGGTACAGGCAACTTTAATGTTGAATTTCGCTACGATCACCTAGACTGGACCACTGGTGATGCCTCTGATGGTAGCGGTGATTTTGGTGGAGCACCAGCGCAAGCAGGCGACGATGCAGGAGATGGCAAAAACTACTTTGCCTTATCGAGCTCATTCAGTGCCGAAATTGGTAATTTGGCCACCACTTCCAATACCGATGAAGACAGAGTGTGGCGCTTTGCGATTCGCGAGGGCGCGCTACCCGGAGCCACTCCCGAGAACCCAATTATGCCAGTGGTGGTTAACGGTGGTTGGTCATTTGACTTTAATGTTGGCGTCAATGAACCGATTTTTATCGATCCAGATGTGGCGGTCGGTCATGACTATATTGTTGACCAAGGCCCTAATATGATGCAACGCTCTGGCCTTCTTAAAAGTTTAGCGAGGCCAGAAGTCTTCGATTTTAGCGCTGTCATCTAAATACCTAGTGCCGAGAGATTCATCTTGCACTAAATCATATTTTAGAAGTGACCCCCTCCGCCGACCTCAGAGGTTTCAGCGGAGTTCCACAGACAAACCCGCCAAAATTCACTTTGCAGGTAACACTTGTCGGCTGACCAACTCGGCTCGGGATTGTGCATCCTGCTGTTCCTTACTGAATGATCACGCCTCAATTGTCGATACCATAAACCTACAAACCAAGCTCACTTAGCCCGAGATGCTCGTCTGGTCGACGCCCTAAGGGCCAGTGAAACTTTCGTTCCGTTTCATCAATGGCCAAATCATTAATACTGGCAATACGAAGTTGCATCAAACCATGCTCATCAAACTCCCAGTTCTCATTCCCGTAAGCCCGGTACCATTGGCCATCGGCTGCACACCATTCATAAGCAAAACGCACCGCAATTCGATGATCGCTATACGCCCATAGTTCTTTAATCAAACGATATTGCTGTTCTTTCTCCCACTTGCGCTGCAAAAATGCTTCTATCTGTTCTCGGCCCGTCACAAACTCAGCGCGATTACGCCATTGACAATCTTTAGTATAAGCCGAGGCCACCTTCACCGGATCTTGAGAATTCCAGCCATCTTCAGCCATCCGAACCTTTTGTGCTGCGCTCTGCGCGTCAAATGGTGGTAGTGGTAAACGTTGTTCAGTGCTCATTGTCATCCTTCAATATTAGAGATTCATTAGAGTAAAAAATAAATAGCCTGTTGGTGATTTTTCCCTTAGCAAAATTTAAGGCCACGCTTTGATAAGACAAGATCAAGAATAACAACATCAAGCGAACTCGATGGACCTTCTCTGGCAATTCAAAGTCGTACAATTTCAACATGCTTATTTCCCTTGCTGCACCTTTAAGCGCCAGCCAAAGTATACAGATCTGTCTACTTCGAAACTAGTCTAGGAGACAAATCTGTCTACGTCAACTAAATTTTCACGCCACCTAAATGAAAAGAGGTGCCCAAAATCAACTTGTCGAAATGAGAGACAGAACGGTATACTAAAGAAAAACAGGACTTACGATGGCGAGCAGCAAACGAGACCAGCTTATCGATACCGCACAACGACTATTTTACCAACATGGCTTTCGTGCCACTGGTATCGATGCGGTATTAGCTGAGTCGGGGGTCGCAAAAAAAACGCTATACAATCATTTTAAATCTAAAGAAGAGCTAATCATTGCCACCTTAACAAGGCGTGACCAGCAATTTATGGATTTACTACAAGCAGAAGTGAAACGCTTAACGAGCAAGCAAGATTGTGCTCCACAGTTGGCCCCTATCATGGCCTTTTTTGATGGTTTAAATCACTGGATTAATTCTGATAGTTTTTTTGGCTGCATGTTTATTAATGCCTCAGCTGAATATCCACGTCACAATGACCCGGTCCACATCACCTGCGCCACTCACAAAGAACAAGTTATAAACTTCATTGAAGATCTACTCAGCGATTTACAACTCAATCACTCAGCAGCCATCGCTCGCCAGCTCTCAATCCTTGTGGATGGGGCGATTGTTGGCGCGCACACTACTGGTGATTATCATTCGCCACTCGATGCCAAAGCCATTGCTCAAGTGATACTCACTGCTCACCTCCAGTTGGCATAAAAATGCACCTATCACAACACCGACCTGCAAGCCATTTAAAACAACAACCATAGCACTCGATAGCGCAGCGGATAAAATAATAACAAATCGCTTATTTATTCTATTAACCATTTGATAAATTGGTTAAAAATACTTATTTCAACAAGTTTAATCATTTTTATTACGACTAACTGATAAAAATGTTACTTACTTCCATTCAAACATTGTTAAAACTAGCTATAATTTACTTCATTAATACTAATTTGAGCTAAATTCAAAGGAATATGATGGTTGTCGATGATGTTTTATTTCAAAAAGTTAAAGACTTTAGCCCACAGCCTTGGTCAATTGACCTCGATAACCAACGATTAAACTGCTCTCGTCAACTCATGAGCGCTCTGGGTTACCCAAAGCAAAACATGCTCACTTTATCCCAACTTTATGCCGCCTTTGAAACTCAACAGTTACAGCTATTAAAACAACATATCGCTGAAGTTCGAGAAACCGGGATTGGACTGAACCAAACCACCGTCATCAATACATATAAACATCGTTATATCGCCGAAATAATGATTTGCGACATGCCCAAAAACGGAAATATGGTGAAAGGAAGCATTCAATTTACGCAATATTTTCTAACCAAACAGCAAGAACTTGAGTTTCTTAAAAAACTATTTTCTAAGTCTAGCGAAGCATTCATGATTGCCGATGCAAACCATAGTATCTTGATTGTGAACCAAGCGTTTTGTGATGTTACTGGCTACGCCGAACATGAACTGCTTGGCAAGCCAGCATCGATACTCAAAAGTGGTCGCTACACATTCTCCTTTTATGAAAAGTTATGGCAATACGTCGATGAACATAAAATATGGTTTGGTGAACGATTAGCTAAAACCAAACAAGGAGAAATTTTTGCTCATGAAGGCAGAATACAACGCATCGACTTAGAAGACTCTTCCCATGTATATGTTTCGGCGAGCCACAAACTCGATGTATCAACACATATGTGGCAACACGATAATCTCGAAGAAGTCTCTAAGGTTCATATTCCCGATAAACAATCCTTTATTAGCCTACTAGACGAAAGCTTTAAACAGCTGAGTCATGACATGACCATAATTTGCATTACTTTCGACCTTCAAATGCTACAAACACTCAGTAAACTCACACAACACTGGTTGATATCTCAACGCTTTGCTCGCTTAACCTTTACTGGTCACTTAGGCTTAGTCAACGAAAGTATGTATGCAGCCTATTTTGTTGTAAGCAAGCAAGTCGAGCCGATTGACCAAACCCTAAAAAAAGTCATATTCGTCTTAGAAGGCAATGATGAAAGCAATAACATGGGTTTATCAGCCAACATTACCGCTGGAGTATCAGTACTCTATATCGATGCCAAAAGTCCAACTCAGTTACTCAGTCACTCGGTCCAAGCCTTAATCGCCAACAGCCGTCTGGCAAAGTCCTCACTGTATTATTTTGACCGACGCCTAACCAAACGTTTTGATCGGAAAAATACTTTAGCCACCTTGTTAAAGCAGGCCTTAGCAAAAAAAAATATTGCGGTTTACTATCAACCCATTGTCGATATATCTGAGCTTAGAATAGTCAAGTTTGAAGCTTTATTCCGGGCACAATTAGAAACAGACATAAACTATTCCACCCAAGAACTTATCGAAATTGCCGAAGAATTTAATTGGATAGACAAAATTGATGACTTAGTCACAACACAAGCCTTAAAAGTTTTGCCCTTGCTACAAAAACACTACGCGAACGACCAAATAGGCTTGTCGATCAACCGTTCGGTCAACAATGATCGCATTGCTCACTGCTGCTTAGAAGATACGCTTAAGATCTTAGAACAAAGTAAAGTTGATTTAAACCTAGTCACCCTCGAACTCACTGAATCCGCATATTTCGAAGATTCAAACTATCATGCTAAATGGATTAATAAACTAAAAGCTCATGGCGTTTCTATCGCTCTCGATGATTTTGGTACCGGCTTTTCTTCTCTCTCTTATTTACGTCAGCTTCCAGTAAGCATTGTAAAAATAGACCGCTCCTTTGTGTCTGGCCTTACCAAGCAATCCAATGAATATGAAATGATTAATATGTTGTGTAGGCTAACACATAAAATTGGCGGAAAAATTATTGCTGAAGGCGCTGAAACCGAACAAGAGCTTCACCTATTATCCAGCTTAGGGGTTGATATGATCCAAGGTTATATATTTGATAAACCAAAGAGCTTACAGGACATACTCAGTACCCCAACTCATGGAACTTTCCTACAATTTCAGACGCTACTGTCTCGCGCTAATGCTGAGAATGCACAGGCAATCATGCGGCGTGACTTTCCCAAAATATCCACCGATGACAAACTAAAAAAAGCACTCGAGTCATTTACCAAACACAAGGCAAAGCAGCTCATCGTTATCGAACATAGTCAGTGTCGAGGGATATTACATATCTGTGATGTGAATGCTGCAATTAGCCCTTACCTCAATACCAAAGGAGAGCAACATAGAGACTTAGTCACGCTCAATAAAAGAGTTCATCAAGTGATGAGTAAAAACTTTTTAGAAGTTTCGATGGATACCCCAGTTAAACATTTCTATCCTAAACTCATCGAGGATCCTGATATGGTGGTGGTGGTGGTCGGCTCTAGCGGTGTTTGCGTTGGCGTAATTGCACTTAAAGATATATTAAGCCAACAAAGTGAAATACTTACATGCATCTAGACTTCAGACCTTATTCAAGTATTGGCGTCCACTTTCATACAAATTAACGGATCAATCATCGATTCAATTGAATGGTTATTTTGCCGACAAAGCATCCCCTGCGCAAAACCATATCATTCAACATAGAGTTCAGACCTTCAAACAAGCAACTCACCAAACAATAGTTCTTCTTGATAAATAAGTGCTAGAAACCCGAACCTGTATTCTATACTCATGTAATGAAAACAGGATTGAAAATACCTCTAACCATTTTGCTGGTAAGTCTTTTACTCCCTATCGGGCAGGCCTACGCAGAGACAATAATTCAAGTAGGGGTGGTCGACCTCGACCTCGATAATAATAAAGAAGAGCCTCATCTACTTAATCTTAAGCAAGCCGCTAAGACCTTAAACGTACAACTAGAACTAATACAACTCCCCGATGCGCGCTCGCATCATCTGGCAGAAGAAGGTCAATTAGGAGGAGAAGCATTTCCCTACGACCTGCCGAACCGCCAAGCGAGCAGCATGATGAAAGTAAATGTGCCCATCGAAAAAACAGAGCTTTGGGTATGGGTTCACAAAAGTAACTCATGCCTTAGCGATCATCGTCGACTCAACCAACTGAAACCCGTTGGAGTCAATGGGATCCCCTACTTTGAACTATTTTATCAGCTTTCCAATGTTGGTCATGCAAAAGTACAACATGCAGAGTCAATGCTAGAAATGTTGAACCGTCAACGAGCTGACTACTTTCCAGCATCGAAAAAAGCAGTCGCTTACTTGTTTAACCAAGTTCAACGCACCGATCTTAAAGCTTGTTTTGAACATCCCTATATAGAAATTCAAAGCTACTTCTATTTAAATAAACAATACCAACATCTCATTGAACCATTTGAGCAGCAACTACGAAAAGCCATTCAGCAACATACCGATGATGACACGTTGAAATAACGCCTCCGACCAAGAAGTCAACTTGATTTAAGCGAACTAAACGAGCATTGAGATAGAAAAAACTTAATCATGAGACACGAGTAGCCGCCTAGCCTAGTTAACTAATTTTCTAAAGTTAGTAGTGCCGCAATTCAACTGCTGCTACTGTTATGCCTCAATGATGCAAAACCACAGCAGGAGGATAGGTTTGAGTCGCTCTTCTTTCCAACAATTTCACTGGCATTCGAAACAATTTGCCTTAGCCAGTAATGACATTCATGCTTTTTACCACTTACTCGCCGAACAGATGCAAGGTTTAGCCTTGACCAAAAAGACCCTGGGTCATATTGAAGGCTATCCGCTGGAATTATATCAATCAGCTAATCCTCAACCTAAACTGGCAAATGTTTTAATTAGCGCTGGTTTTCATGGCGAAGAAGCAGCCGGCCCTTGGGGAATGCTCAAGTTTTTATCCACGCTTGACCCCAGTATCACTGAGCAACTCAACCTGAGCCTGTTGCCCTTGGTGAATCCCACCGGATTTAAAGCCGGTCATCGTTTTAATCAATTTGGCGAGAACCCTAACCGAGGTTTTCTTGTCGACAAAGGCCGTGCTAAACCAGCAGAAGATTGCTCGCGGGAAGGACAGCTATTAATCGCGCAACAAGCCCTGCTCAAAAACTTAAGCCAAGATGGGATCCTCACTTGTCACGAAGATGTATTACAACATAATTGTTATGTTTACTCTTTTGAGCCGGAGGCCGCAGCAGGTCCATTCAGCTATACCTTACGCGATAGCTTAGCTGAATATTTCCCAGTTGCCGCCGATGAAAGCATCGATGGTTGCAAGCTTGAAGATGGTTTGATCCATAATCATTACGACAGCTCGTTCGAATCCTGTTTAGTTAAGCTAGGAGCCAAACGCGGTGCTTGTAGTGAGACACCAGCCTTAGAAGATTTTGATCAGCGCATCAATGCGAATTGCGCCGTGATGCAACAATTTGTTAGAGCATCAATCGAATATCACACCAAACAAGTCTGAATATTGCCAGACTGAGGGGGATGAATCGTCGAGGATAAGTGTGGACAATATACTGATGGTGGATGTCTGCCAACCAGCCCCATGAAAGTTCGTCATCGACATAGTTCATGGGGCGAACCCGACTGTAAAACTGCCAGTAACAACACGATTGCGTCGGCACTTCGATGATAAGTACACGTTTCTCTCGAACTAAAATAAACCACGAAAACGCAATAACCGCCACGCTTATTCAGGCTTATTATCAGACTCTGACTGCAAATCAAGATGCATTTCGATGACCCCTTCTTCTAATTCAAATTTAACTCGAAACCCTAGATGTTTAGCCAATCCAGCCATGCCTCGGTTTTGCATCATCGTAATACCACTTAAGGTCTGAGTTCCCGTACTTTGATAATAACGAATTAATTTTTGTAGCAGTTGCTTACCAATTCCCTGCCCCTGTAAATCACTCCTAACCGCCATGGCAAATTCTGCTTCTAGGTTATCGGGATCAATCGAGGCTCGAACCACCCCTAAAATGGCTCGGTTATCACAGGCTTGTTCATCGACAGCAATAAAAGCCATTTCTCTGGCATAATCAATTTGAGTGAGCAAGGCCATTTCTTCGTGGGTCATTTGTCCACGAGCGCCAAAATAGCGTTTATAACGATCCTCTTCACTTAAAGAAGAGTCGAACGCTAAATGATTCGGCTCATCCTCAGGCAAAATGGGCCGCAGCAATACCCGAGTGCCACTCTTTATTTGGCAGTATTCTTCCAGCTCCTTAGGATAAGGACGAATCGCTAAACGTTGTACGCTCGGTTGCTCAGCATTCTGTAAGCGCATATTAACATCGAGTAAAATAATGCTATCTCCAGCAGCAAGAACCGGATTTAAATCTAAACGAGCAATTTCTGGACAATCGATGATCAAATTAGAGAGCCGAGTCAGCATGGTACATAAAGCCTCCATTTTCAGGCCATTGGGCAATTTTCGGTCTCGGATCTTTTGAGTCTTTAAGGCACTAATGACTAAGTAACGCGCCAAGCTCATATTTAATGGTGGCAGTGCTACGGCAGCATCTTTGGTTTCGTCCCATTCCGAGCCGCCTTCGCCTAAGAAAATCGCAGGGCCAAACACCGGATCGGTAATCACCGCAACTCTCAGTTCTTGAGCGCCTGCGGTCAGCGCCATTCGTTGCAAAATCATACCTTCCATTCTGGCGCTAGGAAAAGCCTGCTTCACTCGCGCCAACATCGATTCGGCTGCAATTGCCAACTCCTGTCGATTATTGATATTTAGGCTCACACCATGCACATCCGACTTATGTAGAATGTCCGGTGATTGTATTTTTAAGGCGACAGGGTAACCGATATCATCAGCACACCGCACCGCTTCTTCAACGTTAGGCACCAACCAGGTATCAATGGTTTGCAAGCCATAAGCTTGTAGTAATTGCTTCGCATCATGAGTTTCCAAGACCATTTTCTGTTGCTCTAAGGCTTGATGCAGTACCGCTTTGGCAGAACCATCGGGATCGAAAATGGGTTCGTCCATCGTACTTGGAGTTTCCGATAGCAGCTTTTGATTGCGCCTAAATTCGACCATATGCATGAACGCCCCCACGGCACCCTCAGGCGTTCGATAACTTGGGATCCCAGCTTCGCTAAACGCTAAACGACCAGGATAAGCCGTTTTCTCCCCCATCCAATTGGTCAAAATATTAAGCCGTCGAGCGCGGCTATCTTGTTTAATTACCTCGATTAAAGCCGTAGCGGTGGCTTCCGCTCCCGCCAAGGCCGAGGGCGCATACATCAATAACAAAGCATCCGCTTCGCCACTACTAGCAACTATATCTAAGGCCTTCGCGTAACGACTCGGATCTGCATCACCAATAATATCTAAGGGATTTTGCCCGGACCAACCAACAGGTAACACCTTGGCCAAGTGAGCCAGAGTAGCGCTAGAAAACTGAGCTAGCTTTCCCCCCCGCTCCAATAGCGCATCAACCGCTAACACTGCAGGTCCACCACCATTACTAATGATCGCTAAACGTTCACCCTTTAAAGGATTGGCATAAGTTAATGTTTCAACAGCGGCGAACAATTCATGTAAGTCATTGACTCGTAACATCCCCGCGCGCTTAAACGCCGCATCATAAACCGCATCATTCCCCACGGGCCCGCCAGTGTGCAACGCCGCAGCCTGTGCCCCTAATCGACTACGACCAGACTTAATCACCAATATGGCCTTGTTACGCGACGCAGCACGTGCCGCCGACATAAAACGCTGGGTATCCTTGACCGAATCAATATATAGCATGATCACTTGGGTTTTCGGATCTCGTGAAAGATAATCCAGTAATTCGCCAAAATCGATATCTAAGGCATCTCCCAGAGAGATAAACGATGAAAAGCCGATCCCTTTGTTATTCGCCCAGTCTAAGACCGTGGTACATACCGCTGCAGACTGTGAAACAAACGCAATTTTTCCAGATCGGCAGTAAGTGTGAGCAAAAGAAGCATTTAGCCCGATATTTGGTAACATAATACCAAGGCTATTTGGTCCTAATATTCGCATCCCATAGCGCTGGGCAAACATTCGTAACTGCTCAAGAACTTTTAGCTCATTTTCGTCTTCAGCACTGTCCAAAACTCCTGCCGTAATAATTGCGGTTTTGCAGCCAAATTGGCCTAACTTTTCAATCTGCTCTGGAAGTCGCGCGGCATTCACACATAGGATGGCTAAATCGGGGCGTATAGGTAATTTCTCAATACTGGGATAAGCAAGCACCCCGAGCACCGCCTTATACTTTGGCGTCACTGGCATCACGGGTCCATTAAAGCCTGCGCTCATTAAATTTTTCATAACCACATTACCCGAGCGTAAACTTCGATTCGAGGCGCCAATAACCGCTATCGATTGAGGAGAAAACAGATCGTGGAGCTTTCGCTGACTCATTCTTTAATTCTCACATTAAATAAATTTAACTAGGGCCTGTTGAACTAATACGGTCAATATTAGCTCAAAATAAAACTACGTTAATCGTGTAGAAAGATATAAAACTTGGTCTAATAAGCGATTCCCTTGCAAACTTCCTTTAAAAGAGACAATTCTAAAAAACCGTTGAGCGCTATTAGCGAAGAATCAATACCCCGGAATCATCCGGAAATCACCTCTCCCATTGGCGTAATTAGAACTCTCTTTGTCGTTTGCCAAACTCAAGCCATCCAACATTTATAGCTGAAAAATCAAGAAAAAACTTAAATTTGCCACTGACTCAATAGATACTGCCTGATGAAAATCGAAGCTACTTTGCAACATAGCAACTACAATAAACACAAAACAACTTAAGTTTTTTTAAGTTGAGCCACTTTTTCAAACAAATAACTAGACAAAAAAGTGTTTTTTATTCATACCTAGGGCATGTTGATACAAAACAAACCCTGCAATTTTAAGGAAAAAAAGCATGGCCTTAAGTTCTATGAGAGCAATCGACCACATGACCAAAAATCCGGTAACAGTAAAACCGGCAACCTCACTTTTTGAAGCTATTGATATCATGTTAGCGGCTAAGGTATCGGGTGCAACTGTGCTCAACGAACAGCGTGAAGTCGTAGGGGTAATTTCTGAGATAGACTGTTTACAAGCCATCCTAAAAGGCACCTATCATGGAGAGATCGGTGGCATGGTAAAAGAATTTATGACCGAAGAAGTGGATAGCGTGAGCCCAGATATGGATATCCTCGCCGTTGCCGAAAAACTCATCAACGATAAGCGCCGCAGATTACCAGTCGTAAAAGACGGCAAATTTATTGGTCAGTATAGTATCCGCAGTATTCTGAATGCAGTAAAAGACTTTAATATAAGCTAGCAGCAATTCGCACTTATATACCAATAGGCAGCAAACCGCAGCCTATTGGTATGACGTTTTAAACAAGCTTCTAAGCAGTTTGGTTCACCACCATTTGCTCTTGTAAACCTTCAATCTCAGCAATGATGTTTAGAGTGTTTTCACTATCAGGGATCATCAAGTCAAGCTCAGCGGTAAATACGTTTTCTCCAGCATCTGGCACACTCATACGATGACACTCCAACTTATTGACGCTCACCCCATGCCCCATCAATAAACGGGTAATATCATTAATCAAACCAGGGCGGTCCTCCGCATCGATCACTAAGCTCACCGCATCAGCACGACTAAGGTGGGCAGCCTTACACTCACGAATACTTAATTGTACATCGGACAGATCTTGAAGGGCTTGTTGCAAGGCTTGATTATTCTTTTGCGGTACTTGCACTTTAAAGATGCACGCAAGCTGGCCATCAAGGTTCACCACTCGACTACTCAACCAAGTTCCTTGGTAGGAGTGGGTCAAATCAGCCAAGTTATTGAGTGTGCCTGGTTTATCTTCACCAATAACAGAAACTAAAAATAGCGCGCTCATACGCCTACCCCTTTTGCTATAAACCTAATTTAAGTCTATACCAAATAGGGGCGAACAGTGTGACCAAAGCCATTTTTTGATGGTGTATCTAGTAAAAGCCTTAAAAAATGCCAAATAAGGACAAAATACTTTATTTTTTAATTACTTTTATATTTCACTCACAGAAATAGTTTGTGCTGCTCGAGCACAAAGCGACTATTGTTGGTAGACGCCTACATTGCTAAAACCAGCATCTTGTAAGTACAAAGCTTGCAGTTTACTCATGACGCCACGATCGCAATACAGCAGGTAATGTTTGCTCTGATCTAAGTCGCCAAATTGAGTGGCCAGTCTAAAGAAGGGAAGATGAATCACCGCCACCCTATCCATGGTAAAAGGTTTGAGCTCTTGCTCCTCTGGTGAGCGAATATCTAATACAACCGCTTCTTTGTCATTTTCAAGCTCAACAATATCAACTTGGTGAATTTGCGCATCGGATTCTTTCACAATGTCTCGAATATCGGTGATCCGGCATGCTTCGACAACCTGATCCAAAATGCCAAAATCGAACTTTTCTTCTTCTGCCAATAATTTTGACTCAACCGCCTTCACGGTCGGTTTATTCGAAATCACCCCACAATACTCTGGCATTGTTTCAGCAAAATCACCGGTGCCAATACGCTTGGCAATATCGATAATATCTTGTTTATCGGTTGCAATCAGTGGCCGCAGGATCAACGTTTCGGAAACTCGGTCAATCATGCCTAAATTCACTAAGGTTTGGCTGGAAACTTGGCCCACAGCTTCACCTGTCACCAAGGCAGGGATATCGAGTTGTTGAGCCACCTTGGAGGCTGCGCGTACCATCATCCGTTTCAGTACCACCCCCATTTGGCCGTTTTCAACTTTTTCCAAGATCTCATTCACCACCGGATCAAAATCAACGGCAACAAATTTAACCCGATGTGAAGAGCCAAAGCGTTTCCAAAGATGATGGGCAACTTGCTTCACGCCTAATTCGTGGGCCCGGCCTCCCAAATTAAAGAAACAATAATGAACCTTCGCCCCTCGCTTAATCAGCTGGTAGCTGGACACACCAGAATCAAAACCACCAGAAATTAAAGATAATACGCTTTCTTGAGTGGCAATTGGAAACCCACCCAAACCTTGATGTTTTGCCTGTACTAGGTAAACACAATCATCGGTTACTTCCAATTTCACGGTCACGTCTGGGTTTTTAAGCCGAACCCCATTACTCTCACAATGTTGATTTAAACCACCACCAACATAACGCTCCACTTCAATCGATGAGAAGTCTTGTTTGCCACTGCGCTTTACTCGCACGCAAAAGGTTTTATCTTTGAGCCGATCTTTCCACACGTCGTAAGTGAGTTCATACAAACTATGTAAATCGGTATAACTTTGCTGAGACACTTCTAAGAAATGGACAATACCGGGGGTCGACGACAGAGCTTCAATCAAGGCCTCTCGGTTTTGTTCGCTATCGTTACGAGAAGTAACAACCATCCGATCCCAATCTAAGCGCACCCGAATCGTTTCATCAATAGGACTGAGTACGTTACGAATATTACTTTGAAGGATCTTACTAAAGCGCTTGCGCACCGGCTTACTCTTCATAGCAATTTCAGGGAATAGTTTAACGATAAACTTCATAACTCAGGGCCTCGACAAATTTGGCCGCGAATTATAACGCGAGTTCAGCCAACGAGCCAATTTTGTTTAATGTAGACCCAAACTTAAACGCGCAGCCAAACAGGGAGATAACATGCAAACAAGAGATGACAAGAAAAAGCCCCCTTAACAGGGAAGACTTCGTTCACCAAGAACGACAGAAAATATGCTTGGAATTGAAAACAGACTCACGCCAAGCGGCAAACAAAACACGATTGCCGCGATTCGTTTCAAGACGAAATTAATCACGGCTATTTACCAAATACGCTATAAAAAGATTATTGCTCGGAGACCGCAATCTCACCCGATTGCGCCGCTTTCCCCTGCATAATACCTATTTCCACTCGACGATTACGTCGACGATTCTCTTCGGTGTTATTTTTAACCAAAGGTTTGGTATCGGCCATACCGCTAACAATCAGACGATTTTCGTCAAACCCTTTCACTTTAATCAATTCATGAGCCACCGAAACCGCTCGCTGGCTAGAGAGATCCCAGTTAGAACGATACAATTCCGACTCAGTTTGTTGATTATCCGTATGCCCAGAGACTGTGACAACCCCGGGGATATCTTTAATCACTTCCCCAACCCGCTGGATCACTGGACGGAACTTAGGTTGTAAGAATGCCGAACCCGAAGGAAAGGCTCCTTTTTCTCGGACCCGAATGATAATCTGTTGGCCCAGAGACTCAACTTCAATCGCCCCGTCTTCAATTTGATCGCGCAGTTGTTGAGCAATCCGCTTAGCCGTTTGATTCTGCTGACTCTGCTGCTGAGCCTGACTTTGTGCAGACTGCGCTTGAGTGGCCGTGGCCCGTCCACCGCTTTGTTCCCCAGTCTTATTTTGGCCCCCGGCATCGGCTTCTTCACCATCATGAAATTCAAGCTTTGCCTGAGTCATATCAATGGTTTGTTGCATAATGGTCTCAATCGGAGTTGGCTCTGGCCGACCAGGGCGAAACTCCTGAGCGATCACCGAAGTCCCTTTGGGAATATCCTTCACTTCAAGTAAGTTTTGTACCCCAAAGGCATATTTCATCGAGCCTGCAATCTGCTTGAACTTCATTACGTCCATTTCAGAGAATGCCAAAAGCAATACAAAGAAACACATTAATAAAGACATTAGATCAGCGAAGGTACCCATCCATGCAGGCAGACCAGGAGGAGGACATTTGCAAGGTTCTTCCATACTCAATCACCTATTCGTCAGTGGTACCCAAAGAACGCTTGCCTTCAGGAAGGTAATTTTTCAGAACACCTTCAATGACCCGCGGGTTTTGGCCATCTTGAATTCCCAAAACCGCATCCAAAATTAAACTACGATTGAGCTTTTCTTCACCCGCTCGTAAGCGCAACTTATCGGCAATCGGTATCGCGACCATGTTAGCTAAAACCGCACCATAAAGCGTGGTTAACAGCGCGACCGCCATCGAAGGTCCAATCGATTTTGGATCATCCATATTGGATAGCATCGCCACCAAACCAATCAGAGTACCAATCATCCCCATCGCTGGCCCTACATCGCCAATGGCCGTAAAAATCCCAGCACCAAACTCATGCCGTTCGGTGGTTAGCGCAATGTCTTTTTCCATGGTAGCGCGCACCACGTCCGCATCATGCCCATCAACTAACATATCGATGCCTTTTTGCATGAAGGGATTGGTAATTTCTGCTTCTTCTAAAGCTAGAAAACCACCTTTACGAGCTGCATCAGCCATCTCCACCGAGCGCTCAATTAAGTCATCAGGCTTATCGGTCTTAAACATAAAAGCCTTTACAGCTATTTTCACAGCCCCCAGAAACTGTCCTAAATTGTATTTCATCAATACAACAAACAAAGAGCCACAAAAAACAATTAATATCGAGGGGACATCGACAAAAATCCCAATCCCGCCCCCCATCACCATCGCCATTACAACGAACGCGAATGCACCAATAATCCCGATCAGCGTTGCTAAATCCACTACTTATTCCTTTTAACCGGTAGCCTGGAAACTCTAATTAAACTAATACTAGTCTACTCTCAAAACAGAATCGAAGGTATTTTTGTGTTCGTTTATCAATATCTTGAAAAAGTCTATCGTTCTTTATTTATCGACCGAAATTAAAATACTTGAATCACAAGTTTGACCTACCTAAACGCCTAGGGTAAGTTTGCGCCAGCAGAAGCATCATGGAGGCCTTAGCAATGGTTGCCAAAAAACCCGAAAAAATGAAGTTTGAAGAGACCTTAGACGAACTCGAAGATATTGTTCAACAACTAGAACAAGGTGAACTGAGCCTTGAAGATTCTCTCAAGCAATTTGAACGCGGCATTAGTCTAGCCAATGCAGGACAAAGTAAGTTGCAGCAGGCTCAACAACAGGTCGAGATTCTCCGCCAACAACACCATGGAGATAGCTTAGAGCCCTTAACACAGGAGCCCACTGAGTGAATCACAAATTGGCTCATGTTCTCGGCCACTATCAAACACAAATCAATACCTATTTAGAACAGGTATTACAGCAGCAGCCCGTCAGTGATCCCCGTTTATTAGCGGCGATGCAGCATGGTCTATTATTAGGTGGAAAAAGGATCCGTCCTCTATTGGTCTATTTAGTGGGCCAACTCAATCAAGCCCCAATGGCGGCATTGAATGCCGCGGCGGCCGCAGTTGAATGTATTCATGCCTATTCCTTAATTCATGACGACTTGCCAGCCATGGATGATGATGCATTACGTCGCGGCCAGCCGACCTGTCATATCAGCTTCGATGAAGCAACCGCCATCTTAGCTGGAGACGCCTTACAAAGCCTCGCGTTCAACTTACTCGCCGAAGCCCCCGTGAATGATGCGCAAAAAGTGGCGATGTTAAAAGTATTGAGCCAAGCGGCAGGTTACAATGGCATGTGTGGCGGACAAGCCTTAGATATTGCGGCGACCGACCAAACGGTTACGCTGGCACAGTTAGAAACCGTGCATAAACATAAGACTGGTGCATTGATTCAGGCAGCGGTCATGATGGGCGCAATTTGTGCCAATATCAGCCATGCTGAACAGCAAGCCTTGCTTCGGTACGCCGACGCGTTAGGCTTGGCATTTCAAGTCCGAGATGACATTTTAGATATTATTAGCGATACCGATACCCTAGGTAAACCACAGGGCTCAGACCAAGCTTTAAATAAAAGTACCTACCCCAGTTTATTGGGTATCGAGGGCGCTATCGCAAAAGCCGAAACTCTTGGTAAAGAAGCACTTCAAGCCTTAGAGACTTTGCCTTACAATGGCGAACAGCTCGCCCTTTTGGCGGATTATGTCGTGCATCGAGACAACTAGTCGCAGACGATAAAAAACGATAAGCATTTTATGACACTGAATATAAAAAATTACCCAACTTTAGCCTTAGCCGATTTGCCAGAACAATTACGTCAACTAGAGCTACAACAGCTTCCTCAGCTGTGTGATGAACTTCGCCAATATTTGCTTAACAGTGTCAGCCAATCGAGTGGCCATTTGGCCTCAGGACTCGGTGCAGTAGAACTCACCGTTGCGCTACATTATGTCTACAATACTCCCTTCGATAAACTGGTATGGGATGTCGGCCATCAGGCTTACCCGCATAAGATCCTCACTGGTCGCCGTGAGCAAATGTCGACCATTCGCCAATTCAAGGGACTACACCCTTTCCCTTGGCGCGAAGAAAGCGAATATGATGTGCTCAGCGTGGGGCATTCCAGCACTTCGATTGGTGCAGCCCTAGGCATCGCCATAGCGGCCGAGAAAGAACAATTAGACCGTAAAGTAGTCGCGGTCATTGGCGACGGCGCAATTACCGCCGGCATGGCCTTTGAAGCCCTCAACCACGCGGGAGCCGCTCACAATGACATGCTGGTGATCTTAAACGACAACGAGATGTCGATTTCTGAAAATGTCGGCGCATTAAACAATTCCTTAGCAAATATTTTATCCGGATCGCTGTATTCTTCACTTCGAGAAGGAGGGAAAAAAGTACTCAGCGGCATGCCACCCATTAAAGAGCTCGCCCGCCGCGCCGAAGAACACCTGAAAGGAATGGTTGTCCCAGGCACCTTATTCGAAGAATTTGGCTTTAACTACATCGGCCCTATCGATGGACACGACGTCAAAGGCTTGGTGAGAACCTTAAGCAATATGCGCGACCTTAAAGGTCCGCAGTTGCTACATATTATGACCAAAAAAGGCAAAGGCTACTTACCCGCAGAGCAGGATCCGATTGGTTATCACGGGGTTCCCAAATTTGACCCGAGCCAAGATAACCTACCTAAAAGCAAGGGCTCTGCCCCCACTTTTTCAAAGGTATTTGGCGACTGGTTATGCGACATGGCGGCAATAGACGATAAGCTGATGGGCATCACTCCTGCCATGCGAGAAGGCTCAGGTATGGTGCGCTTCTCCAAACAATTTCCCGAACAATACTTCGATGTTGCGATTGCAGAACAACACGCGGTAACCTTTGCAGCAGGTTTGGCAATTGCTGGCTACCAGCCTGTGGTCGCCATTTATAGTACCTTTTTACAACGTGCCTATGACCAAGTCATTCATGATGTAGCCATTCAAAACTTACCGGTATTATTTGCTATCGACCGCGCCGGAATTGTTGGTGCTGATGGCCCAACCCATCAAGGAGCCTTCGATCTGAGTTATCTCAGAGCCATTCCAAATTTAGTGATTATGGCTCCAGCCAATGAAAATGAATGCCGACAAATGCTTTATACTGGCTATCAACATCAAGGCCCGGCAGCGGTGCGCTATCCTCGAGGAGGGGCAGATAACAGCCCCATCAACCCAGAGATGCAGGCGCTAGAAATTGGCAAGGCGCGTAGCATCCGAAAAGGTCGCTCGATTGCGATACTGAACTTTGGCAGTTTATTAGCCAAAGCCCTGCCCGTTGCGGAAGCCTTAGACGCCAGTTTAATCGATATGCGTTTTATCAAACCTCTCGACCAAGATTGTATTCGTAGCCTCGTGGGTCAACACCAACTACTGGTCACCTTGGAAGAAAATGCGATTCAGGGCGGTGCCGGTTCAGCGGTCAACGAGTTTTTGTTCGCTGAGCAGCTCAACCAAGTGCAGGTGTTAAATATCGGTTTACCCGATCATTTCATCGAACAAGGCAGCCAAGCAGAAATCTATCAGCTGTTAAAACTAGACAGTGACGGGATCCGTCAACAAATTGAAGCTTTTAGCCTAAAATCTCAAGGCCTTAACTAAGCGCCTTACAAAGTCGACATCAGTGATTGAGTCACTCGCCCCAGCGCGTGTTGCTTAGTCACTTGATGATTGACGATTAATTAAATTGTTCTAGATGTTCAAATAATGGAACTGGACTCGCAGGATTAATACTTTCAAAGTTAACCTGCTGATTTATTGCCCAAATAGTGCGTTGCCAATAAAGTGGCACAAACACCGCTTCTTGATAAAGTTGCCGCTCTAGAACTTGAACAATCTTCGCCCGTTTCACTTCATCCAACTCTTGTTCGCCAGCTAAGATAAGCTGTTCAACTTTATCACTTTGATAGCTGGCACATCGACTGGGCTCTGCATAGCTTTCAGGATCTTGCAAAAACATCGAGCGAGCGATGCTTAAAACATTTCCTGCATCACTCTGACGACGCGTTAAAATTACATCACTACTGCAGTGCTCAATACTTTGCTGATATTGCTGCTCATCCAGCCATTCCGGCTGCAAATTAATATTGACTCTATCCAGCATCGTCACTAACTGCTGAACCACCTTGGCGTTATCTTCAAAGATCCATTTTGGTACTGCCATACTCAATTGAAAACCTTTTGCATAGCCAGCTTGCTGCAATAATTGATGCGCCAGCTGCAAGTTATAACGTGGCACTAAATTCGAGTTATAACCCAGTTGCCCAGGAATACTGAGTTGAGTGGAAGCCACAGTATAAGGCCCAAGTACCTCCGCTAGATGAACATTATCAATGGCTAGATTAAGCGCTTGGCGCACCACCCGATTGGCCAAAGCGGGATGCCTTTGATTCAGTTCAATAGCCAGCCATTTCAATCCTTCGGTTTGGATCACCCGTAATTGCTTATCTTTATTTAGCATATCGACATAACTATCTGGCACATGATCAACTATATCAACATCACGAGAGAATAGACTCGCCATACGCATTGTTGCCTGCTTGATCGGCACCACTTTAACTTGAGTAATGTTGCCTCGATTCGCCCGCCAATAGTCAGAGTTAAGACTAAACTCCGTCACAATTCCTGGCACATAGCGACTTAACTTAAATGGTCCAGTGCCCGATACAATTGGTAACTGCTCTGATGATTCAGAACCTTCCTCTAAATGGGATAAATAGAACTGCTTATCCGCCGGAAAAATAAAACTAAGCCTTTGTATAAGTTCTGAAAATGGTCGATAGGTGCGAACTTCAAACTGTAATTGGTTAAGCGCAGTGATGCTCTTAATGGGGGCAAATAGTGCTTGTAGGTGGGGCAGATAACGTAATTGTTCAAAGGTCCATGCTACATCCTCTGCGCTTAAGCGGTTTCCAGAATGAAAATCCACATTTTCCCGTAACTGAAATTGGATCTGGGTTGGCGAAATAACTTTCCATTTAGTCACCAAACGCGGGGTTACTCGGCCCTGTTGATCGAGTAAAAAAAGTGGATCAAATAATAGATGATTCATGAAGTTACTATTGGCGTCAACTTCGTCCACGATAGCGCTTGGCCTTGTCTGAAACGCGGTCCCCCAAACTAATAATTTGGCTTCTACCTGAGTCAGCCCAATACAGCTTAACACTAGCATCAAGCCTAAATGCTTTAATCTTGCTTTGTAACGACTACGCAATCGGAGATCCTAATGGCTTTCTTAGCTTTCTGGCTAAGTTACACCGGATTAAGCAATAAAAAAAGCGGGACTCGCCCGCTTTTCATGGTTTTCAAATAACTTAGGCTATTCGCCCCTCTTCTCGAGCAAAACAAGCTACCTGAGCTAGACCATCAACAACCAACGACGGTTGCTCGGCGTAACAACGTTCCTTAGCATAACGACAACGCGCATGGAAAGCGCAGCCCACAGGCGGATTTAGCGGTGAGGGTAATTCCCCTTCCAGCTTTATCTTCTCTCGACGATGCGCCGGGTTTAGCCGCGGTGTACTCGACAACAAAGCCTGAGTATAGGGATGTTTGGGATTGGCAAACAACTCTTCACAACTAGCATATTCAACCGCTTTCCCAAGGTACATCACCATCACTTCATCAGCGATGTGTTCCACTACCGATAAGTCATGAGAAATAAAGATATAACTTAAGCCCATCTCCTCTTGCAGATCCATCATCAGATTAAGTACCTGTGCCTGTACCGACACATCTAAGGCAGAAACTGGCTCATCGGCAACCACCACCTTTGGATCGAGCATTAAACCACGAGCAATCGCGATACGTTGCCGTTGTCCACCCGAGAACATGTGCGGGTAACGATCGTAATGCTCGGGACGTAAACCAACTTTAGCAAGCATTGCTTGTGCTTTTTGTTTACGTTCAGACTTGCTCATACTGCTATTAATCAATAACGGTTCTTCTAAGATCGTTCCAACCTTCTTACGCGGATTGAGCGAACCATAGGGATTCTGAAAGATGATTTGGATCTTCTGCCGTAGCGCCTTCGCTGCATCTTTACCTAAGCTTAAGATGTCTTTACCATCAAAACACAACTCACCAGCAGTGGGGGTTTCGATCATGGTCAATACTCGGGCTAAGGTCGACTTACCACAGCCCGACTCTCCCACCACCGCCAAGGTTTTCCCTTTCGCCAATTCAAAGCTTACACCATCGAGGGCTTTCACCGTCGCATCGGGCTTAAACATCCCTGCTTTCACGTGATAATGTTTTTTCACAGCATTCACTGACAACACAGGCTCCAATACTTCAAGCTTAGTGTTCACAGTACTCAGTGCTGCGGCTTTCATAATACTGTCACTCATGCACTTGGTCTCCCAGCATCATCTAGGGGGGTGAAACAACGCACCTGACGCTCGCCATCGTGCAGCATCGTCGGTCGTTCATTGCGGCAACGATCGCTCGCATAGGCGCAGCGAGGATTGAGCAAACAGCCAACCGGACGATCAAAGGCACCGGGAACCACTCCGGGTAAGGCATCTAAACGCGCCTTACCAGCAGAGGACTCCGGCAACGAGCGAAGCAAGGCCTGCGTGTATGGGTGTTTAGGATTCGAAAAAATAGCATCGGCAGGACCAGTTTCGACCACTTGCCCTGCATACATCACAATCACCCGATGGGCTGATTCGGCGACTAAAGCAAGATCGTGAGTAATCAACACTAGGCCCATATTTTTTTGTTTTTGTAGATCTAATAACAGATCAACAATTTGCGCCTGAATTGTCACATCTAATGCGGTAGTGGGTTCATCGGCGATTAACAATTTGGGATCACAGGCAATCGCCATCGCAATCATCACTCGTTGGCTCATCCCACCAGAGAGTTGGTGAGGGTAAGTTTTTAAACGTGACTCAGGATCGGGGATCCCCACCTGATCCAACAGTTCAATCACCCGCTGGCGACGCCACTTCTTATTACCACTTTGGTGAATTTTCAGCGCTTCGCTAATCTGGAATTCAACCGTATAACAAGGGTTGAGACTCGACATTGGCTCTTGAAAGATCATCGCGATCTCAGCCCCGGTAATCGCGCGGCGTTTATTTTCCGACATCGCTAATAAGTCTTGGTCTTCAAACTTCAAGGTATCAGCACTCACTTTTCCTGGGTAATCAATCAGCCCCATGATCGACAAGGAACTAACACTTTTACCGGAACCTGATTCCCCTACAATCCCAACAATTTCACCTTTTTCAACACTGTAAGCCACTTGGTCTACTGCACGAAAAGGATTGGGGCCATCACCGAATTCAACAGTGAGGTTGTTCACTTCTAATAAAGACACGGATTCATCTCCTACTGCTTCAGTTTCGGATCGAGGGCATCACGTAAGCCATCACCCATTAAATTAAAGGCTAACACCGTCAGTAAGATCACCAGTCCAGGGAAGGTCACCACCCACCAAGCACTTTGCACAAACTGTAATGCATCCGCCAACATACTTCCCCATTCTGGCGTCGGTGGCTGAGCACCCAAACCAAGGAAGCCTAAAGCAGCCATATCTAAAATGGCATTTGAAAAGCCCAACGTTGCTTGCACAATCAGCGGAGCCAAACAATTAGGTAAAATGGTAATAAACATCAAACGAAAAGAACCTGCGCCAGCAACCCGCGAAGAGATCACATAATCTTTATTGAGCTCAGCAATGGTCGAGGCGCGAGCCAAGCGAACATAGTGAGGCATCGAAACAATCGCAATCGCCATCGCCGCGTTAAAGATACTGGGGCCTAAGATAGCCACAATCGCAATCGCTAACAATAAACTGGGCATGGCCAGCATAATGTCCACCGCCCGCATGATGATCGTTTCTACCACCCCGCGATAGAAACCAGCAATTAAACCGAATAGTACGCCAAAACCTAAGGAGAGCGTCACCACCAGGAAGCCAATAAATAACGACAACTGAGCACCGTGAATTAAACGCGATAAAATATCTCGTCCCACCGCATCGGTCCCCAGTAGATAAGTGCTATTGCCACCTTCTGCCCAAGATGGGGGTATTAATAAGGCATCCCGATATTGCTCGAAAGGCGAATGGGGAGCAATCAGCGGCGCGAATATCGCAAGCAAGATCATCGAGACAATGAAAATCAAACCAATCACCGCACCGGTATTCTGGCTAAAATAGCTCCAAAATTCCTGTAAGGGGGTTTGTACTTTTGGCCCTGTCACTTCAGGGCGAACAGTTTGTTCAGACATTAACAGTACTCCGCTATTTGCCGTGACGGATCCGTGGGTTTACCACGCCGTAAAGAATGTCGACCAACAAGTTGACCAGAATAATGATCGTCGCCACGATTAGAATGCCCCCTTGAACGACAGGGTAATCACGTCGACCGATCGATTCGATGAGCCATTTTCCAATCCCCGGCCAAGCGAAAATAGTTTCGGTTAAAATCGCTCCTGAGAGTAAGATCCCCACCTGCAAGCCAATCACGGTAATCACCGGAATCAGTGCATTACGTAAGGCATGAACCACGATCACCCGCATCGGTGCCATTCCCTTGGAACGGGCGGTTCGAATATAGTCTTCACCTAATACTTCAAGCATTGACGAGCGAGTCATCCGGGCAATCACCGCCATCGGGATGGTGCCAAGTACAATACTAGGTAAAATTAAATGATGCACAGCAGAAGCAAAAGCCCCCTCTTCACCCGACAACAGGGTATCAATTAACATGAAACCGGTGACTTCATCAATCCAATAGGTCACGTCAAGCCTGCCGGAGACAGGGGTAATGCCGAGGTTAACCGAAAAAACCAGCATTAATAGTAAGGCCCACCAAAAAATCGGCATCGAATAACCGGTTAAGGAAAAGGTCATCACCGAGTGGTCAAATATCGACCCTCGTTTGACCGCCGCAATAATTCCGCAGGGCAGCCCCACAAAAATAGCGAACAAGGCTGCACAAGAAGCTAATTCCACAGTCGCTGGAAACAGCGTAAGAAATTCTTCGGTAACGGGTGTCTTGGTAATTAATGAACGGCCAAGGTCACCACTCGCAATGTTTTTTACATAATCAAAGTATTGGACCAACAAGGGTTGGTCTAAGCCTAATTCGGCACGCAAGGCTGCGTGACGCTCAGGTGACACGCCTCTTTCCCCTGCCATCACTTCGATAGGATCACCAGGTATCATCCGGATCAGCGTGAAAGTAAGAAGAGTAATGCCGATGAAAGTGGGAACCACCAACATCATTTTTTTTATAATAAATTGGAACATAACTACAGCTCTGTGTCTGAAGGAAGGAAAGGGGCTGAATCCAGCCCCTTCGATATGGCTATTTTAGTGACACGCCATAGAAGTAATGACCGCCAAGAGGGTCAACTTTAAAGCCTTGAACTTCTTTACGAATTGGCTTGTAAGCCACCGAGTGGGCGATGGTTAACCACGGCGCCTGCTCTTTGAAGATTTTCTGTGCTTGTTTGTAAAGTTTAGCGCGATCCGCTTGAACCGATAGTTGCTTCGCTTTGTTGATTATATCGTCAAAGGGTTTGTAACACCACATGGCACGGTTACTACCGCCAACCGCATCACAGCTTAACAACACACCTAGGAAGTTATCTGGGTCACCATTATCGCCAGTCCAGCCTAGTAAGGCAGTATCATGCTCACCTTGCTTGGTACGCTTGAGGTATTCCCCCCACTCGTAACTAACAATGTCAGCCTTAACACCAATTTTCGCCCAGTCGGCTTGGATAATCTCGGCCATACGACGTGCATTAGGGTTATATGGACGCTGAACAGGCATCGCCCAAATATTAGTTTTTAGATTAGTAACACCGGCTTCCGCCAACAACGCTTTCGCCTTCACTGGATCATATGGATAATCAACGGTGTCTTCGTCATAAGACCACATTGTTGGTGGAATTGGGTTCTTCGCGATTTTACCGCTACCCTGGAAGACCGCATCGATAATCGCTTGTTTGTTCACTGCAAGACTTAGAGCCTTACGAACTTTCACATTATCAAACGGTGCTTTTTGAGTATTAAAGGCCAAGAAACCAATGTTCAAACCTTCCTGACTTAATAGATTAATATCCGGATCTTTCTTCATCTGCTCAACATCGGCAGGGTTAGGATAAGGCATCACATGACACTCACCCGCTTTTAGCTTAGCGTAACGCACTGAGGCATCAGGCGTAATGGAGAAGACTAAACGGTCGATAGCCGGTGCGCCGTTCCAGTATTCTTTATTGCCAACGTAACGAATTAACGAGTCTTTTTGATACTGTACTTTTTGGAAAGGACCAGTGCCTACTGGGTCAAGATCCAGTTTTTCTGGCGTTCCCGCCTTCATCAGCGCATCGGCTTGCTCAGCTGAGAAAATTGACGCGAAATCCATCGCAAGGTTAGCGATGAATGGTGCTTCTGGTTTGCTTAGTACAAACTTCACGGTGTAATCATCTACTTTGACGATTTCTTTCACCAATTCTTCCATGCCCATACCGCTGTAATACTCATAAGAGCCACCGGAGACTTTATGGTAAGGATGATTTGGATCATCCTGACGCTCGAAGCTAAAGACCACATCATCAGCGTTAAAATCGCGAGTCGGCTTAAAACCTTTCTTCTGGGTATGGAATTTCACCCCTTTGCGTAAATGAAAGGTGTATTCCAAACCATCTTCCGACACATCCCATGATTCAGCCAAAGCAGGGATTACATTGGTTGTACCGTTCTCAAACTCAACCAAACGGTTGAAAATGGTCTTAGACGACGCATCAAACGTAGTTCCTGCAGTATATAAACTGGGGTTAAACCCTTCTGGACTGCCTTCAGAACAGAAGACAAATGTTTGAGCTTGTACGCTCATAGCTACTGCGCCAGCAACTAATGCTAAAGACAGCTTCGCTAATCCTTTCTTCATTATGATTCTCCATGTGACATCATGTCATAGCTGTGACCTTTATGGTCACATTTCAGTGTGTTTGCGAATAGACCAATAATTTTAGTTTTTGTTAAGCCTACTCCTTAGCTCACAAAAAAAACTCATTTTATGGTAAGGCTAGGCTTAAACAAGCCCGTTCCGCTTTTTTGCCATATTAAACTAGTATTTTTATCTGCCGCTGTAAATAGCATATACAGGATTTTATATAGTAAAAGCTAAAACAAACAGATAAAGTGATTATAGATTCGATATATCATCATATTTATGCAATGCGGAATATAGTTATGAGGTTTTGATATAAAAATAAACTGAATACTGGTTTGGAAAAATTGAAATAAATATGAGATTTTACGAGTGACGTAGCGCCATAGTTATTGAACAACTGACGTCCAAAATAGAGTATATACTCAAACCTTAGGAAGAAGGTAGATTTTATGCGCATGCTACTTTGCTTGTCTGCTTCGGTTCAACAATAGCGATAGCTGGCACAAGAAGTATGACTGAAGGCGTATTAAGCGAATACAGGGAGTATGAGTTGTAAACAAATGGCCGCAAAAATACCCGCTAACACATCATCAATCATGATCCCAAAGCCACCGTGTACCTTTTTATCAAGTAGTTTAATCGGCCAAGGTTTCCATATATCGAAGACTCGAAACAGCACAAAACCTAAACCCACCGCCAGCGGAGAAAGTGGTACTGCAATCATGGTAATCCAGTAGCCGACAAACTCATCCCAAACAATGGCGCCATGATCATGCACGCCCATTGCTTGACTCGCCTTATTGCAACACCAAATACCGAAAATAAACGACAATAACAATACAGCCAAATATAGCCATAACGGTAATTGGGCGAGCAATAGGTAGAAAGGAATCGCCGCCAAGGTACCAAAAGTACCGGGTGCTTTAGGGGCAAGACCACTGCCTAAACCCACCGCACACAAATGTAAGGGGTGACGTAAATTTAATTTAGCGACAGGATTATCCATTAGTACGACTTATTTGTTTTCATGACTAAAATGATCCCAACCCAGCCCTTCCAGATGATAGGGTTGCTCTTGGTAGTGCAGTCTAATTTCACCGGTACCGGGAGCTAATTGGCCAATCACCGTGTAGGGAACACCACTATAGGCTAAAGCGGTTTCTAAGGAGCCCTTGTTAGATTCTGGCACGGTAAAGCATAACTCGTAGTCTTCTCCGCCAGTTAAAGCAAATTGTAAACCCCGATCGACCCCAACCGCTTCGCTAAGCGTTTCTGACATAGGGATATGCTCCAAATTCAAAGTCGCTGAACAGTGACTCTGTCTAAGAATATGTTGCAAGTCATTATATAAACCATCAGAAATATCGATCGCTGCGCTAGCTACATCACGTAAACCATAACCTGCTAATACCCGAGGAAGAGGATAATAATGTCGTTTTAAACTCAACTCTAATTGTTGAGGCGTCAAAGACAATTGCTGCTGTAAATGCGCTAATGCAAGGCCCGAGTCACCCAGACTCCCGGTAACATAAACTCGGTCTCCGGGCTTAGCACCACTGCGATATAAGGCTTTTCCTGCAGGAACAATACCATGAACAGTCACCGTAATACTTAATGGCCCCTTGGTCGTATCACCACCAATTAAACTGACATTAAAGTATTCGGCCAAGTCAAAGAATCCGCTGCAAAACTGCTCTAACCAAGCTTCATCTACACCCGGTAAAGTGATAGCCAGAGTCACCCAACGCGGTTCCGCTCCCATCGCTGCCATATCACTCAAATTCACAGCGAGAGCTTTATGGCCGAGAGCATGCGGAGGAATATCAGAGAAAAAATGTACGCCTTCAACCAAGGTATCGGTTGAGATTGCAATCTGACTGTTTTCTGCGGGTATCACCAGCGCCGCATCGTCGCCAACACCAAGCAATACATCTTGGCGCAACTTACTTTGCTGGAAATACTTTTCGATAATATCAAATTCACCAAGAGGTGACGAAGAACGCATAAAACTATGACTTAAATTGTTGTAAACGAAGTACTTTATCTAATACGCCATTCACAAATTTATGGCTATCTTCGGCAGCAAAAGACTTTGCGAGTTCAATCGCTTCATTGATGACCACTTTGGGTGGAACATCGGTTACCATCAACAACTCATAAACACCAATCAATAAAATTGCGTGTTCAACTAAATCTAACTCTTCTAACTTACGCGATAACGATGAACTCATCGCTGCATCCAGCTTATCACTATTGCCAACAACACCAGCAATTAAAGTAGAAAAATAAGGAACATCGGCTTTACTCATATCCTGTTCGGTTAAGAACTGATGTTCGATAGTAGCAACGCTGTCCTTGGTCACTTGCCATTGATAAATTGCCTGAGTAGCAAATTGCCTAGCTTTACGACGTGCAGCTGGTTTCACAGAGAGATCCTCAATTTAAACTTCTATCTGATTAACTAAGTTAATCATTTCTAAAGCGCTTAGGGCGGCTTCAGTACCTTTATTACCCATTTTAGTACCAGCGCGTTCAATCGCCTGTTCAATAGACTCGGTAGTTAACACTCCAAACGATACCGGAATATCAAACTCCAACATCACTTGAGCCAAGCCCTTATGACATTCATTAGACACCAGTTCAAAGTGGTAAGTACCGCCACGAATCACGGTACCTAAAGCAATAATTGCATCGTACTTTTTAGATGCGGCGATACGCTTGGCTGCTAAAGGAATTTCTACAGCGCCCGGGACGCGAACAACGGTAATATTATCGTCATTCAAACCACCTTGGCGGGTCAATGTGTCCACAGCCCCTGATAACAAATTCTCATTAATGAAGCTGTTAAAACGAGCAATAACAATCGCGACTTTAGCATTCGGAGCCGCTAAATTTGCCTCTATTACTTTCATAAATCTTTTGCCTTTTCTTTGAGTCCATCAAAAAAATCGCGCTATTCTAGCACAACAATAAGGATAGACTGGTAATTTAATTCATTTGCTCAAATTTGTGCGAGCTATTCTTGGTCGATATATTCAACCACCTCAAGGCCAAACCCAGAGAGGGCGTGATAACGCTTAGGTGAACTCAACAAGCGCATTTTACTTACCCCAAGATCAGCTAAAATCTGCGAACCAACGCCCACCATTCGCGAAGCACTTTGAGCTTCTTTTGGGGCTGGTGTTTCACCGATATCTTGCAAAGCAAAAGCTTTCACCTGTTCAAGCAAATTATCACCATTATCGTCGGTACTCAGTAATACTAATATCCCTTTCTCATCGGCGATTTTGGCTAAGGCTTTATCAAGTGGCCAACTCATTTTCCCGGCCCGATCACTTGCCAGTAAGTCGCTGAAAGGATTATGTAAATGAACTCTCACTAGGCTTGCTTGCTCGGCTTGTACTTCACCCGCTTGCATCACAAAATGAACTTTGTTATCGATGGTATCTCGGTAGCTAATCAATTTGAAATTACCGTAACGGGTTGGCATTTCACACTCAGCTACTCGCTCAATGGTGGTTTCATGATTGTTACGATATTCGATTAAGTCAGCGATTGTGCCTATTTTTAAACCATGTTGCTGGCAAAACACTTCTAGATCTGGGCGACGAGCCATGCTGCCATCTTGATTCAAAACTTCAACAATCACCGCTGCTGGTTCTCGCCCGGCTAAACGCGCGAGATCGACCCCCGCTTCAGTATGCCCGGCACGGGTTAGCACCCCACCTTCTTGGGCCATTAAAGGAAAGATATGCCCAGGCATCACGATGTCCGCAGGCCCAGCATTCGCAGCCACGGCGGCTTGCACAGTGCGAGCACGATCGGCGGCTGAAATGCCGGTAGTTACACCTTCTGCCGCTTCAATAGAAACGGTAAAATTAGTTGAAAATTGTTCGGTGTTTACATCCACCATCAGTGGCAATTTTAATTGCTGACAACGCTGTCTCGTCATGGGTAAACAAATTAGACCGCGACCATGGGTAGCCATAAAATTGATCGCTTCTGGGGTCACCATGTCTGCGGCCATAATAATATCGCCTTCGTTCTCACGATCTTCATCATCCATGAGCACCACCATTTTTCCATGGCGTAAATCTTCAATAATTTCTTCAATACTGCTTAATGACATAACAAACCTTCTAAACTTAATAAGGGGGCCTATTTAGCGTGCTAGCCTTTGGAGCACTAGGCACCGCTTTATTTCACAAAACCATGTTGCGCTAGAAATGCAGCATCGATCTTCGATGATGATTTATTCTCTTCTGCGTAACCAAATAATCGCTCCACATAGCGAGCGATGACATCGACTTCCAAGTTAATTTTTTGACCTACAGACCAATTTGCAATGGTTGTTTGTTCAGCTGTATGCGGAATGATAGTCAGGCGCAACTGTTGCTGATTGACCTCATTCACCGTGAGACTAATGCCATCGACAGTGACCGAACCCTTATGGGCAATATAACGCGCGAGATCCTTGGGGACTTGTAGCCAAATGTTCACCGCACGGGCACTAGGACTAATACTAAGTACTTCGGCTAAACCATCCACATGTCCACTAACAATATGTCCCCCAAAGCGACTTGTGGCTAACATCGCCTTTTCCAAGTTCACTTTATCACCCTGCTTACAACCAGCTAAAGAAGTTAGACTCAAGGTTTCAGTTGAGACATCTGCACAAAAATATTGTCCGCCATACTCAACCACAGTTAAACAAATCCCGTTAACTGCAATACTATCCCCTAAACAAACATCTTCCATATTTAGCTTGGCGCAGGCAATTCTCAAACGTACATCACCCTGACGATGCTCCAAGCTCTTTATTTCACCGAGAGCTTCAATGATACCAGTAAACATTATTATTACGCTTCCTCATTCTGGGGAACCCAGATGGTTTTTGTGTCTGGACCAATACGACGAATATCTAGGCAACGCCAAGATTGAAGCTGCTTCATCTGTTGGTATCCGTTAAGAGCCACCAAACTTTGAGCATCCGCGCCCATCAGTAGCCCCGCCTGATAAACAATCAACTGGTCAACCAAATTTGCTTTGAGTAAAGCTGCCGCCAAACTGGCCCCAGCTTCGACCCACAAGTCATTAATCTCCGCGGAAGCTAAAGCTGCCATAAGGCGCTCTAACCAATGCTCACCCTTAGCAATTGTGAATTGTTTCGCCACATCAAGTTGGTTTTGCTCAGCAAACCCAGCCAAGCATAGCGATGATGGGTCCTTAAAAATATCCAGTGTTTTTGGCGCAGAGTTCAAGCGTTGCTGACGATCGATAATCACCCTAAGCGGCTGGCGTAAGGTCGATCGATCGAGCTGTTCAGCCAAGCTGCCCAGTTGATGATGACGTACATTTAAACTTGCGTTATCCCGAATGACAGTTGTTGCAGTGGATAATATAGCGTGACTAGCAGCCCGCTCTCGTTGCACATCACTGCGGGCATGAGTCGAGGTAATCCACTGACTTTCACCATTGGCTAATGCCGTTTTAGCATCGATAGAACCCGCTAGCTTTAAGCGTACAAAGGGTCGCTTTCGCTCAACTCGGCTCAAGAAGCCAGGATTTAACGCACGAGCCGCCGATTCCATTAAGCCAAGACGAACCTTAACGCCTGCCTGTTCGAGCATGGCAATTCCCTTGCCCGCCACTTGTGGGTTGGGATCAATCATAGCAATTACCACTTCCGTGATCCCTAGCTCGACGATCATGGCAGCACAAGAACCAGTTCGACCTACATGGCTACAAGGTTCTAAGGTGACATAACAACACGCGCCATCAAGGCTGAAACCGGCTTGTTTTGCATCCGTAACTGCGTTTACCTCAGCGTGTCCTTGACCCGCTTGTCGATGGTAACCTTCACCGATGATACGACCATCTTTAACAATGACACAACCAACGTTAGGATTTGGTGCCGTGGTATATCGGCCCAGCTTCGCTAAGGCTATCGCCCGAGCCATAAATTGACAATCAAGTGCAGAAAACATTCGCTACTTTTCCAACTTAGCAATCTCTTCGCTAAACTCTTTAATGTCTTCAAAAGAATGATAAACCGATGCAAACCGCACATAAGCGACTTTATCCAACATGATCAACTGCTCCATCACCACCTTACCAATCAGTTTGGTCTCGACTTCTCGCTCACCAGTGGCTCGAAGGTGAGACTTTATTTTGTTCACCGCTTGTTCAACCTGATCAACACTCACAGGACGCTTTTCTAGCGCGCGCATCATACCTGAGCGCATTTTCTCTTCATTAAAAGGTTCGCGAATACCGTTGCCTTTGATAACTCGGGGCATCACCAGTTCCGCGACTTCAAATGAGGTAAAACGCTCATGACACTCTAAACATTCTCGACGTCTGCGCACTTGGTGGCCATCAGCAACCAAACGAGAATCAATAACTTTAGTTTCATGAGCGGAACAAAATGGACAGTACATGCGCATAACCTTTAAAAAACCTGCCGTGATTTTATCCGGTTAGGCAACGAAGGTACAGGCTCGCTATAAGCTAAGTGAGGAATATTTTGCAGCTTAAAATCATTCGCACTGATGAATCACACCATACATAGTTTATCAGCTCGTTCCAAAATAGCGCTCATCTACAACAGTAAATACCTATATTTAGCCAAATAATAATGCTCACAACTCAACGATTCCAAGCACAGCATCAACTAACTAGATATATTTAGAATATGCTTACCACTATTACGAGTATATTTGACTATAAGCTTTACTCACTCCAGTTCGACCAAAAGTAATCCTCTTATTAAAAGAATCACCAAGGAGGAAGCCAACTTTATTGGAGCTGACTCTGATCGATGCTCAAACAGTAGTTGCACACTAAATGGATAATTTACACAGTCGGTTTCAAATATTGATGGCAACACAATCACCTTGCTCAATGAATCGGCATTCACGCTCTCGCCCACCCTGAGAAGGATAAGAATTACATGTTTATAAAGAGCAACAAGCTCTGGTAGTAAGGCCATTGGGATAGCGTAGCTTTGATCACGGCAAAATAATTAGCCAGCTAAAAATATCACCGCATGATTAATTCTAAATACGAGGCATTGATACAATGAAGATGCATAGTTTAACCTACGAGACATAAACCTGTAAGGCTCGAACCCGAAGACTGAAAGTTAAAGAGTAGGATAGCGAACGCCGCCGTATGCAAGCAGCTCGACGAAAATAGCTAGACTGCACATATAAAAATGCACGATAGCGGTTTACCTTCGCTAATTAGCAAGCACTAACAACATAAAAGCCCCCCAAATAAACAACTGTAGGATCACCAAACGCTTTGCATTTTTTAAAGTGCTCATATCCATTACATTTCTCTCTCTTAGAATTGACCAACCACGGTAGTAATTTGACTGTTCCTTACTATTTGAGATAACAAGCAAAAATAGCACCAATAATAAAGTAGTATCATTACTGAACTCAACCCACTAGTAATAAATTAAACAATAGTAGTTGTTGACAACAAAGTCTATTTTTCACACCAATAAAAAAAGGAGGCTCAAAGCCTCCTTTTTTAACACTGTTAGTCCCTAACTATTTCACTGGCTACTTAACCATAGACAGGGAAACGTTGGCAAAGTTCTAACACTTGGCCTTTGACACGCTCAATAACAGTATCATCTTGTAAATTATCCAGTACATCACACATCCAGCCCGCAAGCTCTTTTGCAGCTGCGACATCAATACCGCGACGAGTAATTGCTGGAGTACCAATACGTAAACCACTGGTCACAAAAGGTGAACGAGGATCATTTGGCACCGAGTTTTTGTTCACCGTAATATTGGCGCGACCCAGAGCTGCGTCAGCATCTTTGCCCGTAATATCTTTGTCGATTAAATCGACCAAGAACAAATGGTTTTCAGTACCATTTGACACGATTTTATAACCACGCTCTTGCATCACCGCAACCATCGCTTTAGCGTTATCTAAGACGCGCTGTTGGTATTGCTTGAACTCTGGCTCCATCGCTTCTTTAAAAGCGACCGCTTTAGCAGCGATCACATGCATCAAAGGACCACCTTGACCACCGGGAAATACCGATGAATTTAGCTTTTTCTCAATGGCTTCGTTAGCACGAGCCAAAATCAAACCACCGCGCGGACCCGCTAAAGTTTTATGCGTTGTGGTTGTCACCACATCAGCAATTGGCACTGGGTTTGGATATAAACCTGCAGCGACCAAACCAGCAATGTGGGCCATATCTACAAATAGGTAAGCTCCGACTTGATCCGCGATATCACGGAAGCGTTGCCAATCAACGACCCCTGAATATGCAGAGAAACCAGCTATAATCATTTTAGGTTTATGTTGTTTTGCTAAGCGCTCAACTTCTTCATAATCTAACTCACCAGTTTCTGGATTAATGCCATACTGAACAGCATTATAGATTTTACCAGAGAAGCTAACGCTCGCACCGTGAGTTAAATGACCACCGTGCGCTAAGCTCATTCCTAAAACCGTATCACCCGCATTCAGTAAAGCCATAAAAACAGCTGAGTTTGCTTGTGAACCAGCGTGAGGTTGAACGTTAGCATAATCGGCACCAAACAATTTTTTTGCACGCTCAATCGCGAGCATTTCTGCTTGGTCAACATACTCACAACCACCATAGTAACGCTTACCAGGGTAACCTTCAGCGTACTTGTTAGTGAGGTAAGAGCCTTGTGCTTCCATTACACGTGGGCTGGCATAGTTCTCAGAAGCAATCAATTCGATATGCTCTTCTTGGCGAACTTCTTCTTTCGTAATGGCTTGCCATAGTTCGGCATCGTAATCGGCGATATTCATATCACGCTTTAACATCAGTATCTCCTGACTCTTATATAACATGTTGGTGGGTGATTTTGCGAAGGCGCATTCTAACCTGAGTCCCTTACAGATCACAGTAAAATTTTAGCTTATAAACGGTCACCACAAAGGAGCATTCAAGCCAATACTTCACTCATCTTCACCGAAGTATGATGAGATTTCTAGCGAGAATAAGCAATTTTTTACTCACTTGCTTTAAAGTTTATGAAATTTATTCACCTTTAAAAAACTTCTAACAAAAGCTAATTAGCTATACCCGCTCAGACTATTTAAGGACGATTAAGCATCTGTCATGATGGCATTTAAACAAAGCAGATGATGCAAATCATCGGCATTGTCGATCAATCTACGCACAACGGCAATCAGCCGAAACACGAGTAAACTGCAGTAGCAACCTTTTTACAAAGAACAGCGACCAAGGTTAACGCAGATGAAGCAAGCTACATATCTCCTAGCTCAATAAAAATCCACTTAGCTCAACCAGCAAGGGGAACAAGCGGGCATTTCAGTGCCTGCAACTCAGTAGCAGAACGCTTGCGACTTAACTTTTACGCCAATAAACATTTTTCATCTTGCTAAGCACAACGCAGTGCGTGGCTTAGCGAATACTTGATGTCTATGCTTAGAGAGTTGATAAAGCGGCTTAAATAAAGTTGCCAATATTCACAAAATCTGAACAATGCGTTTGTATTAACATATTTTTTGAAAGGCTCCATCAATATGTTAATAAGTTGTTACCGGGAGACTTAAATACCTGTATTACACACAATTTTCTTTTGCTTTTATCAACAAAGGCTTGCAGCTTGATATTATTGAGCCATAATCATAGCAGCGGCTCACTGCTCGCAGTGAATGGCTTTGCATAAACAAATCGACGATCTAATATCGATCGCTAGAATTGATAAAAAAGGACGGACTTACCATGAATAAGTTTTTAGTTGCAGGCGCTATTGCTTCTACTATTTTACTAGCGGGTTGTACTAACACCACAGCTCTAGAAAACAACGTACAATCTTTAAGCGACAAAGTAGACGCCTTGTCTAACGAAGTTGCAGCTCTTCGTACTGAGCAAAGCTCTTTAAGTGGCGACATCAAATCAGCTCAAATGAGTGCTGATCAAGCAAAAGCTGAAGCGATGCGTGCCAACGAACGTATTAACAACATCGCATCTTCTTACACTAAGTAAGTAACTGCTGATGTAGTCAAAGGTGATGCTTAGCATCACCTTTTTTTATCCGCGTTTTTCGCCGACCAACAGGGCAATCCCTTGCTGATTTTTCAGCGCTTGATTCACAATGGCACTATCCACGCCAGTTTGCGTCACAAACTTTATATCTTCGCGAGTCAGCTTCAAAGAAGTAGCTTGATGTACTTCTTCTATCGAACGATTTAAAGGTTGGTGTACTTCAAGTAAATATTCGCCATTGGGCTCAGCAGAATGTTTGATAGATTGATCTATAATCCTGACTGGTGTGTTTAGCGCGACCTGCTTAAATAAATACTCGATATCCTTAGGAAATAAACGAATACAACCAGAGCTCACTCTTAAGCCCACACCAAACTCTTTGTTAGTTCCATGGATTAAATACTCGCCGCTTCCATAGGCAAGCCTTAATGCATATTCACCGAGAGGATTTTCGGGCCCAGCTGGCACCACTTTTGGCAAAATCACCCCTTTGGCTGCATATTCATTACGGATATTTTGGGTTGGAGTCCAGGTTGGTTTTTCACGTTTTTGGCTAACCACGGTTTTCATCTCCGGCGTTTCTCTGCCGATCCGACCGATGCCAATAGGAAAAACATCTACTTTGCGCGAATCAGGATGAAAATAGTACAAACGTAATTCAGCCAAGTTAACCACCACCCCTTGATATTCTGCATTCGGTAACAGAATTTGGGTGGGGATCAACAACTTGGTACCCGGTTTGGGGAGAAAGGGATCCACCTTTTTATTGGCAGCCATCATCGCTAAAAAACCGACTTGATAATGTTCGGCAATCATCGCAACAGTTTCACCTTTTTGTACCGTATGCCACTGATTTCCGCCAATCAATCGGCTTCCTTCGTTTGGTAAGTCATAGGTGAGAGCAGCAGCAGAAAATGCTAAGCATAGAGCCAAGCAAGCAAACAGCATTCGTTTCATGAGTAACTTTAGTCTGATAAATGTATGACAAACATAACACTAAATACCGATAAATTGGAACACGCTTTAAATGAATAAAGAAAATGATAAAGCTCAGAACATCGTGAAGGATCCATCATGTCACTTCAAAAACTTAAACAATAAATTATTCTTCCCCTAGTATCCCTTAACGAAGCCAGTATCATAGCGTCCTATGGTATTGAAGCTGTTTATATCTTTACAAAACACAGCAAATTATTAAGACATCTTAAAGGAAAGGCGAATGGCCCAATTTATTTATACGATGAACCGTGTTGGTAAAATCGTTCCCCCTAAAAAGCATATCCTAAAAAATATTTCCTTAAGCTTTTTCCCAGGCGCAAAAATTGGCGTATTAGGTTTAAATGGCGCAGGTAAATCTACCTTGTTACGCATTATGGCTGGGGTCGACACTGAAATTGAAGGTGAAGCCCGTGCTAACCCTGGGACCAAAATTGGCTACCTTCCTCAAGAACCGCAAATGGATTTAAGCAAAACGGTTCGCGAAGTTGTAGAAGAAGCGGTTGCGGTGGTTAAAAACGCCCAAGTTAGACTCGATGAAGTGTACGCAGCTTACGCCGAACCCGACGCTGATTTTGATGCGCTCGCCCAAGAGCAAGGAGAATTGGAGGCTATCTTAGCCACTCATGATGCGCATAGCCTCGACAACCAATTAGAGCGTGCCGCCGACGCATTACGCCTCCCTGATTGGGACGCAAAAATAGCACAACTTTCCGGTGGTGAGCGACGTCGCGTCGCCTTATGTCGACTATTACTAGAAAAACCAGACATGCTGTTACTCGATGAACCAACCAACCACTTGGATGCTGAGTCCGTCGCATGGTTGGAGCGTTTCTTACATGACTATGAAGGCACCGTTGTTGCCGTAACCCACGATCGGTACTTCCTCGACAATGTCGCTGGCTGGATCCTTGAACTCGATCGCGGTGAAGGTATTCCTTGGGAAGGAAATTACTCTTCTTGGCTAGAACAAAAAGAAAACCGCTTAAGCCAAGAAGCATCTCAAGAAAAAGCACGTATGAAATCGATTCAGAAAGAGTTGGAATGGGTTCGCTCTAATGCTAAAGGTCGCCAAAGCAAGAGTAAGTCTCGTATGGCTCGTTTTGAAGAACTAAATAACCAAAGCTTCCAAAGTCGTAATGAAACCAATGAGCTATTCATCCCTGCCGCCCAGCGACTCGGCGACAAGGTGATTGATGTTACCAATCTCAGTAAGTCCTTCGATGGTCGAGTCCTGATTAACGACTTATCGTTTAGCATTCCAAAGGGAGCTATTGTTGGGATCATTGGACCGAATGGTGCAGGTAAGTCGACTCTGTTTAAAATGATTACCGGTGTTGAACAAGCAGATTCTGGGAATATCGAGGTGGGAGATACCGTACAAATTGCCAGTGTTGATCAGTTTCGTGATGACATGGACAATAAAGCAAGCGTTTGGCAAGAGGTCTCTGGAGGCTCCGATATTCTCAAGATCGGTAATATCGAAATCCCAAGCCGAGCCTATGTGGGACGTTTTAACTTCAAAGGCTCCGACCAGCAAAAACGGGTTGGAGAACTCTCTGGTGGTGAGCGCGGGCGTTTACATTTAGCCAAGTTATTACAAGCGGGTGGCAATGTATTGCTGCTCGATGAACCGACCAACGATTTAGACATTGAAACCCTACGTGCGCTGGAGAATGCACTGTTAGAGTTTGCCGGCTGTGCCATGGTCATTTCACATGACCGTTGGTTCCTAGACCGCATTGCTACCCATATTCTCGACTACCGAGATGAGGGACAGGTGAACTTCCATGCAGGTAACTTTACCGAGTATGAAGCGTGGCTCAAAGAAACCATTGGTGAAGCTGCGGCTCAACCGCACCGTATCAAGTACAAACGGATCAACTAGCAAGCTCACCAAGCAAGTCATGCCGTTCATAGCTCTTGAACGGCATTTTTATTTCTAGGCCTGCTTCGTTTGGCCGAATCAAATAGTCGATTTACGCCAGCCGCTCCTTGGGCTGTGCTTATTGGGACTTGCTAAGCCTTTTCCCCATTTAATTTCAAAGAGTAAATGGCATAGCACAACGGTTTTTCTTGTTATCAAAAACCCGTAGACAAGCGAAAAATCTACTTTTGCGAAGTAAAGCTGAAAAACTTACAGCGTCTTCAACAGACAGATCCCGCGCAACAGGCTGCATATTCGACAGCGCCAAGAATGTACTAAATAGTGCGATTAATGGCCCCACTCGCATGGCGAATATTCACTGTTACGGCAAAGGAGCAGCAATAAAAAATCCGAGAGGGTATCATCTCTCGGATTATGAGTATAAGACGCTCCCAGATGACTTTTGTTTATTAGGCTTTATTCTTTTCTAAATCGCTGAGCAATTGTTTTGCGTCTTCATATTCCGCAAAATTTTGCGCAATAGCCAAAGCCGATTTCAATTCAATTTTGGCCTCTGTGACACGACCTAGCTTGGCTAAAACATAGGCAAGGTGATAACGAATCGTTGGATCCGAGGAATCGGTGGTATAAGCTTCCCGCAAATACAACAAGGCTTGGTCGAAGTGACTTCGCTGGGCTTCTATCCAACCAATTGTATCCAGCGTCGCTGAACTTTTACTACCTTGTTGAAGGCTAATTTCGATCAAAGCAAAAGCCTTATCTAAATCACTCTTCGCATAAATATTAGCCAAGTTATTAATTAAACTAGGCTCATCTTTTAGGCTTGGGAATTTACGCAAGGCTTCATAGTGTGATTGGGCCTTGGCATAATTTTTTTGCCGCATATAAGTATCGGCTAACAAGCGGCGATGCCAAGCCATTTGCGAACTGTTATCAAGTAAACCTTCCAACTGTTCAGTGAACTCATCAACTGCTATATTTTGTTGCGCCAGTTGATATAGATGAATTGCAGCACCTCGATTAAATTTATTTAGAGTCAAGGCTTGGCTATAAGCTTTCTGGGCAGCCAAGGGATCATCTTTAGCGAGAAATATGCCACCTTGCAAAGCATATAATTCGCTGCTTTCACCAAATTGTTCTGTCAATTGGCTCACCACAACTTCAGCACTGGCGATGTTTGCTTGAGCCAAGTCGATTTGCCCTTGCATGAGCAAGGTTGACATATCTTCTGGGGCTAAAGCGCGGGCTTTTGCCAAGCTCGCTTTCGCCCCATCAAGATCCTTCGCTCTTACTTGCAAGCTTGCAAGCAACTTCAGTTTAGGGGCTTGTTCCTTCCATAAACTATCTAACAAACCTAAAGGGTAGGCTGTATCTTGATAGCGCTCTAATTGTATCAAGATCTCGGCATAACGAGTCAGGTAAGCCTCATTTAGAATATATTCTCTATTCAACTTTTCCACTAAAGTTAAGGCTAAGGGCCATTGTTGAGTTTGCATATAAATATCTAATTTCAACTCTTTCGCTACACGATTATCCGGCTCATATATCAATACTTTATCTAGCTGAGCTGTCGCATCAGCATAGGCTTGTTGTTGGAAGTAAATACGGGCGACAACTAAGTGACTCGGTGAATGCTGAGGTTCAATTTTTAGAATTTGTTGAAAGATGGTCAAGGCTTGGTCAAGATCATTATTCGTTTGAAAAATCAGCGCCTTATTAAACATTGCACTGATATTTTCTGGACTTTTCGCTAATACTTTATTTAGATATTGAAGAGCTAAATCAGCTTGATTCATCTTAATATAATAGGCGGCAATCAAATTTTGGGCCTGAGTCGTATTCACCTTACGTTTAATCAGGCTATCGATGCTTAGTTTCGCCGCATCTATATCATCAATTTCTAAAGCCAACTCTCCTTTGAGTTGCAACCATTTTAAAGGCGATTGATCATCACTATAAGGCAAAGACGTGAGCTGCAAAAATGCTTGTTGAGGCTCCCCACTCGCGCGTAATAACTCAGCTTCTAAAATACCAATATAATTAGATTTACTATGGTACGCCCGCATCTGTTCAAAAGCTTGTTGCGCCGCCCGAATTCGTCCGGATTCAATATACAAATAGACCAACTGTGCTGATAAACCCAGATCGGGAAGAATGTATTCGAAATTATCTTGTAGCAATAATTGCAATTTATAAGCCTGATCTGAGCGAAGGTAAACCTTGGCCAACATTCGAGTCGCCCCTAAGTCACTCGGTTTTGCCTTCAAATACTGACTCAAATACTGTTGCGCTTTTTCATCATTCTGGCGAATAAACTCCGATGCGCCTTGAATAAACAGCAGCATACTGGGGTCAGTTAACTCACTCCCTTCCGCTGCAGAAATTTTCTGGGATAACTCGGCCAGGCTTTGCTCTGCAAGCTCAAATTCGTCTTGCTTCGCGAGTAAGGTCGCATTGATCAGAATGGCAGTCGGATCATTGGGGGTTTGTTTTTGAATACGCTGTAGGTAATGCTTAGCTTGCTCAAGACGATTCAACTTAAGATTGGTCATCACCAAACTACGCAATATCTTAGGATCCTCTGGATCAATGGAAATAGCATGTTCATAACTCACCAAAGCTTGCTCGAGCATGCCTTGAGCCGCGACCAGATCACCCTTCAACTTCCAGGTTCGTTCATTATTATTGTTAATTGCTAAGGAGTGAGTGACTAATTTATCCGCTAAAAGGTATTCCTTTTGAGCTAAATAAAGGGTTGCCAGCGTATTGATTGCACTCGATTGATTCGGCGCTAACTGCAGTGCTTGTTCAAATTCTAACTTCGCGAGCTCAACTTGTGATTTGCGTAAATAGATGCGTCCACGTAATAGCTTCCATTCAAATTGACTATTTTTTGAAAACTCAGCAGAACGTTGCTCTAGCGCCAACACAGCGTCAATTTTCCCTTGCAGCAATAGCACGTTACCGAGCAAGGGGAGAACCAGATTAATATCCGCACCTAGAGATAAAGCTTCTTCTAACTGCTCCTCTGCTGCAGCTAAGTTATTTGCATTAAAATACACTTTAGCTAATAACAATTTAGAAGAGAGATGTTGTGGATTTGCTTTTAAGGCATTTTTCAAATGAATGAAGGCTTCATTCTCGTCACCTAATTGATAAGCCTTAACTGCCAGTTCATAGTTATTGGTTTGTTCGTCGGCAAAGGTAACGTTTCCCATTAACAGCAGCGTGAGAGCAATAATCGTTTTATTCATTCTTAACATGCATTTCCTTTACTTCGCGTGAACAATCAATTGATTCAACAAGCAGTATCTAATGAACAAGCAGCAAAAAAAAGACAAAAAAATACGAAATACAGCGTATTTCGTATTTTTAAACTAAAAAGGAGTTCTGTTAAATTATGCTTGGCGCTTGTTCTTACGTAAAGCAAGTCCAAATAGACCCATGGCTAACAACATCACCGTGCCAGGTTCAGGAACACTGGTTGCTGGTTGTAAAGGATCTTCACCTGGAGTCGCCTTAGCCCCCGCTAATTTAAAGGCATCGTTGTTATCAGACCAACCGAAGCTTCCAAATATCGGATTGTATGCCCCAATCAACCAGTATTTAGAGCTAGCACTGGAATCAATGGCCTGATAGGCAAATTCATCTGCATCCGCAACTTCCGCTTCGGTGGTCCAACCCAAGCCAGCCAAATCGTCCCAAGTTTGGCCATATAAAACTGGCGTATCACTACCGGAATAGGCGAGAACGCTAACATCGGCACTACTTGATGAACTATAACCGTAGTCTTCATAGGCCCAACCAAGCGTAAAACCAGACAGGTTAACTGACTGATCAAAGCTTAATAGCACCATGTCATGGTCATTACCAAAGCTGTCGATAGCATGGCTCGGTGACCCAGAGCGTTCGTCCTGATTTTTAGACATCAGGCCCCAATAATCGCTATAACTCAATCGAGTATTCGCTAAGGTTTCATCTTCGCGACGAGTCCCGGTATCGGACCAACCTTGAACACTCAAACCATCTAAATCTAGCGTATTGCCATAATTTGTTCCGGACAGAGTTCCATCATCGAAATCCCACACTTGCTCTGCAGCAACAGCCGACAAAGATAAAGCACAACTTGCTACTAACAAAATATGTTTAAACACAACGCCTCCCAACTAGCATCCTGCTATTAAAATTTAATCTTTCACTGCTTCATACAAAGCAAATTTCAAGCCAACTATAATTAATCTATTTAAACAATAACTTACAAACCAAACCTGATATTTTAAACGCTAAGTGTAAAAAAAGCTGACAAATGATTCCTTTGCTTTACATGCCGCAAAACTGAATGCAGCTGTAAACGCAGTGTAATTTTCAAGCGATTCTATCACAATAAAGTCAATCTACACTACCAATAGCGCTCTACGGTGATCTGTCCGGGCTTCCTGCGCAGGTTTTTAATCAAAGCTTTATGCTCTAGCTCTCGCTGTGCATCCGCGATCATCTCAGGATTTCCACAGATGATCACTTGCGAATTGTCTACCTTAAACTCTAAACCAACGGCGCGCTCCAGAACCCCATTGGCGATCGCCAAAGGAATACGACTCTTGAGTGCATCAGGATAAACTTCGCGAGTCACCATTGCTTGAAAAATAAATTGCTCTGCATATTGAGCTTTATATTTATCAATCAACGGTTGATAGGCGATATCTTGAGCGTAACTGACGGCATAAACTAATACAATTTTTTCAAAGCGCTGCCATACCGCAGCAGTTTCTAACATTGAAAAATATGGACCAATCCCCGTCCCACTGCCGAGCAGCCATAGATGCTTCCCCTCAGGGACTTCATCTAAAACCATAAAGCCTGAGGCTCTGCTGGATACTTCGATACAATCGCCAAGCTGCAGGGAATGTAGATTGGGCGACAATAAACCTTGCTCAACTTTAATGGCTAAAACCTCTAAATAATCACTGTCAGGAGGATTCACCAAAGAATAAGCTCGAGCGATACGTTTTCCATCTCGCATTTCCGATAACTTAATGAACTGGCCGGCAGTGAATGGTTCAATATCGGCTTTTATCCGTAAGCTAAATAATTGTTCATTCCAATCAATACGTTGTATAACCAAACCTTTAGTCCACATCATGGTTCCCTCGTGACTAAATCAAAATATGCAACACTGTTATATTGCTCATAAAGCGCATAACTCTCAGCTCAGGAATAGCACCAAATTTGATTCAACAATGATTTATCGTCGCCGGCGTTGTTCGACAAAAATCAATTGACTGGTATCAAAACCATAGCTTTTGGCTTTCTTTAATAAATCAATTCGAAGCTGAGGGGAGATCTCGGGATTACGCGCCAAAATCCATAAATAATCTCGATTGGGTCCAGCAACCAACGCATATTGATAGTTTTTATCTAATACAAAAACCACATAGGCTCCGTAGAAAGGACCAAAGAAAGAGACTTTTAAATGCGCAACCTTTGGTGAATCGACAAACTTGGCGATGCCCTTCGCCTCAGACCAAGTTTGTTTTTGCTCAGAGAAGCCTTTGTTGAGCACTCTCACTCGGCCATCCCTAGCTAAACTGTAAGTCGCAGTCACTTGGCTTAAGCCTCGCTCAAAGGAATGATCGAGGCGCGCAATTTCGTACCAAGTCCCCAGATAACGAGACAAATCAAAGTTGTCTACAGGCTCTATACCCTCAGGCTTAGCAGTGCAAGCAGACATCAACAGCAGACTAAAGCAAACCAGTAACAAACGATTCATGAGCATGCTTCCAAATTAAAACCAAAGCGCCGCAACACAGCCCACTAAGGTCATCACAAATAAAAACCACTTCAAAGTTGTGGGGGCAGCCTTAATGGCAAATTTAACCGCATAATGCGCGCCAATGATATAACCCACCGCTAATACGCTCCCTGGTAACCACAACACTTGGTCACGAACAATAAAGATCACCAAGGCAATGCTAGTAAATGCCAAAGTGCAAACTAACTTAAGTGCATTTGCTCTCACTAAATCGTAGCGTAGACTGCCAGCTAAGGCCGCGACCAATATGAAACCGACTCCCGCTTGAACAAAGCCCCCGTAAAAACCAGACAAGGCCAGACTCCATTTGGCGGCGGGCGTCTGCCTTACTTTTTTAGCTTGGGTTCCCGGTTCCGCAGCAACGACACTGGGTTTAATCAGTATCAGTCCAGCCATCGTCAACATCGCACCCAGCAACAAATATTTAATGATCCAGCTGGGAGCATAAGAAGCAGCAACGGCCCCAAATAATCCCCCCACCATGGTTGGCCACAAGATAGGAACCACATCTTCGATATCTAATTGACCATGTTTCTTGAAACCTAATGCTCCCGTGAGGCATTGTAAAAAAATACCAACACGGTTAGTGGCATTGGCGATTTCGGCGGGCATTCCCATGACCATTAAGGCTGGTAGCGTTAAATTTGAGCCGCCCCCCGCTAAAGTATTGATGACCCCTGCTACCAAGCCAACTCCCAACAGCAACAAACCATGCCAAATCGTAAAGTCGATCATTAAACGAAACTCCTCATCGATAAATTCACCTTAGCATTGCCTTAAACAATAATCATTAACATCTTGTATCCTTTAATCTTGCTCACACTAATTTTGTATCAACAGCAGTGCTCGGGCACAATGACAGCATGATGCTCGAAACGGAAAGTAACTAAAATGTACAATTACATCATTATCGGCGGCGGTATTATTGGACTTTCTACCGCTTGGCAGCTTCAGCAACACCACCCGCAAGCCAAGATCCTGCTAATCGAAAAAGAAACTCAATTGGCGCAGCATCAAACGGGCCATAACAGCGGCGTGATCCATGCGGGTGTGTATTACCAACCGGGCAGCCTGAAAGCCAACTTTTGTAAACAAGGCCACCAGCAAACGCTCGCGTTTTGTAAGCAGCATCATATTCCGGTAGAACAATGTGGAAAACTGTTAGTTGCCAGTAATCCCCTAGAACTCAGTAGAATGCAGGCACTCGAACAACGCTGCCAAGCGAATGGCATTCAAGTTGAACGACTCGATGGCCAGCAGCTCAGGGAATTGGAACCGAACATTTGCGGCTTAGCCGCTCTCAAAGTAGCCGCCACAGGGATTGTCGATTACCAACAAATTTGCCTTAAAATAGCGCAACTATTTCAAGACCTAGGCGGTGAAATAAAGCTCGCTCAGCAAGTAATAAAACTAAACGAAGATCCCCACAGGATCCGCGTTACGACCCAACAAACGAGCATTGATACCCAGTATCTAGTCGTATGTGGTGGTTTAATGGCCGACCGCTTATGCCAAATGTTAGACATAGACATCGATTTTCAAATCATTCCCTATCGCGGTGAGTACTATCAATTGACTGCGCGCCATAATCAACTCATTAAACACCTGATCTACCCGATCCCCGATCCAGAACTTCCATTTTTGGGCGTACATCTCACCAAGATGATCAACGGTTCCATTACGGTGGGGCCTAATGCAGTTCAGGGTTGGTCTCGCGAAGGCTATCAAAAAGGCGCATTTAATCTTTGTGATATCAAGCAAATGCTAGCTTTCAGTGGGTTTTGGAAGGTCGCCAAACAACACTTTCGCAGTGGCTTGAGTGAAACCAAAGACTCATTCTTTAAATCTGGATATTTGCAGCGTGTACGTAAATACTGCCCGAGCCTACAGCGCCATGATCTTGGCCCCTACCCAGCCGGGATCCGCGCCCAAGCTGTACTTCGTGATGGCACCTTAGTACATGACTTTTTATTTGCCCAAAGCGCACGTAGCTTACATGTTTGTAATGCACCCTCACCTGCGGCAACCTCAGCATTTCCAATTGGCGCGCACATCTGTGATAAATTAGCGGCATTGAGTCAGCCCTAATGAAAGAATAATCGACTAAACGCTGCATTATAAATTGACGCTGTCGATCTCTAGGTAAAAGTTATATGCAAATCATCACTAAAGCGGTGCCAACCAATCTTATCTCTGGATTTTTAGGTGCAGGCAAAACTACCTTAATTAAACATCTGCTGGCCAACAAGCCTCCAGAGCAACGTTGGGCCGTTTTAAGCAATGAATTTGGCGAAATAGGTCTCGATGCCGACTTCATTTCCGCCGCAGACCCCGACTCAAAGGTATTCATCAAAGAAGTCCCCGGAGGATGCCTATGTTGCGCTGCAGGGGTGCCGTTTCAGGTGGCGCTGACACAACTATTACGAACGGCAAAACCAGACCGTTTATTAATCGAACCGACCGGCCTCGGCCATCCCAAACAAATTCGGCAACGCCTGCAAAGCTTAAGTGCTCAAGCACACTTACAGCTCGCGGCGACACTCACCTTAGTAGATGCTCGAATAATTACCGACCCTCGCTATACCTCACACCCCAATTTTGCAGCACAGTTGGCAATTGCAGATCTGATCCTTGCCAGCAAAAGCGAAAGCTATCAATCGAAGGACCTAGAAGAACTGCAAGCTTTTCTTCGGCAGCTCGGGCTATCTGCCACCCCCTTACTCGCAATCCGTAGAGGAGAGTTAGCTCTAAACTATTTAGATGTAAACGGGCCTAAAGCAAAGGAACCAGAGCCATTCAATCTAGGCTCAAATTCACTCGATGAGTCTCTACAAGAGCAAGCGCTCACAGCCGTAAACGATCAACAAGCCCCGCTAACTAAAGCTATCTGCAAGGTTCAGCACCTTGAAGGATATACCAGTATCGGCTGGCATTTGCCTGCACAATATCGTTTTGAAGCGCAACAACTAGCTGCATTTATTAACACATTAGAGTTACTTCGAGCCAAAGTCCTATGCCAATGTGACCAAGGAAGCTTGTTACTGAATCGCCTTGGACAACACACTCACATCGAATACTTACCCGCCAATACCATCAACAAACTAGAACTGATTGGTCAAGACCTGCCCCAACTCGAACAACTTAATCATCAGTTACTGGCCTGCTGTCTCAATCCCAGCCAAGACTTGCTTGCCCAACTCAAGAATAGGCTCTAGTCTTAGCAATCGAGTATTCACCTGATTCAATCTAAAAGGAAGTCAGCATGATCGAAGTTGGACAAAAGTTACCCGAAGCTAGCTTAAGTGAATTAACCGCCGACGGTATGAAAACCCATAAGCTGAATCAATTGTTTGCTGGCAAAAAAGTGGTTTTATTCGCGGTACCCGGTGCTTTTACGCCCACCTGCTCCGAAGCCCATCTACCAGGTTTTGTGGTCTTAGCCGATCAAATCAAGGCTAAAGGTGTGGATATTATCGCCTGTGTCGCAGTGAATGACGCTTTTGTAATGCAAGCCTGGGGAACAGCGCAAAATGCTGAGCAAATAATGATGCTAGCCGACGGAGATGCGAGCTTTACCAAGGCGCTAGGTCTAGAAATGGACACCGCTAGTTTTGGCGGTATTCGTTCACAACGCTATGCCTTGATTATCGACGACTTAACGGTCACAACGGTGAATGTTGAACAAGCAAAAAGCTTTGAGCGAAGTAAAGCAGAAACCATTTTAGACTTGCTGTAAATCCCAATCACGCTCGCTAACAGCTTTCGAGTGAACTGTTAGCGACATTGAGGTCGCAACTTGAAACGTTTTCATCTGCTATTGTGCTGTTGCTTGATTTCTTTTCCCTGTTTTGCTTTTGGTCATTTGGGCCATCAGTTAGTGGCTTATATTGCCCAACAGAATTTAACGCCTACCGTCACTCAACGGGTGAGCGATATTCTCGATGGAAAGTCACTGGTCGACGTCGCAAGCTGGGCCGATAAAATTCGTGACCAAAAACAATGGCAACATACCGGACCTTGGCATTACCTGAATATAGACAAGGGGAAAACTCTTGCTCAACAACGGCGCTCAGCAAAAGGTGATGTGCTCAGCCAGCTCGAGTATTTCGAGCGACAACTCGCTCAAGCAGCGAGCCACAACAAACAACAGCAAGCCTTAAAGTTTTATGTACACCTACTCGCCGATCTTCACCAACCCTTACACCTTGGTTATGCCCAAGATCGCGGCGGAAATACCCGCAAAATTAGCTGGTACGGTAAGCCCTCAAACCTCCATCGAGTCTGGGATAGTCAGCTATTAAATACCCGCGACGACTCCCCTGAGAACTATGCCAAGTGGCTCATCAAACACTATTCCAAACAAACTTTCGAGATTCATTTAAGTTATCCTCAGTGGATAGCAGAGACTCGTCAGCTGGTGCCACAGGCCTATCAATTTTCTAGTCCTCGACTTGGCCGGTCATATGTTAATCGTCACCGGGCAAGCCTAGAATTACAAATCGTCAAAGCTGGCCTCCGGCTCGCAGCCAAACTAAATCAACAACTAGGATAGACAGACACGACGAAAGATTGAATTTTTTTCAGCGTAAAGTGATCGCCCCACGCTCACTTGCGTATTAAGAATGAAGACAACCAGGGGAAAGCATCATGAACCGATTCTCTAGCGACAAAATTTCCGTCGGCATCAGTAGCTGCTTATTAGGCCAAGAAGTTCGTTACGACGGCGGACATAAGCAATCACGCTTCTGTCGTGTCGAGTTGGCTGAGTTTTTTAGCTTCGAGCCCACCTGCCCAGAGATGGCAATTGGCATGGATAGCCCTCGCAAAGCAATTCGCTTAGTTCAGGATGACCAGCGGATCAGTCTGCAGGCCAGTGATGGCAGCTTCGATGTCACTGAAAAAATGCATGATTATACCGAGCGTCGCTTGCCGCAACTCGGTCATCTTAGCGGTTATATCGTCTGCGCTAAATCACCAAGCTGTGGCATGGAACGAGTCAGTGTTTATCATCCGCAGAAGAACAACGCAACTAAAGATGGCAGCGGCCTATTCACCGCTAAATTAATGCAGGCCTATCCCTTGCTTCCTGTAGAAGAAGATGGCCGGCTGAATGACCCCTTACTTCGGGAAAACTTTATTAACCGAGTGTTTGCTTACCATGAGTGGAAAAGCTTGGCCGACGAGGGCCTGAGTGTCGCGAAAGTACAGCGCTTTCATGCAAAATTCAAGTACCTATTGATGGCCCACCACCCAGAAAAATATCGTCATTTGGGTCCCTTAGTCGCGAATCTAAACGGTAATCATGACCAGCGCGGTTTTAACGCCTACATCGCTCAGTTTATGGCAATTCTTAAACACAATTGCAGCCGTAAAAATCACTGTAATGTATTGCTGCACTTGCAAGGTTATTTCAAACGCGAATTAAATCCCGAACAAAGACAAGAGCTGAGTGAACGGATCCACCAGTACCGTGAAGGCTTACTTCCCTTACTGGTTCCGATTAGTTTAATTCAACACTACTTGCGCGAGCACCCTAATCACTATGTTGCGATGCAGGCTTACCTAAATCCGCATCCAAATCAGCTGAAGTTACGCTATAGCCTTTAAAAATAAGGCCCATAACAGCGCTTTATTTCACAAAAAAAAAGCTTTAAGCCTTTCGGCTTAAAGCTTTTACTTAACACAGGAACAAGGATTAAAGAACAGGATTAAGGTCTTTCTATTTACTCAGCTAAAACGTTCACCTTAGGCGAGTATTTCGCTTGCCATTTAGGATAATTATTTTTAATTAATTTACCCGGTGACGTTACCAACCAACTATATTTCACCCGACGCTCGTAGCTTACTTTTTCGTAAGCATCCAAGTGATCGCCTTGGCGATTAGAGAATAGCGGTTGCAGAGTTTCGGTATTGATAAAACGTGGCCATACGGTGCTACCTTGTTTATCAATCACAATTCGGTTGCGACCAAATTCAAGAGTGTCGTCTTTGGTCTTCACTAATTTTTTATCTTTAATGCTCTGAGACTTCAAGAAAGCCACAGAACTATTAATCGCATCAACAACTTCTGATGATGGTTTATCAATGCTCATCAAAAATTTGATCACTTTCACGCTCTCATCACCACTAATTGATGCAAGCTCGTATGAGCGACCGCGTTCACAGGCAAGCGTATCCACATTATATTGGGCACACCATCCGGTCTTAACGCCATTCACGACCACTTGGTTATCGAGAATAAAGCGGATCCCTTTATTCATTGAGGCTTTCGCGCGGGTCGCTAGGTCATCAGAAACAAAAGCAAAATCTTTAGTTTTATTCGCCACTTCTTCTAAAATATTGAGCGTATTAGAAATAGCATTATCATTGAACGTCACATGACGATGATAGCCTCGAGTTTGTGGGAAGAATTGTGGCCAACCCCCGTTGTCATATTGCCCATTAATTAAATACTCAACCCCACGAATGATGCTTTCTTGTAAACGTTGATCTGAATGCTGTTGGTTAATCTTCGCCAACACTTCAATTTGCAAGTTCGTGGCATCGTTATCAATCGTAGATTTCTGACGATAAGTGGGAAAAGTATCACGATCATAAGCAACCGATAAATCATTAGAGCTACCAATCTTAAACCAGCCGCCATCTCCATTTTGGTTAGCTAGCATAGCCTCTGCCACATTCTTCGCTTCTTTAGAGGCAAACCACTCTGGTTTTTGTTTGAGAATAGTCTTGGCCGAAATTTTGCCCTTATGCGCTTTAAAGATGGTACCGCTAGGGCGTAGTAGCGTGACTTCGGCAATGTGTCTAGATGAATTCCAAGTATATTTAGCGCCGAGTCCTTCAAATACAAAGCGAAATGGCACATACAAGGCCCCCTCTATGATCTGGGGTGCGGCTGGAGCCTTGACCGTTTTACCATTCACTACAGCATCAGCAGAATCAAGCACCATCGACACAACGTTTTTATTTAAACGATACTCAACCGTCTTACCATCGAAAGACATTTCACCGTTTAATTCATCAAAAATATCGTCTAACGGCGCTATCACCACCTTCTCTTTAGTCATCAGTGGTTTTAGATAATAAGCATCCAGTAGCTCATGATAACTCCCGTCGACTTTCATCATCGGCTCACTCATGATCAATGAAACCGTATGTAAGTCACTATTTTCCCAAGTCACGGCTTGTTCTGCATAAGCCGAACTTGCAGTGCAAGCGGCTGCCAGCATCAGGGCTAAATAAGTTTTTTTAACCAACTTCATTCTGCTTCTCCAAATACTTATGTTTAGTCGTCGACAAGCTTCTCTGCTTTACCACAGCCAATGAAATAATCGACAAATGCTCTGTACAAAATAAAACATCGCTAGCACTTTTACGGTTGGCCATTGAATGACCAATGACGACCCAGTTCAACTAAATATATCGGCACAGCTTTAAGAAACGATGGTTGTATATTATTAAAAAGCGGTTTTAAAAAAGAGGATCGAAGTCTGGTTTTTCTATATATGATTTGAATTGATTCACAAAAATAAACTTCCGTAGCAAAAAATATCCTTTATTTTAATAAACTTACCCATCGTTACTCCCTCCCCCAAAAAAAAGTGACTCACTCCAGGAACCACAAACTGGCATAGGGCGGTCGTCATCGAGAACCGGTCACTTTAATTAGATAAGCTCTTACTGAGATAAAGGCTTAATTCATATGATGGGCAAAGGTATGGAAACAGCGTTTTAACTCACCGAATGCCACGCCTAAGAGCAAACACTTTGGCTATCGCCTGTTTATAGGGACCACATACGCTAGATTAAGCAAAAATTAGCCCTTGTTGGTGCGACATTACGGGCTATTTGTTCGAGATATTTTTTATTGCGCAGCGCTAACCACGCTTACTCACTTCGCATCTCTTAAATTTGGGTACAGAATCCCCAAAAAATCAGAATTGCAATCAGCTCTTGAGTCAACATAAACATAAGCTGCAACGTCTGCCTTTATCAGGGTGAAAAATAAACCAAGCAGCACCCAAACGAACTTTAAATCCGATGAAGTATTTGGAACCGAGCTTCCACAACAACGACAAAAATCGGCTCTAAATTGTATTAGTTCCGACTAGATCTGACACTACTTCTTGAAAAGTAGAGAGTTACCCGTTTTGATAAAGGTGTTGAATCTTTAATCAAAATATCCAAAAAGGAAGGTAACTCTCTATGTTGCATACTAACAACCCGATCATCAAACACAAAGCTGGTTTACTCAATCTTGCCGAAGAACTTGGCAATGTGTCTAAAGCTTGTAAAGTCATGGGCGTATCTAGGGATACGTTTTATCGCTACCAAGAGCTTGCAGAGGAAGGTGGCTTAGATGCCCTCATCAACAGGACTCGGCGAACGCCTAACCTTAAAAATAGAGTCGATGAAGCAACCGAACAGACCGTCATTAAATATGCTATTGAGCAGCCCGCTCATGGCCAGCATAGAACCAGTAACGAGCTACGCAAACAAGGTGTGTTTGTCTCTGGCAGTGGTGTTCGCTCAATTTGGTTACGCCATAGTCTCGAAAACTTTAAAAAGCGTTTAAAAGCCTTAGAAGCTAAAGTGGCTAGCGAAGGCATTGTACTTAGTGATGCGCAAGTTGCTGCGCTTGAAAAAAAGAAATACGATGATGAGGCTTGTGGGGAAATTGAAACCGCTCACCCTGGCTACCTAGGCTCACAAGATACGTTTTACGTAGGCAACCTGAAGGGCGTTGGACGCATCTATCAGCAAACCTTTGTTGATACCTATAGCAAAGTCGCTTTTGCTAAGTTGTATACCACCAAAACGCCAATAACAGCAGCTGATGTGCTGAATGACAAAGTTCTGCCGTACTTTGAGTCAAAGGGCTTGCCCATGCTTCGTATATTGACTGACCGAGGTACAGAATACTGCGGCCGAGTAGAACAGCATGACTATCAGCTCTATCTAGCCATCAATGATATAGACCACACCAAAACTAAAGCAATGTCGCCTCAAACTAACGGCATCTGCGAGCGATTTCATAAGACGATCTTGAACGAGTTTTATCAAATCACATTTAGGAAGAAACTGTACTCAACACTAGAGGAGCTGCAAAAAGATCTGGACGAGTGGATGGATTACTACAACAATGAACGAACCCATCAAGGAAAGATATGCTGTGGCAGAACACCACTTGAAACATTAGTCGATGGGAAAACGGTTTGGGCTGAGAAGAATTTAGCTCAAATCTAAGCTGACAAGGCACCCTAAAAATCGGGTAACTGTCAGATCAGGTCTGAGCTACTACATCTAAATCCTGAACAGGTAGCATATGAACTCATTTGATTTTGAGCCAAGGTCCACTCAAAATTGTTAAATGCGACCACGACCGCTGAATTAGATGCGGAACCGGATACCTTCAGGCGCAAAAACAGGAGCATTGATAAATCGAAGGTAACTCTGCAGACAAGATAAATGAGACTTCACTACACAAACAGCTTTCTTTCATTTCATCTCCATACCACATTCACGCTCCATCACTCGAAGCGAAATGGTGCATCCTGCGGAATGTTTTAACATCATCCTTTGTAACTGAAATGCCGACATAAACTTCGAATGGACTATCCAGCAAGGCTTCTGTCGTGAAATGCTTGATAAAATAAATGAACTTTGTGTTCTAGCTCGATGGGAAATCAAGTGAGCATCGATACCGCTCTCTCATTTCGACACTGATAGGATCCCATTTCAAATTCGCGACAGATCCAAGGCCGGTTTTCATAAATAGAACACAGTAAAGTCTCACGATCCAACGCTGAGCACCAGCCATCATCTAAACGTAGCATGCTTTCACCGCCCCATTCATCAACAACAATATGATGGTCGGGAACCCCTGTGTCGCTAATAATCATAACTTCTAATCGACAACAGCAAGCATGGCAATTAGAACAGCTGACTTCAGTTTCGGATAATATTTTAATATTAATCGCCAGATATCTCATCTATTGGAACAGCAGAGGATTTTACCCTAAGAGACGGAAACTCGAAATCAATTTGGATGATTTACTTCGCCCATCTATAGGGCCACCAGCAGCACACCTAAAATCAAGGCAACAAATCTCGGCAAGCAAATCACTCTCGCTCAAAGACTCGGGTTTCACCAATCGCCATATGGATAAACTGGCTATTATCATCCAACTGCGTTTGAGTCAGTTTATCCAGCAGTTCAGCAGGCTCCATCACTGGTTCGGCAGTCAATGGATAAGTCCCCCAATGCATGCCAATGGATAATTTTGAACGCACATCTTGATGCACTTTTATCGCCTCTGCCACATCAACATGTTGATCTTTCATAAAACCCCTAGGGGAATAGGCCCCAATAGGAATCAAGGCTACGTCAATTTCGCCTGCCCATTGGCCAATCTCTTTAAAATCATAAGGGTTATAACCGGTGTCACCAGCAAACCACAAACGTTTGCCGCCCAGTTCAATTAGCCAACTTGCCCAATGGGTTTTATTTCGATCAAATACCCCCCTTCCAGACCAATGCTGGCTCGGGGTTGCGGTAATACTCGCCGCACCAAAGGTTTGATGGTCCCACCAAGCAAGTTCATTGACTCGCTGAGCATCGATTCCTTGTTTTTCAAACCAGGGTTTTAGGCCTTCAGGCACAAAGTAATTAGTCCGATTCCCCAAATGTTTAATGGTATTTTCATCTAAGTGGTCATAGTGATTATGCGATATCAACACAAAATCAATATTGGGTAGATCTTCTAAATCGAAGGTAAGTGGGACAAGGCGCTTCGGTCCAGCAAAAGACATCGGTGAAACTCGTTCACTAAACACCGGGTCGGTCAAAAAATTCACTCCAGCAACTTGAATCAAAAAACTAGAGTGGCCTAACCAAGTAATTTTGGTCGCCTCATCAACACGATTAATTAATTGGCTATCGACAGACTGGCGCGGTATATCTGCTGCCTGGGCCGCTTGGTCAGCCCACTTGGGTTCACCAAAATAGCGAACATAGAAGAACTTTAATGGGTTTTTTTCTATCGCTGGAATATGATTATTTTTGAATTGCTTACTCATGCTAACACTACACGCAATGAGCGCTACTGCACCAATTCCAACAAGCAAAGTTTGTACAACTGTCACTGCCACAAGATTCCCTATGTTCAAACACATGAATGGTTGATAACTCACTATCCCCCAAAAGATGAGTAATGACTATCACAAACCTTCATAAAAATAATGAGATAATCAACAGTTTAAAGATGGGCTTAGGCAAATACAAGGTTGGCAGCACCACGCTGTTTGAACAAACTAAGCTTATGTTTCATTTATGGTAAATGAAGCGAGCGATAAGCGACCAATATATTGCCAAACTTTGAGTGGTGTTAGTCAGCAATGAAAGCGTTGCTTATCGCCTAGCCGACTTCATCGACTGATCACTTTCACCCGGCCTTTTCCTTCGGCCTTGGCTTTATACAAAGCTTTATCTGCTTGTTTTAACAACCACGCTTCATTTAAGTCCGTATGCACCATACCACCGCAATCGGTAATCCCGATGGAGCAGGTTAAATCAGGTAGATTCTCCACTAACTCAACGCTGTCGGCCCACTCAATTAATTGTGGTTTTAAATAATGGTGTAATTGTAAGTTATCTAATAAACGCTCTGCGCTTATCTTCGCTTGGCTGTGACTCACATTTGGGAATACCACAACAAACTCATCCCCGCCCCAACGCGCAACAATATCACTGGCTCGCATCGTTTGAATCAGTATCTCCGCAAACGCACAAAGTACGCGATCCCCCACATCGTGACCAAGCAAATCATTCACAAGTTTAAAATTGTCTAAATCTATATAGGCTAAAGAGCAATAGTAACTGCCAGATTGCTGCGCACAAATGACTAACTCTTGTTCAAGGCGAGCCAATAGGGCTTGACGATTAAACAAGCCCGTTAAAGGATCGGTGGTCGACATTTTTAACAGATTTTCTCGATGCCTTAGCTGCTGTAATTGACTGCCAAGCTGTCGGCTCACCAATTGCAGGGTATCTTGATCCTGACGATCGAAGTAGCGATTACTATTGACGTTACACAAAGTCATTGCCGCATAAAGGTGCCCATCCACAAAAATAGGTAAACATGCCAGCGAGTTATAGGTGGCACGCTTGCCATCTTCTCCCTTAGAGAAGAAGCTATTTTCGACCCAAATGTTCTGGTGTTCTTTAATTTTATGAAGATATTGCTGTACCTGAGAGTCTGGCAAACTATGACCGACCTCGGTCCACGCCTGCCACTGGTCAACGTTTAGGTAATGGATCATGCCTCGCTGTACCGTGAAATTACCACAAACTAATTTCAAGCTTTCATTGGCTAGATCCTGACTATTGTCAAAGCGCTCTGGAAGAGATTGCATTCGACTAATCAATTGCATCTCTCGCAAACGCTGTTGCACTTGGCGTAACTGCATCCCTTGCTTCGCATTTCGCACCAAGTCTTCGAGATAAAGCTGTACCGGTAATAAACGGACCGCTTTAATCTGTCGAGAATAAAAGACGTTTCGCTGACTGATAACTTGCTGAATATCGATAAAAATTTGGGAAAAATGAGGTAAGTCTAATAACTCACACATCGCTAAGCTTTGGCTTAATAGTCGTTCACAGCCTAGCCAATCCCCCTGACGACTATACACTTCTAGCAATTCACAGCTACATTGCGGCAATAAACGAGTATCCATATCCACTACGTCCCCCAAAATGGCGGGGGCAGCTTCAAATACTTGCCGAGCTTCATCTAAGCGCTCATCTGCCACATATAAAGCGCCTTGTAGCAAGCTCATTAAAAACTCACCCGTGCTAGAGGGTTTAAACGGTAGCCCCTGCATCCGCTCTAGACATTGCTGAGCTCTTGCTAACTCACCTAACTTCGCATGACAAAAACCTTTCAGACTAAATACATCATAGAGGTTACGAAATGGGAAGTGAGTCATTTGCCTAATCCGACACACCCGAACCAACTGCTCAAGCACGTCACTGGCTTGCTGATAATCTCGAGTACAAAAATACAACCAAGCAAAATTGTAAAGAGTTGCCACCAGCTCTGAATAATCGCCACTATGGCGAATAATATTATAGGCGGCCAAATACTGTTGTTGCGCTTCGGGATACTTCTCAAGCAAGGTGTTAAAATAACCAGTCCCATTATACATTCGCACCCGTTCACTGGCCTCCCCCAATGCTTCCCGGATCCGAGAGCTAATCGCAAAACATCGAAAAGTCGCATGATAACGGCCCACATAGGAATAGATGATCCCCTTACTATGATAACTGGCGGCGATACCTTGATGATGGCCAATTTTACGCGCTAAATTAACCGCTTTCTGAGTAAACTCCAGTGCCAGCGCTGCCTCCAGCTCCTCATAAAAACGTAAATAGGTATAGTAATTACGTAGAGCATATAATCGGGAGCAGTTCATCTGATAACGATGCAATGTTTTATCAAGCAGCTCAAACTGCTTTAGCTGTACAGGTGTCGAAGACTTATCATGGGCGTAATAATTCACAAACCAAGATTGGGCCAATAGCCGCCCATGACCCGCCTGCTCTGCGACTTCGATAGCGGCTTCTGAATACTGCATTGCCTCTTCAAAACGCTGCTGTTGGACTAAACTTAGGCTCAGTAAATTAAGCTGCTTTACCCTATCATCCGTGCGACAGGGAGACGCTTCAGAAACCGATACTAACTCTAATTCCGTCACCGCCTCATTCAATTCTCCCTGATAAAGTAAGGCTTCAGCAAGTTGTAACTGTAACTGTTCAACAGCCGGGCTTACTACGTCCCCCGCATCGAGCAACACCCTTGCAGCAGCTTCAGCTTCTGGCCACGCCATACTCTGGATATTCTCTGCCACTAATTGCATCGAGACTTCACCCTGTTCCCGATAGTGCCAAATCGGCTTTAATAAGGCTTGACTCGGAGGGACCCGATACAACAAAGTCATATCATCCACCCAATCAAGAAAACCTTCCCACGCTTCGTCATCTTGGCGATGACTAAGTGCATACTGGGTATCCACCTCTATCATCACCATAATTGGATTTTTCAGTTGATGATTGACTAAGCCGATTAAAGTTTGAATCGCGGAAGCAGAAGCGAAATGCCAACCCGTAATCACCAAAATACAAGGTTCATCCAACAGCAATTCGACTAAACGTAAAATAGCCTGCTGTAAAGCTCGCTGCTCAAAATACAAATCATCCATTAACAATAATTCAGTTCGAGGATGAATCTTTCCGGTTAATAGCCCACTTAAGCACTGCTGTAAGGGAACAAAATCAGTTGCAAGCTTCACTAAGTCTGCCACTGAATAATTAGATTGTGGCAACTGATGCATAAACAAGGCAAACAAGGCTCGGTAAGGAGAGTAAATACTTTGCTGATTCAAGCTAATCAGTTTCAACGATAATTGTTGTTGCTCGGCAAATGCAGAAGCCCAACGAGCAAGACTCTCTGCGTCGCTACTTTGATAAAAACTAAAACTCGCTTGACGGCACTGGGCTCTCTTCCATTCGGTCTCGATACGTTGTGAAAAATGATCGACTCGGGGCATGTTGTTTAATCGCCTCCTCAGGCTATTCAAGGTTGAAGATGATGATCCCTTCTGCTTGCATGTTTATCCACGGAAGTTTCGGTGCAGAGCGTGATATCTCAAGAACAAGCAATTCAACCAAACTTTACACTCAAAACGGCTTAAGCAATACCGCTGAGGTTAAGCTCAACTTCTATATTCTTTCGAACAAAATGAACCACGAAACATGAAGCGACCCTAGTCTTCTTCACATTTCATCCTCATGCGAATTGTAAAGTAATCACTAAAATAACTATATTGTCAGCGTCACATAAACTCGTTCAGCCGATTTATTTAAACGGTACGATTAAATAAATCTGGCGAAAATGATCTAAAAACGTCCTTTTCAAGATCCACTATAAATATCAAATAAAAATCATTCTTATTTGCATTCAATATTGATACTATTACAAACACTGAATAATAGTCTGATTTCATGAATGAATTTTCCAATTGGATGACCTTCCCAAAATCAGCAACAAATTTTAAAACTAAGCTTTATGCTACAAGGAGCGTTATGAATAACTCACTTCCCCCGATCCTCTCCCTCACTCAAAGTAAACTGGCATTGCTGGTCGCTGCTATCTTACTCAATTCTCACAGCAGCATCGCGGCTGACGCCCCGCAAGATAACCCGGTGATGGTGGTGACCGCTTCGTCAACCGAACATACAGTACAAACAGCCCCCGCGTTCACCACCGTAATTACCGCTGAAGATATTAAAGCTTCACCGGTTAACGGTTTACCCGATATCTTGGAAAAATACGCAGGCATTATCAATAACAGCGATAGCAGTGGCCGCAATGCCATTTACATTCGGGGAATGGATCAAGGTTACACCCTTATTTTGGTCAATGGTAAGCGGGTATCCTCTTCTGCTTCACTGTGGCGGGGCGGCGATTTTGATTACAGCTCAATTCCCTTAGATGCGATTGCGCAAGTGGAAATTGTTCGTGGTCCTATGTCAGCTTTGTACGGCTCTGATGCCATTGGTGGCGTAATCAACATCATCACCAAGACACCGGGTAAAATTTGGGGAGGAAGCATTCGTCAAGATAATGTTGTGATGACATCCGGTGACGAGGGTGCTCAGAGCCGCACTAACCTGTACGCTTCAGGACAACTCAATGAGCAACTCAGCTTATCAATTGCTGGTGAAATTTACGACCGAGATGCTTGGTACTTAGATGAAAATATGGGGACGGAAGCGCCCGCCCTAGAAGCCAAAAACAGCCAAAATATTTACACCACTTTGTATTGGGATATCAATAGCCAACAACAAGCAGAATTTGATTTCAACTATAACCATGATGAGCGTCCCTATTCAAGCTATGGCGATATTAGCTCGCTTCGTGCTCAAGCGATTGATCGCATGACCTTTGGCGCAACACACCGCGGCCAATGGGCCTGGGGGAGTTCAACGCTCTACGCAAATTATGAAACCAGTACCATCGATGATTACAACAATCGCTACGACGCCCCGCAACAACGCCAAGTCAAAGAAAATAACTTGCTCATTAACGGCTCTATAAATACCGAGCTTGGATTCAACAGCATCACCACGGGTGGAGAGTTTCAACAGCAGCAAATCAAAGATCCAGTTGGTTACCAACCCAGCGGAGAAGCCAATACCACCATGTATGCAGTCTACCTGCAAGATGAGCTGAGCTTAGGCGATAAATTAACCCTAACTTTGGGCGGACGCTACGATGATCATGAGGTATTTGGTGGTCATTTTACACCTCGTTCCTACCTAGTTTATCAAGCAAGCAATGCCTTAACTCTAAAAGGTGGGGTAAGCAAGGCCTACAAAGCACCACAAACCTATCAAACCAATCCTGAATATCAGATTATTAGCTGTGGTGGTGGTTGTTCAATCTCAGGAGATCCTGACTTAGCAGCCGAAACCAGTGTCAACTATGAATTAGGTTTTGAGTATCTTCAAGCGTCTTGGGATGTCAGCGTGGCACTTTATCGCAGCGAAGTTGAAAACTTAATTGAAGCACAATATGCGGTCATCAATGGTACGCCAAGCAGATGGTGGGACAACGTTGGCGAAGCAACACTACAAGGTGTCGAACTGTCGGGTGCGGTAGATATCACCCAAGATATTAGTTTATTGGGTAACTACACTTATCTAGATGCTGAAGACAACGCAGGCAACCCATTAAGTAATCGCCCTGAACATGTGGCCAATGCCAATCTAAACTGGTGGGTGAGCGAACGACTCAATAGCATCGTTTCAGCGGTATACACCGGCAAACAATATAATTCGGGCTCCGAGCTGCCCGCTTACACCACCGTGGATTTAGGCCTTGCCTTCCAGGCAACCACTGCGCTAAACCTTAAAGCTGGTGTTAAAAATCTGTTTGATCTTCGTTTAGACGAAAAATCGCAAGACTTTAGCGGTCATGAGTTAGGGCGAAATGTCTACTTAAGTGCTAATTACGACTTCTAAATTAACGCACTTTTAGCCATACCAAAGTCAGTCAAAGGCTTCCTGAAAGCCTTGCTGGCTTTGGTATTCCTTGTCAATTTGGAGCCTTTATGCCTCTTTCTCGAAAAAAAACATCCCGAAAACTCGTGAAACAATTGCCCAGCTTATGTTGCTTATTAAGCTTAAAACTCGCCGCGGCCACTCTTCCCATCGAGCAAACGATTTCCTTAGATGCACATCAATCCCATTCTTGGTCCATCGCACTTCAGTCTGGGGATTATCTCAGCGGTAAGTTTTCGGCCACCAATAAACTCGAACAAGCCACCCTAGATGACCCAAATGGCAAGCGGATAAAGCAATTATTACTCAGCCCGAGTCAAGGACAAAGTCTTCACTTAGTCGCCCAGCAAAGTGGCAATTATCAGTTAACACTCACCAATGCGGCAGTCCCGAATCAGCTGACCCTAAAATTACGTAAACCTGCTTTAGCGATGAAAACTGCTCAAACCACACTCGCCAGCCAAACCCTGCAAGAGCTGATCGATCAATATGTCAAAGCGGGCAATACCGAATTATTTTGGCAACAGATATCACATATCGGCAGCCCACTCATCGAAGCCATTGCGCCCCATCGCATCGATGAGCCAAAGGGCAGTTCCTTAGTCACCTTCCTCTGGCGAGGTGCCAAACACAATGTCAAACTGCTCGGCGGACCCGGTCACGAACATCACACCTTCAAGCAAATTGAGGATAGCGACATTTGGTATTTAAGTCTAAGCTTGCCCAACAACAGTCTATTTTCCTATCAAATTGCCCCCGATGTCCCAACCCTTGCTGAAAGTGGCCGAGCACAACGCGTTGCGATTTTAAGTACTGCGCAACGGGACCCCTTCAATCCGAACACTTGGCATTTTTCTGAACGACAAGATAAATATACCAGTAAATCGATATTACGCCTGGCTGCGGCCCCCGCAGAGCCTTGGCTAACACCCGTAGCAACACATCAGGGAACGCTAAGCCAAAGCCAAATAAGCAGCAAAATATTAAACAATAGCCGCGATGTTTATCTATATCGCAGTGCCAATCCCACTGCTGATTCTAGCCTGCCCTTAGTTATCTTTTTCGATGCCGAGAGTTATCTTCAGCAAGCGCAAACGCCACGACTGCTGGATAACTTAGTCAATGCTAAAAAAATACCGGCGCTGAACGCAGTATTTATCAGTAACCCCAGCGCCCAAAGCCGCGCAACAGAATTAGCCTGCAACCCTCAGTTTTCATCTTTTTTAGCAAAAGAATTACTGCCATGGCTCGCGCAGCGAAACATTACGGCACCTGCAAAACAAACCATTTTAGCAGGTTCTAGCTATGGAGGTTTAACAGCAGCATGCACAGCAACCCTATATCCCGAGTTATTTGGCGGCGTTCTAAGCTTGTCCGGTTCATTTTGGTGGGGGCCAAAGATGGACCCGAGTCGCCAGCATCAACCTGAATGGCTCACTCAACAGCTTGCGCTCAAACCAACCAGCACAGTACGCTGGTATCTTAGTGCTGGCTTGTTTGAAGAAACATGGATATTGCCCCCAAACCGACGTTTAAAAAGCCTGTTAGATGCCAAAGGGTATCAAAGTCAGCTCAGTGAAATAGCTGGCGGTCATGACATGTTGGCTTGGCGAACCCAATTACCGGAAGGACTTATATATTTACTCGACCCGCAACAGCCACAACGCTAAAAGCGGTATCGTTTGCTTTATCGGGCGACTCATCCCCCAAATAATAGGGAGGCTTAAAGCCTCCCTATTATTTTTGGCTTGAACAAGGGTCACTCAAGATGAGCCCCCCAATCAAACCGCTAACCAATAATAATTTGTCCCAGTACGTATCCCAAGCAGCTCGCACCAATCACGCCAATTAAGCCAACCGACATAAACGAGTGATTGAAATACCACTTGCCAATCTTAGTGGTTCCAGACGTATCAAAATTAACCGTTGCAATATCGGATGGATAATTTGGAATAAAGAAATAACCATATACCGCAGGCATTAAACCAATCAGTAATGCCGGTTCTAAGCCCAGACCCAAGCCAACTGGTAACATCATCCGCGCGGTAGCAGCTTGAGAATTCACCACCACTGACACAATAAAGAGCGCCAATGCAAAGGTCCATGGATAATTAGTCACCATCTCCACAATACCACTTCTAAATTGGGGCATGGCATATTGGAAATAGGTATCCGACATCCAGGCAATCCCAAAAATAGCAATGGCTGCAACCATGCCCGATTTAAATACCACACCATTGGGAACATCACGTGGGTCAGTCTTGGTTGCGAGTAGAATCACCCCACCAAAAGCCAACATCATCATTTGAATAATCACCGACATTTTAATCGGCTTATCACCATCAACGATGGTGCGGATCTCTGGCACCATGGCGATAATCACAATCGTTACAATCGCAGCTAGAAATAACAGAACGGCATTTCTGGCTTTGCTCGGTAAGACCTCATCTAAAGAAGTCGCTGTGGTATTGAGTATTTTTTCACGCCATACCGGATCCTTTAAGCGCGCTTGGTATTCTTCATCCTGATCTAATTCTTTACCGCGTTTTAAGCTATATAAAGACATCAATAGTGTGCCAAACAAGGTTGCCGGTACGGTCACCATCAAGATAGATAGCAACGTAATATCGGCCCGAAGATCAGCTAGCTGAGCCAAATAATAAACCACTGCAGCAGAAATCGGCGATGCGGTAATCGCGATTTGCGAAGCCACCGATGAAGCCGCCATAGGTCGTTCAGGCCGGATCCCATTTTTTAAAGCCACATCACCAATAATCGGCATGATGGAATACACTGCGTGACCCGTGCCTAAAAGAAAAGTCATCGTATAAGTCACAAAAGGGGCAATAAGAGTCACCCGTTTAGGGTTCTTTCTTAACAATTTCTCGGCCACCTGCAACATATACTTTAAGCCGCCGGCAGCTTCCAAAATTGAAGCGCAGGTCACCACCGCCAAGATGATTAACATCACGGTGACTGGCGGTGAGGTTGGTGGCATCTTGAAGAAGAAGACTTCAATCGCCAAACCAATCCCCGAGACAACCCCTAATCCAATCCCACCGTAACGAGAGCCGGTATAGAGCATGAGCAACAGAAATAGAAACTCAAAATACAGCATCAATAGATCCCTTAAAATGATAGCGTTAGCGCTATTTTCCACTGAGTGTCGATGTGGTTATGCCAAATACTTCACACTCTACTAACACAAAATAAGCAGTGACAAATAGTCAGAGTCAGCTCACGCCACACGCCTAAAAAGTAAATAAACTAAACCTAAAATGTAAGTAGCAAGTTAGCTAAGTTGAACAGCTAAGTTAAATTAATAGCTTGCGCCACTCCCCTATTGAAGAGACAGCTTATGAGGGACCTTATCCAATAAAAAAGCTAGGCTTATTAGCCTAGCTTTTGATACCAACCAAGGCGTTTTACACGCTGGTATGAAGACAACTGACCGAGTGCTGGTCATTGCCAAGCAACTGCGGTTTAGTTTTCGCACACTGTTCCGTCGCAATAGGACAGCGAGTGCGGAAAACACAGCCCGAAGGAGGATGAATTGGCGAAGGTAGATCGCCTTCCAATAGTTGAATTGTTTTACTACGCTCCAACTTCGGATCCGGGATTGGTACTGCTGACATCAGGGCTTTGGTATAAGGATGACTTGGCTTATTAAACAAGGCATCGGAGGTGCCTAGTTCAACCGAATTACCTAAATACATTACCAAAACGCGGTCAGAAATATGTTTAACCACTGATAAGTCATGGGCAATAAAAATAAGGCTCAAGCCCATTTCCGCTTGTAACTCTTTCAGCAAGTTAACCACTTGCGCTTGAATAGAAACGTCCAGCGCCGACACTGGCTCATCACAAATAATCATCTTTGGTTCGAGGATCAGCGCGCGCGCAATTCCAATTCGTTGACATTGTCCGCCAGAAAATTCATGTGGATAACGGTTAATCACGTTAGGCAACAAGCCGACCTTCATCATCATTTTTTGAACCCGCTGCTTGACTTCTTGCTTGTTCAATTTGGGATAAAAGGTTTCTAATGGCTCGGCGATGATGTCGCCAATCGTCATCCGCGGGTTAAGCGAGGCCAATGGATCTTGGAAGATCATCTGAATTTCTTTGCGTTTCTCACGCAGCTCTTTATGTGGCAAGCGAGTTAAATCCTGGCCTAACCACACCACTTTGCCTGCTTCGGCCGGAACCAAACCAATCACCGCTCGAGCAAAAGTCGATTTACCACAGCCCGATTCTCCAACCACCCCTAAGGTTTCACCCTGATAGAGTTTTAATGACACACCATCAACCGCTTTCAAGGCAGCTGCGGGAGTCCAAGGCAATGCTTTTGCATCTTTAATGCGGAAGTATACTTTCAAGTCTACGACATCAAGCAACAAGTTTTTTTCACTCATGCGATTGTCCTCCCGATAAATGAAAATCGTTATGACAAGCACGCTGACGTTGTCCACCAAAATGAGTCAGGATCGGACTTTCATCTAAACAGCGTTGACTAACACGATGACAACGCTCTTGGAAAGGACAACCTTGCGGTAAGCGAAGTAAGTTAGGCGGATTCCCAGGAATGGTCGGTAAAATTTCGCCCTCTGTATCTAAACGAGGGATCGCTTTTAGCAGACCTTCGGTATAAGGGTGGCTTGGGCGATAAAATACTTCTTCTGCAGTGCCATATTCCATGGTACGACCGGCATACATCACCAGTACTTTCTCGCATAGGCCAGCCACAACCCCTAAATCATGGGTAATCATAATAATGGCGGTATTAAATTCACTTTTCAGCTCATTCAGTAAGGTCATGATTTGCGCCTGCACTGTCACATCTAAGGCGGTGGTAGGTTCATCGGCAATCAATAACTGTGGTCGACAAAGTAGTGCCATTGCAATCATCACCCGTTGACGCATCCCACCAGAAAACTCATGGGGATACATCGCCATACGCTTTTCAGCCTCGGGCATTTTAACCGCATCTAACATTCTCAGCGCTTCAACATGCGCTTCTTTATTATTCATCCCTTTATGCAGGCGTAATACTTCTTTAAGCTGCTCCCCCACCTTCATGTAAGGATTAAGAGAAGTCATCGGATCTTGGAAAATCATCGCGATTTTCTCTGCCCGGATGGCATTCAGCTTTTTCTCTGGCAAGTTCAAAATTTGCTGGCCATTAAATAGCGCTTCACCAGTAATGATGCCATTTTTCGCCAACAACCCCATTAAAGCAAAAGCGGTTTGGCTTTTACCCGAGCCTGACTCACCGACAATCCCTAAGGTCTGCCCTGCTTCCAGTGAAAAGGTTAAATCGTTCACCGCGGTTACACTGCCTTCTGGAGTTGAGAACTCCACCCGAAGGTCTTTCACATCTAATAAACTCATTGTTCTACCCTTGCCTTAACGATCTTTAGGATCTAAGGCATCACGTAAACCGTCGCCTACATAGTTAAAACTAAATAAAGTCACTACCATGAATCCAGCTGGATAAAGCAGCTGCCAAATAGCGATTTCCATGGTTTGTGAACCATCTTGTAATAAGGCGCCCCAAGAAGTCATCGGCTCTTGTACCCCTAAACCAAGGAAGCTTAAAAATGACTCGGTTAAAATCATCTGTGGTACCAATAAAGTGGCGTAAACCGCAACGATACCCAATACATTAGGAACAATGTGGCGAGTAATAATTTTCCACTTAGAGACACCGCAAACTTCAGCAGCTTCGATAAACTCTTTATTTTTTAAACTCAGCGTCTGACCTCGAACAATCCGCGCCATGTCTAACCATGACACCGCACCGATCGCCACAAATACTAAGAAAATATTGCGGCCAAAAAAGGTCACCAGTAAAATCACAAAAAACATGAAGGGGATGCCATAAAGAATTTCCAGCAACCGCATCATGACTCGGTCAACCGTGCCGCCCAAAAAGCCGGAGGTTGCACCATATAAAGTGCCAATTAACACCGCAACAAAAGCGCCCATCACCCCGACTAACAGCGATATTTGCCCCCCAAGTAAAGTCCGAACAAACATGTCTCGACCCAAGGCATCGGTGCCAAAGTAATGGCCGCTTTCAATCGAAGGTCCTTGGTGCATCGCCCCCCAGTCGGTGTCATCAAACACAAAGTCACTGAGGTGAGAGCCAAAAATAACCAATAAGGTAATTACAACTAATATGGTTAAACTAACCATCGCAGCGCGGTTGCGCATAAAGCGTATCCGGGCATCTTGCCATAGGCTACGACCTTCAATTTCCAAATTTTGAGCAAACTCGCTAATTGCGTCGCTATTTTGTTTATTGTCTAACATAACAGCCTCTTAGTAGCGAATTTTAGGATCGATAAAGGCATACAGGATGTCTACGATCGCATTAAATAAAATGGTAAAAGTACCAATCATAATGGTTAAGCCTAATACCAAAGAGTAATCACGATTCAGTGCACCATTTACAAACAACTTGCCAAAACCAGGCAAACCAAAAATGGTCTCAATCACCACCGATCCGGTGATAATTCCCACAAAAGCGGGCCCCATGAAAGAGACCACAGGCAGCAAAGCGGGGCGCAGCGCATGCCGTAATACGATATAACGAAATGGTAAACCCTTCGCTTTGGCCGTACGAATAAAGTTAGAGCTCAAGACTTCAATCATGCTACCGCGCATAATTCGGGCAAAAGATGCCACATACAACAACGACATCCCCAACATTGGTAAAATGATGTACTGGATCGCCCCTCCATTCCAGCCCCCTGCAGGTAACCACTGTAATTTAATTGCAAAGATATAAACTAGGGTTGGCGCAAGCACAAATGAAGGCATCACCACCCCCGCCATTGCGGTGGACATGATACTAAAATCCATCCAGGTATTCTGTTTGAGAGCAGCCAGTGTGCCAACCGACACGCCCATCAACACCGTAAAAACAAAGGCGATGGAACCAATCTTGGCAGAGACAGGCAAAGCTTGTGCAACCAGCTCATTCACTGAGTAATCTTTGTATTTGAATGATGGGCCAAGATCGCCTTGAACTAAATTACCGAGGTAAGTCAAATATTGCTCTAACACCGGTTTATCTAAACCGTACTTCGCCTCAATATTGGCTAAGACTTCAGGCGGGAGTGAGCGCTCACCAGAGAAAGGACTTCCTGGAGCAAAACGCATCATGAAAAAGGTAACGGTGATCAATACCAACAAAGTTGGTATTGATTCTAATATTCTTTTAAAGATGAACTTAATCATACTATTTCCAACTATTAAACTCTGTTGTCGCGACTAAGTTCTAGCCACAACAAAATAAGGCACCTTAAGAAAAGGTGCCTTATTATTAATCATCAATTACTGAGCAATGATGTATAGGTCTTTGCTGTACACTTTGTCTTCTGCGTTGTTCATCGGGTAACCACCAACAGTCGGTTTAACCAAACGCGCATTCACGTAGTGATAGATAGGAGCTAAAGGCATATCTTTTGCCAATTGCGCTTCAGCTTGACGGTAGTTGTCACTCCGTACGGCAGGATCAACCGCTACCATTGCCGCATTCATGAAACCATCATAGGCAGGACTATTATAAAACTGGTCGTTATTACCATTGTTACTTTGCATCAACGACAAGAAAGTAGACGCTTCATTGTAATCACCACACCAACCCGCACGAGTCACGTCGTAATTACCGTTGCGACGGTTATCCAAGAAAGTTTTCCACTCTTGGTTTTCTAAGTTAACTTTTACTCCGAGGGTTTTCTTCCACATCGACGCGACTGCAATTGCAATCTTCTTATGGTTATCACTGGTGTTATATAACAAGCTAAACTCTAGAGGTTTGTCTTTGGTGTAACCCACTTCTTCCAACAAAGCTTTAGCTTTCGCATTGCGCTCTTTTTGAGTCCAGGTTGCATATTCTGGTTTGTCGAAATGTAGGCCAGCGACTTTCTGGTGGGCGAAGTTGTAAGCGGGCAGTTCACCCTTACCGACGATATATTTTGCAACCGCGTCCCGGTCAATGGCGTAAGACAACGCTTTACGAACACGAACATCGTCAAATGGTGCTTTCTTGTTATTAAAACCATAGTAGTAAGAACAGAGGTAAGGCGTCACCTTCAAAGATTCAGGTTGTTCTTTTTGCATCCGTTTAAAGTGTTCGTTAGCCATCTCGTAAGTCATGTCGATTTCACCCGCTAAGAAACGGTTCATATCGGTTACTTGGCTTTCGATAGGTAAATAAGTCACTTTGTTAATCACGGTATGCGCGTTGTCCCAGTAATTTTCATTACGGACCATCACGATTTTTTCGTTCACCACCCACTCAGATACTTTGTAAGCCCCATTACCAACGAAATTCGCAGGTAGTGTCCATTTATCCCCGTATTTTTCAACAGTCGCTTGATGGACTGGCTTCATGGTGGTGTGTGAGGTCATTGCCACAAAATAAGGCAATGCTTCCGTCAGCTGGATCTGTAAAGTGTAATCATCAAGTGCTTTTACTCCTAACTCAGAAGCCGGTTTTTTACCGTCAATGATGTCTGCAGCGTTAACCATAGTGGTCATTTCTAAAAACCACGAATAAGGTGCAGCTGTTTTAGGATCAACTGCACGTTTGAAGCTATATTCAAAATCGTGAGCTGTCACTGGGTCACCATTTGACCACTTAGCATTGTGACGCAAATGAAACACAAATGTTTTGTTGTCTTTTGTTTCCCATGACTCCGCTGCACCTGGCACCAGATTACCCTGACCATCTTGGTTAACTAAACCTTCTAAAAGCTCACGGATCACATTCGATTCAGGGACGCCTTCGGTTTTGTGGGGGTCAAGAGACGCTGGTTCTGAACCATTGCCACGTACTAACTCTTGTACAGGTGCCAATTTTACACCAGCAGGAACATTGGCAGCATAAGTAGTCATGGCGAATGAGCCGAATATGGCCGCGCCAATTAAGCTACCAATAAGGGTTTTAGCAGTTTTCATTTTAATCTCCATCTCCACACGGTGAGCTACAATGAGCCTAACCATGTAATTTCCATTCACTTTTCATGAATATTAAATCAGTATAATGTTCTGAAAAAACGTACAATCACGCAAGATGCTACACCCGAAGAAACAAAACAACAAATAATAAGTTGATTTTTGTGATTGGCTCAAACTAACTATTTACATAATATGTATGAATTAGTTTATCGCTCCAAGCCTAAGAATTAAGGTGGTACCGAATCAATTCAACATGAAAGCATAACTGAAAGACAAACAGAACAAATGAGATGAAAACAGTAAATAAATTACATTATTTGTATTAAATAATACAAATAGGCCACTATATAGGTAAATAAAACGTTATTTATTTACATTTGTAACTTAGTAACACATGATCTGGATCAAGCTAAAGCAACGAATGGCTATTATAATCGCTGGTGAAAGTTAATTACTAAACCACTCAAGCGTCTATTTAGGGTCTATAATGTGGCAGTTTATTTGACCATTTCGGTTTACTAATTAATTTTAGTTTAAATGAGGAGAACAGGATGCCTGTAGGTAATATAGATGAGTTAAACGCAATGGTTGCTCGAGTGAAGGCAGCGCAAGCTATTTTCGCAACATACAGCCAAGAGCAAGTGGATAAAATTTTCCGCGCCGCGTCACTCGCAGCTTCTACAGCCCGAATTGAACTCGCTCGCATGGCCGCTGAAGAGTCTGGCATGGGCATTATGGAAGACAAAGTGATTAAAAACCACTTCGCTTCTGAGTTCATCTACAACAAATATAAAGATACTTTAACTTGTGGTGTCATTGAACGTAATGAAGAAGGTGGTACCATTACCATCGCTGAACCAGTAGGGATCGTTTGTGCTATCGTACCGACTACCAACCCAACCTCTACGGCAATCTTCAAAGCTTTAATCAGCTTGAAAACCCGCAACGGTTGTATTTTCTCTCCACACCCTCGCGCTAAAAACTCAACCAACTTTGCCGCACAGCTGGTACTAGATGCAGCAATTAAAGCTGGTGCACCTAAGGATATCATTGGCTGGATTGATCAACCTTCTGTTGAATTGTCTAACGCACTAATGAAGCACGATGACATCTCTTTAATTCTTGCTACTGGTGGTCCAGGCATGGTTAAAGCAGCTTACTCTTCAGGTAAGCCAGCAATCGGTGTTGGCGCGGGTAATACACCGGTAGTGATCGATGAAACAGCTGACGTGAAGCGTGCTGTTTCTTCAATTCTGATGTCTAAAACCTTTGATAACGGCGTAATCTGTGCCTCTGAGCAAGCAGCAATCATCGTTGAATCAAAGTACGACGAAGTATTGGCGCGGTTCGCTAAATATGGCGCAGCAGTACTGAGCAAGTCAGACGCAGACAAAGTCCGTAAAGTACTAATGATTAACGGCGCTCTTAACGCAAAAATTGTTGGTCAACCTGCTTATAAAATTGCTGAATTAGCCGGTGTAACCGTACCTAAGTCAACTAAAATTCTAATCGGCGAAGGCTTAGAAGCTTCTTTCGATGATGAGTTCGCTCACGAGAAACTATCTCCGACTTTAGGTGTGTTCAAAGCGAAAGACTTTGAAGATGCGGTTCGCCAAGCGGGTATCGTGTTAGATATTGGCGGTGTAGGCCATACTTCTGTTCTTTATACCGACCAAGATGCAAATGCCGAGCGTATTGCTTACTTTGGCGACAAAATGAAGACGGCACGTATTTTAATTAATACCCCTTCTTCACACGGTGGTATTGGTGACCTTTACAACTTTGAACTTGCACCTTCATTGACTCTTGGTTGTGGTTCATGGGGTGGTAACGCGATTTCTGAAAACGTGGGTCCAAAACACCTAATTAATAAGAAAATTGTTGCTAAGCGAGCTGAGAATATGTTGTGGCATAAACTTCCTAAATCAATCTACTTCCGCCGCGGTTCATTACCTGTTGCCATGGACGATTTAGATGGCAAGAAACGCGCAATGATCGTGACTGACAAATTCTTGTTCAACCACGGTTACATCGACGATCTACGCTCAATCCTTAAAGAAAAAGGTATGGAAGTAGAAATATTCCATGACGTAGAAGCAGATCCAACATTAACCATCGTGAAAAAAGGTGCTCAAGCCTGTCACAGCTATCAACCAGATGTAATCTTAGCGGTTGGTGGTGGTTCACCAATGGATGCTGCGAAAATCATGTGGGTAATGTACGAGCACCCAGAAACTGATTTCGAAGATCTATCAATGCGCTTTATGGACATCCGTAAACGTATTTATAAGTTCCCTAAAATGGGGGCAAAAGCTGAACTTGTCTGTATCACTACAACTTCAGGTACTGGTTCAGAAGTCACACCTTTCGCAGTGGTAACCGACGATGCAACGGGTCAAAAATATCCATTAGCTGATTACGAGTTAACACCGAACATGGCTGTAATCGATGCTAACTTAGTGATGGATATGCCTAAGTCACTCTGTGCCTTTGGTGGTTACGATGCGGTAACGCACGCCATGGAAGCTTATGTTTCTGTTTTAGCGAACGAATACTCAGACGGTCAAGCTCTGCAAGCACTTAAGATGCTGAAAGAATACCTACCAAGCTCTTACAAAAATGGTAAGTCTGACCCTATCGCTCGTGAAAAAGTACACAATGCTGCAACCATCGCTGGTATCGCGTTTGCGAACTCTTTCCTAGGTGTGTGTCACTCAATGGCTCACAAATTGGGTGCAGAATTCCACGTACCGCACGGTTTGGCAAATGCTTTGTTGCTTACCAATACCATTCGTTACAATGCAACCAATACACCAACCAAACAAACCGCATTTTCACAATACGACCGTCCGAAAGCACGGGCTCGTTATGCTGAAGTTGCTGAGCACTTGGGCTTCCGCGAAGGGAATACTGAAGACAAGCTTAATGCATTGTTAACTTGGTTAGACGAACTTAAAGTTGAAATCAATATCCCATTATCAATTCAAGCTGCGGGTGTTCCTGAAGCAGAGTTCCTTGCTAAAGTTGACGAGTTAGCGGTTGACGCGTTTGATGACCAATGTACTGGTGCAAACCCACGTTACCCATTAATCGCTGAATTAAAACAAGTGCTACTTGATTCGTACTACGGTCGTCCTTACGTAGAAACCGAAGAACGTGAAGCAGCTGAAAAAAAAGCGCCCGCTAAAAAAGCAAGCAAAGCAAAAGCTTAATTTTATTAAGTTAATTTCAAAGTGATCATAAAGCCCCGCTGATGCGGGGCTTTTTATTTTTGGTTTCACTCGAAGCTTTGTCATACTTAGCTCAGTATAATACCAATTTGATTCATTATATGATCAACCTATTGCGCAGAATAAATCTGCCGATAACTAGGCATGAAGTGCAGTAACGAATGACTCTGATGACACGATACATAACGCAATTAGCGCAGATTTAGCCCAGCAAGAATCAACAGATAATGAGTTAGATAGGTATAATAAGCATGTCACCCTTTGGATGAATTGTTATGTCGTTATTAAAAACCGTAAGCTTTGCAAGTTTGTTATTGAGTACCACCACCGTGGCACAGATCCTTCCCTTTGAAGCTGAATATGCAGCAAGCTTTAAAGGGATCCCAATCGCTACTGGCTACCGGCAGCTCATAAAACTCAATCACAATGTGTTTCAAATAAAAAGCCGTGCCAGTGCTTTAGGCGGGGGATTTTCCTACGATGATACCTCGCGCTTTTCCTATCAACAGGAGCAGGTGCAAACCTTAGGTTTTGTTCATAAGCAAAAAAGTTTATTTAGTCACTTACAAGCAATTGGTCACCCAGACCGTAAAGGTGGATTAATCGTTGAAATTAATGGCAAGAGTCATCACTTTGAAGCGCCGGAAGACGTAAAACAATTAATGGATACCGCTGGCTTTTCGGTGCAACTACAAAATGACCTAAAAAATGGCCTCACCGATATGAATTATCATTACAACGCCATTGATGAAATTGAAAACTACCGCTTCAATGTCATCGGAAAAGAAACGATCAACACCGAACTAGGTGAATTCAAAACGCTTAAGCTTGAACAAAAAAAGCGGGAAGGCCGCAAAACTTGGTTATGGCTTGCACCAGCGCTTGATTATCAACTGGTGAAAGCAGAGATTATTCGTAATGACAAAAGCTGGGCAACCTTAGAAGCCACTCGAATTACGATTGAACAAAGTTCACCACCAGAGCAGCAAACGGAAAAATCGCTGTAAACAATCGAGCTCCTCAACGACGAACTAACAGCACTCTTTGGCTTGTACCAGCTTTATATCAGTAGATTTAGCTTGGCTGTCAAACCAAAAACTTTCCACTTCAGCACTGATCCAATGGCTGAATTGGCGCACCTTTTCTCGCTTTAAATAGGGCTCTGGAGCGACTAAGAAATAGCTATAACTGGAACGCACCGCAATATTCCCTAATTGAACTAAAGTCCCCTGCTGAATGTATTTCCAAGCCAGACTATGTCTCACTAAAGCTATCCCTTGCACAGATAAAGCTCCTTCTAACACCACGTGGGCGCCTTGATAGATTAAGTTGGCTTTGGTAGGACTTTGTTTATAACCCGCCAATTGTAACCAATACTGCCAGTTCATATCTGGGCGAGCATCATCTATCACCGTATGTCCACTTAAGTCATCAAGGGATAAACCCGGGTGTTGCTCAAAGTAAAGCGGATGACAAACTGGATAAATATGGTCATCCATTAGCTTTTCGGATGCTAAACCAGGGTATTCCCCCAACCCGTAACGCACACATAGGTCCACAGGCTCTTGGCGAAAATCAATCAAGGTATCTTTCGGCATCAACATCACCGACAAGTCGGGATGTTGCTGACTAAAATCACCCAAGCGTGGCACTAACCAGTGTTGAGCAAATGAAGGTAGTACCGAAATCGATAAAGTATTTGGGTTAGGATCTTGACTCAGCTGCCTAACTCCATCCTGTAAACTCACAAAGGCTTGTTTCGCATAGTGATATAAAGTGACCCCTTCAGCGGTTAACACGACCTTGCGATGCTGCCGCTCGAATAACTTAACCTCAAGTCGCTCTTCCAACTGGCGGATCTGTTGACTCATCGCCGCAGCCGTTACATATAGCCTAGCCGCAGCTTGCTTAAAGCTGCCTAATTCAGCCGCCATATAGAAGCAATATAGCCCTTGCAAAGGGGGCAAACGCTCACTCACTTAAGCTCTCCTTAACTCACTGTCTGTTTAAGTCGTTTGTCAGCCTAACCTAAAATCAAATAATGTTTAAGTGCAAACAGCATAGGAGCATCAAAAATGAATAGACACAGTGGAACACATCAGCAAATGAGTCAGTTTAGAGTTAAACCAGACTTACTTTTAATCCAGCGACTCTGGTTTAGCATCAAGTATTTTGCGGCACACTACGAACAGTGTATTGAGCGCGCCAAGCTGCGTAGACAGCTAGCTAGCCTGCCCGATTACCTACTCAGAGACATTGGTGTCAGTCGTAGGCAAGCCAACATTGAAGCGAGTAAATCCTTTTGGAAAAAATAATTTTGCGTCAAAACGCTATAAGGACAAGGTTTGATTTGTAAAGTTCAGGCCTTGTCCACTGAACAAAGTGTTTTTCACCTACATATTCGGTTAAACTCCGACTGTAAGTGAGCATTTCTATGGGTAAATTTGACATTATCTCTAGCGCGATAAATTTGAGCAAAAGATTGCCCCCATCAAGTCAAACGTATCCTCGAAGGCAATCCCTATTGGATTGATTTAAGCATTATCATGGCCTCTTGGAAATACACAAACCTTACTGAATCTGCCTTTACACCAAGATAAGCTTACTTATATGTACATATGAGTAAGCTTCGGTTTGACTCCAAACATGATTTAAAAGTCGACCGAAAGACATTTCATCTTTAGTAGGCGACCAATTGCTCCAAAGCCAAGCTGCCAAGGATCTGCCAATTGTATATCTATCCAAGCGTAAATCTTTCAACAATAAGCAGGCAAGACATGAAACCAGAGCAAGCATTTTGATTACCGGCTGTAGTAGTGGCATTGGTTTATATTGCGCTCAACAACTACCAAAGCATAACTATCACGTCATCGCATCTTGTCGCTATTTATCCGATGTTATACGACTCCAAGAGATGGGCTTAAACTGTATACAATTAGATTTAGCCTGTCAGCAATCCATCGAACAAGGCTGGCAACAAGCCTTAAAAATGGCTAACGGAAAGATAAGCTACCTGTTTAACAATGGTGCCTACGGACAACCCGGAGCGCTAGAAGATCTGCCCACTGAAGCACTGCGCCAGCAGTTTGAAATCAATTTGTTTGGTTGGCATCATCTGAGCCGCTTAGTGATTGCTCATATGCTTGAGCGACAACAAGGACGAATTATCCAGAATAGCTCGGTGCTAGGGCTCGTAGCAATGAAGTATCGTGGCGCTTACAACGCCAGTAAATTCGCCCTAGAAGGGTACACAGATACCCTGCGCCTAGAATTAGCCGATACGCCAATTAAGATAAGCCTGATCGAACCAGGACCGATTATCAGTTCATTTAGAAAAAATGCCAAAATTGCCTTCGAGCAATCAATCAAACTAGAGCAAAGTCGCCACCAAGCAGCTTACCAACATACCTTAAAACGTCTCGGCCAAGAAGGAGCTAGCTCTCGCTTTACCTTACCTGCTAGCGCTGTATTTAACGCACTACTGCATGCCCTAGAAGCGCCAAGCCCGAAAGTTCGCTACTATGTGACCTCCCCCACTCATCTGTTTGCTTTATTGCGTCGTTGTTTACCAGTCACTTGGCTCGATGCAATACTCAGAAAAAGTTAAGTACGCATGATAAAATGGCTTACCTTTTCAATAACGGATTTATTATGTCAACTTGGATAAAGCGTTTAGGTTCGCTGTTACTAATCCTTTCGAGTACTCAGCTGGCTGCTGAGCCTTCACTCTGGGTGGCCAGTAAAGCACAACAACGCCTCTATTTGTTCGGCTCGATCCATTTAGGTAGCGAGCAGTTTTATCCACTACCTGCAGCATTTATCGATGCCTTTAAGCACAGCCAACAACTGATCATCGAAACTGATATCACAAAGCTAAGCGCGAGTGATCAGCAAATGCTGAACACCAGAACACTGCAACCGGCTAATCGCAGCCTCAACGATGATTTAAGCCCTCATTATCAGCAACTGTTAAAGCAACGTAGCCAACAACTAGGTATTTCCGAAACACTATTTAGCAATATGCGAGCTTGGTATGCCGCCATTGTACTCAGCCAATTGCAAATGCAAGCCTTAGGTTTTAAACCTGAGCTTGGACTTGATCTTCACTTCATCGAACAAGCAAAACAACGATACAAGCCAATTATCGCACTTGAGACTTTTGAACAACAATTGGAAGCTTTAAGCAGCCTTGAGAGTATTCAAATTCCTCTCTTACAGCAAACTCTCGATGAATTCGAACAGGTTCCTCAGATGTTCAATCAACTCGTGGAATACTGGAACAAAGGGGATAACCAACAACTATTTGCGCTGCTTGGTGAAGATCCAATGTTCCAACAAGAAGCCGAAATGGTGATCAATAAATTACTCTACCAGCGAAACCAGCAATGGCTGCAACAACTCACCGAACTCAATAACACCAGTTTTGTCGTCGTTGGTGCCATGCATCTATATGGCGAACAAGGCTTACTCAGTAATTTAGAACAACAAGGTTATGTAATTCGTGAAGTTGATCCAAACACAGATTGATCACTATCAATTTGGCTAATATTCAACCAAGTTATGCTCAGGTGACCTCATAAGAAGGAATCTTTAGCATGGATCTTTGGTTAGACTTACTGTTTGGTAATAGCATTGGTTTAATGTCTATTTCGGTGATCGCGATTACAATTGGTTTGATGATTTTTTATACTTATTATTTCCTAAAAAAAATCAGCCAAAGCGAACCACCACAAAAATAAGCGAACGCAGCGGTTGCGCCGCTGCATGCTCTCATCTATAAAGAAGGGACTTCGTTGTTCAGGAGTTCTTTTATGTCTGAAGAATTTGATCTATTTCAGCAAGAAGTTGCTGGAATCAAGCCCTTAAAGCAAGACGCCATCATCGGCAGTAGTGCAACTTTAGATTCCGCCGCAAAGCAGGCTCGTCAATTAGCAGCCCAACAACAGGCAGCGAGTCATCAAGATTACCTTTCACTGGAACAGGTTAAACTATTACGCCCCGACGATCCCGTCAGTTACAAAAAATCTGGACTACAGCAAGGTGTATTCAAGAAGCTCCGTTTGGGCAAATATGAAATCCAAGCCAAGTTAGATTTACACAAACTTCGCCTTGAGCAAGCGCGTAACGAAATTATAAGTTTCATCAAACAGTGCCAGCAATTAAACATTCGTAGCGCATTAATCATTACCGGCAAAGGCGCAAATAGCCAACCACCAGCATTACTAAAAAGCTACGTGAGTGGCTGGCTACCGCAAATTGAATCGGTATTAGCGATACATAGTGCTCAGGCCATACATGGTGGCAGCGGTGCCATCTACGTACTGCTGAAAAAAAGTGAATTACAAAAACTCGATAACCGCGAACGTCATGCTCGCCGAATCCGTTAAATTCACATCGACCAAGGAATAATTATGACAAAGCCCAACGCTTACCAACAACTCTGCCAGCACTTTCAACATCTATCTAAGCTCGCGCATTTAAATGCTATCTGTAGCTGGGATCAAGCGACAATGATGCCTAATGGTGGAAATCAAGCCCGTGCCGAAGCACTGGCAGAACTCGCCGTATTAATCCATCAAAAGTCCACCCATTCAGCAATGCCAGAATGGCTAGAACAAGCCAAACAACTAAACCTAAATCCGCAACAACAGGCCTCGTTACGAGAAATGAAACGTCATTGGCAACAGCAAACTGCCCTCCCCAGCGATCTCGTCAAAGCAAAATCTTTGGCAACCGCACATTGCGAACACGCTTGGCGTGAACAGCGTGGCAACAACGACTGGAAGGCCTTTCAGATTAACCTACAAGCGGTGATGCAATTAGCCATTGAAGAAGCGCAGATCAGAGCCGATAAAACTGGGTTAAGCCCTTATGATGCGATGCTTGATCTCTACGAACCCGGCATGCAAATGCAGCGTTTGGATAAAATATTTGGTGAGTTACACGCCTGGCTCCCCCAACTGATCCAACAGGTCGTCGAACAACAAAAAAGTTGGCCCGCGCTTCAGCTCAATGCGCCCTTTGCCAGTGATAAACAAAAGCAACTCGGCTTAGCAGTGATGAAGAAGCTGCAATTCGATTTTAATCATGGTCGCCTCGATGTGAGTACTCACCCCTTCTGTGGTGGAGTCCCTCAGGATGTTCGAATTACCACCCGTTACGAAGAACAAGACTTTACTCGCTCGCTGATGGGAATAGTGCATGAGACGGGTCATGCTCGCTATGAGCAAAATCTACCTTTAGATTTCCTCGATCTACCAGTGGGTCAGGCCCGCTCAATGGGCATTCATGAAAGCCAAAGCCTATTCTTTGAAATGCAATTGGGTCGCAGTCAGGCATTTATTGAACAACTACTCCCCTTAGTCAATCAGCATTTGTGCCATCAGCAGCCAATGCGCTTAAGCGAGCTCAAACAACACTACCTTAAGGTACAGCCCGGTTATATTCGAGTTGACGCCGATGAAGTGACCTATCCTGCACACATCATGTTGCGCTACGAATTAGAACGAGACCTGATTACCCAAAAAATTACCGTGGCTGATATCCCGGAGTTATGGGATCTCAAAATGCAACAGTATTTAGGACTATCTACACAAGGCAATTACCAAGATGGCTGCATGCAAGACGTGCATTGGCCTGCTGGTTTAATCGGCTATTTTCCGTCCTACTCACTCGGTGCAATGTATGCTGCACAATTTCACACAGCGCTGGTGAAACAACATCCGGAGGTACCCGCTCAAGTTCAAACCGGTAATTACGATACGGTCTTTGCCTGGTTACAAAAAAACATCTGGTCACAAGCCAGTTTCTACCCAAGCGATGAACTAGTCAGCCGCGCCACTGGCGAAAACTTAAATAGCCAGTATTTTAAACAACACCTTCAAGCTCGTTATTTATAATAGTTGTGACGGCAGCTCGACAATACGGTTCACTGCAAGCTTAATAAATGCAAGCAAGCGATTGTTTACGTGAATGAAATTATTAATAAAACAAAAGCTTGCGAGCATTAACAAGACGACTAGTCGCTCACCATAAGTCACATCAAGCATATTTATCGTGAGCGTTCCCCCAAACTAGGGCTGAACACTCATGAGTGTCCTACCTCATCCGCATCGAGTAATAACCATTCCTCGCTCCTTAAGGGAACTGGGGCTCTCACTTCGCAAATGTCACTCAATGGCCAAATAAACATCTCAGCGAAAAACACGGCTATATCATCCAGCTCACCATTTACCGCGACTTTTTTAAGTAGCGGCAAGGCCGCTATCTGTTCAGAAGCAAAAGCGAGCCGAGTCAAGGGATCGGCGCAGATATCAATGCTTAGTTCAAAATAGCGAGTAAGGTGATTAAAGCGCGAGCATTCAATTTTATCGTCGTTTGGGAATGCTGACGCGAATTGTTGACCTGTCACCGTCATATAAGACCTCAATCTAGTTATACCAGAGCTTATAAGCTATCCATGAGCCCAAACCAAGCAGTCAATTTGCCTACACTTAAGTCTGAAAAAATAGACTCAAACTGGGATATCTAGCTTAAGTCATAAAACCAACCAGTCAAGCTCAAGAATCAGACAATTTGGCTATTTAGCATGCATCAGGCATAATCCTTGGCACATTATAGTATGAGAGTTTCTAGCCTTTATGTATCACGCCGAAATTACCGGATGGGGCAAATGTATGCCTCCTGCACGTCTATCTAACCACGATTTAAGTACTTTTATCGACACATCCGATGAGTGGATAAGTAGCCGAACAGGTATTAAAGAGCGTTGTATATCGCATGTGGATATCGCCGAACTAGCTGCCAATGCAGGTTTGCAAGCTCTCGCTGCGGCAAACTTAGATGCAGCACAACTCGATGCAATTATCTTGTGTACCTGCACAGCTGGAACAACAGTGCCAAACAGTGCCAGTCGCGTGCAACAGCTACTACATGCCGATCAAGCGGCCGTGTTTGACATGAATGCTGCTTGTAGCGGTTTTGTTTACGGCCTACAAACTGCGGCGGCCTTAATTCAAACAGGAGCAATGCAAAGAATATTGTTAATTGGTGCCGAGCGCCTCAGTCAATTGCTCGATTGGACCAAGCGCGATACTGCTGTGTTATTCGGTGATGGTGCCGGAGCGGTGATCATCGAAGCCAATGATGATCCAGAAAAAGTTGGATTTTTAGCCGCTAAGTTAGGTTGTGACAGTGAAAAACGGGAAATTTTATCAATTGCGGATTTTGGTACCAACCGCAAACGTTTTAGCGGTGTAGATACCCTGTACAACTTCCAGTTTGAAGGGCCCGAAATCTTTAAACGTGCCGTAAAAGGTATGGGAGAAGCTGCCAGCAATGTCTTGGCTCAGGCACAAGTTGCTAATCATGAACTTAACTTCATCGTGCCTCATCAAGCCAATCTACGGATCATCGACGCTCTCGCCAAACGAATTGGCGCCCCCGATGAAAACATCATGATCAACATTGAAAAATACGGAAACACCTCAGCAGCAACGGTTCCTGTCGCCTTATGTGAAGCCTTAGAGCAAGGTCGAATTAAGCCCGGTGACAATGTCTTATTAGCAGCTTTTGGCGCAGGACTCACCTGGGGAGCGGCCGTTATTCGCTGGGGAAAACGAGTGACGCCAATCAAACAATCCACCGCCAGCCTGCCCGCTTGTAATCAAAGCGCCTTAGAACTGCTGGCCCCTGCCATCGAAGGTTGCCAACAGGCAAGGAAAGCACAACTCACTTAACTCAGCGCTTCCAGTGTTGCGGTCGAGCCAAGCCATATCAAGTCGACCGAGGATTGCTTTTCAATATTAACGACTTGCAGCAATGGCCATCGATTGATTTAAACCGATGGCCTAGATGTTCTCTGCATGCAAAATCAAGAATAGCCTTGGACCTTAGCTAGCCCTGCTGTTGGCTCACCCCTGCCGATTCAAATGAGGCCATTTGATTGAGAAAGGCGACAGCGGAACAAACCAAGGGATAAGCTAATACTGCGCCGCTCCCTTCACCTAAACGTAAGGACAATTCTAACAAGGCATGAGCATCCATCGCCTTCAATAAACGCTGATGTGCCTGTTCCGCGCTTTGGTGGCAAAACACCATATATTGTTTCACCAGAGGATTGATTTGATAAGCAACCAACGCTGCAGCTGAACAGATAAAACCATCCACCAAAATCACCATCCGCCGACTCGCGGCTTCAAGCATCGCCCCCACAATGGCCGCTATTTCTAAACCGCCAACCTTCGCCAACCATTGTTCGGCCGTATAATCTCCGCGATGATGGTTCATTGCTTGCTCTAATACCGCAACTTTATGTGCCAAACCTTGGTCATCTAAACCAGTGCCTCGTCCAACACAATCGCTAACCGGGAGTCCCAAACAACCAGCCATCAACGCGGCTGCACTGGCTGTGTTGGCGATCCCCATTTCACCGAAAGCCAATAAATTAGATCCCTCTAAGGCCGCTTGACGAACTCTAGCCACTCCAACCTCCATCGCCTGCTCCGATTGCGCTTGGGTCATCGCGTCTGAACTTAAAAAACTTTTTGTTCCAGCTGCCACTTTACAACACGCAACCCCCTCTTCTGAAAGTAATTGGCTAACACCAACATCAACAATCTCAAAAGCAAAACCGTGCTGGCGACAAAATACATTAACCGCCGCACCCCCTTCCACAAAGTTTTGCACCATTTGCGCCGTCACAGCTTGTGGATAAGCACTCACCCCAGCTAAAGCAATCCCATGGTCGGCGGCAAATACAATCATTTTTGCGCGCTGGATCACAGGTTCAAGGGTCGACTGTATCAGGCCTAACTGACAAGCTAATGACTCCAATTGGCCCAAAGAACCTTGTGGCTTGGTCTTCAAATCAATCTTATTTTGCAGTGCCTCTGCCAAACCAAGCTGCAAAGGCTCAATTACAAATTTAGTACGCAAATTCAATTCCCTAGCAATCATAATACCTCGTTTAAGCTTAACTCGTTTAAGCCTTAGCTTTAACCAAAACATGTATTTATCAAAGATTAACTTGTCCCTAAGCAAGCCATAGATCGCAGATGAAGGCTTAAAAAAAACGATTTACAATACAAGTTTTCACTTTCTATTGCTCGACATCTCAAAGTCACCGCCTAAAAGAAAGCCGCTAACGAACGAACTCTAAGCAATTTTCAGCTGTGTTATTGCCAACTTCTTGCTACACTTCGCCCTCAGTCAAATTAGAGGTTCCAGAGTGTTAGTTTGCCCTTGCGGTAGCGGCTTGAACTTTGTTCAATGTTGTCAACCCTATATCAGCGGCTTATCAAGCCCGACTCATTGTGAGCAACTAATGCGTTCCCGCTATAGTGCCTATACTCTGGGTGATGCGAACTACTTATGGCAAAGCCATCATCCGGACTTTCGTCCAAGTGAGCAGCCCTTAGCACTCAACGCCGAGGAAGCGACACAATGGGAGAAACTCGAAATTTTATTTAGTTGCGACCGACTCGATGGCAACAGCGGAATTGTGGAGTTTAAAGCTCATTTTCGCGAGCAAGGCCAACTTAATATTTTGCATGAACGCTCTAATTTCACAAAAATTGCTGAACATTGGTTTTATACCGATGGTGTATTTTCTCCTTCACCCTTGGCTCGCAATGCTGCGTGCCCCTGCGGGAGCGGGAAGAAACTGAAACAGTGCTGTAAAAAATCTTAACTTTAAAGCTGAATAAATCGAAAACACCATGGAAAGAAAAATTCTTTTAACCGAATGCCCAGATGCCAAAGGTTTAATCTCAACCATTACCAACATCTGTGCCAAGCATCAACTCAACATTATTAAAAATAACGAATTTGTCGATAATGAAGTGGGACGTTTCTTCATGCGTACCGAGTTAGAAGGCTATTTTAACGACCAAACTTTGCTCGCTGATTTAGACAATGCACTACCTATTGGCAGCGCCCGTCGTTTAGTCGGGGCCGGACGCAAGCGCATCGTGATCATGGTCACCAAAGAAGCACATTGCTTAGGCGATTTACTCATGAAAGCCGTATACGGTGATATGAATGTTGAAATTGCCGCAGTTGTAGGCAACTACGATATCCTACAAGCGCTCACTGAGAAATTTGACATCCCCTTCCATTACATTAGTCATGAAGGATTAAAACGTGAGCAACATGAACAGCTGATCATTGAAACTGTCCAACAATATCAACCCGACTATGTGGTACTCGCTAAATACATGCGGATCCTCACACCAACATTTGTCGAGGCGTTCAGCAATAAGATCTTAAACATTCATCACTCGTTCTTGCCAGCTTTCATTGGTGCTAAACCTTATAAACAAGCCTACGATAGAGGGGTTAAAATCATTGGCGCTACCGCTCACTTCGTGAATAACGATCTAGATGAAGGTCCTATCGTAGAGCAACACGTGATTCATATTGACCATACCTACAGCGCGCAAGAAATGGCAAAAGCTGGGCGAGATGTAGAAAAGTCGGTATTAAGTCGCGCCATGCAACAAGTGCTCGATGAGAAAGTATTTGTTTACGGGAATCGAACTGTAGTTTTTCGCTAATTATAATATTTAACTTTAAGCGGCTTCGAATAATCGAAGTTGCTTAGTACTTGATAAATTTCACTACCTTTTACTTCTACATCGGGTATGACTTGCAGTGGTTTACTAGCCGCGCCATGTTTTAACCGCGTCAGTAGACTCACGTTATTCATGACCTCTTCACGAACTCCATCGAGCGTATCGTCCGCGCAGGCGGCATAACCATTTAAGGCTTGCTCCAAACGAATCGTATCAATTGAGCCCTTTTGTAAATGCTGACTCCAATTCGCCTGCACTTCGAACTCATCAGCCTGAGCAATTAGAGGGCGAGCTTCACGAAGCTGCAATTGAGCTCGCAGATCTTGCTGTACTTGTTCGGCCGCAGGTTTTTGCATGGAAAATTGAGCCTGATCGCAAACGTTTTGGCTCAACATACTCAATAGCAGATGAAAATGAGCAAGATCACCCTGCTGAGAGCAACGATTAAGCGTATCGCCTAACTGCAACTCATCACACAAACTATGATTTCTTATCTGCTCAACTAACATTGCGCCCCCTTCTACTGATTACCTATATCGGTAGAAAGACACAAAACTTTAGTTCACATTCACGAAATGAACAGATATTAAGCAAACAGTCTTAAGCTATAAAATTTATCGCCTTTTTTACTTTACAGCTTAACAAGTTCTGGTAATATGCCGCTCCACAAGCAGGAGGGGTTCCCGAGTGGCCAAAGGGAACAGATTGTAAATCTGTCGCGAAAGCTTCGGTGGTTCGAATCCACCTCCCTCCACCATCTTGATAAAAAAAGACACTTTAGGTGTCTTTTTTTATGTCTTAAATTTAGCATCATGCTTGATAACCTCTCAGTAATGCCGAGCAAGTAATATGCTCACTAAGTTATGGCGATGCTGCACAACAATCAGGTTAACCTTCATTTTAACCGAACCCAAGTAAACCGCTCATGAATAGATTTTAAAATAAGACAGAAAATCAGTAGTTAGATTTGCAACAGAAGATAGAAGATAGAAGATAGAAGATAGAAGATAGAAGATAGAACGAGAAAATATTTAGGACTAAGCGCCAAACAAATACGCCAAGCTAACTTAGCTTGGCGTTCCAACCAAATACGGAAAGTAATAAACGGTAAATAGACTAACTCACTGAGAGGTTAAACAACAATGTTGTAAATAAAACCACTCAACTAAGGCGGTCCAGCCATCTTAAGAATATAATTCTCAAGATCTGTAACTTTCCGACCTTGGATCACTCCAAGTTTGGCTTTGACTCAGTGTTGACAAGCTAAAAAACTCATCAACGCCTTAATAGTAAATCAAGCACTGCTAGTTTGGCAAGGTTTTATAAATGATAAGCTTAAGCAGCTAGGCCGCTATACTTACACAGCTTCAACCTTGGCAAAGTTGTGCTAGGATATCGAAAAAGGATTAGATAACACGGTAATGGCAACGCAATACAACTATAGCGGAAAAAAAATACTCATCGTTGATGACCAGCGCGCTTTTCAAGTGATGCTTAAAGCCATGCTACAAAACTTTGGAGCAAGCGATGTCTATTTTGCGACAACTGGAGAAGCGGCCGTTAAAGCTTGCCGAAAACGAAAGTTCGACATTCTATTGGTGGATTATAATCTAGGTACAGGTAAAAACGGCGGACAATTACTAGAAGAGTTACGCGTCAGCAAACTACTCGAAGTGGATGCATTATTTTTTATTATTAGTGGTGATAATAATAAGAGTATGGTGCTCAGCGCACTTGAAATGGAACCTGACGAATTTATTACCAAACCATTTTCACAGTTTCAATTACACAATCGCTTAGCCAGAGCCCACCTGAAAAGACAGTCCTTACGTGATATTTATCACGCACTGGCCGATAAAAACTATAGCAAAGTAATTGAGCTATGTGACCAACAAATCGAGAAAGAGAGTCGTTACAGCAACTACTGTAAAAACTTAAAGGTAGAAGCACAAATTGCTTTAGGGGAATATGAAAACGCCAAACTAGCGTTAGAGGCGATCCTAAAAGAGCGAAAACAAACTTGGGCCAAAGCGACCTTAGGCCGGGTATATCTGCTACTCGATGAAAATAAAAAAGCAATTGATACGCTCAGCCGCTCCATCGCAGAAAGCCCACTGTTACTCACCGCATATGACTGGTTAGCTCGAGCCTACCGCGCTGAGGGAAATATCGAAAAAGCCCTGGAAACCGTGCTAAAAGCTTCTAAATTAGCCGTAAACAGCCTTGAACGCCAACAACTATTGGCCTCGCTAGCGATTGATGCTGGAGAACTGAGTTTAGCGAAAGAAACATTCTCAACTATTTTGCAATTGGCACGCCGCTCTATTCATCGGGGGCCACATCATTTATGTAACTATGTACGAAGTTTAATTGATGAAGCCCAAGGCGAAGAAGACCTATACCGTAAAAACCGCTTACTACAAGAAGTAAATTCAGTGCTGTTTCATGCCAGACGAGAAGAAGGCAAAGACGAAGACTTTAATTTCGATGCTTTCGAAGGGATCAGTCAAGCAAGAGTACACGCGACCAAAGGCGAATTAAACAAAGCTAAAAGACTCTTGTTTAGCAGCAATGATGGCCTACTCGACTCTCCGGAAAAAGTTGCGGTTGAGTTACTACCCGATACCTTCCTCACCTTAAATTCAGTGGGAGAGTTTGAATATGCAATGCCCTTTGCTGAAGAGTTAGAAAAACGCGATAATATTGATCCAATATCGCTATCCTCAGCACATAAAGTTTTAAAAGATGAGGACTTTGAACAGAAACTTGGGCTGTTTCGCGAATACAACAAAATGGGCATTGATGCCTACGAAGAACAACGTTATGACGAAGCGACAAGCCACTTTGACAAGGCCCTGCAGGTCGCACCGGGAAACACCGGGGCTATTCTCAATAAAATCCAAGCGATTTTGAAACAAATCAATCTCTCAGATAAGGGCGTCAGTGGGCAATTGCTAAACGATTGTAAAGTTACCATCAAATTACTCGATGGCTTGAAGCTCAACGAAAATCACGCCGAGCGTTACTCAACGCTAAAGAACGAATTTCAGCAGTTTGGTAGTAAAAACAAAAGTTAATATATTGTTTTTATTGAACAACTTTAGCATTTTCTATCAAGGTAGATCTCACAGCTCTAATTTTTGGCTTACACTTAAATAAGCAACCAACACTGGCTTGCTCACGACCTCAGAGCAAACATATCAAAGAAGGCGAATCAGATGGTTCGAAATAACCAATGTTCGTATCAAGATGACTCAGGGCTCCCTTGCCATGAAAAGGCCTTGAGCAATGGATTGTGTTTTTGGCACGATCCCAATGAAAATAAAACTGGCCCCGAAATTAAAGAACAACTAGAACGCTACGCCCAAAATGGCGGATTAATGCGTGGAATATGCCTTAAAAAAGCCCAACTATGCGATATCAATCTAGTCAAATACAACAGTAAACAAGGCTATGATATGACTGGTGCCGATCTTTATCGCTGTAACCTCAAAGCCGCCCACTTGTTTAATATTAACCTTCAGGGTGGCAGTTTAATGAAGGCAGACCTTCGCGACGCTAACCTTAATCACGCAAACCTAACTCAAACCAACCTGCTGGGTGCAAAAATGGAAGGTTGTAAGTGTGATAGCCTTAAGGTTGGAGCGCGTGTCATGCAAGAAAAGTTGGCCCTAACAGCGGAACAAAAGCAAGATATCGAGTTAATGAATGACTATTACCAGCAAGCAGAAGAAGTCTATCGAAGTTTACGTAAAAGTGCTGAGGCTGAAGGGCTGTTTACCACCGCAGGACATTTCTTACGTAAAGAACTCACCATGCGCCGTTATCAAATGCCTAAGTATTCCTATCCAAGAGCCATTTCAAAGCTAGTCGACTTAGTCTGCGGCTATGGTGAATTACCGATGCGAGTTATTTTTACTTCTCTGGCGATTATTTTTAGTAGTGCTCTGGTCTATCTGTTTACCGGCATCCATTTCAACGGCAATATTGTTACCTTTGATCTTAATCAAACAGCAACTCAAAACATGGTCGCCTTCTTTGAATGTTTGTATTACAGCGTCGTGACCTTCACGACTCTAGGTTATGGGGATTTTACCCCTGTAGGATTATCTCGTGTTTTTGCAGCAATAGAAGCCTTTAGCGGTAGCTTTATCATCGCCTTATTTGTTGTAGTATTTGTGAAGAAAATGACTCGCTAGCTCGCCATGAGCAGCATTATTTTCGGTGACTCGTGATGTATTTTAATCAACACTTCAGTTAAAGTTGAAGATTCACCTCAGCGCTATAGCCGTAGGCAGTATCTTTAAACTGGTCGCTATTGCGAACCGCCCCCCTTGATAGAAAAGGATAGTTTTTTGAAATTTATTGTATTAGCAATACTCGCTATTTTGATTGTTGTGTTTTATATTCGCCAGCAGAATCATGCAAAAATAATTAAAAGTAATCAATTACTTGGTCAATATTTTTTGGCTAATAATGCTCAACAACAAGGCGTTGTAAGTACCAGCTCCGGCTTACAATATCTAATTCTTGAAAACAGAGGCAAGTCAGCGAAACCTTCAGCAAGCAGCACCGTGACCGTGCATTACCACGGGAGCCTACTCAATGGCCTAGTATTTGATAGCTCTGTTGAGCGAGCGCAACCGGCGCAATTTCCTTTAGGGCAAGTCATTAGAGGCTGGACCGAAGGCTTACAACTGATGCATGAGGGTGACAAATATCGCTTTTTTATCCCTAGCCACTTAGCCTATGGAGAACGCAGCATCGCCTCAATTCCAGCGGGATCGACCCTTATTTTTGAAGTGGAGTTACTTTCTATTGATACCCCTTAAGCATTCGGCATCTCAAGCCAAATAGATCTAGAAATAACTCATAAAAAGCCCGAGCAACAGTTGCCAAGGCTTTTTAAACACGGTGCTAGCACCATCTAAAACTGCAATAAGGCCTGCTCAAAATCAGTCACTAGGTCGAGCGTATCTTCGATGCCAATCGAACAACGGATCATCGTCTCGCTAATCCCTGAAGCTTGACGTGCTGCTAAACCCATTTCGTAATAAATAGTTTGAGCGACTGGCAGCGCTAAAGTTCGATTGTCGCCCAAATGAGTCGCATTAATCACGATCTGAAGCCTATCTAAAAAGGCAACGCAATCAATCCCTTCAATCAAGTCGAAACTAACTAATGCACCAAAGTGTTTAAACAAACTTTTCGCGCGTTGATGCTGAGGATGGCTCTCCAAGCCGGGATAATACACTTTAGCCACTTTAGGGTGTTTGGTTAATAAACGTGCTAAAGCCATTGCATTGGCACACTGGCGCTCCATCCGTAAGGCCATCGTTTCTGAGCCCACCGATAATAGATGAGCAGCCTGTGAACTTAAGGCACCACCAAAATCACGAAGTCCTTTTTTCTTAATCTGATTAATCCCCCACATTTTAGGATCGCCACTACGGTAGGCCTCAAAAATATTAGGAAACTTCGACCAATCAAATAACCCCGTGTCACTCACCGAGCCACCAAGCGCATTGCCATGACCGCCCACATACTTAGACAAGGAAGTGACAATAAGACTTGCGCCCACGGAAGCTGGCTGAAACAAATAGGAAGAAGTTAAGGTATTATCGACAACATAAACTAATCCGCGCTGCTGACATAACTCACCAATCCCTTGTAAATCGACAATTTGGGTGGCCGGATTAGCAATCGTTTCAACAAACACCATCTTGGTATTGACTTGACAAGCCGCGGCGACCGCTTCTCGATCCGTGGCATCAACCAAGCTTACCTCAATACCATAACCCTTGAGCGTACCAAAAATGCTACTGGTATTACCAAATAGAAAACGGCTCGCGACGATATGATCACCAGCCTTAAGCAAGCTTAGAAATACCGTACCAATTGCAGCCATGCCACTGGCAAACACCAAACTGGCGATGCTTTGGTCAAGCATCGCAATTCGGCCTTGCAAATAATCTAAGGTAGGAGTGGATTGGCGGGCATAAGCGTGGCCGACTTGCTTCCCTTGAAATACATCAAGTAGATCTTGAGTGGCTGCATATCCATAAGGCACCGAGTTGTGGATCGGCGCGTGCACCGCTCCCTCCTCGATCCCAGCTAGGCGGTCACAATGAACCAGCTGAGTCGTAAATCCTTTAAACGTCATAGGGCTACTTCTACTAAAAACCAAGTGACACTATTATGCACTAGGCCTCAATGAAAAACGAGCCAGCAAAATCATCGGCGACAAATAGATTTCCCTTCCCCGACGACCTGCAGATGTCTGAACGATCGCGAGCGAACACAACTAAATCGGCAACATCGCTCCACCCATCGCCCTTTATCTAATAAAACCTGTATCTTGCGATATGTTCACTCATCAGCAAAAGCGCTATCTCCACCAAAGGCTCATCCTCCTTGAGTTCCACACCACACTTGGCTAATAAAAACGAATCAATTCACCACACGATATCTTAATCAACTCTCCTTATGCATTAAACTCAGAGTAAGCTTACATTGGTTCCGTTCCAAAACTGACTTGTTGCCAATCTAAACCGCTATTCAAAATAATCCCTAGAACCTTAGCGCTGCAGACTTCTCCCTGCGCGATAAATCGCGGGCTGATACTCGCCACGAGATCGATGGTACCGCCCTCATTAAGAAATACATATTCGGACAAAGCTTAATGGCAATGGGGAAGAGAAAGCTGAATAATCGCTAGATCTAAATGCTCCTTGTCGGAAACGGCAATGTACCTTTATAAGCAGCGACTGAGTGGAAAATTGAGCTTGCGTCATTACAACACGTAAGGGGGACAAATGATGGCCAGTCTAGGAGCGTTCACCCGAATAACTAGACTGATAGGTATGCCTATTCGTCAGGTCACTAGATAAAGTAAGCGAAGAACTCGGGATAACTGCATCCAGCCCATGGAACAAGTAACAACGCCTGCCAAAGAGCTGTGACGTGTAAATCTGAGCATTTTTTAGCAATGTAATCATTCACTGTCCATCCTATAAAGTGGCCAACAGTAGAAGGTTAAAGATTAACAATGAAAAAAGGGGCAAAGCCCCTTGCTATCGTATGATTAAAACAGGGCTTAACTCAATGGGCGCAAGTGTCTGTGCCAACGCTTTTCCCACTGCTTAAAACCATAGACCAACATAAAAGTAAGCGAAAGATATATCGCAGCTACAAAAGTAAATGCTTCAAATGGTGCATAGTACTTTGCATAAACGTCCCGCGCAGCGCCAGTGAGGTCGATAATAGTGACCACACTCGCAATAGAGCTGGCATGCAACATGAAGATCACTTCATTACTGTACGCTGGTAATGCTCTGCGCAAAGCACTTGGTAAAATAATACGACGCATCGCGCCTAAATTAGACATCCCGTAGGCCTTAGCGGCTTCTATTTCGCCTCGAGGGGTTGCCACGATGGCACCACGAAATATTTCGGTAGTATAAGCAGCTGTATTCAATACAAAAGCTAATAAACAAGGATAAAATGCTTCACGCACAATCGGCCAGAACATTGAGTCTTGAATGCCCTCGATGTAGGTGACGCCATAATAAATAATATATAACTGAATCAGTAAAGGTGTTCCGCGGAAAAAATATGTAAATATCCATACACTACGGCTTACAAAAAAATTATCAGAAGCCCGCAGTACCGCGAGTGGTATAGCCAACAAAAGGCCGATAATTAGAGACATAAAGGTTAATTGAACAGTCATCACCAGACCATCCCAATAAGTGAGAACGGTGCTTAAGGTGAAGATCTCATTACTCGCCAGTAAGTTCTCGATCATTTCATACATAGTTAAGACCTTACCTGTCGGTACCCACACTAAAACGAATTTCTAAACGCTTTAAGAATATTTCAGAAACACTGGTTAAGGCTAAATAAACGAAAGCCACAGGAATAAAGAATATAAATGGTTCATGCACCGCACCCGCAGCTTCCTTGGCAAGACGAACCATATCGGCCAAACCAATAACCGAAACTAAAGCGGTCGTTTTCACCATGACTAACCAATTATTACCGATCCCAGGGATCGCATGACGCATCATTTGTGGCACCGTAATTCTACGAAATATTTGTAACGCAGTCATACCATAAGCCTTACCCGCTTCAATTTGACCATTATCGACCGCCAAAAATGCGCCACGAAAAGTTTCAGCCATGTAAGCACCAAAAATAAATCCAATGGTGGTCACACCAGCTACAAATTCATTAATGTTGATGTAATATTCAATATCAAAGCGATCGTATACCCAGTCAGAAACAGAATTAACCATGATCTGTGCCCCGAAAAATATTAACAACATCAATACTAAATCGGGTACCCCGCGGATCACCGTGGTATAAATAGTAGCAACAGCATTGGCCAGCCAATGTTTAGATAGACGGGCTACTGCCGCCAACAAACCAAGCACTAAGGCAACCGCCAAAGACAAGAAAGCCACTTCGATGGTGACAATTGCGCCCATAAAAATAGAGGGGCCGTAACCATATAGGTCAAGCATAATCAATCTCTTAAAAATTAACCCGAGTCATACTCGGGTTAATGGTCAGGCAAAGCTACATTTTAATACTGTAATCAAAGTACTTATCGTTGATTTTATCGTAGGTTCCATTGCTCTTGACCGTAGCAAGCGCCTTGTTAAACATCTCGATAAGCGCTTTATCGCGTTTACGAGCAGCAACACCAACGCCATTACCAAGCGGAATAGGCTCACCCACTGACATAAATTTTTTGTCTGCATCGACATCTAAAATCGAGCTTACGCCTACCGGATAATCAATCACCACAAGGTCAATACGTCCGCCTTGAAGATCAACCACTAAATCATCACCAGTGGTATAACGTTTAATATCCGCAACCTTCGAGTAATGCTCAGTTGCGTAGGTATCTTGAATCGTTCCTCGCTGTACCCCTACTCTAAGACCTTTCAATGTTTCAGGCTTAGCAGGATCAACGGTACTTGCTTTAGGACCAAAAAAACCAGTTGGGGTGATATAGTAAGGTTCAGAGAATAGTACTTTCTTCGCACGCTCTTCATTGATAGACATTGAAGAAAAAATCGCATCGTACTTACGCGCAAGTAAACCAGGAATAATGCCATCCCAAGCCTGCACAACCCACTCGCACTTCACCTTCATTTCAGCACAAACCGCATTCCCTAAATCAACTTCAAAACCAGTTAGCGAGCCGTCTGGCGCTTTGTACTCAAAAGGTTCGTAAGGCACATCTACCGCCAAACGCACTACTTTCCAATCTTTGGCCATTAATGGCGTGCTTGCGAGCGCCAAAACACCCATCATCGCGATTACTGTTTTTTTCATTTTAATACTCCATAATGTTTGCATTATCAGCGAATTAACGCCTGTCTTCCATAAACTAATAGTTGGGCGCGAGGAATTGACGCATCCGCTCAGAATCGGGATTTTCGAAAACTTTTTGCGGAGAGCCTTTCTCTTCAACCACGCCTTGATGTAAAAATAGGACTTGGTTTGAAACGTCACGAGCAAAAGCCATTTCGTGAGTAACCACCAGCATAGTGCGGCCTTCTTCCGCCAAACTGCGCATCACCTTAAGTACTTCACCCACTAATTCAGGGTCAAGCGCAGAAGTGGGTTCGTCAAACAACATGACTGCAGGATTCATCGCTAATGCTCGAGCAATCGCAGCGCGCTGTTGCTGACCACCAGACATATGAGCAGGATAATAATCTTTACGATCATGTAAGCCGACTCGCTCCAGCAATGCTTCCGCCTGCTCAGTCGCTTCTTTTCTTGGTACCCCTAAGACGTGAATAGGTGCTTCCACAATATTTTCCAATACGGTCATATGTGACCATAAGTTAAACCCTTGGAATACCATCGATAGGCGGGAGCGAACAAGCTCAACTTGCTTACTGTTTGCAGGGATTCGTTCCCCATTACGCAAATGCTTAAACGCAATTTGCTCGCCATGAACCAAAATCTCCCCTTGAGTAGGGGTTTCTAACAAGTTCATGCAACGTAAAAAGGTACTTTTACCTGAGCCCGAAGAGCCGATGATAGAAATAACATCGCCTTTTCTAGCCGTTAAATCGATCCCTTTAAGAACCTCATTATCCCCAAATACTTTATGGATATTAGAGACATCTAATGCAGCCGCATCATTCATATTATTGTTATTTACCTTGTTAATGGCTGTCAAAACAACCAAGCCCTTATCCCGAGGCACGCATTATTGTTAAATAAATTGTTACACGTTCAACTCAACAAAAAGTATCACCCCAAAAGACAAAACTCAACATTTTATGGGGCGATATCTATTAATGTGATTACAAAACACCCTAAAGCTATATTTTCACAGCATGTTTATATTCACGAAAACTGCATGTCTAAGCTGATAGAAATAAATAACCCGAATTATTTCTCAATACCTAGAATGATAACTCAGTTTTTTGTAAACACTAGCTAATATATTCCATCGCAAAAACAGCCCACTTTAAATGTTAAATCAGTGTAAAATCCTTAGTCTATTAAGATTCAAATAAGGTGAGCTAGATCTCAGTCTAAAGCCCATACTTTTAGTAAGTAAATTACAGAATACCCCATTGACAATCTATTAATTAGCAGAGCGAGCCCCTAAAAAGGTAATAAAATTACAGAAATTATGGCCTTTATTGACTTGGATCAAGTTCTAAATCCAGCTTGCTTTGCTACAATTTTGCTAAGAAAAATATGAGGTAATATGTTGTGAGAGTTAACAACAAAACTGTCGGTTTTTACCCAGATAAATATTTATCTTTAACCGCCTGATTTTTGTTAAATATACGCAATTATCCAATACGAATATCCTCTAAATTTCTTAAACACAAAGCTTGGAGTTATTTCAATAGCTACACTCACAGTCCTTTATGTTGTTCGTCTAGATGAGACGATTATCGCGAGTGAGAGGGAACTCAAGCGAAATACGCTTTTATGAGCACCTGCGATTAACCGATTTACATTTTGTTATTTGAGGAAACTATGTCCAGTAACAACCATCAGTCTCAAGACGAAGAGCTGAGCTACTCAGAAGCACACCGCCCTGCATCTGAATTTGAAACTCGTTCTGACTATTTAGACCATGAACTTCAGATCATGAAGCCACGTCGTTATAGTTTAAATTTACCCGGTCGTGACTTTCGCTTTGAACTGGAAGATTTAGTCCCAGCAATTGCTGGCACCATCGGTATTATCGCAATGTACTCTGCAGTGATGATGGCTTGGGCAGCAGGTCTCTCTGATAAATGGGAGCATGTCAATTTAGGCGTAGAGTTCGCTATTGAAGTTTCACGTGTAGAAATGATCATTCCCGCATTTCTATTCTGTATTTTAGCCTCTGGTTTTGTAAACCCAAGAGCTAACTTGGCCGGTAACCACGGGCCAATGATTCCTATGATTTTCATGATTGCCATGGCTGGGGCTCATCCATTAGCGTTGGCTATTTTAATTGGCGTCTTTGGCTTGATATTGAGCGCAGTTAAAGGCGGTTCCCGTCTGGTTAACTTAACCAGTGAAGGCGTTGCAGGTGGACTATTGGTGTTTTTGGGCTTTACCGGTTCAATAAGCCAAATCAACTCTTTAATTGGCTGGGCCAATGGACTTAGCAGTCAAACCGAAGGCGTAGCAGCAGGCGACATGGGCTATATTGCCTTGATTGTACTAGCAATTACTGTTGTTGTTTACGCCGTATTAGCCAAGCTTGGTAAACGCTGGTTAGCGATCCCTTTATGTGCTGTCACCGGATTTGTGGTGGCCATGCTCGCTGGTGCAGGGTTTGATTTAACCTTTACGACCGAGCCAGGTTTACCAAACTTAAATCCTGCATACTGGTGGGGCTCCACTGAAGAAGGATGGATGTTAGGCTTACCAAACATTGAGCACTTTATTGCTTCATTACCTTTTGCCATCTTAGCGGTCGCGATGTGGTCACCCGACTTCTTAGGTCATCGCATTTTCCAAGAACTGAACTACCCGAAAAAAACTGACAAAGTATTGATGGACGTTGATGACACCATGACCATGTGTTCGATTCGTCAAATGGTTGGTACCGCGGTCGGTGGTGGTAACATCACTTCCAGCTGGGGGACTTATATGATCCCTGCAGCAATTGCCAAGCGTCCAATCCCCGGCGGCGCAATCCTCCTCGGTTCTTTAGTGATGATCATTGCTATTGTTGGCTACCCAATGGATGCCGCTGTATGGCCACCGGTAATGCGTATCGCGTTATTGGTTGGTGTTTCATTGCCGTTGTTAGAAGCTGGCATGCAAATGATTAAAGATTCTAAAGACTCTCAGTCTGCAGGTATTTGTGTGTTTGCTGCGATGGTAACCAACCCGGTATTAGCATGGGCATTAACTATGCTGTTAGACAATAATGGCCTCATTGGCGATAAAGAACGTCCGAAAAAACTAAGTAAATTGGACCGTATCATTATTCCAACTGTCGTCCTAATTGTCTGCGCCGCTGCAATGCTGGCAGTAGGGATGTTGGAAGGGAAATATGGCATTCCAGCATTATTATAGTGAGAAAGACTTTATCGCTTAGAACAAACGCTATACTAGTTCTAGGCTAAAAGGAGTAGCGCTTTGCGCGCTACTTTATACAACGTAATTTATTCATTTGTATACCAACTTATAGGTGGAACAAGAAATGACAGAGAAGAACGAAGTTTTTGCTGAATCATGGGCAGGTTTTAAAACTGGCGAATGGCAAAATGAAGTTAACGTTCGTGACTTTATTCAAACTAACTATACCCCATATGAAGGCGATGAAAGCTTTTTAGCAGGGTCAACCGAAGCAACGGATAAGCTTTGGGCAAAAGTTATGGAAGGCATTAAAGAGGAAAACCGCACTCACTCGCCGGTAGACTTCGATACTTCAGTTATCTCAACCATCACCTCACATGATGCTGGTTACATCAATCAAGATTTAGAAACTATTGTTGGCTTGCAAACTGAAGCACCGTTGAAACGTGCGATCATCCCAAATGGCGGCATTCGGATGATCGAGGGTTCTTGTAAAGCTTACGATCGTGAATTAGACCCTGCGGTTAGCAAGATCTACTCAGAGTACCGTAAAACCCATAACCAAGGTGTATTCGACGTATACACTGGCGCGATCATGAAATGTCGTAAATCAGGCGTATTAACTGGTTTACCTGATGCTTATGGCCGTGGACGTATCATTGGTGACTACCGTCGCGTTGCCTTATACGGCATTGATTTCTTAATGGCCGATAAAGTAAAACAGCATCGTTCGTTAGAAAAAGATCTCATTAAAGGTGACACCTTAGAAGCAACGATTCGCCTTCGTGAAGAAATCAACGAACAGTATCGTGCTTTAGCTCAAATTAAAGAAATGGCAGCCAAATACGGTTGTGATATTTCAGTGCCAGCTAAAACTGCAAAAGAAGCCGTTCAGTGGACTTACTTTGGTTACTTGGCCGCCGTTAAGTCACAAAATGGCGCGGCAATGTCATTTGGCCGTACCACAACTTTCTTAGACGTTTACATCGAGCGCGACATGGCTGCTGGCCTGATCACTGAAAGTGAAGCGCAAGAACTGGTTGACCACTTGGTCATGAAGTTACGTATGGTTCGTTTCCTACGTACTCCTGAGTATGATGACTTGTTCTCTGGTGACCCAATTTGGGCAACTGAGTCAATGGGTGGTATGGGTGTTGATGGTCGAACCCTAGTAAGCCGTACTGCGTTCCGTTTCTTGAACACCCTATACACTATGGGTCCTTCTCCAGAGCCAAACATTACCGTATTATGGTCAGAGAAATTACCGCTTAACTTCAAAAAATACTGTGCCAAAGTATCTATCGATACTTCATCAATTCAATACGAAAATGATGATTTAATGCGCACTGATTTTGATAACGACGATTACGCCATCGCATGTTGTGTATCACCAATGGTTGTTGGTAAACAAATGCAGTTCTTTGGTGCTCGCGCGAACTTAGCAAAAACCCTGCTGTACTCCATGAATGGCGGTATGGATGAGAAACTAAAAATCCAAGTAGGTCCTGTTGGCGAAAAAGTAACCGATGAAGTATTAAATTACGACGACATCATGGCTCGCTTAGACACCTTCATGGATTGGTTAGCAGAGCAATATGTCACCGCTCTAAACTGCATTCACTATATGCATGACAAGTACAGCTACGAAGCATCGTTGATGGCACTTCATGATCGTGACGTATACCGTACCATGGCTTGTGGTATTGCTGGATTATCAGTTGCTGCAGACTCACTATCAGCGATTAAATATGCTGAAGTGAAGCCAATTCGTGACGAAGATGGCATTGCTGTAGATTTTGAAATCAACGGTGATTACCCTAAATTTGGTAACAACGATGATCGTGTAGATAGCATCGCAGTTGACTTGGTTGAGCGCTTCATGAACAAAATCCGTAAGCTTAAAACTTACCGTGATGCTGTTCCGACTCAATCTGTACTTACCATCACTTCTAACGTGGTCTATGGTAAGAAAACAGGTACCACACCAGATGGGCGTAAAGCCGGCGCTCCATTTGCACCGGGAGCAAACCCAATGCATGGTCGTGACGAAAAAGGTGCTGTAGCATCATTAACTTCGGTCGCTAAACTACCATTTGCTAACGCACAAGACGGTATTTCTTATACTTTCTCTATCGTGCCAAACGCTCTAGGTAAAGATGACGATACTCAAAAAACCAACCTGGCTGGTTTGATGGACGGTTACTTCTACCACAACACTGATGTGGAAGGTGGCCAACACCTCAACGTGAACGTGATGAACCGTGAAATGTTAGTTGACGCGATGGAAAATCCTGAGAAATACCCTCAGTTAACCATCCGTGTATCGGGTTACGCAGTGCGTTTTAACTCACTAACAGCTGAGCAGCAACAAGACGTAATCACTCGTACTTTTACGCAAAGCATCTAATCTTAGCTTTAGTAGTTTCTGCTTAGCAGAAACTCCGGTTATAATTGACCTTGCCCTCATTGTTGGGCAAGGTTTTTTTTTGGGAGAAACAAATGTCTAGAATTGGGCGAATTCATTCAACAGAATCGTGCGGTACCGTCGATGGACCAGGGATCAGGTTTATCGTATTTATGCAAGGCTGTTTAATGCGCTGCCAATATTGTCATAATCGCGATACTTGGGACTTACATGACGGTAAAGAAATTTCTGTAGACGATTTAATGAATGACTTAACTCCCTATCGCCGTTTCATGAATGCTAGTGGTGGTGGTGTAACCGCCAGTGGTGGCGAAGCCATCCTACAAGCAGAGTTTGTTCGAGACTTATTTCGAGCCTGTCAGGCTCAAGGGATCCATACCTGCCTCGATACTAATGGTTACGTTCGTAAACATACGGAAGTGATTGACGAACTACTTGATGCTTCCGATCTGGTGATGCTCGACATTAAACAAATCCACGATGAAGTACACCAAGAATTGGTTGGCGTCAGTAATAAACGAACGCTGGATTTTGCTCGTTATCTACACAAAGTAGGCCAAACCACTTGGATCCGCTATGTTGTGGTTCCTGGTTTCACCGATGATGAACAATCGGCTCATGACTTAGGTCAGTTTCTCGCACCTTTCGACAACGTAGAAAAAATTGAATTACTCCCCTACCACGAGCTCGGAAAACACAAATGGACCGCCATGGGAGAAGATTACCCACTCGCTGGCGTAAAACCGCCGAGCAAAGAAACGATGGAAACCATTAAAGGGATCTTGCAACAATACCACAGCAAGGTTATCTACTAGTTTCACGCGATTAAGGCTTATTTTTTGATGATGATATGCCCCATTTGCCAGCTTCGGCTAAGCAAAGTAAACAAACAGTGGTCTTGTGCTAAAGGCCATTGTTTCGACCAAGCAAAAGAAGGCTACACCAACCTACTGGCCGTGCAACATAAGAATTCGAAGCAGCCAGGAGATAGCAAAGCGATGCTGCAAGCACGCCAACATTTTCTCAATCAAGGTCATTTTAATTTCTTAGCGGATGCTATCAATCAACTACTTTCGCTTCACCAAGCAAAATGCATTCTTGATTTAGGCTGTGGAGAAGGTTACTACACGGCAGCCATCCGTCAGGAGCAGGCACAAGCAGACGCAGTGATAGGTGTAGATATAGCAAAAGATGGGATCAGAATGGCAGCTAAACGTCACAAAAGTTGCCAATTTTTTGTGGCTAGTAACCACCGATTACCAATTGCCGATAACAGCATTGATTTTATCGTTCGTGTATTTGCCCCCAGCGATAATCAGGAGTTACTGCGTATCTCACATAACCATAGCTTTTTACTCAAAGTCGTCCCAGGAGCCAGGCATTTACAGCAATTACGACGTTTGATTTACAAGGAGTTGCAAGCGCATCAAGAACAAGCTGAAGAATTAGCTGGCTGGCGACTCACTGAGCAACAAAAAATAAGTCAGTTAGCCATATTAAATCAAGAAGATATGTCTGCCTTAACTAAAATGACGCCATTTGCTTGGAAAAATACCAAACTGCTAGAACAACAGCAATTAGCGCAATCACAATTCGAAATTGACTTTGAATTTGTATTACAATTATATCAACGAGGGTAATCAGTAAAGTCTTCAGCTAACACAAAGCTTTTATCAAAACGCTTGAAGGCTTTCCGCAACAAATCTGCTAATTCTTTATAACGAGGTTTCACCGCCAGAGGTGAAATACGCTCACCAGCCTCGGCCAATTTTTGATGTAGATCACGATACCAGTTAGCTAAGCTGGGCGGTAATAACTGATTTGCTCGACGTCCCAACCAATATAAACCATGTAAAGGCATTAAAAATATCACCGTCGCCATCATCACTGATTGTGGTAATATTTCAGTCAAATTAGCCATATACGGAAGCATAACTGTGACAACCGCTATCGCTGGCATCGTTTTCATCGCTAAAGAAGTCGCAAAAATAACTCGATTCTCAGGAAAAATGGGTGACAGCACACGCTGATTTGGCCAGCGTTTCATATAGTTATGTCCATCATTTAACATTTCAGAGAATTTACCCATGGACACCTCGCGACCAAAAATTGACCTAAACCAATAAATTAGTAATTTTTTTACAAATTCACTTAGTTATTAGTATGACATATATGATTAAAAATCCGTTTCAGGTATCATTGGCAGACAGCCGGTTTCATATAAATCACCTTAATATATTAAGTGTAGCTTGAATGGGACCTTGGCACTAGGTCAAATCAATTTTTGGCGGCGCTTAAGATTGGTTTTCCGGTTCAAACAACGGGTCTTCTAATACTCTACGTTTTTGAGCCACTGTCTATAATTGAACAAATTCAACAACAGGTGTCTATAAATGAGCAATAAGCTGGTACTCGTTCTTAATTGCGGTAGCTCTTCATTAAAATTTGCAGTGCTAAACGCTGTTAGCGGTGACGAGATTCTTTCTGGTTTGGCAGAATGCTTTAACTTAGAAGATGCACGTATCAAATGGAAGTTAAATGGCGAAAAAGGGGATTCAAAGCTAGGTGCCAATGCCGCACACCATGAAGCTATCGAATTTATTGTAAGCAACCTCTTAGAAAAAAATCCTGAAATTTTGAACGATATTGTGGCCGTTGGTCACCGCGTCGTTCATGGCGGAGAAAAGTTCACTCAATCAGCGATTATTGACGAAGCTGTCTTGGCTGGTATCGAAGACTGCGCTAGCTTAGCGCCACTGCATAATCCAGCTGCATTAATCGGCATTCGAGCGGCTCAAGATTGTTTTCCTCAGCAACCACACGTTGCAGTATTTGATACCGCCTTCCACCAAACCATGCCAGAAAGCGCGTTTCTTTATGCCTTACCTTATAAGCTATATAGCGAAAAAGGCATTCGCCGTTATGGTATGCATGGCACGAGTCACCTATTTGTATCTCGTGAAGCATCGGCAACCTTGGGTTTGCCTGTAGAAGAGACCAATGTGATCACCGCTCACCTAGGTAATGGCGCCTCACTCTGTGCCGTGAAGAACGGTAAAAGTGTTGATACCAGCATGGGGCTCACGCCGCTCGAAGGTTTGGTAATGGGCACTCGTTCTGGTGATATCGACCCTGCGATTATTTTCCATTTAGTCGACAATGAAGGCTATACATTAGAGCAAGTCAACAACATGCTTACCAAAGAGTCTGGTTTGATGGGCCTCACGGAAGAAAGCAGTGACTGTCGTTTTGTCGAAGAAGGCTACCAAAAAGGCAGCGACGCCGGGCTTCGTGCGATGAACGTATTCACTTACCGTTTAGCCAAAGCCATTATGTCTTACGCTGCAGCAATGGACGGTAAGCTAGATGCTCTCGTCTTTACTGGTGGCATTGGTGAAAATTCAGCTTTAGTTCGTCAATTAACCGTTGAAAAACTAGCGCTACTTGGTTTTAGTCTAGATGAGCAAGCAAACTTAGCTGCACGTTTTGGTAACTCAGGCAATATCGCCACTAGTACTAGCCGCCCAATTTTAGTGATTCCAACAAATGAAGAAATGGTTATTGCTCAAGATGCTGTCGCATTAACTCAGTAATAAAACATACTTTGTATCTAAGGTTAGATTTTAGTCTAGCCTTATTCTTTCACCTAACTTAAGAGGTACAGCCGTGGCTCGTACAATTATGTTAATCCCTGTTGGCGTTGGTGTTGGTGTAACATCCGTCAGTTTGGGAATGGTTCGCGCGATGGAGCGCAATGGCGTCAACGTTAATTTCTTTAAACCCATTGCCCAACCGAAAAGTCGCGAAAAAGGCGCTGAACGTTCTACAGCGATCATTCGCCAAGCATCAAATATTATTCCCCCAGAACCTTTTACCCAAGCCTATGCAGAAAACCTTATCAGCGCCAATCAAATTGATGATTTGCTTGAAGGCATTGTGGCTCGTTTTAATTCTGGAACATCTGGCGCAGAGATTGTTGTGGTAGAAGGCCTAGTCCCGACCTCTGAATCTCCTTACGCAACCAATGTTAACTATGGTATTGCCAAAGCTTTAGATGCCGATATGGTATTTGTTACCAACCCAGGTAACGATACTTCGCAACAGTTAAAAGAGCGCATGGAAATTGCGTGTAATAACTTTGGCGGTCTAAAAAACAAACGTATTATTGGTTGTATTATCAATAAAGTTGGTGCGCCTATCGACGAGCATGAAATTACTCGTCCAGACCTCACCGAAATGTTTGATAATAAATCAGACCATTCGACTAATCTTGAAGTGCTGCAGATGTTTGGCAAAAGCCCACTGCGTATTTTAGGCTGTATTCCTTGGAATGCGCCGCTGGTTTCACCACGTGCGCGAGATCTGGCGAATCACCTCAATGCTCGAGTGATTAACGAAGGTGACATGGATACTCGTTTAGGACGAGTGACTTTCTGTGCTCGCAGCATCCATAACATGGTCGAACATTTTAATGCGGGTAGCCTGTTAGTGACCTCTGGCGATCGCTCCGATGTGATTGTTTCAGCCTGCTTAGCAGCCATGAACGGTGTTAGAATTGGAGCCTTATTGCTGACTGGTGGTTATCAACCAGAACCTCAAGTTTTAAAACTATGTGAAGGTGCATTTGCCACTGGTTTACCAGTGATGTTGATTGAGTCAAACACTTGGCAAACTTCGTTAGCCTTACAAAGCTTCAATGCTGAAATCCCCGTTGACGATGCCTCACGGATCGAATTGGTACAGGACTACGTTGCTGGCCACATCGACAAACATTGGATAGAGTCATTAACGGCTATTTCTGCCCGTGCGCGTCGCTTGTCGCCACCCGCTTTCCGTTACCAGCTCACCGAAATGGCTCGCAGTGCCAATAAACGTATTGTATTACCAGAAGGTGAAGAACCGCGTACTATTGCAGCAGCTGCTATTTGTGCTGAACGTGGCATCGCTAAACCGGTATTACTTGGCAATCCTGAAGTAATTCATCGTATCGCTGGTCAACAAGGTGTCACTCTGGGTGACAATATTGAAATTTTCAACCCAGTTGAAATTCAAAATAAATATGTTGCGCCAATGGTAGAGTTACGCAAGGGTAAAGGCCTCACCGAAGTCGTTGCCAAAGAGCAACTTGAAGACAACGTGGTTCTGGGAACCATGATGCTAGCCAACGACGAAGTTGACGGCTTGGTTTCTGGTGCGGTCAATACCACAGCGAACACTATTCGCCCACCGCTTCAGTTGATTAAAACGGCACCAGGTTACAACCTAGTTAGCTCGATCTTCTTCATGCTGTTACCGGATCAAGTATTGGTTTATGGTGACTGTGCGATCAATCCAGATCCAAGCGCTGAACAACTTGCAGATATTGCAATTCAATCTGCAGAATCAGCGGTTGCCTTCGGAATTGAACCTCGGGTCGCAATGATCAGTTACTCAACGGGTAGTTCAGGCTCAGGCTCTGACGTTGAGAAAGTACGTGAAGCCACAAAAATTGCCAAGGAACGTCGTCCCGATCTGATCATCGACGGTCCATTGCAATATGATGCGGCTATCATGGAAAACGTTGCCAAGAGTAAAGCACCGAATAGCCCTGTGGCAGGTAAAGCAACGGTATTCATCTTCCCTGATTTGAATACTGGTAATACCACTTACAAAGCAGTACAACGTAGTGCCGACCTAATCAGTATCGGGCCAATGCTACAAGGTATGGCTAAACCAGTGAATGATTTGTCACGTGGTGCTTTAGTTGACGACATCGTCTACACGATCGCTTTAACAGCGATCCAAGCGAGCCAAAGAAAGTAAGCTAAGCGTTTTGCTTTGCAAAAATACCGCTCAATTAAATTGAGCGGTATTTTTATTTATACCGATCGCCAAATAAGCATAAGCGCTAACAATAAAACGCTTCAATCTTGTGCACCTACCTTCACTAACGAATACTGTTTAACCAATGAGTGGCCAAGGAAAAACAGCAAATACCTTTAAAATCGATCTCTTAAAGCAGCACTTGCTAACTTCAAGGGTTTTAAAGCTCTTGTTCTACGTCAACTTAAGTTTAAAAGTCATCTCTGTTTGGCTGATAAACCCACAGCCCCAGCTCGTATCTTAACAATCATAAGTGAACGAATCATTTTTAATCAAACCCAAAAAACCTTAAAAAACATAAATATAGAATCAAAAAACCACTTCATTCACATATTAATCCACAGATTATGTGGATAAGAATTATATAAAGTGAGAGTTACACACAGCTCCCGGTATTTATTTGACATAATTCACTATATTTATTCACAACCCACTTAAATCATCATCAGGACCACGATGCGTGAGCGCGTGAATTTGATGTGCAACGCCAACCACGTCTTCCACATCCAGCAGCACCGCAATGCCTTGACCTTCTTCTTGATCAAAATCAGCCACAGCACTAATCGTATTTAAGATAGGTTTCGCCAAATGACTTTCTACCACAAACAATAAGACGTCGCGCTGCGACTCGAGATTCAAACCAAAGAACGTTTTTTTACGATGCACTCCCTCCCCCCGCGCATTGTTAATCACAGTCGCACCTGTCGCGCCAGCAGCGCGAGCCGAGTCTAATACCAAACTGGTTTTTTGATCGTCAACAAAAGCTAGAATCAACTTAAATTTCATCTTATTCTCCAGATAAATCAGAATGGGCTAAATAATGAGTAATTTGTGCATAAGCTAATACCGAGATAATTGGAAACAAACTAGCAAAAGCAATCAGACCAAAACCGTCCAAGAGTGGACTACGCCCAGGCACAGCATCAGCCAAACCTAATCCCAATGCAGTCACTAAAGGCACGGTCACTGTCGAAGTGGTCACTCCACCACTATCATAGGCCAAGGGAATGATCGCTTTCGGAGCAAACAAGGTTTGTATTCCAACCAATACGTAACCAAAAATAATGTAATACTGTAGCGGGTCACCTACCACAATGCGGTAAGAACCTAGGGCGAGACCGAAAGCGACACCTAAAGCAACCGAAACACGTAAACCACCAATCGAAACCACTCCCCCAGAAACGGCATTCGCTTTAATCGCCACGGCCAATAACGACGGTTCTGCAATCGTGGTACTAAAACCAATCGCAGCAGAGAATATGTAAACCCATAGGTAGGCCTGCCAATGACTCCCTGGGGCATCACTCAGCGACACAAAACCTAGATGGGTTAATTGGATCGCCATAGTTTGCCCCAAAGGGAATAAAGCCTGCTCAAGACCCAATAAGAACAATACCATCCCCAGCACCACAAAAAATGTCCCCATTAATAACTGACGAGGCTGATGAAGCGGCTTTTTAATAACCAGATATTGAAAGACTAGAATTGTGAGTACAATCGGAAAAATATCGCCTAGCGTGGAAAACAAGGTCTCGAAAAACTCTAGCCACCAGCGCATCAATAAATAATCCCGTAAAGCATCACAAAAATCATCGGCGTTAACGAGGCTAAAGCAATCAAACCAAACCCATCTAATAAGGGATTTCTTCCTTCAATTGAAGCCGCTAAACCGATCCCAAGTGCAGTAACTAAGGGGACGGTGATTGTCGAGGTGGTGACACCTCCAGAATCATAGGCGATACCGATAATTTCTTCGGGAGCAAATATGGTAAGTATCACAATCAAGCCATAACCCGCGATGATCATCAGATAAAGCGGCCACCCTTGAATAATACGGATCACCCCAATCACAATGGCTAAGCCAACCGCAAAGGCAACACTTAAACGCAAGCCTGCGGCATATTCATCCATGCTCCCCTTATCCGATGCAATATGCTGCGCTTGGGCTGCAACCTCAGCCGCTTCCCTGGTAACAGCGATCAGGGCAGGTTCAGCAATGGTTGTCCCAAATCCCAAACAGAATGCAAAAGCCAATAGCGCAACCAAGCTTCCCTTATTGGCAAAAGCATGCGCCAGTTGTTCGCCAATCGGGAATAAACCAAGCTCCAAGCCCATCACAAAACAACTTAAACCCACCACGACCATCACCGTACCGCCGAGGATCTGTAGAACATTTGGAAATGAACTGTCTAATACAAACCATTGAAAAAACAGGATCACGAATACAATCGGCGAAATGTCCCGAATACTTTTAAGCAGAGATGAAAAAAAATGTGAGAACCGAAAACCCATACCACGCCTTTGAGCTGAAATAAGCCCTATATCAAGCGTAGCAGAGCAAAATCCAGCTCGAGACAATGACCATAAGCTATCACTCGAACTGTGAGGGCGGTGGTCGTTTAAACTGGATTATTTTTAAAAATGAGTACTTTTAGGCCGTCATCCTCTGACTTCTCCAATACCCTTTCGGGACGTTCAAGCGTCGTCAGCAACGACAGTTGGGGGCACTCACTTTCAACAACATCAATGAGAAACTGACAACCAAGCCAGGGGGCGTTCAAGCAAAGCATCGCCAAGCCCTCCTCCGCTAATAAACTCGGGAGTTGACGAATTATCCGAGGGTAATCTTTTTCGACTAAAAAACTACCTTTTTGCATTGATGGTGGATCAGCGATCACCAAATCATAGGGACCATGTTTACGCAACTTGCCCCAAGATTTAAACAAATCATGACCAAAGAAACGGGCTTTCTTATCATCAAGTTGATTGAGTCTTAGGTTATCCCGGCCAACACTTAGCGCAGCCTTACTCATATCAATATTCACCACCGCTTGCGCACCACCAGCCAACGCAGCAACGGCAAACCCACAGGTGTAAGAAAACAGGTTAAGAACTCGCTTATTATTGGCCTGCTCTCTGACCCAGCGTCGGCCACTGGCCATATCAAGAAATAACCCAAAGTTTTGATGTCGTCCCAGTTCAACCTTATAACGTAAACCCTGCTCCATCACCTCAACAGGTGTCTGTTCACAGCCCCACAAATGGCGAACCGGAGCCATCGGCTGATCTCGCTGTTGTAAAAAAACGCCTTCTACTAAGGACGGTTCACTGAGTTGAGCAACCAATTCGGCTAACGGCTCATCAGCCAATGGCGCGTAAGCAACGATCAGCATCACTGGCGGAAGCCATTCAATATTAAATGCCTCGGCACCAGCGATACAATGCCCTCTACCATGCAGCACTCGCAAGGCTTGCCCATCGAGTGTGGGTAATTCTACTCTCATCTACTACTTAACTCTCTTTTAGGTCGTCTGGGTGGCTTAAGATCCGTGAAAACCAATGGCCGCTATTACTCGACTCAAGGCCAATTTTTACGATCATGGTTAGCGGCACCGATAGTAACATTCCAACACTACCAAATAACCATCCCCAAAAAATCAATGATAACACTACGACCAAGGAGGACAGACCTAAACCTTTACCCATGATACGTGGCTCCACGATATTACCCATCACCAGATTAACCGTTACATATAGCCCAGCCACCGCCAAAGCCTGACTCGGCCCTAACTGAAGTAGCGCTAATAGCACAGCGGGTACGGCAGCAATCAGCGAGCCAACGTTAGGAATATAATTGAGTAAAAAAGCCAAAATGCCCCATAACACGGCATAATCCAGATCGAGCAAACTCAAGACAATGGTGATGGGGATGGCCGTGCCAAGGCTAATCATGGTCTTAACCGCAATATAACTATTGACCGACTTGAGAAATTTGTTCACCTGCGACATGCGAACATCGGGATTATGAATCGCATCATGTACCCGCTGCGGCATCGTATCGGCCTCTAACAACATGAATATCGTCACCAATAAAATGATAAAAATATTAGCAGCTGCACCACTTAAACCAGTTAAGGTATTGGCGAATACCCCCAATATCACCCCAGGATCGAAATAATCAGTGACCACACTCATCGATAGATCAATATCAAACCTTGCGGCGAAGGTAATCAACTTCGCGAGATGAACCAGTAGCTGCTCTCGGTAGGCTGGAATAGACGATCTAAAATCACTAATAGAGCTCCCCACTACACCAGCCAATAACAAAATAACGCTCACGATCAACAGTAACACTGCCATCACAGCAAGTACCCGCGGGATACGAATACGCGTCAAAAAACTCACCACCGGACTGGCAATAATGGCGATGAATAGAGATAACAAAAAAGGGATCAGCACTGGGGTTGCAGCTTTTAATCCAGCCAATACCACAATCAGGGCAGCTGCGGTCACCAAACCATGGCGTATCGAAGTTGGTTGATTCACCGAACACTCCTAAAATATTATTTGATGCTCAGCAGTTTAGCTTGCATCAGCGCTGGCGAAAAGGCTAAATAAAAACCTATCAATCATCTGGGGTCACCAATGTATTACCTTTGTAGTCTGGGGAGCAATATTCAACCGCTGCAACACATACCGCAGGCAGTAAAGCAGCTTTGTATTCGTTTGCACCCCATCACCTTTAGTGCCTTTATACAAACCGCACCCTCACAACTGCAATCAAAACATGATTTCATCAATGGCTTGGCCTGGTTTCATTCCCATCAATCAGCCCCCACGCTAAAACGTTTTTTCAATCAACTAGAAGATTTTCATGGCCGCAATCGCAAAGATCCCCTCTCCAGTGACAAAGACCGCCCCTTAGATATTGATTTAATCGGTGCAGCTAAGCAGCCTCAATTGTTAAGCCTGTTACATCCAGATGAATTTTTAATCCCACTACATCAACAGTTATTTGGTCAAAACGTCGAGCTACAGCAAGTCGTAGAGTTTGAGTTATGCATTGATCATCAGCCAGGTTTACCATTGGGCCAAGGACCGACCACCATCAACTTTGATAGAACAACCGGTCAAATAGTCGTTTTCAATCAATAAAATCATGGTTTGCCAGATGGGTGCGAAGCCCCCCTCTTTCGCCAAAGGCGTCTGTGCCAATACCTGCTGGCGATGCACCTTAGTATGTTCAGTTAGGAATTGCATCGGCCCCGGTTCAATCGCATTCACTCGAACCGCAGGCGCCCAATGGGTCGCATAAGACCGCATTAAATTCGCTAAACCTGCTTTCGACGCACAGTAACTACGAAATGCCGAGTGGGGTTGTTCAGCATAAATATCGGTTAACATCACTACACTGCCCTTTGCCCTAACTAAAGCCGGATGCAAGGCTTCATTCAACAATTTAGGAGCCAACATATGCACGGCATACATCGCGTCAAAAAAATCGGCTTGTTGTTCAAGGCTATGTTGTTGCTCATCTTGGAGAAACAATGAAGCATTATGGACCAGCACATCTAAACGAGTACATTGCTGAGTCACCGCTTGAATAAAGGCCAACAAGGACGAACGTTGACTGAAATCGGCTTGGAATAGACTCACGCCACGTGCGCGTAACTCATCTAACCCGCTTCGCTCACTGCGATATTGGCCTATAACCTGATAACCCAAGTCAAGAAATTGATGTGCAAGAAAAAAACCCAAACGGCGGCCAACCCCGGTGATTAAAACAGTCGTCATGCTCTACCCTTCCTATAAAACTCTGCTATTGTTGACTAAATTAAGGCGTAATATTACAAGCTCTATATAAGGAGTTGTGGTTAACGATGAAAATTTTACTCACAGGCGGAACTGGTTTTATCGGTAGCCGACTGGTAAAACATCTACAGTTTAGTCATGAACTAACCGTTCTATCACGTGCGCCCATTAAAGCCTACCAGAAGCTAGGGCACAATCTATTGGCAATCCCTTCGCTCAAGGATTTAACCGACTTAAATGAGTTTGATGCGGTAATTAACCTAGCCGGAGAGCCGATTGCTAATCGACGCTGGACCAAACATCAAAAACAGCAGATCTGCAACAGTCGGTGGCAAATCACGGAACAACTTCTGCTTTTATTTCAACAAAGCCAACAGCCGCCCCATACCTTTATTAGCGGTAGCGCCATTGGCTATTATGGCACTCAAGGAGAACAGGATCTTGATGAATCGAGCATGATTAAGGATGACTCATTTCCTCATCAAGTATGTAAACAATGGGAAGCAATTGCGCTACAAGCCCAGTCAAGTCATACCCGGGTGTGTTTATTACGCACCGGCGTAGTGATGGGCATCGAAGGTGGCGCATTAGCCAAAATGTTGCCAGCATTTAAACTCGGCTTAGGTGGCCCGATTGCCAATGGTCAACAGATGATGTCATGGATCCATATTAGTGACTTGGTCGATGCCGTGATTTTTTTGTTAAAAAATCAACACTGTCACGGCCCATACAACCTTACAGCCCCCACCCCAGTGAGCAACCAGCTGTTTAGTCAAACCTTAGCCAAACAACTAAAGCGGCCCTGTTTCGTGCGAACTCCGGCTTGGTTACTCAACACGGCTTTAGGCGATATGGCCAGTCTCATCACTGAAGGGCAAAAAGTGCTGCCTGCTCGCCTAAGAGAGGATGGCTTTAGCTTCCGCTATAAAGAAATAAATCATGCACTTAAAGAAATCCTGGCGAAGAATTAACGGCAAGTTCACTAAGACGCCGCCAAGAGCAACTCGAACAAGCACTCTTATATAGTGCTCAATCAAGGTTATTCTCACCCACCGAGTATGCGAGCGTCTGACTAATGGTGGCCAAAGGTAGACCACTTTGCAACTGCCAACGGTTAAACACCTGTTGCACCGTATTTAAACCCTTCACACTAGTCGGCTGCTTATCCACAACACCACGATTCACCAAATAAGCCACCACGTCCTTAGACAAAATAAAGGTATCTTTGCCCATTCTTCGCAAGGCATAGGCCGCTGAATTCCCCCCCAAGCGAGCGCCCTGCTTTTTTAAATATAGCCACAAACCAACAATATCATCGTTGGGCCAATCCGCTATAAATTTAGCAAAACTGCCATGCTCAGCCGCAAGTTTTAAAATCATCTGCGCGTTGACTGGTACTGTGATTATTTTCTGACGATTACGGATAATGCTGGCATCATTAGATAAACGCTCAATATGAGAATCATCCAGCAACAACATTTTTTCAGGCTCAAAATCAAAAAACGCTCGTTCGAAATCGGGCCACTTGTTTTCGACAACTCGCCATACAAAGCCCGACTGAAAAATCACTTTAGTAAACATCGACAACCAACGGTCATCACTCACGGTGGATAAATACTCAGAACTGAATGGCGCAGTTAAGAGATGTTGAAGTGCTGCATCACCACCTTTACGCTCGGCGGCTCTCTGCCAAATTGATGAAAAATCTTCTACCAAACTACAATCCTTAATTCATTGTCAGTTAAGCGCTCACTACGATTTACTTAAAACCAAGATAGTAAATCTTGTGAGTACTTAGATAAGTAAATTCTATCAGGCACTTATATTCAATGCTGTATTTAAAGCTTTATCAAACCAATTTTACCGAGCCAAAGCGTAAAGTACCCGACCTGCTGGTCGAGATTCTATGGGCAAGGGTATATGCCGCCGTCGCCGAAGGCACCTAGCATGAAGACTGCTTCGCTTTGTCGCTGATGTTTTCAGTGAATTTTATTCACCACTGGCTACCAAGAGCTAATGACGCATTCATATAGAGCAAACAATGAACCTGCAGGCTCTAAAAAATGAACCAACTTGATTGCCCAATTAAAATTAGCCTTGTGTCCTTGCCGCAAGCTTATCCATTTGGTGGGTGCAGAAATACACTAGGCGGCGTCACTCATTCGCTAAACGATGTTGATGCATTTTAAAATACTTGCTTTTACTCTCCTTTCTAAATACACTTAAGCACCTTAACCATTAAGATACTTAAGCATTCTTATTACCCACTGTTAGCAATCAATGCCAATGCTCTATTTTTAACACTTAAAGGCGCTTAACGAATATGGACCATCTACCCCAACTGATTACAGCAACATTTCGAGAAATAGCCATTATTCATGAGCGCATGGAAATTATCTTAAAGGAAAACCTGCCATCTGAACTGCCAACCTCCCAGTTCAAATTACTCAATCACCTTATTTACACAACCAACAGCCAAGAGACCGCCAGCCAGCTAGCGAAAAATTCACATGTGAGCCTGTCTGCGATGAGTCAAATAATTAAGCAATTAAGCAATAAAGGTTATGTTTCCTTACAGATCCGCGACCACGATGCGAGAAAAAAAACAATTTTAATAACCGAACAAGGACGTATCGCTCACCAAAACGCCTTAACGCAGATTGATATTGTCCTTAAATCATTTGCCCCTAATTTTAGCCTGGTCGACATTCAACAACTGTTCAAATTAATCAATCAGTTTCGCCGCGAGTTTGAACAACACACTTAGTTATGGAGAAATATTATGCGTGAACATTCAACACATGCGCTACCTTCGGCTTCTAGGTCAAAAACCAAAAAACGAAATGGTAATAGTCGATCTTGGGTGAGTATTAACCTTGTTGGCGCATTAATGGGCATGGCCGTTACTGGTGTACTTTCTTATGGAATGGCTTATAACGAAATAATAGCAGGTATACATACTTGGTTCGGTATTGCATTCATCCTGTTAATGGCATTCCATTTACGGAACAACTTTAGAGTTATCCTCACTTATTTAACTCAGGATAAAGCTAAGCTTTGGTTAACCACCAGTGTGGTGAGTATATTAAGCCTTACGCTCGGAGTCATATTAGCAGTCCCACCATTTAGTAGCGTATTAAGCTTTGGTCAAGAACTTCGTAAATCAGTGACTCTTAGTGAAGGAAGTTATCAAACATTAACCACCCACATTGGCAGCAATGGTCTTCCAATTTCAATTGAATTGCGTAAAGGGGAGCACTATGAGTCGGAACCACAAGCACTGTTTTTAGGCATGACTTACACCACTGTGCCCCAGGTCGCTTTTTGGATTGAAGATTTGGCCGGTCACTATATTGATACTTTATACGTTACTCAAAAAACCAGTAATGGCGGTTTTATTCCTAACGAGGATCTATTTGGCTTGGTGAGTCGCCCTGAAGCCCTCCCCTATTGGGCACATCAACGTGGAGTAAAGTATAAAAACAACCTCATGGTGCCGGATGCTAATAATACTGATTTAGATGGCGTGACTGGTGCAACTCCCCTCGGAAACTACGATATTAACAGTAAAGTGAACAGCGCTTTGCGACAGTTTAGAGTGATGATGGAAATAAATCGCTCTTATGATTTCAATTCTTATTACACCAAAGACAAATATCCTCAAGACCCTATTTATAGTGGTTCTGGTTCATCTGGACAACCCTCGGTGATCTATGCAGCATCAATCGATTTAGATGATCCACAAAGCACTTATCTAATGAAACCGATAGGTCATGGGCATTATTCTGGGGCTAACGGTATTCTATATACAAACATGACAGGTATCGACACCGCCTTGCAATTGGTTCAACGTGTCATTATCGATATCTAAGATGCGAATCTTCGTTTAAAAGTCCTATAGCCCTGGAATAATGGCCAATATCTCTCGTGAAAACAGCCGCAATGCATCGAGAGTTTTGGCCTTTATACAAACCTTTGGTCAATGCTTGGGAGCGGCCTTTATCGGCATCATCCTTGATATTCTGAAGTTCAGGCGAAACAAGTTTAAAATTGGTGCATAAACACAATGACCAAATTAACAAGGGATCAACTTCATGTCCTCAAACACCGAGCACAATTACGGCGCCTATAATATTGACTCCAAAAGCTGTCCCGCAAGGGCTTTTTCGATAGCTTCGCAGACAGTTGGATACAACTTATCTTAGAGCTACTCGCAAAAGGTTCACGCCGCTTCAATAGGATAAAAAGTGAGGTGAAAGGCATTTCCCAGAAAATACGGTTCTGGTGACTGTTGAGTATCAGCCCTCCCTTGGAGAGTCCTTTTCCAAAACGATAAAAAACTTTGCGCGTTGGACTGAGCAAAACACTTATCAGGTAAAACTGGCTCAAACTTCCTATGATGCTAGTCATCCGGGCAAATAATGTCGCAAAAAGTAAAAGCCTCAGGGATCTTACTGAGGCTTTTTATATACTAAACATGCTTGTTAGCTTCGCTCCGTTATCCAGCTTCGTTTTCCACTGCGACCAGCAAAAATGTCGAGTTAAATATTTACCGTCCACACTTGACACTAACTGCGTAATATTTTTTGCATTATCCCCGCTCCAGATGGATCGGTAATATTACAACGCGACCAAAGCCACCTTCCGAGACGGTGACGACTGGAGTCTGGCATTCAAAACCGGCCCTTGGCTTGTCTTACTGCTGCAACCCGCTCACTGCAACTATCAAACGCCAGCCTCACTACCGCAATGAATCGCGAGGACCAGTTGTTGATTTTTTTAATATTAAATACAAGCATTGTCTGGAAAAACGTCATATAAACGGTTTATAGTTTTCATGAGTTGATTGCCGAGACCTGCCTATCATGCCAAGCAAACTAAAGCATCCTTTTGAGTTTGAGCCCGATTATGGCTTTAGTTTGCCCGAACTAGATGCACTTCAGCCAAATGACGCACCTGAAGATTTTCAGTCGTTTTGGCAACAAAAGTATCGACAAGCCTTAGCGGTTGCGCCCTATCTTTCGCTACAAGATACTCAGCAGGTTCGTGGTTCCTGGCGCATTTTCGATTGTTATTACAACTCTACCAAGCAAGTCCGTTGCGGTGGCTGGTTACTACTGCCAAAGTCTGGCCACATTAACGCAGCCATAATTAGTGCGCATGGTTATGGTGGCATTCGTGAGCTTAACTCAAGGCTCTCGCTCAAACATACTGCGATCTTAATGCCTTGTGTTCGCGGCATTGGCCGCAGTGCCAAAGCGCCGATATCTGATAACCCAATGTGGCACGTATTACATAATATCCAAGACAAACAACGTTATATCATCGGCGGATGTGTACAAGATTTGTGGTGCGCAGCGACTGCTCTAATCCGTTTATTTCCACAAGTGACTAACAACCTGGGATTTATGGGGAGTAGCTTTGGTGGGGGGCTTGGCATTTTTGCCTGCGCCTTTGATAAGCGAATTCAGCGGGCGCATTTCCATGTCCCCACTTTTGGTAATGTACCACTCCGCTTAAAATTACCCACCCTCGGCAGCGGCGCAGCCTTGCAGCAATTTTATAACGCTGAGCCTCAGTTGGCGCTGTCGACCCTACGTTACTTTGATTCAGCAACCGCCGCCCGTTATCTCAGCATTCCCAGCCATTGGGCCTTAGCCTTATTCGATCCCTGTGTTGCCCCCCCCGGTCAATTCTCTGCCTACAACCAAGCGCCGCAGCCAAAGCAACGCTTTTTGCTTAGGGCTGGTCATTTTGATTACCCCACAAAACAACAGCAACGCCAACAGTTAGAGCAAGAGCTGGAACTTTTTTTTGAACCTTTGAGTGAACCTTATGAATCGTGAATATCATCGATGGTGGAGTCCCAACCTCAACCGAGACATGGAACTGCTTATATTTGGCCACGCAGGCGCAAAAGTATTAGTTTTCCCAACCCGTGGCGGCCGCTTTTATGAATATGAAAACCTGGGCTTAGTGAATGCTATTGCCCCCAAAATAAACCAAGGCCAATTACAACTGTATTGCGTAGATAGCATCGACGCCGAAAGCATGTATTGTTTTTGGGCGCACCCCTCGGGGCGAATTACCCGCCACCAGCAATACGAAAATTACATATTACGTGAGGTGCTTCCGCTGATGGCCGCAAAAAATGAACATCCCTGCACAATTTCTCATGGCTGTTCACTGGGCGCTTTTCATGCCGCGAATATCGTGTTTCGCCATCCTCATCTATTTAATAAATTGGCAGCCTTTTCCGGGCGCTTTGACCTGACTTGGCAAGTAGAGTCGTTTACTGATTTATTTGATGGTTTCTACGATGAAAATATTTATTTTCATACACCGACCCATTATTTGGTAAACATGAATTGCCCAGAACGGCTCTCAGAGCTGGCCAATACCGAACTGGTCTTTACCATTGGCAACCAAGATCCCTTCCTGCAAAACAATCATATGCTCAGTCACATCCTACATCACAAAGGGATTAAGCATCATCTGGTTGAATGGGAGGGGCGAGCTCACCGTGGCCGTTACTGGCGACAAATGACCCCGCTATATTTGTAAATTCTAGCGCCTCACGATCACTGTCGCTTCCAGCTGCAAAGGCTTGCCTAATTGTTGGATGATTTGATCTTTTAGTTGATCTAACTGAGCATCGTTCACCGCATGAGATGACACAAGTTGCAAACTTAAGACCAGCGGCTCAACACTTTGCACACGCACCGAACGAACCAATAAAAACTCAAAGCTTTGCCCTTGCAAGCGCTGCACGATATGCGCTTCTTCAGACCAACGCATAAAACTAAAAGCCAAAGGAATACTAACCACCGTCACCGCAAGCAAGGCAATTGCTAAACCTTTCTTCGCTCGCGTAAAAGGAGCAAAACCCAGTGCTAAAAAAGTTAAAGCCGCAGAAAAGACAATTCCCGCAAAGTTAGTTAGAAATAATAAAAATGCACCGCCCGCAACATTCAGATCAAACCAGCCAAGACCGATCCCGGTGACCGCCAGTGGTGGAACCAAAGCCACCGCAATAGCAACCCCCGCCAAGCTTTTGGCCGCATCAACACGTGCATGCGCATAGGCACCAGCAATGCCGGAGATAATAGCGACCGCCAGATCCAGTAAATTGGGACTCAATCGAGCAGCAATTTCAGAAGTGACAACTTCCATAGGCATAATGAAGCTGGCCAAGGCAGCAAACCCCAAAGCAACAAACAAACCAGTCGTTAAGCTTGCGATGCTTTTAGTCATCAAGCTAGAGTCTTGTCGAGTTAAGGCCATTGATAAAGAAATAATAGGCGCCATCATCGGTGCCAATATCATTGCCCCAATAATCACCGGTGCAGAATTTGCAAACAAACCAATACTCGCCAATAAAGTAGACAAAATCATTAACATCAAAAAGGCTGACGAGGTGGTAGCATTGTCACGTAGCAATTGGTAAAGCTCTTTAAACTCTTCAGTTGCAGCATGCGCGATTAAAGGCAGTGGATGTGCGGCCATTGCGGCAATAGCCTCTCCCCGAGGAAGTTTGCCAATCTTACGATTCTCTTTGACTGCCGTGACATTATCTAGATAAACAAAATCGGCAGAAGGAAGCAGCCGTAATTGCCGATGACAGCATTCAACATGCAGCCGTTGACTGGATGCTTTGACACCATCGAGCCAATAGTCAAACTGATGATTCGCTTCAATTTCAATCGATTTAGATTTGATCAAACTAAGAAAGCTCGGTTTTTTTACCACCCGACCAAACATGGCTAACAATAAAAAACGTAACATTTCCATGATGCTACGTGGCGCTATCAACATACTTTGCAACATACCGTCATTAGCGTGGGTGTCCTGTAAAATTTGCTTCGATAACATCGAGCCATGAGCATGTTCAAGTATCACTACGCCGACTACGGTGGTGTCTAAAATTGTCTCACTGGCGGTCGTTAAACGCAGTCGTTGAGGCATGATCTTTGAGACTTTAAGAAGGTTACGCCAAGTTTGCAGCACCCGTTGACGCCATGGCGCGTTATGACCACCAGGACGCAAATTAAAACTATGCCCAACCACCAGATGATTCAACACAACCAGCCCATTACAACGTAATACGTCTACGTTGATAGAGGGTGCCGTCTGTAAATGATTTATCGACTTTTCAAGATCAGAGCTTAAAGCAAAACCCCGTTTCGCATGACTCGCAAGAGGGTGTGGCAAGATGGCAAGAGTCCATCCTTGTTCAAGCGCTAAAGCAATTGCCAATGACAATTGCGCGTCACTTAAATAGCAATACACGAGGCTATCCGCTTCAAATATTGGCGGCTGTTGTGGATCCCATCCCTTGGGTAGTACCACCTGAGTAAATAGTGGTAAAATTTTATTGCTGACCAAGTCATGCTCAAGCGGATCAAATAATAAGAAACTATCAGCCATTCGCCTATCCATATCTAGCATACAGCCTCCCAGGATCTGTTGAGGCGACTCCATTAACCTACAACAAACTAAGCCAATCACCCAGTCATTGCAACACGACTAATAAGCTATTGCATGATTAAAAAACTCAATGGAAATCGTCAAAAATAGTAATGTAAACCGAATAAAGGCGAGCTTAGCACCAATTTATATCACTTTGCATAAGGCGTTATTGGAGAGCCTAGACAACTTCGGTATCTTCAAGCGCACGCGGTTATTTACTCCAAAAAAAACATTGCCGAATAACATTTAACCATCAATTCGCTGTGATTTAATCATATCTAAGATTTTCCAACTAGTTCAGCCGATGACAAGCATTTATCATAAATCTAAAAATAAGCCTATTTAACCAACTAAATGGCTGTTTACTTAATAATTATTCTACTTTTATGCTTTTTTACCCCAAAGCCGATACTACCTTTTGTTAGTATATTCTGCTATAACATCCCTAAAAGACGATGGCGTATCACTGTTTTGAACGGATTAGACAGAACATGGCCACAATAAAAATAACTACGAAAACACAACAAGGACAACTATGAAACGTGTCATTCAATCGGCTATTGCCACTCTCACACTACTCTCTAGTGCCGCATTTGCGCAACCAAGCTTATTACAAGAAATTTCTCAGTCAGGAGAACTTCGCACCTGTTTTGATGCTGGTTATATGCCTTTCGAAATGAAAGCCAAAAATGGTCAATTCATTGGTTTTGATGTCGACTTAGGTAAGCAAATGGCACGAGCGATGGGCGTAAAATATGTGCCAGTCAACACTGCTTGGGATGGTATTATTCCCACCTTGTTGACAGGTAAATGTCATCTCATTATGGGCGGTATGACAATTACGCCACAACGTAACATGCAAGTTAACTTTGCCGACCCTTATGTGGTGATAGGTCAATCTATTCTGCTTAGCCCTAGCTTAAAAGGAAAGGTAAGCAGCTATCGGGATCTAAATGATGCCAAATACACCGTCGTAACCAAACTTGGTACCACAGGCGAAGGCGCAGTGAAACGCTACCTCCCAAAAGCCAAAAGCAACTTATTTGAAAATCAATCGGATGCTGTACTCGAAGTCACCAACGGCAAGGCGGATGCTTTCGTCTACGACTTACCTTTTAACGCCATCTATGCCGCCCAGCATCAAGGTCAATTGGAGCACCTAGACCAACCCTTCACCTACGAACCCCTCGGTTGGGCAATCCGCCAAGGCGATCCAGATTTTCTAAACTTTTTGAACGGCTACCTACGCCAAATCAAAGGTGATGGCACTTACCAACGGATCTACGACAAGTGGTTTAAAGATGACGCTTGGTTAAAACAAGTACAATAGATAGATCTCGGTGGCTGGCTTATCCAGCCACTTTCTTTATGTAACGAGGGGATAAACCTCAAAGTTACGCAAAGTTATGCCATATATAAAGAAAAATAAGAGCTTCAGATGAAAACTCTAACAAAAAATATTCTCTGGAATGGTCTATTTGCTGCCATTCTCATCAGCCTGTGTGTACTGATTTATCTTTCCGGTAAAAAAATTGACTACAACTGGAATTGGCAACGGGTTGTTCCCTACATAATCAATACCGAAGCATCTAGTATTACCGCACCGCAAGATGGAAGTATTCACAGCGATGCCTCGGGAAAACTAGCACTAGTATCAGATAGCGGTGATATCCTGGTAAAACTCAGCGATTACCAAAATGTAACCGTATATGAAGGCGACCTAGTATTCGAAGGTGATCAGCTCGCATCCTCAGAATCCTGGCGAATGGGTCCGTTAGCGGAAGGTCTAATTGTGACGATCAAGATCTCCATCTGGTCGCTATTCTTCGCAATTATCATCGGGCTAATGGTGGGTTTAATGCGTATCGCTGCCAATCCAACGTTGGCGAAACTAGCGGTTACCTATATTGAGATCATTCGCGGCACACCGTTATTGGTACAAATTTTTATCGTCTACTTCTTTATCGGCACCGTGTTTGATATTGAACGCTTTACTGCTGGAGTCATTGCTCTGTCGGTGTTTACCGCCGCCTACGTAGCGGAAATAATCCGTTCGGGGATCCAATCGATTCCCAAAGGACAAATGGAAGCGGCTCGTTCTCTAGGTATGAATTATGCCCAAGCGATGATTAATGTCATTTTGCCACAGGCCTTTAAACGTACCCTGCCCCCAATGGCAGGCCAATTCATTAACCTAATTAAAGATTCTTCCTTAGTCTCGGTGATCTCAATTACCGACTTAACCAAAGCAGGCCGAGAAGTGGTCAGTGGTAGTTTCGCCCCTTTCGAAGTTTGGTTTACTGTTGCCTTGCTCTACTTAGTACTCACCAGCAGTTTATCTTGGGCAATTCAACGCTTAGAAAAGAGGTTAGCAGCCAGTGACTAAAGATTATCAAGGCGATAAAATGATCGTCGCAAAAAAAATCAATAAAATTTACCCCAATGGCTGTCACGCTCTAAAAGACGTTTCAGCAACCGTGTCTCGCGGTGAGGTGGTGGTAATCGTGGGTCCTTCAGGTTCGGGTAAATCAACCTTCTTACGTACCCTCAACCAACTGGAAACAATTAGCAGCGGAAGCATCAGCATTGATGGAACCGACATGTACGCCAAGGGAACCAATATTAATAGCTTACGCGAAGAAGTTGGCATGGTTTTTCAAAACTTCAACTTGTTCCCGCATAAATCTGCTTTAGGCAATGTGATGTTAGCGCCGCTCAAGGTCGCTAAACGACCTAAAAAACAAGTAGAAGATGAAGCTAAAGCCTTAATGCTTAAAGTCGGTCTCTCGGAACGTATGAATAACTATCCATCGCACTTGTCTGGCGGGCAACAGCAACGAGTCGCTATCGCTCGTGCTTTAGCGATGCAGCCCAACATTATGTTATTTGACGAACCAACCTCAGCGCTTGATCCAGAGATGGTGGGGGAAGTTCTGGATGTAATGAAAGGCCTGGCCGCTGATGGCATGACTATGGTGGTGGTCACCCACGAAATGGGCTTTGCCCGTGAAGTGGCAGACCGAGTACTGTTTATGGAGGACGGTGAATTGCTCGTTGAAGATTCACCTGAAAAGTTCTTCGACCAACCCGCTCACCCACGACTACGACAATTTTTGTCAATGGTGTTATAGACCCACAGCGGCCCAGCAAACTTGGCTTTGCTGGGCCGCCGATGCCCGATGCCTCACCTAGAAATACTCTTAAAACCAACAAAAACCAATAAGTACTAAAAAATATATCCAACTAGCAATCAGCCCTCATAAAGACATAAATCAAACAATTTCTCAGTTCAATGCACCTACCCTGGCAATTTCATCTAGTAATAACGATAAAAGCCTTGATAAATTAAAAATATCTAGGGTTTAAATGAACAGGCGATGACTATCACTAATCAGTTTATTCTGCTATAAAGATGTAGGATAAATTGGATTTATCTCTACATTGACAAATAAAACAGCATATAAAATCCAAAATAAGCCAAACATAACCACACAACAAGGACGACTATGAAACGCGTTATTCACTCGGCGCTTGCCGCCATCACCTTACTATCCAGCTCTGTATTTGCGCAACAAACCCTATTACAAGAGATAACTGAAGCAGGTGAACTACGGGTCTGTTTTGAGGCCGGTTATATGCCTTTTGAAATCAAAGCTAAAAATGGTCAATTTATCGGTTTTGATATCGATTTAGGCAAACAAATGGCTCGCGCTATGGGCGTTAAATATGTGCCAGTTAATACTGCTTGGGATGGTATTATTCCAACACTACTCACGGGTAAATGCCACATTATTACTGGCGGAATGACCATTACGCCACAACGTAACATGCAAGTAAACTTCTCAGACCCTTACGTAGTCGTTGGTCAGTCGGTATTGTTAAATCCAAAACTGAAAGGCAAAGTAAGCAGTTACCGAGACCTAAATAGCGACCAATACACCGTTGTGACCATGCTCGGTACCACCGGTGAAAGCGCCATTAAACGTTACCTGCCAAAAGCTAAAGTTAACTTATTTGAGTCTCAAGCTGACGCTGTATTGGAAATAGCCAATGGCAAAGCAGATGCCTTTATTTACGACTTACCCTACAATGCAATTTATAGTTCGCAACACCAAACTCAAGTCATTCATCTTGACCAACCCTTCACCTATGAGCCTCTCGGTTGGGCCATACGCCAGGGCGATCCTGATTTTCTAAACTTTTTAAATGGCTACTTACGCCAAATTAAAGGGGACGGAACCTATGATCGAATCTATAACAAGTGGTTTAAAGACGATACCTGGTTGAAACGAGTTCAATAATCACGCCGTTGTTAATGACACCAAGGAGGCTGAACATACTCAGCCGCCTTGATTTATGATTTTAATATCAAAACCATATCGCGACAGTAAGCATCCTATTTTAAAATGACTGACAAACATAAATTAGTTTGCTTGGCAAAGTGTACAAAACTGTCGAAGTCCTCCTTATTGAGCGGCTCAGCACCCGATCCCACAAGCCTATCGGCATAAATCATCGCGATACAGCGTCCTTCAATAATTAACGGTGCTAGAAAGAATGGGCCCGCTTGAGTGATTCGACGAATCTGATTATTTAGCAAGCCTTCAAAACGCGAACCAGTCGCATTATTCATCCAGATATTACGTTTATCTCGATAGGCTTGAATAAATACCGTATCAGCCCCTTTTAAGCTCAATTGAAAATCAATTTTGTCTTGCTCTGGCTGTGGGCTTGCCACGAAACGAAGCTTTAGCGCGTCATGTGCCGGATTCACCATCAGAACCATCACTCGGTTCATCTCAATCCCCCGCTGGATCCCTTCCATCGCAGTATGGATCACTAAGTTTAAATCAGGATTTTCAGTGGTGACTAGCGTAAGTTCACGCAATAACTGCAATTGTAAATGTTGTTTAGATAAGACATCACTTGCCGTTGCATCTGAAAGGTCATCCAATTCCAGAGGTGGCGAGTCACCAAAGTTTAAGTAGGGTTTAAGTACAATTGCACCATACGAGACGGCCAATTGTCTGGTTTCCTCAGAACAATGATTGACCATTTCAATCAACTTAGGCATCGGCAACTTCATTTGTTCTGAGATCAACTTAAAAACTTGCTGGCGAGCAGCTAGATCTTGCTCAATCATCGCTTTACTAAACTGGTGAGCCAAATGAATACAACGAAACTCAGGCGAGCGACGCTCCGGCTCGGCCAATGACTTCACTAACATCGGCCCCATATTCCAATGACTCGCCAAACCAATACTCAGTTGAGTAAAATTAGTCCCTAGTAGCTTTGAGACTAACTGCTGTTCTGGTTCTTCATTTTGCTGTAACTGCTGTTCCAGCTGTTCGGTAATGCTGCCCCCCATACTCCAGAATGCGACCTCACCTAGGTTATGCAGCAATGCCGCAATATACACCTCTTCCTGCGTATCTTCGGCATAATCCGCCAACATCATCTTCGCCAGCATCGCCGCATGAAAAGAGCAGGCCATTAGCTTTAACACTCGCTGGTATACCGCCTCGCTAATACCTCGACTAGACAATAACCCATCAATCATCCGAGCAGTAATGCAAATATGCTTCAGCCGATCATAGCCTAGGATCACCGCCGCGCGACTTACGGTGGTGATTTGAGTTCTCCCTCGATTATAACTGATGCTATTCACAACCCGCAGAATACGTGAAGTTAGCCCATGATCATGTAATACCGATTGTCCCAATACAGCCAGAGAGGAAGTGTCATCTTTTGCGAGTTTTTCCAATAGGCGCACTGTAGCCGCAAGTGCGGGTAACTCATGCTCGCTGATCCTTTCTACCCATTGTTGAGTACCGAAGGTGTGTTTATGCATACTCTGAATTCTTATTTATAGAACCTAGAGTATGGCTGGCAAACCCCAAAATTAGCCAGTTACTTGGTCATTTTTGTTATATAAGTCAATCTATTAATAACAAAATAGATATTAATTGCAGGGAATACTCAAGGAAAAGACCATCGCTCAGAACAAACCACAAAACGGCTGAAATCGTTACGTCACTGATTCAAGGTTTAATTGAAGCCAAGCAAAATAACGAGCCGAACAGTAATAGAATTGGTAGAGCTACGCGGGATCGAACCGCGGACCTCTTGCATGCCATGCAAGCGCTCTCCCAGCTGAGCTATAGCCCCGAAAAACGGTAGGGTGTGAATTGGTGGAGCTACGCGGGATCGAACCGCGGACCTCTTGCATGCCATGCAAGCGCTCTCCCAGCTGAGCTATAGCCCCAAGTCACATCACTTTCTTAAGGCGTTTAAACCTGAAAGCGAGCAGAATTCTAAGCAGCAGAGGTTTGAGTGTCAACCGCTTTTTAGTGGAATCATGCCAGTTGCTCATTTAGTCAACGATTTACACGTAATTACTTTCATCTCGTTCAATATTGACAACGATACACAGCTCTAGCAAAAGATCCCTGTTTAGAAAATTCAAGTGATTCGCATAGCGATGCGACCAGCGCCAAACCACGACCAGAATAAGGCCATTGCTCGCAAAGTTGCGACACCTGTGTCTCATCAAAACCAAGTCCACTGTCCTCAACCTCGATGATAAACTCACGACTTTCATCAGCTTGGTACTCAATCGAGATATTAACCCACCCCTGTTCAAGCTGAACCGCCCGTTGTTTTCGCATTTGATAATACTCAGCGAAACCATCCGTGGAGTTTTTTAGAGACGAGTCTAACGCTAATACTCCATGTTCAAAGGCATTGTTATATAACTCGCTAACAATACAAAAAAGTATATTTCGATCAGTTTCATTCACCGACAATTCTTGTAATGTCGTCATCAACAACGGAATAGGAGTTATTCTTTGTAAACGCTGCGCATCTAAACTAAGTTGCCAACGCCATCGACCTTCCGCTCGAGGAGTTGCAGGGTAGGCATTTTCAGCGTACAGACCAGCACGGCTCAATAAATCAGGGATCTCCACCATACTAATATCATCCAATTGACTCTCTCCACCACAAAACTGGTCTAAATGTTGCTGAATACTGGCAATAAACGAGGGTTGTTGCTGCGGGTCCATAATCGCCTGTTCAACGCCTTGCAGACCAAACATTTGTTGCTTAGAGTTAAGCGCCTCGGTCACACCATCACTAAACAGCAACACATGATCCCCCTTTAGCCATTGAATAACGTTTAAATTAAACTCAACATTTTTATCAATTCCTAAGGGAATATTATTAGAACTGATCTGTTCACGGATCTGCTGTTGCTGTGAATTAAAAATTAATAAGTCAGGCATTCCAGCATTCCATATTATCAGCGACTGCTGCTGCACCGAAGTTTCAACGAAGGTGGCAGCCATAAACATCCCGGTAGGCAGCAACCGATAGAGCCGTTGATTGATTTGTTTTAGAATAACCTCTGCTGAATATCCTTTACGAGTCATGCTATAAAAGATGTCAGCCACTGGCATCGCGCCAATCGCAGCCCGTAAGCCATGTCCGGTAAAGTCACCAAGTAATACATGAATATCACCATTTGGACGATACTCTGCAAAAATCACATCCCCAGAAAACCTTGACGCACTACTCAAAAAAATTAATAGTTCATGATCTGCACAACTAGAACTAGACACCGCATTGCTAAATATTCGCTCAGCAAATTCTTCTTCCTCATGAAATTGTCTATTTAATTGATTTATTTCGTTGTAGATAGCTTTACTGCGCTCAAACCCTAACGCTTTTGCTTTCAAAATAGATTGATGTACAGGCTTAAGTAACACGTCGTCTCCGCCACAAGCGATGCACTTTACCAAAACATCAACTTCTGTTTGAGCGGTTACAAATAGCACCGGAGTATAGCGCTGGCCACTAAGCAGCTTTATTTGCTCAGTTGCCAAGTAACCATCCAACTGTGGCATAAACACATCGATAAACACGATGTCGATGTGTTGTTGTTCAAACGCAGCCACCGCCTGAACACCGTCTTCTGCATAAACCACTTGATAGCCGATTTCACTGAGCGCTTTTCCTAACAATAGGCGATCGATACGAGCACTATCCACAACCAGCGCATTACCTTTCACTTCACGCTGAAGAAAACTCAAGTGATGACTATCTGCCACTAGTTTTCAATCTTGAGTAATTTATCAAAGTTTGCGACCTCTAAAATTTTTAAGATAGCAGCGGAAGGTTTGCGAATCGTAAAGGCTTGAGCGTTACTTTTCTCCGCATGTTCTTTCAGTAATAACATCATCCCAAGTGCCGAACTATCCATATATTCAGCCTGACTTAAATCCAGAACTAACCGAAGGCCTTCAACCGAAACATGCTCATAACAAGCGCGGAATTCTCGATGTAGAGAATAATCGAAGCGACCAGATACACAAATAATTAATAGGTCAAGCTCTTGACTTAATTGGCTCGTAATAGACATACCCACTCCTTTGAGGTCATTATTTTAAGTAAATGGCACCTTACTCGATAAACCGATAAAACTTGTCAGGCACCGTTCTCTTATTCGTACAACTCGCTGTTTTATTTCATAAAACAAAGCGTAACTACGATTTAGTATTACCCACCATAGCAAATATTCAATTAAAAACTTTGAACCACGCACATTATTAACAAAAAGGATATTTAACTCTTCGTTCGACCTAGGTTCAACACAAACGGTTCAAGCAACAGTGTTACTTTTGACACCATTCCCCAACAAATCAACAACAAGGTGCAAAATTGATGAGACCTAGATGTGATTTTGTTAACTCAAAACACACTCAAGAAACAAACTGTGAAGTGTTTCATGGTTTTAACTAGTCCGCTTGTTGCAAGATGAACCATCTACTGATGCATTTTAAAGGAACACGATGAGTATCAAACTTCAATTGCAGTTTCTGCTAGCGCTAGGTTTATTGGTTACAGCCTGCGGCAGTGTATTATTGGTATAAGAAGATTTTAGAAAGGAAAGCCAACTCATCGAGTTGGCTTTTTTATAGCGATTTGAATAAATATTTTGTCACAACGGTCTCTAAAACCAATTCGAGACTTATTTTGCAGATCTAACAACTTGCTTTATAGGCACGATAGGCTTTGTCTAGCGACTTAGCTTGCTTCTTACTCACACCAATATGACTGAGCGCAAAACGTAAGCGTGCGCGACTCATATCCGAGCCCAGTATCGCCATCGCGTCAACCACCGAGCTTGAACTGGTTTTACCGGTAATCGCGACAAATACAGGCTCTAGGAAATCACGAATTTTCACATCAAGATAAGCAGACAACTGTTTCGCCACCGCAAATACAATGTCTTTATTCCACTGTCGCTGTTCTTCTAATTGCCAAATGAACATTTGTAAAAGACGACGAACTTGTTCTTCTTCAAGTTTACCCGCAGTTAACAGTTCTGGCGCATATTCAGGCATGCCGGCAACAAAGTGACCCGCTAATGGTGCTAAATCACTCATCACCTCTAGGCGCGCTTTAGCTTGTGGAATAATTTCCATTAAGGTGTTTTGATTGTAGGCCCACTCAATCAATCGTTCTGCCAATTGTTGATCGCTTAACTCTTCGCGGATCCACAAGCCATTAAGCCACTTCAACTTATCAACATCAAATACCGGCCCACCTAATGAAACACGTTTCATATCAAAATGTTCAATCATCTCTGCCAAAGTGAACTTTTCACGCTCATCAGGCATCGACCAGCCCATACGCCCTAAATAATTGAGTAAGGCCTCAGGTAAAAAGCCCATTTTACGGTAATAGTTAATGCTGGTTGGGTTCTTACGCTTACTTAATTTACTCTTATCAGGATTACGTAATAACGGCATATGCCCTAGAATCGGCGCTTCCCAAGCTAAATCTTGATATAACTTGAGTAACTTAGGCGCTGAGTTCAGCCATTCTTCACCCCGAAAAACATGTGTGATCCCCATTAAATGATCATCAACCACGTTGGCTAAAAAGTATGTGGGTAAGCCATCTGCCTTAAGCAGCACTTGCATATCCACTTGCTCCCATGGGATCTCGACTTCACCTCGAAGATAATCATTAAAACTGAAGCTACCTGACTCAGGGATTTTCATGCGCACCACGTAGGGTTTCCCTTCGGCCAAATAAGCAGCAACCTGTTCAGCGCTTAAATGTAAACCACGACCGTCGTACTTAGGCTGTAAGCCTTCAGCCATTTGTTGCTGACGCATTTCATTAAGCTCGTCTGCAGTTGCAAAGCAATAAAATGCTTTACCTTCATCAACTAATTGCTGTGCATATTGCTTATAGATATCACTGCGTTCACTTTGACGATAAGGACCAACGGCACCGCCGCAGTCAGGACCTTCATCCCAACTTAAGCCAAGCCAGCTTAAACTATCATATATCGCTTGTTCCGATTCTGTAGAGCTACGAGCTTGATCTGTATCTTCAATACGTAAAATAAATTCACCACCGTGCTTCTTAGCAAAACAGTAATTAAATAAGGCAATGTAGGCGGTCCCTACATGTGGGTCACCAGTTGGTGAAGGCGCAACACGAGTGCGAACTGTCATGAGTATTCTCTAAGTCAATAATTAAGCAATATGAATGGCGCGAATTTTAACACACTAGCAAGAATTCGCTAGATAAGAGCAGCCTCTGCGAGACTAAATCCAGTGGAAACTTTGTATCTGCTTGCCGTGAAAGCAATCAATTTGATGAGATTTTGCACAAGCAGTCAGTTTCCTTAAAATTTGCGTTGACACACTCGTAGACCACCCTATAATACGCCTCCACAAGATGGTCGCTTAGCTCAGTTGGGAGAGCATCGCCCTTACAAGGCGAGGGTCACTGGTTCAAGCCCAGTAGCGACCACCATATTCAAGCAAATGGTTGAACAAACGATTTGCCAGTAACAAGTAATTCGGTCGCTTAGCTCAGTTGGGAGAGCATCGCCCTTACAAGGCGAGGGTCACTGGTTCAAGCCCAGTAGCGACCACCATATTTAAGCAAATGGTTGAACAAACGATTTGCCAGTAACAAGTAATTCGGTCGCTTAGCTCAGTTGGGAGAGCATCGCCCTTACAAGGCGAGGGTCACTGGTTCAAGCCCAGTAGCGACCACCATATTTAAGCAAATGGTTGAACAAACGATTTGCCAGTAACAAGTAATTCGGTCGCTTAGCTCAGTTGGGAGAGCATCGCCCTTACAAGGCGAGGGTCACTGGTTCAAGCCCAGTAGCGACCACCATATTTAAGCAAATGGTTGAACAAACGATTTGCCAGTAACAAGTAATTCGGTCGCTTAGCTCAGTTGGGAGAGCATCGCCCTTACAAGGCGAGGGTCACTGGTTCAAGCCCAGTAGCGACCACCACTTCTAAAGCCTGCATCATTGCAGGCTTTTTTTTACCCGAGAATCACGGCTTCAAGCCCCCACACGAGCAAGTACGCCTTCAAAGGCCTGCATTATTCGCTGAGCAATGCGGCCCCTTGGCTTGCTGTCACGTAATGTTTTGGGGATAAATGGACTGAATATCAAAGCGCATCATACCAATCTGATGAATGATATGATCAACTTATAGTGCAGAATAAATCTGCCGACACCAGGTATGAAGAGCAGTAATTAGTGGATCTAACTACAAAATACATAATGCAGTTAGCGCTAATTTAGGCCAGCAAGAATCAACAGATAATGAGTGAGATTGGTATGATATGGCGAGCTCTATGATTCAAGCCCTCCATTCAAAGGTCTATTCAGCTAAAGCAAGCAACTTAGATTTGAGCGCACTCGCCTGATGCTGATTATAAACCATGATGCCGTGTTCATTCAGTAACGCAGCAGTGACGCCTTTACCTGGCTTCTTATAACCTTGAAAACGTCCATCGTAGATGGTTTGACTACCACAGGATGGGCTCGACTCGCTAAGTACCGCAAATTTTATCTGGTGCTTTTGACACTGCTTCAGAGCTAATTCCGCTGCTAACACAAATTCATCACTCAGATCTGTTCCATCTTGGCCCACCACTTTAGCATCTCCGCGTAACACATCTTCCCCACCCCCCAACTGGATCTCCGCGGGTGTTCTTGGCGTCGGTAAACCAGCAGCGACCTCCGGACAAAACGAAATGATTTGATGATGTGCAATCAGCCAATCTACATCTTGATTTTCTGACTTTAAATCTTGACCGTTATAACGTACTTTGCACCCAAGTAAACAAGCACTAAATAAAATCTTAGCCACAAATATCGTCCTCTATTTAAACTCATCCCACACTATGACGAAATAATTAAACACGCCAAGTAATCCATCATATCAGCAGTACCAATCGTGGCAAATTCCATCCTCGATATTGACCAATAAACGTTTTTCGCTTATTCCATTCCATTCAAAAGGATCTGAATGGTTCATTGATATTCGTGATAAAACTATCTTAATTGCGACTGCTTGCAATACAACAACAAAAGGCCTGCATTATGGCAGGCCTTATTTTTGTTACGCCCTAAAAGAGTTAAGACTCGATCTGCTTTCTAAAAAACTGGATCATCTCATCACGGGTTTTACGGTGATTCAGATGAAAAATATCCATCGGGAACAACAGTTCAATCACCCCTGTATCAAACATTCGTTTTACCTCATACTCATTATGTGCCACATCCTGCTGATAACGATAGTTCAGCCAAGTGCGGTTGGTATGAATGATAAACTCCACTCGCATCCCTCCTAAACGAGCAAAAAATTTCATCATCGGAGTTTTATCGCTAGAACCAACCGCACGACTTCGATACACCGACTTATCTGTGAGTGAATCAGAAATATCTTCTAATACCATCAAGGAATTGGCCCTCGAAGCACTGCGAGTGAGATGTTTTTGAAAGGCCTTGATATCACTGACTGAATCCAATACCGCCATGAGCCCAAGTTCGTCGTCCACCGCCACCGCCGGATTTTTTTGATTCTTACGCAATAGCTTAAGAACCTTGGCTTCAGGTGGCTTCTTACGGATAGACACATAGATGGGAACCCGCCGCTCACCAACCGTAAAACTGCGTCGCTTAAGTAAGGTTAACTTCTCTCGAGGCTGATCTTGGATAAGCTTTGCCTGCTGGGGGGTTAACACACTCACTTCGCTACAAGCATAGTCTTCCGCCTGATGTTTAGAGTGCAGGTACACTGGCTCTAACTCACCAATTTTCAGCTCCGAACTCCAAACATAGCCATTCAAAAAAGCTAAAAAAGTAGAAAATTTATCCTCTATTTCGGTCTCTCTTTCTCGCTGCTCAATGCTACCAGCGAGAGTCATTAAAATCAGTTTACGACGAGCCTCAAAGCGAGCTTTCTTGTGATATTGATTATTGAACATAATCAATAATAGTTCGACGGGGTTATTGGTAACTTCTATTTCATTGGTATTTTCAATGTGTGAGGCATAAGGGGCGAGAATTTTGCCTTTGATAGAATGAATCACCGCATCAGCGGTACGCGCATACTCATCAACCCGATTAGAGATTTCGTTAAGGTTACCATTTAAGCCAAACATATTACCGAGTAATTTGAGTGCGCGTTCGCTGCGCTCTTTGCGTAGTTTAGAACTATCAATCAAACTTTGAATTTGAGAAAAGTCATCAATTTCAAGGAACTCGAATATTTGACTACGCAAGGCGCGATACTTAGAAACGTTATTGCCATCTTGTTGCAATCGTTTTACCCACTGCCGCACCGAAGGAGAAAAACGATGAGCGACCACCGCATCACGAGTCAGTGCAAATGGTCCCTCTTGTTGTAAAGACGTAAACACACTATTTGGAGATAAAACCGACATAAACCACCTAAAAATCCAACAACAGCAAATACTTGCTAGACTACTCGAAGCAAAATATACACCAAAGCAGACAATTCCTCGGTCCAGCCTACAAATAGTCCTCTCTTGGCTTGAGACTTCTTAAATAAGAGCACCAATAAACCGCTGCAGAAAGCGAATGAAGCAATAACGCACCAAATTAGCGCGCAAATAAACGTCCTTGCTTAAACAACGAGTGATATCCCTCAGGCTTATTCGAAGGTTTATACGCCCCTACGAATACTAAGGTTTACGCAAGTAAATCAGCCAATATCCTAGACCAACAAACACCCCACCACCAAGGATGTTGCCTAAGGTCACCGGGATCAAATTATGAAAAATAAAATTGGAGAAGGTCAAGTCAGCAAAATCAGCAGGGCTGAGTCCCGTCGCTGCCCAAAACTCCGGACTGGCTAAATATCTAATACCAATCGCCATCGGTACCTGAAACATATTCGCGATACAGTGCTCAAAACCTGCTGCCACAAACATCGCCACTGGGAGTATAGTAACCAGCACCTTATCGGTAAGACTGCGGGCACTGAAGGTCATCCACACGGCGACACACACTAATACATTACACATAATCCCGAGTGCAACAGCTTGACTAAAGTCATGGTGCAGCTTGTGTTGGGCGATCCGCATGGTATTAATTCCAACCTCACCAGCAGCAAAAGTGTATTGTTTGCTGACCAACATCAGGATCACCAATAGGCTAGCCCCAACCAAATTGCCTAAATAAACCAAGGACCAATTCATTGCCAACCGAGGCCATGAAATCTTACCACTGGCTTTGGCGACCAAAGTTAATACCGAACTGGTAAACAGTTCACCACCGGTAATAATCACTAAGATCAAACCGAGGCTAAACGCCAAACCACCAATCAGGTGAGTAAACCCCCAAGGCATATCACCCGCCCCGGTGGTAACCGTGGTGTAAAACACAAAGGCGATCCCAATATGCACGCCTGCGGTCAGCGCCAACATAAAGGCTTTAAAAGGATCTTTGGTGGCTTTGCTCTCACCCACTTCAGCGGCTTTCTCAGCCATTTGTGGGGGCAGTAAGGAATCAAACTGGCTCATATTATTCACTTTATTTAATTAAATTTAGTTAACATCCTTTAGCACATCAACTCACGGGAAGGTGTTCTAAAGTAACTAGGTTTAAGGGCTAGCAGCCCTTAAGCAGGACAACCGTATGCAAGCTTCAACTTTGCAGTAAATCCACTAACTGCTGTTCATCCCAAATTTCGATGCCTAAGTCTTGAGCCTTCATCAGCTTAGACCCTGCGGCTTCCCCGGCAATCACGATATCGGTTTTCTTGGAAACACTCCCCGTAACCTTAGCTCCCAAACCTTGTAAGGCCTGTTTCGCTTCACTGCGCCCCAACTGACTAAGGGTACCAGTCAGTACCACCACCTTACCGCCTAAGACCAGATCTTCGACAACAACAGACTCAATTGCAGGCCAAGTCAATTCATTGGCTAAAGCTTCAACTAATAAAGCATTTTGCTGCTGGGTGAAAAAGAATCGAAGATGTTTTGCAACAATCTCACCGACATCTGGCACGTCTTGTAGCTGCTCTAGGCTGGCGGCAATAATCGCATCCAGTTGCTTAAAATGTAAAGCTAGATTATTAGCGGTCGCTTCACCCACTTCGCGGATCCCCAAAGAATAGATAAAACGTGGCAAACTGGTATTTCTCGCAGCATCGATCCCCTCCAGCAGTTTATTCACCGACTTTTCACCCATTCGCTCCAATCCCATGAGCGCGTCTCGCTTATCCGCGAGATGGAACAAATCGAGTGGTGTTTCTAGCAATTGCGCATCGACCAGCTGTTCCACCAACTTATCGCCAATACCATCAATATCTAAGGCCTTACGTGAGACAAAGTGCTTTAAAGCTTCTTTACGTTGTGCGCCGCAACGTAAGCCTGCAACACAACGAGCCACTGCTTCCCCTTCGATACGTTCAATTTCGCTATCGCATACTGGACAAGTCATCGGGAAGACGATCTCTTTAGCATCTTCTGGACGGCGCTCTAACAATACCCCTGCAATTTGAGGGATCACATCACCAGCGCGGCGTACCACCACACTATCACCAATTTTTACCGCCAATCGCTCGATTTCATCCGCATTGTGTAAGGTTGCATTACTTACCGTCACCCCCCCCACAAATACTGGCTCAAGCCGAGCTACGGGAGTAATCGCACCAGTACGCCCAACCTGAAACTCGACATCTCGCAGCACCGTGATCTCTTCTTGTGCAGGATATTTATGAGCCGTCGCCCAACGCGGCGCTCGCGCAACAAAACCCAATTGTTGCTGTAAAGCGAGGGCGTCAACTTTATACACCACACCGTCGATTTCATAAGCTAAAGCATTACGACGTTCGCCGATTTCCTGATAATAATCAAAGCAAGCTTGATGGCCACTCACCGTTCGAACCTCAGGACAAACTGGCAGCCCAAAATCTTTTAATTTCTGCAAATTCTGGTAATGACTCTGACTCAAAGGCTCACTCACCACACCAAGCGAATAAGCATAAAAGGCTAATGGACGGGTGGCGGTAATTTTCGAATCGAGCTGGCGTAAACTTCCAGCGGCAGCATTACGTGGGTTAGCGAAACCTTTTTCACCCTTTTCTTTAGCGAGTAAATTGAGCCGCTCAAAACCTTGTTTCAGCATGAACACTTCACCCCGAACCTCTAAACGAGCCGGCCATTGCTCTCCACGCAACCGCAAAGGGATCGAACGAATGGTTTTGACGTTCTCGGTCACATTTTCGCCAGTACTCCCATCACCACGCGTTGCCGCTTGCACCAACATACCATCCACATACAATAAACTTATCGCTAAGCCATCGAGCTTGGGTTCTACACAATATTCAATGGCTTCAGTGCGCTGTAAACGCTCTGAGATTCGCTTGTTAAATGCGCTTAATTCAGCTTCGCTAAACACATTATCGAGAGACAACATCGGCATTTCATGCTGAACCTGCTCAAATACCGACAAAGGCACTCCGCTGACTCGTTGAGTCGGAGAATCCTTGCTTAGCAGCTCAGGATGGGTTTTTTCTAAACCCTGTAGCTGACGAAATATTCGGTCATACTCGGCATCGGGAACCAAAGGCTGGTCAAGCACGTAGTAATGGTAATTATATTGCTCAAGCAGGGAGATCAGTTGCTTAATTTGTTGTTCTGGCTTGTCCATCGTCGACCTTAAAAAAATAAAAAGCCTTTCCAAAATAACCGATTGGAAAGGCTTCTAAAAACATAATAACTTTAGTTTACGAGAAGTTGCTTACGCTCATATTCACGTACTCGCTGCTCGTAATGGTTCACCGTTTGCCGAGTCAAAGGGTTGCGTTGATCGTCCAAAATAATCGCATCCAAATCTTTGGCTAAGCTTGTCGCCGCGTTATGCATCAATGCAAAATTTTTAGTGGGTTCACCTTTACAAGGCACCGTCATAAACAAAGTGACGCCACGAGTTTCCAACTGCTCAATTTTATCTAAATCGAAGGTGCCAGGATTGAGCATATTCGCCAGACTAAAAATAACCGGGCCACTGCCACGATTATCTAAATGGCGATGAAAAATATCCATATCCCCATAGCGCAACCCAATTTTATCAAGACTGGCGAGTAACGCAGGGCCCTTAAGATAACGGCCAGATTGAGCCATTATATTCAGAATGAATACATCATCAGGTGCATTTGGATCTTGAGTCGGCTCAGTTTTAGACTGCGGCTCAGGCTCATTATCTTCATCCATATCATAAACAAACGTGGGCTCAACTTCCGGAGCTGACTCTACATCCACAGTCGATAAGCTTGCCTCGGCCTCTGTTTTAACGGTTTCGACTAAGCCATCTAAACCCTGAACATCACTTACCTCTGGCGCACTATCAACGGCAGAAAAATGAAATGCAGGCTCTTTGCGTTGCTCTCGCTCTGCCTCTGGCTCTAGTTCTGGCTCAACACTTGAAGGATTGAGCACCGGTTTCTCTGCCGCATCAAGGTTAGAAATAGCGTCGTCAATCGGATCACCAATCACCCGAGCTTGGCCCACACCCAAATCGTCGAAACCCGAATCATCTCTGGTCGATATAGGTGCCTTACTCGCTGACACTTTAGGACTAAGCAATTTTTCTGGTCGTTGTTTGCGGCTGCTCCAAAAACCGTGCGCTAATAACGCGACAATCAAAATAACACCAACAACGATAAGTACGATGCGTAATTCCTGCATTTAACTATTCTCTACCTATTATTCCACCATGGCTATCGCTTCTGCGATGTCCACCGCCACCAGACGCGATACGCCTGGCTCCTGCATTGTAACCCCAGCAAGTTGCGAGGCCTTCTCCATGGTCACTTTATTGTGACTTATAAATATAAACTGAACCGAATCGGACATACTATGCACTAAATCAGCAAAACGTCCCACATTTACTTCATCTAAGGGTGCATCCACTTCATCAAGCATACAAAACGGTGCCGGATTTAAGCGAAATATCGCAAATACTAAGGCTAATGCGGTAAGGGCCTTTTCCCCTCCCGATAATAAGCTAATGCTAGCATTTTTTTTCCCCGGAGGACGAGCCATAATCGTCACGCCGGTCTCCAGTAAATCGTCAGACGAAAGTTCTAACCAGGCTTTACCGCCACCAAACACTTTCGGGAACAATAGCTGTAAGTCCGCATCTACTTTAGCAAATGTTTCACTAAATTTAGAACGGGTTTGTCGATCAATTTTCATAATCGCAGCTCTCAAGACCTCAATCGCAGATTCTAAATCTAATAATTGGGCCGACAACTCTTGATAACGGCTATTCTGTTGATCATATTCTTCTTCGGCAGCTAAGTTTACCGCACCCAAACGTTTCAAACGTTGATCAAGCTGTGCTAATTCAGTGGCGTAGTCGTCTTCCAGACTCGCCTCGGGTAAAGACAACTCTAGGTGCTTAAGGTTCTCACCCTGTTCCGCTAACTGCTCCAATAGTAAGCTTCGCCTTGCCAATAAATTCTGCTGCTGAATACGTCGCTCGGTGCCGGCTTCGACGAGCTGTTTCAAGGTAAGCTGAGCCTGCTTGATACTTTGTTGTAACTGTTGTTGCTCTGCAATACTTTGTTGATACGCGCTGGCGGCAACGCTCTGCTGGTCTTCGATAACTAAGCTTTGCTCTAGCAATTGTTCGATTTGCTCCGCCAAAATTTCGAGTTGCTCACTAGATACTTCCGGTTGCGTCAACAGTTGCTCAGCCAACTCCTGCAACCGTTGCTGCTGATAGTGCTGCTGCTGTTGCTGATTCGCATATTGCGCCTGCTGCTTCTGGATAGCCAGTTGCAACTCATGCAGCCGAGTTTGTTGCTGCTGAGCATGATGACCAAGCTGCTTGACCGAGTCTGCGGCAGTATCATTTTGCTGTTGCAGTTGTGTCAGCTTAAACTGCGCTTCATCTAGCTCAGCTTGCTGCAACTCTAATTGCTCTTCTAACAGCAGTTGGCTTTCTTGATCTTGTTCTAATTGAACATTTAATTCATCAACTTGTTGGCTCAACTGTTGCTGTTGTTGCTGCGAAAACAACTGTTGCTGCTCTAATAAAGCAAAACGACTGCGACAATCGGCTTGCTCGGTGATTAAAGTATCTAAGGCGAACTGCTCATGTTGTTGCTGCTGTTGTAAGCGCTCAATATTTTGGCTTTGTTGCTTAAGTTGTTGTTCTAAGCGCTCATCTTGTTGTTTAATTTCCGCTAAACGCTGTTGCAGATGCTGCCGTTCCTGCTGCCAGCTAAGCACCGAGAGCTGCTGATGAGAAACCTTAAGGCGCTGCCAATATTTACCTAACCACTCTCCTTGTGGCGTAATCAAAGACTGATGAGGGCTTAAATACTCTCGAAGCTCAAACGCCTGGGTCAACGACTCCACCAGCAACACCGATTCACACAAATAACTCAGCTCGACATTTTCTAAATGTTCGGCCAAGCTAGCTAAACCTTGTAATTGAGGCGCCCGAGGCAATTTTAAAGGCGCTGCAACCGCACTTAAGGCCAAAGGATAATCTGAGTCAAGCTGTTCACACCATTCAGCTTGCAACCATCCAGCTAAAACCACATCCGCTGCCCGCTGCCAACCTTCACTCACCCCAAGAACATCCATTAGCGGACGCTTGGCCTTGCTATCAACCTGCGCCAACAATTTGTTCACTCCCTGCAAACGGGTCTGCTCCGCAGTATAAGTTAATTGAAGTTGTTGCTGTTGCAACTTGAGTAGCTCAAGTTCAGCTCGCTGCTGTTGTAAATCGTTGCTCACTTGAGTGAACTGCTGCTGCAATTGCTCCTGCTGCGCTTCCCCCTGTTGTAATTGTTGTTGCAGTAAAGCGATTTGCTCAACATCAACAGCAACTAAAGTTGATAATTGATGTTGTAGTTGCGAAATTTGCTGCTGATGACGTTGCTGCATCTGCTGGCAATGCCCCAACTGAGACTCGGTTTGCCGAAGCTGCTGTTGAACTTGCTGCTGCTGAGCACTCGCTGAGCCTTGTTCAGCCTCTAACTGACGATGCCGCTGCTCAGCGGCTTCCAGTTGCGGCATCATTTCCAGCATCAGCTGTTGTTGTAAGTCCATTTCAGCTTCAAGCTGTTGCAGGTTCAGCTGCTCCTGTACCCGCTGAGTTTCAAGTAAAGCTAAGTTTTGTTCGAGCGCTTGCTGCTGTTCAATATTCTGCTGCTGAGCTTGCTGACTCAGGCTTTGCTGTTGCTTGGTATGCAGTTGCTGCTGCTCCAACTTCGCCAACTGTGTTCTCAGTTCGAAATGCTGCTGTTGCAAATTTTGTTGTAATTGTTGTTGTTCAAGGATTTGATTCGCTAGCAAGGTTGATTGGTTTTCACATTGGCTAAGCAGATGCTCTTCGGCACGCTGTTTTTGCTCGGCATCAGCATGGTATTGCTCGCCACCATCAATACTATTGTCTAACTTCCGTAACTCCTGTAAACATAACAAGGCCTTAAGCTCTCGATGACGAGCCCGGTATTGGCGATAACGTTTTGCTGCCTGTGCTTGCGTTTTAAGCTTATTCACCTGCTGGGCCAATTCCGACTCAATATCGCGTAAACGCAAAATATTTTCGTCAGTATGTTTAATCCGCAGCTCGGTTTCACGACGACGTTCTTTATATTTAGAGACACCCGCCGCTTCTTCGATAAATACCCGTAATTCCTGCGGTTTGGATTCAATGAGCCGACTAATCATGCCTTGTTCGATAATCGCATAACTACGCGGCCCTAAGCCCGTCCCCAAAAACAAATCGGTAATATCGCGCTTACGGCACTTGCTACCATTTAACAGGTAGTGATTCTGCCCATCTCGACTCACCTCCCGGCGAACCGCAATTTCAGCATAACTAGCAAACTCTCCACCGATCCGCCCTTGGCTATTATCAAAGATCAACTCTACCATCGCCTTCGACACCGCCGCCCGTTTGGTAGAACCATTAAAGATCACATCGGTCATCGCGCCACCACGCAGGTGGCGAGCGTTACTTTCACCCAGTACCCAACGCACCGCATCGATCACGTTAGATTTACCACAACCATTCGGCCCGACAATCGCGGTCATGTCGGTCGGGAAGGGAATTGTTGTTCGGTCAACAAAAGACTTAAATCCGGCTAGGCGAATTTGTTTCAAACGCATACACTAGTTTGCTTATCGATTTATATTATTAGCCGAGACTTTACCAGAGCGGCCAACGCTTTGTAATATGACGGCCTATAAACTATTCAAGGATCACAATAATGGCGCACACCTCGCTAGCTTCTCGTAGCGGTATTTCTTATATTGCCCAGGGTTTTCAGCTTATCAGTCAACCTGGACTAAGACTGTTTGTGATGATCCCACTACTCGCTAATATCATTTTATTTAGCGCGGCCTTTATTGTTTTATACCAACAACTCGGGGGCTGGGTTCAGCAAATCCTCGACTACCTCCCCAGCTGGCTGGATTGGCTAAGCTGGTTCATTTGGCCCAGTGCCATCGTTGCAATTATGCTGGTCTTTGGCTTTACCTTTAGCATCATCGGCAATTGGATAGCGGCACCATTTAACGGCTTACTGGCAGAGAAAGTTGAGCAACACCTCTGTGGTGAAAAAATTGCCGACACTTCACTGCTCGAATTAGTAAAAGACTTACCGCGAATTTTTTCGCGAGAATGGCAAAAATTATGGTATTGGTTACCTAAAGCGCTGGGCCTGCTACTATTGTTTTTAATTCCGGCAATCGGCCAAACCATCGCCCCCGTACTGTGGTTTCTATTTACCGCTTGGATGATGAGCATTCAATATATCGATTACCCCTTTGATAATCATCGAATTCCCTTCTCCACGATGCGCGACCAATTAAAACAACATCGCTTAAGAAACAGTGGCTTTGGTGCAATCGTGTTATTTTGTAGCACGCTACCGCTATTAAATCTTATTATTATGCCAGTCGCCGTGTGCGGTGCGACCGCAATTTGGGTCGACATCTACCGCAAACCATTGCTTAAACAAAAACAGCAACAATAATCAGCCGCGACTGAACTAAGCAACAGCTTGTGGTTCTTTATCTTGATAGCGAGCAGCAATATTTAAAAATTGCGACTCGCTTTGACAAAACGCTTCAACCACCGCTGGATCAAAATGTTTTCCCTTCCCCTCAAGAATGATTTGCTTAGCTTTTTCGTGAGTGAACGCAGGCTTATAGACTCGTTTACTAATCAAGGCATCATAAACATCAGCCAGGGCCATTAAGCGCGCACTCAAGGGGATCGCCGCCCCAGATAAACCTTGCGGGTAACCCGAGCCATCCCATTTTTCATGGTGAGATAAAGCGATTTGTTTTGCATATTGTAAAAATGCGGTGTCTTCACTAGGGAATTGCAGCTCAGCCGCAGCTAAAGCATTTGCTCCAATTTGTGGGTGCTGACGCATCGTATCCCACTGTTCTGTATCCAACTGACCTGGTTTCAATAAAATAGCATCCGGGATCCCAACCTTACCGATATCGTGCAGTGGCGCGGATTTATACATCAAATCGATGGTTTGATCGCTGAGTTGCTCGGCAAAATCAGGCTGTTCACGTAAAGCCTCAGCCAAGGCTTTCACATAATATTTTGTCCGTAGGATGTGTGCTCCGGTCTCGTTATCCCGAGTCTCAGCAAGGCTCGCGAGACTATGGATGGTGATATCTCGGGTTTGTTGCAAGGCCCGGGTGCTGTGTTGCAAACTACTAATCATGGCATTGGTTCGCTGGGCCATCAGTCCAAACTCATCATTACTACTAATCGTAACTTGGGTATCGAATTGTCCCAGCTGTACCTTCGCTAAGGTTTGATTCTCATTTTCCAATAACAGTTGTAAATTTTTCGAATAACTCATGATCACCCGCAACACATAGGACATCACCACCAACAACACAAAGGAGACCTCAATAACAATGTATCTTTGGGCCGTAGCCAATGGGTAACGTTCACTTCCTACATTCACTAACCAATCAAGATCCTTGTTAATCACTAAAAAAATCACCCCCGCCAATATAAGGGTGCTAATCGCCGCAAATGCAGAAAACTTCTGACTCACCGATAACGCTTTTTTATTTAAAGGTAGATGTAGCTGATGACGACTTAATTGCTTCGCAATATCCCATTCTTTCGCCAGCGCTAAATCACTAGCGACATAAAAACCAAGCGCCGTCAGGCCAAGTATAACTTTTAGGTGAGACTCCCAGGGCGGATCAAAAAAATAACTGTTATAGCCAACAATCATCAACGCAGCCAAAATAAAGAGTATAAAGTCCAACTTAAATTGAAGCCGCACTTGCCGCGCCAACTCTGAGTTTTCGATAAATTGCATCGCAATAATTCGAACGCTAGAGGTAACAATAAAACTAATGACAATCGGAAGTAACAACTGAAATACCGTTTGAGCTTCTAAAAAAGGGCATACTTGAATCCCATAAACGGCAAATAACAGCATCGCCAACAGCCAATGTTTAATCGCTAAGCCACTCACTCTATTCATACCAATTGTTCCTTAACTTAGCGCAATTAACGCTTTAGTCCCGCCTCCACTATAGCCTGCTTCAGTATGACTAGCTAAAAAAGCTAAACTCAAAATAGGCACTTTAATATCTTCAGTAAATGGATGCATCACGTCCCGCCAGTTAAACCTCGCACTTACAATATTGATAGGCTGCTGTTGGGGTTAAATCTATAGACCGACTATCGTAGAGAAAACTTTGCCCTTCAGACACTAAAACTCATATCAATTTATCTCTTAATTACATAACGTTATAAATAAACGTTACTTCACCTTACAAATAAGCACGCTATGCTAGTACTACGATTTATGTTGCTGAGTGCCATTGACCACTGATTGTAGCAACCGTCATTAGCCCATAAGGAAGTTTCAATGAGTAAAATTTATGAAGATAACTCGCTAACCATTGGCCGTACGCCATTAGTTCGTCTTAATCGAGTCAACAAAGGCAACATTCTTGCGAAGGTGGAAAGCCGCAACCCAAGCTTCAGTGTGAAGTGTCGTATTGGTGCCAACTTAGTTTGGGATGCAGAGAAAAAAGGTTTGCTTGGTCCTGGAAAAGAAATCATTGAACCCACCAGTGGTAATACCGGCATTGCTTTAGCCTTTGTGGCAGCCTCTCGTGGCTATCCAATTACACTAACGATGCCTAATACCATGAGCCTAGAACGTCGTAAATTGCTCAAAGCTTTAGGAGCAAATCTAGTCTTAACCGAAGGTGCTAAAGGCATGAAAGGGGCAATTACCAAGGCGGAAGAAATCCGCGATAGTAGCCCAGAAAAATACATTTTACTTGGCCAGTTTGACAATCCTGCCAACCCAGAAATTCATGAAAAAACCACGGGGCCTGAGATTTGGGAAGATACCGACGGCGAAGTTGATGTCATTGTCGCAGGCGTTGGTACTGGCGGAACCATCACCGGTGTGAGCCGCTACATCAAGCAACAACAAGGAAAAAGTATTACTTCCGTTGCGGTTGAACCCGTAGATTCTCCAGTGATTACTCAAGCCAAAGCGGGTGAAGAACTCACCCTGGACCACACAAGATCCAAGGGATTGGCGCAGGCTTTATCCCTGGTAACCTTGACTTAGATTTAGTCGATCTGGTCGAACAAGTGAGCAATGAAGATGCGATTGCGATGGCTCAGCGCTTAATGGAGGAAGAAGGTATTCTTGCAGGGATCTCTTCTGGTGCAGCAGTGGTCGCAGCGAACCGGATTGCTGAAAAAGCAGAGTACGCGGATAAAACCATCGTCGTGATATTACCTAGCTCTGGCGAACGCTACTTATCAAGTGCATTATTTGCAGATACATTTACTGAACAAGAAAACGTTCAATAAATAAATCAATAGCTCAATAGCTCAATAGCTCTATATTAAGACGACGAATTTTCAGTCGTCTTTTTTTTGGTCAAACAGCTTTATTCTCAAAGAAAATTAACTCTCTGGTCTTGTGCTATAATTTTGCAAAAACTATACTCCCCCGCGCCAAATGTTAGCGTTTTCAATGTATCGTTTTGTAACAGAGGTATCAAAACGGATACATTGTTTACGTCGATAAATTAATATAAGCAATTAAAAATCAATAGCTTAAATTGAATTTAACGATGTAATATTAAGTAACAGTGTACAACTAAGCCTAAAAACTTGACATAGATTAAACTTCGACGTCATTTTTTACGTTATTTTTTGGCGGAAATATTTTACTTATAAACGTCTAAGCTTAACTGAATATTTAGACAACAAAACAAAATTAAGGAATGTATGTATGTTTGAGAAAAGTGTTGTAATTACCGCAGAGAATGGCCTTCATACTCGTCCCGCCGCTCAATTTGTTAAAGAAGCCAAAGCATTCGCAAGTGATATCACTGTTGAAAGTAACGGCAAATCGGCCAGTGCCAAAAGCCTATTTAAGTTACAAACCTTAGGCTTAACCAAAGGCACTAGTGTCGTTATCCGCGCTGAAGGCGCAGATGAAACCGCAGCAGTTACAAAATTAGTCGCGCTAATGGATGAACTAGAATAATACGGTCGCTTTTTATCCATTAACGAGTTTCAACTAAATAGGTGTAGGTTATGATTTCAGGTATTCTGGCGTCTCCAGGAATTTCATTTGGTAAAGTACTGCTACTTGCAGAGCAAGAAGTAGTGATTAACCAAGCTCATATCGAAGCAGCGCAAGTAGAAAACGAAATTCAACGTTTTTTCGATGCACGTAATGCAACGTCTGCTCAACTCGAAGAAATTAAAATAATGGCAGGCAAGACTTTCGGCGAAGAAAAAGAAGCCATCTTCGAAGGTCACATCATGCTATTAGAAGATGAAGAGCTTGAAGAAGAAATTCTAGCCTGCATCAAAGACAACTTAGTGACTGCAGACAAAGCGGCTCATACTATTATTGAGCAAAATGCCCAAATGCTAGCTGAGTTAGATGACCCCTATTTAAAAGAGCGAGCCACCGATTTTCGCGATATCGGCTCGCGCTTAGTTAAAAATATTCTAGGCATTGAGATCATTTCACTTAGCACTATTACTGAAGAAGTCGTGTTAGTTGCGAATGATCTTACCCCCTCAGAAACTGCACAAATCAACTTAGATAAAGTGCTCGGTTTTGTAACCGATATCGGCGGTAGAACTTCACATACTTCAATTATGGCGCGTTCTTTAGAGCTCCCGGCGATCGTTGGCACCAATGACATCACTCAACGCGTAAGCAATGGCGATATCATCGCTCTAGACGCAATTAACAATGAAGTGATAATCAACCCAAGTGCAGAACAGTTAGCCGTTTATCGCCAACGTCAACAAACTTACTTAGACGAAAAACTAGAACTAGCCAAACTGAAAGACTTACCTGCTGTGTCTCTAGATGGTCATCAAGTCGAAGTCTGCGCCAACATTGGTACGATTAAAGATGTTGATGGCGCTCACCGCAATGGTGCAGAGGGTGTGGGTCTTTACCGTACTGAATTCCTATTTATGGACCGCGATCAACTGCCAACAGAAGATGAGCAGTTTGAAGCGTATAAAGCAGTCGTTGAATCGATGCAAGGTCACCCAGTGATTATCCGTACCATGGATATCGGCGGTGATAAAGATTTGCCTTATTTAGACCTTCCTAAAGAAATGAATCCTTTCTTGGGTTGGCGTGCAATCCGTATTTTCTTTGATCGTGAAGAAATCATGCATGCTCAGCTGCGCGCTTTGCTCCGAGCGTCAGCCTTCGGTAAAGTTCGCATCATGTTCCCGATGATTATTGCGGTCGAAGAAATCCGCAAGTTAAAATCAGTATTAGAGAGCCTAAAAGCGGATCTACGAGCGAACGATATCGCCTTTGATGAAGACGTTGAAATTGGCGTAATGGTGGAAACACCTGCCGCCGCTGCAATTGCACATCATTTAATTAAAGAAGTTGACTTCTTTAGTATTGGAACTAATGATTTAACCCAGTACACTTTAGCAGTTGATCGTGGTAACGAATTGATTTCAGCATTATATAACCCAATGTCACCTGCGGTATTAACCCTCATTAAGCAAGTGATAGATGCCTCACATGCGGAAGGTAAGTGGACGGGTATGTGTGGTGAATTAGCCGGTGATGAGTCAGCAACCTTATTACTAATGGGTATGGGCCTTGATGAATTCTCAATGAGTTCCATTTCTATACCTCGGATCAAAAAACTAATCCGTAATTCGAATTATGCTGAAGTGAAGAAATTAGCCGATCAAGCTCTTTCGTTACCAACAGCGGCAGAAATTGAAACGTTAGTTGATACTTTTGTTAAACAAAATACCATCTGTTAAGATAGCAGTAATAAACATAAGAATTCAGGAGCTCTATAATGGGTCTATTCGACAAATTCAAAAAAATGGTTTCAGATGACAGTGCAACTAAAAGCGGTATTGATATTATCGCCCCACTATCTGGCGAAATTGTTCCAATTGAAGAAGTGCCAGATGTGGTGTTTGCCGAGAAAATCGTAGGTGACGGAATTGCCATTAAACCGAGCGGTAACAAAATGGTTGCCCCTTGCGACGGCACCATTGGTAAGATCTTTGAGACTAACCATGCGTTTTCTCTAGAATCAACCGACGGCATCGAGTTATTTGTTCACTTTGGTATTGATACTGTTGAGTTAAAAGGCGAAGGCTTTACCCGCATCGCTTCCGAAGGCCAAGAAGTAAAACAAGGTGATGTGATCATCGAATTCGATCTGGCGGTATTGGAAGAAAAAGCTAAATCAACCCTAACTCCTGTCGTCATTTCAAATATGGATGAAATTAAAGAGCTAGTTAAGATGTCTGGCCCTGTCACCATTAGCGAAACACCAGTATTACGCATCATCAAATAATACTGAATGACTCTCTAAAACCACGCTATATGCGTGGTTTTTTTTGTCCCCAATTTACCCATGAGCAATACCATTGCTCTAAGTTGTCACTCTGTTTAAGAATAAATCAATACGATAAAGCGTAAATCCCCAATGAGCTTTCAGCCCAGCTCTGGTATTCTTAGCAAAAATATAACAGGAAACTTACATGTCTATAAGCAAGATTGTCATGTTTGGCATACCCAACTGCGACACCATTAAAAAAGCCCGTCGTTGGCTCAATGAACACAACTTAGAATTTACTTTCCATGATTATCGTAAAGATGGTTTGGATAGTCAGCAACTGCAGGCATGGGCTCAACAACTCGGTTGGCAAGCTTTACTCAATAAACGTGGCACCACCTTTCGTCAACTCAGTGATCAACAAAAAGCGAATTTAGATGAAGATACCGCACTTGCACTGTTAGAACAGTATCCTGCGATGATCAAACGGCCATTGTTACAAATCGATCAGCAATTTACACTTGGCTTTAAAGCCGAGCTTTACCAACAACTCTTTTTTCCGGAAAGCTAAATTCAATGTCAGACAGCCCAGTTTTAAAACTCGCAAAAGATCTCATCAGCCGCCCTTCGGTTACACCAGAAGACTGTGATTGCCAAAAACTCATGGCCCAACACCTCAGCGACGTCGGTTTTGCTATCGAAGAGATGATATTTGAGGATACCACTAACATGTGGGCCCGTAAGGGGCAACAAGCCCCCTTATTTTGTTTTGCCGGTCATACCGATGTGGTCCCACCGGGCCCAGCAGAACAGTGGCATACGCCCCCTTTTGAGCCGACAGTGATCGACGGAGTACTACACGGCCGTGGCGCCGCAGATATGAAAGGTTCATTGGCCGCAATGGTTATTGCAACCGAACGCTTTGTCGCAGCGCACCCTAATCATCAAGGATCGATTGCCTTCCTTATCACCTCAGACGAAGAAGGCCCATTCATTAATGGTACCACTCGTGTCGTTGATACCCTCATTGCCCGCAATGAGCTAATTGATATGTGTCTGGTAGGCGAACCCTCTTCGACGCATCATGTAGGTGATGTCGTTAAAAATGGTCGACGAGGCTCACTCACTGGCGATCTTCATGTACACGGAATGCAAGGCCATGTCGCCTACCCTCATTTAGCGAAAAACCCTATCCATGAAGTTGCACCAGCTCTGGCCGAGCTAGCCGCCATGCACTGGGACAATGGAAATCAGTTTTTCCCACCAACCAGCTTTCAAATCGCGAATATCCACGGCGGCACTGGCGCGTCGAATGTCATTCCTGGCGAATTACAGGTTCAATTTAACTTCCGCTACTCCACCGAAGTCACCGATCAACAGCTGGTTCAGCGGGTGCATAATATATTTGACAGTCATGGCTTAGATTACCAACTCGACTGGACCTACAATGGCCAACCTTTCTTAACCGAAGAAGGTGATTTTTTAAATTCGGTGAGCCAAGCGGTCACCAAGGTCACCAAAAAAGCCCCTGAGCTACTGACCACTGGCGGCACGTCAGATGGACGTTTTATTGCCAAAATGGGCACCCAAGTAGTTGAATTAGGTCCCATAAATGCAACGATTCATAAAGTGAACGAATCTGTTAAAGTTGCTGACTTAGAGCAGCTCGCTGACATGTACTTTGAACTATTAGTGAACGTATTAGGACCCAAATGAACACATCCAATCACCAGGCAGGCCTATATGGACTAAACCAACAAGGTTTAGTTAACAGTGCTGATTTTGCTTGGATACATCCGGGTGTGTTAGAGGATTTACGCGGCTTAGCAAGCGCGGCCACGCAAGCTGGTTTCCAGCTTGCTGTATATAGTGGCTATCGCGACTTCCATCGCCAAAGCCTCATCTGGAACCATAAATGGCAGGGCTTACGCCCCATATTAGATCAACACAGCCATCCCATCAGCCTAGCTGAGCTAAGTGATGAACAAAAAATGCATGCCATTTTACGCTGGTCGGCCCTGCCAGGCACCAGTCGCCACCACTGGGGAACCGACTTCGATCTCTATGATCCCCAGTTACTCCCCGCCGGCAGTTCGCTAGCACTGATTCCTCAAGAATATGAAGCAGGGGGCTGCCAACATTCCTTTGCTTGCTGGTTAGAACAACATGCAAAATCTTATGGCTTCTTTTTTCCTTATCAGCGCTTTCAGGGCGGGGTCGAATTTGAACCTTGGCATCTGAGCCACTTAGCCTGCAGCCAAATCAAGCTAAGTGGACTCGAAACCGACACACTCCTAAGCCACTTACGTCAAGCACAAGTGGCAGGGTTCACCACCATCGAGCAACATATTGAGCAAATATTTGAGCAATATGTTCGTAATATATGTTTACCGGAGAGCTAATGCCAAGCGTCTATTCAACCCTATTCTTCAGTTTAATTAGTTGCGCTAGTCTAGCCTTTCTACTACTCATGCTCGTACTTTACAAAGGCCAACTGTGCCCCGGTCAAACAGGCCGTATTCAGCGTCAATTAGGCACCCTTGTCAGTCTCATCACCCTAGCGGCTTTGTCCAGCATAGAAAGCCAACAAAGTAGCTGGCTAAGCGCTCTGATCCTAGTCGCTGCATTTGCGGGCTGGGCCTTGCTATTTCAACTAAATAAACTGAAGCATAAACGCAGCCTCAAACTCAAGTTATGGTGGTTCATGGGGATTCCAATGCTGGCAGCAGGGCTCGTCGTATTAAATCAACAGCCGCTATTTTTATTTACATACCTAGTCTGTGCAACTGCTTTGGCGCACTGGTTAATGGTGAAAGCCAAGCATCGCTTAAGTCAGTTTGACAAAGTACTACCTTGCTTAGGTATCGTCAGTGCCATGTTAAGCATACTCTGTTTATGCGTCTATTTGCTGGCGATGCCCCAACTGAGCCAAGATCCTCAACAAATAAAACAATTCGTTATTGTCGCCATACTATTAACCTTAGCGGTTCTGCTTTGGTTAGCCCCTCAATTTAAAAAACAATCTCCCCCCGCCAGCTTACTACTCGTTGTGGTTGTACTAAGCTTTACTTCAAGTCTTGCAATGCAAGGCCTCGCGACCTAGCGGCTAAGGAGATGCCATGAGTAGCGGATACGTGATCCTTATCATTGTCTTAGTATTAGGTTTTATTGTCGGAAATTTAATGATGTTAAGGCATATAGGAAGATTTAATATTAGCGCTGAGTTGCGTAAAACTATTGAGCAAAACAATCTTAGGGCCGACCAGCAAGCGCAGGATGAAAAACAATAGTTAGCCGCTCCTCGATCAAGTATTTGCTCATATCAAACTGGATGAAAATAACGATTCCCTGTACATGCCTTGAAGCCCTTCAAGGTTCTCATGTCGCCTATTTCGCAGGCCGCTTCCCCGATTGCTGCCATCAGTAATTTCGATTGGCAATAATCGCTTTCTCATCAGCCTAAATTCAAGCCTAAAGCTCTGTTAACTGAATCTTTAAATACCATTCGTCTCAAGGCGCTAAGACTAAAAAGGCCCCATTTGGGGCCTTTTATTTGAAACATTCACAAGAACTAGTGCGATAAGCTATTCGTCGTATCCAGTCCCATTTTCATCAAAATCGCCAAATAAGGATACAACTTGCTCACTTCCCTAGGTTTAAGCACCTTACCCTCATCATCTGCTAAGGTGATTTGAGTAATATTATCATTAGAGCCAACAGTGAAAATATAATCTTTCTCTTCAAACTGCATCCCGGATAAACCATGTTTTTCCAAGAGCTCACTATCTGGACGCTTATAGGTAAGATACAAGCTACCCGAAGTCTCGATATAATCGGTAATCGTAAAACCAGCGATCGGCAGAACCATACGCAAACGCTTCATGGTTTTATCCATATTAGCCCGTGCTTTGTAGTAAGCCGTTCCACCATCATTAACCAATAACAAACTAACCGAAGGATCGTTTAAGCGTGCTTTTTCTGCCGCACTCATGCTCGCCAAACGCGCTTGTTCACGTTTCTCTGCCAACTGCGCTTCCAACTCTTCTCGACGATCATTCACATAGCCAATTAATCGGTTTAGCTCAATAATCTCTAAACGTCGTCGATCAAAACTATCCAGATCAACGACCACATCATTATCATTTCGGTATAGCTCTGCATCCACTAATTTAACTGTTAAACCAACGGTTCTTCCATGAGGCTTAACCTGTAGCTGATAACTAAATTTCTGCCGTTGCTCCACAGCCTTATCGCTGATGAAAAACCAGCCACTGTCGACCATTTCTCGGTCCACTAACCAATTTGACTCAACAATCCGCTGCTGTTCGTCTAAACGTGCAATCGATGACTGACGAAAACCAATATAGTCTCGAATCAGGTTTAGTACCGTTTGGCTGGTTTCTTCGGCAGATTGCGCGAGCAAGATATCAAACCAAAAAATTAAACCTGCATCGCTACTCTCTGTTCGGCTTCCCGCGATCAACGGAATCACCTGCATCGGTGACCGCACATCAACTCGTGATCCGAGTATCGGCTCACCTTTAGGCTGGGCATTGAGGATCACAAAATCTTTGCTTTGCTGTGGTGGAGAGACACCTTCAGGAATAAACAAAGGCTCGATCTGAGTCGCCTTCAAATAATCAAAATTACGCTCAGCTTGACGTAACTGCTCACCACCGCTTGAACACGCCACCAAGCTAGTCACGAGAGTCGCTGATAACACGATTTTTATCGCTGAAAAAGAAACTAGTTGCATATTCCACTACATCAACAAACTAATAATTTGACTGGTATTTGTCTTCGACAGGCGAAAACAATCCAGAGTAAGGGCGCTATACTACTTAGCCACTTTCATAAACACAAGATGAAAACTATCAGTGTTTGATAGAAACGGTGCATTTACAGCCCGCTATTTTTTTATCCGCTAGAAATCCCTTGTTTAAGCAAGTATCCTGAACTCATCTATCTAGCGATACAAACAAAATAGAATATGAGCCAATACCTTGTAGTCACCGCGGTGGGTACCAACCGCCCCGGCATCGTAAATCAACTTACTCAACTGGTATCAAGTTGCGGTTGCAACATCGTGGATAGCCGAATGGCACTATTTGGCTCTGAATTTACCCTTATTATGTTAGTCTCGGGCACACATAATGCGATCATTCAAATCGAAACTCGACTGCCGGTCACCGCACAAGAATTACAGCTATTAAGTGTCTTAAAAAAAACTTCACGACATGAACGGATCAACTATTCACATGCGGCCATACTGCAGCTAACGTTGCCCGATGCCACTGGGGTAATTAGTCAAGTAACTCAGTTTATTAGCGATCATGATATGAATATGGTGAGCTTGAAGTCCAATCTATTTAGCCAGGCAGAAGTAGAAATGTTACACGCTTCTTTCGAGGTCAAGCTGAATCAGCAACACCAAACCGAAATCATTGAACAGCAATTTGCCAAACTTTGCCAAACACTCGGTAGTCACGATTTTAGCCTACAGTTTTTATCTAATGAAGCGAGACAAAAGGAATCAGCAATGAATACGCTTACCGCCGGCAATGCCGCACCACAATTCGATTTAGCCAACCAAGATGAAAAGCGGATCAAGCTCAGTGATTACGCAGGAAAAAAGGTGTTGGTGTATTTTTACCCTAAAGCCTTAACACCCGGTTGTACCACTCAAGCTTGTGGCTTAAGAGACAGTATTCAGCAATTATCCGATGCCAATACCGTGGTTTTTGGCATAAGCCCTGACCCAGTGAAACGTTTACCGAAGTTTATTGAAAAACACCAATTGAATTTTGATCTCTTGTCTGATGAAGATCATCAAGTTGCCGAACAGTTTGGTGTCTGGGGACTGAAGAAATTCATGGGAAAAGAATACGACGGCATCCACCGCATTAGCTTCTTGATCGACGAGCAAGGTATCATCGAACATGTATTTGACAAATTTAAAACCAAAGAGCACCACCAAGTTGTACTCGACTATTTAGCAGGCTAGTCAGATAAGACTCGCGTCTATGGATTTTTTGCCGACCCATTTAGGCTTTCGTCACCGCGAGTCATATTAATACCCAGCTAACTCATTATCTGTTGATCTTGCTGGCTTAAATCACCGCCTTCAGCCTGATGTATCTTGTAATTAAAGCTTTCAGTCAAAGTTGTTTATCAATGCAGCGTTGCTCATGATTCATAGCGACTACATTTGATATATTCAGCAATCCCTAAATCAAGCATAAACGATCACAGCAGCACCAGGAGAGAACGACCGCCGCTAGGATGAAGGCTGATCAACTTCAGCTTTTTCGGCATGTGGCCAAGCATTCATCACTGCTTTGACGAGAGTTGCTAACGGAATAGCAAAAAATACTCCCCAAAATCCCCACAGACCGCCAAACACTAATACCGCAACAATTATCGCTAAGGGATGCAAGTTAACGGCCTCTGAGAATAAAACCGGCACTAACACATTGCCATCTAATAGTTGAATGATGCCATAACCCAGAATCAAGTAGCCAAACTGAGGACTCACTCCCCATTGAAATAAACCGACCATCGCCACTGGTAAGGTAACCGCAAAAGCTCCGATAAATGGAATTAACACCGACAAACCAACTAAGACACTGAGCAAAGCTGAATACCGTAAATCCATTAGCGCAAATACAATATAACTCACACCGCCAACCACCAATATTTCAATGGCTTTACCACGAATATAATTAATCACCTGACCATTCATTTCCATCCAAACTTGTGCGAGCAAACGACGGTCATTCGGGAGAAAACGAGTCACGCTTCGCATTAACACTTGTTTATCACTCAACATAAAAAATACCATCAAAGGCACTAATACGCTGTACACCATCACAGTGGCCAGGTTGATGATCGATGAGACGGAAGATTGAAGTAACTGCTCACCGACCCCCATCAGACGGGTTCTGACATTATCCACGACAGTCTGCACTAATGCCCCATCAATAAACTCTGGATAACGCTCAGGAAGCGACTCCAACCAACGTTGACTGCTATTCAGCATCACCGGATACTCGGTCAACAGATTCATCCCTTGTCCCCAGACCGTCGGAAGCACACGTAATACAATAAAGGTCGCAATCAGAAAAAATACCAGTAGAACCAGCGACGTTGCGATCCCACGGCGAAAACCATGACTTGCTAAAAAACTCACCGGCCAATCCAATAAGTAAGCCAATACCAAGGCGATTAATAAAGGGGCGAGTAAATTACCAAAAAAGTAAAGCATGACAAAACCGATGACAAACACCAAGGCCATTGCCACAGCTTCCGGATCTGAAAACATCCGGTTATACCAAAGAGATATGACTTTAAACATAGTTACTGCGTTAATCCTTAAGCATATGAACGGTGATTGTGACACAAAACTGCTGGGAATTTTGCTCGATTTTAACCTCATGGCCTAAACCTTGAAAATACTTAGGAATATCCCGACATGACCCCGGATCGGCCAGCCATAACTTTAACTGCTCCCCCTGCTGCGCTTGCTTTAACCACAATTTACTTTGCAGCAGAGGAATTGGACAAATTTGATCTTCAAAGTTAAGACAACGCATGCATCTTACCCATAGCAACAATGAAATGATCATAGTTTATCATCAAGAATGGCATTTATAGCTTTTGAATAACAAACAAAATCAGAGTATTCTCGCCGATAAGAAAAATAGATAGTGGAAACTAATGATCCGTCTTTTGCAGCTTATTTTTGTCGGTATATTGTTTGTATATACGCCCTTCATATCTGCCAATAACCAATTGCCTGAAATAGGTACGGCTGGGGCGTCGGCATTATCCATCGACAAAGAGGTTATTTACGGCAAAGCCTACATGCGACTGATTCGAGCAAGTCACCGCATGACCAATGATCCTGTACTCTCAGAATATGTCAGCGAACTCGGAAATCACTTAGTCGCCAAAGCGGAGCAAGTTCGCACACCATTTCATTTTTTCTTAGTGACCGACAATGAAATCAACGCGGCTGCCTTTCTCGGCGGTTATGTGAAGATCCACACCGGCTTATTTCTATATGCCAATACCGAGAGTGAATTTGCCTCGGTGATTGCCCACGAGATCGCCCACGTTACCCAACGACATATTGCGCGTAGTATCGAAAACCAAGCCGCTTCGCAAAACCTAACCCTCGCAGGTATGTTAGGTTCAGTGCTATTAGGGATCGCGAATCCAGTTGCAGGTATAGCAGCGCTGCAGGCGTCGATGGCAGCCAACATCCAAAATTCGATTAACTATACTCGGGCAAACGAATTTGAAGCCGACCGTATCGGTTTACAAACCCTCGTCAGAGCGGGTTACGATCCCGCTGGCATGGGTAGTTTTTTCGGTAAACTTGCCGAAAAATATCGTTATGCTAGCAAACCACCACAAATGCTCATTACCCACCCCTTACCAGAAACTAGGGTGAGTGAGGCGCGTGCCAGAGCGAATCAATACCCACAGCACTTTATTGCGCCCTCATTAGCATTCCAGTTTGCCAAAGCCCGGATCATCGTCCGTCATGGTACTTTAGACGCTAAAGCCGCCTTAGACTATTATCAACAACAACTGCAACGTAAAGAATATCGTATCAAAGACGCGGCCTTATATGGTAAAGCACTTGCCCTATTTGGCTTAGGCCAATATCCGGAGTCTAAAACTATCATTGATGAGCTCGCCAAACGTCATCCCGATAACTTATTTATGATCGATACCCTGAGTGATATTGACCTCGCTCAACAACACTTCGAATCAGCGATTGCTCGTCTACAGAGTGCTCAATCTCGTTACCCCGATAATCAAGTCATCATATTAAATTTATCTCACGCCTATAGTGAAAAAGGCGAATTTACCAAGGCCGCTAAGCTGCTCGACCGTTATTTACGTCATCACCCAGATGATAGTTTGGCCTGGGGGGAGCTTAGCCGAGCACAAGGGCGGCTAAATAATTTACTGGAAAGCCATATCGCTCAAGCCGAGTATTTATCATTACATTCAGATTATCGACGTGCCATTGATGAATTGCATAGTGCCTATAACTTAACTAAAAATCAGCTCGAGCTGGCACGAATTGAGGCGAGAATCAAACAGTTTGAAGCTGCTGAAAAACAATTAGAAGAACTGAACTAATCTGAGGTTTAAGGAAATACCATGTCTGAAATAAAAATACTGCATAACCCGCGTTGCTCGAAGAGCCGCCAAACACTACAACTGCTTCGCGACCAAGGCATTGAGCCAGAAATTATCTTGTACTTAGAGACGCCTCCCAGCGAACAGGCACTAGACCGTATTTTAAACATGCTGAGCATTGAGCCTCGCCAATTGATGCGTACTAAAGACGAGCTATATAAACAACTTAACTTAGCAGACGAGTCTCTCAATAGAGCACAATTGATTGCCGCAATGCACGCCAACCCTAAATTGATTGAACGCCCCATCGTCATCAATCAACAGCAGGCACGGATCGGTCGACCTCCTCAACAGGTATTAGAGATTGTCTAGATTCACCAGTCCACAACTGCTATTACTGGCCAAAACCAGTTACCTTGGTCTACTCGCTTGGGTCTGTTTATGGCACCTATGGTTGTCACCGCCAGTAGACATCAGTATCGGTTTAATGCTGCTATTCTGGGTACTTCCCCTACTTTTCCCCTTAAGAGGGATTTTGGCTGGCAACCCCTACACCTATGCTTGGAGCTGCTTTGTATTGCTGTTATATGTGTTGCACAGCACCACACTTTTAGCCACCTCAAACAACGAACGCGGCATGGCTGCTGTCGAGTTGCTATTGGTACTCACCGCCTTTATTTCTAGCCTTAGCTACGCCAAACAACGCGGCAAAGAACTTGGTATCGGTTTAAAGAAACTCAAAGATAAATCACCCGATTGATCAATGAGGCCCATGGCAAGTGATGTGATAGGTGGCTTACCTATACTCGATAAAAAGTTCGGGAATAATGGTAGCAAATGTAGGTCGAAAGGAGGAGTAGCTAGATAAAATCTAGTCTATCTTGAGCAAGCAAAACCATAATTCACAAACCACGAATAGCAACTCCCCCCGATTTAAGCATTATTCGCCTGTTAGGGAGCGTGTATCGCAAGTAACACATAAGTTTTAATAGATTGGAAAGCCAAGCAATCTTGATTGTGCTTGGCTTTTACGACTCAGAAATCAAGACGTTGAATATGCGTGATCCCTACATGACCTTGTAAGTCACTAAACATATGAACCATGGCAGGGTAAGGTTGTGCACCAGGATAAACAACTTCAGCATTACAGAAAAATGCATAATTACAACCTGCAACCACCTGAGTCGCAACCACCAGAGGTTTATAACTCACACCAACAAACCCTTCCATCCCATGCACAAATACTTGGTTATCTTCGTCTGATAGTTCATGAAAAGGACTCCAACCACCCGCGAGTTGATTAGCCATATCAGTTTCCTTTTTCTTAAGCACTCATTATTGAGTGAATTAACTATAGTCAATTTTATGGATTGTGCAAATATTCAAACAAAAGACACTACAAATCAGCTGCTGACAGACACACGACCAGAAGAGCAAACCAGACATGGCTCATTCACTGTTAGCATTCGGTCATATGGTGTAAATTATCTGGCAGCATTTGCTACAGAACTGCGTATTACCGAAAAAATGGAAATCAATGGGTAGCAAAAGCTAGAGAAATTGGGATTTGTTCAATGTAGTGACTTGAACGCCCGTCCCATGGCTCTAAGAAACGATTGCTCTCGAAGACGCTTGATTCACGCGATTTGAAATAAAAGTTTCCTCAAAGCTTAAGCGAATTAAGCCACACAGAAGCCCTCTATCTGCTAAATGTCGAGAATTTCCTTCACAAAAGGAACTGTAAGTTTGCGTTGTGCGGTGATCGAAGCTTGATCTAATACATCAAGTTTCTTCAATAAGGTCGGCATGTCTCTCGACAAACGTTTAAGTAAAAAACGAGCTACCTCTAAGGGCATTTTCAAACCGCGTAATTCAGCACGTAACTGCAAGGCGCTCAGTTTCTGCTCATCATCAAGCTCATGCAGTTTATAAGTGACCCCCCAATTTAAACGGGATTGCAGATCAGCTAAAGCAAAAGAGAGTTGTGGCGCAGGTGCGTTAGCGGTCACAATTAGCCGAGTCGTTGAGGCTAACTCTTTACGACGATTGTAAAAATCGAAAATTGCTTCTTCCCATGCCTGAATACCGACAATGGCATCGATATTATCTAAACACACCAAAGCCATGGTTTCCAAACCTTCAAGCATTTGCGGTGACATCGCTGCATGTAAATCTAGCGGCAAATAAGCGCTTGCGGCCCCCATATCAGCCATCTCAGTACAACTGGCATGCAGCAGGTGGGTTCGACCAGAGCCTTCCGCGCCCCACAAATACAACATTCTCTCCCCCTTATCTAAGGCAAGATTACGTAAGGCACTCAACAACTGCTGATTATCTCCCGGGTAAAAACTCACCAAGGTTTCATCATCAGGTAAATGCACAGGAAGTGATAATTGTGGGGAAAAACTCAAAGTAACAAATCAAAGCCGATACAAAACTTGCGTCATTGTATCAGCTAGGCCTTAAGATTAGAAATTTTTGCTATTGGAAATAGTATAGCTTATCGCGAATATCATCGGCTTGTAGGCGCGGGGAGATATCTAGGGACGATTTTAAATCCTGCCAAGGACTTAATAACTGAACCCGAAAAGTAAAGGTATCATGGTTAACTTGTTCCAGAGTGACACTTGCCACACTAGGCTGCTGATTCAAAAAACGTTCTAAATCCACATATTTATTCATGCCGGTAATATTAGCAAAGCTGAGTACGATAGCTTCATCGGTGCTTTCACCCAACGCCACCCCAAAACGCTCCGCCAAGCTAGCGCTTACCGCATCCATGGCCGCGGCAGCGACTTCCTCAAGAGGTGCTTGCACCTGACCGCTGGCTAACTGAACTTGGTTAGCACTATCGAGTAAACGCCACTGTATCTGCCAATTCTGTCCTTGTGGATATTGGCGAAAGCTCAAGATGAGAGGCGTATTATATCGAGCACTAGCGGTGTATAGAGGGCCATCGAAGCCCCCCCAAACATCATTGACGCTAAGAGCCATACTATCGCTTAAATCCATCACTGGTAGGCGGATCGGTAAGGCTAATAACTGCGCCTGCTGTCGCCCATGCACGAACCAACTTTGCTCAGCACTATCGGCCATCAATTGGCGATTGAAATTTTGCTCAGACGCATACCACAATAGAATATCAGGCCGTTGCTTCCCCCAAAGACGTAGCTGGGCTTGGGTCAATAATTGATTCACTTTGGCTTCGTTAAATAGCACAGATATGTGCTGTTCAGCAAAACTAAACTGCTGAATATATGGAGTTATATTCTTCTTGGCCTTCACCACCAAGGGATTGGAATAACTCGCCGAATCCCCCGTTAAACGCCGTAATAATAATTCAAAAGCTTGCTGTTGATCTTGCTTATTATCGCCACTGGCGACAGCTTCAACCCGGTATAAGTCGTTTTGTTGGGACGCTTCAACCGGCAAAAATACCAAGGCCAAACTCAATACCAACCAGCACTGTTTTATCACTACGTTCTCCCAGAGAAACTCATTAACGATCCTTACCCGCTACCGTTTATTTAGTACCGAAGATCTTATCACCCGCATCGCCTAATCCCGGAAGGATATAACCATGCTCATTTAATTTTTCATCAATCGATGCAGTATACAAGACCAAATCAGGATGTGCAGCTTCCAAGGCTTTTAAACCTTCTGGTGCAGCGACCAATACTAATACCACAATATTCTTACAGCCTTGTTCTTTGAGCAGATCGATGGTCGCGATCATCGATCCACCAGTCGCTAGCATCGGATCAACAACAATGGCTAAACGCTCTTCTATTTGACCCACCAATTTATGGAAATACGGCACTGGCTCTAAAGTTTCTTCGTTCCGATAAATCCCTACCACACTGGTTTTTGCTGAAGGCATATGCTCTAACACACCATCCATCATGCCAAGTCCAGCGCGCAAAATGGGGACCACTGTGGCTTTTTTACCTTTAATTTGCTCAATGGCCACCGGACCATTCCAACCATTAATTGTAACCTCTTCCAACTCCAAATTAGCCGTTGCTTCATAAGTGAGCAAAGTAGAGACTTCACGCGCTAACTCACGAAAACGCTTAGTACTAATATCGGCTTCGCGCATTAAGCCAATTTTATGACGAACCAGTGGGTGCTTTACTTCAACAACTTTCATGTTTATTCCTATAATTTAGCGAATTGTGAGCCGCCAGTGTAAACCAAGCTCAATCAAGATATGTTAGCAAATATCAACAAAATGTTTTAGTTCTCGTTTACTACTGTTCCAGCGCAGCTAACACTGCTAAAATGTCGCGAAATTTTTCTCTGTTCGCTGCAAGGTAATCCTGTGACCAAACAAAACACCCCTCTGAGCTATAAAGATGCTGGCGTTGATATCGAAGCTGGTAATGCATTAGTTGAACGAATCAAGAGCGTGAGTAAACGCACCCAACGTCCGGAAGTGATGGGCGGACTCGGAGGCTTCGGTGCCTTATGTCAATTACCTTCCGGTTACAATGAACCGGTATTGGTTGCAGGCACCGATGGTGTAGGTACTAAACTTCGTCTTGCTTTAGACTTAGAAAAACACGATACCGTCGGGATTGATTTAGTCGCCATGTGTGTCAACGACCTAATTGTTCAAGGGGCTGAGCCACTATTCTTCTTAGATTACTATGCCACCGGCAAGCTCGATGTCGATACCGCTGCCGACGTAGTGAAAGGGATAGGTCATGGTTGTGAGTTATCCGGTTGCGCTCTAATCGGTGGTGAAACCGCGGAAATGCCTGGCATGTATCACGGTGACGACTACGACATCGCAGGCTTCTGTGTTGGTGTTGTAGAAAAATCCGAAATCATTGATGGGACTAAAGTGGCTGCCGGGGATGCGCTGATTGCACTCGCCTCAAGCGGCCCTCACTCAAACGGCTATTCATTGATTCGTAAAATTCTTGAAGTCTCGAATGCCGATCCGAAGCAAATGTTAGGTGAGAAAACGTTAGGTGAAGCACTGTTAACCCCAACCAAAATCTACGTGAAGTCGGTACTTGCCTTGCTCAAGCAATGTGAAGTACATGCCCTATCGCATATCACTGGTGGTGGCTTCTGGGAAAATATTCCTCGGGTATTACCTGCAGGTGCAAAAGCTGTGGTAGATGAGAATAGCTGGCAGTGGCCTGAAGTATTCAACTGGCTACAAGAACACGGTAACGTTGCTCGTGAAGAAATGTACCGCACCTTTAACTGTGGGGTAGGCATGGTGATTGCGCTTCCTGAAGCAGAAGTAGAGGCAGCCTTAGCTCTGTTAGCAGAACACGGCGAGAGCGCTTGGAAAATTGGTCACATTGAAGATGTAGCCACTGACGAGAATCAAGTCGAGTTCAAATAGGACACATAATGGCTGGCAACATTGTTGTATTAATTTCAGGTTCAGGGACTAACCTGCAAGCCATTATCGATGCCTGTTATGAGGGGCGTGTCAACGCCTCCATTTGCACAGTAATAAGCAATAAAGCGGAAGCTTATGGCTTAGAACGAGCAGCGCAAGCAGGCATTCATACGGTGGTACTCGACCCCAAACCGTATACTGATCGCGAAACTTATGATCAAGCCTTAGGCGATATCATTGAACAGCAGCAAGCTGATCTGATCGTAATGGCTGGCTTTATGCGGATCTTAAGTGAACCATTTGTACAGCGTTTTAGCGGAAAAATGCTGAATATTCACCCTTCGTTATTGCCAAAATATCAAGGTTTACATACTCATCAACGCGCTATCGATGCTGGCGATCAAGAACACGGTTGCAGCGTCCACTTTGTGACGCCGGAATTAGATGGCGGACCGGTGATCTTACAAGCCAAGGTGCCAGTATTTAGCGAAGACAATGCCAATCAACTTGCTGCCAGAGTGCAAGTTCAGGAGCATGCCATCTATCCGGTGGTGGTGAACTGGTTTGTGGAACAACGACTGCTGATGCAACAAGGTAAAGCGGTACTCGACGGTCATATCCTACCAAGTGGTGGTTACGCCAATAATTAAAAAAGCGCCAACTAGGCGCTTTTTTATTGCACTTCGCCTTCCTTAAACAACACATACTCACCAATGGCGATTTTTTGCCACTGCTCATTATTGGTTAAAGGTTGAGTCGCAATCATCGTGACCACATCATTGGGTGTGGTTTCTTTACAAAAATCGATGGTGACATCGGCATCGGCTAATTGTGCTTCACCAAAGGGGGCTCGACGAGTAATCCAGTGTAAGTTCGTGGAACAATAAGCCATCACATATTCACCATTGCTCAGTAACATGTTAAACACGCCCCGCGACCTGAGTTGCTCCGCCAAGCTTGCCACAAACTTAAACATGGCTTGCATATTGTTGGGTTTACGCGGGTATTTCAGGCGTAATTGCTCTAATAACCAACAAAAAGCATGTTCGCTATCGGTGGCCCCTACCGGGCGAAAAAAACCGGTGTCGAGCTGTTTATAGCCTTTTAACTGGCCGTTATGCGCGTAGGTCCAATTTTGTCCCCACAATTCTCGGGTAAAAGGGTGGGTATTCTCCAAAGAAACACACCCCCGGTTGGCTTGGCGAATATGGCCAATCACCGCCTTACTCTTAATCGGAAAAGCCTGCACTAACTCAGCTATTTTAGACTCACTGCTTGGGGCTGGGTCTTTAAAACTACGACAGCCCTTGCCTTCGTAGAAGGTAATCCCCCAGCCATCCACATGCGGGCCAGTCACCCCACCACGCTGCACTAATCCAGTAAAAGAAAAACAAATGTCGGTGGGTACATTTGCACTCATTCCCAATAACTCACACATATTACCGCTCGCTCAATACGCTATTTGAATGGCTTATTGAGCCATATGCTTTTCAATTAATTGGATCAAAATGTGGATCACTTTAATATGAATTTCTTGGATACGATCAGCAAAACCAAAATGTGGTACCCGAATTTCAATATCCGCTTGACCAGCCATTTTCCCGCCATCTTTACCCGATAGAATAATCACCTTCATTCCTTTCGCTTTGGCCGCTTCAATTGCTTTAATAATATTACCTGAATTACCACTGGTACTAATCCCAAACAACACATCGCCCTTCTGGCCCAAGCCCTCGATATAACGCGAGAAAACAAATTCATAGCCATAATCGTTACTCACACAAGAGAGGTGACTGGGATCAGAAATCGCGATCGCAGGCAACGCAGGACGATTTTCACGGTAACGACCCGTGAGTTCTTCAGCAAAGTGCATGGCATCGCAATGCGAACCACCATTGCCACAGGCAAGCACCTTACCTTGCTGCTTAAAGCTATCCGCAAGTAGCTGAGCCGCATTATCGATGGCGTCAATATTATTTTGATCCGTGATAAAAGCATTCAACACGTTTGCGGCTTCTTGTAACTCTTCAACTATCAGACTTTTCATTAAAACTATCTCATTTTATGCAAGCTATCAGGCTGACACTATAACGTTTTTTAATAGGATATTCAGCGCTCAAAACGAGCCTAATGCTCATTTTGTTAAACAGATATTACGCCACCAATATGTTGAGCAATTGTAAATTACTTGCGATCTTTTAACCTTTGAGTTACAAATAGCAAGAGGTCAGACCTCTTAACGAGACCAAGGAGATATTCATGCTAAGTTATTCACCGCTATTTGCCATTGTTGGTATTGGCCTACTCATCTGTGGGCTAGCCTACTTTAGGGCTTCGTTATTAGCCTTTAGCCTCGCCGTTACTGCCGCTTTAGTGGCTTACAGCGCCATCACACCATTAAGTGAAATCTTTTGGCTCGGCTTTTTAGTTGTGGTCGGAGGGATTAATTTTAAACCTTTAAGGCAACAGCTCATTTCCAAACCGATATTTAAAATCTTTAAAAAGATCATGCCAGAGATGTCACGAACAGAGAAAGAAGCAATTGATGCGGGCAGCACCTGGTGGGAAGGTGAATTATTTCGTGGGGATCCGAATTGGAAAGTGCTACACAGTTACCCCGCACCGCGTCTCAGCCCGGAAGAACAGGCTTTTATCGATGGTCCTGTAGAGCAGGTCTGCGCCATGACCAATGATTGGCAAATCACTCACGAACTCGCTGACTTACCTCCGGAAATTTGGGACTTTCTTAAAACCCATAAATTCTTCGCGATGATCATCAAGAAACAATATGGTGGCCTCGAATTTTCAGCCTACGCACAGTCCTGTGTATTACAAAAACTAGCCAGTATCTCTGCCGTACTATCAAGTACCGTCGGAGTCCCCAACTCCTTAGGTCCCGGTGAATTGCTACAACACTATGGCACCAAACAACAGCAAGACTATTACTTGCCACGCTTAGCCGAAGGGAAAGAAATTCCTTGTTTTGCACTCACCAGTCCAGAAGCTGGGTCCGACGCGGGCTCAATCCCCGACTCAGGCATTGTATGCATGGGTGACTGGCAAGGTGAACAAGTACTGGGGATGCAACTTACCTGGAATAAACGCTATATCACCCTCGCGCCTGTAGCAACCATTCTTGGGCTGGCTTTCAAACTCTCGGATCCCGAGGGATTACTGGGCGATCAAAAAGAGCTTGGGATTACCTGCGCACTAATCCCCACCGATATTGAAGGCGTTGAGGTCGGTCGTCGCCATTTCCCGCTGAATATCCCTTTTATGAATGGCCCTACAACCGCTAACCAACTATTTGTTCCTATCGATTACATTATCGGCGGCCAAGCCATGGCTGGCCAAGGTTGGCGAATGCTGGTCGAGTGCCTATCGGTCGGTCGCGGCATCACCCTGCCCTCAAGTGCAACTGGCAGTATTAAAAATGCAGCTTTAGCGACTGGCGCCTATGCCCGTATACGTCGCCAATTTAAACTGCCCATTGGTAAGATGGAAGGGATTGAAGAGCCATTGGCTCGTCTCGCCGGTAACGCTTATATGATGGGCGCGGCATCGGATCTAACCGTGACTGCCATCGATTTAGGTGAAAAACCCTCGGTGGTATCAGCTATCGTTAAATACCATTTAACCCATCGAGGACAACGCGCCAGCATCGATGCCATGGATATCGTCGGCGGCAAGGGGATTTGCCTTGGGCCAAAAAACTTCCTCGCCCGAGCTTATCAAGGTGCACCGATTGCCATTACCGTTGAAGGTGCGAATATCCTCACCCGCAGTATGATTATCTATGGACAAGGGGCCATTCGTTGCCACCCCTATGTGCTCGCTGAAATGGAAGCAGCGCAGCATCCAGACTTTCATCAAGGCCTTCAACAGTTCGATAGCGCCTTATTCAGTCATTTAGGTTTTGCGGTGAGTAACTTTATTCGTAGTTTTTGGTTTGGCCTGAGTGGAAATACGCTGCTAAAAGCGCCCTATTCCGATCAAACAGCAATCTACTATAAACAACTGACTCGCTTTAGTAGCAACTTAGCCTTGCTCTCTGATGTGGCCATGGGCACCCTCGGCGGAAGTCTGAAACGAAAAGAACGTGTTTCTGCACGCTTAGGCGACATTCTTAGTCAGCTTTATCTTTGTTCAGCAACACTGAAGCGCTATGCTGACGATGGCCGAAAACAAGAAGATCTCCCCCTGCTACACTGGAGCATGCAAGAAGCTTTATTCCAGTTACAAACCGCTCTAGATGAACTCCTTCGCAACTTCCCAAACAAATGGGTAGGCAAATTCATGCGACTCGTGGTGTTCCCGCTAGGCAAGCCATTACATGCGCCTAGCGACCAGTTGGATCATCAACTAGCCCAGATGTTACAACAACCAAGTGAAACCCGAGAGCGACTTGGTCAAGGTCGTTTTGCCAGTCGAGTCGCTGGTAATGTTTATGGCGAATTAGAGCAAACCTTAGAAGACGTGCTCGCCTGTGAAGGCCTGCATGACAAAATTTGCAAGGCGATCGGTGAAAAGCGTCCGTTCACCCAGCTCGACAAACTTGCCCTTGAAGGCCTCACGCTAGAAGTCATCACTCAAGCTGAAGCCGAATTAATGCGGCGCACCGAGCAAGGCCGTTTAAACGCAATTAACGTCGATGATTTTGCGCATCAACAATTAGAGAACAGCACCCAGCCTGCACAAGACCAAAGGTCTAGATTAGGGTCGGTCGCTTAAATGGCAAACTCAAACCAAAGCGAGCCTAGCTCGCTTTTTTTATATCGATAAAATCAATCATTAAATTGAATTTACGCCGAGAATATCCTTTACTTAATCAAAAGTATAAGTTTGGATTGTAATGGAAGATGACTTCTTTGTTTTAGCTGACAGTGCTCCTGATGATATTATTCCACGGGCCCAATGGAAGCTATTGGTGGTAGATGATGAGCCCGAAGTTCATCACATTACCACGATGGCCTTGTCTCAGTTTATTTTCGATAATAAAACCCTTCACTTCTTACATGCCAACTCAGCAAAAGAAGCCAAAGAAGTTTTCAATGCTCATTCCGATATCGCTTTAGTTCTACTCGATGTGGTCATGGAAACCGACGATGCAGGCTTACGCTTAGTCCACTACATTCGCCAACAGTTAAACAATAAGAGCGTCCGTATTGTGTTACGAACCGGGCAGCCAGGGCAAGCGCCAGAAGATGAAGTGGTAGAAAACTATGACATCAATGACTATAAAGATAAAACCGAGTTAACCTCACAAAAGCTGCGCACCCTGATCCGCGCCAGCTTACGCTCATATCGAGATATATGCGCCTTAGAAAGACATAAGTTAGGCCTAGAAAAAGTCGTTAAGGCCTCCCGCGGCATATTTGAAAAACACGCGCTTTTCGCCTTTGTTGAAGGTGCTCTCGAACAATTATCCGCCATCCTAAATATTGAAGATAGCTGTATCTACCAAGTGGAACAGTTTGCTTATCAAGTACATTCAACCCAGCTACAACTCCTAGCTTATCAAGGCAAGCACCGCCCTCAAGTTGAGAACTTGTCAATTAATGATTTTTCGGATCCCCCACAACGACTCCTAAAACAAGCCATTGAAAGCAAACTCAACGTTTTTGAAGATCAAGCGTTGGTCATTTACTGTGAAAACTCAGCCAATAGCTTATTGTTCTTAATCACCCGTAATCAGGCCTTCAATGAGGATGAACAGCATTTCATTAACTTGCTAAGTGACAATATCATCGCAGCGTTAGAAAACATTCGACTCAATGAACTCATTAGCAGCAATCAAAAAGAAGTTCTTTATCGGCTCGGTGAGATTGTCGAAACACGCTCGAGGGAGTCAGGTAAGCATGTGCGTCGAGTCGCTCTATATACAGCTTTATTGGCCCAACAAATTGGCTTACCACCAGAGAAAGTCGATCAACTTAAATTGGCCTCGCCACTACACGATGTAGGAAAAGTCGCCATTCCCGATGCTATCTTACACAAACCTGGAAAGCTGAACTCAGAAGAATGGGAACAGATGAAGACTCATGCGCTTATTGGTAAGAAGATGCTCAGTGGCTCTAGTATTGAAATTATGCGACTAGCCGCAGAGATTGCTGGCGCCCATCATGAGTACTGGGATGGTAGTGGCTACCCAGAGGGTTTAAAAGGAGAACAAATACCTCTCTGTGGCCGTTTAACAGCATTGGCAGATGTATTTGATGCACTGGGAAGCGTTCGCTGTTACAAGCAGCGCTGGGAAGATGAAGAAATCATTGACTATCTACAACAACAAAGCGGGCGGCAATTTGAACCACGGCTAATCGGTGTATTACTCGATAATTTCGAAAAATTTCAAGCGATCCGCGACAAATATCAAGACTAGTGCTCAAGTTTTGTAAGCCTTGTTTCACGATCAAATAATTCGTTTAAACCAAGGCTAATAAATCAAGCTACAGGATTGATGGCGCTCATCGATGATTGTGATGACAGCACGATCCACAATCTGAGCATGCACTGAAATAACAGACACAAAAAAACCTCATCTAGATGAGGCTCTTGTTTAGTAGTGGCGGAGTGGACGGGACTCGAACCCGCGACCCCCGGCGTGACAGGCCGGTATTCTAACCAACTGAACTACCACTCCGCATATACTAAAAGTCACATGGTATTACTCATTCAATGCTGGCGGAGTGGACGGGACTCGAACCCGCGACCCCCGGCGTGACAGGCCGGTATTCTAACCAACTGAACTACCACTCCTACGCATTAAATTGTTTCGTCGTTGGCGGAGTGGACGGGACTCGAACCCGCGACCCCCGGCGTGACAGGCCGGTATTCTAACCAACTGAACTACCACTCCGCAACATCGAAACATGCACACAGAAACAGACTTGGCGGAGTGGACGGGACTCGAACCCGCGACCCCCGGCGTGACAGGCCGGTATTCTAACCAACTGAACTACCACTCCGCAGAACCATCTCGTCTGGTGCGGCGCAGATAATACGGTTATGGCTATGGTGAGTCAACAAAGAATTGTCTTATTTCTTTAAAAACCCACTTAAGCGCCGATGTTTTAGCCAATGCACTCAAAAATCACTCAGAAGGTATCTTTAAATCACTCGAGTCTTCCATTTTAGGCTCTACTTCGGGTGTTGCTGGCGGCGCATCTCGCGCTTGTTTTAAGGCTGCAGCAAATGCCTTACGTTTACGCCACCAAATTACCAGGAAGATGACCCCTGCGAAAAGTGCAAAACCTAATATGCCTAACAAGATAATCAACCACAAAGGCGTTGGTGGTTCAGGAATCACTACTTTTTCAACCACTGGCGGTGGCGGCGGTGGCGGCGGTGGCAAAATTACAAAATCTTCTTCCGGTAACTCAATCACCAGTTCCCGGTTTTGTAAAGTCGTTGCCAACAAAGTTCCACTGACTCGATAACGGCCCTGCGACGCAGGGGTCGGTAAATCGATGGTGAATTCGTGAGTATCGGCATAAGCCTGAAAGTCTTGCTGCCAACCAACGTTATTAAATACCTTTCCTGTAATCACCACAGTTTCTGGTCTCAGTTCATCGGCATCTATCACTAAGGCCATACGAGCCTGACGCTGCTCATCTTTAGGTGAAAGGACTCGAATCGCTACCGGGTTTGGATAAATCAACACTGATGTGGATTGGGCTCGAGTAAAAATTTGGTTTAAAGTACTGACGATCATTTGGTATTTGCCAGGCTGGGTATCTAAACTCACATAAGTCGTAAATACGCCATCATTGGCAACCTCATCATAGTTCTTACCATCATCGGCAAACTTACCCAAACTTTCCTGCCTAACCTGTAGGGTTTGATCATCCAATAGCTGTTCATGGCTTAAAGCCACATCAAGGATCGCATCTTTAAGCATCACTCCCAAATCGATCCGCTCTCCTTTATTCATTAAGCGAGAACGGATCCGTAAACGTTCACCGCGATAAAGCTGATGAGGAATGGGATCGGTCACCATCTCTACATCACTGAGAATACGAACTCGGTTACGGCCTTTATTTTCAGCTACAGCCTGCCATGGCCCACGCATTGGCTTTTCGATGGTGACAATGTCTAACTCATCGGTTTCTAACCAGCTCACATTGCTCGGTAATTGCCAAGCGTAAATTTTACTACCATCGGGCCGGACCAAGATCGCCGCAGGTGAGCCTGGTGAGCGATAAAGCAAAAAGGTCACCTTATCGATGCTTTCATCGAGCCGAAAACGATTATCGATTAACGGAATATCTCGATTCTCAAAAATCGTACTCGCCTGTAAGGGTAAAACTAGCCAAAGCAATAACCACAAAAATTTTTTTATCATTGAGATGAGTCGCGCCAGCGGCACTGACCTCCTTTCTTTTCGACTAAGTCTAATCGTTGTTGGTGACTCTGCAGCTCTTGTTCAGTCGCGAATACAACTTTTAAGGGCGTGCGCTCTGCGCTAATGGGCCTCACGCCCAAACCATCACCGCTCCCCTTTTGTTTCAAGTTCAGCTTATTTTGCCCACCGGTCATCTTTAAGAAGACATCGGCTAACAATTCCGCATCCAGTAAAGCGCCGTGATAAGTTCGTGACGAGCGATCGACCCCATAGTAATCACTCAAGGAATCCAAGTTCTTTCGTGATGGAAGTGGCTTATTGCCAGCTAACTGGATCTCACGTTTATTGTATTCTCCACGACGAGCCACCAACAATGAATCGGTGATAGTACAAATATCGGCACAATTTGGCAGCGCTTTAATCAAGCCTCGAGACATCATGGAAAACTCATGATCAAGGAAGCTTATATCGAAGTTTGCGTTGTGCGCCACCAACTCAGCACCGCGAATAAATTCAATAAAATCTGCAGCGATCTCGCGAAACAAAGGCTTATCGGCAACAAACTCATCAGTGATGCCGTGAACCTGAATCGCTTCAGGATCGATCAGCTGCTCAGGATTGATATAAACATGGAATGTATTTCCGGTAAATTTTCGGTCAATCACTTCCACACAACCAATTTCAATCACTCGATGGCCCTGATAAATAGGACCGCCACTATCATTCATCCCAGTGGTTTCTGTATCAAATATAACTAAGCGATGGTTCTTCGATTGGTTCACAACAGCTCCTATGCGACACTAAGCAGATATATATTCTAGTTTAACAAAGATATGGTAAAAGAAGTTCACTTGTTTACCGATGGCTCCTGCTTAGGTAATCCAGGCCCTGGCGGCTATGCCGCGCTATTGATTTATCAACAGCATCAAAAAGAATTAAGCCAAGGTTATCGGCTTACCACCAATAATCGCATGGAAATGCTCGCAGCCATTGTCGGTTTAGAAAGTCTACGGCAGAGTTGCAAGGTGATACTAACCACCGATAGCCAATATCTGCGCCAAGGCATTACACAATGGATCCATCATTGGAAAAAGCGCGGCTGGAAGACGGCAAGCCAACAAGCGGTCAAAAATGTCGACCTATGGCAACGCTTAGATAAAGTCAGCCAAATCCACCAGATAGAGTGGCGCTGGGTGAAAGGGCATGCAGGGCATTTTGAAAATGAACGAGTCGACCAACTCGCGCGCAGTGCTGCCACTGCACAAACGCTACAAATAGATTGCGACTACGAACAATTACAGCCTATCCCCCCACCGACGAAGTCACCGGGATCCGTCGTTTAACTCGCCAAGCTTTTTTAATCGGTGTTAAGGGGGCCCGACGTTTTCGAGCGACAATGAAATAGGCCGATGCTGTGGCACGAAAATAGCGTTTTCCCCAGCGCTCAAACCATTGCGGTGCAGGTCTGCTATTCACAAAAGAAGTATACCCAAAACGCTCATCATTAAGCACTTCAAAACCCAGTAAATTAAGCCAATCTTTTACCCTTGCTGGTGTAAACATACGGCACGACCAAGGGAGTCCTCGCCGCCTAAACGGAAAGTAACGCCTTAGCCCCAATAAGCTAAAAGGATTAAATCCACTAATAATCAGATAGCCATCGGCAGTTAAGACTCGCTCAACTTCACGTAATACTTGGTGGGGATCTTTCGAAAAATCGAGGCTGTGGGCCAACAAGCAAAGATCTAAACTGCTTTCTTGAAAAGGCAACTGTTCAGGCTCTGCCCTCAAACCAATTAAATGACCGCGTTTTGCCACATTCAGTTGATGACGGATCATCGAAGCATGACAGTTAAGTTGCGCGCTCAGATTTCCTAATTTTAGTAGATGATAGCCAAATACCGCAGGTAAATATTGATCAAGCAAACTTTGCTGTTGATCCATCAACCAATCACCTAAGGGCAGTTCCTGCCAAAAGTCGGGGCTGTCAATTACGTCACGAATTTTCGCGGGCTTCATCAATTCCTCATACCAATCTACTGCAGTTAAGGCAATAATGCGTCATCGACTTTAACGACAGAGATAGCATAATGCAAATCATCCATATTCCAGCATTCAGCGATAATTATATTTGGTTAATCAAAGAACCCAATAGTGATGCCTGTACGGTTGTCGACCCAGGCGATGCGGAACCAGTACTGCAACGTTTAGCGGAAATAAATGGCCGCCTGAGTAACATCCTCATTACCCATCATCATCATGATCATATTGGCGGCGTCAATCAACTTCTCAAGCATTACCCAGAAGCACAAGTATTTGCACCGAATAACGCCAAATATCAATTTGCTCACACCATCGTCACAGATGCCATGACAATCCACCCCACAGGCTTGTCGCAGTCATTCACGGTTGTTGCATTACCAGGCCATACTTTAGACCACGTAGCCTACCAATGTAATCAGCATATTTTTGTTGGAGACACTTTATTTTCAGCCGGTTGCGGTCGATTGTTTGAAGGCAGCGCCGAACAAATGCATCACTCACTAAATAAATTGAAAGCTTTAGATCCGCAAACCTTATTGTATGCCGCCCATGAATACACCCAAGCCAATTTGCAGTTTGCTTTAAAGGTTGAACCCGATAATAAGCGATTAATCACATACCAACAAGAAGTTAGTAAACAGCGACAAATGGGCTTACCAACCCTGCCCACAACGCTTGAACAACAACTAGCGATCAACCCTTTTCTACGCTGTGAGCAAACTAGCATTAGCAGCGCCGTAAGCTTAGCGCAGATGCAAGCACTCACCAATGAAGTGGCGGTATTTACCAGTTTAAGATCATGGAAAGATCGCTTCTGACTTGCTAATTCATCTAGACCTAAATACCATTGTCAGCTATTTGAAACGAACGGATCACTCATGAAAGCGCTCATCATTAGCCTTTTTTCTTTATTATTGGGCGCTTGCCAACTTATTACACCTAGTTCCGACAACGGTATAGCACAGCAACCAGGCGCTGATACTCGGTCCGAATCAACTTCGCAAGCGTCAGAAATTGATAGGCCTTCGAGTGAAAGCTTAATCGCACCACAAATCGCAGCAGCGGCTGAGCCAGTGGTACCGATAGTATATGATGATTTATGGCAACGAATTGAACAACAATTCGAGCTTCCACTACCACAAAAAAATAAGCGCCTACAAGCCCAGCTCAATTGGTTTTTAAAACACCCAGATTACATGGCTCGGGTATCCAAACGTGCAGCCCCTTACCTGTACTTCATTGTAGAAGAAATCGAACGCCGAGACATGCCGCTAGAATTGGCGCTATTACCCATTGTCGAGAGCGCATTTCAGCCCTTCGCATACTCGCATGGCCGCGCTTCAGGTATTTGGCAAATTATTCCCGGCACCGGGACTCGCTTTGGCCTTGAGCAAAATTGGTGGTATGACGGACGGCGAGATATTTATGCCTCAACCCGTGCCGCGCTTGATTATCTCGAGTATTTAAACAAGTTTTTTGATGGTGATTGGCTACATGCTTTAGCGGCATATAACTCCGGTGAAGGTCGAGTACAGCGGGCGATTAGAGCCAATAAAAAGAAAGGCAAACCAACCGACTTTTGGTCTTTAGACTTACCCAGAGAAACCCGTGCTTACGTTCCAAAATTATTAGCACTGAGTCAACTATTACAACATCGTATCGAGTATAAGATAGACGTGCCCGCCATCAGCAATAAACCCTACTTCAGCCAAGTCGATACCCACAGTCAAATTGATCTCGCACTCGCCGCCGAGTTAGCAGATATCAAACTGCAACAACTTCACCAACTCAATCCAGCATTTAACCGCTGGGCCACAGCACCTAATGGGCCACACTATTTATTAATACCAAAAAAGAAAGCGGCTAATTTTGAATTCGCGCTTGCCTCTTTAACCAAACAAGACCGCATGCAATGGGCTCGCTACAAGGTTAAATCTGGCGACAGTTTGAGTGTCATCGCTAAACGTTATAATACGACGAGCAAACAGATCAAAGAATTAAACAAACTCAGCAGCAATAAGATCAAAACGGGTCAGCACCTATTAGTCCCGGTATCATCACGTAAACAAAGCGCTTATACACTCAGTCAAACGCAACGCTTAGCCAGTAAACAAAAAACACCGCATGGCGATATCAAACTAAGCTATCGCGTAAAATCAGGTGACAGTTTTTGGAGTATTGCCAAAGCCCACCAAGTCAACCATCGTGACATCGCGAGCTGGAATGGTATGGCCCCTAGCGATATGCTAAAACCAGGTCAAAAACTGATAATTTGGCAAAAAACTAAACTAAATGACCAGCGGATCCAAACCATCACCTATCAAGTGCGAAACGGTGATTCCTTATCACGGATCGCCCAAAAATTTAAGGTCTCGGTATCAGACTTGCTCAAGTGGAATAAACTCAACAAAAATAATTATTTAAAGCCAGGGCAAAAACTAAAGTTATATATTAACGTAGCTGAAGTGAGTGCTTAGTAAAACTAAACTTTGCCCATAATGCGTTGTGATCAGAAGCATCGCTCACGATACTTTTACTCTGATCAAGCTTAAGCCCTCGGTAAAAGATATGATCTAAGGCCTGACCATAAAAGCGACTCCGCTGATCGGGCCTAAAGATTACTTCATTCAACTGATATTGATGCGCGAGTTGCTTCAGCAGGGTTAAACGTTCAGAACTCCAAGTATTAAAGTCTCCGGCTAAAATCATTGGCCCCTCATAGCTGGCTAACCAAATATTAAGTTGTTGTAATTGTTCACGGTAATCCTGTTCGCCCCAAGTAAAATTAATGCTATGGATATTCACTAACAGCAAATCTTTGCCCTGCCAATGATAATGCTGAATCAAAGCAGATTTCGGTACTCTTATCCATGGCTCAGCTCTCAGTACAACACAACTATCTAAGCTCGCCTGCTTGGCTAGGTTCATGACACCAAACCCATCGCCGAGCCACTCAAAGGCGATTGCCTGATAACGATACCAGTGTTGCCGATCGGGCCAAAGCCTCATTTGTTTACGGCTCGCTTCCTGTAATAAGATGAAATCCGCTTGCTGACTCAGCTGACTCAGCGTAGCCAACCAGGAGTGCTGCTGCCCTTTATAACTATTCCAAACCAATAAAGAAAATGACGTTTTATTGGGAGGCCTTGGCGCAAATTCAGCGGAAGCAGCTGTATATTCTAAGCTTTGATTTTCACAGCCAGTCCATAAGGCTTGAGCTTCGATAGAGCAGAACAGCAAAATCACAGTAAAACACCGAATCATGGTAGCAAACCAGAAAGTCTTCAATTTGTTCGGCGATTTGTGCAGCATAACTTCTTTGTTGAGTTCATCATTGGTGGTCATATAATGCCCTTGAATTCCATCAAACTTGTGGGCCTTTACGCTAAAAAGAAAGTCTAGCGATATCAGAAATATGCGACATACTTTAGCTATCATCTGCCAAGGAAGATCCGAATGCAATCAGCAAAACCGAAGATCTTAGTCCCAATATTTGCCGGAGGTGGGACTCGCTTACCCGCCCATATTGGCATTCTGGCGGCCCTAAAAGAACTGAATGTCCAGTTTTCGCATATTGTCGGAGTATCAGGCGGCAGTATCATCAGCGCCTTATTTGCCAGCGGCATGACAATTGAACAGATTAAGGCTATCGCACTAGACACCGATTTTGAACAATTTAAGGGATTCTCACTACTGAGCTTATTACGTAACGGTGGATTGTGCTCAGGAGACAAATTTGAAGCTTGGATAGATGATTTACTCGGCGGAGTCACCTTTGAGGAGCTCCCCGTGAAACTACACGTGGTAGCCACCGATGTTCGTTCCGGTTCACCGGTCGTGTTCGACGCGATTCAAACTCCCAAAGAAAAAGTATCTCGAGCGGTGCGATTTTCTATGTCGATCCCCCTTATCTTCTCTTTTAAGCCCTATCGAGAACACCTAATGGTCGATGGAAGTATCCTATCCGAAGACGCTTTACATCAAGACTGGGCGACCGACGGGACGCCAGTGATCTGTTTTCGCTTACGTGGAGACAATGACATCAAACCCCTGCAAACCAACGGTATATTTCCTCTAGCGGCTTATATTTCACTGCTTATTCGAACCTTCATGACCACCATTTCCCGCGAATATGTCAATGAGAAATTTTGGCATCGAACTATCGTAGTCAATACCGGAAATACCTCACCAGTAGACTTTCACCTTACCGATGAAGCCAAACTCAAGCTATTTGATAGTGGCTATCAAACTGCAATTCAAATCGTACCTACCAAGATTTGGCATCAACAATGCCCACTCCCCCAAACCCAACATAACCACGACTAGCTCAAACTTTCCAAAAAAATACACTTTATTAACATTCACTTAACTTTGGCTGTAATCTAAAAGCTACACTAGAATACAAAGTTGTATCAACAAAAGAGAGCAGCATTATGTCACTCACCATCAAACATCGGTTAATATTCTTAGCCCTCGCGCCAGTGCTTATCTTGGCCACCAGCATGCTCGCGTTGACCATTTCTGAAACGCAAAAACTCAGCCTCGCTCAATCGGTTGCTACTAAACAAAGTATGCTGCAAATGAAAAAAGCTGAGCTCAAGTCCTATATGGATATGAGTTATTCTGCCATCGCCGAAATATACGAAAATGGAGGAACGCTCGAACAGGCTTTACCAATCCTGAAACGCCTTGAATATAGTAACAGTGGTTATATTTTCGGCTATACCAACCAAGGTGTTCGCGTGTTCATGGGCGGGGTGGATAAAGGGATCGGGGATAACTTTTGGGATCTGCAAGACAAACAAGGACAATACTTAATTCAAGGCCTGATTAAAGCATCAAAAAAAGGCGAGTTTTATACTTACTATTTTCCCAAACCGGGAAGTGATATCGCCCAGCCCAAACTAAGCTACGCCATTTATCTTGAGCGTTGGCAATTAATGCTTGGTACCGGTTTTTATACCGATGATGTTGATGCGGTTGTTTCCCAATTACAACAACAAGCAGAACAAAGCCTAAAATCTTCCATTACTTTTATAACAATTACTGCATTGATCTTATTAGGTCTAGCGCTACTGATTGGCTATCTTGTCAATCGGAGCATCATGACCCCACTACAAGACCTCAATCACTCCTTTAAAAAACTCGCCAGTGGCGATGCCGACTTAAGTGCTCGCCTGGAAACACACTACGTGCATGAGTTTGGTCAATTAGCAACCAACTTCAACGCTTTCATGTCTTTATTACATGAAATTATTAACATGGTTGGCAAAGTCGCCCGTGATGTCGCAGGAGAAACAACCTCTATGTCCAAGCGTGCAAATTCCGTTGACCAATTGTTAACAGAGCAGCGTGAAGAAACTGAACAAGTGGCCACTGCAATGACCGAAATGACCGCTTCTGCACACGATGTCTCAGACAATGCCACCCAGGCGGCAAGCTCAGCCCATCAAGCGGATGTTAACGCAGAGCAAGCAATGAACACGGTTGGTAGTGCGGTAGTAACGGTAAAAGACCTGGCAGAAGAAATTGCCCAAGCCAGTGAGGTCATCAGTAAACTCGAAGGTGATGTACAAAATATTTCTTCAGCCTTAAGCGTAATTCAAGCGATTGCCGAACAAACCAACCTACTCGCTCTCAATGCAGCGATTGAAGCCGCGCGAGCTGGCGAACAAGGCCGAGGGTTTGCCGTTGTTGCCGATGAAGTCCGCCAGCTTGCCAGTCGCACCCAACAAAGCACCGGCGAGATCCACACCATGATCGAACGTTTAAAAAATGGCTCTGATGCCGCGGTTACGGCCATGGATACGAGCCAACAACGTAGTACTGAAGCCGTCACTGGTGCCGATGCTGCCAATAATGCATTACTCTTGATTAAACAATCCATTCAACACATCATGGATATGAATGCATTGATCGCAACTGCCACCGATGAACAAAGCCACGTAGGGCAAGAAATATCACAACGCATCGTACATATCGCCGATAAATCCAGCCAGTCGACAGCACTCGCTCAAGAAAACCGCAGTGGCAGCAGCAAATTAAAACAACGAGCGGAACAATTAGAAACCTTAGTAAACCGCTTCACCTTATAAAAACTACAAACCCATATGTTTAACCCTAAAGATTGAGGAACGAAGCTAAGCACAACAGAACTAAAGACTTTCCAAGGCCGATATATCGACCTTGGAAAACTCATCTCATGAATAGCCAAATAGAGCTATGAACTCCATCTGGCTATCCATGAGATGAAAATAAACACAAGTTATCGATCCCCCCAAGAAAACTCAGAGTCATGCCATCATCTAGCAACAGTTAATTATAAAAAAAACAGTAAATATATCCGTTATTTATACTACAAAAGCCTAACATAGCTGCCGATAAATGGATTATGCTGGCATCAATCCATAATCTAAATAACTCATCATTAAAACATCAAATTGAGAATCAGGAAGGATCCACGTATGTCTCTAACTATCCGCCAACGTTTATCGGTGTTAGCTCTAGCGCCGGTGTTACTCTTAGCTGCGAGTATGTTGTTACTCACTTATCACGAAACCCAGAAACTAAACCAATCTCAAAGCATTGAAACCGAGGCCAGCTTAATTGAGATGAAAAAGGAAGAGCTCAAAGCCTACCTCGATCTCAGCTACTCAGCAATCGTTCACATCTACGAACAGGGGGGGAGCTTGGAGCAAGCCGCGCCTATCCTAAGAAATATAAAATTTGGCAAAAACGGCTACTTATTTGCCTACGATTCAAAAGGCAAGCGCTGGGTACTCGGACAGAGTGATAAAGGACTCGGTGATAACTTTTGGAACTTGCAAGATAAAAAGGGCCAATACTTCATCCAAGGTCTAATAAAAGCTGCCAGACGTGGCGAGTTCTATACCTATTACTTTCCAAAGCCTGGTAGTGATGTTGCTCAACCGAAGCTTAGCTATGCCATCTACCTTGAGCGCTGGGATCTAACCATCGGAACTGGTTTTTATACGGATGATGTGGATACGCTCATCTCAAGCTTAAAAGAACACTCCGAACAAAGCCTACAATCATCGATGTTATTTATCAGCTTAATCGGCCTGGCCTTGCTGATCGTTGCGACAGTAATTGGGTATGTAATCAACCAAAGTATCATGGCACCTTTACAAGCCTTAAATCAGTCCTTCGCTAAGTTAGCCAGTGGTGACGCCGACCTAAGTGCTCGCCTAGAAACCGATTACGTCCACGAATTTGGTCAATTGGCAACGAACTTCAATTCCTTTATCGCGTTATTGCATGAGATTATCGGCATGGTTGGAAAGGTCGCGCATGATGTCGCCACAGAGACCGCCTCAATGTCTCAACGAGCCAGCTCAGTTGACCAACTACTAGTTGAACAGCGTGAAGAAACCGAACAAGTCGCTACCGCGATGACCGAAATGACAGCCTCAGCCCATGATGTCTCCGATAACGCAAACCAAGCGGCACACTCAGCTCAAGAAGTCGACAGCAATGCCGAACAGGCGATGAACACCGTTGGTAGTGCCGTCACCACCGTACAGTCACTCGCCGATGAAATCGCCCAAGCCAGTGAGGTGATTAGTAAACTCGAAGGTGATGTACAAAATATTTCTTCGGCCTTAAGCGTAATTCAAGGGATCGCCGAACAAACCAACTTACTCGCCTTAAATGCAGCGATTGAAGCCGCGCGAGCCGGTGAGCAAGGCCGAGGATTTGCGGTGGTTGCCGATGAAGTCCGCCAGCTTGCCAGCCGCACTCAACAAAGCACTGGCGAGATCCACACCATGATCGAACGTTTAAAAAATGGCTCCGATGCCGCAGTTTCTGCCATGGACAGTAGCCAACAACGCAGTACTGAAGCGGTGAGTGGTGCCAATGCTGCCAGCGATGCACTGCAATTAATTAAACAATCGATCCAGCACATCATGGATATGAATGCACTTATCGCAACCGCCACCGATCAACAGAGTCATGTCGGACACGAAATATCACAACGGGTCGTGCAAATTGCCGACCAATCCAGCGAGTCTGCTACTTTGGCCCAAGAAAATCGCAGCAGCGGTCTCAACCTGAAACAACGCGCCGAAGAACTCGAAGCACTCGTGAAACGCTTTACTTTATAAGCCACTCGCTTAAGGCAAGCCAATTGCGACATAAAAAAGCCACCTTACGGTGGCTATTTTATCAACGAGCGCTTTAACCTACGTTAACCCGTGCGTTGCGGAAGATCCGCATCCAAGGACTATCTTCACGCCAATCATCCGGGTGCCAGGAGTTGGCAACCGTCCGGAACACCCGCTCTGGGTGAGGCATCATAATCGTCACTCGACCATCGGCAGTAGACAGCCCGGTAATACCTAAAGGCGAACCATTCGGGTTGGCTGGGTATTGCATGGTCGCATCACCATAGTTGTCCACATAACGCAGTGCAACCGTACCACTTTGCGCCAGTGCGTCGAGGTGAGCTTGGTCACGCACTTCCATCCGCCCTTCACCATGCGATACAGCGATGGGCATTTGTGAACCCGCCATCCCATTCAAAAAGATTGATGGCGATTGCTGAACTTCCACTAGACTAAAGCGAGCCTCAAAACGCTCTGATTCGTTGCGCACGAAACGTGGCCACAAATCAGCGCCTGGAATTAATTCACTTAGATTAGACAGCATTTGACAGCCGTTACAAACCCCCAACGCGAAGGAATCATTGCGTTGGAAGAATTGACTAAATTGCTCACGAGCCCGCGAATTAAACAGGATGGACTTCGCCCAACCTTCACCCGCTCCCAAAACATCACCATAAGAAAAACCGCCACAGGCCACTAAACCTGCAAATTTATCTAAGCTGACGCGCCCTGCCAGTATGTCACTCATGTGCACATCCACCGCAGCGAAGCCCGCCCGGTCAAAGGCGGCGGCCATTTCGTGATGCGAGTTCACTCCTTGCTCACGCAAGATAGCCATTTCTGGTTTTAAACCTTTAAGGATATAAGGCGCAGCAACGTCTTCATGGATGTCGAAGCTTAAGCCCACATTTAAACCAGGGTCGGCAGCATCTAGCTTGGCATCAAATTCTTGCTTGGCACACTCAGGGTTGTCACGTAAGGCTTGCATCTGATGGGTGGTTTCCGCCCAAATGCTCCGATAATGAGTGCGAGTATTGGCAAGCACCACTTCCCCATTGCGAGTAAAGCGGATCGCATCATCGCTATTGAGTGAGCCAATCACATGACTACAGCTGGCTAAACCATGACCAGCCAAGATATTAAGTACCGCTTCTTTGTGTTCAGTTTTCACCTGAATCAAAGCGCCTAACTCTTCACTAAATAATACATCAACCACTTCACCAGCTAACAAATCAAGCGCGATATCCACGCCACAGTGACCAGCAAAAGCCATCTCTGCAACCGTGGTAAACAAGCCACCATCACTCCGGTCATGATAGGCTAGCAATTTCTGTTCTGCGGTTAATACCTGAATCGCATTAAAGAAACCTTTTAATAACTCTGGCGAATCCACATCAGGAACTTGATTACCCAGCTGCTTATAAACCTGAGCCAAACAGGATGCGCCCATGCGGTTTTTACCCTGACCTAAATCAATCAAGATCAAGTCGCTATCGCCTTGGTCATTACGCAACTGCGGCGTGACCGTTAAACGAATATCGTCAACTTTAGCAAAAGCACTAATAATCAGTGAAAGTGGTGCCGTAACCGACTTCTCTTGGCCATCGTCTTGCCAAGCAGTCTTCATCGACATCGAGTCTTTGCCCACCGGAATAGTAAGCCCTAGCGCTGGACATAACTCTTCGCCCACCGCTTTGACTGCTGCATAAAGTCCCGCGTCTTCGCCGGGGTGGCCAGCAGCCGACATCCAGTTAGCCGATAACTTGATATGATTCAGTGAACCAATGTTTGTAGCTGCAATATTGGTTAAGGCTTCGGCGACCGCTAAACGCGCCGAGGCGGCATGATCAATCAAGGCCGCAGGGGTACGCTCGCCCACAGACATCGCTTCACCATGATAGCTATCGTAACTGGCGGCCGTTACGGCGCAGTTGGCAACCGGCACCTGCCAAGGGCCAACCATTTGATCTCGCGCCACCAGTCCAGTTACACTGCGATCACCAATGGTAATCAGAAAGGTTTTCTCAGCAATCGTTGGCAAACGCAATAAGCGTTCAGCCGCTTCACCTAGCTCAATTTTTGCGGTATCAAAAGCGGGACCGTTAAAGCGAGCGCTTTGCACATCGCGATGCATCTTCGGCGCTTTACCCAGTAAAACTTCCAAGGGCATACGGATCGGATCATTAGCAAAGTGCGAATCATGCAAAACAAGGTCACGCTCTTCGGTCGCCACGCCAATCACTGCGTAAAGTGCCCGCTCACGCTTACAAATCGCGTCAAATACCTCGAGATGTTCCGGAGCAACCGCTAACATATAGCGCTCTTGTGATTCGTTACACCATATCTCTAAAGGTGACATGCCAGGCTCATCATTCGGAACCGCGCGCAGATCAAACACACCGCCACGGCCACCGTCATCGACCAGCTCAGGACAAGCATTGGATAGGCCACCAGCACCAATATCGTGAATGAAGGCAATGGGATTATCGTCCCCCATTTGCCAACAACGATCGATCACTTCCTGACAACGGCGTTCCATTTCTGGATTTTCTCGTTGCACCGAAGCAAAATCGAGATCTTCGCTGGATTGGCCAGAGGCCATCGAAGAGGCTGCACCGCCGCCAAGTCCAATATTCATAGCTGGGCCACCCAGCACGATGATTTTGGCTCCGACTGGAATTTCGCCTTTTTCTACGTGATCTTCGCGAATATTCCCCAAACCACCAGCCAACATAATGGGCTTGTGATAACCGCGAACTTCTTGGCCGTTAAAACTTTCCACTTGTTCTTCGTAAGTACGGAAGTAACCTAAAATATTCGGTCGACCGAACTCATTGTTAAAGGCCGCGCCACCTAATGGCCCTTCAATCATAATTTCTAAGGCGTCAACGATGCGGCTTGGCTTACCAAAATCACTTTCCCAGGCTTGTTCAAAACCAGGAATACGCAGATTACTGACGGTAAAACCAACCATACCAGATTTAGGTTTTGACCCTCTGCCTGTTGCCCCTTCATCACGAATTTCACCACCAGAACCGGTTGCGGCACCAGGATAGGGAGAAATCGCCGTGGGATGGTTATGAGTTTCAACCTTCATCAAAATATGGATTGCTTCTTGATGGTAGTTATATTGTTTAGTTTCACTATTCGGGAAAAAACGCCCAGCCACCGAACCAGTCATTACCGCGGCGTTATCTTTGTAGGCAGATAACACATAATCACTATTCAACTCATAGGTATTTTTGATCATTTTGAACAAAGACTTAGGCTGTTTCACCCCGTCAATCGTCCAATCTGCATTAAAGATCTTATGGCGACAGTGTTCCGAGTTTGCTTGCGCAAACATCATCAACTCGACGTCATTCGGATTACGCTTCATCTTCTCGAAATTTTCCACTAAGTAGTCAATCTCGTCATCCGCAAGCGCCAAGCCCAAGGCTTGGTTGGCTTGCTCTAAAGCAGCCTTACCGCCACCAAGAATATCGACCGATGCAAAAGGCGCTGGGCTAGCATGTTCAAATAAAGCCGCCACCGACTCCATTTCAGCAAATACAACTTCCATCATGCGATCATGAATTAAAGCCTTCACTTGGCTCAACTGAGCTTCGTTTAAAGTCTCAGTTGACTCAATATAATAAGCTATCCCGCGTTCTAAACGTTGCACATTGCTTAAACCACAATTGTGCGCAATATCGCTCGCTTTTGAGGACCAAGGAGAAATAGTGCCTGGGCGAGGAGTGACTAATAGTAATTGCCCTGCAGGTTGATGTTCCGCAATAGTCGGACCATAGGTCAATAGCTTATCCAATATTTGCTGCTCGACATCGCTTAAATCATTAGCAATATCAGCAAAATGCATAAACTCAGCATAAATAGAACTAATGTTCAGATCTTGCTCTGCGCAACGTTTTAGCAATTGCGCAACTCGAAACTCAGACAGTGCAGGTGCACCACGTAGTACCAACATATTAATGTGCTCGCTTTTCCAGATGGAGGTGGGAGGGGGAAAATTGCGCGTATTATAGATAAAAACCGCCACAATGGTAAACAAAACGTTAGCTTAACGAGGAAAAGCAAGCTTAATGCTAGACAGCTAGCCAGATATCCATAAAATCAAAGCTAATTATAGAAATAGGAAGCACATTAGATGATGAAACAGCAGCGCTCAGCAATCTTATTAGCGTTGCTTGCCTTATTGTTTTTACAAGGCTGTGACCCAAAACCCTTTAGTTCTGAGCTGGAGCAGATCCGTCAACGTGGTAAACTGCGAGTCGGCACCTTATATAATCAGCAGGTATTTTATTACGACCAGCATGAACAACCTGCTGGTATGGAATATGAGCTGCTGGAAGGTTTTGCTACCTACTTAGGTGTCGAGTTACAGATGGTGCCACTCTATAATCAAACCGAACTGTATCGTGGATTACAGCATCAACAGGTCGACTTACTGGGCGCTGCGCTTTCCCCAACACCGGCACTCGCCGAAAACTTTCGCTTCTCACCAGAAATTTACCAAGTAGATGCCAAGGTGGTTTATAAAAAGAACACCTTTAGACCACGAGATATTAGCCAGGTGGATGCGCCCATATGGATCACCGCGGGAAGTTACCATCAACCCTTGTTAAACGCTTATAAAAAGGACAATCCCGAACTAGAAATTGAAGTCACTGATCGTCTGGATAGCAGCGAATTACTAAAAAGCATCGTCGATGAAGAGATCCGTTTTGCCTTGGTCGACAATACGACCCTCTCCCTACATCAACGCTTTTATCCGGATTTAGCCGAAGCCTTTACCCTTCATCAGGGCGCTCCCGTGGTATGGATGGTGAAACGCTTCAGTGATGACAGCCTCTATAGCGCGTTAATCGAATACATCGGTCAAAAGCACGCAAATGGCGATATTACTCAACTCTATGAACGCTATTTAGGCCATATTCAGCGATTTGACTATGTCGATACCCGGGCCTTTTTACGAGCAACAGCATCTCGCCTACCTAAATATAATAATTGGTTTAAACAATATGCGGGACAGCTAGATTGGCGTTTGTTAGCCTCAGTCTCCTATCAAGAGTCTCATTGGCGACCTCAGGCTAAATCATTTACCGGCGTGCGTGGCATGATGATGCTCACCCTCCCCACGGCAAAATCGGTGGGTGTGACCAATCGACTCGACCCCGAACAAAGTATTCGCGGAGGTGCGCAATACTTAGAAAAGCTGATTGAAAAAGTTCCCGATAGTGTTCATCGCGAAGATCGGATCTGGTTTGCTTTAGTGTCCTATAATATTGGTTTTGGTCATATGCTGGATGCCCGCAGAATCACTCGCATCCAAGGGGGCGACCCAAATGCGTGGGTAGATGTCAAAGAAAGTCTACCCTTGTTAATGCGCAAGAAGTGGTACCAACAAACCCGCTACGGCTATGCACGAGGACAGGAAGCCTATAACTACGTGAATAATATTCGGCAATATTACCAAAGCTTGTTATGGCTAGAAGCGCAGAAAAAAGAAGAACAGCGCCAACAGCAATTAATACAAAATATGCAGCCCCCCTTAGACGATAACTTCGAAGATGAACATAATATTCCGAACAAAATAGAGGTAAGCACCAAAGATTAGAGAATCATCTTGACGAAATGTCATAATTTTGTCATGTTTTACACTTAATCTTGCTTAAGATTAAAATGTAAAAGCGTCCTAGAGAGGATAGTATGATAAGAAGAAAACGAGTTACCCTTCATTCGCCACGTCGCCGTATTCAATTGGCTCGTCAGCATCGTAAGGTTTTATTAAGACAACGCTCTTATGCCTTGTCAGAGATGGAGTTCGTCAGTTACGCTGAATAACTCACTTTAACTGTTGTTTTTTTCGCAACTTATGTTGTTCACGACGACCGCGAAAAAAACGACTAAGTTTCTCACTACAACACTCCGCCAATATCCCTCTTTCAATCTCAACACGATGATTTAACTGTTCTGTGTCGACAATATTAAACACACTACCTGCAGCCCCCGTTTTTAAATCCTGAGCTCCAAATACCAAGCGTTTTATTCGGGCATGAACCATTGCACCAGCGCACATCGTACAAGGCTCTAGAGTGACGTACAGAGTAGTATCAAGCAGCCGGTAATTCCCAATTTTTTTTCCCGCTTCACGTAGCGCCAATATTTCAGCGTGAGCCGTGGCATCATTCAAAGTAATGGTTTGATTCCAACCCTCACCAACCACTTTCCCTTGATGCACGACCACAGCCCCCACTGGCACTTCACCTTGCTGTTCAGCTCTATCGGCTAAAGCCAAGGCATGCTTCATCCAGTCTATATCTGTCGTATCCAAAGGCTTTCTCAGCTTCAACAAAATCGGGTCGCTATTGTAAACCTGAACCACTATAAGTTGAAAGACACTCTGCCCTTTGTTTTTATAGCAGGAGATTAATATCAATTTGATGAATAATATGATCAAATTATTGCACAGAATAAATCGGCCAGTCACGAGGTATGAAGTGCAGTCATTGGTCGCTCTAATTACAAGGCGTATAACGCTACTACGGCGATTTAGGCCCGTAAAAATGAACAGATAATTCGTCATACCGAAAGCCATTAAAGCTCAACGAACAGCCGCATCCTCATGCCAAACAGGTACACTTACTCTGTCACTTGATTTTTTGGCAATAAAAAAGCCGACCAAGGTCGGCTTTTTTCGTTCAGTAAACCCGCTTATTCAGCAGGGGTTTCCACGGCGGCTTCAGCTGGTGCCGCAGCTTCTTTAATGCTCAAGCGAACGCGACCTTGGCGGTCTACTTCCAACACCTTAACTTTAACGATATCGCCAACAGTCAAGTGGTCAGAAACGTTAGCAACTCGCTCTTGAGAAATTTGCGAGATGTGAACTAAACCATCTTTACCTGGAAGAATTTCAACGAATGCACCGAAGTCTGCAAGACGAACCACTTTACCTTCGTAGAATTGACCCGCTTCAACTTCTGCGGTGAGCTGCTGAATACGCTTAATCGCTTCTTGCGCTTGCGCGTTGTCAGTTGCGGCAACTTTCACGGTACCGTCATCTTCAATTTCAATAGTGGTGCCGGTTTCATCGGTCAATGCACGAATAGTTGCACCGCCTTTACCGATCACATCTTTGATCTTCTCTGGGCTGATCTTAATGGTGTGGATACGTGGTGCAAATTCTGAGATCTCTTCACGAGAAGTACCAATCGCTTGGTCCATCACACCCAAAATATGTAAACGCGCGCCTTGTGCTTGACGTAGGGCGATTTCCATAATTTCTTTGGTGATACCTTCAATTTTGATATCCATCTGCAATGCAGAGATACCTTCAGAAGAACCCGCTACTTTAAAGTCCATGTCGCCTAGGTGATCTTCATCACCTAAAATGTCAGAAAGCACAACAAAGTTATCGCCTTCTTTCACCAGACCCATTGCGATACCCGCAACCGAAGCTTTAATTGGAACACCAGCATCCATCAATGCCAATGAGCTACCACAAACCGAAGCCATTGAGCTTGAACCGTTTGATTCAGTAATTTCTGAAACTACACGTACTGTATACGGAAACTCCTCAGAACTTGGCATTACCGCAGCAACACCACGTTTTGCCAGGCGACCATGACCAATTTCACGACGTTTAGGTGAGCCAATAAAGCCAGTTTCACCAACACAGTAAGGAGGGAAGTTGTAGTGCAACATAAAGCGAGAGGTTTGCAAGCCAGCCAATGAATCAATCATCTGAGCATCACGTTCGGTACCTAAAGTACAAGTCACTAAGGCCTGAGTTTCACCACGAGTAAAGACCGCACTACCGTGAGTCCGCGGTAATACACCAGTCATCACGTCCAGCGCGCGGATCATATCAGGTTCGCGACCATCGATACGAGGCTCGCCAGCAATAATGCGTGAACGCACTACATTTTTCTCTAATTTACCGAGTTCATCGCCAATATCTTGTGAGTCAAGTTCAACATCTTCGGCACTAATGGCTTCGATTACTTCTTTCTTGATTTCGCCAACTTTCGCATAACGCTCAGCTTTATCGGTAATTTGATAAGCGGCAGTTAATTTTGCTTCAGCAAGTACCGCGACTTTATCTTTAAGTTCAACGTTAACTGCCGGCGCTTGCCAATCCCATGCGGGTTTAGCTGCTTCTTCACATAGTTCTTTAATCGCAGTAATGACTGCATTCGATTGCTCATGACCGTAGACTACCGCGCCTAACATCACTTCTTCAGATAATAGCTCAGCTTCAGACTCAACCATCAATACTGCACTTTCAGTACCCGCAACAACTAAATCTAGTTTGCTTTCTGGTAGTTCTTCGGTGGTTGGGTTAAGAATGTAATTACCATCAATGTAACCCACTCGAGCCGCGCCAATCGGGCCATTGAATGGAATACCAGAAAGGCTTAACGCTGCAGAAGTACCAATCAAAGCCACAATATCAGGCTGCACTTGTGGGTTGACAGACACCACAGTCGCAACAACTTGAACTTCGTTGACGAAGCCTTCAGGGAACAGTGGACGGATTGGACGGTCAATCAAACGTGCGATTAAGGTTTCATCTTCTGAAGGGCGACCTTCGCGTTTGAAGAAACCGCCAGGAATTTTACCTGCTGCGTAAGTACGTTCTTGGTAGTTCACAGTCAACGGGAAGAAATCTTGGCCAGGCGTAGCGGTTTTCTTACCCACTACCGATACAAATACTGTTGTATCATCCATAGTTACCATTACAGCAGCGGTTGCTTGGCGAGCGATTGCGCCAGTTTCGATGGTGACTGTATTCTCACCGTATTTAAACGTTTTTACGATAGGATTCACGTGAATTTCCTTTAATTTATGTGCTCTTTTAATTCGCGCTAAAGTATAAAACAATGCTATGCCAAAAGATAACTTTATCCTTACTAAAACCGTCGTTATCGGGCTGGTTTTATGAATTTTATTAAGCGAACGAAAAAGGGAGCCATTAGGCTCCCTTTAGATATTCTGTTTTGCTAAGGTCTATGATTAGCGACGTAGACCTAATTTAGCGATCAATTCAACATAGCTTGCTTGATTTTTACGCTTCAAATAGTCAAGCAATTTACGACGTTGGCTAACCATACGTAGTAGACCACGACGACTGTGGTGATCGTGAATGTGCTTCTTGAAGTGACCTTGCAAATGGTTGATTTGTGCAGTTAACAAAGCAACTTGAACTTCAGAAGAACCAGTGTCTCCTGCTTCACGCGCGTATTCTGCAACGATTGCTGCTTTTTCTGTGCTACTTAGTGACATACTAACTCCTAAAAATTTAAATTTACTCATCGCCAATCACTAACTCAGCGATGAAGGACGCGCATTATATAGCGCTAAATTCGTAGTTGCAAGCGAAACACTTAACTATCGACGCTCTGAATTAAGCGCTTCGGTGCAACCAAACCATCATCATTCAGCTGGCCTATTCCCACAAAACGAGCAGGCTCACCAATGGTGATTCTAAATACATCATTCAGCGGCGCACCGGCAACTTGTAGTGCTTGTCCCTGCATTAAGTAGCCGCCTAAGTCTTCAGGAATGTTTACCTCAGCTAAATGCGCAACCGCCGAATCCATCGGCAACAATAGCGGGTCTAACAACTCTTTAGGTGCAATCTCGCTTTGATTCGCTTGCTCTAACAGCGCATCAAGCTGCTCGGGAGTCACCATCCGCTCACTTGGGTAATCAGCCACCTGTGAGCGATGTAATTTCACCACATGCGCACCACAGCCAAGCATCTCACCTAAATCATCAATAATGGTGCGAATATAGGTACCTTTACTGCAATGAACATCCAGTGTCAGCATATCGCCATCAAGAGAAATAAAGTTATTCTCGTAAACGGTAATCGGTCGAGCCTCGCGCTCAATCGTGATGCCTTCACGAGCATAGCTATATAAAGGACGACCATTATGTTTTAGTGCCGAAAACATCGATGGAACTTGATTGACTGGCCCACGAAATGAATCTAAAGTCTGCTCAATTTGAGTTTTAGTCACCTGAACCGGGCGCGTGTCGACCACTTCACCATCCGAGTCTGAAGTATTGGTTCGAACACCTAACTGAGCCGTCACCTGATAACGCTTATCCGAATCGAGTAAAAACTGAGAAAATTTAGTCGCTTCACCTAAGCAAATCGGTAACATACCGGTAGCCAGTGGATCAAGTGCGCCAGTGTGTCCAGCCTTCTGGGCGAAATAAATACGCTTCACTCGCTGAAGGATACCGTTTGAGGACACCCCCGTCGGTTTGTTTAGCAGTAAGATGCCGTCAATCGCACGGCCCTTTTTTCTGCGCCCTTGCACCATTACTCGTCCTCTTTCGCTTGCTCATCTGATTGTTCTTGTTCAAGAGTACGACCCGATGCAGCGGCTTTCTGCTGATCATTTTTCACTGCGCTACTCGCCAGCTCAGTCATCCTCAAACCTTCACGTAAAGAACCATCGTATTGGAAACGTAGTTCCGGCACTGCACGTAGACGCATTGCTTTGGCTAACAAGTGGCGAACATAGGGTTGATGTTCACTTAACGCTTCCAAGCTAGCTTTAACCGCTTCTTCGCTGTCATCTAAGAAAGTGACAAACACTTTGGCATAGGATAAATCACGGGTCACATCAACGGCAGACACCGTGACCAGACTTAAACGGGAATCACGTACTTCGCGTTGTAATATCACCGCGACTTCTTTCTGAATTTGTTGGGCCACCCGGTCTGGACGGCTAAATTCTCTAGGCATCATTATTCTCCTGATACCACTCCCATAGGGAGCGTAGAAACAACAATGGGGGCGCAAGCCCCCATTTAAGAGATATCGTTAAACCTTACACCTAAAGTGTACGTTGAACTTCAACAATCTCAAATACTTCAATTTGGTCGCCAGCACGAACATCATTATAGTTCTTCACGCCGATACCACATTCCATACCGTTACGAACTTCGTTCACATCATCTTTAAAGCGACGTAATGATTCAAGCTCGCCTTCATAGATAACAATATTATCACGTAATACACGAATAGGATTTGAGCGCTTCACGCTACCTTCCAGAACCATACAACCAGCAATCGCACCCAGTTTTGGTGACTTAAATACGTCACGAACTTCAGCTAAGCCCATAATTTGTTGTTTGAATTCTGGCGCTAATAGGCCGGTCATTGCGCTCTTCACTTCATCGATCAGATCGTAAATTACACTGTAGTAATGTAAGTCAACATTTTCTGATTCGATAATACGGCGAGCGGTCGCATCGGCACGAACGTTAAAGCCAAGCACAATCGCATTTGAAGCGGCAGCTAAAGTCGCATCAGTTTCGGTAATACCACCAACACCACGGCCAATGATACTAACTTTGACTTCATCAGTAGACAATTTTTGCAATGAATCCGAAATCGCTTCTAGTGAACCTTGTACATCAGACTTCAAGACAATATTTAATTCTTGAACTTCACCTTCTTCCATGTTGGCAAACATGTTTTCAAGTTTAGATTTTTGCTGACGCGCTAGTTTCACATCACGGAATTTACCTTGGCGATACAAGGCAACTTCACGCGCTTTTTTCTCATCACGAACAACCGTTGCTTCATCACCCGCTTGCGGAACACCAGAGAGACCAAGAATCTCTACAGGAATAGATGGTCCGGCACCTTCGATGTCTTTACCATTTTCATCTTTCATGGCGCGAATACGTCCGTACTCTAAACCACAAAGTATAATGTCACCACGTTTCAATTGGCCATGTTGAACCAAGATTGAAGCTATCGGGCCGCGGCCTTTATCAAGACGAGATTCGATGACCACACCCGATGCAGCACCGACATGACTCGCTGTAAGCTCTAATACATCAGACTGCAATACAATGGCTTCTAAAAGCTCATCGATCCCTTCACCACTTTTCGCCGAGACGTGAACAAACTGAACATCACCGCCCCAGTCTTCTGGGATAACTTCGTGTTGAGAAAGCTCATTTTTGACCCGATCCGGATCAGCGCCTTCTTTATCCATCTTGTTCACAGCAACCACTAACGGAACGCCAGCTGCGCGAGCGTGCTGGACGGCCTCTACAGTCTGTGGCATCACACCGTCATCAGCAGCAACGACTAATACCACGATATCAGTCGACTTAGCACCACGAGCACGCATAGAGGTAAACGCCGCGTGTCCAGGAGTATCTAAGAAGGTGATCATGTTACCATTAGTTTCTACATGGTAAGCACCAATGTGCTGGGTGATACCGCCAGCTTCACCATCGGCAACTTTAGCGCGACGAATATAGTCAAGTAAGGATGTTTTACCGTGGTCAACGTGGCCCATGATGGTCACAACTGGCGCACGGGTTGTTTTCTCACCCGTCGATTCAGCTTCTTGCATCACTTGTTCTTCAAGCGCGTTTTCTTTAACCAGCACCACTTTATGACCAAGCTCTTCAGCAACCAAAGTTGCAGTTTCTTGATCGATGACTTGGTTAATGGTTGCCATTGCACCCATCTTCATCATCGCTTTAATGACTTCGGTCGCTTTTACCGCCATTTTAGAGGCTAGCTCGCCGACAGAAATGGTTTCACCAATGCGCACTTCACGTTCTACTGGTTGAGCTGGTTTGTTAAAACCATGCTGCATTGCTGTAGGCGTAGCCACTTGACGTTTGTTTCCTTTGCGGCCACCACGACGAGAGTTGTTATCGTCGTTTTGCTTCGCTTTACGCTTCTTACGACGAGGAGCTTCGGCTTTTTGCTCTTGCTCATCTTCAGCAGCACGCGCATAAGTAGACGTTGTTACATGGTAATCAGCTGACTCTTCTCGCTTCTTACGTAGTTTTTCTTCTTCAGCCCAGCGCGCAGCGTTTTCAATCGCTAGCTTTTTAGCTTCTTCTGCTTTTTTCTCAGCTTCAGCTTCAGCTTTAGCCACTGCAGCTTCTTCTTGCTTGCGTAAAATATCAGCCGCTTCTTTCTCTGCAGCTAATTGCTCTGGTGATTTTGCTGCATCGGCCTGTTGCTTCTCAGCTTCCTTCGCTTTAGCGGCTTTCGCTGCAGCGGCAGCTTTTTCTTCGCGTTTCACTTTTTCTTCAGCTTCGCGCTTAGCATTTTCTTCAGCCGCTTTCTTAGCCGCTTCAGCTGCAACTAAACGTGCTTGTTCTTCCGCTTCAAGACGCGCTTTTTCTTCGGCTTCTTGTTTCGCTTGCTCTTCTACGGTGCTACGTTTGACATAAGTGCGTTTTTTACGCACTTCAACTTGCACTGCGCGCTTACCGCCGCTACCCGCGACACTCAAGGTGCTCTTGGTGGTGCGTTTAAGTGTCATACGGCTTGGAGAGCTCTCTTCGCCGTGCTGTTGTTTTAGATGCTCAAGAAGCTTAGCTTTCTCTTCTTGAGTCACCGAGTCCGTTAAAGATTTCTGAATGCCTGCATCTGCAAATTGCTGAATTAGCTTATCTTCGTTTGTTCCCACGTCGGTCGCGAGTTGTTTAATTGAAACTTCTGTCATCGGGCTATTATCCTCCGTCGACCTTATTCTTCGTCGCCAAACCAGCAAATCTGTCTGGCAGCCATAATTAGTTCGCCGGCTTTTTCGTCCGACAATTCTTCAATATCTTCTAGCTCATCAATCCCTTGTTCTGCGAGATCTTCAAGGGTCACAATCCCCTTACTTGCCATAACAAATGCCAAGTGGCGCTCCATTCCCTCGAGAGCGAGTAATTCTTCGCTAGGCTCAGCATTATCCAAAGACTCTTCTTTCGCTAAAGCTTCGGTCACCAATGCCGCTTTGGCTCGTTCACGCAAGGCATTAACCGTGTCTTCATCAAGACCATCAATACTTAACAGCTCATTCACTGGTACGTAAGCGATCTCTTCTAAAGTGGTAAAACCTTCATCAGCCAGTACCGTTGAAAACTCTTCATCAATATCAAGGTATTGAATAAAAGTATCGATAGCTTTTTGTGCTTCCGCTTGATGCTTGTTATTTGCCTCTTCAACTGTCATTACGTTCAGTTCCCAGCCAGTAAGCTGTGAAGCCAAACGAACATTCTGACCGTTACGGCCAATTGCTTGAGCTAAATTATCTTGTTCAACGGCGATATCCATAGAATGGCTATCTTCGTCGACAATGATAGAAGCAACTTCCGCTGGAGCCATCGCGTTAATCGCAAACTGTGCGGCGTTGTCATCCCATAATACAATATCAACACGCTCATTATCCAACTCACCCGAGACGGCTTGAACACGTGCACCACGCATACCAACACAAGCACCCACAGGATCAATGCGTCGATCATTACTCTTCACCGCAATTTTTGCACGAGAACCAGGATCACGAGCAGCCGCGACGAGATCGATCATCTCTTCAGCGATTTCTGGAACTTCAATGCGGAATAACTCAATCAACATTTCCGGGCGAGTACGGCTCATAAATAACTGAGCACCGCGAGCTTCCGGCTTCACTTCGTAAAGCAAACCGCGCACTCGGTCACCGGGACGAAACGCTTCACGCGGTAGCGATTCTTCGCGATGAATAACCGCTTCTGCATTATTGCCTAAATCAACAATGATATTTTCGCGGCTTACTTTTTTAACAATACCGGTTACTAATTCATTCACTTGATCAAAGTACTGTTCGACCACTTGAGCACGTTCTGCTTCACGTACTTTTTGAACAATAACTTGCTTAGCTGTTTGCGTGGTAATCCGGTCAAATACAACCGACTCAATTTGTTCCTCAACGTAATCACCAAGTTCGATACTAGGCTCTTCATATTGAGCCGCATCTAGGGTGATTTCACGATATGGATTTTCAATGGCTTCTTGATTTTCTACCACTCGCCAGCGACGGAACGTTTCAAAACTACCGTCTTTTCGGTCAATATCGACACGAACTTCGATATCACCTTCGTATTTTTTCTTGGTTGCTGTAGCTAAAGCCACTTCCATAGCTTCAAAAATCTTCTCACGCGGCAATGCTTTTTCATTCGATACCGCGTCAACAACCAACAAGACTTCTTTGTTCATTCCTCACCCTCTTCAATCAAATTGGGGAACTAGATGCGCTTTTTGCACGTTGCCTAGCGCTATCCGATGTTGTTCTGATGCAACTGCGAGCACGACGGTGTCGTCTTCAACAGCAATGATTTCGCCCTGCCATTTTCGACGGTTACTCACTGGCATACGTAATTGAATAAATACAATTTCGCCAATAAAACGTTGATAATGCTCTGCTTTAAACAGAGGACGTTCTAAACCAGGAGATGACACCTCAAGGTTATATTCTGTACTAATTGGATCTTCTACATCCAATATGGCGCTAGCTTGTCGACTAACATCCGCGCAATTGTCTACATTAATCCCATCTTCATGGTCGATGAAAAGACGAACAATAGAATGCTTGCCAGCACTTACGTATTCGATGCCTAACAACTCAAACCCTAGCGCTTCAACCGCTGGTGTAAGCATGTCAGTGAGTCTTTGTTCTACAGTTGCCAAGGTTTCCCTCCAGAAACAAAAAAAGGGCGTAATAGCCCAGTTCTAGCACCTAAGGTGCGGCGAAAAAATAACAAAAAGCCCCGATGAAGCGGGGCTTTTAAATTTCTGAGCCTTTAAAAACTATTCACACTAGGTGTTGAATAGTTGGTTGCGGGAGCCGGATTTGAACCGACGACCTTCGGGTTATGAGCCCGACGAGCTACCAGACTGCTCCATCCCGCGTCCGAATTGCCGAAGATTATATCAATCACTCGTCAAGGATGCAAAAATAACTATTGGTGCCGAGAGCGGGACTTGAACCCGCACGTCCATAGGACACTACCCCCTCAAGGTAGCGTGTCTACCAATTCCACCACCTCGGCAGTTTAAACTAGTTTGGAACGTCACTACCTGGTGTAGCCGGCAATGCTGGTACATCACCTTCAGGTACTACTTGCTCAGCAATTGGCTGAGACAAATCGCTCCACTCATCAACTTGTTTACTTTGTTTGGCTGAAAGGTTGCCTAACGCCAAGCTGATAAAAATAAATAACATTGCACAAATAGCGGTTGAACGAGTTAAGAAGTTACCAGAACCAGAAGAACCGAATACTGTGTTAGATGCACCGGAACCAAAAGATGCACCCATATCAGCGCCTTTGCCTTGTTGGATCAATACGAGACCAATCAACGACAATGCCACTAACAAATAAACTACTAATAAAATTTCGTACATTCTCTTTCACCTAAGTGTGGGTCGGTCATTATTCCGACCGTCAATTAGTGAAACACAAGTCACCAAAGCGGGCGAGATATTAGCGAACCTATGCGTTTAATACAAGCGACAACTTAAAAAAAGTCACATTCTTCGTTCAACCGTTTAAATATCGTGCACTTCAAACAAATATTAAGCACATGCGGCGCGCACGGCTTCGGCAATATCATTGGCACATTGCTCAACCAGAGCTGAATCAGCCCCTTCGACCATCACTCTTAATAACGGCTCGGTTCCAGACTTGCGCAATAAAACTCGGCCACTATCGGCCAATTGTTGTTCAGCTTTCGCCTGCGCTAATTTAACCAGCTCACTATTTAAGGGATCCGACTCACCTTTAAAACGAACATTCACCAATAACTGAGGATAAAGAGTGAGCTCAGCCAACAAACCACGTAGGCTTTGTTTTTGAGCCAACATCGCCGCTAATACTTGTAAAGCGGCAACAATACCATCACCAGTGGTGGTATGTCCTAAACATATGATATGGCCTGAGTTTTCTCCACCGAAAAACCAACCTTTCTCAGACAGCTGCTCCATGACATAGCGGTCACCAACTTTGGCACGACTAAACGGAATATCCATGCCCAAAAAGGCTTGCTCAAGCGCCAAATTACTCATCAGAGTCCCCACAACACCACCGCTTAGGCGCTGACCTAATTGGGCATCTTTGGCTAAAATATAAAGGATCTCATCACCATCAACTTCGACACCATATTGGTCAATCATCATGACGCGGTCACCGTCACCATCGAGGGCAATGCCTAAATCTGCTTGATGCTCTAATACTTGCTCCGCCAATAAACGGGTATCGGTCGCACCACACTTGTCATTGATGTTTAACCCATTGGGTTGGTTACCAATAGCGACAACCTCGGCACCCAGTTCACTGAAGACCTTCGGCGCAATGTGGTAAGTCGCACCATGCGCACAATCAACCACAATTTTTAAGCCCGCGAGACTAAATTTGTTAGGAAAAGTACTCTTGCAAAATTCGATATAACGACCAGCCGCATCTTCAATACGTCTGGCTTTCCCCAAGTTGGCTGAATCGACACAAGTCATGGGATTGTCCAGCTCTGCCTCAATCGCCAGTTCAACATCGTCAGGTAACTTGGTTCCACCCGCAGAGAAAAATTTAATGCCGTTATCGTAATAAGGATTATGTGAAGCGCTAATCACAATGCCAGCTTCGGCTCTAAAGGTGCGTGTTAGATAAGCCACCGCAGGAGTGGGCATAGGCCCCACAAAACTGGCTTGAACACCGGCTGCGGATAAACCTGCTTCTAGGGCCGATTCCAACATATAACCAGAAATCCGCGTGTCTTTGCCAATTAATACTTTTCGAGTACCAGTACTCGACAATACCTTCCCTGCAGCCCAACCCAATTTTAATGCAAATTCTGGGGTAATTGGGTAATCACCCACCTTACCGCGGACACCATCCGTGCCAAAATATTTTCTTGTCATTATTTACTCATCTGTACCATAGAAAAAACCTTTAAAGCGTCAGCCGTGGCTTGCACATCATGCACACGAAAGATCTGCGCCCCTTGTTCAGCAGCCAGCATAACGCCGGCAATACTCGCAGCCAACAACTGTTCCGTCGGCCGATCCAGCAACTTACCAAACATGCTTTTACGAGACATACCGGCCAACACTGGCAGTTGCAACTGTTGACACTCGGCTAAGCGCGCTAACAGTTGATAATTATGCTGTACGCTCTTACCAAAACCAAAGCCAGGATCAACAATTATATTAGAACGAACGATTCCTACTGCTACACAGTTCTCAACTCGCATTTTTAGATAATCAATCACCTCTGTAACAACATCCTTATATTCTGGATTCGCCTGCATGGTTCTTGGTTGCCCTTGCATATGCATTAAGCAAACGGGTACCGCTAGCTCTGCCGCGACTTCCAATGCTTGAGGCTGACTCAGTGCACAAATGTCATTAATCATGTCAGCGCCATTTAATACCGTTTGACGCATCACTTCAGCCTTGCTGGTATCGATAGATACCAGGCATGAAAAGCGCTGTTTAATCGCCGCAACTAAGTCTACGGTGCGGGCTAATTCGTCTTCTAGGCTCACCGCTGGCGCGCCAGGGCGAGTTGATTCCCCGCCAATATCGATAATGTCGGCACCCTCAGCCAACATTTGTTCAACTCGCTGCAATGCCCGCTGCTTAGAGAGGTACTGACCACCATCTGAAAATGAATCAGGGGTAACATTAAGAATGCCCATGATAACTGGACGAGTGAATTGGTGAGGGCCAATTTGAAAGGATTGTGTCATATCATTTTACTTATAAAAAAGCCCTGTAAGTAACTTACAGGGCTAATAGCTCAATGAGCAATTACTGTGCTGGATCTTCGCCCATAGACTTAGGCTGATCTACCGAATCAGACGAGTTGTCATCTGGCTTAATATCCGCTTTAGAAGGAGTGTCTCCATCATCCCAATCCGCTGGTGGACGAGGCGTTTTACGCATCATCAAATCATCAATCTGTTTCGCATCAATCGTCTCGTATTTCATCAAAGTGTCTTTCATGGCATGCAAAATATCTATATTTTCTGCAAGCAAGGATTCAGCACGGTGATAATTACGATCAATGACCGAGCGAATTTCAAGATCAATGGCTTTCGCAGTATCGTCGGACATATGCTTGGTTTTCGCTGCAGTACGCCCTAAGAACACTTCACCTTCTTCATCAGCGTACAACAATGGCCCCATCGATTCCGACAGGCCCCACTGAGTCACCATTTTACGAGCAATTTCAGTGGCGCGTTCGATATCATTACTGGCACCTGTGGAAACTTTCTCATCACCATAAATAATCCGCTCCGCGAGGCGTCCGCCATACAAACTCGAGATCATGCTCTCAAGATGCTGTTTACTATGGCTCACCCGATCCTGCTCAGGCAGGTACATGGTTACCCCCAGTGCGCGGCCACGTGGTATAATACTCACCTTATAAACTGGATCATGCTCTGGCACCAAGCGGCCAACAATCGCATGACCCGCTTCGTGATAGGCTGTCATTTCTTTTTCGCTTTCAGTCATCACCATTGACTTGCGCTCAGCACCCATCATGATTTTGTCTTTGGCTTTTTCAAACTCTTCCATGGCGACCACTCGCTTACTACCACGAGCAGCGAATAATGCGGCTTCATTGACCAGGTTAGCCAAATCGGCACCAGAAAAACCAGGCGTTCCACGAGCAATGACACTTGGATCGACGCCATCGCCTAAAGGCACTTTACGCATATGGACTTTAAGGATCTGCTCACGACCGCGAATATCTGGTAAACCAACAGTGACCTGACGGTCAAATCGACCAGGACGTAACAAAGCGGGGTCAAGTACATCGGGGCGGTTGGTTGCCGCAATCACAATAATCCCTTCGTTACCTTCAAAACCATCCATTTCGACTAACATTTGGTTTAAAGTCTGTTCACGCTCATCATGTCCGCCGCCGAGACCAGCTCCACGCTGGCGACCAACTGCATCGATTTCATCGATGAAAATAATACAGGGCGCTGACTTTTTAGCTTGTTCAAACATGTCTCGTACCCGTGAGGCACCCACACCAACAAACATTTCAACGAAGTCTGAACCAGAAATGGTAAAGAAAGGTACTTTTGCTTCACCAGCAATCGCTTTGGCGAGTAGCGTTTTACCTGTACCAGGAGGACCTACCATCAAAATACCAGTGGGAATTTTTCCGCCCAGTTTTTGGAATTTAGTTGGGTCACGCAAGTAATCGACTAACTCAGCAACTTCTTCTTTTGCTTCATCACAACCAGCTACGTCAGCAAAATTAGTCTTAATTTGATCTTCGCTCATCAAGCGTGCTTTGCTTTTACCAAAAGACATTGCCCCTTTACCACCGCCGCCTTGCATTTGACGCATGAAGAATATCCATACCCCAATCAGCAGTAACATAGGGAACCACGAGATGAAGATCTGCGCCAACATGCCTTGCTCTTCTGGCTGCTCGCCCAACACTTTCACATTATGATTAATCAAATCATTTAGTAAGTCTTTGTCGTGTAAAGGAATAATGGTGGTAAACTGCTCGCCAGTACGCTTAGTACCTTTAATATCTTGCCCACTAATTCTCACTTCACGGATCTGCTCTTGATTCACATCCTTAACAAAGGTTGAGTAATCCATTTGCCGACCATTGTTTGAATCAGGACTAAAGCTTTGAAATACGGACATCAATACAACCGCAATCACTAGCCACAGAATCAGATTTTTTGCCATGTCACTCAAGACGAAAACCTCATCGGTTATTTAAATACGAATTATTACCTAGCGTACTATAGTTTAAAGCCACTAGCTACTATATAGACCTCTCTAGAGCGAGCCCTAGAGGAATCTGGTTTGCGCGTTTTTACACTACTGAACATAGAACGCACATCTTGCAGATATCGATCAAAGCCTTCACCTTGAAACACCTTCACCACAAAGCAGCCTTTGGGGGCTAATACTTCCCGGCACATCTCTAAAGCTAACTCAACCAGATACATCGCTCGTGATTGGTCAACATTACTATTACCACTCATATTCGGTGCCATATCAGAAAGCACCACATCTACTTTCTTCTCACCGACTCGTTCGAGCAGAGCATTTAACACGTCTTCTTCACGAAAATCTCCGCATAAGAAATCAACGCCAGCAATCGGGTCCATTGGTAAGATATCGCAAGCAATTACATGCCCATTCAAGCCCAGTTGCTCAACACAATATTGCGACCAACCGCCAGGAGCGGCACCTAAATCAACCACCGTCATACCAGGTTTTAATAACTTATCTTTATTTTGGATCTCTTCTATCTTAAACACTGCGCGAGAACGCAGCCCAAGTTTCTGAGCTTTTTGAACATAATGATCATCAAAATGTTCGGTTAACCAGCGTTTGGAGCTCGCCGTATGTTTTTTATTGGTCACAGATAGTTTCCACTATAGTTACAAAACCACACCGTATAGTGATTATAAAATAGTATTCATCCATAGATGGCGCTAGAATGTGCCTTTTTCAACCCCGAGTAAGCAGAAAGTTTCATGCGACTGACTAACAAACAAAAACAGCACCTAAAATCCTTGGCTCATAACCTTAAGCCAGTTGTGATGCTTGGGTCGAATGGACTCACCGAAGGAATTCTAGCAGAAATTGATATCGCCTTGGCGCATCACGAGCTGATTAAGGTGAAAATTGCAACCGACGACAGAGAAATGAAACAATTAATTGCCGATACCATCGTCAGCAAGGCGGAAGCGGTCAAGGTCCAAGTGATTGGTCACATTTTAATTCTTTACCGCCCGAGTGAAGCGCAAAAAATAGAATTACCTAAGAAATAAAAAAAGCGGCAATAGCCGCTTTTTTATACTGCAAATTTCAGTACTTGAGAAAACGCTGAGCTTGGATGCTGGCTAGCACCCTATTTTGCATGAAATTAACCAACTCTGATGGCGGTTACTGCAGCAAGTCATCAATGATGCGAGAAACAACGCGTTAGTTTAAGAGCAACACCCAGCTTTTTTCGCGGGTATGCTCCCATCGATTGCCAACTAAAACACCTCTTTGCCCCGACTCGACGAGCAGCCGTTTTACCGATAAATTTCGAGCGATTACCGAGTATATAAAGGCTCATGGCGCTGAGTAACTATCTCTATATGCCTTAGCCAACGAAGCGAAATCGTCAACGAGTATCACCACCTGATACAACAAACGCTCGCATTTATTTAACCTGCGGCAACAAACTCAGCCAAACTAAAATCTTTCACTAGCACACAATCCATTTTCGCATTTTGTGCGGCCTGTAAGCCAAAAGGAGTATCTTCAAACACCAAACAGCGTTTGGCAGGCACATTCAACCGCCTTGCGGCTTCAAGAAAGGTATCAGGTTCGGGCTTATGCGCATTCACATCATCGGCACTGACCAAAGCCGAAAAATGTCCAGTTAAATTTAAATTATCCATAATACGCTGCATATTAACTCGCTCGGCTCCTGTTCCCAATGCAAAGCGCTTATGCCCTTTAAAGCGATCCAAGAGTTGGCAAGTCACTTCTATCTTATTTACCTGTTCCCAGTGGCCTTCAAAGCAGGCTCGCTTATCCATCAATAACTGCTGAGCATCGAGTGTGAGCTGAAAATGCTGCTGATATTGTTGGGCAATTTTTAAGGTCGGCATACCGCCTCGTTGGCCGATAAAGTCGATATATGCGGGTAAATTTTGCTTTGCCAAGGCCTGTTCCCAAGCCGCTAAATGCGCAGGCATCGAATCAACTAAAGTCCCATCCATATCAAAAATTAAAGCATCGTATTTCGAGTAATCAATATCTAACACTGCGCATCTCCAACAAAAAACGCAGCAAATTGCTGCGTTTAAGTGAATCAAATAACTAGGTTATTTATATTCAACATTAACAATTTCGTATTCAACTTCACCGCCAGGGGTAATCACATTGACACAGTCATCCATTTCTTTACCGATCAACGCTCTGGCAATTGGTGAATTAACTGAAATAAGATTCTTTTTAAAATCAGCCTCATCATCACCCACAATACCATAGGTAACTTCTTTATCGGTCTCAACATTTAACAAGGTGACCGTGGCACCAAAAATCACTTTACCAGCATTCACTATCTTCGTAACGTCAATCACCTGAACATTACTCAACTTGCCTTCAATATCTTGAATTCGGCCTTCACAAAAACCTTGCTGCTCGCGAGCCGCATGATATTCAGCATTTTCTTTTAAATCACCATGCTCACGAGCAGTGGCAATATCTTCAATAATTCTAGGGCGAACAACCGTTTTCAGATGTTCTAACTCTTCACGTAATTGCGTCGCTCCGCGCACCGTCATTGGAACAGGTTTCATATTCACTAACTCAATCAAACAAGAAAAACAGAAAAAAATTGGCTGTCGATGACAGCCAATTTACTTTTATTTATAGGTGCAGTGTAACGCGATTTTAAGCTGCGGTGAAGTGATTCACCGCCAAAGTCATCGCGATTACTAATGATTACACTATACGTTTATGCAAATCTTGGAGGGAAGTCACAGTACCACGGTCATCGGCATTATGTGCTAAACAAGTTGCAAAGGCCCCGTTTAAGGTAGTGGTATAGTTTATTTTTTGCACCAAAGCAGCCCGCCGCAATTGACGAGAATCTTCGATAGATTGACGCCCTTCAGTGGTATTGATGACATAACTGTACTCACCATTTTTTAAACGGTCCAAAATGTGTGGCCGACCTTCGTGTACCTTATTCACCAAACGAGGATTAATACCCGCTTCGCCAAGCGCCACAGCTGTACCGTGAGTAGCATCGAGTTGATAACCCAACTCGACCAGCTTAGCCGCAAGCTCTGCCACCCGCTTCTTATCGGAATTACGCACCGACAACAACACACGACCACTCTTCGGTCCGTCATTGCCAATCCCTAGCTCAGCTTTAGCGTAGGCTTCAGCGAAAGTATCACCTACCCCCATCACTTCACCCGTAGAACGCATTTCAGGGCCTAAGATAGGGTCAACACCGTGGAATTTGTTAAACGGCAATACCACTTCTTTAACAGAATAAAAAGGTGGGATCACTTCTCTAGTAATGCCCTGCTCAGCTAAGGATTTACCAGCCATAACCCGAGCAGCCACTTTAGCAATTGGAACCCCAGTTGCCTTAGAAACAAATGGCACGGTGCGCGCAGCACGAGGGTTGACTTCGATTAAGTAAATTTCGTCATCTTTCACTGCAAACTGGGTATTCATTAAGCCAATCACACCCAGCTCTAAAGCTAAGGCCTTCACCTGTTCACGCATTCGGTCTTGAATTTGTGGGCTTAAGGTATAAGCAGGCAATGAACAGGCAGAATCACCCGAGTGAACTCCCGCTTGCTCAATGTGCTCCATAATGCCGCCAATCACCACATCTTTACCGTCACAAATGGCATCAATATCGATTTCAATGGCATCATTTAGGAAGCTATCAAGCAGTACCGGCGAGTCATTCGATACACTAACCGCTTCTTTGAAGTAGCGACGTAAATCGATTTCGTCATAAACAATTTCCATGGCTCGTCCGCCTAACACATAAGAAGGACGTACCACTAAGGGGTAACCAATACGCTCTGCAGAAATAAGGGCATCTTCCGTCGTGGTTACCGTATCATTCTCAGGCTGTTTCAGCTTCAAACGATCGACAGCTAGTTGGAAACGCTCACGATCTTCGGCGCGGTCAATCGCGTCAGGCGAAGTACCAATAATCGGCACGCCAGCCGCTTCTAGCTCACGTGCGAGCTTAAGCGGCGTTTGGCCACCATACTGCACAATCACCCCAGTTGGCTGCTCAACACGAACAATTTCCAGTACGTCTTCTAAGGTTACCGGCTCAAAGTACAAGCGGTCAGAAGTATCATAATCGGTCGATACCGTTTCTGGGTTACAGTTCACCATAATGGTTTCGTAACCATCTTCTCGCATCGCAAGCGCTGCATGAACACAACAGTAGTCGAATTCAATACCTTGACCAATACGGTTAGGACCGCCACCTAAAACCATGATTTTTTTATTGTTCGTAGGATTGGCTTCACATTCTTCATCATAAGTTGAATACATGTACGCAGTATCAGTAGCAAATTCTGCGGCACAAGTATCAACCCGTTTGTAAACCGGTAGCACTTCTAAACGGTGACGTAGTTTACGAATTTCTTTCTCAGACACCCCAGTAAGCTTTGCCAAACGCGCATCGGCAAAGCCCTTGCGTTTGAGTTTGCGCATCGTCGCCTCATCTAGGCTAGCAACGCCTGCTTTGGCAACTTGATTTTCTAGTAGCACGATGTCTTCAATTTGCACCAAAAACCAGCGGTCAATATTGGTCAGGCCAAAGATATCTTCAACGCTCATTCCCGCACGGAATGCGTCTGCGATATACCAGATACGGTCACAGCCTACGTTTTGCAATTCGTGACGAATAGTTTCCATGGCATCAGGCGCATTTAAATCAACAATCGGGTCAAAACCATCCACCCCAACTTCTAGACCGCGTAGCGCTTTTTGCAGTGACTCTTGTTGGTTACGACCAATCGCCATCACCTCACCCACCGACTTCATTTGGGTGGTTAAGCGGTCGTTAGCACCAGCAAACTTCTCAAAGTTAAAGCGAGGGATTTTAGTGACTACATAGTCAATGGAAGGCTCAAACGACGCAGGTGTCTGACCACCGGTAATATCGTTTTGCAGCTCATCAAGGGTAAAGCCTACGGCTAACTTAGCTGCAATTTTTGCGATGGGGAAACCAGTTGCTTTAGACGCGAGTGCAGATGAGCGCGATACCCGCGGGTTCATCTCAATAATCACCATACGGCCAGTGTTTGGACAAATCCCAAACTGAACGTTAGAGCCACCTGTTTCTACGCCAATTTCGCGTAAAACCGCTAACGAGGCATTACGCATCAATTGGTATTCTTTGTCAGAAAGCGTTTGTGCAGGAGCAACCGTGATTGAGTCACCGGTGTGTACGCCCATTGGGTCGAAGTTTTCAATAGCACAGACAATGATACAGTTGTCGTTTTTATCACGAACCACTTCCATCTCGTACTCTTTCCAACCAATTAAACTTTCGTCAATCAATAACTCACTGGTTGGAGAAAGGTCTAAGCCTCGAGTACAAATTTCATCGAACTCTTCTTTGTTATAAGCGATACCGCCACCAGTACCCCCCATGGTGAAAGAGGGTCGAATAATACAAGGGAAGCCGACTTCGTCTAAGACCTTGTAAGCCTCTTCCATAGAATGGGCAATACCGGCATTTGGACAAGCTAAACCAATACTTTTCATAGCCTTGTCGAAACGGCTGCGATCTTCTGCTTTATCAATCGCGTCCGCCGTAGCACCAATCATTTCAACATTGTATTTTTCGAGTACGCCCTTGCTCTCAAGCTCTAGCGCACAGTTCAATGCGGTTTGACCACCCATCGTCGGCAGAACTGCATCCGGACGTTCTTTGGCGATAATTCGTTCTACAACTTCCCAATGAATCGGTTCGATGTAGGTGGCATCAGCCATCTCCGGGTCAGTCATAATGGTCGCGGGGTTAGAGTTAACCAAAATGACTCGGTAACCCTCTTCACGCAAGGCCTTACAAGCCTGGGCACCAGAGTAGTCAAACTCACAGGCCTGGCCGATAACAATCGGGCCTGCGCCCAATATCAAAATGCTTTTTATATCATTACGTTTTGGCATAAGTTCTGCTGCTCTCTACCTACGCTTGGCCGTTAAGGCGCTGCTCAATTAATTCAATGAAATGGTCAAACAATGGCGCTGCATCATGCGGACCAGGGCTCGCTTCAGGATGACCCTGAAAACTAAACGCAGGCTTATCGGTGCGATGAATACCCTGTAAGCTTTGGTCAAACAGTGAGAAGTGGGTCATTGTTAGCGTATCTGGCAAGGTTTTTTCGTCAACGGCAAAACCGTGGTTTTGTGCGGTAATCATGACTCGATTCTGCTTAATGTCTTTCACCGGATGGTTCCCACCATGATGACCAAATTTCATCTTCACGGTTTTAGCGCCACTGGCTAAAGCAAGAATTTGATGGCCTAAACAGATCCCAAATACGGGGATATCTGTTTCGAGGAAGCGTTGAACCGCCGCAATGGCATAATCACATGGCTCTGGATCACCGGGGCCGTTTGATAAGAAGATACCATCCGGCTTAAGTGCCAAAACATCTTCGGCGGGCGTTTGTGCTGGAACCACGGTCAACTTACAAGCTCGGTCAACCAACATACGTAAAATATTACGCTTCACGCCAAAGTCGTAAGCAACCACATGAAATTTATTCTCTTCACTGTCTGCCGGTAAGCCATTGGCTAAGTCCCAACTGCCTTGCGCCCAGGGATAAGACTCCAAAGTTGTCACTTCTTTGGCCAAATCCATGCCCTTTAGACCCGGAAAAGCTTTCGCGTCCGCTAGAGCTTTTGCTTCGTCCAGATCTTCCCCAGCCACAATACAACCCGCCTGAGCACCTTTCTCTCGTAAAATACGGGTTAACTTACGGGTATCAATGTCAGCGATCCCCACCACATTACGAGACTCTAAATATTCACTCAAACTTTGCTGGCTGCGGAAATTGCTCGCTAACAAAGGTAAATCACGAATCACTAAACCACAGGCATGAATACTCGAAGACTCTTCATCTTCAGGTGTTGTTCCGTAGTTTCCAATATGGGGGTAAGTGAGGGTGACTATTTGGCGAGCGTATGAAGGGTCAGTTAAAATTTCTTGATATCCGGTCATCGAAGTATTAAAAACAACTTCTCCAACGGCACTTCCATTGGCTCCGATTGCAGTACCACGGAACACGGTACCGTCTTCTAATACCAGCAGCGCTGATTTGCTCAAGGCAACCTCCTAACAAAGAATTGTCGATACGACAAAGTTGAACTAAAGCCTAACTTTAGCCCAACACAATAAAAATTTGGCAAATTCCGCGGATTATAGAAGAGATAAGGCAAGAGATCTATTGTTTTTTATACAAACTTATGAAAATAAGTTATTTAGCTGAAAATACGACTTTAATAGCGATAAATACAATTTTCCCACTCCAATTGAAAACTTAAAATGATAAAAACAATAATATAAGAATGCTAATTATCCACATAAATATTCTAACAACTTTTACTAAACAAAAAGCGGATTTTCACCTACAACGTTCTGACACAAGCTTATCAATTCAGTCTTGGGCCTGTACTTCATTCATCAAATAACAATAAATGTAATAACTATGTAAACCAACTGAAATTTATTGCGCATAAAAAAGCCGACCTTAAGGGTCGGCAATTAATCAGTTTAAGAAATTTTGTTATTGGCTCACAGTTAACACTGGTGCATCCGCATTAGCGGTATTAAGTGTGAAAGTATAACTCCCCGCTTCCGTAACCGAGAACTTCATATTGGCACTTGCGCTACCGCCATCTAAAGTCACTGGTGAGTCTAGAGCGACGCTAGTATCTGCCCCAAAATTAACAGCTGCGGTCCACGCTGCATCTGCAATCTTCATCTCGTAATCTCCAACCGTAAGGTCCAAGGTCAAACGATAAGTATTAGTAGCAGTGTAAGCAAATTTGGCACTTGAATCCTCTGCAGGCGTATCCCAAGTGGTAATGGTTCCGCGCAAGAAAATATCGGAGCTATAAGTTGGAGTTAAGCTTTGCTCAGATTTTGTTACTGAAACAATCGCTTTATCATCCTCACTGTCAGTTTGTACATATTTCGCATCTAAAGTGAACTTATACAGACCGTCTTCGCTTACTGGCAATTTACAGTTTTCCGCATCACCTAAACTAATTGAAGTTTCGGCCTGAGTCGCCCAATCACAGCCAATATTTGGGCTCGACCAAGATGAATCAGCAAACTTAAACTCATAACCATCATTGGCATTCAAACTAACCGTCAACTCATAGATGCCATCCCCTTTAAAGGTCATGGCATAGTCATCGTTATCGGCCCAGTCATTCATACTACCTTTCACATAAACGGTCTGGTTAAATGGCGGTATTGTGGTTAAGTCTTTATTACTGGTATTCACTGGTAAACCGGCACCTTGCGCGCCATCTTGCGGTTGTACAAATACCGCGGTGGTGCGTGCTGGCACAGTAAAGCTTGCGTTAGCGAAACTTGCGCCTTGCACAACATCATCAGCAGAATTTTTCTGAACGGGGTGTAACTCAAAACCGCTAGCACCCGCTATTTCAAAGCTTTGCTCCTCATCTGTAGCATTCAGTACCACAACAATCGCATCATTGTTTGCATCCAAGTCTGAGCCAGCACTCGTGCCATCATCAATCGACATCACGATCAGGCCTTGCACCTGTTCTTTACCAACGTTGCGGAAATCAACCCTCGCTTTAACCGCATCCGCATCTTTCAATCTAAATAGTTCACTCCCTGAGCGTATTTTTAATAACTCAAGGAACTGCTCTTTAGTTAATGCGATATCAGCAGGCTTAACTTGCGTCGTCTGGTCGGCGATAATCTTCTTGATTAAGTCCCAGTTTGCCTCATCTTTATCGGCTCTCGGTAGGCCTACATTCCAGTTATTGCTTTGACCTGAGAAGTCGACTCGGTTAAACCAATCACCCGAATCATAACTATCTCGTTGCATCGACTTAGAACGCAGTAATTCAGATCCCATGTGAATAAATGGGATCCCTTGACCTAACATCACCGTCGATAAACTCACCGTTTGCATCCGGGCACGATCCGCGGGGGAAGTTCCAGTGGTCGCTTTATAGGCATTGTTATCCCAAAGCGTTTGGTTATCGTGCTTAGAAACATAGGAGATATTTTCCGAAGGACTCAGTGTATAACCCGCTTTTGCGCCGTTATAATCGACATCTTCACCGCGCTTGGTATTCCCCTCTGCATCCAACAACACAAATTTCTGTAAGTTGCCAGCCATTCCCAAACGAATTAAGTCTTGATTGTGGAGTGCATCAGCACGGAAGCTATCCGCATCGGAATTGAGATCGTTCAGCGTGTCCGCATTACCAAAGCCTTGAGTTTTACGAATGCCATCACCACTATCAAATGGACTCCCTCCACGTACCGCGTCGCGTAAACGATCGGAGAAGGTACCAATACCAGTGCCGGCCATATTCCATTGGGTTGATTGCTCGAAACGAGCGTTATTAGAGACTTCACCGAAGTCCCAGCCTTCCCCATAGAAATAAGTATCATCATCCACTTTTCTAACTGCAGCCAAAGAATCAACCATTAAATCTTTCGGCTGATGCCCCATCAAATCAAAACGGAAACCATCAATTTTATACTCTTTAGCCCAAGTCACTAATGAGTCGGTCATTAGTTTACCCATCATCAGATTTTCGGTAGCAGTGTTGTCACAACAGGTTGAGGTTTCCACATCGCCAGTATTAGGGTTTCGACGATGATAGTATCCGGGGACAATTTTATCGAGTACCGACTTATCCTCTACTCCCGAAGCATTGGTATGGTTATACACTACATCCATAACAACCTGCAGTCCCATATCGTGAGTTGCCTTCACCATTTCTCGGAACTCTTTGATCCGAGTCGTGCCTTCTGCATCTGTTGCGTAACTACCTTCAGGCACGGTGTAATGATAAGGGTCATAACCCCAGTTAAAACTATCTAAAGCACGTAAATCCCCCATCAGTGCTTGTGCGTCACCCGTGGTTGGGTCGTAAGAATCTAATAGATCTTCAATAACTTTGCCTTTATCGGCAGTCTCACAAACTTGAGCACTGGGTTTTAAGTCACATAGCTTAGCCACAGTATCGGTGATGTTCACCACCTTATCGGGGTCTTCATCTACTGTTGCAATATCAAAGGCAGGCATAATATGTAAGGTGGTTAATCCAGCTTGTTGCAACTCTTTAAGATGAACTACCGAATCCCGTTCAGCTTCCGTCAAAGCTAAGTACTTACCATTGTATGCCTTGGTACCAAGACTATCACTGGCGCTAAAATCACGCAGATGAGATTCATAGAGTACATGGTCAATATCTTTGGCTAGCTTGGGTACTTCATCACTGTCCCAACCCGTAGGTTTTAAATCCTTAGACTCTAAATCAACCACTTGAGAATAAGCGGAATTAGCCGACAAACTTAAGGAGTAAGGGTCGGTCACCATACGCGTTTCAATGTTACTGGTTGTAGGATGATAAACCGTCACTTCATAGCGATAGTATTTACCAACGACGTCCGATTGCTGAGCCGACCACACGCCGTTTGCAGCTTGAGTCATCACAACAGGCTGACCAAAAGCCTTGAGTTGGTCGTCATACAGATACAGTTTTAGATTTTGCGCCGTAGGTGCCCACACCTTAAAGGTCACACCATCATCGCTCACAATAGCACCGAGCTCTTCCGACAGAGCACCTTTGTCACCCTGTACAAACACAGCGTCAATCACCCCCGCTTTTTGCACTTGAGTGGCTGCGGTCGCTTTCCCTTCGGCATTTTTTGCCACCACCACAATTTGGCTCTTCAAAATAGTTTTAAGCGTTGCATCATCAACGTCAATACTGGCCGCGGCTAAACTCGCTAAATGTGGAAAACGCTTTTTAACTGCATCACTCAAGGTTCCTTCACTCAAAGTAACTGCGGTACCACCGCTAACTTCTTTGGTTTCTGGATCCATTGCGATTTTATTTTCAAGATCATAGCGTAGCTCTAAAGAACTCGCGCTACCAACAGATTCCCAGGCGATGGTTTTTGCATCCACCCAGTGCGCTTTAGCACCATCAATTGCCACCGGACGTTCAGCAATCGGCGCATAGAAAATCTCGCTACTGCCATGAAAACCGAATAAACCTTGAGACTCACCCAATTTTGTTAATTCTACTTTTGAATTTGCACTTCCAAATGCCTTGTCATCTCCATTATGCAGAATAAAATTCATACACTGATATGGGTCATTAGCATCGGGATCAACTTTTAATACATAATAGGCACCGTAAGTTTCACTAATACCCGTAGCAAGATAAGGTGAAGACCAATCCGTTCCCGCTTCGGCGACACCCATCGCTTCCAAATCAGTACTGGTACAGCCCTCACCATTCCACAAATGCAGCCCCCAACCTGCATAGGCTGATTCATTAACCTTTGCCTGTGCATCATCGCGCTTATAATAGATAACGACTTCATTTTCAGCGGCAGAGTACAGCCCATCAATCACTCCACTATTACCTGAACCACTCGATTCATCACTACTCCCACAACCCATCATTGCTACTGCCGCAATAAATGGCATGGTGAGCTTTGCTAGCTTCGTTATTTTTATGTCCATGTTAACCTTCCTTTCCTCATTGCTAATCCAATCTTCAACAACTCTGTTTAGATTTTTTTGGTTCTCGCCTTCCATTGGACGAGATGACAATAAGGTAGAATTTCAACAAAAAAAGGACTGTGACTTCAGCGTAACTTTATGTAACACAGCGTAAGTTACCTGTATTTTTTATAACCTTTGTGAGGCCGATCAAGCACATAATTCTTGAAAGCGATTTCAAAACATTCGTTGATAACGCTTTCAAATGTCATTTTAGTATATTATATCGATAGTTAAATTCAGCTCCAAAAAAAAACGCCGCAAAGCGGCGTTCTAAAATCCAATAAGAAAACCTTAATCGTTTAAATTTAATACATCACGCATATTAAACAATCCCGACGGTTTATCTTGTAACCACACAGCAGCCCTTACAGCGCCATTGGCGAAGGTCATTCGACTAGATGCTTTATGAGTTATTTCAACTCGCTCACCAATATCGGCAAACATCACGGTATGTTCTCCCACTAAATCTCCAGCACGAATGGTTGCAAAACCAATCGTCTCTCGATCACGCTCGCCAGTGATCCCTTCTCGACCGTAAACGGCTACTTTTTTCAGGTCTCTGCCCAAGGTGTCAGCGATCACCTCACCCATCCCTAAAGCCGTTCCCGAAGGCGCATCTACTTTATGTCGATGGTGACCTTCGATGATTTCAATGTCGGTGTAATCTCCCATCACTTGGGCTGCGATTTCCAACAACTTAAAGACTAAGTTCACACCAACACTCATATTCGGCGCAAACATAATGGCAATATCGTCAGCCGCTTCTTCTAGCTGTTGTTTTTGTTCATCGCTAAAACCAGTGGTGCCAATCACCATCTTTTTGTGGTTAGCCCGAGCCCATTCAACATGAGATAAGGTAACGGCTGGGGCGGTAAAATCAATAATCACATCGATGTCATCTTTCACTCGTTCCAAGTTCTCGACAATCGCTATATTCAGCTTGCCAAAACCCGCTAAGTCACCCACATCAATCCCAATTAAACTGGAACCGGGTCGTTCTGTTGCGGCCCCCAAGATCGCAGCATCACTATGATTCACAGCCTCCAGTAAATTTTTCCCCATTCGTCCATTGCATCCAACAATCGCTACTCTCACTTGCGACATTTTAACTCTCCTTTTCGAATCAGACTCTGCGACCGCAATTTGGAGTCGACTATAGCAAAGCAGATAAGATAAAACGAGGCTTCGCAATGATTTGAAACCACCTCAGCTAAAGCCACGAAGAGTAATCTTCTCCCCCCAAATTAGCAGTAACAGCAAATCTAATACCAATCTGATTCGCTATATAATCAACTTATTGCGCAGAATAAATCTGCCGTTAACGAGGCAGTAAGTGCCGTAACTAGCGGCTAAAATTACAAGATGCATAACGCAGTGAGCGATGATGTAGTCCAATAAGAATCAACTGATAATGAGTTAGATTGATATAAACAGTGGGTCAAGCAAATACCAAACATCGCAGGATGCCACGCAAGCCATTCCTATTGCGCCGGGATCGCAGGCACAAAAAAACCGGCTATAAAGCCGGTTTATCAACAGAAGGGGCGATTAACCAAGAATGGCTAATAACTCAACTTCAAATACCAAAGCTGCAAACGGAGGGATGGCTGCGCCAGCACCTTGAGAGCCATAAGCAAGTTCTTGCGGGATATATAGCTTCCACTTATCACCCACTTTCATGCGCTGTAGGGCTTCAGTCCAACCTTTAATAACACCATTCACAGGAAACTCTGCAGGCTGGCCTCGTTTTACCGAGCTGTCGAACACTTCACCAGAAATTAAAGTACCTTCATAATGAACCTGTACTTTACTGCTTGCGCTCGGCGTTTCACCATCACCTTCAACCAAGACTTCATATTGAAGGCCTGTTTCGGTTTTATTGATTTCTGGGCGTTGGCCATTTTCCATTAAGAAATTTTCGCCTTCTGCCATTGCATCTTTATGTTGCTCGGCTTTCTTGGCTTCGATTTCTTTGGTTATTTCTTGGAATGCTGCGGCAATTAAAGCCTCTTCAACTTGCGGCTCCGCACCTTGCATGACGTCACGGATCCCATCTAGCATTGCGTTTACTTCTAAACCATCGAATGCGGCACGCCCAATTTGCTCACCAATTTGTAGGCCGTAGCCATAACTTGCTTGCGCAGCAGCGCCTTGATATTTATCGCTCATTTGCTCTCTTAAATCTACTTGCTAAAAACCACAAAGGTTAACATAAAGTTACTATAAAAACCGCGATTAGCGGACTAATTGCGCCTTTTTTTGAATAAAATGACTACCACAAAAATTAAATTCTCGTCGCTCATCACTAAATTCAAAACCAAGGTGTTGGTAAAACCCTTGCGCATGGTGGTTGTCTTCCATCACCCAACAATATAGTGCTTTAGATTTTACTTCACGGCAGGCATGCTCGAACAACAGCCTTCCCCAACCCTGACCAATCGCATCGGGGTCCAGATACAGGGCAGCAAGTTCGAGCTCCTGATCCACTTGCTCTAACATCAACAAACCTGAAACAAGCGGGGTATTCACTGTCCATGTACTACAATCTGTTGAGGCTATACGCTGCATCCACAACCGTTGATGTAATGAGACCGGTAAAGCCTGCAACATATTTTCTATCAACTGATGGTCATAAACGTGTTGCCAACTTCGTCGCTGCACCAAACAAATAGCGGCAGCATCGGCAGCCTGTGCTAACTGGATTTTCATTCGTTCAGCTAGGCTTAGCAGGCCGAACGCACTGCGGATTTTTCCCTTGCGCAAGAGCTTGCTTAGTCAATTGTTCCGCCCGCGGGAGCCGAGTTTCTAAATCACCAATTCGGGTCGTATTTGAGGGATGAGTAGAAAGAAATTCAGGAACCGAAGCTCCGCCAGCTTTTGCCATATTCTGCCACAAAGTCACGCTAGCCTTTGGGTCAAAACCAGCGCTCGCCATTAAATCTAAACCCATCAAATCGGCTTCGCTCTCTTGAGTTCGGCCATAGGGCAACATCACCCCATATTGTACGCCTAAGCCAAGAGCCGCCATCGCCAAGCCTTTATTATCGATGCTGTCACTCACCCCAATAGCCACCGCAGCCACCGCAGTTCCAACACCAACAATTTGTCCGCGAGATAAGCGCTCATTACTATGTTCAGCTAAAACGTGAGAAATTTCATGGCCGATCACTGTCGCCAATTGATCCGGTGTTTCAGCAAGCTCAATTAAGCCCGTGTAAACACCAATATGCCCTCCAGGTAAAGCGAAAGCGTTCACTTGTTCTGAATCGAAAACCACAACTTCCCATTGTTGTTGACCATAGTCACCTGGGATCTCAGCGGTCACGGCATTCGCCACGCAACTCACATAGGCATTGGTCGCAGGATCGTGAAAGATTTTCTCTTGTTTTTTGATCTCATCAAAAGATTGGGCTCCCAATGAACTCATTTCCGAGTCATCATAAAGTAATACCCGCTTTCGCCCTGTTGGCGAGGAAGAGCAGCTAAGTAAAACTAACAATGAGCTGGTTAACAGCCCCAATTTAAGCGATTTATTCATGAAATAATTCCATATTTGACAGTGCAGCAAGCCACCCAGATATCAATATCCTCAGTCTAGTCCACCATTTGAGCCAACGATAAGACCAAGGCACTAAAGCCATTGCTCTGGTCACGAACAAAAGGAGGGACTCTGCCATCAACCACAAGTCGTGTCCTCGACTCGCTATAATAAGTATTCTCTGGTCGCCGCCCTCGCCACACAAAGCACCCTTTGCCAAAATCATAACATAGACCAATATCGCCTGAGTATTCGATTTAAGAATTCCGAGCCCTAAAATGAAGACATAAAAAAAGCGGCTATCGCCGCTTATTCATCTATAACTCGTTAGCTAGTGAGGTCATCAAAGAACTTTTTTACCCCATCAAAAAAGCCTTCAGCCTTAGGCTTATGTTTACTGCTGGCAGAGCCTCCACAGCTATCTTCAAGATCTCGAAGCAATTGTTTTTGAGTCTCATTAAGCTTCACTGGCGTCTCAACTATCACCTTACAGATCAAGTCTCCAATTGGACCACCACGAACCGACTTCACACCTTTACCACGCATTCTGAACATCCGTCCGCTTTGCGTTTCGTTCGGCACTTTTAAGCTCACACGACCGTCTAAAGTTGGAACCTCTATTTCTCCACCGAGAGCCGCTAGGGTAAAGCTAATAGGGACTTCACAATAGAGGTTATTTTGCTCACGTTGGAAAATAGGGTGTTCTTTCACATGAACTTGAACATACAAGTCACCCGCTGGGGCACCATTTTCGCCCGCTTCACCTTCACCGGATAAACGAACTCGGTCACCTGTATCAACGCCTGCAGGAATACTAACCGACAAAGTTTTAGAGCGCTCATAACGACCTTCGCCATGACACTTATGGCATGGGTCAGAAATAATCGAACCTTTACCTTTACAGGTTGGACAGGCTTGTTGCACCGCAAAAAAACCTTGGCGCATTTGCACCTGGCCTTGACCATGACAAGTACCACAGGTTTTTGGCTGAGAACCTTTCTTCGCACCACTTCCGTTACACTGTTCACAGTGAACTAAGGTTGGCACCTTAATCTCTTTCTTAATACCTTTAACGGCTTGTTCTAAGGTTAACTCTAAGTTGTAACGTAAATCTGAGCCACGTTGCGGTTGGCGACGTCCACCACCACCGGCACGGCCACCACCAAAGATATCACCAAAGATATCACCAAATGCGTCGCCAAAATCACCTTGTCCGCCGCCAAAGCCACCCGCACCACGGTTCGGATCAACCCCCGCATGACCATAATGATCATAGGCCTCTTTTTTATTGGCATTGCTAAGCACTTCATAGGCTTCTTTCACTTCCTTAAATTTTTCTTCAGAAGCTTTATCCCCCTTAGTGCGGTCAGGGTGGAATTTCATCGCCAAACGTTTGTAGGCTTTTTTAATGTCTCGTTCAGTGGCATCTTTGCCTAGACCAAGAACTTCGTAATAATCGCGTTTTGACATAGTTGGTGTTCTACTTTCTCGCTACCGCAAGTATTGGCTGTGATAGATGATAGAGATACGGGCGTTGCTCACACAACGCCCGTTATTTAGTTCATTTGAATCCAGATTTAAGAATTACTTCTTATCGTCTTTTACTTCTTCAAATTCGGCGTCCACAACATCATCTTGAGTCTCAGCTGTTGGTTCAGCATCTGCATCACCCGCATTCGCTTGTGCTTGTTGCTGAGCAACTTCCATAAGTTTTTGAGAGGCTTCGATCAGCGCTTGAGTTTTCGCCTCAATTGCAGCTTTATCTTCACCTTTACGCGCGGTCTCTAACTCTTCAATAGCTGCTTCGATTTTCTCTTTCTCGTCAGTCGGAAGCGCTTCACCCGCTTCTTCCACTTGTTTACGAGTACCGTGAACTAAAGCATCGGCTTGGTTACGAGCCTGAACTAACTCTTCGAATTTTTTATCTTCTTCAGCGTTAGCTTCTGCATCATTCACCATTTTACTGATTTCGTCATCGGATAAACCAGAAGAGGCTTGAATGGTGATTTTTTGCTCTTTAGCCGTATCTTTATCTTTCGCTGATACGTGTAAGATACCATCGGCATCCAAATCAAAAGTCACTTCAATTTGTGGTACACCACGTTGTGCAGGGCGAATACCTTCTAAGTTGAATTGGCCTAGAGATTTGTTATCTGCGGCGCGCTTACGCTCACCTTGAATCACGTGTACAGTTACTGCGCTTTGATTATCATCTGCAGTTGAGAACACCTGTGACCCTTTGGTTGGGATAGTGGTGTTTTTCTCAACAACACGAGTCATCACGCCGCCCATAGTTTCGATACCCAAAGATAGAGGCGTTACATCAAGTAGCAATACGTCGGTTTTATCACCAGACAATACCGCACCTTGAATCGCTGCGCCCATAGCTACCGCTTCATCAGGGTTAACGTCTTTACGCGGTTCTTGACCAAAGAACTCAGTGACCGCTTTTTGTACCATTGGCATGCGAGTTTGACCGCCAACCAAGATAACATCGTTAATATCGCCAACTGAAAGATCCGCATCTTTCAAAGCAATTCGTAGTGGCTCTAGTGAACGTTGTACTAATTCTTCAACCAAAGATTCTAACTTAGAACGAGTCACTTTGATGTTCAGGTGTTTAGGACCCGAAGCGTCAGCAGTGATGTATGGTAAATTAACATCAGTTTGTTGTGCTGAAGACAATTCACATTTAGCTTTCTCTGCCGCTTCTTTTAAGCGTTGCATCGCTAGTGGGTCTTGCTTCAAGTCAAAACCTTGATCTTTCTTAAACTCATCAACTAAGTAGTTGATCAAACGGTTATCAAAATCTTCACCACCAAGGTGAGTATCACCATTAGTCGCTAATACTTCGAAGGTTTTTTCGCCATCTACTTCATCAATTTCGATGATAGAGATATCGAAAGTACCACCACCTAAATCGTATACCGCAACAACATTGTCGCCTTTAGAGTTATTCACACCGTAAGCAAATGCAGCAGCCGTTGGTTCATTAATAATGCGTTTAACGTCTAGACCAGCGATTCGGCCAGCATCTTTAGTCGCTTGGCGCTGTGAATCGTTGAAGTATGCAGGAACCGTAATAACCGCTTCGGTTACCGCTTCACCTAGGTAATCTTCTGCAGTTTTTTTCATTTTTTTCAAAACTTCTGCAGAAATTTGTGGCGGCGCTTTCTTCTCACCTTTCGCTTCTACCCACGCGTCACCATTATCAGCGGCAACAATGTTAAAAGGCATAATTTGAATATCACGTTGCACTTCATCATCAGTAAAACGACGACCAATTAAGCGTTTAATCGCAAACAAGGTATTTTTAGGGTTAGTGACTGCCTGACGTTTGGCTGGCTGACCAACAAGGGTTTCGCCATCATCTGTATAAGCAATAATCGACGGCGTAGTACGATCGCCTTCGGCATTTTCAATAACTTTAGGGGTATCGCCATCTAAAATTGCAACACAAGAGTTAGTGGTTCCCAAATCGATACCAATAATTCGACCCATGGTGGTGTTCTCCAAATTCTGTTTATTACTAATATTCTTTGTTGGATCATAAGTTGGGGGCGTCATTTTTCTTTTCAAGGGAAAAATCAAAAAAAATAAGCAAAATTTACTATCTCGTTATTTTCTTTCAGCACACTTCCACTCACCAACAAACATCATTGGCAGTTAAATAAACCAACCAACCTATAGGATTAAGCAGCTAAAATGGATTTTCTTATAACCTGTGGTACTATGTGCCAAACTTAAAGCTATATGCAGGCCAAAATCCTGCATAAAAATAGAGAAAAGAAATGATGAATACCTCTAAATTAAGTCTGACTCATAAGATATTAATTGGGATGATTACCGGCATCGCGCTTGGTGTGTTCTTGCAAACTTTTTTTGCTGAATCGACCTTTGTAAAAAGCTATATCGTGGATGGGATCCTCAACATTACGGGCTCTATATTTGTTGCCAGCTTAAAAATGTTAGTGGTTCCCTTGGTCTTTGTCTCGTTGGTGTGTGGTGTTGCCTCCATGAAAGACACCGCGCGTCTTGGACGATTAGGTGGCAAAACGGTGCTGCTTTATCTAGCCACTACCGCCATCGCCATTTCTTTAGCGATGGGCGTGGCTCTATTAGTACGCCCTGGTTCAGGTCTAGAAATGGTAAGCGATGCCGCTTTTCATGCCAAACAAGCGCCGAGCCTAAGCCAGGTGATCATCGACATGTTTCCGAATAATCCAATTGCCTCTATGGCAAAGGGCAACATGTTGCAAATCATTGTGTTTGCATTGTTATTTGGGGTCGCTATCGCGATTTCCGGCGAATCAGGTAAGCGTATTGCGAGCCATTTTGAAGATTTAAATGTCGTGATTATGAAATTAGTCACGATCCTGATGAACTTAGCGCCCTATGGCGTATTTGCCCTACTAGCCAAATTGTTCTTCGAGATAGGCTTTAGCGCAATTGCTAGCCTCATGAGTTACTTTATGGTGGTATTAGTTGTGCTACTGCTTCACTCATTGGTGATCTATCCAGTACTCCTTAAAGTGCTAACGGGTCTAAATCCGTTTTTGTTTATCAAAAAAATGCGGGAAGCCATTGTATTTGCGTTTAGTACCGCATCTTCAAATGCGACTATTCCAGTCACCATGGAAACCGCAACCCATAAGTTGGGGGTACGTAACTCAACCGCTTCCTTCACCATTCCTTTAGGTGCAACGATTAACATGGATGGCACCTCTATTATGCAGGGCGTGGCAACCATCTTTATCGCAACAGTTTACAGTATCGATTTAAGTGCTGGTGATTTCATGCTGGTGATTGTGACCGCAACCTTAGCTTCGGTAGGTACTGCAGGAGTCCCCGGCGTCGGCCTGATTACTCTCGCCATGGTGTTACAGCAAGTGGGACTGCCGGTAGAAGGGATCGCCTTAATTATTGGCGTTGACCGCTTATTAGACATGGTTAGAACCGCAGTGAATATTACCGGAGATAGCATGGTAACCGTTGCAGTTGCTAAGTCTGAGGGGGACTTAAACTTAGAGACCTACAACAACCCTCTCGCGGGTTTATCAGAAGAAGAGGTGCGCCTGCCTCACGAATTAGCAAATGATATGCCGCGCGACATAGAAAAAGCCTAAAGCCGAACCAATAAAAAATGCGGTCCAATGACCGCATTTTTTATGCCGCAAAACTTAGCTTTGCTCCAAGCCACTTTGAGTGATATTTAAATTATTTAAAATGCCATTTTGAATCGAATAAATACAGCCGTGTACCGCCAAGAGTTGGCCCTTCTCCCAAGCATTTTGCACGATGGTGGTTTGGCAAACATTCTTTACTTGCTCAATCACGTTTAGTTCACATAGTCGATCGCCACGTTTGGTTTTATCTTCAATTGCATCCAATTCTGCTTGGTGAAAACGGTAAACATCTTTGATGTGACGTAACCAATTATCGATCAAGCCTTTCTGTTCATCTTCCATCGAAGCCAATACGCCCCCACAACCATAATGGCCGGTGACAATAATATGCTTCACCTTCAATACATCAACCGCATATTGAATCACCGAGAGACAGTTTAAATCGGTGTGCACAACCACGTTGGCAATATTACGATGAACAAAAACTTCCCCTGGCGGTAATCGCGCTAACTGATTGGCCGGAACCCGACTATCGCTGCAGCCAATCCATAAAAATTCAGGTGATTGTTGTTCGGATAGGTCGGTAAAAAAGGAGGGATTCTGCTCTTTTATATCTTTTGCCCAACTACGATTATTGTTTATTAGCAGATCTAAACTATTCATTAACACCTCAATTACACTTACCTCGTTAATATTGGCCATTATATTGCCCGATGCAGCAGTTCACCGCTACTGTTTAAGCACAATTAAAAAGGAAACTCAGTTTGACCGGTGCCACTTTGTTGTTTTGCCTGCTCAGCAAGTAATTGACGTTGTTTTCGAATATAACGCTGCCGACGTTGTTTACTTAACCGCAAAATGTTTTGTTGCTGGGAACTATCCAAAGTTTGCCAAGCAAATCGCTCTTGACGACTACGAAAGCACCCCAAACACAAACCACGACTATTGGTCTGGCAAATACCACGACAAGGATTGGGGATATCAAAAATCTCAAGCTGTTCCATCTAGCGAAGCCCTACGCCTACGACCAACAATACGAACAATTTCTATTTAGTTATTAACCATGGCATAGCTTACCCGATCAGGTCAAAAAAACATCGAAAATGCGGCTCAAGATAAGTCGTGGCAGCAGGTAATACCAATCTGATTAATTATATACTCAACTTATTGCGCAGAATAAATCTATCGACAACCAGCCATAAAGTGCAGTAAGCATTGGCTCCAATTACAAGATGCATCAGGCAGTTAGCGCTGATTTAGGCCAGCAAGAATCAACGGATAATGAGTTAGATTGGTACAAAATGAAGATAACTTTCTGACCCAATAAGGCCCACAAAAAAGGGACCATACTCGGTCCCTTTCATCAATCATCAACAAATCCAGCTTAGGCGTTGGTATCGACCGATGCAGCTTTGGAGATCATCACCATCGCGGGGCGTAACAAGCGACCATTTAGCTCATAGCCTTTTTGCAATACCGCAACCACAGTATTGGCTGCGACACCTTCAACCTCTTGCATGCCCATTGCCTGATGTTTCGCAGGATCAAAGGTATGATCCTGTGGAGAAATTACTTCGATTCCGAATTTCTTCACTGCATCCAATAAAGCTTTCAGGGTTAATTCAACCCCCTCAATCATTGCAGCAAGCGCATCATCCTCATGATTGGCATGTTGCAGGGCCATCTCCATATTATCGATAACTGGCAGTAATTCATTGGCAAACTTTTCCAAAGCAAATTTACGCGCCTTATCCACTTCCTGAGCGGAACGACGACGAATATTATCTACTTCGGCTTTGGCTCGCACAACGCTGTCTTTTTGATCGGCAACGGTCTGCTCTGCTGTCGCTAAACGCTCCAATAACTCTGCAATACTAATTTCTTCAGCCGCCGACTCATTTTCTTCTGCGCTTTCTGGCTCGACAAGTTCTGCCTCAACGGCATCAACGACTTGTTCGTTGTCATTTTCTAGCGGCACGTCTTCAGTCTGTGGTTTGTTTTGCTCACTGCTCATGCAGGGTCTCCGTAATTCTTCACAAATAACACTAATCTGATGCATATTATGGGGATCAAAGCCGTTGTTTCAAGTGATAGTCACGATAAAACTAGCTGAGTTTGATTTACCCGCGTTATAATCGTCAGTAACACAACGTTAAATCAACAAGTTATGACTCAATCTTTCAACACTATTGGTTTGATCGGAAAACCTCACCACGAGGGAGCCAATAACACCCTAACCGCACTCTATCAGTGGTTAAAAAAGCAATCTTTTACAGTACTGGTAGAAGAAATTACCGGTGCCCAACTGGCAATTAGTGACTTACCTTTAGTCAGTATTACCAATTTGGGAGAACAGGCCGACCTAGCAATCGTGGTAGGCGGCGACGGCAATATGTTAGGCGCAGCTCGAGTATTGGCCGACTACGACATTGCGGTGATTGGCGTGAATCGTGGCAACCTTGGTTTTCTAACCGATTTAGATCCAGATAACTTCGAACAACCCTTACAACAGGTACTGAATGGTCAATTTGTTACCGAGAAACGTTTCCTATTAGAAGCACAAGTGCTTAGACATAACACGGTAAAAAGCAGTAATAGCGCGGTCAATGAAGTGGTATTACACCTCGACAAAGTTGCCACCATGCTTGAGTTTGAAGTTTACATCGACCAACACTTTATCTTAAGTCAACGTGCTGACGGAATTATTGTGACCACTCCCACTGGGTCAACCGCCTATTCACTCTCCGCTGGCGGACCAATTTTAACCCCAAATTTAGATGCCATTGCTTTAGTTCCGATGTTTCCTCACACCTTAAGTTCACGCCCCATCGTGGTGAACAGTGAAAGTGAAGTAAAATTAAAATTGTCACATGACAACAGTGAACACATGCATATCAGCTGTGACAGCCATATCTCTCTGCCAGTGTTGCCAGGCGATGAAGTCATTATTCGCAAACAAGCTAATCCGCTGCGCTTAGTTCACCCAACCAACTACGACTATTTTAAGATTTTGCAAACTAAATTGGGCTGGGGAAGCCGACTTTTCTAATAACAACAGCAGCAGCTACAAAGGATTTGAGAATTTGACAAATACCGCCACGCCAATTGTGAAGAATCGCCAACAAGTGGTTGAGATAATGCGCCACCTCAAGTTTAGCGACATTTTAGACGTACAGTTTGTCAAACAAGGGAATGTGCGTATCAAGTGTAAATTGCTTGGTCTCGATGATACTAACTTTCTAATGTTTGCCATTCCTCGCTATGCGCAACAGGGTCACAATGATGTACTCGTCGAAGGCATGGACTGCATTGTACGCTCCATTATAGAAGGAGAAGCGGGCCAATGTATTGCCTTTCGCAGTGTAATTACCGACATCATCAAATCCCCCAAGCACCTAATTTTTGTAAAATACCCCAACGAAATAGAACATTTCAGCCTACGTAAGCAACAGCGGGTAGCGATTCGCCTCCCAGCCACAATTAGCCACCGCTCCTCGGTGAGCGACCAACAAGTAGAACATGATTTAAATTTTGAAGGGATTATTTTGGATCTGTCCGCTGGAGGCTGCCGCTTCAAACTGGAATGGCCAGAAAGTTACGGTCCATTTTTATTAGAAAACATCTTTGTTTATATCCGCTTCCCCACTCAAATGGACAATAATGTGGTGATCGAAGGGAGCGTAAAAAGCCAAAGCCGAGATGGTTTAAATCATCTCGCCGTTGGCATCAAGTTCGAAGGGAAAGTCGCGCTAGATAACATTTTCAAGCATCTAGCGCTCGACATATAAAGGCAAAGCAAGGCTTTATCCTTAAGTGCTAATGGTAATAAAACTATCGCAATAAAACTAAGCGACTTCGGCTTTCTGCGGATGATCAAACAACCGAATTACAATTAAGCTAACCAAGGCCACCAATAAAAAACCAAGTACAATCGGGTAACAGGTAAAATTAAAGCTAAAACCGATTAAACTGCCGATTGGGATCCCCACCAGAGTCGATATAAAAGCAACAAAAGCTGAGCCCATCCCCGCGATAGCCCCTAAAGGCTCCATCGCCAAAGAATTCAAATTACCAAATAAAATACCAATACAAAAGAATGCCGGCATCATATAAACCATCAATAAAAAGAGCGACGGGACGCCATTGGTACTGATGAGTACACCAACAAACAAAACACTTAAACTCAGTAGGCACCACAACGCAATGTGGATCATTTTACGCATCCCAATACGGATCACCCAACGACCATTCACCAGCGATGCGACCCCAATCGAGCCAGCGGCCAACGCAAACAGTAAAGCAAAATTACTACCCTGATGGTAGAGTTGAATAAATAGCAGTGGCGCACTGTTCAAGTACCCCATAAATGCCCCAAATATCAAGCCAGAGACAAAGGTATAGGCCAAAGCAGCTCGCTCATTCATCAGTACTTTTAAACTATCCACAAAACTATTAATCGTCAGCGGTCGACGCTTTTCTGGCACTAAAGTTTCTTCTTGAAAAAAGCCGAACCATAGAGCCGTCACAACCGCCATCAGTAGCAAGACGCCAAAAATCCAACGCCAATGAGCAATGCTCATCACTAACTGACCAAGTGCCGGCGCAATAATAGGAACCACAATAAATACCGAAAATACCACCGACATCACGCGCGCCATCGCCGCGCCTTTAAGCTGATCCCTCACCAAAGCCATGGTGATCACCCTTGGTGCCGCAGCCCCCATGCCTTGTAGCACCCGTCCAGCGATGAACCAAACAAATGAATCGGCCACAATGCACAAAATACTCCCCAAGATAAACAAACCAAAGCCTAAATAAATAGGGCGCTTACGGCCCACCGCATCCGACCAAGGGCCATAAATTAATTGGCCAATAGACAAGCCAACAAATAACCCGGTAATGGTCCACTGCACTTGAGTTGCAGGGCTGAGATTGAAGTCTTCGGCAATTGTCACTAAGGCTGGCAACATGGCATCGACAGCCAAGGCAACCAACGACATCATTAATGCCAACAGAACAATAAACCCTTTTGAGTGTGCCGGAGTCGTGCCCACAATAGCCCCTTTAAAAATGTGATCCAACTCAACTTATAACATGAGCTGAACAACAATTGCGATAAGCAATAACAATAATCCGCTTAGTTGCGCGAAAAATAAGCCAATCAAGCAGCTCTTAGCTGTGCATGAAAAGCTCAGCCTGAACGCTGACAATTAAGCCAACAGCTAACGAGTAAACTCAACAGCAAAGCCTCAAGCAAAAGCAAAGCCTCGGCAGAGCAATCATCAAAATAAACCCGTTAAAACCCAAGGCGAGAAATAGTCCAGACTCTGTGTATTATAGTTCAGCCTGAGTACTAATCTTCAGACTTGCCATGACTCAATAACATCGAGAGCAAAGCCACTACCGCTGAGCTAAGCATCAGTAACAACGACACTGCATTCAGTACCGGTGTTGAGCCTTCTCTTAAACGGTCGTACATCGCAATGGTCAGTGGCGCATCCGATCCCACTAACATCAAAGTGGTATTAAAGTTTTCAAATGACATCAAAAAACTAACCACTGCGGCACCCACTAATGCAGGGCTTAAAAAAGGCAGTACCACAGTAAAAAAAGCAACCCAACGACTGGCGCCCAAATTGAGTGCAGCTTCCTCAAAACTAAAATCAAACTTACGTAAACGCGCCAAAATAATCAGCGTTGAAATCGTCGTAATAAAAGCCACCTGGCCAATAACCACTAAACTAAATCCCGGTCGCAACCACTCCCATTCCCATAAAAAATACTCTTCCAAACCATTGGCCAGCCGGCTACTGGCCACCAATATTGCAACCCCCAAAATGACTCCAGGGATGACCAAGGGCAATAACAAACCAATATATAACCAGTTTTTACCCGGAAAATCGAAACGTACAAATAGCCAAGCATTGGCCGTAGATAGCAATAACGAAAAAACCGTAACCAAACAGGCGATCATGGCGCTTACGCCAATACTAGACAGCAAAGGCTGATCGTAAAATATCCCCAGTTTGGGTTGCTGCTGACCGATAAACCAATCGAGGGTGAATCCCTGCCAAGGCAAAGACGCATACAAGCTATCGTTAAAAGCAAATAAACCAACAATGCTCAAAGGCAAAGCCAAAAAAACCAAAAATCCAACCATATAGAAACGGTAAACCGTGTTGGCTGGCCCGCGTAACTGATGCAACATACTAAAGTCCTTTAACGCCCCAGCGTCTTACTGAATGATTGGCCACTCAGTTTCAGCCCCAAGGCGACCACCGCAGAAGAAACCACCAATAACACCACCCCAAAAGCAGCCCCTAACTCCCAGTTAAAACGAGTAATAAACTGGGTGAAAATTTGCTCGGTAAACCATAGGCTATCTTTTCCGCCCAATAAGCGCGGCGTTAAGTAATTCCCTAAACACAGCATAAACACCATAATGCATCCAGAGACGATGCCAGGCATGGCATAAGGGATCACAATCGATTGAGTCACGTTCCAGCCGTTCCCACCTAAATCATAACCGGCTTCAATCAAGCTTTGATCTAAGCCTTCCAGCGTACTCACCAAAGGCACCACCATAAACAGCATGGAGGTATAAACCAAACCAATCAACATGCTCACATCATTGTATAAAAACTCGATTGGCTGCTCGGTTAAACCCAGAGCCATTAAGCCTTGGCTAATCACTCCAGATTCGCGCAACAGGATCATCCAGCCATAAGTTCGCACTAACTCACTCACCCAAAATGGCAATAAACAACTCAGCAATAACAAGCGCTTGCTACGTCCCTTAGCCACTTTTGCGATAAAAAATGCAACTGGAAAACTAATCACTAAGGTAATAAAGGTGGCCAATAACGACATCCACACGGTGCGTAACAAGGTGTGCCAATACAAGGGTTCAGAAAAGAACTGCTGATACTGATAAAGGCCAACACTGTCACCCACACTATAATCACGCTTGATTAAAGATAGCTCTAACATTTGCAAATGTGGCAATACAATCAACAGCACAAACCACAGCAGAAAAGGCAAGATTAATAAATAAAAGCCCAGAGTTTTAGCTTTCACCGTTCACCTCTTTCGTGATACAGCGCGCTTGAGATGCATTCCAATAAATACGTAATGGGCTACCGACCACAATATTTTGCAAAGCAAAGTCAGCGCCAGGGGAAACCCGATAAAGCTCATCATGATGCTGGTCTCTCACCATTAAGGTCGAGCTGGCGCCATCAAACAGACACTCCTCAACCTTCACATCAAACTGATTATCCGCTTTCACATCTTCACCCACCTTGGCGATACCAATCGCCTCTGGCCGAACAAATACATTTACGGTGGTTTGCGGACGCTGCTGCACATCGGTTTCAACGATCAAGTGTCGCCCTCGGGCGGTCTTCAATAGCGCCACCGCTTGCCGTTGCTCGACCACCACCGCCGATAGTTGATTGGTTTGTCCAACAAACTTAGCCACAAAGGCTGACTGCGGTTGATAATAAAGTTGCTGCGGACTTGCCACCTGCTCGAAGCGGCCACGGTTCATCACCGCTACTTTATCCGACATCACCAAGGCTTCAGACTGATCATGCGTAATGTAAATAAAGGTGGTACCAAACTCACGTTGTAAGTGTTTAAGCTCAACCTTCATCTTCTCTCTAAGTTTTAGATCTAAAGCACCTAGCGGCTCATCAAGTAATAATAAACGCGGCTCTAAGACCAGACTACGGGCGATCGCAATCCGTTGTTTTTGGCCACCCGACAACTGGGCAATTTGCTTCTGTTGGCTACCGTCTAAACCCACTCGGCTGAGTACATCTTTAATTTTTTCGCTTCGCTCAGCCGCTTTCACACCACGACGCTTTAAACCATAAGCGATGTTCTCAGCCACATTCATGTTGGGAAATAAGGCCAAGTGCTGAAACACCATATTCACCGGACGCTTATTGGGCGCCAGCTCATTGACTCGCTTTTGATGGATACGGATCTCGCCCTCACTGGGGAATTCAAAACCAGCGAGCATCCTTAGCAAGGTGGTTTTACCACAGCCCGAAGGCCCTAAAATAGAAAAGAAAGACCCAGCTTCAACATTAAAATTTAAACCGTCTACTGCGGTAAAATCAGAAAAGTGTTTAGAGAGGTGTTCACATTCAAGATCAAATTTAGCGTTTCCCGCCATAGTACAAGTACATCCAAAGGTAAAAAAAGAAGGGCCTTACGGCCCATTGATAAGTGCTTATTGTGCCGCTTGCACGCGATCCAGCACCTTGCCTTCCATGGCTTCTAAGCCAGCAGGTACTGCGGGATACCATTTAATATTATCAATATCATCGCTACTAAAACTGGCATTAAACTGTGCTTTAGCCACTTCGTTCACATAGGCATCGGAGCCTTTCGAGGCGGTGAAGTTACCCGCAGACTCGGTAATTTTTGCTGCGATTTCTGGACGCATCACAAAATTGATCCATTGATAAGCGGCGTCGACGGCTTTTGACTTGCGTGGAATCGCAAAAGTATCAATCCAACCTAGCGCGCCAGACTTTGGTGCAACAAACTGAATATTGGCTTGATCTCGGTTTAACTTCCAACCGCCTGCATCCCAAGCCATCGCGGCAACCACTTCGTTGGCACGCATCAGGTTCATCAACTCATCACCACCAGACCAGTAAGTTTTCACGATGGGCTTACATTCCACAAGCTTCGCTTCAACCTTATCCAAGATCTGTTGGTATTTGGCAGGATCGGCGTAAGCCGCAAAAGGATCTTCGCCAAGAGCAAAAGCAAAAGCAATTAAAGTAGGACGTTTCAAACGGTAAGAAATTTTGCCCTGATACTTGCTTTGACATAAATCGGTATAGTCAGCTACATCTTTGGCCATGTTACCGTTCACCACCAAACCGCTGGTTCCCCAAACATGCGGAACACCAAATACTTTATCGCCCACGGCAGTATTTTTCTTGGTCGCATCGAGCATTGAACTAATAATTTGTTTCTGGTCAATTCGGGCTAAATCGATGGGCTGATAAATACCAAACTGTAGTTGCACACCAGTGATACGGTCTTGACTAGGTTGCGCCAAATCGAAACCAGAGCCGCCTGTTGCGCGTAACTTAGAAATCATATCTTCGTTGTTTGATTTGGTAACTTTTACTTCAATACCAGTTTCTTTTTGAAACAAATCGATCACCTCTTGAGGCGCATAACCGCCCCAAGTTAGTAGACGAAGTGTTTCGGCACTGGCTTGCACACTTGCCATGGCTCCCATACCAAGTAACAAGCTGCTTATTGCAAAACGTTTATTCAACATAATATCTTCCATGTATTTCTAAGGTTAATTGGGCTGCCGACTAATACAGCAGCGATACAACAACTATTTGATAAACATGCACTACTTTTATGACACAAATGTGAAGCTGCAAGCAACTAAAAAATGAATAAAAATCAAGCTAAAGCCAGCCAGGCCGCCTTAAAACAAGCGCTTACCTGACAAAACAACGGCCAAAAAAACCACCCATTGTGACAAAAATATGAATTCTAGATAACAGAATAACCAATGACCAGAAGTTAACCAGTAGTGAATTGTGCTACTTATATCGGCAATAAGCAGCTAACAATGCTACCTGCATACAATACCTCCAGTAACCACCAAATCATCGGCCATTTGCTACTTTATATAATTAAATCAATTGAATGAGTGACCTAGCTCCAGAATAATCCTCTCTCTTATGGGCGGCGACATAAGCGTATAAAAATATCCCTTGCCTCATCCTTAGCACCAGTAAACCAGCTTTTTACGATTTGCACTTGCATGCACAAAAATACCGCTATATATTTATACAGCAACTGTATGGATAAACAGGTATAGGAATGCTCACTCAACTCAGCGTACAAAACTTTGCAATTGTTCGGTTCTTAGAGCTCGATTTAAGCCGAGGCATGACCACCATCACTGGTGAAACTGGTGCCGGTAAATCAATTGCAATCGATGCCTTAGGCTTGTGTTTAGGTAACCGAGCGGAAGCGAGCATGGTGCGCCAGGGTGCCAGTAAGGCAGAAGTCAGTGCGCAATTTGAGATCAGCCAGAACCAAGCCGCGCGGCTATGGCTGCAGCAAAATGAGCTGTTAAGCGACGATGATTGCATATTACGCCGAGTAGTCACCAAAGAAGGTCGCTCTAAAGCCTATATCAATGGTACTGCGGTACCCTTGGCACAACTCAAACAACTAGGGCAATACCTCGTTAGCATTCATGGGCAACATGCGCATCAGCTATTGCTTAAACCCAGCCAACAACTGGCGATTGTCGATCAGTATGCCGCTCATCCGCAATTGCTGAGTGAAGTGAAACAAGCTTACCAGCATTGGAAAGGCCTCTGTAACGAGCAAGAACTTGCCCAACAGCAACAAAAAGAACTGCTGGCCCAACAACAACTGCTTGAATATCAGGTTAAAGAATTAGACGAGTTTTCTCTGGCTGAAGGGGAATACCAAACGATAGAACAACAACATCAGCGTCTTTCTCACAGCACCGAGCTGCAACAAAGTAGTTTTCAGCTTAGCCAGCTGCTAGCCTTAGATGAGCAAGTTAATGTACTAGACATGCTAGGCCAAGCCTGTAGAACCACCAGCCAGCTTCTCGCGCTCGATCCCAAACTCGAAAACATCAACAACCTGTTACACGATGCACAGATTCAGATTGAAGAAGCCAGCCAACAGTTAGGCCATTACAGCGAACAGCTAGACTACGACCCAGAGTTATTTGCCGAGTTAGAACTGCGACTCAGCCAAGCCCTGGAGCTGGCCAGAAAACACCATACCAACGCCGAACAACTGCCAGCACTACATTTGAATTTACAGCAACAGTTAGAACAGCTGAGCCAACAAAGCCAGCGCTTCGAGCATCTTACGGAAGACATTGAGCAGGCATGGCAAATTTATCTAAGTAAGGCCAATAAGCTATCGAAAAGTCGCGAACGTGCCGCCAGCAGTCTCAGTAAATTAATCACCAAAGAAATCCATAAACTCAGTATGGCGAAAGCCCAATGTGAATTTGCACTACAAAGTGATGCCAGCCAGTTCACCAATTCAAATGGCGTAGATCGCGTCGAGTTGCGGGTAACCACCAACCCTGGTCAGCCGATGCAAAGTATTGATAAAGTGGCCTCTGGCGGAGAGCTCTCCCGTATTGGTTTGGCCATTCAAGTGATTTGCTCAGCTAGTATTTTAACCCCAACCCTGATCTTCGATGAAGTTGACGTAGGCATTAGTGGACCAACCGCCGCAGTGGTGGGCGGCATGCTACGAAAACTTGGGCAACAGTGCCAAGTATTGTGTGTGACCCACTTACCACAGGTAGCGGGACATGGTCATCAGCAGATGTTAGTGAGCAAACAACAGAAGAAAAATGAAACCATCACCAACATGCTCACTTTAAACGGCCAACAACGTCTCGAAGAATTGGCTCGCCTGCTTGCCGGCGATGCAATTACCCCTTCTGCACTGGCAAATGCGCAAGAATTGTTGGTTGAAGACTAAATTCTTCGTAGTAGACGCTTCTTTTTCGGGCGGGGCTTGGTTATGATGCCTTCCTTAACAAGGAGCTTCGATTAACAATGCGTTTCACAGCTAAAATTTTTATTCTACTTGCCAGCCTCGGGCTTAGCGCCTGTTCAGCCTTCGATTGGATGGTATATAAGGTTGATATCCCACAGGGTAACTACATCGACGACGCCAAAGTAGAGCAGCTCCGCGTCAACATGACCAAGGAGCAGGTTCAATTTGTATTGGGTTCACCGATGTTAGTCGATGCTTTCGACCAAGAACGTTGGTACTACCTATACAGTTACAAAAGTGGCAATGGCTCACTCGAACGAAGAAATTTGGTGGTTGAGTTTGTGAATAACCACCTAGCGCTGGTTGAAGGTGACTACCAAATTAGTAAAGACTTTATGGTGCCTCTCGAAGACGAAACCAGCTAACTGCCCCCAAGCACATAAAAAAGCCAGATCATCGATCTGGCTTTTTAGTTTAAGCTTCAGCGCGTAGCTTGGGCCTGCCACCGGTGGTTTTATCTGCCCTCCCCGCCGCCTTTGCGCGTTCTGCTCTAATTTTACGAAGCTCTTTAGGATCGGCAATTAAGGGGCGATAGATTTCAATTCTATCGCCATCACGTAAAGTTTGATTCAATTTAGCCGCTCGACTAAAAATACCAACCGAAGCCGACTCGGGCTCAATCTCTGGAAAATGATCCACAATACCCGACTGCTTAATGGCGGCCAAAATATCGCAGCCTTGTGCAACACTCAGAGCCAGTAATACTTGACGCGCTGGTAAGCCATATACCACTTCAATATTAATTTTTTCGCTCACCACTAATACACCTGTTTTGCTCGGTCGACAAAAGCCTGCACCATCGAGCCGGCCAATTCTTGAAAGACTCGGCCAAAGGCCGCTGCAATCAACTTGTTGCTAAATTCAAAGTTCAAATCCAGCATCACCTTACAGGCTTGCTCATCTAAAGCGACAAAATGCCATACTCCAGTTAAGGACTTAAACGGTCCATTCACCAAATTCATCTGAATCGATTGATCTTCAGTTAAAGTATTTTCCGTCACAAAGCTGTTTTTAATACCAGCCTTGGCCACCCCAACCTGAGCCACCATGCTCAGCGGGCCCTGCTCAATAATTTCACTACTCACGCACCCCGGTAAAAACTCGGGATAAGCGTCAACATCATTCACTAATTGGTACATTTGCTTGGCACTAAACATCACCAAGGCACTACGGTTTACTTGCGGCATAACCCACTCTTTCTTCAAATCTGGCAACATTTTAGCATTCGCACGGCTAAACCGCACAATATCAGTTTTAAACCCTCGCTGCATGCGTATAATAGCGGTCTATGAGTAAGAATAAATCAAAATCAAAAGCCGGTTCAAATACCATCGCGCTGAATAAAAGAGCGCGCCATGAATACCGTATCGAAGATAAATTCGAAGCGGGTATTGAACTTCAAGGCTGGGAAGTTAAATCAATGAGAACCGGTAAGGTTAACATCGCCGAGAGCTACGTATATGTTCGCGACGGTGAAGCCTTTGTTTCCGGTTTAAATGTTCAACCCTTATTATCGGCTTCCACTCACGTGGTTGCCGACCCAACCCGGATCCGCAAACTGCTGCTAAACCGACGCGAGTTAGATAAACTGATTGGCGCGGTTGAACGCCAAGGTTATACCATTGTTGCCACGGCGCTCTACTGGAAAGCCTCTTGGGCCAAACTAGAGATAGGCTTAGCCAAAGGGAAGAAAGATCAAGACAAACGCGAGGACGAGAAAGATCGCGAATGGCAACGCACCAAAGACCGAGTGATGAAACACAGCTTTAGATAAACACTCAACTGGACAAATAAACAGCATTTAAACCCAAGCCGCTATCGGTTTGTATCAGGCTTGTGTTAGAATGTTCTAGAAATTCCGGGGCTGAATTGGATTCGACAGGATCAGGAAGGCTTGTGGAGCATGTCGTGGGGCGGTTTGCCACGTAAAAAGCCGCAAAAAAATAGTCGCAAACGACGAAAACTACGCACTAGCAGCTTAATAACCTGCTAGAGCACTTCTACCCTAGCTTCCGCTTGTAAGACGGGGAATCATAGAAGTTCAAACCCAAACAAGATAGCGAGGGACGCTTTGACTAGAGAGCCGAACCGCGAAATAGAATTCTGGTATGTGAGTAAGTGGCGTGTTTGTTCGCAGCTTGCTAACGAGAATAAAGACAAACTAAGCATGTAGCGCCATTGGTTAGAATGGTTTTGGACGCGGGTTCGAAACCCGCCAGCTCCACCAATACCACAAAGAAAGACGTCTTAGGGCGTCTTTTTTTGTACCTGTAATTCGCCTTAGCAATACAAAGTATGTAAATCCACGCCCCTGCGTGAGGGGCGACTGCAAGTGGCGAAATATAAAGGTACTTAATTGTCAGTTTCAATCCACGCCCCTGCGTGAGGGGCGACAAATCACCATCTAATAAGGATTACGAGAAAGAACAGAAAGCGGACACCCATAATAATAACCATGGAGACAGCAACACCGTTTGTAAAAGTAATTCCACTACAGTTATTTAGTTCTGAGGCTGTTGTCATGCGGATTGGTGGCTGAATTCATCATTAATGACTCATTTTGATGATTTCTGAGCCAATGCACGCCTCAACAAGGCTGATGATTGAGGGTGGTTCGAAAGTAAGCTCGCGCCTAAGCGCGATTTAGCAAACGTTTGCTGCAACTTAAACCGGCCGTTCGTTTATGCCCCATATGCTGATGGTATTGTCTGAGCAAGCTTTCTTGACCGACTGCGCCAGAAAAGTGCCGTTCAAACTCGCGACTTAAAATCAGCCACTGCGCTTCATTTATCCCTAAGCGTTGGATGATGGAACTTTCGCCACTGTCGATGTCACCCCGTTTATCCTCTCTTACCATGCGCCCGGTCATATCAACCAACTCAAGATAGTCTTTCAACTCAAAGGGTAAGCCTTGGGGCATCGGCTCTCTTGGATTGCCCACAAAGGGAAACAGGTTTGTTGCCTGGGCTTGTTTTAGCTGAGCGGCTTTTGCTCGTCGCTGTACGCTGGTATGAGCGGAGTCCTCTGGTGTACTTGCCATCTTGGCTCTGATGGGGTTTAGGTCTACGTAAGCCATACACGCCATGAGGGCGGCTTCATCCAAAAGCGCTTGGGATTTAAAGCGCCCTTCCCAAAATCGACCGGTACATTGGTCTTCTTGATTGGCGGCTCGCGCAATGTGTTCGTTTAAATGGCGCATAAACCAGCTTAAGTCATACAGGCGAGTCCGATACACTTCGGCGGTGGCGCGAATGGCTTGTAGTTGCACCTCACTTAACTGCGGTCGTAACTCAAGGTTGAGATACATCTGAGTCAGTAAGGTGCCCTGATGCAAGCTATGCCAACGCGCTAACACTTCATCCATTGACCAAGCTTCTGCTTGCGGCTGATTAACATGTAGCACGAGGTGGGTATGATTACTCATGACAGCATAAGCACAAACATCAATCGCGAACACCGAGGCCAATTTGAGCAGATAATCCTCGACCCACTGGCGGCGATGCTCATAGCTTTTACCACTTACCTTGTCTTCGCCACATAAAAAAGCCCGCCGAACACAACGGGAAACACAATGATAGTAGGGTGTATCCGATAAGCTCACTTGTGATTTTCTAGGCTTAGGCATATAGCAACTCTACGCACAATGAGGACAAACTAAGCGTAGAGCACTAATTGATTCATCGCCAGTTAGAATGGGTGTCCTATTATCTTCCTTGTCTTCGCCACATAAAAAAGCCCGCCGAACACAACGGGAAACACAATGATAGTAGGGTGTATCCGATAAGCTCACTTGTGATTTTCTAGGCTTAGGCATATAGCAACTCTACGCACAATGAGGACAAACTAAGCGTAGAGCACTAATTGATTTATCGCCAGTTAGAATGGGTGTCCTATTATCTTTTTTATTATTCAATGCGCTAACACAAAGCGGACACCCATAATAATAACCATGGAGACAGCAACACCGTTTGTAAAAGTAATTCCACTACAGTTATTTAGTTCTGAGGCTGTTGTCATGCGGATTGGTGGCTGAATTCATCATTAATAACTCATCTTGATGATTTCTGAGGAAATACACGCCTCAGCAAAGCTGATGGTTCAGACATAGTTCGAAAGTAAGCTCGCGCCTAAGCGCGGTTTAGCAAACGTTTGCAGCAACTTAAACCGGCCGTTCGTTTATGCCCCATATGCTGATGGTATTCCCTGAGCAAGCGCTCTTTACCGACTGCGCCAGAAAAGTGCCGTTCAAACTCGCTACTTAAAATCAGCCACTGCGCTTCATTTATCCCTAAGCGTTGGATGATGGAACTTTCGCCACTGTCGATGTCACCCCGTTTATCCTCTCTTACCATGCGCCCAGTCATATCAACCAACTCAAGATAGTCTTTCAGCTCAAAGGGTAAGCCTTGGGGCATCGGCTCTCTTGGATTGCCCACAAAGGGAAACAGGTTTGTTGCCTGGGCTTGTTTTAGCTGAGCGGCTTTTGCTCGTCGTTGTACGCTGGTATGAGCAGAGCCCTCTGGTGTACTTGCCATCTTGGCTCTGATGGGGTTTAGGTCTACGTAAGCCATACACGCCATGAGTGCGGCTTCATCCAAAAGCGCTTGGGATTTAAAGCGCCCTTCCCAAAATCGACCGGTACATTGGTCTTCTTGATTGGCGGCTCGCGCAATGTGTTCGTTTAAATGGCGCATAAACCAGCTTAAGTCATACAGGCGAGTCCGATACACTTCGGCGGTGGCGCTGATGGCTTGTAGTTGCACCTCACTCAACTGCGGACGTAACTCAAGGTTGAGATACATCTGAGTCAGTAAGGTGCCCTGATGCAAGCTATGCCAGCGTTCTAAGACTTCATCCATTAACCAAGCTTCTGCTTGCGGCTGATTAACATGTAGCACGAGGTGGGTATGATTACTCATGACAGCATAAGCACAAACATCAATCGCGAACACCGACGCCAATTTGAGCAGATAATCCTCGACCCACTGGCGGCGATGCTCATAGCTTTTACCACTTACCTTGTCTTCGCCACATAAAAAAGCCCGCCGAACACAACGGGAAACACAATGATAGTAGGGTGTATCCGATAAGCTCACTTGTGATTTTCTAGGCTTAGGCATATAGCAACTCTACGCACAATGAGGACAAACTAAGCATAGAGCACTAATTGATTTATCGCCAGTTAGAATGGGTGTCCTATTATCTTCGTTAGTTCCTTTTGAGCAAGCAGTAATCTGTGCTATTCGGAAGCCCTTGGTGTCCTATTATCTTCCTTCTCTGATTATTTCCTCTGATTAAACAGCAGCAGTCAGCTTAGCAGTTAAAGAAAAGCCGCTCGGTTAAGCGGCTTAAATGAAAGTTAGGATGGATGTCCATGCTATTTATTTTATCTTGCACAATGAGGACAAACTAAGCGTAGAACACTAATTGATTTATCGCCAGTTAGAATGGTGTCCTATTATCTTTGATTAGCCCCGCGAGTGCGGGGCTAATTATCTGTTTAAACTTGGCGAACTAAATTGGTCGCATCTGCAAAAGAGAGTTCATAAACACCTCTTAACATCCGTATTAATAAAAGCTCCCCCAAACCACGATCAATGGCGATATTCAAAGCATCTTGAGCAGATACACCGTCATTTTTCAATGACATATAAAAGTCTAAGCTAAGCAAATCATCCGACATTTTCTTTCAAAAAACTCCAAGAATTATCATCAAGCTGCATTAACTTTGCTATACGACTTATATCGCCAATTAGCTCAGAAGAAATTTGCGACTCATTTTCATATAGCTGATCACAAATCAACTCGAACGCTACACCAAACTCATTATGCTCAATAAATTCGGATGCATTTTTCACATCCGAATCAGATAAACCACAAGCAGCACTAGCCAACAAATTTCTAATTTGTTCGTCAATATTTTTCACTTCAAACCCAGCCTCTATTTAATTGGAAAAGCGGTAATAATACCTTCTCCGGCAGGCTCTAAAACTACCTTGATGTTTGTTCCATTCCGAGTGCCTTCAACAGTAAAGCGAGCGGGTTTACCTGCTTTAGTAAACCAATTTCCTGCTTTACCTGTTTGCTGCACCCACTTCAAACTAGGGGCAGTCGCGATATCCGAAACAGCATTCATGATCTTATCGCTAGACCAAGATGCTGGGAATTTAGTTTTACCATTAAAGAGTCGAGAAAAACCAAACTTATGACCACCGCCAGTGGTGGCGTCACCAGTCAAGATATGCTTCCTCCTTTGAGGACTAGCTAAATCAGTTGTTCCCTTTGTAACAAGTAATTATTACCGATTCGTTAAAGGCCCTAAACTTTCATTTGTAAAATACTTAGTATCCTCATCTGACGCAGGTTCCATACCACAGAAGAAGTTAGCTATATTATGATCTCTAGCAACGTCTTTAGCATGATGATGCAGTTCTGCTACAAGTATCGTCATATCTATATTATCAACCTCATCAGAATCGAAGTTGAAATCAATGTCGTACTGTTCACTATACTTAACCAGTCGTAATAATACATTTGGCAGGGTAATGCCATTAAGCTTCATATCATTCAGATTGATTAGTGCACTAACATCACCATCAAAGCTCAAGAGATAACTCAATGCATTCACATCGAGTTCATCTCCATTCATCAACTCAATATCTTCGCTACATTGGACATCGATAACTTTGCTAGAAGCCGCAATCTGCAACATTAAAAGCCTAATCACGTTGTTCTTATGAACATTTTCAAATACTACTTCGAGTAAACTAGACATATTCAGCCTCAATCAACGAACCCTTTAAAGGTGGAATCCATATTCAATCTAATACCTCTTCCATCACTCAATCTTTTTTCAAGAAACGTGTTTCCCTTATCAGTTACTTGCTTAAACTCACCAGAGCCACGGGTAATCTCCCTGATATGCTTCATCGCCTGTTCATTCCAGGTTTTCATTGAGCCAGTAGTTTTGCCCCAAATTTCAGGCTTCCTTCCAGCATGCTTAGATAATGCATGGCCTACACGAGTGCTTCCCTTGTATGCTTCTTGCGCCGTAGTTAAAGCTATCTTTGTTTGAGCTTTTGTGAGTCCATACTTTGTAACTTTTGGCCTGTTCAATAAAGTTATAACTTCATCAACATATTTGCTGTTTCTTATCGTCAACGCCGCTTCAGTTGCGAGAGCCCCTTCCGCAAGAACGGAGACTTCCGGCCCCATACCTTGAAGCATTCTAAATGCTGCATCGGAAGGGCTTTCACTCGTTGCTGATGCCCAAGAATTAGCGGCATACTCAGACAAACCATCTTCAACAGCATTTATTATATTTTCAACATTAAAGCTCTCCGTTCCGTAGGGATCGGTGAACATCAGTGGATTATTACGTACATAGGCAAAGCGGTTAATACCGTCTACATATCCTAAGGGGTCTGGCTGTAAAAAGCGCCCCATTTCTGGGTCATACCAACGCGCTCGACTATAAATAACCCCGCCTATATTAGGTTCACGACCTGTATAGCCAAATTGAGGTAAGCTTCCATTGCCAATGCTTTTCGTGCCAAAGGCATTATAAAGCTGGCTAGCCGTGCGATTGCCAGCTGCATTGGTCGCTAACACTACACTATTTAAGCGGTTAGCCGTTAAAAACTGGTTACCGCCAGGCCCCATATAATGAATTGGATTATCGATACCCGGGCCATAAGTAAATAAGCTTTTGAGCTCACCCTTAACGTTATGGGCAGCAACCAGATTATCGCCACTGTAAAGCCATTGTGTATCGTTTTCGCTAATACGGCGGCCTTGATCATCATATTGATAAAATCTGGTTTCCCCCGCATAGCTATACTTAAACACTTGCTTAAGGCTGTTGTATTGCAACTGAGTGGTGGCGGTTCCAGTGCACGAACCGTTATATTTTTTAACCACAGCATGGTTAGCATCGTACTGATAACAACGGTAATAAGCCCCGCTTGAGCTTCCAGTGCGGATATTGGTTAAGCGACCAAAATTAAGCATGTCATAGTTATAATAGTAATCCACCCCACCGTAAGAACGCTTAGACCGATTATTAAATTCATCGTAATTAAACGTTTCTATAGAGCCGTTATTACTTTTTACTGTGCTCAACCTATCTAAGTTATCGTAACTGTATTCGAAAGATTGACTACCGACCCCGGTGATGGTCTCTGAGGCGGCGCTCAGCAAGCTTCTCTCATTATATTCATATTTCATTTCGGCTAACTGGCCATTGCCATTATCAACCACAATACTGCTTATATTGCCGTCTTTACGATATTCATAATATTGAGAAACGCCATTGGAGTAACTAATTTGGCCTATTTGGTCGTCGGCATTCCAAAAATAGGTGATTTGTTCTTGGCTCGGTGTCACCACCGAAACTAAGCGCCCGCTAGGATCATACTTATACTGAGTATTATCTCCTTCTGGACCATTCATGGTTAACAGCTTACCGGCTGGCGAATACAAATAACTTAAGGTTTTATTGGCTCGCGAATCGACAACTTTGGCTACTCGGTTTAGAGCATCAAAACCATAGGTGGTGGTCGTTGCAGGAGAGGACACTTGCGATACTGCCCCTAGCGCATTGTATTGGTAATAAATGCTATTGTTACTTCCACTGGGGTGGATCGAATCTAACTGACCGTTTGTGGCGTTATATTCGTAGTTCGTGACCTGGTTTTTAGCATCTTTAGTCGCAGTTAAGTTACCGTGTTTATCGTAGGTATTTTGTTGTATTAAATGACCATTTCCATCTTTTACCGTAGCTATTCGGCCTAGATCATCATAACCATACTCAGCAAGTTTGGTAAGTAAATTCGAACTAGGTAGTGATGTTACCGATGTAGTTAAGCCGGCAAACACTTTTTTCATGTTACCTACCGTATCGTATTCATAATACTCTACGGCTCTTTCTTCTTGTTTGGTTCGAATATTTAATGCCGTTGGAGACACTTTATATCGTACCTGCCCGCGTTCGTTATAATATAGAACACTGTCTACATCACTAACCCCCGATAAAGAGGCTGAATTATGATAATGGTACCAAGTTGTGGCTAATACGTGAGCATCTAACAGATTCTGTTGTTGTTTTACGCGTCCTATATTGTCGTAACTATATTTTTGTTCGTGGGTCTTACCTTCGTCATCAATATATTTAATGGATTTTAATTGACCATTTTGACTCGCGCCATAATAACTGCGTGTTTCGGTGATTCCACCAGGAGAGGTAACTTTTAGAATTCGGCCTAATACATCAAACTCTATTAGAGCTGTACGTCCCATTTCGTCATAACCACGAGTGACTCGATTCGCTTTGTCATACTCAAATCGTATCACTTCACCATCTGCGTTGGTGATGGATGACTTTAGCCCTTCTTTATTATATGTGGTGGGAACACAAAGCGGACACCCATAATAATAACCATGGAGACAGCAACACCGTTTGTGAAAGTAATTCCACTACAGTTATTTAGTTCTGAGGCTGTTGTCATGCGGATTGGTGGCTGAATTCATCATTAATGACTCATCTTGATGATTTCTGAGCCAATGCACGCCTCAGCAAAGCTGATGATTGAGGGTGGTTCGAAAGTAAGCTCGCGCTTAAGCGCGGTTTAGCAAACGTTTGCAGCAACTTAAACCGGCCGTTCGTTGATGCCCCATATGCCGATGATATTGTCTGAGCAAGCGCTCTTGACCAACAGCCCCAGAAAAGTGCCGTTCAAACTCACCGCTTAAAGTCAGCCACTGCGCTTCATTTATCCCTAAGCGTTGGATGATGGAACTTTCTCCACTGTCGATGTAACCCCGTTTATCTTCTCTTACCATGCGTCCGGTCATATCGACTAACTCAAGGTAGTCTTTCAGCTCAAAGGGTAAGCCTTGGGGCATCGGCTCTCTTGGGTTACCCACAAAGGGAAACAGGTTTGTTGCCTGGGCTTGTTTTAGCTGAGCGGCTTTTGCTCGTCGCTGTACGCTGGTATGGGCCGAGTCCTCTGGTGTGCTCGCTATCTTGGCTCTGATGGGGTTTAGGTCTACGTAAGCCATACACGCCATGAGGGCGGCTTCATCCAAAAGCGCTTGGGATTTAAAGCGTCCTTCCCAAAAACGACCGGTACATTGGTCTTCTTGATTGGCGGCTCGCGCAATGTGTTCGTTTAAATGGCGCATAAACCAGCTTAAGTCATACAGGCGAGTCCGATACACTTCGGCGGTGGCGCGAATGGCTTGTAGTTGCACCTCACTCAACTGCGGACGTAATTCAAGGTTGAGATACATCTGAGTCAGTAAGGTGCCCTGATGCAAGCTATGCCAGCGTTCTAACACTTCATCCATTGACCAGGCTTCTGCTTGTTGCGGATTAACATGTAGCACGAGGTGGGTATGATTACTCATGACAGCATAAGCACAAACATCAATGGCGAACACCGACGCCAATTTGAGTAGATAATCCTCGACCCACTGGCGGCGGTGCTCATAGCTTTTACCACTTACCTTGTCTTCGCCACACAGAAACGCCCGTCGAACACAACGGGAAACACAATGATAGTAGGGTGTATCCGATAAGCTCACTTGTGATTTTCTAGGCTTAGGCATATAGCAACTCTACGCACTATGAGGACAAACTAAGCATAGAGCACTAATTGATTTACCGCCAGTTAGAATGGGTGTCCTATTATCTTTCGTTATCTTTCGACAGACCCAGAAAGATACTTAATTACCAAACACCAGCAGAACTATTTGGATGAACTGGGGTGGTGCACTTAGATCTTGAATTCGGAGTTGGCACTGGCATATGCGCTCACCATATGGATGGTACTTTGCCTGTCGCCTCTATCATAAGAGCCGCGTAAGGTCTTGCCATCAATGGCGACAACCTCACCACAGGTGAGCTTGTGAACGGCCTTCATCCAGGCGAGAAAGCAATCGCGGAATTCAGCGGGGTCAATATTTGCTATTAGACGGGCAAAGGTATCATCAACGGGCACACCGTTTTCAAACAAGCCCTGTTTAAGGAACCACTCATGGTGACCAAGAACATATTCACGGATATCAGTCCAGCCTTGACCTCCCGCTATCACGGCACAGATTGAACCGAACAAAATAGGGGACATAAGATCACACTCGACTCGTCAGGTCAATTTTAACCTCAAGTTGGGCAAAAAACATTCATGATCTTGCCCTGCATTTATTATTAAGAAGCTTATACCAAGAAGCCGACCCCTCGTCCTAGTGCAATAAACAAACCTAATAAAATCATACAGAAAGAAAGCAACATAGATCTAATCATAAACTGTCTAAACCTATCACCTTCTTCAATTAACAATTTGTCACCAGCTAGGCAATACTTCCTTTTAAGTACATATAAACTGAACTGAAAATTAGTATTACCAAACAAGCCAGGCTCCCTAATTTCAAATTTAGAATCACCATTTATAATCTTTTTATAAAAACCCCTTGACACGACCATCATTTTGAAAAAATTAAAAATAGAAATAATAAGAAGAATATAAAAAGCTAAAAGCAATAGAACTGATATCATTTATTTTTCGCTAACCTTATCTAATTTATTTCCAAGTGTAACCAGTTGTCACACCTGTAGCAAAACCTAGCCCAAGACCTCCACTGATCCCTACCACTACTTCTAGACACCCCACTAAGTAAGTACAATCACCATAGAGGTACTTATGACAATAAAGAAACCACGTAAAACTCATACCACTGAATTTAAAAAAGAAGCTGTTCAGTTAGCTGTGAAAGTCGGCGTTGCAGCTGCCGCTAGAGACTTAGGCATATATGAATCGCAAATCTACGACTGGCGCACCAAGTTCCAGCAAAAGAAAAGCTCAAGTCAACGTGAAGCCGAACTCGCAGCGGAAGTAGCCAAGTTAAAGCGTCAATTAGCTGAACAAGCAGAGGACTTAGCCATATTAAAAAAGGCGGCTACCTACTTCGCGAAGAATCAAAAATAAAGCGATTCAAGTTCATGCAAGTGCACCAAATCGAGTTCTCGGTGTCACGCATGGCTTCGGTGCTTAAAGTATCGCGAAGTGGGTTTTATCATTGGCTTAAATTCGGTGAACGGTCAAGCCAACGAGCATTGCAACAACAGCGGCGAGATGAACAAATACAACAAATTTTTGTCGATTCGAAACAGCGTTATGGTGCCACTCGCATCAAAGTTGAGCTAGAAGATAAACAGCAAACACTGTGTATTAAGACGATTAGTGAGAGTATGAAGCGCCAGGGCTTAGTGGCCAAAGCGGCTCGTAGGTTCAAGGTGACGACTGACAGCAATCATACATAGGCAGTTGCGCCGAACTTGCTTGAGCGCGATTTTACGGCCACCACACCCAATCAGAAATGGGTAACAGACATAACCTATTTATGGACCAGTCAAGGCTGGCTCTACTTAGCTGTTATTATCGATTTGTTTTCGAGAGCGGTGATTGGTTGGTCTATGAGTCCAAATATGAAAGCAGAGCTGGTGTGTGATGCCTTAACGATGGCCATCTTCCGTAGAGGGCGTCCAAAAGGCGTCATCGTGCATAGTGATCGCGGTAGCCAGTATTGCTCAGGGGATTTCCGTGACCTGCTGAACAAGGATGAATTACAGCAAAGTATGAGCCGAAAGGGTAATTGCTGGGATAATGCTTGCGCCGAGAGTTTCTTTCACTCACTGAAAGTAGAAGCTATTCATGGCGAACCCGTTATGGATCGGAAAACAATGCGCCAAGCGGTATTTGAATACATTGAAGTTGATTACAACAAAACGAGAAGGCATAGTGCGAATGGCTATCTCAGCCCTGAAGCATTTGAACTAAAGAGCATTGCTTAGTGCAGTGTCTAGTTTTAGTACTAGGGATCAATGCGCCGCCAAAGCCCATCACTAAACGGGTAAATACGTACCAGGGATAGCTTGATTCATAGGCCCCTGCCACCCCTGCTACAATCAGTAACAAAGCAAGCGAAAACGCTTTTTTAGGGCCCATTTTAACCAGCAACCAAGCGGCCGATAAGTTACCAATAACCTTGGCGATAGTGATTGCGTTAGTCATCTAGGTGGCGGCGGCCATTCCCTCGATATTGTAATAACTCATGATATCTTTTGTCATCATCGAGCCTGCAACCCACGACATGGCAAATAATGCATAGGTCATGAATATGGTAAATTCGATAAGATATTTTTTCTTCATCTTCGCTACCTTTTTAGGCTGTATTCAAGTAATAAATCCAGCTTTTATCTTACTAAAAATAAGCCTCCTCATTATCCTGAATTCGCATTAATGTATTGTGTGAAACTCATCGAAAAACCTATAAGCAACTGTTTATAAATATTTTTTAAGATCCAACAAAAAACCCCGCTAGAATGCGAGGCCTTTTTAGGAACACTAAATTGCAGTTATGGCTTTAATGCAAGTAACTCGCCTAAGCTAATATCCGCTTGATAATCCACGCCCGCCAAGGCAAAGCCGTTCAGCTGCATAAAGTCGTTGATATAACCTTGATAATCGCCCACTTCTTTAAAGTTTTCGGGGGTGATCTGAGCCATCAATGCCGCGACTTCTTGCTGGGTTTGTGGATCGAGTTCCCAATCGTCGATTCGAATTAAACGCTGCGGATCCACAACAACCGTATTCTCATCGTTATATAAACGTTGGCTAAACAATCGCTGCATCTGCTCTATGCAACCTTCGTGGGTTCCACGGGCCTTCATCACTTTAAATAGAGCCAGCATGTAAGGTGAAAAAGTCGGAATAAAAACACTGGCTTTGGTGACTAAGGCTTTGCACACCGAGACATATGCCGCTCCGCCCATAGTCGCTAACTGCTGGTGAAGTTGATCCGCGCTAGCTTGTAAATGAGCTTTGGCCCTGCCTAACGTTCCTTTATGGTAGATAGGATAAGTCGCCTTTGGCCCAATGTAAGAATAAGCCACGGTTTTACATCCATAGGCAAGTACCTTGGCATCTTCTAAAATATTAATCCAACTGATCCAATCTTCACCGCCCATCACCTTCTCTGTCGCATAGATCTCTTGTTCGGTGGCGGTCTCAACCGTCATTTGCTGCATGCTTTCAGTTTCAATATTAATAGTTGGCCCGGTCACGGCTTCGCCAGTGGTTTTAATTGCAGAGCGCCATAATTCTCCCGTTTCTGGGTTAGGCCGAACCCCGGTCGCTAAGCTGTAAACCACTAAATCGACCTTGCCACCAAAATTATGCTTAATATAGTCAATCACTTGCTCGCGCATTTGCGCTGAGAAAGCGTCGCCCACAAAATTTTTCGCAATGAGGCCCTTTGCTTCTGCTTGTTGGCGGAAATAGATATTGTTGTACCATCCAGCGGTTCCCACACCCTTTTCACTTGGGCCTCGCTCAAAAGAAACACCAATGGTGTCGGCGTTTGCGCCACCAAAGGCCAACGCAATACGAGACGCTAAACCAAAACCAGATGAGGCACCCAAAATAAGGACTTTCTTAGGGCCATTAAGCACTTTGCTGGTTGCTCGTACATAGTCAATTTGATTCTTGATCGACTGTTGGCAGCCGTAGGGATGTGCTGAACGGGCAACCACCCCTTTCACGATAGGTTTAATAATCATGGATACTCCGAAGGTTACGAATTCAATTTAGGTGGCATTACCGTTGCGACACCTGAGATCACTAGCTTGCCATGCTGATTAATACTGCGAGTGGCTAGTTTCACGATATTCTTTTTAAGATTAATCTCGATCACTTCTACTTCGGCGCGGATCGTATCCCCAATGTACACTGGTGCAGTAAAGCGTAATTCCTGACCAAGGTAAATGGTGCCAGGCCCAGGCAATTGCATGCCTAATACCGTAGAGGTTAATCCAGCAACCAAAATGCCATGCGCAACGCGGTCGCCAAATACACTCGACTTACCCGCAATAGCGCTCACATGAACCGGATTAATGTCGCCACTAATGCCACTAAATAGTTGAATATCAGACTCACTGATAGTTTTTTCAAAGCTTGCTTGTTGGCCAAGTTCAAGCTGATGAATGGTATAAGTCATCGCTAATTTTCTTCTATAAAAAACTTTGTTATTACATTGATGTATAACAAAATATTATGCAAAAAAGACCCACTACAAGGCACCAAGTGGGCCTGGAAAAACTAAGCCACAATTTTCGCTTTACCGCATACAGGGTAGAGAACCTCAATCTTTAAATCCATTGCTTGCTCATAAAAAATTCGCGCATCCATTCGCTTCAAGTTAACACTAATCTGCGGCTTAAAGTCCATCTGCGACAGAATGTCTTTTTCCAAATCAACTCCCGGTGCAATTTCAATCAATTCTAAACTTTCCGCCGCTAAGCGAAATACCGCTCGCTCGGTAATATATAACACCGATTTATTATTTTTACGGGCGATATCCGACGCAAAGGTGATCTGCTGAACCTGCTTAGTAAACTTCCTAATCGGTCCATCTTGGATAATCGTTAGCTTTCCGTTACCTGTTTCAATGCGTGATCTACCGGCGGTAAATGTTCCACAAACAACACTTGCTTGGCATTTTGGGTAATATTGATAAAGCCTCCGCAGCCCGCGATAAAACAAGCACTCACTCGCGCGAATATGTCGCTGCAAGCAATACAATTACTTGAGCTTAATGAAGCTTTTGCCGCTCAGGCAGTAGGGGGGATGCATGGTCTATGCGATGAACATCAGGTCAACATGGATTGGTTTGAAGATAAAACGAATGTGAATGGTGGCGCAATAGCCTTAGGTCACCCACTTGGCGCATCTGGAGGGTGAATTCTAAGCTCTCTTCTCTATGAAATGAAAAAACGGCTATTACACCACTTGGGGAAATAATGGTTATGCTGGCTTCCTCGAAACCAGCTATCAAATCAGCCCCGCATTTCAACTACAAGCCCGCTAGGCTTTATTGATGGTGGACTAATAGGACGCGGCTTCGACACCTACTCTGGATTAATCAACAATAGCAACCGCAATGATGCCAGCCCCATTTATCAACAGTTTTTTGGTGGCCTCGGTCATGAAGATAACGACGGTCAAATCATCGCCAGCCGCCTAAATTGGCAAGTTTCCAAAGCGTGGCAGTTACAATTTGCTGCCGGGCATATGAATATAGATAACTACCTTGGGACATCGGAAAATTTAAGATCAAGCTTCTTAGATGCTAAAAGTCATTACCAATGGAGTAAATATACCGACTTAGGCTGCCAAATAAGTTGGGCAAATGAAGGTATTGATGATTTAGCGGCGATGTTTATCATTAATATTAAATATGATTAATATAACACCCCGATATTAAATAACACGGGTGCTAATACTGGCACCCACGCCATAAGGAAGAATAGAAAACCGAAATAAAAACACTCACCTAAAAAACTAAACGCCACCCCATTACATTTAAAGTAAAAACCAATGACTATCATTTAAAAACTTAGCTTTGGATTATTCACCAGCCTGTACTTTCAAGCATCATGATCTTTGATCGATAAGTGTCGGCTTCATACTCCAAAGTGGCCTCATCACTCCCACCTTAAGCTTTAGATAACCAAGGAGATTACCAGTATCATGGTAGAGCCGTACCCAAAGCTCCTGCTAGCAAATGATTCATTTTAAGAATTGTGGACATCTAACGATTCACGCTCACAGTCGCATTTAATTTTTAAGCGAGAATCGTTTACTAAAACATCTAAATTATATATAACACAATCAGCCGATTTATATCTCTTAGAGCAAATGATTGGCACGCAGTAAATAATACCATTATTTCAATGAACGAAAAGGAAGTACACATGAGTGATTTACGTTCACCAGCTTATTGGATCGGCCACTTTTTTACCATCGCAGCAACCATTATCGGCGTCTACTACGCTGCGATTGTTGGCTTTGACGTTGCTTTAAAGCTGGAGTTGGTGAAAGCGGATAGAGGTACCTATTATGTTGCCGAATCCATGTATCAAGAATTAAATTTTAATGTAGAAAATATGGATAAATACATTGAGCGCGTAAAAACCAAGGAGTATGTCTATAAAGAGCATATTGCTGGCATTAAACTCAATGATTATGTGTTTCAGGCAGCAAAATACTCTGATTCAACCTTTGAACTTGAACCCAAGCTGCTATCTGAAATATCAATTTATTACTTTTCTATCGGTAATGCGATTAAGCAATATTACGATACTGGAATGCAATCGCCAAGCAAGGTGATGACTGTGGTGAAGCGTGAAACTGAGAAGCTAAAAAAACAAAAAACCTTAGAACGTTTAGCGAAATATAACAAAGCACTTGCCGATAGCGTTGAACAACGTGGGGTTAATCTTGCCCAACCTAATTTTAATTAATGCGTTAAAATGCGACATATTTCAAGCTAAAAGCGTTTAGCGTAACCAGAGGTATTCAGCTCAGTAAAGCTAGCGAATACCTCTCTGCTTTTTCTTCAAAAATATCACGATTCAACATCCCCAAAGCCCTTGTCGGTCTGCCTAAGGCAAATCAAACAATAGCGCTAGCACTCGCTGCTCCCCATTATTGATGAACTCTAGATGCTCCAAGTTTTCAACTTTTAGCCCATCCCCAGCCTGCAGCGATAATTGGTCCACCATTAAATGGCCTGCAATTTGATGGACATAAAGTCGCCGTCCGGCTTGAATGGAAAAGCTGAGCTTGTGTTGCGGCTCCAGGATCAACTGATGCAAACGCGCATCTTGCTTAATTTGCAAGCTGCCCCGCTCACCGGTCGGTGTTAACACGGTGGTTAAGCCAGGCTCTTGACCAAAATTTTTCTGTTGATAGCCCGGTTGCTTGCCAAAAATATCCGGTTCAATCCAAATTTGTAAGAAATGTAATGGTTCGGTGGCCGAGGCATTAAATTCACTATGGTAGATCCCCCGCCCCGCCGACATCAGTTGAAACTCTCCAGCTGGTAAATTCTGCATATTGCCTTCGCTATCTTTATGCTGAATACAACCCTCAAGCACATAGCTAATAATTTCCATATCACGATGCGGGTGGGTATCAAACCCTGCGCCAGCTGAAACGACGTCATCATTGATCACTCTTAATGCAGAAAACCCCATCTGTTGCGGATCGTAATACTGACCAAATGAAAAGCTATGTTGACTATCTAACCAGCCAAAGTTAGCTCGGCCACGCTGATTTGCGGCTCTTTTTGTGAACATAAGATAGTCTCTTCTATTCCAGTCTGAAGGGTGATAATGACTTAATCTGCCAAAATCAGATCAATATTTTTTAATCGCTAACTTAGCAAACAGGTCGCTACCGATTAACGACTTTAAGTGTAAGCGGGTTAAACTGATTTAAAAAACGGAACTTTTTGAGCTTTAAGTTCAAAAAATTTGAATATGGAGCCAATCATGAATGATGTCATTACTCTCGAAGCCTTAAAAGCACTGGATGCCATTGATAAACAGGGGAGCTTTGCTGCTGCAGCCGCATCTTTATACAAGGTGCCCTCAGCCTTAAGTTACACCATAAAGAAACTTGAACAAGACATCGGCGTTGCTCTGTTTGATCGAAGCAAGCAACGCGCCACGCTAACCCCGGCAGGGAAACTCGCCTTACAACACGGTCGAGAACTGTTACTCGCGAGTCAACGGATGCTGGATTCGATCCAACAACTAGATTCCGGCTGGGAAAGTGAGCTCCGCATTGCTCGCGATACCGTGATCCCAAGTGCCCCCCTGTTTCAGCTGTTACAAAAATTTAATCAACTGGAGCAGCATGTCAATATCACTCTTGGCGTGGAAGCCCTCGGCGGCGGCTGGGACGCGCTGCACAGTCGCCGTGCCGACATCGTGATTGGTGCCAATGGAGAACTCCCCAAAGGCCTGTTTAATATGCATAAAATTGGCAGCTTAATGTTCGTGTTTTGCGTCGCGCCTGAACATCCGCTAGCGCTTGTAGAAACGCCGATCAGCGCCGAACAACTGGCGCAATACCCCGCAATTGTGGTGACAGATACCTCACAGCAATTACCGGTACGCGATAGCGGTTTGTTTATCAGTAAACAGGTCATACGGGTAAATACCATGCATGCTAAAATTGTTGCCCAGCAACAAGGTTTAGGGACTGGCTTTTTACCGAAACATCTAATTAAATCTTACTTAGACGATGGATCGTTGATAGAAAAAAACTGTCACTTGCCTCGGCCCGCACAAGATATTTATATTGCCTGGCACAAACAGCAAACGGGTAAAGCCTTTGATTGGTTTGTTCAACAACTATGTAAGCTTGATTGGAAGATTGAGTGCCCGCTTAAACAATAATGTTTAAGCATATGGCAGGTTAGCTCAGCGCGTTGGGCCTGAGACAAGCCTTGCAGAAAAGGCCAGCCGAAGCTGGCCTACTGGCTTAACGAAGTACAATAAACAACGAACCGCCACGTCGATTCACTTGCAATAGCACCGCTTTTTTATTCAGCGACAAAGCTTTTTGCAAGCTGGCAATGTCTTTTACCGGCCGTTTGTTGGCGGCCACAACCACATCGTTCGGACGCAAACCACCATAGGCTGCAATCGATCCCGGGGCTACATTTGCCACCAATACGCCGTTACCCTCTGGATCTTTCACAAACTGCACGCCGTCGAGCAAATCATGCAACTTGCCTTCTGCGCTCACGGCTGACTGCGGTTTGGCAATGTTCACCTTAAGTTGTAGTTTCTCGCCATCGCGCAAAATAGTTAACTTAGTTTTATCACCAATGGCTTTCGAACCAATTTGACTGCGAAGTTGTCCGGTGGAACCAGTGGTTTTGCCATCAACGGCAATAATCACATCTCCCGCTTTAATCCCGGCCTTCTTCGCTGGAGAATCTTCTAATACACTGGTAACCAGCACTCCTTTTTGACCATTTTCTAGCTCAAAGGCCTTTCTTAAATCAGCATTAATATCTTGAATGCCGACCCCAATTTGACCTCGCTTCACTTCACCATGGTCAATGATTTGCTCCATGCTCGCCTTGGCCATGTTAATCGGGATCGCAAAGCCAATCCCCACGTTACCGCCCGAAGGCGCAATAATTGCGGTATTAATGCCCACCAGCTCGCCGGCTAAGTTAACTAAGGCTCCCCCTGAGTTACCGGGGTTAATCGAAGCGTCGGTCTGAATAAAGTTTTCGTAACCTTCAATGCCCAAACCACTGCGACCCAAGGCGCTCACCACCCCAGTGGTCACCGTTTGGCCTAAACCAAAAGGATTACCAATGGCCACCACAAAGTCACCTACTTCCAATTCACTGGAATCGGCTAATTTGACTTCGACCAAATCATCGGCTTCGATTTTTAAAATTGCAATATCTAACTCAGCATCCTGTCCCAGAACCTTCGCTTGAAAGCTTCTACCATCGGCCAAGGAGACCTGTACTTCATCGGAGCCCTTAATCACATGGTAGTTGGTCATCACCAAGCCTTCATCGGCGTTAATAATCACCCCCGAGCCAGCACTTTGTTGGCGCTTTTGTGGTTGTTGCTGCGGTTGCTGTTGTTGCTCTGGAATATTAAAGAAATGCCTAAAAAACGGGTCGTTAAGTAGTGGGTTATTACGGTATTGCTGAGTTGAAAAAGTGGCGATATTAACCACTGCAGGATGAACTTTCTTAATCATCGGCGCCAATGAAGGGAATGGCTTACCTTCAGTGGTTACATTGGGAATTGCCGCGTAGGCTTGGGTGCCGCCTAGCGTGAACAACAATAAAACGAGTATAGAAATTTTACGATACATCTTTTCCTCCACACCTTTTACTTTGACTAACTTAAAATTAACGGTTGTGCCTTTTCAGGACGACATTGAAGTAATTCCACCCTTAGCTTTTATGCGCATAGGGGGTCTTACAAAACACCATTTTCATGCTGCAACAATGACTTCCATTTCGGCATCATCCGCTAAAGACAAAGTGTGTTGGAAAAACCAAACAATTGTCAGCTTGATGATACTGCTGCTTTAACTTCCTTCGTTTACTCCTTCCTTATCGCCAATGAGCAGAACGCAACTACCCAAGGGATTCGCTGAACACGACTGCACAGCACTCATCGGCAAACAATGACTAACTCGATAATCAGGTCCAAGATGAGACTAACCAGTCCCAGCTGATGAACCAAAGCATCGCCTTGGGCGATCTTAGATTATCGATTCAGGCATCGCCAGCAAACTCATCGCATGCACGGCTTCGCTTGATCGTTTAAGTCTGAAACATCAATAATATTTGCAAACTTGAAGTCCATTTATCTCTCTCCAGTCGCCAAGCAATAAGCGCTAACCACCAAAGAAAAACCAACCCGAAGAACAAGCTACCCGATTTTTGAAGATGAGGTCAACAAATTATTTTTCAATAGCTTGTTGATTAAATACATTTAAAAAGTTTATTTAAATGCGCCTAAATTCCCCTAAAAAGCACCGCAGGAGAAGATTTTCGAGGCTCACAACGCGCCCATTCAACATCATTTATCGACTCAGAAGTACATTTTTAGCGACCAATTCGCAGCACAGAGAGCGCCTTAAATTGGGGAGAAAATGTGATCTACGCATAGTTTTCGTGCAAATTTATATCACTAAATTCAACAAAACCTAGCCTAACTTTAATTTTTTGTTTCACGCAAACGCTTAATGTTAAAGAAAAAGTTAAAGACATCTCAGTTTCTCCCTGTAATAACCTGACCACTTGGCCAATTTATTGCTAACTCTACAGACTTGACCACACAGTCAGTTTTAATTTTGGTTCGTTATTTAAGTAAAGGAATACACAATGAAAAAACAAATAGCCTTGGCAAGCATTGCCTTGTCTGGATTATTCTCAGCGACTCAGGCCTCAGCAGAAATGCAATGGAGTACCTTTAGTTTGAGTTACCTGTATGGTACTGAATATGAGTTTACCCCCAACGGTAAAATGCAGGTGATGACGGTTGAGCATGCCAGTGGCCATAGTTGGGGAGATAATTTCTTCTTCGTTGACAGAAGCATGCCAAAGGACGGCGATGCCAGCTTTTACGGTGAGCTCTCCCCTCGCCTAAGTTTCAACAAACTCACCGACAGCACATTTTCGCTCGGACCAATTAAAGATGTACTCTTCGCCAGCACCTGGGAAATGGGCGACGGCTTTAATAACTATTTATATGGTGTGGGAGTGGATATCGCCGTGCCTGGTTTCCAATACTTTAATGTGAATGTTTATCAGGTGAACAACGACATCAGCGCCAACGATGAACAGCTCACCATCACTTGGGGGGCACCATTTAGTATTGGTTCACAAGACTTCCTGATTGATGGTTTTATGGATTGGTCTTCGGCCAGCGAAACCAACAAGTCAGAAATGAACTTAACCCCCCAAATTAAATGGAATGCAGGCAAGAACTTAGGCTTCAGCTCACCACTTTATGTCGGTATCGAATATGCTTATTGGAACAATAAATACGGAACCGATGTTGACGAACGAGTGGCTTCCCTATTGGTGAAATGGCACTTCTAGTCGGCTGGAAAGAGGGTGAGTGTTTGCTCACCCTTACTTCAACTAAATCCCTGCCTGGCAACGCTCACGCATATTTTAGTAAGATTTATAGGGTAAGAATTTTCCCGACAGGATCACTTTTACCCGATCCCCCTTCTCATCTGACTCCCTACTGATATCCATTGAAAAATCGATAGCACTCATGATGCCATCACCAAATTCTTCATGGATCAGCTCCTTAATGGTCGTTCCATACACGTTCACCACTTCATACCAGCGGTAAATCAGTGGATCGCTGGGGATCGCCGTTGGCAACGAGCCTTTATAGGGGGCAATTTGCAACCAGGCCACCGCTTCGTCGGGCAAGTCACAGCGCTCACCGATAAGCTCGGCCTGACGTTTATTTAAGGTCATTTGCCCCAGACAGGCGGCGGTGGTCCACTCCTTAGACAAGCCAATGGCCTGTGCCAGCTCGGCCCACTTGAGTCCCTTGGCAACTTTCGCCGCCATAATAAGTTGGCTTACTTGTTCTCTATTGGTAATCATTGCAGCATCCTTTCTGATTAAATGATAAGGGTCGATTTAAGGCGGACTCACGGGTGGACAAACCAGACGTTTTTGGATCCAGCCCCTTATTTGCGCCTGAACGAGACAAATCCCCCTTTAGCTGGTATTTGCTCCCGAACCAGCAACATGGGCTGCCGCCTTGCTGAAATCACAGCCAAACGCGCCCTCCCCCCGGCAAAACAAGCCGAGGGCTTTAACTAGTGTCCAGTTGCGTGAGTAAAAAAATTACCAGCATCGCCAACATTGCGGCGATCCCCTGCCATAGCGCCAGCGGATTACGCTCGGCCAGCGGCGCTCGGCTCTGGTTTAAAAACTGGCGGTTTGGCCGGCGTAGATCGGCCAGAAATTCGCTAATTTCTGAGTAACGTTTATCTGGATTCAGCTGCAGGGCCTTGGCTAGGGCATCGTCGATCCATGCGGGGATCTCGCGGTCTTTGTCTAACACCGATTGGTAATGCAAACGCTGCTGCGCGGCAGAGCTTTTCGCTCTCGCCACCTTGGCTGCGTAGGGGTAACGCCCCGACAACATATGGTAGGCAATCACCGCCAGAGAAAACTGCTCGGAACGGATGCTCCCCGGCTCACCTAAAAAATACTCCGGCGCAGCGTATAATGCGGTCCCAAGCAAACAGGAGGATTCCCCCTCACTGCTCGTTTCGGCTAAACCCGCCGCCCACACCGAGCCAAAATCAATGATCTTTAAGGTACCGGTGGCATCAATCATGATGTTGTCGGGCTTTAGATCCTGATGCAACATATCCATACGATGAAAGGCGCGTAAACCCCTGGCAATTTGCTCCACCATGCCCCTTACCGTGCCGAGCTCGGCCTTGGGATGATCGGTGATCCATTGCGCTAAGCTTTGTCCTTCGATGTATTCAAATACACTATAAAAATATTGGCGCGGACGCGTTTGCGACGCCGCCTTCACAACATAGGCACTGTTGATCCGGCGAGCGATCCATTCTTCGCTCACAAAACGCTCCAAATAAGCGGGGTCGGCACGCATCTCAATCGACGGCGTTTTTAAGATAACTTGGCTGAGCGTTTGCTCATCTATGGCCAAATACACATGGCTGCGGGGACTCGCGTGTAATTGACGAACAATACGATATCCGTCAAATGAGCAGCCAGCACTTAAGTCGGGTGGAAAAGGGCGTGAACCCAGGGTTTCCAGTAAGGGATGCGCCAAGGGCTTTGGCAGCTGTTCAACCCGAACAATTTGCAGGCTCAGGTTGTCATCACTCCCCGCTTGATAGGCCTGCTCGACAATCTGTGTTGCGGCGGCCTGTAAGTCGGTTGCATGCTGGGTAAGCGCCTGTTCAAGCACCGCGGCGGTAATAAATTCATAGACACCATCGGTGGCCAGAATAAACACGTCAGCGGCCTGTACCCGCAGCGACTGGTAGTCGAACGGGCAGTGAGCCTCAATGCCCAGGGCACGACTTAAGTGACTCTGCTGCTCAGAAACCCACAAGCGATGGTCGTGGGTGAGCTGTTCCAAGCCATGCTGATTCAAACGATATACCCGGGTATCCCCCACATGAAACACATGGGCAACATCACCTTTCACAACCAAGGCACTGCAAGTGCATACGTAGCCCTTGTCTTTGTCGTAACGGTAAGGGCTGTGTTGCGTTTGACTAAACAACCAGGCGTTGCTGGCAGCGAGTACCCGCTCTACCGAATGTTGAACCGACCAGAGTTCTGAGGTGCAATAATAGTCATCTAAAAAACTATTCACCGTGGTCTCGCTGGCAATATGACTAAGCAGGCTGGAGCTGATCCCATCGGCCATCACCACCGCCACGCCTTTGGAGGCAAGCAACGAGTCGCGCGGGATCAAGCTGCCATGGCAGTCCTGATTCAGCGGCTTGCGCCCCTTATCAGAATAGCTGCCAATGCTCACTTGCAATACGCTGGTCATCGTCGCGTCAACCTTGCTTAAGCATTCACTGAAGCGCTGGCTTTTTCCGCGGTGACACGAGGTGCCTTCGCCAGCTGGCGTTTAGGTGCGGTTCTCACGTGGGTGGTATACAGGGTTAAGCCGGTAAAGGCCAAGCCGCCGACCAGGTTACCCAACGCCGTTGGAATTTCATTCCAAAGGAAATAGTCCATGATCGAGAAGTCTCCCCCCATAATTAAGCCAAAGGGGAATAAAAACATGTTCACCACCGAGTGCTCAAAGCCCATATAGAAGAATAAAAAGATAGGCATCCACATTGCTATCACCTTCCCGCTCACCGAGGTAGAGATCATCGCGCCAACAACCCCCATTGAGACCATCCAGTTACATAGCATGCCGCGTACAAAAATAGTAAACCAGCCCGCAACCCCATGCTCTGCATACCCCAGGGTACGTGCTTCACCAATGCTGGCCGCCTTTGCCCCCACCGCACCAGCTTCAACATTAAAGCCGTAAGTAAAAATAAAGGCCATCATCACCGCCACGCTCAACGCGCCGCCAAAATTACCCAAAAACACTAAACCCCAGTTGCGGAGTAAACCCTGCACATCAACCCCGGGGCGTTTGTCGAGCAAGGCCAGCGGTACCAGTACAAACACCCCGGTGAGCAAATCAAAGCCCATGAGGTAGAGCATACAAAAACCCACGGGGAACAAAATGGCCCCCAGTAAGAAGTGTCCGGTATTCACCGCGATGGTAATCGCAAAAATAGCAGCCAGCGCTAAAATAGCCCCCGCCATAAATGCACGAATCACAGTATCGCGAGTGGACATAAATACTTTAGATTCACCCGCGTCGACCATTTTGCTAACAAATTCTGAAGGAATTAAATAAGACATAACTTTCCCTTTATGACTAATTGAATAAAATTTCTGATGGCTCATAAGACCAACGACCCACCTTTACAAAGCAGTATCAAGGATCACTGCAACGGGTTGATGCGATCTTTGCTTGCGCAACATAATCTCTATAGCAATTGCTGAGCCAAGCAGAACCAATCTCCAGCAAATTGATAACAAATCAGTAACAGTAAGCTATCGAGCAACGTTTAAGTCCAGGAATCACCAGCAACAGCCAAGATAAAACGCACCAATATATAGCCTAAGTTATTCAATTTAATGAAAAATACTACTTTATAGGTAGTTTTCAGTGCGGCGTGTACCTTTCTCACCAACAGGCTCGTTCAAGGCAGAACTGCGGTTTAAAGACCTCTTAGTATTGCGGAAGTGTTACGGCAGTCCTCAGCAACATCCATCTGCAGGGATGCGCAAGGAACACCGATTTTGAAGATAGCTTCGAGACGAAATAAAAGCAGTTTCATCACTATCAGGTATCTGCTTGGTCAGGAAAGCAAATACCTGAGAGCTAAACAGCAGTTAAGCTTTGGGGAGGTGGGCTTTGATAATTTGATAAAGCTCGGGACGATACTCTGCGATCTCATCCGGACTTAAGCCTTCCAAGGAATGCGGATACTTCAACCACTGGCTGGTTTCATGTAAGAAGTAATCGGGCACCCGCTCGGTTTTATTGCGTTCCGGTTTAAAATAAGGCACGGCCACGCGAATATCGCTGGGCGTGTTCAGCCGCGCCAAACGCGTTAATTCGCTGATAATTGCATCGATGGAACGTCCGGTATCAAACACATCATCAACAATCAATAAGCGGTCATGCTGCTGCACATGTTTCACCAGATAGTTTAGGCCAAACACCTTGACCTCTTTGGCCTGATTATCAATCGCCGCAGCATAAGAAGCGGTGCGGATGGCAATATTGTCGCTAGTGATACCGTGATAAGCCAAAAACTCCTGTACCGCAATACCAATCGGTGCCCCGCCGCGCCATACCGCAATAATAAAGCTGGGACGAAAGCCACTGCTCAGCACTTGCTCAGCCAAACGGAATGAGTCTTCTAAAAGATCTTGGCCGCTAATATAGAGTTTTTCACTCATTTCCATGTATCCTATTAAAAAGCTGACCTCAGGGTCAAAGTTGTAGTATAAAACTAGCATTAATCAGCCCGCTTATTCAAGGATACTAAGATGCCATTGAACCAGCCCACAGACCAGCTGCAAAAACATTATTTAGATGAAGATACGCTGATCCAAGACTCTTTCCGACTCGGCGTTAAAATATTTGAAAGCGGATTCCGTCCAAGCTTTATTGTCGGGCTTTGGCGTGGCGGCAGCGCAGTGGGGATTTACGTGCAAGAGTGTTTGCAAACCCTTGGTTTAGTCACCGATCACATCTCGGTACGTACCTCTTATCAGGGCCAAGCCAATTATCAGCAAATCTTAGAGCAACCAGACTCGATTCGGGTGCACGGTATTCAATACCTCCTGGAAAACCTCAATGTTGATGATAGTCTGCTTATTGTCGACGATGTGTTTAGCAGTGGTCATAACGTTGTGGCGGTGATTAATCGGCTGCAAAGTAAACTAAAACGCAACATGCCAACGCAAGTGAAAGTTGCCACCCTTTGGGAGCGTCCTAAGTTTAACCAAACCCAACTAAAACCCGACTTTTGTCTGCATCAAACCGAGCAGTGGCTGGTATTTCCCTACGAACTCACCGGACTAAGCCCCGCAGAAATCGCCGAACACAAACCCTTTGTCGCCCCGCTAATCAAAACCGAACAAACAAAATAAGCGAACTACTGCTCCTCAGCCCCACTCCCAGACACAAAAAAGCGGCTCATCGGCCGCTTTATCTTTATTAAGACTCACCGCTTAGTGCTGATATTCATAAGCTCCGGTGTTAAAAGCGGCCCCACTCGGCCGTGGATTGCCATCGAGGTCCTCTGCGACAGCCGCTAGTACTGCTGATTGGCTTTTCTAAAATGACCTTGATAGTCGAAGATGCGATGCTCAATTCGCCAATAGTGTTTTTGTTGTTTGGCGATCACAAAATCGGGGGCCACCAAGTGCTGGATCGCTTGTTCGGCTTGTTTGGCGCTATCAAGCGTCTGCTTTTCACCATCGACACGACGACAAAATAGCTGATTAAACTGCTGCTTGGCCTTAGCGTAACTAAAATTGAAGCTTTCGCTGAGCTCTGCGCCATCTTCATCATGATAGGTAATGCGCAACTTGTCGCCAGCACAACTTGCCGAGATCCCGCTGCAACGCAAGACCTTACGATCTTTTAGTTGCAGCGCATCTTTGAGCTGCTTATCTGGGTCAATCATCTGAAAACCACAGGCGTGGCACTGACGCGCGGCGATGTCGTTTTCGGCATTGCATTGCGAACACTGTTTGTACTTATAACGATAGTTACATTGCACTAATTTTTCGGGATAATTTGGATCCTCAACTAAGCCCTGACAGCGCCTTCCATAATGCTCGATGATGTCGCCATCTTTGTCGGTGAGACCCCAGAAAATATTAGCAAACTGGCATTGCGGACACTCAACCTGCACCAAAGTGCTATTCGGGTTGGGCTTGGTTTCGCCAATTTCCGGCTGGTAGAGATCGTAATTATTGCCCGCATAATCAACGATTAGGCAATCGCTTTTATCCGGATATAAACGTAAGCCCCGCCCGGCAATTTGCTGATACAGGCTTACCGAGGCGGTGCGCCGCAGAATCGCAATTAAATCGACATGCGGCGCATCAAAGCCGGTGGTGAGCACCGATACATTCACCAAGAACTTAAGTTGCTGCTGTTTAAATTGTTCGATCAACTGATCGCGCTGCTGATGCGGCGTTTCCGCCGTCACCACCGCAGTTTGTTCGTCGGGCAAATAGTGAGCGATTTCCCTGGCGTGATTAACCGTTGCAGCAAATACCATCACCCCGCGCCGCGATTCGGCCAGCTTGAGTAATTGCTTGCAGATGGCTTGAGTCACTCGAGGACAGCCAGACAAAAATTGATCCAGCTGGGCTTCACTGTATTGGCTGGGCAACTCGTCGAACTGATAGCGGGCCGCGGGAGCGTCAACCAACAAGGGTTGCGTTAGGTAACCTTTGTTTATCAAATGCCGCAGCGGTAGTTCATAGATACACTTGTGAAAGGGGCGCGCCTGCTCGCTGCGTACATAGCCGTGATAATGCTGTTGGTAAATCCAGCCCTTGTCTAAGCGATAAGGAGTGGCGGTCAGGCCGAGTACTTTGAGCTGGGGGTTTTGCTGTTTTAAATGCTCAATAATCACTTGATATTGGCTGTCGCTATCATCACTCACCCGATGACATTCATCAATCACCAACAGCGAATAGTAGCCGCTAAACTGCCCCAGATTGCGACTCAGCGATTGCACGCTGGCAAAGGTGACCGGAAACTGCGCTTGCTTCTGGCCAAGGCCTGCCGCAAAAATGCCCGACTCGAAACCATAGGCGCTAAACTTACTCTGGTTTTGCTCTACCAACTCTTTAACATGCGCCAATACTAGGATGGGGTGTCGTGCCAAGCGCGCCAGCTCGGCGATCACAATGCTCTTGCCTGCACCGGTGGGCAATACCACAACGGCAGCCTCATCACTTTGACGAAAGTGACTCAATACAGCATCTACCGCCGCTTGTTGATAATCACGCAGTTGTAACATGAAAGGCCCGGGTTCCTGCGATTGATAAAGATGAGCTCGATTATGCCATGTTTCAATAGGCCTCGCAGGCGTTTGCTTCCTCGGGAAAAGTGAAGCTCTTACCAGAACTTTCAGTGGATGATGCCGGTGAGCGGGGCGATATCAAAAAAAGTCCCTTGAAACTTGGCTACACTGGGACTCAAAGTTTTGTATGATCAATCACCATGAGCCAAGCACAGATCCAACAAACCATCGCCAGTTTTAGCTGTATAGAGCAAGCGCTAAGCTATTTTGAGATCGACTACGATCAAAGTTTTATCGAGCAATATCGGCAAGCCCTGATGAAAAATTTCATGGGGAACTTATTACTAAGCAAACCCGAGGATTGGTTTGCCGCACGCCGCGCACTGAAAAATGCCTATTGCAAGGTACAACGCAGCAGGCTCGATCAACACACCCGCTCTGCCTGCCGTGGTTGCTCTTCCTGCGAGCGACGCTAATGAAAGTGGAATTGACTCAAGGGTGCTTCAAGCAAGCTAAGCCCCCTTCACCACTAGCTTAACCACAACTAGCAAGCAAACTGCTTATCTAGCCAATCGAAACAACGCGCTCTGCCTGCCGTGGTGGTACTTCCTGCGAGCGACGCTAATGAAAGTAGAATTGAATCAAGGGGGCTTCGAGCAAGCGAAAGCCCCCTTCACCACTAGCTTAACCACAACTAGCAAGCAAACGGCTTATCTAGCTAATCGAAACAACGCGCTCAGCCTGTCGTAGTGGTACTTCCTGCGAACGACGCGAATGAAAGTAGCATTGACTCAAGGGTGCTTCAAGCAAGCGAAAGCCCCCTTCACCACTACCTTAACCGCTACCTTAACAACTACCTTCACCACAACTAGCGAGCAAACTGCTTATTTAGCCAATCGAAACAACGTGCTCTGCCTGCCGTGGTGGTACTTCCTGCGTGCGACGCGAATGAAAGCAGCATTGACTCAAGGGTGCTTCAAGCAAGCGAAAGCCCCCTTCACCACTACCTTAACCGCTACCTTAACAACTACCTTCACCACAACTAGCGAGCAAACTGCTTATCTAGCCAATCAAAGGCCGCCTGCTGCATATCTTCGGTAAAGGTATGACTTTTATCGGCCCACAGCTTAGTTTCTAGCTTATCGCCAGCGCCATTGGCGTCCCAGACCGAATGCAGGGTATAGAAGGCCGACTTCACCGAATCCACCGGAAACAGCTTATCTTTAGCGCCCGCATAAACCAACATCGGTTTCGGCGCGCTCAATCCCGCAATATCGGGGTAATCGAGATAACGCGCGATATAGGGATGCAACATCGCAAAAGCCGATTGCCCCTTCAGCTGATTGTTACCCGGTACCATCAAGCCCTTCATCGTCCCCATCCAGCAATCAACAATGCTGGCGGTAATCGCATCCGATAAGGCAGCCACCTGCCACGAGCGAAATGCCCCCATGGAAAAGCCTATGGCCGCAACCCGCTGTTTATCCACCTGCGGCTGGCTGGCTAAAAATTCTGAAGCGCGTACATCTTCCAGCGCGATAATACCGGCGAAGGAAGCACCTAAGTTAAACAAGTTGGAGGCCAGCGCTTGTTGTGAACCGGTGACAAAGCCAGGCACCGAACGATCGCCCCAGCCTAAGGCATCGATGGACAATACCACATAGCCGCGTTTTGCCAGTTCATCCCCCGGAAAGCGCCCGGTGAAAAACTTATCGGCCCATTTTTGTGAAGAGGCTAAACGAGCCTCGTCATCCCAGGTTTGCACAAACTTTTCTTTGCCAATATCAAATTTACTGCCATGATCGTGCAGAAATAACGCGGCGGGGAATGGCCCTTCGCCCTTCGGCGTCAGCAAAAACGCCATCACCCGACTCTCGTTACTGATATTAAACACCACCTTTTGCGCAATATAAGAGCCGCGATCAACTTGGTCGATCACCATCGGTTTAAAGGGGGTGTCATCTTGATAAGGGAGGATCAACTCACGCGCTTTGGCTAAACCTTGCTCCCGCCACTGTTGGGGACTCAGTTGGTTATTTGCCCAGCTCATGGTAAATGGCATCCGCTGTTTAAGCTTCTGATAAAAAACCGGAAAACTACGCTGGGCTTGGTCAAATGCTTGCATTTGATACGTCGCGCCTTCGGCGGCTTTGGCATGCAGTAACTGAGGTGTTAGTGCCATTACAGCACTCAGTAAACTGGCAACAACGAGTGGCTTCATAAGCATCCTTAATTGATTAAAACCAAAATGAAACATCGGTTTAAAATACGATCTTTAATCAAGGATTATCGTTAGCGGAATCACAATTGTTAAATTAAGTAAAAGCAGATAAAACATACGTTTAACTGCATAGAATATAAAAAATCGTGTCTACCGTCGTTTTTAGATTCTTGAGCGGCAGCGCCAGCGAAGGAGGCAACAACTAGAGAGTATCAAGCGGAGCCCCTCAAACAGGCTGCTAGCCCGCCTGTACCTGACTAATGTAATTCAGCCACACTTGACTCTCGTTGCGTAACTTATCATCGGTTTCTGCTTTAGCAATCAGCTGTTGCGCTCTACTTAACTGCCCCAGATGAATATTGGCGATCCCCATCATTAACCACAAGCGTGGTTCAACTTTAGCTTGTTTATCCGCCAAATGCTGTAACACATCAAGTGCTTTATTCCACTGTTGCTGCTGCAATAACAATTGCGCATACTGACGTAAATTCGCTTCACTATCGTCAATTTTCAAAAGTTGTGCTAAGGCAGCACTCGCCTGCTTTTGCTGCTTGGCCAGCAACCAAGCTTGACTAAGCAAAGACTGATAACGCTTATTTCGCTTTAACTGCCCACGCTGCATCGCTTGCTCTAAGATCTGCGCCGCCAAATAGGCATTGCCTTGACGTATCAATAATTGGCTCAACAAAGTGTACTGGCTTGGCTTCTCAAATAATCCTTGCTGATAGGCCAAGCGTAAACTGGCCAAAGCAGCAGGCTCATCTTTATTTTGCATCAACAACGCCGCAAGTTGATACCAGTGCGACATTTTTTTCGGCTCGGCTGACAGCAGCTGCTTTTGCCATTTGATCGCCAAGCGCCATTGCGACAGCTGAGAGCGACTGACCATCGCCATCTGATACCAATTTATCGGCACCGTTGCTGATTTTTGCATACTGATGGCCCGTTCAATCGCCTCCGCCCCAGCGCGCCATTGCTGCTGCTGCAATTTTGCCTGAGCCAACAGCTGATAATGGCTAGCCGCAATTGAGCTTGGCTCGGCTTGGCTTAACCAAGTCTCCAATAGCTCAGCGCCGATCGCCCAATGTTGTAAGGCTAGATTTAATTGTGCTCTGACTAGCATCAGTTGCAACAGCTGTGCTGGCTCGAGCGTATTAGAGTCCACCGCGAGCTGATAATAATGAAGAGCCTGTTGGTAGTGATCACCGCTCAAGGCTAACTGCGCCAAATTAAGTCGAGTAATTGCCAGAGCATAGGCCCGCGCTGCAAGTGGTTTGAGTGTCTGCTCAAGCTTCACTAACACCCGCTTCGCCTGCTGCGGCTGCTGTTGCTCAATCAAACTCAAGGCGCTATTGACTTGCTTATACTCATATTGATTGAGCTGATTAGTCTTGGCAAATCCCGCAGCACTCACGCAAAGTAAAGCCAGCAGTATCATATGCTTTAACATAAACATTCCTTAATCACCGCGAGTAAATTCGAAAGTTTGTAAGGCTCTAAAAGAAACCGCCTTACCATTCTCGGTTTTAACCTGAAAACGCCAACGCATTAAAGCCTGCTTAACCGACGCTTCAAACACCCCTTTGGGATCCGATTTCACCACCTTAATACTACCAATCGCGACCTCACCATTTTCTTTTACCGTGAAGTGCACCGTGACTTTACCTTCAATCTTGCGTCGCTCCGCCGAACGAGGATAAACCGGAGATACTCGAGACAAGGCGATAGGATGACGGTCAATCGTCACCGCAACCGGAGCCGGTGGGCCTATATGAATTAGATTACTCACCGAACTAATCGCGACTTGCGTACTACTGATGCTCGGTAAATTTAAATCGATTTTAGGCTGTGGCGCTTGGCTTAAAGTTTGCGAGGGCATTGGAGGTAGTTCTGGGACAGCCTCGAGCTCTGGCTCTGGTGGTTTTTGTCGCTCTCGTAAGCGATGTTCTACATCGCTATCTTGTTTTACAGCCAAAAAACTTAAGTGCGGCGCTTCGCTGCGTTCAAACTTCGCCGTTTGACCGATGCCAGCAAGATGCGCTAAGGCCCAGAAAAAACTCGAGGCAAACAAAATGCCCAGAGGCGAAAATGCCAGCAAGCGCAACATCACTAACCACCCATCCGGGTTGCCACCGAGTACGGCAAGTTTGCTAAGCGCAATTGATCCAGCAGTTTCACTAAATCACCAGTGCTGGCCTTCTCGTCAGCTTGCACCACGACCGCTAAATCGGCTTGCTCAGACTTTAAACGCTCCAAAGTTGGACGTAACATACGAATGTCTATCGCCTGACCATCCAACCAAATTTCGGCCTCAGCACTTAAGGCAACCATCACCGCCCCTTGGCTTTGCTCGGTACTGGTTTGCGACTGGGGTCGGTTCACTTCAATACCGGCTTCACGCACAAATGAAGTGGAGACGATGAAAAATATCAACATGATGAACACGATATCCAGCATCGGCGTCATATCGATCTGCGCTTCATCCTCTTGCTGGAATAAAAACTTAGTTTGTCTCATTGTCTACTCTACTATTTAATCTTTGATTATCCATGTTGAGCCCCTAGTGAGGCCGCGCTCGCCTGAATGCGGGCCCGTTGACGAATGGTCCAACGTGCCAAGTGCGTATGGAAAATTAACCCAAAAACCGCGATCGCCATACCTGCCATAGTGGGTAAGGTAGCTTTGGCAATGCCTGCTGCCATTAAACGAGCATTGCCTGTTCCGTTAAGCGCTAAACTATCAAAAACCTGTACCATACCGGTGACCGTGCCCAGCAAGCCTACTAAAGGGCACAGTGAAATCAATAACTTAATAAATGATAGATGCTGTTTAAGCTGGAGATCTAAATCACAGTACTCACTTTGCCAGCGATACCACTGCCGATGTGAGAAACTATTCTGATTAAATTGTTGCCGCAAAGCTGGAAAACTAAACCAACGAAACCAGTAGCGCTCCAAAATCAACGTCATCAACAAAGCGGCTAAAGCCAAAATAAGACTGAGCACCCAACCACCGGAATGAAGAAACTGCAGCAACAATCCACTGATGCGGCTCCAATCAAGTAGCATGTTTGCTCCTTACTTGCTGAGCTTCGCGCCTATCAGCCAATAAAGCGGTACTTTTTTGCTGTAAGATCTGAATCACTCGGCGAGAACGGCTACTCAACAAGTTATGGCTAAACAACAGTGGAATGGCCACAATCAAGCCCAGTACCGTGGTAATCAGAGCCTGAGAAATCCCTCCCGCCATTAATTTCGGATCGCTGGTACCAAACAGCGTAATACTCTGGAAAGTGCCGATCATTCCGGTCACGGTGCCCAGCAGCCCCAATAAAGGCGCAACTGCCGCAAACAACTTAATCAGACTTTGACCTCGCTCTAAGCCAGGAACTTCCTCCAAAATAGACTCTTCAACTCTTAAGGCTAAATCGTCCACTGCTAATTCACTTTGCTGGGCTTTATTCAATACTCGCCCTAAAGGGTTATTATCGAATAGTTGGCCTGAACTGTTTTTTAACTGGCGCTTCACCTTCATCTCGGTGATGCTTAACAGCAACATCCGCCACAGGGCCATCACCAAACCAATCAGTCCCAAGGCCAAAATAATATAGCCCACATAGCCACCTTGTTTAATTCGCTGCTCTAAACTGGGCACTTGGCCGAGTAAGGCCAATAATTGGCCACGGGTCGGATCGATCACTAAGCTGGCCTGCTTGCCCTCTATATAGGCTTTCGCCTGATTCACCGCCGCGCCGTCAGGCTGACGACTCAACACCAATAATTGATCCAGCTTGTTTTGCCAGCTCAAATAATGCCCTTGTTGGTCAAGCAACTGAAAATTACCAATGCGCAACACTTGGCTACTGCGAGTTTGTCCGGAAGGCTCCACCACATCCCGCTCAAATAAAACGATTTTTCCAGACTCATTCAACTCATCGTATAAGCTAACCCACAAAGTCTTAAATTCATCGATACTCGGAATTCGTTGTGCCGAAGCAAAATCTAGCTGTTTGCTACGTCCCGGAAACTGTGCACTGACCAAAGAGTCCTGCAACTGCCCTTGCGCCTCACTGGCTTGTTGCTTCACCACACCAAACACTTCGCCGAGCTGACCACTTCGCTGAGTCAACAATTGCTGTATCTCAGTTAAATGCTGTTCGTTTTGGTCAAAGGCTTGCTTTAATTCTAGTTGCCGAGCATTCGCCGCGGCCAAACGTTGCTGGCTTTGTGCCAATAGCGCCTTTTGACTATCTAGGTGTTGTTTAAATTCGGCTAAACGCTGCTGATTAACTTGACCATCATGCTGAAGAATGTCTGTCGCGAGCGATGCTAAACGATGACTAGGCTCGGCGGCTGATAGCGGTGTTGAAAAACTGAATAAGGTAAATAATAAGATCGACAAAATGCGCATTACAGCCCCCGCTCGATCGGATTAAGTGGCAGCGTTAATAGCTCGGGAATACTCTGTTGCCAAGCGATTTGAATCGCCGAGCGTAAGTCCAAATTGTGTTGTTTCGGTAAACTCACCCAAGCTTGTTGCTGAGGATCCCATAAACCGCTAATCTGGCTATCTAAACTTTGAAAATACAAGGCGGTGCGACCCAAGCGGAAAAAGTCGACTTGCAGTTCGTCACCGTCGTGGGTAGGCAATGTTTTAAAAGACTTTAATTCAGCGCTGGTTAACTTACCTTGGTAAGCCTCAATGGTACGTCCATATTCTATTTCAATTTGGTAGGCTTCTAATACTTGACGGTATTTCTCGGCCAAACTCACATCAGCTCGCACTAAATTATTTTGCAGTTTAGCTAAACGTTGCTGACGTTCCTGCGGCAAAAAGGGCAAATCTTGCGCCACAAAATGGGCTAAGCCCTCAAGCATATCAGCCAACAAGGGTAAGGCCGATTGCTGAGTCGCCTCTAAAGAGCCAAGCTGACTTTGTAAATCATCCAGCTCTTGCTGTTGAGAAGCCACCATCAAGCTCAACTGTTTGTTATAAGCCTCTACTAAATCGGCTTGTTGCTGATTTTGCTGATAATCTAAAAAGGCTTGTTGTGCCCGCTCATCTAAACCATCAAGCTTCAACTGAGTCTGCTGATTTTTCCGATGACTTTGCTCAGTTGTTTTAAGACTGGCATCAATTTCACTCGCCTGTACCACATGAGCCAAGCACATTCCGGCGAGTAAACATGACCAGCTCAACCGGCCCTTTAATATCTTCATTTTTTTACCACTGATAAACATTCTTTCACAAGATGAATAATGAGGATCCCAACAACCCAGAGATTGCATGTCGATGAAATAACAACACGAATGCTTAGTGCTGGCAGCGACATTTATCATCAAAATTCGCCACCAACAAAAAGTTTACAAGTTCAGCCTGTCGCAACATTTCACCAACAAGCAACTATAGCTATCAACACAAATAAGAATTGTTCTTATTTGTATTTGATAATATCATACCGTTTATTGAAAGGAAGTGAAACTCACTGAATTAACTTAATGCAGGAAAATTAAGGATGAACCGTAGTTACATATCGGTATTGCTAGCAGCCGTACTTAGCCAAAATGTCAACGCAGAACAAACCACTGTCAATCACGAGCAATTAGAGGTTGGTGATAAGCTCACCGTCGTCGCTGAAAAAGGGGTTGCTAACTCAACCACAACTGGCAGCAAAATGGATATTCCGATCAAAGAACTACCATTTTCCGTTGCAGTGATTGACCAACAATTTATGCGAGATACCGGCGTTAAAAACCTACAGGACGCATTACTTTATACTTCCGGTGTCTATAGTAGTGCCTTTGGTTTAGATTCACGTGGTGACTGGAGTCTGGTCCGTGGTGTCGCCCCCACCCAGTATGTGGACGGCATGAAATCACTGTTTGGCTACTATAACAACATTCGCCCCGACACCTTCTCTATGGAACGAATTGAAGTTCTCAAAGGTCCCTCATCGGTATTATTTGGTCAAGGCTCTACTGGGGGCATTGTGAATCTGGTGTCAAAACTGCCACAACAGCAGGCCAGTCATCAACTATTGGCCCAAGGCGGTTCTCATAATCGACGCCAAATTGCAATTGACTCGACCGGACCAATTGCTAACAGCAACCTACTCTACCGAATGGTCGCTTTAGCGCGCGAAGGTGATACCCAAGTTAATCATACTGAAGACAATCGCTACCTGATTAATCCTTCCTTAACCTGGATGATGGGTGACGCAACCAATTTAACCCTATTGGCCAACTATCAACGCGACGAATCGGGCACAGTACTTCAATTTTTACCTACCGAAGGCACACTGTTCGCGGGACCGAATGGCCAGTATATCGACAAAAGCACCTTCTTAAGTGAGCCCGGCTGGGATAGTTATGACACCGAACAACTATCGCTAACTGCCTTATTTGACCATCGTTTTAATCAGATCTGGTCATTGCAAGCCAATATGCGCTACACCGATAGTGAATCCGATTACCGCTCCATGTGGTCTTATGCGCCGAGTACCAGTAGTGATGGCGCTCCGATTATGTATAACCCCGATGGCACGATCAACCGTGCGGCGTACCATAAGCAAGGAAATAGCAAAGTGCTCACCAGCGATGTGCGCGCCTTGGCTAATTTTTCTTTGGGTGCGACAGAACATGCACTATTAATCGGCGTAGACGGCCAACAGGCAAAAACACGTGACGATGTCTGGTTTGGTAGCGGTGGTACCATCGACCCTTATAATCCGGTTTATGGCAACATTCCCAGCGGCTATACCATTACACCTGGGGCAGAAGTGACTGCCTCGCAACTTGGTATTTATCTGAATGACCAAGTCAATATTGCTCAAGTGTCGGTGAATGCTGGTTTACGCTACGACACCACCAAAACCAAAACCGAAGGTAGTATCGCCAATACTAGCGAAGATGCGGTGACCGGACGCTTCGGTGGAATGTACCACTTTGATAACGGACTCTCTCCTTACCTAAGCTACTCGCAATCATTCGAGCCTCAGCAAGCTGTCTCGGATATGAATAACGGTAAACTGATCTACCTCGATCCGCTACGTGGCGAGCAATATGAAACGGGCATAAAATATCAACCCACTGGTTCAGACCTACTTGCAACCGTTTCTTTGTATGACATTACCCAGAAAAATCGAGTTCAAACCAATCCCAATGGTGGTGTTCGGCCACTGGCTGATGTCAGTATTCAAGGCGCTGAGTTCGAAGTTCATAAAAAATGGTTACAAGTTGATTTAATTGCCACCTATACCGAACAAAGAACTGAAGATGAAGAAACCGGTTACCGGATCGCCTATGTGCCCGATAGACTCGCTTCGGTATGGGCGAATTATCAATTCAAAAGCTCGCTTGAAGGTTTACGAGTCGGTTTAGGAAGCCGTTATGTAGGAGATACCACCGATGGCACTGATCTGTACACTGTACCATCAGTGACTCTATTTGACGCCATGGCCGCTTACCAAACCGGTCACTGGGATCTGAGCTTAAACGCGAAAAACTTATTCAATAAGACTTACGTGGCATATGCGTCTACCTCTGGAACCACTGGTTATGGTGAAGGTTTATACGTCACCGCCGATGTTCGATACAATTTTTAGGACTCAACCATGGCCTCCGTGCATTTTCGCCGCAGGCCAATTGAGCCAATATTGCTCATGACATCGTCTAACTTGGATAGCATCAGCCAATACCTGCTCGCCGCTTTTCAAAGCAGCAAGCCTTTGGCTGAACTGGCGCGACATTTAAGCCCCAGCTTAATTGAATTACACACTCACCAGCTTAACTCGCAGCCGTTGATTGATGCCCAATCCCCACAAATAAGTGAGGTAGTTTGCCAATTGTATCGCAGCTGGCAACATCAACATCCCGAAGCTGGCGAAGTGTATTGGCTCATCCAAAGTTGGAGGATGCTCATTTGGCAACCCATTACACTAACATTGATTGCGGTATATGCCCGCCAAACCAGTTTAGACCTGAGCCAATTCAAGCAAAGACTTAACTTAGAGAGTGGCATTGTGAGTGGCTATCTGGATCTGCAACTTAGCTCCCCCACAGCGGCTGATGATCAGCAATGGGTATTAAATCAAAGCTGTCGCCAATTAAGCCAATTATTACAAGACTACCGCTCAGCCTTAGGACAACAGGGTAGACTGAGCGAAGCCGTCGCCATGCGTCTCGTCAAAGATCAAATCGCTAATCTGATGCTCAAGTTAGCTGCAGCATTCCCGCAACTCAACAGTGTGGCACTCAGCCATTTATTAAGTCCCTGGAGTGAACAACTTCAACTCGGGCCCAAATCACCATTTTTTGATTTTGAGTTAAACCCAGAACGCAGTACCGTTCTGGCCAAACCTTCAGCCTGTTGCCAGCACTATCGGCGAGCCGATGGTGATTACTGCCTCAACTGTCCGAAGCTGCAACGCGCCGAGTTAGCACAGCGCTTAGCGGCACATAAACAATCCTTGCAAACATGTTAAACCCCAGCGCGGCATGTTCAGTAAGCCATAAAAAAGTAAACCTCCGATGTTAGAGCTACACCACGTCATCGTACGTCATCAACAAAACACCGTGTTAAATATTCCAGAGTTGCGCATTGCTGCGCAGCAAATCACCGTCATTCTGGGCCACAATGGTTCCGGAAAGTCGACCTTAATGAAGCTATTAGCGCGCCAACAAAACCCAACTCAAGGACGTATTTGTTTAAATCAACATTCCTTGGAGAGGCTTTCCCAGCGCCAATTGGCTCAGCAGCTGGCCTATCTGCCACAACGACTTCCAGATGTTGCGGGATTAACGGTGACCGAATTAGTCCGTTTAGGCCGTTTCCCCTGGCGTGGAACTTTAGGCCGCTGGAAATCCAGTGACCATTTAGCAGTCCAGCAAGCCCTACGGCAAACCAATGTCAGCCACTACGGTGAGCAGCTAGCCGATCAACTTTCAGGGGGGGAACGTCAGCGCGCCTGGATTGCCATGTTACTTGCCCAGCAGGCCCCGATGCTGCTGCTTGATGAACCGACATCCGCCTTAGACCTTAGTCATCAATACGACTTAATGCAATTACTGCGTCAGCTCAACCAACAGCAGCAGCGCGGTATTGTTGTGATCTTGCACGATGTCAATCTGGCCTGTCGCTTTGCCGATCGCATTCTGGCTTTAAAACAGGGGCAAATCTGTTTTGATGGCTCACCTCAACAATTACTGACACCTGCGAACCTGCGAAAAATTTATGGCTTGGATTTTGATTTAATCAAACAAGCCCAGCAAAACCTCCCCGTGGCCGCGGTCGCTTATCCCGAAGAGGAACAATTATGATTCAAACTCATTGTCGCCGAACTCCATTCATCATAAAAACCGTTTTATTGATGCTAGTGCTTCAATCAAGCCTGGCACTGGCTTTAACCATCAACGATGACATCAAGTCGCATCACTTTGCTAAGGTGCCGCAACGCATTGTTGCACTCAACTGGTCCATGGCAGAAAACGTGTTGGAATTAGGTCTTGTCCCGGTGGGTATTGCCGATATTGCCGGTTACCAAACCTGGGTCGTCAAACCAGCCATTCCGGCAGGCGTCACCGATGTGGGGACTCGCATGGAGCCGAATCTCGAGTTAATCGAAGAACTCAAACCAGATGTCATCTTACTGAGTAGCTCACAGGCCGATCTACTGCCGCGTTTAGAAAAAATTGCACCAACGCTGTTTTTTGATTCGTTTAACGCCAGCCAGGATAACTATCAAAAGTCCAAAAAAATCTTTATGCAATTGGCCGAGTTATTTGATAAACAAACGGTCGCCGCACAAAAGCTCACCGCCTTAGAGAAGCAATTTGTAGATTTAAAACAACAAATATCCCAACATTTTTCGGGGCATATCCCCAAAGTAACCACCATTCGATTCAACAATGCCTCAACGATTATCGTCTATGGAGATAATTCACTTTCCCAAGCCGCAGCCGAGCAATTAGGGATCGCCCCCGCGCTCCCTTTAGGCCCCTCTAAATGGGGGATCGCCCAGAAGAAACTAAGCGATTTAGCTCAAATTGAAGAGGGCATCGTGGTCAACATTAAACCCTTTGATCAAGAAAAACAGTTGCAAGCCTCACCGCTATGGCAAGCTCTGCCGTTTGTCCGCAAAGGCCACTACACCACCATGGAAGCTATCTGGAGTTATGGTGGCGTAAACTCGGTTGGCTACTTCGCTCAGGCCCTTACCGACAGTTTATTAAACATCAACAGTCCCGAGTAAACCCAACACCGATGAGCATATTATCCAGATACAGCCTTAGTGGCGGCATATTCATCGTCGCTACCCTCGGCTATTTACAAATAGGCGAGGCACCCAGCCTCTTCCGTCAGCTGAGCCTGATTCACCACTGGCAGAGCCAGCAATTTTCCGAGGTGATGTTTTTGTATGCCAGCCTGCCAAGACTCAGCTTAGCGATTATTGTGGGCGGCGTATTGGGTTTGGTCGGTAGCCTTTTGCAGCAGTTAACACAAAACTATTTATTATCGCCGATGACCTTAGGCGCGTCTTCTGGCGCGTGGTTAGGCTTGGTCTGTTTAAGTGTCTTTTTACCCAGTCTAGTCCCCCTTTATGGGCACTGGTTTGCCATGGGAGGCGCCATACTCAGCACTGCACTGGTCATTTTTATTGCGGGTCGTCAGGGTTTGGGGGGCTTACCGGTGATTTTATCGGGTTTGGCCATCAATCTACTGTTAGGTGCCATCGCGACGGCTATCGTGATGACACATGATCAATATGCTAAAAACCTGTTTATTTGGGGTGCTGGTGATCTCACTCAAAGCGACTGGAGTTGGGTGACTTGGTTACTACCAAAGTTGTGGCCCATGCCCCTGTTGTTATATTTTGCCCCTCGCCCACTCAGCCTATTACGTTTAGGTGAACAGGCGGCCGGGGCTCGTGGTTTAAGCCTCATTCCCACCATGGTCACGCTGATTGGCTTCGCCATTTGGATGCTCTCCTGCGCGATTACCGCTGTGGGATTAATCGCTTTTATTGGTCTGCTGGCACCCAATATCGTGCGTAGTTTAGGTGCCAGAACAGCCCGTGACCAATTATGCTTTAGTGTCTTAATTGGCGCTTTATTGCTGCTAATAACCGATATGATTGCCCTGATTGCCAGCGGCTACACAACCAATATGATCCCAAGTGGCACCGCGGCGGCTTTAATTGGGGCCCCAGCACTGATTTGGTTTAGCCGTGGCAAACTAGGCGCGAAAGACCAGCAAAGTCTAAGCCTGCCAAAAGGCGCCGTCAGCTTACACAAGCATCTGCCCCTAGCTTTAATCTGCCTATTGTTAAGCATATTATTTGTCGCCTTATTTGTTGCACCTTCATTGCATGGCTGGCAGTTATCCATCAGTAATTTACACACCTGGCAGCTACGCTGGCCACGAGTATTTGCCGCCGTGGCGGGCGGTGCAGCGATGGCCATGGCCGGGGTAATCTTACAGCGACTGATCCGCAACCCCTTGGCCAGCCCCGACATTTTAGGGATGTCGGCTGGTGCTACATTTGCCTTGGTCATCACCACTATCTTCACCGGTGCGTCAATTTTTGAGGTGGGAAGTTTAGTCGCATTTATTGGCAGTAGTGCGGTCCTCGCCCTACTGCTGCTACTGGGTAGAAAACATCAGTTCTCACCCGCAATGATGGTATTAATTGGCATTGCTTTAGCGGCGCTCATCGACGCCCTCATCGCCTTTGTTTTGGCCAAAGGCAGTGATGAGGTTTATAGCATCCTGGGCTGGTTATCCGGAACCACCTATCGCGTGGCTCCCTCACAGGTCATCTTGCTGCTCGTCTCGGTGACGCTGTTAGGGCTGCTCAGCCTGTCACTGAGTCGCTGGTTAACTCTGATTTCGGCGGGAGATGACATCGCTAAGGCGAGAGGCCTGAATATAAGCCAGGCTCGGCTGATATTACTCATCATCGTGGCGCTATTATGCGCACTAGTAACCGCCGTGATTGGCCCCTTAGCCTTTGTGGGTTTATTAGCTCCGCATATGGCGGTGATGCTTGGCGCCAAGAAAGCTGCGCCGCAGTTACTACTGGCATGCATCATTGGCGCATTATTAATGTTGGTATCCGATTGGTTAGGTCGAGTCTTGCTCTATCCGGTACAGATGCCAGCGGGCACCATTGCCTCTATATTAGGTGGCAGTTACTTGATCCTGTTACTGAGCAGAAGCGGTCACCCGCCAAACCAAAGCCAGTAGAAGATACATCTTAAACCGCTTCGCGCCCACGCGCTGGCGATCCCAAACACCAAAGGCTGCGCCATCTGGCCAGCCGAAAGGGCGCAGTAAATTGCTTTCGCCAGCAACAAGCCCGTGCTGGCAGAGCGCTCAAAGGATTGAGCCCCCCAGTTCGTGATCGTTGCACGGCAACTGCGAGGCAATTAGCGCAGTTAAATTGAGCGACTTATCAAGTCTGCTATCATTCAAAAGCTTACCGTCTTGTTTGGTTTTTTTGAAGCCCGAATTGAGGGCATGATTCTGCCGCAATTAAGTACCGCCAGCCTGACGATTTGGAGCGCAAAAGCCTCATCTGTAATAAACCTTCATCCCACAAGCGCCGCTCTCTCGGTGAGCAGTGGATGAATTGATGAGTTGATGAGTTGATGAGTTGATGAGTTGATGAGTGATTATCTGTACTAGTGTGATTATCTTTACTAGCTCTTACACAATCTGACACTGCGGATTACCGAGCGTGACCTAACCGTACAAGCTACACACTAAATTACCAACTCACTTTTGGACAAAAACGTGTTAGGAAGGTAATTAATGCGGTGATGCTTTGGGTAAACCCAAGCTAGGCATACTCAGTATTAACGCCGCCAGAACGCGGCTGCTTTGTAGTTGATTGAATTATGGCAGTCTTTTTCGCCATAATTCAAGCGACGGAAAAGTAGCTCGACGTTACTGGCTTTGTGTACGCCCAGCATGGGCATGAACTAATGAGGTGAAAGTCCTCTGTAGGAAGGTCACCGTTTAATAACACTTTGATTATTAAACGCTAACTACTAGCGAATGGCAAGGGCGTTACCGTGAGGGAATGTCTGAAGGAAGCCGGACGCAAATCTGCGAGCTGATGAACAAAAACATCATATGAGGCGTAGGCTGGAGGCGAGTTGGCACAAGACAACGAAGCCATGTGATCTAACGGCCACCGTAAATGATGCAGCAGTGCAGAGACAGTGCATGTTCTTATCTGGGGAGATCTGCTTAACAGGCGATCGTTAAACTGACTAGCTTGGCCGCTAGTTCAACAGGCCCGGCACTTAATTCTCATCAACTTAAGTGAGCAAATACGATGAACAACGATAGCGCTATTTGGGGTAACTCAAACGGTGATTAAGCAGAAGTCAGCAGACGGCATAGTAGCCCAACGCCCATCGTAATGGTTGGGACACGGTGAAGGCCTGAACACTTAGAATAAAGGAGGAGCCTTGTTAAACTTGAACACCCATTCGCCGTCCAGCGTAGATGCGATTCAGCGTAATAACTCGCAGCCAACCTTTAGCCAACATCTATTCGAACATATGCTAACGCGGCAGAATATTCAGCTCGCGTGGCAAGGTGTTCGAGCCAATAAAGGGGCTGCTGGAGTGGATAACATGTCCATTGATGCATTTCCTTCTTGGGCAAAACTACACTGGAAGCAGGTTGCTGCTGCGCTGCGTAATGGCCAGTATCAGCCTAAACCGGTTCGCCGTGTGGAGATTGACAAACCCGATGGCGGTAAACGCCAACTGGGGATCCCAACGGTGCTAGACCGTGTTATTCAACAGGCCATAGCTCAAGTGCTTACGCCCATTTTTGACCCTAGTTTCTCAGCTAATAGCTTTGGATTTAGGCCAAATAAGAATGGGCAGCAAGCAGTGAAGCAAGTTCAAGGCATCATCAAGCAAGGCCGACGTTTTGCGGTTGATGTGGACTTATCTAAATTCTTTGACCGAGTTAACCATGATCTGCTCATGAGTCAGCTGGGAAATCGAGTTCAAGATAAACGGCTACTTACACTGATTGGAAAATACCTGAGAGCGGGTTTTATCCATAACCAGTGCTATCAGGAAAGTCGAGAAGGTGTACCGCAAGGGGGACCATTATCGCCCTTGCTGGCCAATATCATGCTCGATCCATTGGACAAAGAGCTGGAAAAGCGAGGGCACAAGTTTGCTCGTTACGCCGATGATTTTACCATTTTGCTGAGAAGTCAGCGTGCGGGTGAACGAGTGCTTACGAGCATTAGTAGCTTCTTGCAACGGCGCTTAAAACTTGTGGTTAATACAGCCAAAAGTCAGGTGGTTAAAACGGCGAAGAGTAAGTTCTTAGGGTTTACCTTTAAAGCGGGACGGCTGCAAATTCACGCCAAAACGTTACACCGTTTTAAACAACAAATTAGGCGTCTAACAAACCGTAACTGGGGCGTGTCGATGGGCTATCAGCTATTTAAAGTAAGCCAATACTTGCGAGGATGGATAAACTACTTTGGGATCGCGAATTGCTATCAACTGTGCGTAGATCTAGATCACTGGATAAGGCGCAGAGTGCGAATGGCCTACTGGCGACAGTGGCGAAAACCGAGAACCAAAGTAAGAAATCTGATGCGTAGAGGAGTACATGTTCAAGCCGCGGTAGCCTGTGGCATAACCAGTAAAGGCCCATGGAGAAGCTCGAAAACACCGGGGATGCTAAACAAGCATTATCGAATGCTTATTTAGCATCCCAAGGTCTATTTGCGCTTCGAGATGGATGGATTAAGCTTCACCATTCTAAGTGAAACGCCCTGTGCGGAGCCGCATGCAGGGTGTTGTGGGGGCTGGAGGCTAGATACCTTCGGCTACCCGATTAGGGCTAGCCATTGCCACAACAAGGGCAACCATTAGGTGACGGGCCGAAGTTAACAGACGATTTATTAATCCGTGATTCCGACAGGCATTCTAGTCCGATTGATTCTTCAATCTTACTTTCTGTTGAATACGGGTAATCCTCAAAGCCTTTGATTATTTCATAGAATTCTTTACGTTCCTGAGCATTAAGTTTTTTAAAACCCAAAAGAACATGCTTAGTATTAGCGTTCATAATTTTTCCTTAAAAGTTTCCACACGTATCGCATGTGGAGGGAGTTAGAGATATTGGTTTTATTTTACAAGTTTCACACTTATTCTTATATTGAAAAAGAGTATGTCGCATAGCAAATCTTTTTTCTTTTATTGAGATTGATTGCGCTGTATCTTCGATTTCTTGTCTATTGAACTCATCTCTCAATCTCGACATGTCGCGTTTTATTTTAGCTGGACTTTCCTTAGAAAGCTGATCAAAGTCATTAGTTAGTCTCGTGTTATTTTTGACTGAACTAATTGCATAAGAATAAACATCATCCCATTTATAAACTAGCGATAATAAAGAAAGCACAGATTGAATAATTGTTAAAACACCACAAACTGGTAATAATAGATATTTTAATGCTTCACTATCGGTCGAGAATGCAGCTACAAACCCACCTAAAATTATGGGAGTTAATAGGCCTAAAAAGGTTATAGCTTTAAGTCTAAAATCATACTTCTCAACTCTCTTTTCAAATATTTTTGCAGTGCCAAAGCTGTAAAATCTCTTTTCAAAACACTCTTGTTTAAATTTAACTTCATCTGTCATCAAATAATCCTATAGCCCTAACGCTTGCGTATGGGGATTTTATGAGCGTTTTGGCGGGAACCGCCAGCGAATAAAATTCCCACATGACGCTCTTGTTATATTCAGTACCCAAAGGCCGGATTTTTAACAAACAACTGTCTAGAACGTGCTTTTTTGACCAATGGTGATTGGTTCAAAAAATCATAATCAGTAACAATCGACTCTGCGTCATCTAAAAAGCCTAGGAAGTACAATGATGCTACTATATTTTCCAATGCATTAGTTTTACTAACCAAATCATGGAAGTTGGTTTTAATTTCCCGATCGTTTAAAAAGTATGCCTCAGAAAGTTTTAACTCATTAGAATATCTTTCGACATATAACTCAGAAAACTCCAAATCATATGAGAAATAGAATAAAGATACTAAGCCAGCCATAATCTCAGGCGTGACAAATTCTTTTGCACTAGACCATGATTCGTGGCTAGCGTTAATACTATGAGAGACCTCTTCCATAAGATCATTAGCAGGTTTTTTGCCCTGCATTTTACTGATAGACCTCTCGTGACGATCAAACCATATTTTGATAAACGTTTTTATATCATTGACACTTACCCCTAGTAAATCAATGGAAATGTTTATCATTGGAGACATTTCATAGTTATGAGATATTATGTTGACAGCTTTCTCGAAGTCCTTACCTGAAAGAGAGTAGTCTTTCTTAATATTATCTCTAACATCTTTAAAATCATCGTTTTTCCATAAATCTCTGTTAGGTAATTTCTTTGAAATATCAAAAAGTTCTGCGCGTGATAGTTTCTTTGTAAAAGAACCTAAGGAATACTCCCTTATAAGAAACTCATTCATTTCAACTAGTAAATCCAAATCTTTCTCCAACGTAGTGAAAGAAGACTTGAGGGTAAAAAAGTTGATCAATTGAGTGTTAGTTAAATGTTTAATGTTATTGTTATCTTTCGGATATCTAAAAGTCTGCCCCGTAGGGTCAATATCAGCGATATCCATAATTACTGGCTCAATTCGATTATTGATTTCAGAATATCGGATATCAAAAATTTCAGATTTTCTTTTGAAATAGCACCATATATTTTTAATATCATGCGAACCGGAGAAATTAAACTGAGATGTCTGTCCTTTATATGGTGCTAAGCTTTCAAGCATTTGAATAGCATGTTTTAGCCTTAACTCCACTGAGTGTCGCATATTAAAGCAAATAGGATAGATAAAGTCGTCTATGTGATATTCTATGCTATCTTCTTCAAGCACCTTATCTATAAGTACTCTTGCTGCTCGTGAAAAACCTTTAGAATATTCTTTGTAACCGGGATTACCGTTGGTACCAACGCAAGCGTTAGCCCATGACGGATCTGAACCACAGAATGTCTTATTTACTCTTACCACTAACTCATCCTATCGATTACTGAATATAACGCTAAGTAGGCCGCACGTGCGGTCTATCCCATTCAATGAGCGCGCGTCCTATCACAAAAAACATGATCTTCATCACGTTCGCCCATCAATTTATGATTTGATATTAACCCATTGTCTACCTTAGTTTTTTACTCGGAATCAATCAATCGTCGATCCATTTCTATCATTGATTACTTTGACAAATGACGCAAACGAAACTAAAAACACTGTATGCATATGGCTCTTCACCGAATGTAGTGGAAACACTTTCAACAAACATTAATGAGCGAGATAATAAGTAAACGTTCATGAATACCTCGCGACCATGCAAGACACGACGCTTTATCAATCCATTCTTGGATTAACTCATCCTTGGGCTGTTTCATCTGTTGAACTCAATGAGTCAACCCAAACCATCACCGTACGCGTTGACTATGACCGAGCTTCATTAACGGCTTGCCCCTCTTGCGGTAAGGCTGTTCGTCGACACGATACTCGGCGGCGGGTTTGGCGACATTTAGATACCTGTCAGTTTGAAACACGTATTGAGGCTGAAGTCCCTCGAGCTGATTGCCCAGAGCATGGAGTGCAAACACTTCAAGTGCCTTGGGCGACAAGTAACAGTCGCTACACAGAGCTGTTTGAGGCTCGCGTTATAGAGATGCTTAAAGTCAGTTCCTTATACGCGGTGAGTAAAACCTATCGGCTTAGCTGGGGAGCCATCGACCGGATGATGACGCGGGCCGTTCAACGCGGTCTGACAGCCAGAACCACCATCAACTACCAAGACCTGTTGGTCGATGAAACGGCATTTAAGAAAGGCCATGACTATGTCACGGTATTATCCAATCGTGATGGTCAGGTGATATCGGTTGAAGACGGTCGAACAGGCATGAGCCTATCAGCTTGCTTTAAGGCATTGCCCCCTGAGTCAACAATGGTTACACGTTCCATATCGATGGACATGAGCAGAGCATATATAAACGCAGCATATGACTACTTCGGTGAGCGGGCTAAGCAAATGATAGCCATAGACCATTTTCATATCGCAAAGGTGCTCACTAAAGCGGTGAATGAAGTGAGAAAAAGCGAACTCATGGCGTTGCCCCAGCATTTAAAAAGAGAGTGCCACCAAACACGGTATGGATGGTTAAAACGAAACAGCCACCTACATGGGACATTGAGAGAAAGAGTGAATGCGCTGGCCAAAATGATGCAAAATACTGGCTTGAGCTGGATATTCAAAGAGCAAGCAAGAGCCATTTGGTATGGCGATGCAGCTAACGCCAAAGCGGCTTGGAATGATTGGTTGGCACTCATAAAGGTCAGTCAAATCAGGCCGATGATGACAGCAGCAGAAACCGTGAAAACGCACTTAAAGGGCATCATCAATGCGATGCGTTATAAGGTATCAAATGGCTTGGCAGAAGCGATAAATGGAAACATTCAGCGCCTAAAAATACGTTCGATGGGTTTTAGAAATAAAGAACGCTTTAAGCGAGCTATTTTATTTCACTTTGGAGGGCTTGATATGACTTTCCACCAAGAACGGTGAAGAGCCATGCATATACAGATAAAAAGTGCGCAACATGTCAAACACACCATTGCGGCTCCAGCAGCGATTTAGAAATACGATTTATCAGCACCATTACAGTATTCGCACCGAGCAAACCTATTGGCATTGGATAAAACGTTTTTTGTATTTTAATCACAAGCAGCACCCAGCAAAGCTCGGAGCTGCTGATATTGAACGATTTCTAACTCATCTAGCGGTCGATAGGCAAGTCGCTCCGGCGACTCAAAACATCGCATTTAATGCCTTAATGTTTCTCTATAACAAAGTACTACGTATCGAAATGATTGGAATTCAGGCGAAACGCGCGAAAAAACGAGTCAACATTCCCGTAGTTTTTACTCGAGCTGAAGTGAGCCAAGTGATTGCGAATTTACCCGCGGATTATCAGATCATGGCTTCACTGCTTTACGGTTCGGGACTAAGACTCAGTGAATGCTTGAGATTACGGATTAAAGACTTAGATTTTGATCAAAATACAATCACCGTACGGCAAGGCAAAGGAAATAAAGATCGCGTGACTTTGTTACCCCCTAACTTGATCCCAAAGCTTCGCGATAACATTCTCCTGAGCAAAAGTGTTTTTGCTCACGATATGAGTCTACATTATGCTGGAACGACGATGCCTTACGCGTTAGCCCGTAAGTACCCACATTCTCAACGGTCGTTTTCTTGGCAGTTTTTGTTTCCTTCAACTCGCCTGTGTATCGACGCTAGAACAGGTGAGCTCAAACGCCATCATATTCATCATAGTGTGCTCCAAAAAGCAGTCACCAAAGCCGTGCGTAATGCCGGTATAAATAAGCCTGCAAGTTGCCATACCTTTAGGCACAGTTTTGCCACCCACTTATTAGAACAAGGGACTGATTTAAGAACTATACAAGAATTACTTGGCCATCAGGATGTAACAACGACTGAGATTTACACGCATGTTATCGGTCGTCATACCACGGGCGTCAAAAGCCCTTTAGAGTGCTTGGTTCAAGTTGCAAAATAGATGATTTTTGACAAGACCATCGAACAGGTTTTTGCATTCTAGCTGGTGATTAAACTTGGCTTGTAAAATCTGATTCAAAACCATTAGTTTTGGTATGGAAAGAGCAGTGGGAAATTTTGCTGTTCGCAAGAAGGCCTAACGCGTTTTGGGGCATAAATGGGTTAGAGTAACCAGTCAGAACAGATCGCCCCTTGCGAAGCAAAGTGGCAGGTTGAGTCCAGACTAATCCAGATTATCTGATGACCAAGCAGCCAGAACCATCTGCCAGCCTCATTAGCCAGTAAACGGCTGCTCTGGCGCTGTAATAGTGAGCTTGAATATGGCGAATTCAGATTTACTTTTTAAGAAAAATAAACTAGACACCCATTCTAAAAATGTAAAAATAAACTAGACACCCATTCTAAAAACAAAAATCTTTCATACTCTCGATAGCCAAGATTACGCTTTAAATCCCATCATCTTCGCCGAGTAGCGCAAATGAACAAGGGAGCAAAGTTGAAGTCTGTTTGAGCGCAGCGAGTTACTTCAACGCCCTTGTGAATGCGCAACGCAGGGTTTAGGAAGATGCTGGGCGAGCTTTCTTTTTGCTTAGCTAAGCTTTGCTCGTTGAAGCTTAATGACGTCGCCGTAGGCGAAAGCTTTTACCCCGTTGCTAACACAGAACCGGGCATAAATGGGTTAGAGTAACCAGTCAGAACAGATCGCCCCTTGCGAAGCAAAGTGGCAGATTGAGTCCAGACTAATCCAGATTATCTGATGACCAACCAGCATCACCAAACGCTGCTTAACAATAAATGGGCGAACCACAACAAGCTTAGCCAGCCAACTACCGAGCAAACCTGAGACCAACCAGCCAAACCCACCGTCCAGTAAACGGCCTCTCTGGCGCTGCGATAGTGAGCTTGAATATGGCGAATTCAGATTTACTTTTTAAGGGCTTGCAACGCCAATAGCGCTTAAATGATGGTCCGCGATAGGCTCATCTGGCGGCCCTCTTCCATTTCCCATTGCACGCCATAAGGGTCTATCCAATAAAAGAAACTAATAGGAAATCCATCCAATTTATCTGGATGATAGTCGTCGGAGGGATTAATCATCGTGATCCCTGCTTGCTGTTTTAAGTAGTTAAACACCTCATTACAGTTACTCACTTCCATCGCAACATGGCGTGGCCCGCCTAAATCATAGATTTTTGCCTGAGGTGGTAATTGCTGACTACCTTGCGGCTCGCGATACCGCATCAGCTCCAGATACATCCCCGCTTGTGGATGCTTTAAGAAACGCACATCAACATCGACTTTACCATTACTTAAACCTGCATCCAGAGCAAAAGAACGCATGCTTACATTTTTATAATCCATCAATTGGCCCTGAGGATCTTTGGCGATTTCAAAACCCAAGCTTCGATAATAAAAATCGCAGGCCTTCGCGATATCATCCACAATGATATTGATATGTAACATTCCCAAAATAAAATGCTGCATATCATGAGCCTTAACCCGCGCCAGTAAAATCGGTTTACTCTGTGGCGCAATGGCGGTGCAGTAACGTACCCGACGCCTACGATTGACCAGTTCAGAGCAAATTGAATCGTCTTTATTCTGACCTTTTTCGGTGTCACGAGGGTCTTGCTCGAAGGCCACTAATTTACAATCAATAAAAACGTTGTAGAGCAGTCTGTTCCACTTATTCCATTTGCAAGCAAGACTTCAATTGTAAGATCCGCTGCTGGTCTTCTGGATGGCTACTTATCCATTGTGGTATTGCGGTCTGTTGCTGGTTAAACAGCTGCTGATAACCCGCCAGTATTTGCCCGCCAGATAAACCTAAATGGGCCGCGCTATGGCAAGCAAATAAATCGGCTCGGCTCTCAACCTCACGCGAATACCCCATATTTAAGCCCAAGACTGCGGCCCCCATTAAACCATCAACCAAGGCGCTCGCATCACCCACCAGTAGCATCACCGCGCTAGTGACCAGAGTCGAACGAACCAAGGCTGTCATCCCGTCGTGGTGGACAAAGTGGCCCAGCTCATGCAGTAAAATGCCGTTCAGTTGCTCTGGCTGTTGCATCAGTGAAACTAAACGGTCGGTCACAATAATACTGCCGTCGGCTAAGGCAAAAGCATTGGCTTGTTCACCCATGTTGTAGAAGAACAATTTTGGCTCGCCTGGTAGCTCCCCAGTTCCTTCAACTAAGCGCGCAAAGTTTGCGCTAATTTGTTGTTGTAGGGACGCATCCAACTGGCTGTCTTGAAAGCCGAAAGCTTGCAATTGACTCAAGGTTTGTTGACCCAATTCTTGCGAAACTGAATACGGCACAAAACCGGCCAGATAGTGTGCCAAACGCGGCAGTCCCTTATCGATACTCCAAAACATCAATAGGGCACTCAGCAGCACGCCAAACACTATCGCTAAAAGGTTACTCTCGATGCGCTTCGCCAGAGAACCTTTGCCATGGCGCTCTAGCCAGGCCGCTAACTGCTCGGGCTGTTCCGCGACAAAGCGGTGACCATTGGCAAATATCAGACTACGTGGCTGACGGCCAATCGCCATCGACACTTCGACTTCGGCCAAAGATGCTCGAATACAGCCTTCCTCATCACGAAGCTCCAGCTTCCCTTCATCGGAACAACTTAAACAGGCGGCTCGAATTAGCGAGCTATTCGCCACAAACACTTTTCCAGAAATAAGCATGTCAGTCCTAAATCACGCCAATTTCAATACTAAATGCATCGGCTACTTCATCGGCAATCGCGACATTACCGTCATCCACTTGATTATGAGTAGTCAGTTGATCGATATCGCCGTCAATTGCGGTGGCATTTGCCATAAACCGAGCGTACCTAACCTTTACCAAGGGTAAGGCCAAACCTAAAGAGAACACAGTAAGCAACAAATTGCTAAGTAGCAAAGCTAAAAACGCCCAAGGTTTCACTGTTGAATTTAGCTGCAATTTATCAGCTAAAACAGTTTCACCAAATTGATAGTTACGTAAGCAGGCTTTTAGATAGGCACTCACAAACCAGCCAAGCAAAAACATACTGATATAAATTGCCAAGATAGCCCCAAACAAACCATAGTGAACACCAAGATCACTCTCTAAGTTTTCCGGGTTAAGCTGCTGTATTAATCCCCCCAACTGAGAGAAATCAATACCAATCGAACCCACAAAAATAGCGACTCCGATTGCAACAATGACTAATAAACCGCTTAAGCCGATAGCCGCTGTCTTTAAATAGATTTTAAATATGCGTCCGGTACCAATCTCTGCGCCAAATTGTTGCTGCCCCCAGCGATAGCCATTTAAAATAAACTGACTCATTTGGCTGGTAATTAAAGCATAGATAAAGGTTAAACCTAGTCCACAGGCCACAATACTAATGATACCGAGGATCCACGGTGAGCTCATTTGGGCGAGAAATGTCAATCCCCCGGCAGCGATAGCGAAGCCAACAAAATATAACAAAGGCAGTACCAATAACACCATATAAGCACGGCCATAACTGCCTACAAAATCGAATCGAACATTCCGATAGCGCGTCATCCGAGCATCAAAACGTAAATTACGCACCACTAACACAGGCGTAGCAAGCACAAACAGAAGCACCATTAAGCCACCAATAGTGGGGTGAAATGAAGGTAGCGTAAGCCACCCAAGCACCAAAATTACCGCAATAATTCGGCCAATAAGAATTTGTATAGGTCTTGCCAAATACTCAAAAGACTCACCGGCAAGTTCGGTATTGCCGTAAAAATACTGCTTATTGCGCACTTTAGCCCAAGCGGAATAAATCCCCAAAGTAATAACGGTGAGTAAGATATTCACGATCCAAATGCCAAAATATTCACCGGCACGCCCTAAGAATGTAAATTGGTGACGCGGCTGTTGCTGACTTTCCATGTAATCGATTCCTATTGGGAATAAAAAGTAAAGGTTAGGTTTAAGCTACTGACAAATAAATTTTTTATAGTATTTGATTTGCTTAACAAAAACCAACTTTAGCATCAATTTTTGCCGTTCCAATCGCTCGCACTAGCAAACCATTATTCAATAAAAAAGCGAGAGCCATACTTTAATAAAAAATAAAAATGCTTTATAAAATCCAGCTTTCAGATAAAGATACTGGATATACGAATATTGCAAGCATTTATGCTGCCTTTTTATCTATAATTCATCAAGTCATGATATTTGTCGTTTTTTTGTCAGCACTCATTGCATCAAGCAAGCGGCTCTCTAGAATGACTGGTTTGGCTAACATTTGTGCATGGGAGGATAAAATTTGAATCAAGACAGAAAACGGATCGTATTAATTGAAGATGACTCTCGACAACAGCAATTGGTAGCTACATTTTTACGCAGTGAAGGTTTTGATGTGATCTCCTCGGAACGAGGAGATGATGCGCCAGTATTAATAGCGAAACATTTACCCGATGCAGTGCTACTCGATCTGATGCTACCCGGTATGGATGGTATCCAAGTCTGCCAAAAGGTTCGAGAGTTTTATACGGGGCCGATTTTAATGGTGACAGCTCAAGGTGATGAGGTCACCGAAGTATCGGCGCTCAATCTAGGGGTTGATGATTTCTTAAAAAAACCGCTGCGGCCACATGTATTATTAGCGCGTTTACGCTCGATGTTACGCCGCAGTCAATGCTTAGCAGAAACTGACAACTACACAGAATTTCGCCCCAACCCCAACCGTATAGTTTATCAAGAGCTGCTGGCCGACAAAACTCAGCGACGAATTTGGTTAGCGGACCAATTGCTCGACTTGACTGATGCCGAATTCGACTTACTCTATTTCCTCATGGATAATGCTGGACACGTGCTTCCCCGAGACCTTTTGTTTAAAGAAATAAGAGGTATCGACTATGATGGTTTAGACCGTTCTCTAGACATGCGAATATCCACCCTACGCAAAAAAATAAATGACAATGCACCACCTTATCGCTACATAAAATCAGTTCGAGGAAGAGGCTATCTGTTTGTTAAAGAAACTTAATGATCTTCAGCTAAGGTTCTTAGCATGCTAACCCTATTTCTTCGTTTATTCTTATCATCGATCTTTGCGATCTTTGCCGCCACCATCCTCTATGCCTCTTTGATACAAGAGCATATCCAACAAATTGAACGCCAACAAATCCGCAAAGTCGTACTCCCCATCTACTATTTATTAGAACGAGATATTCTTCAAGCCAAGCAACCCGATATCAACGCGATCCTAGAAAAGTACCAACAAGAGTTTCCTTTTTTCATTCGACTGATGCCACTGAGTCAAATTGATCAAGATAAGCGTTTGCAGCTGCTACGCCACCGAGAATACATACAGGTTGTGACGCATATTTTTAATGAAGACGAAATCACCTTGTATTATCTATGGCCAAATCAACAAGTTTTGGAACTGACTTTAGATGAAAAATTTGTCGATCGCGGCGGGTGGCTATTTTGGTATATGGTGGTATTTATTACTGGGAGCCTAGCGGCAACGGTGATGTGGTTTTCTTTTTCAATGACCCGCCATACCTATCACTTAGCGAAAATAACCAAGTTATTAGGCGAAGGTAATTTCGACGTCACCGCCAATGAGAAAACCCCTGCACCAATCAACCATATGGCGCGTAGCCTAAACGCCATGGCTTACCAATTGAAAACTCTCATCCAAGAGCAAGACGCCATGACCATGGCGGTATCTCATGAACTAAAGAACCCGATTAATAATCTGCGTTTTGCTTTAGATATGACCCGATCGATTCATGATATGCATACCATGCACCAACATATTCAAGATATGGACGAAGATCTAGATAGCCTTGAAGAGCTGACTCATGAATTAATCAGCTTTTCCCAGCTGTCGAAAGCAACCACCAGTAAACTTGAATTCGTTAAGCCTAATCCTTTGCTCGAGAGTGACTGTGAACGCTTCGCAAAATTAAATCCAGCTCTCAATATTCAAATTGAATGTACTGAAGATTTATCATTAATGGTGGATCCCAAGTTGCTACGCCGAGCCCTTAACAATTTAATTGTAAATGCGCAAAAGTATGCAAAATCGCAACTGTTAGTTCGAGCCTATCAGCGTGGAACATCGGTATTTTTTGAGGTTCACGACGATGGCATCGGGGTACCTGAACAGCACCGCTCGTCAATTTTTATGCCCTTTGCCCGAGTCGATGATAGTCGTAGCAGGCAAAGTGGCGGCCACGGTTTAGGCCTATCGATAGTCGAAAGAATTGTGATTAATCACGGCGGCAATGTCAGTGTCGGCGATAGCCCCTTAGGCGGTGCACTATTTACCATAGAACTACCAACTCATGGAAAACAAGCCTCTAGGGCTCACAAACCAAAATCACAAAACAATGGCCATGAGCCCTGTTCGTGATTATTTTACCGCCGTTTGTGGTTGATTTAGGCAAGGCCGAGCCGAGGTGACAAGCGATTGGCCGCAACCATTTGTAGAACCAGCTATCAACCCGCAATACACAACGCTAAAAATAACCTCGAAATATAAATCGAGCTTGGGTAAAATCCCCCCTTCTTTTCAAATCTGTGAATCCGCCTTTTGAGTACATCTACCCCTGCTAACACGGTTATTATTCTCGATTTCGAAACCACTGGACTATCGCCAAATCAAGGTGACCGAGCCATCGAAATTGGCGCCGTATTGCTAGAAAATGGACAAGCCACCCAACGCTTTCAAGAACTAATGAATCCCGGGTTTCGAATTAGTTCCTTTATTGAAAATTACACCGGCATTAGCAATCGAATGATCAGCAATGCCGCACCATGCGAAGAAGTGATGGAACGTTTCTGTGATTTTATTGGCGGGCACAACTTAGTCGCTCACAATGCGTCTTTTGATCAACGTTTTCTCGATGCAGAACTCAAGCAAATTAATCGTCACTATACGGGGCAATTTAGCTGCTCCATGTTACTTTCGCGACGTATATTTCCAGCGGCGCCCAATCATAAATTAGCTAGTTTAGTGACCTATCGAAATATCGCCAACGACGGCATATTTCACCGCGCTTTAGCCGATTCAGAGATGACCGCAAAGTTATGGTTAAGCCTCCTCGAAGAGTTACAAACAGGTCACCAAATCACTTCACCAAGCTTTAAGCTGATGCAGCAAATTAGTGCTAAAAGTAAAACCGCGGTGCCTAATTTTCTTCGCCGCGTCGCACAAAAACAGTTTTAATTGGCGGCATAAAAACGAACCGAAGGTTTGATAGCTTCGCGCGACATGATATGGGACAATTGGCAATTATTTACAATCGCCAAACAATGGATCATCGATGAAGTTATTAATTCGCAACCTTGCCCGCACCACGAGTGAAGCTGAGTTACTCGCTCTATTTTCAGAGCAGGGCAATGTGCAAGAGTGCACCTTAGTTCTCGATAATGAAACCGGTAAGTCGAAAGGCTTTGGCTTCGTAGAAATGGCGGATCCAACGGAAGCTGAAATCGCTATAAAAGCTTTAAACGGCAAAAAGATAGCAGGCAATAAGATCCGAGTGAAACAAGCAGCAGAAAATCCCCTCGCCAGCCGTGCCCCTACAGCAGCAAGTGCTTCTATTTGGCCTGAAGTCAGCGAGCAACCAAACAAACCTTCAGAGCAAGACTAGAACTGTTATTTTACCGCCACTCGAGAGAAGCAGCATGATTCACCACGCTGATGATCTCGAGGCAAAGTGACATAGACGACTCAGTTAAGGTGAGCCCTCACTGCGCGGACCGCAACGAACTGCGCATTTCCAACATGACTTCAATCATCCAATATACATCTTGACGAAAGCTAAATTGAGCCAATCACACAGAAGCCCATCGAGCGATCATTTCCCTTTAAACTAATGATCGCTTGGTCAAGTCTATTCGTAGTTCTAATACCAATCTGATTAATTATGTGATCAACTTAATTGTGTAGAATAAATCTGTCGATAATCAGCTATGAGTGCAATAACTAGTGGCTCTTATCACAAGATTCATCACGCCGTTAGCGGTGATTTAGGCCAGCAAGAATAAACAGATAATGACTTAGATCGGTATCAGTCAGTCACATGCTGGCTGAATCACCACCGCCAATCATTGATTAAAACCAACAACAATCCTCGAAACGGATTTGTTTGGGATCGATCCGAGTAAAGATTTGGCATATTCACCTTTTGAATGACAGGATACAGAAATGCAGTTAAGAATTTTCTATGATGCTCAATGTCCACTCTGCGCGGCGGAAATGCGCCAGCTGAAGTCCTTTGATACCCACCAATTGATCGAATTACAAGACATCAATCAAACCAACTTTAAGCAGCGCTTTCCTCATATTAATAGACGTAAAGCCGCAAACATTTTGCACGCAGAAAATGCTCAAGGCGAGCTTCTATTGGGTTTAGATGTGACCGCCAAGGCTTGGGGCCTAGTCCAGCAAAAACCCTGGATCCAATGGCTACGCAAACCAATCATTCGCTGCGTTGCCGATCGAGGCTACTTATTATTTGCCAAGCACCGTTACCGTATCTCCGCACTAGTGGGTCGTCATACAAAATGCGACAGCCAACATTGTGGCACGGGTAAAAACCTTAATTAAAGCTTAGCCAACAGGTCTTCGTTAACGCTTACATGGAAACAAGCGATAAAATGAGCGAAGCTGTCAAGAATGGACGCTTACTGGTCGCCAAAAAATAAGCCGCAACAGCGGCTTAGTCTATTTACACTTTAATATTTATAGTTTCACCGAGTCCCGGTCTGCTCGCTGGTGCGGCGTCAGAAATATCGGTTGCGGCCACTAATTCTTGCACCGCCTTACCATCTTGCTGCTGCTGACCTTTAGCCAGCTGCGCTGAAATAACTTCCATAGACTGCGAAGCATTTGTACTATTGATTTCCATTCTACCTCCTATTTCATGGACATCAGCTACTCATCGGCCGCTAGAATAAAAACTTTAGAACTATTTTATATAAACTAAAGATATCTAACCCGAGGGACTTCGCCCCAATTTACGCTAACTTAATCTCACTCAATTAGTCCATAAATAGCGGCTGACACTGTACTTTACCCCCACCAAAGCAGTGGTACAATAGAACGCTATTTTTTAAGGTCTCTGTCATATGCAGCAAGCAAATAATCCTCTTCACGGTAAAACGCTAGAAACCATTGTCAACGAACTAGTCGATTTTTATGGCTGGGAAGAACTCGGCGCTCGAATTAATATTCGCTGCTTTACGCTTGATCCCAGCATCAAGTCTAGTCTCAAGTTTCTGCGAAAAACTCCGTGGGCTCGCGACAAGGTAGAAAATCTATATTTACGCATGAAAGGTCTTTCTTGAGCCTACACATCGATGCGCTTTCGAGCGGATTAATCACATCCCCCCTGAATAAGCGCTTGATGATAAGCGCTTATTCAATGAGCCATCAGCTTTACGCCACAGCAGCTCACAAAAAACTTAATGACTTTCGCTTGTATCTAAGGTCCTAATTTACCTATATTGACTTATCTGCATTACCGCATAGCTTAAAGGAAGTCACTATGCCGAACGCGCTCAACAGCATTCTTTTATTATTTGCCCATCCTTCACTCGAGCGTTCTGAAGTCAATGCACCGATGTTTGAACTCGCACAAACCCTGCCACAAGTGACCGCAGTTGACCTCTATCGGGAATATCCCAGCTTTAAAATTGATATTGATAAAGAACAGCAGCGCTTAATCGAACACGATATTGTTATTATGATGTTTCCCCTCTATTGGTACTCCGTTCCTGCCTTATTAAAAGAATGGCAAGACTTAGTCCTCGAGTACGGTTTTGCCTATGGTCATCAAGGGAACAAGCTACAGGGAAAAACACTACTGTGCGCAATCACGGCGGGAGGAGCCGAATCGGCCTATACAGCCGATGGTTATAACCATTTTACCATCAGGCAATTACTTAGTCCGATTGAACAAACCGCTTCATTAACTGGCATGCATTACTTACCCCCCTTTGTATTATTCGGCTCACGGACAGCGGTTGAAGAAAATCGACTGCAGCAACATCTCGATAATTGGCATCATTTGTTAAGCGCCCTACAGCATGGACAAATCGATCTTGAGATGGCGGCCCACCTTCCTCAATTGAACCAGCAGCACCTAGCACTGTTCAAGGAGCGACTATGACAGGTTATTTATTACAAACCTTTGTCTATTTATGTGCCGCTGTCATCAGTGTGCCTTTGGCCAAAAAATTTGGTTTAGGCTCAGTCTTAGGCTATCTGATTGCGGGCGTGATTATTGGACCAGTGATTGGTTTAGTGGGAACCGAAACCGCCACCATTCAGCACTTTGCCGAATTTGGCGTCGTGATGATGCTGTTTGTTGTGGGTTTGGAGTTAGAACCCAAAATGCTCTGGGGCATGCGCCACAAACTACTGGGGTTGGGTGGGCTACAAGTGAGTTTAAGCACTGTGGTTGTGATGTTGATATGCCTATTATTCAAGTTTCCATGGACCATTGCCTTGGCTATCGGCCTGATATTTTCACTCTCATCTACAGCCATCGTGTTACAAACCTTTAATGAAAAAGGACTCAACCGTACCGACGGTGGCCGTTCTTCATTTTCAGTGTTGCTGTTTCAAGACATTGCGGTGATTCCGATGCTGGCCTTAATTCCCCTACTCGCACTGCCGGAACTAATTGAAAAGGCCCAGCACTTAGGAAACCAAGCCGCAGCCCACAGTTCCGAGCTTAATTTTGCAGCCCACCTGCCCAGCTGGGCTTATGCCTTAGTGGTAGTTGGCGCGATTGTGGCGGTGGTGATTGGCGGGCACTACCTCAGTCGCCCGATATTTCGGTTTGTTGCAAACTCAGGGCAACGAGAAATATTTACCGCCGCAACCTTAATGTTGGTGATAGGCATTGCGACACTCATGAGTTTAGTGGGTTTATCCCCCGCTCTCGGCACATTTTTAGCGGGCGTCGTCCTCGCCAACAGTGAATTTAGACACGAAATGGAATCCAATATAGAACCATTTAAAGGTTTATTATTAGGACTGTTCTTTATTACCGTAGGCGCAGGCATCGATTTTGAAGTCCTCAGTAATCATTTACCAGTAGTGCTCGCGATTACGTTGGCAGTGATCCTCATCAAATCGTTGGTACTCTTTGGCTTAGCCATCACCTTTAAAATCAAAAATAGTGACCGCTGGTTATTTGCCTTAAGCTTGGCACAAGCGGGAGAGTTTGGTTTTGTATTGCTCAACTATACCCAGCAAAACCACGTGATTCCGGAAGACTTGGCAAAAATTCTGTCATTGGTGGTCGCTTTCTCGATGTTCTTAACACCCGGCTTATTTATCTTCTACGAGAAGGTGATTCTGCCACGTTATGCACGGGTCGAAAACCAGCGAGAGCCCGATGAGATCGACGAGAAAGGCACCGTCATCATTGCTGGTATCGGTCGTTTTGGGCAAATTGTAAACCGCTTCTTGGTGGCCAATGGGATCAATACTGTGGTTCTCGATCATCAAGCGGGCCAAGTTGAACTAATGAGAAAAATTAACATTAAGAGCTACTTTGGCGACGCAACCCAACCCGAACTATTACATCGTGCAGGCATCGAACAAGCGAAGTTAATGGTGGTAACCATCGACGATAAGGAACGAGTCAGAGACATCGTTAAATATGTAAAACATGCCTTTCCACATATCCGTTTAATGGTGAGGGCCTTTGACCGTGGCCACGCTTATGAGCTACGCAGCCTAGGAGCTGACCACATCATCACCGAAGCTTACTACTCGGCACTGGAAATGGGAGGCAGAGCGCTAACCGAACTTGGCTTTCACCCTTTTAAAGCAGAACAGCTTAAGAGTACTTTTGATCAAATCGAAAAAGACAATAAAGATAAATTGTACCAAGCATGGTTGGCCAGCAGCGATGATAAGCACATCAGCACAGACTACCGTGAATTATTTTTAAAACTAGAAGAATTACTCGGTGAAGCGATGAATCGTGATAGAAGTGATACTCACTCTCGCAGCGAACGGGGTTGGACGCCGCCCCCCAAAGGCTATACAGACGAATTAAAATAGAGCGCAGCAATCCATCGCTCTGTCCGAGATCTTGCCTTGAGCTAACTCAAGGCTGTCGTAACCAACGGAGGCACTATGCCCGCTATAACAGATTTAAGAATTGATATTGTTTCTGATGTCGTCTGCCCTTGGTGTATTGTCGGTTACTTACGGCTACAGCAAGCTTTGGCAAAATTAGATTCCAAGCTGAATGTTCAGCTACATTGGCAACCCTTTGAGCTAAATCCACACCTCCCCGCCGAAGGGCAAAACTTAAGAGAACACATTCAACAAAAATATGGCAGTAGCGTGGAACAAAGTGAGACGGCTCGTCAGCAACTGAAACAGATTGGTTCTGACTTGGGCTTTGATTTTAACTTTAATAGCGACTCGCGTATTTACAATACCTTCGAAGCTCACCAACTGCTGCACTGGGCGGCGACTTATCAAAAACAAACTGAATTAAAACTAGCCCTATTCGAAGCATATTTTAGCCAACAACTGGCCCCCTCCGATCGAGAAAACTTACTCGCGGTCGTCGCCAAAGTGGGACTCGATAGCAGCCTAGCGGAGCAAGTACTCAATGAAAAACTATATGCCGAAGAAGTAAGAGAGAAAGAATATAGCTGGCAAAACCAAGGGATTAAGGCGGTCCCCGCGTTTATCTTTAATCAACGCTTCTTACTGTCTGGGGCGCAGAACAGTGACACACTGATACAAGTGATTGAGCAAAGCTTGCAGGATTAATTTGCCCCCACTAACTGTCGTTGTTGCTTAGGAAAGTGACTCTGCTCAGATAACCAAATATCTAAAAAATATTGACTAAAACGCAGCGCTTCTAAATGACCGATGAGCTGACCATTCAAGTAGAAACGCCCACTGTCAGCAGAATCGGCCACCAAACGTAATTGATCTCCTTGCCTTAAATTTGGCCAAATATTTGCCAGTTTGCTTAACCACTGCTGGCAAGGCGCTTGCTGACAAACCCCGAGCTTTTGCCACTGCTCTTCAGTAGCGTCTAATAGGGCTTGTCGTTCAATATCACGCAAATACTCAATACTCAAAAGCAAGGGATAGCGGTCCGCTTGATAGCGCCCATCAGCGCTATACAGGCTGACATTATAAATCGGCCAAAATAGAACTTTTAATTGAGCATTACCGACTAGCTTTAAATGCTCAATCGAATTGCTCATGGACGTGCCAAGCATCAATGCAAACAAAGCCAAATTAAACATCGCTGTTCTCCAGCAAACGGTGGGCGAGATAAGCAAATACCGCCCATAGCGGGAATAAAATAGCGAGTCCTTGCCAAACCCCCGAATGAAAGGAAAATAATTGTGCTGTACTTGCCAAATAATAACTAAGCGGTCCCAAAATACTCACCAACAAAGCCAAAAAAGGTTGCGGGAAAATCCGTAAGCTGGGTAACAACAAGGCAAAGCTGCCCCACAATAGCAGCATATAAAGCGGTAGACCCGGTTGTGCAAAATCAAGGACGCCTAAGGTGACCAAACTCCAATCCAGCAATATGCCAAGCATCGCCAACATGCTACAAGGGATTAAGATCCGCCAGCGATAGTTCCTCACTTGCAAGATAATCAACAGCAACAAACCCGCCACTAGGATCGGCTGAGCATGGTCCCCCCAGAAAAAGGCACTCAACCAATTTAGCTTAAAAGCGATGAGAACTGGCCATTGCATGCCTCACCAAGCCTTATGTAAAGTCAATTGCTCGGTGCCAATATTATGACTACGGAAACCCGCTTCACAATAAGCGAAATAAAAGTGCCAAAGCCGATAAAACTGTTCATCAAAACCAAAGTCGAGCGACTGCTGTTGGTGCTGCTGCAGACGCTGATGCCAATATTGCAGAGTTTGTGCATAATCAAGACCGATTTCCAAACGTTGCACTGGCTGCAAGCCCTGTTGGCTAAAAAGACGCTTTAACAAGGATGGAGAAGGTAGAAATCCTCCGGGGAAAATATATTGCTGGATAAAGTCCACACTATTACGATAAACGGCAAAACGACTCTCCTCAATCGTAATCGCTTGTAACAACATTAAGCCGCCACTTTTTAAGCGCTCGGCACAAAGCTGAGCAAATCCGGGTAAATATTGCTCTCCGACGGCTTCGATCATTTCAATTGACACCAGTTTATCAAAGGTACCGCTCAACTCTCGATAATCTCGATTCAGGACGGTAATTAAGTCACCGCAGCCTGCTTGCTCTACCTGCTGACAGGCATAATGGTATTGTTCATCGGAAATGGTGGTGGTGGTTACCTGACAGCCATAATGCTGAGCCGCAAATATCGCCAAACCTCCCCAACCAGTACCAATCTCCAATAAGTGATCACTTGGCTTGAGCTGTAACTGCTCACAGATCCGGCTTAATTTATTATGTTGGGCCGCAGCGAGGCTTAAGGGCTTACCGCCAAAAATAGCCGATGAATATTGCATCTGCGGATCGAGAAAAGACTGATAAAAGTCATTCCCTAAGTCGTAATGCGCCAAGATATTTTTCTTGGCCTGGCGTTTATGGTTACGCCGAAAAAAATGTTGTAACTTAAACCATGCGTTAGTGAGCCAGTGTAAACGGCGATCTAGATTATCCAGATGAGCTTGATTATTCGCCAACAGCTGCAACAAACGATGCAGATCGGAACATCGCCATAAACCCTCCATATAGGTTTCACCAGCCGCGATGCTGCCTCCTTTAAGGATCTTCGAAAACACTTGGCTGTCTAGTATATGAACTTCAACCGCATGCGGATGGTCCTTCTCTCCTAAATGCACCGAGGGGTAGCCCGATTGACTCATTAAAATTGCGCCGCCTTTTAAACCATCAAAAGTTTTAAGTACCAGATGCCGAGTCCAATCTAAACTATTGCTAAAAGTTGTCGAAGAGAGCGATTTTGCAGTCGTCATAGCTTTTCCTTAAAGACATGTCTTATTTGTTTTTGGCGCTGATCGGATGGCCATAAAAAGGAACTTTCTTCCACCACAACTTCATCGCTTGCCAGTAAATACCGCCCACCACTTTTAAGGTGAGTAAAGGATATGATTGAATTACGCGACGAAGACTAGAAGAGTTCAATGGTTGCTTAAATAAACGAATACCAGCACTGAATTCTTTCTGTTGACGCCAGCAGTCAATGACCACTCTAAGTTGTGATTCCAGCAATTCTACTTGCCAGTGATAAACCATATCCATCGGGTTAAAGGGCGAAACATGAAAGGCCTTATCGTGTGCAGCCAGCTGATTTAAATCTAGCCAATACTGGTGTTTCTCTTTCCAAGGTGTATTGGTCACTTCGGCTAACATGTAATCAAAAGATGTCCCATCACCATACAAGTAGAAATTAACCGGACTAAAATACCAGCCCAAGCAACGCAGTTGCCCTAATAACACAACTTGTTTGGCTTGATAATCGCTCTGAAAATGCTGTTGGGCAGCGATCGCTTTGTCTAAAATACTGCCCGCCTGATGGCCTAAGTAATCACTCGCTCGCAACCGAAACCACGGTAGCCAACGACCAAATGCTTTAAGCTCTTGCTGCACCGCCTGTTCTTCTGCCAAATCAACCCATGCATAATAAAGACGATAAGAAAAACCATGTTTTTGCGGCACAAAGCGCTGATGAAAGGTATCCCCAAATGCGATCGCGGAGTGTTTTAGACTCATAGTTCAACCCCAAATTGCTGGCAAACTTCCACCGCAGAACGAACCCCATCTTCATGAAATCCATTGTGCCAATAAGCGCCGCAAAAATAGCTTCGGTGTTGACCATTGATCTTGCTACGCTGCTGTTGTGCCTTAAAACCATCGACCGAGAAGACCGGATGCATATAATTAAAGCGTTTCAGCACTTTGTCTTCGGCGATGGGCTGCAAGGGATTGAGGGTGACACAAAATTGCGGTGCATCTTTTAACCCCTGTAAACGGTTCATATCGTAGCTAACACAGGCTAAACGGTCGCCGCGTTGGTCACTCGGCGGCAACAAGTAATTCCAGCTTGCTCTCGCCCTATGAATGCTTGGCAATACCGTATCATCGGTATGCAAAATCACTTGGTTGGCCTGATACTTCAACTTAGAGAGGATTTGTCGTTCGTCTTCACTGGCAGCAGAATCCAAAATCGACATCGCTTGATCACTATGACAAGCAAAAATCACCGCATCCCCTTGCCATTGCGAACCGTCAGCGCAATCAATACTGACCCCTTTCGAGTCTCGGTGAATTGCAACCACATCACTGTTCAAGCGGATTTGCTGCTCTAATCCCGCGAGCAAAGGCGCAATATACTGTTTAGAGCCCCCAGGGATCACATACCACTGCGGACGATTACTCACATCTAATAAACCATGATTGACAAAAAAACGGGCAAAAAACTGCATTGGAAATTGGTGAATCCCGTTCAATGAAGAAGACCAAATGGCCGCGCCCATCGGCAGCAAATAGTTTTCTTGAAAGCGTTTGGAAAAGCCATGTTGCGTTAAAAATTGTCCTAGACTAACCGAGGTATCTAAATCCACAGCCTGTTTGGCAAGAGTATTAAAACGTAATATTTCACGAATAAATTGATAAAACCAAGGCCGCAACAAATTACGCCGCTGGGCGAATAAAGTATTTAAGTCGTGCCCGTTGTATTGCAAGTTCAACTCAGGGTTAACCACACTAAAGCTCATTTCGGTGGCTTGAGCCTGAATACCTAATTTCGTTAAAAGCTTATTAAATAAGGGGTAGGTACGATCGTTAAAAACGATGAAACCACTATCTACAGCATAACTTTGACCATTCACGGTTAGCTCATTGGTGGCAGTATGACCGCCGAGATAATCATTTTTTTCGAACAAAGTGACTTGATGTTGTTGCTTCAACAGATAGGCACAGGTCATCCCGGAAATACCAGCACCAATAATCGCTATTTTCATTTTATGGGGTTCCTTCCTTGCGAGCTAAGCGACAGCAAATTTTGTTCTGCCAAGTTAAGGGTAAAGCATGTAATAGCCGTAATAAGCAACTAAAAGCCGTAGGAAAATTAATCACTAAACGACCATTACTGAGCCCTTTAATAATAGCTTGACTAGCCTGTTCTACGCTAATTAAATAAGGCATAGAAAAATGATTTTTATCAGTTAAAGGCGTTTTAACAAAACCGGGTTGTATACAGTGCACGCTGACTTGCTTGGCGGCTAGGTCGGTGCGTAGGGCATGAGCGAGGTAGTGTATGGCAGCCTTGCTACTGCCATAAGCACCAGCCTGACTAAAAGGTAATAAATGCGCCAGGCTTCCCACCAAAGCCAACTGCGACCCCGGCTTCAATTGGCTCCACAAGGCATCCAAACAATTGGCCATGCTTTGCACATTATTTTGCCAAACTCGCTCAAATAGGCTGGCGTCAAAACGCTGCGGATCGAGATATTCACAACTTCCAGCCCCCAACACCACAATATCCATCGCGGGCAGATCGAGTACCAGCTCACGCAGGGCTTGCAAGTCACCCAGTTCAACTTGCAACGGCTTCACACCCTGCTTAGCAATTGCTTGCAAGCGAGAGCTATCTCGGCCTAGTCCCCATACCTGATGCCCTTGGGTGCAAAAATCCAAGGCTAGCTGTCGACCAATCCCAGAACTGGCACCTGTAATTAAAATATTCATTGACCAAGTCCATTTTTTAGCTTCTTGGATACCCAACCAAGCACCGGTATATGGTCATGTAACATTGCACTCACATCATAATAATCTCGGTGGTAGTAGATTTTGTCGCGACATTTAAGGTGACTGATACCGTCCAGTTCAATGGTTCGACCGTTGCCTAACTTGGGATGAGTAAATTGCATCTGCCATGTCAGAGTGAACTCTCCTTCAGTGACCAAACGAGAGTCAAAAATAAAATGACATTGCTGAGTATTTTGTAGCAAATTCTCAAAGTAGTGACCTAAATCCGCCAAACCGAATAGATGATGCAGCGGATCAATAAACTCAATATCCGCAGTGTAGATGTCATCCAAATGCTTCATCTGGGCTAAATCTAACTGTAAGTAAAACGCTTCGAGTTGCTGTACTATGGCCTGAGTTGACATCAGTTTTTCCACCATTAAAAAATATAAGCATTTGTTTCCATTATCGTTAATCATAGTACGTGAAGAGTACGAATAAAGATCAGTCATCTTTTTATCGCTTTACTGCGTAGTAACAAAGACACTCTTTAGCGCAGGACTTTGCCTTGAACAGCCATCAGGTTTTACCACTCATCATTAACAGCGAACACTTCATGCCGGAACGCCAAGGTCGCTTAAGTGGTCAAGGAGGTGAATTTATCGCGAGCATTCGTGCAGCCGAAAAGGCTGGGGGGATGTGGTTAGCGTTTCAGGACAGTAACGGTCATTGTGCCATTAGCAAACACGATTTGGTAAGCCGAGGCGAGATCAAGCAGGTGGACTGGCTTAGTCGAAAACAAATTATCGTTGAATTCAATGTCACAGGCTGGGGGTTGATTAGTACTAACCATCCGGAATTTTCTAAGGAATGGTTCACCGATACTATCACTGCCCAGCAACTGATTCTTTGGCCAACGCCCGAGACTTATCCGCCACAGCCTCATTTGCAACAAGCCTTATTACAGGTAAAACGTCTCTACCCCGAGCTACACTCTTACGGTCCCAATCAAGCGCAAGACCTAAATGATGTCCGTCTGCTATGTTGGCGTTGGTTAGAGTTACTCCCTCTCTCGATTGATACCAAACAACGCCTACTCAAAGCTGCGACACCAGCCCTATGTATCCGCTATTTAAATTTTATTTTGCGACAAAACGATCGTTTTCTTCATTTACGACGTTAATCAGTTATTAATCCGACAACGAATTTGGCAATATGGAATTATCTAAACCCCAAACGACGATCGGCGGTAATCAAACAGCCATGGCTTCTAACAGTTTTAAGCCCCATGTAGATGATGAGATAGCCTTGTTACTTGACAACATTGCCAAGCAACAATGTCGTGCTAGTTATGAACGGTTGTTTCGAGAGGTTGCGCCTCGTTTATTAAACCTAGCAAGAAAGCAATTTGTTGAAGAATCCTTGGCACTAGAAATGGTGCAAGAAACCATGCTTAAACTTTGGCTAAAAGCCGGTTTGTATGATGCCTCCAAGGGACTCGCAATGACTTGGATATTTTCAGTCTCAAGAAACGTTAAATTTGACCTGATGCGCAAAGGCAAACATCAGCAAAGTTGGGTACAAGGCGATGATCTATGGCCGACTTTAGCGGAAGAACAGGACCACGACAAAGTTGCATCGGAGGATCATTCGTTGGTACGCGAAGAGTTACAACAGGTCCTCTCACAATTACCCAAAGAACAAGCCGATATTGTGAGGCGAGTTTACTTACACGGTGAATCCCAACAACAGGTTTCCGAAATGCTTAACCTACCTCTAGGAACGGTAAAAAGTCGCCTACGATTAGCGCTTCAAAAAATGAAGGAGACCTTGAATGACTAATGTTCAATTTCATCCCTCGGATAACAGCCTTGAGCTTTACGCAGCAGGTTTACTCGATCCGTCCATGAGCATTATGGTAAGTGCCCATTTGGAGTTTTGTGGTGCATGTCGCCAACGAGTTGCGCAGCTGGAAAACAGCTTAGCCAGCCAACTACAACAGGCTGAACCAGTGGCAATCAATCCTCAGCTGGATAGCATGATGCAAATGATTATGCAGCAAACTATACCGTCGCAACCCACGGAGCCTCAACAGCTTCAAGCCAAAATCAAACTCGATGATAAAAGCTTTGCACTGCCCCGTGTATTACAGGCCCATGCTAAAAAAATTGGCCCGTGGGCACGCCTGCCAGGTAAACTGCAGCGAGCCAGAGTTGATTCTGTCGGTGACAGTAAAATGAACTTTATTTATATGGATCAAAACAGTGCACTCCCTGAACATACCCATCAGGGACAAGAAGTCACACTGGTATTAGCAGGCCGCTTTATTGACAATGGCGGCAGCTATGGCCCGGGAGACTTTGTGATCCGAGATACTCAGCATACCCACACGCCAAGAACCGAAGCGGATCAAGACTGTCTGTGCTTAACTCTATTAGATGCTCCCTTACACTTTACCTCGGGTTTAGCATCTTTACTCAACCCCTTTAGTCAGTTGTTTTTCCGATAAAGTTGCTCACTAAAACCAATAAAAAAACCAGCGACGTCGCTGGTTTTTTTATGCAAATGAAATCGCTCAACTCGGCTTGAATCCAATCCGAAAAGCGCCCCAATGTTTTCCCTCAACCCAAATTGGTACCGATAAATCATGCATTACCTCACCTGTATCACGCTTGTAAGTTTGTAATAACATACTTTTGCAATGGGTCGCACTGCGGATCCCGATAGGATCATCAAACACTCGCTTGGTTCTATTATTCTTTATATCACGTTCGTAATCGCCCGTCAGGGCTTGAGAATAACAGCGATTATGAGTTGGAAAATACCCCCGCTTATCCACAGCACCGGCATACACGATATTGGGCAAGGCTTGCAAAATAGGATCTTGTACATCGGGGAAGTGTTGATCGGTATAGCTGTCAAACGCAGTGCTATACTTGGTTGGTTCGGTATTTTCGATGGGCTGGTAATCAGGCTCAAATAACTGCGACTCAGTAAATTTCTCTTCAACTAAGGCCTGCTCGAGCAAACCGCCACAAGCCATTGCCGCAGCCCGAGCATGATTTAAGATCCGTTGATCAAACATATCCCTTTGATCGGTATCAAGCGACATAAAAATAAGCTCACCAGTACCACTTTGCTGCCGCAACGATTGCTCTATCTGCATCTGCGCAAACGCCTCTACGGCTTTCTCTGTGCGACTCAATACTCGTTCGAAATGTGTAATACAGTCTTCTACGGTGTCCATTTTATCGATCATGTGTGCCATCAACTGGCGACTATTCGCCGTATCATCGCCAAAATTGGTTAATGCACCCGCAATATCTTCGCTGATCTGAGCAGTATGCTTAGCGAACAGCTTCAACTGATCGGCCATCGCCGCCCGCTCACCAGACTGCTCACCCGCTTTAAAAACAGTCTGCTGGGCATCATCGGCTAATTGCTCTGCCTGCTGCGCTAGCGCATTTGTCAACGCTACAAAATTTTGAACTTGAAAGGCCTTATTTTTAAGCCTTGTGAGATCACTGGCAACATGGCTAACAGCGGAGCGTAAATCTTGAATCGCCTGTATCCCACCTTGCACCGACTGCTTTCCACGACAGCAATCCGCTGCGGACTGTTTGCGACCACTCTGCATTACATCATTTTGCTTAGACGGGTTCGAACCACGTCCACCGGAGTGCTCAACGCTAAAGACAATACCCTTGTTGGCAATATTTACTTCAGAAACAAGAATCGCCCCACTGATTTGCGATGATTGAGCGATGGGGATTAGCAGCAAGCCATGCCACCCCAAAATCACTAGGAACACCATCAATATCAAGTACAAGCACTGAATATTGTCAGTCATTTTACACTGCAATAAAGTGATAACACTTAAGCTCACCAAAAATATGAGCCATCGACTATTTATCTTCATACCGCCAGCCTTCGTTAACCTCCAGTGATTATCGCCCTGCAGTTAATAAGCGCGGGTCACAAATGATAAACTAGATAGGTAGACTTTAGTTTGAACTAGTCATTTTTGATAGATTTTCGACAAGTAACAATAAAAAAAACACCACGAAACGTGATGCTTATCTTCAATTTACAAAGAAACGAATGCAACTTTAAAGCTCAACAGAGGCGCCCAAAAGTACTCGCTCAGTTAGAGCAATTGGCGCATCCGCTCCTGTACAACATCGACCAAAAGGTCGGGTTGAAATTTAGAAATAAATCGGTCACATCCCACCTTTTCTACCATGGCATCATTAAAGCTGCCACTTAATGAAGTGTTTAAAGCAATGAACAACTCGTTCATCCGTTTATCTCCACGGACTTCTGCAGTTAAACGATATCCGTCCATCTCCGGCATTTCTGCATCGGTGATCATCAACAATATTTCGTCGTAAACCGACTTGCCTTGATCGGCCCAGCCTTTCAACATATTCAAGGCTTGTAAACCGTTTTCAGCTTCAATGATCTCCATGCCGAGTTGACTAAGGGTAGCCTTAACTTGGCCCCGCGCAGTTGATGAATCATCAACCACTAATACACGTTTACCGCTCAAATACTCTGTAACCTGAGAATCTAAGGCTTCTTCCGAGATAGTCACGTTATAACTAACAATTTCGGCTAATACCTTTTCAACATCGATAATTTCGACGATGCGATTGGTATCTTCATGCTCAATACGAGTGATCGCAGTAAGGTAATTGCTCCGGCCTACCGTAGAAGGTGGCGGTAGAATATCCTTCCATGAAGTGTTCACAATATGCATTACTTCGCCCACCATAAAGCCTTGCACGGTGCGGTTGTACTCGGTAATGATGAGATTACAATCTTCCTGAGTCTTAGACGGAGGCATCTTGATGGCCGCACGTAAATCAATCACCGGAATCGAATGACCACGACTACTAACCACGCCAGAAATATTGGAATGTGAGCCGGGTAGTTTGTTCATTCGAGGCAATTTCACGACCTCTTTCACTTTAAATACATTGATCGCAAACAACTGCATTGAGTTGAGTTTAAATATCAATAATTCTAAGCGATTTTCGCCCACCAACTGGGTGCGTTGATCCACAGAGGCTAAAACACCTGACATACTACCCAACCTATTCAATATATTTAGTCCATAGAGTATAGCGGTCTTAGGCTAAGCAATAAAATCTCTAGCACCAACGGTACCTTAATTTAGCGGCCTAGCACACATTTTTACCACTTGTCCCCTCGAAACAGCAACCACAAAAACGTAACATAGATTCACATTATAGCTGCAATTATTAGCAATTTAATTACAATAGCCGCTTTTAACCATTGCTTCGGGTTTACGCCCCGCTTGGCAACAAGGAAACTGCATGAGTCAAATCACAATTTGCGCCCTCTATAAATTTGTTCGTTTAGACAATTTTCGCGACTTACAAGCCCCCCTTCTACAAATAATGCTAGATAATCAGGTACGCGGTAGTTTATTACTTGCTGAAGAAGGCCTTAACGGCACCATTGCTGGTCAAGAGAGCGCTATAGCAGAAGTACTCGATTGGCTAACAGCAGATCCTCGTTTGGTCAATTTGTCGGAAAAACGCTCCTATAGTGAACAGCAACCCTTTAAACGCTCCCGAGTCAAACTGAAGAAAGAAATCGTAACCATGGGCATTGAAGGTATCGATCCCAATAAAGTTGTGGGCAGCTATGTTAAACCAAAAGATTGGAATACCTTAGTCAGTGACCCTGAAGTGCTACTGGTTGATACCCGTAATGACTATGAAGTGGAACTCGGTAGTTTTAAAAACGCACTAAATCCCAATACGGAGAGCTTTCGTGAATTTCCAGCTTATGTTGCTGAACACCTAGATCCAAAGCAGCATAAAAAAGTTGCGATGTTTTGTACTGGCGGGATCCGCTGCGAGAAATCAACCGCCTATTTAAAACAGCAAGGTTTTGAAGAAGTTTATCATCTAGAAGGGGGGATCCTAAAATATCTAGAAGAGGTCCCCGAGCAAGACTCTCTATGGCAAGGCGACTGCTTTGTGTTTGATGAAAGAGTGAGTGTCGATCACCAACTTCAACCAGGTGATTACCAGCTCTGTAAAGCCTGTAGAATGCCCGTTTCCGTTGCACAACAGCAAAGCCCACTATTTGTGCCCGGCCTCAGTTGCCCACATTGTCATGCTCAACAAAGCCAACAGCAAAAGCAACGCTTTATGGAACGTGAAAAACAAGTGAATTTGGCTAAGCAACGCGGCGAACAACATGTGGGTATGGAAGCTAGCAAACACAGCGAGCAACGGCGCAAACAAAAACTGCGCCTACGTCGAACTCAACGGGAAAAATCAGCTGAATAACCACTATTGCTCATCACTGCGACTTTGCCTTCAGGCGATTATTCACATCGCGACTCTTGCGGATCAGTGGATCGCCTGCGAGGCCTTGAGCTAATTTGGTCTGCCGATCGTAGAGCAGTACATTCACCGTTGCCGCTAAATTCAAACAAGCTTGGCTCGGGATATACACCACCGAATCTGCTTGATCCACCACAGTTTGACTCAGCGAACCATCTTCCGGACCAAAAATATAAAGAGCCTTTTCTGGGTGAGTAAACTCTGGCAAAGCAATGGCCCCTTCTACCAGCTCCACGCAAACAATTTGCATGTCTGGTGTTACCTGTGCCACCAATGAATCCACCCCCGAGAGTGGGATATTCAAACTCTGATTCTTCGTATCCGTATTGAACCGAGCTGCGCGAGCATAACGCTGCCCCGTATAAAAGACCGCATCCGCTTGAAAACAGCCTGCAGCGCGCATCACCGAGCCCACATTACTGGGACTTTTAGGGTTAACTAGGCCAATATGGACCAGAGTTTGAGACATAAATCGTACCGCACAAAATTAACTAAACCGACTTAACTAACAGCACTCAAGACTTAGTCAAGTATTAAGTCGTCAATTGTACCTGAAGACCGACAAAGACGCAGCGAAACTGTGACTACTTAGCGAGACGCAGCCCAAGGATCAAAAGGCTTGTCATCATCGACGCGGGGATTAACATCGCGCGATTTGTAGGGTGTATTTCCCTGAGCGCTTACTTTTGCCTTAGCGCTACGCTTGGACTTTGGCTTATTTTGCGGCTGTGCAGGAGCACTCATATCTATCACCACTGGCGCTCTTGGTTTTTGCTCTGAGGGGATGATTCGCTCCCGCGGCGGCAAAGCATATTGACGATCGTCGGGCCGCGGTAAATGTTTAAAACGATATAAATAGAAGGCCTCAACTTTCTCACGCGCCCACTTGGTTTTATGCAAAAACTTTAGGCAAGAATCAAGATCAGGCTTGTTTCTAAAGCAATTCATATTCATCGCAAAGGCTAAGGTTTCCCAACCATAATGGGCGACAATTTCATCTAGAAGCACTTCTAACTTAAGGCCATGTAAGGGATTGTTGTGGTATGGATTGCTCATAGAAAGTCCTGGGCTCAATATAACGACTTGAAAACAATAAGCTCAAGTCAACTCAGCGCTAAGAGTAAGGCCAAAGCCAAAGAAGTCCAAACTATATTCTGCGCCGTACCCATCTTTGGTGGGTATCAGGCAAGCAATCCGCACTTTACGGCCAGCTTTTATACATCACTGTTATCTGCGCTTTGTTCTTCCCCATGTTGCATTCGTCAGCCATAAACCACAATACAATCTGGCGATGCTTCGAGGCTTATAACACGCTTCGGTCAAGCCGATGACTAATTGTATGAACAACTTATTGGGCAGAAAAAATCTGCCGATAACCAGGCATGAAGTGCAGTAAGGAGTGGCTCCAATGACAAGATACATAACGCAGTTAGCACTGATTTAGTCCAGCATGAATGAACAATAATTAGTTAGATTGGTATTCCCTCATCAAGCGCAACCATAGCACTTAAATCGTAGCGATTCACACGCCTAAGCTGCCCACACAAATCCCATATCCTGTAGAATTTGATGATCGGCGTAGATAGCTGCGTATGAACATAAAGTAATGCTGCGCAGTATGGATATTAAATTGCTAAAGCTTCAGCACATTGTAACCTGTTACCACACCGCGCCATCAAATTACACTGCGGCAACCATGACCCCTTTACTACCACAAATTGAACAATCACAAGGCGGACTACCAACCCAACGGCCTCGCAATAACATCTGGTTTTGTAGTTCACTTGAATATCGGCATTACCGACTGTATGACTCATGATCTAAGACCTTGCGACGACACGTTCAGGGGATATAGTTCACCAGGCGATAACTCACTGCCTTTGAGCGAAGCAATCCATTAAGGCCATCACTGCTCTCGCCTCGCTCACACGACAAGGATTGTCTCGCTCATCGCGAAAATAAGCATTCACTTGCTCAATAAAGGGTTGCTGAATGTGCTCTGGGTTGTTAATCATAAACTCTTGCGTGCCTTGTGCGTTCTCTAAACGAATCACTTGCTCACCAAAAAAATTAACGCTGAGCTTGCCATCACTACCAATCACTTCACAAACATCGCGAGTTTGTTGCGCTTGCACCGCAAAATGCCAACGTCCTTGTAGGATCAGTGAATTCTGCAGACACGCCCAACCATGTGTACAGTCATCAGCCGCTGAATGTTGCTGTTGATTAACACTAAGCCCTTGGGCTGAAACGACGGGGCCAAACCACTGCAGAATTAAGTCTAATTGGTGGGGAGCAAGATCATAAAATAAGCCACCGCCAGAAATCTCAGGATTGACCCGCCAATTGTCTTCGCTACTAGAAATAATATCTGATGCCGCTGGCTGAAGTGTATCGATTTGAACCATTAAGGGCCGGCCAATGGCGCCATTCTTAAGCAACTCAGCCACTTTTAAAAAACAAGGTACATGGCGACGATAGTGTGCCACAACCACTTTAGTCGCAGCCGTTTTTTGAGCCTCGATAAGCTCATCACACTGCTTCGCATTCAGTGTTACCGGCTTTTCAATATACACATGTTTACCTGCTTTTAGCGCAGCTAAAGCGTAATCTTTGTGTTGTGCTGGTGGTGTAGCAATATATACCGCGTCGATATCTGGATTGGCGAGCAGAGCCTCGGCATTGTCATACCAATGTGGCACTTGATGGCGCGAAGCAAAATCTTTGGCCTTTGTGCCGTTACGCCGCATCACCGCAAGCAATTGCGAGTCTTTTGCTTTATAAAATGCAGGACCACTTTTGACTTCGCAAACATCACCGACACCAATAATGCCCCAACGGATTAGTTTTGATTGTTGCATCTGATTTACCTTTTATTTCAAGAATAATGAATACTAACGATAAAAGCCGAGCAATATTTAGGTTTAAATATACGAAGCAAACTACCGAGCATGCGCAGATTTGCTAGAATCATTACGCAGGTGTTACATCCGCCACATTCCTGAATAATTGCTATCTATCTACTCAAAGCTCGAATCAGTCGAGCATTCGAATGAGCAAATTGTGACAAAATATAAAACTATTTCAGGATCTTGCTCCCTCTGTTCAAAATAATAAACCGCAAAAAACAAGACTAAAGCGCGATTTACGGTTTACCTATCGGACACAACTTAAATATCCAAATGCAAGACGATAAAATCATTTACTCTTATTATCGCAACAGCGTAGGATCAAACACTCAAAATATCACTAAACCAGCCAGCTAAACTGGTTTCGGCTTTGATGCGAGGATCGACTTTGATACTCAACACCCTAGATAAAGTCATATTCACTGTGCTATTACTGGTCTTTTTTCAACTACCGATATTGAGCAATCACTACTTACAGTTTGTCAGTGGTTACTATAGCGCGGCTAAAATTCAGGTCGAAGGTTACCAACGCAATGCGACGGCTTATCACTATGCCGACGTCGATGCCATGATCGAAGATTTTAAGCATAACTCTAATCCCGCCGTTAGAGCCGATGCTGAACAAAAACAACAAACGCTTCACCAATTCGCTGACTTAGCCCAAGCCCTTGAGGTTCTCCAACATGGTAACTTACTAGAAAAAACCATCTATATTTTTGCGCCAGCACGTTGGCCAAGATTGAACGAGGTTTTAAAAAACTTTAAACCGGGCATCCCCCTTGAACCGATGGTTGTGGGCTACAGTGTATTAGTGGCACTGATAATTGGCGGCTTGTTTATGTGGCCAATCCGCCGCTTGAGTAAAGCCCGTTAGCAATCGTAAACAACCGCCATTACCAGCAGCGTGATACAGCCATCAAACTTGCGCCAGCGCTATATGCTCAAGCACCTTGGGCTAAACCCGCCTCGCCCAACGCTGATTCAATGCCAAGGCTCCGAGGATAATCGCCGCCCCAATGCTTAAACGCAAAATATCGGCATCACGATTCCAAATCAGCAAGTTGACCGCAATACCCGCTGGAATAAGCAAGTTATTCGCCACAGCTAAGGCGCCAACATTAACCATGGTTGCGCCCTTGTTCCAAGCAAAATAGCCAAGCCCTGAGGCGATGACCCCAAGATAAACCAATACCCCCCACTGCAAGTTTGTGCTGGGTAGGTTTTGGGTATTACCTAGCAGTGCAAAAGCCATACTGGCCACCAGTAAAGCGCCGATAAAAAACCAGGCAAATACCGTTTGCTGGGCCAACTTTACCGGTAAGCGAGCCATCAAACGTTTATAGGCAACTTGCCCACTGGCAAAACACAAATTAGCCCCTTGGACCAATAAAAAGCCAGTAATGAAGCCCTGATCGATGCCTTGATAACGGATAGCCACCGCCCCCATAGTTGCGAGCAGTGCAGTTAACATGAAACGCTGATTAAAACGTCGCTCGAAGGCATCATTGACGAGAGTCACATAGATCGGTGTCATCACCGTAAATAACAACACTTCTGGCACCGACAAATATAAGAAGGACTGATAATAAAAACCATACATACAACCAAGCTGCACCGCTCCTATCGCCATCAACTTCAAGGCGGTACTGGCAGCTAACTCTCTAAATTTTAAAAAAGGTAAGAACACCAAGGTCGCAAGGGCAATTCGCATCAACACTGAAAACCACGCATCTACTTGGCCAGCAAGATAAACACCAATCAAGCTAAAAGAAAAAGCCCACAACAAGGTAATCGCAATTAAATACGCCATAGTCACTCTAATTTGATATAGGCCAGATAGGCCATTGAACGAATGTTTTAATTTTACTTAAATTACAAGATGTTAATCTTTAATTTAAGCGCGGCAGCTTAGCACTTTCGGCAAATACCTCGCAAGCATCCACAGACAATTTATCTTAAGTTAGGATGCCAAGCACGGTTGTCCACGACTTGATGCAAACAACCAATGTATACTCCCTTACCACTCGATGCCCGCTCCCAAAGACGGTTACGAAATGATTTAGTTACGCGTCGGCTGTTACTTCTTGTTAGAATCTGGTCTTGATTTTAGACAGGTGAAAGCAATGTTTTTTAGTCCCACTGAGGCCTTTTCCGCTTATTTGAATATGGCGCAACGATTACCCGCCATTGTTCCCGTCCCCTCAAGCCAAACCATCCAACAAATCACCGATTTGGTCGATGATATAGATGTTTTTTTATTTGATGCCTACGGCGTGTTAAACGTTGGAGGAACAGCCATTGCGGGGGCTGCAGCCCAAATCGCTAAGCTACGAGCCGCCGGAAAACTGGTGTATGTGGTGACCAATGCGGCGACTCAAAGTAAACCCCAACTACTTCAAAAATTCATTCGTCTCGGCTTCGACTTTAGCGACCAAGAAATCATCAATAGTCGTGAAGTATTACTGCAGCATATGCCGCAGCCAGCAGACAGCCCACTAGGGATTATCACTTTATCCGAGTTTCGCTTAGATTTAGCCCGCCCCTGCTACTACCCAGAAGATGAAGCTTTTTGGCAAGCCGACGAGTTTCTATTTTTAAGTGGCCAAGCCTGGAATGCTCAGCGTCAGGCACGCTTTATTGAAGCCTTGAATGACCGACCACGTCCAGTCTGGGTTGGAAACTCAGACTTAATTGCCCCCTTAGAAAATGGAGTTTCCCAAGAACCCGGCAGTTATACATTAACCCTACCTGCTCATTTATTTGAACAGGTACGCTGCTTTGGCAAACCCTTTGCACCAATCTTCGACACCGTTTTAGCAAAAATTAAACCGCGTCTGGCAAACATCAACCGACAGCGTATTGCAATGATTGGCGATACACTGCATACCGATATCTTAGGTGGGAACGCCATGGGATTTAAAAGCGTATTGGTGACCCAGCATGGTTTTCTACGCGATTTAGATGTTGATGCGCATATTCAGCGCAGTAATATTCGCCCGCACTTTCAACTCAAAAGCATCTAAATACGCGAGACATCGTGCGATAAATGAGGACAAGAAGATCCATGACCATGTTTCTTATACCAAGCAATTCACCACTAATAAAGGCTTCCACATAAAGCGGAAGCCTTTATTCAATCAACCGAACAGCAAACTATAAATTTAAGCAATCGTCGTAGGTTTTTAACTTACCTACAAAACCATTTTCACCTTCAAGATTCACCAATACAGCAAAGCCATACTGAAGAACATCTTGTTCACAAATATTCTTAAGAATATTCTTAGTGTTTGCAGCCGCTGCTTGAGGAGTCCACTCCCAGCGTCGATTGATTAAATTAGCATTGTAAACCAATACATCACCAGAAAGGTAACAGTTCACTTTGACTACATTATCTTTGTATACCAAAGATGAACAATGCTCAGATAAAGTTTCACGTATAGTTTCTTTTTGTGGAGTATTGAGCTCAGAATGATAACTGTCTGCGACCTCTTCAACACTCGGTCTTGTCATCGCACAACCACTTAAGGCCAGCGCCAATAAAACACCACTAATAATTCCTTTCACACATCATCCTTAGATATCAATAGAGACTCAATTTTAAGCAAAAATTAACTATAAAATCAATAAAATAGCTTAACTCTGTTTATTTCGATAGCAACGTGTGCTGGTGCTCCGCCGAAAACACCGCTTTAATACCAACCTGATTCATTATATGAACAACTAATTGCGCAGAATAAATCTGTCGATAACGAGGCATGAAGCGCAGTAAGGGGTGGCTCTCATGGCCAGATACATCACCTAGTTAGCGATGATTTAGCGGAGCTAAGAATGAACAGATAATGAGTTAGATTGGTATAATATCGATATAAAAAAGCCAAGCAAAGTGCTTGGCCTTTTAACTCATAGCAGGTTTAAACCACTAGCCTTTATCTGCCTGCATGGCACGGCGAATACAAAATATCGCGCCGCCCCAAGTACAACCCAAACCGATGATCATCATCACAATGGCACTTAATTCCATCTTAGTTTTCCTCCGCTGTAAGTTCAGCTGTCGGTAATTTACGTATAATAATTGCGAGCACCGCCATAATTGCCACGAGGCCCCAACCAAAACTCATTAAGTCAAATTGGCTATAACCACCGTAACCTTCTGATAATAGCGACACAAAGTTGGTTGCTAAGATAATCAGCAAAATTGCAGGGCTAATAAAACGTAAGCACCAAATAAACCAGTCACCAACTCTCAATTCAGAGCGTCGATTGGCATATTCTTGAAGCTCAGGCAAGCCTTTGAGCATCCAACCAACAATCAGCAATTCCAATAAACAGCTACCTAAGATCCCTACATTATTCATGAAGTAATCCACCACATCTAACAGCAACAAACCACCGTTACAGGTAAAGGCCAAGGATACGATTAAAGCCACACCACACACCAAAGTGGCCGCTTTACGACGGTCGCAACCAAACTTATCAATCACAGCTGAAGTGACTGCTTCGATAATGGAGATCATCGAGCTTAAGCCTGCAACGGTGAGCGCGAAGAAAAACAGAGGCCCCAAAATATAAGGCGCAGGTAGCAGGTTAATTGCTGTAGGGATCGTCACAAAAGCTAAACCGACTCCCGCTTTCACCACTTCGGTAATGGCAACCCCTTGCTGATTAGCCATGTAACCAAGAATGCCAAAAATCATGATGCCAGCCATGATAGAAAAACCACAGTTAATCAACACCGTCATAAAGGCATTGTTACTAATATCGGAATCTTTTGGCAAATAACTGGAATAAGCCAGCATAATTGAAAAACCAACACTCAAGGTAAAGAAGATCTGCCCATAGGCCGCCGACCAAACGGAAACATCAAGAATTTTGCTAAAGTCCGGCTTAAATAGGTAATTTAGGCCTTCCAGTGCGCCAGGCAAAAACACCATACGAATAATGAGACCCAAAACCATGACAAATAATAGCGGCATCATGATTTTACTTGCTCTTTCAATGCCTCCTTTTACCCCAGTAAACACTGCAGAGTAAGTGATCAGCCATGCCAAGATCACAGGTACAACAATATGTAGCTGTATGCCGCCTAAGCGGCTTGGGCTATTATCGCCAAGCTTTAAGTACTCGGTGAAGAAAAAGGTATTGGGATCTGCCCCCCAACTTTGTGAGAAAGAAAAACCAAGGTAGGAAATAGCCCAGCCGATCACCGCTACGTAATACACCGCGATCACAAAGGCCACTAAGACTTGAAACCAGCCCAGCCACTCTAGTCGTCGACCCAATTTGGCAAATACCCGAGGGGCGGCACCACGCATTTTATGACCAAGGCTAAATTCCATGATCATAAATGGGATCCCCGCAGACAACATCGCAAACAGATAGGGAATAAAAAATGCCCCCCCTCCATTTTCGTATGCCATATAGGGAAAACGCCAAATGTTACCTAAACCAATAGCGGAGCCAACTGCCGCCATGATAAAGCCTGCCCGAGAGCCCCATTGTTCTCGTTTCATATTTGTTACCTCAAACTGCTTAAACGGAAAGTCAAAGAGAATGGTTTAAAATGCACTTTGACTTCCATATATGAATAATGTTGTGCTACTGGAGAAAATTATATTTATAAGTATCTACCGCCAGAAGCCGGCGATTCTATAAAATAATCATCTGTGAAAACAGAGAAAACTCACAATCTATTGAGTTAATGACGATGACGCGCATCTTCAGCCCACTGGACTCAAATCATCGAAATAATCGCCTTGGTTTACCAGTTCGCCATCGAAGTGAACCTCGATAGGCCGGTGGCTACGCCAACCTCTGACAGCAGTAATAAAAAAACAGCGCTTTACGGCGCTGTTCTTACTTGCAAGTAAATAAACCTAGCGTTGGTCTTCTGCGACCTGAGCATATGGTTCTTCCGCTGCCATACAACAGGCGGCGGTAAACAAAACATCGGTAGAGCTATTTAATGCAGTCTCAGCCGAATCTTGTAATACACCAATAATAAAACCGACAGCAACCACTTGCATCGCGATATCATTCGAGACTCCAAATAGACTACAAGCCAGCGGGATCAATAACAATGAACCACCAGCTACACCCGAAGCACCACATGCAGATACCGCAGCAACCACACTCAACAATAATGCGGTCGCAAAATCGACGTGAATCCCCAAGGTATGTACTGCTGCAAGTGATAGCACCGTGATGGTAATTGCGGCACCTGCCATATTAATGGTTGCGCCTAGCGGAATAGAGACTGAATATGTGTCTTCATCCAGATTAAGCCGCTCAGCAAGATCCATATTCACCGGAATGTTGGCCGCTGAACTACGGGTAAAGAAAGCAGTCACACCACTTTCACGAAGACACTTAAAGACAAGAGGGTAGGGATTGCGACGAATTTTGTAGAAAACCAACAATGGATTCATCACCAAAGCAATCAACAGCATAGAACCTATCAACACTAATAACAGTTGACTGTAGCCCCATAGCGCCGAAAAACCAGTTTGCGCGATAGTATTTGCCACCAGGCCAAAGATCCCAAGTGGCGCTAGGCGGATCACAAAACGCACGATGCTAGATACGCCATCCGCAACATCATTAAACAAAGCTTTAGTCGTTGCAGAAGCACTATGTAGCGCCACGCCTAAGCCAATTGCCCATGCCAAAATACCAATGTAGTTACCATTCATAATGGCACTCACTGGGTTATCCACAATTTTAAACAATAAGGTATGTAATACTTCACCGATCCCCTGTGGTGGATTGGCCACGGTATCGGTACTCACCAAAACCAGTTCGGTGGGGAAAACAAAGCTCATGACAACTGCAGTCAGCGAGGCGGCAAAGGTGCCAAATAAATACAAATAAATAATTGGTTTTAGTTGAGTATCTTGACCTCGTTTATGGCTCGCAACAGACGCCGCCACCAATACAAAGACTAACACTGGTGCAACCGCTTTTAGTGCACCAACAAATAGGCTACCGAATAAACCTAAAGAGATGGCAAACTCTGGCGCGACAACGGCCAAGATACTACCGGCGATAATACCGATCAGGATTTGTAGCACGAGGCTACCTTTAGTTATAAAGCTAAATATGTTGTTGTTTGAATGTTGATTCATGCTTCTTATTATCCTTGATGGAAGCTATATTGTTGGTTAAGGCGCAACCATATAGTATGAAGCACTAATTTTAAACAAAAGATCGATATTAAATTGACACATCACAAAAACTTTTTTTAGCCAAGCGATGCCGAGTCATAAACGACCGATCCTCGTCACAAATAATTAAGCGAACTCCCCTTTATCACGCTTAAGTAACAAGCAAGCACCCAAGCCTTTTTTACCAAAGAAAATGACACATAAAACGCTGTTAACCGTCCTCTTTGGCTTGGCTTGGCTTGGCTTGGCTTGGCTTGGCTTGGTTTGGCTTGAGTTTGAGTTTGAGTTTGAGTTTGAGTTTGAGTTTGAGGATATGCTGCAGCCGAAGCCAAGATGGATCCAGATACCGGCACTGCATATGATCGCGCGGACTAAAACCAAGCACCATCATTCAGATACAATGAAACAACATCACGGCGCACGATAACGGTAGTTAGCTTGATGTAGAAGAGAGAGGACAAAACATAAACTTCACAGATCTGAATACTCACGCTGCGAAGCCATCGATGCAGGAGTTCACCGATGGCGTTCACAACTGCTTTAATTTAGTTAGACACTAAAGCTAAATTCACCAATGGACGGTTCTTGCTTAAGCAGCTCAACTTCTTCGGATAAGTAGAATCCGGAATTTAACTCTCGCAGCGCATCTTCAGAAAAATCAGCTGGGGTATACTCATTTGCAGGCTTAGTCTCATCTAGAAGACCTAAGCGCTGGTAAGCCGCTGCCACTAACTCACTGCAAAATAATGAAGACAAGTCTTGGCTATTTTCACCCCATGGCCCATCCCAACCAGCACGAGTCAATTGCCAGAAGTCTTGCTCATAACGGCGCCCCTGTAGCTGTTCCAGTAATTGCATCAAATTGTCTAACGCGGCTTGATTAAGTTCTTCGCCCATCAATTGGCGTACCGCAACATCACCTTGATGCTGTGCAACCCGCTCTTCCAGGGCAACCACCTGCACGCCCTTACTCGCGCGCTGAGCATAAAGGCAAAACCCATCTCGACTCGGTACTGCCTCCCACAAGGTTACAAAATCATAATTTGCTAACTGCAATACCATGCCGACATGTGACCAAGGACTAAAAGTCCCCACACGAATGAGACTACTGCCAAGCCCCTTACTCGAAAAAAAGACTAAATCGCCAGTTTTAAGCTGATTCAATAACTGTTGCTGCATCATCCATTAACGCTATATATGATCAATTACATTTTACCCATTCAAACAAAACCTACCATTATGCGAGTTTATTGTAAATATTCACTGAAAATGCCATTTATAACAATTGATGCTAACAAATGTTACCCCGGTGAAATTTTGTCAAACCTATATCAACTATATACACATCTGTATTTGTGACTAAAAATGCATATTTTTTACCCTTAAATATCTTGCCTCCCATTCAAAGCAACCAGAAACCATGAAATAAAAATAATTATATATCTATTAAATACCGTTTAAAATCAATTAACTAATTTTAAAATTGTCATAAAAGCAGACTTTGTATATTTTTACTATAAAAACCCCAATAATCCCTGGTTAAACCAACAATAAACGACCTCTAAATAGAATTACTTTTCTAGATTGGACGATAAACAATCACTTAAAAAAGTAGATTTGAACAAGGACTTGCTATTGCTTTCCACAGAAGCCATCAATAAGTAACGCAAACACGCCTTTTTGTTCGGCGTAGTCGATAAATTTCTGCTATAGCTAATAGCAGAAAACCCCTTAAATCTTAAGGTATTATTATGAACTCGATGGTCAGCCATCCCAATTATCAACATCAACACCTCGCCAAACTATGCGGCTTACTACTTGGCCCATTAAGCTTAATTGCGACTCTCTTTATTCCACCTCCCTTTGAAGGGCTGCCCCAACAAGCATGGGTGACCATGGGATTGGCCACCATGATGGCAATTTGGTGGGTCAGCGAGGCAGTTCCGATCCCCGTCACCTCATTTTTACCAATGGTCTTGTCCCCACTACTCGGCATCGCCAGTTTAAAAGCTGCCACCGCATCCTTTGCTCATCCCTTAATCTTCCTATTCATGGGCGGATTTATGCTGAGTCTGGCGATGGAACGCTGGGATCTGCATAAACGAATAGCACTAGTCGCAATGCTCACCGTCGGGGACAAACCAGCGCAACAAGTAGGCGGATTTATGCTGATCACCGCTTTTTTAAGCATGTGGATGAGCAATACCGCCACCGCAGTGATGATGCTCCCCATAGGGCTGTCGATCATTGGGATGATGTCCAAACAAGAGCAGCAACCAGACTTCAGTGCCGCGCTACTGTTAGGCATTGCCTATTCAGCAAGTATTGGGGGGGTAGCCACCCTGATTGGTACCCCCCCCAACGCTTTACTCGCAGCGTATTTAGCCGACTCCTACGATATCCACATCGGCTTTGGCGAATGGATGCTCATCGGTTTGCCACTCTCAATTTCGATGTTATTCATTACTTGGATATGGCTAACTCGAATCAACTATCGCTTACCCAATCGAAGCCAGGGAAACTCAGCTGAAATGTTACGTCAGCAACTCCATCAATTAGGCCCAATGAAGCCACCGGAGAAAGTTGTCGCCGTTGTATTTACCCTAGCCGCTTGTGCATGGATCTTACGCCCCTTGTTGGCGTCTTATAGCGGCTTGGCGATCAGCGATACCGGGATCGCCATGATGGCTGCCGTCAGCCTGTTTGTCATTCCAGTGGATTGGCGTAAACAAGTCATGGTGATGGACTGGGATACAGCCAAAAAATTGCCATGGGGAGTATTGATGTTATTTGGAGGAGGCTTAAGTTTAGCGGCCCAGATCAAAAGTTCGGGGATGGCTGATTTCATCGGGCTCAGCTTAAGCGCAGCCTCTACCTATTCACTGATTTGGGTGATCGTTATCGTCACCACAGCAATCATCTTCCTTACCGAAATCACCAGTAATACCGCCACCGCGGCAGGTTTTCTGCCACTGCTCGGGCCAATTGCCGAGTCGATGGGGTCGAACCCGATGATATTAGTGGTTCCGGCAGCCTTAGCTGCCAGTTGTGCTTTCATGATGCCCGTTGCAACGCCACCCAACAGCATCGTATTTGCTTCTGGTCAATTACATATTAAACAAATGGTTAAAGCTGGCTTTATGCTTAACCTCGTCGGTATCGTATTGATCAGCCTTTTTAGTTACTACTTAATCGAAATCATACTGCTGTCTTAATACGAGCCCAGCATGTGCGAGTCAGGTACTGACTCGCGCTATCAATCACTCATCAGCTAGGCAAGTTTGAAACGCGCAATAAAGTGAGTCAGCTCATTAGATACATCTTGCAGCTCATCGCTGATTTCAATACTCGTCAACTCATTGCTACGGATCTTTTCAACAAAACTTTCCACCCGAGACATGTTAGTTCGAACTTCCTGCATAATAGTATTTTGCTGATTAGCGGAGCCTGACATATTAGCGTTCAATTGATGAATTCGCTCAGTAGATTCACGCATCAAATCGAGTTTTTCCATCATCACTTGAGTAATAGCTTGAGAAGAATCACAGCTCGCATGAGTATCATCCATTCTGGAGCTAATATGATGACTGGTTCTCCCCCAAAAATTCAACATGTCATTGATTTGGGTGGTACACGCCGTTGTTTTTGCCGCCAAGGCTCGCACCTCATCCGCCACAACCGCAAAACCTCGACCTTTATCGCCTGCCCTGGCTGCTTCAATCGCCGCATTCAAAGCCAGTAAGTTTGTTTGATCGGCAATAAAACCAATGGTAGAAAGAATATCGCCAATATTTTTGGCCCCTTCATCCATCTCAGATATCGAGTTCGCCACAACACTAATATCTTCAATTAACACTTGCACACTATGAACAGCCTGCTTGCTAGACTCACTGGACTGCTCAACATTAACACGAACATTTTGGGTATATTCGGCGGTTTCGTTGGCCCCTTCTGCGATATTATCGGAAGAAGCACTCAACTGCTCGATAGAGCGTACAATTTCTCGGCTTTCAGCATTATGTTCCTCAATCGCCGAAATATTACGCTTAGATTGCTGACTAAGCTGTTGGATCACCGTGTTAATATGCACATTAGATTCTGAGATATGTACAAAAATCTTCTGCAATTGGTCGGTAAACATATTAATTGAATGACAAATCTCTCCCAACTCATCCTTAGATTTAACTTCCAAGCGCTGAGTTAAATCCCCCTCTCCCTGGGAAAGACCATAAACCAGAGTTCGCAAACGGATTAAGGGTTTAAAGGTAAAATGTAATATAAAAATACTCAGAGAAAGCATAATCAAGGCACAGACTATCAAATAGAAGTTGATGCTTTCATTAATAGACTTGGTGATTCTATGTATATCCGCCACGTCGATAAAACTATTTAAGTGCCAAGTCTGGCCATAAAAATTTAATGTTCCTTCATTCACTTCTAAATTAACACTTGGCTTATTTGAATAAATCAAGGTGTCATTATCAGAAGTAATTTGCAAATAAGTGTTGATTTTATGAAAACGTTTAACCAGAGATCCTAAGTATGTCAAATCAAGCGTAAAAAAATCGACAATATTATTTTTCTTCTTCGAAATAATAACGACAGGTACACCATCTAATATCGATACCTGGCTAACCTGAATACCATCGGGGTGATTTTTAACCTGCTTGATGTAAAGGCTCGCTTCTGCTTTAGGCATGCTTCCCTTATCACTAAGGGCTAAATTATTAATCACCTTTACGACACTTAAAAAACCCAATTTATCCTTGGTTGAACGGATCGCCATAATTCCAAAGTCGACACTTTGAATGAGATCAACTTTCGCTTGAATACTTCTTTCAACCTCTCCACGGATCAAGTTGACCTGACTTTCTACATCACTCACATAGGATTTATAAATATAGGCACTAATCACATGGCGAACACTAAAGTAGGATGAAATGATAGTGACCATAATGGTTGCTATCATCAAGGCGATGATCTTATTTTTAAACGAGAGATACTTCATTCATTTACGATCCTAAATAACCTCAACTCAGCATAAGCAACAGCACTCGATTACGATCTAAAGTCCATTCAGCTCTAAGCTTGCCTGCTACCGTTTGATAAAAAACGAAAAAAAGCGGTGCAATCATGCACCGCTCTGTTCTAATCGGCCTACCACCAAGCTTCGATTTGAACACCTAGTTTGACTGAATCTTCATCTTGAGCAACCTGATCAACAACATTAAAAGATTTTCCTTCGGTATCTTTAAAGTAACTTGCGTAGAAACGAATTTCAGGGCGAGCAAAGAAGCCTTCACCAGTGGCTAAGACTTGTGAAATAGTCACTTTGTTACCACCAGTTTTGCTTTCAGAACCGCTAACCAATTTCTTAGTTTGCGTAAAGTAGCCTAGTTCTAATACTGTTTTATTGTATTTAGACCAGTTATAGGTCGGGCGAGCGACTAACGAAAGCAGCGTTTCATCGTCAACTTTAACACCATTTACAACACCGTGGTCTTGCGCATAACCGTAGGTAAACACATGATCAATAATGATATTATCACCAATGTTAATATCACCAGTATTAATCAAGCGATAACCTTTAGCGCTATTTACATCACCACTCCATACATCGTACCAACCACCGCCTTGCGAGACCGCGTTTTGCGCTAGGCCTTTGTCCATGTATTGCAATACAGTTTTGTTGTAACCCATAGAGAAGCTTTGACTTAGTTCTGCAGTAAGCATCAAGCCATTGTCAAAATCTACGTTATCCTTTTCTTGCTGGTCGGTAGGATTGGTCATACCGTAATCAATACCAACTTCTACCCAAGCGCCCTGCCAAGGTTTCATTCCCGCATAACGAACATCAACATAGTTGATGTTTAAACCATCCTGGTCACCACGAATAATTGCCGTCGACAATGCACCAGGGCCCATTTGAACCCCCTCCAGACCAAAACCGTAACCCGATACATTCCAGTATTTGGTATCGATAATGTGCAAATCATGACGCTGATAAAAACGTTTGCCCGCCCAAACGACCGCTTCTGGAGCAGCAGCAATATACCCTTTGGCTTGCATATTTAACTGCTTGATCGAGAAGTTCGCACTGTCATCGGTGGTCTTTTCTGTCTCAGAAAAACCATCAGATGACATTTCAAACATGCTTTGAAAATAGACACTCTTGCCATCGTCGTTAAATAATTCCTGACCTAGGCCAATTTCAGAATAAGTATCAAATTCATTTCCTAGACGACCAAGCTTTTGCTTCTGAAATTCGTCGCCGCCTTGCACACCGCCGCCGGCTGTATCAATACCTATTCCAGCACGCACATAACCACTAAAATCTACCGCAGACGCTGGCGCTGCCACCATTGCAAGAAGTACCGCAGAAACAACCGGTTTTAAACTATTTTTCATCATAACATCCTTATACTTTTTGTAATTATTGCATCTAGCTTTGCTTTTATAACAAGCCTTAGCCAGAACACATTGTAATATTATTAAACAACAAAAATTCGCGACATTCACCCAACAAATGGAAACGTTTACATTTTTTACTTAATTTTATTAACTTTTGCTATATGAGTCACATATATTGATGGAACTAAAAAAAAGCCAGCTTTTAATAAGCTGGCTAAGACATTACAAGGAATAAGGTTTATAAGACTATATTGGTCTGCTAAATACTTTTACTTCATAGCCAGAAAGTTTAATTTGAGCATTTATTAAACTATGCTGAGTACTTTCATCAACATAGTTTGTATCATCTAATAATAATACTTTCTCTTGAGTTGAAAAATTCATGACAAATAGATACTCAGTGCTTTGATTGTGACGCTTGGTGACCGATATCCCCTGAGGTAATTCGCTATTGATCACCCTCGTTAAGTGATGGCGGCGGATAATCCCTTGATAAAAGTCACGGTTAAAATCGAGACTGTTCTTAGACGTAATATAATAGGCGTAACCTTCGCCTTGGCGATTACAGGTGACAGCTGGCATCCCCGCAAAAAAGTCACTATTGTATCGCGCGATAACCTCAGCCCCTTCGCAATGGATTAATTCACATAGATGGCGCGCTTGGTATGATCCACTCAGACCCAATGGATTAATTGGCTCTGCCACAACTTCTATCCGCTCTTCATCGTAAAGGGAATCTATCTCTTCGGCCCAAATGCCAAGGGTATGACGTAAAGGACTGTCACTTCCGCCTGGGAATCCACCTAAAAAGCACAAATCATTTTGATCAACAATGCCACTCCAATAGGTGGCAACAAATACCCCACCCTGATTAACGAAGGCTTCGATACGCTCTGCAACACCGGGTTTAATCAAATAAAGCATAGGAGCGACAATCACTTTGTATGTAGAGAAGTCAGATAACTGTTCGATGACATCACAGTTAATCCCCTGCTCCCAAAAACCACGGTAATTATCATTCACCGTTTGTTCATAAAACAAACCTTCATTACGTGGGCCTTGCGCATCATCCATAGCCCAACGACTTTCCCAATCAAAAATAATGGCAACTTCTGCTGCCGTTCGACTGCCGGCGAGTCCCGAAAGCTGTTGTAGTCGTTGGCCGACTTGTGCCACTTCTTTACCGACTCGAGTATCAACATGACCGACATGATCGACCACTGCACCATGGAACTTCTCTACCGAACCACGGCTCTTACGCCACTGAAAATACTGCACCGAATCTGAACCATGAGCAACAGCCTGCATTGAGGCAAGCAAATGCATCCCTGGTTTCTTCAACTTTGTCACTGGTTGCCAGTTGGTTTGGCTTGGCGTTGACTCCATTAATAGGAAGGGTTGGTCTTTCAAGCTGCGCATCAAGTCGTGATACATTGCGGTATAACAGGCCAAACCCAGATCATCCTGCCCCTGATGCCACAAGGGATAACTATCCCAAGAAGCAATATCAATGGCCTGACTTAACTTCCAGTAATCATAATCGTAGAAATACTCCATTAGGTTTGCAGTCACCGGCAGCTTGGCATTCACTTTTTTCAAGGGCTTAACTTCTTGCACGCAAAAGTCGGTGACTTGTTCACTCACAAAACGTTTCCAGTCCAACTTCAAACCATGCACTGAATTTTCGCCGATTGACGAAGGCGACTCAATTTGTGACCAACTCGAGTAATTATGACTCCAAAATTGGCTCCACCATTTTTGATTCAGCTCATCCAGGCTCTGATACTTATTTTGTAACCAAAGCCGAAATGCACTTTGACACTCATCACAATGGCAATCGCCACCATATTCATTAGAAATATGCCATGCTATCACCGCTGGGTGGGAGGAATAACGCTCAGCCAATTGCTGATTAATCATTGCCACCTTGGCGCGATAATCGACCGAGGTATAACAATGGTTATGCCGTTCGCCATGCAATTGCTTCACCCGTGCATTGTTCACGCGCAGCACACTGGGATATTTTTGCGATAACCACGCCGGACGAGCGCCACTAGGGGTTGCTAAAAATACCGAGATATTGTTCTCGGCCAAACGATCCAGCACCTGATCCAACCAGCCAAAATTGAACTGGCCTTCTTGAGGCTCTATCGCCGCCCAACTAAAGATGCCAACCGACATCACGTTGCAGCGAACTTGCTTCATTAATTCAATATCTCGTTCGAGAATATCGGGACGATCTAACCATTGCTCTGGATTATAATCCGCCCCATGGAGCAAACCCTTTACATTTGGAATAATTGGCGAAAAATGACTCATAATATGTCCTTAAAACAATGACTACTGACCGTTAAACACTTGCATTGAAGGCAAAACATTTCCTTCAAAATCAAATAAGGCTTGGTTATCCCAAGAATTACCCGCCTGCCAATGATCATCGGTGTAAGTCATACCCTCTTCAGTTGCCCAAGTTGCATTTGCCACCGGTAACCATGCAGGTTCCCAGTAGAAGAGTCCTAAGCCCTGTTGATCAGGCACATTATTTAGTAATTCCATCATGTCTTTGAGAAACTTAGCTTGGCCAAGCACCGATACCGGATAGCCCTCAGCAGGCGTTTCACCGGTATAAGCGTTCGCCAACTGGTCACCATTTTTAGCGGTATAGGCGTAAGACGTTTCGGCAATAATCACCGGTTTGTGGTAGCGTTTCACGACATCCGCAATATTGGCTTTCACCGCCGCCACAGGCCCATGCCAGAAGGGGTAATAAGACATACCAATAATGTCAAAATCAACATCACGCTTGGTTATCTCGTCGAACCACCATCTAAACAGACCGTTATCACCCGCCTTCGCGAGGTGAAGCATAATTTTTACTTGCTGATCACTCCTGTAGGCGGCCTTTACTGAGGTGATACCTGATTTAAGTAACGCAGCCAAACGATCAAATTCTTTGCCATCGCCTCCCCAGCTTTTTCCTTCAGGCCATAACATGCCACTGTTTAACTCATTTCCCACTTGCACCATATCTGGCATTACCCCAGCGTCACGGTGGGCCTGCATCACCTCGGTTGTATAACTCCCCACTTTGCCTACCAATTGCTCAAAAGATAATGTCTCCCAGCCCTTCGGTTTAAACTGTTTTCCCGGATCGGTCCAAAAATCACTGTAGTGAATATCCAACAAGTACTTCATGCCGAGTTGATGAGCGCGTTGGCCAATATCAATTGCCCGAGCTAGGGTCGAATTACCACCACCATAAGGTTTACCGTCTAGCGTTTGTGGATTCACCCACACCCGCATACGTACATAGTTAATCCCATGTTGCTGCATAATTTTTAAGGGATCCATCTGCTGGTGATCTTGATAGTATTTTCCACCAAGCGCCTCAACTTCGGGGATCATCGAGATATCTACCCCTTTAATAAAGTCACTGCGTACCTGAGCTGGAACGATTGACTGTAGCTGAGGTTCAGCATTGGTCTGAGCTGACGAAGACGTGACTGACTGACAGCCCGCTAAGATAACAGAGCTTGACAACACGGCTGCCAAAGAAAGTAGAGTTAAATGTTTCATGGTTACCCTTTTGTGCTTCCTGCGGTTAATCCTGATACAAAGTATTTTTGTAGGGACAAATATAAAATGGCGACTGGAATAGATATCAATACTGCTCCAGCTGCGTAAGTTGTATAACTGGCACCCATTTTTTCGACAACCAAGTTGTACAAACCAATTGGTAAGGTGTAATTGTCGGGGGTACGTAAAATAGTGGTCGCCAAGATAAAATCGCCTAATGGTCCGGTAAAGGAAAACAAAGCGACGACCGCAATAATCGGTTTGGACAAAGGCATAATGATTTCGATGAAGATCCGAAAACTTCCCGCACCATCCATTCGTGCAGACTCGTCCAAGTCCTTAGGAATCGCATCCAAGTAACCTTTCATCAAGTAGGTATTCATTGGGATCATTCCGCCGACATAAACCAATACCAAAGCGATATGGCTATTAATGAGTCCCAACATTTGTGCCAGAACAAAAATGGCGATAAGGGCTGAAAATTGCGGCACCATTTGCAGCAGCAAAAACAGCACTAAGCCATTCTTTCTGCCTTTAAACCTAAACCTAGAAAAGGCGTAAGAAGTACAGCAAACACTAATTAGCGTTAAGACCATAGTCATGACACTAATTTTCAAACTATTCCAATACCAAGTTAAATAAGACACTTTGTCATTTTTAAATAGGGTCAAATAATGACTTAAAGTCGGTTGATCAGGGAATATTGAATCGCCCATGATGCTATTACCAGGATAAAAAGATGCCCCCACCGTCCACATCAAGGGATAAATAATGATGATACTTATCGCGATAATTAGCAGATAACTTAAAGATAACCGAATATATTTACTACGTTTAATGCTCATCGTGAATCCCTTAAGCGACTTCTTTGAAAGACTTGGTCATACGGAATTGCCATAGAGCAATACCCACTACAAAGATAGAAAGAAGCAGAGTAATCGCCGCTGCGATAGAATATTGGGAAGAAGACATGGTTAATTTATAAATCCATGACACCAGAATATCAGTTCCACCTGCATTACTGCCAATCACCGCCGGACCTCCATTATTAAACAAGTAAATAATATTAAAATTATTAAAGTTGAAGGTATATTGAGTAATTAGAATGGGTGCTATCGAATATAAAACCAAAGGTATGGTAATGGTTTTTAATTGCTGATATTTACTCGCGCCATCAATAGTCGCCGCTTCATACAGGTCATTCGGAATCGCCTGTAGTACCCCAGTAGTCATCGCAAATACAAAGGGGAAACCAAGCCATGTTTGAATTAAAATTAATGCTGTTTTAGTCCAGAAAGGGTCAGTTAACCAAGACTTAGGATCAATCCCAAAGGCATGTAATACGACGTTATTTATTACCCCAAAGGTTTCATTAAACATCCCAGTGAAAATAAGGATGGTCACAAAACCGGGGACCGCCCAAGGTAGGATAAAAATAGTTCGAATCAGCGGTTTAAACTTAAGATCTTTTTGATTCACCAGAATCGCTAATAAAACCCCCACCGTGCACTGCAGAGTGGTCGCAAGCAAGGTCCAGATCACGGTCCACTGCAACACATCTATAAAGGTCTTCCGCCATAGATTAATTTCAAAGATATTGATGAAATTTTTAAGGCCAACCCAATCCACTAACTTCGCTGGCGGAGAATTGTATAAATTGTAATTAGTGAAACCAATAGCAAAACCGAAAACGATGGGAAAAACCACCACAAATACCAACAAAATAAAAGCTGGCGAAATCATTAAATAGGGGAAACCAGACTCTAGCACCGTACGATATTGGCGACGAATAGAATTAAGTTCTTTGCCTTGATCTCTCAGTTTTCCATTAATATAGGCATCGTAAATCGATAAGGCGTAAACCCCGATCCCAAACACAGAAACGATCACCGAAATAATACCCTCGGCAAGTAGAAACACAGAGTTATCTTCTGGCAGTGATTCACCTAAAGTGAATAACCCCCAGTAGCCTGATGTTAAAAAATCATGAAAAACCCCAACAAAACTTAGTACGAAAATAAAAAATATCACCGATTTTGCCAGCTGCTTATTATATAACTGACCTAGCCCGGGAATAATAGACAAGCAAGCCGCATAAATACGGTGCTGAGTATTAGAATTAATATTGCTCGGTGATATATCTTGAGACATCGAAGGCATAAATTTTTCCTATACAACTATGTCAGCCTGAAACACTCAGGCTGACAACCACAGACTATTGGCCCATCATCGCTTGATTGGCTTCAATCTGCATTTCAATCGCTTGTACTGCACTATCTAATGCATCTTTTGGCGTCTGTTTACCTGTAGCAATCAGTTGCAAGGCACTATTAGCAGGCCCCCACACTTCATTCATCTCAGGAATCGACGGCATTGGAGTGGCATGTGCTGACTGCATCGCAACCGCTCTCGCACCAGGATTATTTTTAACAATCGGATCATCAATCAAGGCTTTTACTGCTGGAACTTCACCAGTCAGTTCGAAACGACGTTTGGCGTTGTCATAGTTATTAATGAACTCGATATATTTAAGAGCTAGATCTTTATTTTTAGAGTAGGTCGAAACACTGTAACTCTTCACCCCCATGAACGAACTCATCGGTTTACCGTTAGGTAAAGTCGGCAGCGGCGCAACACCGAAGTTAATGCCAGCTTCTTCATAAGGTTTAAAAGACCAAGGGCCGGTCTGTACAATGGCAGCTTTTTTACTAGTAAATAGTGAATCAATCGCATTCGCACCAGAGTCGCCTATGATACCGCTTGGAAATGCACCATTTTTAAAGAATTTCTCGATATATTGACCACCTGCAACCGCACCATCAGTATTCAATAGCAAGTGCTTCGCATCATAAGAACCATCGGCGTTTTTAGCGAAGATATCGCCGCCCATTGCTTTCACAATTCCGTAGGCATAATAAATCTCGTCCCATTTAGCCAACAGACCATAATTACCCTGCTCGCGGGCTTTTAACGACAACTGATAAATCTCTTCCATGGTGGCGGGCAGTTCGGGTAACAAATCTTTGTTATATACCATAACTACGGTTTCTACAGCCTTAGGGATCCCATACAACTGACCTTTGTAACTCAAGGCGTCTATCGATGATTTGGTAAAAGTATCAAGAACTGCAGCATCCACCTTCAACGGCACCAACAAACCTTGAACCACCGCACTACCAATTTGATCGTGAGGTAAGTTAATCACATCAGGACCAGTCCCTGCTGGGCCATCCATCCGTAATGACTCAACTTGGCCGCCATATGGCAGTTCCTGAACCGACACTTTCACATCAAATTTTTGTTCAAATTGCTTCGTTGCTTCTTCATTACCAACTGCTTTTTGAATGTCTTCCCAGACCAACAACTTAGATTGAGCAAACACTGTTGCAGAGCTCAAGGCACTCCCCGCAATAAGTGCGACCGATACTGCTTGGCAAATCGTAAGTTTTTTCATCACGTCTCCTGAATTATTTGTGTAGGATTTATCGCTTATATTGTCGTCAGCCCTGCTCCAGAGAAAACGATTACACCGCAAAGATACGCCTACACAATGCGCAAATTCCACACTAAATAACTATATTCGTGAGCACATACGCAAAAAAAAAGAAAAAAAGGGGTAACGTTTACACTCTCTACGTATAATCCAATGAAAACCTTATCTATCTAATTTGGGAAAACGCCTTTGTCCTCTGATGAAACATATGGCAAAGCGAAAACTAACTCGAGGAAATCCCCTATGGCTTCAATTAAACTAGAGAATGTTGTAAAGCGTTTTGGCGCGACACAGACAATCCATCATGTAAATCTGTCCATTAATAATGGGGAATTTGTGGTTTTTGTTGGACCATCAGGTTGTGGTAAATCAACCCTGCTACGTATGATTGCGGGTCTAGAAGATATCAGCGAAGGTACTATATCAATTAAAGATCGGGTCGTTAACGATGTTCAACCGTCCCAACGAGGCGTGGCAATGGTCTTCCAATCCTATGCCTTATACCCACATATGACCGTCGCCGAAAACATGGGCTATGCCCTAAAAGTGAGTAAAACCCCCAAAGAACAAATTGCAAAGAAAGTTCACCAAGTGGCGCAAGCCCTGCAACTTGAAGCCTTGTTAGACCGAAAACCAGCGCAACTATCTGGCGGTCAACGTCAACGCGTCGCCATTGGTCGAGCAATTATTCGTAACCCAGATGTATTCTTATTTGATGAACCCTTATCCAACTTAGATGCCGAACTACGAGTCGATATGCGGCTACACATTGCCAAACTGCACCAAGAACTAAAATCAACCATGGTCTATGTTACCCATGACCAAGTCGAAGCCATGACTTTGGCAGATAAAATAGTGGTGCTTAAAGAAGGAGCCATTGAGCAATTTGGGAGTCCAATGGATCTTTATTACCATCCAGCGAATAAATTTGTAGCTGGTTTCATCGGTTCACCCAAAATGAACTTTATACCCGCAACCGTCTGCCATTGGTCAGAAGAAACGCTTCGAGTAAAAATTGCAGGGCAAACCCAAGAAACCAGCTTAAATATTAGCACCGAGAAATGCGCACTAGGTGACGAGTTAACTTTAGGGATCCGACCAGAACACCTCAACCTAGATGCAGGTGAGTTTGCTATCGAATTTCAATCTGAAGTGGTCGAGCGTTTAGGCAGCAGCACCTATGTATTTGGTCAAAGCTATGGCATCGAAAACTTTAAATTTCTTAATTCTGGAGATTGCCCACTCAAGCCTTATACATCAATGACGCTTTACACCGATACTGATTCTATTCATGTATTTAATCCGCAAGGGCAAAATATTAAACAATTTAAACCAGTCCTTGAAAACGCAGCCAACGCCTAAGGTCAGCGGAGTATTCAAGATGATTGCTGCAGCGGTTTGTCGACTGTTTCGATAAGGAGAAACCTGTGCTATTTAGTTGTAAAGCAGGCAATATTTCCCTCGACAAATGCTGCCTGGCAGTTTAAGTGGTGATTGAACGATATTTGCGCTGTTCACTCTGTTTCATGGTTCTTAGCGCGAAATATCGACCGATCGATAAGAGCCCCAAAATAGCTGTGCTTTTATCATTTTTGCTAAGCCCCTAGTGTTAAATATGCTCATTTTCATGTTTAATGAGAAACTAATTTTCAATGATTGTACGCATGGAATGCGTCACAACAGCCCATTAATACAAAGAGGTAATAATGGCAACCATCAAGGATGTCGCCAAGCAAGCGGGAGTCTCCGTTGCGACTGTATCTCGAGTCATTAATAACTCCGGGAAATCTAGCCAGGCAACCAAGGTTGCGGTGAAAGCGGCAATGAAAGACATTGGCTATCGACCCAACGCCAACGCCAGAGCATTAGTCAACCAATCAACCAATACCATCGGGGTATTAATTGGCGATGTTTCCGATCCGTTTTTTGGCGGCATCGTCAAAGCAATCGATATCATCGCGCTACAACATGGAAAACACTTGCTCATCGGTAACGGCTACCACAATGCCGAGATCGAACGCAAAGCCATTGAACTGTTAATTAATAGTCGCTGCGAGTCACTGATTGTTCATAGTAAAGCCTTGAGTAATGAAGAGCTGATAGAATTTGCCCATGAAATACCTTCGATGGTACTGATCAACCGCTTTATCCCCGAAATAGCTGAGCGCTGTATTGCCTTGGATAACCACAAAGGCTCCTATCTCGCGACCGAATTTCTGATAAAAAAAGGCCACACATCCATCGGCTATATTTGTTCGAATCACAATATTGAAGATGTAGAACAGCGGAAGAATGGCTACATCGATGCCCTCAAGGCTTACCAGCTTGAGCACAGTGCAAGCCATATCGAATACGGTTCTCCCGATGAAAAAGGTGGAGAGCAAGCCATGACCAATCTACTGACCAAAAACTTACCCATTACGGCAGTGGCAGCCTATAACGATTATATGGCAGCAGGGGCACTATCAATCATTGAGGAAAATGGCATCAAGGCCCCTGAAGAGATGTCATTAATTGGTTTCGATGATGGCCTGATTGCGAAGTACTTACATCCCAAATTAACCACGATCCGCTATCCGATCCAAATGATGGCAGAAAAAGCGGCTAATTTAGCTTTAAAACTGGCAAACAAAGAGCCATGTTATAATGACATACAGATTTTTGTGCCCACTTTAGTACAGCGTTTATCGGTCGCAAATAAATAATTCACTGGTACGAATCGTACTTGTAATACGGCCCGCACTAGCCACGCAAGCGATTCGACCCGAGCGAGCACAACAAGCCACGGATCCATCACCCACGATCAGTGAATGCCAAGCCGCATCATCAAAAAACTAACGAAGGGTGTAATAAAAAGTTAAATACACCTTTTAATCGCGAAAGTTATTAAACTGAAAGGGCTGTTCAAAATCAGCAGCGCGCATCAAGCTCATCACCGCTTGAAGATCGTCGCGTTTCTTACCCGTTACTCGAACTTGGTCACCTTGAATAGAGGCCTGCACTTTCAATTTTGCATCTTTAATTTGCTTGACGACCTTTTTAGCAATAGCTTGATCGATACCATTTTTAAAATTAACCATCTGCGAATAAGTCTTGCCAGTATGAACAATATCCGCAAGATCGATAGCCTTGGTATCAACCGAGCGTTTCACTAAAGTTCCCCGCAATATATCAAGCATTTGATTAAGCTGAAATTCAGCTTCGGCGGTCATTTTGACGCTGTCGTCTTTATATTCAAAGCTGGCTTCCACCCCGCGAAAATCAAAACGGATCTCTAATTCACGAGCGGCATTCTCACACGCATTACGAACTTCTGCGCTTTCTATTTCTGAAACGATGTCAAAAGAAGGCATGTTTTCTCTCCCTTTAGATCTGGCCTTATGCGAAAATATTGCATTATATCCCTTTGTCAGCAAAAGAGTATGGTGTGGTGGCGAACCAACGCAGATTAATCTTCCGTAGCCTATTTTTCATTAGTCTAATTACAGTATTTGTATTAGCGCTACGCCCCATGGCACTGCAAGGCCCATTACAAAACACCGATAAAATTTTACACTACGGCTGCTTCTTCTATTTGGCTTGGTTAGCTCAATTAGCCCTATTTTCAAATAAAATAAACCTACTCTGCTTGCTAGCATTTGGTGCGCTGATCGAGTTATGCCAAAGTTTTACCAGCTATCGCCAAGCATCGGTGGCAGATCTACTGGCCGATTTGCTGGGCATTGGTAGTTATCTATGGTTGAGTCGTTGGGCATTATTGAAAAAGGTGAATCGATGTATCACTGCGCAATAATCGGCGCTGGTGCCATTGGGGGCTGGTTGGCCGGACATATAGGGCTGCAAAATTCGGTCTGTTTTGTCGATAGTCGACAAACAGTTCCCAGCCAGTTAGCGCTGAGCGTCACCAGTTTAATCAAAGGTACAATCCAGCTGGATGTACCGGTACTCACTCAAATACCCGGCTGTCATTGGCTTATTATCTGCGTGAAAGCCCATCAAGTGCGCCCAGCCATCCAACACCTCAAGTTCCCCAAAGATTGCCAAGTATTACTAATGGTGAATGGTTTAGGCGCCCACACGCCACTATTAAGCCGCGTTGACACGGGTCATCTTTGTTTGGCCAGTAATACCCATGGCGTTTTGCTACAACAAAAAACAGCCGGGCAATTAAGCGTGAAACATACCGGTTTAGGTAGAATAGACATCGGCTCGGTGATCCGCAGTCAGGCTGCACCTGAGCATTTCAACTCGATTCAAAACGCCATCGCCCCTTTACTGTGGCAAGACAATATCTATCAAGCCTTGTGGTTAAAATTGGCAGTAAACTGCTGCATCAACCCGCTCACAGCCATCCACAATTGCACCAATGGCGAGCTCCTACAAACGCGCTACCGCCAACAAATCGGCGCGTTGAACCAAGAACTTAGCCAAGTGGCCCAAGCCGAGGGGATAAACTTATCTTCGCAAACCTTAACTGACACGGTATTGATGGTGGCTAGCAATACCGCCCACAACTATTCCTCAATGCAGCAAGACATAAAACATCACCGACCCAGCGAAATCGACTACATTAATGGTTATGTAGTTCGCTTAGCCGAAATCCACCAGCTGCCTTGTCAGCACCATAAAGCATTGTTGGAACAAATTAAATTATTGGAGAGTCACCATGGATAAAGTGATGGTAGCACTTGCTTCTGGCAGTGAAGAAATAGAAGCGGTGACCATAATCGACGTATTACGACGCGCTGAAATAGAGGTCGATGTAGTCAGCGTCGATGCCGATGAACAACTACAAATCACAGCGTCTCGGGGTGTGAAGCTGGTCGCAGACAAGTTGCTCTCGCAGATTTCCGCTAACGACTATTGTATGTTTGTACTACCGGGAGGGGTCCCCGGAAGCGAACGTTTTCGAGATAGTGAAGGCTTAATCACCATGCTGCAACAACGCCATGCTCAGCAGTGGTTAGCGGCTATTTGTGCAGCCCCCGCTATCGTACTGGCACACCATCAGCTGCTGGGTCGAGCTCAGGTAACGGGTCATCCGGTTTTTCAACAAAGACTGCCCAAAACGCAACGAACCAAGCAACGAGTGGTGGTGGATCACCCCCATAAACTCATTACTAGTCAAGGACCGGGAACAGCCATCGAATTTAGCCTGGCGCTAGTGGCACAAATTAAAGGGCAAGCACTCGCTAACTCGATTGCAATACCGATGATCATGGCCAAATAGCCTCAACAATTTTCTTAGTCCAGCCAACAAAAATTTATGCTTCGCCTCGTGATTGCAAGTAACAATGTCGATGACGAGCCGACATGTTCTAATAGCAACCACTGTAGACTCAATAAATTTTAAATATGCCAATAGTCTCCGGCCACTTGCAAGTGTGAATGACCCAGATTTTTGGCTAATTCAGCGACAACATCTTGATTCGAAAAGTCTATGAGCGCCAACGCAATCAAACAAAGAACAATAAAGCCTTCTTAGTTTAACCTCATGTATTTTCAAGCAACAATGATCAAATCAAACTTGGAAAAAAATGAAAAAGAAGATTCTATAAGGGAGTCAAACTTAACGCCATGGGCACTAAGTTTGACTAACAAGCGAGGATTATTTAATCACAACGCGGGCATTACGCGCCTGTACTGGGCGATTATTAGGGTGATGTAATACTTCAACAAATTGCTCGATTTGCTGTTTCGATGCACTCACCGGCTGTTTCATCACTAACCAAACCACACCTTCGCTACAAGGCGGCGTTGTTAACGAGCCATTAAAACGATAGTAATCATGATCTTCCGGAAGCAGACTAAGGGCACTCACTTGCTGCTCAAGCTTGAATTTCTCACCCGTTTTATGCGGCAATTGTGCCCACGCTTTGGCAAGCTCTGGATTTGTTTTACCTTCTTCAAACATCACCGCCACAACCGCTAAATGGCCTTCAGCATCGGCATGTACAAAATGAGCTTCCATTGGGAAAGACTGGCCTTCAATGGTATTTTCACTCGGAGCATGAAAATGAAATTGCTTCAGCTCAAAACTGTGACCGTCAACACTCAGTTTGCTACCAGCTGCATAATTGACTTGCACCGCATGGCCATTGTTCAAAATTTGCTGACCCGCCACTTGATAGTCAAAAGACAAGGGCGCTAATTCGCCTTCGACGCTGTCACTGATATCGATAGGTGACTGATTGACACCACTCGCGCAAGTCGCAAAAGCGGGTGACAATTCAGCCCAATGCTCCGGGCCTTGATGTCCGGTATAGCCCCAATGATTACCTTCTTGAGCAATGACGGTACTAGATATAAGCAGCGCTGAAGCCAATACACTCAGTTTAATCGAAGCCTTATTCATTCATTATTTCCTTTTTATTGATTACACGATATGTCATAAAATTATGCTGATGACTTTTATACGGCCTGCTAAGCAAAACACCAACCATTAAGTCGAGATAAACTTGTTCAGCTAAGCAAAGTAAAATTTACGCCCACAAATGCCTCTTCAAAATATCTGGAACAAATCATCAGTTTTAACAACAGCTGCAAGCGCGACGTACCGGTCGGTATCATCTGAGGCAAGTAAGGCAAGGCAAGCTCAGCTTATCACTGACAAAGCGGTTGTTGCCCCTGTTCGCAGATTTCCAAAGCGGTATAGATGATCGGCGCAAGTGTTTTACCCTGACCAATTGAATGGAGTGCATAGATGGCCTGATACCCCATATCAAAGGGCCTTTGGCCGACATTGCCATGGGCGAAACCTTCCGCTAACAACTGCTTTTGCTTCGGTAATGTATCCCCAAACAGCAAGATCAATTGGCGTGAGTTAAGTCGGTCAAGGTAAGGACTGACCGAGTCAGTATATTTTAAGGGCGTTGCTTGGGCCCCCATACCCAAGGTAATCAATACATTTAGCAAGTCTGGAGAATACATATGTAAACGGATCATTTTATCTAAAGTCGTCAGCCCTCTATCGGCATCGTCATCGGCAAAAATAGGACAGCGGGTATGCTCTTCCCAGAGCGGCGCTTCATCTTGATTATTATTCCCTAACGCGGCATATAGGCCACTGATGCGTTCCTGCATATTGGTCGCGGCACGGTGACCGGAAAGCACGCAAAATACCCCGCCTTGTGGCCTAAGACGCTGAGCAAGTAGGCCCAGTTGATAGCCAAACTGAAAGTTATCGCTACCGATATAACTATAACGTAACTGAGGATTTTTCAGCAAAGCGACTTCAGAAAAATCCGAATCAAAGGTAATCACCGGGATATTTTTTTCGGCAGCTAACAGCATACTTCGCTTGGTCAACACCCGAGAGTTAATCACCGAAACCGCAATCCCATCAATTCCCGATTCTATTTGCTGACTAATAATCTTATCTTGAAAGCGAGCATCGGCTTCTTCGGGGCCTAGATAGAGACACTCAACATTTAGCTCTGCCGCTGCTTGCATGCAGCCTTTTTCCACAGCATCAAAAAAGGGAGAATCGATACTTTTTGGGATCACTAAATAGCGGAGTTTATGCTGCTGCGCCATCGCCTCAAAGCTCAGAAAAAAAACCGCTAAAATGATCAATAGAGATTTCATGGTGACACCGCGTCTGATTAAGCACTGTTATAAGCTAAGTCAATAAATCAGCCTTGGTAAAGAGAATATCCAGCATTTGAATACCTGATCACGCTTTGTGAAGGGGAGGCGTAAAATAAGCACTAAATACAATCTATCCGCAGCTAAAAATAACTATTTGAGGTTCAACGAGTCTGTTGATTAACGGAACGCATCGCTCGGAAATTGAAAAGGGAGAGCCGATGGCTTGGTTTTTTGTATGGTAAAGACAAACAAACAGATAAGAGGTAAGCGCTATGAATATCAACCGTAGTGGATTCTCGGCTCTTAGTAGAGGGCGTTCAGTATTCTGCGATGCTGATTGTAAACCTTATAATCATTGTTGAGGGCTAAAGCCAAAAGCATTAACCAGTCGACAAAACGGTTATTAAGGAATGCTAAAACGCCCGAGGCTCGGCGAAAGCCACGCACTACATCAATGGCAAAGTGGCTGTTGCCCCTGCACACAAACTTCTAAATCAGTATAAATGATTGGCGCAAGTGTTTTGCCCTGCCTAATGCTATGGAGTGCGTAAATCGCCTGATACCCCATATCATAGGGCCTTTGGCCTACATTTCCATGAGCTAAGCCTTCGATTAACAACTGTTTTTGCTTAGGTAAGGTATCGCCAAACAGCAAGATCAATTGTCGTGAGTTAAGTTCCTTGAGGTAGGGGCTAACAACGTCGGTGTATTTTAATGTTAATGTTTGAGCGCCGGTACCTAGATTAATTAACACATCTAATAACTCAGGAGCATAGGCATGTAAGCGCAGCATTTTTTCTAAATTAGAGAGTGCTCTATGTGCATCATCATCAGAGTAAATTGGGCAGCGAGTATGTTCTTCCCAAAGCTCATTCTTATGCTCATCATTGAGTTTTAAAGCCGCATACACGCCAGCCATGCGCTCTTCCATATTCGCCGCAGCTCGATGTCCAGACAAAATACAAAAGACCCCTCCTTTCGGTTTTAAGCGCTTGGTTAGTAGGCCTAATTGATAGCCAAACTGAAAGTTATCACTGCCAATGTAGCTATAACGTAATTGAGGATTATCTTGCAGGGCTTGCTCCGAAAAATCCGAATCAAAGCTAATGACCGGGATGTTTTTTTGGGCTGCCAACAACATACTACGGTTAACCAACACCCGAGAGTTAATCACCGAAACCGCAATCCCATCAATCCCGGCGTCTATTTGCTGACGAATGATGGTATCTTGAAAGCGAGCATCCGCTTCTTCGGGCCCGAGATAGAGACACTCAACATTTAACTCGATCGCAGCTTGCTTGCAGCCTTTTTCCACGGCATCAAAAAAAGGAGAGTCGACACTTTTGGGGATCACCAAATAACGGAGTTTTTGCGCCTGCGCCATAGTCCCAAGACTCAGAATAAAAACCGTTAAAATAGTCAGTAAAGACTTCATGCTGATACCGCGTCTAGTGATAATCCTTTAATAAGCTAAGACAACAAATCGATCTTGGTAAAGAGAACATCTAGCATTTGGACACTCGGTCACGCTTTATTGAAAAAGAAAGTACCCAGTAAGCGCTGAATTTTTCCTATCGGTAAATGTAAAACAAGCATGCCTAGACAACACCGCTAAGTCTCAAGTTAAAAGCGAGGCGCTATGATTTGCTCACTCTTGCTCCGTATAGAGCTTGGCAAACTGCCGATAACGCGCCAAATTTACTCCTCGATCAGAGTAACCGACTCGAGACTGCGAACGAAAATGAACTTGCTGTTGTCGCGGGTCAAAGTACAGCTCAACATCGTCGCGAAAGCGCAGCTTAGCGGTAATAAACACCGTGTGAACATAAACTTCATTACGGAGCATCACTTGGTTGTTCCCCATTTTCGCCAACGCGCCTAAAGCAGCCAATTGAGTTTGTTTTAAATCCCCTTTAAAGGGTAACGCCGCAACTTTTTTACTCTCGTTTTGAGCTTCTGTTGACACGCCATTAGGCGTGCTCGCCAGCGCAGCTAAATGACCATCCTTGAGGCCGAGGTTGCTTGGCATTTTGAGGTTTTGATAACTCATCCCCCCAAGCAATACCAGTAGTACCAAAACCGTCCCAAGCAACACCATCTTCATTATCTCGCCTATTCACCACTCAAACCTGTATTCACGACTATAGCTCACTGTAAAGCAAAAAAAAGCCAAGCACTTCGCTAAAAGTGCTTGGCTTGTTCAGTCTTTTTAAATAGTTAAGCTTGCGGGCGCATCGCTGGGAATAAGATAACATCACGAATAGTATGGCTGTTGGTGAACAACATCACCAAGCGATCAATGCCAATCCCCTGCCCAGCAGTCGGTGCTAAACCATGTTCTAGCGCAGTAATATAATCTGCATCGTAAAACATCGCTTCATCATCACCGGCATCTTTTTGTGAAACCTGGTCTTTGAAGCGTTGATCTTGATCTTGTGCGTCATTTAACTCAGAGAAACCGTTGGCAATTTCACGCCCACCCACAAAGAATTCAAAACGATCGGTAATCATCGGATCGTTATCATTACGACGAGCTAAAGGAGACACCTCCGCTGGATATTCGGTAATGAAAGTCGGTTGAATCAAACGGTGCTCAACGGTCTCTTCAAAGATTTCGGTAATCACTTTACCAAGACCCCAATTGGCTTGCACTTCAATACCAAGTTGCTTCGCCACTGCGCTGGCAGCCTCGAGACTTTGCAACTGTTCAACACCCAGTTCAGGGTTGAAATCCAGAATCGATTGCTTCATTGGAATACGCTGATAGGTACTCCCAAAATCAAATTCTTCGTCACCATAACGCACTACGCTTGAACCCAATACTTCTTGGGTAATGCTGCGCAACATCGATTCGGTGAGATCCATTAAATCTTCGAAGGTTGCATAAGCCATATAGAATTCCATCATGGTGAATTCTGGATTATGGCGAGGTGATAAACCTTCGTTACGGAAGTTACGGTTAATCTCAAACACTCGCTCAAAGCCACCCACCACTAAACGCTTCAAATATAGCTCTGGCGCAATCCGCAGGAACATCTCTTGGTCGAGGGAGTTATGGTGAGTCACAAATGGACGCGCAGTCGCGCCACCAGGAATCACTTGCATCATCGGTGTTTCCACTTCCATAAACTGATGTTTAATCATGAATTGACGGATGGCTGAGATAATTTTAGAGCGGATCATGAAGGTCGTACGTGAATCTTCATTCATGATCAAATCAACATAACGTTGGCGATAACGTTGCTCTTGGTCGGTTAAACCGTGGAACTTCTCAGGCAAGGGACGTAGGGCTTTGGTCAATAAAGCGTAGTCATCCATATTCACATAGAGATCGCCCTTACCCGACTTGTGTAGCGCTCCTTTAACACCAATAATGTCACCGATGTCTAAGCCACCGATTTCTTTAAGCGCTTGTTGTACCGGCTTTGGCGCATAAGCTTGAATACGACCAGAAACATCTTGTAACACCAAAAATGGACCACGTTTCGCCATAATACGACCTGCAATGCTCACCACATTACCGGCTTGTTCAAGCTCATCTTTAGACAGTTCACCAAAACTTTGCAGTAAACTGTCTGCTAAATGCTCACGTTTGAAATGATTTGGATGGCCATTGGCTGCACAGTTTTCGCGGATCTTGTCTAACTTAGCGCGACGCTCTGCAATTAGTTTATTTTCTTCTTGTGTTACTTGTTCCAGACTTTGTTCTGTTTGTTCCGACATGTGAAAACCTTGCTCGTTACAGCCCTGATTTAAGGCTAGCTTCAATAAATTTATCTAAATCACCATCTAATACTGCTTGAGTATTTCGGTTCTCAATACCAGTACGTAGATCTTTAATACGTGAATCATCTAAGACATAGGAACGAATTTGACTGCCCCAGCCAATATCCGATTTAGTGTCTTCTGCTGCTTGCTTTTCAGCGTTTTGCTTTTGCAGTTCCAGTTCAAACAACTTGGCTTTTAACTGCTTCATCGCTTGATCTTTATTCTTGTGCTGAGAACGGTCATTTTGGCACTGCACCACAGTATTGGTAGGCAAGTGGGTGATCCGTACTGCAGATTCAGTTCGGTTCACGTGCTGACCACCTGCGCCAGAGGCACGATAAACATCAATCCGTAAATCGCCGGGATCAATATCAACTTCGATACTATCGTCGATTTCAGGGTAAATAAATGCCGATGCAAATGAAGTATGGCGGCGACCACCCGAATCAAAAGGCGACTTACGAACCAAACGATGTACCCCAGTTTCAGTCCGTAACCAGCCATAGGCATATTCACCACTCACTTTAATGGTGGCACCTTTAATCCCCGCGACGTCGCCATCAGAGACTTCGACAATTTCAGTTTTAAACTGATGGGCCTCACACCAACGCAAGTACATGCGCAACATCATGTTGGCCCAATCTTGTGCTTCGGTGCCACCGGAGCCGGACTGAATATCGATATAACAATCGCTTTCATCCATTTCACCAGAAAACATTCGGCGAAACTCGAGTTTTTCTAACTGAGTCACCAAGTCCGCCGCTTCTACTTGTGCTTCTTCAAAGGTTTCCTCATCTTCCGCTTCCACCGCTAGTTCAACCAAACCAGCAACGTCTTCAATACCTTGCGTCAGATTATCAATGGTTTTTACCACTAACTCTAAAGCCGAGCGCTCTTTACCTAAAGCTTGGGCGCGATCGGGATCATTCCAAATTTCAGGTTGCTCTAATTCGCGACTAACTTCTTCTAACTGCTCTGCCTTGGCATCGTAGTCAAAGATACCCCCGGAGTACTTCTGTACGCTCTTTAATATCTGCCAGAGAATTATTCACCGAATTAATTTCAAACATCTTGTAATGACCTACGTCTGAGTACCAAAAACGCGCAATTTTAACCAATTATGCAGGGAATAAACATAGCTGAAATCAGGATCCACTTAAAAAAGTAGTTATTTAAGTGGAACTGGGAATAATGCGCCTTGTGAGCACGATAGCAATCAAAATTTATCCGCTGTTTACACCACAATCAAGGTTGGTTTGCACCGCAGTCTCTCTCGAGGGTGTTGCATACTTCATCAGGAAAAGCATAAAAAGGCGATGCTGAGCCCTTTCAAGCCAAGAGATCGAGTCAACGCTGACGGTTCATCAAAACTGCTCACACGACTGAAACTAAGATGAAACTCATGAGAGTGCCGACTTCCAAGCCTGTTCGGGCAAGAGATGTAAGCTCACGGGTAAATCCTTCCCTTGAAGTAACATGTATTTCAATCCTCCCGCCATAATCGCCAGCGTCACATCAAAGGCATTAATACTATCGCCAAACCCAGCGGTTAAATTAAACATCGCACCATTCGCTAGTACATACACCGATCTACCATCGATATGGTATTGGTGAATATGTGGCATCACTTCGCTGACGGGGTCATCACTTAACTCAGCCATTTTAATTTCACCACTGCCATGGCCCACATTCATAACAAAAGCACCGGATTTGAGTCGACTTAATTGCGAACGCCCAACCACCGCTTTAGCGCCAGTGGCCGTCACCAATACATCGGTACTGGCGAGTACATCGTCAAGCGCTGCGGTTGCCCAGCCATCGTAAGCCGCCATAAGCTGGCGTGCCGGATCTCGTTCGATCACTGTGACCTGACCGCCATAGGCCCGCGCCGCCGCCGCAACGCCCTGCCCGACCAAACCATAACCTAATAAGGTCACTCGTTTTTCATGCAGGGTTAAATGAGTACGCTCACAGAACGCTTGCCAGGCGGTGAGTCCCACCATATGACGATTATGTAAGCCCTCTTTGGCATCCAAATCATCCCAATTCAATACAGGGACCGACAAAGCTAAGGGCCTTAATTTGGCAACACCAGAGCCTGTGCCTTCCATCGCAGCCACCAGACCAGAAGCCTGCTGATGATGATAGAGGGCGGTCAGCTCGCCACCAAATTCACAGATATATTGTGGCTGCCAAGCCACAGCTTTGTCTAAGGAAGCCAACCACGCTTGCTGTGACATCCCCTTCCAAGCTTCGGCCTCTGCGCCTTTACTCACTAAGTAAGCAACCACTTCATCACGCACTGTATTCGGATCACAGGTGGTGATAAAGAGTTGGCAACCCGCATTTAGCAAACCTTCAAATACCGGGACCATCTTAATATCAAGGTGGGTGCAAATGGCGATTTTGACTGGTGGTAGGCTAGAAAATTCATTTAAAACCCGTTCCGTACGAGGCATCTGACCGCAAACCCAGTTGAGCTGCTGCAAAAACTTATCCGATAGTTGAGACATCTATATTCATCCGTTTCATTTAGGTATTGCCATTGTATGATTATCTATTTTTAGAACAAGGGCAGGCCAAAGTTTCATAGTAAGGCAACTGCAAGGTCGCAGACCAATTCAGCTAACTCAAACATGCTTCAATAGTCGCGCTCAATCTTGTTCGAATATTCCGAACAACTTGTCTTGTTTTTCCCGATATCATCTCCACAGCCTTAGTCTTACTATTTATACATGCCTGAACAAACAGTTTCAGGAATATAAATCAAACACTTAAGGATTAAATTATGAAAAAAATTATCGTACTATCAATGTTATTCGCCAGCTTTTTTACGCAAGCTTCAGTTAACAATATACAACACAGCAGTGCCACACTAGAAACTCAAAGCCTTTCCAGCAAAGCAGAAGCTTTTGACCAAGGTTGGCAACTGGTCGCACAACTCAACGACTTAAGCTCAAGAGATTTAAATCAAAAACTAAACTTGAGCCAACAACAATTCAACAGCAAAGTAGAGTTAGGCAAAAGCACCGTAAAAGTAGAAGAATTATCGACTCAACAGGGTACGGTCTCCTATAAAGCCATCGTGACCACTCCGGTTAGCTATCAACAATGGGGAAGCGATCGTTAAGCGAGCACATCATTACAGCTTATATTATGATGGCAGAATCAATCCCAGTAAGAGGATTGACTCTGCCATTTGCCATGCTTACGCAGAAAAGAACAAAAACTTAAAGGATCCGTCGTGAAAAAGCCCCTCTCATTAAGCAGCATTATGATGCTTGATCTTATCGAGCGCTATGGCAGTTTCTCTCTTGCAGCAGAGCAACTGAATCGTTCTGTATCCAGTTTAAGTTATCAAATTCAAAAACTAGAACAAGAACTCGACCTGATGATCTTTGATCGCTCTGGCCATAAAGCAAAGTTTACCGCGGCAGGACAACTCTTGTTAGAACGCGGCCGTCAGTTGTTATTAGCAGCGGATGATTTGGTGTTAGAAGCCAATGCCTTAAACAATGGTTGGGAATCGAAGTTAACCATTGCTTACGATGGCATTATTGGCTGTGAAGCATTGTTCCCATTAGTTGAGTCTCTCGCATCAATTGCCAATACCCAATTAATTCTACGTGAAGAAGTACTCGCAGGCTGTTGGGAAGCGCTTCGCTATGAGCATGCGGATATTCTTATCGCAACACCCTCGTTAAGCGCGCCCGTTGAAACGAAAGTCGCTCAGGTGGGTAAAATAGACATGGTGTGGGTTGCAGCTCCCCAACATCCGATTCACCAGGCCTTCGATCCTTTAACGCCTGAAACCCGCCAAAGCTTTCGCATCATTAGTGTGGCCGATAGTGCTAGAGAACTCCCACCACTGAACCACAACATTTTAGATGGCCAACAGTTTCTTAGCGTTTCAGACTTCCATAGTAAAGTGAAAGCCATTATCCGAGGCTTGGGGATCGGAACTCTGCCTTACTTTATGATAGAGCCCTATCTGCATTCTAAAGAGCTGGTCATGATTGGTCCGAATAAAACCATTGATGTGGTTATGGCTTGGAAAAGAGATCCCATGGGACAGGCCAAATCCTGGTGTATTAATCAACTTAAAAAGTCATTGAGTGCTCAACTAAAACACTGCGAAATAAATACTCATTTGGTTCAATAACCGTTAAGCAAACCATCATATTGAGATTGAATGCACATCCCAGGGTTGATTTTTCACGCGGCTATTGCTGAAACGAGTAACTCAAGATAAGTTAACTTGAACATGGCATAAACCGCATTGTTCACAATGCTTTTATCCCCAGTTCAAGTTCATACAGAGTTATCGCCATTTCCAACGGATAATTTTGCTGGAGTCAGTCACTTTGCTTAAACCACATGGTTCCATGACGTTCTCCGTTCATGGGAAAATTATGGAGATTGAAGGGACCGGACCCTGGAACCTCATGCTCTTGCAACAAGGCGCGATGAAAGCCAAACCGATACATCAACAATTACTCGGTGCGCCTTGGGCGGTACTTGCGACCTTTCATGGCGATACTTTTTATACGGAAGAGGCAGCCAATGTGCTGATCGAATGGTTAAAAGATGATAAACAACGTGGCCGAATTGCCACCGCCTTCGTGCTTTCTGATATAGACATTTGTGATGTGGCAGTTTGGCATTTAAAAAAAACCTACCGAGAAGGCCATGAAACAGTGCAATTCTTCACTCGTAGAACAGATGCATTAAAATGGTTGGAGCAAAAAATTGCCAAACCGCAAACCGCTTAAGCCTGTCGCAATCGCAATCACAAGCAAATTCAGGTTGGGATAAAACCGAATAAAAAGCCAGTCATATAGACTGGCTTCGGATAAAACCTAGATAAATCGAACTTATAAACGGCGACTATCGTTGGCTTGTTGTAGCAGGCTGCGACTTTCTTGCAAGAATTCTTGAGAGTAATCACCAAACCATTGACTAACACGCTCAAAAGACGCGATGAAACCATCTCGATCTTTACGTTCAACCAAATCCACCAGCTGTCCCAGATGTTGATGATAACGTTTAATCATCGAGATACTCTGCTCTGAGGCCATAATAATATCGGCGTAAAGATCTGGTGATTGTGCAAACAAACGTCCCACCATCGCCAATTCTAAACGATAGATAGGCGAGCTTAAGTCCAGCAATAGCGGCAAATCGGCATTTTCTTCAGCCAAATGCTGACCATAGGCAAACGAGGTAAAGTGACGCAACGATTGGATCAAAGTCATCGCTTTATCATGACTTTCGGCAGCCACCGCATGTAAGCGAGCCCCCCAAATTTGCATCTGCTGCAACAACCATTGATAGCTGTCACTTCCACGACCATCGGCATAGACAACCACCTGTTTGGCCAAACTCGGCACATCCGGGCCAAACATTGGATGTAAACCCACCACCGGCCCTCGATGCACCGCGAGCATTTGATTTAAGGGTGCCGCCTTAATACTCGTGATATCCGCTAATACACAATCGGCAGGCAACTCACTTAACTGGGAAATCACTTGCTCAGTCAGATTAATTGGTACCGACACGAGCACTAGGCCAGCGTTGGCAAACAGCGCGGGCGCTTGCTCCCAATCATCTTTACCAATCACATCCACTTGATAACCCGATAAGCGAAACATCTGCACAAACAGGCTACCTAATTGACCTCGACCACCAATGACCACGATCCCGCCCAGCGCTGGTTTCACAGTTTTAAAACCGCTGTCCTTTTCGCTGGTATAAGATTCACGCATGACCCGGCGTAAAACATCTTCAATTAAGGCTGGAGGAACGCCTTTATTCGCCGCTTCTTCACGGCGCTTGGCCAACATTGCAGCCTCACGATCGGGGGCATAAATGGGTAAACCATGTTGGGTTTTAACTTCACCAACCTTATGCACCAATTGAATTCGTTGCTGCAGTAAATCAAGCAGTTGCTGATCAACCGCATCAATTTGGTCACGCAACAGATTTAGAGCTTGAACCATGTCGTTTCCGTCTTCTAAGATGCCAAACGCTTGGCTAAGCTATCGCCAAGTTCATTAAACATTTTTTCCAATAATGTGGCGGTAGAGTCCCAATCAATACAAGCATCGGTTACTGATACACCGTATTTTAAATCTGATTTAGGTGCTTCACTTGGCTGGTTACCTGCAGCCAAGTTGCTTTCTAACATTAAACCAATAATTGATTTGTTGCCTTCTTCAATTTGATTAATCACATTTTCTGCCACTAAAGGCTGTAGTTCGTGATTCTTACTCGAGTTTGCATGACTACAGTCCACCACTAAGCTCGGACTTAAACCCGCTTTAACCATCGCCTGTTCGGCTAAGGCAACGTTCACAGAATCATAATTTGGCTGTTTACCACCGCGTAAAATCACGTGTCCATCAGGGTTACCCTGGGTTTGCAACAAAGCCACTTGCCCCTGCTGGTTTATCCCCATAAAGCGATGTGAATGTGCCGCCGATTGCATCGCGTTAATCGCTGTTCCAAGATTGCCATCGGTGCCGTTTTTGAAGCCAACAGGCATCGATAAGCCACTCGCCATTTCACGGTGAGTTTGTGACTCCGTGGTACGCGCACCAATTGCAGCCCAAGAGAATAACTCAGATAAATACTGAGGACTAATAGGGTCTAAGGCTTCGGTTGCGACTGGTAAGCCTAACTCCGCTGTCCAGGTCAACAACTCACGGGCGTTATGTAAGCCAGTTTCCACGTCGAAAGTATTATCCATATGTGGGTCATTAATAAATCCTTTCCAGCCCACGGTGGTACGTGGTTTTTCAAAATACACCCGCATCACAATAAACAAACGATCCCGATACTGATCATGTAATTTTTTTAAGCGAGTCGCGTATTCTTTTGCTTGGTCTAGATCATGAATAGAACAAGGGCCAGTAATCACCAATAACCGAGGATCGCGGTGATGGCAGATCTCCGCAATGGTTTTACGTGATTCGAGCACAAACTTGAGCGCTTCTGGCGAGGCAGGGAGCTTTGTTCTAAGCTGTTCTGGGGTAATTAGGATTTGTTCTGACGAAATATTAATATCGTTGATCGGATCGTTTTGCATTTGCTCTTATACTCCGGTGGCGTTGCGTCCACACATTCCTTCCCCTTAAGGGGATTAATTATTATGAAAACCCATCACCATACCAGTGCTTACACCATTTGCAAGCAGACAAACATGACTCTGTTGCCACAAGCTTTCACCAAGAATGTGCTTAGTCCTATAGCTTGCTGCAAACAGTATGCTAATATCCTGTAATCTTAGAAAAAAAACATATATCCTTCCGCCAACAACCGAGGCGCTCATCATCAATGATAATCAGCGATTTTTCTCTCCTATTATCGTTAGCTCAACAAATGAGCGTCTTTTTAGTAATCGCCTACTTACTCAGTAAAACACCCGCATTTTTACCGCTTTCGAATCTGTCGCCACGCTTACCCAATGCCTTTACCATTTACTGTTTGTTTTCGGTTTTTTGCATCCTCGGCTCTTACTTCGGTTTAGGTATTGATGACGCAATTGCCAATACTCGAGCAGTTGGAGCCGTACTGGGCGGTTTATTTGGTGGGCCTATTTTAGGTTTACTGGTGGGCTTAACTGGCGGTATCCATCGTTATTCCATGGGTGGATTCACCGACCTAGCTTGCGCCGTATCAACAACCTTCGAAGGCCTGGTTGGCGGACTATTCCATCTATGGATCCGCCGTAGAAGTCACCACAACGAGCATATTTTTTCCCCCAGCATTGCTTTTATTGCCACATTTTTAGCCGAAACGATGCAAATGCTGCTGATCCTAGCCATTGCTAAGCCGTTTGATCAAGCACTAGACTTAGTTGAAAAAATTGCCATTCCAATGGTTTTAGCAAACTCCGTTGGCGCCGCGCTGTTTATGATGATGATCCGTGACCGTCGCCACCTATATGATAAATTTAGTAGTCATTCTTCGGCCAAGGCACTGATCATTGCACAACGCATGGTCGGGATATTCCATCACGGTTTTAAACAAGATGATGCGGTGCGTATTGCCAATATTATTCACGAAGAAACGGGCGTATCGGCGGTGGCAATAACTGATACTCAAAAAGTATTAGCTTTCATTGGCTTAGCCTCAGACCATCATCAAGCTGGGCGTCCAATTTCCTCTGAGCAAACTCATCGAGCCATTAGTGAAAATAGAGTGGTATTTGCCGATGGCGTAGAAGAGCCCTACCGCTGCAGTCGTCACGATAAATGTCCATTAGGTTCAGCCTTAGTGGTGCCAATCCGAGGGAGTGACAACGAGGTAATAGGTACCGTAAAACTGTATGAATCCAAACGGCGGCTATTCCTACATATCAACCGAACGCTGGGGGAAGGAATTGCGAAAGTGATTGCCGAACAACTACGTGATAGCCATGTGCAACAGCAACAACAGCTACTCACCGAAGCCGAACTCAAACTAGCACGCGCCCAAATTAATCCACACTTCTTGTTTAATGCATTAAATACCATCAGTGCGGTGGTGAAACGTGATGCTAGCGCCGCGCGCGAATTGATTGCCGATCTAGCGCTATTTTTACGGATCAACCTAAAGCGTAATTCTCAGACCAGTATTGTGAGTGTCGAACTTGAACATGTGAATGCTTACCTGCATATTGAACAGGTTCGCTTTGCCGACCGCTTAGTGGTGGAACAACACATCGCTGATGATTTTCTAAGACTAGAGCTGCCCACATTTACCCTGCAACCCTTAGTCGAGAATGCAATTAAACACGGTACGGCTCACCTCTTAGATAGAGGGAAAATCACCATCTACAGTCGAGTGAAGGCAGGCTTAAAACAATTGGTTATCGAAGATAATGCAGGCTTGTACCAAAAGCAGGAACAGGCCAGCAGTGATGGCTTAGGTATGCACATCGTGGATACCCGCTTACGTAACGCCTTTGGTAGCGCTTACGCTTTACAAGTAGAATGCCAACTGAATCAGTATACACGAGTCATTATTTCGCTGCCCCAGGAGCCAAGCTCATGAGAGCCCTTATTGTTGATGACGAGCCCTTGGCCCGTGAAGAGCTTGCCGAAATGCTGCAAGCTCATCCACAAATCGAACTGCTTGGCCAATTTGGCAATGCCATTGAATGCTTAAAAAATCTTAAAAAACTCAAACCGGAAGTGCTATTTTTGGACATTGAGATGCCTCAAATTAGTGGTCTTGAACTGGCCAACATGCTCGATAACAAGGAGCCGCCAGCAATTGTTTTTGTTACCGCCTACGATCAGTTTGCCGTTGATGCCTTCGAACAAAATGCGGTCGACTACCTGCTCAAGCCAATCGATAGCAAGCGCTTAGCAAAATCGATTGATCGCTTAACACAACGCTTCAATACACAGGGCAATGATACCCCGCCACTCGCTAAAGAACCTCACGCTTATCAAAAGCTGCTCAAAGATCAGGCGCTACGCCTGATCCCTTGTTATTTCAACCAGCGCGTCAAATTGATCCGTTTAGAAGATGTCGAGTACGCTTCCTGTGACTTAAGTGGTGTGCATGTCGCAACCGCTAAAGGCTTAAATCATACCCAACTCACGCTCAAAGTCCTGGAAGAAAAATCTCCGTTACTACGCTGCCATCGCCAGCACTTGGTGAACCTTGATGCAATTTCAGAACTTAGCTTGGAAGAACATGGTGGTGCCCTGTTAACCACCAAGAGCGGCAATCAACTACCAGTGAGCCGTCGCTATTTTAAAGCCATTAAAGAACACTTCGGCTTATAAGCAATGTAGCGGCAATTGAATTAAAATTGCGATGCACAACGCTAATCAGCGAGTTATTTGAACGTTCATACCCAACAACACATAGTTGAATGTGAGTTTTGTCGTCCGACTACAGATACGCACTAACCAGTGACATACAATGTTTCACGGTGCTTTCTTTTTCACCAACCGGAGCAACATAATGAATTGCGGATTCAGCTTGGGACAGCCCTGCCAGCTTACATAAAACCCATGTTGCGAGGTACTTCGATGATAAGCAACCACCAGCGGTAGCCAGATTGCCTTGTGCATAAAACGGCTGATCTAAAACAGCCACACCCGACTCAATAACCCAAGGCTTGGTCGTCAAATCGGTACACGCTGGGACTTTATCTAACAAACCGAGAACCGACATCAGCAATGTTCCCGAACACTGGCCAGCAATTAGCTGACTTTGTGGCTTAAGCTTTAACCTTGATAACAAACCGCTATCTTTCGCAATATCTCGAGTCAGCAGCCCACTACCAAATAACACTGCGTCTGCGGTATTTGCAAACTCTAAAGGCTGCTGAGAACATATACTGACACCATTCATCGACGTGACGGATTCACTAGGGCTGGTGATTTGTACGTTCCAACCAGATTCTTTCATCCGATTCAAAATTCCCGCGACAATGAATGAGTCTAATTCATTAAATCCATCAAAAGTGAGTACTGCAATATTCATATTTTCATTCCTATGTATATAACCCATGAGCAACCTGCCGAGGCAGAATTCCATTTTAATGGAAGTAAAATGTGCAGATGAGCTTAGATTAACCTAACTAAGTTCATATAGCGTAGCCGTATATTAATCAAGGGGAGTCTTTTATAGAAAAAACACAATTGATCATAAGCGATTGATAATTAGAATCTAATAACGAGCCAATGGCAAGGACATGAATGCGAGAGAATGACGACTTAAACCGCCATCCTAGCCCCATGATTTGATAGAAAACCGTATCGGATAAACCCACTTGAGTGCTCTCAAACGAAGTATCGCGACGACGTCCAAAGAATAACTATTGCCGCCACTCAGAGCTTCTCTCGACCACTCACTCTTATATATGACCACTCACTCAAAGCACGACGGCATCCATCTAATGACTTGCTTACACTAGGCGTAATTACAACTAAGTATTGAGAGGATGACATGCTTTGGTTTTTATTCTGCGTCGCTGCACTGCTCGGCGGTTACTTCATTTATGGCGCTTTCATCGAGAAGGTGTTCGGTGTTAAACAACAACGGAAAACCCCCGCTTATACCAAACAAGACGGCGTTGACTACGTGCCAATGTCGCAGAAGAAAGTGTATTTAATTCAACTGCTCAACATCGCTGGTGTCGGCCCAATCTTCGGTCCTATTATGGGCGCATTGTACGGCCCGGCAGCGATGCTGTGGATCGTCATTGGCTGTATCTTTGCTGGCGCAGTACATGACTATTTCTCAGGGATGTTATCGGTACGCAACGGTGGGGCTTCTGTCCCCGCGTTATCGGGTCGCTACCTCGGATCAACCGCTCGCCATTTCATGAATATCTTTGCCATTGTATTGCTGCTACTGGTGGGCGTAGTGTTTGTTTCCGCCCCCGCTGGCATGTTAACCAATCTGATTAACGACCAAGCGGACCTTAATCTCGGCCTTGGTACCATGGTTTCGTTAATTTTTATTTACTACATCGTTGCAACCATTGTTCCCATCGACAAAATCATCGGCCGCTTTTATCCCTTATTTGGCGCACTACTGATCTTTATGTCGGTTGGTCTGGTAACTGCCTTAGCGTTCTCCAGCGAACACACGCTGATGAGTGACTACAAAGTATCGCAAATGTTCAGTAACATGAACCCTAGAGATTTGCCGCTTTGGCCCGCACTATTTATTACCATCGCCTGTGGCGCAATTTCAGGTTTTCATGCCACTCAATCTCCGCTGATGGCGCGTTGTGTTGAAAATGAAACCAATGGCCGCTTTGTGTTTTATGGTGCCATGATTGGTGAAGGGGTGATTGCCTTGATTTGGTGTGCCATTGCTCTGTCTTTCTTCGACTCAGTTGACGCGCTACAAGCCGCAGTATCTAGCGGTGGTCCAGGTAAGGTGGTATATGATGCATCATTTGGCTTATTAGGCGTGTTTGGTGGGATCTTAGCCTTCCTTGGCGTGGTGATCTTGCCGATTACTTCTGGCGACACAGCATTCCGTTCCAGCCGTCTGATTCTGGCCGAATATTTCAACTTATCGCAAAAACCAATTAGAAATCGTCTGTTGATCGCCCTTCCGATTTTCGTGATTGGTGGCATTCTCACCCAAGTCGACTTCGGGATTATTTGGCGCTACTTCGGTTTCGCTAACCAAACCACCGCAGTGATGATGTTATGGACCGCCAGTGCTTACTTACTGCGCCATAACAAATTCCATTGGGTAAGCACTGTTCCCGCAATGTTTATGACCACCGTGGTTCTCACGTTCATCTTAAACTCAAGCACGCTAGGCTTTGGTTTACCGATGACCATCTCAACCATTGCTGGCTGTGTGACCACGCTGGTGATTACCGGTTTACTGATTGCTCGTATGAAAGGCATTGGTGAAAGTGACATCGACGAGGATGAGACCTCAATCGGCTCAGGAGAGAAAGCTTAAAGTTTAAGTATTAAAGCTAGGTGCAGAGCCACATGAAAGGCTCTGCACTTAGGCATCAACCATTCAACTACAGCAAGCAATGCTCACTCGTTTCCCTATCAAGCTTTGCCCATGCCGCGAACCAATAACGGTTTAGATAGGACCCCATCGATCAACGAAACAACATCGACCCAGCGAATCGCTGAGCCACAACCAGATTTAAAGTCTTCGCTTTTGATGAAAACTTAAGCTTGACGGATCACCGTCAATTCGCTCCAAGGCGTGGAAATGGAATATCCCAAGGTTTAGCCAACAGTCTAATTTGCTCTGCCATCGCCGTAGCAGCAAATTCACCATCGAGATTTTCTTCAGCAATAAAACTTTGTGGTTCACCATGCCACATAAAATGTAAAGCATAGGCGTGTAAATAACCTCGTGCTGCCGCCTCTCCAGCATAACGCTGATCGCCTAAGATTGGTGAACCTAAGCTTTTTAGAGCGACTCGCAATTGGTGAGTTCGTCCGGTGCGAGGTTTAAGCAAAAACAAACGCCGCTTAGCCTGCACCGCGTAACTAAAAAACTGAGTGATAGCGGGTTTATTGGTGGTTTTTGCCAGCTTCCAGCTGCCGTTACGCGCCTTCAGCATGTCGCCTTTAATCAGACCTTGTTTCTTTTTTGGCTTAGCACTGGCAATCGCTAAATAATATTTATCGACCTGACCTTGGCTAAACAATTCTTGAAACTCACTCGCAGCCTGCTTGGTTTTCGCTAACAATAACAGGCCCGATGTAAGTTTATCTAAACGATGCACTGGCCACAGCGGCATTGCAAACTGCAGCTTGGCAAGTTCAACCAAGCCCAGCGCACCATCTTCAGTATGAAAATTCAGTCCACAAGGTTTATTAAGCACTAAAAAATCGGGATGTTCGGCGACTAAAACTAGAGTCTGCATGACAGGCTTCCTTAACAACGGAGCGCTATTATCCGCCCCCCCTTAATTAACGCAAGCCCAAGACCCTGTTAATCCGCAATCACACTCAGCGTCACTATCATCGCTGAAGGCTGTTTATCTAAGGTTTGGCGCTGTACAAAGGCGCGCTCATTGGGCAACTGATATTGTTTGGTTAAGGCATCCTTCACGGTGATAGCTCGATGTTCGGCCAAAGTTTCTAACTGCGCTTCGCTCACCGTCATCTTTTGCACCAGATACTGATACCAAAGGCTATGTAACTGTTGATTGAGATGTTCAGGGCTTAACTGTTGCTGTTCTTTTAAACTCTGACTCAAGGTTTGTCGATCGAGCTCTCGACGACTTTCTTCTATATTTTGCTGAGCCAAATTCACTAATGCGCTGCGCAAGCGCGTATCCTCTAATACCGAGCTTAAATTAACTTGCTCGATAGGCAGCGTTAAACCCGATGCTTCGATCAACAAAGATGCAAGTTGCTGACGTTTTAAGGCTGGCACATCTTGTGCTTTTTCAACCGTTCCTGTTAACGCAATTTTTAGGTGCGGTCGTTTATTTAAACCTTTCACTAATTGCGCTAATTGCTGAGTTTGGCTCTCACTTAATTGGCTACTACCAGCCGCAAAGCTAAAATGATTTAAGGTTTCGTCAGAGCCAACTAAAGAGCCGATGATGGCAAAGGGTGACGTGACAATTTTAGTCAGCGCGCCCCCCAAGGCTTTAAACACTAAACCAGCAACATTAAACTCAGGATCATTCACATCGCCACTAACTTTTAATCCGAGATCGATCACCCCTTGATCATCTTCCAGTAAAGCAATAGCCAAAGAAACCGGCAATGAAGTGGCCTTCTCACTGTCAGTGCGCTTACCTAACTGTAACTGTTCGATATAAATCTGATTATTGCCCTGTAGCCGATTCTTCTCCATCTGATAAGCGAGAGATAAAGACAATTGCCCACGCTCAATCACATAGCCAGCATAAGTCCCGGAGTAAGCACTTAGGCGGGTTAATTCTAGATGTTTAAAATCGAGCTCCGCATCAAAAGTTGGCTCGGTAGCTAACGGGGCGACTTTACCCACAAAATTTACCGGTGCATAACCATCAACCTGCCCGCTCAACGCCACTTCGGCAGCCATACCAGGCGCTTGGCTTAACTGACCAATATGACCAGAAACCTGTTCGATATCGGCTGAAAAATTAGGCTTTAATGAGCGGTCAGTGAAATTGACCAAACCGTCGCTAAATTCGGTTTTTTCGATACTCACCCGCCAATCGTCTGGTTCTTCGGAAACACTCGATTCCGTTGACCTATGACGAGCCACTTTAGCAGGCTCCGCCGCTTCAATCGGCTTAATAAGGCCATTCAGGTTGGTCGAAAAATCTTCATCGATATCCACCAGGAAATACGGCTTGATAAAACTCAGTTCACCCAAGGCCAAGCGCCGCTCGGCGCTATTAAACTCGAGGTGACTCAGCTTCAATTGATTCCATTTTAACAGCTCAGATTGAGTCCGCGCATCTTGTAACTGCAAGTCATCTACACCAAGCTCACCTTGCATCGCCAACGCAAAAGCCTGTTGCCAGTTTAAACTTAACTGTAAATGTGAACTTAGCTTGGCCGAAATAAGTTCCAATTCGGAGTATTGCGCGATATAGGGTTGGTAATGATTTAGCGCGAGTGCATCAAGCGTGACGTCAAGTTGAGCCTGTTGCTCAGCTAATTGTACCAGCCCTTGCAGCTGCACTTTCCCACCTTGTTGTGCACTCAGCGCTGCCGAAACATTCACCGGCTGTGCCAAACTCGAATCCAGAGGGCCTACATTAAGACTTTTGATCTGCCAGTGATGGCTCAATGCTTGCCCCGAAAAAACTTCGCTCAAAGCCAACTGGGAGTTCTGCGCATGAACCTGTTTAATCCGTACTTGCCAGTCAGGTTGAGAGCCATCATCGCTGGCCTTATCCCTTAAAATCGCAGCAGGCTCTAAATGAGGAGAGCTCTGCGATGATGTCTGAGTCACCAGCAACTGCTCAAGCACATCGAAATGGCCGTCTTGATCGACATTCATCGACAAATTAAGACCTTCGCTATTGACCCTGTCAATTTGAACTTGGCGTGTGGCAAGGTCGACCCCTATATCTTCGACCTGCAATGTTGGCCAAATGATCCAAGCTTTAGCGCCATCATGCGGCGAATTTAGCACCCTCAACTCAGAGAGCTCCAACCGACCTTGCTGAGAGGTAAAACTCATGAAGTCATTCAGATCAATGGATAACCGGCTACTAAAAGCCAGCTTGCCCTTGGCCGAAGGTAAGTGAAGCCAAGGGGAATACCACTTTTGCAGCTCGGCTATCGACAAATTAGCGATGCTCAGTTGGCCATTTAGTTTCTGTTTAGGCCCCTGAAACTGTAGTTCGGCTCGAATTGGACTCTCACCATAAAGTTGGGCCGCCAAACGCACATCTGTGGTTTGATTCATTGCACTGGAAAAAGCACCGAGCTGTAATTGCTGTAACAACAGTAAATGATTTTTACTTTCGGCCTGCCACTGTTCATCAATATTCAAGGCAAACTGCTGCAACGACACACTGGAAAAGCTCACTTCCCAAGGCTTAACAGCTGCCTCTGGCGCATTACTGATAGACCTCGCTGGCTCGACCTCAGCCGCCCCGCTCATTTCCGCCAATAACCTATCGAAATGAAACCACGACAACCAGTCTAAATGCGCTTGTTGATCAAGCATCCCCTTAAACATGCCATCACTAATTTGGATGTCACCGAGGCCAAGCTGCCGTTGACGCAGATCGAGCGCGATACCTTTTAATTTAAGCTGCGCTAAATGACTACGGGTTTGCTGCAGCGCCTGTAAACTCAGCGTATCAATAAGCAACTGGCCCTGCTCCGTAGTCAATTGAAAATCATCTTGGTAATCAATTAAATACTGAGTGCTAAGTTGTAAATTGCCCTGAGTGATGCGCAAATCAGTATAAGGACGAGCAAAGGCGAACGCATTGGCTAACTGAAAGTTCTCTAAACTCACATCACCAGAGATTTGCGAAGCGGGTAAGTCCACATAACCGTTCCACGTTAAGCGCCCCTTATCTCCAATCTGAGCATTCACTTGGTAAGCATTAACGCCCGCACCGGTTTTTTGGCTATAGAAATTCTGTAAGGATAAAGAAACTTCCGAAATATCGAAATCTACTGCTTGCTCAGGTAAATAGTCACTGATCCGCAAACTCGCATCACGTAACAAAAATTTCCCGAATCCAAACCTTGGTAAACTGCGACCAGAGATATCCGTTGGTTCTATTTCGGGTTCAGCGGCTGTCGCAAACAAGCTATCAATATTCAGACGACCATCTTGCAAGCGACTCAAATGAACAAACAAGCCATCGAGCTCAACTTTGTCAAACTGCCAGCGCCAATAAAATAGGGAACTCAGACTGAAATCAATATACAGTCGTTCAAAACCAAGCAGGGGTTGAGATGGCTGAACCGCCAATTCGGCCAAAGAGAATTGGCGTAAAGTTAATGCAAGCTTTAAAGGATGATAACTCAGTGCTTGCACTGAGACCGGATGGCCACTACTGCGACTGAGTTGGCTCTCAATTTGCTGTTTCAATAGCCATGGCAAGAAAGTAAGAGACAACAACAAATACGATATAAAAGTGAGCGCTAAATAGCTGGTTATCTTTTGCCAAGGCCGTAAGGTCTGCCAACGTTTTTTTAGTAGTTTTATCCATCCAACTAAACTCATAGCGCTCCCATAAAACTAACTTACCGCGACTTACTTTTGACTACTAAACAATAAGCGAATACCCAAGCTCACTAACACCAGCCCCATGCTGCGATCAAACCAATGACCCACTTGCAAAAACTTACGCCTGACTCGCTGAGTGCTAAACAACCAAGAGATCATCATAAACCACAAAGCGGTGGCCATAACCATATATAAACCATAGCCTATTTGAACTAACATCGGGGTTGCAGGACTAATCACCACGGTAAATAATGACAAGAAAAATAAGGTTGCTTTAGGATTTAAACCATTGGTCATAAAACCACTGATAAAGGCGCTGCGATCACTGAGTTCTACGGGCGCAGTCTGGTGAAGATCGTGTTCGGTTCGAGCCTTGGAACGTAAGGCATGAAAGCCAATCCATAATAGATAAGCGGCACCTAAACATTTGATTACATTAAACAACCAAATAGATTGTGAAATCACCAAACCAATACCAAGTACCGAATAGACCACATGAATCAAAATACCACAGCCCACCCCCAACGACGTCATAACGGCAGCCCGCCGCCCCACGCCAATACTATTCTTTAATACCACTGCCAAGTCTGGGCCAGGTGAAGCAACAGCCAATAAATGAACCACTACTACGGTCAAAAACTCCATCCAATACATCACATTCCCTCCTGAACAATACTATCTACAAACACAAGCCCAATATCTCCGCTCCAGAGAGTCACAGAGCAAGCTGAGTGAAACTGCTGAATCACGCAGCAAATAAAGCTTTCACAACGATTACTTTTCACAATCATAGTCTGCACCATGGTGCGACAAGCACAACAAGCGCAGCTCCTGGCCATTATACATTGAAGAGCAAGCGTCTCTCCAAACGGCCACCTTCAACCAGCCCTTGGTATTTATATTGAGAAAAACTTGGGTCATTTACTAAACTTTAAGCTCTCTTACTCTACAATCAAACAAGCGCTTATTGGAAGTCATACAATGCAAAAAGTACTCATTGTCGAAGACAGTGCCACAGTTTTAAAAATACTACGTCATCTATCACCGATGCTTCGTGATTTAGTTCCTGTTTTTGCCGCCGACTTCGAGCAGGCAAAACAAGCGTATTCGGCACACCCAGAGCATTTCTTTGCGTCTCTCGCTGATTTCAATTTGCCCGATGCCCCTAATGGCGAACTCATCGATTACTTACTTGAACAAGGTTTACCAACCGTTGTTCTTTCAGGCTCATTTAATCAACAGAGCCAATCCTTAATCCATAAAGGTGTGGTTGATTATGTATTAAAAGAAGGTCGTTATGCCTACCAACTTGCCTTCGATTCAATTAATCGACTCTATCAAAATCGCCATACTAAAGTACTGGTTGCCGAAGATTCTGGCTTAGCAAGGAAACACATTTGCAGTTTACTGCAACGCCAATTATTCCAAGTATTTGAAGCCGAAGACGGACCAAGTGCGTATCAACTTTTGCAACAGGAACCTGAGATTAAATTACTGCTCTGTGACTACCAAATGCCACACTTAAATGGCTTTGAATTAGTCCAAAAAGTCCGTCACGAAATGACTCAGCGACGGATCAGCATCTTAGGACTTTCTGCGGCGGATGATCCCCAAGTATCAAGTAAATTTATTAAAAATGGTGCCAATGATTATCTGCCAAAGCCCTTTTCCATTGAAGAGTTTCAATGTCGGGTGAACCACTGCCTAAATACTCTCGCCTTGGTCGAAAAACTAGAAAAAGCAGCCTATCAAGATTACTTAACCGTCATCCCCAATCGACGTTATTTTATTGAACATGGCCGAAAACTACACCAAAAGGCTCTTCAGAAAGGCTCGCCACTTGCAATAGCTGTGCTCGATATCGATCACTTCAAAAATTTTAATGATCAATATGGACATGAAGCTGGCGACGCGGTGTTAGTTCACTTCGCCCGCCTACTAAAGTCAGGATTAACAAATTTTTTGTTCGCTAGAACTGGAGGCGAAGAGTTCAATGTCGCCTTAGCCGGATTAAATAACGATCAGGCTTATCAATTACTCGATGCTTTTCGAGCTCAAGTGGCAGCCACTGATTTTTACTACAACGACCAAATATTATCGATCAGTGTCAGTATTGGCGTAACCAACCAGCACCACGAACATTTAGAAGCTCAGCTCAATTATGCCGACGAATTGTTATATCACGCAAAAAGTGCTGGACGGAATATTGTCGTTGGTGACGAGTCACTTACTCACAATGAATCACCGGAGTGAGCAAATCATGACTTGTCGAAGCCTTATACGCCTTGTGGCATATAATCATCAACGTTAATCTCATCAACTTGCGCTGGAGCTAAATAATGCTTGGCGTAATCAAGATAGATCCCCGAACTTAAGAACAAACGGAACACATCTGCGTCAATATGTTGATCTTCACACATGCGACACATAATCATCAACGACTGACTCAACGTTTTACCTTTTTTATAGGGTCTATCAGCGGCGGTTAAAGCTTCAAATATATCCGCCACCGCCATCATCCGGGCCGTGAAAGGCATTTGAGACTTGATCAGCTGTTTGGGATAACCGCTGCCATCCATTTTTTCATGGTGGCCACCGGCGATTTCGGCAACCCGCCGTAAATGATCTGGAAAAGGTAATTTCTCTAACATAATGATGGTTTGCACAATATGATCATTAATTTTATAGCGTTCTTCTTCCGTTAAAGTGCCGCGTGCAATGCTCAAATTATAGAGTTCACCGCGGTTATATTTATATTTAGGAACCTCAAGTTTAAAACCCCAAGGATTATCATCAGCAATTTTTTCATCTTCTCGCCGATAAATAATATGTTCTGGTTTATCATCGATCAGCTTCTCTTTAACAGGCAGTGGCGATACCTCAGCACTACGACGCTCTAACTCCACATGAGATAAACCTAAACGATCATCTAATGTTCTCAACCAAGTTCGTTGGGCAATGCTCTCTAAACGTTCGATGTCATCTACACCAACAAATTCACCGCCAATATTCAACTTGGCAACAAAAGCAAATTCATCGTCTAACACCTGCAGTTCCTGCGCTAGCTGTTGCGCAAGACGCTCCTGCTCTGGCTGGCTAATTCCATCAGCAACTTGCTGCCAATAACGTAGCTGTGCATCTCTTTTTAACACTTCAAAGCGCATTCTTAACTCGTGGATCCGATCATAGATGGTTTCCAATTTAGTGGCTTTGTCCACCACATACTCAGGGGTTGTGACCTTGCCACAATCATGCAACCAACTCGCGATATGCAGTTCTTCCCACTGATGCTCAGTCATGGAAAAATCAGCAAACACCCCTTGTTGTTGCGCAACCGCAGCGCTCGCCAACATTTTTGTTAACTCGGGGACGCGTTGACAATGCCCGCCGGTATATGGCGATTTAGCATCAATTGCACCGGCGGTCAGACGAATGAAAGACTCAAGTAATTGCTTTTGTGATTCCACTAAATGACTGTTTTCAATGGCAATCGTCACAACACTACTCAAGGCGTCGATAAACGACAGGACTCGAGAAGATACTTCGGTATTTTCGAAACCAAAAGTGGCAATAATACCGACCAACTTATGTTGACGATTAATTAACGGCGACACGACTAAATTCAAGTTTTGCTGTTGAAAATTCAAACGTTCGAATTTGCTGGTGGCAGTCGTCGTAGCATCTAACAAATGCTTTACGAGAGGTTGTGACAAGCTATCAACATAGTCAAACTGCTTGGGCAAAGAGATGGTATTACCAGATTGGGTTTGCAACACAAATTGCTGATCCTGCTTCAACCATATGGCCCCATTGTTCATGTTCGCCACTGTTTGCATCTCTTGGACACTTTTTTCTAATAAGCGAGAGAAGTTACTCTCCTCACCGAGCATGGTTGAAACATCGGCAAACTGTTGAATGGTTTTCTTTAATTGTTCGGTAATTTTACTCAGCTGATCCACCTCCAATACGACCGAGTTCACGGGTACAGTGGCATCGAAATTGAAGGCCATGATCGCTTCACTTTGTTTCATTAACGCCCGTAACGGCGTAGCAACTAAGCGCGAGGCATACCAAGCAACAGGTAGCGAAATTAAAATAATGATAATGCTAAATATGACCGACTGATCACGTATCGCTCTTACGTCCATTAACAGCTCATCTTCCGGAGTGACCAAACCTAAATACAGATTTTCTAAGCCTTGTTCATTCCCAGAGCGAGCCCCCGCCAGCTTCAATTCGATCACATTTCCCATCCACTGTTGATCTTGATAGTCAAACAGGAAGCTTTCTCCAGAAACTAAATTCGCTTGCTTGGTTAAACAAGACAGTACCCCTAAGTCTTGCTGTTCAAGTTTTGGTAAAACCACCGCCGCGTCACTCACTTGCAAGTGTTCACTAATCCACGACGGTTGTTGATGGGCTAATACCGAAAAATCTTGATCAAACATCACCAACTGCGAAGATCCACTGATAATATTTTTTTGCAGGCTGGAAGATACACTGGCCAGTGTAATATCTACCCCTACGACCATCGATTGACTGGTATTTGCGGTGGCGAGGGTCACCCCGACCTCATTGGTGGTATAAAACACATAGGGTTTGGTTGTCGCCAAACCAGGCTTACTCATCGCCAGCTGATACCATGGCCGCTCACGAGGATCTAACTGATAATTTCGGGTGTGCGAATCAACTAAGGTCTGCATTTTTTTGTTATAAAAAGTCAAACTCGATTTTCCCGCCACCACTTTGGTGACTAATACCACAGCGCCTAAGGGCGCCTTTAGTTGGCGATGCTTTTCTAGGGTATCCAGCGGACGAACTAAATAGAAGTCTCCGTTTTGATACCCCAGATAAGCCGCCGATAAGCCCCGCTGCTGGTTCAGGCTGGCATACAGCATCGGTAACCAACGCAGCTCTTGTTGATCAAGCTGCTGCATACTTAAATCCAGAGCCGCTAAATCGCGGATGAAATGCTGCGCCGGATAAATAAGCCCCTCTAATTCAGACACCGTAGCGTTCCCAACTTGCTCAAAGGCATGGGCCTGATTTTTACTCACAATATCGCTGGTATGGTAATAATTGAGCGCCCCTATCACCACGCCGCTCATAATCAACATAAACATCATTACGCACACCAGGTGAATGTGAAAAGAAAATCGCCAAGCGGGTTTTTCACTTATATTTTGATTTGTGTTCATGATCGATCCATCAATAAAGAGCTCTGTCCTAATTGATAACTATCGCAACATGAGCCAATACAGGCAAGTACAACCCGTCGTTAAATTGATATGTAACCAAAAAGGTTCATTCATCAAACCCTGCCTGATAGTCAATCAATCGCGTGATAAACCAACAAATTAATCCCATGGCTATGAATCCTTTAGGTAAGCATTCCGCTTTACGGTTATAATCAACACACATTCATCATATGAGAGTAACAACTTGCAGTTTTCCGAACTTGGCTTAGATCCTCGCTTAAATAAAACCATTGAGCACTTTGGCTTTGCCGAGGCAACCGAAATACAGGCTAGAGCGATTCCAGCAGCCATTGCAGGAAAGGATCTGCTCGCATCTTCAAAGACTGGCTCCGGTAAAACCTTAGCTTATCTGCTACCCGCAATGCAGCGGATGTTAAAAACCAGAGCACTTTCCAAACGAGATCCTCGGACCTTGATCCTCACTCCTACTCGCGAGCTAGCTAAACAGGTATTTGCGCAACTGCGCCTACTGGTTGCCAATACGCAAACGCGAGCTTGCTTAATCAGCGGCGGAGAGAATTTTAATGATCAAAGTAAAGTCTTGCGCAAAGACCCACATATTATTGTCGCCACCCCCGGCCGTTTAGCAGACCATTTGAGTAAACGTCATTTATATCTAGAAGGTTTAGAACTGCTGATCCTAGATGAAGCCGATCGAATGCTCGATCTCGGATTTGCCGAACAATTAAATATTGTTGACCAAGCAGCCAACCATCGTAAACGTCAAACCTTGATGTTCTCGGCCACTTTAGATGATGCTGCGATTAACTCTTTCGCCCTCAAGCTGCTTAATGAGCCAGAGCGGATTGCCGTTGGCTTTAGCTTTACTCAACACCAAGACATTAGCCAACATTTTGTATTAAGCGATAACTTGGAACAAAAACAGTTACAGTTAAGCCACTTACTGCAACAGGCGCATTTAAAACAAGCCATTGTCTTTACCGCCACTCGTGCCGACACTCAGCGCTTGGCCGAAGAGTTTAACCAACAAGGCTTAAAATGTGCGGCTTTGAATGCAGATCTCAACCAAGGGGCTCGCAACAAAATTATGGATGAGTTTAGTCGCGGCCATCAACAAGTCTTGTTTACCACCGACTTAGCCTCTAGAGGCTTAGACATTGTGCAAGTTTCCCACGTCATCAACTTTGATATGCCAAAACATGTGGAAGAATACGTGCATCGTATCGGTCGCACCGGGCGAGCGGGTAACTCAGGCACCGCCTATTCTTTGATAGGGCCAAAAGATTGGCAGAGCTTTAAAAGCTTAGAAGCCTTATTGGAACAAAAAGTTGATTTCAGCCTACTTGAAGGGGCTGAGTTAAAGGCCAAGTTTAAAGGCTTACGAGCACCAACGAAGAAGCAAATGAAACACAAAGCCCAGCCTGCGGCGAACAAAAAGCGCAGCACAATTAAAAAAGACAAAGTAATAAAATCAAATCGAACCTTTGATGTTGGCACCGATATGGGTGATGCCCCCATTGTTCGCCAGAAGAAAAGCGATTAAATTCAAGTCGTTCAGGGTACCACTAATTCTTTAGCCGTACCCTGCGGCTAGCTTTTTCAATCAAGTGTCCGTAGACTTGGCAGCATCTCAAATGAAAAAGATTCTTATTTAAACTATGGATTCAGCCTCAGTCTCTCCGACTTTTACTTGGGCAAGCATTCGCCAACAAATTTTCCAATACAAACGGCCGCTCGCTTATGCTCACTTGATTGCCATCATCGCGACCTTGGTCAGCGTACCAATCCCGTTAATGATGCCGCTACTGGTTGATGAAGTGCTACTTAAGCAACCGGGAACCGCCGTTGCGATAATGCAAACACTGCTTCCCGAAGTTTGGCACAAACCCAGTGGTTACATTCTAACGATTTTGGCCCTAGTGATTAGCCTGCGACTACTATCTTTAATTGTTGGAGTACTACAATCTAGACAATTTACTTTCATCGGCAAACAGATCAGTTTTTTAATCCGTCAACGTTTAGTCGAACACCTACCCAAAGTTCAGCTCCGAGAATATGAAACTCAAGGATCCGGTGGGATCAGCGCCCGTTGCATCACCGATGTGGAAACCTTGGATAAATTTATTAGTGAAAGCCTGTCAAAGTTTTTAGTGGCGGTGCTCACGATCATCGGTACTGCGGCAATTTTACTTTGGATAGATTGGCAGCTAGGGCTGATTATTCTGCTGCTTAACCCAGCAGTCATCTATTTTTCTCGATCTTTTGGCAAGCATGTTAAAGAACTTAAAAAACAAGAAAACGCAGCCTTTGAGGCTTTTCAATTAGCCTTGATTGAAACCCTAGACAGCATTCAACAATTACGCGCAAGCCAGCGCGAAGACCATTACTTCTCACGGGTGGTCACCGCAGCCAGCCAACTCAAAGATCATGCTATCGCCTCGCATTGGAAGACCGATGCGGTTAATCGTTTAAGCTTTACTGTTTTCTTAATTGGTTTTGAAGTGTTTCGCGCCGTAGCCATGCTGATGGTGATATTTTCCGGTTTAACGGTTGGCCAAATCTTCGCTGTATTCGGCTACCTTTGGTTTATGATGGGCCCCGTTCAAGAAATACTCAATATTCAATACAGTTACTTTAGTGCCAATGCAGCGATGGCAAGACTCAACCAAATATTTGAGTTAAAGCAAGAACCTCGTTACCCCTGTCAAGTAAATCCCTTTAGCCAATCGCAAGCGCCCGACATTCGTTTTGAAGATCTTTGTTTCAGTTACACGGCCGAAAGCCCTGTATTAAAAAACATTAATATTCAGCTCCCCGCAGGGAAAAAAGTGGCCATCGTATCGGTAAGTGGAGGCGGAAAATCAACCTTGGTCAACTTACTGTTAGGTCTCTACCAAAAAGACAGCGGCCAAATTTATTTTGCAGGTCACCCTATTGAATCCGTTGGTTATGCCACGGTCCGTAGCAATATCGCCACAGTATTACAGCAACCGATCTTATTTAATGCCAGCGTTAGAGAAAATCTCAATATGGGGCAACAACATAGCGACCGCGAATTATGGCAGGCCCTAGCGCTCGCAGAACTGAAGACCACCACCAAAAAACTACCTGAGCAATTGGATACGATCGTAGGGCGCAGCGGTGTACGTTTATCTGGAGGACAAAAGCAACGTTTAGCGATTGCCAGAATGATTTTAGCAAAACCTGCGGTGGTGATTCTAGACGAAGCAACATCGGCCCTAGATACCGAGACCGAAGCGAAGGTTCACCATAATTTACAAGGATTTTTAGATAATCGTAGCACCTTGATTATTGCTCACCGTTTAAGCGCTATCAAACAGGCCGATCTAATTTATGTGTTGGATGATGGGCAAATTAGCCAAGTAGGCGAACACCAACAACTGATCCAACAACAGGGCCTATATCAAACCCTTTATCAGCACCAAACCGAGTGAGACTAGCCAAGGGCGAGCGCAACTCGCTGTATATATTCCTCTGGACTCAGCTCTACCTGTTCAAGGTACGCAGATAAAGCCTGCTCAGCTGGCTGACCACCAGGATAGCGTTGTTGGCTAATCACCAACTTTTGCTGCTGACGTTGCTCCAATTTTAATTCATGCTGTAATAACAGATCATATTGACGTTGGCTAATCAAGGGCTTCACTACGCTGCGGTAATCCCGAAATTGCTTCAGCTTTTGTTCGCTATCGTCAATGTTTCGTTGTAAGTAATCAAGATTGACCATCCATCGCTGCTGCTTACAAAATCCTAACCAAAGTAGCAAATTAACATTGCATTGATATTTATTTTGTAAGGACAAACACAGGCTTTTTACCTCAGGCGCAGCATAAACTTGTAGGGAGTAACGCCAAAACTGATCGACGATGACCTGCTGTTCCGGTACTAAAGAAGATTCTTGCATCATAGTCTAACTCACTCCATGTCAAACCAATTTAAGTAATATTCTTATGCCTGATCAAAAGCTAAAAAAGCTAAAAATCTGCTAATTACCAAAGTCCTACCCTAACAAAGTGGCTAACTATCTGACAACTCTTGAACTATTCCTTAATCAAACGAACTGTAAAGAAAAAAAAACGCCATCTGAAAGATAGCGTTTTGACTAAAAATCTTAACTGTACGATTTAAATGGCAGTTACATTTTCAGCTTGAGGGCCTTTTTGACCTTGTACCACTTCAAAAGTCACCGCTTGACCTTCAGCCAAACTACGACGACCGTTACCATTGATCGCGCGAAAGTGAACAAAAACGTCCGGACCTTTCTCTTGAGCAATAAAACCAAAACCTTTTTCGTCGTTGAACCATTTCACGGTTCCTGATAATACCTGACCTGACATTATCGTCCTCTCATATATCATGTGCAAATTAACGTATTAGCTAGGCAAGCCAGCGACAAAAAGTTAACCACACCTAAAATAGACAGGCTAAAACCTTTGACATATCAACAAGCATTGCTACAGCGCATTACATTCTCTACTAAATACTTAATCAGTGCATCTTTTAATCAACTAGTTACGGCTTAATTTTGATTAAATGCATAATAAGAGTACTTAGATTTAATACGCTAGCAAAGAGATGAGCAAAAAACAACCAGGTATAGACGAAAGTTAATCGACTCCTCTCTCTAACAGTGGCCAAATCACCTTCTCTAAGCCGGCTATTTTTATTTCTAATGCAAAGGCCATCAACTGACCCAGCTCACCTTCTGGAAAACCATCTTTATTGAGAAACCATAATAAATATTCTTCGGGGAGCATGATAATCTCTCTCCCAGCATATTTGCCAAAGGGCATTTTATGCCGGGCTATTTTGACTAACATCGCCTTATCAAAAGGCTCACAGGGATTCAAATTCTGTTCATTCATTGTTCAACTAACTCTTAGGACGATCCAAATTAGTTCACATTATGCTAGCCTGCTATTTTGTACAATCAATTCAAACAAGGATCTTTAATGTTAAAGAGTAACGAGTACTTTAACGGGCAAGTGAAATCTATTGGCTTTGCAGGGAAAGAAAAGCCTAGTTCAGTCGGCGTGATGGCTGTGGGTGAATACGAATTTGGCACCGCCGAACCAGAGTTAATGGTGGTTGTATCGGGTGAATTGATCGTCAAACTCCCCGCAGAACAGGAATGGCGAAGCTTCAAAGACGGTCAACAATTTAATGTGCCCGGCAATGCAAAGTTTCAATTGAAGGTACCTTGCGAAACCGCCTATTTGTGTGTGTACGGCTAGGTCTTCATGATGAATAAAGATCCCGACTCTCTTCTAAAAAAGCGCCCAGCACTGATCCACTCCGAGCATTTGCAAGTAAGTTCGCATGTGCAGCGCGAAGAAGGAGACTGGATCTTACATACCCTGATGATCAGCAATTACGATGTGCCCTTTATCTACAAGCGCAAACAACGATATAAAAACTTAGTCGGGGCGAGAGTCAATCTAAGTTATTATCCGAGTACGCAAAGTCGTGGCGGATTTGATTTTGAGATCATGAAAGTGGTGCGTCTACGACGTAGCTAAATGCTGCAAGCGACTCGCACCAGCCAAGCCTTCCAAAATAGGGCACTCTGGCCGCTCTCCACCATGGCAACAATCGACCATCGCCGTAAGACTCGATCGCAACTGCTGTAATTGCTGAATCCGCTGTTCCACCTCTTTAAGATGTTGCATGGCGATAGTTTTCACCTCCGCAGCATGACGTTGCTGATCACCATATAGAGAAAGCAGCTGTTTACTTTGCGGCAGGCTAAAACCAAGTTCTCGGCAATTCCCGAGAAATTGCAAATGACCAAGTTGTACAGGCTGATAATAACGATAGCCATTGTCGCCTTTAAGCGCCTCGACCAAGCCAATATCATGATAGTAACGTATTGTTTTCACCGACAAGCCCGTGAGCTTAGCCACTTCACCAATCTTATACATCTGTCTCTCCTTGAGGGGCATGCCAATACTTAAGCCGTAAAGCATTGCCGACCACACACACCGAGCTTAAGGCCATAGCGCCGCCCGCAAATGCCGGATTAAGCCAGCCCATGGCGGCAATCGGTACGCCAAGTAAATTATAGATAAAAGCCCAAAACAAATTTTGTTTTAAGATCCGCCAGGTTTGTCTGGCCAAGGCAATAGCCTGAACAATCAACAAGGGATCATCACGCATTAACACCACATCTGCCGAATTTAGCGCGATATCACTACCGCCACCCATGGCTATACCAACATCTGCTTGCGCCAGTGCCGGCGCATCATTCACGCCATCCCCCACCATCATCACGGTCGCCTGCTGAGCCTGTCGTTGTTTAATCTGCGCTAACTTTTGTTCGGGCAGTAGCTCCGCGTGCCAGTCATCAATTCCCAAATCACTGGCTAAACTCCGACTCACCTGTGAGGCATCACCACTCAACATGCTGACTTTAAGCTTAAGCCGTTTTAACATTGCAACCGCTAACTTGGCACTAGGACGTGGTACATCAGCAAAAGCCAGAGCAGCAAGTAGTCGCTGCTGATTCGCCACATATACCACCGTGAGGCCTCGTTGCAAACATTGTTCAGCTATATCTAACTGAGCTTGGCCAAGTACTATACCTTGCTGTTCAATGAAGCGCTGATTTCCGAGATAAAGCCGATCCTCAAGCTGCTCACCTTGAGGCAGTTGTAGCAACTGCGCTTCGATGCCAAGTCCCGGATAACTATTAAAATAATCTAATGCGAATAGCTGTTGCGAGTCAGCTGCCGCGATCATCGCCGCCGCTAAGGGATGTTGACTCCCTTGCTGTGCACTGGCGCATAAGCGCAGTAAATCGCTGTCGGCCAGTTCACTGAAATTATGGCTGTTCACTAATTTAGGCTGACCTTCACTCAAGGTACCGGTTTTATCGAGCAATACCTGTTCCACTTTATGACTCAGCTCTAAGGCCTGAATGTTTCGATATAAGATCCCTAGTTTCGCTCCCCGCCCTGTGCCAGCCACCAACGCAGTTGGCGTAGCTAAACCTAAAGCACAAGGACAGGCTATCACCAGCACCGAGACCGCCGCTAACAACCCTTGAGCCGGCTGGCCAAGAAGACTCCAAACCAACAAAGTTGTGAGCGCAACCAATAAGATAGCAGGCACAAAATAATGGCTGATTTTGTCGACTAAGCTTTGGATCGGAGCCTTACCCGATTGTGCTTCACTTACCAATTGAATAATTTTACTCAAGGTGCTATCGCGGTTTTCAGCACTCACAGTGACCTTGAGTAAACCCGAGCCGTTGATGCTACCAGCCAGAACTCGATCTCCCACTTGCTTCTTCAAGGGTAGGCTTTCTCCGGTAATCACCGCTTCCGACACTTCACTGCTGCCCCACAGTACATCGCCATCGGCGGCTAAAACTTCTCCCGGCTTCACCAAGATGATATCTGCCACCTTTACGCTTTCAACCGATACTTGTTCAGCAATGCCTTGCTCATTTAAACGCAGCGCTTGCTGGGGGCTTAAATTAACTAACTCGGCAATATTGCTAGCCGCTTGGTATTTGGCCCGTTGCTCCAGGTATTTACCGAGTAAAATAAGGCTAATAATCACTGCGGCCGCTTCAAAATATAGATGCCCCGTTTGACCACTTTGCCACAGATAAACACTGTACCCATAGGCGGTGCTGGTTCCCATCACCACTAAGGTATCCATTGAACTACTACCGCGCTTTAAGGCTAACCAGGCACCGCGATAAAAAGGCAAGGCAATATAAAACTGCACTGGCGTGGCCAGTAACCACTGCCATAAGGGCGCTAAAGTGAGGGAAGAAAGCAACATTGGAAGTAATAAGGGTAGTGATAACAACAAACTAAACAATAAGCGCCAAGGAATAACAGCTTGCTGAACATGCCCTTGCACTTCATTTTGCGCTTGCTGAACCGCAAAACCGCAGTCAATGATGGCTTGTTTCACCGCACTCAGATGCTGAGCCTCAGGCAGTATGTCGATGCTCAGTTGATTTAAGGCTAAGTTAACACTCACTTTATCAACCCCTGGCAGTTGATAAAGTGCGCTTTCTAACTTCGTCACACAACTTGCACAATTAAGACCAGTAATCTGCCAGATATGATGCTCGAAGGGGATCTCAAAACCTTGGGCACTCAAGGCTTGACGCAGCGCTGGTAGCACCGAAATTTGTGCTGAGCGGATCCGCACCTGATTCAAGGCTAAATTAACACTGCCCTCTTCTACCCCAGCTTGCTCGGCTAAGATCCCTTCAACTTTTCGTACACATCCAGCACAGCGTAAACCCTGTAAAGGAAACACCAGTGAAGCACTCATCATCAACGCCCTAAATTAACCTCGTGATGAGTATAGTGTTAACCCTCCCATAACAGGAGGGTCAAGCGAAATTTTTAGCCTGTTCGAAGTAACCTAAAATTAATTGACGCTGTTCGGCATGGTTCACTACGGGTAAGGGGTAATCAATATACCGCTTATTTTTATTCGCCCAAGCATGGGGTTGATGCACATACTTACCAGGAATATCCGCTAGCTCAGGTACCCATTGGCGAACAAATTTACCTTCTGGATCGAAACGTTGGCCCTGAGTGGTCGGATTAAAAATACGAAAATAGGGTTGAGCATCGGTACCCGTAGACGCCGCCCATTGCCAACCGCCATTATTCGACGCGAAGTCGCCATCAATTAAATGCTGCATAAACCAACGCTCACCCAGCCGCCAATTGAGCAGCAGATCTTTACTTAAAAAACTCGCCACGATCATCCGCAAACGATTGTGCATCCAACCGGTCTGATTTAACTGGCGCATCGCTGCATCAACAATCGGATAACCCGTTTGTCCCTGCTGCCAAGCCTTTAGCAAGTCTTGATTCTCATGCCAGGGGATCGCCTCGGTCCAACCGATAAAGGCATGAGACATCGATAAACGTGGATTTGCAGCCAGTAAGTGGCGGTAAAATTCACGCCAAATAATCTCACTTAACCAGCAAAATGCGCCCCCCTCAGATTCAACTAAACAGTGGGGATGGTCTAATAATAAACGAGCCAGACATTGTCTTGGACTTAACATTCCTAAGGCCAAATAAGCGGATAATTTACTGGTGGCAGGCTCAGCTGGAAAATCACGCAGCTGTTTATAAGTAGTTGCTTGACTCGCGCTAAATTGTCTCAGCTGAGTAATGATCGCCTCATCATCCACTGCCCAGGCACTGCTATCTACTCGCGGATAATTAATGTCAGGAATTGCTGCTGAGTGAGCCAGCAAATGTCTAATGCCTGTACTCAAGCGACGACTAACCAGCGCAGTTGGGCTGCGTAGTGGGCTCAGCTCGCTTTCACTCAAGTGAGCCAACCAGGCTTTGCGAAACGGCGTAAACACTTTAAAGAAATTACCCGTTTGAGTTTTCAGTGAACCAGGCGCAATACCACACTCGCCATGATACTGACACCATCGAACATTGACGGCTAACAATTGCTGCTGGCATGCTTGGTCACGGCGCTGCTCATTCAGCTCATATTGGTAATGACTGTGCGCAGCAACTATTTGATATTGCTGACACAGCTCAGTCAAACATTGTGGAACATCGCTAAAATGCGGACATTCTCGTAACACCAGTGGGATATTTAAAGCCGCGAGCTCTCTTTGCAAAACTTGCAAACGTCGCCCAATTAAATCGGCTTGAATTGGTGCCATTGCATGCGCCTGCCATTGCTCAGGGCAGCCAATATAAATGGCTAACACATCCCCGCCCTCGGCAATCGCAGTGCTCAGCGCTTGATTATCTTTAATTCGTAAATCGTTTCTAAACCAAACCAAATGGGTGGCCATGGGATCCCTTTCGCGATTATTATACTCAAGCTGTACTACGTAGCGACTCACCAAATTGATCAGCCGCTTAAGCGATTCGCCCATTGTTCGACTAAGAACCCAGACCTGAATTATCTCGACAGCTTATTGCTCGTACAACTCCAAAGGTAAACCGTCAGGATCATGAAAAAAACTAAAACGTTTTTGGGTATAGGGGTCGACTCGAACAGGTTCAACTGCGATTTGGTGCTGAGCCAAATGGCCAATCGCCTGATCAATATTTTCCACCGAAAAAGCCAGATGTCGCAGGCCTTGCGCCTCTGGGTAACTTGGGCGTAATGGCGCACCAACAAAGGAAAACAACTCAATTTGACGACCGTCAGCCAAGGCTAAATCGAGTTTGTAAGAATGACGCTCGGCTCGATAATGCTCAGCCACAATCGTCAAGCCCAAAATTTCACTGTAAAACTGTTTAGAGCGGCTATAGTCAGAACAAATAATCGCAATGTGATGGATCCCCTGAAACATACTGAATTCTCTCCTATTAATAATTATCGATTCAAGCAAACAAAACTCATGTAATGAGCCACGAGGCTAAATAGCAACCCTTAAAATCAACGACTAAATGTACTTTAGTCTGCAAATTAAACTCAGAATGAAACAATGGGAGCTAGCTAGCATTATCACAAGGACCCGCCCCTGCCTCGAACAAGTCCCTAAAAAAAGTAGGACAGAAAAATAATTCACTAAAAAAACCATTAAAAGCAACCAACTTTAGAATAAACAATGCCGTGGTGCTGGATAAGCTCATAATATTCCATCTGGTCGGAGTTGTAGCAAAGCCTTGACTTGCCTAAGATGCGCCAGCAAATTCCAATCAATAATATAAAAGCTGCGCTAACCATCGGCAAAAGCTCCTACTTAGAGACCATTTCTCAATGAATAAACGTATATTAGGCCTAATGTCTATTAGTGCTTCATTAATCAGTGCCCACAGTCTGGCGGCAGGCTTTCAACTCAACAGCCAATCTGCGACAGGGATTGGTCGTGCATTTTCCGGTGATGCGGTGATCGCCGATAACGCCTCCGTATTATCGCGTAACCCTGCTTCAATGGCCATGTTTGATAGCCCAGCCTTGTCACTGGGCCTCACCTATGCCGATATTGATGTCACGATTAAAGACGTGAACTATGGTCCCATCAACTATGGCAGTGAGCGCGACGCTGCAGAAGATAAAGTCATTCCCAATGCCTATTACATCCATCCGATCAATGAACGTTTAGCGATTGGGGTAGCCGCCTTTAGTAATTTTGGTACCGGCACCGATATTAGTGCACTCAACAACAGTGGCGCAGCAGTGACTCCGGTTGATTTATTCGGTAAAACCGAAATTGTCACCATGAACTTTAATACCAGCCTATCTTATCGAGTGAATCAACAACTAAGTGTGGGTGCAGGCCTTGACTTGATTTACGGTGAAGGCACCCTCAACCGAACGGGTGAAGTGATTGGTGGCAGCACAGTGCAAAGCACTTTAGTTGATGTCGAAGCCGATGGATGGGCGATTGGCGGTATTGTCGGCGCAACTTATGAGTTCAATGATAAAAACCGCTTAGGCATGAGCTATCGGATCAGCCCCGAGTTTGTCGCTGAAGGAAAAGTTAATTATGGCGGTCAAAGTTACGATCAAATCCATATTCCACTGCCCAATATCTTGCAAATTGCCGGCTACCATGAGTTAAACCCACAGTGGGCGGTTCACTATACCGCGCAACATACCAGCTGGAGTGATTTTGATCACATTACCGTTACTGGCTCTCAAGCCGAACAAACCGTAAAAAGCTACCAATGGAAAAACTCATGGCTATTTAGCTTGGGAGCCACCTATCAGATCAACAGCAAATGGACCGCCCGCGCGGGTTACATGTATGATCAAGGCGTGGTCGATGAGTTAAGTTCCTTATCCATCCCTGATTCCGACCGTAACTGGTATACCGCTGGCGCTACCTACCACCTCAGCCGTCATAGTAGCATCGACTTCGGTTTAGCCTTGGTTCGAGGGGAAGATGTTGAAGTCAAAGAAAACAGTAGTATTCCAGGGCTTGGTCAAGTCGTTGGCCACACCCGCTCCAACGCAGCTTATTACTCGATGCAATACAACTACTCTTTCTAAGTTAAACCAAGCGATGATGAGCGAATTCATCATCGCTGCACCAGCTCTGCCCTTCCTTTTCGATCGGTGAACTTTATCGTTCAGCAATACGTATTAATGCCATAACTCACCAAACACTAGCGATTGTATATGCATGCTCTGGTCATCGGCGGCTCAGGCGGTATTGGTTTGGCATTAGTCAAACAGCTGTGCCAAGACCTTCGTTTTACTCGCATTAGCGCCACTTGGCATTCACACCCTGCCAACTACCAACATCCAAAACTCCATTGGACACAACTAGATATCCGCAAAGAAAATGATATCTCAAAGCTGTTTGCCGACATGAAACAACTCGATTGGCTAATTAATAGCGCTGGTCTACTACACAATTCAGCACTTAGACCAGAAAAAAGTCTCGCTGAATGTCACAGTGAAGCCTTTATGCTCAACATGCATATCAACGCACTGCCCTGCATCTTGTTGGCAAAACATAGCGCTAAGTTACTCAAACAAAGCAAAACAGCGATATTCGCGAGTATTTCAGCTAAATTAGCTTCCATTGAAGATAATCGTATCGGCGGCTGGTATAGCTACCGTTGTGCCAAGGCGGCACAAAATATGGCGCTGAAAAGCATTAGTATTGAATGGCGACGCAGCCATCCAAATTGCTGTGTTGCAGCACTGCATCCCGGCACCACCGATACCCCGCTATCCCAGCCTTATCAAAACAATGTACCCGCAGCACAATTGTTTACGCCAGGGCAAAGCGCCAACTATCTATTGGCAATACTACACCAACTCAAAGCCTGTGATAGTGGTCAATTCTGGTCTTGGGATGGGCAAAAGCTGCCTTGGTAAACTGCGTGTTCAGCATTTGTTGACACTAAGTTTAAGCCTAAACAAAAAATCCCTGATACTGCTTAGGAGTTAAGGCCAGCCGTTTCTTAAAGTTACGTTGAAAATGACTTTGATCGGCGAAACCGAGCTGTAAGGCGGTATCGGCTATACTGTTACCGGTGCGTAGTAAGGCTTTGGCTTGATTGATCCGTTGATTCAATTGAAAAGCATGTGGTGATAAGCCATAAACTCGCTTAAAGCTTCTAACCAAATGGTAGCGGCTTAAACCTACGACATCGGCTAATTCACTTAAACTAACAGTCTCCGCCAACTGATCTTGAATACACTGTTGCACCCTTGCCAGCTGAGGTAGCGCTAAGCGCTCAACATCAGAACGTAAACCCTGTTTAGCACTAAATTGCTGCTCAAAAAAACCGATCAGCAACTCTTCTTGTAATAAAAGCGCCTGCTCCTCGGCAATACGATTAAACAACTGCGAAATAGCTCGATAACTGGCCCCGCAACTCAAATAATCCTGGCCAAAGGCATGGTAGTCAGTTGCCGGTTTGGCCAACATTTCAGCTTGTAGTTGACCGACCCACCGACTATCTACAAACAACATCCGGAAGGACCAAGCACCTTGTTTTGGGTTGCAAGAATGAACATCGCCAGGATTAATCGTGACGACCTGCCCTTGCTGAATACGATGCAGCTGACGCAAGTTCTGGTAGTTCGCCTCTCCAGCGTCAATCACACCAAAAGAAAACTCATCATGAGAGTGACGGTGGTAGCAAGCCCGCGACTGGTAAGCCTGACGCAATTCCACGCTAGGTAAACCAATACTGCGTTTCAACATCACTTTCTCGCTTGACGCCATTCCCCCTCCCTCTGCAAGTCGATTAGACCAGTAAGCAGAATTACCAAAACCAAGAACACACCGATAACACCAATAAGCTTGCCATCAACAAATTAAAGCCGCGCATCCGCCGCGGAGTCGCTAAAAAGGAGGAAATTAAGGTGCCAAGCGCAGCCCAAGCACCCACCCCAAATAAACACACGATAAAAGAAACCAGACAAAAAACCAACAAGTAATAAAATGCTGGCTGCTGGCTCGATACAAACAAACTTACACCAGACATAGCCACCAGCCAGGCTTTAGGATTGAGGCCTTGAACCAAAACCCCCTCCAGCAATTTTGGAGGCATTGCTAAGCTGAGTTGCGCTGTTTGACTCACTGGCGCAGCGCCAATGCGCAAGGCCATGTACAATAAATATGCCGCCGCAAGATATTGCAATATGGGGGTCAACAATGGCATCACCAAGCTGAGGCTATTCAAACCAAGCCCTGCCAGCAGCACCACACCACTGTAACTTAAACTGGCACCAAGCACATGCGGTAGTGCGCGACGAAAACCAAAATTTACCCCGGCACCCGTCGCGATAATATTAACCGGTCCCGGCGTTATCGCCCCAATCAAGGCAAACAAAAACATCGATACAAACACACTCATCTCGTTCCTCCCCATTCAATGCGTCACGCTAACATAGAGGATCGCCTCAACGTTTTATTGAACAAAATTGCGCTAAGTTATCGACCGATGAGAAAGCTATCGAGAAAAACACTGCGTTAGTTATCACTTCTGTGCCACTTCGCTTGCGCGCTGCGAACAGTCTTTTTATGGTGAGAACAACACAATAATAAAGGAACACCCTATGAAATTTGCGACGACTAATATCGCCGAACTAAATTTGTTATTACAGTTTGATAGCAGCAGCCTGCAAACTGGCATTAAAGTTCACCAAGAAGCCCCTTCAGAGTTAGTTGCAGCCGCCCAAAGCCTATTTGACAAGGGGCTAACCACGCTCCCCGATGGCGGGTATCTTACCGATTTAGGCGTTGAAGTATTGGAGCATGGGCAAAGACTACTGGCGGTTCTGAACACCAAACCAGAACACGAACCCGCTTAAACAAATCTCAAATATTTGACAGCCAAGCAGCAAAAAGCTTGGCTCTATTTTCAATTAAAAATCCATCATCACCCAATCCATTTCTGCCGATCAGCTTCAATTTAAATCATCAAAAACTGACTCCTTATCTATACATTTACACAAGTGAAGATGAAGACTCGTTTAGTCATTGATGTTACATATCAGACAACAGGCACGACATAAATTGCTTACTGTCATCCATTTCCCCTTCCACTAAATGACGGATTTGAAGCGCACCAAGGGTATCAAAAACCGCCCCTCTCGCTAATGCTTGCTTTATCATTAACAGCATTTGCAATTGCGATGAAATCAAAATGGAATTAATTTCATGGTCAACGAGCAATTTCAGTGCATGACACTCAGAAATAAACGAACCAGAAACAAATGCCTTCAAAAGTTAAATGCTCGCGAGGGAGCAGAAGTCGATTTGTATGTTTTACATGGCCAGAATTTATTTCTGTTTGGCTCGCACAACAAAGATCCCGAGGGTTGAAAAAAAAAGATAAGCCAGAAATTGAGAAGCTTAGGCCGACATGATTTAGCCCAAGAATGACTCATTTCATCTTTCGGTCTTGTGAATCAATATGGCGGGCTAGTACTCGACGTAAAAAACATCGTGATTTTAGCCTCAGATATGCATAAAAGTGGCAATTTATTTACTTAAAACGAGGAAGAAAACCCTTAACCATTGAAAACCCTTCAGGAAAAGCATATGCAATGTCGATCGTAGTTGGTTTTCTATTCATTTTTCCCTGACTCCTGCTAGAAAAGTCTCGTTTAGAAGCGATTGCTATGGCTAATAGCTAATGGCTACCAAGCCTGCCCCGCTTTTAGCTTATTAATGAGCTCAGTAAGTATTGACGCATGGGTGAAAGATTTAAGCTTATGCTCCGATCCAGAAGTCGACAGAATCGCGATGTATGGTTACGCCACTGAACCCGCGAAGATCGCCAAGCTGATTGCAACACGCAAATCAAGTAGCAAAACTCATTCTCTAAAATCTAATCATTCAGGTTGATGTTATATCATCCACTACACCAAGAACTTTGGCCTGATAACAGCAAGCACGGCTTGCTTCGCTACCAGATAATTGAGGCATGACAGTCGGCAGAAGCCGCATCAGCCTAATACCGCTGTTCATTGACAGGATTTACGCTATACGTTTCGCTGCTTTCTCGCGCAGCCTTCTGCGCTCTTGCTCACTCACAAAAGCCATTTTTAAGCCATTACTTTGTAACAGTGCCATTTGCTCATCAGCAAAACCTAAGATCTCTCGGGCAATCCGATACTCATCAGACAACTCAATAGCCGAGACTCCGGGATCGTCAGTATTCAGGCTAGCTCGAATACCCGCCGCTAAAAAAGCTTTTAGAGGGTGCAGGCTTAAGTCAGCCACGGTATTGGTTTGAAAATTTGATGACAAACAGGCCTCGACGCCTATTTTATGCTTCGCCACATATTCCATTAACTTCGGATCTTCGATGATCTTCACTCCATGACCAATACGCGTCGCGCCTAACTCGCGAATCGCCTGCCAAACACTCTCTGGCCCAGCAGCTTCACCAGCGTGCACAGTGATCGCAAAACCAGCATCACGAGCGTGAGAGAAGTGTTCTACAAATAACCCGCCGGGTTTGCCCAGCTCATCACCCGCTAAATCAACTGCAACAATGTGCTCACGAAAGGCCATACAGGCAGCCAACTCTTCACGACAAAACTGCTGACCAAAAGTGCGGCTCATAATGCCAATTAACTTCACCTGCACATCATATTTTTGCATGCCACGGCGAACGCCTTCAATCACCGCTTCTACCACACCTTCGGGCTTCAACTGGTGACTCATCGCCATATAACCCGGACTAAAACGCAGTTCGGCGTAATCAATCTTCGCCTTCATCAAATCTTCTACGTTCTGTTCGGCCACCAGCGCGCAAGCTTCATAATCACCAAGTACCTTAACTCCCCAATCCAACTTAGACAAAAAAGCGACTAAATTCGGTTCTTGTTTGGTAATTTGCACATGTGGAACCAATCCAGCTAATTGGTTAGCTGGTAAGGCTACATTAAACTTTCGACCCAGCTCTAAAATAGTTTCGGCGCGAATATTTCCGTCGAGATGGCGGTGTAAATCAGTCACTGGATATTGGATTAACATCGTAAAGCCTGCTGTTATTTTAATGATTGAACTCAGTGTAGTCAGCGGCTCAGGCGAGTCCAACTTAGATTGGCTGAAATAACATCGCCTAACTGGAATAGTTTCAAACCGCTCACTATTTTAACTTAATATGTTGATTTAAAGTAAGCAATTACTGAGCTTAACAAGCCAATTACCAATAGCGCCCTTAACTCAGGCGGTACACAAACAAATCATCACGATGACGATAAGGCTTAAATCCCATCTTGATTAAGTATTGCCGATGTTTAGAAATTGTCGTGTAACTGACTATTTTAGTCACTCCTAAACGCTGAAAAAATTCGGAACGATGATAAAGGTAATCACCAGTTTTAAAATCTCGATAAGCCGGAAACACATAATCTAACTTAATATCGAACTCTTGTTGTTGCCGCAAACCCACTAACATACCGGCAGGTTCAGAATTTCGCATCAACAAATAACATTCTTGCCCCGCAACCGAGGCTTCACTAAACTGCGGAAAATACCGCTCAATATCACCCTGATGCTGTTTGATCCAAAATGCCAACAATGGACTGTTCGCCCCGACATCAACCATATGAAACTGGTCAACACGACGAAAAATACCGTACAAGTAATAAATATTGGCGAACACAATAAACAAGTTGAGGAGCGCTACGGGCATTGCGCCAATCACAAAACCATAGCTGGAAAACAGCGCTGCACCGAACATATTTAAACAACGTAACTTCACCAACGAGCTCATGGTTAACGATATTGCCACGACCACCGAAGCCAAATAACCAAACCATTCAACCCAATCCATTAATCCTCCCTTTACTGCACTCTAATCGCTGGACACTTTACGAGCCAGACAGACAATAATCTGGTTAGTTCAAACAAAAAATCAAAAGAATTACACTTTTAAAAAGATCTTTCCCAGCTATGTTGATCGCAAGCCGTCAATAAAGCGTTTCACCGTTATTCAAGGTAGCGACGCTGCTGATAAGCTCGCACCGTTTGGCGTAAGGCGGCAAGATGTTTCGGAGATTCTAGCTCGACACGCGCCACAAACTGATCAAGGGTCTCCCCTGAGCGACGATGAATATCATGTCGTTCGAGTAAGTATAACTGCCAACGTAGCGCCCTTAGCTCCGCCGGTGGTAAACGCCAACGCCAGGGTTTGGCAAGTGCCACTGCACTAAGCAAGATCCCAAGCAACAATAAAGAAGTCGTTAACATCCACAAAGAACTTCCCGGCAAACGCTTTAATAAGCGGGAAAATAGAGACAACTGGCGAGTTTGATCGAAATTGAGCACCCAAGTTGCCCACCAAAAATCGGCTTGTGCCATTAGCAACCTTAATTGGTTTAAACCTTGGCTATACCATAAACGTTGTCCCCAACTATGAATATTTTGCCACTGAGCTGCTGTCGACGGGCTCTGCTGCAAGTTAAATTCAAGCCGATCCGGAGCAATCCAAGCGGTAGGATCAAGCCGCAGCCAACGCTGGCCATTCCAGTACTCTGCCCAAGCATGCGCATCATAATGACGCACCGATATTCGCAGTCCCGGTTGCTGCCACTCCCCGCCTAAGTAGCCAGTAACCATTCGCGCAGGGATCCCCATCAAACGTGCCAATACCACAGCACTCTGCGCATAATGCACACAAAATCCACGCTGCTGCCTAAGCAAAAATTCTTCAACTCCTAACCAAGCGGGATACGCGGGCGGGTTTAAGGTATAAACAAAAGCTTGTGCTAAAAACCACTGTTGCATCGCTGCAATCGCTTGTTCGGTGCGCACAACTGAGCTTTGAGCGGTAGCTTGCGCGCTAAATTGCGAGGCTAAACGGCTGACAGCATCAGGGATCCCTTGCGGTAAAGTACTTAGGCGACGCTGTTCAGCCTGCGGAAGTGGCTGTAACTCGGCATCGGAAAGTTGCCCAAAACGCAGCAACTGTCGAGCAAAGCTATCACCACTTCGCAACCAGCTACCATCAGCTTGAAACTGCGCGCCACTGCCGTTTAGCACGCTTGGATGAAGAGTTGCCAACCAGTTATTGGACGCTGGTTCCAACAATAATTGGTAGCTTGGGAGCGTAGTGAGCGGCGCGTCGGGCGGCTCAACAATTTGTTTAGCTAAAGCACTGCGGGTCCATTGTTCACCATCGAATTGATCTAATACCATAGCCCGCCAATACAACGATGTGCTGATTTGTGCTTGGCTAAACTCGGCTCGAAATGCCAGTTTGTCGGAGCGAATTAACTGACTAATATCCCCCGGTCGAACCACCTCGGACAAACCGGTTTGAGCAGTGTCGGGACGAGGCATTTTCCATAAGGGTGCAAGCCGCGGTGTCAATACAAATAGCGCCACCGCTAAGGGACTCATTGCCAACAACCATAGCCCCAGCATTTTTCCCTGTTTAAACGATAAACGAACATCCAGACTGAGCAAAAGCAACAAATGGATGAAGCAAACCAACAGCGCCAACACTGCCGCGAGAGGCTGACTGGAAAACACTAACGAAAATGATGCTAAAAAAAACCCAGTAAGAACAAAAACTTCTAAGTCTCTGCGTTGATGTAACTCAATATATTTCAAACTATAACCGAGCATCACCACATTCACTAACTTGTCGAACAAATCCATCGAGTAACTTAACCATAAGGTCAGCAATACCATCAATAACAGGATCAACTTCACCCACCTGGGTTTGGGGAGGCTAGCTAAACCTTGTACCACTCGTAAGCGCCACCAACCACAAGCGCCTCCCACCAATACGAGCAACCAAGGCAGATGTGGCATTAATATCAAGGCGCTGGCCAAGTAACAGACCAGAGATAAATGAATACTGCGAGCACCTAAAGTGTTCATCAAGGCACCTCAGCCCCCGCTAGCATTCGCAGAGCAGCTTGTAAGTGTTCGTTACCACTAGCGCTGGCAAGCCGCCGCTGCGCCAACTGAAAACTAAAAGCTTGTTGCTGCTGATTTAGTTGACGAACCCAGAAGACCAGGACCGATAAGGACTGCTCATAAGGTAAATGAACTAAAGCGCGATCGGTCAGCTGCAACTCGAGTGCCGGATTATCACTAAATTCCTTACTTTGTAGCCCTCTACCTGCGGCAAATTGCTTCCAGGCTAACAAGCTTTTACGCTCACCACTGCGATAAGCCTTTAAGCCAGAAAACTCGTTCGGTTGTGGACCGGTGCTCAGTTGTTCAACATCATGCTCTCCGGCCAACTCAGCCACAGGACAAGGAAACCCCGCAAGCGGTACCGGATAAGCTGTGATCGTGGCGTTAAAATCAACCCGTGTCCAACATCGAAATAGACCTAAAGGATAAACACTCGAAATATCAATTCGAGGTAAGGGCCAATGGCCACGTTGACTCACGGTAATATCAATCGCCAAGCACCCTGCGCTATACTCACTCGCCTGAGGCCCCTGCCAAGCGCTTAATTGCCCGACGACTGCGAGGGCTCTTTTATCGGCGGTTTTGTCCAAGGCTAACAACAAACGTAACGGCTGGTCACATTGACCTTCAGCGGTATAACGTAACTGCAGCAAGCTCCCTGACAAATTCTGATGGCAGAGGATTAAACACAGTAACCACAACGCCAACAGCCACAAACTCAGAGCCAAAATAAGGTTATTTTGGTAGTTGGTCCCAATCGTGAGTAAGGTCACTAGGGTCAATAAAAAAGACCAACCAAAGGCGGTTGGCAAGATAAATAAGTTCTTTCGATTGAGCGTCAACGAAGACGCCGCTGGGATCCGCCGAGCCAACCACGCCTCCACTCGCTGCTTTCGCCAATGCTTTAATCGCTCAGTCAGCCGCAATGCTATTCTCCCGAAGGTAAATCGCGATAGGGATCAACTTCTGCCAAAATATGTTTAGCATAGGCTTCACCACTGTCACCGCGTCCCAAACGATGAGCGCTAACCGCTGTAAAAACCGCCTGTAAATCATCTGGCGAAACATGCTTCTTATGGTGAACAAAAGCCCAAGCTTTGGCGCAAGCTAACAGGGTTAAACTGCAGCGAGGAGACAAAGGATGAGCGCCTTCCAATTGCCGACTAAAGTGAATTAAGCGTAATAAATAATCGAGCAAGGCATCACTACAATGCAGCCGTTGAACCTCATGTTGCAGGGCTAATAATTGCTCAATGGTCAGCGACGATAGGGCTGGTGTGGCATTTTGCTCCCGTTTCAGCATCGCCATTTCAGACCCAAGGTCGGGATAGCCAATACTGAGGCGCATTGCAAAGCGATCCAACTGCGATTCAGGTAGATCAAAAGTGCCGAGCTGTTCGCGTGGATTTTGAGTGGCGATCACAAAAAATGGTGAAGCCAGTGGATAGCTGTTGCCATCGGTACTCACCTGTTGCTCTTCCATTGCTTCTAACAAAGCGCTTTGGGTTCTTGGACTGGCACGATTGAGTTCATCGGCCAGCACTAAATGATGGAAAATAGGCCCCGGATGAAAACTGAATTGTTGAGTCGATGGCTCAAATACCGATACTCCAATGATATCGGCCGGCAACAAATCGCTGGTAAATTGGATCCGTTGAAAACTCAAACCAAAACTACTGGCCAACCACTTTGCGAGGCTGGTTTTACCTGCTCCGGGCAAATCTTCAATTAACAAGTGCCCCTTAGCCAGTAGACAACTTAAAGCCAAACGCACCACTTGCGGCTTACCTAAAAGCTGTTGCTCTAGCTGATAACTAATTGCCTGTAACTCGGGATGTAAGGATTCCACATGCGTCTACTGCAAATAAGCCATAGTATTAGCATACAAAGCTTTCAGGATTTTAGGCAATGTTCGTCACTAGAGTTCCGACAAGATCGCTTTAAGCAAGATGGTAAATTATATGTTAAAGGATAGAAGGATAGCCATTAAAGTTAAGCACTCCGTATATAGAATGCTTAACTACACGGGACTTAAGCCATCGCCGGCGAGCGTTTAAGGTATTTGACAATGCCTACTAGCGAAGCACTAATCCAGAACAGTTCAATAATAAAACTGGCTAAATTAAAGTTGATGCATAGGCTAATCAGCAACAATACTGCACCACTGAGATTCATTAAGTTGTAACTGAGCTGTTTTGGGTTTAAGCGTTCTAACTGGAGTAGGAAGAAAGCTCCTACGACTAAAGCGGTCCCCGAAAGGCCGACGATATTGGCAAATAAATGTTGCATAAGATTCTCATTAACAAGCGAACTGGTTCGTCCAAATTGCTGGCCCGCTCCTTGGGGTGGACGCTCTCAACTGCAATGCAGTATTCCCTGAGACAGCTTGTTAGTGGCATATTAAAATGCGAGCGTAATTTACCAGAAATGACAGCTCGATGCAGGTTTATTTTGACAGTTTTTTAGAAAGCGGGCGAATGGTGTCGCTGGAACTATAAAGTGACATAAGGACCAGCGTTACATCTAATGCAAATCCAAAATTTGAACCATAGTTTGACATAAAATAGAACCATAATATGGCATAGTGCATTTCGTATGTTTGCCGCCCCCAAACACACTTTTGGACAGAAGCTTGTTAGAGCATTCACTTGTTCGAAGGCGTTTCGGATTAGAGAAAGTAAGGAAGAATCGGATCAACTACATCTTCCAGTTGAATTTCTTGTTAGGTCTTTATTTAAGTTCAAGTTGATTCATAAACTCACTTATTTGTGAATCGACATTTACAGTTTCAGGATACGTAATTCGATATTTATATAGTGATTCACCAACTTGAAACAGATACAAAGAAGAGCGTAAATCCATAAACTCACCAGCAAACCGTTCAGAATATTTGAACTTTGCAACCATACCTGGAGGCTGTAAGTTGTCTTGTGATATCTCAAATGGACCTTCAGAAGTTAATTCAGCATTACTTTTGTTCTTTAAGATATAGTTTTTTGTACCATTAAACCTGTTCAGAAACAGTTGAAGTCTCATATCCTCTACAACGTCATCTGGTGAGCCAATTGAAATAAAATCTGGTGCTGGATAGCTATAAACAGTTAGTACAATAGGTGTTGTATCTGAGAAGTAATTGTAAGCAACACTGATATCAGTGCCATCTTTATTATATTGAGTCACAGAAACAAGTTTGAAACCAGCCAGAGTTTCAGGGTACTCCGTGGTAGTTACACTATGAACATAGGAACCTTTGGTCTCGAACGTTTGAGGCCTAAAACTTGAGTCTTGGGTACTTGCGCAACTGATTAGCAAAAAACTTATTAAAACTATTATTAATTTATACATACACATCCTTGTTGGTAACACTGAGACCTAACGCCAAGCTAAGCGGCGCCAATGCGGGAGTGTAGCGTTGCGACAAAATGGCGAAGCCATTCGCAAGAGCGAAACGTAGCATTGAGCGTCCGACTTTAGCGCCTTGTGTACGCCCAGCATGGGCATGAACTAATGAGGTGAAAGTCCTCTGTAGGAAGGTCACCGTTTAATAACATTCTGATTATTAAACGCTAACTACTAGCGAATGGCAAGGGCATTGCCGCGAGGGAATGTCTGAAGGAAGCCGGACGCAAATCTGCGAGCTGATGAACAAGAACATCATATGAGGCGTAGGCTGGAGGCGAGTTGGCACAAGACAACGAAGCCATGTGATCTAACGGCCACCGTAAATGATGCAGCAGTGCAGAGACAGTGCATGTTCTTATCTGGGGAGATCTGCTTAACAGGCGATCGTTAAACTCACTAGCTTGGCCGCTAGCTCAAACAGGCCTGGCACTTAAGTCTCATCAACTTAAGTGAGCAAATACGATGAACAACGATAGCGCTATTTGGGGTAACTCAAACGGTGATTAAGCAGAAGTCAGCAGACGGCATAGTAGCCCAACGCCCATCGTAATGGTTGGGACATGGTGAAGGCCTGAACCTGAAAATCAATGAGGAGCCTGTGCAGCTCATTGTCTCCGTATCCGACCGGACTGAGGAGTCATGGCGCAAAAAACAGAAGCCATCATTGGAATGCAAAGGAGCTAATCGGCCGTTGTATTTTAACCGTTTTCAGGAAACGCCCTGTGCGGAGCCGCATGCAGGGTGTTGTGGGGGCTGGAGGTTAGACACCTCCGGCTACCCGATTAGATGATGCCACGGATAGCCTCTGCAGTATTTTTGAATATACGCTCTTTTTCAGGGTACTCCAAGACTTCAACTCTGATCGTTCTGGCGTTGTGATAGCACTGCCATAGATGTTGTGAAATTGACCAGAATGCCAATAGAGAACTCTCAATTCTTTCAAGACTAACTTGTTCAAAAAGATGTGAGTATTCATGTTTTTCTGTAAGAATAGCATGAGCAAAAACCTCACTTCGTATTTTCTTACACGCACCCCTAAGAAACTGGTTATGTTCTGAGGAGGTTTTAAAAAGCTTAGCAAGATCTTCCTTAGTTGGCTCTACTTTACCATTCAGAAAACTTTCATTTAGACTAAGGATGTTTGGTTTTCTCTTTAAAAATTCATCTCTGGAAAAATCCGATACATTCATAATGCAATGATTTTTTAAGCCAGAAAATGATTTAGTACCTCTTGAGTCATCCGAAATCCTACCAAGATATAAAAACAACGTATGTTGTACGGAGCCAGTGTGTAACATCCAGAACTCAGGGTTCCTATTAATCAGATTTACATCATTTTCCGAAGCTAGCATTTTCTTAAACTGCATATATGAATATAGCAGTGCAAGTGCTGTTTCCGTCTCCGATATTCCAAAATCTATCCACTGACTTGTATTCATGATTTTCATCTAACGCTAAGTAGGCTGCACGTGCGGCCTATCACAAAAAACATGACCTTCATCACATTCGCTCATCAATTAATGATTTGATATTAACCCATTGTCTACCTTAGTTTTTTACTCGGCATCAATCAATCGCCGATCCATTTCTTTCATTGATTGCTTTGACAAATGACGCAAACAAAACCAGAAACACTGTGCAAATACGGCTCTTCACCGTTCTTGGTGGAAAGTCATATCAAGCCCTCCAAAGTGAAATAAAATAGCTCGTTTAAAGCGTTCTTTATTTCTAAAACCCATCGAACGTATTTTTAGGCGCTGAATGTTTCCATTTATCGCTTCTGCCAAGCCATTTGATACCTTATAACGCATCGCATTGATGATGCCCTTTAAGTGCGCTTTCACGGTTTCTGCTGCTGTCATCATCGGCCTGATTTGACTGACCTTTATGAGTGCCAACCAATCATTCCAAGCTGCTTTGGCGTTATCTGCATGGCCATACCAAATGGCCCTTGCTTGCTCTTTAAATATCCAGCTCAAGCCAGTATTTTGCATCATTTTGGCCAGCGTATTCACTCTTTCTCTCAATGTCCCATGTAGGTGGCGGTTTCGTTTTAACCATCCATACCGTGTTTGGTGGCACTCTCTTTTTAAATGCTGGGGCAACGCCATGAGTTCGCTTTTTCTCACTTCATTAACCGCTTTAGTGAGGACCTTTGCGATATGAAAATGGTCTATGGCTATCATCTGCTTAGCCCGCTCACCGAAGTAATCATATGCTGCGTTTATATACGCTCTGCTCATGTCCATCAATATGGAACGTGTAACCATTATTGACTCAGGGGGCAATGCCTTAAAGCAAGCAGATAGGCTCAGGCCTGTTCGACCGTCTTCAACCGATATCACCTGACCATCACGATTGGATAATACCGTGACATAGTCATGGCCTTTCTTAAATGCCGTTTCATCGACCAACAGGTCTTGGTAGTTCATGGTGGTTCTGGCTGTCAGGCCGCGTTGAACGGCCCGCGTCATCATGCGGTCAATGGCTCCCCAGCTAAGCCGATAGGTTTTACTCACCGCGTATCATGAACTGACTTTAAGCATGTCTATAACGCGAGTCTCAAACAGCTCTGTGTAGCGACTATGACTGGTAGCCCAAGGCACTTGAAGTGTTTGTACCCCATGCTCTGGGCAATCAGCCCTAGGTACTTCAGCCTCAATGCGCGTTTCAAACTGACAGGTATCTAAATGTCGCCAAACCCGCCGCCGAGTATCGTGTCGACGAACAGCCTTACCGCAAGAGGGGCAAGCCGTTAATGAGCCTCGGTCATAGTCAACGCGTACGGTGATGGTTTGGGTTAACTCATTGAGTTCAACAGATGAAACAGCTCAAGGATGAGTTAATCCAAGAATGGATTGATAAAGCGTCGTGTCTTGCATAGTCGCGAGGTATTAATGAACGTTTACTTATTATCTCGCTCATTAATGTTTGTTGAAAGTGTTTCCACTACATTCGGTGAAGAGCCGCAAATACACAGTTAAAAAGTGCGCAAACCTTGGAAGCTCAACTAATTCAAAATTTTGTAAATAAACTAGACACCCATTCTAAAAACAAAAACCTTTCACACTCTCGATAGCCAAGATTACGCTTTTAAATCCCTTCATCTTCGCCGAGTAGCGCAAATGAACAAGGGTGCAAAGTTGAAGTCTGTTTGAGCGTAGTGTTTACTTCAACGCCCTTGAGAATGAGCAACGCAGGGTTTAAGAAGATGCAGGGCGAGCTTTCTTTTTGCTTAGCTAAGCTTTGCTCGTTGAAGCTTAATGACGTCGCCGTAGGCGAAAGCTTTTACCCCGTTGCTAACACACAATGGGGCGTGCGACGTGAAGTCGTATGAAGCGCTGTTCACCGCTTAATAAATAAACTAGACACCCATTCTAAAAACAAAAATCTTTTACACTCTCGATAGCCAAGATTGTGTTTTTAAATCCCATCATCTTCGCCGAGTAGCGCAAATGAACAAGGGAGCAAAGTTGAAGTCTGTTTGTGAACAAATAAACTAGACACCCATTCTAAAAACAAAAACCTTTCACACTCTCGCTAGCCAAAATTACGCTTTTAAGTCCCATCATCTGCGCCGAGTAGCGCAAATGAACAAGGGAGCAAAGAATAAACTAGACACCCATTCTAAAAACAAAAACCTTTCACACTCTCGATAGCCAAGATTACGCTTTTAAATCCCTTCATCTTCGCCGAGTAGCGCAAATGAACAAGGGTGCAAAGTTGAAGTCTGTTTGAGCGTAGTGTTTACTTCAACGCCCTTGAGAATGAGCAACGCAGGGTTTAAGAAGATGCAGGGCGAGCTTTCTTTTTGCTTAGCTAAGCTTTGCTCGTTGAAGCTTAATGACGTCGCCGTAGGCGAAAGCTTTTACCCCGTTGCTAACACAGAACGGGGCAAAAGCACGTTAGTGTTGCGATAACTCGACAAAACTATTGGTTAGTCATCATTCTTCATTCGATGCATGCTTACCCAGCACGACATACATGACCTTGCCGACCTTCACATTCTTAAAGCTTACCTTGCAGCATATATTGCCCAAGGGCTTACAGCGGGCGAGAGATTATGGTTTTTACGGGGTAACGCCAAACACGTATTGCGGCGCATTCAGTTAGCACTATTAACTTTGACGCTAGCAAACTTAAAGATGTTTTTATTCGGTGAGGGTTTTCACAAGCTTCTGATGTACATAAAAATACCCATGTGCAACAAACCTTAAACCAACATACCTTACGTCAAGGTATGGGGCAAATTTGTCACTCTATGGGTAAATTATGTCACAGTATGATTCAATTATGTCACTCTATGGTTCCAGCGACAAATGGTGGTTCGGCCAAATAAACCCTGAGTCAATCAAAGCCAAATCAATAAAAACGGTAAGATCAGCTAGGGCAATATAAAGAATCAGCGAAATAGCTAAAAAACGAATCAGCTGATTCTATTTCACTTAGCGTCGCGCACGGCGAACCCATAACAGAATAGCCAACATCGCCGACCGCACCCCACCAAAGGCTCCCCCACCGGAAGAGGTAGCATCAACGACTGGTTGGGCACACAGAGTTTCATCTTCTAGCTCGCTGTCACTGCTTGCTATAACTTGGTCAAGCCATGGTGGAAATGGGCCAACAGACGGTGCCTGCTAACTTGTAGGTCCCACCCTCATCGATAAATATCGAACAGCCACAGAGAGCCTTGTCTCTCCCCTCAATATAGGGAACAGCATTGTTGTCCGCATATAGATTGCCGACCCTGCTTAATGCCAATAAACCAAACAGCGCTGTGCGCCGTATTTCCACTTAAGGACCTTGCTGGACCCCATCTCTGATTAAACAGCTCCCCTTGCCCAACTAACGACAGCAAGCCTAAGTTTTTTCTTCATCTTTTAAAAAACGAATATGACTAAAGCCCAAACGTTGAAACTCTTTTTCACGATATGCTTTCAGGGTTCCTTTATCGCGAGTTGACATGGCAAGCTGTTTTTCCATTGCCAAAAAAGCATGAAGATCGATCCCTTCCGCGGCCGCCACCGCTTCGTGAATGTCATAATATTTATCGAAAGAAAAATTAATCACCTTGGTGGTGTTTTGATAGGTGTATGTAACCTGACGCGCCATTGTAAACCTCTAAAACTAGCTATGCGGCTCGATCATATCGCAAACGACCACAGGATGTTACGTAAATTACAGCGCCCTTAATCGCAATCACCAGTCATAGGTACAATGAGACAAAACCTCCACTCCAATCTAATTAGTAGCCCAAGATATATAGTTCAAAAAACCAACAAGCTACTGTATTCATAAGATTTCTGCTGAAAATTTGGCTAAAGCTATAAAACCTCCCAATAATCGGACGATTTAGCTCAACCATTTACAAAAATGCGCTAGGGTTTATGCAGCTGATAGGCTAACCTTGCGAGCGTTAACAAGTAGCCCATCGTTAGTGAGATCACTAACCCATTGTTGATGCTGAATTTGATCAAGCTGTCGCAATGCTAAACCGAGGGCGAGGATAGAAAATGAATTCAACAGAACAACCTTGGCTAAAAAGCTACCCAGAAGATGTTCCGGCAAGCATTGACACGGAACGCTTCCAAAATATTTTGGAATTATTTGACCATAGTGCCAAAAAATATGCTGAGCAGACCGCTTTTGTCAACATGGGACACAAACTCAGCTACCAAGAACTCGATCAACAGTCTCTTGCCTTCGCCGCTTACCTGCAATATTTAGGCATGCAGCAGGGGGAGCGGATCGCGCTGATGATGCCTAACTTGCTGCAATATCCTATCGCTTTATTTGGCGCTCTGCGGGCGGGTTTAGTGGTGGTCAATGTAAATCCACTTTATACCCCGCGCGAGCTAAAACATCAGTTACGTGATTCTGGCGCCACAGCAATCGTCGCGGTCACTAACTTTGGCAATAGTCTGCAACAGGTGATTAAGTCGACCCAGCTCAAGCATGTGATCCTCACCAGCATTGGCGATCAATTAGCACCGCATCGGCGAACACTGGTTAACTTTGTCGTGAAGTACGTTAAAAAAATGGTGCCTAAATACAATCTGCCTGGCGCAATTTCGATGCGTAGAGCGCTCACCCAAGGCAAGAGCTTAGTTTACAAAAAACCTCATCTCACTGGCGATGACATCGCCTACTTACAATATACTGGCGGAACCACTGGCGTGGCGAAAGGCGCAATGCTCACCCATCACAATGTCGTCGCGAACGTGCTGCAAGTCTACTATCACTTTGGGCCTCGCACCCTCTATGATAAAGAGCACGCCGTGACGCCGCTGCCGCTATACCATATTTTTGCCAATACTGTGAGCATGATGTTTATTATGCATATTGGCGGAAATAACTTATTGATTACCAATCCCCGCGACCTCGACAGTTTTGTTCGCGACTTGCGTAATTACCCCTTCACCATGATTTTTGGCCTGAATACCCTATTTAATGCCTTGCTCAATCATGCTGGTTTTCGCCAACTGGATTTTTCGAAGGCTCGCTTTACCATCGGTGGCGGGATGGCTACCCAAAAGCATATCGCCGAACAATGGCAAGAACTCACCCAAATGCCGGTAATTGAAGGTTACGGTTTAACCGAATGTTCACCCGTTGTTGCAGCAGGAACCCACCAGCAGCAATCCTTCATTGCATCTATTGGGGTGCCGATGCCCAGCACGCAAATACGCATTGTCGATGAACAAGGACAAGAACTAGAAATGGGCGGTATTGGCGAATTGCAAATCAAGGGGCCGCAGGTGATGAAAGGCTATTGGAACCAACCCGAAGAAACTGCCGAAGTACTTAGTGACGATGGATGGATTAAATCCGGAGATATTGGCCGGATGGACGAAAGAGGGCATTTCTTCATCGAAGATCGTAAGAAAGACATGATTATTGTGTCTGGCTTTAATGTATTTCCGAGCGAAATTGAAGAAGTGGCTACCTTACACCCCTCGATCGTCGAAGCCGCAGCGATTGGCATTGCTGATGATATCACCGGAGAACAGATCAAATTATTTGTGGTCTGTAAGGCGAGAGTCGGTCGCGAAGAGATTAAAAAGCACTGCCGTAAACACCTCACCGGTTACAAGATCCCCAAATTGATCGAGTACCGAACAGAGTTGCCCAAAAGCAATGTTGGTAAAATTTTGCGCCGGCAGCTGCGCCAGACTAAGCAAGCCCAAACAGAGCTGAACTGAGCCAAGGTTTGTCGCTTGCTTATTCAGTCCGTCATAAAAACCGCGACAAGTTCACTTCTCGCGGTGACGACAATTGCCCTTGAGCTTCGCCCCAAGTAGAGTAAACATTTGTTGTTACACTCAAAGGCCACTCGAATGGATTACCAACATATTGTCGTTCCCGCTGGCGGAGAAAAAATAACCCTCGACCCACAGCATGGCTTGCAAGTACCCAATACTCCAATTATTGCCTATATCGAAGGCGACGGAATCGGAGTCGATATCACCCCTGTGATGCTTAAGGTGGTCGATGCCGCAGTGGCCAAGGCCTATGGAAAGCAACGTCAGATCATGTGGATGGAGGTATTCAATGGTGAAAAAGCTGCTGCCATGTACGACGGCGATTGGTTTCCACAAGAAACTCTCGGCGCGATTAGAGAACACCGAGTTGCCATAAAGGGGCCCCTCACAACCCCTATTGGCGGCGGTTTTCGTTCTCTAAACATTTCGCTTCGCCAAGAAATGGACCTATTCGTTAATATTCGCCCAATCCGCTGGTTTAAAGGCGTGCCCTCCCCACTCAAACATCCTGAACTAACCGATATGGTGGTTTTTAGAGAGAACTCCGAAGACATTTATAGCGGCATAGAGTGGAAGGCCGATAGTATTGATGCCGAGCGCATCATCGAATTTTTACAACAACAAATGGGCGTGACTAAGTTACGTTTTAGTGAACACTGCGGCATTGGCATTAAACATATTTCAGAGCAGGGCTCCAAGCGACTGATCCGCCACGCCATCCAATATGCCTTAGACCACCAGCGGCAATCGGTGACCCTGGTGCATAAAGGCAATATTATGAAGTTCACCGAAGGAGCCTTTAAAAACTGGGGATATGAATTAGCCGAACAAGAATTTGCTGCGCAAAGACATCCCAATGGCTATTGGTTAGAAATCCCGCGTGACGATGGACGAGCACCATTGGTACTAAAAGACGTGATTGCCGATAATATGTTTCAACAAGTCACCTTACATCCAGAGCACTATGATGTAATTGCCACCATGAACCAAAATGGCGATCTACTGGCCGATGCGCTAGCCGCCCATGTCGGCGGTATAGGTATCGCCCCTGGCGCTAATTTAAGTAGTGAAGTGGCCTTTTTCGAACCCACCCATGGCACAGTCCCACGTCTAGCGGGGCAAGATAAGGTTAATCCTTGCTCAATTATTCTATGCGCCCAAATGATGCTGAAACACATTGGTTGGACGGAAGCCGCACAACTGATTAGCCAAGGCGTAGAGGGGGCCATTGCGGCCCGCACCGTCACCTACGACTTTGCCCGAATGATTGAGCAAGCCAGCGAAGTCAGTTGTTCTGAATTCGGCGTGGCAGTGATCAAACATATGTAAAATATCAAGGGATAAAGGCATTTACCTTCTGACAGTTTGGGGAGTCGTCCGACTGGAGGTCTTGAATACTGGTACTCTCAACGATGCCTAAAAGTGACCCATCGCACAAAGTATTACTTATTCCAAAACCACCTTTGTTGCCCACGATAGTAAACTGGACTTCGTCCTTTATGACCCAAGATGGTGTTCAAGCGCGAATACTGATACATGAGCAATTGAGCAAGCACTCAAAACTGATAATTAATTAACTTAAGAGTGAATATTTATGTCAACATAGTAAATTTATAATACAAAATTAATAATCTTCACTATGCAATTATCAAGCTATATTCACATGAGAAGCTTTATATGGAGTTCAAACCTAATTGGACTCGCTTTCATCTGTATATTTGCGTATCAAGACATCGAAGACAAAGCGAGCACGCACTCCGCATCGGTCTACCGACAACTCAATTCAATGATGAGTGAGGTAAAAGACTTATATAGCACTTCATTTAAAGATATCCATTTACCCGAAGACTGCCCTCTGTTTACCCAGCAGGCAACCAATACCATACTCAACAGCTCGGTGGTGAGAAGTGTTAGCTGGGTGTATCAGAAAACATTACTCTGCAGTAGCTTACCCAATTATCAAAGCGTGTCACTTTCCCCCAAATACAGTGCGGCCCAACATCAACAGATATTTTTTGTTCCGCAGACCATCTTTAGTGTTAATTCTCAGATTGTAGAAAAAGGGGTGGTACTGATAACGATCCCGGTATCAAACGAGCACTATATTTATTTTGGCATACACCCTCAGCATCTCATGGGGTTGTTAGAAAATGTTGAAGCAAACTTTAATAGTTACTTAAAGCTAGGAGATTACATTTTTAGTCGTTCATCTATCAGCCAAGTCCAAATGTTCAAAAAACTGGCTAAGCCACGTTATAGCAATGACTTGTTTCAGGTCTATTATCAATATTCATTAAAAACTTATCTGCAATACCTCTTCAACAAATTCGGCATACTCATTGCACTATGGCTCATTATCAGCACTGTTGGAGCAAGAGCAGTTTATAACTATATCGACACCTTCAATTGGCTAAGTTTTAGTATTTCACGAGCCATAAAAAATAAGCACTTTACCGCTTATCTACAGCCCGTATTTGATGCCTCAGGCCTGCCAATTGGCGGTGAAGTGCTAGTGCGCTGGCAACATCCAAATAAAGGACTGATTTTGCCGAGTGACTTTGTTGGCGTCGCAGAAAAAACAGGGCAAATCAGTGCCATTAGTGGTCAATTATTTCAACAAGTGAGTATCGCCTTAAACAATATTCCCGAGGTCAATCGTAAGCCCTTACATATCGCCTTCAACATCTGTCCGATCCAATTAACCGAGCCCGTTTTTTTTACCGATTGCCAGCACTTTATCGAAAACTTTGCCAAATATGGCTATGTTTTGATCGTTGAACTCACGGAACGTGAAGAACTCCCCAATGGCGATGAGTATCTTGTCGCGATCGAACGATTGAAATCAATCGGCGTGAAAATGGCCCTCGATGATTTTGGTACTGGCCATTGTTCTCTCAAATATCTACATCAAATCGACACTGATTATTTAAAAATTGACCGGAGTTTTGTGCAAGCGATCCACGATGCCCACAAAATAGAGTTACTAGAAAATATTATCGACCTCGCTCAGCGCCTAAAAGTGCAAACGATTGCCGAAGGTATAGAACAACAGTGTGAGCTCGATTTTCTGCTCAGTCGAGGGGTAAACTATTATCAAGGCCACTACTTTGATGGACCGCTCGCGCTCGCAGCGTTTATCCAAAAATATGGTTAATTGATCAAGGTAAACGGTTTTTTGCTACCTTATGCTACGTAATAATAATTTTGCGAGATCTTACAATTATTTTACAGTGTGACCGATCAGCGATACGAACAGATAAGAACGGCGACATCATCGACAATAAATTAACTTGCATATCATCGTTTATATCAACATAGTATGTAAAAAAGATAAAGCGCCGCACATCGTCACTATGCAATTATCGACCTATATCAGTAGCAGAACCTTTATTTGGATTTCGAACTTTTTTGGACTCGCTTTCATCTGCCTGTTAGCCTACCAAAATGTTGAGAATGAAGGGATGGCCCACTCCGCCGCCATCTACCAACAACTCAATTCAATGACCAAAGATATGAATAACTTTTATGAGTATTCATTTAAAGATATGCAAATGCCCAAGGATTGCCCGCTGTTTAAGGCTCGAGCAGAAAATGCGGTATTAAGTAGCTCCAATATAAGAAGTATCAGTTGGGTAAATCAACGACAAATACAATGCAGCACACTACCCAACTATCAAGATATTAAGCTCTCGAACAATAATCATGCTGCGCAATCAAAACGGATGTTTTTTGTCCCTTCAACTATCTTTGACGTCTATGATCAAGAGCAAGAAAAAGGCGAGGTACTAATTGCCATCCCAGTTTCCGGTAGCAACTTTATCGATTTTGGAATACACCCAAAGCATATCAAAGAAATGCTGGAGAATGTGGAAGGCAACTTCAATAGCTATTTAAGGATCAACGATTACATTTTTAGTCACACCAGCGTCGTCAAGGTAGAGGACTTCAATACGCTACCTCAAGCCAGTTATGGCAATGACTTATTTCAAGTGTACTACCAGTACTCCCTAAAAACTTATGTACACTACGTGTTCAACAAATTTGGTCTTATGATAGCGCTATGGCTGGTCATTTGTAATATAGGTGCAAGGGCGGTTTATAAATATATCGATGCCTTTAATTGGCTTTCTTTTAGTATCGCTAGAGCGATTTGTTATAAACAGTTTACGGCTTATCTTCAACCAGTGATTGATGCCTCTGGAAAGCTGAATGGCGCAGAGGTATTGGTGCGTTGGCAGCATCCTACCAAGGGGCTAATATTGCCCGCAGACTTTGTCTCTATCGCCGAAAAAAGTGGTCAAATTAGTGCCATTAGCTCACTACTATTTGAACAAGTGACTACCGCTCTGAACAACATTCCAGTCGCCAAGCGTAAGCCCTTACATATCGCATTCAACATCTGCCCTGTGCAATTAACAGAACCCGCATTTTTTGTGGAGTGCGAACGTTTCATCAAGAACTTCGCCGAAGATGGACACACGCTCATCATTGAGATCACCGAGCGTGAAGAACTCCCCAATGACATGCTGTATTTCACCGCGATTGATAAGCTAAAGTTAATCGGCGTAAAAATTGCCCTCGATGATTTTGGCACGGGGCACTGTTCATTAAAGTATTTACATCAAATCGACACCGACTACTTAAAAATAGACAGGAGCTTTGTACAAGCAATTCATGATACTCATAAAATCAAATTGCTGGAAAATATTATCGATCTGGCCCAACGTCTGAAAGTACAAACCATCGCCGAAGGTATTGAGCAGCAGAGTGAACTGGATTATCTACTCAGTCGTGGTGTTAATGCTTATCAAGGTTACTATTTTGACAAACCGCTACCACTCGTAGAATTTATGAAAAAATATACTTAGAATATGCTCAATGAAGAATAGCTCATCAAAGGCATGTAGCGCATACATATATATGCACTCACCGCTGTTTTACAGTTGAAGTGCGCTCAATCACCACAAATATGCCCTTCCTATAAGCGCTTCGCTGACACCGCCGGTTAAGCTTGTGTGTTATTTTTAAGCCATTTGGTGAAGATTAGATTGGCACCCGCAACCGTCTTCGCTATATCGTTCTCGGCAAAGAAGATAATAAAGCTGTAAAAATAGTCAATTGCGGTGTCCGAAGAATTCAATTCAAGGCTTTTACGTTTTTATCTGCGTCGCTCACAAGAGGACCTCTCGGCTTACCGCAATAAAAAACGTGCACTCGGCAAAATTCAACAGCCCTATGCATGGCTCACTAAAGACCTTTCCGAAAAAGTAGCTTGCTGACGAGCTTGTGCAATACAGGCCACATTATCTAATGGAGGTAATACCTCAACTTGCACATCACTCAAATTCATTAACTGCTGAGCACGCTTAAACAATGCTTCCATCAGAACAGCCTCTAATGGCTTGCTCGTACTTAAGGACAATACCCATCCACGCTGGTGAGCAATCATCGCGGTCAATAGCGCATCAAAAATACAACTTGGGATCGCACAGCTGTGTTGATCCAGTACCGCCTTACTACTACCGCGACTAATATTAATTGCCGTGGACATCGTTAAACTTTGCTGACACCGAGAGAGGTGTTCATCACAGCTCATCTCCTGACTATTTTGATTTAAGCGTCGATAACGAGGGCCAAATTCGTCGACCAAAATGGCTAAGGCTTCAAGAAAGTCATCCACGGCCCCCCCCTCATGACTTGAGAGTTGTTGTTCGACAAACACAAGTAACGACCCGTCAATAAAAAGCTCTTCTCGATGTTGGTAACCTTGAGTGCTGTGGGGTGATATATTCATGGTTAACTTCCTTATACTAATCATTATTCTGTTGTGTTGAATCAAGCGCCGCTCAACCAAGCTTCACCTTTAAGGTAACGTCCATACACAACTAAATAAAATTTTACTTTTCAATATAAGGTATAGATTTTATGAATAGTAATCGCTCAACGGTCAACCACAGTACTCGCAAAGGTCGATAACGAACGCCGCAACCATTGATGCGCCTTCGAATGCTGCAGCAAAGGACTCCAAATCATCTTAATTTCTATGGGGACAATTTGAAATGGGACTCGAACCAATCGTAACTGAGGATCATCTTTGTATAACATGGCCTGACGGCGAGGCAGTGTCGCAATCAGCTTAGGTTGCCTCAACAGCCAGGATGTGAGGCCATAGTGACGGGTATAAACTCGAATATTGCGCGTTTTATCCAGTTGCGCGAGCGCTTCATCAACCCACGAAAATTGCTGCCCTCCTCTATTGTTCACAAGCGAAGTTTCCGCTCCCCAACCCGTTTGGTTTACCCAGATGTGCTCTGCCGTCAAATAGCTGTCTAGATCGAGCGCCTGCGCATAAGGATGCTCCTGATGTACTAAACAGCAAAAGTTGTCACGCCAAATACTCGATTGATGAAAAGTCTTCGGTAAACTGGTAAAGCGGTTCAAGGCTAAATCAATGTGGCCCTTTTCCATATCGGCCAGTCCAATATCACCCGGTCCATACAAGTCGAAACTAAGATTAGGCGCGCACTCTAACAAACTTTGAATAAATGGTGCTAACAAGGCTGCCTCAATATAATCGTTACACATTACACGAAACGTAAGCCGACTTTGTGCGGGCGAGAAGTCTTTATCTGGCTGAGTTATTTTTTCCGCCAGGCTCAATAAACTCACGATCTCAGGTTTCAATTTGGTCGCTTTTTCGGTGGGACTCATCCCTTCTGCAGTACGCACCAGCAAAGGATCATCGAACAGCTCACGCAAACGCTTTAAAGCATTACTCATGGTAGGTTGAGTCAAAGCAAGCTTATTCGCCGCACGAGAGACGTTACGCTCTTCTAATAGCACATTTAAATACACCAAAAGATTCAGATCGACCTTCTTGATATTCATTTTGCATATGCCTTTTAAAAAAACCATTAGTGATTTCTATTATTAACGGCGACAAAGCTTAGAGTAAAGCGATGATTGCTAGCTTTCACACATTAGGTCTATGCTTTGTTTGAACACCAAAAGCTTCATTTAATCATCAGCGAGTAAAGCTTCGAGATTAAAGGCTGATAAGTAACAGCATGCTAAAATTTATTCGTCTATCTGACGATCCGTTTTGATTAAGTAACAACCTAAAGGTAAACAACCATCAATCAGGACCAACTCATCGCTCATAGCCAACGAGATGCGGCTAATTTACTCTATGACAACGCTTTTTCGGGAGTATTGATTTCAATAATTGCCTCCTGCATACTCGTGTTCGCCTTTAATATCCCCCAAATTGAATCGTTTAAACATGCTTGGTGGCTACTCATGAGCAGTTTGTTATTGTTGCGTTTAATCGATTTATGGTGGTGGAAACGTCACCAGCAAAGCACCAAACTCGATGAAGTAAAAGCCATTCAACGCTTTATTATCGGTGCCAATCTAACCGCTTTAATGTGGTCGACCTATATTGTGTATGTGATCACCAGTAAATACAGCTCAGATCTCGATCTAAGCACACATATGATTATCGTTGCCGCAATGGCTGGCGGCTCGGCCACGACTCTGGCTGGACATAAATATACCGCCATGTTTTATGCGTCGAGCACGGTTGCGTTTCCAGCCTTAGCGCTGTTGCTCTCAGGTCAGTACGAGCGACAGGTCTTGGGCATGTTAGGTATTATTTGCAGCTTAGCGATGTTAGTCGTTGCCAAACGCAATGCAGCATTCACTCAGCAAGCAATTATGCTAAAAAACCAAAATGTCACCTTAGTCCAACAGATGGAAAAAAAAGTAGAACAACGCACACGGACTATTTACCAGTTGTCGAATCTAGACCCGCTCACGGGTCTATTTAATCGCTCCGCATTTTTAGAGCATTTAGCACAACAACTTCAACAAAGTGCCCAAGCCAAGCAACACCTTGCGCTGCTATTTATTGACCTAGATGGCTTCAAAAAAATTAACGATGCCATCGGTCACGACACCGGAGATCAGGTGCTGACCAATACCGCGACTCGATTAAAACAACTAGCCACCAACCAACAATTACTTTGTCGTTGGGGCGGCGATGAATTTCTATTGGCACTAGAAAATAGCGACCATCAACCCGCCATTGCATTAGCAAATAAGGTGATACAAACACTCTCAGAGGCCTATAGCTTTGAAAATAATCGTTTATCGGTGGGCGCTACGGTGGGGATCGCGTTTTATCCTGAACATGCCCAAGATGAACACAGTCTTATCCGTTTAGCCGATACAGCGATGTATGCGCAAAAAAAACTAAGTCCTTCGACAGTGGGCCTATTTTCGCAACAATTAGAGCAGAAAATTCACCGAGAATTACGCCTGAAAGATGGACTGAGTCAGGCCATCGATAAACAACAATTCAGTTTAGTGTTTCAGCCTATTTTACGCTCTTCCGATAAACAAATAGTATCCTTCGAAGCGCTAATCCGCTGGCAATTTAATGGTGAATGGATTTCACCCGATGAATTCATTAGTATTGCCGAGCAATATGGATTAATTAGAAAAATAGGCGTCTGGGTGTTAAATTCAGCCTGCCAAGAAGCCGCTCTTTGGCCCGCCCAACAGCAATTCGCGGTGTGTGTGAACGTATCAGTCATACAACTTCAAGATCAGGACTTTATTGAGATTGTTGAGCACGCATTAAGTGCGAGTCAACTACACCCTGAACAACTACATATCGAGATGACCGAATCAGTGTTCACCTCCGATATTGTGCTGCTCTCGCAGCAAATTAAAGATCTACAAGATAAGGGAATAAAGGTTTCTATCGATGATTTTGGTACGGGTTATTCTTCATTATCAATAATGCAAGACTTAGCGGTTAATACCGTGAAAATTGACCGCTCATTTGTCAGTCGTATGGAAACCAATGGCTATGCCATCATTAAAGCCGTGATGCATATTGCCAAGTCCCTGAACCACAGCGTGGTTGCCGAAGGCATAGAAACCGAACGACAAATGAATCAATTAACCGAGTTAGGGGTTGATTACTTGCAAGGCTATTACTTCGCAAAACCCTTGCCTGTCGAACAAGTGAGACAACTGATAGAAGCGTCCAAGCTAAATCACTGAGCCTGACACCCAATCAAAGCTCAATAAAACCAACTGATCCTTTCATGATAAACCTCCGTAAATGTTATAAACGGAGGAATGCGATGCGCCTTATACTTATCAGCTTGTTATTTCTAAGTCTTAGCGGCTGCTCCAACAAACTATTCTTTTCCCCTTCAAAAGCGGACACCATCAATCCAGAAGTTCGTTGGATGAAGTCTCGTTCCGGTAACGATATCGCCTATCTGTGGCTTCCTCGCAGTCAACAGCTTGAGCCTGCAGGCATCATCGCCCACTTTCATGGCAACAGTGGGCACATGGAACAAACCAAAGAAAAAGTTGATTGGTTAATCGAACACGGCTACGACGTCATGGTTTTTGATTACTCGGGCTTCGGCCACTCTAGTGGTCAAGTCAGTGACCAAGCTGCCTATTTAGACGCGCTTAGTATATTAGATTACTTTGAGCAGCTTGCGCTCCAGTCGCAACAAGCCAGCTTTATTATTGCGACTTCCACCGGCGGTAATATTTTAATGAGAGCCTTGGCTGATAAGCCCATTCAGATCGACGGTATGATTATCGATTCATCCTTTAGTAGCTATGTTGAAGAAACCAAATACATCCTAAATAAAGGTAAGTTAAGTCAGCTTTATGCTTGGCTGGCAGGTTGGTTAATGCGGGATGACTACGCCAGTGCAGAGTCACTATCTCGGCTCCCAGGACTCAACTCGCTGGTAGTTCATTGTGCTTCAGATCAAGTGGTCCCTATCGAAGCTGGAGAAACAATTTACCGGCAACTTACAGGCAACAAGGTTTTTTGGCGGCTCGAGTCCTGTGCGCATGCGCGAGCCCTGACCCGTGACCATCCCGAACATCAGCAACGAATCATCCGCTGGCTAGCAGCCTCGCGAGAAAGCGACACAGCAACGCTAGACCAACAATTTGCCAACAATCTCAACTAAGCGCAATCGCAATCTCTGAGTCGGCCGACGCAGTCAACACCACAGCCACGGATTTAGAGGTAGGCGTGTCACTTAGGTCGCCCTTGCTCGTTAGAGGAATAAGCGGATTTGCCTCTGGAAAATAAGCAGCAACATTCCCTCGTGGAATAGCATATGCAATCAGTTTAAAACCCTTCACCTTACGTTCAATATTATCGGCCCAGAGGGTTTCAATATCAACCAAAGCGCCTTCTTTAAAGCCAAGTTCAGCGATATCGAGCGGGTTAATAAATAATACCTCTCGCTCATCGTAGATCCCCCGATAACGGTCTGCAAAACCATAAATAGTGGTATTGTATTGATCATGAGAACGCAAAGTTTGTAACACAAAAATACGATTATCACTCAAGGCTCGCACTTCAGCACTAATAATATTTTCGGGGAGTGAATGACAGCTGATTTGAGCTCGATTAGTCGCGGTGTTCCAAATTCGTCGACGCGCGCTATTACCTAAATAGAAACCACCAGGTTGTTGTAGGTTCTGATTAAAACGTTCAAAACCAGGAATCGTTTGCTCAATGAGATCCCGGATCCGGTCATAGTCTTCCACCAGCGACAACCAATCAACTGGCGAAGCCCCAAAGGCCGCATTGGCAATACCAGCAATAATCGCTGGCTCAGAGCGCATATGTTCACGACTTTCATCAATTAATCCAGCAGAAGCATGAACCATTGAAAAGGAGTCTTCAACCGTCACTCGCTGTGGACCTGCGAGTTGCTCATCGACATCTGTGCGACCTAAGCAAGGTAAAATGAGAGACTGTTGACCAGGGGTAACATGAGTACGATTGAGTTTGGTGGCGATGCTCACCGTGAGCTCACAGTTGGCCAAGGCTTGAGTACTTAATGCCGTATCAGGCGCGGCAGCAACAAGGTTTCCACCGAGTCCAATAAAGACCTTACTTTTCCCTTTGAGCATCGCCGTTAAAGCCTGCACTACATTGTGCCCCGGTTTCTTTGGTGGCGTAAAGCCAAACACCTGCTCAATGCTTTCAAGAAAGGCGCTGCTGGGACGTTCATTAATGCCCATCGTTCGATCGCCTTGCACATTCGAGTGACCACGTACTGGACACAGACCTGCACCATCTTTACCAATCTGACCAAATAAGAGTTGCAGGTTGGTTAATTCATGGATGGTGGCTACTGAATGTTTGTGTTGAGTAATTCCCATGGCCCATGCAATGATCACTCGGTCTGACTGATGATAAATATCTGCAGCCGATTCAATTTGGGCTTGGCTGAGCCCCGATTGCTCAACAATCTTCTGCCAAGAAGTCTGTTCGACTTCAATCAAGTAACTTTCTAAACCTTGAGTATGTTGCTTAATAAAATTCAAATCGAATACACTATCGCCGTGCAGCAGGGCCTGCTGATGACGCGCCAACAACACCTTAACTATCCCCCGAACCGCTGCCATATCACCACCTAACTTAGGAGTGAAATAATGACTGGTAGTTGGACTTGAGCCGCCGCTAAGCATTTCTGCTGGTTTTTGAGGATTGGCAAAACGCTCCAATCCACGCTCTTTTAAATTATTAAAGGCTACCACCTTGGCACCACGATGTGTTGCGTGAGCCAGTGTTTCGAGCATTCGCGGGTGATTGGTTCCAGGATTCTGACCAAACAAAAAAATGGCATCAGCCATCTCAAAATCTTCAATGGTCACAGTGCCCTTACCAGTGCCAATACTGCTACTAAGCGCATAACCACTAGCTTCGTGACACATATTTGAACAATCAGGGAAATTATTTGTGCCCAAACGACGGCCGAACAGCTGATATAAAAATGCCGCTTCATTACTCGCTCGTCCAGAGGTATATAGCTCGGCTTGATTAGGGGTTTCCAAGCGATGCAAATGCTTTGCAATCAATTGAAAAGCCTCATCCCAAGCAATCGCTTGGTAGTGACCACTCTGCGAGTTATAAACCACGGGTTCCGCTAAACGACCTTGATATTCCAAAAAGTAATCACTCTGCTTGGCAAGCCAAGCCACCGAATGCTCAGCAAAAAATTGGGCATTCACGCGACGCGACGAAGCCTCCCAATTCACCGCTTTAGCACCATTCTCACAGAAACGAAAAGTGGCCCGGTTGCCCTTTTCTCCCCAAGCACAACCGGGACAATCAAAGCCATGGTCTTGATTGGTCTTTAACAAGGTTTTTAAATTTTTGGCTACATTTTCACTTTTAACAAGATGTTTTGCCGTACTCGCTAAGGCAGCCCAGCCTCCCGCCGCCCCCGTATAAGGTTTATGACTCATCAATATTCACCTACTTATATTTAATCCGCCAAGGCGCGTGATACACGTTAAACTGCTTTGTTTTGGTAAAACCAATTAAACTAATATTAAACTGCCGTGCCACCGCTAAGGCTAGACTCGATGGTGCCCCTACCGCGACCACCACTGGAATATTAGCGCGTACTACTTTTTGCATTAACTCAAAACTCACCCGACCACTTAACACTAAAACCGAGCGCTCGGAATAACAGTCCTGTAATAACAACTGCCCCAACACTTTATCGACGGCATTATGTCGACCGATATCTTCTTCTACAATTAACCACTGCTGATCCGCGAAATACCCCGCACCATGCACAGCTCCTGTTTGAGGATAAAGCGTTTGTAAACCTTGTAGCTGACTAGGCAGTTGATAAAGCAACTGCTCATCGAGCCATTCAGCGCGACAATCGATGCTCGCTTGATGACTTAATGCCAGAGCTTGAACACTACTTTTACCACATAAGCCACAACTGGAATAGCTGGCAAAGTTACGCTGCAAAATAGACCAATCAGGCACCAAGCCTTTAACTAGCTGCACTTCTATATGATTGGTTTGGTTTAGCGTGGCGTCCGCTTCGCTCACAAACTGTAGCGCCTCGATCTCGTCAAGACGACTAATAATGTTTTGACTAAACAATAAACCGATGACAAGCGCTAAATCATCACCGGGCGTGCGCATCGTTAAGCTCAGTTGTCTTGTTTGATAACATTGTTGCTTCGGGCAATAAGATGTCAAATTCAGCAGCAGAGGCTCTTCGATAGCGATTAAATCGGGACATAAAATCGGCTCAGCTTCGCGAGTATCATTAAAGCGCATCAGCGAAACATCACCAAGCCCGTGCTCTAAAATAGTGCTGTGGGATAATTGCTCGGGCATTGCAGAAAGGCAAGCCCACTGAGAACGGCGTTTAGGCTTTAACATAGATTACCTGCTGTAAGATACGAGTCCGAGCGAACACTCTCGACTGCTACACTAGGGCCTGTTGAATTTGAGTATCGATCTTCTCTTCCAGATAAAAACAAGCGCCAAAGCTCGACGACCACTAATCTACAGGTTAATCAAAAGCCTAGGCCAAGGCTAGTGCTTTTATCAACATTACATCAAGTTATGAACTAGTTAACAACTTATGAATCAGTAAGATAACCAAGTCCTTACTCACAGCTTTAAACAAACACCATAACCGCGGCTCTGCTTGCGCTTCACAAGCTTATTGGTTCACTATTTTCTTGGCCTAAGTTCAAGCATCACCGCTGCATGATCACTGGCTTGACTGTCGATGGAAAAATCGGCGTGAGTGAGATGACGATCAAAGCATTGATAGCGCACAACTTCGGCCATTTGTTGCTGATAATCTGGGGCAAACTCTGCCGACAACAAAATATAATCAAGTACACTGCCTTGCCCTCCCCAGTAATGAGTGGCAGGCCGCAAGTCGGTCTGCAGACTTAAAGCAAAACCATCATGCAAACGCCAAGTATTTTCCACTCCTACATTATGAGGCTGGGGACAATCAAAAATATGCGCTAGCGCTCCCGCCGACAAGTCATCATTAAAGTCTCCCATGATGATCACAGGCTCAACTTTATGGCGACGACAAGCAACAATATCTTGTAGCAATAAACGAACTTCTTTTGCCCGCAAATTATCTGCCTTCCAGCGCCCAAGATACTCATCAATATCACTAATCGGCTCAGGTAAGTCATCTAGCATCGGTCGTTTAGATTTTAGATGCAGCACGTAACATTTAACCCAGGCAATCCCTGGCAGCTTTATTCTCGCCACTAGCGGCTGTCGGCTAAATTGCTCAGATCTTGCACTTTGATACAAACTCACTTGCCGCAAAGGATACTTACTGGCCAAAGCTAAGCCGGGTTTACGATAAACATAACTTGACTCATCTAAAACGCTAGCAGTCGCCAGGAAAATAGGGATAGCCTAATTGCTGACACTGCACCGCGAGCGCCTCTGCGCTAAATACCTCTTGAAAAGCCATCACATCGGGCTGAGCTTGATGAATCAAGCCCATTAACCACGCTTGCTTTTGCTGCCACTGCTGGCTATCGAGGATATTATCAAACTCGTAGGCAGCATAAGGCGGCGCCACATAGTTCAATAAATTGAGACTTAAAATTTTGATACAGATTCCTTAGTGCTTGGTGTTGCCTATTGCCACCGAGCCTGCTGAGCGCCCCTTCATCACGAACGTCCTATAAGCTTAAATAGCTTTGAGACTAAAAGTAAGTACAAACTTCAAATCAAAATAAAAGGTTCCCCTCACAACCGCCATGGATAGACTACAGATACCTAAGTGGCCACTGGCAATATAGTTTTGTTATGATAAGAAGCAATATCGGTAAATCAGAAAGTGGGGATAGATGTTAAAAGCAATCAGTGCAGCATTTGTCATAAAAATCGATGGGATCCGAGTTGAGGTGACAAAAGGCCGAGTGCCGGAGTACTTTATTCGTGAAATAAAACTACTTCAAGGCAATAGCGGCGCCATCAACGGTAAACTCTATGGCATGCGCCGAGGACGACAAATAAATTTAGAGTGTTCATCTTCGATCCCGGACAACATCTTACAACGCCTGCGTAATGTATGGCGTCCCAATCCGGACCCAGGCAATAATAATCAAGGTCGGCTGCGCCACTAATCAATCCGCTAAATCACTCCAGACTTGGCTCATCATCAATCGGCGTGGCGATATTACGAGATTGATAAAAATCATCGATCACCTGTCTGATTTCACCGGAATCGGTTAAACCTTGCAATAACGCGTCTAATTGCTCCCTTTCGACATACAAACTTGAGCGCTTAGAAATAGCAATATACACCGGCGTATCATTCCCCCCCTGAAAGCTGGCAAGTTTAAAGCGCCCCTTCCAAACCTTGCCATTAAGAGCAAAATGTCGACCGACTTCACCAACAATACAAGCATCCAGCCGCTTACGATATAACAGTTCTAAGCAAGCACTATTGTCATTTAAACTCACCTTAGTCATTTTGCTATCATGATCAAAAGGTTCGAAATAACGGGCACCTAACTTAACCCCAACTCTCAAGGCATACAGGTCCTTATAGCGAGCTAAAGGTAGTAATTCCTGCTTTCGCAAGACAAAGAAATGGCGAGAAGAATCTAGATAAGGGGGCTTCAAAAAATAAAGTGATTTCTCACGGTCCTTGGTTTTATGCAGACCAGCACTAATATCAATACTTCCCAACTCTAAGCTTCGCAAACGGCGAGCGAAGGGAAGGTAATGATTCACACTAGTCACACCCGATGCTTTTATAAACATGTCCATAATCGCTTGGCTTAAAATATATTGCTTATTTGAACGGCCAACCTGCCAACTTGACTGAGCAGCATGAGTCTTATTTGCCACCGTTAGCAATAAAACGACCCAGATTACCTTCCGCATGACTGAATGATGTTCCTTTGCATATAAAGAAAGCCAGTGAGTCACTACTATTAGTGACAAGCCCGCACGAAGTCAATCCTGTAATATATAAATTCGCTATATCGAGCTAACAAAATGGATTTTGCTACTCGAATTTCGATAACCTAATCTCGCTAGATTATATTTCAGCCAGCAGTAAACCCCTCCTATCCAGCTAAACACACAAAATCTCCAACCCTTAAACGAGTCCAAATTAGGCAGAATATTTAATAAGCATCAGAAATATCCCTTACAGTAAAAGTATTCCGCTCAAAACATCGGCCAAAACGCCCACCAGCTAGCTTGCTTGTTAACTGGGATGGTATTGCGACTTCGACAGCAAAATATATATAGATAATGGTTGCCTAAAATCGCGCAATCGACGACGATCTACAATCAATAATTTGGGAGCAATAAATGTCTACTTCAGAAAACAACCTATCAGACTTTAGCAAGGCCGTGATTAAAGCTGGCGAGCTTTGGGTACTTAGTGCCGACGACGAGTTTGTAGTCGTTGATTCCATTAATTATGAAAATACCGACGTGATGCCATTGTTTTCAACGGCGGCCAAGGCTCAAGCCCTATGCCTTGATGATTGGAGTGAATACCAGGTTGTTTCCATCAATTTAGAAGAGTTTTTTGAACAATGGTTGCCAAACTTAGACGAAGACAAAGTCTTAGTGGCCATCGATCTCGATGAAAATTTAGTTGGCGAAGAAATCGAAGCCTTTCATTTAGCCAAACAGTTAGCAGCAGATGATGCAAAATGACCGCCAAATAAAGGCGCCCCAGAGATGACTAAAACGCCACTTAACAGTGGCGTTTTTTATGCTGTGGCATAGGCCTTTCAAGCCAACTGGCAATCTAAAGTCAATGATTGCCAGAGACGTACACAGCTAACGCTCACTCAGCAGCCCAAGCGACGCTATCTTAAAGCATCCTCTTGAGTTTAATTGGATGCACTTTCGCCGCCCACAAGCCAAGCTAAGCTGATCATGCAACTTTACGAAAAGTCGACAAAATCTGCGATATAGTTATCTAGCTGCTTTTTCTCGTTATATTCATCGATACGTCGGCGAACCCGAACATCACTTTTGGCTTTCTTGTTCTGCTTTGAATACTGAGCCTTATCTTCTAAGTCCCATTCATCTATATCATCAAACTGTGAGTATTTCATGACTCTTCAACCCAATTAAACATCTAATAATATCGGCACCTAACTTTACTAAGCGCCAGCGACTCGCCACGACGAGTACTAAAAATGTGCAATAAAACCGGCCATCGGTCAATACAAATTAAAATTGAAACAAAGCGACAAAAACGCACATAAAGATAATAAAAACAATCGGTTATTGATTTACCAAGAAAATAAGGCCCATCAATTTATCTTAATCGTGACGACAAATAAGCTTTGTTTTACCTACTAAGTGATCGCTGGCATCATCGCGCCAATTTCCAACAAACCGACTGATCTTTAACCCTTCTGGTATACGCTGATGCTACATTCAAATTCCCTCAACTCGCACGCTTCCGGACTGCTTTCCCCCTTAGCTGGCCTCGGTTTATTTGCAATAGCGACTGGCTACCTAATGAGCCTTTTACCGCTGGCTTTAAGTTATTTCGAGCTCGACAAATCATTAAGTCCTTGGCTTGCCAGTGCGTTTTACTCCGGGCTGCTACTCGGCGCGCTAAAAATACAAGTAGTGATTAATACACTGGGGCATCGACGGGCACTTATCCTATTCTTCAGCGGGATTCTGGTAACGGTTTTATTAATGCCACTCCTTTCGTACTCAAGCGTATGGTTAATCCTTAGAGGTATCGCTGGCGCAGCCACCGCAGGCGTATTTGTGGTGATAGAGTCTTGGTTATTGCTGGTCGATGATGACAAACAGCGCGCGAAGCGTCTTGGCTTATATATGGTGACACTCTATGCAGGCAACGCCTTCGGTCAACTACTTATTGAACACTTAGGCAGCCAAGGTCATCTCCCTTTTGTTTGTATTATCAGCCTACTCAGCTTGGCGATATTGGCGCCGATATTGAGCCGCAGCACAACACCACAAGTGACTCGACACCAGTCCTTGTCACTCAAAGCCATTGGCCAGTTAAGTACACCGGCAGTAATCGGCTGCCTAGTCTCAGGCTTAATTTTGGGCCCCATCTATGGGCTGATGCCAGGCTTTCTTAACGATAATGATTTATGGCAAAACCAACTCGGTCAACTGATGGCGACGCTGATTTTAGGTGGTATGTTAATCCAGCCTTTAGCTAGCTATTTATCGGCTCGATTCAGCAAGACTCTGCTTCAGGCTTTATTTTGTTTGATGGGGTTTGCAGCCGCCATTGCAATAACCTTGGCTAACTCTTTGCTGAGCCTTGGCCTCAGTCTATTTGCTTTGGGAGCAGCTGCATTTTCGCTTTACCCCGTGGCTATTTGTCAGGCGAGTCTTCAGGCTAAAGCCGAACATATTGTCGCCATTACCGAACTCATGTTACTCAGTTATAGCATTGGTTCGATCATTGGGCCGCTCATCGCTGGACTCGGAGAAACAACTATTACTCGCTTACCGCTCTATTTAGCCGCAACTTTTGCCAGCACCTGCATCTATATGCTAATCGTGGCCGCTAAAAATACAGCTATCGCGAGGGCCATTTAGCGAGCAGCTGATTAAACTTAGCTTCAAAAACTTAAGCGCTAAGCTAACTCAGGAGGATGGTTGGCAATCCAATGTTCGGCGATTTGCTGACGAGTTGCCACCCAAACCTGCTGATGTCCTTGCACATAATCCAAAAATTTCTTAAGCGCTTGGAAACGTCCAGGTTTACCAATAATTCGACAATGTAAGCCTATCGACATCATTTTTGGGGCGCTATCACCTTCCGCATACAGACAATCGAAACTATCTTTTAAGTATTGGAAAAACTCTTCACCATGACTAAACCCATAAGGTGAAGCAAACCGCATATCGTTGGTATCTAGCGTATAAGGCACGATAAGATGAGGCTTGCAGCCTTGCTCACAGGGCTGCGATACCCAAAATGGCAAATCATCACCATAATAATCCGAGTCGTAAATGATATCTTGATGCTCGGCTAACAGCGCCCGAGTATTGGGAGAGTCTCGCCCTGTATACCAACCATTGACCGGCTTACCGGTTAATTGTTGCATCAAACTTAAGGCTTGTTGCATTTGCTCGCGCTCTTGCTCAAGGGGCATATGCTGGTAGTGGATCCATTTTAAGCCATGGCAAACAATGTCATGTTCCGCAGCAACAAGCGCCTTGGTCACATCGGGATTGCGCTGTAATGCTGTCGCAATAGCAAAAATAGTTAAGGGTAAATCACGCTGTTTAAATTCATTCAAGACTCGCCATACACCTGCTCTAGAACCATATTCGTACATCGATTCCATACTCATATGCCGAGCATTATAAGCTTCCGCACCAGCTATCTCGGATAAAAATGTTTCCGAATGAGGATCTCCATGCAATACACAGTTCTCGCCCCCCTCTTCAAAATTTAATACAAATTGCACTGCGATTCTTGCGCCTTTAGGCCAATTGGCGTGAGGCGGCTGACCAGCATAACCGCGCATATCCCTTACCGGAAATCCTTGCTGTTGACTCATGTTGATTCCTTTTTAATCCAACCATTATTGAAATAACCTCGGGCATATTCACTCAAGGCTAAGCCATACTTAAGTACTCAAACCCAACGGCCCATCCGAAGCACCATTAGCCAAACTTAAACCTCTGGAGAAAACAAGCGGTCAAAGTCTATCGACTGTTGGGGACGGGGCTCCAAACAAAGACTTTGCCGAATCATCTCCAGATGTTGAGTCATCCACGCCATCGCTTGCGCACTATCCTGCTGTTCCAATAAGCGGAGCAATTCAGAATGATTCCCACAATTGCAGCCAACGCTATGCTTTGATCCATAAACCGCAATAATTAACGAAGAACGATAGACCAGTTGTTGCACAAATTGACTCAAACTACGATTGTGAGTAATTCGGGAAAGTTCGATATGAAAATAAGCCGTTTGCAACACCAATTGGGCAAAATCACCTTTTTGTTTGGCCTGCCCTTCTTTGATGATAATGGCGCTTAAATTCTGTTGATGTAAGCGATTAAAATTAGCCATCACCATCGGTAACAACTGAGGTTCAATGAGACCTCGACTGTCAAAAATCTCCTGCGCTTCAGCAATACTCGGGCGCTTAACTTGCGCCCCTTTATTTGGCTCCAGACTCACCAAATGCTCCACCGCTAACTGCTGTAATACCTTACGGATCGCAGTACGACTCACCTTAAACGAGTCGGCTAACTTATCTTCGGGAAGGCGAGCACCAGGCTCAAGCTTTTGGGCGACAATCGCCGACACAATTTGATTATGTATTTTTTCGTATGGGATCATCGAAGCCACTATTACCAATCGTATACAATCAGACTAATCCAATTTTTTATTGGATAGCAATCACTATTTGCGCTTAATAATAAATTCGATGATGACTGCACTAGTCCAGCTCAAGCTTGCACCAAAACAGCTCGCTAAAATGATAAGCAAGGTTTAATTTTTAGTAATTATTGGATTTAACGACTGTTATAAATTGGCATACAACTTGTACCTTCAATTGTATACAAAATGGAGGACCATTATGCCTACAGTGACAACTAAGTTTAAAGAAAGCGCCCGGCTCATTAACCCCGACCTAGCCCCTACCCAACAAAAACAATGGGGTTGGTATAGTATCTTTGCGTTTTGGATGTCCGATGTTCACTCAGTTGGCGGCTACGTTTTTGCGGCTAGCCTGTTCGCCTTGGGGCTCGCCAGTTGGCAGGTATTCTGCTGTTTGATTGCCGGGATCATGATTGTGTTATATTTTGCAAACTTAATGGGCAAACCAGGACAAAAGGCTGGCGTACCATTTCCAGTGGTTTGTCGCATGTCTTTTGGGGTGTTGGGAGCCAATATACCTGCCGTAATCCGCGGATTGATTGCAGTGGTTTGGTACGGCATACAAACCTTTCTCGCCTCCAGTGTATTTATCGTTTTAGTATTGTACTTTAAGCCTGAATACCAAGTTTATACCCAAGGGGGGATTTTAGGCTTATCCCCGCTGGGCTGGTTTGGCTTCCTGTTTATGTGGGTGGTTCAAGCTTTAGTCTTCATGTTTGGCATGGGCGCAATTAAAAAGCTCATTGACTGGTCGGGACCCGCCATTTATCTTGCAATGGCATTATTGACCGCCTTTATGGTCTACAAGGCTGGTTGGTCAAACATCGATTTAAATCTAAGCGAGCAACGCCTTAACGGCTGGCAAGCCCTCAACCAGATGCTGGTTGCCACAGCTCTCGTGGCCGGCTATTTCGCAGGACCAAGCTTAAATTTCAGTGATTTTTCCCGTTACTGCAAATCTTACAAAGAGTTGAAAATAGGTAATATTTTAGGTTTACCCCTCAACTTTATTCTGTTCTCATTCTTCAGTGTAATTATCGTGGCAACTTCAATTCCGGTGTTTGGAGAAATGATTACCGATCCAATCGAAACCGTGAGCCGTCTCAATTCAGGACTGGTGATTATCTTAGGGGCTCTCACCTTTATTCTCGCCACTGTTGGCATCAATATTGTGGCTAACTTCGTCGCGCCCGCGTTTGATTTTTCAAATGTAGCCCCCAATAAAATTAGTTTTAAAACGGGGGGATTTTTGGCCGCTTTTGGCTCTGTACTGATCACGCCTTGGAATTTATTCAACAACCCCGAGATGATCCACTATACGGTGGATATCTTAGCGGCCATGATCGGTCCGATCTACGGGATTGTCATCGTTGACTATTTTAAAGTAAAACAGCAACAAATCGACCTAGCGTCTCTCTATACCTTAGATCCTAAAGGTCGCTACTGGTATCAAAGTGGTATCAATCCAAAGGCGCTATATGCCTTGATTCCGGCAACATTCGCCGCCTTAATCTCTTCCTTTATTATTATCGAAATGGCGAACTTCGCACTATTCATTGGTGGTATTTCCGCCTCGGTTATCTATTACGGTCTAATGAAACCAGAATGGCAAAGCAGCAGCCATAAACCACAATATGCATCGCTTGATGAAGTCTAAGCACAAACCAAGCGTTATTCGTCAGTCCCCAGCCAATCCTTGGCTGGGTCTTACATTTTCCTCAAATGAAGAGCGAACACTAAGCCCAAATTTGGGTTCAGCCATAGTGAACCCAGTTCACACAAATAAAAGCTTTAGGCAGCCTATTCAACTGGCTTAGCATAAGTTGTCAATACAGACTACAGTTAAGCACTTACCCTGCTGGCTCGGATGAAACCATGGCTGCTTATTTAATTGGTCAAATAAAAGTTAAAGATCCTCAACGATGGAAGCGCTATGTAGCGGGCGTGGATATCAGCCTAGAACCATTTAAAGCCAAGCTACTCATGCGTGGAGAACAACATCAAGTGCTCGCCGGCAACAACAGTTTCGAGTTCGCTGTGGTGATTAAGTTTGAACAAGTCACAGAGCTAGAGCGCTGGTTTCAATCAGAAGCTTATCAGGCTCTCATCCCCCTACGAGAACAGGCTGCCGATGTCTCAATTATTAGCTATAAAAGCAACGATACCGAACCACAAGCGGAGTAATTTAAGCAAACATATCCGATAGAGATGCAATATCGTCTGACTTTTTCGCTAGATCATTGCTACTCGCCTTTAGCTCTTTTGCATGCTGTTTGGTTTCTTGGCTTAATTGGCTGATTTTTGAAACATTTTCAGAAATATTAGCGCTAACAACAGACTGCTGTTCAGCGGCCACCGAAATTGATGTAGAAATATCACACACTTCGTTCATCATGTTTGAGATATCAGCGACTAACTGTGAGCTTAAGTTAGCCGTATTTAAACACTGCTCCGCTTGCTCTCGGCTCGACTTCATTCGAGCCCCCCAACTTGCCAAACTCAGCTGCATTTTTTCCACCGATGTTTCGATTAACCCCGTCGCTTCGTGAGTTCGCGTTGACAACGCTCTAACCTCATCGGCCACCACCGAAAATCCTCGCCCCATCTCACCCGCCCTTGCCGCTTCAATCGCTGCATTTAAGGCGAGTAGATTCGTTTGATCCGCAATACCTTGAATTTCGCCCATCACCCGAGCAATCTCCTCAGCATCATGTGTAAGCTCATTGGCTAAGTTTTCCGCCTGAGTGACATCCTGTGAAAGAGCTTGTACTTGTTCAGTAGTTTGACTCATATTGGATTGCGTTTGCAGACAATGATTCTGTGTTTCAGCGATTTTATCATTGGCGGTCACAGTAGAATGACTAATCTCAGCGGCGGTCATCGACATTTGATGAATGGCTGCTGATAACTGTTCCAACTCCTGTGTTTCAACATCCACACTATGACTGGTCGTTAAAGAGATAGAAGCTAACTCTTTAGATAATAACTGCAAACGTTTGGTCGAATCAGCGGTTCTACCCAAAATCGTTTTAATTCTCGCTTCCAATAACCCGATATGAAAACGAGCGATATCGAAGGGTTTCGCGCCTTCATAAATGTAACGGCTAGGACTGTCAAAAGATGCTTTAAGCTCGTTTATCTGATTCGGGAGCTTCACCAAAACATCAAAGTTAATGGCAACTAACAATATCAATAGTAATGCTAAAAAACCAGCGGCAGCCATTCCCCGTTCACTTACCACACCGATGAAAGCAAGCAGTAATACCAGCATTGTGGCTCCAAGACGCATATTGGAACCACGCCATACAGACTCAATGGCTTTCCCCTGATTTAACTTGTTATAGATCAGCTGGGCACGCTGTTTCAACTCTGGTTTAGCCGAAACCCGAACGGATTGGTAGCCAACATGACGCCCCCCTTCATAAAGTGGAGTCACATAAGCATCGACCCAATAATAACGACCATCCTTACAACGATTTTTCACCATTCCGCGCCACGCCTGACCTGCCTTCAGCTTAAGCCACAAATCAGCAAAAGCGGCTTTAGGCATATCGGGATGGCGTACAATATTATGATGTTGTCCCATCAGCTCATCTAAGGAATAACCTGCCACTTCACAAAAATCATCATTAGCGTAAGTAATATCCCCTTGTAAATCAGTCGTTGAAACGAGCTGCTGGCTGGTACTAAACAAGACTTCTTCATCAGTAATTTTCATTATTGAATTGCCAATAATCTTCATGGATGATTTAAATATAAGTCAACTATCGATTATGTTAGGGAATTAAGAGTATATTTGTCATTAATTAGCGACTCCCAACACAGTTTTCTAAATCAGCATCGATTCCTTAACATATGAAGGTCTATGAAATAATCCTCGTTTACCACAGCCAATCACGCAACCCCCTCAGCATGCCTCGCGCCTATTCATTTTTCATAGTCGATGTGTATTCAGACAACTCTTTGATCAATAGGCTTTGATATACTCATTTCGAAATACAGCCATCGGCATAGTTCTTAACGTGGTGAAATAACTTTTACGGCACAGACTCATCTCACGACTATCAGCAGTAACTCAGTGGCTTGCTCATTGATACCGACCCATTACAATAATAATGGCAAACAACCGCTCGCCGGGTTTTGCTGAATCACAATAGACTCGATAACAATAGAATCTATTAAATCAATAACTTAGTTTGCATCAGAATATATAAGCCCTGTGTCAGATAAGCCGGTGCTCGAGACTCACTTATCGAGTAATAATGAACCATGCTGTTTCACATATTGCAGAAACGTTTCTGCAATAGGCGACATCGGACGAGAACGTCGTCGAACTAGATACCATTGAGTGACTATTGGTAAATTTTCAACATTGACAATACTCAAGCCTTCTAAGCCGCCATAACTCAAGGTGTGTTCCGATAATATGGACACCCCAAGTTCCGACATCACCGCATATTTTATAGCTTCATTACTCTCAATCGTCATTCGTACATTCAATTGGCAGTTCTGCTGCCTTAAAAAACCATGAATCGCATGGGCGGTGCCAGAACCGGGTTCGCGCATTAAAAAAGGGTAGCTGACAAATTGCTCCAGAGAGACTTGTGCTTGTTCTGTTAAAGGGTGATGTTCTGGGGCAATCGCCAATAAGCGATTCGGTAGAAAATCGATCAACTCTAAATCGGGATCTTCAGGAGGGTGACTAAATACATAAAAGTCATCTTCGTCAGCAAAACTTCGCGTGATAGTTTCAGCGCGATTTCCCACCTTAAATTTGATGTTGATATTGGGGTATTGCTCTGAAAAATCGCCGACTAAACGGGGGATAAAGTATTGTGCAGTAGTCACCACCGACAACGAAAGCACCCCACTATCTAAGCCTTTAAACTTATCGAGTTTAATCTCAAGATACTTAAACTGTTTAAGGATCTCGCGCGCAGATTCTACAAGCATATTGCCCACTTCAGTAAAATGTAGCCTTTTCCCCGAAGTGTAATAAAGCGACATGCCGATAGTCGTTGCTAATTTATTCAGCTGCATCGACACCGTCGGTTGAGTGAGATGTAAAATTTCCGCAGCACGAGTGATACTGCCTTGCTCATGCACCACAACCAACAACTCTAGTTGGCGTACAGTTCCCACTTGAGAATGCGAACGATAAGGATTGTTCATATAACAACTCATAGACTTTTATCTATGTATATTATAGTTAATATCTAATTTTATCTATTATGATTGAAGTAGATAATCCTTGTTCCTATATCAACAGGGCTTATTCAATGACTAAAACTCAACTCTTGTTTGGCTTAAGTATCGGCTTAATATTAAGCGCCATTGGGATCACAACTTGGCAACAACAACTCACCAGTGCCGCATTACTCATGGTGGGACTAGGCCTTTGTGCCCTCAACTTAATATCTTGGTCAATTGAGCTGATCAAACAAACCAAGCAAAATATTCACCGACAAGCGCCACATGCCCTGACTAGCTCAAACTACAATGGGAATCCCTAAGCATGCAAATCGATGTTGTTGTCGGCTTCTTCGTGTTAGGGGCATTCGCCAAACTGATAAAAAGCGATTTAAAATTACCCTCGGGCTTGTATCAAAGCTGCTTGATTTTTTTACTACTTGCCATTGGTCTTAAAGGCGGTATTGCATTACATTCCAACAGTAGTTTAGAGATCCTGCCACAATCACTCGCGGTGATGATCTTTGGTGCGCTATTACCCTTACTCGCTTTTCCAATATTGTATTTTATTGCAGGTTGGTCACGCTTAGATGCTGCCGCCACAGCGGCTCATTATGGCTCAATTAGTGTTGGCACCTATGCCGTCGCAGTTGCCTATGCTCAATCATTGGGGCTCGCTTATGAAGCCTATTTACCCCTATTTGTGGCGCTACTCGAAGTGCCAGCGATTGTAGTTGGAATTTTACTCGCGCAAAACCAATTCAAGTGGAAAGAAATGCTGCCAGTGCTACGTGAAGCACTATTGAATAAGGGGGTCATACTGCTGTTAGGTGGGCTTGCAATCGGCGCTTGGGCGGGGCCTAGAACGGCATCTATCATGCCATTTTTTGGCGAACTGTTTCATGGGATGCTGGCCTTGTTCCTTCTGGAAATGGGTCGTGTGGCAGCCGAACGGATCCGTGATATTCGTAAACAAAGTGCCTTTCTAATTAGTTTTGGTATCGCGATGCCGGTGATCGGTGGCTTTTTAGGCGCCATGCTTGGTGCTGCGATAGGCCTTTCGGTAGGCGGTACATGTTTGCTAGCGGTGTTAGGTAGCAGTGCCTCTTATATCGCAGTGCCAGCAGCCCTCGCAGTGGCGCTGCCCAATGCGAAGGTGAGTGTCGCCCTTACTGCCTCACTGGCGATTACTTTTCCCTTCAATGTATTGGTAGGGATCCCTGTTTACTTCGCATTAATTCAGCATTGGTTTTAACCGAAGAATAAAAAGAGATAACCACAACAGAGTCATTTGAAGCGAAAAGTTTTAATCGGCGCAGCGCCTTACAGAGCCTGCGCCTGACTCCGCACCGCGTGATTTATCCCTATCCACATAAACCAAATGGTTCCGCGTCCGATAGCCGGCACCTCTTCCTAAAATGACGACAAGCAACAAACTCTTTAACTCACCACGTATCGGCTCAGTTACGCCAAGCGGTAACAAAAATAAACCCAGCGCTTAGCCAAGCCAACTAGTTGTATTATAATCAATATTACTAAGCCGCTTCATTTTCTCATTAAAAATGAAGCGGTTCCCTCTACTCGTATTTCTCTAAGGTTAGCTTATTGCCAAATATTCAGTTAAAACAAGAAGACAAGATGGTGGTGAAAATTAACCACCAAATGGAAATGCACACCCATCGACGGGTTGATGTGTACCTGTCCCTTCCCAAAGAAATGGGGATTAGTGCCAAAACATTAAAAGAAAGCAATTATTTTACCAGCAACGTCATCAGCAAACACAGTTATTACAGCCCTGGCTTACATTTGCCTTTATTGCAAAGCCGTTTTGCCAGCATGAATAATTTGGCCATCGAAGAGTACCGCGTCAACTTAAATCTGTTTGCTTATCAATATGCAGTTGCACTCGACGTCGATTTAAAGCTGTTGTTAAAAGAGCAAGACATCGAAAATTTCTACAATCTTGCGAATAGTCTGATGGAGCAGAGTAGTTCTCTGCTGAAAAAGTTTCGCCGTAGCACCCCCACCGGAGCAGCCCAACTGGCTCACTTCGAAAATGCCGACAATTACTTATCTTGGCATACCGAGCAAGTATTTATGAAACTCATCGCAACTCGCCCTCGCAATGGTGAATTCTCAGAGCAACTGAAGCTTATCTTAGATTATACGCGAAGCGAGAAAAACTATCGTACCGAGCGAGCCTATAACTCGACAGCAACGATTAAAGACCCCAACCGAATTGCCAATAAGATGCGTTTAATTCGCCGCCTAATTGAGTACGGCGTTGTGTTTAAAGAAAAGACCTATGCCCTTGGCAATACCAGCCGAAAATTTGTCACTGGATTGGCAACAGCCTTAATCATGGTGGTGGTATTAAGTTTAATCATCAAGACTCAGGGAGCCTTAAGTGGTTTAACGGCTTTAATGGTAGTTGTACTTGCCACCATTTATGGGGTGAGGGAGGTCTTTAAAGAAGACTTAAAAAATGCCCTGTGGCGATGGATTAGCAAAGGACGAGCAAAATGGTCTAGAGAACTACACGATAGCGCAAACAATACCTTGATTGCCAAGCAAAAAATTTGGCTCGATTATATTAGAACCAAACATTTACCAGTGCCAGTGGCCGATATACTCGCCCACCGCCATCGCCGTAATCGCCAAGCTGAAGAATTACTCCACTACCGGATAGAAAGCCGGGTGTTTGGCCGTAACTTTAGGGCTGGTTATAGCGCGATTAACGAATCCTTGTACTTCAATTTAAGACCCTTCGCTCGTTATTTGGAAGGAGGGCGAGGCGTCGTTTATCAAGAAGACAAGGGGAAAATATCCAAAGAATCCATCGAACGTCGTTATCAAATTAATCTGATATTGGCCATCGCCGATGGTGATCAAGAACCAATTTACCAACGCTATAAAATCACCTTAAATCGTAGCAAAATCGCTGATATTGAAGCGGCATGAAGGCTTTTCTTGCTCAGCCCGGTCGCGAACTAAATCAAATACCAATCTGACGAATGATATAATCGGCTTATTGCACAGAATAAATCTGCCGATAACGAGGAGTGAAGCGCAATAATTCATGGTTCTAGTCCCACGATTCAGAATGCAACTAGCGGTGATATTTAGGCCAGCAAGAGTAAACAGATAATTAGTGGGATTGATATAAGCCCAGATAGATCGACATTGATCGCAAACAATATCCAAGAGCAACGTTGCGGCTATCCATTCGAGGAAAGCCGCTCAAAATGTTCACAATAGGGCCTGCAAAGCTTACAGTTACCAGCTTAGCCCGCGGTAGTCGCTAAGCACCAACCGCCAAACAAGCACTCACCAATTGCGGAATCGACTGCTGCGCTAGCCCTGCAATATTGATCCGGCCACCACCCACAATGTAAATGCCATACTGTTCACGCAACTGTTCGGTTTGCTCAAAACTAAAACCAGTGAGCGAAAACATTCCTTGATGAGCACTTAAATAATCAAAGCGCTCACTGTTAGATTGTGTTCTAAACTCTTCGGCTAAGGCTTGGCGAAGGCCGCGCATTCGAACACTCATAACATTCAGTTCTTGTTGCCACAAATCTCGCAATTGCTCATCCCCTAAAATTTCGCTCACAATTGCAGCCCCCCAATTTGGTGGCATAGTGTAACTACGTCGAGCCAATTCAAATAATTTACCTCGCGCATTCATCGCTTGCTGTAAACTTTTCCCAACCACAATGGCTGCGCCAGTCCGCTCACGGTAAAGGCCAAAGTTTTTTGAATTAGAACAAGTCATGACTAATTCAGGTAAACTGTCGGCTAACAGTCGAAGCCCTGCGATATCTTCGTCGACCCCTTGACCAAAGCCCTGATAAGCCAAATCGATAAAAGGCAAAAATCCATGATTTAACGCCAACTGATTAATCTGCTGCCAAGCCGCATAAGAAATATCGGCACCTGTAGGATTATGACAGCACCCGTGGAGCAACAATACATCCTTAGGGCCTAGCTTCGCCACCTGTTCTAACATTGCGGCTTCATCAACCTGCTTAGTCTGCGGGTTAAAGTAAGGATAATAGGCGACCTTCAAACCTGCCGCTTCCATGATCGGTTGGTGATTCACATAACTAGGCGTTGATACCCACACCGTCGCATCAGGGCGAATACTGGCGATTAAATCGGCTAACAAACGCAAGCCACCACTGGCGCCCGGCGTTTGCATAGCAATAGAGCGAGCATGCGCAGCCGTATCGCCTAACAAGAGATCTAATATGGCTTGGTTATAACTTTGGTTTCCAGCTAAGCCCAGATAGGCTTGAGTGGTTTGCGCCGCTAACAAACGCTCCGAAGCCAAAGTGACCGCCTGCATCACAGGAGTAATGCCCTGCTCGTTACGGTAAACGCCAATACCTAAGTCGAGTTTATTAGGACGAGGATCCTGCTGGTAGGCAACGCCTAAAGATAAAATAGGATCGTCTTTGGCTTGGTCGATGGCTTCAAACATGGGGCTTCCTTTTAGTAAATGCCTTGAATAACAGCAAAAATGCTTCATCTATATATCAGACATCTGCACAACTGGCTAGAACGAATATACACCTTAGCTAAACTCACCTCATGATATGCTCAAAATAGCCCTTGATAAGACCAGCATCGAAGCCAAAACAAGCTTGGCCTATGCACTAAATCTGCATTCAATTGGTGATTCATATAGACCTGCTAGTTAAAATCATTTTCCTAGTACCGATATGGCTCCTCTGTAACCAGTCAATCATCCAGAGATAGCCATCAAACTCAATCGCCGAAAGTCAGACCGATAATGGTAAAAGCCTCCGCGAATTTGACAGCTCAGTAAGTTTGCAACTAAAGTTGCACACTCTCACTGCAGATCATCGTACTCGCTTGGTGTGTAGTGCTCATCATTTCAATAGATTTAAGGAACGTTCATGGCTAGAGCAAGTGCTCGTCACATTTTGGTTGATAGCGAACAACAGTGTTTAGAACTGAAACAGCAAATCGAGAATGGCGCAGCCTTCACCGAAATTGCAAAGCAACATTCGAGTTGCCCATCAGGCGCCAATGGCGGTGAACTCGGCGAGTTTGGCCAAGGCGACATGGTGCCAGAATTTGATCAGGTGGTATTTAACGAAGCGCTCAACACCGTTCATGGCCCAATCAAAACCCAATTTGGTTATCATTTGCTAGAAATAACCAGCCGCAGTTAAGTTCAAACGGTTCCATAAAGCCTTGGTGATTGCCAAGGCTTTTTTTAACCGCCGGAGTTGGTGCAGATTTACAGTGTTTAATGCTGTCTATACCACTCAACCATATATCACAGCTTATATTTAAGACATCGTGAGGCCAGCTTGACCCGCTGTCGTTGTTGCTCTCATTTGGCGTGCAGTTAATGGCTGATAATCAGTGGATAAAATCGTATCCACAAAATACCAATCTGCACTGGCGCTGGTTTGACTAAAAGTCACCGTTAAGAAACCACGATTATTAACATTCATATATTTTAAACCGTCAATTAAAGAAACCAGGCCCGCCTCAACATTCGGCACCGCAGCTTCATCAATGGCTAAATACTCTTCTAAGCCGGGAGAGCTCACCGATGAAGTGGCAAACTCGACTCCAACAACCGCTGAACTTGCGTCACTTAAATCGTTAGCCCAAGCATTATGTGTATCCCCGGCTAACACCACTAAATTTTTTGATTGCTGCTTAAAGAGTTGTAATATTGCTTCACGCTCATCAGCGTAGCCATCCCAAGCATCCAAGTTATAGGGAATATTCGGCAACTGTAACTGAGCGAGCACTTCAGTGGTCAATTTGTCAGCGTTAGCGGCTAAGTAAGACAATTCGTCGGCAGTTAAACTAGGATCGCCAGCGTTTGCACGTGCGGCCAGCTGAGCCAAAGCGCCCAATGAGGCATAGCTTTCAACCGACATTAAACCCAGTACGATCGCTGCCGGTAGGTGCATTTTCCCCATTAAGACTTGCTGACCTAATACCTGCCAGCGGGCACCACTAGCCGAGACGTTATCTTGCAACCATTGAAGCTGTTCACTACCAATCATGGTACGTGTTGGATCACTCAGGTCACTGGTCAGCGTGGTTTGATCCAAACTCCCGGTCGCAGCATCGAAGTAATCCGCGTAATCGAGTTGCTTGTCTCTTGCTAAGACCCGGGTATCTAACATATGTAAATCGACTAAATCACCAAAGCTAAAGCTTCGGTATATTTCCTGATAATTCCCTTCAGTCCACGGCCGGATCGGAAGCCATTCGAAATACGCTTGTAAGGCCCCCAGTTTACGCTCTTCAAAATCACCTTCGCCATCATTGTGATTTTCGGCCCCCTCACGCCAGGTATCATTCGCGACCTCATGATCATCCCAAACGCATATAAAAGGCACTTGTGCATGTAGTTTTTGTAGGCTTAAATCCGTGTGATATTGAGCATAGCGAGTACGGTAATCACTCAGTGTAAATAACTCTCCAACCGGCAATACTTGGCGATCGATTTGCTCTGCATTAGCACTGGCATAGCCGCCTCTCGGATATTCATAAATATAGTCCCCAAGGTGCAATACGGCATCTAAGTCTTGATGCTGCGCGGCCAAATCATAAACATTAAAATACCCCGCAGGATAGTTAGAGCAAGACATTACCGCCAGTTTAACCGAGCTTGGAGAACCTTGTACTAAGGTGCGGGTTTTCCCCACCGGCGATTGACGCCCTGCGCTAATAAAACGATAAAAATAGCGACTCCCAGCTTCTAAACCAATCACATCCACCTTGACCGTATAATCGCGAGATGCATTGGTTACCATTTGCCCATTGCTCACCAATTGAGTAAACGCCTCATCGCTGGCCACTTCCCAGGAAACGGTAATATCTCCCGCATACGCGGGCGTAACTCGAGTCCATAGGATCACCGCATCGGCCAGTGGATCACCACTTGCCACACCATGGGTAAACTCAACCGGTATTGCCGACTCTTGACTGCTACCACAGCCCATTAAACCATAAGAAATTACTGCTGCGCCTGCGCCTTTGGCAGACATGATTAAAAAATCACGACGAGAAAGTGAAGCTGTCATTACTACTCCATTAGCATTAAATAAATAGTGGTCAGATGACTAACAGCGCTTAGTGTGGGAGGTGAATATGACAACTTAATTAAGTACTATAAATAAATCTAAGTAATTATTTTTATCATTTAGAGTCCATGAATGAGCGATAATGGCCTATCGGTGCATGTTGCTTCGAAACCAAATCTGTAATCGCAGCGAAAACTCTAAAATAGAGCTTTCTAAGCAACGACTTTGCAACTTTCCCATCCAACATAAAGAGAATAAATTCAGCCGCAGCTTTCTTACTAGAGCGATCCTTGATGGATTTGGCACTGATCCCGCTGCACAACTGAATGCTGCTCAAGCAAGCGCCGAAATCATCATTAAGGGTCAAATGCACTTCGATAACAAGCGGCTCGAAGTTCGATGTCGCGCCTCCAATATTTGCTTTTTCAAAACCACAAAACGGTCTGCTTACCTTGCCAGGGATCGTGTTTTCTAATCAATTTAAGATCGATCAAGGACTTATTCGATAACGCTAATACAGCTAAGCCTGCCCTGAGGGTTTGGAATAAAAGCAGTGCAATGATCAAACAAATTACTGGTATACTTATGCGATTAGTTTTAGCAACGAGACCAGTACATGTTAGACAATCTTAAAATCCCCGAAAACATAGAGCAGGAACCTGAACTCCCCATTCCTAGTATCGAAGAGCAGAAAAAAATTGTCGCAGAGTTAAAACGCTTAGAAGAAGCTGGTGAACTCACGCCGGAAATTCTCGAGGCCTACATGACCGGCAAACGTAAGCCTGAGTAATCTTCTTCGCTTCATAGGGATAAACAAATGCCATCCAATCGTTTATCCCTAAGCGTCAATCATTAAACAATGTACTCAGCCTGAATATATATCTTCCACATCCCCCCTTCATTGATTCTCTGTATCGATAATTCCACCAAGTAAACTCAGGCTAAATTCAACATTCGGTTCATATCATTCAACATGTCGCGACTCATGATTACCGTTGAGCATGATCAAACAACTATTCCCAGTGAACATCAATCTATCCGCCGCAAAAATAGCTGACGTTTTACATTTCTTTACATAGCTTGACGTTTTACAAGATTGTATTCAGTAAACTTAAAGTGACGATATGTATTTGGGAACCACCATGAAAAAGATTTATTATGCTGTAGCGCTATTGTTAATCGTTTTGTCAGCATTTTGGTTGCAAGCCGAGCCTCAGCTCTGGTCCTATGACAACTTCTTTCAATATCGCTCGGCGCTGGTGCAATATAGTGGCATGCTCGCATTGGCGTTAATGACTCTAACGATGATCCTGGCTTTAAGGTTAGCCTTTGTAGAAAGGCTCACTCAGGGTTTAGATAAATCGTATCGCCTGCATAAATGGTTGGGCATAGCGGCCTTGGTGACCGGGATCTGCCACTGGTTATTGTCGATTATTCCACGATACCTAGTGAGCTGGGAAATTCTCAGTCGGCCAAGTCGCTCACATGGTCCACGCAACCCCGATTCCTTCTATGCCGTCATTCAACCGCTACGCCATACCGCCGAAGATATTGGTGAATGGGCTTTCTATGCCTTCGTTATTCTGGCGGCGATTGCCTTAATTAGCGCGATCCGTTACAACAAATTTAAACTATCCCACCGTTTGATGTCGCTCTGTTATTTGGCGATTGCGATGCATTCGCTCATATTAATTAAACACAGTTATTGGCCTTACCCAATCACCTATATTTGTATCGGTCTTGCTGTCTTAGGCTCTTTGGCCGCACTTTGGAGTTTATTGGGTCTGATCGGTAAGTCCCGTCAACATCAGGCTAGGATTAGCGATCTCAAGTTCAGCCCCGATAATCAGGTATTGGAATTACAACTAGCAGCCCCCACTTGGCAAGGCCACCAAAGTGGACAGTTTGCTTTTTTAGGCTTTGCTGGCGAGCCCCCTCACCCCTTTACCATTGCCTCTACCAACAATAAAAGTGGGCAACTACGGTTCTTAATCAAAGAACTCGGAGACTTCACCTCCACCTTGAAAGACCGTATAAAAGTGGGAGATAAGCTTCGAGTAGAAGGTCCCTATGGCTACCTCGCCTTTAAAGATCCGGCCCCCCAACTTTGGATCGCCGGCGGCATTGGCATCGCCGCATTTGAGGCCATCTTAGAGGAACGTCAGTCCAGTAAAGATAGTCCTGATGCGATACTTTATTATTGTACCAGCGCCCCCAACCAGGCCTTAATTGATAACTTAATTGAACAAGCGCAACGCGCTCGGGTCGACCTGCGGATCATCAACCGCTGTAAACAGCAAACAACATTGCCTGCTCGGCTCAGTGTCGCCCAACTACAGACAGAGGTGGGCGATCTATTTGAACGTAAAACTTGGTTCTGCGGCCCCAGTGCTTTTTCCGGCGATCTGCGACGTGACTTCGCCGCCATCCACTATCCACTCAAACACTTCCACGAAGAACTTTTTGAAATGCGCTAAACCACGTCGCTCCCCACGCCGATGCCAAAGGGACCCGCCAGGGTCCCTTATGTCAACGCGCCAGATCTCTGGCCTGCAACGGCTTTACCCAAGTACCGAGGGCCAGCGCTTCGAGCTGCCCCTCACATCATAAGACCTGCATGCAAGAACATTCAAGCCTCTGGCGAGCCAGCTTACGGCTGCTCAAGCGACTTAGAGAATATGAGCGATCACCGCCTGATTGCGGTACTCAAGCCGAAGCTCAATGTCTCCGGCATCCACTCGAGTAAACTCACCATAGCGCTGACCGGCCTCAATGAGAGGAATTGCATCACCGGCGTTTAAGTCCAGCGCGCTTAAATCCAAGTGGAGTTCTCCCCCCTCAATAAACAACTGCTTCACAACATTGACCGGCGTAAAATCAGCCCCTGGCACCAGCTTTAAAATCCCGCCTTCCTGAGTAAAGTGACCAGCAATATTTAAAGGCTCGCTCAGAGCCACGCTTAGACCGCCATCTAACAGATAAACATCACCTGAACCTAGCGCATGAGCACTCTCGGCAACAATCCTGCCCTGCTCAATTAAGCTGCCGCCGCGGTAAGAATTATTACCGGCAAGATGCAAGCTGCCCGAGCCCTGCTTGGTGAGTTTGCCGGCCCCGCTGATATCGTTATACCACCAATCCCGAGCATGAAAACCGCCCTTACGTGCATCCATATTAACCGTTACATCGCCGATAAATGCCCCATAACCATCGGCAGCGGTGACTAAGTCAAGCCGGCCCCAACCTTTGCTGTCATCTAAAATAGGGTAACCGGAATCGAGCGCCGTGGTATATAACACCGCACGACGTTGCATATCACTCAGATAGGGCTGGCGAGTCTCTAACAAACGTTCCGCACCTTCCGGGATCTCTGGCGCTTGACCCGCAAGTTGAAGGTTTTGGCTAAACCCGTAGCTTAAACGTTCACGATAAACCCGTTTATTCGCCTGACGATCTGCATAGCGATTATTATTCCCAACCTCGACAATAATGTTATCGCCATCAATAAAACCTAACTCATGTTCGACCCAGCGATGTGCGTAATCATACAGCTCTAGTCCTTCAGCTTGCGCTTGCCCAGCAAAATACGCTTGCGCTTGCTGATAGGCAGCTTGTGCATTCTGATAGATGTGGTCCTGACCTAAGGCATAGGCCGCAATCGTTTGAAAATGTATCCGCGCGCCCATAACATCTAAGGGAGAATGCATTCCGGTAATGATTCGGTTCTCACCCAATTGTGAGCCACGAGTCAACAGCTCTGCATAACGCTGCGGGAAGGCGTAGGCGTAGGCCATGGCTGCCAAATAACCCGCATTGGTATGGCCACTGGGGTAACCACCGTCCTTGCGACGATTTTCCCCTTCATCAGTTAAGGGATCATTTCCATGATGCCGAGCGGCGCAGCGCAGACCCGGCAATACCTTCACCGGACTCTGATACCAGTCGTAAATTCTTTGCTCGGTGCTGCCATCCTGTTGTTCACAGTGATGAAGATAGGTCCCCAGATAGTCAACTTCTCCAGATGCCGTCATCCGCCAGGGCCGAGGACTAGAGAAAATATATTTAGAACCATTCGCCGAAGCTGGCGAATTTTGGCGAAAATCGTTCACCAACTGCACCACTGCGCCGAGGTCGGCGTGAATATCACCTGAGTAATCGCCACCATCATTATGAACCGCAAAGAAGTTCTCATTTTCAAGCACATCGCTCACCCGTGGAACATCCAGATCGACATAGGCACCACTCCCCGCAAGGTAGGCATGAGTCAGGGGACCAAAACCATCGATGACGCTGTAGTTTTTACTACGCCGATCATCGGAATAACTCTCGATGGCTTGTTCCGGGGTTCGCTGCTCGGTCACTTGCAACACGTAGCTCATATTATGTCGCCAGGCATCGGCATCGATGATCTTTTGCTCCTTGAAGCTTTCCGGCCCATCACCATTTGCATCATTTTGCCAGCCCGATAAGCCCAGGTGCCAGATACGATTAAATCCATTTAAGATGGTGGCTACAGGGTTGTGCTCAATCATAAACCGTTCGGGATCTTGAGCATTATGCTCGGCATGCTCGACGACTGGCAAAGGATAAACGCGAGACGGAATCGCCACATCGAGTTCATGGCCCACTCCTTCAGGCTTATTTGGCTTCGTCGGCGAAGGGGATGAAGAGCTAGAAAAATTACAGCCCAGCAGACTAAGCATCAGCAGTGAAGCCAGGCTCAATTGTATTTTATGGTTTGCAAATGTTGTCATATTTTTTGTCAGCAATAAGTAAGTGATAAATTTGAAGAGCCAAGACCTTATATGCCGAATATGACCCGACCATTGCAAAAAAGTAAAAACCAATCCAGCAAAGGTAAAATCCATAAAAAATAATATAAACAATTGATATAAATAGAAATATTTTATTTTTTGGTGGCTTATTAATGCCTAAAACGCAACGAAACCTGAATAATCAGGCCCGACCAAGCGGTGCCTTTACAACACCCGGATAAATAACTGAGCCAAGCGCTCTGTCGCCCTTTCGACCAGCCAAGTGAAATGCTGCTGAAAGTGATTCAGCAATCAATTATCACACTGTGTTGCTTGCTGAACCTTGCTGAAATCACGTTCACTCATTCTCTTATTGAATAAATCATCGGTAAGCGTATGGTCTTGCTGAATCGATTCAGTTATGTGTACTTAGATAATTAATGAAGGAATATTCAATGAACATTAAATACTCGTTAGCTGCTGTTGCTCTAGGTTTATGCTCTGCAAATGCTTACTCAGCCGAATTCCTACTCACCGACTCCAGCTCGTCTTTAGATGTAGGGGACTGGAAAGTAAGCAGTGCCTCTCTTGGCTATCAAAGTGATACCCCATTCTCGATTGAAAAACGCAGCCTAAAGGGTGGCAAACAAACCGGTGTCGATGTATTGGTCATCAATAATGGAGAAATGTCGATTACCCTTGTGCCGACTCGCGGCATGGGGATCTACAATGTACAAATGGATGGTAAACGCATTCTAGGTTGGACTTCACCAGTCAAAGAAATTGTAAACCCCGCCTTCATTGACTTAGAGAGTCGCGGCGGTTTGGGTTGGTTAGATGGTTTTAATGAAATGTTAGTCCGCTGCGGCTATGAATGGACGGGCCACCCGGGCGTTGACGATAATGGTCAATTGCTCAGCCTGCATGGCCGCTTACAGAACACCCCAGCTTCCACAGTAAAAGTGATTATTGACGATACCCCCCCTCACAAAATTACCATTCAGGGTGAAGTGAGCGAACGGACCTTTAAAAAAGCAGAGCTGGTCACCATGACTGAGTTTCAGGTGACGCCAGGTGCAAACAGCTTCTCCTTGCACGACAGTCTCACCAATAAAGCCGATTATGATGATGAATACCAAATCATTTATCACTCCAACTTTGGTCGTCCTATTTTGGAAAAAGGCGCCAAAGTCACTGCTGCCGCCAAGGAAATATCGCCATTTAATAGTTATGCCAAAGCTGGACTCAAAGATTGGCAAACTTATTTAGGCCCCACCAAAGACTATGACGAAATGGTCTTCAATTTGAAACCCATCGGCGATAAACAAGGCAACAGCTTGGTGGTGCTGCACAATAAACAGGGTAATCAGGGAGTTGCGGTTGGCTATAACGTAAAACAATTGCCCGTATTAACACTGTGGAAAAATACCGATACCGACCAACAGGGTTACGTCACTGGTATTGAGCCCGGCACTAGTTATGCCTATAACACCAAATTTCAACGTCCGCTTGGTTTAGTTCCCACCATCAAAGCAGGAGAAACTAAACACTTTGATGTGAGCTATACGGTTTTACGGAATAAACAAGAAGTGAAGTCTTCTTTAGCTCAAATTAAAAATATTCAAAAAGGCACAGAGCTGAAGCAAAGCATGGACTTAATCGTCGACTTGGATAAAGTTCAATAAGCGACGCTTATCATTCATAGCACATAGCAGCCTCTCAACGAAAATAATAAGATAGGCTTTACAAGCCCTGAACAACATTCATGTTGCTCAGGGCTTCACTCAAAAACACACAAGCTAATGTATACGAGACACGTCAAAACGTCCCACTAATAGCTCTAAACGCTGAATCGCATTCTCCATTAAGGTGGTACGACGCGACATTTGTTGGGCCGAGGTTTGCAGACGAACGGTAATATCCTGCGCACCACAGGCAGTTTGCTTATGTTTCTCACTATTCGCTGATAAATCGTTGATAATATCGAACAGAGACGATACGGATTTTTGCAGTTGCTCGTTGCGGTTAGAAGATTCATTATTCACGCTGCTACTGTCAACGTTCTCGATGCCTTGCTGCATAAATTTAACCGCAGTTTCAGACTCTCGGTGTAGTTTATTCATTAACTCGCCAATATGATTGGCCGCCTGAGAAGTTTTATCTGCTAGATTTCTCACTTCATCAGCCACCACCGAAAATCCGCGCCCATGCTCGCCAGCTCTCGCCGCTTCAATCGCCGCATTTAAGGCCAGCAAGTTAGTTTGGTCGGTAATCTCGGTAATCAACTTAACAATACCACCGATCTCTTGCATTTCTTTATTGATATCGTTGACACTTTTAGCTGAAGACTCAACAATTTCACGAATGGTGTTCGCTCCTTCTAACGCTTTAAAATACTCTTGCTGAGCACTATCAACCACCTGTTGCATCACCGCCTGCATGGTATGCGCAGAGTCACTGGCAAGCGCAATTTCATCTTGCTGGCTAGTTGCCAAGTTCAACATTGAGTCGATAGACTCAGCAGTTTCCACTGTGGCACCATCCATTTTTTGACAACGCCGTAACATCGAAGCCGAGACCTGTTGCACTTCATTGGAGGCCTGAACCAGTCGGCCCATTAATTCTTCCAGATTATCGATGAAACTATTCACCCAACGCCCCATATCACCAGTCTCATCGGCCTTAAACTGACTGGCATCCAAACGCTGATTTAGGTTGCCATCCCCTTCGGCGATGGTTTGAATCACTCGAGTCATCCCCTTCAGGCCCTGAGTCACCGGAGATGCGCAAAAATGCTTAAAAGCCAAGGCGCTAAATAAGGCCATTGAAAGGCTCAGTCCCCACTGGCCCACTAGGCCCATCTCCAGCCAGTGATTCGCCAACAAAGGAGCAAATAACACCATCAACATACACAGTACATATTGTCGGGTTAAGCTATAGGTCAGCGAGCGATGACGATACACCTCCTCCAGATCGGCCTCACACATCATTCCCCATCGATCAGCAGAGCCCTGCATCTGAAAGGTGACCCCTTTGCCAATAACCGGGATATGCCGATAGTCTGAATAACCAGGATAGTCGACGTAAAGGTTGCTGCCATTGGCGATGGTTTCCCTTACCCCGGGATGTAACTGTCCGGTGGCAGGATCGGTAAAACGGATCTCAAACTCGGTATGTTGCTGAACTTTTACCGTTCCCCACTCAGTTTTCACCCCTGACTTTAAATTTTCGCCATGGGAAAAGGTATTATCTTCAAAACGAGAGCGGGACAGAGCGGTTCCGGGCAAAATACTCGAATCAAAGTTCGATTCCACCATAAAGATATAATTATCGCCAGATTCGCTATAAATATGACCCGCTTCGCGTTGGATCAAATCGCCTAGCACATCATTCGGCACCCGACCACATAAGCAGCCACTCACCTGCTTATCTGAATCAAACAGAGGTAGGTAAAACATCAAAGTCACGGCGTCATGAAAAGACGAGCTGGAAGCCCCTAAGCTTAAGGTCCGCGGATCCACATAAGGGCCATGTAAAAACTTGTCCTGCAAACCTTGTTGTAAGGCTTTACTATCGCATTGGGTTTCGGCCAGTATCGCAGCCGATGAATGACTTACCTTCCCCTTATGATCGACTAAAAATAGCTCGGAGAAATCTGCACCACGAGAAATTAAATGCTGCAGGGTATCAACTTTATCTTGCGTCTTCTTGGTCTGTAAATAAAGCGCAGCATTTTCTAAGAAAGCCCACTGACTATTCACCCAGGCTTGCAATATTTGCACTCTGGTTTGCGCAACACTCTCAAAGGTCTCCGCCAACAACTCGCTTCTCCCTCGATTTAGCCAAGTTGCCTTCTTCATAGCCAATTTACCGGTACTTCCCATCCAGGGGAGCCAACGCCGCTCTGCATTAGTCAAATTCATCCGCCTATCTCGCATAATTATTTTTATTGAGTCACGCCAATGCAATCAATAAGCCAGCCAAGCAAAATAAGCACCAAGCTAGTGCGGCAAATAATAAATCATACAATTTTAAAAAACCAAGCACTAAAAATGGAACCAATTTAGTGCAAATGCACCAAAAATAAGCCCATATATAGTGCCTTTCGGTTGGGTGCGTAGACGAGCGCACAAAAACAGAAATATTTTTTTATAAAATAAACAGCAACATAAAATTAAATCAGCGTCTTTTCAGCACAATAACAAATAACAAAATAATGAAGAGGGAGGGCTAGTAATAAACATAGTGAAATTTAAAAATCTCACTATTGTCTGCTACTTTTTTATGATTAAATTACTTAATAAAACCGTGATACTTCTCCAAAGCAGCACAAGCAACTGAACAAAAATGAATATTTATTTAAATTTTACGCAAACATCAAAATTGAGTATTAACTTCAGTATTCAGCGTTGTGACAAGTAAGTTCAAACGTCAAAGTCCTACAGGGCCCTAAAGCTGATTGCGCTTCAGCGAGGTTTTACATCCAATCAACAGCCGAACCATTGAAGATGGCGCACAATAATTTGAACACCAACACTGTCGAACAAATGCAGCGACAAATTTTATCTGAAACGAAAATATCTGACCAAAACTCAGTAAACCTAGCCCATGCACCGTCATCGAGACGACTGAACAAAAACAAACTCAGCTAAGCATCAGACTAGTTTGTGATCCCAATAACAAATTAATAACCGCAAAGTTAATATGGCCAACTATAGTTAATTCTGACATTTATGTTATTTAGGGATGAAATTGCATACTTGTGCTGCAACCATTTAGCTAAATACTTAATGAGATTTTCAAGGCTTAATAGGCGACAGAAATGGAAAACCCTCAAGCTGATAACGATCCAAATGTCCGTCCACTCACCTTTGCGGATCCTTTAACCGACGAGCTGTTAAAATACTCACTCAGAACGCAACTTGAGTCTCTTTTCAAGACTGAAATGACGATTCAGCAGCGACAACATCAACTTCAACAAAGCTTTGTTGAGGCAATAACCTTAGTACTCGCAGACAAATCAGCAAAACATCAGCAGTTAGTTGCAGCCTTTGAGCAAATGTATGAGTCGGCGACGCAATCAATGGCTTTAGCTGAATTAAGTCAAGAATTACTGACCCGTCAGTACGTATCGAGCAGCGGACTGATTATGTCGCCTCTCAATTGTCGTCACACCATTAAAGATGTTTATCGTATTCAAGGTTATGTGCGTGGTATCGATCTCGCAATTAAACAACAGCTACGTCAAAAATCAGTAGTAAATGTTCTCTACCCTGCCTGCGGCCCATTCGCCCCGCTATTACTCCCCTTACTTAAATATTATCAGCAACAAGGTCAGATCAAAGCGGGCCAACTTAAAGTTACTCTGCTCGATATACAAGCTGGTGCGATCCTCTCGCTTCGCCAGTTAGTGAGTGATCTGGAGATTACTGACTATATCTGCGACATCGTCGAGCAAGACGCCACCGAATATATTCCTGAACAAAGCATCGATTTATTGATCTTGGAAGCAATGCAACATGGTTTCACTCAAGAAGGCCAGCTGAGTATTGCCAAACACCTGGTGCACTACCTAGACCTAGAAGGTAGCCTGATCCCGCAACAAGTGTCGGTACGCGGCATCATGGTGATTGGAGAGACCGAGTTTAGCCAACAATGGCGAACTGCAGCATTTACTCACTCACTCAATGTGGACCCAACGGCACAAGCCGACCGTATTGAACTTGGTGAGATTTTCAAGGTCAACAAATCCAGCTTATTAAAGGCACAGCCAATTGCTCTAGATGGCGGGATAAAGGTTCTCACAGCCAACCAATTGACCATTCCAAAAGGCATTGAAGATATGTCTCAGCGGATACTGGCCATTTATGCGCATGTTCATACCTACGGCCAAGAAACTGTTCAGCAGTATGACTCTGGTATCACTCATCCTCGACCGGATATGAGCTTTTACATCGATGCCCAGCCAAATCAAATTGATCACCCTTATTTTGTCGCAAACAGTGGCGATACAGTGCAGTTTTTTTATCAACTCACAGGACTACCTGGTTTTATAGCAAGCAAGTTATAGGGAATGATGATGAAACAACAATATGCAATTTTTACTGGTAGCTGTTTTGCATTTCCCACGATTCAGCGATTGCAGCAGCTGGATATGTTGGCTTGTGTCGTCCTGGTGAATAGCCCAGCGAATCCAGATCTGACCCAGTTACAAGCGCTTCTCGCGCAACATCAGATAAAAACTTTGCAATATTCCCTCCAAAGTGAAATTCAATTATTGGCAGAGCTTGATGCATTGCAAGTCAGTGCTGGTCTTGTGTATTGGTTCAGGCATAAGATCAGCCCTCAAGTCATCCAATTTTTCAACGGTTGGCTATTCAATATTCACCCAGGAAAGTTGCCCGATTACCGAGGACCAATGCCGCTGTATTGGCAGTTGCGTCATGGAGAAAAGCAACTTTGTTTAACCCTACATCGAGTCGCAGCCGAATTTGACAGTGGGGATATTGGCATGGAACAGCTCGTGCCGATCCACCCCTTCGATAGCTTGCAATGTTTATATCAAAAGGCCGCACAATATGCACCGCAACTCATTGAACGCTTATTGAACGCTATCCAATCTGATGATATCTGTTGGCAAGCTCAAGCGCAGAAAGATGTTACTGGTGCGCCGAAGATCAGCGAACAAGACCTAATAGTAGATTGGCATCGTCACTCCAGTGAAGACATTGTCAATATGGCTCGGGCAGGAAATAGTGATTGCGGGGGCGTAATACTGCCTTTTCCCCAAGGTAACTTTCATCTATATCAAGCAAGCAAGGTCAACTGTGAACTATCAGGGATAACTGTTGGAACGGTTTTAGAGGTGAGCATTCAAGCGGGAATGCTCATAAAAACCAAAGATAGCGCGCTAAGGCTAGACATCATTTCCTGCCCACAGGGCTTTTTTGATGGTTACCGTTTTGCTTTGTTATTTGGTTTAGACGCTGGCACCTGCATCGACATGGCGCTTCATCGAAAAAATAATGTTTAGAGATGGAGAGCACTGACTAAAGCGTTCCCTCTGACAATAAGTGAATAGAGAGATAAACAGCAAATTTAGACAGATACGATAATAGCCTTAGCGATATATTTATCATATCTCGACTGAAACCCTAACCTAGAAGCGAGAGAGCGATGAAGATCAAAGTCAATGTTACCAATCACTACCTCTATCAATTGGCCATTTTACCTTACAACCATGGGCTGCTCCCTGATTCAATACAGCTTTCAGAGACAGAGCGTATCGCCAAATCAAAAGGAACGGGGTCATTTAAGGTGCTCAGTGGAGAAGCCACCATTGTTTTCGTGCCGGGGATGGGCGAGTTACTCATCCATTTTTTAGGTCAGCAAAAAATTGAAAACTGCCATGACAAATTTACCGAGACCTTTAGTGATTTTGATCACTATCAACAGATGGTATTGCTCCGTTATAAAACAACAGAATTATATTGGCGATTTCCAAGTGCAGAAAGCGATGCCGAGCTGGATATCAGTGTCAATGAATTAGGCACTCTGTGCCTCGATAAAGTCCATCATGGCGAAGCCAGAAAAATATCGCTACCTGAATTTTTTATTCCGCCGGTGTTTCTGGTCGACTTACCAGAAAAATGTGAACCGATTTAAAGCCTATGAACATTCACCCTATGCTTTCCAACAACGGCAACACATGTATCGTTATCGGCAAAAATACGCCTTTTAACATGCATGAAGCTGAGCAAAGTAAACCACGTTTAATCAATATGATGAGGATTAATTATGTCTGCTGAACCCTATCTAGGCACCATGACACCATTTGCTGGCACCTTCACGATCGAAAAATTTGCGATATGTCTTGGACAACTGGTCGCTATTTCGCAAAACCCGTCACTTTTCTCAATACTCGGAGCGACGTACGGCGGGGATGCTCGAACCACCTTTGGGATCCCCGATATGCGTGGCCGCTCCCCTGTCGGTGTTGGCACAAGGCCTGGCGGGAAAACCTATTATCAAGGACACATGATGGGTAACGAGTACGCTGTTCTTGCGCTATCACAAATGCCGGAACATACGCACGCAGCAACATTCGCGCCGAGCGGGAATATATCAGTCTCAAGTAGTTTGCAGGCTGCCACTGACACTGCAACAACGACCACCCCAGCATCGAACACCCACCTCGCTGCTGGAGCCTCAAGTATGTACGTTGCACCCGGCTTTCAACCCCCCACCCTAACCGAGATAGAAGGCTTGACGGTAGAGTTGCAAGGAAGCACTGGTGGCAACGTGACTGTAGACAACACTGGAGGTGGTAATGCCATTGATATTACTAATCCGGTGCAGGTGGTGAACTGGCAAATATCGTTGGATGGACTGTACCCACCCAGAGCTTAGCTCGTCCCTGAAATCTAAATGGCGCAGTGAACAACAACTTCGCCATTGATTTGCAAACAGCGAAAGGTATCGCATCGAAGTGAGTTAAGGCAATTAAGATAATTGTATTTGATAGGGAAGACTCGAATGAAAAGGAATAAAAAGATGATTGATCTCACCTCCGCGTTCGCTGGATTACTTATCACTGTCTCGGTCAGCGCTTTTGGTGCAGATAGCTGGGAAACATCCTCATCATCGGACAGGGAACCGTCTATTACCACGCGGTCAATTGAAGAGGCCAAGCATCACTTAAGCCCTCTGGTTGGCGAAGATCAACACATTTTCCAGTCGGTTCCATTTGACCGGCTCGTGATCATCGATGCAGACGTCCCACACAGTGCTGTATTACAGAGAGCTTTTGGCATGGATATGGATATGGATAACCAGATTATTCAGCTCTCTGCACTAGATACCTTAGCCACGCTTAGCGAAAAACTGGCAAGTTTTGTAGATCTAGACGCGATTCATCTCATCTCACATGGTGCACCCGGACAACTATTCTTGCTGGGTGAAACTCTCTCCTCAAACACCCTTCGGTCCTCTAATCAATTACTCGCAGCATTGAAACACGCACTCAAACCAAGCGGTGACCTGCTTATTTATGGCTGCCAAGTTGGTCAAGGTGCGCAAGGTGCCGAGTTTGTTAGCGCATTAGCCCAACTGACTCAAACCGATGTCGCTGCATCTATTGATAATACCGGGGGTGTTCAGCAAGGGGGAAACTGGATTCTTGAGCGTCAGTTCGGCAAGATAAATACGGCGCACCTCTTTAATTCAAACGCTCTATTATTGGCAGATTATCCAACCGTGCTTGGCCAACAAGTCGTGAAATATGGAAACATCAGTTCTGCGATTGTTGATGATGTGACAATGACCGTGAATATTTCTCCCACCGTCGATTTAACCATCGACTGGGGAACGGGAACCCAAGGCAGTAATGTATACACAAATAGTCGGGTACAGCAGTTAACAGCGCTTGGCGGAGCGGTTGGTCCCGTTGATGTGGATGACACTTTTTATAATAATCGAAGCGGAGGATTGCAACTCACCGCTACAGGCAACTTCTCGCTGGATGCGTTTGAACTATTTCGAAGAGGTGCAGCGAATGGGAATACCGAAGACTTTACGCTGATTGGTTTTGATAATGGCTCACAAGTTGTTTCAGATACCCTAACTTGGGTGATTACTGGCTCCTTTGCTGCCGAAACCTTTACCCGAGGTTCAGGCACTTGGGCAGCCAATCCCGCATGGCAATCGGTAGATAAAGTGGTGATAGTCTGGCCAACTGAGGTTGCCGGGAATACGACCGGGATCCAAGGAACGGCTGGCTATCAAGAAATAGCTATATCCAGCGTGACGATTTCGGATTTTGTCGCTGCGACTAACACGGCCCCAGCCCTTGATTTAAATGGTGTTGGCGCGGGTAACGATCACACGATCTCGTTTAGCACCAGTACTGTATCCATTGCCCCCGATGCGACGGTCACCGATGGTGATGGCGATACCATGAGTACTATCACCGTCACGATGGCAAGTCGCCCGGACGGAAGTGCAGAAGGCTTGAACGTGACGGCCGCAGCAAAGAATGCACTAGGTGGTATCAGTGGACAAAGTGACAGTGTGCTGCAAAATACCATTAGCATAACAGGCGCATCAGCGACCACGGCACAAGTGGCTACTTTTTTGCAAAGTATCACTTATAACAATACGGCGGGTTCTCCGGATCTGAGCGCCAGAAGCGCGACGGTGGTGATCAACGATGGGACTGATGATAGCCTCACTCGGACCGTGACGATTAATGTGACAGGAGATATCACTCCGCCCAGTGGCCACAGTGTCGCCTTGAATCAAACAAGCTATAACGCGACTCAAGCCAGCAGCCTATCCTTCCAGTTTGCTAGTGGTGAAATTGGAGCAAACTACAGTTATAGCCTGACATCAACTGGGGGCGGGAGCGCAATTACGGGGACAGGCACACTTGCCACGGCCGTAGATACGGTTAGTTCTTTGAATGTCACAGGGCTGAATAATGGGACATTAACCCTGAGTGTGGTTGTGACCGATGCGGCAGGCAATGCGGCGACAGCGGTCACCGATACGGCCACGCTCGATAAAATATCCCCCACTGTGGTGACAACCACATCAGATAACGCGCTAAAAATGGGAGAGACGCCAACCCTAACCTTCACCCTGAGTGAAGCAAGTAGTAATTTTTCTTCTGGGGATGTCGTCGTTACGGGAGGAGCACTGTCAAACTTTAGTGGCAGTGGCTCACTGTATACGGCTACATTTACACCGACCACAAACAGTACCACCGCGGCAACAATTAATGTGGCCGCAGATACCTTTACCGATCTAGCGGGCAACAACAATACGGTTGCAGCTCAACTGAATATGACGGTAGATACCCTGCGTCCCAGCGTGACCCTGTCGAGTAACAAAACCCAGTTAAAAGTCGCTGAAACCGCCACCATTACCGCAACATTAAGCGAAGCGAGCAGCGACTTTGCGGTCAGTGATATCGCAATCATCGGCGGTACCTTAAGTGGATTTACCGGCTCAGGCACCAGCTATACGGCCACCTTTACGCCAACCACAAACAGTACCACGGCGGCAACAATTAATGTGGCCGCAGATACCTTTACCGATCTAGCGGGCAACACCAATACCAGTGCAACCCAACTGAATATGACGGTGGATACCCAGCGTCCCAGCGTGACCCTGTCGAGTAATAAAACCCAATTAAAACTCGCTGAAACCGCCACCATTACCGCAACTTTAAGCGAAGCGAGCAGTGACTTTACGGTCAGTGATATCTCTATTACGGGCGGAACCTTAAGTGGATTTACTGGCTCAGGCACCAGCTATACGGCCACCTTTACGCCAACCGCAAACAGTACCACGGCGGCAACAATTAATGTGGCCGCAGATACCTTTACCGATCTAGCGGGCAACAACAATACGGTTGCAGCTCAACTGAATATGACGGTAGATACCCTGCGTCCCAGCGTGACCCTGTCGAGTAACAAAACCCAGTTAAAAGTCGCTGAAACCGCCACCATTACCGCAACTTTAAGCGAAGCCAGTGGTGACTTTACTGTAGGGGATGTCGTCGTAGCAGGTGGCAGCCTGTCAAGCTTTAGTGGCAGTGGCTCACTATATACGGCCACCTTTACGCCAACCACAAACAGTACCTCGGCGGCAACCATTAATGTGGCCGCAGATACCTTTACCGATGCTGCGGGCAACAACAATACGGTTGCCACTCAACTGAATATCGCAGTGGATACCCTGCGTCCCAGCGTGACGCTTTCTAGTAATAAAACCCAGTTAAAAGTCGCTGAAACCGCCACCATTACCGCAACGTTAAGCGAAGCGAGCAGCGACTTTACGGTCAGTGATATCTCTATTACGGGCGGCACCTTAAGTGGATTTACCGGCTCAGGCACCAGCTATACGGCCACCTTTACGCCAACCACAAGCAGCACCACGGCGGCAACCATTAATGTGGCCGCAGATACCTTTACCGATCTAGCGGGCAACAACAATACGGTTGCCACTCAACTGAATATGACAGTAGATACCCTGCGTCCCAGCGTGACCCTGTCGAGTAACAAAACCCAGTTAAAAGTCGCTGAAACCGCCACCATTACTGCAACGTTAAGCGAAGCGAGCAGTGACTTTACGGTCAGTGATATCGCGATCATCGGCGGTAGCTTAAGTGGATTTACCGGCTCAGGCACCAGCTATACGGTCACCTTTACGCCAACCACAAACAGTACCTCGGCGGCAACCATTAATGTGGCCGCAGATACCTTTACCGATGCTGCGGGCAACAACAATACGGTTGCCACTCAACTGAATATCGCAGTGGATACCCTGCGTCCCAGCGTGACGCTTTCTAGTAATAAAACCCAGTTAAAAGTCGGTGAAACCGCCACCATTACCGCAACATTGAGTGAGGCCAGTGGTGACTTTACTGTAGGGGATGTCGTCGTAGCAGGTGGCAGCCTGTCAAGCTTTAGTGGCAGTGGCTCACTGTATACGGCTACATTTACACCGACCACAAACAGTACCACGGCGGCAACCATTAATGTGGCCGCAGATACCTTTACCGACGCTGCGGGCAACAACAATACGGTTGCCACTCAACTGAATATCGCAGTAGATACCCAGCTGCCCAGTGTGACGCTTTCTAGTAATAAAACCCAGTTAAAAGTCGGTGAAACCGCCACCATTACCGCAACATTGAGTGAAGCCAGTGGTGACTTTACGGTAGGGGATATCGTCGTAGCGGGTGGCAGCCTGTCAAGCTTTAGTGGCAGTGGCTCACTATATACGGCCACCTTTACGCCAACCACAAACAGTACCTCGGCGGCAACCATTAATGTGGCCGCAGATACCTTTACCGATGCTGCGGGCAACAACAATACGGTTGCCACTCAACTGAATATCGCAGTGGATACCCTGCGTCCCAGCGTGACGCTTTCTAGTAATAAAACCCAGTTAAAAGTCGGTGAAACCGCCACCATTACTGCAACTTTAAGTGAAGCTAGCAGCGACTTCACGCTCGGCGATATCTCTATTACGGGCGGCACCTTAAGTGGATTATCTGGTTCTGGTACCAGCTATACTGTCACATTGACCCCCACGGTCGAGGGTCAAATAAACGTTTCCGTTGCCGCAGATACCTTCAGCAATGCATCTGGGAACCTGAATGTAGCGTCAACAACTCAGCATATTCAGTATGACGGAACCTCCCCTTATATTACGGCATTGCTTCCTGCAGATAACAGCGCCAATGTGGCTAAGGATGCGTCGTTGGCGATCACATTTAACGAAACCATCGTTGCCGGGAGTGGCAATATTTCGATTTTTGACAGCGCCGATGATAGCTTACTCGAAGCCATAGCGGTGGGTGGTTCGAAAATAATCATGACTGGGCAAGTTGTGACCATCAACCCTACCGCCACTTTTACGCCTACTCACAGTTATTATGTGCTGATTGGGAACAATGCCCTTGAAGATAGTGCAGGCAACACCTTTAGCGGATTTTCGACACAAAACTCATACAACTTCACCATTAACAACCTCGTTCCTCATGTATCCGATGATGCCATTTCAATCGCTGAAGATAATCAAGTTGCGATTGCTGTTTTGGAGAATGATAGCGACGACGATAGTCCAATCAATTTAGCGAGTATGACGATTCATAGTCAGCCGCTTCATGGCATTACCCGTGTGAATACCGGAACGGGAGTCGTGAACTACACACCGGATCCTAATTATGTCGGCAGCGATAGCTTTACCTATACAGTTGAAGATATCTATGGAGGCGAATCCATACCCGCAACAGTTACCCTAACAGTGGCACCTGTTGCCGATGATCCGGTAGCGATCAATGATGTTGCAGAGACAATGGAAGATACCTTATTACCAATTGACGTTGTTGCCAATGATACCGACCCAGATATTGGCGATATACTAAATACCACTCAAATTGTAGTCACACCACCCGCACATGGCAGTGCCGTGGTAGCTGATGGCAAAGTGAACTATACACCCTCCCTTGATTTTACCGGGACAGATCACTTTAGCTACACCGTTGCAGATAGCACTGGGCGAGTGTCGAACCTTGCCACGGTCACGATCAATGTATCTGGAGCAAATGAGGCTCCTATCGGCGTCGCAGATAGTGTCACAACAGACGAAGATCATGACGTTGATATCAATGTGCTTGTCAACGATACCGATAGCGACGGCACAATTGATGTCGCCAGTGTCCAAATAGTTAAGCCACCAGCGCATGGTTCGGTGAGTGCAAATGCCAGTGGAGTGTTGACCTTTACCCCTGAGGCTAACTATAGCGGTGGCGATAGTTTCACCTATGTTGTTGAAGACGATTTACATGCTAGTTCTGCAGAAACCACCGTCACGGTGACCATCAATTCTCTCAATGACGCGCCAGTTGCCCGCGATGACATCGCGATGCTGCAGGCAGATATTCCCCATCACATCAATGTGTTGGGGAACGATAGTGATATCGATGGCACACTAAATCTGAGTTCGATTTCTATCGTAGCAACGCCAACGCAAGGGCTTGCCACGGTGATTGCTTCTGGCCTGATTCAATATACCCCAAACACACATCTTAGTGGAGAAGACAGCTTTACCTATACGATTGCCGACAACTCAGGTGCCATTTCTAATGTGGCCACCGTGACGCTGACCAATAATGTGGTGAACCACCTCCCCATAGCGAACAACGATGAAGCCTCAACAGAAGAAGATCAGCCGGTCAGCCTAAATGTAACCAGCAACGACAGCGATGTTGACGGTTCACTGGAAACCACATCTTTGATGATCGTAACAACTCCGAGTTTAGGTTCGGTCACCGTGAATGGCGATGGGTCGATCACCTACATCCCTCAGGCAAATGCCAGTGGCCTAGATAGTTTCATGTATACCATCAGTGACAATGAAGGGGGGCGCTCCAATCAAGCCACCATACATATCACGATTCGCGCGGTGAATGATGCCCCCAGTATCAGCATTGACTCTACCATCAGTACCGATGAAGATAATGACCAGAACCTAAGTTTTACTTACACAGATGTAGATGACAACACGGTCGTCGCAAGTGTCAGTACCCAAGCAAGCCATGGCACAGCCAGCGTAAACGGCACCAGCGTGAACTATATACCCGAAGCGAATTTCTTCGGTAGTGATAGCTTTACCCTCACTCTCACCGATAATGCGGGCTATACCACCACCCAACAAATTAACGTCACCGTTTCTTCAGTCAATGATGTGCCGAGCATCAACATAGGCTCCACCTTAAGTACCGATGAGGATAATAACCAAAGTCTCAGTTTTAGCTACTCAGATGTGGATGGCGATACAGTAGTCGCTTCAGTATCCACCCAAGCAAGCCATGGTACGGCCAGCGTAAATGGCACTACCGTCAGCTATGCCCCCGTAGCGAACTATTTTGGCTCGGATAGCTTTACCCTCACCCTAACCGATAATAATGGTTACAGCACCAGCCAGCAGATCAACGTCACCGTGGCTTCGGTGAATGATGCGCCCAGCATTAGCATGGGCTCCACCTTGAGCACCGATGAAGATAATAGCCAAAGTTTGAGTTTTACTTATTCAGACCTAGACGGTGATACCGTGGTCGCGAGTGTTAGCAGCCTAGCTAGCCATGGTACGGTGAGCGTAAACGGCACCAGCGTGAGCTATGCACCCGAAGCGGATTTCTTTGGTAATGATAGCTTTGTCCTCACTCTCACCGATAACAATGGTTATCAAACAACAAAAACCATTACCGTGAATGTTAACGGACTTAACGACAAACCGATTGCCGAAGATGATTTACCAATTTTACAAACCAATGATGAGAACCGCTATCAAATAGACGTCTTAGCCAATGATAGTGATGCCGATGGCGACCCTATTTCCATTATTGCAGCCTCGGTGAGTGTAGGAGAAGTGCGAATTAAAGATAACCAACTCGTTTATCAAGCGCCTATTGGCACCGCGGGTAAAGTCGAATTTAACTACATGATTCAAGATCCAACGGGAGCAAGTGCCAGTGCCCAAGTCTCTTTACTACTGCAGGCGATTGCCAATGAGCGATTACCTATATTAAGTCCACCTGAGGATGTTGTCGCAAATGCCACGGGCTTATTTACAAAACTTGATATCGGAAAGGCAAGTGCGGTTGATGCAGCAGGTGAAGCGCTTCCAGTTTCTCTGGTGAATGGCCCGAGCTTATTTCCTCCCGGCAATAACACTGTACATTGGCAAGCCAGTGATGCTCAAGGCAACACCGTGATCTTAAGCCAGAATATAAAAGTAAATCCATTAATTTCAATCGCTAAAGACCAACAAGTGGTTGAAGGTACAGAGCAACAGGTTACGGTATACCTGAATGGTAAAGCCCCTGACTACCCGGTTCGCATTGCTTATAGCGTTTCGGGAACCGCAGATGAGAACGACCATGATTTAAGTGACGGGGAACTTATTATTGAGCAGGGAACGGAGGGGGTGATTCCATTATTCATTTACCAAGATTCGCAAACAGAAGGAAATGAAACCATTGAAATTCACCTCAGTCGCGAGCACAACTTAGGCAATAAGTCGGTACATACTTTAACGATTGTTGAAAACAATGTGGCCCCAGAAATGGAGCTTCAAGTTTCACAAGCTGGAGAACAACGGCATTTAGTGCTCAATAATCAAGACTTAGTGCTCATTAAAGCCTTAATATCCGATGCTAACCCAGCTGATAATCACACTATAGTCTGGGCTTCCAAGCATTCAGAGATGATTAATTTAGCGACCGAACAGGATCAATTCATTTTTAACCCAACATCCTTAGTTCCTGGAATATACCCGTTAACCGCAACAGTAAGTGATGATGCCCCCGAAGCTCTCAGCTCCAAACAAAATATATATATTGAGGTGACCAACGCACTCGCCGAACTGGGGAATGAAGACAGTGATAATGATCTGATCTCAGATGCCCAAGAGGGCTATAAAGATTCTGACAATGACGGAGTTCCTGATTACCTCGACGCCATTGATGAATGCAATGTATTACAAGAACAAGTCTTACACGGACATCAATTCTTAGTAGAAGCAGAGCCCGGCGTTTGTTTACACAAAGGAGTCACCATTGCTGGAAATCAAACAGGCGGCGCGCAATTACTTGAACACGAGCTACTAGCCAATGATGAGATGACGAATGTAGGTGGTATATTTGATTTTATTGCGACGGGTTTAGCGACACCGGGACAAAACTATACGGTAGTACTCCCCCAACGCTTACCGATCCCCGAAAGTGCTGTTTATCGAAAATTTCAAAACGGACAATGGGTTAATTTTGTCGAAGATACAAATAATATAGTCAGCTCTGCGGCTGGCGAACAAGGGTACTGTCCGCCCCCCAATGATCCACAGTGGGCTGCTGGCTTAAACGCTGGATATTGGTGTGTGCAATTAACCATTCAAGATGGAGGCCCAAATGACGATGATGGCCTTGTGAATGCAAGTATTACCGATCCGGGCGGAGTCGCCATAAACTTAAGTAACAACCAATTTCCTGTCGCAATGCCCGATAGTGTGACCGTAAAATGGAATGAGAGTATTGTTATTGACGTTCTCGCAAATGATACCGATCCAGATAACGATACACTTAATATCACTGCCGCAACGGTCGACTTTGGCGAATTATCCATTGAAAATTCACAACTGGTATACACCACGTCAGATAGCTTTTTCGATAAAGCAACCATTCAATACAACATTACCGATAACCATGGCGGATCAGCTTACAGCTCCGTTGTTATCCAAGTTGTCAACAACTTTGCTCCGATAGCCCATCAAGATAGCGCCACGACCGACGACCATAGTCAAATCAAAATTTCGGTCCTGAGCAATGATCTCGATGCCGACAATGATCAACTAACCCTCACTCAAGCAAGCGCAAACTATGGAGACGTAGTCATCAATGATGATCAAACCTTAACTTATACACCCAAACTAGGTTTTGATGGCGAGGATATGATCACTTACAGCATACAAGATGAAAAATCAGCAAGCGCACAAGGCACGGTAATGGTCACGGTGAAAGCCTATGTATCAACTACTGTTGAAAACTCTTCGGGAGGCTCTATGGGAGTAACTATGTTGTTATTCGCAGGCTTGCTCCTGCTACGTCGCCATAAACAAATAGGCAGCATGCTATTATTACTTATCATTAGCGCTCAGGCACAAGCAGAGCCAAACCGATGGTCAGTTGAAACAGAGCTTGGCTATGCCAAAGCACACCACAACAGTGAACTCGATAACATTCCTTCGGTACAAGTCATGGATACTGATGACTCAGATTTTGCTTGGTCCATTGGAATTGCTTATCGTTTCAAACCCAAGTGGAAGTTAGCCCTTCGCTACATCGATCTTGGTCAGGGCAGTGCCACTTTAAAAGCGGAGACTCTCTCACCCGAGGAATACCACCAAGCCGTTGCAAAGGCGACGCCAGTACTTGGCCATGGTTTCGCAAGTGATTTGAGTTACCAACTGCTGAATAACGAGCATATTCTGGTTGATGGCAGCCTAGGCCTGTTCCGCTGGAAAAGTCAGTTAGAAAGCATTGTGCAAGACAGTGTGATCCAACATGATAAAACCGCCACCGATCCCTATCTCGGTCTACAAGCCGCTTATCAATTAAGTCCTCAATGGGCCCTAGGCCTTGGATACGCTCATTATTTCATTTCTGAGAACGATATTGACGCTTTCAGTATAAAACTTATTTATCGTTTATAAGCCATCCTATTTACAGGGTTCTATTATAAACAAATCCGCAGCTCTTTCGATTTGCAGCACCAAAACCTCAAAGTGCTGCAAATTCTCGGCTTAAATCGCAATCAAATATCCTTGAAATACCTCAATAGATAACGCTTGCTATAAATAACTCATTGTAGCCATTCAAGCACTTGTTGATAACTGGGTACACTGCCTTTGTGTATCACCTGTTCATCAAGCACCACCGCAGGTGTCGACATCACCCCATAAGCCATAATTTGAGCTGGCTGTTCGACTTTCTCCACACTAATTTCGCTATCTAATTCATTGGCGGCTTTTTCTAATAAAGCGACGGTATTTTTACAGTTACGACAACCTGAGCCTAAAACTTTAAAATGTTTCATGATTCACTCCTAAATAAAAGTACTTAAAAAATTAAAAATCCAACCAATCAAGGTGAAGGAACACAACAAGGTCACGAATAAAATGGCTAATAAACGCCATTGCATCACTTGTTTTAACAAAATGAATTCCGGCATACTGGCGGCCACAGTACTCATGCAAAAAGCCAGCGTCGTACCTAAAGGTAAGCCGTTCACTAACAAACTTTCCATGATGGGGATCACCCCTGTCGCATTCGAATAGAGGGGAATGCCAATCACCACCGCAGCAGGCACCGACCACCACTGACCACTTCCCAAATGTTGTTCTATCCAACCATCAGGAACAAAACCATGTAAGGCAGCACCAACTCCAACGCCGATAATCACCCACTTCCAGACACGAGAAAAAATAGTTCGAGTTTCATCGAAAGCAAATTGATGGCGAGCTCGATAACTTAAACGTGTAGAACGTTGCTCATTAGAAGGCTGTGCACTTTGGCTTTGTCCCTCATGTAAGGCCTTAGCCGCAAAAGACTGCAACCATCGCTCCGCATGAATGGCATCAAGAAACAGCCCGCCAAGGATCCCAACCGACATCCCTATCAGCAAATAAAGTAGGGTAAACTTCCACCCAAGCAGGCTCATCAGCAATAATATGGCAACTTCATTGATAAGCGGCGAGGTCAGTAAAAAGGCCATGGTGATGCCCAAAGGGATCCCAACTGAACTAAATCCCAAAAACACTGGAATACTAGAACAAGAGCAAAATGGGGTAATCGCGCCAAAGACACTCGCCAATACATAGCCAAACCCGCGGCTTTTACCCTGTAGAAAGTCCCTTACTTTTTCCACGTCTAGAGACGCCCTTAATAAGCCAATGAAGTAAATCATCACCAGCAACAAGGCAAAAATCTTGGTTGTATCTTCAATAAAAAAATGTACCGCAGTGGCCCATCGCTCATCAGGTTCTAAATTTAATAAGCGGTAGGTAAACCAGTCTGCGAACCAGCTAAAATAGTAGAACATCATTGTCTCCCCTAGAGTTCACACCATCGGCAATGCAACCATGGTAAAACTCACTTGTAATTTTCGATTAGCAGTGTCTTTAGGGTAAGACGGCACAGGAAGTGAAAAGATGCAAAAATATATGCTCCCTCTTAAGGATAGTTAAACTTCGATGCTCCACACTGGTTGCGAATCACAGTTATAACGGAAGCAAAAATCGGAATAACAAGCACAGTAAGTGTCGGCGGAAAAATTTGATCACTCCATGGTTCATCGAATTCCTGTCCAAGTGCCAGTTACTTTAAACTAATGCGTATTTGCCCCATTCCGTGTTAGCAACGGGGTAAAAGCTTTCGCCTACGGCGACGTCATTTTTCTTTGGCGAGCAAAGAAAAACGAAGCAAAAAGAAAGCTCGCCCTGCATCTTCTTAGATCCTGCGTTGCTCATTATCAAGGGCGTTGAACTAACTCGCTACGCTCAAACAGATTTCAACTTTGCTCCCTTGTTCATTTGCGCGACTCGGCGAAGATGATGGGATTTAAAGCGTAATCTTAGCTATCGAGAGTATGAAAGGTTTTTGTTTTTAGAATGGGGGTCTAGTTTATTTCTCGGTGCGAATACTGTAATAGTGCTGATAAATTGTATTTCTAAATCGCTGCTGGAGCCGCAATGGTGTGTTTGACATGTTGCGCACTTTTTATCTGTATATATACAGCATTCTTAGTTTCGTTTGCGTCATTTGTCAAAGTAATCAATGATAGAAATGGATCAACGATTGATTGATTCCGAGTAAAAAACTAAGGTAGACAATGGGTTAATATCAAATCATTAATTGATGAGCGAATGTGATGAAGGTCATGTTTTTTGTGATAGGACGCGCGCTCATTGAATGGGATAGACCGCACGTGCGGCCAGGGTGAGAGCGTGAATGGTTACTTTTTGCTCTCATCCCGCGAGAACCCTGCCGATAGCACCTGTTCAAGGTAAGTCGTATTCATTGCCGCGATATTTTGCTTACGTCTGATACTGGCCTTTTTACCCTTTTCCTGTCGCAGCAGGTTCAGTGCTATATGGCGGATAATCGCCAAAAGCTCAGCAGCGTTCTCTCGGTAGATTTGGCAGTCATCTTCGTTGAACGATGTATCAAGCACCCAGTGAAGGCTGTTTTCGATACCCCAATGGCCTCGCACTGCATCAGCGAATTGTTCTTTGTTCAACTCTGCCGAGCTGATGTAGTAGCGGTACTCTAGCGACTCTTTGCCGTTAGCTGCCATGCGATAACCCATTGCAACACCGAGCGTTTTCAGCCCGGGCCAATGCGCGAACTCTTTCGCCAGCTCGTTGGCAGGCAGCACCGCATAGGCTCTCGCCTCCTTGCGGCCTCGGCCTTTCTCTATACATACAATGGGGTCATCAATTACGGGGTTCAGTTGAGCTTGCACAGCGTTATAGAGTGACTCTTGATTACCTTTTACTGCCAGCAAGTAATCCGCTTTTCTGTCTGTTATGGTTTTTGCGATATTGGTTTGGCAACCCATGGCATCTATCGATACAAGCGCCCCCTTGAGCTCTAGTGCATTGAGCAGCTCTGGGATAGCGGTAATTTCGTTGGATTTAGCATCGGTTTTTACTTGCCCCATTACGACACCATTGGCGGTGGCAAACGCGCTGACCATGTGTATCGTAGACTTGCGGTCATCCCGACTGTAGGAGCTGCGGAGCACCTTGCCGTCTACTGCGATTAGCTGCCCACCGGTTTGCTCACTCACCGCTAACATCCACTTGCTGAAGCACTGCTGAAACTGCGATGGGTCAAGCCGTGAAATCAACCGAGCAATGGTATCGTGTACTGGTAGGCCTGAAGCAAACAGGCCCTTTTCACGTAACCAGTTGAAGTGGGCTTCACCAAAATCTTCGATATCCTCCCAACCTTTGGCTCCGCCAATAGTTGCACATACGGTAAGGAACATCACATCGAACAGCGGATAGCTTACTTTAGCGCTTTGGCGAGGATCTTTAATGCTGGCGAAATGCTCAAAAAATACGTCGATGGTCATGGAGGGCTCCCGAAAAAGGGAGTATAAGATCACAGCGCGAACGTCAGGTCAAATAGCTTGTGCTTGCTCAAAAAACGTTCGCGATCTCACCCTGCACGTGCGGCCTACTTAGCGTTATGTTTAAAGGGAGTTTCAATGAAATTATTAGCACTATTGTTAAGCGTCATTTTATATACGCCATTTGCTTTTTCGGATACTGATTCTCAGCGAATCGTTGTAGATAAAGAGCATATCCAAATGGGGAAGGTAGGCAAGATATACTCTATTGAATCAAGCGAAGAACTAATTTTGGATGCCACTCAATATGACTATACCTCTTTCAGTCCAATGTTAATTGGGCTACCAAATACTGCGAAAGTAATTGTGGATGGATTAGAGCATTCGTTTTACTGGGAAGTGTCTCAGGGCGAATACTTACTAAATGAAAATTCGTTGGTTTCAGAAGCATCATTATTTGAAGGGTTTAAGTCAGGAAAAGAAGTCGTTGTTGCTCTTGGGCAGTCACACAAGGGCACAGGTCCTTTCAAAGTATATTGGGTTGGGAAGTTGTCTATAAAGTAAGCCCATAAACATAATCGGGTAGCCGGAGGTATCTAACCTCCAGCCCCCACAACACCCTGCATGCGGCTCCGCACAGGGCGTTTCCTGAAAACGGTTAAAATACAACGGCCGATTAGCTCCTTTGCATTCCAATGATGGCTTCTGTTTTTTGCGCCACCGTTCCTAAGTCCGGTCGGATATAGAACGAGTGAGCAGCACAGGCTCCTCATTGATTTTCAGGTTCAGGCCTTCACCATGTCCCAACCATTACACAATAGAACGGCATTGGGACTTTTTATCTAAAAAAAGCCGTCTGCTTAAATCGCCATAGCGTGAGTTAAACAATCGCCTGTTAAGCAGATCTCCCACTCTTTGTTTATAAGAAGTAGAACATGCACTTTCTCTTTTCTCTGCACTGCTGCATCATTTACGGTGGCCGTTAGATCACATGAGCTCAAAGTCTTGTGCCAACTCGCCTCCAGCCTACGCCTCATATGATGTTCTTGTTCATCAGCTCGCCCTCTCTTTAGATAAAAAGGCATCCGGCTTCCTTCAGACATTCCCTCGCGGCAATGCCCTTGCCATTCGCTAGTCCTTAGCGTTTAATAATCAAAGTGTTATTAAACGGTGACCTTCCTACAGAGGACTTTCACCTCATTAGTTCATGCCCATGCTGGGCGTACACAAAAACCTGCAAAGGACGTAAAAGCCAGCCCGTTTTTTGCAGGAGCAAAAGCGCAAAAAAAGGTCTCACCTTTTACGCCTCTGAGGTTGGCGTTAGTTGCCAATCATTACTGAAACAGAGGGTGTAAATAGTTTTGAATAATTTCACTGGAATTGTACTTTTTTCGGTAGCAATGTTGTTAACAGTTTTACTTTTAGCGATATTCATTTTTATGGGTATAATTTTTTCTGAATATGATTTCTCTACAGGGGCTTTATTTGGGCATGTGCTTTATTGGGTAATACCTTTAATCCCGCTTGCTGCAATGACTTTTGGAAATTATTTAATATATAAACAGTCATTATTAAAGTTCAAGGGTAATGTTAAATAAACGGCAACTAACAAGCACATTAAGTCGCCCAACAAGTTGGGCTGGGACACTAAAATTACGCGGCGGTTTCGTTTTGGTGCTTCGCAAGTTTAACAAAATCGCCGCTACATTTTATTGCCCCTAATGTGGGCGCTGGAGGATCCCCTCATAAATCTTTGAGTCCTGAAGAGAGAGTTAACCAGCGAAACGCATTAATTGCCCAACGTATTCGCTGTTCTGTTATCACATACTCAGGCCTTCGCCGTACTTCTTTTCCTAACCTTACTACCGATAAAACCGCCTGTTTGCGGATGGTATTGGCCTGAAAGTGTCGTTGCCATCCAATCTGTTGTGCCACTAAACCTAAGCACCACAAAACATGCGTCATTGCTCACGCACATCAGCTCAATCGACTCGCACCACAGGCCTGGGATTAGCCCCCGCAAATCTGCCGAGCATGCCATTGGTATATCGCTAAACGCTCACTATTTAAATGGTGGTTACCGAGCAAACGGTCCATGCGTTTAATGCAGTGTTTAGGTGAGGTACGGCTGGTGATATTACGCCCTAGCTCGGTGAGAGACAATTTATCGCCATCTAATAGCGATGTTGTTGCAACCATCAGAGAGTTAAGGCGTTTTTTGTGAATATTCGGGCACAGCTCAATAAGCATTTGGTGTAGAATTTGAGTTTCGCGCATCCCGACTGCCTCCGTGCAGGTTTGATAGGAAAGGTTTTTGGCGAAATTAATTAGATCAAACAACGGGGTGCGCGTCTACTTATATGAATTCTCAAGAGATTATGAGGGGATTCGCTAGATTGCGGCGTTATGGTTCAAGGAGTATGAAGTAAAAGAAGTGTTCCCAATAATGTTCGGAGTCTTATTTTGCTCGGTATTTGTCTGGTTTTTCCTTTGCTACCGACTATTCAAAATATTAGAAACTAGGCATCCCGAAAAATATGAATCTATGGGTAAACCAAGCCTCATCATGAATAATTCACTTTCTAGCAATATTACGTTCATGAAGTTTCTCTTTAAAAGAGAGTGGCGAGAGCTAAATGACTCAGGGCTGGCAACGTTGGGCAAATCTATGTTGGTTTTCTTTGCCATCTACATTGTTGGTTTTCTAACATTATTCTTTTCGGTGCCACTAGGCTATGCACCATAACAAGCAAAGGCAGCATCGCCCTGCGGGCTGGACGCGCTAACGCGCGCCGCTGCTTTGGGCGTTAACTATCACTCAGTCATACATAAACTAATAGACCATGCCTTTGCCTAGTCGCGATTCGTAACTCGTTTCTGTCCAGAGGCGTGTTACAGCGAAGAATCGCAACCCAAACATATATGGGATCCACGTATTTACAAAGTGATCATTTCAATAGACGGTTAAGATACGTACGTATATTCGGCTTCTTGTTGAAGGCGCTACCTGGTAAGGCCTTACCACATACTGGAATCCTCGTTTTTTTCATTCTCCTAAGTCTAGTCTTGGCAAAGGAGGGAGTGGATCCCATACATCAAGTTGGAAGTCATACGAGATATTTGGCAAACAAACAACCTGTGTCCAAATTATAATAATGTTACTGTGAATCTGGCTTACTAGAGCAGATTTACTGTCATTCATGTGGGTCTGACTTATGACCCCGCTCATTATCCAAACTTTCTAAACGACATTTAAATTGCATATTGAGTTCTGCAAGTGTAACGGTCTCAAGTTGAGCGATAAATACACGTCGAGACATCTCTAGAGCGTTGTTAAGAGACTCATCAGCTATCTGCTGTACTAAACATGTTGGGTTGTCGGAATCGCTTGATATTGCAAATAAGCGAGGCATACCTAAGGCTTCGTAAAGCCCAAGCAACGTAATTTCGTCGATGCGTTTCGTTAATATCCAGCCTCCATTATGCCCTTTGTTGGACATAACATAACCTCTATCACGTAACCCTGACATTGTTCGCCGGATGACAGATGAATTCGTGTTTAGCATCTTAGCTAAAACTTCAGAGGTTAAAGGTTGCTGAGTATCGTGCATGTGTAGTAAGGCATGAATAACTCTTGATAGCCGAGAATCGGTTCGCATCGCTAACTCCTTTCATGTTGCTTTTAAAGATACATGAAAATACAATGAGCTTCACGATACATTTGAAGTTACATGAGTTGGGTATAATGCACGATCAATATCTACCAAACAGATGGCAAGCACTCTTCTTCTTGTTGCTTGCCAACTTCCTCAATATATTGGATGTGACCATTGTTAATGTTGCTATTCCGCGGATTTACCAAGATATGGATATTTCACATTCTCAAGCACAATGGGTATCAATCATATATTTGATAAGCTTCTCTGCCTGCTTGCTTCCTTTGGGTAAGCTGGGAGATATGTATGGCAAATTGCGATTATTCAAAAGCGGGCTAATCGCCTTTATGGCGACATCATTGATGTGTGCGGTTTCTCCTAGCATTGAGATGCTAATGTTCAGCCGGTTTTTTCAAGGTTTTGCAAGTGCGATGATGGTTCCACAGGTGTTAGCCATTGCAGTGTCAATGTTTCCTGTAGAAGAAAAAACAAAGATGTTTGGTTATGTGGGGATTGTGGGAAGTTTAGCGTCAATCCTTGGCCCCGTCGTCGGAGGGATGTTGATTTCACTCAATCTATTCAGCCTTGATTGGCGAATTATCTTTGTTATAAACATTCCCATTGGAGTAATCGCGTATTTTGGCGTGAAAAGAAATCTAGCGAACGAAGTGAAAAGGTCACGATTACGAATAGATTGGCTAGGGAATAGTCTAGTTATATTGATGAGTATTTCTCTTATTGTGCCTCTCATTGAAGGCTACAGCTTAGGCTGGCAACCATGGATACTGGCTGTGTTAGCGATGTCTCTACCTAGTATATGGGGTCTCAACCTTTGGTTGAAGAAGCCTACAGCAGATAGTAGTCGTCCTAAATTGATATCTGTTAGCCTGTATACAAACCGTTTCTTCATCAACCAAGCTATGTTCATGATGTTGTTTGGTACCACGACTCCTGGGTTGTTCTTTGTTCTAACATATTACATGCAGAGGCATCTTGGCTTTAGTCCGTTTGAATCAGGAGCTGTGACTTTGGCATTCCCTTTAGGGGTTCTTATCTCTTCATCAGTGCTAAAAAATAGCCCTTTATCATGGCAACGCTACAGAGTCTTTGGTGGTTGTTTAGGACTTACCGTTGCATGGTCAATACTATATCTCACAATTAGCTATGTTTCTGTATTTGATAAGTTATATTGGATTTCATTGCCTTTATTCATAGGAGGGCTTGGAATGGGAAGCGCAATAATTGCGTTATTTCAAAGCATGATGAGCACTGTAGATAGAGAAGATTCTGGTACTGCTTCAGGTGCAATGCAAGCATTACAACATATAGGTATGGCAATAGGTATTGGTATAGCTGGCCAGATCTATTTTATATCTATTGATTTTTATGAAATGCCACTGGTAGCGATGAAAAACTGCGTGTTATACAGCGCAGTCATGATTGGAGGATTTACGTTGAAGTCTCTTCATAGTTTCATCGACAAAAAAAGAAATATCGTTGACGTTGTAAGAAACTAAGAGCACATAATTGTGCTCCCAAGTAATTTAAAAATTACATTACTTTTAGTAATTCGAAAATCAACGATTAGAGCATGATTTCTATCGTGTTTTTGTCAAAAAACTTACCCACGTTGCAGCCAGACTATACCTTGGCATTAACTGATAAGCATTCTTCCGAGCCAATCCCCCTTTAATAAGCAATGTCCAACAATGAATTTGGAAGTGAGCAAGCTTTAGTATTCATTAAACGCTCGCTACTGACCAAGATGACTGCATTTTTCCATCAAACTATATTGTCCTTCGACAGTAAGCCTGTTGATTTAAGGGCGCTTCGGTTTAAAGCAACAGATCTGCTGTTGCTCATCATAAGCAATTTGACATGCACAATTAAGTTGCTGTTTAAGCTTCACTCTGGCGCGCTGCAAACAAGACTTAGCCGCCGGTAAACTCAGTTTATGCTGCCTCGCATAGTCTTGTTGCGACATCCCTACAATGTCACAGCACTGAATAATATGACGATCGCGCTTCGCTAATCGCTCGAGCTGTCTGGGTAAGCATTGAACTAAGGCATCGATCGGCTCAAGCGCCGTTTGTGGCTGCTCAAAACGATTCAAATCACGACTGCTAATAAACTTTGCAGACTCGCGATAGTGATCGACTAAACGATTTTTCGCAACTTTAAACAACCACGCTTTCACATTATCGATACGACAAAACTTATCTTTTTGGCGTATGGCTTTCACAAAAACATCTTGTAGCACATCTTCTGCTAACAAAGAGTCTTGGGTCTGTGAGAGTAACCAACCCAGCAAAACTGTTTGGTATTGTAACCACGCTTGAGTTAAACACGGTTTAGGCTGAGTACGCGGCATGAATCACCTTTTAAAGATTAATAAAGCACAGTTGCATTCAATTTCTGAGATGGCGAGTGCCGTCATATCCGATGGACACTCGCAAGATTAACAGTGCCGTTCAAAGGCCCTTCCACTATACGGTGTAGGCTTCGATTTCCATTTTTAATTGCTCAGCTAACTTGGCCAAAGCCATCGTTGAGCTGGAGCTTTGCTCGGCTCCCTGAGCCGTTTCATTAGAGATATCACTAATCGCAATAATGTTCTGATTGATCTCTTCGGTGACTGAGCTTTGTTGTTCAGCTGCAGTCGCGATTTGTGCATTCATCGCCGAAATATGATCAACACTTTGAGTAATTTGCGCTAAAGCGTCCCCCGCCTGTAAAGACTTTTCGGCCGTTAACTTCGCGTTATTAGCCCCCTGCTCAAGCCGTTGGGTTGACTCTCGACTGCCCTCTTGTAATTGCGAAATCGTTTGCTGAATTTCCCCTGTCGACTGTTGAGTACGACTGGCAAGAGTTCGAACTTCATCGGCCACAACCGCAAAACCTCGTCCTTGCTCGCCGGCCCTAGCAGCTTCGATAGCCGCGTTCAGTGCAAGTAAATTAGTTTGCTCAGAAATACTTTGAATCACTTCTACCACGCTACCAATTTCTTCCGCATGCTGCGCTAGCTTTTGCATTTCTTTAACCGAGTCTTGCATTTCATTAGACAAACTTTCGATCATCGCGATACTCTGCCGCACCACCTGTTGACCATCGGCGGCCGCCAAATCGGCTTTTTCCGATGCCTCGGCGGCTGTACTGGCGCTTTGCGCGACTTCATGAACAGTGGCCGTAAACTGGTGCATCGCCGTTGCAATTAACTGAGTTTGTTGCTGTTGATCAAAAATGTTTTGTTTGGTTTGCATCGCAACCGATGAACCTTCTTCTGCTGAACTAGCAAGCACTTCAACCGACTGCTTATTGGTACTCACCACATGTTGAAACTTAGCCACGATGGTATTCACATCGCTGGCAATATCAGTAAATTCATCCTCTCCATCCACATCAATTCGCTGGGTTAAATCCCCCGCAACAATCAAGCTCGATTTAGCTTGAAGCTGACGAGCCGCTTCCGAAACGCGCTTCACTATCAGTGCCGACAGACCAATAATCACCAACAAACTTAAACTAATAATAATACCAACCGACCACATGAAATGTTCGGTATCAGCTTCGGCCTGTTGAAAGTTTTTAGCGGCTTCATCTATTTGCAGCTTTAAGAATTGTTGGGCGACCATGGTGACAGAGGCATAACCAGGGTTAATCACCTTTAATAATACCAAATTAGCATCAGTAAACTGGCCTTGCTGTAGCGCTTTAATCGCAACCTCAAAACCACGCTGCGTCACTTGGTCAACTTCTTTCGCCAGCTGCTGAGTAACCCTGCGTTCTTCATCCGATAAATCTGAACCTAATATTTCCCGGTCAATCAGCTGATGCAAGGCTTCAATGTTAGTTTGAATCGCATCGATATGTTTACCTAAAGGATGGTCATGCATTTTTGCAAATTCAGAGCTGGGATCGTGCTGAAAGGCCAATAATAAGGAGCTTCGCGCACTGCCGATATTATCCAAAATCTTACCAGCTCGAACGGTGTGTTGTATCCCTTGAGTATATAAATCTTCTATTGCGGCTTTCTCTCGGTTCATCCCGGTAATACCTTCATAAGCCAAAAAACCAAAGGCAATAAGAAATAATAAAATGATAACTTTAAGTCGAAAACTAACTGTGCGCATAAATCCTTCCATGTGAGAGAAAACCCAAATCACCGTAAATTTGAATAAATGACCAAAATTGGCTCGAAATCCCTTATTCGTCACGGTCAGTGTTATTCAAAACAAACGTATCTTAATTTTAATCTTCCAAAACAGCGTCAAACCCTGTTAATCAAACCCTGCGGTGCATTGGTTGCGCATTAAACCACCATTTATATGGATAACTAATTTCACATGGCATACCTTGCTTAAAAACACCATAAACCGCAGTAAAAGAATCCCCCAATATGAACCGTTGCTGATAGTTAAATACTAGAACAAGCAGCTAACTATCATTCACAATCTATTTGATAAGAATCAATAAAACAGTACTTTGCTTGAAGAAAGCATGGATTAGATATAAGCAATCTTCCAAATCAAAACACAAAGCGAAGAAGTATCAACTATTCAAGGGATAACGAGTTGATTCAGCGCCGCTGGTTTTGCTATCGACCACAGCCAAGGAAAGTTGAACAATTTGCTCCAAAGTAAAATATTGGTCAATCGCAAAAATACCGCCTCCCCAATCATTAGTCTCACTTGCGGCCGGTCGGCAGCCAGCAATATAAAGCCGCTTTCTTAAGTATTTCTTAAGAAAACAATTTTAAGCTCTCTGCGTTCAGGCTGATCCTCGTTTGCTGTTAACAGAGCCATGAGGAAAGCTTCATTTATTAAAATTAACCACTGATTAAGACTTATGAAACAAACTCATACTGGCCTCGCACGCATTATTTATGCCACAGGATTTTCTATAAATGGTTTCATTTCCGCCTGGAAAAGTGAAGCCGCTCTCAGGCAGGAAGTCACGTTATTACTGCCTTTAGCCATCACAGCCTTATTTCTGCCTGTAAGCAAGAGTGAGCAGATTTTGCTTATTGGTAGCCTGATACTGGTTCTGATTGTGGAATTACTCAACTCAGCCATCGAAACGGTGGTTGATCGCATCGGCTCTGAATGGCACGAGCTGAGTGGTCAAGCCAAAGACATAGCCTCAGCCGCAGTGCTTACATCTCTCATTTTCGCTGCTTTTACTTGGAGTTGGATTCTCATTTAACATGCGTTCATTCACTAGATTCGCCTTACCCTATTGGCTCGCCACTTTGTTCATCGCCCTGTATTTTGCAGTGGTACTTAACCTTCCCATATATGCCAAAATAAGTGAGATATTCAGCCACCTCGAACAAGTAAAACTAGGTTTCATCATAAGCATTCCGCTATTTTTTATACTCGCTTTAAACCTGATATTTCAGCTGTTCTCTTGGCCGTTTCTGTTTAAACCATTTTTTATTCTATTGATCTTATTATCGAGTATTGTCAGCTACAGTAGCTTTAACTATGGCACCATTTTTGACCAGGATATGTTGGTTAATATTTTGGAAACCAATGCTGGTGAAGCCAGCTCATATATCAGCTTATATTCACTAACCTGGATCCTTGGCTTAGGCGTTCTACCAAGTGTTCTACTCGCACTATTACCAATAAAAAAAGAGCGCACCTTTATTCGTTTCATCGCTAAAAAATGCTTAGCCATGATCCTATCTGTTTTGGGTATTCTATTAATCGCAGCTTTGTATTATCAAGACTACTCGTCGGTCGGTCGAAATAATTCCTATTTAAACAAAATGATTATTCCGACCCAGTTTGTCTACAGTGCCTATGGGCAGGTCAAAGACAGCTACTTTACTAAACCCATGGTCTATAAAACCCTCGCAACCGACGCCAAACAAATAGCAAATGCTGCTGCGAACACAAGTGCAAATAAGCCGAACTTAGTCATCTTTTTATTAGGTGAGACCGCCCGCGCACAAAACTATCAATACCATGGCTATGCTCGTGATACTAACGCTTATACCCAAGCCTATCACCCGTTCTTCTTTTCCAATATGTCCTCCTGCGGCACAGCCACTGCAGTATCGGTACCTTGTTTATTTTCTAACATGAATAAAGCTAACTTCAATCGCAAGCAAGCCGATCACCAAGACAACCTGTTAGATATTCTGCAACGAGCTGGTATTAACTTACTATGGAAGGAAAATGATGGAGGCGATAAAGCAGTCGCAAAAAACATTCCTCTCATCAATATAGATACTTCGCGACAAGATCAACAATGTAATGGTCATAGTTGCTATGACATGGTGCTATTGGAAAATCTCGATCAACAAATCTCGGCGATGTCAGGGAATCGTATGATTGTGATGCATCTGATGGGGAGCCATGGCCCCACCTACTTTCAACGCTACCCAAGTTCAATGGCAACCTATCAACCCGATTGTCCACGAGCCGATATTGAAAACTGTTCGATAGAGCAAATTCAAAATAGTTACGATAACAGCATTCGCTACACCGACTTTGTCACCGCACAAGTGATAAAACACTTACAAAGTTTGCAACAATACAATACTGCGCTGATCTATGTCTCAGACCATGGAGAATCACTGGGTGAAAATGGCCTGTTTCTGCATGGCATGCCCTACAGCTTAGCCCCAGAAACTCAAACCAAGGTTCCCTTGCTGTTTTGGATGTCTCCAGGTTTTGCGAAGCAAAAACATATCGACTCAAGCTGTTTAAACGCTTCTCGTGATAAGCCTTATTCCCACGACAATCTATTTCATTCCTTACTCGGTTTAATGGATGTCTCGACTCAGGAATACCATGCCTCTGAAGATATATTCAGCCCTTGTCGTTCACTTACAAACAGCTCTTTTTAGCCTATTTTGTCAAACCTTAAGTCTTCCTTAAGTTTTGCAACTTATGATGAAGTTGAAACTAAACGAACAGGAGAACAAGATGTCACCGATTAAAATGTCAACTCAACTTATTGCATGTATCCTAGCCGCAACCTCCTTTGTGGCTTTAGCCGACCCTACTTGTACTCAACAGCCTGAAAGTACTTGGATCCCCATCGAACAAGCCCAACAGCGGGTTGAAGAAATGGGTTACAAAATCAAAGTATTTAAAAGAACCCACACTAGTTGCTATGAACTTTACGGTCATACCAAGCAAGGAAAACGAGCAGAAATTTACTTTAACCCAACCAACATGGAAAAAGTAAAAGAGGAAATCGATGACTAAACACTACGTTTGGGATTGGCTAGTAAGACTGACTCACTGGACCGTTGCAATACTATTTTTAAGTAACTTTTTATTGCTGGAAGAAGGCAGCGAACTGCATCAGTGGGCAGGCTATGGGGTCTTAGCCGCTATTGCGACGCGTTTAGTCTGGGGCTTGATTACCCGTTCACCGGCTCGACTCAGTACTTTTAGGCCGTCAATCGCAGCAGGTATTGCTCACCTGAAGGAGGTGCTTGTGAGCAGGCAAGATCAACACCACGGGCACAATCCCGCAGGTGCTTTGATGATCTGGCTCATGTGGTTTTTACTGATTGCTACTGGTCTTTCGGGCTGGGCAACCCAGACCGATCTATTCTGGGGAGAGGAGTGGCTTGAGAAAGTCCATGGATTACTAGCTGATCTGTGTATGATCGCCGTTGCAATCCATGTTTCAGCGGTGATCATCATGACCAAAATCACCGGCAACCCTTACCTCAATGGCATTTTGTGGGGTCGTAAAAACTAACCTGGTGTACAGTCAACAATGCAGTTCCACTGCAGTGTTGACTGTACAAAACGACGACACTGGAATGACTATTTTCGCGACAATTGTTGCTTCAAATAAATGACACCAAACTCTCCCTTGAGGTGATTTATTTAAGAACCGCACATCATCCCAACGCTCGGTTCAAAGCGCTCAGCGACCAGGCTATGTTACCGCTTCACTTTAATCGCAGCTCAGGCGCTATACCTATCAGCCTTTGAACAGAAGAATCCCCGCCTTCTGCAAACAAACTCAGCTCGAAGCAACATCGACCACTTCGAGTCTACAAGTCCTCGCTTCTGGCATATTAAGCCTGAAACTGATGAATCAAGCGCTGTAAGGCTTGTAATTTATCGACCAACATCCCCGTACGCTCGACCGACTCATCCCCTGTCACCGCCGTTTCCTCGGTTAGCTTATTAATATTAATCAAGTTACGATTAATTTCTTCGGTCACCGTGGCCTGCTCTTCTACTGCCACTGCAATTTGATGACTAGTATCCGTCACACGATGCAACATATCACCAATTTCAATCAGCGAATCTCCGGTATTCTGAGCATTCACTAAACATTGATCAGAGAGCACCTCTCCCGAGGCCATGGTTGAAATTGCCTGCTCAGCAGTAGTTTGCAAATTATTAATCATGGTATGGATTTCTTCGGTAGAAACTTGCGTTTTCTGGGCTAAGTTTCGCACCTCTTCCGCCACCACAGCAAAACCGCGCCCAGCATCGCCAGCTCGAGCGGCCTCAATGGCCGCATTCAAAGCTAACAAGTTGGTTTGGTCGGCAATCGAACCAATCACATCGAGGATCCCTTCAATTTGCTGACTACTTTCAGCCAATTGACTCACCACTGCTTGGGAGTTTGCTAACTCCTTATGTAAAGCCTGCACCGAGTCGATCGTGGTATCAACCTGTTGTCGCCCTGCAACCACCGCGGTATTGGCTTGGCTGGTCAGCTGCGATGCTGACTCGGCACTTTCCGCCACTTCTCGAGTAGCATGGGCCATCTCGGTCACCGCTGTAGCGACCTGAGTGGTTTCATCGTTTTGCTGAGAGAGACTCTGTTTCATAGACTGCATGGTCGCCAATTCATCCTCGGCAGACAGCAGAATATCGCCTGTGGTTTCCCCAGTGCGAGCCACCACTGCACGCAATTCAGCTTGGCGCATCCGCAAGGCCAATTCAATGGCCGAAAACTCATCATAATGATCAGTGTAAAGATTTTCCATCAAAGGGTTGTGGTAGGCCTGCTGGGCTCGTTGATTCAGTTGTTGAATCCGCGAGCGTTGTCGCCAACCGAAAAATAGGCTGGCAGCACCAAGTAAAGCGCCTCCCCCGGCCAACCAATACATTCCCGCAGTCAAAGCCTGCCATTCCAGCAAGCCCAACATGCTTAGCGTTAATAGCAACATATAGGAAGCATAGTGATGTCGCCAGCCCAATAAACGCTGCGGTTTTTTTCCTTGCTGCAATTGACTATAGGCCGCATCCGCTCGTTTAATTTGTTCACGTTCAGGGCGTGATCTCACCGACTGATATTCAATGGTTTCACCCTGTTCATTTTTAATCGGCGTAACAAAGGCACTCACCCAATAGTGATAAGCGCTATCTTTGCAGCTATTTTTGACTAAACCCATCCAGCTTCGGCCCGATAGCAAGTACTCCCACATCTGGGCAAAGGCCACTTTGGGCATATCCGTATGTCGGATAATATTATGTGGTTGACCAGATAACTCAGTGGCCGAGTAACCTGCTACATCACAAAAGCTTTGATTGGCATAAGTGATATAACTATCGTTATCGGTGGTAGAGATCAGACTGTCAAATTCAGAGTAATCGACTTCTTGTTGAGTTACGTGCTGTTGTACTGCCATAACGAATACTTAAATCTAAAAGATATAAATATACACAAAAAAATACACATAAAAAAAACAATTTATGTATTTAACAAATATGTAATACACTGATATTTGTCTTCTATTTTATCATTAGTTTGTTTTTCAAAATATTGCTCTGAATTTTGATAGCTATCCGTAGAAATAATATGTTTAGAGTCATAAAAACAGTCTTCAACAGATAAAACCATGAATATTCATCACTCGGTTTTTTTAATATATTTAACTAACTAGCAAACTAAAGTATCCACGACAATCCCCGTAGATTCGCACTCCAGGCCGATAAATCAAAAAGCCATCGAACCTTTAAGGTTCTCAATCAAACTCAAAAACTTAGAAATATCTTTGATTCATATAATAAATTCGGCGAAGCCAAAAACATTTTCACTTTATTTCAAAAGCATTGCTAATAAGCGGCCATAAATTATTTTAGACATTACTAATATATAAATTAAAACTGTGAACTCCCTACATGGATCCTTTGATAAATTTTGATCTAGATAGCTCTCATAAAATGCAGCGTATGCTAAATTTTTACTAATTTTGATTTCTTAAGATTTAGCGTCGGCAGTGAATCACCTGCCTTCATAACACCGTGCCATAGCATCGTTAGCGACTAACGAATGGCAAGCTATTGCCTATTCTTAGCGCGGCAAGATGGTGCACTGAACTTAAGGAACCCTGATGAAAGCAAAATCTGTCGATTTATCAAGTCCTCCCGACCTTACCTTGAGCCATGGCACAGGTGCCGTCGCAAAACGAAAACCAATTTATCAATCGCTGCTGCCACCTTGTAATGCTGCCTGTCCGGCGGGAGAAAATATCCAAGCTTGGCTATCACTAGCTCAACAAGGTGATATACAACAAGCTTGGCAGGTATTGATGAACGACAATCCTTTCCCAGCGATCCATGGCCGAGTTTGCTACCATCCCTGTGAAGCAGCCTGTAATCGCAATGAGGTGGATCAAGCCGTCTCGGTACACGCCATCGAGCGTTACTTAGGCGATGTCGCCTTAGCCGAAGGCTGGCTACCAGAATACAATGCCACGCCGAGTGGCAAAAAAATCTTGATTGTGGGGGCTGGTCCCAGCGGCTTAGCCGCCGCCTACCACCTAGCTCGTTTAGGACACAGCGTAGAAATACGCGATGCCGGCAACAGCGCTGGCGGCATGCTACGCTTTGGCATTCCGGCCTATCGCTTACCGAGAAATATATTGGATGGTGAGATCTACCGCTTACTTAGAATGGGGGTAAAAATCACTCTCAACCACCGGGTCGACGATCTAAAACAGGAGCGAGAACAAGGTGGGTTTGCCGCCGCCTTTGTTGCCATTGGCGCTCACATCAGCAAGAAAACTGAGATCCCAGCCCAAGAGGCGAGCAAAATCATCGATGCCGTCAGTTACTTAGAAGCTATCGAACAGGGCCAAAAACTCAATCTCGGTCGTAGAGTCGCCATCTACGGAGGAGGTAATACCGCCATGGATGCAGCCCGCAGTGCCAAACGCCTTGGCGCCGAGCCAATGATCATCTATCGCCGCGACATGGCGAATATGCCCGCCCACCAGTTTGAGGCCTATGAAGCGCTGGAAGAAGGAGTGCAAATCAATTGGTTACGCACCATCAAAGACTTCAGCGAACAACAACTCACCGTCGAGTTGATGGAATTAGACGAACAAGGTTACCCTCAACCCACCGGTAAGTTTGAAACACTTGCCGCCGATAGCCTGATCTTAGCCCTCGGACAAAACGTCGATACTCGCTTGCTCAGCCAGTTCGAACAGATCCGTTATCACGATGGAGTGGTGGAAGTAAATCAACACATGATGACCGGTGCCGAAGGTATTTTTGCCGGCGGTGATATGGTGCCTTCGCTACGCACTGTGACCATTGCCACAGGCCACGGCAAAAAGGCCGCCCATTGCATCGATACTTGGTTACAACAAACACAACTAACCACGCCCCCAAAAGCAAAAATTGCCACCTCCGAACAGCTTCACCTCTGGTATCAAACTGATGCCCCTGTCAATCCCAAAAATCAACTCTCCCCCGAACAACGGGTTGATGATTTTAGCGAAGTCACTCAAGGTTTAAGCGCTGAACAGGCTCAATTTGAAGCCCAACGCTGCTACTCCTGCGGCAATTGCTTTGAGTGTGACAGCTGCTATGGCGCTTGCCCACAACAAGCCATTAGTAAGCAAGGCGAAGGACAAGGTTATGCCATCGACTATCAACGTTGCACTGGTTGTCAAGCCTGTGTAAACCAATGTCCTTGTGGTGCGATGACCATGATCGATACGGTGGAGGAAAACCAATGAAACCACGCATGCTCACCCTCGACGGTAACGAAGCAGCGGCTCGAATCGCCTATTTATTTAGTGAAGTTTGTGCCATTTATCCCATCACCCCCTCTTCAACCATGGCTGAACTGGCCGATGAATGGGCCAATCAAGGAAAACCCAACCTATGGGGACAAATACCAGAAATCATTGAGATGCAAAGTGAAGGCGGTGCGGCTGGCGCGGTTCACGGCGCGCTGCAAGGCGGCGCTTTAGCCACCACCTTTACCGCTTCTCAGGGCTTGATGTTAATGCTCCCTAATATGTACAAAATTGCTGGAGAGCTAAGCCCAGCGGTATTTCATGTAGCCGCTCGCGCCTTGGCTGCTCAAGGATTATCGATTTTTGGCGACCATCAAGATGTAATGGCAGTGCGCGCCACAGGCTTTGCCCTGCTCGCATCGGCCTCGGTGCAAGAGGCGCAAGACATGGCTTTAGTGGCCCATCTCGCAAGCCTACGCTGCCGCATTCCCTTTGTGCATTTCTTCGATGGCTTTCGAACCTCCCACGAAGTCAATAAAATTGCCGCTCTGGACGCCACGCAAATTAAGCCGCTGGTCGACGATCACTGGGTGTGGCAACACCGCCAACGCGCGCTCTCACCAGAACGCCCAAAAATTAGAGGCACCGCTCAAAATCCCGACGTTTATTTTCAGGCTCGCGAGAGCGTCAATCCTTATTATCAACACGCCCCCAGCATCGTTGCCGATGTGATGCAGCAGGTCGCGAGCCTAAGCGGTAGACCTTATCGCCCCTTCGATTATCATGGTGCAGCAGACGCCAGCGATGTACTGGTGGTGATGGGCTCGGCGAGCATCACCGCACAACAAGTGGTCGCGCACCGCTGTCAACAAGGCGAAAAAGTTGGTGTGGTTACGGTACGGCTATACCGTCCCTTTAGCAGCGAACACTTTTTGGCGGTATTGCCAAATACGGTGCAAAGGATAGCAGTGCTTGATCGCACCAAAGAGCCCGGCTCACAAGCCGAACCATTACTACTGGATGTTCAATCGGTGATCCACGAACACCCCGAGCGCCTGCATATTAAGGTCTGTGGTGGGCGCTATGGCCTATCCAGCAAAGAATTCACCCCAGCCATGGCCGATGCGGTCTTTAAATCCCTACGCGCTTCGCCAGTTAAAACTCGTTTTAGCGTTGGTATCAACGACGATTTGAGTCACCTCAGCCTAACAGTTGATAGCAAAATGACTTTGCCAGAAACCGGCGTCAGTAGCGCACTGTTCTATGGTTTAGGTTCCGATGGAACGGTTGGGGCCAATAAAAACACCATTAAAATCGTCGCCGAACGTCCGGGGTATTATGCGCAGGGTTACTTTGTTTATGATTCTAAAAAGTCTGGCTCAACCACGGTTTCGCATTTACGTTTTGCCCAACAACCGATAGATGCGCCCTATTTGCTGGAACACGCCGACCTAGTCGCGGTTCACCAACCGCAATTATTACGACAAATGGACTTAGTGAACAAAATCAAAGCACAAGGCTGTTTGTTGCTCAACAGCAGCTTGAATGACCAACAACTTTGGGACTCATTCACCGCAGATACTCAGCACTCTATTCTTGAGCAGCAAATCAAGGTATATGCGATTGATGCCACCGCGGTCGCCCTCGCTGGCGGCATGGGGCGCCGAATCAACACGATTATGCAGGCCTGTTTCTTTGCCTTAGCCAACATTCTGCCACTCGAGCAAGCCTTAAACGCCATGAAACAAGCCATTACCAAGAGCTATCAACGCAAGGGGGCTAAAGTTGTCGAGGCCAACCATGCCGTTGTCGATGCTAGTATCGCCGCGCTACGAACAGTGACTTTAGGCCAGGCAAATTCGGCACGACAACTGAGCCCCGCGCTCAGCCCGCCGGCTCCGGCCTTTATGCTACAGGTCACCGCCAAGATGATCCGTGGTTTAGGCGATCAAATTCCGGTATCGATGCTGCCCGATGATGGCACTTGGCCCAGCGGCTCCAGCCGTTATGAGAAACGTAACATTGCCGCCACACTGCCCAAATGGGACAGCGAGGCCTGCATTCAATGCGGAAACTGTGTCATCGTTTGCCCACATGCGGCGCTGCGCGCCCGTTTCTATCATCAAGCTTACTTAGCCCAGGCGCCCAGCAGTTTTGCGTCGGCAGCTCTGGCCGCCCGAGGCTTTCCCGATACCCACTATACTTTGCAGCTCTACGGGGATGATTGTACTGGTTGCGGATTATGTTTCGAGGCCTGTCCGGTGCGCGGCCCCGAACAACAGCGAGCGCTCACCATGCAGCCCAAACCGCAACAGCAACAACCGCTGCGTGAAGCGCTGGCTTTTTTCGAAAGTTTGCCAGTCAACGATCGCAGTCGTGTGGATTTTTCCACTGTGCATGGAGTGCAATTTCTTGAGCCGCTGTTTGAATTTTCCGGGGCCTGTAGTGGCTGCGGTGAAACACCTTATTTGAAACTGATTACCCAACTATTTGGCGATCGTATGTTAGTTGCCAATGCCACCGGCTGTTCATCTATTTATGGCGGTAATTTACCCACCACTCCTTGGTCAAAAAATGCCGAGGGCCAAGGACCCGCTTGGTCAAACTCGCTATTTGAAGACAATGCCGAGTTTGGTTTGGGTCTGCGACTCAGCGCCGATCAACAGCGACGCGAAGCCGAGAGACAACTACAGCAATGGCAACCCGCCTTCGATCCACAACTCATCGAAGCGGTACTCAACGCGCCTCAGCAGTTTGAATCACAACTCAGAGCACAACGTCAACGCCTGCAGCAACTAATGCAACAAATTAAAGGCCATGCTCACGCACAAACGCTCAGCTCGGTATTAGATTATCTGTTACGTCGCTCGGTATGGATAGTGGGGGGCGACGGCTGGGCCTACGACATTGGTTTTGGCGGCTTAGACCATGTATTGGCTTCCGGCCGAGACGTGAATATTTTAGTCATGGATACCGAAGTCTACTCCAATACCGGTGGCCAAATGAGTAAATCAACCCCGCTAGGCGCGGTGGCTAAATTTGCCGCCGGCGGAAAAACCATGGCCAAAAAAGATGTGGCCCTGCAAGCCATCGCCTATGGCAATGTTTATGTGGCAAGAGTCGCACTGGGCGCCGATCCTCAGCAAACGCTGTTGGCCTTACGTGAAGCCGAAGCCTATCCCGGCCCTTCACTAGTGATAGCCTATTCACATTGCATTGCCCACGGTATTGATATGCAAAAAGGTTTAGAGCAGCAACAAAATGCAGTCCTCAGTGGGCACTGGCCATTAATTCGCTATAACCCAGTGCTGCGCCAGCAGGGAGCGAACCCTTTTGCCCTAGACAGCTTACGCCCCAGCGTGCCCTTAAAACACTACCGAGAACAGGAGAATCGTTACCAGATCTTAGCCCAGAGCCAGCCCGAAGAGGCGCAACGTTTAATGGATATTGCCGAGCAGGTGGCGCGTCAAAAATGGGCCACCTACGAAGAAATGGCCCATCGAGATGCCAGCCATTTCCATCCCGATGCACGGCGTGAACTTTAAACAAAGCGGGAGAGGCGGCGCCAGCCATACTCTCCTTCGCTCCGATGCGCGCGTGAAAATCAAACAGATACACCTTAAACAAAGAGCGAAAGAACAGGCGCTGACGCGACAAAATTAACAGAACCGAACAGGACCTTTGACTTTGCAGGGCAAAACTTTAGCTGGGGATTCCCCCTGACATATCTCTTCCATCCCTGTCACCATTGATTACCTGCATAAGGGTGCCGCTGAGGCTCATAATCCCAAGTATTCGAATCAGCAAAACAAAGGAGCCTTTTCATATCCTAAACTTGTTCATTTCTAGCGAGCTTGGCCGACCGATGTTCAACAGACGACCCATCTCGCTCAATACAGAATGTTCTAGATAGCTATCGAGCTTACGCCACCGAGGTTTATGAAGTTTAACTAAAGTCCCCAAGATAGCGACGATTACTATGGGATTAAAAGCCTATAGTCTAATCTTTAATTAACTCGATAATGAATGTTAAAACAATGAGCTAGCCCTAAAATAAAACATATTACTTAAACGATAAATGATTATTATTTGTCACCGATATATCAAGTCGGTATATTAAATAAACAAAAGGAATTTTCATCTAGCCCATAAGATATACGCTCTTTTTAGCCCTAACAGATGACCCCATAGAGGGATAAATCGTGCGCAGCTAAATAACGATGACTTAGCAAATTAAGCGAGGATGCATGCAGAAAATAAAAGGCAAAAGTGTTTTTTGTTTGGTCGCAACTTGTCTCATTTGCTTACTTCTGATTGTTTCCCCCCAATCGACTTTCGCTCAAGTTGATGCGCAACAACCGCTCAAAATTGCTTATCGGATCGACAGTGCCCCCCTTCAATATCAAGACGAATCTGGTCAAGCCAGCGGCGTTCTGATCGATTTTTGGCGAGTATGGGCCGAGAAAAGCCAACAATCTATCCAGTTTATCGGAGGAAACAACAGTGAAACTCAACGCTGGTTAAATGAAGGAAAGGTGGATGCGATTGCAGGCCTGTTCAGCAGCGCCCAACGTGAAACCCAAATGGCATTTTCTAAGCCCTTATTACATAGCGCTTATTCCCTATACTACAACCCCAACTTAACTCAACTTGATACCAACCTCGATATCAACCAACGCTCCATCGGCGTGACTCAGGGTAGCTACCATCATCAATGGCTGCTAGAACATTACCCCAAGGCTGATATACATAGTTATTCCGGCTACAACCAGCTATTTGAAGCCGCAATCACTGGAGAGGTTGAGCTGTTCATCACCCAAGCTATCTATCTAAAAAAATACCTCAGTGATCATCCGGTGAGCGTTCGTTTTGAAGCCTTTACGTCGGTGCTGTATGACCGAGCCTACCGCGCAGCCGTAAAGCGCGATAATCAACAGCTGTTAGCTAAAATTAATCGCCACTTGGCAGATATATCCAATCAGGACAAAAATGCTATTTCTGCAAAATGGAGCGGTTTTCACTGGGAATATCTGCCCCCAAAATTAAATGCTATCAATAATGCCAAAGTTCAGCTCAACTTAACCCCGACAGAACAAGACTGGTTAGCGAAACATCCAGAGATCACCATTGGCGTTGATGGCAATTGGCCACCGGTAGACTTTACCAACCAACAAGGCATACATAGCGGAGTTCTCTCCGAATATTTAGAGCTTATCGAGAACCGTTTAGGGATCAGCTTAAAAGTGAAAAGCAATGCTCGTTTCAAAGACATGGTTCAGCAGTTAAGGAAAGGAGAAATTAAGCTCGGCACTACCATTGTACAAACCGCAGACCGAGAACAAGACTTATGGTTCACCCTCCCCTATTTCAGCGCAGTGAAAGTCATAGTCAGCAACAGCGAAGGCAAGCAATATAGTGACTTAGCTCAGCTCTCGGGGAAAACGCTAGCCATTGAAGATGGCTTCTTCCTTATCGATGTACTGCGTAAAAGTCATCCTGAGATCAACTTAAAAACCTACCCTTCCACCGCTGATGCCTTGAAGGCTCTCTCCTTTCAACAAGTTGATGCGTATGTGGGAAATCAAGCGGTCATCTCGTGGTTAAAACAAAACTTACAGCTCAGTAATATTTCCTTTAGCGGTGACCCTCAGCTGCCTTTCGCCTTACAACGCTTTGCGGTACATCAAGACCCACAATGGCAACCCTTGGTCGGCATTCTGAATAAAGCCTTAGCCAGTATCAGCGTTGCCGAACGCCAAGCCATACTCAGTCACTGGGTAAACAACCGCCAACAATTCATCAATGCCCTCCCTCTCAATCTAAGCAACCAACAAAATATTTGGCTAGAACAGCACCAACAATGGAACATTGGCGTAGACCCTAAATTTGCCCCCTTGAGCTTTGTGGATGAAAAAGGCTCCTTTGGCGGTATCTCTTCAGAAGTTCTGAATATCGTGACCAACATTATTGGCGTAAGCTATAAACTTTCTGAAACAAGTAGTTGGTCAAATACCTTACAAGCTCTCCAGCAAGCCGAGGTCGATATCGTCCCATCGGTTCCCTATGTCGAACAAAATCAACAAGACACAGCAGAAATGCTGTTCAGTAAGCCCTACCTAACTCGCCCCTATATGATATTTGTGCAGGACAACACCCAATTTGTGAGCAGTGTTGAAGATCTCGTCGGACATCGAGTGGGGGTGCTCAATCACCACAACTTAGAAAACCAACTACAGGTAGATTACCCACTACTCGAACAGTTTCCTTTCTCATCACCTCAACAAGCCTTGTTAAGCTTAAGTGCTGGCGAAATTGATGCCTACATCGGGATCCTGGACTCCACGTCCTTATCATTAACCGAGTTAGGCATCGCCGATATCAAGATAGCCGCACCCAGTCCCTACTCTTACCAAGCATCAATTGGCGTCCGTAAAGATTGGCCTGAATTAATCCCCATCCTCAATCAGGCTATCGACCGAATATCGGCACAACAAATGAAGCAGATCAAGAACCACTGGTTTTCAGTTGACTTTGAGCATCAAGCAAATAACTACTTAATTTGGCGAGCCATTCTAATCACTTGCATGATTGCACTGCCAATTATCATTGTGATTTTCATTTGGAATAGAAAACTTGCTATCGCCAAAGATAAATTAAAGCTGAGTAGTGAAAAGCTCGCACAAGCCAAACAAAGTGCAGAACAGGCCAATAACTTTAAAAGTCAGTTTTTAGCCAATATGTCTCATGAAATCCGGACCCCGATGAATGCTATCGTCGGCTTTACACATCTGATGCTCAGTAGCAAACTGGATGATACCCAGCAAGACTACGCCAAGAAAATAAAACGCGCGTCGCTCACCCTACTGGGCGTCATCAATGACATCTTAGATGTGTCTAAAGTCGAAGCTGGCAAGCTAGAAATAGAGCAAATCAAATTCCATTTAAGTGAAATTGTCTACAACCTATCAAATCTCTTGGCACCAAAAGCAATAGAGAAGAACATAGATATCTTCATGGATGTTGATCCGAAAGTGCCCGATATCCTGATTGGCGACCCTCTCAGGCTGGAACAGATCCTGATTAACCTGACTCAAAATGCCATAAAATTTACAGAGCAGGGACAAGTTGTGGTGAAGATCAAACTGCTCGAATCGGTGCCAAACCGGGTTACCCTTGAGTTTTCGGTCAATGACACCGGCATTGGGATCTCCGAAGACAACCTCAGTAAATTATTCCAGCCCTTTGCTCAGGCCGACGACAGCCTCACTCGAACCCATGGCGGTACCGGCCTGGGTTTAAGCATCAGCAAATTATTAGTCGAGCTGATGGGGGGAGAAATCCGCGCCACCAGCATTGAAAATCAAGGCAGTACTTTTAGCTTTCAGCTTAACTTAGCTTACTCCGAAGACAAACAATACGACCAACAGTTGCAAGCCGAACTCAGAGATATGCGAGTTTTGGTGGTCGACGACAACCAATTGGCCAGAGACATTAGCAGCGAAATATTACACTCCTTCTCATTTAGAGTTGATTGCGCGAGTAACGCTGCAACCGCCATCGATATGCTTGACCGACACAACAACATCGAACCGGAAGATCCCTATCGCTTGGTATTAATGGATTGGAAAATGCCACGAATGAATGGCATTGAAGCGAGTAAATACATCAAAGAAATGCCTCTTCGCATGATGCCCGCAATCATTTTAGTCACCGCCTATGGGCGTGAAGATGTGCTGCGGCAGGTAGAAAAAGAACAACTTGACGCCTTCTTAATTAAACCACTCAACGCTTCACTATTATTTGATTGCATCATGAAGCTATTTCATCAACAGCCAAGCAGTTCACTGGCAACTCAAGCGATGGTGCCCCACTTACTTGAGGGCAAGGTATTGTTAGTAGAAGATCACCCCATTAACCAAGAACTCGCCAAAGAAATGCTGACCCAAATGGGCCTACAAGCCAGCATTGCCAAGCATGGTCAACAAGCAATCGATATGCTGCAAGCTGAACCCTTCGATTTAGTCTTAATGGATATACAAATGCCAGTACTCGATGGCTTTGAAGCCACTCGAGCCATTCGCAAAAATAGCCGCTTCGCCACACTCCCGATTATTGCCATGACCGCTCATGCAATGAAAGAAGATCAGCAACGATGTTTCGAAGCAGGCATGAACGCTCACCTAGCGAAACCTATCGATCCCGAGCAATTATTCTCAGTACTAAGCCAATACCTTGCGCCTCAAGCGCAGCCAGATACTGAGCCAGCGCTGGTGATAAACGCTCCAGCCGAAGATCCATTACCAGTCATTGACGGCTTAGATAGCCAATGGGGGATCACCCGAGTCGGCGGCAATGCACAGCTTTACCAAAAACTACTGAGTGATTTTTATAGCAGGCATCACCAAGAATTAGAGACCCTTTCTCAAGCGTGTAGGCTACAACAATTTGACGATGTAAAACGCATTATTCACACCATTAGAGGGGTCGCTGGTAACCTTGGTGCCAAATCGCTTGAACAAGCAGCAACCGATTTTGAACCGCTCATCGCCCAAGCAGAGCAAGCTTTTGCCAGCCAACAATGGCAGGAGTTTCAGCACCAGTTTAAGCACTTGTTCGAACAACTTGCCAATAGTCTTGCACCACCCAGCTCAACCCCTGAAATCGTCAGTCAATCACCAACAACTGTGCTCAATACTAGCGCCGAAGCTCTATTAACGCCGCTTCGAGAATTACTAGAAGAAGGCAATCCACAGGCCAAGAAAACCATTACTGAATTTGAAAATAAGCTACCGCGTATACTCTATGATGAGCTCGTCAGACTGATCAACGAATTTGAGTTCGACAATGCCCTCACGGTGCTAGACGAACATATCAATAAAAAAGGATAGGTTACACCAGCATGCTTAAGCCAACAGAAAAAATACTGATTATTGATGACGAAACATTTTATATCGATGTGCTAGTGGAGTTACTCGCCCAGAAATTTGTGGTTTCGGTGGCTAAAAATGGCGAACAAGGTTTAGAGCGGATCAGACGTGGCTTCTTACCTGATCTCATCTTATTGGATGTATTAATGCCGGGATTGGATGGCTATCAGGTTTGCCAACAGCTCAAAGCCATGCCCGAAACCAAAGACATTCCGATTATTTTCTTAACCGTCAAAAGCGATGTGGAATCGGAAATTCATGGTTTCAACCTAGGAGCGGCCGACTACATCTCCAAGCCCTTTAGCCTGCCAATCGTGAGTGCTCGAGTGAACACCCATATGGTTTTAGCCAGAATGCACAAAACCTTACAACAGCAGAATTCACAGCTTGAAGAGCTGGTCAATCAAAGAACCAAAGAGATCTCGCGCACCCAAGATGTGGCGATTTATTGCATGGCCTCGGTCGCTGAAACCCGTGATAACGAAACCGGTAAACACCTGCGACGAACTCAGCATTACATCAAACTATTGGCAGAGTACTTAAGAGAGCAAGGATTCTATACCGCTCAGCTCGACAACGACTTCGTTGAACTATTATTTAAATCTGCACCGCTGCATGATATTGGTAAAGTCGGCGTGCCCGATGCAATTCTGCTTAAATCCGGGCCTCTCGATGCAACTGAATGGCAAGAAATGCAAAAACACTCAGAATATGGGCGCGATGCCATCTTAAAGGCCGAGAAAGAGTATGGACCGTCCAGTTTTTTAAGCATCGCCAAAGAGATTGCCTATAACCACCATGAAAAATGGGATGGTAGCGGTTACCCTCGGGGTTTATCGGGGGAGCAAATTCCGCTCTCGGCACGGCTAATGGCCATTGCCGACTGCTATGACGCACTGATCAATAAGCGCAGCTACAAACAAGCTTTTAGTTACCAAAGTGCCAAAGAGATCATCCTCCAGGGACGCGGTAGCCATTTTGAACCCGCTTTAGTCGATGCCTTTATCGCCTTAGAAGCGTCCTTTATAAAAATTGCCCAACAATTTGCCGAAGATGAAGACGAATAAATGTCCTTTGCGCCACTAAGTTTCAGGCAAACCAACATCACTCTGAGCAGTGAAACAACAAACAGGATGGTTCAGAGATAGTTTTCAAGAACTCAGCCCCCATTGCTAAGTAAAAAACAACCGCCCTCAATAAGCTTCATTCACTTACTGAGGGCAGTTAATCTTCGACCGCCTTTTAATACCCATCTAACTCATTATCGGCAGATTTATTCTGCGTAATAAATTGCTCATATAAGTAATCCGATTGGTATAATTCAATGGCTTAAATTAATGCTGCGATACTAAACTGCCGTGTTTTTCTCTGCTTTTCATCCAAAGCATAATGCCACCGAGTACCGCGAAAGGAACGATCGGATCCACCAGGGTCCCCCCTTGACCAAAAATAAGGTTTAGGAGCATCACAATACTCGCGCCAATTGCCCAAGCAATGGTCGAAGTCACACTCCAGATCTTCAATTGGTCACCCAACTCGGTAATCCCCAAAGTACGACTGATGATATGAAAGTAAGAATCATTTAGATGGGAGAAGCCAACCGGGCCTACCGCACATGCCAATGCAACAAAGACCGGATCCAGACCCAAGGTTTCCACCAATGGTAATGCCATGGTGGCTGCAACCATCATTGATGCCGTCGCGGAACCTTGGATCAAACGCAACATCGAGGCTATCGCCAATGGCACCAATAAAGGAGGTATGCCACTACTTGAAATCGCTTCTGCCACCTGAGGGCCAGCACCGGATGCTTTGAGCACTGCGCCCATTGCGCCACCACAACCAGTGACCACTAAGATAAGACCGGTAGTGGCCAGCGAATCGTCCATCGATCCCACCATATCTTTGCGTTCGATATTCCGCGTTAGACCATAGAGCGCCATTAATACGCCAATCCCTACCGCCACGACAGGGTTGCCGACTAATGACAATAAGGCGTGGAAAGTCGAATCTCCTTTACCAACAATAGTATTCGCCAAGATCAGCGCTATCGGGATCAGGATCGGTCCAAAAGATAGAAAGTTACTTGGCAGTTTTTTCTCGTCGGCTGCTTGCACGGTATCTAAATTCGCCCAAGCCGCTTCGGAAGTAATCCATTGCTCACCGTTTGGCACGCGGTAGTACTCTTTGCCTATTTTTCGAATATAAAACAAGGACAACAGCATCATCGGAATAGAGACCAATAATCCCCATAACATGTATACGCCCAAGTCCACACCAAGAATGCCAGCAACAGCCACTGGGCCAGGCGTTGGCGGCACTAAGGCGTGAGTGATCAGCAAACCAAGCGCTAATGTGACCCCTAAGCCCACGGCAGATTTTCCGGTATTGCGTGAAATGGCACGCACCAGTGAGTGCAAAATGATATAGGCCGAATCACAGAATACAGGGATCGCCACCAGCACCCCTGTGAGACCAAGCGCTATATCTTCACGTCCTTTACCACAGAGCTTCACGAAGGTTTTTGCCATTCGAATCGCCGCCCCGGAGCGCTCAAAACATGCCCCCATGATCACGCCAAACGCGATAATTAAACCAATGCCACCAAGCACTCCACCAAAACCCGCTTTAATCGCACCAATCAGTTCCGTTGGTGCCATTCCGGCAAATAAACCCATGATGATACTGGCAATAACCATCGCCAATGCCACGGGGATCCGTGTTTTAATAATCATCCCCATCATGGCAATGATCCCGACTATAATTCCTATAAGAGCAGCGTCCATTATATTGTCCTACCTATCAGATTATATTTCTTCAGTTGTGTTTAGCTACTACCTCCTTGAAAGGAGGCAGTGAGTTTGGTTGTCGTTCTTATTATGTGTTGCTTAAAGGTAAGGTCTGACCCAGCCTAAACCAGCTTCAGTGCTTGACTTAGGTTTGTATTCGCAGCCAATCCATCCTTGGTACCCCACCTTGTCTAATACTTGAAACAAATATGGATAATTCAGTTCACCATCTGAAGGTTCATTGCGATCGGGAACCGAAGCGATTTGAACATGACCAATATCGTCCGCCAAATCCGCCATCAACACGGTGACGTCTCCATCCATGATTTGTGCGTGATACAAATCAAATTGTAGTTTTACATTGGTGCGTTCAACTTGCTGAATAAGCGCGACGGCGTCCCGCTGATGGGACACAAAATAGCCAGGTACATCGCGAGAATTAAGCGGCTCGATCATCAGCTCAATTCCCTGCTCAGCAAATCGGTCTGCGGCATAACGAATATTGCTGATGAATGTGTCGACATGCTGTTGCTCACTAAATTGCGGATCCACAAGACCTGACATGGCGTGGACTTTTTTGCAGTTGAGAGCCTGCGCATACATCATCGCGGTGTCGACACTTTGCTTAAACTCTTGTTCCCGTCCAGGAATAGCCGCAAAACCCCGCTCCCCTGCATCCCAATCACCCGGCGGCATATTAAACAGCGCCAGCTCAAGGCCAAATTGACTTAACTTATCTGCCAATACTTTTGGTTCATAGGCATAGGGAAACAAAAACTCTACCGCTTTAAAACCCGCTTGATGGGCTTGCTCAAAACGCTCCAAAAAGTCCACGTGGTTGAATAACATCGTTAGATTTGCTGCGAATTTGGCCATTACTTGCCTCTCCCTTTTAGGTCTTCGACTTCTGCGTCGCTGAGATAACGAATTGGATAGTCCTTCAGTAAGAACATTAGTTTTGCTGTTTCTTCCAGCTCCTCGGCATTGTCAACTGCATCCACTAAATCACTACCGGTGATCACCGGTCCGTGGTTGGCAAGTAAAAACGCTCGATAGTCGGCGGCTTGTTTACCCAAGTCTTCGGCTATTTTAGGATCTCCCGGTCTTAAATATGGAAGCACTGGCAGCTGCCCAATTCGCATCACGTAATATGGTGTGAACGGGCGAATGGCATTTTCCACCGTCAAATTATCCAAACACGACAATGCCGTGAGATAAGTCGAATGTAGGTGTACAATGGCGTTACAGTCTGGATTATTACGATAAATAGCCAAGTGAAAAGCGACTTCTTTCGATGCCTTATGCCCAGAAATTAAATGACCGTCGATATCCACGACCGAGAGCTGCTCAGCCACTAATCGGCCAAATGATGATCCGGTTGGCGTCGCCAAGAAGTGCCCATTGGGCAGTTTAACGGATAAGTTTCCCGCGCCACCCGTCGCATAGCCTCGTTCAAACATAGAGCGAGCTAAGTCGACCATTTGTTGTCTAATTTGTTGCTCTATCATGCAAGAAAACCTTGTGCTTTAAAGAAGAACTGCGGATCACCAAAATTGCCCGATTTCAGCGCCAACGACAGCGAGCCATCAAGGGATTTGACCCAAGGCACACCGGGAGCGATTTGAGGACCAATGTGAAAACCCGCAACGTCAAGACTTTGGGTCACCGTACCGGAGGTTTCTCCCCCAGCTACAATAAAATTGACCACGCCATGCTCTTTTAGTTGGTGAGCGAGCAAACTAAAAAAGGACTCCACTGCATGACTTGAGGCTTGAGCACCGTATTGGCTTTGAATTGCACTGAGTGTCTCAGTATCGGCCGTAGCATAAACCATGGGGGCAAATTCACCGTCGAGGTTCGTGATGACCCACTGCATTACACTTTCACTGTAGGATGGATCATTGATACACGCAGCAACATCCACCGCAAAGTGTGGCGCTCGCGCTTGGTAAGCCACAACTTGTTGATTGGTCATCGCTGAACATGAGCCAGAAAGCACCACCGTTTTTGCTTGACGAGGTAAGCCTTGCGCTTTGGCTTCAGTTTGCTCCGCCAAACTTCGCCCCCAATGTTGAGCGATGTCAGCCGCTAAACCGGAGCCCCCGGTCACTAATTTTAGCGACTGAATCGCCTCCCCTATTGTCGCTAAATGCTGCGCATTGAACGCATCAAGCACTGCGTAACGAAAGCCTTGCTGTTGTAACTCAGCAAATTTTGCCTTGAGTGCTTGGCTACCTTGCTCAATCACTTGATAATTCACCAAACCAGCATCGCCATCAGACTGTGCATTCATCAGACGAACTAAGTTTGAATCCGTCATTGGAGTGACGGGGTGATGACGCATTCCAGATTCATGCAGCGGCTCACCGAACACAAATAAATGCCCGTTAAACACCGTGCGACCGTTCACAGGCAAGGCCGGACAAACAATCGTGAAATTTTCGTTCAGTGCTGCCAACAACGCGTCCGTCACAGGACCAATATTACCTTGTGCCGTGCTATCGAAGGTTGAGCAATATTTGAAGTAAAACTGTTGGCAACCTCTGGCCTGCAACCATGCTAAAGCCACCAGTGAGTCGGATATTGCCTGATCGACCGGACAAGAACGTGATTTCAAGCTTATCACTACAGCATCTGCTTCAATCTCTATCGGCAAACTCGGAACACCATTTAATTGTACCGTTCGCATACCATTTTCTACCAGAAAACCGGCAATATCGGTGGCACCAGTAAAGTCATCTGCAATCACACCAAGTAACATTATGACTCCTCCATGCCGGGCAATTTGATACCGTCAAAAATTTTAATCACCGCGCTGTCATCTTCTTTGCCAAAACCAGCATTGCTAGCAGCGGTGAACATGTTCAAGGCGGTGCTTGCTAGCGGCAATGGAAATTTAAAATCTTGCGCCGTATCCGCCACCAGATTGAGATCTTTCACGAAAATATCCACCATCGATTTGGGTGTATAATCCCCATCCACCACATGCTTCATACGGTTTTCAAACATCCAAGAGTTCCCCGCAGCATTGGTCACCACTTCATACATCACATCTAATGGGATTTGCGCCCGTGCTGCCAATGCCATAGCTTCGGCCCCCGCCGCAATATGCACTCCCGCCAAAAGCTGATGAATAATTTTCACGGTTGCCCCCAAACCGATGGCTTCGCCAATGTTGTAAACCTTTGCAGCTGTCGCATCCAATACTGGCGCAAGCTTGGTAAACGCCGCACTAGAACCGGCAGCCATAATGGTCATCTCACCCGCTTCGGCTTTCACTGCACCTCCCGATACCGGGGCATCCAACATCAACAGACCATATTTTTTCAACTCTGCGTCTATTTGCTGCGCATCTTGAGCTGAAATAGTGGCCGAAACCATGACTGCCGTATTTGGCTTTAAATTTTCTGCCAAACCGGAATCAAACAGGATCGATGTCACTTGTTTGGCATTTATCACCAGCAGTAACACTGCATCCAGCAGCGGCGCAAATTGCTTCGCATCTGTCGATACACCTTTGGCACCAAAATGATCTAAGGTCTCTAAAGCCATTGGATTAAGGTCAATCCCATAAACATCGAGACCTGCACGGACACAAGATTTCGCTGCCCCCATCCCCATCGAGCCTAAACCAATCACAGCTACCGATTTAACTATTTGATTATCCATCGTCTTTTCCCAAAACATGTTGAATACAGTGTGTTAATTTATGTTCCATGGTGTGATTATATGTTAATTAATGTGAAGAAACCTGAGATGTAACTCACAAACAGCAATATTAATATTAAATTCAGGTAAAAAAATCGCATGACCATTAACAAACCCGCTCAGCATCCGCCAAGACAATATTCTAGCCAACAATTATTAACACAACTTCACAGTTTTATCCCTTACTGTTAAGATACAAACATCACCAACTCTCATAAATAATAAATCTGAATGATCCCAGCAGAACGCCATAAGTTAATCTTGTCACTACTTTCACAGCAGCAGCTCATCAGCATTAACCAGCTGATAGAAAAATTAGATGTTTCACATATGACAATACGAAGAGACATCGCAAAGCTAGAACAAAAAGGAAAAGTATTGTCGGTTTCCGGTGGCGTTCAACTGACTCAAAAAATCCATCAAGAGGCCTCTCACGATGCAAAAGCCACCCTGCACGCACAGGAAAAAGTCGCAATTGGCGCCCTAGCCAGCCCTCTCATTCCCAAAGCATGTACCGTCTATTTGGATGCAGGAACGACAACCCTAGAAATAGCCCATTTAATTAGTGAGCGTTCCGATTTAGTGATCGTCACCAATGATTTTGTAATTGCCAATTTTCTGATCCAGCATAGTCACAGTGAGATTTACCATACTGGCGGGCGAATTGATCGAGAAAATCAATCTTGTATTGGCAGCAAGGTAGCTGAATTTCTATCTGGTATGAATATCGATATCGCCTTTGTGTCGACGTCTTCTTGGAACTTAAAAGGAATATCCACCCCCAGTGAGCCCAAAGTCATCGTGAAAAAAGCCATCGCGCAAGCCGCGCAGAATGTCGTTTTAGTTTCTGATGCCTCAAAATACGGAAAAGTAGGCACTTTTCACGCCCTAGACATGAATCAATTCAACATCATCATTACCGATTCAAGTTTTCCACAGAGCATTCAACAAGAGTTACAAGAGAAAGGGATCACCGTGCTAACTCCGCGATAGCTGCCCATCAAGCTGACCGCTTCGCAGCCGAGGCCTCGGTTATTCACAACAATCACGCAAACTCATGTTTGAGAAGCGACGCTTAATATGCTTTGATCGACCAAGCAACGGCAAGCCCCCTGCTTGGTCGCGTGCTACTCTTGCTTCAATCGAAGAGCAGCCCTTAATCACGCAGGTATTCCACATGCGGCGGTCAGCTTCACTTCAATTATCTGCAACAATCCACCAAGCAAAACCCTCCCATAAATGTTCATTAATGCACCTAATTGGTTCAACTCGATGATTTTATTTGTTTGATAGGCAACTTTCCTTCCAGCCAATTTTGTCATCTTACCAATTGATTGAATAAATCTTATTTCATATACGAATAAACAAAAAAACATAAAAATTACATAAAATTAATAACTTAAAAACACCCTTGAAATTAAATCATAAGTTACACAATTATTTACCTGCTTATAAAAGCAGCATAATTCAAGTTCTCATTGGAGCTTCGGCACTCAATTTGCAGAAAACCTAACCAAGTAATTAATCATAATGATTTGTATTTAATATTTTTCACTCTGTCATGCATCTTTTGGGAGCTGAAATGACATCCGAATTCAAGAATAAAACCAAACGAAAACTATCAGACTTAATTGTCGATGAAGTAAAACGGCTGATTGTGTCTGAAGAACTCAAGCCAGGGGATCGTCTACCCAGTGAAAAAGATTTGATCGAGCAATATCAGATCTCCAAAGGAACAGTTAGAGAAGCATTAAAAGCCTTGGAAGTTGAGGGTTTGATCAAAACAAAACCAGGTCCAGGTGGCGGTGCATCACTGACTGAAGTTGGCACCGAGCCAGCCAGTAAAGCCTTGCGAAACTACCTTTACTTTCGTCACATCAGCCCAGAACAACTGTATCAAATGCGAAAACTAGTTGAGGTTGAGATAGCCGTGTCTGTGGTCGGACATTTGACGGAAGACGAACTTTCATTGCTGAGAAAGTACACCGATCAGTGCAGTAAAAAACCAAGCACAGAAGAAGAGCAGCGACTGCAGAAAATCGCCGAATTGGAATTCCACAATGTGTTAGCGGATGCTTCGCCAAATCCAGTCCTGGGATTTTTTGGACGATTTTTAAACGAATTATTGAGAGATCTCGTCGTATTAAAAAAAGCCTATTTAATCGACTACTACGCATTCACAAAGTCGAATGTTGATTATCACTACGCACTCATTAGTGCGTATGACAAACAAGATAAAACCCAGGTTCGAACCCTGATGGGGGAGCACATGTGTGAAGCAGAAATGCACTTTGTCACGCTTGACGGAGAAATTTCTAAAAAAATGTAAGGGATCTTAAATATAAATTACAAGCCATGAAACCAAGCCTTAAGGCCAACATCACCAAAGGAACTAAAGATGATTAAAAAATATTTGAAACATACTGCACTTGTATTCTCAATAGCATCCGCTTCTTGCCTTGCACTTGCCCAAGACGAAGCCGTAACAATTTATGGCGTAAAATCTCTATCGGGAGGCTTTGCTAGTTATGGTAAGTATGCAGATATGGGGTCGAAATTAGCAGTTGAGCAATATGGAAAATTGCTTGGGCAAACACCCACTTATAAAGAGATCGACACCGAAGGTAATGCAGGGAAAGCGCTTCGTAAAGTACAAGAAGCGATTAGCCAAGATAAAGCCAAGTTTTTTGATGGCGGCACCCTATCTTCAACGTCTCTGGCACTGGGTAAGGAAATCAATAAATCTGGCGGCGTCTTTATCACGCCAGCAGGTGCTGATGAGCTAACCGGTGTCGATTGTAACGCCGCCACATTTCGTTGGTCGGTGCCAACTTACGGCGCTATCAGAGAAACCGTGATCCCTTTGTTTAAAGAGCACCCAGAAAAAAAACGTTGGTATACCATCACCCCTCAATATGTATTCGGTGAAGCGCTACTATCTAATGCAGAAGCCGTATTTGATGAACTTGGCATTGAGCATGTGGGTAATAGTTACCACTCGTTACAAGAGCAAGAATTCTCTGGCTACCTCACCAACGCAATGGCGGCTCAACCAGACGTTCTCTTATTACTAAACTTCGGCGCTCAATCCTCTAATGCCTTACGCCAAGCGATTAACTTCGGCCTAAAAAATCGAATGACCATCTTAGTCACTTGGTCATCAGGCTTAGATCAATTCCAAGAACTCGGTGCTGATATCACAGAAAATGTCTACTTCGGCGCACAGTATTGGCACACCGTTGACACCCCATTCAATGCAGCCCTAGTCAAGCAAGTTAAAGATGCATATGGTATCACCCCCAACTACCCATTAGCGGCCGATTACACCAGTACCAAACTTCTGTTAGATGCCATTGCAGATGCAGGCTCAACCGAACCGAGTGCTGTCATCAAGGCTTTAGAGGGCAAGTCTTATGCGGGCCCAACTGGAACCGAAACCGTTCGAGCCGCCGATCACCAAGTCTTGAAAAACTACTACCTATTAAAAGGTAAAGCCGCTTCAGAAATGAAAAATGCAGATGATTTTGCAGACATTATCAGCTATGGACAGTCTTTCCCTGACCAATCATCGCTCAAGTGCAAAGCTCTTTAAAAGTTCCACGCCACTTTGCTCAATTGACGAAGTGGCGCGTCAATATTGTTAGAGGTGAATTATGAACCTGTATTTATTTCAGGCAGTAAATGGGATAGGGCTTGGAATGATTTATTTCCTCTTCTCGGTAGGGCTTACTATCATTTTTGGGCTACTTAACTTTGTGAACTTTGCTCACGGTGCTTTTTATCTTCTGGGAGCATACCTGAGCTATACCGCCGTCGCAGTAACTGGAAATTACTGGCTGGCACTGGTTGCCGTCCCCATTTGTATCGCACTCATTGCCTGGGCATGTGAAAGAACCTTGATCAAAAGGGTCTACCATCTTCCACACACCTATCAAATTCTAGTGACTTTAGGCGTTGCCCTCATCATTCAAGAGCTCTGTATTTCAATATGGGGACCAATAGGGAAGCACGTTGCGCCTCCTGATTCTCTGAAAGGTGTATTTCAAATCGGAGACTTCTTCTATCCAGAATATCGACTCTTTGTGATTGCTTTTTCGGCTGTGGTTGCGATTCTGGTTTGGCTATTACTAGATAAAACCAAATTTGGCGCACTAGTGCGAGCCGGCAGTGAAGACGCTGAAACCGTTTCACTATTAGGAACCCATACCCATCGCTTATTCTCAATTACCTTTGCCTTAGGAGTCGGTCTTGCAGGTCTTGCTGGCGTACTCGCAGCCCCCATTAGAGGCGTAAGTCCATTTGTAGGGCCAGAAGTTCTTGGGATTGCATTCGTGGTGGTCGTCATTGGAGGAATGGGTTCTTTCACTGGCGCGTTAGTGGGCGGGTTATTGGTTGGTTTGGTACAAAGTCTAATGACCACCATTTGGCCGCAAGGTGCCAGCTTAATGATTTATGGCGCGATGGCAGTGGTCATTTTATTGCGTCCTTACGGATTATTCGGGAGAGCATAAGATGAATACGAAGACTTCTATTTTTGGCGGAATAACCATCCTAGCCTTAGCATTGATTGTGTTAATGCCGATATTACTTCCTTCCATCACACTCGCAACAGAGATTCTAATATTTGCTCTCGCCGCATTAGCCTGCAACCTTCTTCTAGGTTATACCGGCCTCTTGTCATTCGGACAGGGGATCTTTTTTGGCGGCGGCGCTTATAGCGCTTCATTAGTCATGATCCATCTAAATTTTGGATTAATAGCAGCCCTAGCCACGGCCATTTTGATTGGTGCATCACTGGCTCTAATCGTTGGCGCTTTGTCGATCAGAAGAACTGGGATTTACTTTGTCATGCTTACGCTGGCCTTCACTCAGATGGCATATTTCTTAGCCTATACATTTAGTCAATGGACTGGCGGTGATAACGGGCTACTCGATGTACCTCGGCCTCCGCTCGCAATCTTTGGAATGACAATCAGCGATCTACAGAGCAGCGAAGCATTTTATGTTTTTGTCGCAAGCCTTTTTGTGATTGTGTTTGTGTTTGCCCGAAGAGTGATCCATTCGCCCTTTGGAACAACCCTTGTGGCAATTCGAGAAAACGAAGGCCGCTCTTCGGCGGTCGGCTTCTCAACCAACCATTTCAAGCTAACGGCCTTTGTCATTTCGGGGGCGATAACCGGCCTTGCTGGGGCTCTCTACGCGCTTCTTTTAAACTTCGCCCCGCTGTCAAACATTGAATTAGCCATGTCAGAAAACATCATGATTATGACCATCATCGGAGGAACCGGCTCATTACTCGGTTCCATTCTGGGGGCTGGCTCAATTGTCTTGATAGGAGATCTACTCTCATCGATATGGCCGAGGTGGATGATGATCTTGGGAGCTGCATTGATCGCGGTCGTATTGTTCCTTCCTGAGGGTTTGTGGGGGGGGCTAAGGTCTTTAAGTTCCAAATTATTGGTATCTAAAAAATCCAAGCAAGAGGCTATTTCCGAGGTGACCAAATGAACTCAAGTTACTTATTAGAAACCTCTAAATTAGGCTTAGATTATGGGGCATTTTCTGCGGTAGGAAGTGTTGATTTAAAGATCAAGAAAGGCTCAATTCATACGGTGATCGGCCCAAATGGTGCCGGAAAAACCTCATTATTTCACTGCTTAACTGGCGAACGAAAACCAACCCGTGGAAAGATCTTTTTTAATGGCGAAGATTTGACTTATCTTGCGGCACATAAACGAGTATCGAAAGGGATGTCTCGCTCGTTTCAGGTAACCAGTCTCTTCCAAAACTTAGATGTACGTGAAAATTTACGTATCGCCGCTCAGGGTCGAGACGGCCTTAGTGCGCTCAAGTTTTGGGTTCCTGAAACCGCCAACCACAAGCATTTGCTAAAAGCCGATGAAGTGATGGAAAGAATTCAATTAGATAAGTGGGCTGACAAACTGGCCGGTGAGTTATCACATGGACAACAACGAATACTGGAAGTTGGTATGGCACTCTGCGGATCCCCATCATTACTATTGCTTGATGAACCGACCTCAGGAATGGGCGTTGATGATATCCCAATGATGACCGGCTTAATTTCAGAACTAGGCAAAGATCATACGGTCATGCTGATTGAGCATAATATGCGACTCGTGATGTCTATTTCCGACCGGATCACCGTGATGCACCAAGGCAATATTTTAATCGAAGGCTCTCCTGAAGAAGTCAAAGGGGATGAATTGGTTAAAAAAGCATACTTAGGAGAAAGTGGCAATGAGTAGATTAGTGATCAACAACCTGCACTCTTTTTACGGTAAAAGCCATATTTTAAACGGAATTGACTTGGCGATTGAGTCTGGTGAAATTGTGACACTGCTGGGACGAAACGGTGCCGGCAAAACCACCACCCTAAAAACTATCGTGAGTATCGTTAAAGCGCAACAAGGAGAAGTGCTATTAGATGAGGAAAACCTTGTTGGTAAAGAAATATACGAAATCGCACGACGCGGGATTGCTTTAGTACCGGAGCACAGAGGCATTTTTGGCATTCTTTCCGTTGAAGAGAACCTCAAAATTGCAATCAACAAGCGTAGTCCCTGGAGTCTTGAAGACATTTATCAAATGTTCCCACGCCTCAAAGAACGCAGAAAGAACGGTGGCAACGCCCTATCTGGGGGTGAACAACAAATGCTCGCGATCGCGCGAGCTTTAGTCAATGCCCCAAAATTTCTGCTACTTGACGAACCAACAGAGGGTCTCGCCCCCGTCATCGTTGATGAAATCATCCGGATCCTCGCTCAGATTCGCGCTGCTGGTGTTGGCGTGCTGCTGGTTGAGCAAAATTTATCGGTATGCGAGAAGTTAGCCGACAAACACTACGTGATCGAGCTTGGTGAAATTGTTTACCAAGGCTCTCAAACAGAATTTAGCAAACAAGACGAGATTAAAAATCGATATCTTGCGGTTTAGTGGAAGAAACGCTGTATGCAAATGAATAAACGATCACCTAGCTTAGGGAAGATCAAGGTAAACACCGAACGTCTTTGGGACAGTTTGATGACCCATGGGCAAATTGGCCATACCCTAAAAGGTGGCTTAAATCGCTTGGCGCTAACCGAGCGAGACAAACAAGGCAGAGACTTATTTAAGAAGTGGTGTGAAGACGCGGGCTGTACCGTTTTAATCGATGAGATCGGTAATATTTTTGCACGAAGAGCTGGTCAAAACAATCATCTCCCCCCTGTCATGACAGGTTCCCACATTGATACCCAACCGACTGGTGGTAAGTTTGATGGCTGCTTTGGTGTGATGGCTGGTTTAGAAGCAATACGTACCTTGAACGCCCTGAACATACAAACGATTGCTCCGATCGAAGTTGTCGCATGGACCAACGAAGAAGGCTCAAGATTTCCGCCATGCATGATGGGATCTGGTGTATTTACTGGAAAAATTTCACTCGACGAAGCGCTATCCACAAAAGATGATGCTGGGATCTCAGTGCAAGATGCGCTCAATCAAATTGATTATAACGGTAACAAAAGCCATCTTGGCCATAAAGTCACCGCTTATTACGAGGCACACATCGAGCAAGGTCCAGTACTGGAAGAACAGCAGAAACAGATCGGCGTTGTGGTTGGAGCCCTTGGCCAAAAGTGGTTTGATATAGAAATAACGGGCATAGAAGCTCACGCAGGCCCAACCCCCATGCACCTTCGAAAAGATGCCGCCGTTGCTGGTGCTAAATTACTCCAATTTATACATCAAATAGCCCTGCAAAATTCGCCTCATGGCCGAGGAACAGTTGGCTGTTTTGAGATATTTCCAAGCTCTCGCAATGTGATTCCTGGTCGTGTAAAAATGACGGCCGATCTCAGACACTTAGATTCAATAGTACTCGAAGCAATGACCCAAGACTTATACCGCAAAGTGGATACCTTGGCTCAAAAATACGGCCTTCAAATAAACATAAGCGCAACAGCCAATTTTCCTCCCATCTCCTTTGACAGCCAATGTATCGATCAAGTAAGAACTGCGGCCACCGACTTAGGATACCCGAATATGGATATTGTTAGTGGTGCGGGACATGACGCTATTTTTATGGCCGACGTGACGTCTGCCGGAATGATTTTCGTCCCTTGTGAGGGAGGGATAAGTCATAATGAACTCGAGAGAGCAAAGGCAGAAGACCTTGGTGCAGGAGCCTCTGTGCTACTGAATGTTCTATTATCTGCTGCTGGGGTCTTCGAAAATGACTAATTCCAAACATACTCATGTAGCAGACATGACAGCGGTCGAACTCAGCCAGCTGTTCCAATCCAAAGCACTTTCTCCGGTTGAAGCGACTCAAGCTTCACTGGAACGGATTGAGCAGTGTAACGCTTCGGTTAATGCATACTGCTTTATTGCTGAGCAGGATGCGCTCAAGGCTGCAAAACAATCTGAAGCACGTTGGTTTAAAGGAGCCCCACTCAGCAAAATTGATGGTATACCTAGCTCTATCAAAGACTTAACCTCTGTCGCTAAATGGCCGATCCGTAGCGGCTCATTGACCAGTTCTGAAGACTTGGCTGTCGTCGATGCTCCGTTTACTCAAAAGATGAGACAGGCTGGCGCGGTGATACTTGGTAAAACAACCACCCCCGAGTTCGGCTGGAAAGGCGTAACCGATAGTCGACTGACCGGTATCACCAGAAACCCTTGGAAAACAACTCAAACCTCTGGAGGATCTTCTGGTGGTGCTGCTGTCGCAGCAGCTTTAAACATGGGGGTTCTACACCAGGCCAGTGATGCTGGAGGCTCGATACGGATCCCCGCTTCCTTCTGCGGAGTATTTGGTATAAAACCGACATTTGGTTACATACCTCAATGGCCCGCAAGCGCGATGACAACTCTTTCTCACCTCGGACCAATCACCAGAACGGTTCAAGACAGCTTGTTAATGATGGATATCGTCGCGACCCCCGACATCAGGGATTGGTACTCAAACAGTGTTTTTAGCGGGACTTGGAGCGATGCCAATAAATGGCCTCTCGATGGCATCAAAATAGCCTACAGTCCAACGCTTGGCTACGTCGATGTTGATCCCCTGATACTCAAACTAATTGATGTTGCTGTCACATCACTTGAGCAACTGGGCGCAAAGGTGGAGCGAGTCACACCCAACTTCCAAGATCCCATCGATACTTTTTCAACGCTTTGGTTTGCTGGGGCTGCGAAAGTAATCTCTGGCTTCAGTCAAAAACAACGCGAATTGCTCGACCCAGGTTTTCTCAAGATTGGTGAACAGGGGAGTAAGATTGACATCGTCGACTATATGAAGGCTGTCGATCAACGAGCCGAATTAGGACGCACCATGCAGGCCTTTCATTCAAACTACGATATTTTAATCACCCCAACCCTGCCTCGTACGGCCTTTGAAGCAGGCCAAAACACCGAGACTCAACAGCAGAAACACTGGATGGATTGGACGCCATTTTCTTACCCCTTTAATCTCACGCAGCAACCCGCATTGTCGATTCCCTGCGGTCAAGTCAACGGATTACCTGTAGGACTTCAAATTGTCGCGGATAGAGGGAATGACTTAATGGCCATAAACATCGCAAAACATATTGAAGATTTAATTCCCACTCAATTTTTGGATGCCCCTAGAATTGCTTGATCTTAGCAAATGGTTAGTTGGATAATTTTTCAAGCTATCTAAATCAAGACAAAGCCGATTGATGACCTCATTCGATATCAATCGGCAATAATGCTGTAGAAATGCGCCACAAATACCAGCCAAAGGGCTCCCCCAAAAATTGGGCTATGCCCTCTATAGCCCGCCACAGCGCTATCCCCCTATCACTTGCATCACCAAAATTAATGGCAAGTAAGGTAAAGCGATATCCAAATACAATGAAGCCATTGGATTGTCAGCTACGCCGCAACAAATCCCCCAAAGAACCAAGAGAGTACTTTCCGTAATACAAAAGATTTCCAGATATTGCGTGCTCAACATGAGATTGCTCGGCCAAGCACAGCTAGCTCAACACGCCCAGCACTGATTCAGATCATATTTTAGGCGCAAAGTTCGAAATTTAATCTACTGATTAATCGCCCATTATATGTTAGCTTTTAAATTATCAATTGAGTTATGTTGGGGAAGTCCCTGAACAATAGAGGATTTTCCCCTCCTGATGAGCTTTTAGTTTAGAGGGTGGTGCATGTATCTCTTAAATAGGGAAAGATTAAAACAAGGGGATATTATTCTTACTTGTTCCGACAAAAAACCAAGTAAAACCATACGAACCTTAACGAGGTCGGCGTATTCACATGTCATATTATATGTCGGTGAATCTAGCTATATTCATTCTGATCCTGAAGGGGTGCATTCCGGAAATTTACAACGGATGATTTTGGAACAACCTGAATATGTCCAGGTGGTAAGAGTTAACGATCCTCAGCCCATCAAGAAAGCCATTGAATTTGCTCGACTACAAGTTGGCTCATCCTATTCAAGATTAAGTGCCGTGAATGCGGGCGCAAAATTTTTTTCCAAACTAGAAACCAAAAAGCAGTTTTGTTCTCGTTTGGTGGCTAAGTCTTATGAATACGCGGGTTTGGCGTTAGTTGCCAATAGTGATACTTGCCTCCCTCAGGATATCGCTGATTCACAGCGAGTCTCGGTGATTAAAGACTGCATATACCAAGCAAGTAAAGAAGAAATTGATTTTGCATTAAGTTTTAACCCAATTAACAAGCAAACTGAAATTACCAATGACATTCTAAAGTCTGTAAGAAAGATAATGGGGAATAAGATTCAGTCATTAGCAGACATCACATCCAGGCTGATTAAAGAACCACATTTTGACCAACAAGTCACCGAGATATATGCCTGTTCAGGCTATCTTGATATGTGGCGTTACGAAAAAGAGAGAAATGCCTGGCGCTACAACGCAAACTTATTCATGGAACTGCGATTAACCAAGCAAGAGATTATTAGACGAGCATATAAAGAACTTGAAGTCGCAGAAAGCTTATTAGCATTGTATAAAAATAACCTTGAGCAATATTTTTATATTAAGGAACAATATAAATTAAAATATGCCGAACAGCAGTTCAATTTGTATAGGCAATTAGTCGAAAACGCATTAAATCATAAGATGACAGCCGAAGCCGTGATAAAAAAGAGCTTTTCAACACCGCGCTCAGAAAATTTTGTTGCAACGACTCAGGCATTTTTATTGAGCTAAACCAGACCGTTACACAGAGTGCATTCATTATGGCTAAATAAGCAGTGTAAGCCTTAATCCGAAGCCCATATCGCGATACACGAGATTGAGTATTAGAACTTTCCTTTGCTCGCCGAATGATTCAATAAACGATTTAATTTGCTATTCGCTTCGCTCAAACTCGCAATATCTTGGTTGGCTTCTTTCACCTCCCGTTGTAACTGAGCATTCAGCAAATCGGCAGCGTTCAACTGCTCGGTAAGCACATTCAACTTGCCTGGAAAAGTACTATTTTCTATCTGCGCATCAAGCAACTGTTCTTCCAGTTGACTTAACGCTAACTTTGTTAAGCGATGACCCTGTTGTTCTTTACCAAACTTAGCCTGTAAATGACCCAACTGTTGCTGAAGTTCTGTCTGCTGTTGTTCCGTCTGCCGTTGACGCTCGTTCTCCGCCATATCCTGGCTCAACTGGAGCTGAGACTTCGCTGCTGCAAGCTGGGTTTTTAACTGGCTCAGTTCAGCCGTATTGTCCAAATATTTAGACTCTAGTTGAGCGACATGCTGCTGAAGCCTTACTTCTGTTTGCTGATATTGCTCAAGTTCCGGTAAGACTTGTGCTAGCTGATTTTTCAGCGATTGGCGACGCTCGACTAAAGCTTGCCTCTCCGCCTCTTGTTGAGTCAATTTAGCGACGTACTCTTGCAACTGTTGTTGTAAACGCTCTATTTGCTGAGCAGCAGCGTGCTTGCCCTGCTCTAAAATAGTCAGCTGCTCACGTAACACGGTTTCGCTCTCAATCGCCACTTGCTCCCGCTGAACCTGCTGCGCGGTCTGTTGATTTAACTGCTCAGCCAAAGACTGACATTGTAGCTCTAATCGCTCAATCTGAGACTGTTGTAGGGCCTTACTGCTATCTAAGTGCTGGTTATGTTGTTCCAACTGTTGACAACGTGTCGCAAGTTCGCGAGCTTGATGACTCAATTCACTTTGAGCCTCTCCCCGCAACTTGCCCTGCGCCAACTCTTGTTCGAGCGCTTCTCGGCTGGCTTGTAGTTGCTGACGTAAATGCTGCTCATGCTCTGATTGCTCTAAGGCGGCCTCTTCTTCAAGCTGTTGATAAGCTTCAAGCTGGCTTTGTACTTGCTGTAAGCTTTGGCTTAAGGCCTGATTTTCAGCACTCAAACTGGCATGTTGTTGCTGCGCCTGCATTTGCGCTTGTTCTGCCTCTTCCAAACTTGCCTTGAGCAACTGTTGCTGCTGCTTGGATTGATCAACTTCAGTCTGTAGTTCACTAGTTTTCTCAACCGCTCCTGCTAACTGAGTACGTAAGCCAATCATGTCAGCTTCCAAAGTCTGATACTTAGTGGCTTGTTCGCCTAATTGCTGCTGATGTTGGGCCATTAACTCAAGCCGCCCAGAATCCCAAGACTGTTGTTTTTCTTGCGTCAATCTATCAACCCGCGCCTCGATAGATTGATTGAGCTGGACAAACCATTGATTCAGAGAATCGGCAAAGCCATTGGGTAAGGCGGCGATGGCATGCTGCTGACGATACATTTTATTGAGCTGCTGATGTGTGGCAGTGATCGCTTGCTCAAGCTGCTCTTGGCTAAAGCTTGCGTCTGTATGTTGACTGAGATACTCGGCGAGGGATGACGAATCTAATGTGCCACCTTCGATCATCAACTGACAAGCTAGAGAGTGTAACTGTTTGCCATCCATGCTATTCCTCGAGCCTCCTGAGCCAGAGACTTATTGCCATCAACTCATATAACAAACTATAAAAATCAAAGGATATGCCGATATAATTATTGACGCCCAATACTATGTATATCAGCAGACCAAAATTAATTATTCAAATCCGCCGAAAATAAGTTGTAAGCAATCAGATGAATCAAACTATCTTGAGGCAAATTGAATTAAGAGGGAGAACTATAGCAATGCTTAAATTGGCGAAGCAATGAGCAATATTTAAAAAAGTTATGACTATCAAACTATTATTATAAAGTTGTTCCAGCGATCAGACTTAAGTCCACTATCGCTTCACCTTACACAAGGTAAGTCACTTCAGCCAGAGATCTTGCTTAGCGGAAATAAAGAGAGGGCAAGCCTTAAGCCCTCAGTAAGCAATGCACTAACCGCTGGGGGAGCGTTTATCATGACTTCGCTGTTTAAACGAACGACTCCATCAATATATGCAGTCGCTCTTAAGCAACCAAACTAAGACGCGGCCTCTAAGGTAAAGGTTGCTAGCTGACCAAGTTGTCGTGCCGACTGCGCTTTAAGGGCATGGCTGGCATCTTCGCTGGTTTGAGCATCGCGGTTAGCTAACTCAGCCAATTCGACAATTTTGCTCACGTTGCTGGCAACCCGAGTCGCTACCGTGAGTTTCTCTTCCGCTGTTCTGGCTATATCTTGACTACGTTCGCTAATTTGGCTCAGTAATTCGGCGATTGATTGTAACTGTTGGTCACTTTGCTCGGCCTGCACCATACAACTATCAACCATGGTTTCACCTTGCTGCATCAACTTGGCTGCTGACTCAGCACCTTTTTGCAAGGTATCAATTACTTGAAAAATTTCGACCGTGGAGTTTTGCGTCCGACTCGCAAGACTTCGAACTTCATCGGCAACCACCGCAAAACCGCGACCTTGCTCTCCCGCTCTGGCGGCTTCTATCGCGGCATTTAAGGCTAATAAATTGGTTTGTTCAGCAATCCCTTGAATAACATCCAAAATAGAACTAATGCCATCAGATTGCTGTTTAAGATCAATCACCTGAGAACTCGCTTGAGTAATGGTTGATTGCAATTGATTGGTGGTCTCGCGAGTACTTTGCGCCGCAACCCGCCCTTGCTCGGTTAAAGCCGATACCGCGCTGATTTCATCTCGTGAAACATTAGCTTGCTGCGACACATCTTGCACACCAACTTCCATCAAAGTGACGGCTTCCGCGACCAGATCGGTTTGCTGTTGTTGGTCACGGATCAAACCACGAGTATGCTGGCTTGCCGCTAAGCCTTGCTGTGCACTCCCCTCTAATTGTGAGGCATTACTAACCATCGCTTCAATGGTTTGACTAAGCTGCGCGGTAAGCGTATTCAGTTGGTTAGCAATTTGCCCAAACTCGTCATTACGCTGTAACTTGACTCGCTGGCTAAAATCACCGTCAACCAAACGTTTCATTTGATCCAAGGTTCGTTTCAAGGGCAATCGAATACTTCGAGTCACACTCCAGGCAACCACTAAGGCAATCACCAACGAAACTGCAATCGCGGCCAGCATCTGCAAGGTTGCCATATAAGTACTTTGACGAGCCTGCTCACTCGCAGAATGAATGATCGATGAAACCTGCTGATTAATACTGTCCAACATCGCTAAGGCGGTGTCGGTTTGTTGATTTAATTGCGCTAAATTAAGTTGTTGCTGATGTTGTAATTGACTAATGCTAGCGACCACTGCAAATAGGCCCTGTTCACTAAAAGATTTAGCTAATAAATCGAAATAAGCATCTAAGTCACCGGCGCTCACCGGATCATCTTTTTTCAACTGTTCACGCTTGCTTAGCATTGAATCATAGTAGGTATGAATCACGCCTAACAAACGTTGACTATCTTCTGCAGTTTGCGCCGTAAACACATTATTCACCGTGCGGCTCAAACCCATCCCATCACCTAAGATCCCCTTGGCAATCCATTGAGCGCCATCTTCAACACTATCAACTAAGAGTTCTGCATCATCTTTAAAATAGACCCATTCTTGATTATAGTGTTTGCGTAAGCCTGCTAATTTTTCAGTACTGGCTAACCACTGGTGACGCGTTTCGAGTTGTTGCGCCGAAGTGCTGCTAATCAGCTGTTGTTGCTTAGCTAATTCCGAGAGGCCTTCGCTCAATTGCGCATCATCACGTCCCAGCTCTAGTAATTGTTGAAAACTATTTAGATACTGCTGACTAAGCGACGCTAACTTGGTTTCTAAGTCGCTGAGTTCGGAGGCTTGCTTTTTTCCACTATGTAAACCAACCATCCGCGCAGAATTAAGCAATAAGCCCGACAATTGATTAGCGCGCTCGGTCATCGGCGTAAGCTGCTCAACGGTTCTTTTCAGCTGCGCTTCGACACCTCGCATATTGATTTGGCCAATCACAGCCATAACCACTAATAATAGCAACAAGACAACAAATCCTAACAAGGTTCGCATCACTACCGATAAATTCATTTCCATCATTCCTTGTACCCACAACTCGGCCGAGCCGTTCCATTATCTAGCGTTTTCTGCCGTACTTTTTAAGCACATAAGAAAGCTCGTATCAAATACATATCACAAAACCGAGTAAAAGATCGAGAAAAAATACCAATTATGTAGAAATATTCAGACTAATAAGCTACGGGTTAAGAATAATTGTGCTGTTATTGCAGCTTGGATTTAGCACCTTCGAGTTGCTTAAACTTTGTGAGAAGAGAGCTTTAGTCGGCATGACCTGATAGTTCTATGATGACTCGACAGTGTAGATAAACACCCTAAGTACTTTATCCTGCAGATTCGAGAGATACAAAAAAGATCGCGACTGCGATCTTTTTTTGGGGGCTATAAATAACTGCACCATAAACCATGTGCTGATTAATCGCTAAACATGCCCATAACCTCTTCCATTTGCTCATAATCGTACAGCCCTGCTTGCCAGCTAAGTACCAACTCATCTTCATTACTAAAGTTTACGCATTCTCCACGATAAGACTGACCTGAATTTCCAGCCTGATAGGCAGTATCAACGGAACAAAACTGCGTTAATCCTTCGCTATAACCTAATTTGTAACTGGCAACTTGATCTTGGCTCAAAGCTTTGAGTTGACTTAACTCGATGCTGGTACGTTGATGGTGACCATTCTGTCCGTCAAGCACACCCACTTCTTGCCACTGCTCTTGTTGCACCAAATTACTTAGCGATGCAGCATTAACTGAAGCGGCGATGACGAAACTAAATACGATAAAAATAGACCTAAACATGTGAACCTCCTTGGTGGCTCTGGGTAATCAAACTTCACCTTAAATATAAGACTGCCAGAACCAATAAGTAAGCGACTTTACAAAGCTTTAAGCGCCCTTTACAGTGGTTTACAAATTTTGAAACAGCGCCGTTTACTGAGCTAGAAAACAAATGAGAATTCAGTTTTAAACGCCACCAAAGACCATGAAAAAATGTCCTTTTTTTAATGGGTTTATTCTGCGCTCGGTGGTTCATTAAGACAAAGCTTATAAGATGAAAGGTCACATCCATACGCGATTAGTGGGGTCGAAGACTTGGTCTCCATATGTTTGACTCTTTTTCTTTACCAGCAAGAAACCGTTGTATTTGCTTCACATTCAAAGTCATTCTGACTAGATAAAGGCAAATATCCGCAAACAAGGCAAAACCGGACTGCAAAAATACTGCGGCATTTCAAACAGAACCAAAGCCATGATGAAATCATAGATGCAAAACAAATCATATGAATCAGCGCAGGGCAGCACCGATCAGAACAAGCGCAACTTAATAATTGATTTTTCCTCGCATTTGCTTGGTTTGACCACGCTGAGTCTTCTGATCCATCCGCCGACGTTTTGAACCCAAGGTTGCTCTGGTGGGGCGACGTTTCTTTTGTACCACTGTCGCATCAAGGATCAGTTCTTTTAAACGTTGTAAGGCTTCTTCCTTATTTCGCTCCAAGGTACGATGGGTTTGTGCCTTAATGATAATGACCCCATCTTTGGTAATCCGTTGATCAGATAACTTTAATAAACGTTCTTTATAGAAATCAGGCAAGCTTGAACGCTTAATATCAAACCTTAAATGGGCAGCACTAGAGACTTTATTAACATTTTGACCTCCAGCGCCTTGAGCTCTGATAGCGGTAAATTCCAATTCCCAATCGGCCAAGCTTAGCTTATTAGATAATTCCAGCATTTCTGATTAAACCATTCCTAAAGAGTATTAATCGGGTTCAAAGTCAATTTAACTTGGGCGATTAATGATGACGCGGATAAATGTGTAATCGCGACAGCTGTCGCGCAGACTAGCACTCTAAGTCTATCACTCGCAACCACCTCGTTATGCCAACAACAGCCATTTAAAGCCTAATTGGTACTCGTATTCCGAGAAACAGAGAATATGCGGCTTAAAGTAAAGTGTACCCCAGTTTAAAATGTCACTCACGAGCGCCACCGTCATGAACCAGGCCATATGACTCACTCGCTAAGGGTAACACTCGAGATGAAGATTTGAGCAGCAATTCAAAACTCTCTTGGCTTAAGGGCTTAGAAAACCAATAACCTTGAGCATAATCACAACCCTCGTTCGCTAACAACTGATACTGATTTTCAGTCTCGATCCCTTCAGCGATCACTTTAATGCCCAATTTATGAGCCATCACTATAATCGCTTTACAAACACTCAAATCATCACTCTCTAAACTCAAGTTTTTAATAAACATACGATCGATTTTTAAATAATCGATGGCAAATTTTTGCAAGTAAGCCAAGGACGAATAGCCCGTACCAAAGTCATCTAGTGCCACTTCAATACCAGCCTTGCTTAAGGTGAGTAATTTTTCGTTAACGGTGGGGCTATTATTCATCAGTAAACCTTCAGTGATTTCCATCACAACCGCACTACTCGACAACCCAGCCTCGCTCAGCTCATTGAGCCAAGCATTCACATCACAGCCGCTCTCAAAATACTGCTTGGGGGAGGTATTTATACTCAATTGCACCGCGGGTAAACCTAATTCTTGCCAACGTTGTAATTGCGCGACTGCACAACTAAATACCCAGTTGCCAATATCTACGACAACCCCAGTTTCTTCTGCAACCTGAATAAAATCATCAGGGCTTATCCAGCCTTGACTTGGGTGTAACCAACGCACCAACACTTCGGCTTTGACTAACTGATGATTGCTTAAATCGACGATGGGCTGAAAACGTAAATGCAACTGTTGTTTGACCAGCGCCATTCGTAAGTCGTTCACCAACAAGCGTCGCAGTTGTGCCTGCTCCTGTAAAGATGCTGTGAAATAGCTGAGACGGTTACGCCCTTGCTTTTTGGCGACATACATCGCTTGATCAGCATGTTTTAGCAAGTCATCGATTGTATCTCCATCCTTAGGAGCAAAGGCAACCCCAATACTTGTCGAGATGTAGACTCGTTCAATTCCAAGTTGAAACGGCGTACTCAGCGTTTTTAAGAGTAACTCACCCAAATTCGTGACTCGCTGCTCGCGACCACTGTCAGTGAGTAAAAGGATAAACTCATCCCCCCCCAACCGAGCCACATGTTCACCTTCGCCAATACAATGTTGGATCCGCTGAGCCGCTATTTGCAATAGCATATCGCCCATATCATGACCAAGGGTATCGTTAATCCCCTTAAACTGATCCAAATCTAACAACATTAAACAAACAGACTCTTGCTGACGACGATTAGCCAAGGCGTCACTGAGTAAACGATTAAGCATGCGCCGATTTGGCAGTTTCGTCAGCGCATCAAAATTGGCTTGTTGCCATATTCTCTGCTCCGCTTTTTTGCGAACCTGCACCTCTTTACTCAGGGCTTCGGTACGTTGCTTCACCCGCTGCTCAAGCAACATTCGACTCGTGTACACTTCACTCGCCATAGCATTAAATTTAACCAGTAAGGCTTCTATTTCGGTTGGCATAAAACGTCGATTAACATTCACATACTTCCCCATTTCTCCATGAGAGATGCCTTGAGCAGCTTCCACGACTTGGCAAATGGGACGGATCAACATACAAGCTAAATACCAACTCACCATCCCCACCACAAATACACATAGCAGCGACAACCAAAAGGTAAACTGCTTTAGCTGGTGAGAAGATAAGAGCAATTCAGAAACAGGCTGCACCACCAATACTCCCCAGCCTGTCTCTGCAACTTTAGCAAATCCAGCGACCATTTCTGTTTGCAAATTAGGGGAATAAAACTGACTCAGCCCATCGCGGTGATGTTTAAGCATGATCACCGGCGCTAAACTCGATAAATCTTTAGCGCGTTGCCACCATTGAGCATTAGGGTGCGCCAATACGCGACCATTTTGGTCGACTAAAATCGCATAACCTTGTTGTTCAAAGCTTATCTCAGCTTGGCTTTGCACTAAAAACTCAGTACTTTGCGCCCCGATCAGAAAGCGATCTTCACCTTGATAAATCACCATAAAGATAGTGGCTTGCGGTAATCCTTCGGTCACCACCGCACTATATGCAACTCGAGTCTTATCAGTCCTCGCCTGCGCCATTGCAGTGCGCAGTTGCAACGGTACGTCATCAAAGATATTCAGCGCTTGATCCGCATAAAAAAAACGCTGCCCACGGCTCATCTGCCACTCAAATAAGGCATAGATATTGGCTTGACGTAGCAAAGTAGAAAACGCTTGGGGGAAAGGCTGAGAAGTGATTTGCTGATTGACAGCACTCAGCATTGCTGCGCTGTCAGTGACATAGCGCGACAAGTTAAAACTAGTCGTCTTGGCCAGCAGTCGATGTTTTTGTTGCACACTTGCGATGTCACTTTGTTGAATTCGATGTTGTAACCAAGAACTCACGATCAAAGTCGGCAGCAAAGCCGCCATCATACAAATAATAAACAAAATATATTTGAGGGAAATCCGCCGAGTCATCCATGCCAGCCAGAAATATGCTAATTAAGTTTAACTCTACATCATATTCAGCAAGATGCGACAACTAAAGTTGTGGCCAATTTCAGAACTCATCATAATTCGAGTCAATATCCAATGGATCAGCAGGCATCGACCCCAGCAATTGAAAATGTAGCCCCCATAATGGCTCCAATCATGCAGAGAATTCAGCTTCATCGAGTCATTTTATCTGATACTAGCGGCTTGTTAAGTTATGAGCCTAAACCGATTTTGGCTGGCTTTGGCTCTCTCAAATTAAGGTATGAATGTGTTGGTAACGACAATTGACTATTCATTGCAAGGACGGAGGATATGAATCAATATTTGATGCTATTTACGTTGTTACTGGCCTCAGCGAGTGTACTAGCAAATAAGCAACACTTAATGCCTTCAAAGCTGGCAGATCAACGCCAGCTCCAACAACTTAATCGAAGCTCACAATAGCAAATCGATCAATTAGATGCACAACGTCAAGCGACCCTCAATGAAAAACGTCAATTACGCTTGCAAAGCGAACTCTTAGAGCAATATAACCTGCACTTACATGCCATGCTCCTTCAGCAGCAACAACAGTTACAGCAACTCAAAGGCGATCTCGCGTCCTTAGCCCAAAGCGAACAACATGCCCTTCCCTTGGTGCATCAGATGTTGAATGAACTCACACCATTTGTCGCCAGAGATCTGCCATTTCTGAGCCAAGAACGAGAGCTACGCTTACAGGACCTCGTGCAACTTTTAAACAGAGCTGATATGAACTTGGCAGAAAAATATCGCCAAGTATTAGATGCTTACCAAATCGAAATGGAATATGGGGAGACCATCGAGGCATATCAAGCCATGCTCAACGAGCGTCAGATCAATTTCTTTCGGCTTGATCGCACCGCCTTATACTATCAAACGCTCAACGCACAGCAGTCGGCACTGTGGGATCCAGCGACGCAACAATGGCAAATTTTAAGCCCTACAGACAACCTCAGTTTAAGAGATGCCATCGCTATTGCTTGGGAACGACAAGCGCCTCGCCTACTGAGCTTACCGGTACCACCTCCATCAAACCACATCAACAAGTCGGAATCATAAAATGCATTTGTCTCCGGCCAAATTACTGATGATTTCGCAGCTCAGCTTCAATAGCATCACTTGCTGGGCGAATAATCAACTCAAGCTCACCCAAAGCCAAGCACTAAACCAGCAACGCGAACAGCAATTTGAGCCAGCTCTTCAACAACAACGACTGCGATTACAGCAAACTCGCCAACGTTTAGCGCAGGCTGAAGCCACACAACAGCTGTTAAAACAACAGTTTGTGAACAATGAACATGCAATGAGCCTGAGCCAGCAGCAACTTCAACAAAGTAGTGGCCAACTTGGAAAAGTATTTGAACTGATCAAGGCCAAGGCGACAGAAAACCAAATAGCCTTAGATAAATCCTTAGTGGCAGCAGAGTAGTACCCCGATGCCAGCAAGCGTTTAGACTTTGCCAAGCGTCAAGGTCTTCCCACAGCGACCGAGATGCAACAATTCCCTCGGGTGTTACTGGCACAACTGCAATATTCAGCCAGTATCAGTTTTTTTGATACCGATATAATCGGTAGCGATGGTCAAGTGCAGCGACAGCACTTACTAAGAATTGGTAGCTTTAATATTATCAATCAACAGGGCCAATACTTGGAATGGCAGGCAGCACTAGAAAAATTACAGCTCTATCCCCGCACCCCAAGCAACAAGCCAACTGACAACAACGACTAAAACAAGCCGGTCCCGTAGCTGGGCTAATCATGGTGCTCGCACTAGTCGGCTTAGTAGTCGGTTTATTCCGTCTTTTCATACTCTTACAAAATGAACGGAGAGTACGACAACAATTAAATCATCCCCAACAGCTGTCTGCCAATAACGCCTTAGCTCGGGTATTAAGCGCCGCCCAAGGGCCAAGCTCTCGCCTAGAGGACTTAGAGCTACGTATCGATGAAGCAATATTAGGCGAACTACCAAAGATTGAGCGAGGCCAAAGTTTAGTCAAGTTGTTCGCTGGGCTCGCTCCGCTACTGGGCCTACTCGCCGCTATTCCCTTGTTGTTTTGCCGTAGCCTGATGAGCGCTCGCAGTCGAATATTACTGCAAGTGATTCAACAGAAAGGTTTAGCGCTGCTTGCTCAGCAACACCGACACGAACCGTCCAGCAATGCTGTCGACCAATAAATGATGAAGCATGGCCTGATGTTGCTGCACTCAAGCCTCGACAGCCTACATCTGCTGTTGCATCTCGGAGGGTGGGTTTTATCGTTGTTACTCGGCCTCTCGGTATTACTAGCGAACCTATTATTGGAACGAGACCGGTTTCGACTGATCAGCTATCCAGCCCAACACAAGGCTTACCAAACTCAACTAAAAGGCCTAGAACACCGCGATCAATGGCTTAACCTACGCTGCGATATGGAACTTAAACTGAATCAACACCTGAACTTAATCAAAACGCTAATCAGTGTGTCCTTTATTGGGCTTGCTCGGCACCGTCAGTGGCATGATTGAAGTCTTTGACAATATGGCCTTGGCGGGCAGCGCCGATCCACATTTAATGTCTTCAGGCATTGCTCGGGCAAGTTTGCCCACGATGACAGGCATGAGTATCGCCGTCATCGACTTAATCAATTTTACTTATATTAAACGCTGGACCACTCGCAGTAAGTTAGCGCTGCAACGACGTCCAGCAAATATAAAAAGGGATGCCTAGATGAAACGGCGCGATATCATCAATAAACCGGAAGAAGACGCCGAGACCAACATGACGCCAATGCTGGACATCGTATTCATCATGCTGATTTTTTTCATTGTCACCAGCAGTTTTGTCAGACCAAGTAGTATCGAAGTGAATCCTCCAAGTGCGTAGACTGGCCAATTACAAAATGACTCGGCCAGCCACTTAAGCCTAGCCGCCGATGGTAATATTGAACTCGATGGCCAGTGCACCGACCTACGCTTGGTCAAGACAAAACTTCAGCAATTAACAACGCAGCGGACCAATTTTGCCATCTTAGTCGAGGCCGACCAACAATCCACAACCGGGCAATTGGTGGCACTTTTAGATCAACTTCGCTTAGCCAAAGTTCCTTATCGCCTAGCAACCCAAGCGAGTCAACCTTAATGTTACGCCTTTTATTCGCCTTTCCCGCAGGCCTGCTCGTAGCGGGCAGTTTTTTTGTATTCCTGGCTAACATCTCGGGACTCAAACAAGTGCCGCTCCCCCAAGCGCAACCCTTAGCTGCTATACAGTTATTTGCTCAACGTCACAGCCGCAAGCCCGAATTGGTTCAGCGTCGACCTCTGGTACCGCCTCATTTAGCGCCAACCACAACGGAGTTTCATTTCAGTCCACCAGCAACCAGTGTTCACCAAACACAAGCAAATATAGAACTCTCGGTTTCAGCGATCGCTCTCCCCCTCGCTAAAGTTAGTCTTAGCCCCCTTAAACTACCGGCTCTTACCGCAAGCGTGACCAAGGCCGAGCTAAGCTCCCCAATAACCTACTGAGCGAAGGCAAGGCGCTTCGCCTCATACTCGGAATTCAACCGAGCTACCAAGTAAAACCGCAATATCCTTTCAATGCGCAACGACGCAACCTCAAAGGCAAGGTTGAACTAGAATTTATGGTCGGCTCCGATGGCAGAGTAAAGGCTTCAAGCATCAAAGTACTAGCGGCCGAGCCTGCCCTGATATTCGAACAGGCTGCACGCCGTGCCGTGCAGAACTGGCGTTTCCCCATTAAGTATCAACAACAACGGTCAGTAAGCTTTATAACGCGCCAGCTGATTGAGTTTAATTTGCATGAACAGTAAATACTTAATCGTACTATCAATTATATTTATTTCATTTAGCAGCAATGCGGCCAAATTAAGTCAAAGCGAAAGCCGTCAGCTACAATCCGCACAACGACTGCGACAACAACGATTCACAGAGGCCGAACACTATCTCAAGCAGTTAAATCATCAATATCAACAACAAAAACGGGCTTACGCACAAACCGTTGCTTTGCTTTATCGAAGTCAAGTTGCTCTGGAACAGCAAACTTATGCTCAAGCGCTCAACAATTTGCAAGAGGCTTACCATTTACAGCAACTTTCCGATGACCAACAAAACAGCACTCTCTACCAAATTGCGCAGCTACAATTACAAGAGCAGCAATGGTCGGCCGCCATTACGTCTTTTCTTTGGCAAGCACAACAGCTCCCCCCCCCCCTGTATTGGCCGATAGTGAATTTTACTTGGCGCAGGCGCATGCTCAGCTAGGACATTGGAATAAAGCAGAACAACACATCGCTCAAGCTTTAACCAAACAACCCGCGGTGCCTCCTTTAATTTGGCTACCACTGGCTGTCAGTATTTATAGCCAACAACAACACTGGCCTTTAGCCATCAGAGTGCAACAGCAAGTATTATTGAGGCAAGGACAGCAACTTCAAGCTTATCTGGTTCTGGTAGCACTGTTACAACAAGCACGACAGCCCGATAAAGCGCTGGCTTACTTACAGCAAGCCTTTCAAGCCAACTTATTTGAAAATAGCGAACCCTACCTTTTACTCAGTCAACGATGGCAAAGCCAAGGCGCGCCTTATCAAGCAGCTTTGGTATTACAACAAGGCATGCAGCAAGGGCGCATGGCAGGGCAAGCCAAACTACGCCAAAAACGCTGCCAATTATGGCTAAGCGCCAAAGACTACCCGCAAGCTTCCAGCTGTTTTAGTCAATCGCTCAATCTTGAGCCGAGCAGGAAACATTATCAACAGCTCGCTTATGCACAAGCGCAACAAAGGCTATGGCAGCAAAGTATCAATAGCTTACAGCGAGCGCTTGACTATCCCGACACCGAACCAGCCCACAACTACTTGAACCTCGGTTTGCTCTATCTGGAATTGCAATGTTATCCCGAGGCCGAGCAGGCATTAAAAAAGGCGGGAGAATCATCTTCAACCGCCTCTATCAGCCAACAAGCGCTGCGCTATTTACAGCAGCGACAAACGCTTAGTTTACCTTAAGCTACTGATGATTCAGCAACTGCTTTAAAAGTCTCGGCTTCAACTTTGGCTGGCGCACCGAGTGCTGGACGCAAGGCTTTCAGTACTTGATGACGAGTAACAACACCGACTAACTTACCGTTATCAACAACAGGGAAAATCTTCGGACGGTAAACACTGCTGTTACGTAGCCGCTCTTCAAGTGGTTGATGAGTGCTGCTCAACAATACACCTGAATCAGAAACGGGGTACACTTGAGCAACATCAACACTCATATATTCTGCTAGTTTAAGTAAATTATGATTAGGAGCCACGGTCATTACGTCCTTTTGCATGATACTTTCTACGTTAGTCGCACTTGGTTTGCTGTAATCTTCCAGCCATAACTTACGTAAAATTTCTAATTCAGAAACAAACCCAAGTAATTCCATCTGTTGATTCACGACCACAGAGCCAAACAAGCCATTCGCCAACAATGCATCACAGGCTGTCGCCAGAGTCATATCCGGGCTTAAGGGGGTGGTTACCGGTGACATAATGTCGGCAACAGTCATCGATTTTAAGTTTTGCATAGTTGGTTCTCCGATAGGACCAGAAATTTGATTTGATAAAACAGATATAGAACTTGAATGGATTTTTGCTTGTGGCTTACGGTGGTAGATTGACCAATAGCCCAAGCCCACAATCACTGCGCCACCAATGATGTTACCGATAGTGACTGGAATGACGTTGTGCCAAAAAAAGTTTGACCAAGTAAGATGAGCAAAAGCGCTGGATTGAATCCCTAAATCGCTCCAAAACGATGGTTCAGCCCAAGTTTTAATTGCGATCCCTAAAGGCACCATAAACATATTGGCCACGATGTGTTCAAAACCGGTACTCACAAACATCGCCACAGGCAAAATCACTAATGCGCCCTTGGCTGCACTCGACGTGGTACTAAAGGTCATCCATACCGCTAAACACACCAACAAATTACACAACATTCCCAACAATACGGCTTGCAAGAAGCTGTGCTCTAATTTGTGTTGTGCGATCGCCAAGGCATTTAAGCCCCACTGTCCATGATCCAATTGATAAAGCTTGGCGCCACTGACAATTCCAACCAGTAAGATGGCACCAATAAAGTTACCTAAATAAACCTTGCTCCAGTTCGCGAGCATCTGCCGAGTATTCAACTTACCGTTGGCCCGAGGAATAATAGACAATACCGTACTGGTAAATAACTCACCGCCACAGACCACTAGCAGTACCAAACCTAAACTAAATGCTAAACCTCCAAATAGGCGGTTAAAGCCCCAGCCCAATTGTTGTCCTGAGCCAGTGGTCACCGTAATGTAGAAAACGAAAGCAAGACCAATAAATATTCCTGCGCTAATTGCTAAACTCAAAGTTTTACCAGTACTGCCACTCGCCTTCTTATAGGCATACTGTTCGGCGTACTGTGTCATTTGATCCGGGCTTAAAGCAGCATTTGAAGCATGAACAGGCAAGGCACTTGGCTTACTTGTTGATACTACAAATGGGGCATTAAAACGCTCGGGTTGCTGTTGATTCATTCCCACAAAAACCTTTATTGAAAGCAGCTCAGCCGCTCGGTAGCTAATCGTGACACTACCTTAAACAGATAATTGCTCCGCAGTAAGCGCATAATTTTTATGACCGCTATCAAAACTATTGATAGCACTTAGCTTTACTATGCTAGGCTTGAAAGTTGGCCGTCATCCGATACTCACTGGAGTGATTAATGCGTTATTCCCTAAAGCAATTAACCGTGTTTGAAGCCGTTGCCACCCATGGTAGTGTCAGCGCAGCAGCTGAACACCTCGCATTAACCCAGTCAGCAGCCAGCATGTCGCTCGCACAATTAGAAAAACTGTTAGGTAAACCCTTGTTTGACCGTCGAGGCAAACGGATGGTATTAAGTCAATGGGGTCTATGGCTAAGACCCAAAGCCAAACAGCTATTACTCGATGCAATGCAAATAGAAGAAGGTTTCGAAAACCAGCACTTGGTGAGTGGTGAACTACAACTTTGCGCCAGCCAAACCGCAGCGGAACACTTGATCCCCGACCTAATTAGCGCGATCGATAACGATTTCCCTCAATTGAGAATTAACTTTTCAGTAGAAAATACCGCTGAAGTGATCAATGGCCTAATTAACTACGACTACCAACTTGGGGTCATTGAAGGGCGTTGTGATGACGACCGTATCGCTCACCACATCTGGTGTAATGATCACTTAGTGATTGTTGCCGCCTCCCACCATCCTTACGCCAAACTCGAAAAAGTCAGCATTGCTCAGTTGGAGCAAGCACGTTGGGTATTACGTGAGCCCGGAGCAGGCACACGACGAGTATTTGATAGTGCCATTCAAGGCACCATCGAAAGCCTAAAAGTGCATCGCGAATATGAGCATGTACCGGTGCTTCGTTCTTTGGTCGCTAACAATAGTTATCTTAGCTGCCTGCCCTATCTGGATGTGATAAAAGCTTTAGAGCGTGGCGAATTGGTCGTACTCAATGTACCTGAACTTAACATTGAACGCTCACTGTCTTTTATTTGGCGGAACGATACACCAGAAAACCCGCTGCGCGACTTAGTCATTACGGAAGCAAAAAGAATGTTTAAGTTACGCACCTCTCACCTATAAACAAAAGTCACTTGTATATTGAGAAAAAGCACTATACACTAAATGCGAATAGTTATCATTTAATATATGGTGCTTTATGAAACATCAATTGACTCTCGCAGCATCGGCTGCAACATTATTTATAGCGAACCCAGCTATGGCCAACCATGGCTGGCCAGCAAAAGAACTCTCAACCCTCGAAAATATAGCGCTCGCCTTATCGATGATGTTCTGCATGATATTTTGTATATGGTTGATAAAAACTATTAAACGCGCTCTAAATCAGCCTCATCTACTCACTTTACCCAAAAAGCTAAAGCGCTAAAAAGCAGCCATATATCACAACAGTTGAAGTGATGGGTCGATAACATCACCAGAGTAAAAAAGCTCGGTAATAGGCCGCAGGCTAATCGAGAAAAACGCTACTGCTGGTCTCTGAAGTTTTTTGACTATAAAGTTTGTGCGGAAATTGTTTTTCCAAATAGATCTGGTCTGCCACATCAATAGACGAAGAAAAATGCAAATGTAATCGTTGATTGCTTTCAATCCCTTTGATTAAACCGAGTACTTTCCTTCCCCGCATCATTTGGCGGCAATCATAAATAAATGAGCTCGGTAGATGGCCTTTGATAACATTCACTTTGCCAGAGCGTAGCTCACAGACAAAAGTACAATGAATATAGCGCAGTCGATAAACCAATACCGCAGCGATGACTAAACCAAACATAATACCAATTATCACACCACACTCCTTGTGTTGAGCTTTCAGCTAATCCGTTCTACATCGCTCAGCTATGAAGATAAAAAACTCAATAAGAGTAAATGTGATGCCTCAGAAAGACAATGGCAAACATAAATTTTTGGCTATTAATCAAAAATTTATGTTTTTTTGATAGGGGGAACCACAAATAAATAGACTGAAAACCGTTTCAAGAAAATACTTCTCCATCGCTTAAAAGTCACAACCAAGAAGCAGAGTAGGTTTTGAGAAAATAATGCCCAAGTGAAGTTTAGATATTTCACTTGGGCATCTTAGCTAGGAGGCTATGCTGCGCATTTAGGCTACAACAGGATTACTTTTTACGACCTTCAATCACTAAATCCATTTCTACAGAGGTGGATTTAGGGCCTAAATTCATCGGAATACCATAATCTTTCATCACTAACTGGGTTGAACCAACAAAACCAGCACGGTAACCACCCCAAGGGTCTTTACCTTCACCAACTTTGCTCACATCAATCACAATATCTTTCGTCACCCCGCGTAAGGTAAGTTGACCGTACAACTTGCCATGTTCTGCATCACTGGCCTCATACTTGGTGCTCACAAAGCTGGCTTGCGGATATTTATCAACCTCTAGGAAGTCTCCACTGCGGATGTGTTTATCACGCTCAGCGTGATTGCTATTTACCGATTTAGTATCAATATTAACTTTCACCTGAGTCGCCTCTGGAGCAGCCGCATCATAGCTAAATTCACCATCGAAAGTATCAAAGCGTCCAACCACAAAACTGTAACCTAAGTGATTAACCTTAAAGTTAATCGAGGCATGAGCGCCTTGGGTATCAATGACATAATCTGCGGCACTGGCCGGTAAAGCGAACATGCTTGCCGCAAATGCAGCAGCAATAAACTGTTTTTTCATTTTTTTATTCCTTTCATTAGTATACGAGCGGGTTTCAACATCCTAATTAATGTTCGGTCTTTATCTACAAAGTGGTGTTTTACAGCAGCCAAGGCATGCCCGGCCGCCAAAGCGATTAAACTCCAAGCAAGAAACGCATGTACTTTGCCTGCAAATTCTTCTTGCTGAGGAATACCATGCAAGGTAGCCGGCACTTCGAACCAATCAAATACAGAGATGGGACGAGCATCGGCAGTGGAAATCAAATAACCAGAAACCATCAATACAAACATCACAGAGTAAAGCAGAAAATGCCCGACTTTAGCGCCACGTTTTTCCAAGGGATGATGGTTTTCAAGGCTTAAGACCTGAGGATTTAAGTAGCGCCAACATAAGCGAAAAACCATTAAAATAAACAATAAGATCCCAACACTTTTATGGATCATCGGCGCGGTTTGATACCAACTCGAGTAATAGTTCAAATCCACCATGAACAGGCCCAAACCAAACAACATCAGCACAATGATGGTGGCGAGCCAATGGATCATAATCGAGATGAAACCATAGCCATTGGCGGTATTACGAAACTGCATAACAGTCCTTTTTGTTGCTTTAACATTTTCTAGTGGATTAGCATTACCGATAACGCCATCTAATAAAATCGAATTTAATGTTAAGGAATGTTCTATTTATTAGAAGCAAAGATAACAGCAAGACCACATCACACCACATTCAGCTACAAAGGTAATGGAATTCCTGACAAAAGCAAGCTCGACCCACTACGCAAAAGTGTTAAGACTTAACAAAAGCTTCACTTTCAAGGCTATACTTTTAAGGTACATTTTTCGTATCTCACAACAGCCAGAGATAATGAGAGCGCGCTTGAACTCGATGAAGTCAGTGTTGGAGCAGATTTATGACACAACCAAGCTTTGACGATATGGACGAATGGGACGAACTAGACCTACTCCATAACGCAAAAAGTCATAAAACTCAGCGGGACAAAGCCAAAGCTCGTCGCCGCATTGATGAATACCACGAGCGTAGGCAGTTACAACGCCATCTCGATCAAGATTATGATGACGACTACTAATCGGTAGTAATGCAGACCTTTTATGTAACAATCAGGGAAGCTTCGGGCTTCCCTGATTTTTAACGGTGAAGCAAAAAAGCAGCCAAAATCTTGGCTGCTTGAGTCCCCCTGATCAACTAAGCTTATCATCCTCGCTGAGTTCCTCTCTAACCTCCCAATTAAACTACAGCCAACCGCCCTTTGTTACACCAACCCACAAAGCTCAACACAATTCAAACACCCACAGCGACAAGTAAATGAATAAGAAGAGTTTTGTAAAAAAAATGGATCTAAAATGCTACAAGGCTTTTTCTGCTGGCACTTTAGTCCTATAATTCGCCGTCAATTTATTCTATCAACAGCGCTTCTCCATAGCTGTTTGCCGCACTCATTGGCCGACGATCGCTTTAAGCAATGCCGACCCATTAGCTAATTAACAAGGAAAAAAGATGTCTCCAATCTTAGAGGTAGTACTAATCAGCTTCGCCGTACTGGCGCTGTTAGGTGTAGTTCTAGAAGATGTAATTCACGTCAATAAAGCCAAGGTCACACTGTTTTTGGGGACTTTGGCCTGGATCCTGTTATTCATCTTTCAGGGACAGGGGGAGCAGCATCAACAAGTCATCGATGGGCTTGGGGAAAACATCTCAGAAATTGCTGGATTATGGCTATTCCTTGTGGCGGCAATGACCTTCGTAGCCTATTTAAATAAAAAAGGTATGATTGAAAATCTTATCTATTTTTTCTTACCAAAACAAATTAGTGAAAAAGCGCTACTGTTTCTAACTGCTGTCTTCTGTTTCGTTTTTTCTTCCTTAGCCGACAACATCACCGCCACACTCGTTTCGGTTACCTTGATCCTATCGCTCAACTTAAGCCGCAAGAAAACCCTGCGTTTTGCCACTCTGGTGGTATTTGCAGTCAACTCTGGTGGGGTAGCATTGATCACCGGTGATGTTACAACTTTGATGATTTTCCTTGCCAATAAGGTCACCATTACCGATCTATTATTACTGTCGATCCCTTCGTTCTTCTCGGTATTACTGTTAGCACTAATGCTCTCTGTTGGCATGAAAGATACGATTGAAATCAAACGTCATATTACCGAAGTTCGCAAAGTAGATGCGGTTATTGCGATGATCTTTCTGGCAACTATTGTTTGTACCATTTTTGGCAATGCGCTCTATCAAATCCCGCCTGTGCTTAGTTTCCTATTTGGCATGTCGTTAATGTTCCTCACCGCCCGCTTCTTTAACGAAGACCAAGACGAAGATTCGATTTTGGAATACATTCGAGTCATTGAATTTGAAACCCTACTATTCTTCCTCGGGATCTTGCTATTGGTTGGCATGCTGAAAGAAATAGATGTACTCGACCAGCTGGTTTCGGTATACGAAGTCTTACCACCAATCGCCGCTAACTATCTAATGGGCGCAATGTCTGCCACCATCGACAACGTGCCACTCACCGCGGCCTTATTGAAAGCCGGTATTAGCATGTCAGCGCCAGATTGGCTGGGTTTGACTTACGCAGTTGGTGTGGGCGGTTCCTTACTGGTGATCGGCTCAGCTGCAGGCATTGTTGCCATGAGTAAAATTGATGGTTTAACCTTTGGTAGTTATTTACGCTACTTCCTCTATTTGCTGATTTCTTACACCGTGGGTTATGCCGCAGTGTATTACTTTAGCACGCTAATGATGGGCTAAATACTGGCGCAATTTTGAGTGCCATTTGTGATTCATTAAAGCAAGGGCTGCCCTGCTCAGGGCTGCCCTGAGACGAACCATTGACTAGGCTTAAATACTTGATCGCGAGCCTGCATCATCACCATGCAACAAACCTCACTCACCATCAACAATGCGGGCTTAAGCCGGCAACTTTAAACAGCGACTAACGACTTGCTGGCGCACAATCTCTCCTAAGCGAACAACTTCCGGCTTTTCCGCTCCCTCGGTGCGATGCATTAATAATCCTAAATTCCCCAAGGATGGCAATAAATCATCAATGGCCAAAAGGCTGGCTGGCAAGCCAATGCTGGTGCGTACGGTGACCCCCAAACCCGCCTCCACCGCAGCCCAGATTCCATTCAAACTCTGACTGCTATAAACCACCTTCCAGGGAATTCCCGCTTTATCGAGTGCTGCACTGGCCTTCTCCCGCATTAAGCAGGGTGCTTCAAACATCACCAAAGGTAGGGCTTGTCGACGTCGCAACAATGACTCCAGCGACAAGTTAGGATGGCTTAACCACAGCAAGGGAAGCGCACCCAAAACTTGTTGATTAGCGCAACTTTGACCGGCATCCCAGGCCAGCGCTAAGTCATATTGCCCTTGCTCAATGCCTTGAACTAACTGTTGATTACGGGTCACACTAGTACACAATTGAACTTGCGGATAAGCGCGACTAAATTGTCCCAGCACTTGAGTCAGAAAGCTCTCAGAAAAGTCTTGCTGCATCGCAAAATGCAGCTTCCCGGTTAACTCGGGAACCACCAAAGCCGCCATCGCTTCATCATTTAATGCTAATAGGCGTCTTGCATAACTAAGCAACTGCTCTCCACTATCAGTCGGCAACAGCTGGCGACCTGATTTTTTAACTAAGGGACAACCCGTCTGCTGCTCTAACTTCTTTAATTGAGCGCTCACCGCAGAACTTGAACGATGTAAGCGCTTGGCAGCAAGCGCGAAATTGTTTAATTCCATGCCCAATACAAAGCTACGTAAGGCCTGAAGATCTAAGGTTTGTTGGCTCATTCAAATCATCCTGAAATTCAAAACAATTAATCAAAAATGTTTTGATTTTATGTATCAACACATCATGCCAGAATCAATGGGTATTTCAAGTAGCAACCCCAAAATTCGAGGAAAGATCATGAACAACACCGAACAACTATTTCGTTATGCCCCAAAATTAAAACAACTGAGCGAGCAAGTCTTATTTGCTGATGTTTGGCAGCGCCCCTTATTAAGTCCACGAGAGCGCAGCCTTATAACATTAGCGGCACTGGCAGCTTTAGGCCGAACCGAACAACTGCCGTTTCATTTAACCCTGGCAGAAAAAAATAGCTTAACCAAGGAAGAGCTGGGGGAACTCTTCACCCACTTGGCTTTTTACGCAGGTTGGCCAGCGGCGGTCAGTAGCCTCTCTCGTATCGAACCACAGGGGTAAGTTCCATGCCAATGGTCAGAATATCTTTACCCCGCGGACACAACCGCAGCTACAAACAAAAGCTCAGCCAGATCCTACAACAAAGCTTAGCGTCTTGCTTTGCAGTACCGACCAATGATTGTTTTCAACTATTTGATGAATATGAGAGCGAGAATCGAGTCATTCACCCCACCTATTTGAGTCCCGGCAGAAGCGATGATTATGTGCTCATTCAAATCACCGCTGGGCGCCCGCGGAGCAGCCTGCAAAAACAAAACTTGTACCAACAATTGGCAGAGCAGTGTCAGCAACAATTGGACCTCGCGCCTGCCGATTTAATGGTGGTCATTTGTTTCAACCACGCTGAAGATTGGTCTTTTAGTCAAGGTCAGATATTCACTACGGAGGCTCTATGATAGCCATGCAATATCGAATTATCCTTCCGGCCGATTACAACATGGTCAATATTCAAACAAGGATTAAAGAAAAAGCCCATCTACTCGATGGCTACCCCGGATTAGTATTCAAGGCCTATTTATATTCAATCAAAGATAGTCCAGACTACTTCAGTACGGTCAATAGTTACGCCCCTTTTTACCTATGGAAAGATACCTCAGCAATGGCGAGCTTTTTGCGCAGTCCTGGCTTTGCCGCGTTGAGTGAGCAATTCGGTCGCCCTTCGGTGAAAAGCTGGCTACTTGAAGGTGAAATAAAGATGCCAGAGCAGCAAGCTTACGCTTGTATCGAATCAACAAGCACAGATACAGCCGATCTGATTGGCTTCGACTGCTCTAACTGGTCTTCGCTGAAGCTGAACTGGCTCAACCAAGCCAGCACCCAGCCAAGTGAGCAAAAACAATATTACCAAATTGGCTATCTCGCTCGCGGCCAATAAAACTCAGCACTTGCGCATCAGCAGTCATTTATCTGCTGATGCGCCCGCAATCACTGCCTATTATCATCCTCCCAAGCAACGACCAGTTCACGGTGAGGTCAGTTAGTATTCTTCATTTTCAGCTTTCTACGAGTCCTTTCCTATGAGCATCTATCGTTTGTCGATATACGTTCAATTCCTTAAAATCCTAATGAAAGTGGTAATATGAGTTTCTCCAACAGCCTTAAAATAGGAAATTCCCTTGTTAGCATAAAGGACTTTATTGAATCAACACTTATACTTTCGGAGGAAACATGGAAATATTGCTGTATAGCGCGAAAGGATCAAATAGCTCGCAAAGAGTAGAATGGATCCTCAATTTCAAAGCTATCCCACACCAAAAAATTGAGCTTAGCGCCAATGAATTGGCAACCAGCTATCGAGCCATTAACCCTTTTGGCTATGTTCCCTCCTTGGCTGTAGATGGTTTTGTATTTTCGGAATCGATGGCTATCGCCGAATATCTAGAGGAAAAATTTCAGAACGGTCCTTTACTTAGTCAAAATATCAACCAAAAAACCAATATTCGTCGTGTTTGTGAATACGTAAACTCAAGTATTCATTCACCTCAAAATAGAACTGTGCTCAAATTTTTTCGTCCTGAGCTCGATGAACCATCTAAACGAAAACTCCGCGGAGATTGGATTATACATTGCCTTGAACGACTAAGCGCAACTCTCTGTAATGAATCGGGATATGCTATAGGTACACACTTTAGTCTGGCAGATATATTTGTAGCTTCAATATACAAGAAGGCGTTGCAACATGCTTGTATCGAAAGTGAATTTTACAATCAGCACTTGCTGTTCATTCGAAAAAACCAAAGAGTAGCGACCTCGGAACCACCAACATAATCGGCTAGCCGGAGGTCTTTCACCTCCAGCTAGCGCTGCCTACCTCGGTCATGCCACTCCGGCGGTTTAAATCAAATTTAAACGAGATGAAACTGACTGCGCATCCCTTGCTCTCGGATTGGAATAATCGCTTGATATGCTGCACTGTTATACCAATTTTGGGCGCTTTTCTTGTCTGGAAATTCGATGACGGCTTTAATTGGGTGCTCAACTTCACCATGTAAGCTCTCTATTTCACCTCTGGCGATGAAGTGCCCACCAAAGGCTTTCAATGTTTCAGCAGCTAGGGCGCTGTATTTTGATAGTTGCGTTTTATCTATAGGGCTCACATCGACGATCACTAAACTTGTCATTTTCTAAATCCTTAAATGATTGAGTTGACATAGCTTATGCTTACGATTAACACTAAACAATAACCCAATAATTAACTTACTGTTTAAATTTATGAACAGCGTAAAATTAGCGCCTTTACTATTAATTTTTGTTGAAGTGGCCAATCAACGTTCATTTACAAAGGCGGCTAACAAGCTTGGCCTGAGTAAGTCGGCAATTAGCCAACAAATTAAGCGCTTAGAAGAAACAACCGGTCAACAATTATTGATACGTAATACTCGAGGTCTTGTATTAACAGCCGTTGGAGAAGCGTTACTCGCCCGCAGTGAATTATTTAGCGAACAACTAAATATGACCTTAATTGAGTTAAATAGTGCCAAATCGCAGCCTAGCGGTAGCTTTAAAGTATCCGTCCCTCCGTTTTTTGAGCAACATATTGTTATTCCTGCATTAAAACAGTTGAGTTTAGAGTTTCCAAAACTTCAGCCTGAAGTTCTTGTCACGGGAAAATGGCAAGATCTGATAGAGCACAACCTAGATGCGGCAATTTTTGGGGGAAATATAAAAGACTGCAGCTACCGAGCACTATCAATAGGAAAGGTATCAGAGATATTAATCGCTTCACCTCGCTACATCACACAACATGGTACTTTAAAAGATGTTGAACAGTTAATCGAACAGCAGTTTATCGCGACCCCTTGGCAACATGATGAATTGCAATTATTTGATAATAATCAAGCCAATAAACGACAAGTGAAAGTGACACATCACGCCCGAGTAAATACACTGGCAACAGTACTTGAGATGGTATTGCATGATATGGGGATCGCATTTTTTCCGGAGTTCTTAGCACAATCTCATCTCGCTAACGGACGAGTCATTCGAGTGCTACCAGAGGTGAGAGGAAAAGCTTGGCATTTTTATTTTTTACATCAATATAAAGGCGAGAAACCAATACATGTCACTCGCTTCTATCAATTATTCCGTCACTACTTCGCCAAGGCTAGCCTATAGCGATAACTGCTAGGCATTTTTATCCACTCGTGATTCAAGCGCAGCCTCCCTCGCTTTTAGCTAACAAATAAACGACCGAAAAAATAGCATGAAAGCCAGTATAATAGTTCGGCGAGGGAGCGTAATGGCTAATGCTTGGATACAAGTAAACACTCACATCCCTCGGCGACGATAAAACTGCTGTGGATCTCCGGGTTGGTCTTGGTAGAGTTCAAAGGATTTATCGGCAATCAGCTGGCCAGCCAATTCGATGGTCATTCGCCACGTCCCCAGCTTATTGCTCACTGGTGGCCAAATTGTATCCCCTAAATAGAAGTCCCAATCGTTATTGCGCACATATACTTCCCCATCAAATGGAGGGCGGACTCGACCATGATCATCTGGAATATTAGGATGATAAATGCAATAACGTAACTTTTGCCCCTTGGCTTTTTTGATATTCACAATCAAGCCAAACTCGACATCCACTTGCGCGGCAACTCGCTGCGTAAACTCAACAATTTGTGGTAGCGCCTTGGCCTCACTATCCCACTGATTATAAATTCCGTAACTATGTAGCTTTACTTGAGGTTTCGATTTAGCCATGGACACCTTTTGCAGACTTAAAAATCATTTATTCTAGCCTAAACGAGGCTAAAACTGCCACGCAGATGCTTTCCCCCTTGGTCTAGACAGTGTAGGCTTAGTCCTTATCAAGTGCGACTTTGTGTTGCCCACACTCTCATAGTAATCAGGGATGACCTTATGAAAACCTTTATCGGTGCCGCCTTAATCATTGCCAGTTTCTCACTACAAGCGACCCCCGTTGATGACCTGCTCGCACTCAATGATAGTGAACAACAAATGGCAGCGATCCGCAGTAATCTAAACAAGGCATTAATGCGACAAAATCCGCCCTTAAAAGACTTTCAGGCAATATTAAACGAATGGGCCAATAATTATCTGACCTGGGAAGAAATGAAACCCAAAATTGCCGAAGTCTATTTAAAACACTTCACCGATGAAGAACTGGCGCAGTTGGTTGCATTTTACAAGACCCCTTTGGGACAAAAAACTCAAGCGCTCAACGCAACGCTAATGCGTGAAACGGCTGTCGCCAGCGCGCTGGTCGCCAAGCAACATCACGGTGAACTCGAGGCCATGTTGAAAAAAGCAATGGCAGCCAAACAATCGGGCCAGCCCTAAGCAAGCACGTTATTTTGACGGGTAGGCATCCAAGCGAGCAGGCCCGCCCTAAAACTTAAAGACTCGGAATCTTCTAATAAGAGCTGTAACCAGCTCTTTGGCGATGACTCTCAAGCCATGTTGCGATTAATTAGGCGGGACTAAGCACTGATAAACGGCTTTGTAAGAAGTGCAGCAACATACCGTATAGCGGCACAAATAAAGCCAAATTAACTGCTAACTTAAAACCATAATCAACCCATGCTATTTCAAGCCAATGTTGCGCCATAAAGGCATCACTACTGGCATAAAAAGCCACCCCGAAAAACAACAAGGTATCCACTACATTGCCGAATATACTTGAGGCTGTCGGTGCTATCCACCAGCGCTTTAAACGGCGTAAACGGTCAAATACCTTCACATCCAATAGCTGACCAACCGCATAGGCAATAAAACTAGCGAGCGCGATCCGTGCAACAAAACTATTCCAAGTAAGCAAGCCCGCTAAACCTTGAAATTGGCCTTGATAAAACAACACTGAAACCAGATAGCTTACTAGCAGCGCCGGTAACATAGCCGAGAAAATGATTTTCCGTGCGCGACTGGCACCAAATAAACGCACCGTTAAATCGGTGGCAAGAAAAATAAACGGGAAAGTAAACGCACCCCAAGTGGTGTGAAAACCAAAAATAGTGAAGGGAAGTTGAACCAAATAATTACTGGCAGCAATCGTCACAATGTGAAACACAGCCAAGATAAAAACACTGCGGCGTTCAGCCTCAGATAATTGTAAAAACCACATAATAGTACGACCTATCTTTTTGATAATTGGGGTAAGAGAACCCAAGGGCGCAGGATTATTCCACAACAGTGAACGCTCTGCAAGTACTAGTGGCACCTAGACCTGCAACTTTTTAGCACCTGATTCGCAATTTTTAAGCAAACCAAACACGCAACTCTTTCGCTTCCTAGGCAATCTTAGTTACACTGCGTCATTGCGCTGGCGTGCGGTCATGCCTCTGCGTAGCTATGGTGTAGTTTGACCATAGTTTATTTAGCTAATTTAAAAGGATGCATTTTGTCTGGCCTATTGCGGATCATCTTGATCGATACCCACCTTCAAGGGGTAGTAGAATTAAAACTCGACCAACATAGTAATATTTGCGGTACCAACGCCTCGGGTAAAACCACCCTTCAGCGATTGATACCGGTATTTTACGGTGAATACCCGAGTCGAGTCGTACCCAGTACCCGAGATAGCTTCGAGCGCTGGTATCTGCCACGCGAAGCCAGCTACATTATTTACGAATACCAACGCTACAACGGTGACCTGGCCCAAGTGGTGTTATCTTCAGGAAGAGAAGATCAAGGGGTAAAATATCGTTTTATTGGCAAGCCCTTTGAGTTAAACGATTTTATTGAACGCCAAGACGAACAAGGAAGCTGGTTTCTCGCGCCTGCTAAGCTCGGCCAACAACTCAAAAAAATCACGCATCAGGGTAAACCTTTAGCCACCACGCGCTTTCTTAATACTCGAGAGTATCGCGCCATTATTCAAAATGACCGCAGCTTACAAAATACCGGCGATTCCGACATCAAAGCCTATGCGCGGCAATTTACTATGTGCGATCCAAAACATAGCTTACGTCACATCGAAAAATTGGCAAAAGCCGTGCACTCCAAAGAAGGCAAGATGGAAACTATCAAATCGATGATTGCCGCTATTTTGGAAGAAGAAGGCGTGACCCTAAAGCCAACATGGGTTGATGCGAATAAAGCACAAGCCTGGATCCAAGAAACCCGACTCATCCAACAGTTTGCAACTATCCGCCCCAAATTTGTCAAACTCGAGCAGATCTACCAGCAGTTGTTGCACAGTGAAAGCTATCTATTACAGCTAGAACAGGGTCTGCAAAATGATGAAGCCGAATTGTTTGCCCAATGTGAACACGGCCAACGCCAGCTCAACCAAACCAAACAGGACTTAAGTCAGCTAGAAAGCCAGTGGCAAGACCAACGCGAAGTGCTCAATCAAGCCGTGTCTGAAGCAAGTGCCGATGTAAACAGTTACGATCGACAATTGAATCACATTGAAGACAATTACCAGAGCTGGCAAGACAAACAAATAGAACAGGCCTTGATGGCTGTCGAACAACTCCCACAGTGGCGAGAACAGCTAAATGAGGTGAGCGAACGCCACCAATTGTTGACCGAGCAGCACAGCGATATTGAAGCCGAACTGAATCAACGGAAGAGCCTGATTAACGAACAGCTCAATGTGGCCTTAAATAAATTACATAAAAACAAAGATCACTTGCAACAACAGCTCACCCAAGAGCGCCAACAGCAGCAGGCGGATCTAAATAATGAGCAGCAACAGCAACAAAGCCAAGTTAACCAAGCCGAGCAAAAGTTTCAGCAGCAACAACATCAGTACCAATTAGAGCTGGCTCAACTGGAAGCTGGCAGCCTGCAAATGGGGCACACCGAAGAAGAAAGCCGGCAACTCAACATCATGGATAACCGGCTGGATGAAGCGCGTCAACAACAGCAGGTTTTATCGAGCCAGTTACGCCAACACAGTGAACAACTACAGCAGCTAAAACAACAGCGTTACCAAGCCGATCAGGAATTGGCGAATCGCAGCCAACAAAATCGTCGACTAGAGCAACAACTGGAAAACTTAAAAGCCAGTTTACATCCTGCAGATGGTAGCCTATTGGCACATTTACGCAGCGAACATCCGCAATGGGAACACTCTATTGGTAAGGTGATCGACCCCAGTTTGTTGTCTCGTCGCGATCTAAAACCACATCACGACGGCGACCCCCACAGTCTCTTTGGTTTAAACCTTGACCTAAAAGCCATCGAAGCGCCCGAATGCGCCGCCACCGAGCAACAAATACTGCAACAACTAGAGCAACTCAAGCAGCAATATCAGCAGGCCCAAACACAACTACAGGAAGCAGAAAGCAACTTAACAACTTATAACAAGGCAATACAGCAACAGGAATTAAGCTGCGCCGAAGCCAGCGCTGCTCACCACAATAGCGAGGACGAATTGAAGCGCCTCCAAGAAGAAAAACAACTACTTAAAGAGAATTGTTCGAAGGCTTTACAGCTGCGCCAAGCGGCCGCGCGTGAGCAACAAAGCCAGCTTAAAAGCTATTTACAAGAGGCCAGTACCCGTCACCAAAACTACCTTGAAGAACTACGCGAACAACATCAAGAGGCCAAGCTAGAAAAGATGGCGTGGTGGGAAGAAAAGGTGGATGTGCTGGCGCAGCAAGTTAGTCAGGCACATGACGCGATTAGCCAACGCCAACAACAAGCAAAACAAACACTCAAACAATTGGACCAATGGTATCGCGGCGAGTTACAAGCACTCGGCTTAGATGATCAGCTGATTGTTGATTTAGCACAGCAGAAACGTGATTTGAACCTGCAAATCCAAGAAGCCGAACAATTTCGCGAGGAAGTCAGCGAATATAAAATTTGGCAGCAACAGGTTTGGCTCAAGCAAAAACCTCAGCTCAACGATGCCCTAGCAAAAGCGCGCCAACAGCAAACCACTGCCAAACAAGCACTCGCTGAGCAACTAAGTGTCTTTAAGCAACAGCGTGATAGCCAACAACAACGGTTAAGCGAGCTAAAGCAACAACAAGAATTCAGCCAACAGCAGCATGCTCAGACGCAAAACTTGGTTCGTCGCATCAAACAGCTGGACTTAATTAAAACGACACAGCAAGAGCCGAACAGCGCAACACAACACGCAACCCCTGCCGAACGAGCTCGCGATGCAGAACAGCGGATTAGCCAACGTAATCAACAACTGGAGCAGGTGAATGAATCGGTACGCCATTTCGACACCTTGTTAGCCCAGCAAGCTGGCTCCGACTTAAGTGAAACCTGGGAACGCTCTCGGGCCGCTTGCCGTCATCTCCAAGAAGATGGCGAAGCAAGCTTAGCCTACCGCGAATTGGTCCCTCATTTGGCCGAATTACTCAATGGCCTGGTCCCCCAAAAAGTTCAAGGGCTGATCGACCACGGCCGTAATTTAGGGATGAGCATTAGCAGCTTCTATCAAAACTTAAGCGATATTGACCAACGGATCCTGAACCAAAGCCGTCGCATTACCCGTGAAATCGGTGAAGATTTAAGTCTCGATGGCGTCTCCGATTCAGCGGTTAAAATTCGTTCTAAGATTAGCGAACTCGAATTCTGGGATGAATTAAAAACCTTCGTAGATAATTTTCAAACTTGGCAGCAACAAGGTTTTAACCAATTGCCCGATGAAGATTACGCGAACAGCATGCGGGTCGCTTTAGATATTATTGGGCGCAGCGCACTCAAAGAAGGGGTATCCCGGCTATTACTGATCGAACTCACGCTGCGCGAAGGCAACAGTGACTTGGTGATCCGCACCGACCGTCAGCTCAACGAGTCCAGTAGCCACGGGATGGCTTACCTCATCTTGTGTAAGTTCTTACTCGCCTTTACTCGCTTGCTCCGAGGGAATGCCAGTACCTATATCCACTGGCCGATTGATGAGCTAGGCACCTTACACCAGAGTAATGTGAAGAAAATTTTTGACGCCTGTGATCACAATCAAATCCGCATTTTAGGAGCTTTCCCCAACCCTGAATCGGAAGTATTGGATCTATTCACTCACCGCTACATCATCAACCGCGACAAACGCCAATTACAGGTGGTACAGCCAAGAGTTAACTTGCTACAACAAAAACTGAAAGCGGCCAAAGCTAAACAAATGGAGATAGAGTCATGAATCGATTATCTGCCACGGGGATGAGCGAAACCGGCCGGGTGCTTGAAGCCTTACTCAGCGGCCAATTTATTTGTCAGATCAGCGATGAAGATGGCTTTAGTTATCTCAGTAACGAAGCCAACCGTGAACGTATCGACAACCACCTGCATGTATTAAATCGGCGTTTAGCCAAAGCCTGTGAAGGCGAACTGTACTTCTGTGCCTATCGCGAGTTAGGAGATCAGGAGCACAAGGTAATTAGCCAGCAATTTAATGATATAGCAAGCAGCTTACTACCGCTCACCGAATGGTTGATTCTAAGCCAAGAAGCCCTTGGACAAGATAGTCCGATTAGTGCTGGTGCAGCATTACGCCTCAATGAGCTACAAAGCGTGGTCGAAGATACACCAGCGCTACGCGAACAACTGACTAAAATCGCTCAATATCGACTATTTGGCTCTACCAGTAGTCAAGTGGATGGCCAACTCAAGCAGGTATTTAAACGCCTCTGTGAGCAGGGATACTTGGTTCGCCCCAACCAAGAAAAACAGATCTACATTGCGACCGCCAAGGTTGACTATATCTTCGAAGTGATTAGCTTTATCGACGAGGCTGAAGGTTTAGGCTTGGAACAACAAGCAATGGATGCGATTGGCCAGCAGGAGTCGCTACTGTGAATCAACATCTGCAACAGGCTGGGCTTAAATTATTTAAACTGCTCGCTCGTCATGGCGAAAGCTTGATGCATGCCTATATCAACGGCAAGCTAGATGAAACCAAACTCGATAACAAACAAGTCGAGGCACTATTAAAAAGTGGTGTCATTTGGCGCCCCGCTGCCGATGAGGGTTTACATCTCAGCTCTAACCTTCGGGCCCTACTCGAAGAGGCCCTCAGCGATACCCGTAATCGACAGATTGATGCCAATGTCGGATCTCGACTCGAAACCATAAAAACCTTGGCCGCCCACTATAAAGAAGCCTTACATCATGATGACTTAGCCGCCAGCGATGTCTACCTAAGTGATTTAAGCGAACATTGCTATAGCCTCACCGAGAGCTTACGCCATAGTTCACGAGTCTTATGGAGCAGAATTAATAACGAATTTGGTTATGTCCCTAGTCTTAGTGCCAAGATCCGCGAAAACGAATTGGCCCAACAACAAGTCAGCGAGTTACTCGATAGCTTATCCTTGCTGAACTTCGACGCCCTCAGTCAAGTTGCCGGTGATATTCGTGAACTGAGGCGGCTGTTAGTGATAACCCTCAGTCAAGCAGTATATGACTGCACTCAAGAGCTTGCTGTGGTGCAAACCCGACTACTCACGCTGCTTGGCCGGTTTAGAGAGTTACGCGGTAAATCTCGACTACTCAAAGGCTTACAGATATTCCATGCCCAGCACCCCGATTTTAGCCCACGCGATCCAACGGTCCAATTAGATGTTGCGCCATTGTTTAACCAAGCCCCACCGCTGATGCGCAGTGCTAGCATCGATATTCATAACTCTGAACATGAGCATGAGCTACTCCAGGTGGTGAGTCAGCTCCAGCGGCAACATCGCTCCAAGCAAACCTTCAGTGATACCGAACAGGCGGTCTCTCTAGAAAATGTCGCCGAGTTCACCCTGCGAGAACAACAAATTAAGCGCGATGTAGAAGATTATTTATTAGCGGTCATCGAGCACGCCAAAGGACAAACCGCTTTAGAATATTATCAACAACATCAGCTCAATTGGGATGCCGAAGCGTGGCTATATCAGGTGTGGGGCAGCTATCATGCACTCCCTGAAGAACAGCGCGACTATTTTGCTCTCGATCCAATTGAGGATCTGCACCCTATTTTTAGCGGCAATCGCATCGTACGTGATTTACAAATATGGCTACGCTAATAAGTAAATTTAGTAAAATTCATTTACACTGCTCATCACTCCCGAAGACCTATTGCTCTTCGGGAGTTGTTTTTATGCAATGCTCGATGATGAATACAAGGCAGAAAGGATAGCATTGAGTGGCTCAAGTTCAGCGGACAATCACCAACGAAAAGCGTCCAACACTGCCACCAGATAGTTTATTCAGATAAACACTGCCACCATTGATCGGCCGCTCCTAGAAACAGCATCACAACAGCAGGAAATCAGGTCGACTATTGACAGTCCATAGCTGACATAAAAACGCAATAATTCATTGACACAAAAGACTAAATCAGAAGTAAGTGCTTACATTTAGATACAATCGCTTACAATTTGAATTCATATTTATTTGACTGACTAGTCGAATATTTTAGAATAACGGCATTGTTGAGCCAAAAGCAGTAGGAAGTAAAAGTGAAAGTTGTCGATTTTCTTAAGAAAAAACGTGAAATGCTGGCTCAAAATCCCTTTGAACTCAAAGATTGGCTATCTCCTGCTATTCGTGACCATTGGATTGAATTTCTGAATAAAGCGCATGACAGCCAACTGATAAACTGGGTGAGAGAATACCAGTTAAGTGCCAACAGTGAGCAACAAGCGAGTTTTAAAGAAACGATCGAATTACACCCCAAGGCCGAAGCACTCCTAGAAGAACTGTCGATGCAACTGGGAGAAGAAGTGCATGTGGGTGAATGGCTCACCATTACCCAAGAGCGAATTAACCAATTTGCCGACGTGACCAAAGATCATCAGTGGCTACATACCAATCCCCAGCGAGCCGCCGAAGAGTCTCCCTTTAAGACCACCATTGCTCATGGCTTTTTAACCTTGTCTCTTCTGCCTGCATTAACCGAGAGTGTCGACCCCGAGCAACCACTCTATCCTTCGGCGAAAATGATGGTCAATTATGGGATCAATCAAGTCCGCTTCCCTTACCCGGTCAAGGTGAATAACCGGATCCGAGCACGCACTCGACTCACCCGAGTGGCACCAGTAAAACGCGGTTTAGAACTGGTCAAAGAAATTACTGTAGAAATCGAAGGCTGTCGTCGTCCTGCCTGTGTTGTGGAATCGGTGGTTCGTCTCTATTTTTAAGCGACTAAAATCGCTATGATAGTTCACGTTGGGTAAGACAAGGAGCTTAACGTGAATAACCCCCACCCTCATCAAATTTCACTGCAACAACATTACCACCAACAAAGGCGCTCTTATCAGTACTTGTTGAGCCAGCCGAAAAAGCGCGACAAGCATCAAGCCTTACCGTTGATATTATTTTTGCATGGCCGTGGAGAAATTGGCGATGATATTCACTTGTTACTGGATTTTGGCCCCAACAGCTATTTAAAACAGCATCAACTGGATGCTATTTGTGTTAGCCCACAGGTTCCCAAAGGGCGTAATGGCTGGGCAATCGCTGAATTAATCAGTTTATTAGATGAACTCGAACAACAACATCATATCGACCGCAGTCGAGTCTACCTCACAGGTTTAAGCATGGGGGGATTTGGCGCACTCAACCTAGCACTTGCACAACCGCAGCGGTTCGCCGCTTTGGCTGTACTGGCTGCAGGAGACCCAAACCGCCTAGCACCTTGGTCCATGAATATGCCTGCCCGGCCAGTATGTGCCGAACTCTATCAGCGCTTGGCGCAGTTACCCATTTGGCTGGCTCATGGCCTAAAAGATGAAACCATCCCAGCAGACTTTTCTCAAGAACTAGTCGATAAGCTCTCGCAACTCGAACGCACCGCCAGCCTGCAATTTACCCAATATCCACAGCATGGTCACAATATTTGGGATGAGCTATACAACCGTCCTAGTTTTTGGCAGTGGTTGTTAGAACAAGAAAATTTGCATCCAAATCAAACTGCAACGGTGTCCGGTAAATTTGACGCCTTACTCGGCGACTATGGTAACCATCAGGATTATGTGTCGATAACTCAGGAACCTCAGGGTTTATCATTAGTATGCAAAGACTTACAAGATAAGACACTACAATTTTCGCTTCACCCTGTGGCCGATAAGCTGTTCTTCTGCGAAATTGGCTGTGTGCGATTTATTCAGCAAGCGGAAGCCCCCATACAATTGGCTCTAACCCGACTCACCTTGCTCGATAAATTGCCAAGCCGCGATTAAAGCACCCGCTTGGCATAACTTTCGCGATCCATATCGACCACTTCGACGGTGAGGCTTTTTACCATATTTAAGCTAGCAGACAACTGGCTTAATAGTGAAGCGCTGAGTGCTTGCTTTTGCTGGGTGCTTCGTCCCGATAAAATGCATAAACGGATATGCACCAAGCTATGCTCACTTAATCCGCTATAAACATCCTCATAAGCGATTGCCCGCAATTTTATACTGGCGGGCTCAAATTCACCGCTATCCCGGATGATCTCAAAGGTTTTCCGTAACAACTTCGGGACTTCAATTTGCTCGGCAATCGACGCCGAATACTCAACAATACAATGGGGCATCGTTACTTTTCCTCTCTGTTGCGACAGTGTTAATAAGCTGCAATTACATTAAACAAAAATATTTAGTAATACAATTAAAAAATAACCACACGAAAGTTGATCTAGATCACGCCTAAGTATTAGACTCGCTCAGATAATGCTCGCCCGACCAGCTCCGGCGTTTTTAGCTACTTTTATTTGGAATATACACAATGACCAACACTACTCCCGCGAACCCAGCACCACTAGGATTAATGGGTTTCGGCATGACCACCGTTTTACTTAATATTCACAATGCAGGTTTTTTCCCCATCGATGCCATGATTCTCGCAATGGGGATTTTCTACGGCGGAGTATCACAAGTGATCGTTGGAATCATGTGCTTTAAACGCGGTGATACTTTTGGCACCACAGCATTTACTTCTTATGGTCTTTTCTGGCTAACACTGGTTGGGTTAATCGTACTCCCTAAAATGGGCCTCGCAGAGCCAAGCCCAGCAGGTTTCATGGCTTGGTACCTAAGCCTATGGGGCCTATTCACCGCCTTCATGTTTGTGGGCTCATTGCGCTACCCTACCGCCAAACAAATTGTATTTGGTAGCCTTACCGTGTTATTTGCTTTACTAGCATTACATGATTTTACTGGCAATGAAATCATTGGCACCATCGCTGGATTTGAAGGTATTTTCTGTGGCTTATCGGCAATGTACTTTGGTATGGCACTGGTTCTTAATGCCGAATATGGCCGTACCATCTTACCTGTAGGACGCCCATTTGCATTACAAAACAATAACGCACCACTCAAAGTAGCCGCCTAATCGCGCTGCCGGTTTCAAGCTAATTTTTGGTACAAACCTGGCGTCTTAACACGCCATGATCGTGGTCGACATGAGCCCCTTTCTTATCAATTCGAGATTGGGGCGCTTAATATCAACGCTTACTACGCCACAATCCCTTCCTTGCCACTGGTCACTGCTTTCTCTTACAAATAAGCTCTCAGCGCCTCTATCGAACAAAAAAACCTAAGCAAGTAGACTATTTCAGCATTAAGCCTTGAGAGATCATTTCAAGCGGAGTAAATTAGCCTAGCTTTACCATGGCTTAACATTATGATGACAATGGATTGTTTAATTGACTGGTTCAACTAAGAGTGTTTTTCTGGTACTCACGATTGTGTGTAGTGCTTTTGGCTTAGGTCTGGGCTTTAGTTATTGGCAAGACCCGAGTACAAAACTTAGTTATCTTGATTGCCCAACGCTCAAGTTGGGGCAATGTCAATGGCAAGACCAGCAACAACAGTGGTTACTCAAGCTACCCGGAGATAATCTGGCCGCCATGCTGGTTCACCCGATCCGTTTAACCACCAATATCACTCAGCCACCGCCACTAGAACTGCGCCTGGAAGGTGTTGATATGTATATGGGCGAGGTAAAAGTTCAACTAAAGCCCAATGCAGACGGCGTCTATTTAGGCCAATTATTGTTACCGATTTGTAATACTGGAAAAATGCGCTGGAAAGGATACATCGTATCCCTTGATCCGCAGCAGCCCGTTGCCCTTAGTTTTGAGGTTAATAGTCAATGAAATACCTAGCATGGATTGCCCTATTTATTATCAGCCTTGGCGCTGGCATCGCCAGTTACCAGTGGCTGACCACAAGCCCACAAGATGCAGACATGACAGCAGCGGCTCCTCCGGTCAAAGTCCCTCTCAATCTATTTAAAATCAACAGTGATGATGGGCGTTTTCATCAGCTTAGCCATGATAAACAGATTTATATCGCTTATTTTGGCTTTACCCATTGCCCAGATGTTTGCCCCACATCACTAGCGATCCTCAGTGCCGCCTTACAAGGGGCCAGCGAAACACAGCAACAAAAAATACAAAGCTTATTTATCAGTGTTGACCCAAAACGCGATGACGCAAAAACGGTCAGTACCTACGCCGCTTATTTTCATCCCGACATCATTGGATTAAGTCCAAACGAAGGTCAGCTACTCGGTTTAACCCATGCCCTGGGAGTGTATTATAAGTACGTTGATACACCCAATTCGCAGTTAGAATATAGTGTTGACCATAGTTCATTCTTTTACTTTCTCGACGCCGATGGCCAGCTCTTAGCGAAAGTTCCTCATACCCTCGATCCAAAGCCGCTGGTTAAGCAAATTCAGCGCTTACTACCCTAAAAGGATTACTTATGCGCCCTTTATTAATTCTACTGAGTTTTATTTTAAGTACACAGTTAGCCTTCGCGGCGGATACTCTCGAAGTTAGCGAGCCCTATGCTCGGGCCACCCCCCCGAATGCCCCTACGAGTGCTATTTTCCTCAGTATGCATAACACTTCCGAGCAAGCGATTAGCTTAATTTCGGCAAGCACACCCGCTGCTGGTCGAGTCGAGTTGCATACTATGTTAATGGATGGCGATATCATGCAGATGCGTCAAGTCCGGCAAATTGAAGTCCCAGCAAAAGGGACCATTGAGTTAAAACCCGGCGGTTTTCACTTAATGTTATTTGATTTGCAGAAAGCCTTCGTTGAGGGAGAGCAACTACAACTGTACTTGAATTTTTCAGATGGCAGTCAGCAGCACCTGAACGTTCCGGTAAAAAACGTCATGGCGATGATGAAAATGACACAGTAACACGAGCAAGAGCCTTTTAAGCCTTGGCGTTTCATGTTTGTTGCAGATACAAATGCACGATAACGACAAGAGAAACAAGGCTTGAAGATAAGCGCTTTAGCAAATCAGGCTAAGCGCTTAGCCAACCGCCAATTCTAAATAATGATCTAAACAGATATCGTAATCACGCGCTGATACCGCCCCTTCTATTTCCTCACTTTCAACTTTACTTAAGTCCAAAGTCGTCACTTCAAGGTGGGTATGCGAGACCGCGCTATAAATTAGCTTCAACACTGGCTGCAAGGGTTTAAGCTGATTACGAGCTACCACTAAACCCAAACGCCCGGATATCAACTTCACTAAGGTACCAACCGGGTAAACCCCCATACAACGGATAAATTTTTCAACCAACAGTTTATCAAACTGACTACCGACACCTTTTAACAAAATACGGAATGCTGCCGTCGGAGGCATACCACTTTTGTAAACACGATCGGCGGTAAGTGCATCATAACAATCAATGATATTCGCCATCCGGGTATAAGTTGACAATTGCTCACCGCTTATTTGATGGGGATAACCCAAACCATCTAGGCGCTCATGATGATTACTAGCGATATCCAGCATCACTTTGCTAATCCCTTTTTGCATTCTCAAAATTGAATAACTGTGAACCACATGCTCCCGCATAATTATAAATTCTTGCTCAGTTAACTTATCTGGTTTGTGGAGTATTGCATTGGGGGTATAAATCTTACCGATGTCATGCAACATTCCGCCCATGAGCAATTGTTTTTGCAAGCCCTTACTTTGGCCTAAAAAACTTCCAAAATAGGCCAGCAGCATACCTACGTTAAGCGAGTGCTCCATTAAATATCGATCTTTGGCGCGGATCCTTGCTAAACATAACATTGCATTACTTTGATTTTCTAATGAATCAATCAGCTTCTCAGCGACCCGTTCCATCGGAGCAATATCAATCGCTTCACCATGTTGTAATTGTTTAAAATAATTACCTTGTATCACTTTAGCTTCATGAAATAGCTTCTTCGCCAAACGTTTCTGAGTTTCATCACTGGATATGTGAGGCTTGCTTGCAGATCGTTCTAGCCCGTTAGTGGGGGCAGGCACAGGCTGTTCAAACATACTACGCGCCCAATCAACTTTGAGCGTTTTTACCCCTTTACTTTTTAATTGGGTAATTTGTCTATTTTGGGTGATCAGTCCTGATTGGCTCACATGGCTATGACCAGTTTGCGATTCGATGGCAACAACAAACATACCTTTTTTCAAGGCATCAATATCAACCACTCTGATGTCATAGCTCGAATTCACCATATGGTTCCACGGCTCCGTCAATCAACCCAATCAAAGAGCACTTACGCCCACACCTATTGACAGCATTATCTATGCTTAAAAAAGCCTCTATTTAAAGTGTAGAATGTTATCTATCTCAACAAAGCGACAAATGATGATTTTTGGGCGATGGCTTACAAATTGATTCATCAAACCGAAGCTAAATACTCTTTGGCCAAACTTTCTACGTGTGTCTTCTCTTTCTCAGTAAAGGCTGCTGCTCTCGCGGTCAGCGAAGAAAAATTTAAAGTTCCTAAAATTTTCCCCTCTTTCTCTAAAGGGGTTCCAATATAGCTTTCTAGATGTAAGGCTTGATAACAAGGATGTAGGCACATCTCGGTAATCGCACCAACGCGCTCATAAGCTACAGTTTGAGCTTGTCGTAATACTTCACGACAATAGGTAGAGTCAACTTCAAACTCATCCCCTTGCCGAACTAAATCTAAGCTCGAATAAGCTGCAACGACGCGGTAGTGATTACCTTCGACCTGACTCACAATGGCTAATTGCATGCCCAGATCTTCCATCGCATCCTTCAACCACAATTGAATGTCTAACATACTCAACTCCAAGTGACTCTGGGTGTATATCTGTGACTAAGTTTAGTCTAAGTTGAGTTGTTGTTTGAGAGCCAGCGGGTATACTCAAGCAATGCACAACTTTGACCTATGGCGAATGCTCATTTTCGTCAGCCTACTTAGCTTATTTATCTTGCTAGAAATCCGCTGGCCAAGGCACCCCCGTTTAATTCCTCGCAGCCAACGCTGGCCAGCTAACTTTGTGCTAATCATCGTCAATGGTGTGTGCGTTAAATTAGTCTTCCCAATCAGTACTTTCGGCTTAGCCATGTGGAGCTCGGAGCAACAATGGGGGGTATTGAATCAACTAAATTTCAATACTTATTTGAGTATCCCACTGAGTATTCTGTTATTAGATTTTGCGATCTATTGGCAACATCGTTTATTTCATGCCCTCCCTGTACTTTGGCGTATACATCGGATGCATCATGTCGACCCAGACTATGATGTCAGCCTAGGCTTACGCTTTCATCCGATTGAAATATTGCTGTCGATGGCGATTAAACTGGCAATCATTCTGCTGCTAGGCGCACCAGTGATGGCAGTATTTTTATTTGAAGTGATACTCAATGGTATGGCGATGTTTAATCATAGCAACTTGAAACTCCCCAACAAATTAGATGGGATACTGCGTCGATTCGTGGTTACTCCCGACATGCATCGGGTACATCATTCACAACGCATAAATGAGCATAATAGTAACTATGGCTTCAATCTGTCATGCTGGGATCGCTGGTTTAATAGTTACATTGCACAACCCAAACTCGGCCACCAGCAACTTCGTTTCGGCTTAAGTGGCTGGCCCGACGCCAAAGATAATCGGCAGCTCAAAGGCTTGCTCTCACTCCCCTTTCGTTCAGCCAAATAAGCCTGCAAACTAAGCAGGGCTAGAGAGGCTGCCGCTGGAGCGACCAATATCATATCGACTCAATCACGATGAAACGAATATTGAATATGGGTGGATCATTTTAGTCTTGGTCAAGCGGTAGCGGTAAGTTAAGACTATCCTTAGATTCGGTGGTTTCCGCCGAGCTAAAATCTTCGATAGCCTTATCTAACAACTTCAGATCCTCTGGGTAATCATGGCTCAACTGATGGATCCAATCGTCAACATTATCCCACCAAGCTGGCAATTCGGGAGATTGAATTTTGTTGGCCAAACGCTGGATGCGAGCCAAACCAATAGAGCCCGCGGCACCTTTGATCTTATGAGCCTCGGAAGCAATTCCCTGCTGGTCTTTCGCAAACAAATTACTTTCAAGTACTTGCATATAATCGGGCATCACTTGCCTGAATAAAGTAACACTATCGGTAAGCACCTGACTGCCAATGCTACTACAAAACTGTTCAATCAGTTCCAAATCTAATACCGGCTGAGAACTGCGACTAAGGGCCTGACTTGGATTTAGTTGAGTCTCGGAGGGCTCATCATGTGGGCCAATAGCAAATACATTATTCAAACAATGAACCACCGCATTGCGGTTGATCGGTTTATGGATTACATCCACCATGCCAGCTTTAGCAAACTCTTGTTTGCTATTGACCACATTCGCGGTCAACGCCACCATCGGCGGAAGTTGTTCTTTGGCGTAGTCTTGTTGTAAGCGTTCAGCAATATCGAAACCGCTCATATCAGGGAGCTGAATATCCAACAATATTAAATCAAACGAGTCGGGATCAAAGCTCGCTAAGGCTTGCTTACCATTCATTGCCACCGCCACATGGTGGCCAAGTTTTTCTAACAAAGCTTTCGCGATGGTGACATTTAACTCAACATCTTCGACTAATAAAATGTCTAAAGGGGGATGGTCTATTTGCTCCGCTTCATCGGGGATAGAGTCCAACTGAACCTTGAGACTGACCGTAAAACACGAGCCTTCCCCCTCCTTGCTCGTGACCTTAATATCTCCGCCCATCGCCCGAACCAATTGACGAGACACCGACAAACCAATACCACTACCGGTGGCAGATTTTCGGCCTTCCACTTGGTAATACATGGCAAAGATTTGTTCTAACTGATTTTGTGGAATGCCCGGTCCGGTATCGGTAATACTGATATCGAGTTGTACTTGCTGCTCGGCCAAAGGCTGTGCCTTAATCATCAACCCGACTGCTCCCTTTTCGGTAAACTTCACCGCATTTTGGGTCAGATTCCATAATACCTGACGCAACCGGGTCGGATCGCCGACAATACTGCTCGGGATCGGGCCTATTTGTTCAAATTTAAAACTTAAGCCTTTATTCTGCAACTGCATTTCGGTCAAGGTTTCGATGTCATTCACCAAGGCCTTAAAATCCATAGGTTCCATCGACACCGCAAAACGACGCCGATCGAGCTTATCTAAATCAATGATGTCGTTAAAAATATTACCCAGCGTGGTGGCACTTAATAAAATAGTATTCACATGCTTACGCTGCGCATCATTCAGTGCGGTATCCAGTAATATCTGGCTCAGACCAACGACCCCATTGAGTGGCGTGCGCAACTCATGGCTTAGCGTAGAAATAAACTGAGTTTTATCGCGGTTAGCCTTTTCTATATTCGCCTGATGACGCATTCGTTCGGTAATATCTCGACCAAAACCCAATAGGCCTAAACGATTACCATTACGACCATAGAAAGGGACTTTGCGTAATTCAAAGAAAGCTTTTCGGCCATCGGGATATTCCAACCATTGCTCGTAGGTCAGCGGCTCATCGTTATCAAACACTTGGTGATCGGTTTCAACAATTTTATCGGCAATATCCTCTGGATAAACATCATAAGGGGTCAAACCTATTAATTTTTTTTCTGTTCGGCCAACCAACCGCTCTAAGGCAAGGTTGCATCCAGAAAACTGTCCTTGTTCATTGCGGTAATAAACCAAGTCAGGGGAACTATCAATAAAGCTACGCAGCAAGGCCGAATGTTCTTCTAACTCCTGTTGAGCCAGTTGACGTTGTTTCACCTCTTGTTCCAAATTAACAATCGCTTGACGACGAGCCGCCTCGGCTTTCTCACGTTCGTCGATTTCTTTATTTAGCTGGCTAATGTTGGCTTTTAACTTATTGGTAAGTTGTAAATCACGTGAACGCATTTTCTCTAGCTTACGAATAACCTTGCTTAAACGCTGTCGAGAATCTTCAATTTGTTCCACCACCACCGACATGAAAAACACCGCCCAAGGCGTGATAATTAAACCAAAAAATACCGAGCGGATCAGATCCACCGCCGAAACTTTACCGGTAAGGGCAAAGGTAACGCTCATCTGAATCGCTAAAGCCACCATGATAATCGCTGCCGCAAGGCTAATGCTAAACTTAACCACGCCCAGACGAGACAATAAATGCACATAATAGGTGGCTAATTTTTTTAGTGGCGTCATTAACAATGCTTCCTTATCTTCACTATTCGCTTACATTTTTGGGTAGCCAAGCTAAATACCCTACGATAAAGATGGTTAATATTAAACAGGGTTCTGTGGTATAACAGCCCATCTTTTTTTAACTAAAGCCATCGAACAAGGCTTTATTAACACATAATCGTCCGTGGAGTACCAAGTGCATGTCTACTGCAATGCCTGATATCGCTAATTCAAGCCAAGCCCAAACAGAAGGTCAACTGGATTGGGTTGGCATGAGCCAAATAGAAATGCCGATCATGGTGGCATTTGAGGATCAGGCCCCCAGTCGAGTGAGCGCCCACATCGAAGCCTTTGTCAGCTTAGATGATCCAAAGGCCAAAGGCATTCATATGTCTCGCTTATACCTGCTCCTTGATCAACTCTCAAATCAGCAGGTATTAGATTATGCAGGTTTAACTAGTTTACTGGATCAGTTTATTGCCAGTCATCAAGATTTAAGCGAACACGCACAAGTAAGCTTTAACTTCGACTATCACCTACGTCGCCGTTCTTTAGTTTCAGGTAAAACTGGTTGGAAGGCCTATCCTCTGCAGATTAAAGCCACCCGCCTGAAACAGCTCACCGAGATCGAACTCAGTGTTGAAGTCCCTTACTCTTCGACTTGCCCTTGCTCAGCTGCTTTATCACGGCAACTCATTCAGCAAGCCTTCGCCGAGCGCTTCGATTCAGAATCTGTTGATAAAGCCGACGTTCAGCGTTGGTTGGGCACCACCGATGGAATAGTCGCAACCCCGCATAGCCAACGCAGCATTGCCCAAATTAAAGTGAAACTAAGCACTCAAGCTCAAGACTTACCATTAATTAGCTTAATTGATGAAGTCGAAAATACTTTACAAACCCCGGTGCAAGCAGCCGTAAAACGCGAAGACGAACAAGAATTTGCTCGGCTTAACGGACAAAACCTAATGTTTTGTGAAGATGCCGCTCGCCGTTTACAACACCGTCTCAATCAACGCCAAGACTTCTGTGATTTTTGGGTGAGAGTGAACCACTTAGAAAGTTTACATGCTCACGATGCGGTGAGCATTGTGACCAAAGGCATCAAGCAGGGTTACTCTGGACAATAACAACATCGCATAGAGCCATCCCTAAACACTATCACTGGCGGCGCAAAAACGCGCCTTGCCTTGGTGTTTCGCGCGATACAATTGCAAATCGGCAATTCGAACTAATTCGCCATAATCCATCCCCTGCTCGGGGACAATACAAGCTAACCCAAGACTCACCGAAATAATTGGTTTCACTCCTGAATACTCATGAGGTATTTGTGCTTCATCGAGATATTCAAGTACATTATTTGCGATAATTTTAGCCCCATCCAAGCTGGTGTTTGGTAATAAAATAGCGAACTCTTCTCCGCCATAACGCGCGACTAAATCAGAACCACGCTTCACCGAACGACTAATTATTTTCGCCACTTGACGTAGCGCATCGTCCCCCAGCTGGTGACCATAGTTATCGTTATATTGCTTAAAACAATCAATATCTAACAACAGCAGGCTGAGCTCAATTCCCTCGCGACGATGGGTGACCCATAACTGCTGCAATTTTTCATCAAAACTACGCCGGTTGGCCACCTGGGTTAAGCTATCAATAAAACTCAATTCTTGAAGCTGCATAATTGCATCAGCCAGCTGTTGTTCGGTGGTTTTTCGCTCCGTCACATCACGGGTGATAAAAATAATCCCCTTTTCACCGCTCTCATCATCGAGATAAGGTCCTTTGATCACTTCATACCAGATCTGATGACCATCATCGAGATAAACCAATTCTTCATAACGGAGCGGTTTACCGGTTTCTAAAATTTGTCGATTTTGCTGTTGATGCTGCTCTAATTGTTCTTCACTTAAAACTTCGGTGAGATGCTTGCCATGCAAATCGTCACTGGTGTAACCAAACATCTTGGCAAAGGGTTCATTCCCGCCAATAAAGTTGCCTTTATCATCGATAAACCCAAGTGGGTCTGGCGTTGAATGAAATACCGTACGGATCAGATTGTTTTGTCGCCCGAGCTTTTTCTCGGAACTAATTCGATTTTGGTTTTCTTGTTCCAGTTTACGGTTCAACTCATGCCACTTGGTCACATCATAAGAAACATTCAGTACTCCAGTGACTTCATCATGCTGATTCTTAAGTGGGTAAACATTATTTTGTAATAAAATTTGTCGACTATCTGGCGCGCTAAACCACTCGGTGTACTGGCATGGTTCTCCCGCGAGTACCTGTTGATCATGTAATTGGCTACGCCCTAACTCGTAGTGCGTCAGAAAATCACTTAAACGCTTGCCTGTTAATTCAGAGGGTTTTAGGCCGTGGAACCCTGCCCAAGCCTGATTACAGCCCAGTAGACGTTCATTAGCATCTTTAAAATAAATAAACTCTGGAATGGAATGAAGTACGTCTGCAAACAACTTCTGTTCTTGCTCTATTCGATTTAGATAGGCAAAGCCTTGCGCATTCTCATAAGCATTAATAAACCATAGCTCTCGACAACCGTGCACACTTAAACTGGCGTAAAGTAATAATACCTTGGCTTGTGGTGGAGACTCGAGCTGCCAGTGCACCCCTTCCATCTTCTGTGAAGCCGTATAAGGTTGAAGCAAGTCAATCAATTGCGTGAGATGCCGAGACTCAGAGAAAACCCAAGCTTTACCGTTATTCGTCAGCTGTAGCAACTCACAAAAGCGGGGATTAGCAAACACAACTTCTTTGGTGTTCGCATCTAACATCAGTTGTGCCGCGGGAGACTTGACCATCGCAGCCTGCTGGATAAGGATCCGTCGACGAGCCAAGCCCCAGAGAATAATCACCGTAATTAACAATGCGCTTAGCGCCGCGATAGTGAATTGCATCCAAATCGCCGGATAAAAAGTCTCTTGCATCAATCGTCCATTTTTCTGCAGCCGTAGACTACTTTACCTGATAATGCAAAATATGGAACTATTCTATTATGAAACAAGTAATTACGTCACACACTAAGTAACTTTAGTGGCTAAGGCTGTTCCTTGAGCGCCTTGTTCAGCCAGTGCTTTCGCAATATCGGTGAGTGCCCACCATTTATTCTGGCACCACTCTGGCGCTAATAATATGGGAGGGCGTGAATGCGCACTCACCCGATGAAACACCACATGTGGCGGCGTATGCTGGATCAACTTTACCGCTGCGCTCACGTATTCAGCTTGGCTCATGGTGCTTAAACGACCCGCTCGCCAAGCCTTAGCCATGGTACTGCCTTCCACCACGTGTAAGGGATGTAGCTTAATACCTGCAATATCCAAAGCCAATACAGCCTCAAGCGATTGCATGTAATGCGTTAGCGTTTCTCCTGGCAAACCTAAAATTAAATGCGCGCAAACCTTAATTTTGTGTCGCTGAGCCCGCGCCACCGTTTGTTCAAAAGCCGCAAAATCATGCCCTCGATTAATTCGCTTCAAGGTTTCATCGTGGGCGGTTTGTACTCCTAACTCCAGCCACACTTCTTTACCTTGCTGCTGAAATTCGGCCAACATTTCTAATACCGCATCTGGCACACAATCTGGGCGAGTACCAATGCACAAGCCCACCACCGATGGGTCATTTAAAGCCTGCTGATACATCGAACGTAAATACTCAATCTCAGCATAGGTGCTAGTATAGGCCTGAAAATAGGCGAGATAAGCGATATTTTTATGTTTCATTTCAGCTTTACGCGCAGTCAGCTGCTCAGCAATTGATAAACGTTTTTGTTCGGGTTTCACAAAGGAGTCCACGTTACAAAAAGTACAGCCGCCAACGCCAATACTACCGTCGCGATTAGGACAGGTAAAATCACCATCCACACTAAGTTTGCGGACTTTTCCAGCAAACTGCTGCTTTAAGTGACGCCCGAGCGTATTTACATATAAATCTAATTGCACAACAACTACTTACCTACGTTGACCAAAACCAGCTTAAAATCACGGAAGCCAGTCTAGCGATAAGCGCCGTGCACTGCATCGGCATAGATCAATCCAACGACAGATCTAAAGGCTATTTTGATCAAACAGAGCTGTTATACTGTGCGCCGCAATTTATCACCTAGGAATCAATATGAGTAGCAGCGACAATGCCGTCATAGAGCAATACAACCGTCTCACCAGCAAACAACGTTACCAGTCGTTTGTAGAGCAGGCTCGTCAAGCGCAACAACTATGGACTTTAAGTGATGAGCAGGGTTGCTTAATCATCGAAACCGGCGAAGAAAAAGTCCTGTTACTATGGAGCGAACCTGCATTTGCGGAACACTGGGCCAGTAAAGATCATTCCAGCTTTCAATCGCTTGCAATTTCGCTCGACGATTTTATCGAGAAATGGGCACCCGGTATGAGCCAAGATGGCTTCGACATTGCCGTTGCTCCCAGCTTTGCTGGAGAAGGGACCATTGTCGCGCCTCTCGATCTCGCCGAAGAACTCTCAAGCGGCAAAATAAAATAAGCGCAAAATCAGGCGAAACGAGCCAAGCACCAGGCAATTCATCCCAAGTTCAGCTTAAATAGGCCAGTTAGCGGAATTAAGCTGTTTTTTTAGCGCTAGCTTAAGTGTAGAATCTTCGGCTCGAAATTTGTTCACCGCCCCCGTGGGCACAGCAATAGATACAGGTTAAATTATGACAACAACGGTTAATCCATTAATAGAAGATCTTAAGGCGCGTGGTTTAGTCGCCCAATGTACTGCCGACGAAGAACTGGCCGAACACCTTTCTAGTGGAGCCCGCACCCTGTATTGTGGCTTTGACCCCACCGCCGACAGCCTACACATTGGTAGCCTGGTGCCACTATTGATGTTGAAGCGTTTTCAACTGGCAGGCCATAAACCTTTAGCCCTAGTGGGTGGGGCAACTGGTTTAATTGGCGATCCAAGCTTTAAAGCGGCCGAACGTAAACTCAACAGTGATGAAGTGGTGACTGGTTGGGTTGCTAAGCTACAAAAACAAGTCAGCCAATTTATTGAATTTGGCGAGCAAGACAATGCGGCGAAAGTGATTAACAACCTCGATTGGACTGGCAACGTCAACGTGATTGATTTCATGCGCGGTGTGGGTAAACACTTCAGCGTAAATGCAATGATCAAGAAAGAGTCGGTGAAGCAGCGTATCGACCGCGATGAATCGGGCATTTCTTTCACCGAGTTTAGCTATATGTTGCTGCAATCTTTCGATTTTGCCGAGTTGAGCGACAAAGAAAATACCACCCTGCAAATTGGTGGCTCCGATCAGTGGGGGAATATTACTGGCGGTATCGATCTGGCGCGCCGTATGTATGGCAATAAAGTCTATGGTTTAACCATGCCGCTCGTCACCAAAGCCGATGGCACTAAATTTGGTAAAACTGAGACTGGAACAATTTGGCTCGATCCTAAACGTACCTCTCCTTACGCATTCTACCAGTTTTGGATTAACAGCGCCGATGCCGATGTTTACCAATTCCTTCGTTACTTCACCTTCTTAAGTGTTGCAGAGATTGCTGCCATTGAAGAGCGTGATAAAAGTGCTCAGGGCCGACCTGAAGCGCAAGCCATCTTAGCTCGTGAAGTCACCCGCTTAGTACATGGTGAAGAAGGTTTAGCCTCTTCAGAGCGGATCACCCAAGCGCTATTTTCTGGTGACTTAAGCTCGCTCAGCGAATCAGACTTAGAGCAGCTGGCCCAAGATGGCTTACCCTGTCGTCAAATTGAGCAAACACAAGCCAGCTTGGTTGAGCTATTAACCGCCACCGAACTGGCAAAATCGAACAAGATGGCGCGTGAATTCATTGGCAATGGTGCGGTTGCCATTAATGGCGAGAAAGTCACTGACCCAATGGCAGAGCTGAGTGCAAACGGCGCATTGTTTGGCAAATACACCTTAATTAAGCGCGGTAAAAAGCTGTTCAGCTTGGTGATTTGGGCTTAAACAATAGAACTCAACAATAAAGGTGCCGCAAAATACAGCACCTTTATTGTTGGTCAATCCTCGAAGATCAGCGTGCTATAAACTACTCATCTTCTAAACGCTCGATGCCAAGCTTTTTCATCACAAACTTCTCGTAAAATGTCTCGCTGGTTCCAGCTCTCATCTTATGCATAAAGTATTTTTCAAAACCAACCTTGGCTAAGTGCACCCATTTGCCTTGGGCAAACCAAGTGACATTACGCGGAGGGATCTGTGGCATCGCCACAAATGCGATCCCACCATCCCCGGTATCGGCCAAACAAACCGCATTCCAGCTGCCTTTTGCTGTGGCTGGTTGCTGAGTTAAATCGGCATGAATATTTTCTGCAATCGCGGTCATCATCGACTCAATCATATAACCGGTTTTTGGTGTGCCTAGTGGCACTGGGGTAACTTCAACAGGCGGGATCGCTACACAAACACCAGCCGAGAAAATATTTGGATAATGGGGAGAGCGCTGAAACTCATCTATCTTAACGAAGCCTTTCTCATTACACAGTTCTGGTACCTGAGCCACCACCTCAACTCCTTTAAAAGGAGGGATCAACATCGCATGTACAAATGCTAAATCATGGATGTCTCTCAGCTCTCCTTGGTGATCACATTCAGCCACTCGCATGCTCCCTTCACTCACCCGCTCAACTTTGGCATTAACCACCCATTTTATGTGCCGATTACGCAGCTGACTTTCCAACATCGATTTAGAGTCAGCGACCCCACCCAGCCCCAAATGACCAATATAAGGCTCTGGACTCACAAAGGTCATCGGGACTTTATGCCTGATTTTCGCATCCCGCAGCGCCTTATCTAAAATCAGTGCATACTCATAGGCAGGACCAAAACAACTCGCGCCTTGAAAAGCCCCCACGACCACTGGACCGGGGTTTTCGATGAGCTTTTGCACATCTTGATAGCATTCGATCGAGTGCCCTAAGGTACAAACCGACTGAGTAAAACCGCCCACAGGCCCTGCACCTTCAATCAGCTCAAAAGCTAATTTGGGCCCAGTTGCGATCACCAGATAGTCATATTGCAAGTCATCAGCCCCTTCTATCTCCAACCGATTATGTGCAGCATCTAGTAAAGTCGCTCGTCCCACCACCAAGTCAATCTGTTTATTAGTCAAAGGCTTAAGTAAATCAATACAGATCTGTTCTGGCTTTCGCCATCCCACCGCCACCCATGGATTAGAAGGAACAAAATGAAATGCGGGGTACTCATTTACCACCGTGATCTGATGTGATTTACCCAATCTATTTCTAAGATCGTAAGCCCCCGCTAAACCACCCAATCCGGCACCCAATACCACAATATGCGACATCTAACGAACTCCTGCTATAACAAGCTGAGAATTTAAATTAGTAAAGACTAATTTAGAAAACCCTACAATACGACTATTGTCTATAGCGATACAGAAATGTGACCCACGCCGTTTTACATTATTTCGCAGCTCTCTAGCTGTAATGCAGAGTCAGAAAGCTTGATAGATAATACTAAGCCCTCAATAAACAAGGATAATATAGCGAAGTTAATGATGAGACGAATACCGATTTCGCCGCTTATTTCTCGGGACAATTACACTTGCAACAAGCTTCTGGCAACAAAATCCCTGTAACAGACTTAAAAAAGTCATAAATCTTACCTAAGCTGCTTGCAGTCTGCCGCAGAAGGCGGTAACTATTGACTGATAAAAATAATAGTGAATTTTAACGAACATAAGGAAAACTATGCATATTCGTCCCATTCGTGAAGAAGATGCCAGCGCAGTGGCCAAATTGGCTGAACAACTTGGCTACCACCCAACGGCACAAACTGTATTACCGAACATTCATGCCATTTTGGAAAACCCTGCCCATCAATCTTTTGTTTACCTCAATGAACAAGAGCAAGTGATTGGCTGGGTACATGTTTATGTAGCCTTACGTTTAGGCTCACTTCCTTTTGCCGAAATTAGTGGCATGGCTGTCGACTTGAACTACCAAAAACAAGGCATTGGCCGCCACTTAGTGAAACAATGCCGCCATTGGGCAAACAGTCGCGGGGTAGGTGAAATTCGGGTCCGTTGCGATACCACTCGTGAACAGGCCAACCAATTTTATCAACATATCGGCTTTAAACATCGCAAATCACAACACGTGTTTGTGCGCGATCTATAGCTGTCTATCCCATCGGCTTATGATAAAATCTGGCGGATTTCTTCTTTAACTACAGAGACACTTATGACAACGGCAATTATTGGTGCAATGGAACAAGAAGTGGTAGCACTTCGCGAACTAATCAACAACTGTGAGACCTACAGCTTTGCAGGTTGTGAGTTCTATAGTGGAGAGATTAATCAGCATCCCGTTGTGGTCACTCGCTCTGGTATTGGTAAAGTTGCCGCAGCGATCGCCACCACCGTATTATTGCAGCGCTACCAGCCCAGCCAAGTGATTAATACTGGTTCTGCTGGCGGCTTCGATCCCAAGCTAAAAGTGGGTGATGTAGTCATTTCTGAGGAGCTGCGTTACCACGATGTTGACCTCACCGCATTTAACTACGAAATGGGTCAACTACCAGCCAACCCCGCCGCCTATAAGGCCGATAGCAAGTTAATTGAGCTTGCCGAGCAGGCCGCTCAACAACTATCGGGGCATCAAATCGTCCGAGGTTTAATTTGTACTGGTGATATTTTCATGGCCGACCCAGAGCGAGTAGCAAAAGCCCGCGCTGACTTCCCCAATATGATGGCGGTGGAAATGGAAGGAGCGGCAATCGCTCAGGTTTGCCATTTAGCCAAAGTGCCCTTTGTTGTGATCCGTGCTTTATCGGATATTGCTGGTAAAGAATCACCCGCGTCTTTTGATGAATTTTTAGAAACCGCAGCCAAGCACTCTACCGCCCTTGTGCTAGCGATGTTGCAACAGCTGCAACGCTAATGGATGAAAGCTCTTGGCTTTGGTTCAGCCTTAGCATCCCTTTACTCGGCATTGCCTTAGAGCGACTGATCAGCGGCCAGCTGTTCAAGCAACCCTTGTTGGTTGTTGGTCGCTTAGCCGAGCTGTTAGCGCAAAAAGTCAATCGGAGCAGTAATGGAACCAGACAACAGCGTCTAGCTGGCAGCATGGCCTTGTTTACCCTAGTGCTACCTTTAGCCATAGGCTTAGTTCTGTTTAATCAACTGAATCCCTTAACAATGCTGGTTGACCCCTTGTTATTACTGTGTTTATTGCAATGGCAACAACCAATGCACAGCTATCACAAAATCACTTTGCTGATCAATAGGCAGCAGCATCAGCAAGCCCGCAGCTTACTTCGCCCTTGGGTACTGCGCGATTGTGAAGAGCTTTCGGCAGTGGGGGTAGCCAAAGCCAGCGCCGAGATGCTGCTTCTCCGCTTAGCTAGCAATTGGTTTGGGGTGATTTTTTGGTTTATGGTCGGCGGTATCGTTCCAGCCTTAAGCTATCGCTTAGTCTGCGAGTTACATCAAACTTGGAACCCCAAGCTAGTGCAATATCGACAATTTGGTCGCACTGCGAGCATTCTTTATCAAACCTTTAGCTGGCTCCCCTTCCGCATACTCAGTTTAATTTTTTGCTGCTATGGTCATTACGGACGCAACTTCACAGCAGGTAAGCAAGGATTTCGCTGGCCCTACAGCAGCAGCGGTCAATTGCTCGGCGTCGCCGCGTCTAGTCTACAAAGTGAGCTTGGAGGGCCTCGCCTTTATCAACAAAAAAAAGTTGAACAAGCTAGATTTGGCCCTAGTAAACATTATCCCAAAGCCGCTGAATTAGACCGACTAGCCTTAAAACTGAATATGAGTGCTTTGTTATTTTTATTGTTACTCAGCCCAATCTATGTGGCGCGTATTGTCTACTTATAGAGGAATTTGGCTGCTCATTGCAGGACTTTGCTTCAGTTTTAACAGCTTCGCGGTAAGCAAACCACAACGTATTATATCCTTAGCCCCTCACTTGACCGAACTAGTGTATTCCTTAGGTGCTGGCAATCGTCTGATTGCCACCGTAGATTACGCCGACTACCCTAAGGCGGCGAAATCTCTACCGCGAATAGGTAACTACCAATACATTAGTTTAGAGAGCATTTTGGCCTTGCAGCCCGATTTAGTGTTGGTATGGCAACAGGGGAATCAAAAAGGTCTCGCTCAGAAATTAGCGGCACTCAATATTGCTGTCTACGTATCGGCTCCCAAAACACTGCTGCAACTACCACAAGAAATATTACAATTGGGGAGAGCCCTAGGAGAGCCGCAGCAAGGTCTGCGACTCAGTCAACAAAGCCAACAAATTCTGAAGCAACTTCAACAACGCTACCAAACTCGGCCTAAGGTCAGTGTCTTTTATCAACTATGGCACAATCCACTACGCAGTATTTCAGCCAAGAGTTGGATTAACGATGGGATCCGCTTATGCGGCGGTGAGAATATTATGGCCGAAGCGCCAGCACCTTATCCCTTATTATCTGAAGAGTTGGTATTGGCCGCCAATCCACAGGCAATCATTGTGGCTCAGTGGGCATTCAATCACTTCTGGAATAAATGGCCGCAACTACAAGCAGTACAGCAGCAAACCATCTATCATTTAGATCCCGATAAAGCACATCGGCTAACACTACGCACTCTCGAAAGCTTAACTGAGCTATGTGATGTTCTAGAAAAAACTCGAAAAAAAACCCACTCAGATAACTGAGTGGGACGAGAGCATATACGAGTGAAGAAAAATCTTCAGATGAACTAATGAAAGTCTTGTGCCAGCTTTACCTGAACAATAAGTATAAACAAAACTTCAACACAGACAGCCTCCAATAAGCATCCTGTTAGCGATTTATTTCACCAATAACTCAACTTTCCCTCAGTGTACCAATCATTATCCTGAGCGCTTAACGACCACAACATTATGTTTATAAATCGAAGCGAAAACGCTTGCACCACCTTTTGTCAACTTGCGCCAAATTGGGTCTTAGCTTCAATTTATTATGGATAAATCGCCAGCAAACGCACTGAATCTGGCATTCTGACCGGCATCTAGCTACAATCGGCCTAATCTCTTGTTTGTATGTTGGAAGTAGATTGGCAAGCTTATTACCAAAACGTCATAGACGGCTCTTATTGATTGCGCTGATTGTAGTGCTGGCCGCACTGCTCTTTCCCAGCGACCCTCCCGTATCAGCAGAACAATCACGCCAACCTATCGATTTATCTGCTCCGGTAGCTCAAATCAGTTTGCCTTCAAATGAGACCTCAGAGCCAGCCAGCAGTGATTTAAACAACTCACAAGATCTTCACGAGAAAGCCAATAGCAGTCAATCGACCGCTAACCAAGCGCACTTACAACAAGCGAGCTCAGCGGCTCCACAGGCAAGCCCTTCGTTGCAGTCAAAACCAATCAGCGCCTTAACTCTCAATGCGACTGAAAACGCCTCAAAGGAAAGTCTAAAAGCAAGCGAAGTGCAACAACGGCTCAGCCAATTCGATACCAAACAGCCACTACAACGTGGTGTTCGTTACCGTTTAGACTTAGCAATCGAGAGCAGCCAACTCAAGCCCGAAGAAGAACATTTTTATACCCTAAAACGACAAACTGTAAAATCTGGCGATAGTATGGCGTTATTATTCTCTCGTGTTGGACTCAGCGCAAAGAGCCTCTATCAAATCGATCAGTTAGGCGGCGAAGCACATCAACTGCGAACCCTGCATCCTGGCGATAAACTAGATTTTTACTTAGATGAAAATGACCAGTTAATAGAATTACGTTATCCACGCTCAAAATACCAAACCTTAATTATTGAGCGTGATGAACAGCAACAATTTCAGGCCAGAGTGGAAACAAAAGCGCTAGAAATTAGAACCAATTTTGCGCGAGGCAACATTACATCAAGTTTTTGGAATGCCGGGATTAGCGCACAACTCAGTCAGGGACAAATCATGGCTTTAGCGGCCATTTTTGGTTGGGACATCGATTTTGCTCTCGACATTCGCAGCAACGACAGCTTTATGGTGTTGTTTGAAGAATACTATGTTGACGGACAGTATGCTGGCAATGGCAATATTATTGCCGCTGAATTTATTAATCAGGGCGAAGTATTTAGAGCGGTTCGCAACGACGATGATGATAACTACTATTCACCAGAAGGGCGCCCCATGCGCAAGGCCTTCTTACGCGCGCCGGTCAATTTTAAATATATCAGCTCCAATTTCAATCCTCGCCGCTTACATCCGGTGACAGGAAAGGTTCGTCCACACAATGGGATCGATTATGCGGCGAAACCGGGTACGCCAGTTCAGGCTGCAGGCGATGGCCGGGTGATAAAATCAGGATACAATCAATACAATGGCAATTATGTGTTTATTCAACATAGCAGTGCCTATGTCACCAAATATTTGCACTTGAAAAAACGTTATGTAAAAACTGGACAACGAATTAAACAAGGGAAAATAATTGGTACGGTAGGCGCTACCGGTCGTGTTACCGGGCCACATTTACATTATGAGTTTTTGGTTCACGGTGTACATAAAAACCCTCGAACGGTGAAACTACCGACGTCTACGCCACTTAAGGGTGATAAGAAAAAACGCTTCTTGCCTACGGCTAAGTCACGGATTGCCCAACTCGATAATACCAAACGTGTATTATTGGCCATGAATTAAGCAATTCACATGAGCGAAATTTATCTTGGTTTAATGTCTGGCACCAGCATGGATGGGGTCGATGCGGTGTTGGTTGACTTCGCAAAACAGCCACCATGTTTATTAGCCCACTACCAGCAGGCCATTCCTAACACTTTATTAACCCAACTGCACCGCTTATGTAGTCCGGCAACGAATGAATTAACAGCAATGGCACAAGCCAGTGTGGCAATGGGGAAACTGTTTGCAAACGCCGCAAACCAAGTGGTAGCACAAGCTCGACTTGAGCCCACCCAAATAAAAGCAATTGGAAGCCATGGGCAAACCATTCGTCACTTTCCTGAACTCGGATTTAGCTTGCAAATCGGAAGCCCCAGTCACATTGCGGTCGCAACTGGTATTGATGTGATTGCCGACTTTCGCAATAAAGATATGGCTTTAGGGGGCCAAGGCGCTCCTCTGGTACCAGCGTTCCATCAAGCCATTTTTAGTGATCCCAGCGAGGCGCGATTTATTTTAAACATCGGTGGTATTGCGAATATCACTAGCCTCATCGCTAACCAAACGCTACTCGGTTACGACACGGGGCCCGGCAATACCTTACTTGACCAGCATTTTCAACGCCACCACCCAAAAGGCTTAGCCTATGACGACCATGGTCATTGGGGGCGTAGTGGCCAGCCAAATCCCGAATTATTGACCTGTTTGCTCAGTGATAACTATTTCTGCCTACCCGCCCCCAAAAGTACAGGGCGAGAGTACTTTCATTTAGCTTGGCTAGATACCCATCTCCAACAAGCCCGATTCGCTAAAATCAAACCTGCAGACGTGCAATGCACCTTGTACCACCTTACCGCTCAAAGCATTGCTCAGTCACTGAACAAGCATGATAAGGGTTGTGTTTATGTCTGTGGCGGCGGCGATAACAACCCATTTTTACTGGAATTACTAGCCAAGGCCCTTCCCAACTTACGACTCAGTCGAACCTCAGAACTGGGGATCCCAGAACAAGCGCTAGAAGCGATGGCATTTGCCTGGCTAGCTCGCTGCTTCATCAAACAACAAGCAGGCAATGCGAGTTCGGTCACCGGAGCAAGCAGAGCAGCAATTTTGGGGGCACTATATCCTGCAAAGTAAGAGACCAATCTTGCGAATTAAGAGCCGAAGTAAAGCGTCAAACGACAGCCTCGAGTAAAAAGTGCCAAACCAGATACTATAAACTTGCCTGAGGGCAACAACTGAATGGCGCGTCATCCCGCCAGTAAAACGACTAGCGAGTTTCGGAGAGTTGCGTCACCGTATTCGAAACATTCTCTGCTCCCTTATAAATTTCATCCATTACCGTTGAAACTTCAGAGATTTTATCCATACCTTCGGCTGAAATAGCCGCAACTTCCTCCATGGCTTTGGTGACACTACTGGTCAATTTCTGGTTTTCTGATACCACTTCGGCAATCTCAGAAGTAGATTGACTGGTTCTGGAAGCTAATGAGCGCACCTCATCCGCAACCACTGCAAATCCGCGCCCCTGTTCACCAGCTCTGGCCGCTTCAATCGCCGCATTCAGGGCCAGTAAGTTGGTTTGCTCGGCGATACTTTTAATCGTTGAAACAATCGCCTCAATACTCTGGGACTTAATATTCAATTCTTGTACTCGCCCAGAAGTTTGCTTGACTTGATCAGCAATACCGCCAGAAAGCCGAACCGAGTCTTGTAAAAGCTCAGAGCCTTGTTTGGCGATTTGTGCGGTTTCGATAGAAGTACTCAATGCAATTTCAGAGGCTTCTGCCACGGCTAAGTTTCTCGCGACTTGCGCAGAAATGTCGGTCGCAAATTTAATGACCCGAGTCACCTTGCCTTCACGGTTAATAATCGGATTATAAGTTGCCTCCAGCCAAACATCCTCGCCATAGCTGGTCTTTCGTAAAAACCGCCCAGACTTAAATTCTCCCTTGGCAAGATCGGCCCAAAAATTTGGGTTTTCCTGGTAAAAAAGCTCATCGCAGAACATCTTATGTTTCTGTCCTTTAATTTGCTCCTGACTGTATTTGACCGTGGCTAAAAAATTATCATTAGCACGCAATATATTTCCCTGAGGATCAAACTCAATGATCGCTAAAGACCGTTCCAAGGCCTGCATAATGTTGTTTTTACTCTCTAACTCTAAATACTCTCGCGTCACATCATTGGCGATTTTCATAACTTTGAAAATCGAGCCATTCTTTTTAACTGGAAAATAGCTTGCCTGAAGCCAAACGGTGTGACCATTTTTAGCCACTCGTTCAAAAGTCCCTTGATGCGCAACTCCCTTGCTCAGCTCGGGCCAAAAACTGCGATACTCATGACTAGCGACATATGCTGACTTACAAAACATCGAATGGTGTTTACCAACTATCTCATCAAGTTGATAGCCCATCGTCTTTAAGAATAAAGGATTGGCATCGAGTATCTTTCCATCTGTCGAAAATTCGATGGTGGCAACACTGGCTTTAATCGAAGACACTATCCCCTCTAGTTCGCTCATCATTTCAATATTTTTGGCTAATTCTGCTTTCAATTTGGTTGCGAACATAGGTTCCCCTTTACTATGACAATAAGCGTTCTTAACATACTATTGCGGTATGAAATCAATGTGGTGCCACTAAAATATAGAACGGTGTTCACCATAGAGCGAATTAAATATCTTGAACATCACACACATTTTTAAATATTGTTATATCGCACCACCTAATCACGTATATTCCGCTGTGCTCGATCATAAGAGTCTGTTTTTTTTGATCTTATTGAGTCAACTGTAAACTAATGGCATACTGACAAAATGTACAAAAATCTAACATTCATGTAATTAGCTGTTTTAAAGGATTAAAGTCACAGCAAATGAAGATTGTTCAACATAAAATATCCCTTCAATTATTACTCTGCTTGCTGTTGATTTTCTGTGCGATGAGTGAGGCCGACGATCATATTCCCACCGCACCAAAACCAAACTGGGTGAGCGAGACCGCTCTCCCTGATCCCGAGCTTATTCAAAATAATCAAATTCAAAATGGTGTCTATTACTTATTAGCGGATACTCAGCTCAAGGTTGAAGAGCAACAATCACAGTTCTACTATCACTATGCTGATTACATCGTGAATCAAACAGGGGTCGAAAATAACTCCCAAATCAATATCGACTTTGACCCTAGCTACCAACAATTGCGCTTGCATTCGGTCCAAGTGATTAGAGACCTGCAGCCCATCAATAAACGCAACTCGGCACTTATCAAGCTGCTCCAACGTGAAGAAGAATTGGAAAAACTGGTCTATCAGGGGGAAATGACACTTAATATCATTCTCGATGATATTCGCGTCGGCGATATTATCGAATACAGTTACAGTATCCAGGGCATGAATCCAGCCTACCAAAATATTTTTGCCTATCAACGCTTACTCAATTGGTCGGTTCCTTTGGCTAAATTTTCGTTACGGATCCTATGGAACAAAGCCACACCACTTTACTACCAGTTACAAAATACTGAGCAAGAGGTCATCCAAAATCAAACAGTTCATGGGACAGAATACCTGATCCAAAAAAATTGGATTAAAGCGCTAAAAATTGAGGACAATACACCGATTGGCTTCGATCCCAGAGCAAAGGTCTATTTTAGTGAGCTTCAGTCTTGGGCGGAAGTCGCTCGTTGGAGTGAACCATTCTACCGAGATGCGATGATCGCCGACCAACACATCAAAAACTTAGTCAGCGATATTCAAACACAGCATCACGATCGAGAAGCACAAATTTCAGCCGCATTACGTTTCGTTCAAGATGAAATTCGCTACTTTGCCATCGAGCTCAACCAAAACTCACACATTCCCACCCCTGCTTTCGAAACGCTGCGTAATCGCTACGGCGACTGTAAAGACAAAACCGTATTATTACTCACACTCTTCAAAGAATTAGGATTTAAGGCTTATCCGGCGCTAGTAAATACCGAAGACAAATTGGATAGCATCTTGCCAAACGTTCAGGCCTTTGATCATGTGATTACCTATCTTGAATATAAAGGACGGCGTTATTGGCTCGATCCCACCCGTAGTTTTCAACATGGTCACATCGATAATATTTACCAAGCCGATTTTGGCGAGGCCTTGGTGCTATTAAAAGACCACCAGCAATTAACGCAGATGCAAGTCTCTCAGGCCAAGCATGGCATTTTGGTTCACGACCACTTTATCCTTGCCGATGAAGGCCCAAGCCAGTTCTTATCAACAACCCAAGATATCGGTAAAGATGCCGAAAGACAGCGCCAGCGTTTAGCCGAAAATAGTCTCGAGCAAATCCAGCAAGATTATTTAAAGTTTTTTCAGGGGTATTACCCAAAAACATCAGTATCACAAGCCATTCGATATACGGATGACACCGAACTGAATATATTGCGCAGCGACGAGCAATACCAAATTGAAAACTTTTGGCAAAACGACTCCGAACAACAGCGCACTCAAGCCGATTTTTATGCGAATTTAGTGAGTTCCTCGCTTCAGGTTCCCGATGATTTAAGCCGGATTGACCCGCTTTATCTCAGTTATCCGCATCGCGTAGAACAAACCATTGATATCGATTTAACAGACGGCGACTGGAATTTTGATAATGAGAGCTTTGTTGAAGACAATCCATTTTTTCACTTCAGTCATCAGGTTAAATTCGATAAAGCGAAACAACAGCTAAGTTTAATCTATCAATATCAAAGTAAACTGGATCATATATCACCAGAAGATTACTCAGCTTATCGTAAGGCTATCCAAAAAACCCAAGACCACCTCAGCTATAGCATCATTCAAAGTCATTCGTCAGCAGCTGATGGTAATCCGACGCTCGCTTGGCTGATGCAGTATCTAACAGCTACCACCATACTTATGGTATATGGAGCGCTCTATTTACTGGTGATGTTATTATGGCTCATGGAGCGTAAGCACACTGTCGACCAGACTGAAGCGCTGTTCTTTCCGGTCTCGATAGTAAAGCTAGCCCTGATGTGGGTACTGAGCTTTGGCTTATACGCCGTATATTGGTTTTATCAGAACTTTCAATATATAAAACAGCAAGAACAAAACGCTTCAATGCCTTGGGCCAGAGCCTGTTTCAGTATTTTTTGGTATTATCCACTATGGCGTAAACTCAAAACTGATAATGAGCAACGTTTTACTCAAAGCCACTTACCCAACAAATGGCTTGCAATATTACTTGCTTTGATTTATTCAGCAAGTGGATTCATCATTAATACAGACTATTGGCAACTCCTTTCATTATTACTTAGTGTTGCCCTCGTGATTCCTTTAGCAAACTATATTTTATTTATTAATGGCCCAGATTCAGCAGCCATGTTGAGAAACTCAAAGTGGCGTTTCCGCCACTATTTATTGACGATATTAACGGCCCCATTATTTATATTTCAAGTAAGTTCATCATTTGGAGTCATTCCAAGTGATACCGTTGTGAAAGGTACATGGCTGCTAGACCACGATATAAAAACCATGCAGCGTCAGGGCATTATTAAACCCGGAGATCAAATAGATTACTTTTATAGTGATGCTTTATTCTTTGTGGGAAATGATGGAAATGGCTTCACCCAGCGCCATGTGTTCTCCTATTGGAAGGACGATGAGCAACGAATAAACAAACAGCTAGCATCCTATAGCGAGATCCGACAGATTAAAGTTGATTGGGCAAAAACCGTCAACAAAAACTCGACCGTGACGGTCATTCGAAAAGACGGTAGTGAGTTTATACTTTACGTTTCCAATGTTGACCATAAGGATCAACAGTTTGTTACAGCACTAAAAAAACACTGGCAAGCCAGTCCTTAAATCAATGCTTCGCATAAGGATAGATACCCTTGAGTGCGACTTGAAGTATCCGCCATAAGGCTTATCAACGCCAATCAAGCTATTCGAGCCCACCACGACTCAGCAAGACATGAGCCTTTCTTGATGATGGGCCTAGTGCTCGGCCCTTGGCTTTGCCGTCTCAAGCGACCAAGCCAAGTTTTGAACACAAGCGAACTTGATTTACTAATGAAAGAAAGACAACTCTTTTTTCTGCGATTCAGCCAGCTGCGCTAACTCTTCCGATGCTTGTAAAGTCTGACTCACCGCTGCAACATTTTGATTCACGGAGTCAAAAGCTTGTGTCGTAATCTTCGAAATGTCTTCCGTCACCATGAATTGCTGCTGTGAAGATTCGGCCACCAAGCTATTGATGTCCAAAATAGATGTTACCGCTGTCGAAATATCTTCAAAAGATGCTTTGATCTGGTCGGCCAAAGTTACTGAGCCTTCAATCAACTCTACATTCCCAATCATATGCTGATTTGCTTTATCCGATTGAGATTGCAGTTTTTCGATAATCTCTTGAATTTTGACTGTCGATGATTGAGTTTTCGATGCCAAGTTTCTCACTTCATCGGCAACCACCGCAAAACCACGTCCTTGTTCACCAGCGCGAGCAGCTTCAATCGCGGCATTGAGCGCCAGAAGGTTAGTTTGCTCCGAAATACTGGTAATCACTTCAGTGACCGAGCCAATTTCAATAGCAAACTGCCTGAGTTCTTCCACAATAGTGGCAGCCTCTGTTACCGAGTGATGAATTTGATCCGTAAGACGAATATTTTCTTCTAAAACCAACTGCCCACTGGACACATTCGCTTGAGCTTTTTCGGCATCTTGTTCCGCTAAACCCGCCTTACTGCTCACTTCTTGAGAAGTTGATGACAACTCATTAATCGCAGTTGAGATTTGTTCGACTTGTATCAACTCTTGATTGGCATTGTTCTGAGTCTCATTCATAACCACATTCAACTCTTGAGATGCCGAAGAAACACTTTCAGAAATGCTTCGAGAGTTATTAACCAACTCATTCAGTTGTCTGGATAAATTCACCAATGAAAGATAGATCCCTGTCTCTTGACCCGTCACCTTTAGATTTTGACTTAAATGTCCCTTCGACATACTTTCCATTAAAGCTGCAATGTCATCGGGAGCGCCGCCAACCGGCTTAATCACCAGCTTATTCAAGGCCACTAATAAAACTAAAATAGCAATAATCAGACAAAACAAACCGATAACAATAGATGTCCATAACTGCTCATCTGCACTCTCATGAATTTGATCATTACGAATGTAAGTAATAAAGTTCATATTCGCCTGTTCAAGTTTTCCCCAAAAAGCAGTGAAGGCGACCATTTCGCCATTCACTTCGCTTTCGTAAGATAACTTCGGTGACTCTGGGCTAAACTGTTTATATAGAGGGCGCTTGGTAAAGATATTTTTGCCGACAAAATCTGGATAGGCGGATAGCAAAATAGTGCCATCGGCGGTGTATAAAACCATATCTTTACGGTTCGCAATATCTTCAAGTATTGAAGCCAAATATACATTCGCCACCACGGCTGCTGAATCGCTGAGCTTATAAGCAATCGCGACAACCGTATTACCACTTTCTTTCGACTCAAAAGGAGGCGAGACAAAAAAGCTTTCTCCTTGTTTGAACAAGGCCGTGTAAAATGCACGGTTCAAATCCTTCACATTAAAACTAAGCTTTTTACCAGTTTCAAAATACACTTCACCATCTCTGTTAAATACCGCAACACCATCGCCTATCTTGCCCATCGAACGACGTAATGCCTTCAGCTCAGTGACCAATTTTTCAGATAGGCCTGCGTCGGAAAAATCCTTAGGAGCAACTTGAATCGAAGATAACATCTGCTTATAAGCTTTGAGTTTTTCATTCAATTTAGTCTCAACAGTGATCGTTCTTTCACGAAGTAATTCTTCATGTAAATAAATACTTTCTGTTCTGAAAGAATTAAAACTTAGACTCGATAGTAGCACTACGATGATGAGGATAATGGCACTGAGCGTGCCAACAATTTGAAGTTTAAATTTGTTCATATAAGCTCTCTATGTATCACTTCACAAATCAGAAAACAGTCAATATCTCGACCTAACTTGGCCGGGATGAATATATGACTTAGATGGGAGATAGAAATAAAAGATTAATTATTGTAGCACTTCTGCTTACCCTCTCGTTTATCGTTTTTATATATATTAGATGATTTTTAAGGGCTTAGAAGCAAAACCTTTAATAAATTTCTCTCAATGAAGGCAGAGGGAAGTCATTTACTTTTCCGGTGTGATTTTTTTGTGAATAAGCAAAATACCTAGAATAAGACAAATGCCATATATTAGACCGCTAGAATATATATTCTAGATTAAAACACTATTCCATATGGCAGCTGCAGAGGATTTAAACTCTGTATAGAGTTGACTACAGTGTTCAATTCCAGAAACAACAATATTTTACAATACAAAATCGCATTCAATAGACTAGTACCGTTATTTGAGTCCGATATATTCTCGACTCGTTTAAAAATAGCACTTAGTAAATACCGCTCCACCAATTGATAAAAACTAATTGAAGGGAGCTTTCTCGAATAACTGACACCTATCGATGTGAAACCGCTGCTAGTCATTTAGAGCTATTTTTATGCGCACCTGAATGCCAGCATATACAAATAATTTAGCGCATCGCAACGAATACCAAGCCTAATGCAGCGATGGTTCGCTTCGAGTAAGTCCCCACAGGCGCATCATCGATGCGAATAAACCACCCTCAGATTTACTCGAAGGGTTACTGAGAGTTCTCTGTTCACGCAGCGACAAGAAAACGCTTGGGAATAAGTATTGGTATCTGGCTTCTGCTAAGAATATAAGCCTAGCGGAAAACACTCTTCGACAAGGTATAGCTGTCGATCTGGTTTAAGTATCGGAGCGAGATAAATCTTAGCGCTTGATTGGAGCTTGACGGCTATCTAAGCATTGACCAGTTGCTTTTTTATATCACCGACATAATGCGTGAGGAATCAAAAGCATTAATCGCTAGCTTTGCTGCTTCATCTAAAATAGCCTGCAACACTCACCTCTTGTTGACCATTGCTCCCCCAGTTGAACTGAACTAAGTGGTCGATTGCCAGACCAGCCTTGAGAGTTGTTTACAATGATTATCCCGATCACAAACAACCCGATACTGCATTCTCGGAGGGAACAGGGTCGTGCGCGGCAAATAACAGTGCTTACTTATGCCTTCAAGCGGATGAACGATGGCATAAGGTAGATGTCACAATGTACTCTGATGACTTAAGCTAGTTAACTGACTCATCTAAGCACCATACGTTATTTTTAAACATGCCCGATTTCAGATAATAACTGCGACATTCATGGAAAGGTGTAGAAGAGGAAGCCAACTGCCGAAAGTGGTACGCTCTTCTCGCCAAAGAAACAAGCAGTACTACCATGAATTATCAGCAGTTGACCGAGGGGAGAAGATATCAGATTTCAGCCCTTTTGGAACAGGGGATTTCAGTACCAGAAATTGCCAATACAGTTAAATGCCACCGCTCAACTATTTATCGAGAGTTGAAGCGATGTGGTAAGAAGGAGCAGTATCTGCCAGATAGAGCCCATCAATTAGCGGTAGTGAAACGAAGGCAAGCTCGTAAGTATCGAATATCTCAGTCACGCATAGGTTTTGTAGAATTGTTGCTGACTATTGATTGGAGTCCAGAGCAAATATCTAATGTCTTAACCCGCGCTGGAGCTAACGTGAGTCATGAGTGGATTTACCGTTTTGTTGCTCGTAATAAGCGACAGGGTGGCAAACTCTTTCGACACTTACGCCAAGGCCACAAACGGTATCGACGAGGTAAGAAAGAGAAAGCGCCTGCTATCAAAAATGCTGTTTCGATAGATGAACGGCCAGAAGTTGTTGAGAGCCGCGAACGTTTTGGTGACTGGGAAATTGATACGGTTTTAGGTAAACACGGGACAGGAGCTGTCATCACCATTTTAGAGCGTAAAACACGTTTCTATCTGACAAAAAAAGTTCCCTCAAAGTCGGCAAAAGATGTGACGAAAGCAACCATTGATATGCTAATGCCTTACAAAGAATTCGTTCATACAATTACAGCTGACAATGGTCGCGAATTTGCTGGCCATGAAGAAATAGCAGAGGCATTGGAGGCCGAGGTTTACTTTGCTCATCCCTATAGCTCTTGGGAACGAGGAGCTAATGAAAACGCTAATGGCTTATTGAGACAATACGTTAAAAAAGGAACAGACCTAAGAACTGTCAGTGATGAGGATATTGAGAGGGCTCAGCGAAGGATAAATTATCGTCCGAAAAAATGTTTAGGATTCAAGCAACCCGCCGTCATTTTCAAAGAAATAATGGAAGCGGCTTGAGAATTAAGAATGTCGCAGTTCGGAGTTGAATTCGGGTGTAATTAAATTTTTATAGGCGCAGCCTGCGGATGTATTTAAATCTAATTGGCTGGTATTTTTAAAGCTTTGCTTAGCAATAATAATATAAAAATTTCTATATACAAAAGTAGATTTTAGTAACACAAACCAGGCAAAAACCCATTGAAAATAGACACTTATATAATGCCGTTTTCTAAAGTATAACTGCATGTATTAGTTGTGGTTCATATATATAACCAAACAACTAATACAATATTATCCTTGTACAAGCCAATTTAAACTCAAAAATTATCAGGAACAATAATTATTCTATGATTCCTTCCTGTCATAAAGCTAACAAATACAAATCATCAATTAAATAAACGATTCAGTGACCAAGAGAGCACCGTCAAGTCAATAACGAGTCCCTCTCCCACAAACTGTACTTCCCCCTTGAACTATCAAAAGAATAATCGAATTTGCAAAAAGCGAATACCTAGTTTGCATTTCGAGAAATGTATTCTATTTCAATAAGAACTAAGCGATAAGCAATTGAAAAATAAAAATATAATAAAACTGGCATGAAACTGGACTACTCGGTAATCAACAGCACCTAAAACCACCAACGCTAGCGCGATCCAGTCGAGGTATCAAATGCAAGCAAAATTTCACAAAATACTCATGCAACTCACACTCTGTTCAAGCATTCTAACAACAGTATTCACTTCATTAGCTAGTCAGGCAGGCGTTATCTACAGTATCGAAAAACCAGGCATTCAAAGCTCTCAAGTGAGCGGATTAACCCTCACCGAAGATTTTGACCAACTATCGAACAACAGCCTAGCCAAGGGTTACCAAGCCGATTTTGGCTATTACTCGGTAAAAAAAGGCACCGCGAAGATCCACAAATTTGGGGTTTATGGGGGGGCATTTGGCGAAGGGAAATACCTATTTATTCCGAATAACAGCGCTGTAAAATTAAGTTTTGACCAAGCCGTCGGGTATTTTGGTTTTTGGTGGAGCGCAGGTGATAGTGGTAATCAATTGAGTATTACCACCAAGTCTGAAAACTTAATGTTTGCTACTCACCAAATTTTAGATGCAGCCGTATTGGAACCCGAGCACTACGGCAGCCCAACGAGAGTGAGCGGAAATAAACGCGAGCCTTATGGCTATGTCAATTTATTTGCAGAAACAGAGGCTGATAAAATAGTCTCAATCGAGTTCTTTGGCCGAAACTTCGAAACCGATAATCACACAACCAGCATCCAGCGCGAGCGCATTACTGGTTTAACATTAGCGGCGGTCAGCGTACCTGAGCCCAAAAGCAGCTGGTTAATCGGCTTGGGGTTGTTACTATTGATGATTCGTCAGACTAGGTGCAGGCAGCGAACTGAACACGCTCGATAGAGCCTTTGGGCTCTGATACCTAAAGGATAATCCGAACAGTGCTGGCGGTTCGGTCACTGCGCATTCTCCATAAACTAATTCTTATTTATAAATGTAAAAACGGTGCTAAACCTTTGCTTAGCACCGTTTGACAAGAACATCGTGTAAATATTAGCGTGAAAACCGCCGACTATTTCACCATATCTTTAATATATTGACCCAATTCAGAGTGGTGCATAATTCGAGAAACCGGAATGATTTCTTTTAACGGTCCCCACGCAAAAACATTGACCGGAGTATGAGTATGCGTGCCCGTACCCCAAACCGTATTTTGGCCCGTCGCATGTTGGCGCGCTAATACGTTACCGCGGTCGTTATAAGGGAAGAACGCGTCGAAGTCATTAATAGCAGGCACATCATTCGCAGATAAGTAGCTATGCATTTTTTTATAGTATGGATTTGGCTTGGTTGCCATCACATGAGCTGCTTGCTCAGAGGTAATCGAAAAATCACTATTTGCGTTCACAATTTCAGCTAAATGATCTGGAGTTTGTTGCGCTTTATCCAATTTGTCGAACTGAGCAAGCATATCTGCATAACTCATTTTCTGATTATACAAACCGTCTAAAATATCAAACTTACCAAAGTTGAAGTTAGGCGCATAATCGCGTTTTTGAAATGCTTCGCCAGTACGTTTTTCTGGTTTTGGTAAGTCATTTGAAGAATAGCTGAAACCGAACGAACCTGTTTCGTGGTCTGCGGTCACAATGATCAAGGTATCTTCACGACCTTTCGCCCACTCATAAACTGAATTGACCGCTTCATCGAATTTGATCATTTCATGTAACATCGTGCCAGCATCGTTACTATGTCCAGCCCAATCAATTTGCCCCCCTTCCACCATAAGGAAAAAGCCGTCCTGATCTTTAGCCAATACCTCCAGAGCTTTGTCTGTCATCTCTTTCAATGTTGGTTGAGTGCGTTTCGGATCATTTTTAGTATGGCTATAAGCAATGCCGTCATTCATCCCCGAATAAGAAAACAAACCTAATAATTTGTCACCTGACGCATTTGCCAACATATTTTTATTAAATGCCAAACTGTAGCCTTGGGTTTGCGCTTCATTCAGCAAATTGCGCTCATCCTTACGCTTAGACTTAAGCTTCACATCGCCCTGAGTCAATAACTCAAGCGCCTTATAAGTCTCCCCTTTATCATTGGTAGATTTAGGGATCCAATGACGAATACCACCAGACAGCATCACATCGGCACCAGTTGCCAACATATCAGACGCAATCTCATTTTCTAAAGAACGATGCGGTTCATGGGCAGCAAAGGCTGCAGGAGTCGCGTGGGTGAGACGGGTGTCAGAAACCAGTCCGGTGGCTTTGCCCATCCGTTTGGCTTTTTCCAGCACCGTTTCTACATGATCGCCATTTGAGTTAATTCCGATCACCTCAGAGGCGGTATATACCCCGGTCGCTAACATCGTTGCAGAACATGCAGAGTCAACAACGATGGCCTCCTCTGGATTAGTTAACGAAGAACCGATCACGCCTTCCTGGGCCAGCTTATACAATGCAGTGGTTTCACCGCGATAGATAGAATGCGGTGCATTGTTCGCGTATAGCTCTAATAACCCGACTTGCTGCGGGCCCATGCCATCACCAATCATTAAAATGACGTTCTTAATTTCTGCCGATAAAACAGAAAAAGAAAACATCGAGGTGGCTGCGGCGAAAACGAGGGGTTTAACGATCTGCTTCATTTCATGTTCCTTATGTATAAATGCGGCGGTAGTTAAACAAGGTTGTTTGACAGTTTTATGACAAAAGGTGATTTGTTTGACGACTCAAACATAATAATCACGCTAAATACGACCCCTTAATCTCGTATAACGTTGCCGCAGAGCAATCAAGCGCCTTTGCCAAAAATGAAATGAACCACTGGTTAATGAAAAAAGCACATCTTAACTCTCAAGCCGCAGGCGGATTGAATAACCAGAAAAATCACTTAGCCAAGCGCAATGATGAACATCATTTAAGCAAACAAATGCTAACTAAAAGTCGACCATGATTAGGCAATATCTCGCTTAGTTGATATAAATCGAAGGCAATATTCGATCTCGCAATCGACCATTTAGCTTCGAGAAATGTGATGCCCTTGTACTGCTCCAGCTCGCCAAAAATAAAAAACTCATAGCGTCATACGCTATGAGTTTGGTTTTCTTAATCGACCTTAATCGACCTTAACCAACATATCGAAAAATAAAGTCACCACAAATCAGTGACACCATTCGCCGAGCAATCAATATTGTCGCGGAGTGATCCAAAAGGAAGAAATTTTAGCCTTTCAGCATCGCCAGCCAAGCTACTCACACATCGCCATTACCAAGTAAAATCAAATTCAACAAGCACCAGCGAGAGTCCCCCTGAAAATGCAAGGCGCTGTGAACTCAAGGCCAATAATAGCGCAATGGAGGAGCCCTTAGAAATAACAAAACCAAATGGTAAACTGGTCCTGTTATCTGGTCGGTAAGTTTCAAATAGCTTTATGCTGCGTTCCATGGTCTCGCCTTAAGATGAAGGCCTGTAAGCATGCACCTTGTTTAAAGCCATTTGAATTGATACTGCTCGCTCTGATATAGATGCGTAATCAAATAGAGGATGTCGATTAGCTTTATTCACAAAAGCGTTGTTTATAACTCTCATCCAACGCGCTAAACATGAATGAAAATCGCGAGCTTAAAATTAGATATAAAAAAAGCCGATGCGTTAGCATCGGCTTTTCATATTAAAGGTTTGCTCTGAAGCGATTAAAGCTTACCAGAACCTGCGTTTGCTTTCACATACTCAACCACTTCACTTGCTGGCATCGCTGGCGCGTCACCATAAAGAGTTGGTTTCCAACCGACATCTTTAGACAATTGTTTCTTCTTGCTGCTCACTTTATTTGCCTCAGCAATCACATCAATCATCTTGCCATTGAACATAGAGCCAGTATCGAATGCTACTTTGCCTTTCATGTTGCCAATTGCATTAGCGGCTGTACCGTTTGCGATTTCAAATACGTTGGCTTCTGAGTAGATAGCAGACTCTTTACCGGCACCCAAAGCTTGACGCAAAATGTTATGGTGCGGTTTGTTTTTCAAAGAACTTACGTGTCTTGCATAACGTGTATCACCAACACCATCACCAGATGCATCACCTACAAAGTAGTTATTGTATGAGTGAATTTTACCATAACGAACACGTGGCATACGTTGGCCAACATTATTGAAATAGTTGCTGTGTAACGTCACACGTAAGTGACCCGTATCAGCTTTTTTCTTATCACTATTACCAATCAAAAACGCTTTATCATGATCATGGAAGTAGCTATTTGAAATAGTTACAAAATCAGCTTGGTTAGTAATATCGATCAAACCATCATGGTGTTGAACTTTTTGGGTAATCTCATTCTGAGGGAATGGGTAAACCGGTGGGAACATTGAATCCGGACGGTCACCATCAGAGAAGGTACAGTGATCAACCCAAACGCGTTTACCGCCAGCGATAGAGATTAAATCATACTCTGAGTTCCAACGGCCACCTGAACACATTTGTGGGCCGGTTTTCACATCAACGTATTCTGCCTGACAGCCAGGGTAGCTTGAGTCAAGTTTAAAGCTATCGCCTGGATCCCAATCTGGGAAGTAGTCGAAGGCATCTTCAAAGGCTATGTTGCGAATGATGATGTTTTCAGAGCCTTTGCCAATATGTAGCATGCCTTTAACGATTTTGGCATCAGTGCCTAAACCAATAATGCTGGTATTCGATGGGATGTCGATAACGATTTGTTTTTTCTGATTTTTTTGCGAGGCAACACGCGCTTCTTCAAGAGGGCCGGTCAATTTTCTATTTGGACGCTTCTTGATCAGTGGCTTCACGTTCCAAACTGCTGGCGCGTAAGCATTTTTATAATCTTCAAAATTGTAAGGTGCAACTCGGTAATCTTCTTCAGTCAATTCCCGACCTTGATCATCAGATGACAAGTTGATGGTACCTTTAATTTTGAGGATTTTTGCATTGTCGCCAGCAGCTAACAACGCATCGACTAACGCTTTTCGACTGCTCACCGTATAAACATGTGCATCAGTCGCTTTCGCCCCACCTGTAACAGGACCTTCAGCAGCAGCCCAACCGTCATTGGCAGGCATAACCACTCTTGCCATATCCATAGTGGCTGCACTTGAATATCCAGTCATTAAACTGGCCGCCAAACATGACGCAGCTAGAATCGTTCTATTCATTTTATTCTCCGAATAATGTTGAAAATAAACATTTTCGGTTTCCTAACCGATGCCTATTTTCAAATAGAATTTTGATTTTTAGATATATAAAAAACATAAAAAGTTTGTTTTCCCCCTCATATACTCGTTTCATTTTTTTTGAAAAAAATAATTTGGGAACCCTCTATATCTACAAACAAACTAACAAGAAAAACAAAATAAAAATACTGTTTTATTTTTTTAAAATCTCGATTTTAGATTTAGCGCACAAAATATATTAGTTATCGACAATTTGCTTCTTGTAAGGTTCGAGACGCCTTTAATCCAGAATGAAAAGAAAGCCAGATTTGCATTCAAAATTTGTGATCTAGATTCTAAATTTTAACTATCCCCCGTCAATACACAGTAGTTAAAAGTATCAATAAACACTCGCGACCAATGCGGTTTGCTAATTGTTAGCCTTCTATGGTCTACAAAAATAACCTTATTTGAGTCGATAGTAGGCGCGAGTAAGTCGATGTATAGAGCGATAGGCAAGTCGATAAAATGTGTAGCGATAGAATTGATTTGAGACAGAGAGCGACTCGCCTAGCGATCGCTCATCCACACCGAGTAACATCCCCACAGGAATTAAAAACAACTCGCGCTGAACGGATGGCTGCGCTAATGGTACCGACTTGACTCATCGCCACCTCCCTAGACCACAGCCAAGCATAACGTGACACATATCAGTGAAGTGTTTCAAATAAAATAAACGATAACATGATTGAACTTGGCAGCACGCTAAATCCAAAACCAACTAATGACAACATTAATTATTAAATGATGCCAAAGCATTTGCGTTTCATTGGATTTTTTATAGCAAACAAATAGAGCCTCTTAGATATTTATAATAATTCTGTGATCGGAGTAACACTAACATTAATTATAGCCAACTATTTTCACGAAATTTATAATGCGTCACATGTGCATCAGGATTTAATTCATATTGCTCATCTTCTGGATAAGGTTGTTCGACATCTATATCTTCACTAGCAAATGCTTTAATAGATTCTAGGTCTGACCAATAGCTATTTTTCTATTGTTCTCGTTCCTCATCCTACTTTACCTCGACGAGCTCAGCAAAAAACTTATGCCAGCCATAAGAAGGCTTTCATCTATACCTGCAAACCTTGCACTTTAGCTGGTTGAGTTTTCCATCTTTATTCATCGAATCACGTCTCTAGGCTTTAGGACTGGATAGCTTAAGGAGTTTACTCACCAGAACGATGAGCAAATTTGAGTGTAACTCAGGGGCAGATTTTGCTTTTAGCCACTATCCTGCTTACCCGAGAATAAAGCGGCTTTTTCACCTCCCTCATAGACAAACTGCCAATATTTGTTAACGACCCGTTTCCTCTGTTTTCCAAAGAGTAATCAGATAATCATCATCCTAACACCATCAAAAATAGCCTAAGTAAAACTTGAGCTATTGTAAGCAAAAAAACAAGATCTGAACCCAATACTCCCTCGAGAGAAAGAGCCTTGGTTGATTGCTACGTCATTAAGCCTCTAGCTGGCTATACACCAAAAGCTGTAGAGAAATTTACGCCACTCGGATGCAAATTGAAGAAGTTTTAGAAATGTAAAAACAGGGCTGGGAATGACCCCATCTAGAACCCAAAACATAAGGTGGCTTAGCGTGTTACTCATGATTGCCGCTCTCACCCATCTTATCTTGTACTTCACTGGTCTAGCGTTGAAAGCCGCGGGCAAACACTATCGTTATCTGGCTAATTCAATTGAGCATCGCAACGTTCTCTATTACCCCCTATAACTTGCTTAATAAACGACCAAGGCACAAGAATCAGATTAAACAACGCTCACTAGCGTAAAGCCTTAGATACGCTAAAGATACTCTGCACGAACCCTGCTAAATACGGGACTGAAAAAGCATGAGTATATTCGAGGAACATCAGGCCCTCCCCCCTTTTATTCCAAGCCGCAATATCTTGGGCTCGTTGAATTGCCTACGTTTTGTTTTCGCTTGTTTTGCGTATTATCTGTGGGACAAATCTTTCACTAAAGCCTGCGACAAATGACCAGAAAAACAATTTGGCTATATCTTCACCTGTTTTGGGGTAAGTCAAAGATATCCATTGGTAAAAATCATTCGCGTTAGAAATATTGAATTTGTTCGGATATTCAGGAAATAATTCACCTTGAATTATATTACCGATAAACATCAGCATAAGAACTAACGCAAATATTCCACCATTTATCGGGATCAGTGTTATAGATACCCAAGAGGTTGATAATGTCTTTAACTCTTGCAATTTTATTTTCGGTAGTCGCTGTTGAATGCTCACAAAGCCGCCTAACAGCCCAGAGGCAAATACTAATGTGACTAGGTATGACCTCTTATCATCATGTAATCCATACAAGCCAATCGCTAATATAAGCAAAATTAACCCCGTGAAAGATACTAACCTCTTTGTTACTGCTTGAAGATGTTCTTGACGTTCTAAATCTTCCATATGTTACTCCTTCAACATGATGAAGACAGACATAAAAACCTAACCATAATGATCCCAGTGAAAGTCTCAATCTTCTGCATTAAACGAGGTTTAGCCGAACTAGAGACACACCATAAGATGCAAGTCTTAATATAAGGGAAGAGGAGCCAATACGTCATGCTTACATCCCCACCATCCATCATTCACTATAATCAATATATCTAGAGAATCTGAGATATTCAGCAGGGTTGGAAGATTTATAAGGGGATCTATGAATAAAGCGGCTTTCTCACTTCCCTCATAGATAAACTGCCGATATTTTTTAACGACCCGTTTCCGCTGTTTTCCAAAGAGCAATCGGGTCTAATCATCCGGTGTTCTAGTTTAGACAGCCATTCTAACTATCGGCCATCTTAACAAACATCTTAACTATCGAATAAGCATCAGTCGATGTTATCAACTCAAATCTGTAGTTGGGGTGGCTGTCTAGTTATCTTCGTCTTCTCTTTTCATTTTTAGTTAAGAGAGCAAGACGCTAAAGGGTGCAGATATTTATAGTTACTCTGCCCCTTTTATTGCAACTGAAAGTGTCCAATTTGGGTTGACTAAAACAGAATGACTTAAAATGACACGCTTAAGCCGATATTGGCGGTATTGATGTCAACATCCTTAAGTCCCAAGCGCTGTATGCCAACATGCATCGCTGTTCTCTGATTGAAATGATATTGCCAACCAGCCTGCACGGTATAACCAATACCATCCTTATCGGTAGATGGGCCCGATTTAGGGTCCATTTTTACTTCATTGGCATTGATTCCGGCAGAGAGATAAAGCTCATGGTTTTGTGCGAGAGGATAGTATCCTACGGCACTCAGAGAGATAGCTTTGTAGTCAATATCTCGCTCTGAAGTGGTCGTCTTACCAATATCTTTGATTTTAACGCTTGTCGCATTCCCGATATGCCCACTAACTTTCATAGCAAAAGATGGATAAAAGCGTCGCTCATACTCGATAGACCCGGTCCAGGCTGTATTAGTCTCATCATTGTCTGCTTCGTCGTCTACATTCATTGAACCAACCCCCAAAGACAGCCCAAAGCTATTCGTTTGGGCAAACACAGGCTGATGCACGGAAACTAAGAGACTCGCTATCACCATAGAAAGAATTCTGACGGTTTTTACTTCTTTATTTCTCATAATGTTATTCACTACTTGTGGATGGATAAATGTTTAATGAGACTATTCTAGAGATGAAGTATCAGGTGCGTCTGTAGCCCCTTCGTGACTAATTGTGACAGATTGAGACAACCTCAAATGAGGGTCAAAAAAGGGCGAAATCCGTGTTGAAATAGCTCGATACATGGCTAATTCGAAACAGGTAATAATTGAGGATGACATGGCCACCGGAAGGTAAAACAAGCGCCACCCATGAGGGAATCGCTCACCGTAAGCTGCCCATGGTGCCAGTGTGCAATTTGTTGACTAATTGCCAGCCCAAGGCCATGGCCAGCTTCCTGAGTTCGGGAAGCGTTATCCAGTTGAACAAAAGGATTGAAAATCTGTTCACGATGCTCAGGAGGAACCCCTGGTCCGTCATCACACACATCAATCACCCACTGATCTTGCCCTGCATCATAATTGAGATGGATTTCAATCGTCGTTACGGCATAACGGCAAGCATTACTCAATAAATTATTGATAGCGCGCCGGATCGCTGTTGGATCAATCCATGTGGTTCGTAAACGGATTAACGGCGCAGCATGCAATACCACAGACAGCGACGGATTTGCGAGAGCAACATGGTTACACTCCTTTTGCAGCAATTGCGCCAAAACCTGTTCAGAAAACCGGATTTGCTCGCGATCATGACTATAACGAGAAAGCTGAAGAGTTTGATTAATGAGATGATCCAAATCTTGCATACTGTGCTCAATGCTTTGCTGGTACCTTGCCTGTTCAGACGCAGTGAGTGACGATGTATTGAGTATCTCAAAAGCATATCTCATTCGATGTAAGGGTTGACGTAAATCATGAGCAATGGCATTGGTAAGTGTGCGTTGGCCCTGAACAGTTTGCTCAATACGTTGTGCCATTTGATTAAACTGCCGGCTAAGATTCGCCACGGCTGCAACCTTGGGAATCGGAGAGCGTTGAGACAAATCGCCCTGACCAAATTGTGTTGTCGCATCACTCAAACGTTTCAGATCACGCCAGAGCGGGTAACTCCAAAAAAACATTCCGACAGATACCAATAAAACGAACATCAGAATAACCACTAAAAGCACCATCGGTGTGTTCGAAGAATAAGGTAGCGATGATACAACCAATGTCATCCCTTTTTCAGGCGTTGCAGTATAAAAAACCAGTTGATGTGTAGCATCAAATCGCCAAAAACTGGCCCTTTTATCCCATTGAGCCTGTTCTGAGGGCGTGAATACAATGGTTGATTGCTTTTGTAATCGTAGATGAAATTGAGATGAAAGTCGCTGAATCAAAGCTTGCCATTGTGTCACAGGGGTTTGCTCGAGAGCTTTCCTAAGCAGATAGATTGTCCCAGATGACGCCCTGTCGATATCTTCTTCTTGTGTGATATCGACAAAAAGACGAATAACCCAATCACTGTTTGGCAGCCGCTTCAACAGGTACTCTGGTTCAGCATTAATAAACAAGATGTTTCCCGCGGATAATGCTGCTTGCTGTGACTCAGAAAGGGATAGCGTTGACATCTGCTGGAGTGATAGTCCATAGCCAAAATAAGGTGAAATATGAGCAAGTTTTTGGGGCCATGCAGCCTGCGGCTGCATAAGTAACTGCTGCTCAAGTAGGGTCAGTGTTCCACCATAGAGATGAACATACCGTTCTTGCTCAATATGTTGATTAAACCAGTGAATTGGACTGTAACGTGATGGGAAAAGTAAAAAACATAAGGGAATAAAAACGAGTAACCATAAGCCTGAAAATGCTCGAAACATAAACCGGATTCCTTAGAAACAGAGTTGATAGCCTTTGCCATGCACTGTTTTGATAAACGTTTGTTCAGCTAAGTCTTCAGATAATTTTTTTCTCAATCTGGAAATACGTCGATCAATAGAACGGTCAAGGCCATCATATTCATAGCCACGCAGTTCTTGCATGATCGTTTCTCGACTTACAACCTTCCCCGGAGAAGCTGCCAATAATGCCAGAAGCTCGAATTCGGCAGTCGTGAGTGCCAGAATCTGATCATTAATTTTAACACTCCGATCTGAATAAGATATCGTCAATGCCCCACATTGACGTGTCTGATCGGAATCCTGATTAGTCTGCGCCTGAACTTGCCGATTCACACGCCTGAAAAGAGAATGAATGCGGGATAAAAGTAGACGAGGATTCACCTGCTTCACCACATAATCATCTGCTCCGGACTCCAAGCCCGTGATTTGGTCAAGATCATCATCAAGCGCGGTCTGTATTAAAATTATTCCCCGATATTTCTGACGCACTTGCTTGCAAACATCAACGCCATTTTGTCCGGGTAGCATCACATCTAGAATAACAAGATCTGGTTGTTGCTCTAGGATTGCAGGAACCGCATCAAGGCCATTTTGAATCAAAGACACCGTGAAGTGATGATGAGTGAAGTAGTCTTTCATCAAATGAGCAAGTTCGATGTCATCTTCTACCAACATGATGTGTTTCTTGTCGGCTGAATAACTATCTGATGGATGTCTATCGCATGAAGGTTTCAATTTATTCGCCCCTATGATGAAAATGAATCTGGCCGTTATCATACGTGGTAAGCAGCGATAGACTGTGACTAATTGTGACAAAAACTTGCCAAATTAACAATAATCTGTTCCGGAAGCCTTGGATATGAGTTAAGAGACTAAATATTTAGACAGCCATACAGACTAAATATTTAGACAGCCATTCTAACTATCCAATGAGCATCCGTCGATGTCATCAACTCAAATCAATTTTGAAGAGCCAACTTGTTCTTGAAAACGCTAAATATTGGGGCTTTAGTCAATGCGAAGCGATTCATGAGGGCGAAAAACGTAGTGATTCGAGATACGCTAAGTACCTACTCAGTCGACAAAAAATCAGACCATAAATTACTTACCCAACATCAAGCCAGCGTTTAGCAGCTCCCATACCTTTAATTCGTTGTTGCTTGTGCTGGTGTTTGTAACGTTCTAGCGAGTGACCGGCGCCCACCACACTGGCGAAGTGATGCTCTAAACCCGTGCTCAAGGCTAACCAGCTTTCCTCATCGATTTGGAGGCGTTGTAAAATGGGCGCTTGTGCATCATCGATATACCCACGTTTATCTTCTCTGATAACGCGGCCGGTGAGCTCCACCAGTTGCAGGTAGTCTTGTAGCTCAAAGGGTAAACCTTTGGGCATGGTTTCTCTGGGGTTGCCAACAAAGGGCATTAGCGGCTTGGGTTGCTGACCTTGTTTGGCTTGCTGAATGCGCTGTTTGATACTGGTGTGGTCTGAGGTTTCAGGCGTGCTCGCTATATTTGAGCGAACCGGGTTTAAATCCACATAGGCCATACAAGCTGCTAGGGCTGCTTCATCTAATAGGGCTTGAGATTTAAAACGCCCCTCCCAAAAACGACCGGTACATTGGTCTTCTTTATTGGCAGCTCGAGCAATGTATTCATTCAAATGGCGCATAAACCAGCTTAAATCAAAAAGGCGAGTCCGATAGACTTCAGCTGTGGCGTGAATGGCCTGTAGTTGCACCTCACTTAACTTTGGACGTAACTCAGAATTGAGATACATTTGAGTCAGTAAGGTGCCCTGATGCAGAATATGCCAGCGTTCTAACACTTCATCCATGGACCAGGCTTCGGCTTTGGCCTTATCGATGTGCAATACCACATGGGTATGATTACTCATCACTGCATAAGCACAGACATCAATGGCAAAAACCGCAGTAAGTTGCAGCAAATAATCTTCCACCCACTGGCGGCGGTGCTCATAGCTTTTACCTGTGTGTTGGTCTTTACCGCACAAAAAAGCCCGGCGTACACAGCGGGAAACACAGTGATAATAAGGTGTATCCGATAAGCTCACTTGCGACTGTCTTGACCGAGGCATGGCAATAACTCCAAAAAAACACTATTGATAGTTTAGATTATTATCATCATTTGGCTAATTGGGGTGGATGTCTAATTATCTGCTATTGATAGTTTAGATTATTATCGTCATTTGGCTAGTTTGAGTGGATGTCTAATTATCTGGGACTTTTTTGGCTAATTGGGGTGGATGTCTAATTATCTGGTGTTGATAGTTTAGATTATTATCATCATTTGGCTAATTAGGGTGGATGTCTAATTATCTGCTATTGATAGTTTAGATTATTATCGTCATTTGGCTAGTTTGAGTGGATGTCTAATTATCTGGGACTTTTACACCCACAAAGACCTCTCCGACTTGGCCCTTGTAAGACCGTAAGCAGGGTGGATGTCTAATCTATCTAATCTACCTCAGGTGGCTAACTATCTTGCCTTCCTATTAGTCCATATCCTTAAATGTGCAAACAGGCTCACCAATCGTTGATTTGGTAAGTGGAATACGACAATCCAAGTAATAAGAGATTAAATCTAAGGTCACTTCAAGACCCTGAGCTGCAAATGTTGGAGAAAGGTAGTCTACAGCCGCAACATCTTTCCTTACGTCTACGGTATTACCTAGTTGATCGGTGAAGTCACATAGAGTTTTAGAAACGTTTGCATTTTCTAGCCGCAGAGTGATACATGGCTGCTCCTCTGTGTTGTATCTCGTGTAAGTCACTGTTTCGCTACCGACAATACCAACAACTTCGTCCCTTGCTTGAAAAGACTTACTCTCTTGGGTGCAAGCCGAGCCAGAAAACAATACTAAGCTAAGCGTTATAGTTTTTAATAGGTGTTTCATGGCGTAACCTGAGCTGGTGAAATATTAGAAATTGAATAGGCAAACTTGCTTCGAGCCTTAAATCGCTCGTAAGGTACTGAAGCCCATTTAGAACGGTCATTAAATAATAACTTCAAGGCTGGTATGTCCCCTTGAGCTAAAGGTTTTTGTAGAAATTTACGTGTTGTACCCGAATAATCTCCCCGATACGTTAAATCAATAAATAGCTCTAATAAAGAACCAGGCAAAGCACCCCAATTAACAAAGCCATAAGCCGCAACCGTATCAGCTTTTTTGCATATACGCAGTACTGTTTTTTCCTTCTCCCCATATACAATATTAAACAGTGCCAATTGAGTTTTTGGGCTAACTTCAAAGTCTAAAAGATCGTTGGCAATGACGAAGTCTTTCGCTGCCTTTCCTTTTAATCTGGCGCCAGCTGCTACTTTCATCGCCTCTGTAGAGCCAATGCCTGCTTTCATCAGCTGGGAAGCGACTAAACTAGACGACTTATCTTTCATGTCATACCCTCGGCCTATTGTTAAGCCAGAGTTGGAACTGGGAACATGAAGTAATCGGCTATGGAATAGTCCGCCTTCGTGTCCTTCAGCCACCCAAGTTAATAAACCTTTTTTAGGCGCTGTAAGCGATTGAACTGTAAAACCTGTTTTAAGGTGCTCAACCAATTTCTTAAAAGTGCCTCCACCTACAGAAACCAATCTGTCAGGCTTAGCCATTCGTACAACTTTTTTCTGAAATTCTTCCAACAATCCCAAAGTTGCAGCATCAACACTGCCATTCATTGGTAACACAGCTTTTTTAGTATTTCGTGCGTATGAATTTAACAAGGCTTTGATCAGATAAACATCAGCGGAAGAATTTTTGCCTCGCTCTCCCACAGAGCCATTCATTAGTAACGAAATCAAGAGTTATTCCTAAAAATTTTATTAACAGCTGGTGTGCTGACAAAATACTCATTAATATTGACACAGTCAACAACAATTTAATCAAGCAATAAAAACATCAGACAAAACCAAACAAGCAGAAAAAAGCGCAGCATCGCTGCTTCACTTTTTCGGCTGATGAACAGGTACAGAGCCTTCCTTCCCATCCTGAGCGCTAAAAAATGGTTCTTTCAATAAGCGCGTCTTACCCACTCTGCGCTTACCAACAACAACGCTTAACGGCCTTTGTTCTCGGCAAGCTTTTGCGTTACTCACCTCAAAGCATCAAGCTCTTCTGTTCGATTATAAAATTTGCAATAAAAATAAACTAGACACCCATTCTGCAATAAACTAGACACCCATTCTAAAAGCAAAAATCTTTCACACTCTTGATAGCCAAGATTACGCTTTTAAATCCCATCATCTTCGCCGAGTAGCGCAAATGAATAAGGGATTAAAGTTGAAGTCTGTTTGAGCGTAGTGTTTACTTCAACGCCCTTGTGAGTGAGCAACGGAGGATCTAAGAAGATGCTGGGTGGCCTTTCTTTTGTATACTAAGCTTTAGCCAAGCAAGCTTAGTATATCGCCGTCAGAGCGAAACCCTCACTAACAGATCGATCCAAAACTAAATGATAAAAACGAGACTAACAGCTCCCCAAAAAAATAAGCTAACTCATTTTGGGGCAGAAACGAGTTACCAACAAAAAAGCGAACACAATATCAATTGCGCTCGCTTTCATCTGATTTCAACCTGAAGCTAGTTTCCTACTTCAATTGACGTGATCATGTGATCATCTACTCCTGGTACGCTTCCATCGGCAAGCAGGCACAGAACAAATTCCGGTCGCCATATACATCGTCGATACGATTGACCGTTGGCCAGAACTTGTTTTGCTTCACTGCCGTGCTAGGGAATACCGCCAGCTCACGGCTGTAGATGTGTGGCCATTCGGCATCGGTAATGTCATCCAAGGTATGTGGTGCAAATACCAGCGGGTTGTCTTGCAGCGTCCACTCTCCGGTTTCTACCTTGGCTATTTCACCGCGGATGGCTAACATTGCGTCAACAAAACGGTCAATTTCGGCTAGCGATTCTGATTCAGTTGGCTCAACCATCAGCGTACCCGCAACTGGGAAACTCATGGTAGGTGCGTGGAAGCCGTAGTCGTTGAGGCGTTTGGCCACGTCCATTTCGGTGATACCAGTCGCTTCTTTAAGGGGCCGCATATCAATAATACATTCGTGCGCAACCCAGCCATTTTTACCGCTATATAAGATAGGAAAGGCTTGACTTAAACGGCTGGCAAGATAGTTCGCGTTTAAGATGGCAATCTCTGAGGATTGACGTAAGCCTTGGTTGCCCAACATGGCCACGTACATCCAGCTAATCGGCAAAATAGACGCGCTACCGTAAGGAGCTGCCGCAACGGCCGCATTGGCATGACTAACTTTACCATTGCTCACAACCCTGTGGCCTGCCACGAACGGTGCTAAATGCGCTTTCACCCCAATCGGGCCCATACCGGGGCCACCACCACCATGCGGAATGGCAAAGGTTTTATGTAGATTAAGGTGGCTTACATCTGAGCCAATCGAGCCTGGTGAAGTTAACCCAACTTGGGCGTTCATATTGGCGCCATCCATATATACCTGACCACCGTTGTCATGAATAATGTCACAAATTTCTTTAATCGATTCTTCATAAACGCCATGGGTACTTGGATAGGTGATCATGATGCAAGATAACTGCTCGGCTAGCTCGCTGGCTTTACTACGCAGGTCACCCATATCTACGTTACCCAGTTTATCACAGGCAACCACCACCACTTTTAAGCCCGCCATATGGGCCGAGGCTGGATTGGTCCCATGGGCCGAACTGGGGATTAAACAAATATTACGATGATGATCACCACGGCTGGCGTGATATTTTTGAATCGCTAACAAACCTGCATATTCACCTTGCGCGCCCGAGTTTGGTTGCATACAAATTGAATCGTAACCAGTGATGTTAACTAACCAATCTTCTAGTTGGCTAATCATGGCATGGTAGCCCTGCGCCTGTTCACTTGGGCAGAAAGGGTGCATGCTGGAGAATTCTGGCCAAGTCACTGGGATCATCTCGGCAGTTGCGTTGAGTTTCATCGTGCATGAACCCAGCGAAATCATCGAGTGATTAAGCGCCAAATCTTTACTCTCTAACTTGCGAATATAGCGCAATACATCGGTTTCACTGCGGTAACGATTAAAAACCTCGTGCTCTAAAATTGGCGTATCGCGTAACAAGGTTTGTGGAATGCAAGTCTCCCCCTTCACAACCACATCTAAACGCGCCGCATCCAAGCCGTGGCCTTCGCCCAACAATACGCTGAATAGATCATTCACATCGGCAGCGGTCGTGGTTTCATCAAGGCTTAAAGCAACTCGGCCCTCCAGATCCATGCGCAAGTTAATGCCCAAGGCTTCACTGCGGGCTTTAATTAACTGTTTATCTGCCACCGGAATACACAGCGTATCAAAATACTGAGCATGCTCAGGGCTGAGACCTTTAGCCTCGAGGCCGTGAGCTAAAATAGCCGTTAAACGATGGATCCGTTGGGCGATGGTGCGCAAGCCATCTGGGCCATGGAACACCGCGTAGAATGAAGCCATATTGGCGAGTAAGACCTGCGCGGTACAAATGTTTGAGTTAGCTTTTTCACGGCGAATGTGTTGCTCTCGGGTTTGCAGCGCCATGCGCAACGCAGGCTTGCCTCGGCGATCTTTGGAAACCCCAATAATTCGTCCGGGAAGCGAGCGTTTATAGGCATCACGGGTGGCAAAAAATGCCGCATGCGGGCCACCGTAACCCATGGGTACGCCAAAGCGTTGAGCACAACCCAGCACCACGTCAGCCCCCATCGCGCCAGGTGATTTAAGCATCACCAAGGCCATAATATCGGCGGCCACTGCAACAATGCCCTTATCAGCGTGAACTTGCCCGATCAGCTCGCTTAAGTCACGCACTCGACCACTGGTGCCTGGGTATTGCAGCAGCGCACCAAATATATTGTGTTCCACTACACTTTCGGCGGGACCAACTTCAATATCGAAACCGAAGAAATCGGCTCGCTCTTGAACTACGTCGATAGTTTGCGGATGCACATCATCGGCAATGAAAAATAAATTAGATTTTTTGTTTTTAGACACCCGCTTCGCTAACGCCATCGCTTCGGCAGCAGCAGTGGCTTCGTCGAGTAATGAAGCACTGGCTAACTCCATCCCTGTGAGGTCGAGGCTTAACTGCTGAAAATTGAGTAACGCTTCTAAACGGCCTTGAGCAATCTCGGGCTGATAAGGCGTATAAGCGGTATACCAACCAGGATTTTCAAATACATTACGCAAAATCACATGCGGCACATGGGTATTGTGATACCCCATCCCGATGTAGCTACGATACAGTTTATTTTGCTTGGCTAAGTCACGCAGGGCACTTAAAGCCTGCTGTTCAGTTTGGCTCTCTCCAATGTTTAGACCTTGGCTAAGGCGAATCTGCGCCGGCACCGTCTGCTCGATCAGTTGTTCAACCGAATTTAGCCCTAGTTGCTGCAACATGGTGGCCACTTCGGCTTGGTCGGGGCCTATGTGGCGGCGAATGAAGTCTTGGTTTTGCTCTAATTCATTTAACGGCAAAGACGGGTTCATTGAAGTATTCCTGTATAACTGAAATAAAGTGCGTTTGCGTTTAGTGGTATTTAAATTCTTTTAGATAAAAAAAGCGCCCCGACTAGCGGAGCGCATCATTTACCTGATTTTATTCATCTTCTTCGATGGTCAAGGCGTAGTCTTCGGCCGACATTAATTCGTCAAGCTCGCTGGAGTCGCTGCATTTCACTTTAAACATCCAACCGTCGCCGTAAGCATCACTGTTCACCAATTCTGGCGAGTCTTCTAAATCTTCGTTAATTGCCACAACTTCACCACTGATTGGCGCGTAAATATCAGAAGCCGCTTTCACCGACTCGGCAACCGCACAATCGTCGCCCGCATCAATATCGTCACCCACGTCGGGCAAATCAACAAAGACCATATCACCCAAAAGTTCTTGAGCATGCTCACTAATACCAATAGTGTAAACACCCTCACCTTCATCACGAACCCACTCATGGGTGCTTGCGTAGCGTAAATCGGCTGGGATAGTAGCCATAATTCTTTTCCTCTAGGTTGCTAATTTAAGGGTTAATTCAAAGTAAAAATCAGTGCTCAGCGAAGCTAAACTTTGGCGCCATTACGTACAAATACAGGTTTTACTACTTTCACTTTAACCTGTTTTTTGCGCATTTCCACTAAGGCTTCATCAACCTCACAATTGGCGATCCGTGCTAAAGCAATACTGACGCCTAAAGTCGGCGAAAATGTACCGCTAGTGATCACCCCAGGGAGCGCTTCGCCAAATTCGTTGACCACCGTCACTTGTTGCCCGGCACGCATTACGCCTTTGCTTTCCATCAACAAACCAACCAGCTTATCGCTGCCTTCGATTCGTTGCGCTTCTAATGCTGCGCGACCAATAAAATCCCGGTCTTCTGGTTGCCAAGCAATGGTCCAAGCCATATTCGCGGCTAACGGCGAAATGCTCTCGTCCATATCCTGACCATATAGATTCATGCCAGCTTCTAGACGCAAGGTATCGCGCGCCCCCAAACCGCAAGGTTTCACGCCTTGTGCTTGCAGCGCCTTCCAAAGAGAAACCGCTTTATCTTGTGGTACCACAATTTCGTAGCCTTGCTCACCGGTATAACCAGTGGTGGCAATAAATAAATCACCGGCTTGCACTCCAAAGAAAGGCTTCATACCTTCTACAGCAAGGTTTTGCTCGTTATCCAATACCGCCGCGGTGAGTTGCTTGGCTTGCGGGCCTTGCACTGCAATCATCGCCAGCTCTGGTCGCTCAATAATACTCACTTGATAGTCGGCCGCTTGTTGATTGATCCAAGCCAGATCTTTTTCACGAGTGGCTGAATTCACCACTAAACGGTAGTCGGTTTCACTGAAATAATAGGTAATGAGGTCGTCAATAACCCCCCCTTCATGGTTCAGCATTCCACCATATAAGGCCTTGCCTTTCACGGTGAGCTTAGCCACGTCATTGGCCAACAGTTTACGTAGAAAGGCTTGTGCTTGTTGACCCTGAATATCAACAATAGTCATGTGTGATACATCAAACATGCCTGCGGTTTGGCGCACCGCATGATGCTCTTCAATTTGCGAGCCGTAGTTGATAGGCATTTCCCAGCCATGAAAATCAACTAATTTTGCACCTGCATCGAGATGCGCTTGGTGAAGAACCGTTTGCTGTGTCATCTGCTATTCTCTTTATCATAAGGTAGAGAAGGAAAAACCCTTCTGCCAATGCAGAACGATTATAGCGACAACGATGCGACTGTAAAATGACAATCCCAAATAGAGCTAATAGATAAGTTGAACAGTTCACTTACATAAGCACAACAAGACGCTGACAACAAACCTGTCAAAACCCCAAAAAACAGTATTAATAGCTAGTATTTCTGGGTAAGCATCGAACTTAACGCCAATTTAAACTGAGAAAATCAATTTTCTCCACCATATTTATTTTTCGCCCCACCCCGCCATTGATTAGATAAACTAATCCACTTTAAAAAATTGAATAAAAATATTTCAACAATTAACGTTCAAAAAACCAGCAGCGTAGCGCCTGATTGACAAGTAAAGCTTAAAATAAATGAGTTTGCTAAGACTAAGCCGTAAAACGGCAAGATAAAACCAAGCGCAAATGTGCTCAACATTGCGCTGCGCAGGAGACTACGATTCAACCAAAGAAACGAGCAGTTACACTAAAAGCCGATAGCAAACAGCCAGCTCGTTGAGTCGACTCTTTCAAGCTGAATTTTTTCACAAAAGGTCGCGGTAAACTTTCCAAGGCTTCGCATCAAATGGTCCTACACAAACAAGACCGTATTTCACAAAACAAAACCAGTTATTCGATGGATAGCTTATTAATCTCATGATAGAGAAAATCAATTAAAGCTCTGGCTGCCCGAGACAAACTGCTACGGTTTGGGTATACCAGCCAACCGGTGCTAACAATCGAATTGGTCTCGGGTAACAAATGAACTAAGAGCCCCTCTTCTACCTCAGGCTTTACCAGATGATTCGGTTGACACACCACGCCTTGGTGTTTAATACAAGCATGAGTCACCAAGGCGATATCATTCACAATCAATCGCCCCTTCGCTTCAAAAAACTTTCCCTTAGATAAAGGAAATTGTTTTGCCAATTTACCATTTGGCATCCGCTGGATAATAAATTGGTGCTGCTTCAATTCTTCTTCACTGCGCGGATGACCGTACTTTGTTAAGTATTCAGGACTAGCGTAATAACCCATGGAGATGGTTTGCAACGCACGCGCCATTAAACTCGAATCTTCCAAACGATCACCAATGCGCAGTGCAACATCGATATTATGCTCAATTAAATTTCGCTCATCGGCGCTAGTGATAATCTCCAGATGCACCTTAGGATGAAGCTCCATAAATTCAAAAATAATATTTTCAAATACACTGATACCGGGTAGCGGTAGTAACTGCAAACGCAAATGACCACTCAATTCATAGGACTCGTGCACCATGTCTTCAATCGTTGATTCAAGCTCAATAATGATCGGCTTGGTCCGCTGATAAAACTGCCGTCCATTCTCAGATAACGCAATCGAGCGCTGATGGCGATGAAATAGTTTCACCTTTAATTCAGTTTCAAGATTTTTTAGTCGACGGCTAAGATTAGATTTCGGTAAATCAAGCAACTCTGAGGCTTTGGTTAAATTTCCCGAATCCACAATAAAGTGAAATAACTTAATGTCTTCTGTTTTCATGGCGGTATTTTCTCTCGCGTCTAATAACAATTTCAGCTAGAAGCCCTGTAGCTCTAGATGAGCCTAACACTTAAGTTTCACATTTCAGAACACAAAGTTACAAATAGTCATGTTTTTTGTGAAAGATAAACTCTCTATACTCAGCTTTTATTATATAAAACAGATCTCAAGGAAAAATATGTTCAATCACACTCCTTATCAGATTGTCATGGCGGTATTTATATCCACTTTGATTTCCGGATGCGACTTTTCAGCCCAAGCAGAAACCAAAGCCATAGTGAAACCGCGCCCGGTTAAATTAATCGATATTGACCAATCGATCCCGCCAAAGCAACGCAGTTTTCCAGGCAAAGTCTATGCGAGCCAACAGGCTGAGTTGGCGTTTCGAATTAGCGGCGAGTTAACTCAGCTTAATTTAATTGAAGGGCAAAAGGTTCAGCAAGGCGAAGTGCTCTCGCAATTAGACAAACGTGATGCAAGTAACGCGCTGCTCAATGCTGAAGCAAATTTTGAACTGGCTCAAGCCGACTTTAAACGAAAGAAAGCTTTGTTAACCCGCAAACTGATTTCGCCCGCCGACGTTGACAGTGCGAGTGCCAGTTTAAAATCGGCCGACGCTAACTTACGTAGTAGCCGCGACCAGCTGGCCTATACCACGATTTATGCGCCATTTTCTGGTGTAGTTGCCAAGGTACATACCGACAACTATCAAATGGTTCAGCCAAATCAAGCGATTGTGACACTGCAAAACACCGATACTTTCGAGCTAAAAATTCAGCTTCCAGAATCCATGTTACTCAGTTTACAAAACCATGCGGCGCTGGAGCAAATTCAAGCCTATGCGCAGTTCGACAACTTACTTGGTGGACAAGCCATTCCGGTCCACTATAAAGAACACAGTAGCCTTGCCTCGCAAGGGACTCAAACCTATGAAACGACCTTTACCCTTAAGGCACCAGAGCAAATGCGTTTGATACCCGGCATGAGTACTTCGGTCGCGATTAACATGCCTGCGGCTTCTGCTGAAAGCAACCCAATTGCTATTTTACCGCTCACGGCGCTGGTTCGCGATAGCGATACAATTACTCAAGCCGCTGAAGGCCAACCATTAAGCGCATCGGTTTGGGTTTACCAGCCCGATGCACAATCACTTAAACTGACTCCAGTGTTACTCGGGAAAATTCGCGCCGATGGCATTGAGATCTTATCTGGTCTCAATCAAGGTGACCGAGTGGTTGCCAGCGGAGTCAACGCGCTCACAGGTAAAGAGTTAATCAAACCACTGCATTGGGTTAGAGGAGTTTAACCATGAATGCAGCACTCTATAGTATTAACCATAAAGTGATCAGCTGGATGGTGGTCGTGTTGATGTTGGTCGGAGGGGTGATCTCGTTCACTGGTTTAGGTCAACTCGAGCAACCCGAATTTACCATCAAAACGGCATTGGTGATCACCAATTATCCCGGTGCCAGTGCCGAACAAGTGGAAGAAGAAGTCACGCTGCCACTAGAGGATGCACTACAGCAAATGGCACAGATCAAACATGTGTCTTCAATTAACAGCGCAGGGCTGTCGCAAATTGAAGTCGAGATGAATGATCAATATGACAAAAATAGCTTACCGCAAGTCTGGGATGAATTACGCCGAAAAATTAGTGATACTCAAGGCAAGATGCCTCCCGGAGTCGGTTCGCCATTAATTATTGACGACTTTTCCGATGTGTATGGTTATTTGCTAAATCTAACAGGTGAAGGCTACAGCTATCGAGACTTAGACAACTACAGTAACCTGCTACGTCGCGAACTGGTTCTCTCTCCCGGGGTGAAAAAGGTATCGGTAGTCGGTGTCCCGCAAGAGCAAGTTGTGGTCGAAATTAGCCAGCAAAAACTGAGTGCATTGGGTCTCGAACCCGACTATATCTACGGTTTATTGCAGACCCAAAATGTAGTGTCTAACGCCGGTGAAATGCTGATTGACAATAACCGAGTCCGGATCCACCCCACCGGTGAATTGGCCGATATCTCTGAAATGAAAAACATTTTGGTGAGCCCGCCAAGCAGTGACAACCTGATCTATTTGGGCGACATCGCAAATATTTATCGCGCCACCACCGAGACTCCGAGTCAGCTTTATCATGATAATGGCGAGAAGGCTTTATCCATGGGGATCTCTTACTCCTCAGGAGTAAACGTGGTCGACATCTCAAAGTCAATGAACGCCAAACTAGAATCCCTTAAATCTGAAATGCCGATCGGAATGAAGATTAATGTGATTTATGATCAAGGTAAGATTGTCGATAAGGCCGTTAGCGGATTTATTGTTAACCTTGCGCAATCGGTTGGCATTGTGATCATCGTATTACTCGTCTTTATGGGCCTAAGATCGGGTATTTTGATGGGTGCGGTGCTGGTCATTACCATCCTTGGCACGTTCATAGTGATGAATGTAATGCACATTCAGTTACAAAATATTTCCTTAGGGGCTCTCATTATTGCCTTAGGGATGTTAGTTGATAATGCCATAGTGGTGACCGAAGGGGTCATTATTGGCATTAAAAAAGGCTTAAGCCGTACCGAAGCTGCCGCTGCGATTGTTAAGCAAACCCAATGGCCATTGCTCGGTGCTACCGTTATCGCAATTATGGCTTTTGCGCCAATCGGACTCTCCTCCGATGCCACTGGCGAATTCTGTGCCTCATTGTTCCAGGTATTGCTGATTTCTTTATCGATCAGTTGGGTGATGGCTATCACCATTACCCCCTTCTTTTGTTATCTGTTGTTTAAGGATGGCGATCAAGACAGCGCCGAGCAAGAACCTTATAGCGGCTTAATTTTTAACGTTTATCGTCGCATTCTTAATGCTGCTATGCACAATCGAATCATTAGCATACTTCTGGTTCTCGCAATGTTAGGAGCAGCCGTTGTAGGTATGAGTAAAGTGAAGAATGTCTTTTTTCCTGCCTCTACCACTCCCATTTTTATGGTAGATATCTGGATGCCTGAAGGCACCGATATTCTTGGCACCGAAAAATTTGTAAGCGGCATCGAGCAGGACTTAATCAAAGACAAAGCCAAAACGAGCGACCAGCGAGGCATTGTGAATATCACCTCGGTGATCGGTCAAGGTGCACAGCGTTATGCCTTAACTTATCAACCAGAGAAAGGCTACGCCGCCTACGCGCAATTGATCGTCGAGATGCAAGATTTACAGAGTCTTTCGGCCTATTTGCCTTGGCTGCAACACAAATTAAGAGAAGACTATCCGGAAGCCAAATACCGGGTTAAATTGATCGAAAATGGTCCTTCTCCAGCAGCTAAAATAGAAGCTCGCTTCTATGGTGATGATCCCGTGGTACTGCGTCAATTAGCGGAGCAGGCGGTGATCATTTTTCAAAATGAGCCCTCAGCCGATAATATTCGAAATACTTGGCGCAACCAGCAGTTGTTAGTTCGCCCGCAAATGGATCTGGCTCGCTCACGTGAAATTGGAATTAGTAAACAAGACCTAGATGCGGCCTTGCTGCGTAACTTCGATAGCCAAAACATTGGAACCTATCGCGATGGCTCGCACCTGCTGCCAATTGTGGCGCGCGCTCCTGCAGCCGAGCGAAAAAATGCCAATAGTTTAAACGAGCTACAAGTTTGGAGTTCTAAATACCAAAGTTTTGTGCCGATTACCCAGTTGGTCTCTAGCTTCGACAGCGAATGGGAAGATCCGATTATCATGCGTCGAGACCGAAAACGCTTGATCACGATATTAGCCGACCCCGCCATTGGTAGTGGTCAAACCGCTGATTCATTGTTACGAAAAGTACGCGATAAAGTGGAAGCTATCCCCTTGCCAGACGGCTATAAATTAGAATGGGGAGGCGAATTTGAAACCTCTTCTGAAGCCCAGCAAGGGATCGCAGGTTCCATCCCAATGGGTTACTTGGCGATGTTCTTACTTACGGTGCTGCTATTTAACTCGATTAAGCAACCCTTAATTATTTGGTTAACCGTACCTCTAGCAGTGATTGGTGTGGCCTTTGGTCTATTGGCTCTAGACGCACCTCTCAGCTTCATGGCGATTTTGGGGATGCTCAGTTTAAGTGGGATGATCATCAAAAACAGTATTGTTTTAGTCGACCAAATTAATCTGGAACTCGAAGAAGGCCAAAGCCCCTATGAGGCTGTTTATCACTCGTCAGTGAGCCGGGTTCGGCCAGTAGGAATGGCAGCATTAACCACCATGCTAGGGATGATTCCCTTACTGTCAGATCCCTTCTTTCAATCGATGGCGGTCACCATTGTGTTTGGTTTAGGTTTTGCCACGGTATTAACACTGGTGGTACTCCCTGTGATTTATACCCTGATATATCGCATCAAAGTACCAAAAACCAGTTAATTCATTCGCAGTCATTTGGCCTCAGCCTTCTGAGGCCAAATCGAAGCAACAACCTCTAGCAGGGTGGCGGTATTACTCGAATAAGCCGCGACTTAAGGAACCATGAAATGAGTTTTAAAATAAAATCCTTACTCTTAGGTAGCTTGCTCGGCATAAGTGCCTTTCAAGTATCAGCCGATGATTTACTACAAATTTACCAACTTGCTCAAGAGAAAGATCCGGTGATTTTGCAGAGTAAAGCACAGCGTGACATTGCTTTTGAACAAATCAGCGAAAGCAAGGCCTCACTATTACCTCAAATTGGGTTTAGCGCGGGGGCGACTTATACCGATACCGACAATCAAGCTATCGATAGCATCAGCAATAGTTCAGCCTCGGTTTCTTTGAGCCAATCACTCTATTCACAGAGTAATTGGACCAATTTAAGTATTGCTGAAAAAAATGCTTCGCAGGCCGATGTCAGCTACCAAAGCGAACAACAAAACTTAATCATTCGAGTAAGTAAGGCTTACTTTGCGGTGTTACGTGCCATGGACAATCTCAACTTTGTGGCTGCCACCAAAACCGCGGTAGGGCGACAACTAGAGCAAACCAAGCAACGCTTTAAGGTTGGCTTAACCGCGATTACCGACGTGCATGAAGCACAAGCTGAGTACGACCGGACCCTTGCGGAAGAAATTCAAGCGAATAACGACTTATCCAATAGCTACGAGGCACTGCGCGAATTGACCGGCGTTCAGGCCCGTCAATTAAAGATACTCAATACCGAACGTTTTGAGCCTCGGGAATTGAGCCACAACGTCGATTATTGGCTCTCCACGGCGGGTGAGCATAACTTAACGCTGAATGCCCAACGCATCGCGCAACAGATCGCTAAACAGCAGATCAAACTCGCCCAAACCGGCCATCAACCTAGCTTAAATTTGACCGCGGGGATCGGCTATGAAAAGAATCAATATGGTAACGATAGCTACAACACCCTCAACGGGGGAGACACAAATAGCGGTAATATCGGTTTAGAATTTAGCTGGCCACTATATTCCGGAGGCAGTATTAACTCTCAAGTGAAGCAGGCTCAACTCAGTTATATTGAATCATCGGAAGCCCTAGAGCAGAGCTACCGCTCGGTACAAAGTTCGATCCATTCACTGGTCAATAATGTCACTTCTAGTATCGGTTCTGTAACAGCCTATCAGCAAACAGTTGTGTCTTCAAAAAGTGCCTTAGATGCCACCGAAGCGGGGTTTGAAGTGGGCTCTCGCACCATTGTTGATGTACAAGATGCAACCCGCAATCTGTATTCAGCAATGAATCAACTGGCCAACGCCCGTTACGATTACATCCTAAACATGTTGGAACTAAAACAAACCGCTGGCAACTTAAGCCAAGATGACTTAGCCCTGATTAATGCAGGGTTAATGAAAAGTCTGTAACTATCGATGCCAGTTTTTGCAGCGACTGCTGGCATCGATATAACAGAGCGCTTTCCTTGGTGAAAACTAGGAAAGATCCTCCTTGAAGTTGTTATGTAACTTCACCATCCAGTAGCCTTCCCTACTGGATTTTTTTTTGCGTGAAACGCTGTCTCAGGGCGTGCCTCTCATTGGGTAACAATCATCAATAAGACCTCACTTTTGCACGACGAGGTAAATCACCTTCCAGACCTAAGGCGCGGCGCATCGCTTGTTGCTTTAAGGGCTCAGCCTTATCCAACAAATTCATCCCTAGTCCACGCACTAACTTAAGCGGCGCAAGGTTATTACCAAATAGTCGCTTAAAAAACTCCATCGAGGCAATCATTTGCGTGGCTTCGCTCTTCCGCCAGCGTTCAAAGTGACGTAAATTAGCATAATCCGATAGCGATTTGCCCGTCGCCTGCAAGGCCAATATATCCTCAGCCAAAGCGGCTGCATCCATCAAGCCTAAATTCACCCCCTGGCCCGCTAAAGGATGAATGGTATGGGCCGCATCGCCAATTAAAGCGAAACCTTGGCCCGCAAAGTCTCGCGCATAACGCATTCGCAATGGAAAGGCCGCTATCTCGCCACCCCGTTCACACAACCCCAAACGAGCGTCGAAAGCGATGCTCAATTGTCGATTAAATTCGAGCTCTGGTAGGGCTTGTAGCTCGGCAGCTCGATCCGGCGATACCGACCAAACGATGGAACAATGATCAGCTTCTGCCAAAGGTAAAAAGGCTAAAGGCCCTTCCTGACTAAAGATTTGCCGCGCACAATTTTGATGGGGCATTTCGGTTTTAATCGTCGCAACAATCGCAGTGTGTTGATAATCCCAATAGGTGAGTGGAATATCGAGTTGTTGACGTAACCAGGAATTTGCACCATCGGCAGCCACCAGCAACTTACAACTTAAACTTTGGTCGTTGTCAAAACTAAGCCAAGACTCAGTTTCGCCTCGATGCAACTTTTCAACTGAAGATTCGATGATCGCAACATTACTTTGGCTACACACTTGCTGCCATAAAGCATAACGAATCACCTCATTTTCAACGATATGGCCGATTTGAGGCAGCATCACTTGTTTGGCTTGAAAACGGATCTTAGCAAAACTGTCACGTTCCCACACTTGCATATCGTGATAAGGTGCCAAGCGCTGAGCCACAATTTCATCCCAAGCACCGAGTGATTCAAGCAAGCGTTGTGAGGATAAACTGAGCGCACTGACTCGTAAACTATAGTTAGCTAAATCGGGGGACTGCGCAGGGGAAGGCTCCACAATGGCGATCCGGAGTGGACTGTCGGCCAAGGCTCGCGCCAAAGCCAAACCCACCATACCACCCCCAATAATCGCTATATCTACCGCTTGCATATTGCCCTTCCTAGAATCAAATTAAGTTGCTGTTTGGCCAGTGCGAATCCACCAGCGAAATGCCCATGCTGACTAGCCTAAAACAAACCTAGACTTTGCTTGGCTAATACTGCTTTAAGATCCGGTAATAAGCGCATTGCCATCAAACCCAGATTACGCGGGATCACCATGCTTTTATCATCACCAGCAAACAGACTCGCCAACGACGAAGTCATCAAAATGGTACGCTCTATATCGGCTTGTCGTGATTGTTGATAAGCATCTAATAACGCATGCCCACCTATGTCTTTGCCCTGCTGCCAGTGTTGTTCAATCAATGTCGCTAAGCAAGCGACATCACGTAGGCCCAGATTAAAGCCCTGCCCTGCAATTGGGTGCAAACTATGCGCCGCATTGCCCAACAATAATAAACGATGGTTAAATAGACGAGGATAATAACGCAGTACTAAAGGATAGGCATAACGCTTTCCTAGGCCGATAAAACGTCCGGCTCGATAGCCAAAAGCTCGCTGTAGCGCGGCTAAAAAATCGGCTTCGGCTAAATTTTGTAAGCGTTGCGCCTCTGCAGCACTAACACTCCACACCACCGACCAACGATGGCCATTCATCGGTAGCAAAGCCAAGGGACCGTCAATGGTGAAACGCTCAAAAGCTCGACCAGCAGGCGCTTGCTCGGCCTCAACGTTGGCAATCACAGCATACTTGGCAAAGTCATGTAGCTGTTGTTGTAAGCCTCCTTGCAAGGCCACCTGCGAATCAGCGCCATCGGCACCAATCAGTAAACGAGCAGTAAGGCTTTGCTGATCGTCCAGAGTAATCCGCACTTGTTGCTGCTGTTGCTCCAATTTCACCAGTTTACTCGGGCAAAATAGACGAACCGAACGCTCGGCTAATAAACGATGAAACTCACGTCCGGCATGCTCCAGTTCGATCACTTGGCCTAGGGCTGACAAGTGATATTCATCGGCGTCCAACTTGGTCCAGCCGCAATGGCCACGATCCGAGACGTGAATATGCTCAATGGCGCAGGCATAGGGCGCCAAAGGTGCCCATAAATCTTGTTCTCGTAACCATTGCTCAGAGCCAGCCGATAAGGCTATCGCACGACCATCAAAGCCAGGATGCTGCCCAAAATTCAGCGGCGCCGCTTCGATTAACGCTATTTTCAGCGGTTTATCTTGCTGAGACTGCGACAAGGCTAAAGCCAGACTAGCCCCAGCCATGCCCGCACCAACAATCACAATATCAAACGCTTGCAGAGGCTTATCCATCTATTGAATCGCTCCTAACTCGCGGCCATCAAGGCTTCAATCTCAGCCACCGTTTTCGGCGCAGCAGCCGTTAATACTTCGCAACCCGTGGCGGTAATGACCACATTATCTTCGATACGGATCCCCATGCCTCGATAGGCTTCAGGAACCTCTGCATCAAGCGGAATATAAAGGCCGGGCTCAATGGTGAAGACCATATTCTCAGCCAATGGACGACTACGCTTGCTATCGTGATAATCTCCCACATCGTGTACATCTAAGCCCAGCCAGTGGCCCACACCATGCATGTAATATTCTTTATAAGCTTCTTGTTCAATTAAATCGGTGACGTCACCCTGCATGATCCCAAGTTCTACCATGCCAGCAACCATGATCTGCAATACTTGCTGATTCGCTTCAAACAACGAAACCCCAGGCTTGAGCATCTCGATGGCAGCCAGCTCTGCGGCTAAAACAATATTGTATAACTTAGCTTGCTCACGACTAAACTGACCATTCACCGGAAAAGTTCGAGTAATGTCGCCCGCATAACCTTGATACTCGGCCCCGGCATCAATCAACACTAGGTCGCCAGCTTGCAGCTGACTTTCGTTCTCGGTGTAGTGCAAAATACAGGCATTCTCGCCGCTACCAACTATCGTGCCGTAAGCTGGTGAGCGTGCTCCGGCCATTAAAAACTGATGATGAATTTCAGCTTCCAATTGGTATTCCCACATCCCCGGTTGGCAGCTTCGCATCGCGCGGCAATGACCTTCGGCCGATATCGTTCCCGCCTTGCGCATCAATACCAGTTCTTCTGACGACTTAAACAAGCGCATCTCATCCACTATGGGACGCCAATCTTCAATTTGCTTTGGCGCCTGCCAACCTTGGCGTAAACCAAGGCGTAAGCGCTCGATGGCCGCAAATATCTGCTGGTCGTAAGCGGGATAACGCCCCTGAGCCATATAAACCTTACTTAAACCATCCAGCTCAAGATGCAGGTACTCGGTGAGATCTTCAATGGCAAAGGCTTTATCTACAGCCAATGTCAGCAAGGCCTGCTCTTGACCCAAACGACGTCCCTGCCATACTTCTGCAAGCTTATCTTTGCGTCGATTAAATAACACGGTGCGGGTTTCGCCCGCTTGCTTAATCAACAGCAATAGAGCTTTGGGTTCGTTAAAACCAAGAAAATAGAAAAAATCACTATCTTGACGAAAGGGATATTCGGTATCACGACTGCGTACTTGCTCTTCTGCAGCAACAAAAATCGCGACACTATTATCGGACATGGCAGCAAATAACTGCTGACGACGTTGTATAAACACAGCAACTCCTTGGCTTGGGAAATGATTAATGCAAAGTTGGACTTTGTTGGTCAGAAGCACTCGCCGTTAAATGCGCAAAAATAGTAATCGCACCAATCCGCACATATTCCACAACCTGGAATAAGGCTTGCTCATTTTCTTCTTCATCATCTTCTAAATCCGATGACAACTGGCTGATTTCGGTAAAATCTTTAACCAACTCTTGAATATCTGCGGCTAACTTATTGAGTTCGCTTTGCACCACGCCAAAGCCGACTAAAAAGCTTTGTACCCATTGTGCCAAAGCTTCGGTTCGATCTTCCACCAAGGCTTCCTCATCGGGTAACAATAACTGGAAACCCAATAAGCTATCGCTCATGCCTGCGTAAGTGGCCTCCATCACCTGAGTAAGTTGTTTTTTCAGATCAACGGGTAAACCCTGACCATCGTTGATCAGCATATTCATTTGACTTAACCAGTCGCCATCGGTCGGTAAACCAGCGGCTAACATGCCGCTTAAGATGCCGTGCGCTTCTGCAGGGCTAATCAATATTTTTGAAGACAGTAGCAACTCAGCTAAGTCTTCGTAGTCTGGATAAACTATTCTAGTCACGTGGAATACCTATAAGTATTGGATCCGCTCATCCTAACATTGGACAAGCCTCGTCGTCATGTTATTGACTCACATCACAGGTAAAATCACTATTTTTGTAAGGTCCGTTTGAGTTGTTGACGACGGACTCTCACCCGCTCGATATATTGCTCACGAAATAATTTGATCAGCATCGTTTCTTGCTGACGAACGAAGCGAGCAGGCAGGTAGCTCGTTTTGCTAAATTGCAAACACAACTGCGGGTAAGGATCTCGCTGATTTTCAATCTTTCGGGAGATACGCGCCTGAAATGAGTGTTCATAGCCTTGGGGGCCATACAACAGGCTAAACTCGGCAAACTGTTGTTGAAGCTCCTTTGGCAAATAATCGACAATCTGACTAAAGTCTTGATGGAAAATAAGCCGACCAAGCAATACTTGCCTTGAGATTGGCAAGGGTTCAGCCGTAGTGCGCCACTGGGTACGAAAGCCGCCTTCCGATACATCTAACACTGGAAAAACATGCTTAGCCAGCTGCACCATTGGCATCAATTGACCAATATGAGCCAATTTTTCAGCCGAAACTACGCCATCAATAAAATTTCCGCGGGCCGCTTTAGCATTCACCATTTTGATGAATAACTGGATTAGCCGTACTGGATAAACAACCCGATAGGAACCACGACGTTCCTTTGCTGCAATGCCTGTTTGCGTCATTAAACCAAATTTCCTATGCCGAGTATGTTTAGCGATGCGGACACAAAAGCGCAAGCCGATCGATAATCAAGCCAATGGTCGCCAATAAAACCACGATGTTCAAGCCTAAGCCCACGCTTTATGCCGCAAACAATCTAGATTTGTTTAGCTTTAGAGCAAATTGCTGGTAAATACTCCAGCTTGCCCCTTACTGGGGCGACAACGGTTGCAAGTTAAGCCGCAGCGCTATATATTCAGCGAATAATAGAGTTTAGCTAAGGCAAATCATGGCTCAGGGCGTAGACATAATATTGTTAGGTAAGAGCTATCGGGTGGCTTGCCCGGAAGGTGAAGAAGATAAACTTCGCCAAGCCGCCGACGAATTATCTCAACGCTTACAAACGCTGAAAGAGAAGAGCCGTGTCAGCAGCACCGAGCACTTAGCGATTATGGTCGGCTTGCACCTCGCTTATGAGTTACATAACGAGCAAGCTAAAAATCAAAATTACGCCGATAACATGAATCAGCGAATTAAGGACTTACAATATACCATCGAGCGCGCTTTATTAGAACAAAGCCTGCCCGCTGGCGAGGTCGACGAAAGCAGTTAGCGCACTAACTGAAGTTTGACTAGAGTTAGATAAAAGAGTTTAGTTTTCCTGGGGTGTTTGCCAGTTGGTGATGTCCCTGAGCCGATAATTGTATCTTAAGGGTGATTTTTTTCTGCTTTTGAGCATGCTCAGCCCGACTGAGAAGCCTACGGTATGAAATTTATTTCCCGCCTTGAACCTCATGGTTCAAGGGCTAAAATCAACAGCGGCATCCCGGGTTCTTATTTCTAAAGCGTGACTTGATGTCACCTTCGCTTGTTTTCTTGTGGCTTGTAACACTCCCAAACCGAGCGAGCTTTGATTCATTCATCACCACCTGCAACACTTTATCGCCATTAAACCCACTTTAGCGCAAGCCCTATCGATACCCATTTCGACTGATTATGCTCACTGGCACCAACTTCTTGTACGCAGGATAAGCCGCATTGTTCAGTCCCTTCCTTAAAACCATACTCAAAAATGAGTTTACTGGCGGCCATTCACGATGATGCGACTCAGTAAGCAGCGGGCTCAACAACTCTGCGCCTTAGCATTCTTCAGCGGGGCTCCTCATGCAGAAATGAACTGGCAACAGCATTGGCAGTTAGAAGCCGAGAGTGGTTATAGTCAAGCCTCAACCAGCCCCCTATTTGCTAGCCAGAATCAAACCTTTAACGATATGGCGCTGCGTTGGTTCCCTCAAACTAACCAGTGGCAGGCTCAGTTGGTTGCCCTCAAGCTAAACCAGCAAACACAATTACGAGTAGCCGAACTATTTTGGAGTGGCGAAGTTAAGGGAAAAGATTTGCTGATTGGCAAGCAAAGGCTCAACTTAGGTGTCGGTTACGGCTTTCGTCCCTTAGACATATTTTCGCCCTATCAACGTAATCCTATCGCCATTCAAATTGAGCAAGGACTTGCCGTTGTAAGTCTTAGCCAATTTAGCGATGCTGACGAGCTGTCCTTATTTTATACCGATGCCTATCTTAGCCATGATAGTGCAGCTTTCGCCCAGCGCGGGATCGGGATCCGCAATTATCGACTTACGGGTCATCAGGAATGGCAAGGTCTAGCGTATGTGGATAATCAGCGTGGATTAAACCTAGGTGGCAGCTGGATCACCACCTTAGGAGATGCTTGGGAACTGCACGCCGAATCTCGCTACCAACAGTATTACAGCCACATGATGAGCCGCCTTGATTTTCCCCCTTTGGAGAGACAAGCGGCGATTATTGAGCAGCAATTTGTAAATGGTTGGCAAACCTTATTTGGTATGACTTGGGCAAACTTAGTGGGTGATAATCTGATTATTGAGTATTGGTTTGATAACCGAGCCCTCAGCCTTCGGCAATGGCGAGCCGTGACCCAGCTAAGCCGTGACTTGCAAGTATTAGGCTCGCAATTTGATCCGCTACGCCTTTCGCAAGCGGCGGTATTTCAAGGAAAGAATCTAGTTCAACATAATTTGCTACTGCACTGGCACCGCGATCTGACAGACTGGCAGCCCGCCCTCGACCTACTATTCTCGCCAAGCGACGGCGGACTAATCAGCACTGCAAAAATCAACTATGAATTCAGTCAAGGTTGGACGCTAGGGGCTCAGCTGCGCTATCTTGGAGGCAAGAATGATGCGGTGTATCAACTATTGCCTGAGCGTTACATCGGCTTGATAAAATTAGAGGCACGCTTTTGAAGACTCAACCCTTTTATTCATTATTACGTTCGCTGTTGATTTGTGCGCTATTTTCACTACCGATCGCCTATATGACTCATGCAATTTGGGGTGGCCATTACTCGATGCATTATCGGATTGCAATGAGCTATAGTGTCGTTGGCACCTTCAGCAGTATGTTTGTGAGAGCTCGATTTCCAAAACTCTCTCATCTTTGGAGCTTCACCCTCAGTGCCACTCTCACCCTAAGCATCGGAAGCCTGCAAGTCTGGTATTGGATTAATCCTTATTACAGCAACATTGATTGGCCACTGATGCTAAAAATAATATTGATCTCTTTGGTCTTTATCAGTGTCGTGTACTACTATTTTTTTAGCCGAGAACAGAACTTAGCCATGCTCTCGGCGCTTCAGCAAGCCGAACTCGATAAAATTCGGGCTGAGCAAGCGCTCACCTTAAGCCAACTAAAACTCTTGCAAAGCCAAATTGAACCCCACTTTTTATTTAATACTTTAGCCAACTTAAAGGCGCTGATTGCACTCGATCCAGAGCAGGCTCAGCGACTCCTCGATACCTTGACCGAATTACTGAGGATCACCTTGAAGAAAAGCCGCCAAGCAAGCATTAGCGTCGCCGACGAACTGACTGGCATCCGAGCTTATTTAAGCATTCAACAGATCCGTTTAGGCGAGCGCTTAAGCTTTGCCATTGAACTCACCGATGGTGACTTAAGCCAAGCTCAGCTACCGCCAATGCTATTGCAACCCCTAGTAGAAAATGCGGTATTTCATGGCATCGAGCCTAAACCCGAAGGTGGTGAGGTACGAGTGAAAATAGCCATGTTGCAGCAACGCTGGCAGATTCAAGTTTGTGACAACGGGCTTGGCATCGATAACAAGCAACGACAAGGCAACGGACTTGCCTTGAATAACATTCGACAACGATTGGTCAGTCTTTACCCCGAAAATCAAGCAAGCTTGAGTTTAAGCGCTCAAACAGGCGGAGGCACTGTGGCCACTTTGGAATTTCCATGCGAGGCATAGTTGTTGCTAACAAGCCGCGACGGCGCTGCCACCTGAATAACGACAAGGTGCTCGCCGAGTGCTGGCCAGAGCTAAGTTATATGCGAGAGTACCCGACTCAGTCACATTGGTTCACAGCCCTAGCCGCTGATGGCATTGGCTCCCACTTGTGCTTAACCCTAGAACTGGAGTTTCTATGCGAGCCATAATTGTTGATGACGAACCGCTACTGCGTTTCCACTTGGATAAGATGCTTGCCGAGTGCTGGCCAGAACTTGAAATTGTGGATAAAGCAGGGGATGGTCCCAGTGCATTGGCGGCGGTCGAGCAATTAGGTGCCGACATCGTATTCTTAGATATTCGGATGCCAGGAATGAACGGAATAGAAGTCGCACAGCAGCTCAATCAACAAGCGGATCCTCCGCAGATTGTATTTACCACCGCCTTCGACCAATATGCGATTCAAGCCTTCGAGCAACAAGCCATTGATTACTTACTGAAACCAATCGATGAGCAACGACTGTTACGCACCTGCCAACGCTTGAAAGCACAAACCCGCAGCAAAAACACGTTTGACTTACCAGCTCTGGTCAGCGCTCTCGAACAAAAGCCGCAGTATCTACAATGGATCAGAGTCAATAAAGGAGAAACTTTAGAATTGGTGGCTGTTGACAATATCTTGGCTTTTATTGCCGAAGATAAGTACACCACGGTGCGCTGCCAACACGCAGAATATGTTATCCGCACCCCACTCAAAGAACTCATCAAACAACTTGAACCAGAACAGTTCTGGCAAATTCATCGCGCAAGCTTAGTGCGAGTGAGTGCCATTAAGCAGGTGAGCAGAAACTTACTTGGTAAGCTGAGCGTATGCCTGAGCGATGGTCATGAGTATCCGGTTAGCCGTAGTGCGCATCATCTGTTTAAGGCCATGTAGCGATGCTCACATCGGGTTTGTTATCGCACTTTAGCTTTCCCAAAGTGACGATGCCCTGCTAAGCATCCAGCCTTAGATGACCTCTTTTCACCAAAATAACCGTGTCTTGTTCGGCAAAAGGATGGTGTTCACTCAAGTGCGGGCTACGTAGCCAAGTATGTTGTGGGTAACGACCGTGTTCATCTTTCAACTCCCCGCTAACCACCAGCAATTCTTCGCCGCCAAAGTGATGGTGAGTCTTAATCACCTTACCTGCAGGGCATTTTACTAGCGCGACTTGCTGTTGTTCGAACTGATGTAAAGGCAGCACAGCAAAGCCACCGAAACCAGACAGCCAAGGCTCGAGATTACTATTGATCCGCACTTCACTAGTATCGGCCAGAGCAAATTGATTCAGCTTCACAAACAGAGTACAGCCCAACTGACTAAAAGGACGATGCTTGCTCCCCGGAGGATTTCGCAAATAAGTACCTGCCGGGTAGTCTCCCTGTTCATCAGAAAAAACCCCTTCCAGTACCAAAATTTCTTCACCTAAAGGATGCAGATGTTCGGCAAAATGAGACTTGGCTTGGTATTGAACAATACTGGTGACATGACCCGATTCTTTGGCCGCACGCTCCAAAGGTTTACGCAATACGCCTATCGATGGGCTAGTTTGCCAGGCCATTTGCTGGGTATTAATCGCCACCGCTTGGTTAAAGTCCATATTCAACATACTCGATCCTGTAAGTTGCTCATAAAACTTGCCCATTAGACTCAGCCTATTTCAACAAAAATGCAAGTATTAAACGATGCTAATTAGCAGCTAAACTAACTCGGGCCACCCGCCGAAACCTCCTACGCCCTTGGCGAAACCAAGATATAACCGCTCATCGCCTTGAACTGCAATTCATCGCAAAGCACTGTCCCCGAGTCGTCTCTCACTTAGGCTTAAACGGTCACTTTCCAATCCCAAGGATGAATCATGAAAAAACTAACGCTCGCAAGCCTATTACTCATCGTGAGTTACTCGGCCATGGCAGATTTAGAGCCACAATTACTAACTCGTTATTTTCAAGCCGCCCAAGGCGATTATTCTGAGTTGGAGCAACTCTATCAGGAAATGCAAACTGCTCAGCAAGGGCAACCCGGCGATGCATGGGCGCTGTTTTATTTGGGCGCAACGGAAACGCTAAAGGGTGATGATGCCTGGCTACCGTGGCGCAAACTTAATTTCACCGCAGATGGTTTGGCTCGAATGGACAAAGCCCTCAATATGATAGGCCCCAACCACTGGCAACAACAATATCGCAGCCTGCCACAAGCGCTGTATATGCAGGCAATGGCAGCCATTACCTATAGCAGCGTACCGCAATTTTTTAACTACCAAGAACGCGGCTTCGAGTTATTTCGCCAAGTCCTCGCGGATCCTCAATTACTGAACGCTCCCGGACAGGCCAGCACCTGGATCTACAGTTTTGCCATTGAAACGGCCCTCAAGCAAGACCAACAGCCACAGGCCCAAGCGTGGTTGAAGCAGCTGCGAGCCAGTGGCATCGATGACTCGTATAGCCAACAAGCCGAACAATTATATGCTCAATATAGCAAACGCTAAGGAGCTATCATGTTGCAACTCAACAATATCGCCAAGTCTTATCAAGCTGGACAAGTAAAGTGCCAAGCTTTATCGGGCGTCAACCTCCAGATCAAACACGGTGAAATGGTTGCCCTCTGCGGCCCATCGGGCTCTGGTAAGAGTACCTTATTGAACATCTGTGGCTTACTCGACTTGGCATATCAAGGTGAACTATATTTTGACGGCGAGCATCTTCACAACAATGCTCACCATTGTATGTTACTGCGCCGACAGCAGCTCGGCTTTATCTTTCAACGTTTTAATTTAGTGCCAGTGATGAGCGCCTATGAGAACGTGGAATACCCCTTATTACTCAACAAAATGAGTGCAGCCACTCGCCGCAAAAAGGTGTTACAGATCCTTGACGCCGTCGGTATGTCGTCTTTTACCCAGGCGAAACCCGAATGTTTATCGGGCGGTCAACAGCAACGCGTCGCCATCGCCCGAGCGCTGGTTCATCAACCTCGCTTGGTGATTGCCGATGAGCCAACCGCTAGTCTTGATAGCGTGAGTGCTCATCAGGTGATTGAATTGATGAAAAGCATCGGTAAAGCGCAACAAACCACCTTTGTAATCGCAACTCATGATAGCCGTATGAGTCTGCATTGTGAGCGACAAATACTACTTCACGATGGGCAAATACAAAGTGGGGGAGATCGCCAATGCGTCGCTTAAAACATGCGCTACTCAATGTACAACGTAATCGCCGTCGCAGCCTCATGTCACTACTCATAATTGCGATTGCGGTGTTTGCACTGCTCAGTGCCGGCGGTTTCGGTTTATTTACTTACCAATCTTTGGCCGAAGCCGCCGCTCGCGAAACTGGCCATCTTACTTTGTCTAATCGCCAATACCTAAGTCAACAAGAAGACTATTCTCTACAGTTTGGTTTAAACAATTGGCAAGCACAACGCGATAGCTTACTCAGTTTCGCCGCAATTAAGGCTGTACAACCGCGCATCGAATTTAGCGGTTTGATTAGCCACGGCGAGAAGTCTGCCATTTTTGTTGGTCAAGGAGTACTAGCCAGCGAGTTTAGCCAAAAAGGGCCATTTCTGACGCTAAAATCTGGCAAACTGCTCTCCGAAGCTGAAGATCCAACGCAGCCACAAATCTTACTTGGAGACACACTGGCAACTTACATGCGAGTTCAAGTCGGCGATTGGCTGACTTTACTCGCCACCACGAGCGAAGGTGCTTTGAATGCTTACGATTTTAAGGTGCAGGGCTTGGTGTCCACCGGCGTACCTGACTTGGATAAACGCTTGGTTTACACCTCTCTAAGCTTAAGCCAAGCCTTATTGGGCAGTGATAAAGTGAGCTTGATGTCGGTATTTGCCTTCGCTGATCAAGATATTCCAACTTTACAACGACAAGTGGAACAGCAATTTCCTAGCCTGTTGGTCAGGCCTTGGTGGCAGCAAGCTTTTTTTTATGATGCGGTACGCAACTTATATAACCGCATTTTCAGCGTATTGGGCCTAATAATGGGATTAGTGGTATTTGTTTCGTTATTTAATACGCTTAGCATGTCGGTCACCGAACGGACTCGCGAAATTGGCACCCTCGCCGCTTTAGGAACCGCCCCCTCCGAACAACTAAACGGTTTTGTCTTAGAAGCGGTGATATTGGCATTGTTTGGTGCAGCCCTCGGGATCTTGCTGAGCGCAGGGCTATCCCTAACGCTACTATTTGCCGATATTCAAATGCCCGCCCCCCCAGGACGTAGTGTTGGTTACCCCTTATTGATTCACTTTTCTTGGCCGCTCGCCGGCATCGTTGCCTTGAGCGTCGTATTGATCTGCAGCCTAGCTTCAGCCATTGCAGCCCGAAAAGGTCTAAAAAAACCGATTACAGAGGCTCTAATTTATGTTTAATTTATTGAAATATTGGTTATTTTTATGTTTGTTGCCATTTAATGCCGCCCATGCCGACAGCGAAATCCAGCAGCGTTTATTGCAAGCCGACTCTTATCGACTGCAAAGTCGTTCGGCCAAAGTAGTGACCATCGTGAGTCAATATAAGCACCAACAACGAACCAAGCAGCATCGCTATCATGTATATATTCGCCCAGAACAAAAGTCACTGGTGGTATTTAAAGCGTCAGCCGAACGCGGCCAAAAATTACTAATGTTGGGTGATAAATACTGGTTATTAATGCCCAATAGTCGACGGCCGATTCGCATAACTCCAATGCAAAAACTACTAGGCGAAGCCTCGGTTGGTGATATCTCGACGCTCACTTGGAGTGAATCTTATCGAGGCAAAATTGGCGACTCTGCCGAGCTCAATGGCAAACCCGCTATCAAACTACAATTGCAGGCTAAAACCAGTGGAGCCACTTATCAAAAAATAGAGCTGTGGGTGGAGCAAGCCAATAACTTTCCAGTTCAGGCCGATCTTTACTTAAGATCCGGGAAACTAGCCAAACAAGCCTATTTTAGTGCGGGTCAGCGCGATGGCAGAATCGTGGTACAAAGCATGACTCTGATAGATAGCATTCAAAGCTATAAAAGTACCCAGATTGACTATCAATCCGTCACCGACTATCGCTTAGCCGACAAATACTACAATCCAGCTTATCTCAGTAAACAATCATTAGATCAATTGTAAATTCACATTTTAGATTATTTTCACCCCACCGAGTCACCCGTTTATTCGAGTCTCTCGGTATTACTCTCCCGCCCCTCGCCTGTGAGGTATTTACAGTTAAATACCTCACGAATTAACAAGTTTAAGGACATTCTTCACCCAGAAACCTACCCAGCCCTTGTTCCCTGCGTTTCAGCTGGTAAAATCCCTCCCAGAATTTTTAAGTATCCGAGAAAGAGCAACCCATGGGCAGAAGTTTTGAAGTACGTAAGGCCTCGATGGCCAAAACCGCAGGTGCTAAGACCAAGGTTTATTCTAAATACAGTAAAGAAATCTATGTTATCGCTAAAAACGGCGGTGCCGATATCGACGCAAATCTGCAATTACGCAGTGTAATTGACCGCGCCAAGAAAGATCAGGTACCTAGCCATGTTATCGATAAAGCCATAGAGAAAGCGAAAGGTGGAGCAGGTGAAGATTACGTACCAGCCCGCTACGAAGGTTATGGCCCTGGCGGTTGTATGGTGATTGTTGACTGTTTAACCGATAATAACAGCCGTACCTTTACCGACGTTCGTCAAGCTTTTGTTAAAACCAAATCAAAAATTGGCAACCAAGGCAGCGTGGCTCACATGTTCGATCACCAAGCAATCTTTGCTTTTCAAGGTGACGACGAAGATGCCATTCTAGAAATCCTATTAATGGATGACGTAGAAGTCACTGACGTAGAGTGCGAAGACGGCATGATTACCGTGTTTGCTCCTCATACTGAGTACTTCAAAGTTAAAACTTCACTGATAACAGCGCTACCAGAACTAGAGTTTGAGATGGAAGAAATTAGCTTCATTCCGCAAAACTACACCAAAATTAGCGGTGATGATGTGGCGATGTTTGAAAAATTTCAAGCTATGTTGGACGACTGTGATGACGTACAAAACGTTTATCACAACGTGGAACTTGACTAATACCAATTGAAATCGGTTGATGATCAAAAGTTACCCGCTTAAGATCGACAAAACAAGGCTGAAATTGAAGTCACCATTACCGGACGCCCAATTTCAAAAACCATGCTTCTCGATTTTAACCTGCTCCTATGATCAGCATCTTGTTTCGCTCGGTATAAACTCAAGTGGACCAACCAAGCCTGATACACTCAGGCTTGGGGGACTTTAAAACTTGCTTCCCTCTGCATCTCATTGCACACTGAAACAATCTAATAGCAACTTAAGCCTTTGGTATGAGCAAACTTGATGCGGCGCAAGATCAGCAGTGGCGACAACAATTACGCCATCAGATCCGCCAACAGCGCGGCAGCTTAAGCCCCACCCAGCAGCAACAGGCCAGCCAAGCAATCCTCGAATACTTACAAGCGGATCCCACCCTAGTAAAACCACAACGAATCGCCTTATATTTAGCCTTTGATGGGGAACTGGATCTTTCATTAATTATCGACTGGTTGTGGCAGCAAAACAAACAAGTCTTTGTCCCTTTAGTCGACCCAAATACCAATGGAAACATGTGTTTTCATCACTATCATGCCAACACACTGATGCAACAAAACCGCTTTGGGATCGCCGAACCCATTTTTGACCCAGCGGCGGTCATTGCCGGCCAGCAATTAGAACTGATCTTAACCCCTTTGGTTGCTTTCGATGCCGAGGGAAATCGACTGGGTATGGGCGGTGGCTATTACGATCGTTTATTGGCGAATATAGAAACCGATCCCCCGCTGGTGGTTGGCTTGGCTCACGACTGCCAGCAAGTCGATGCAGTTCCTGTTCAGGTATGGGATCAGCCCTTAAAACGGATCCTCACCCCCAGCAAAGACTGGCGCTGGTAAGCGCCTAATTTAGCTCACCCGACGCGCAGCCTAAAAACAACAATCGACATTGGCGTTCACCTTTGTGCTTGGTTATACTGCGCGCCAAATAGCCAACTTATTGGCAAATTCTCACAACTATCGCTTCGGAGCATCGCAATGACACAAGATGAAATGAAAAAGGCCGCAGGCTGGGCCGCCTTAGATTACGTACAAAAAGACACGATTGTTGGTGTTGGCACGGGTTCTACGGTTAATCATTTTATTGATGCTCTCGCCACCATGAAGAATCAAATCATCGGTGCCGTATCCAGCTCTGAGGCATCAACCGAAAAACTATTGGCTTATGGCATTGAAGTATTCGACTTGAATAGCGTCGACCAATTGTCTATTTATGTCGATGGAGCCGACGAAATTAACGGCCAAAATCATATGATTAAAGGCGGTGGTGCGGCATTAACCCGAGAAAAAATTGTTGCAGCGGTCGCCGAAAAATTCATTTGTATCGTCGACAATACCAAACAAGTGGATGTTTTAGGTGAGTTTCCACTACCAGTAGAAGTGATCCCTATGGCTCGCAGCTATGTGGCGCGTGAATTGGTAAAACAGGGAGGCGATCCAGTATACCGTGAGGGAGTTGTCACCGATAACGGCAATGTTATCTTGGATGTACATAGTATGAAGATCATCAACCCGCTTGAAATGGAACGTGATATCAATGCTATTGCTGGTGTCGTGACCAATGGCTTGTTTGCCGCTCGCGGCGCAGATCATGTGGTGATTGGTACTCCAGAAGGCGCTCTAAAACGCTAAATAAGCAAGCGAACAAAAAAATGGGTGCTTTCTGCACTCCTTTTTTTGTGACATATTCCAACCAGTCTCAATTCGTCTCTAATTACTGCCAGCCAAGTACAAATATACCAAATATAAAACTATCAATCATGGCAAACTCAGTGTTTTAGCCGAAACATGAATAAATTTTGATGTAATAAAATTACATTCCCTAAGTGGTGCTTTTTTGCTAAATTTACTCGCTCAAGCGGTAACATGGGTTTTAGGAAGCAAACATGGCAAAGTATTCGTTAGGCAAGGAAAAAATTAAGGTTTTGTTATTAGAGGGTCTGCACCCGAGTTCATTACAGTCCTTTCAATTAGCTGGTTATGAGAATGTAGAAATGATCAAAACTTCGCTAGCAGAAGACGAACTGATAGAGAAAATCAAAGATGTTCATTTCATCGGTATTCGTTCTCGCACCAACCTCAACGAACGAGTGCTTGCCGCCGCGAATAAGTTAGTGGCGATTGGTTGTTTCTGTATTGGTACGAATCAGGTTGACTTAGCCGCCGCGCAAAAAAAGGGCGTTCCCGTATTTAATGCTCCCTTCTCTAATACCCGTAGCGTTGCCGAGTTGGTATTAGGTGAAATCATCTTATTGTTTCGCGGTATTCCAGAGAAAAACGCCAAAGCACACCGCGGCGAGTGGATCAAATCTGCGGATAATTCTTTTGAAGCTCGCGGTAAAAAATTGGGCATCATCGGTTATGGTCATATTGGCACCCAACTCGGGATCTTAGCTGAAACCCTAGGCATGCAAGTCTACTATTACGACATCGAAAGTAAGCTATCTTTGGGTAATGCAAGCCAAGTAAATGACTTAAACCAACTCTTGGCGATGAGTGATGTGGTTAGTTTACACGTGCCTGAAACCCCCCAAACCAAATACATGTTTGGAGAAGCTCAATTTGCAGCAATGAAGCAAAATTCAATTTTAATCAATGCTTCACGCGGTACTGTAGTCGATATCGAAGCGCTGGTTGCTGCTTTAGAAAGTAAAAAATTAGCCGGGGCAGCTGTCGATGTATTCCCAACCGAGCCAAAATCAAACAAAGAAGAATTTGTCTCTGCGCTACGTGACTTCGACAACGTCCTATTAAGCCCCCATGTTGGTGGTTCAACTCAGGAAGCCCAAGAGAATATCGGCATCGAAGTGGCTGCGAAACTAGCCAAGTACTCAGACAATGGTTCAACGCTGTCAGCGGTTAACTTCCCAGAAGTGGCTCTGCCTGAGCATACGGGCACCAGCCGCCTGTTACACATTCACCATAACCAACCGGGCGTATTAACCAAAATCAACTTAGCTTTTGCTGAAGATGCGATCAACATTGCTGCTCAATATCTACAAACCAATGCTAACATTGGTTACGTCGTAATTGATGTAGAAACAGCACAAGCAGATCAAGCGATAGCGAAACTAAAAGAAATTGAAGGTACAATACGCGCGCGTATTTTGCATTAATTTGATTCGCTAAGTCGCAAAAAAGCCAGTCTAAATGCTGGCTTTTTTTGTGCCTATAGAAAACCAGTCTAGGCAAATTACTTGTACAAGACTCAAATTGCTATATTCTTGGTGTACTCTGTTTCGTCACTTATCCTAGATAGCTGGCTTAGCCTTCTTAATCCCTTTGGATAATTATGACATCAGCACTGCGGCTTCGTTACCAAACTATCGAGTTTGGTAGTACCGACATTCACCTTTGCACCTTACGTGACAATCAGCAATTTAGCGACCCAGATGGTATCGCATTAAAATTAGGGATTTCGTCAGCCACTTGGCCATTATTTGGTATTGTTTGGCCTTCAAGCATGGTACTGGCCCATCATATTTCAGACTATCAAACAGGCAACAAACGCATTCTTGAGATAGGCTGTGGTATTGGACTTTCTAGTTTATTGCTTAATCAACAAAATGCCGATATTACCGCGACCGATTACCACCCCGAAGCAGAGTTTTTCTTGCAGCGCAACACCTTACTTAATGGAGATAAATCCATTGACTATCAACGAGTTGATTGGGCAGACAAGCGAGATCATTTAGGTCGGTTTGATTTAATCATCGGCAGTGATCTGCTTTATGAAGATGAGCATATTAAACTACTGGCAAATTTCATTGAAAACCATGCCAACCGTAAATGCGAAGTGATTTTAGTTGACCCCGGTCGAGGTCGAAAAAGTAAGCTGAGTCAATGTATGACCCAATATGGATACCTTAATACTCATGAAAAACCGCTACATACTGACTATTTAAATACGCCTTTTAAAGGGCACATCTTGAAGTTTTGGCGTGATAGTTAAAACAAGCTGGCAAAATGATGGTCCAGTGCACATGTTGATGTGATTCAGCTTCGCGCGAAATTAGCCCTTAGGGCGACTCAATAAACCTTTGCAAATAAGCCGGAACTTGGTGTTTACCATAGTAATTTTCAACCACCTTTAAATATTGGCCATTCTCTTTAATCATCTGAAAACCAAGCCAAAAAATGTCTTGTAAATGTTTATACTTATGAGAAAAAATGATATCTCCTTCGTCAATAAATAAGGGATCCTCAGCCTGCGCAAATTTACTGACATCCTCGGGGAAATGCTGCTTAATGACAGCCCATCCTCCTAGCTCGGTGGCAACAAACATATCATCGCGTTCCGCATACACTTTTTCCACATTTTGATGCAAAGTTCGAACTAATTCTGGTTCAATATTGGCTTTAGCAAACTCTGGGAGTAAAGCACCACCACGAATATAACCGATTTTATAGCCTTGCAAATCACGAAGCTCTTGGTAGTCCAGCCCTTGAGGGAAATGGCTCTTTAAATAAAATAATCGGATATTAACGGCGTAAATAGGTATATATGATATTTGCAACTTCGCATCATCATAGTAGAACCAATTATGAGTCCCCAGGGCTCCGGCGACCGCGTTAGTTGCAACGGCCCGAACCACTCGGGGCAGAGAGTAAACTCGATAATTAACCTTGATTCCCACTGCTGCGAAGGCTGCGCTAGCAAGTTCAGAAAGAATCGCTTCTCGACCTCCCATTAACGGTGGATAGTCTATTGTCGCCAACTCAACGGTATCGATATCTAGTTGAGGGTCCGCTTGAACTCGGCCAGAGGTCACGATGAGAAATGTAATGAGCATTAAGCAAACGCTCCTGAGTCGTCTTGCAAAACAAACCTTCATCGCTCATCACCTCCTTGCTATTAGCTAATAGGGCTGAAATCCATAAGTTTTGTAAGTATAACCAAAGAAAGCAAAACACCTAATTTTTACATCGCAGATGCTCACGACCACGACCCACACCTTCGCCGAGTATCTTAAATTAGTAAATGTTAAATATGTTTAGGATCGCCGATTAACTTACACTCTAAATAACAAGCAAACAAAAGCTGAGGAAGAGTTTAAAAGTCATATCAAGTGGGAATGCCAGCCTCATTCAGCTGTTTAGTTAGATCATTTCCGGAGGGGTTGCGCTAGAGCGAACCAATAACTGAGTTGGCACGACCGTATCTTGGTTAACTTTACCACCTGTCAATATTTTTAGTAGGGTATGCATCGCTATTTTACCAATATCTTCTTGCGGTTGGCGAATGGTCGTGAGTTCTGGATTAGTGTATTCGGCAAACAGGAGGTCATCAAAACCTACGATAGATAATTGCTGTGGTACTTTAATACCAAGCTGAGTCGCAGCCTTCATCGCCCCTAACGCCATCATGTCATTAAAACAAAATAAAGCAGTCATCGAGTAATGCTGCTGTAAACGCATAAACGCACTATAGCCAGACTGAAAACTAAAATCCCCCTCCTCAAAAGCCGCTTCATTGAGCGTATATCCAGCTTGAAGTAGAGCATCTTGATAACCCGCTTTACGGTCAATACAGATAGGATTTTCCATGGGACCGGTAATACAAGCTATTTGGTGATGCCCTATATCCAGCAAGTAATCCACCGCCCGTTTAGCCGAACCTCGATTATCGATGCGGACCGTTGGTATAGGAAAATCGGGAAAATATTCACAAGCCATAACCATTGGAATGCTCGTCCCTTGTCGGATCTCCATCGGTAGCTCGGCAGTTAAAGAGATAATGCCGTCAGCCTGCTTGCTGCGGACTAAGTCCATATATTCTTTGGCTTGTTCTACAGTGTGGATTGAGTCACCGAGTAATACTTTATAAGCATTTTGTAAGGCAATCTGCTGTATACCACGCACAATATTTGCAAAAAACATATTGGCGATATCCGGCACAATAATGACCACCGTTTTCGATTCACTTCGCCTCAGGTTACGAGCGATAACATTAGGAGCGTAGCCCGACTGGGCAATCGCCAGCTCAACCTTAAGCCGAGTTTTATCCGATACTTTTGCTGGATCCGTCATAGCACGAGAGACCGTAGCAGTTGATACTCCAGCAAGCTTGGCAACATCTTTTATGGTTGGCATGAACAGTCCTAGTTGCTAATAACACCAGCACAAAGCTTCGGTCGACGCTCCGTAAGTCCATCTAAATGTAACGGATTACATCGGTTTTTGCAAAAGCGCTTTACGCTATTTGCTTTACGGATAACGTTTCTTAACCGGTGACCATTAAAGCTCAACATTGATCACATTTACGCAACAACCGCTAGATAAAAGCCAACATCTTGTATAGATTTTATCCACCAATGAAAAAAACATATGACGAAGCGAAATAAACCACCGGAGTAAATGAACAACATGATAACTCTTAAAATGCAAAAATGTAATCGATTACATTTGTCATTACTGATTCAACGGATCGATAAGGAATACCGATGAAAAACCTACAAGGACCCGCGCTATTTCTGGCTCAATTTGCCAGTGATGAGCCCCCCTTTAATACCCTCGATAATATTGCCCGTTGGGCTGCAAGCTTAGGTTACAAAGGGGTACAAATACCGAGCTGGGATAAACGTTTATTTGATCTGGAGCGCGCCGCCAACGATTTAGCATATTGCCAACAAATTTTAGCGCTGCTTGACGGTCACGGTCTCACCCTGACCGAATTATCGACTCATTTACAAGGCCAACTGGTGGCAGTACACCCCGCTTACGATGAAATGTTTGACGGCTTTGCCCCCGAGCAGTTTTACGGCAAACCGAAAGAGCGTCAACAATGGGCTGTCGAGCAATTGTTACTGGCAGCAAAGGCATCACAAAACCTTGGGCTTCACGCCCACGTCACTTTTTCCGGAGCCTTGCTATGGCCTTATATGTACCCGTGGCCACAGCGTCCAAAAGGGCTAATTGAAACGGGTTTTGCCGAACTCGCTAAGCGCTGGCTGCCCATTTTGGATGCCTTCGACCAAGCTGGTGTCGATCTATGTTATGAAATACATCCCGGAGAAGACTTACACGATGGCGTGAGCTTTGATCGATTCTTAGCTGCAGTTAAATACCATCCACGCTGCAACATCCTATTTGATCCGAGCCATTTTGTTTTACAACAACTCAATTATTTAGACTTTATTGACCACTACCACCCACGTATAAAAATGTTCCATGTCAAAGACGCTGAATTTAATCCAAGTGGCCAACAAGGTATGTATGGAGGCTACCAAAGCTGGAGTGAACGAGCTGGCCGATTTCGCTCCTTAGGTGATGGGCAGGTTGATTTTGTGAGCATTTTTTCCAAGCTGGCACAGTACGACTTTACTGGGTGGGCTGTGGTGGAATGGGAATGCTGCCTGAAACATCCTCAAGCTGGCGCTGCCGAGGGAGCAACCTTTGTCAAGAGAAACCTCATTCAGGTGACCGATAAGGCCTTTGACGACTTTGCCGATAGCGCAATCGATCAAGCAGCCAACTTACGCATTTTAGGTTTATAAGGAACAAGGTATGACTAAGATTAAATTAGGCATGGTTGGCGGGGGAAGTGGCGCATTTATCGGCGCAATTCATCGCATAGCCGCCCGTTTAGATGATCAATTTGAGCTGGTCGCTGGCGCCCTCAGCGCTGATCCGAACAAAGCCAAACAATCGGCAGCAGAACTTGGTATTGAACCGACACGCTGTTATCTCGATTATCGAGACATGGCCGAAGCCGAAGCTGCACGTAGCGATGGCATCACAGCGGTAAGCATTGTGACACCAAATCACTTACACTTCCCGATTGCGGAAGCGTTTTTACAGGCTGGCATTCACGTCATTTGTGACAAACCAATGACCTGCTCACTACAAGAAGCCTTAAGCCTGCAAACATTGGCCACTCGAAGCGGAAAATTATTTGTATTAACGCATAATTATAGCGCCTACCCGATGATACGGCAGGCCCGCCAAATGGTCAGCGAAGGGATCTTAGGTAGACTGCGTTTAGTTCAAGTCGAGTATGCCCAAGATTGGCTGACCACCGCCACCGAAAATAGCGGTAATAAACAAGCAGCTTGGCGCACCGACCCCCGACGTTCTGGTCCTGCGGGTTGTTTAGGTGACATTGGTACCCATGCTTTCAACTTAGCCACCTTTGTCTCTGGCTTACAAGTCGAACAAGTCAGCGCAGAACTCACCAGCTTCGTCGAAAATCGAATATTAGACGATAACGTACATGCAATGCTGCGTTTTGAGCAAGGTGTACGCGGTATGTTGTGGAGTTCGCAAGTCGCCCCCGGCAATGAAAACGGGCTGCGGATCCGGGTCTACGGTAGTGATGGCGGTTTAGAATGGGCGCAAGAGCAGCCCAATCAGCTAATTTACAGCCCCTTTGCGCAACCAAGCCGGATCTTAAGTCGAGCTGGTTATGGTTATCAATCAGGATCCCCCCATTTAGTTAGAACGCCGGCAGGCCACCCCGAGGGTTACCTCGAGGGCTTTGCTAATTTATATCAAGAAACCGCGCAAGCTATCCGACTGTGCGCGGCAGGAAAATCTCCCACTGAAATCTTTGCCAACAGCCTATTACCGGGCGTAAAACAAGGTGTTGAAGGCTTACAATTCATCAATGCAATGTTGTTTTCTTCACAAAATAACGGCCAGTGGACCGCTTTGGAGAATGGGCATGAAGCAAGCTGAACCCATTCTAAGCCTAGAGAAAATCAGTAAACACTTTTCTGGGGTACCTGTATTAGATGGCATTAGTGCACAGATAATGCCCGGCGAAGTGATGGGGATTTTAGGCGAAAACGGAGCTGGAAAATCCACGCTACTGAAAATTATTTCCGGTATTTATCAAAGTAGTGGCGGTCGAATTTCAGTCGCCGGAAAACAAGTAAAGATCAATAGCCCTAGCGATGCGAAAGCACTCGGTATCGCCATGATCCCTCAAGAATTTAACCTCATCGCTAGTTTGAACGTATTTGAGAACATCTTTCTTGGGCAAGAACTCAAGGGGCCAATATTACTCAATAAAAAAGCGATGCGCCAACGAACTCAAGAGTTATTAAGTTTACTTGAAACCGAGCTATCAGCAGATGCCCTGATTGAGCAACTGAGTGTCGCCGAAAAACAGATGGTCGAAATAGCCAAAGCTTTGGTTAATGACGCTCGACTGCTGATTATGGATGAGCCAACAACCGTGCTCACCAGCCAAGAAGTCACGGTGTTATTTAAACTGATTGAAAAGTTAAAAGCGCAAGGTGTCACTATTTTATTCATCTCGCACAAGCTTAAAGAGGTAAAACAATTATGCGATCGGCTGATGATCTTGCGTGATGGTTCACTCATCACGATTGAACAGGTAAGCGAAATCAACGAACAAGACATGGCCCGTAAGATGGTTGGTAGAGAACTTAATCAAGTATTTCCTCTGCGCTCCGAAATTCAATCCCAGCAAGCACTAGAGATTCAGCAGCTCTCAATCAAAGGCCTGCTGCACGATATCAGTTTTAGTGTACGCCGGGGTGAAGTTCTGGGTTTTGCTGGCTTAGTCGGTAGTGGCCGAACCGAAATGGCAGAGGCAATCATGGGCCTCCGCCGACGCCATTCTGGAAAAATATGGGTTCAGCAACAAATGGTATCGATCCATAACATTAAGGATGCCCTAAAACACGGTCTGGCTTACTTAAGTGAAGATCGCCAAGGCTGTGGCCTTACCATGAACTTTAACCTACCCGAAAACATCAGTTTGATTTCTTTAAGCCAATACTGCAAAGGCTTAATTAATCATCGTAAAACTCACCAGACAGCCGAACACTATGTGAAGAGATTCGATATTAAAGCCGCGTCATTAAATAGCGAATTATTGTATTTGAGCGGAGGGAATCAACAAAAGGTTTATCTGGCGAAATGGATGGACACCCAACCACAAATTTTAATCCTCGATGAACCCACTCGGGGAGTGGATGTAAATACCAAGAAAGAAATTTATCACTTTGTACAAAACCTTACCGAACAAGGCTTAGCGGTCGTAGTGATTTCCTCCGATATGGAAGAGTTAATAGGCCTTGCTCACCGGGTACTGGTGATGCGCGAGGGTCGGATCCAAGGCGAACTCAAGGCCCAGCAAATTAATGAACAACAAATTATGTTTCTGGCAGCGGGGCTAACCTCACAAGCGACCACCACCACACTTCAACGACAGGAGAGCGAGCATGAATGAGCTTGCAAAAATGAAAACTAAAAACCAGCCGAAGCGAGCAAGAACTTGGCTCAGCAGATTGCCAACACTTAGTATTTCAAATTGGGCTCCACTCCTCGCGCTGTTAATTTTGATCTTACTCTCGGCCTTAGCGAGCGAACACTTTCTGATCCCCAGAAACCTCACGAATGTACTACGCCAAGTCTCTTACACCGGAATTATCGCCCTTGGGATGACCTTTGTGATTATCGCTGGTGGGATCGACTTGTCGGTCGGTTCGATGCTGGCCTTGGTCGGTGTATTAGTCATTATGTTACTCAACTATTTAGGGGATGGTTGGACTAGCGTTGTCATCGTAATTGTCGCAGCAATGGCAATGGGAGCTGCCTTTGGGGCGCTCAACGGCTGGCTCACGACCAAAGGTAAAATTGCCGCCTTCGTTTCGACTCTAGCCACCATGTCTATTTTTCGCTCACTCACCCTTTACATTAGCGATGCTGGAGAAATGGTCTCGCAAAACTCCTATTACCCAGATCTCGGAGGGGGCTACTGGCTAGGTATTCCGATCCCAGTCTGGCTATTTTTGAGTTTAGCGCTATTAGGCCATGTGGTATTGCGCCACAGCGCGTTCGGGCGCCACCTTTGCGCGGTGGGCTCAAACCCTAAAGTAGCAACTTACTCGGCAATCAATGTACAAGGCGTGTACTTATTAAGCTTTGTGATTGTGGGGTTTACCGTGGGTTTATCCGCACTCATGCTTTCGTCACGGCTGAATTCGGTGAGCCCTGGGGACGCGGGCCTATTTTACGAGCTGGATGCGATTGCCGCGGTGGTGATTGGCGGCACTTCGCTATCCGGTGGCAAAGGAACCTTATGGGGGACGGTTATTGGAGCCATCATTCTGGGGATTATTAATAATATGCTGAATTTATTAGGGGTTTCTCCCTATCTACAAGGAACGGTAAAAGGCTTGGTTATTTTGATTGCGGTATTAATGCAATTCAAACGAGACCGCTAAAGCCACGCCGTCAATTTAATACGAAGGAGAGCAAGTCATGAGTTTATTACAACACATAGGAAAACTGCTACTGGGTATTGTGCTTGTCAGTTCGCTAAGCATCAATATCGCGATAGCAAAAAACCTCAAAATTGGAGTATCGGTACCCTCAGCAGACCATGGTTGGACCGCTGGGTTGCTGTGGTGGGCAGAAAAAGCCGCCAAAGATTTTAAACAACAAGAAGATGGGCTGGAGTTTTATGTAGTCGCAGCCAGCTCAGGCTCAAAACAAGTGGGAGATGTGGAAGATTTAATGATTAAAGGGATCGATGCGCTCGTCATTTTACCCCACAATCCAGCAACGCTACAGAAAGTTATCGAAGAAGCCTACAACAGCGGTATTTATACCGTCGTGGTTGACCGAGAACTGGAAGTTCCCGCCCAAAATGTATTTATTGCCGGAGATAACGCAGGTCTTGGCAGAGTCAGTGGTGAATGGCTTGCAAAAGAAATGAAAAACAAAGGAAAGGTGGTTGTGATTGAAGGCATGCCCATTCCGATTAACAAGCAGCGAGTAGACGCCTTTAATCGAGTGATAGCGAAACATCCAGAAATCACCATATTAGACAGTCAGCCAGCCGATTGGTCGACCCAAAAAGCCTTGGCTGTCATGGAAAACTATTTACAAAAACACCCTAAAATTGATGCGGTATGGTGCCAAGATGACGATATGTTAAAGGGTGTGATGCAGGCAATCAAAGAATCTGGGCGCAGCGATATTAAAACCGTTTTAGGTGGCGCAGGTTCACAGGACATTATAGCCATGATCGTTAATGGAAACCCCGTGGTAAGAGCCACAGTGACCTATCCACCAAGCATGATTGCTTCAGGGATTGCGTTAGCAATTACCGGGTTACGTCATGAACATTTAGGTAGAATGTATCACAGTGCACCATCACGAGTGATTTTAGCGGCCGAACTGGTTGATACCCACAACGCCCAAGACTTTGTGGTAAGCGATGCCGCCTATTAAGTCGACCGACTAATCGTATATTGATGCAACTCTCCAAGTCACAAGTCCATTCCACGCGGCAGGACTTGACTTGGAGAGTTCTCACAAAATGCCAAGCTTATTCGACGGCTTTAAGTGTTTCAAGGATAATTGGCTGCTGCATAAAATCGAGCATGTGTTGCGGTAAAGCTCTCCCACCGTAGTACTTTTGAATAATGGTCAAATATTCTCCATTCGCCTTGATGGCTTCAAAACCCTGTTGGAATAACGCAGCCAAATAGCGCTGTTGACTCGCGAAAATAATATCCCCACTAATGTTGAGGATCGCTTGCTCTGCGGACGAAAACTTATCGACATGCTCAGGATAGTAGCGCTCAATAATCGCCCAGCCTCCAAGCTCGGTAGCGGCAAACATATCATCTCGCCCCGCATAAACCTTATGCACATTTTGGCTCAAATTTCTCACTAAATCCGGTTTAATCCCTTCACGTTCAAATACAGGAATCAGTGAACCGCCACGGATATAACCGATTTGGTAGTCTTTGAGCTCGCTTAAATCTTGATACTTGAGTCCCTCGGGAAAACGAGATTTTAAATAAAAGAGCAGCATATTCAGGCTATACATACGAATGAAAGCAACCGGTTCATCAGCGGGCGCATAATGAAACCAACTATTACTGCCTAAGGCCCCTACCACACTATTACTGGTAACCGCTCTCACCACCCTCGCTAACGGATACACTTTATAAGTAACGGCTATTCCCATCGCATTAAAGGCCGCCGTTGTAATATCGGTCATGATACTGTCTTTCTTGCCCAGTAGCGGCGGATAATCGATGGTGACAAACTCGACTTCGGTGGGCGGCACTGGCTGTGCGGCCAGCGGCAAAGCAAAGTTCATCATCAACACCAACCACATCAGCTGCAGTAAAGGGAGCGATTGTTTAAACTTTTTATCCATGTTAAGTGCTCTGACAATTCAAACCAATTCAGCAGGTTCAGCGTAAACCTGCTGCTGAAAGCCAACTCGTACACCACAAGCTAAGCCTATTCGTAGTCCGCCGTGAAGTTTGAGAATCGGCATCTTTCATCAACCGTCCGGCACAAGGATACTGGCCGCTACTTGATCGTCACTGGGTTGAGTCAACTACATCCTCTGGCTCGGACTTATGATTCGCTTGTCCAATCAATCATCTTCGGTTAATAAGTTAAAACTAACATCGACGTTATCACTAAATACTAGCTGAGCAGCCTGATAGGAACTACTATTCCCATCCGCGGCTAAATTCGCCCGTTCTATTTTCATCATTGGCACAGCCGTTTGACTACGGTAGTTCACCTCGGCGACGGCACCTAAACGGCTATTATATGCATCGGCCAGTTGTTTGGCTTTTGCGTAGGAATCTTCCACAGCCATCGCGCGAACCTGATGCTGATATTGTTCAGCTTGTGAGCTGGTATATTGCAAGCGACGAACCTCATCCACACCACTGAGCATCGCAGCATCCAATACGCGAGTGAGTAAGTCCAGACTTGAGAGCTCTACAACGATACTACGTTGTGCACGGTAACCGACAAATATTCGTTCGCGGTCTTGATAGCGGTACTCAGCTTGAATTTGTAATTGGCTAGCTTCGAAACGATCAGATTCGCTGAGCAGATTAGCCAATTTTGACTGTGTCACCTTCACGATTTTATCCACTTGTTGCTTCGCATCACCAGCGGTCTTCGCCAGACTCGAGGCCTGTAAATCAAGTTGTACCTGATCGGCAATTACCAATAGCTTCGCTTCACCATTCGTATGTAACAATGCGGCAAACACTGGTTGAGCTGTCGCGCAACAGCAAATGACTAGCGCTAACAGATAATTCTTCATCTTATTCCCTCGTAAGCCCTCGGGCATATTCATCTTTTATGGTTAATCTTCTCTAGATAAAAAACCTTACGGAGCCGTTGAACCGCCTTAGTAGAGGCTTTATCTGCAACAGACCCCGAAAATATATCCGCTCAATCTGCCTTAGCAAACAATCAACAAACATCGCTTCATCGCCGCTCCCCAATCAAGTTGAATTTTTCAGGTGGCGCCACATAACCTTGATAGGCATCCACCGGTAGGCTGGCTAAACGCTCAACTTGCTGTTGATTCTCCACCCGTTGTGCCACCGTCACAATTTGCAAATTTTTAGCCGCACGACAAATAGCACTCAAGAAATGACTATCGCCCCCTTCAACCAAAGCCTGAGCGGTATAGCCATAATCAATTTTCACATAATCTGGTTTGACTCGACTTAAGTAACTCAGTGAGTTTAGGTTACGACCATATTGATCGATGCCAATCTGAAAACCAAGGTCACGCAAGCAATCGATGCATCGGCTAAGTTCACTATTTTCATGCAAAAATGCGGTCTCTGGGATCTCAAAAGCCATCCGCTTCGCCACTGTTTGCTGCTGCCGGGCAAAACCAACCAACCAGTTTAAAAACTGAACATCACTCAAGGCCGACAAGGTGAGATTAATGGCTAAGCTTAAGTCTAGCTGTCGATGCAAGGCAATGGCGGCTTTTTCTACCACCATTTGGTCAAATTGAGCGCCCAGTCTAAATTGTTCAATTGCTGGCATAAATTGCCCAGCGGCATAATCTTGAGCATCGACCTCGATAGTCGTAAACAGTTCATGGTGTAACACACTATCGGTATGAATAAACTGAACCACTTGGGTTTTATAATTCAAACTTTGCCGCTCAATAGTGCTTTCCAGTAACTGTTTCCATTGGCTACGAGGTATCGCATTATCTTCAACCGCTGCCAGACTATAATACCCCTCACGTTGCTCACGCGCAGCATGCAAAGCTGCATCGGCGGCAGTCAGTAATTGGCTAATATTCTCATCATGCTGGCGCAATACTAAACCCATCACCATCGGCCGACTAAGATAATGCTGCCAAGGCCCCAGTCGTTGCATAATGTCTTGATGAACTTGCTTGGTCAGCGCTAACAATTGTTGCTTATCAAAGCCTTCCGCTAAAATAGCGAACTCTAATTTACTAATGCGAGCAAATACCAATTGTTGTTGTTGCTGGATATAACTAGAAAATAATTCGCCCACGGATTGAATCAAGTGATCACGTGCGACAAAACCATCTCGCAGATGGATGGCTTCTATCACATCAAGCGAGAGCAAGACGACACCACCCACTCCGGATTCAGCCAACCAAGACTGACTCTGACTGACAAAATAAGCTCGATTGCCCAAACCTGAGACCGAATCCTGAAAAGCTTGCTGACGGAGGATGCTCGCCTCCCGGACCTGTTGCTCAAACTGCTGGGCAATACTATCTGACATATGATTAATCGCCCCCACCACACTGCGCAGCTCTTGAGTGCGAGGCAAGGGGATGGTTTGCCCAAAGTTACGCTGTTCCAACTGTTTGGCTTGCTCTTGAATTTGTTCTAGCGGCTTTAATAAATAACGTAGCGCTCGCATCAGCAATAGCACTGTAACCAAATAGCCCACCACAAACAGTTTGGCGAGATCAAGCATGGCATCCCATAACTGCAAGTAGGCATAGCCAGAGTGAGCGACCACATTTAATTCGCCCAACTGCATCCAACCACTAGTGAGCACCTGCTGTTGGGCGCTCGGTTTAAACCACGCCAGCGAGATAAACCAATCAGGTACCCCCTCAATGCTGGCGCTATTACGTCGATCAATCAATTGATTATCAGTGAACATTTTCAGGCTGATTTGCTGATAGTAGCCACTGTCGAACATCGCGTTAATCACCGACTCGGCCGCCACTTTATCATTCGCTTCAAGATAAGGACTCAAAGACAATCCCAAAGAGGTAACTGTATTATTCACATCTGAGAGCTGCTGTTCAGACAAATAAGTTCGAGTATTGTTAACATCAATCGTAAATACAACGGCAAGTAAGCCACCATAAATCAGCAATACGACTATCAATAATTGGCGATATAAGGTCATAGTGGTCCCCTAGCCCTCAAAATTCTTTACTGGTTTTTTCAATTGATTGAGCCGCCAGCGCTGTTGTAAATCGGTCCATAATTTAAGTCGAGAAGAGTTACCCGCCAACTGACCTCGACCTTTTTCTTTCATTAGCCAAAGATGCTGACCGTTGAAGCTATAGATCGGCACTAAGTCACCACGTTGTGTCGCAGGCAGGATCCTTGGATTGATATTATCAAGAATAATGGGAACCGAAGCCGGAGTTTTATAATACGCAACAACCATATGAAACTGATTATAAGTCAAAGACTTAACGTAGACCAAGCGCATCTTGCTATCATCAACCCCTAATTCGATTAAGGAGAAATATTTGGCGATGCTAAAATCGTCACAATCACCAGCGGCTGCGCCTAAAAATTCAACCGGAGTCGCCCAGTAATCTTTTTGTCCCCAAACTTCAATATCATCGACAAATAACATTTGATTGAAAAAATCATTGACCCGATTGAGCTGCTCGGCCTCTGCAATGGTTTGACTCTCGGCAATCAACTGACGCCAGGCGCGAACTCTTAATTCGGCTCTTTCACCATAAAAACTGCGGACCGTGGCGGCAAGTTCTTCCAGTTGATAGGCCGAAGCGAGTAGCAGCATTGGCCAAATTAAAGCCATCAGCCACCAGCGTGAAAAAAGGCGCCGCATGCCGCTAACCTAAGGCTTTAACTGAGACGTGTAGATAGTCCATTTAGGGACCACATTGCGGTATTGTTGTTGCACAAATATACGGACTCGACGATTGGCAGCCGCCGCTTGAGGTGAATCATCATCCACCAACTGTTGGCTTTCGCCCATAGGCTGTAGTTGGATCCTCTGCTCACTTATTTGAAAACGCTCAACCAGTACCTGGCTCACAGCCTTCGCCCGTTGCCGCGAAAGTTGCAGATTATAGTCTGCACGACCGCTAGCACTGGCGTAACCTTCAACTCCAATTTCAACCTGAGGATAACGCCGCATAAATTCAGCGACTTGCTGTAACTGCGGCTCAAACTCACGCTTCAATTGACTCGAATCATTTTCAAAAAATACCATCAGCTCATAACTATCAACATTTAATTGATAAGCAGCACAACCATTATTATCAATTTCAGCCCCAGATTCGGTATCGACGCAAAGATCTCGTTGATTAATGACCCCATCGCGATCTTGATCAGCACGGTCGTAGCCCGCCAATTCAACCCTATAAGGCTCAACACTCTGGCTACAAGCCATCAGATTGAAGATCGCCAGTAAGATGACTGCGCTCAATTTAAGCATTAAAAAGTCCAATCTTCGGGTCGGTCTACCCGTAATCCTTCGAGCAATTGCCCAGTGGCATTCAGCAGACGGTATTTCGCTCGTAATTCGTCAATATCGGCAGCAATAAACTCATTTTGAGCTTCAAATAACTCGTTCTCAGTATTCAGTACATCCAACAAACTACGCTTTCCCAAATTAAACTGTTTCTTGTAGGCGCTCACTGTTTGGTAACTCGCATCAACGTGCCGCTGCAAGAATGATTTTTGACGAACCAATACATCCCAGGCATTCCAAGCCAAGCGCGTGCCCTCAGTGACTTGACGCAGCGCATCCTCATTCATCGATTTGGCCCGATTGACCTGATAAGCGCTCTGACGAATCGCCGCTGAATCACTGCCACCATTAAATAAGTTATAACGCAAGCGTAGCATCGCCGCTAGCTCATAATCTTTGGTATGAGCGAGACCGTTTTGGTTACGATTCCAATCCCCATCTAACTCTAAAGCAATCTCTGGGTAATTACGCGACTTAGCCACGGTATTTTGGGCGTTCGCGGCTGCAACATCATATTGCGCAGACTTTAATGCGGGGTGAACTTTCAAGGCCGCATCAACCGCACTATCAAGATCCGGCGGTAACAAGTTCATATCGGCCGCCGGCATGACCAAATCCTGAGGGAGACTATTCACCACTCGCAAAAACTGGCTTTGAGCATCCAATAGGTTATTTTGAGCGGAGAGAGCATTGGTGTTCGCTCGTGCCACTCGACCGTTAATTTGAGTAAGATCGGCACTAGAACCTAGCCCGGCATCGGTGCGCTTCTTAATATCCCCTTGGATCGCCAGATGAGTTTGCAAATTATTCTCAGCCAAGGTAAGCAATTGCTGTTGCTTGAGCACCTCTAAATAGACATTCACTACCTGCAACGCAATATTCTCGGCATCGTTATACAATAACCACTGATCGGCCCGCGCCTCATTCTCGGTTCTCGATACCTCACCGGTAGTCGCAAAACCGCTAAATAATAACTGACGAATACTAATACCAAGCTCTGTAGGATTGGCGCTATTGGTACCTGACGCGTTTGTTTCCCGTTGCCCCCACCCCGCGCCAGCATTCAAATCAACCTTGGGATAAAAGCCGCCCTTTGCCCCCTGATATTGCTCACCACTTGCCTTAAACTGGTTAAAAGAAGATTGTAATTGAGGATGCTCGGTTAAAGCTTTGGCCACCGCTTGCTCTAAAGATTGAGCCGAAGCGAAATTACAGCTCATCATCAATCCAAACGTAACGCTTAAGCACAACTTGTTCATTAACTCTCCTTGTTAACTGGTACGTTCACGATTAACGTTCTCTTAACGCAGTCTGTCGCGCCTTCATAATCGGTTTTAATAGATAATCCAAAATACTCTTTTTACCGGTGATAATGTCTACATTGGCCAACATTCCAGGAATAATTGGTAACTGCATGTTATCACTACCTAAGTAGTTTTTATCTGTACGTACCCGCACTAAATAGTAGCTATGACCTTCTTCATCCAAAATCGTATCTGCGCTTATTAATTCTAAATGACCATTCAAACCGCCATAAATTGAAAAGTCGTAAGCACTGAATTTAACAACAGTTTTAAGCCCCGGACGAAGAAAAGCAATATCTTTAGGTTGAATTTTCGCCTCAACCAATAAATTATCTTCCATAGGTACGATTTCCATGATGCTCATCCCTGGTTGCACCACTCCACCCACCGTATTGCTATAGATTTTTTTCACAGTCCCCTTGACTGGCGAGACCACTGAAGTACGAGCGACTCGATCCCGCAGACCAACTTGACCCTCGGTTAATGGCTGCAATTCAGATTCAATTTTATTCAACTGCTGACGAGCATCACTCAAAAAAGCGAGCGCAATATCTCGACGCTTATACACCGTTTCGGCGATAGCACTGCGAATTTTTGGTTCTAATAGCTTGCTACTTTGAAGTTCGCCATTAAGGTCGTTAGCTTGACGTTTCAATTTTAACAATTCGACCTGAGAAACAATACCTTCTTTGGCTAAGGGTTTCGTGAGGGCGAGCTCTTCTAGCACCAAACTGTAACTCCGCTGAGCATGCTCAACCTTAGACTTAAGCTCCAATAACTCCTGTTGTTTCTGCTCAATTTGCCCTGCGGTAATCGACAATTGATTTTGTAAGGCCCGCAACCTAGCCATCTTTTGCAACTGCTGCCCCTTCACTTCTTCAGGGTACTTTTGGCTAAACTCGGCATCAAAGTCTATGGGCTCATCACTAATTAATACTTGTTTACGCCACTGTGTCATGTCCAACTCGGGGTGCATTTTAATACTGGTAATTTCGCTACGCAGGCGCGCTACATCAGACTGAAGATTAATTAAGCGTTGCTCTCGTTCACGAAAATCGGAACGAAAACGAGTATCGTCTATCAACAATAAAGGCTGGCCTATTTCAACAGTATCGCCTTCTTTCACCAAAATTTGTTTAAGAATACCGCCTTCAAGATTTTGAATGGTTTGAATTTGTTGGGAAGGGATCACTTTCCCCGCGCCGACCGTAACTTCATCCACTTTGGCCCAATGAGCCCAATATAAGGCGCAGATCATCAAAATAAAGATCAACCATAGTAAACGACGCGAACTACGCGGCGTTTTCATTAATATCGCGGCGTTAATATCATCCACAAATTGCAGATCACTCTCAGAAACATTTAGCTTACGCTTGGCCATTTGGTGACCTCACTTGACCAGTACGCAGTAGCTCTAGAACCTTTGCTTTACTGCCATCGGCAACCACTCGACCACGTTCCAATACAATAATCCGATCAACTAAATCCAACATCGACATTTTGTGTGTAATTAAAATAAAGGTTTTATCGGCGACAACTTGTTTCAGTTGTGCCTTCACTAAATTCTCAGAGTGAGCGTCCATACTGCTGGTCGGTTCATCGAGCACTAATACCGGAGGGTTAAACAGCAAAGCACGTGCTAAAGCGACCGCCTGGCGCTGTCCCCCTGATAAATATTGACCCCGCTCGCCCACTTGACGATCTAAACCTTCAGGATCTATATCAGTAAACTCATTCACCCCAGCTAACTCTGCTGCGCGAAAAATCAGCTCATCTTCGATATGCGGCACCCCGAGGGTGATATTTTCCCGAATAGAACCATAAAACAGATTAATATCTTGAGGTAAACACCCCAGTTTTTGACGAATATCTGCAGGACTAATCTGTTTTAAATCAACACCATCGAGACGAATAGCGCCTTGCTGTTGCGTATAAAATCCCAGCAGAAGTTTTTCAATACTGGTCTTTCCTGCACCGATTTTCCCGATAATTGCGACTTTTTCCTTGGCTTTAATCGCAAAGCTTACCTGTTTAAGCACTTGAACTTCAGAACCCGGATAAGTGAAATCTACATCGCTAAAACTGATATCGCCATCGAAATGAGAACGATGCATATAACGCTCTAGATTCTCATCCGGCAAAGCCATAATCTGTTCTAGATTTTGCAATGCCGATTGCGCCTGATTATAACGCGTTGCCAATAATGAGACTTGAGAGAAAGGAACCAAAGCGCGTCCGGTTAACATAACCGCCGCCACCAGGCCCCCCATCGACAATTCACCAACAGAGATTTGAAATACCCCAACCACCACTAATAACACCGTGGTACTTTGTGAAACAAAGCCGTTAACGCTGCCCACCGAAGTCGCCAATTTACGAATTTGCATATTCCAAGTGGCGATATTACCGACTAACTCTTCCCACTTATGCTGGAATTGGCTTTCTGCCCCCGCTAACTTCAAAGACTCGATACCAGAAAGACTTTCGATTAAATGAGCATTCTTTTGACTGGCAAATCGGCTGCCTAACTCGACCTCTTGATGCATCTTACGTTTGATCCAAAATGAATACAGAAGCATCACCAGCGCCGCCCCAGCAGGCACTAATACCAAGGGGCCGGCAACCAGTGCAATAATCGCAAGGAACAGCAAAGAAAATGGCACATCAACTAAAGCGGCAATCGTGGCGGAGGTAATAAATTCTCGGATCGAATCGAACTCTTGTATATTTTTTGCGAAGGCACCTACCGAGGTAGGACGAGTCTCCATCTTCATGTTCAGCAATTTTTCGAAGATTCGGGCAGATAATAAAATATCTGATTTCTTAGCTGCTAAGTCTAAAGTGTAAGCACGCATCTGCTTTAAAGCGAAATCGAACACCAAGACCAGCGCCATTCCAGCTGTCAATACCCATAAGGTATCCATCGCTGAATTGGGTACGACCCGATCATAAACATTCATCACAAATAAGGGCGAAGCAATTGCAAATAAATTCACAAATAATGATGCGACCAAGGCGTCTCGGTAGAGAGGAGCCGAGCGACGCAAAGTACTCCAGAACCAATGACCACGGTTACTCTTTAAAGCTTCCGGAGAACGCGCATCAAAACGATAACGTTTACGAACATAACAACAAAAACCGCTATAACTCGGAGCCAATTTGTCTAAAGTAATATGCTCGTGGCTATCAGGTAATTCCGGCCAAGCTACTTCAATATCTTGCTGGTTACGAGCAAGCAATACACAACAGCGACCATCTTCTAATAGCAAAATACAAGGCAATAATAAGTCGGGAATTTTATCAATTGGTTTTTTAACCAAAGATGCATCCATTCCGGCGCGTAATGCCGCGCGAGGTAATAACGCAGGCGTCAACAAGCCGTCTTTTAACGGTAGACCAGCCGAAAGCGCCTTCGCTGAAAAAGGCTTGCCGTAATACTTGGACAAAAATACCAAACTATTCAGTAAGGGGTCACTGCGCTCAGCAGCAATATCTAAATCACGGTGATGGTGTTGCTGTGGGTTGGCTTCCTGCACCTTGCATCCTTTACAATATAAAACATCAAGAGCAAGCCTTAGCTTACTCTTGTAATTAAATTAACCCAAATAAAAAGGTTTAGTTATCGACATTAAGCTGTTGATCTTCAATTAATTGAGTCAATATTTCGCTATCACTCATACCGCTAAAATCAACATTCTCGAGGGTAATGGTCTGATGAACACTGAAACCATTGTCGCCACCATCTTTATCGATTGAAATAATGGTATCGACACCACTTCCATGAGTCACCGTTTCGAAGGAGAGGAAAGATTCCAAACTGGCTTCCGTTTCCCCTTGTAACAAATCACTTAAGTTAAGCACATCACCGCCTTCACCAACAGTGAAATCGGTAATCGTATCATTCACGCTCGCTTGATCATCATTTGCTAACCAAGCAAACATATCACTATCATCACCACCAGTAAGTATATCGTTACCCTGACCACCAATGAGTAAGTCTTCGCCGCTACCGCCAATCAAGACATCATCACCCTGATTTCCTATTAAGGCATCTTGACCGCCGCCACCCAGCAAACTATCGCTATGCTCATTGCCAATTAAAATCTCATCGGCGTCACTGCCTTGTAGCGTTTGACTATGTTCACCAACAATTTCGACCGTGGCGGTATCCGAGAGACCATCAGCATTGATGCCATAATCAAACTGCTCCAATACATCTGTTGCGGCCGATTTATTGTACTCCGCAGTATCGGTCAAAATAGTTAAATCAAGTTGATAAGCTTGGCCATTATCAGCACCCTGTTCCGCGACAATTTGGATATAATAATCACCTTGATAATCGGCAGTGTAAGTTTCCTTGGCACCGGCCCAGTAATCATCGATAACGGCTATCTGCTCTCCTGATTCATTATATAAATACACATCCACATCCACGGACCGAGAAGCATCATCATTAGAGCTGACATTAATACGTAACTGTTCGCCTACTGCCAATGTCACCTTAAACCAATCTTGGTCAACACCACCAACGACTGAAGTATCACTCTCTAAAGTCCCTTGAAAAGCGTAAGAGTATCCGTCAATGTTATTGGTATTGATGATATTGCGATCATTGGCACTGAATAAAGAGCGGTCACTTAAATCAACCGCCGTTAACAATGAATTATTGATTGGCGATAAACCGCTATCGAGCGGATTTTCAATCGCGATTGTGGCCACGGCTTCAGTTTCAAAATTACTTTCATTAATACCTAAACCGATGCCATCATCGGATTCAAACACGATATTAGCTGAATCATCCAGACTAGCACTACCGCCTTGCGCATCACTAACACCACTCAATTCAATCGCATGCCCCTGATCATTCCATAATAGGGCCAGACTCGGAATACTGATACTGCTGGTGCCATCCTGAGAAGTGATCACATAATCACGATTAGCATCAACAATTGGTTCAAATACAGTATGAATTACAATGTCGGTAACAGCACTGTCACCATCGAAGTCTGACACTGTGACACTGAAGTTTTCTTGTTGCGCCCAGCCATCACTATTCAAGCTGAGTTCATAGCTATAGGCACCAGTCACAAAGTTAAGGACTAACAAGCCCCCCAGAGCAGTGGCGATACTCAGGGTTTGTTGCTGCTCTGGTCTAGCATCTGGATCATAGGTATAAGTGGTACCATCAACCTTTATAGCGCTCACGTAGCCATTATCCGCTCCCACCATGAAACCACTGGTTGATGCCGTGTCAACTAAGCCTAACGAGCCACTCACTGCCTCGTCTAAATAACTTTCTACCAAGCTAGTCGATAAATCAGTCACATCATTTACAATAAATGCGTATTCATCATTCGCAGAATCTGAAGCAATGTCTTGTAACACCGATAAGTTGGCATTACCAATCCCCACTCCATAGCTAATATCGACATTCTCATTAACAAAAGTATCCCAAGCATCCTGTCCAGTTAAGCCCTTATACTCGACCGTCTCGTCAATACCATAACCCTGATTCGGTTCACCATCGGAAATAAAGTACAACAGCGTACTATCGGCACTCGGTTGCTCGGCAACGATGCTGGATTGAATAACTTGATTCAAGGCTGAATCATAGTGAGTACCGCCTCCGGAGGCTAAGCTTTGCAAGTAGTCTAAGGCGTCGGCCACGTTATCAATGATCCACCCACTACTCACTTGAGAATCAGAGAAACCAATGATTTGTACATTCACATTGCCCTTATCGTCGGCCTGATCAATCAAATGGGTTAAAGCATCGACGGCAATTTTTAAGTAATCGAGCCCATCGCCATGCTCTCCATTATTCATACTCGCCGATGTGTCTAATACCAAGACTAAATTAGTCGTGACCGACAAGGGGCTCGACTCCAGAGTCAATGCAACCTGACTACCGACAGGGGCATCATCGACAATACTCACCTCAAGTGTCGCCTGACTGGTAAAACCAGCGGGAGCATTACTAACAATATAAGAGAAACTCTCGCTTTGACCATCACCCGCTAAGCGCGAGGTATTTAACTGGTATTGATAGTCTCCCTTACCAAAGCCATCATAGGCTTCGGTATACACCGTTAATACACCCTGCTCAGTGTCAATGCTAATCACGCCATTAACATCAGCAGTATACGGGCTGCCTTCATAGGCAATACTACTTATCGATAACTCGGAAAAATCTCCGCCGTCGTTGGCTAATAAGTTTCCACTTGCTGAACTATTGGCAACCCCAGGTGCCGAGCCTGTGGCCAGGCCCGCTTCAAAGACCTGCGCGCTGTCACTATTCAAATCAATAATATTGCCACTCACCGTCGCTTGGCTTTGTTGACCCCCTTGATCCTCTATCGTATAAGAGAAACGAACATCGCCACCACTATCAGGGTTCGCGGTAAAGCTAACTAAACCCGCTGCACTCACATTCACAAGCCCTTGTTCGACAGCAATAGTCTGGGCGGTTCCGGGAGTTAACAAAGTACCATCAATGGATTTAATGCTAATCGCATCACCCTCTGGGTCAGAATCATTCGCTAAAAGATCGAGTGATACAGTACCTCCCGATGCGAGTAAATTGAAATGGTCATTAATCGCCTCTGGCACATCGTTGACCGGGGTCAGATCGAGGCTGGCACTGGCGTCCACGCTGAGTGGATCGCTGAGACCATTGGTGCTGCCATTGTCGGTAATTTGGTATGAGAAGCTAACGCTGCTGTCATCATCGGCCGCCGGCGTATAAGTCCAACTGCCGTCGCCATTATCCACTAAGCTGCCAGCGCCACTGCTCAGCTGCAAGTTGCTGACCGTTAAATCGTCGCCTTCCAAGTCGCTGGCATTGGCCAATAGTTCTTCGCTGGTAATCAGCCGCGCACCGCTATCTTCGGCGATGGGAGTCAAGACGACCGCACTCGATTCGGGTGCATCATTGACCGGAGTGAGATCGAGGCTGGCGCTGGCATCCACGCTGAGTGGATCGCTCAGGCCATTAGTGCTGCCATTATCGGTGATTTGATAAGAGAAGCTAACACTGCTGTCATCATCGGCCACCGGCGTATAAGTCCAACTGCCGTCGCCATTATCCACTAAACTGCCCGCGCCGCTGCTCAGCTGCAAATTGCTGACCGTTAAATCGTCGCCTTCCAAGTCGCTGGCATTGGCCAGTAATTCTTCAGAGCTAATGATGCGCGCGCCGCTGTCTTCGGCAATCGGATCTAACACTACCGCCGTACTTTCGGGTGCATCATTCACCGGGGTGAGATCGAGGCTGGCGCTGGCATCCACGCTGAGTGGATCGCTCAGGCCATTAGTGCTGCCATTGTCAGTAATTTGGTATGAGAAGCTAACGCTGCTGTCATCATTGGCCACCGGCGTATAAGTCCAACTGCCGTCACCATTATCTATCAAACTGCCCGCGCCGCTGCTCAGCTGCAAGTTGCTGACCGTTAAATCGTCGCCTTCCAAGTCGCTGGCATTGGCCAGTAATTCTTCAGAAGTGATGATGCGCGCGCCGCTGTCTTCGGCGATGGGGGTCAAGACGACCGCACTTAATTCGGGTGCATCATTCACCGGAGTGAGATCGAGGCTGGCGCTGGCATCCACGCTTAGTGGATCGCTGAGGCCATTGCTGCTGCCATTATCGGTGATTTGATAAGAGAAACTAACGCTGCTGTCATCATCGGCCGCCGGCGTATAAGTCCAGCTGCCATCGCCGTTATCACTCAAGCTGCCATTACCGCTGCTCAGCTGCAAGTTGCTGACCGTTAAATCGTCGCCTTCCAAGTCGCTGGCATTGGCCAGTAGTTCTTCAGAGGTAATCAGCCGCGCGCCGCTGTCTTCGGCGATAGGCTCTAAGACTACTGTGCTGCTCTCAGGGGCATCGTTGACCGGAGTGAGATCGAGGCTGGCGCTGGCATCCACGCTGAGTGGATCGCTGAGACCATTGGTGCTGCCATTGTCAGTAATTTGATAAGAGAAGCTAACGCTGCTGTCATCATCGGCCGCCGGCGTATAAGTCCAGCTACCGTCACCGTTGTCCACTAAACTGCCGTTACCACTGCTCAGCTGCAAGTTGCTGACCGTTAAATCGTCGCCTTCCAAGTCGCTGGCATTGGCCAGTAATTCTTCAGAGCTAATGATGCGCGCGCCGCTATCTTCGGCGATGGGAGTCAAGACGACCGCACTCGATTCGGGTGCATCATTCACCGGAGTGAGATCGAGGCTGGCGCTGGCATCCACGCTGAGTGGATCGCTCAGGCCATTAGTGCTGCCATTGTCGGTGATTTGGTATGAGAAGCTAACGCTGCTGTCATCATCGGCCACCGGCGTATAAGTCCAGCTGCCGTCGCCATTGTCGACCAGACTGCCGTTACCACTGCTCAGCTGCAAGTTGCTGACCGTTAAATCATCGCCTTCCAAGTCGCTGGCATTGGCCAGTAATTCTTCGCTGGTAATCAGCCGCGCGCCGCTGTCTTCAGCAATAGGATCTAACACAAGCGCCGTACTTTCTGGGGCATCGTTCACCGGAGTGAGATCGAGGCTGGCACTGGCATCCACGCTTAGTGGATCGCTGAGGCCATTGCTGCTGCCATTATCGGTAATTTGATAAGAGAAGCTAACACTGCTGTCATCATCGGCCGCCGGTGTATAGGTCCAGCTGCCATCACCGTTGTCACTCAAGCTGCCGTTACCGCTGCTCAGCTGCAAGTTGCTGACCGTTAAATCGTCGCCTTCCAAGTCGCTGGCATTGGCCAGTAGTTCTTCAGAGCTAATGATGCGCGCGCCGCTGTCTTCGGCGATGGGGGTCAAGACGACCGCACTTGATTCGGGTGCATCATTCACCGGAGTGAGATCGAGACTGGCGCTCGCATCCACGCTTAGTGGATCGCTGAGGCCATTGCTGCTGCCATTATCGGTGATTTGATAAGAGAAGCTAACGCTGCTGTCATCATCAGCCGCCGGCGTATAAGTCCAGCTGCCATCGCCGTTATCACTCAAGCTGCCATTACCGCTGCTCAGCTGCAAGTTGCTGACCGTTAAATCGTCGCCTTCCAAGTCGCTGGCATTGGCCAGCAGTTCTTCAGAGCTAATGATGCGCGCGCCGCTGTCTTCGGCGATGGGCTCTAAGACTACTGTGCTGCTCTCAGGGGCATCGTTGACCGGGGTGAGATCGAGACTGGCGCTCGCATCCACGCTTAATGGATCGCTGACGCCATTGCTGCTGCCATTGTCGGTAATTTGGTATGAGAAGCTAACGCTGCTGTCATCATCGGCCGCCGGCGTATAGGTCCAGCTGCCGTCGCCGTTGTCACTCAAGCTGCCGTTACCACTGCTCAGCTGCAAGCTGCTGACCGTTAAATCGTCGCCTTCCAAGTCGCTGGCATTGGCCAGTAATTCTTCAGAGGTAATGATGCGCGCGCCGCTATCTTCGGCGATGGGCTCTAAGACTACTGTGCTGCTCTCAGGGGCATCGTTGACCGGGGTGAGATCGAGACTGGCGCTCGCATCCACGCTTAGTGGATCGCTGAGGCCATTGCTGCTGCCATTGTCGGTGATTTGATAAGAGAAGCTAACGCTGCTGTCATCATCGGCCGCCGGCGTATAAGTCCAGCTACCGTCGCCATTATCAAGCAAGCTGCCGTTACCACTGCTCAGCTGCAAGTTGCTGACCGTTAAATCGTCGCCCTCCAAGTCGCTGGCATTGGCCAGTAGTTCTTCGCTAGTAATGAGCCGCGCAGCGCTGTCTTCGGCGATAGGCTCTAAGACTACTGTGCTGCTCTCAGGGGCATCGTTGACCGGGGTGAGATCGAGACTGGCGCTCGCATCCACGCTGAGTGGATCGCTGAGGCCATTGCTGCTGCCATTATCGGTGATTTGATAAGAGAAGCTAACGCTGCTGTCATCATCAGCCGCCGGCGTATAAGTCCAACTGCCGTCGCCATTATCAAGCAAGCTGCCGTTACCACTGCTCAGCTGCAAGTTGCTGACCGTTAAATCGTCGCCCTCCAAGTCGCTGGCATTGGCCAGTAGTTCTTCGCTGGTAATCAGCCGCGCACCGCTGTCTTCGGCAATCGGATCTAACACAAGCGCCGTACTTTCTGGGGCATCATTCACCGGAGTGAGATCGAGACTGGCGCTCGCATCCACGCTTAATGGATCGCTTACACCATTGCTGCTGCCATTGTCGGTAATTTGATAAGAGAAGCGAACGCTGCTGTCATCATCGGCCGCCGGCGTATAAGTCCAGCTACCGTCGCCATTATCCACTAAGCTGCCCGCGCCGCTGCTCAGCTGCAAGTTGCTGACCGTTAAATCGTCGCCTTCCAAGTCGCTGGCATTGGCCAGTAATTCTTCGCTGGTGATGATGCGCGCACCGCTGTCTTCGGCGATCGGATCTAACACAAGCGCCGTACTTTCTGGGGCATCGTTGACATGTATGATGGATAACTGATCGCTGGCAGAATCTGTTTGACCGTTAGCCGTTACCTCCACCGTAACATTCAGTTGGCTAAGGTTTAAGCTGTCATTATTCACTGCCGCAACGCCAGCCTCGCTAAGCTTGACAGTGTTACCATCGATCACCAAATATCCATCGTCGTTATTCAATAACTGATAAGTTTGAACATCCCCTTCCGGGTCGCTAGAACTGAAATTAGCAACCACAGTATCAGTGCTAACCGAGTCTTCAGTAATATTGTCTACGGCTAAAACCTGAATACTGGGACCTTGGTCTCCAGCATCAACCCGAGCAATCACAACCGTTGCTGTATCATTAGTACTAAGTCCGTTGGCCTCGACCTGAACCGTCAAATTTAACTCGGTTAAATTCAGCTGATCATTGTTAATTGCAGCGATCCCTTCGGGGGTCAATTTCACCTGATTGCCATCAAGCAAAAAATAACCCTGACTATCATTGATGATGCTGTGACTCAGCGGATCACCATCAGGATCACTAGACACAAAGCTGGCAACCACTGTACTTTCATCAACCGCCCCTTCACTGATAGTTTCCGTATTAATACTAATGGTGGGAGCTTGATCATTCGGAAAAGGTGCAATTGTATCCTGAACATTCGCTGCGAGTTGATTAACCGTGGGAGTCGGATTAACTGTTATACCTTGGGTATCAAAACCGACTTCAGCAATAATTTCGCTGCCGACTCGCTCAATGCTAACAAAACCACCATTGCCCTCACTCACTGCAGCTGTTTCGCCGCCAGCCGCCGTCGCTTCAAATAAAGTCGTGGGGTCCACACCATCCAAAATCGCTTGTTGTAAGGCTTCGATGTCAACATCATTCACCGCGCTCAGCTGCTGCGCTTGTCCTGTGGTAACATCTACTGGTAACTGAGTGCCGCTGTTCTCTCCTAACTGATATTCAGCACCACCATAATAGAAACCTAATTGCGCTCCCTGGGAACTAATAATTAACTCCCCAGCTTGAACTTGATCGCCTGGCTGCAGAGCCCTAATATTGCCAAGTTCATCCACAGCAAACGCTTGCCCTTGAATAGACACGATTGTTGCACTTGAAGTTGCAATGCTCTGTTCCATATTTATTTCCTTTCAACATGATCGATGTTCTAGATTTCTGCGGCGACAATACTCACAGATAACACAGTTGTTAAAGTATAAATTTTAGCCATCAGATTAACATTTAACGAATGAATTTTACTAATTCAAATTTTAACTTGCGATCTAGGGCCCTGAAACACATACCAATAACAGAATCACCAATCAACAACTGATTGATTCACATACTCTATAAAGAATAACTAAAACATTCATCAACTAGAAGGTGTAAACCAATGAAGAGAAGTATTATCACAATAAACACAATTAAGCAGCGATAAGCTCTAAGTTCCCAGCATAAGTATCAATTTGGGTTGGTGATAATGCGTCTTTAATCAAGACAAATAAGGGAGTGGAAACTTTGAGAACAAGCAAAATAGATGATAATCAATACACTGAAAACAAAAAGGCTCGCCGAGGCGAGCCTTATATCACACGGTATCGCTATAAAATTACAGTACGTCTACTGCATTCAAATCAGCAAAAGCGCGCTCTAAACGTGCAACCATGCTTTCTTGACCTTTACGTAACCAAACGCGTGGATCGTAGAATTTTTTATTCGGTTGATCAGCACCTTTAGGGTTACCAATTTGGCCCTGTAGGTAAGCTTCATTTTCAACGTAGTAAGCACGTACGCCGTCCCAGCTAGCCCATTGAGTATCAGTATCAATGTTCATTTTGATCACACCGTAGCCGATAGACTCTTGAATTTCTGCTTGAGAAGAACCTGAACCACCGTGGAATACGAAGTTAAGTGCATTTGGAGCAATACCAAATTTCTCAGCACAGTAAGCTTGTGAATCACGAAGAATAGTAGGAGTAAGTACAACGTTACCCGCTTGGTAAACACCGTGTACGTTACCGAAAGAAGCAGCAATCGTGAAACGAGGGCTAATCGCGGTTAGTTTCTCGTATGCATAAGCTACGTCTTCTGGAGAAGTGTAAAGCTCAGACGCGTCCATATCAGAATTATCTACGCCGTCTTCTTCACCACCAGTACAACCCAATTCAATCTCAAGGGTCATGTTCATTTTAGCCATACGAGCAAGATACTCACCACAGATTTGGATGTTTTCTTCTAGTGGCTCTTCAGAAAGGTCAATCATGTGAGAAGAGAACAAAGGCTTACCAGTTTGTGCGAAGAATTCTTCACCCGCATCGAGTAGACCGTCAATCCAAGGTAGCAATTTTTTAGCTGCGTGGTCAGTGTGAAGGATCACAGGAACACCGTAAGATTCAGCAACAGCGTGAACGTACTTAGCGCCCGCAACAGCACCTTGAATCGCAGCGCCTTGGCCTTCAAGTTTAACACCTTTACCAGTGAAGAAACCGGCACCGCCGTTTGAGAATTGAACAACAACTGGCGCTTTAGCCTTAGCTGCAGCTTCTAATACACCGTTAATCGTGTCAGTGTTAACTACGTTAACTGCTGGAAGTGCGAATTTGTTTTCTTTAGCAATAGCAAAAACTTTTTGCAAATCGTCGCCAGAGATAACCCCAGGTTTTACTGCATCGAAGATCTTAGACATATCAATGATTCCATCTACTTATATTTAATTAAAATTATGAACACTTCTGTGCTTTATTACTTATCACAGTGCGGAAGCAAAGCTTCCACACTGTCGCCAGTTAACCTTTAGCACGCTCCTCAAGCATTGCTACGGCAGGTAATACTTTACCTTCTACAAACTCTAAGAAGGCACCGCCCCCAGTAGAGATGTAAGAAACCTGGTCTTTAATTCCGAACTTATCAATCGCTGCTAGTGTATCACCACCGCCGGCTACAGAAAAACCAGCTGATTCAGCAATCGCTTTAGAAATGCCTGCTGTACCCGCTTCAAAATTCTTGAATTCGAATACGCCCACAGGACCATTCCAAAGAATAGTTTTAGCATTACCAATGATTTCTGCAAGCGCCGCTGTTGAATCAGGACCCAAGTCGAAGATCATGTCATCATCTTGAACTTCTGAAACATGTTTAATTTCAGCTTCAGCATTTTCATCAAATGCTTTGGCACATGCAACATCAGTGGCAACTGGAATAGCACACTCTTTCATCAATTTTTTAGCGGTTTCAAGTAGGTCCGCTTCGTAAAGAGACTTACCTACGTTATGACCTTCAGCGGCGATAAAGGTGTTTGCAATACCACCACCAACCACTAATTGGTCAGCTATTTTAGAGAGTGACTCTAATACAGTTAGCTTCGTCGAAACTTTAGAACCACCAACAATCGCAACCAATGGACGTTCTGGTTTATCCATTGCCTTACCTAATGCTTCAAGTTCAGCCGCAAGTAAAGGACCAGCACAAGCAACTTCAGCAAACATACCTACACCATGAGTCGACGCTTGAGCGCGGTGAGCGGTACCAAAGGCATCCATCACGTAAACATCACATAGTGCAGCCATTTTTTTAGCTAAAGCTTCTTCATTTTTCTTCTCACCAACGTTGAAACGAACGTTTTCAAGAACCACCAATTCACCAGCTTTAAGCTCTAAGCCATCGAGGTAGTCAGTCGCAAGACGTACTGGCACATCTAAAGCTTCATTTAAGTAGTCAACCACAGGCTGAAGAGAAAATTCTGCGTTATATTCACCTTCAGTAGGACGACCAAGGTGAGAAGTAATCATCAACTTAGCGCCTTGCTCTAAGGCCAACTTAATGGTTGGAATCGATGCTAAGATACGAGCATCGGAAGTCACTTTTCCATTTTTTACAGGAACATTCAGATCTTGACGTACTAATACGCGTTTACCAGCAAGATCTAAGTCGGTCATTTTGATAATTGACATTATCTGTCCTCATTTAGTTTTAAATTAAACTTACAACCCAGCCGCTTGGCTAAGCCGATAATTCCATCTGACTCATTAAAACGGTGGTGTCTAACATACGGTTGGCAAAGCCCCATTCGTTATCACACCAAGCCAACACTTTGACTAAGTGTTGGCCACTTACTCGTGTTTGTGAGCCATCAATAATGCTTGAATGACTATTGTGGTTAAAATCGATAGACACCAAGGGTTCTTCGGTATAGCTCAAGATACCCGCTAATTTACCGCAAACTGCCGCTTGAATGGCTTGATTTATATCAGAAACTGTAACTTTTTTACACAAAGTTACACTCAAGTCCATCGCCGTAACATTCTGTGTTGGCACCCGCACAGCGATAGCCTCAAACTTACCTGCAAACTTAGGAAGAATACGCTCTACACCTTTAGCCAGCTTGGTATCAACTGGAATAATTGATTGCCCGGCCGCGCGTGTTCTACGCAGGTCACTGTGGTAAGCATCGATCACTTGCTGGTCATTCATGGATGAGTGAATTGTAGTAATAGTACCACATTCCACACCGAAGGCCTCATCCAATACCTGAATCACAGGCACGATACAGTTCGTAGTACAAGAGCCGTTAGAGACCACCTTACTCGCCGCATTCAGCATATGCTCATTAACACCATAGACTACCGTGTGGTCAACGCAAGGATCGGCTGGATGAGAGAACAATACTTTTTTAGCGCCAGCGTCAATATGCATTTGCGCATCAGCGACTGAGCTAAAACGTCCGGTGCACTCCAGCACGATATCCACCTTAAACTCAGCCCACGGCAAAGCACTTGGTTCACGGTTATGCAGCAGCTGGATCTGCTGACCTGCCACTGATAAACATTCCCCCTGTAGCGAGACATGTTCAGCAAAAGTACCGTGGGTAGAATCATACTTAAGTAAATGAGCCATGGCTTCTGGACTGGCTAACTCGTTAATCGCCACCACTTGGATCTGATCTTGTCGCTGAGACTCAAATAACGCTCTAAGCACACTGCGGCCAATTCTGCCAAAACCATTAATAGCGACCCGAATAGGATGATGCTGCATAGTATTTTGCATTTCCATAAATAAGCAACAAAACAAAAAACCCTCTATAATTCAGAGGGTTTTACTCATAAATAATAACTAACGACTGTCTTACAACAGTTCGTTAGCCATCTTCACGAGGTTCTCTTGAGTGAAGCCAAACAACTTAAATAGCTCACCCGCTGGCGCAGACTCACCAAAGGTGGTCATTCCCAAGACCTTTCCATCGAAACCAACATACTTATGCCAGAAATCAGCGATACCCGCCTCAACTGCAATTCGTTTACGGACTGCGAAAGGCAATACAGATTCACGATATTCGGCTGATTGCGCATCAAAAACATCCGTTGCAGGCATAGAAACTACTCGAACAGCTTTACCTGCAGCGCTCAGTTCTTCATAAGCAGCCACGGCAAGTTCAACTTCGGAACCCGTTGCAATCAAAATAAGTTCTGGCGTAGCAGCACAATCTTTCAATACATAACCACCACGAGCAACATCAGCCAGTTGTTGAGCATCACGCGCTTGCGGTGCCAAACCCTGACGAGAAAAGATTAACGATGTTGGGCCATCTTTGCGTTCAATCGCATGACGCCAAGCAACCGCTGACTCTACCGAGTCACAGGGACGCCAAGTGCTCATGTTGGGGGTTAAACGTAAACTCGCAGTTTGTTCTACCGCTTGGTGAGTTGGACCATCTTCACCCAAACCGATCGAGTCATGGGTATACACAAAAATAGTCGGTTGCTTCATTAATGCAGCCATGCGTAAGGCATTACGTGCGTATTCCATAAACATTAAGAAAGTCGCACCGTAAGCTTTTAAACCACCATGTAAGGTTACACCATTCATGATTGCCGACATACCAAACTCACGCACACCGTAATGCATATAGTTACCGGAAGCGTCCTCGGCAGTCACCGCTTGAGACCCAGACCACATCGTAAGATTAGACGGAGCCAAATCTGCGCTGCCACCCAGTAATTCAGGCAATTTAGGACAAAAAGCTTCTAAGGTTTTTTGTGAAGACTGACGCGTCGCGACTTTAGCTTGGTTAGCTTGTAAATCAGCAATATACGAATCAGCAAATGCTGTCCAATCACTTGGTAAGTCGCCGTTCATACGACGTTTATACTCGGCCGCAAGTGCTGGGTAAGCAGCTTCGTAGCCAGCAAATAACTGATTCCACTCTGATTGTGATGAGCCACCAGCCTCTTTTGCATCCCAAGCTTGATAAATATCTTGAGGAATTTCAAAAGCAGCATAGGGCCAATTTAAAAATTCACGAGCAGCCGCTATTTCGTCAGCACCAAGTGGTGCACCGTGACAATCGTGGCTACCCGATTTATTCGGTGAACCAAAACCAATCACAGTTTTACAACAAATCATGGTTGGCTTGCTTGTTTCAGCTTTGGCTGCCGTAATCGCAGCCGCAATTGCGTCGCTATCATGGCCATCGACACCACCAATCACATGCCAACCGTAAGCTTCGAAACGTTTCACGGTATCGTCGGTAAACCAACCTTCGACATCACCATCAATCGAAATGCCATTGTCATCCCAAAAGGCAATCAATTTACCTAAACCTTGAGTACCAGCAAGTGAACAAGCTTCGTGAGAGATCCCCTCCATCAAGCAGCCATCACCGAGAAAGGTGTAGGTATAATGGTCAACCACAGGAAAACCATCTTTGTTGAATTGAGCCGCTAATATTTTTTCTGCTAAAGCCATACCCACAGCGTTGGTAAGACCTTGACCAAGCGGACCGGTAGTGGTTTCTACACCCGGCGCATAACCATATTCTGGGTGGCCTGGCGTTTTAGAATGTAATTGGCGAAAGTTTTTTAGTTCTTCGATAGGCAGTTGATAACCAGAAAGATGCAGTAGAGAATACAACAACATCGAGCCATGACCATTCGATAGAACAAAGCGGTCACGATCTGCCCAATTTGGGTCATTCGGGTTATGTTTCAAAAAGTCGCGCCATAGCACTTCAGCAATATCAGCCATTCCCATGGGGGCTCCAGGGTGACCAGAGTTAGCTTGCTGAACTGCATCCATACTTAAAGCACGAATGGCGTTGGCGAGTTGACGACGAGAAGACATGAATTTCTCCTGCAAATTATAGGCTATAGGGTATCGAGAGGCGCGTATTGTCACAAAGTCAACGATGTTACTCAATAATTATCTAAAAAGAATCGGTAAATTTATGGCTGAGTTCCACTTATTGAGTACTCACGTGGACAATTACTCAAAATAATGGCGCAAATAACAGAACCGAAGAGACAATGTCCCAACGCAAAAATGTCTAAGTGATACCGATCACGTTTTTTTGATTAAAATCATACCAACCTGTCGCAAAAGCACGTAACCTAGTTACACACTCCTCGCTCTGGAGTGGTGACAACACAATCAAACATTAAATGATTAGCAATAACGGATTATTCCTTTGATAGATGAGTTATCGGCTTCTACGCCTCTCCACCCCTTAATTCATTTTCGTCATCCGTTACCTGCGACAAGAGCTTATTTTATATGTTTGAACCGCTGAGTCGGCACCAACGAAACAGCATGGTGATTTACTTTCACCCCAACTAAGCGCTGATTAATTTTATGGACGTATGAATAATTATTCATACGTTGAAGTCATTCTTGCTATTAAGGTTTTAGATTTAAAATGCCTAAGTCTCCCAACTTTCGGTTTTTTCAAGGTGGATTAATCAAGCACCGAACCACCCCTAAATTCTTTACCACCCAATACGATTACATGGTTCTGATTGCTCTTTCTGGCTTTGTTGGCGCAACCGTCGGTTTAGTGATCGCGATGTTTGAAGAACTGATTAATTGGGTTGGTGACTTTCGGATTCACTTAGTCGAGAGCGCTTCGCTAAGTCCTTTCTTAAGTATTATCGCAGGTGCCTTGATTGGCGCTCTGATCACCGCCTTGGGATTTTGGTTAACGGCTCGCTTTGCGCCGGAAGCTTCAGGAAGCGGGATCCCGCACTTAGAAGGCGCTCTGGATGGCTTACATGATATCCGTTGGCGTCGAGTGCTACCGATAAAGTTCTTCGCTGGGGCGCTCACCATCAGTTCCGGAATGGTACTTGGAAGAGAAGGTCCTTCGATTCAAATCGGTGGTTCGGTAGGTCGAATGTTTGCCGGCAGGGCCAAACGTTATCAACACGCCACCCATATCTTAACAGCGGCGGGTGCTGCCGCTGGTTTAGCGGCCGCCTTTAACGCCCCTTTGGCCGGCGTGCTATTTGTAATTGAAGAGATGCGGCCGCAATTTCGCTATAGCATTACCTCATTCAAATGCGTCACCTTGTCTAGCGCCGCGGCAACCATTGTGATGCGCTCGATTCATGGCCAATCGGCAGTGATGGATATTCCGAACTTTTCGATTCCAGCACTCAACTCTCTGTGGTTATTCGCTTTACTAGGAATTATTTTTGGTATTGTTGGCGTTAACTTTAACCGTTGGGTCTTGAGTACCACGGCTAAAGTACAACAGCTCCAAAAAAACCGAATTTCGCGGATCGTGATGACAGGTGCGGCATTTGGTGCAGTATTTGCGACCCTGCAAAGCTTGGTTCCCGATATCACCGGCGGCGGAGTAGAACTCATCACCGAGTTGTTTAGAAATCCAATTGTTTGGGGTGTTTGCCTGTTATTGTTTGTGCTTCGCTTATTTACGACCATTGCGAGTTTTGGTTCGGCTGCACCTGGGGGAGTATTCTCTCCCATGCTCGCACTGGGCACTCTGCTTGGATTAGCATATGGCAGCTTAATGGCAAGTTATTTTCCTGACCTGGTTCCTGAACCAGGCATCTTTGCCATTGCTGGCATGGGGGCTCTGTTTGCCGCAACAGTTCGAGCGCCAGTCACCGGCATCATTTTAGTGGTTGAGATGACCGATAACTACCAGCTCATTTTGCCGTTACTGGTTACTTGTTTAGGAGCGACCTTCATTGCCCAAGCCTTGAAAGGGAAATCACTATATTCTGAACTATTGAAGCAATCACTGCGTAACAATCCTGAAATCAAACGTCAGATCAACGAAAGTCACGAGGATAGTAAAACAAGCTAAACTCGCAATCGCTGTGCGTAAGGATCAGGCATTACGGTTCAAAATAGTAAATGACCCAGATATACAGCCATCACATCGGAAAGCTCGAGCCCAAAGTTAAAGTCATCGCCAAGAACGATAGCACAATTGCTGAGCTTGTTCTTTTCGTCCCTCGTCGGCAACACTCAGCAGCGACTTGTTATATGGTACATAACATTTGATTCAGCGCTTCCCAAATAAAAATCATCAGTAAAGTGGGCTTTAAGCCCGGTAACAGTATTGCTGCAAGCCCCCTGATTCAGTCGCGAGGGTAGCCATTCTCACAGATTATTCGCAGATTCATGATTTAATGAGCGAATAGAGTGGAAAAATAAAGTCAGCGAAACTAGAATAGACGTCCAGATGGTCATCCATCTATACGTCATCAACATTACATTCTAAGAGAGTCCAATCACATGACTACACACTTGTTTACTTCAGAATCAGTGTCTGAAGGGCATCCAGACAAAATTGCAGATCAAATTTCTGACGCTGTATTGGACGCAATTTTAACCCAGGATCCCAAAGCCCGTGTAGCTTGTGAGACTTACGTCAAAACGGGCATGGTGATGGTTGGCGGGGAAATCACAACCTCAGCCTGGGTGGATATTGAAGAATTAGCTCGCTCAACGGTACGAGAAATCGGTTATACCCACTCCGACATGGGTTTCGATGCAGATTCTTGTGCGGTATTAAACGTGGTTGGGAAACAATCTCCAGACATCAACCAAGGCGTTGACCGTGCTCGACCAGAAGAACAAGGTGCCGGAGACCAAGGTTTAATGTTTGGTTATGCGACCAACGAAACCGATGTGCTTATGCCAGCACCTATTACCTACTCTCACCTACTAGTCAAACGCCAAGCAGAGGTTCGCAAGAATGGAGTCTTAAGCTGGTTGCGCCCAGATGCAAAATCTCAAGTTACCTTTGCTTATGAGAATGGCATCATTACCGGGATCGATGCAGTAGTCCTTTCGACCCAACATTGCGACAGCATTTCCACCGAAGATTTGCGTGAAGCGGTAATGGAAGAAATCATTAAACCAGTGCTTCCAGCACAGTGGCTCAATGACAAAACCCAGTACCATATCAACCCCACAGGTCGTTTTGTCATTGGTGGGCCAATGGGCGACTGTGGCTTAACTGGCCGTAAGATCATTGTGGATACCTATGGCGGCATGGCGCGTCATGGCGGGGGGGCTTTCTCCGGTAAAGATCCATCAAAAGTGGATCGTAGTGCCGCTTATGCAGGCCGTTATGTCGCCAAGAATATTGTCGCAGCAGGTTTAGCAGAGCGTTGTGAGATTCAAGTGTCTTATGCGATTGGAGTCGCCGAGCCGACTTCTATTAGTATCGAAACCTTTGGTAGTGGTAAACTCGCTGAAGACAAATTGATTGCCTTGGTACGCAAGCATTTCGACCTTCGCCCTTATGGTATTTTGAAAATGCTCGACCTGGAGCGCCCCATCTATCAAGCCACAGCCGCTTATGGTCACTTTGGTCGCAACGAGTTCCCATGGGAACAAACCGATAAAGCCGAAGCCCTGAAAGCCGATGCTGGCCTATAAACCCAAGCTTCACTAGCTTGAAGCAGCCGAAAGCGTATAATCAGCGATTATCCTTTCGGCTTTTTGGATCTTAAGGTGCAACAACTTTCGCAACAGGTTGAAGCTTGCTTTCAACAAGCAGAACGCTTCTATCAACGTGCATTTACACGACCAGAAATCGTGTTATCGGCACGTCGCAGTAAAGTTGCGGGCAGCGCCAACCTAATTCAATGGCGACTACGCTTTAATCAGCATTTTTACCAACAACAACCACAACACTTCCTCGCTCAAACCGTGCCTCACGAAGTGGCTCATCTAATTTGCCACGCCCTCTATGGTCGAATCAAACCACACGGCAAAGAATGGCAAACCTTGATGCAACAGGTGTTCCACTGCTCACCTACAACCACCCATCGTTACTCCCTGGAAACTCTCGAGCTAAGCACGGTGATGTATCGCTGCCAGTGCCAAAACCATCAATTGGGGATCCGCCGTCATAATAAAGTACTGCAAGGGGCTCGCTATCAATGTAAACGCTGTAAACAAACCTTGGTTGCTCAATAAACCATAACTTGCCAGCCAAATGAGCAGCACTAACAACCGCAACGATTTGCAGGCTAGGCTTCGAGCGACGAACAGTTTATCCTTAACAACCTTATTTGCTTCAATTTTCACTCGCTCAGGAGCCGACACTTAGCATGCGTATTCCTCGTATTTATCAACCCTCCCCACTCAACGTTCAGCAAATCGTTGAATTAGATAGCGAGGCCGCCAACCATGTCGGTCGAGTATTACGGATGACAGCAGGCCAACACTTAGAGCTATTTAATGGCGACGGCAACAATTACTCCGCAAGTATCGAAAGTAGCGGCAAGAAGCAGGTGAGTGTAAAAATATTAACGCAACAACTTAATGCCAGCGAATCCCCCCTCAGGATCCATTTAGGACAAGTGATTTCCCGCGGTGACCGCATGGAATTTACCATTCAAAAATCGGTGGAACTGGGGGTCAATAAAATCACCCCACTCACCAGTGAGCGCTGTGGGGTCAAACTTAACCAAGAGCGTTTTGAGAAAAAACGCCAACAATGGCAAAAAATCGCGATTGCCGCCTGTGAACAATCAGGGCGCAGTGTCGTACCCGAGATCGCCGAACTACAGAGTTTTGAGCAGTGGGCTGGTGAAAACAGTCAAGCAATGAAGTTGAATTTGCATCCAAAGGCCCCATATAGCATTAAGACCCTCCCCATTCCGCTGCATGGCGTAAGATTGTTGATCGGGCCCGAGGGAGGGCTCACAGAGCAAGAAATTGCGGTCTGTAACCAGCATCACTTTCAAGAGACCCTACTCGGTCCACGAGTGCTGCGCACCGAAACTGCCGCACTAACAGCAATAACGGCTTTGCAATGTCAATTTGGAGACTTAGCATAAATGAGTATTAAACTCGGGATCGTGATGGACCCCATCACCCAAATCAATATTAAGAAAGACTCAAGCTTCGCCATGTTGATGGAAGCGCAAGCACGTGGCTATCAAATCTATTACATGGAAATGCAAGACTTGTATCTGGAAAATGGTCGCGCAGCAGCCGCTATGCGCCCTTTGGCAGTCCAAGAAAATGCCCAGTCTTGGTTTGAATTAGGCCCAGAAGTCGATCAAAGTTTAAGTGAATTAGATGTGATCCTGATGCGTAAGGATCCCCCCTTTGATACCGAGTTTATCTACGCCACCTACATTTTGGAGCGCGCCGAGAGCGAAGGTTGTTTAATCATTAACAAACCTCAAAGCTTACGCGATGCCAACGAAAAACTATTTACCGCCTGGTTTGCCGAGTTCACTCCGACAACCCTGGTCAGCAGTGACATGAAGCGTCTGAAAGCTTTCCATCAACAACATCAAGATGTGATCATGAAGCCACTGGATGGGATGGGCGGCGCTTCGATATTTCGCTTAAAACAAGGCGATCCCAATGTTGGCGTGATCCTCGAAACCTTAACCAACCACGGTCAAGAGTACTGCATGGCTCAGTGTTTTATTCCTGAAATTGTCGACGGCGACAAACGGATCTTAATCGTGGATGGCGAGCCGATGCCCTATTGCCTAGCAAGGATCCCTTCAGAAGGTGAAACTCGCGGTAATTTAGCCGCGGGCGGACGCGGTGTGGCTCAACCGCTATCAGAGAGTGACTGGAAAATAGCAAACGCAATTGGCCCAGAACTCAAAGCCAGAGGGCTGGTATTTGTCGGCCTCGATGTGATTGGTGATAAAGTCACCGAAATTAACGTCACCAGCCCGACTTGTATTAAAGAAATAGAAGCAGCCTTCAATATTTCGATTACAGGCAAGTTAATGGATGCCATTGAAGCTAAACTTATAGTATCAACCTAAGTGAAGTGGTCAGCCATGAATACACTGCAAAACCAGTTCTTATTAGCGATGCCTAGCCTGAATGACCCGTTTTTTAAACGAGCGGTGGTTTATATCTGTGAGCATAATGAACAGGGCGCGATGGGCTTAGTCATTAATGTACCAGTGGATCTCTCGGTCGAATCACTACTGGCACAAATCGAACTACATGACGCTACCGAAGTACATCGAGAGCATCTAGACCGCCCGGTATACCAAGGTGGACCGGTGGCTCTGGAGCGTGGATTTGTGTTGCATTCATCCATGCATGGCTTTAGCAGCAGCTTGAAAGTAAGCGACGATCTGATGGTCACCACCTCCAAAGACGTATTAGACACACTTGGTACAGACGCCCAGCCTTCGGATTACATCGTCACCTTAGGTTATGCCAGCTGGGAGGCGGGTCAATTAGAACAAGAGATTGCCGATAATTATTGGCTTACCCTGCCAGCCAATAGCGAAATCATCTTCAAGGTTCCCAGCAATAAACGCTGGGAGGCTGCAGCCAAAAGCCTGGGGATCGATGTTTGGCAACTGTCCAGTGAAGTGGGGCACGCCTAACATGGCAAGAGCTGGAGAACGTTCGGTATTAGCCTTTGATTTTGGCACCAAGAGTATCGGGGTAGCTATCGGCCAAGAGCTCACCGCCAGCGGCAAACCGTTGGCAGCGCTCAAAGCTCAGGATGGTATCCCCAACTGGCAAACGGTGGAAAAACTACTGGCACAATGGCTACCCGACCTGCTGGTTATCGGCTTACCCCTCAACATGGACGGCAGTGAGCAGGAGCTGACCACCCGTGCAAAAAAATTCGCCAATCGCTTACATGGGCGATTCGGCTATCCCATTGCGCTGCAGGACGAGCGTCTAACCACCGTTGATGCCAAGGAAAAACTGTTTGAATTAGGTGGTTACAAGGCGCTAGAAAAAGGTGCTGTCGATAGCCTCGCGGCCGCCTTAATCTTTGAAAGCTGGTGTTCAGAACAAGTTTGAGCGCCTAAGCCTTAAATCCGGCGAAACAACTTAAGCCGATGAGAGCAAGGGACGCGATCCACTGCTACCAATCTGATTCATGATATGACCTATTTATTGCGCAAAATAAAGTTGTCGATAACGAGGCATAAACTGCAGTAACGAGTGAATCTAATTACAAGATGAATAACGTAATTAGCACTGATTTAGGCCCGCAAAATGAACTGATAATTAGCTAGATTGGTATGATACGAGGCGCTCTCCCACTCACTCCTTGCTCGCATAAAGAACAGCTAAACCTCTCATGAACGGAAAGCGGTGTGGTTCGCAGCGAAAATATCAATCATCATTCAATTAGCTGTTATTAACGTCACAAATATCAGGCGAATAAATGCGCAAAATCAATTTGCCCACAGGCAATTTCAAACACCGAGCAAGCATATCTCAAACAAGTCATCCGATATACCGAGTATATTTAAAGCCCCTATTTATAACGTTGAGATCATAAAATTTTTAATTCATGACAAAGCTGTAAAAAATTGAATAAAAACACTCTCATACATATATCAAGTCGATACCCCGAACCCGCCGGTCAAAAAACAGCCAAAACTATCCGCTAAATATTTCCCTAAATATGTGATGAAACTAGAAATTAATACAATAAAATTAATGTGTTAGCTCATTTTAATAAATACAAAGACATTCATCACAAAAAAATATTAAGAGATTATTATATTACAAATGAACGCGTCACACTGATGACTAATATTAACGACTAAAAGCACCGATTGAAGTGTCATGTTACCTGTAAAACAAGCCAATAAATTTAATCACAAATTTAAAGACCACTTACATCAAACATTCGCGAAGTTCATGAGGATGCTGGAAAAATAAAATGTCTTATAAAAAAATAAATAATAATACTCTACGCCTAAGTACCCTTGCCTTAATCACATCCAGTTTATTACTCACCGGATGTAATGATAGTATTGAATACACCGCTGATGGAAAGGATGATGCTAGTCAGCAACAAGATCTACAAGTTAAAAATGCTCCCTTTGGCTGGGTTACGCAATATAAAGATCCAGACGGTAATGCTCATCAAATTACTGGTGGCGCAGGTGCCACTGAAGACAGTATTTATGTCGTTTCTAGCCGTCAAGAATTAAGAGATGCACTGAATAACATTAATAGCGAAAACTATATTTCCGGAGATAGTGCTGCCGAATTGAAAGCCAAACTTGAGCCCAAAATCATCTATTGGCAAGGTACGATTCGCGGTGATGAATTAAGCGATGGTAGCTATGCGGATGCCGAATACTATAAGTCCAAACCAAATAGAACTAAATTTGATTTTGATCTCTATGTGAAGGCTTTCGACCAAGATTATCGCGATGAATTGCAAGCGACCATCGACGCAAATGGCGCTGATGCGGAGGCCGCTAAAACGGAGCTTGACCTGTTAAAAAGACAGAATGGTCAACGTTCTCAATATGCCAATAATCAAAAATCACAAATTCAATTTCAAGTACCACCCAATACGACTCTGTTAGGGGTCGGCAATGATGCCAAGTTAATTGAAGGCTATTTATCTCTAAATACACTGAGCCATACCTTTGATCGCACAGATAACAGCAACATTATTATTCGCAATATCACTTTCCAAGCTCCCCGTGATTTTGCTCCTGCGTGGGATGCTGGCGATGGTGACTCTGGTAATTGGAATGCTCGGTATGATGCCGTATCGATTAATGCCAGTAATAACATATGGATTGACCATTGTTCATTTTCTGATGGAGACCACCTTGACAAAGACGAAGAGAATATTTTCGGTAAACATGTCCAACGCCATGATGGCTTGTTAGATATAGAAGATGACTCCGATTATATTACTCTCTCTTATAATATTTTTTCAGAACACGATAAGACAATGATCATCGGCTCTGGAGATGGCGATACCGGAGACTATCGTATTACCTTCGAAGGTAACTATTGGAAGAACAATAAACAACGCACTCCACGAGTACGCTTTGGCAAAGTTCATTTAATTAATAACTATCATCAAGGTGCAACTGACGCCGATTACCCCATTCTGTATGCCATTGGAATGGGTTATGGATCATCGATACTTTCTGAAAGTAATGTATTTGATTTCCAAGGAAGTGGGGCAGAAGAAAGCACAATTATTGGTGCTTATAAAGGAAGTAAATTTAAAGACAATGGCTCTTGGTTTAATGATGAGCCCGCTACAGAATTAAATCAAATAGCCTTAGATAAATGTACCGAGCTACAAACAAAAGAAAAAGAAAAAGCAGCCCTGGCAAATAAAGAGCCAGCGAGTTGGGCATTAGAAACTTGTACCAACCAGTTAGATTGGACCCCTCCTTATAACTATACAGTGGGCCGTAATCCATCGGTGGTTAAAGATTATGTGCTGGACAATGCAGGCATCGGAAAACTAAATATTTCTGTTCCTAAATAATTCATTCAAAAAAGCCTCGAAAGATTCGAGGCTTTTTTTTATTAATTGAATACAATTATGATTGCGGATTCGACCAAATTTCTGGATCAATTTGCTTTTGCAATTCTGGATGGTCCTTACTATCAAAGCAAGGAAGCTTACCCGCATCTAGTTGACGGTTATAATCTTTTGCCAGCTTAACCACAACGCCCGACAACATCAGGATCGCCACGAGGTTAACAATTGCCATCAGTCCCATGGATACATCGGCCAGGTTCCAAATAATATCAATTTTAACCACCGCACCAAACATCACCATCGCCAACACCAATAGACGAAAGATCCACAAACCAGCTTTATGATTATGCTCAAGAAAAATCAGGTTAGTCTCTGCGTAAGAATAATTCCCGACAATTGAAGTGAAAGCAAAAAAGATGATCGCAACACCAACAAAATAGCTCCCCCAAGCACCAACTTGACTACTAAGCGCTTGTTGAGTGAGCGCAATCCCGCCACCCGCAAGAGACTCATTATAACTCAGCAAAATAATCGCCGCAGTGGCAGTGCAAATGACAATAGTATCGATAAATACCCCCAACATTTGCACATACCCCTGGGAAGCCGGATGCGGAGGATAAGGCGTCGCGGTTGCAGCCGCATTCGGTGCGCTGCCCATGCCTGCTTCGTTGGAAAACAATCCTCGTTTGATACCATTCATCATTGCGGCAGCGAAAGCACCAGCTCCCGCCTCTTCAAAACCAAAGGCCGAGCGGAAAATAAGACTAAACACCTCAGGCATCTTATCGATGTTGATTACCACAACCACCAAGGCAACTAAAACGTAGGCTAAAGCCATCACGGGCACCACCAGTTCCGCGAATCGAGCGACACTGCGGATCCCGCCAAAAATGATCAAGGCTGCCGCCGCCACTAATACCAGGCCCACCAAGACCTTATCGAATCCAAAAGCTTCATTGAGAGCGGAAGCGATAGAATTGGCTTGCACCGCATTAAAAACCAGACCAAAGGCAACTATCAGGCAGATGGCAAAAACCACGCCCATCCAGCGTTTTCCTAAGCCTTGTTCCATGTAATAAGATGGACCACCACGAAAGTTACCATCGCTATCTTTTACTTTATACAACTGCGCAAGGCTACTCTCTGCAAAACTAGTCGCCATGCCCAGGAAAGCAATTAACCACATCCAAAATACCGCGCCCGGGCCACCCAGTGTGATAGCCACGGCAACCCCAGCGAGGTTACCAGTGCCGACTCGCGCGGCTAAACTCGTACATAAGGCCTGAAAAGAAGAAATACCACTAGCATCGCCCTTACGGCTAGACTTCATCACTGAGAACATGTGGCCAAAATGTCTAATCTGAATGAACCCAGTTCTAATCGTAAATAACACCCCTGAGCCAACCAATATATAAATTAGTAGATTTCCCCAAAGTACATCATTCATCCAGTTTATAACTTCATTCATACCTATTATTTACCTCTTTTTTGGACGTTGATGCCATACCTTCAACATACTGTTGCGGAGGCGAAGTTTAGAGAGGCACCAATAACCATGCTTTGATATATAACAAAAACAAGATAAAAAAGCGCATATATATAAATAAAAGGCATTAACGCTATAAAACAACCACTTTAATCCTACAAAATAGCTATATGTTTTGCGATTTATAGTCAAAAAAATGCAGCTCAGAAACTTTTTTGTAACATTGGTATTTTACTTTCATTGAACCTGTGGTACTTATTAACTGCAACAACATACAAGGAGATAACCATGGATAGGCTAGACTTGGATACTGTTGAAACCAGCAAGGCTTCTCGCAGCTCAAACAAAAAGCGCAAATGGCGAGAAATTGAGGCAATAAAAGATAAAATCCGCTTACAGAAGGAACTACAGTCAATCGACCATAGTTTCGATCTTCATACCGAATACGAATATTAATCTGTGACGAAATACGAATATGACAGGAAACCCGGTTAAGCCGGGTTTTTATTATATTCGCAACAGCCCCCCTTCAACGGAAGGGAGAAATCATCGAAGACTCATCCTCTGCGGCACAAAAGTTAAACTATTTGACAATTTTTACGACTCACCTAATCTCGCCTACAAAAAAAGCGTGAGCTAAGCCTCAAGAACTGCAAACGACACATGCAAATTATAATAATTAGCGCTAAATTCTTCATCGAAACGTTTGCGCAAACGTTTCGATGAAGAGTAAATCTAAATAAAAATCGTTCCCTAATCACTGACAGAGATGATAACTATCATGAAAAAAGCACCCCTACTCAATGCTGAACTGTCTTACATTATCGCCAAATTGGGCCATCAAGATCAGCTCTGTATCGGCGACGCTGGCCTACCAATCCCCGACAGCTGCCAACGCCTTGATCTCGCATTAACTAAAGGCATTCCTAGCTTTATTGACACCGTTAAAGCGGTACTTGGTGAAATGCAAATTGAAGCCGTGACTCTCGCCGAAGAAACCTTGAGCCATAGCCCACAGTTGCATGCACAGTTGCTCCAGCTAATCCAACAACAAGAGCAATTATCGGGTCAGTTAATCCGCCTTAATTTGCTGAGTCATGAGACTTTTAAACAACAAACAGCAAGTGCAAAAGCCGTCGTCAGAACTGGCGAATTCACCCCTTACGCCAATGTTATTTTCCACGCAGGCGTGGTGTTTTAGCCCTTTATCCGAATCTGGAGCTTTCATGACTCAGCCGATCCTAGAACTCAACAATATCGAAAAGAGCTTTCCTGGCGTGAAAGCCTTAGATGGCGCTAGCTTGCGTGTTTATCCCGGTAAGGTAATGGCCTTATTAGGTGAGAACGGTGCAGGAAAATCCACCTTAATGAAGGTGCTCACCGGTATTTATAGCCTCGATAGCGGCAAGATTAACTATCAAAATAAACCAGTCAGTTTTGATGGCCCTCGCGCATCGCAAAGCGCAGGTATTAGTATCATTCATCAGGAGCTCAACCTGATCCCTGAGCTAAGTATTGCCGAGAATATCTTTTTAGGTAGAGAACCTACTTATGTCTTTGGCGGAATCAATTGGCCACTCATGTATCAACAAGCCGACCGACTATTGGCTCGTCTCAAAATTCAACACAGCGCCAAACAATTGCTGGGTTCGATTAGTTTAGGTGAACAACAAATGGTCGAAATCGCCAAGGCGCTGTCCTTTGAATCCAAGGTGATCATCATGGATGAGCCCACCGATGCTCTCACCGACACCGAAACCGAAGCTTTATTTGCCGTGATCAAAGAGCTCCGAAACCAGGGCTGCGGCATTGTTTATATTTCCCACCGTTTAAAAGAAATATTTGAGATTTGCGATGACATTACGGTGCTGCGTGACGGCAAATTTATAGGTCAACGCAGCATTGACGATATCGACGAAGATAGCATGATTGAAATGATGGTGGGGCGTCGTCTTGATGAGCAATTCCCTCGTATCAACCACCAGCATGGCAATACCTGCCTTGAACTAAAAGGCTTAAGTGGCTCCGGCATACGTCAAGTCAGTTTCCACTTAAATAAAGGCGAAATTCTCGGTATCTCTGGTTTGATGGGCGCAGGTCGAACTGAATTGATGAAGGTGATCTATGGTGCCCTCAACCGTGATTCTGGTGAAGTCTATTTAGAAGGAAAAGCCATTCACCCTTGCAGCCCACAAGAAGGCTTGGCCTTAGGCATCGCTTACATCTCGGAAGACCGCAAAAAAGAAGGCTTAGTTTTGGGGCTATCGGTCAAAGAAAATATGTCTCTATCTTGCCTGAAACAACTTTCTAATGGGCCACAATTGAAGCATGGCGATGAAATTATCGCCGTCGAAGACTTTATCACGCTGTTCAATATCAAAACCCCCAGCCGTGAACAAATCATCGGTAATTTATCAGGCGGCAACCAACAGAAAGTAGCGATAGCAAAAGGCTTGATGACCCGTCCAAAAATCCTGATTTTAGACGAACCCACCCGCGGCGTAGACGTCGGCGCCAAAAAAGAGATCTACCAATTAATCAATCAATTTAAGGCTGAAGGCATGAGCATTATTTTAGTGTCTTCAGAAATGCCTGAAGTACTGGGCATGAGTGACCGAATATTGGTGATGCACGAAGGCACCATAAGCGGTGAATTTAGCGCCGAACAAGCCGATCAAGAGACACTAATGGCCTGCGCTGTTGGTAAAAAAATTAATGAGGACGCAGCATGAACAGCAAAGCCCTAGCGAAACAAAGCCCCCAAGCCCAAACATCAAGCATATTTAGTAAGCATTGGTTAATTGAGCAAAAATCGTTGATTGCGCTGATTTTACTCATCGTCGTCGTTTCAATACTAAATCCCAATTTTTTTACCCTAGATAACCTCCTTAATATTCTTCGGCAAACCTCTGTTAACGCCATTATTGCGGTTGGCATGACACTAGTGATTTTAACCGCAGGGATTGACTTAAGTGTCGGCTCTATCTTAGCCCTCTGTGGAGCCTTTGCCGCCTCAATGATTGGCTTGGAAATCCCCGTTTACATCGCGGTGCCAGCCGCACTGTTAGCGGGAACAGCTTTAGGTGCGGTGAGTGGACTGATTATTGCGAAAGGAAAGGTTCAAGCTTTCATCGCAACCTTAGTCACCATGACTTTACTACGCGGTGTGACCATGGTGTACACCGATGGCCGCCCCATCTCTACAGGCTTTACCGACGTTGCCGATAGCTTCGCATGGTTCGGTACTGGTTATATGCTGGGGATCCCTGTGCCTATTTGGTTAATGGCATTGGTATTTGCTGCGGTTTGGTACCTACTAAATCACACCCGCTTTGGTCGCTATGTGTATGCACTCGGTGGCAACGAGGCGGCGACTCGCCTTTCTGGAATCAATGTAGATCGCGTAAAAATTGGTGTTTACGCCATTTGTGGACTACTTGCAGCCTTAGCTGGCTTGATCGTCACCTCTCGGCTCTCCTCGGCTCAACCAACCGCAGGAATGGGCTACGAGTTAGACGCAATCGCTGCCGTGGTATTAGGTGGAACCAGTTTAATGGGTGGGAAAGGACGGATTATGGGTACCCTTATTGGCGCCTTAATCATTGGTTTTTTAAACAATGCCTTAAATTTATTAGACGTATCTTCGTACTTCCAAATGATCGCCAAAGCATCGGTGATTTTATTGGCAGTCATGGTAGACAACAAAAACAAATAATAGATAGAACCTCAACTACAAGGAACATCGTTATGAACAAGCTCACGACATTACTTTCTATGGCTGTACTTGGTACTGCGATCAGCACCACCGCCGCCGCCGATACTCTCGCGATGGTGGTATCAACCCTAAATAATCCATTTTTCGTATCGATGAAAGATGGTGCTGAAGCAAAGGCTAAACAACTCGGTTACGATCTGTTGGTCTTGGATTCACAGAATGACCCAAGCCGCGAGCTTTCCAACGTGGAAGACTTAACAGTACGTGGTGTAAAAGCAATTCTGATCAACCCAACTGACTCCGATGCGGTCTCAAACGCAATCCGCATCGCCAATCACGCCAAAATTCCAGTATTAACGCTCGATCGCGGTGCTAGCCGTGGCGATGTGGTCAGCCATATCGCTTCAGACAATGTCGCGGGCGGAAAAATGGCAGGTGAATTTATAGTGCAGCAGGCTGGCGCAACTGCAAAAGTAATTCAGCTAGAAGGGATCGCTGGAACCTCCGCGGCACGCGAGCGTGGCCAAGGTTTTATGCAAGCGGTCGAAAGCAGCAAAATGCAGTTACTCGGTAGCCAACCAGCTGACTTTGATCGCACCAAAGGGCTGAACGTGATGGAAAATATGCTTGCTGCAAATCCTGATGTTAAGGCTGTATTTGCGCAAAACGATGAAATGGCGTTAGGCGCTTTGCGTGCGGTACAAGCCTCAGGCAAAAAAGTACTAATCGTTGGTTTTGATGGCACCGACGACGGTATTGCTGCAGTAAAACGCGGTTTGATGGCAGCAACGATTGCCCAACAGCCTGAAAAAATTGGAGCCCTAGGGATTGAGACTGCTGATAGAATGTTAAAAGGTGAAACGGTAGAGAAATACATTCCAGTCCCTTTAAAAGTGGTCACAAAATAAGCCTAAAGAAGCACTTTACTTACAGCTAAATAATCAACCGGAACTGAGCAGAACAAGCTTCCAGCTCAGTTCCATAAGTAGCAATCATCGAGGTAACAAATGAGCAAATTGGTTATATTAGGCAGTGTCAATGCTGACCATGTATTACAGGTGAATAGTTTTCCTCAACCAGGTGAAACCTTGCAAGGTAGCGGCTACCAAGTGGTTGCGGGCGGTAAAGGCGCCAACCAAGCCGTCGCAGCCTCACGCCTAGGGGCCGATATTGCCTTTATCGCCTGCATTGGAGACGACGCCTTTGGCCAGCAAAGCCGTATCAATTTTGCCAAAGACGGAATCAATACCGAAGCGGTAATGGAAATCAGTCTCTGCCCTACTGGCATTGCTATGATTTTAGTTGCAGCAACTGGCGAAAATAGTATAGCCATCTCCGCCGAGGCAAATGCTCAGCTAACGCCACAACGCTTAGCCGCTCACACCTCGTTAATTGAGCAAGCCGATACCTTATTGATGCAATTGGAAAGCCCTATCGAAACGGTGACCGCTGCGGCTCAATTAGCAAAACAGCACCAAACCCGAGTCGTACTCAACCCTGCCCCAGCAAGGGCACTTGATGATGACTTATTGGCTCTGATTGATATGATCACCCCCAATGAGACCGAGGCCGAAGCGCTCACTGGGATCAAAGTGGTGAACGCCAGCAGCGCCGCTCAAGCCGCGCAAGTCTTACACCTTAAAGGTATCCCTTGGGTATTGATCACGATGGGCAGTCAGGGGGCATGGGTCAGCCATCAAGGTGAAGGCCGGCTAGTTGCAGGCTATAAAGTCAAGGCGCTAGATACCACGGCAGCGGGCGATACTTTTAATGGCGCCTTGGTCACCGCTTTATTAGAACAACAGCCGGCAGAATCGGCAATACGTTTTGCACATGCCGCTGCAGCACTCTCGGTCACGAAATTTGGAGCCCAACCTTCAATTCCTGATCGACAACAGGTTTTTGAGTTTATTGCACAGCAAGATTCTGCGACTATAGTTAATTAATAGTCTGATTAATCAGGAGAATTTAATCGCCATGGCGACCATAAAAGATGTAGCGAAGCATGCTGGAGTCTCTACTTCAACGGTAAGCCATGTATTAAATAAAACCCGTTATGTAAGCGAAGATATCATTCTTAGAGTGATGACCGCAGTCGATCAATTGCACTATGCACCATCGGCTCTGGCTCGTAGCTTAAAGGTACAACACACCAAAACCTTCGGCATGTTGGTCACGACATCTACCAACCCCTTTTTCGGTGAAGTGGTTAAAGGCGTGGAGCGCAGCTGTTACCAACACGGCTACAATCTAATTTTGTGTAATACCGAAGGTGACCAGGAGCGGATGAAATCAAACCTGGACGCCTTACTACAAAAACGGGTAGACGGACTACTACTCATGTGCGGCGAATTAGAAAACCCCGAATTCGATTTATTTAGCCGCCATCAACCAGTCCCAACGGTGGTGATGGACTGGGGTCCAGTCAACTTCCCCAGCGACAAAATCCAAGATAATTCACTGCAAGGTGGTCAATTAGCCACCCAACATCTAATTAGCCAGGGCCATCGTCAAATTGGCTGCATTACTGGGCCTCTCGACAAACAAACTGCGCAACAGCGCTACGCAGGATTTTTGCGAGCGATGGAACAGGCGAAGCTACCAGTAAATCCAGCTTGGGTCGCCTCTGGTAACTTCGAATGCGAGGGCGGCGAGCAGGCATTTCGAGCCATTCATGCGAATGCTCCCCTGCCAAGTGCGTTATTCGTATCCAATGACATGATGGCCATGGGGGTAATTAATACCGCTAGCAAGCTCGGTATTAAGGTTCCTGAGCAACTCTCGCTGATCGGTTATGATGACATTAAATTAGCCAAATACATTACTCCCTCACTCACCACGATTCATCAACCCAAACACCGCTTAGGGCAGCAGGCCGTCGATAGCCTACTAAGAAAAATAGAGTATCCCGGTCAACCAAACCAAATTATCCAGTTAGAGCCAAGCTTAGTGATCCGTGACAGCGTTCTGACTTATTCTGCCTAATTGAGGCTAAAAACCCGCTTCTTAGCGGGTTGATTCAAATCGATTCTAAACCGAATCGCCTGGGCTTTCCTCATGCGGTTCCGAGAGCTTAATCCGCTCAGCTAAAGCTTTATATTGCTCTTGCACTCGATGACCAAATAAAGGATCTTCGAAATTACCATGTTGCCAGCTTTGCTCTATCGCCCGCCAATCGTCTTCCGTTAAATGTCTTTTTAAGGCCGGAAAGATCACCTCTTCTTCATAATTCAAGTGATCCCATTGGGCTTTAATAAATGCTTCTAATTTGTCGCTAAATTGATCCAGAGGAACCACCGCGTCCAATAAAATAATATCAATAATATCGCTGAGCTCAGCGGTCATCTCCAGTAAGTCGAGATGTTGCTGCTTTAGTTGCCCAGACAAGTCATCTTCGACAACTCGATACTTGGTATAATAATCGTAAATCAGATCTTCTTTAGGATGATGGCAACGGTCAGCGTACTCTTGCATATAACTAATAATATGAGCAATTAATTTATATTTAACTGCTTTTTCGTTACGAATATGCTCCAGTTTCTGCTCCAACACTTTTAACAACTTGGCGATATTCTGATGGTCTTGATGAAGACTTTGTAACATTGCTGCTCCTTAGCTAACCGCACTCTTAGATTCAGTATAAGGTACTTATTATTTTTAGATTATTGCGCTAGATCGTCTATTAGACCGATTGCCTCTTTGCCTAGTTCACAAATTTTACAATCCCTGTTCAAGGCTTCGCAAAACGAGCGTTGAACAATCAATATGACTTATTGTTCAACAAACACCCACCCCTTGTACAGCATTTAGTCAAGAATGTTCGGTTGCAAGCATAATTACCAAGCTAACGGCTTGCACTGAGTCAACAAACACCGTAAAAAAAATTAAAAAAAACCCTTTTTTGATTAAGGTCAATTGTAGTATAGTTTCAGCAAGTGGCGATAATGATTCAAGTAATGGCTCAGGCATCGCTATATGCTGTAATAAAATTACACTTTTAAGCTAATGAGGTATGTTATGACCACAGGTATTCAAATCACTAAAGCAAACAATCAAGCCCTACTTGGTTCTTTTTGGCTGTTAGATAACGAACAAAATCAAGCGCGCTGCCTTTGTGTTAAAGATGAACTTTTTGCAGAAGATGAAGTCGTCGCCATCGATACATTGGGTCAGATCGAATATCGCGAAGTACCGATGAAAGCACAGGCACTGGAAGAAGGTGGTCAACACCTTAACGTGAATGTACTACGTCGCGAAACGTTAGAAGATGCCGTGAAGCACCCCGAAAAATATCCACAGTTAACCATTCGTGTTTCTGGTTATGCAGTACGTTTCAACTCGCTAACCACTGAACAACAACAAGATGTTATCACTCGGACTTTCACTGAGTCGCTATAACACGCAGTCTGCAAAAACAAAAAAAGCATGCTTTAGCATGCTTTTTTATTACATGAGATCCAACCTAGCTCTAACGACGCTCGCGTACCAAACCTTCTTGAATGGTAGAAGCCACTAGCTTACCCTCTCGGGTATAAAACTGTCCTCGAACTAAACCCCTTCCCTGAGACGCCACCGGGCTATCAACCACATATAACAACCAATCATCTAAGCGAAAATCGTGATGAAACCACATACTATGATCAATCGTTGCGGCTTGTATTTCCGGTTCAATAAAGGAGCGGCCATGGGGCTGCAAGGCGGTCGGTAAGAAGTTAAAATCTGAAGCGTAGGCCAGCAGATAACGATGAATACGACTATCATCGGGCATTTGACCATTCGCCTTAAACCATACACAGCGTTTTGCAGCTCGTTTTTCTGGTAATAAAGGGTTAACAAACTCGACCGGACGCATTTCTAAAGGTTTATCACAAATAAATTTGTCGCGCACCGCATCGGGCAGCATCTCTCGTAACTGAAATGCATACTCTTGTTCAGAGAGTAGATCTTCTGGAGCGGGAACCTCTGGCATCGCATCCTGATGCTCAAAACCAGCAGACACCTCTTGGAAAGAAGCCGTCATGTAAAAAATTGGCTTGCCAAATTGAATCGCTTTGATTCGGCGAGTAGACACACTGCGTCCATCACGAATGCTTTCAATATCATATACAATCCGGTGATTCGGATCGCCTGGCCTTAAAAAATAAGAGTGAAATGAATGCACCTGGCGATTTTCGGCTACCGTTTCTTTGGCTGCCGACAATGCCTGTCCCATCACTTGCCCACCAAACACTGCACCAAAACCTAAATCTTGGCTTTGGCCACGAAATAGTCCTTCTTCTATGCGCTCTAAGCTCAAAAGTTCGAGCAGATCTTTTAACACTTTACTCATAATAATCGTAATTTTTGAGGTCAATCGGTGCAATATGCGCGAGAAGTTTGCAAAGATCAACTCAGCCAAAGCGAATAACAGTTAATGTTAAAAACGTAAATAAAGTATCCCGAGACAGATTGTTGGGACGAGCGTCGATGATGTGAGCAGACCTGAAAATAACGGTAGACAGTGCGCTCGGTAAACTTGAAAGCCTCAGCTTGGTCAATTTTGATTCTCGCTTGAAACTCTTAACCAAGAGAAAAACCATATAGACTAGAGATTTAAGTGATTAACGATAACCAGCCCTTTAAGTAAGATAAATAAAAATGTGCGTAAATTGATGAAGATTTCGTTTGCTTTGCTCAGCTTTATTACTGTTTCAATAACGAAACGCATTCCAAAACGACCACTTGCATAGCAGCCTCCCAAACACAAAAAAAAGCAATGGGTTTCACACCCACTGCTTTTTTTAACGAAGCCGAAAATTAAATTATAAGCTCAGTAATAAAGCTCTTAATTGTGCGAAATCTGCAGGCATCTGCTTCGACAGTAAATCTAGATCCGCACGATCGGCAAGCGGTTTAGGAATATCGATTTTGCGCTGCAAGATCTCTTCAACACTTTCCTTAAATTTAGCCGGGTGAGCGGTACACAGAAATAAACCTTGTTCGCCATCCATCAGCTGTTCGCTCAATTGCTGATAAGCGATTGCGCCATGCGGCTCACATAAATAGCCCTGTGCATCCAAAGCTTTAAGCGCCTCCGCAGTCTGTTTATCGGTCATCACCCCCTTGGCTAGGTCACTTAAAGACCAACCTTGAGTTTTAAACAGCTCTTCAACGCGTGGCCAGTTATTGGGCTGGCTCACATCCATCGCATTGGAAAGCGTAGCCTGAGTCGGCTTAGGCTCCCATTGACCAGAAGCAAGATAACGAGGCACCGTATCATTCACATTAGTCGCGGCAATAAAACGCTTAATCGGCAAGCCCATAGCTTTGGCGATTAAACCTGCGGTGAGGTTACCAAAGTTACCTGAAGGCACCGAAACCACCAGCTGTTGCCGCTCTGCTTTACTTAACTGTGCAGCCGCTTCAAAGTAGTAACACACTTGCGCAGCCAACCGGCTAATGTTGATCGAATTCGCCGAATTCAAACCAATCGCAGTTTTTAGCGACTGATCATCAAAGGCCTGTTTCACCATCGCCTGGCAGGCGTCAAAGTCCGACTCAACCGCCACCGTAGTAATATTGCCACCAAGGGTACAGAACAACTTTTCTTGCAATGGGCTGATTTTTCCTTTGGGGTAAAGCACCACCACATTGATATTTTCCATACCGTAAAATGCGTGTGCCACTGCCGCCCCTGTATCCCCCGAAGTTGCGGTTAAAATGGTGGTTTTTTTACCTTCAGAGAACTTGGCCAAACACTGCGCCATAAAACGTCCACCAAAGTCTTTAAAGGCCAAAGTCGGTCCGTGAAATAACTCTAATGCACTGATCTGCTCGGTCACTTTTGCCAAAGGTGCTGGAAAAATAAAGGCTTTAGTGACCATTTCCAATAGGCTTTGTTCAGACAATTCGTTATCGAGTAACGCAGCCAATAGCTTGGCACAACGAGGATGAAAATCGAGTTCAAGCAAACTATCGATATCATCAAAGTGAGGAATCGCTTCAGGGAAGAATAACCCTTGTTGTTTACCTAAACCTTGTTTTACCGCTTGGGTAAAACTAACCTGCTCGTCGTTACATTTTAAGTTGTATAAATTCATAGCGATGTTCCTGTTACTCGAGTGCCTTGTTCATCAATTTTACAGATATGGCAAAATCCATCTTGATTTTGAATAAAATGTTGCTCTAACCAGTCTTTTAGACGCTGCGCCTGTTCCAGCACTGGCGTGACCACAAATACCGTCGGACCTGACCCAGAAATACCACTCGCCAATGCACCACTTTGTGCAGCATAGCTGCGAACGTCAGTAAAACCAGGGATCAATTCAGCCCGGTAAGGTTCAGCAATCACTTTGTCTTTTAGCAAAGACGCAGCAAGTTCAGGCTGTTTGCTGTAACTGGCATGAACAAACCCTGCAAGATTTCGCCCGTATTCCAAGGTATCTTGGCGACGATACTGGGCGGGTAGAATCGCCCGAGCTTGGGCAGTGGAAATATTAATGCCTGGATAGGCGACAATCCAATACCAATCCTCAAAATGTGGTATCGCTTGGCTGGTTGCTCCAGCTTGTTGCAGCATCAATTGCATCCCACCGAGATAGCATGGTGCCACATTATCATAATGCACACTGCCACTAATTTGCCCTTCGAGCTCCCCCATCATCAGTAGCATTTGCTCTTTATCGAATGGGAAGTCTAAATAGGCATTCAAGCCTTCTAAGGCTGCGACCACCGAACAAGCGCTCGAGCCTAAACCACTGCCAATAGGCAAGTTCTTTTCCAAGGTCATTTTAACGCACCCCAGCACTTGCCCATGATGCGCTAACAACTGCTGAGCAAAATAATGGTAGCAGTCATAGAGAATATTTTGTTTCGGGTCGGCGGGTAGCTTATGCGCGTAAGGCCCTACATTCTCGATCAACACATCAGCGCCATCGGCCGCCTCAATTTGTACTCGGTCGCCCAATAATTGTCCATCTATCGGTGATAGGGCCGCGCCTAGAGAATCAAAACCAACACTCACATTAGCCGTTGAAGCGGGTGCGTAAACCACAATACTCATGTTACACCTCCTGCTTCCAGTTGAGTGTTCGAAGTACATCGGCGAATACCCCAGCAGCCGTTACCGCCGTGCCCGCACCGTAGCCACGCAAGACCAAAGGAATAGGCTGATAGTAACGGCTATAAAAAGCCAGCGCATTTTCGCCATCTTTTACTCGGTTAAGCGGATCGTCGGCAGCAACCGCCGCCAGCGAAACTTTACAAACGCCTTGATCGATACTACCTAAATAACGCAATACCTTCCCCTCAGCTGCCGCATCCTGTTGTAACGTGGCGAAATACCCGTCAGCCTCGGGGAGGCGCGCCATAAAGGCTTCGGTATCACCACTGGCATCGAAGTTAGGTGGCAGCGCCTGCTCGATTTGGATATCATCAAGGTTTAGTGGCATACCCGCTTCGCGTGCCAAAATCAGCAACTTACGGGCGACATCCATGCCCGATAAGTCATCTCGCGGATCAGGCTCGGTAAAGCCGTTTGCTCGGGCGATGGAAGTCGCTTCAGAAAAGCTCATCCCTTCATCTAACTTACCAAAAATGAAAGAGAGTGAGCCAGAAAGGATCCCGTTAAAACGCTCTAACTTATCCCCCGCCTTGAGCAGGTTCTGCAAATTCTCAATCACCGGTAAACCAGCACCCACGTTGGTATCGTATAAAAACTTACGACGCATCGACAACGCAGTTTTACGCAGTTGCTGATAATACTCAAGACTTGAAGTATTGGCTTTCTTGTTCGCGGTTACCACGTGGAAACCATTGGCCAAAAATTCAGCATACTTACCAGCAACATCATCATTACTGGTACAGTCAACGATCACCGGATTAATTAAATGACTTTGTCCCACTAATTCATTCACATTGGCCAGCGTAAACCCACCATTCTCGCTGCAATTGGCCAGTTGCTGTTGCCAATCGTCTAGCGCGAGGCCTTTAGGATCGAGTAATAGTTTGCGGCTATTAGCCAAGCCACAAACGCGGATCGCTATTTGTTGCTCTTTTAGATGCGCCTGCTGGGTATGAATTTGCTCTAACAACGCGCCACCCACGCCACCCACGCCAATTAAAAATAAATCGATGTAATGCATGCTCTCAAAGAAATTTTGATGACAAGCTCGGATCGCCTCCGCCACTTTATCTTGGGAAACCACCGCCGAGATAGAGCGTTCGGAAGAACCTTGTGCAATCGCCACAATATTAATCCCAACTTCCGCTAACGAAGTAAAGAAGCGTGCAGCTACCCCTTTACTGCGGCGCATGCCGTCCCCCACCAGCGAAATAATCGCTAATTGGTCGATGGTCTCAATCGGCTCCAGCAATTGATTGGCTAATTCCAGCTCAAACTCTTCATTTAAAGCCGCTAAGGCGCGGATCGCATCAACACTATGAATACAAAAGCTAATGCTATACTCGCAACTCGATTGAGTAATCAGCGCCACAGAAACATGACTACGAGAAATACTTTCAAAAATACGGCCAGCCATGCCCACCATACCTTTCATGCCAGGACCTGAAACCGTCAACATAGTGAGTTCGGCAAGGCTAGATAAAGCTTTCACCGGTAAATCATCTTGCCCTTGGCTTTGTGCGCCAATTAATGTTCCTTCCCCCTGAGGATTAAAAGTATTCTTAATTAGGCAAGGGATATGGTACTGAGCAATCGGGGCAATGGTTTTGGGATGCAGTACCTTAGCGCCAAAATAGCTTAACTCCATGGCTTCTGGATAGCTTAAACTACGTAACAAGCGGGCATCTTCAACCAAGCGAGGATCGCAATTATATACGCCGTCGACATCGGTCCAAATTTCACAGCATTCTGCATCTAAACAGGCCGCTAATACCGCGGCGCTATAATCGGAACCATTGCGGCCAAGCACTACGGTTTCACCCTGCGCGTTACCCGCCGTGAACCCAGGCATCAAATAAATTAGGTCTTGCTGGAGCATGCTCTGATTCAAACGCTGCTTACTGGCCTGAATGTCGACCACAGCCTCCAAGTAGCCCCCCGAGCTGGCCAGCAATTTTTGCTGAGGAATAATGATCTCTGCACTATGGCCACGCACTGCTAGCAGATAACTCATGGTGTGAATGCTCAGTTTTTCGCCTGTAGACAATACCTTGGCGCGAATATTATCTGGGCATTGTTGCAGTAAGGCGACCCCTTTTAGTAACTGGCGTAATTCACCCAACTCTTGGTGAATCATCAACTGCATTTGCTCAATGGCAAAACCTGCATATTTATTCTTTAATTCACCGAGCAATTGCTGGAAGGTGGTTTCAATACGATTTAATAAACCCTCTCCATCGTTGCCGTGACTAACCATATCCACCACTGCAACTAAATCGTTGGTGACTCCCGCAGGAGCAGAGAGTACCACCGCCAATTGTGACTGATGTTGGTTACTTAATACTATATCGGCTGCGCGATTAAAGCGCTCAGCGTCGGCTAAAGATGATCCACCAAATTTTAAAACTCGCATTGTTCCTCCCAAAAAAAAACCCGTATCGTGATTGATACGGGCTTTCTTCAATGTAGTTTATCGCTACAACAAGCCCGTCCCGCATGTGGTGGTGCGGGTAATAATACCGGTGGTTGTGTAAGCAAAATATACTGACATCTGAATAAAAATTTAAATTCCAATTATGTTCATACCATAACCAGCTGGGCTAAAGAGTCAAGTTTTATTTAGCTCAAAACTCATCCAAGTCAACAATCATTTCCGAGATAAAAATTTGAACGCCCGTTTAAATCCTGCCATAGTGGATAAAAAAACAACAATAAGAAAACGCCGATGAAAAACTCGATGGAACACATCGCAGCAGAAACGATGCTGCAACGCTTCAACAGCTTCTACCAATGTTTCTTAGAAGTCACCCGCGGTGCGAAACAACGCTTCGAAACCGCTGACTGGATGTCTGTACAACTCGCATCTAGAGAGCGGATCCGGCTATATGATCATCATGTCACCGAAGCGAGGGCAGCCATCAAACAACTAACTGGCCATCTACAACGTAGCGCTCAATTTTGCGCCGCAGTAAAATATCGGTATTCCCAGTTAATTAGCCAACATGAAAATTTTGAAGTCGCTGAATCTTTCTTTAATTCGGTGTATCAAAGACTATTTCATCATCGCTACATCGAAGAAGACCAACTATTTATTCGACCAAGTCGTAGCAGCAAACGCTTTGACTATCAATTACTCACCCATCGTTACCAACATACCGAGCTGCAACAGCTACTGGTCGACTTATTTAAAGACTATGACTTCGCCATTCCATACGAAGACTTATCACGCGATATCAATTTTATCCAACAGCGACTCCAACAGCAGCCTCAGCTCAAGCAGCAACCATTACACCGCATCACCATGCTGCAGCCAGTGTTTTATCGGAACAAAGCCGCCTATTTGATAGGCCACTATCAAAGCGAAGCGCTGTCTTTCCCCATCGTATTTCCATTACTCAACCAGCAAGCCCAGGTTGCGATAGACACCGTGTTAATCGATAGTGATCAGGTGAGTATTATCTTTGGCTTTGCCCGCGCCTATTTTATGGTCGACGCCCCTGCACCAAGACGAATTGTAAACTTTTTAAAGCAGCTACTCCCCAATAAAACCGATTATGAGCTGTTTATCGCAATCGGCTGTCAAAAACATGCTAAAACCGAATTTTATCGTCACTACTTAAACCACTTACACAACTCCAAAGACCAATTTGAACTCGCCCCCGGGATTAAAGGTATGGTGATGAGCGTATTTACCTTGCCCTCTTATGACGTTGTATTTAAAGTGATAAAAGATCGCTTCACTCCCCCCAAAGAGGTCAGTCGGGCGGTCGTCAAAGAGAAATACCGCTTGGTCAAACAACACGATCGTGTCGGCCGAATGGCCGATACTCAAGAATTTACTAATTTTGAATTCCCTTTAGCCCGCTTTAGCCCTGAGTTACTTGCAGAACTGGAACTCGTCGCGCCGTCTGCGCTCAAAATAGAAAATGACGTACTCACCATTAAACACCTCTATACCGAACGCAAAATGGTCCCGCTAAACATCTACTTAGAGCAAGCCGACGAAACGCAAACTCGGCAAGTGATCGATGAATATGGCAACGCCATCAAACAACTAGCCGCAGCCAATATCTTTCCTGGGGATATGTTATTTAAGAACTTTGGGGTCACTCGGCATGGGCGAGTCGTATTTTATGATTACGATGAAATATCCTATATGACGGAGTGTAATTTCAGAGAATTTCCACAATCCCCCTATCCTGAAGACCAATGGGCCGTACATCCTAGCTATTCTGTTGGTCCCAATGATATTTTCCCAGAAGAATTTGCAACGTTCTTGCTAGGGAAACCAGCTGTAAAACAAGCATTTAGAGAATTGCATGCGGAACTGTTTCAGGCCAGCTATTGGCAAAGTTTGCAACGCAACATCGAAAATGGTCAATTTGAAGATGTCTTTCCTTACCGTAGGCATTGCCGATTTATCAACCGTTAGCTACCAACTTTCAAGCCGTGACTCGTTCCGCCATCGCGTAAATATTTTTTGTGATCGACCGTGATCTTCTGTATGAGATCGACCATAATAGTTATTGGGAAAAATAATAATAAGGGGCAGCAGTGACTAAGTTTAGTTTTAAGTATTATTTTGCTGCTCTTTTGATGATCACGGGTCGTTCAGCGTTCGCTGCAATCCCAAATATTGATAACCAATTAAGTATTAGCTACGGTGATGGCCAACATCTACAACTATCAACCCGCAGTCAAATTAAAAACTGGTATGTAACAGGCTATAACAACAAACAATTTATTTACACAGGGCCCCGGGATCAAACTCAATCATGGTTTTTTAACGGCGGTTACCAGCATCAACTGCGTAACGAATTCTCACTCTTTGTCGAAGCAGGGGTGAACAATCAATACGACGATATTGCGACACGTAGAGGCTTTAATCTTTCGACAGGCTTAAATTACCAGCCGCTACGGCACCTATCACTTCAAAGTAAATTGGTACAAATTCACCAACCTGATGATGACACCACCGAACAAAGCCTCGAGGTATCGAGTACATTACACCTACTCAATAACATTGATGTAAAAGCTGTCTATCAAATTGAAGCACAAGATAAGCAAACCCAGCAACAGCTTCAATTTGGTTTAGGTTATCGCTTTTAAGCGAAGCCTTCCGGCAGATTTAAGGCCTGTTCGCTCAGCAAGATCCCATTCTCATCCGCATACAAATACATCCCCGGTAGAATTTTTACACCAGCAAAATTCAGCTCGCAATTAACATCCCCGACACCTTTTCGCTCGGTTTTCATCGGGCAAGCAGCTAATGCCCTTACTCCCAAGTCAATCGTATTAATCGTCGATACGTCTCTAATCGCACCGTGGATGACCACCCCAGACCATCCTTGAAGATAAGCCGAATCCGCGATCAAGTCGCCCATCAATGCATGTTGAATATCGGCACCACCATCCACCACTAATACTCGCCCTCGGCCCGCAGTGGCTAATAACTCTTTGACTCGACTGTTGTCTCGCCAACATCGAACCGTCACCACTTCACCGAAAAAGCAAGTTTTCAATCCATAAGACCGAAAAATAGGGGTTAACAGCTGAACCTGTTGCGGATAGAGATCACATAATTCCGGCAATAAATCTTGCATTCTGATACTCCTTTATCATTTGTTGATATCCCTGTGGATTATCAAACCAACGACTCGCGGTATTGCCAAGACATGAGTATGCTCGGCTTATATCATTACTATCATAGAGATAACAATCACCATCAAGCCAGTAAAAAGCTCTCTGTTTGAAAACCTTTGCTACATATTGCGCATCAATTAACGAACATTCAACAACCGCGCTAAATTCGTAATGATTAAGATCAATAGCGCCTGCAAAGACCCAAGAACAAGGCATTTTATGGACACGCAAATATGTAAGTAAATGACAATCTAACCAGCGATTAAACTGCTGAGATCGGGTAACCCCTTTAGGATTGTTCGCGGTAATAACAGCAAGCCCATGATATTTAAGGGCTGTATCTGCCAAAAATATAGTGTTTTTATACAAATTAAACATGTAGTTTATTTTCAGTAATGACGCGTATAAATTGCCATTATGACCATTTCCGATTGATTTGAATCAAATCCGCTTCAAAAAACGTAAGCTTTTTTCAGACTCAAGTTGTTATATCACTGTTAAGCCCATAGAATATGTTCACTGCTTGTAACGAATCATGCATACAGAAGATCTCTTACGCTGACTTACGTCTCGTTTTGAGCACACTATTTGTTTATTTTTTTTGCCATATGAGAAGTTTTAACACAAACTCAACATGGCATTGTAGCTAGTGTTTACTTCATCTTCTATAAAACACCGAACAGTTCGCAAGCCAACTTTTTTCTATATAGCATTGGGGAAGACCATGACACCAAATATTCTAATTGTCGAGGACGAACTGGTCACTCGTAATACGCTAAAAAGCACTTTTGAAGCCGAAGGTTACAACGTGTTTGAAGCGATTGACGGCAATGAAATGAACAGCGTACTTGAAGCTCATTCAGTTCACTTAATTATCATGGACATTAATCTTCCAGGTAAAAACGGTTTATTGCTTGCCCGTGAACTTCGAGATCGTGAACAAATCGCGTTAATGTTTTTAACTGGTCGCGACAATGAAGTTGATAAGATTTTAGGTTTGGAAATTGGGGCCGACGACTACATCACCAAGCCTTTCAACCCTCGCGAATTAACCATTCGTGCGCGCAACCTACTAAATCGTACCATCAATGGACAATCGGCTAATGAAGACAAGGGCTCTGTAGAAGAGTATCGCTTTAACGGCTGGACCTTAGATATTAATAGCCGATCGTTAGTAAGTCCTAACCAAGAAACCTACAAACTGCCGCGTAGCGAATTTCGTGCAATGTTGCACTTTGTAGAAAACCCTGGACAGATTCAAACCCGTGCAGATTTATTGAAGAAGATGACAGGGCGGGAATTGAAGCCGCATGACCGGACGGTTGACGTAACCATTCGTCGGATCCGCAAGCATTTCGAATCAATACCAGAAACACCAGAAATTATTGCAACCATTCATGGTGAAGGTTATCGTTTCTGTGGTGAAATTGAATAAGCAGCTCACTTACAAAAAACCTCGCAGTTTCGCGAGGTTTTTTTATACTTGTGAGGCGCTCAAATAACGAGCAACATGAATAAAGGTGACGAAACTCAGACAACTCACAATCATGTTACTGAGGTAAAAAATCGTCAATGTTTTGATCGATGTTCTGATTTGTAGTTATTTTTCTACATATTCTTTTGTTATCAATCTTGTATAATATGCGCAGAATTTTTTAACAGCATCCTTAACGGAGAGTCACTTCAATGAAGAAAACAAAAATAGTTTGTACCATTGGCCCAAAAACTGAGTCAGTAGAAATGCTAACTCAATTAGTTGAGTCTGGCATGAACGTTATGCGCCTTAACTTCTCTCACGGCGATTTTGCCGAGCACGGTACTCGAATCAACAATCTACGTGAAGTTATCAAGAACACCGGCAAATCTGCCGCTGTTTTATTAGATACCAAAGGCCCTGAAATCAGAACGATTAAACTAGCTGGCGGCAACGACGTAAGCTTAGTCGCCGGTCAAGAATTCACGTTCACGACCGACCAAACTATTATTGGTGATAAAACTCGCGTAGCCGTTACCTACCCAGGTCTTGCTGCAGACTTAAAAGTTGGCAACATTATCTTAGTTGACGATGGTCTTATCGAAATGGAAGTTATTGCCGTTTCTGATGACGAAGTGAAGTGTACTGTTCTTAACAACGGTGATTTGGGCGAGAACAAAGGTGTTAACTTACCTGGTGTAATCGTACAACTACCAGCTCTATCAGCAAAAGATAAAGGCGACTTAATCTTTGGTTGTGAGCAAGGTGTTGATTTCATCGCTGCATCGTTCATCCGCAAGAAAGAAGACGTTCTAGAAATTCGCCAACTGCTTAAAGAAAATGGCGGCGAAACCATTCAAATTATTTCTAAGATCGAAAACCAAGAAGGTGTTGATAACTTCGATGAAATCTTAGAAGTATCTGACGGTATCATGGTTGCTCGTGGTGACCTAGGCGTAGAAATTCCTGTAGAAGAAGTTATCTTCGCTCAGAAAATGATGATTGAGAAATGTAATCGTGCTCGTAAGCTAGTGATTACAGCCACTCAAATGCTTGACTCAATGATTAAAAACCCACGTCCAACCCGCGCAGAAGCTGGCGACGTAGCCAACGCAATCTTAGACGGTACCGATGCGGTTATGCTATCGGGTGAGTCAGCTAAAGGTAAGTACCCTGTAGAAGCAGTCACTATCATGGCTACTATCTGTGAACGTACCGATGCCGTGATGCCTTCTAACCTAGATCCTGCACGTGATAGCGGTAAATTGCGCATCACTGAAGCGGTATGTAAGGGTGCAGTAGAAGCTTCTGAAAAATTAGCGGCACCACTTATCGTGGTTGCTACTGAAGGTGGTAAGTCAGCGAAGTCAGTTCGTAAATACTTCCCACAAGCAAATATTTTAGCGATTACCACTAACGCAAAAACTGCTGCTCAGCTTTGTTTATCTAAAGGTGTGATTCCTCACGTTGTAGAAAGCATCGATAATACTGATGCGTTCTACATGCTTGGTAAAGAACTTGCGATTGAATCAGGGTTAGCCAATAAAGGCGACATCGTGGTTATGGTTTCAGGTGCACTCGTACCATCAGGCACCACCAATACGTCTTCTGTTCACGTATTATAATCACTCGCTTGATTGCTATCCAAAAAGGCGCCTCAGGCGCCTTTTTTTATGAGTTCTGATCCAAAGGATGAAACCCACTTAAGTGCTCCATGTCCAGCAAAATAGAATCAATTTGTTCCAAGGCTAAAGCATCGATATTCATGGCTCGAGGATAAATAGGTTGATGCCGGTCATCCAACCAATGACTCACCCAGTAATTTGTAGAGAGCAAAAATTCCCGAGCATATTGCTCACTGACTTCCAAGCAACCACGTAAACAAACATCGAGATAAGATTGTAAAATAGGGCTATTCGCTTGAGGGTGCCAATATTCATGAGCCACATAAGTATAAATTTTCACAGCAGCCTGCGGTAAGGGATGTAATAGCTCCAACTGCTGTAAGTTTAAGCAAACTCGCTCATAATCTCGTTCTCGCTCATCTAATTCGGGCAAAAACTTTTCATCAAATGGGATCAATACCCCATTCACCGTTGCTTGCGGCTCAGGACTAATCACCACTGCAGAACGATCATTACCGCCTTTCAAACCGCTCCAATAGCGCTGATAACCATGTAAACGGGCGGCATAAGCCTGTTCCCCTGGAAAAGTTCGTTGCCGACAATCGGCGTCAATTAAACTACCGTAGCCAAATATGTAAATCATTGCACCTTCCTCAGTAAAGCCACTCAATAAATACATTAATCAACGGCGGCACAGCAACCCAGCTAAAGACCTTCATTCTAAGCCCTTGTAACAAATAAACAATGACCAATGAAATAATGACAGCACAGCTTTATCTTATCGGCCATCCGACTAAATCTGGGCCTTGTGTAATATTCACGATCTAATCAATAAACCTTACAAGGTTTGTCGCTTCACATCCTAGCGACGAACTTATTTCTGCCGCTAGCTAATAATCAGCACAAACAGTACCATAGCTCGCATAATCGCAATTTATTTATTGGTAGTTAAGAGGGAATATGGACACAACAACCCGCACCATGCAAGTCAGTAAACGGATAGCCTTAGTGGCACACGACCACAAAAAAGGCGCCTTAATGAATTGGGCCAAAATTCATCAGGACGAACTGAAAAAACACCAATTATTTGGCACTGGCACCACCGGGACTCTTCTTTGTCAACAAGGCTTTGAAGTCACCGCTTTACTCAGTGGCCCAATGGGTGGCGACCAACAATTAGGAGCGATGATCGCAGAAGGAAAGATCGACCTAATGATCTTTTTTTGGGACCCTCTCGACGCAGTGCCTCATGATCCTGATGTGAAAGCCCTACTTCGCCTAGCTGCCGTTTGGAACATCCCCATGGCAACCAATCAGGCAACGGCTGACTTCATTCTCTCCAGCCGTCATTTTAACCAAGAGTTTACTGTTGATGTTCCCGATTATGCTGGCTATCTAAAAGATCGGACTAAATAAGCCAAAGTTAAGCAGCCGTTCTGCCATCGCTATTGTCAGCACGGATCCGAAATAGCTTACCCGAGTGAGTTCGATTGGCCTTATAATCAGCTTGCAAAAAACGAGGACGGATAGCCTTTAAATGCTCTATTTGTTCCTCGTTGAGTTTTCCCACCGGTAAACCCAAAGCCTTGTAACTAAGCATCGGGCGGGCAGCAAGATTGATCATCATATCAACGTTTGTCCGTTGCTCTTGAATGTGTTGCAGCTCCATCGCTTTCAACACTCCATTTTCGAGTAAGTTTTTCACCGCAGGCTCCGCCAAAGGCAGATGAAGGACACTCCGTCGGGTAATCACAAACTCACGTAACACCGCTCGCTCTGAATGGTCTAAACAAGCAATCATCGCAGCTAAACGGGTGTGTTCGCGGCGCTCATTTAAATGTCGCCCCACAGCCGTCGCGATTAATAGTAAGCTACGGCTGATAAAATAAGCCAACCCCACCACACAACTTATAGTAAATACCAAACTTAGCTGAGCATTAAAACCCATTTCGGGTAACCAATAACTCGGGATCAACAATAATAAAGCGCTTGTCACCACTAGCCACGCCATTAAAATGTCTAATATGCCCCAACGCGCAATTAAACGACTGAGAAATTCCATTGTTGCACTCTCCTGCCAAAAACCTGACTCTTCGAGGATAGTGATAGCAAGGCTTATGCCAAACAATGATCAAGCGCTGAGAGATTTCGAGCCAAAGGGGCGGTAAAGCAACAAACTTAAGTCGCGAGCGACTCAGGAACCCTTGCTAATGCAGCTTGCATGACTTCAATGCCTGCGCCTGCTTTATGGGCATTCTCACTCAGGTGGCGTCGCCAGGATCGCGCGCCGACACAACCTTGAAACAAACCCAGCATATGCCGAGAAATATGCTGTAAACGACCGCCGTTAGAAAGATGCTGTTCAATATACGGATACATTAACTGAACCACTTGATGACGCGAAGGCTGTTGCCGCTGATCGCCAAAAATCCGTTGATCCACAACCGCCAATAAATAGGGATTCTGATAGACCTCTCGACCGAGCATCACCCCATCGAGTTGTTCGAGATGTTGCTCAGCTTGCTCTAAACTATTAATGCCGCCATTCACACTTATCGTTAACTGCGGATAATCTCGTTTCACTTGATAGGCCCGGGTATAATCCAAGGGAGGCACATCTCGGTTTTGCTTAGGGCTTAAACCCGACAGCCAAGCCTTACGAGCATGAATAATAAAAGTACTACAACCTGCTGCTGCGACAGGTTCAATAAAATCGGTTAAAAATGAATAGCTATCTTGCTCATCAATACCGATCCGAGTCTTAACTGTCACTGGTATCCTAATGTGTTGTTGCATGGCATTCACACACTCTGCAACCAAGCTGGGTTCAGCCATTAAACAGGCGCCAAAACGGCCATTTTGCACCCGATCCGAAGGACAGCCAACATTCAAATTGACTTCATCGTAGCCCAACTGCTCCGCTTGTTTAGCACACTCCAGCAGATCTCGAGGATTAGAGCCGCCTAATTGCAATGCAAGCGGATGCTCCTGCTCAGAAAAACCTAAATAGTCACCTTTCCCATGTAAAATCGCGCCCGTGGTCACCATTTCGGTATACAACAAGCTATGCTGACTCATCAAACGATAAAAATAACGACAATGCCTATCAGTCCAATCGAGCATCGGGGCAACAGAAAAGCGATGTGCGGGGTATAAGTAAACTTGGGTCATGGGCTCAACATATTAAAAAATAATTAAAACAACGACACTAAGTTATTCCCTAGCATCTAAAAGTAGGCGGTCAGGTTTGGAGCCCCCTACTGACAACAAGCGGACGATTATACCCCCCTCTGAACTAACTTGGTAATGTTTGACTCTGTTACGCATCGTTTCACTGATCATAAACATCTCTCAAACAAACTTTTTCTCACCCTATAGCCAACTTAATTCGCTTGATTTTTCACTAAAAATAGCTAGTTTTCATCTATAATGGTGAGAAGACTCGTAAAGTTTTGAGTTAAAGTTGCAGCGCTTCTGATCTCATGCGATTCTTATTAAAACTACTCAAATATTGATTCGTGGCTTAGCGATGCTCTTTATCAGCAAACTAAGACCACCAGTAACAGGAGCGCATTAGCCCTTATGGACGTAAATTTTGTAAATCCTTTTCTCAGTTCTCTTCTTAATGTCCTAGAAACGATGGCTCAGTTGGAGCTAAAACCCGGAAAACCCGGGTTGAAGAAGGATGAGATTGCACGTGGTGATGTCTCGGGACTCATCGGCATGGTAGGCCAACAAACCAAAGGTTCGTTATCGATTAGTTTCGAGAAAGATCTTGCGATTGAGATCATGCGCCGCATGTTAGGCGAAGCTCCGGATTCTATCAACGAAGAAGTGACCGATATGGTTGGCGAAATTACCAATATGGTCACCGGTGGCGCGAAACGCTTGTTAGCCGATAAAGGTTACGATTTTAATATGGCGACCCCTGTCGTTGTATCCGGTCCCTCCCATACCATTACCCATAAAACTGAAGGCCCTAAAGTACTAATCCCATTCACTTCTGTTTATGGCTCAGCCACCATCGAGATATGCTTTGAAAACACTTAGTAAACCAGCCTAAGCGAATAAAAAAAGCCCACTAAAGAGTGGGCTTTTTGTTCTCGAATAAATTTTAGATTTACAAACCTTCGGCGTTCGCTGACAAATACTTAGCAACACCCTCTGGGCTCGCATCCATTGCCTCTTTACCCTGTTCCCATTGTGCAGGACAAACTTCACCATGCTCTTCATGGAAGTTTAGTGCATCAACCATACGTAGCATTTCATCGATATTACGGCCAAGCGGTAAATCATTCACTACTTGGTGACGAACTACACCCGCGGTATCAATTAAGAAAGAACCACGGAAAGCGACACCCGCTTCAGGATGTTCCACGTCATAGGCTTTACAGATCTCGTGTTTCACATCGGCAATCAATGGATATTGAACCGCACCAATACCACCATCTTCGATTGCAGTGTTACGCCAAGCGTTATGAGAAAATTGAGAATCGATAGAAACACCGATCACTTCAACACCTTTTGCTTGGAAGTCTTTAAAACGATGATCGAAAGCAATAAGTTCAGAAGGACAAACAAAAGTAAAATCTAGTGGGTAGAAGAATACAACTGCAGCTTTGCCTTTGATATGCTCACTTAAAGTAAAGCTATCAACGATCTCACCATTACCTAACACGGCAGCAGCAGTAAAATCTGGAGCAGGACGACCAACTAAAACACTCATTTCATTATTCCTTGTTAAATACGTTACTAATATTCGCTACAAATAATGCACTAATTTACTAAAATAAACGAATTTATCTAATAAATTAATTCGATTGGACTATTTTTTTAAATAAAAGCTCAATAGAGCAGCATTCAACTAATAGTCTAAAAAACATGACTTGTAAATACTATCTAACATAACTGAGTTGAACTCGAGAGCTCAGTTTGGTCACTAATTCATATGCACTGGAACCCACGGCTGCCGCAACAGTTTCTACCGGTAGTTCCGCTCCCCATAACACCACTTTATCACCGACTTGATCGCAGGCTTCAGGCCCCAAATCAACACATAACATGTCCATCGATACCCGACCAACCACAGGAACCACACGACCATTTACCCACACAGGCGTGCCATTTGGCGCACAACGTGGATAACCATCCCCATAGCCCATAGCCACAACCCCCAACTGAGTGTTCTGCTCGGCATACCAATTCGCACCATAACCAACACTTTCACCTTTCGGCTGTTCACGTACAGCGATCAATTGAGATTGCAAGGTCATTACAGCTTGTAAGTTAAAATCAGCCCCCTGGGTATCAACTTGTGGTGAAATACCATACAGCGCAATGCCAGGACGGTTCCAGTCAGCATGGGTTTGTGGCCATAACAAAATTCCCGCCGAATGAGCGATAGAACGTTCACAATCTAACCCTGAAGACAATTCGCTAAAACTATGAATTTGTCTGCGAGTTAAAGGATGCTCTAAGTCATCAGCACAGGCTAAGTGGCTGATTAATTTATAATCGGGCAAAATATTCGGGCAGGCTAGGATCCGCGGCAACAGTTGCTTAAACTGTTGAGGCAAAAAACCTAAACGATGCATTCCGGTGTCCAATTTTAACCAACAATCGAGTGCTTGCGGCAAGCTAATCTGCTCGAGTACAGCCAGTTGTTGTTCACTATGAATAACACAAGAAATATTCTGTTCAGCAAACTCTTGCGCTTGTTTTTCGTCGAAAAAACCCTCTAGGGCTAAAATTTTAGACTCGATCCCCGCAGCACGTAAAGTCAAAGCTTCTTCTGCTCGAGCCACAGCAAAGCCATCAGTCAAATCGCGTAAAGCTTGAGCGATCTCGAGCATGCCATGACCATAAGCATTCGCTTTAATCACCGCTAAAATTTTACTGTGTGGCGCGCGCTGCTTTAAGACCGAAAAGTTATGTTGTAGCGCTGAGAGCGACACGAAGGCCTTTACTATATTCATAACAGCCTATTCATCATCAAAAAATTCCCCAGCCCAATTATCAAAGCGCGAAAAATGTCCCTGGAAAGTAAGAGGAACTCGGCCAATTGGGCCATTCCGTTGTTTACCGATAATAATTTCGGCCATGCCTTTATTTGCCGAGTCTTCGTGGTAGACCTCATCACGATAGATAAACATAATTAAGTCCGCATCCTGCTCGATAGAACCCGATTCACGTAGGTCGGAGTTGATCGGACGCTTATCGGCACGCTGCTCCAAACCACGGTTGAGCTGCGATAAGGCCACCACTGGCACATTCAGTTCTTTAGCGAGAGACTTGAGTGAGCGAGAAATCTCTGCAATTTCCAGAGTCCTATTTTCACTTAAGCCAGGCACCTGCATCAATTGTAGGTAATCGATCATGATCATGCTCAAACCACCAGACTCCCGGGCAACCCGACGAGCGCGAGAACGGACTTCAGTCGGGGTTAAACCCGATGAGTCATCCACATACATTTTCGACTTTTCGGCCATTAAGCCCATTGTCGAAGACAAGCGAGCCCAATCATCATCGTCTAAACTACCGGTTCTGATTTTAGTTTGATCGATCCGGCCCAATGAGGCCAACATCCGCATCATAATTTGTTCTGAGGGCATCTCTAAGCTAAAAATCAACACAGGCTTATCTTGGGTCATCGCGGCATATTCACACAAGTTCATCGCGAAAGTAGTTTTACCCATGGACGGACGGGCGGCCACAATAATCAAATCAGAGCCTTGTAAGCCACTGGTTTTTTTATCCAAATCGGCAAAACCAGTAGAGACCCCTGTCACCCCATCATTGGGCGCTTTGTATAACTCTTCAATTCTATCGATAGTATCTGCAAGCAAACTTTTAACTTCAACGGGACCTTCATTGGCATTGGCGCGCGATTCAGCAATTTTGAATACTTTACTTTCTGCAAAATCTAATAAGTCACTACTCTTACGGCCCTGTGGTTCGTAGCAACTATCGGCAATTTCGTTGGCAACCGCAATCAACTCGCGGGTCACCGCCCGTTCTCGTACAATTTCAGCATAGGCGCGAATGTTAGCCGCACTAGGCGTATTCTTGGCAATTTCACCTAAATAGGCAAATCCACCAATATCCTCTAAATGCTCTTGACGTTCCAGCTCTTCAGAAACGGTCACTAAATCGATGGGCTGGCCAGCTTCGGCCAAACGAGTCATCGCGGCAAAAATATGCTGATGGGCGCGTTGATAAAAGTCCTGCTCAACCACCTGCTCGGCCACATTATCCCAAGCATTATTGTCTAGCATTAACCCCCCCAACACCGCCTGCTCTGCTTCAATCGAATGGGGAGGGGCTTTTAGTTGGTCAAGTTGTGCATCTTTCGGCTTTTTATCTGTATTCTTAAATCTACGAGAGAGCTCGCTGGCTGCCATAATCTATCAATGTGGTTGTTTATTACAGCCGACTATTATGCGCCAATATCAGCATCACACCAAGTAACATTTATCGGAAGTGAAGAAACAACAAAGCCAGCGTAAGGCTGGCTTTGAGACGCAAGGGGGGACTTACATTTTTGAAAAATAGGCTGCTAATTCAGCGATCTCTGCATCATTTAGCAAAGCTGCTTGGGCTTGCATAATCGCAGCTTGCCCTCCATTACGCTGTTTCGCCTTATAGGCGTTTACCGAAGAGATCAGATACTGCTCGTTTTGCCCCGCCAAATTAGGATACCCCGGAATAACAGCTTTACCATCCGCGCCATGACAAGCCGCACAAATCATGGCCTTAGCTGGGGCGGCATTGGCTGTTGATACGACAAATGAGAGTATCAGCGCCATTGAAAATATCAATTTATTCATTATGTTCCTCATTATTGTTATTGATGAAACCAGGACATGCCAGACACTCTCCACAAGCTTAACCCCAGCTAAATTGAGCTTAGCAAATAATCTGAAATAGCAACAGCTTAAGCCTAACAAGCCGTGAACCAAGCTCAAAAAATTTGGAGTGCCGACGCTTGCAAGCAATCTTCTACATCATGAGTCACCACAATCGCGGGAATATTTAGCGCTTCTATTTTATCTTTCACAAACTGACGAAACTGCTGGCGAAGTGGCGTATCTAATTTACTAAAGGGCTCATCAAGTAATAATAGTTGCGGCTGTGCCAGTAAACTTCTTAACACGCTGATCCGTGCGCGTTGCCCTCCAGAGAGACTTGCAACATCTCGCTGCTGATAACCCGCCATGCCAGCATCAGCCAGCGCCTGCGCAATGATAGATGACGCCGAAGCTTGCTCCCGTTGAGCTAAAGCAAATTGCAGATTCTGCGCCACATTAAAATGCGGAAACAGGAGGTCATCTTGAAATAGCATTCCAACTCGGCGCTGTGCTTGCGGGAGCTTACTAATCTCCCGATTGGCCAACTGAATAGTTCCACTACAAGTAAAATTACCATCCAGCGTGCCTGCTATAGCCGCCAACAAGCTCGATTTACCACAGCCGCTAGGGCCCATGAGGGTGACAATTTCTCCCCGCTCCACCCTTAAGTGAAAACCACTTAACAGCACCTGTTTCGCCAAATACAAATTAAAATCATCGATTAACAACATCAGTTCTGCATTCCTCGATAGTGACGATAACGCCATTTAGGCCAAGAAATCACCGCAACATAAACTAATAAAGGTAATAAGCTCTGCCAAATGACCATCACTGCCGTCACCCTCCGGTCGCCTCCAGAAGCCAGCGCTACCGCTTCGGTCGTGAGAGTTGGCACCCGTCCTCCTCCAACAAATAAGGTGGGTAGATACTGCGCGATGCTCACTGCAAAACCAATGGCAAAGGCAAGGCCTAAAGGCTTACTCAGCATCGCCAATTTAACCCGCCAAAAACTACGCCAATAACTATGCGACAAGCTCACTGCTGCTTGCATAAAGCGAATATCAAAGCGACGATAATTATCAGCCAAAGTTAAATAAACGTAAGGTAAAACAAATAGTAAATGCGCCCATACTACCGCAAGCATCGTGCCGTCTAAACGGTATTTGAACAACTGCACCTGAACCCCAAATAAGAATACCACTTGCGGTAATAGCAGTGGCAAATACATGAGCACCGACCACCACTTAGAATACTTGAGCTGTCGCATTTGATATTCTAAGCAACCCACCACTAACAACAAACTGATGCTAGCCGAACTCAACGCGATGATCAGACTATTCAGCAACGGCTGAGATAAATAGCTCCCCGCTTGCAGCCAGTAGTGTGCGCTCCATTGTGCAGGCAGGCTGTCAGGGAAGCGCCAGCGCCAAGTAAAGGACCAAATACTTAACAACAGCAAGCAACTCAGTAATAGCAGCACCAGAAATAGCAATAAGGCCCGAGCAGGTTTCACATTCGAAGCCGCTCTGCGGCGTCCTTGCATGCTCAAGCGCAAATTACACCGGAGATATAATTTCTCCAATACTAACGCTAAGGCCAAACTTAAAATAACCAAGCCGAGTAACAATAAGGCTCCGGAGGTTCCCATCAATCGCCGTTCAATATCGCTATCGCTAAGCCATTGCCATATCTGCATCGCAAAAGTAGTCGGTCTACTCGGTCCAATGATTTGTGCTACATCAACCACGGTTAAAGAAAATGCGAGCACCGTAAAAAACGCTAACCTCAAGCGAGGCAGCAGTTGGGGGATTAATATGCTTCGCCATAGCTGAGCGGTCGAATAACCATAACTTTGGCCTAAGGCGAGACTACGTTGCACCGCAATTTGCGAGCAACTCGCCATTAACACAAACAGTAAAAAAGGTAACTCTTTCGCCCACAGAGCCAAAATTAAGCTGATTCCCCAGCTATCTTGAGTGCTTTGCCACATCGGTGGATAAGCAAAGCCAGTCAACCAAGGGGAAACAAGGCGCATCAACCAACCGCTGGGTGCCAATAAGAATAATAGCGCAATGGCTAAAGCCGCATGAGGAATGGCTAAAAATGGCGCTAGACTGCGCTCCAAAAAACGCCACCAAGAACTCCCATAACAGTGCATCGCCAACCATAATGCGGTAAACAGCGACAACAGACTTGCCACCCAACCTGTCAGTAACGACAAACCAATCGAAGCCCATAGAGAAGGCTGAGAAAATAGTGCCTGCCACTGAGAAAGATTCGCTTGGTTTTTTCCAGCAATCGGAAAATAATCGAAAGCTGGCAACACCGTCTCGATAAAACCAAATAACAAGGGCACTAACAATAGTCCCCCCGTCAATATAGGAAATATCGCGCTAAACTTACCCCATCCACTTCTCATCTAGAATAACGACGTAACCACTCTGCTTCTAATAACGCAACCCAGCTTGCATGCGGCTCTGCAAGTACTTTAGCTCGATCGGCAGAACTTAAACTGGCCGGGCTTGATTGAGCCTTGGCAAACAACGCGCGCTGCGGCTTGGTCAATTTATTCAAAGACAATACGCTAGGATCTCCCCAATAAGCCAAATCGGCTTTACGCGCTTGCGCCTCTGGTGACAATAAGAAATTCGCCACCACCATCGCCGCAGCGGACGCATCACTATTGAAAGGAATCGCCAAAAAGTGAGTATTTCCCAAAGTTCCATTTTTATGAACATAACTTTCTACTGTATTCGGCAGCAATCCTTGTTTAACTGCTGCGGCAGCATCATTAGGATTAAAACTAAAAGCAATGGTTAATTCACCATCATTCAATAATTGTTGCATTTGACCACTACCGCTCGGAAAGCTCTGCCCCCCCCGCCACAATAAAGGGTGTAATTGGTCTAAATAGGCCCAAAGCGGGGCGGTGAGCGCACTAAATGTTTGCTTATCAACCGGATGATAAAGCCGCTGAGGATCCTCAATTGTTTCTAACAGTATTTGCTTAATGAAGGTCGTCCCATAAAAGCTAGGTGGTGCGGGATAACTGAATAAACCAGGATGCACCTGTAAATAGCTTAATAAAGTTGGTGCAGAATCGGGTGCCTGATTAAGCCGCTCAGCGTCGTAGTAAAAGGTAAGTTGGGCACCGCCCCATGGGGACTCATAACCCTCAACTGGTAGGGTAAAATCAAATTTAAGTGCTGGACTACTTTGATCGGTTAACGCCAGATTGGGTAAGCGTTGACTAAAAGGCCCATACAACAGTTGCGCCTGTTTTAAGCTGCGAAAGTTCTCACCATTCACCCAGACTAAATCAACACTGCCACCATCAACTCGGCCACTGCTTTTTTCAGCTAAAATTCGACTTACCACATTGGCGGTGTCGTTAACTTTCACATGCACCAAGTTAATCTGATAACGCTGTTTCACTTGCTCACCAGCCCAGCGAATATAAGCATTAATGTTATCGGCCCCCGCCCAGGCATTGAAGTAAACGGTTTGTCCTTTGGCCTGCTGCTCAATGTCCGACCAACTCGAATTGGCAAAACTCACTGAACTTATAAAAATGGCTACCACCAGCATCATTAACCGCACGTTCACGCTCCCTGTTATTGTGTTAAATAGCGCGATAATCACATCGCTTTATCTAGACTTCAGCCCTGAGCTGCAGCACGATGGACTCAGCCAAATCATCGCTAAGCAGTTCACAAGCAACTCGAGTTAAACTCACTAATTAAGATAACCGGAGTAATCCCTACAATCTTTCAAAACTTAATAAAATCATAGTCTAAAAACACAAAAACCGCGCCGAGGCGCGGTTTTTAATAGTCGTGGCTGAGAATTTTATTCTGCAGCGACAACTTGTAAAGCAATCGTTGCACTGACTTCACCGTGAACTTGAACAACAATGTCAAATTCACCTGTGTTGCGCAATACACCGTTAGATAAACGTACTTCTGATTTCGTTACTTCAACCCCAGCCGCAGTAATTGCGTCAGCGATATCACGAGTCCCGATAGAACCAAATAGTTTACCTTCTTCACCCGATTTTGCAGAGATAACGATTGCTTCTAGAGCATTTAGTTTCTCAGCGCGAGCTTCAGCTACTTTTAGAGTTTCAGCTAATTTAGCTTCTAATTCAGCACGACGAGTTTCAAAAACTTCGACGTTTGATTTAGTTGCTGGTACAGCTTTACCTTGAGGGATCAAGAAGTTACGTGCGTAACCTGCTTTCACATTAACTTGGTCGCCCAAACCGCCTAAATTAGCGATTTTGTCTAATAAAATAATTTCCATTACCTTTCCTCGAATAATCTCGGTTGAGTTAGGCTAATGCCAAAGATTTACTTATGTAAATCAGTGTATGGCAATAGAGCCAGGTAACGAGCACGCTTAATAGCACGTGCAAGTTGACGTTGGTATTTAGCGCTTGTACCAGTAATACGACTCGGTACAATTTTACCACTTTCAGTGATGTAGTTTTTCAATGTTGTAGTATCTTTATAATCAATCTCTACAACACCTTCCGCTGAAAAGCGGCAGAATTTACGACGACGGAAAAAACGTGCCATAACATTATCCTCGTGATAACAAATCAATTTCAGAAGCATGAAGTACCAATCGATAACTACCGTTGGCCGCTTTGTGGCTATTTAAAAAGCCACTTACTTTTACCTCACACCCCATACTTATATGCGATGAATCTTGCTTCAAAATATCGCCACTTGCGACTACTGCTATTTGGCAATAGGCCTGACGAGAAAATCCAGCTTCTTGCTGCTGCGAACGATGCTCTAACCAAAATTGGCAATGAGCAACACCGGCTGGACTGGTAGAGCGTTTTGGTGCGCGAATTACCCGCCCCTGCAAAACCAACCTATTTTCAGACATTCGTCTTATTCTTCGCTAGCTGACTCTTCGTTAGCTTCAACTACTGGAGCTTCTTCAGTTACTGTAGCTTCTTCACGACGAGCTGGACGCTCATCATCACGACGAGCTGGACGCTCATCTCTAGCTTTAGCAATTGCAGACATTTCTGTCACAGCAGCTTTAGTGCGCATGATCATGTTGCGGATAACAGCATCGTTGAAACGGAAAGCAGTTTCCAATTCATCAATAACTTCTGCGCTGGCTTCAATGTTCAAAAGAACATAGTGTGCTTTATGCAGCTTCTCGATTGGGTAAGCCAATTGACGACGGCCCCAATCTTCCAAGCGATGGATGTTTCCGCCGTTATCATTAATAACAGCAGAATAACGTTCGATCATACCTGGAACTTGTTCGCTCTGGTCTGGGTGGACCATGAATACGATTTCGTAATGACGCATGATTGCTCCCTACGGGTTATAGCCTCGTTCATGGTACAGTCAAACCGAAGAGGCAAGGAACTAAAAATAAAATGACTGTTTTAGGGGCGCTGATTCTATGTGAAGGCGAGAATTTAATCAAGCTAAATTAAAGCCACCGTAAGATTAACTATGCAGTGGCTTTTAATCAGCTTTTATAAAAGAGGGAATTCAGGCCTAACGGCGCTGGCGAACCGCTTCAAACAAACAAATACCTGCAGCAACCGATACATTCAAACTGGATACTGCGCCTAACATCGGCAGTTTCACGAGTTCATCACAGGTTTCCCGAGTTAAGCGGCGCATACCACTCCCTTCTGCGCCCATCACTATCGCCATTGGCCCTTGCAGTTTGGTATCGTAAATAAATTGCTCAGCTTCACCCGCCGTTCCCACAATCCACACCCCTAGCTGTTGTAACTCACGCAAGGTTCTAGCCAGATTAGTAACCACGACTAATGGCACGGTTTCGGCAGCACCACTGGCGACTTTACGTACCGTCGCATTTAACTGCACCGAGTTATCTTTCGGCACAATCACCCCCACAACTCCCGCGGCATCGGCGTTACGTAAACAAGCGCCTAAGTTATGCGGGTCCGTGACACCATCTAAGATTAAAAATAATGGTGCCGTCGATGATTCAACCAATGATTTAAGATCGTGCTCATTATATCCGCGACCGGCTTTCACTCGTGCCACAATACCTTGGTGCTGAGTGCTTTCGGCTTTATCGTCCAAAGCCTTACGTGGCATAAATTGCACCGACGCGCCCAAACGACGTAGCTCGTTCAGTAAAGGAAGTAAGCGTTCATCTTGGCGACCTTTTAAGGCAAAAACTTCAATAATGCGCTCGGGACTGCGTTCTAATAATGCTTGCACCGCGTGCAGGCCATAAATTACTTGTTGGCTCATAATCTGTTCTTCTGTTGTTTAGCGGCTGTGCGCTCTTGTTTTCCAGGGCGTTGCTTGCGTTTTTTCTTCGGCTTTTTACGCGGCTTCGCCTGAGACTCAGGACTTAGCTTGGCTTTTTTTGCTGCCGGATCCCGTTGCTGCCAAGGGCTAAAGCCACCTTTATTCTCCGCACTGCTATCTTGCGTACTGCTCGCGCTGGGCTGACGTCGTTTCCCTTTGTTTTTAAGGTCGCGATGCCGCGGCTTTTTACCTTTTCCTGCACGCTTACTCGTTTCGTCTTGCTCACCGGTTTTAACAAAGCGCTTACCACGCCCCCCATCTTTACCTGCACGTGTGGGGCGCTCAAATTCGTCGGCTAAACCATCTTTATTGACCAAGATAAATTCCATCTTGCGATCAGCCATATTCACCGAAGCAACCTTCACTATCAGCGAGTCACCAATACGGAAGCGCTTGCCCGTTTTTTCACCAACTAACAATTGGCGAGCTGCATCATAATGATAATAGTCACCACGTAAAGAGTTGATATGCACTAAACCGTCAATATGAAACTCGTCAAGCCGAGCAAAAAAGCCGAAACCAGTGACCGCAGCAATCGTTGCAGGCAATACTGTACCGACATGGTCAAGCATATATTCGCACTTTAAACTATCAGAGACTTCACGCGTCGCATCATCGGCACGGCGCTCGGTCATCGAACAGTTTTCTCCAAACTTGTCCATCTCATCGACTTGGTAACAATAGCCACCACTGCTCGTCCACTTATTTGTTAAAGTTTGACCAGCCGCTTCAGCAGCCTGTTTATCCACCAAATATTTAATCACTCGGTGTAATAATAAGTCAGGGTAACGACGAATTGGCGAGGTAAAGTGGGCATAAGACTTCAGAGCTAGACCAAAATGACCAATATTATCGGGCTGATATACCGCTTGCATCATCGAGCGTAATAACATGGTTTGGATCAGCTCGAGATCGGGCCGCTGTTGGATCTCGGCGACCAACTTGAAGTAGTCTTTAGGTTGAGGCTCTTCCCCACCCGCCAGTGATAGTCCTAATTCGTTAAGAAAACCTTTGAAATTGGTCAGTCGCTCTTTTCCAGGACGATCGTGCACTCGATACAAAATCGGCTGCTGATGTTTCTCGACAAATTTAGCCGCCGCCACATTTGCCTGAATCATACATTCTTCGATCATCTTGTGCGCATCGTTACGCGTCAGCGGCACAATTTGTTCAATTTTACGCTGTGCATTAAAAATGAAGCGGGTTTCTTGAGTTTCTAACTCGATACCGCCGCGCTCAGCTCGGTTGATTTTTAATGCGCTATATAAACGGTGTAGCTCTTGTAAATGAGGGACTTGCTGGACATAACGTGCACTTAAGGCTTCATCACCATCGAGAATAGCGGCCACCTTGTTATAGGTGAATCGAGCATGGGAGTGCATCAGCGCCTGATAAAACTTATAGCCCGATAAGCGCCCTGCCGCCGAAATAGTCATTTCTGCCACCATGCACAAACGATCCACCTGGGGATTTAACGAGCACAAGCCATTAGATAACTGCTCCGGCAGCATCGGGATCACCTGATCGGGGAAATAGACCGAATTCCCGCGATTGAGAGCTTCTTTATCTAAGGCTGCGTCGGGGCGAACATAATAGGATACATCGGCTATCGCCACCCATAAACGCCAGCCGCCAGATTTTTTCGCTTCACAATAAACAGCATCATCGAAATCGCGAGCATCCTCCCCATCGATGGTAACCAATGGTAACTTACGTAAATCAACCCGATTTTGTTTAGCCGCTTCATCAACTTCTTCTTCAAGCTTATTCACCGCCTTAATCACCGATTTAGGCCACTCGTGTGGTATATCGTGATTGCGCAGCGCTACCTGAACTTCCATCCCCGGCGCCATTTTGTCACCAAGAATATCAATGACTTTACCAACAGCAAGCTTCGGAGCCGAGGGACGACTCAACACTTCAATCACCACTACTTGGCCTTGACGCGCCCCGGCAGTATCATTTTTAGCAATTAAAATATCTTGATTAATCCGAGGATCTTCCGGTACCACGTAACGGTGGTTGCCTTCAACAAAATAGCGCCCCACCAGTTTAAGCTTACGCAGCTTAAGCAGCTTGATGACTTGTCCTTCGCGACGACCACGCTTATCAATACTGGATGGAGCGGCCAGCACAAAGTCATTATGAAAAACCTTACGCATTTCTTTGGCCGACAAAAATAGATCCGGCCCTTCTTGAGTCGTATTCAAAAAGCCAAAGCCGTCACGGTGACCAATCACCGTGCCAGTAACCAAGCCCAAACGCTCTGGCAAGGTATAAGCGCCGATCCGAGTAGTGACTAATAGGCCTTCTTCTAATAAGTGTGCCAAGGTCGCAGTGAATTGGGGTGCCTGTTCTGGCGTCACCAAAGCTTGTAACCACTCTATAGAAACGGGTGCCATTTCTTGTTCTAGCGCCGCTAATAAACTGACTTTGAGAGTGGCCGATACAGCCTGATTTTGCATTAACTAACCTGCTAAGTTGAGCAAATAAAGGGATATTCCTTATAGAATAGCCCTATGGTAATGCTTTAAGTAAGGCTTTAGTAGGGTTGGTTGCTTGCTTTAGCTTTTTCGACCACATAATCAGGCATTTTTTGGGCCAAAGACGCCAATAATTGACTGGCCTGAAGGTGAGTCTTTTTGTCTGCAATAATCGAATGATGTAACCAACGATAGGCATCTTCGTAATCATAAGGACTGCCCTCGCCCTCAACGTACAAGGAAACCAAGCGCAGCTGAGCAGGTAAAAAACCCTGACCAGCCGCTTCACGTAGCAAGGGAATAGCCTTGGTCACGTCTTGTTGCACCAACGTTCCTGTCGCATAATAACGACCCAGTTGTTCCATCGCTGCCGCTAAACCTTGATTGGCGGCTCGCCACATATACATGATACCTAGTTCAGGGTTTGCTTCCACGCAGACCCCCCAAGCCAGCATATCCCCCCATAAAAATTGATAGGCAGGAATTGCAACTTTTTCGGCGCGAGCCTCAATATCTTCGACCAACTGACAATCATCGGCTTTAACGCGAGCCAGATGCTGATTTTTATTAATCCAAGAAATCAGCTCCCCTTGTTTATAAAGCTGAACCGCGTCAATATCAGAAGGGCTAGTGTACTCTGTGGAATCAACTATTTGAGTTGGTGCAGCAGTTTGCTCGGATTCAGCATCCACCGACAAGGGCTCGATAGGTTCAGCCAAAACCGGAGTCGTTAAGCTCGCCAACAGTAACAATGGGGGAAGATACTTGTTCATTTGCCGTTCCTATACCGTTCACCTCTAGGCTATCGGCACTTTGAAACAAAACTAAAGCGACTTTTCAAATACAAAAAAGGAGTGCAAGCACTCCTTGACCTGAATTCGCTAAGATTAACTCACAAATTCAATTCCTTTATCGATATCACCATGTAAGGTATCTAACATGCCATCGATAGCTGATTTTTCAAAGCTGCTAATTTCACCATAAGGTAAAATTTCAACCACGCCTTGCGGACCTAAGCGAACTGGTTGAGCAAAGAACTGAGCGTGCTCACTGCCGCCATCAACATAGGCACATTCAATCACGTCTTCACCTTGCGCAGCTTTCACTAAAGAGAGACAAAAACGTGCTGCGGCCTGCCCCATCGAAAGCGTAGCACTGCCACCACCAGCTTTGGCTTCCACGACTTCGGTGCCCGCATTTTGAATTCGCGTGGTCATGGCAGCGATTTCATCATCGCTAAATTCAATACCGTCTAGTTGCGATAGCAAAGGTAAAATTGTCACCCCGCTGTGACCACCAATCACATTAAGTTTTATATCTGCAGGGTTGAGGCCTCTGGCTTCCGCAATAAAAGTTTCTGAGCGGATCACATCGAGGGTTGTCACCCCAAAAAGTTTACTCTTATTGTAAACACCCGCCTTTTTTAGTACTTCCGCGGCAATAGGCACAGTCGTATTGACAGGGTTGGTGATAATACCAATACACGCGCTTGGGCAAGTCGCGGCAACTTTTTCAATTAAATTTTTAACAATACCTGCATTAATGTTAAATAAATCAGAGCGATCCATTCCAGGTTTACGCGCCACACCCGCTGAAATTAATACAATGTCAGCACCTTCCAAGGCAGGTGTCGGGTCTTCTCCTGCAAATCCTTGTATTGCGACTTGAGTCGGGATATGGCTCAAATCAACCGCAACCCCAGGAGTAACAGGAGCGATATCATAAAGTGAAAGTTCAGAACCCGCAGGTAATTGAGTTTTTAATAGTAATGAAAGGGCTTGACCTATTCCGCCAGCGGCACCTAATACGGCTACTTTCATCCAACTTCTCCATGCTTTTTTATTGTGGTAGAGGGGTAATCTTTAAAGACACACACAAGATAGCGGAATCTATAAAGAAATACAATTTAGCAACATTTTTAAAGCAACTATAAAACACTAAAAGACCGACTCAATCACACTTTAACAACTCGTTTTAGACCTTGGTCTAACTGTATTTGCTACTTAAAATAAGCTTGGTAGATAGCCTGATACTCGCCATTACTTTTTAACACTTTCAATGCATCGTTAATTTTCTGGAGTAAACGCTGATCTTGTTTCGACACAGCAATACCTAAACCACTTGCTGGATAAGTTCTATCAGTTTGGAGCACATATTGTGGGTGTTTTACTAACCAATAATGCGCCGCAGCAGAATCCAGCAGCACAGCATCAATACGATCTTGCAGCAAATCCTGCAAAGCCAATTGATAACTAGGGTAAGAAATAGAGAATATGGCTTTACGTTGGCGACGCAAGAAACGCTGGAAACTGGAACCATTCTGTACTGCAACCACCGACTGAGATGTGAGCTTATACTCAGCTTTGGTAATATAGACTGCGATATTGTCAAAATAAGCGTGGCTAAAATTCACTAAACGCTGGCGAGGCTCAGTAATATCCAAGGCTGAAATCGCAAAATCATAGTGCCCGACCGCCACACTGCCCAATAGACTATCGAAGGGTTGGTGATAAAACTGACACTCTCTTTTCATCTGCATACAGAGGGCCTTCGCGAGATCGATATCAAAACCCACCAGCTGCTTATTTTGGTCAAACGACTCAAAAGGCGGATATGAAGCTTCGGTGACAACCCGTAATGGTAGCTCCTCTGCCTGAGCAAAATGTATCAATATTAAGGATAGAAATAACAAAAATTTGCAGCGCATAAGTGATTACTCATCATGTCTTTACAACTATGATAATGCAGCTTTGCTCACTCGAACAACTCATAGCGAGAACTTCACTACCGAATAGTGTGCCAAACTATGCATTTATATGCACAAAAGGGGAATAAAGTTGATATAAGAGTTAAAGTTGGCGACAATAACTGCGGATTTATAAGCTCGGATCACCGATGAAATATAGCGATAAACAAGAACAGTTAATAAAAGCCTTTAAATCACTGTTAAAAGAAGAACGATTTGGTTCGCAAGCTGAAATCGTTACCGCCTTGCAGGAGCAAGGTTTTGAAAACATTAACCAATCTAAAGTCTCACGAATGTTGAGCAAATTTGGGGCGGTTCGCACCCGCAATGCCAAGATGGAAATGGTTTACTGTTTACCTGCCGAATTGGGGGTCCCGACCGTTTCTAGCCAACTTAAAATCTTGGTTTTAGAAATGGACTTCAACGATGCACTAATTGTCATTCATACCAGCCCAGGGGCTGCACAATTAATTGCTCGCCTATTGGATTCTTTAGGTAAGGCCGAAGGGATCCTTGGCACCATTGCCGGAGACGATACCATTTTTATCACCCCTACCCGTCAAATTGACATTGCTGACGTATTTCAATCAGTCAAAGAACTATTCGAAATCAGTTAGCACCTAATGGCCCCTTCCCCAAACTAAGCTTTGGGGAAGACAAAAGCCGCTAAATGTTCCACCGATAACCAAACTTTAACCCCAGGTTCAGCCTGCCAATGATCGCGCATGCGAGCATGTAAAACCTGCTCTGGTAGCGCGGCTAATCGCAGCCTAAAATGGGTTTCGTTACCCATGGGATGAACTGAAATGATAGTTGCTTCAATCATCTCACTATTTTCGAGTTGATGAACCATGACATCTTTGGCCCGCACGATCACTTCAACTGCTTGCTCGTCGGCAAATTGCTCTGCCGCAAATGAGCCCAGAGCCGTCACCACTTTTCCTTGCCGCACCTTGGAGGAAAATCGATTACTCGGGCCAAATAAAGCGGCAACAAAAGCATTCTTTGGCTGATTGTAGAGTTGTTGTGGCGTGTCATCTTGAATGATTTTACCCTGCTCCATCACGACAATTCGATCGGCAATAAACATTGCCTCGAAAGGATCATGGGTGACCATTAACGCCGGCGTATCACTCTTCTTTAAAATATCGAGGGTTTCTTCTCGCACCTGTTGACGTAAATGCTCATCTAAGGCCGAGAATGGTTCGTCAAGTAGCAGCGTACTTGGCTCAGGAGCAAGCGCCCGAAGTAAGGCGACACGTTGCTGCTGACCTCCGGATAAAGTGTGTGGGAAGCGCTCCAGCAAACCGTTCATGCCCATGTTTGCTAAGCTATCTTGAACCCATTGACGTCGTTGCGGTAGGTCTTGACGAGTAGCGAAACCATATTCAATATTAGCGCGAACAGTCATGTGCGGAAAGAGCGCGTAGTCTTGGAACATCATGCCTATCGCACGTTGCTCAGGAGGCAGATGAATCCCTTTAGCGGGCGCTGCCACTAATTTTTGTTGCAAATAAAGCTCACCGCTTTGCAAACGTTCTAAACCTGCAATCAATCTTAGTAAGGTGGTTTTTCCACAACCTGATGGCCCAAGTAAGGCAACAATTTGGTGGCTATCCACCGTTAAACTAACATCTTTTAGTGCTTGCTGCTTACCGTAGTAATGATTAACTTGGCGTAACTCTATACTCATGGAGGCTAAACTTCCTTATCGACGAGGCTCTGATAAACCAATATTGCGACTCATGATGATCACCGGAATAATACCAGCCAGCAAAATGGTGAGTGCCGCCAAAGCACTCTGTTCTAACTGTTCTAATGAGGCTAAGTCCCACACTTGGGTGGACAAAGTATTAAAATTGAATGGTCTTAGAATAAGAGTGATGGGCAGTTCCTTCATGCTATCGACAAAAACCAACAACATCGCCGTCAGTAAGCTTGGTCTGAGCAAAGGGAAGTGAATACGCCATAAGGTTCTTCCCGAACGACTGCCTAATACCCGCGAAGCATCATCCATCTCAGGGGTGATTTTAGTCAAACTGGCATCTAGCGTTCGATAACTTAAGGCGATAAAACGCAAGGCGTAAGCCAATACCAATGCAGCACTGCTGCCAGTAAATATTAATCCAACCGGATGTTCCAGCCAGGCGATCATCAAACCATCGATGGCGTTGTCTAGTAAACCCAAAGGATAGAGGATCCCTACCGCTAATACCGCCCCCGGAATGGCATAACCTAGAGTCGCTAGTTCAGCTAAACTGCGCATCTTATGGCTTTTCGATAGGCGAACACCGTAAGCCAGCAGCAAACCTAAAGCCGTTGTAAACAACGCTGCCATGGCTGCTAAAGAAAAGCTATTCCAAGCATTACTTAAATATTGTTCCAGGCCAGCGTCAAGATTACCCAAAGCATAATGAATCAGCACCGTTACTGGTAATATAAAACCGAGACCGATTGGCAATACACACAGAAAGGTGGCGAGATAGGCTTTACTGCCAGTTAGCGGCTCAGCAAACATGGCAGTGGATTGGCCAGTCAATTTATAAAACTTGCCCGCATGCCGGCTATAACGCTCTAAAGCAAGTAAAATAATCGAAAAACTAACTAACATTAAAGCCAGTTGCGCTGCAGCAGACAAACTACTCATGTTAAGCCAGACATCGAAAATCCCTGCGGTCAATGTTGGCACCGCAAAAAACTCCACCGTGCCAAATTCATTAATAGTTTCCATCAATGCTAAGGTAACCCCGACAATAATCGCGGGTCTGGCTAAGGGCAAAGCGACTCTAAAAAAACTTTGCGTCTGGCTTTTACCCAAACAACGACTCATCTCATACAACTGCGCTGCTTGCTCAACAAAAGCCGCCCGAGCCAATAAATAGACATAGGGATAAAGCACTAAACTTAGTACTGTAATTGCCCCTTCAATAGAGCGGATCTCAGGAAACCAATACTCGCGCGCTGTCTGCCAGCCAAACAGCAGTCTTAAGCTTTTTTGAACAAAGCCTGCGTACTCAAGCTGATCGGTAATCACAAAGGCTAAGATATAACTGGGCACAGCTAGCGGCAGTAATAAAGCCCACACCAGTAACGACTTTAAAGGGAAATCAAAGCGCGTGACTAACCATGCTGCACCAGTTCCAATGACACTAGTGAATAGTGCAACGCCCAGGCACAGTATTAAGGTGTTTTTTAAATAAACCCAAAATACCGTATCCAATAGATGCTGCCAGATCTGCTGATTGCTTGCCCAGGCTAAAGTGAACAAAGTAGCAATAGGCATCAGTGCCAACAATGCGATAACCAAACCACACCAAACCCAAGGATCGGTCAGCACCCATTTTGCCAAAAAACGCCTCTGCGTAAACTTGGTAACGATGTTCATAGTTTCCTAAATACGATGACGGCGGATTGAATCGCAAAAGCTGACCAAGGGCCAGCTTTGATTCACTAACAAGGAGCTAAGGCTTAAACATGCCTTACAGGTCGAAACCCACTCGATCCACGAGACGAGCAGCTGCAGCACGCTGCTCAGCCACGGCTTGTAAAGAAACTTGGTCAATTTTAAACTGACCAAAACTCTCAATATACTCGTCAGTTTGGATCCCTTGACGAACCGGCTCTTCAAAATTAGCAGTTGCGTATAAGGTTTGCGCTTGTTCGCCCACCAAAAATTCCAGCAACTTAATTGCATTTTGTTTGTGTTTAGCGGTTTTCAGTAAACCCGCCCCCGAAATATTGATGTGCTGACCGCGCCCACCCACTTGTTGATCCAGATATACAACTCGCACCTGTTCGGCCCATTCTTGCTGCTCAGGACTCTTAGTGTTGTAGTACATTTTTCCCATATAATAAAGGTTTGCAATAGCCAGATCACATTGACCTTCAAAAATCGCTTTGGCCTGAGCACGGTCATTCCCCTGAGGTTTACGCGCTAAATTGGCCTTTAAGCCACGTAACCAACTTTCCGCAACAGCCTCGCCATCTTCAGCAATCACTGAGGCGATCAGACCAATGTTATAAACATGTTTACCTGAGCGAGTACAGATCCGCCCCTTCCACTTTGGATCGGCTAAATCATTCAAGGACTGGAGTTCACCTGGAGCGACGCGATCTTTGTCGGCATAAACCACCCGAGCCCGGGTAGTAAGCGCAAACCAAAGATTGTCTGGCTGACGTAGATTGGCAGGAACAACCGAATTTAGGATGGGAGAGTCAACCGCGGCAAATAAACCCGCCGCGCGAATTTCTTCTAAACGACCGATATCGACAGTAAGAACCAAGTCAGCTGGATTGTTCGCCCCAGCGGCTTTAATTTTCTCGACTAAGCCTTTTTCAGCATGCACCACGTTCACTTTAATTCCCGTTTGCTGGGTAAAAGCGTCAGTTAAAGGTAGCAATAAACTAGGTTGACGGTAAGAGTAGAGATTGACTTCCTGCGCTGCAAATGAGGGCTGAGCCAGCAGACTAGTCAACATCGTTATAATTAAAAACACTGAATATTTCACAACACCATCCTTGTCATACAGATATTAAATAAAAACGATTTGCATTTAACTTAATGTTAACATGGGTTCGTTAAATCCACCATCTGCAAAAAACAAAAAAGGCTCGCAGATGCGAGCCTTAATGATAGCATTTAGAATTTAGCTAGAAGACTTAACCGTAACAAACTCAGGATAAGCATCGATACCACAGTCATGCATATCCATACCGCTCATCTCTTCTTCTTCAGAAACTCGGATCCCCATGACCGCTTTCAAGATACTCCATACGATGAAGCTCGCTGCGAATACCCAAACAAAGATGGTTAATGCACCCGCTATTTGACCCGTAAAGCTTGTACCATCATTAGTCAATGGAACAATCATCAAACCAAATAGACCAACCACACCATGAACCGAGATAGCTCCGACTGGATCATCAATCTTAACTTTATCAAAGAACACAATTGAAGCAACAACCAATACACCAGCAACCGCACCAAAAATACTTGCTTCAAGCGCTGTTGGCGTAGAAGGCTCAGCAGTAATCGCGACAAGACCAGCCAAGGCACCATTTAATAACATAGTTAGGTCAGCTTTGCCCCAAGTCAATTTGCAGACGATGAGCGCAGAGATAGCACCAGCGGCCGCAGCAGCATTGGTGTTCAAGAATACCATTGCAACTGAGTGAGCGTTGGCAGCATCGGCTAATTTCAACACCGAACCACCGTTGAAACCAAACCAACCCATCCATAAAATGAAGGTACCAACTGTCGCCAATGGCATGTTAGAACCAGGAATTGGGTTAACCGCACCGTTTTTGCTGTATTTCCCCTTACGAGCACCCAGTAATAAAACGCCAGAAAGTGCCGCAGCTGCGCCCGCTAGGTGAACAATACCAGAACCTGCGAAGTCAGAGAAACCAAGGTCGCCTAAGTTGTATAAACCAAATACATCAGCACCGCCCCAAGTCCAGCTACCTTCTAGCGGATAGATGAAACCAGTAAGAACAGCGGCAAATGCTAAGAATGCCCAAAGCTTCATACGCTCAGCTACAGCGCCCGATACGATTGACATTGCGGTTGCCACAAATACCACTTGGAAGAAGAAATCTGAAGCCGCTGAATAGACACTACCACCGTCAAAGCCTGCTTCTTGCTTAGCTGACAAAACACCCGCCAAATCGAAGGCTTCTATACCAGAGAGGAATATACCGCCGCCATACATGATTGAGTAACCACAAATCAAATACATGATACAAGCGATTGCGTAAAGCGCGATATTTTTGGTTAAAATTTCAGTGGTGTTTTTAGCTCGAACCAAGCCAGCTTCTAACATTGAGAAACCAGCAGCCATCCACATCACCAGCGCGCCACACACCAAAAAGTAAAAGGTGTCCATCGCATATTGCAGTTGATAAATTTCGTTTTCCATAATTATTACTTCCCCGTAATCCTTATTAAATAGCTAGTTAAGTTGTACTTAAATAGCCTCTGCATCCATTTCGCCAGTACGAATCCGTACCACATTGCTTAAGTCGTAAACAAAAATCTTACCGTCACCGATCTTGCCGGTGTAAGCCGCGCTAGAAATTGCCTCGATAATGCGATCGACATTTTCAGAGCTGGTTGCGATTTCCAGTTTAACTTTGGGTAGAAAATCTACTTGGTACTCTGCACCGCGGTATAATTCGGTATGACCTTTCTGACGACCAAAGCCTTTCACCTCTGATACAGTCAAACCATCAACACCTACTTCAGCAATGGCTTCTCGCACGTCATCCAATTTGAATGGCTTGATTATCGCGCTTATTAGTTTCATTTGAGCTCCTCCAAAGAGTCATCGATTAACGTTTCTCATATAAGTACTAACAAACGCCATGCCAATACGATTTTAAGCATTAAATTCAATAAGTTAACAATATATTGTATTCGAATGAAATAGTCGTTCGCACCAATTAGGTGCTATTATTTTTCTGCTTGACCCAAGTTGGGTCACACTGTCGCAGGTATCCATTGACAAGCACTAATTAAGTGCACTTGGCTGCCGTTGATGGAAATATGAGCCAAATAACAAGCTCGAATGAAGTCGCTAAGTCAATCAATAGGAAAGGGTCCTAGATGAGGATCTATACAAAGATCTCAAATAGAAGAAAGGTGACAGCTTCTAGCATAAACCCAGGAGAAAACTGAACCGTCGCAGGAACAATTTAGCACCAGAAAGCAAACGGGGGGGGTGGCTTGAACGACTCAAGCACCCAAGTTGAAAAACTATCACAATAAAAATTAGCTTTATTGATGTTAAATCGCAGATATAGTTAGTTGAGGGCTCTGAACCTTAAGACAAGCCCTCAAACACCTCATTAGGCAAACCATCTTCTGGCATACCAGTCATAAGATAGTTGCCAGATAACGCCCTTTAATAGCGAATGATGGCCTGTAACAAGGCAATGAAATCTTCATATCCACAGGCACTCTGCGCGGTATCAAGGTTCAATTCATGCTCGAAAGCTTGCGATGACTCGCTGATGCCATCGGTCGATATCGAAATCACGACTTCATCAAGGTTTGCTACAAACCGAAACTCAGCACTATCGATACGCAGTTCATCTAAGGCCTTTAATGATTCAAGCTGTTCAAGCAAATGCTGAACAAAATGCTGATCATGATTAAGCTCACGCTCCAACCACATCGAAAAGCAGCGTTGTTCGTCTCCACAATCAATAAAAAAAACGCCGTCTAAAGAACGGCGTATTGTCAATTCCATAAGTTTTAATCTAATTACATATACAGGGTGTCTGTAAGCTTACCTCGACACGACTATGAAGCAAAGTAGGCACTAACTCATAAGCAGCATTTGGCTTCAGTTTAAAACGAGTCAACATAGCTGATTTAATCTGTTTTTCAAGTAACGCACCATTGAATGGCTTTAATACTAAGCCTTGTACGTCCATTAATACATTAAATCCAAGTAGTTGATTATTAGCTTCAGAGGATACAGCTAATATTGCAATATCAGAACTAAGCAAGCTTTGGCCAGTACGGGTAGTTTTAATCAACTGAGGCCCAGCACCTTGCGGTAGATCCATATCAACAATAATGACTTGATATTCATTAACCATTAAATGTTCTGGTAAGCGAGCAATGTCGGAAAACGTATCGAGGCCTTTCAGCTCGCCTTCACTTTTCATCGTTCGAACCAATTGGCAAGTTTTCAGATCACTAAGCAATAAAGCCTTCGGCTGAGTCACCACCAACTCAGGTTTACTGCTGGCTTGTTTAGCAAGCGTTTCACAACGCGCAATGTAGCCCTTCTTTGGAATCGTTGCGATAGTTAAATCAGTATTATTTAAAGTGGTAATCACCTTACGTAACTGGGATATGTGCTGATTAATCGTATGGTCGGAAACGCTGCGCCCCCATACGGCGTCAGACAAGTCATCTCTTCCTACAACTTGATTCACGTGTTTACACAAATATCCCAACAGGTGGGTTCTTAATGGTCCCAAGTAGGCACTTTTATCCTTAAACGCAATACTATTTTGACTCATATCTACGGTCAAAGGACCGACTATAACAACATCATTAAAGGACATATTGTTTCCCAAAAGCAAGCAAATGAGCTAGTCAAGTCTAGCTCACCCTTTATACCAGTAAATGCTAAAGTTATCCAACATCGGTAGTGTATAATATCGTTTATTATGAAAATTTTATGATTTATCATTAAATGTTTTACAAAAATATACTATTTCGACAGTAAATCTAATGATTTTTTTATAAATTAAGAAAAAAAAACGCAGCCTTAAGCTGCGTTTTAGTGAACAACGGCATTTAATTTACACTGCGGTTTGAATAATCACCTCATCCGCCACCTTGGTGTAGTCCCCTATTTGATCAAAGTTTAAATAACGATAAGTGTCAGCAGCCGTTGCATCGATCTGCTTCGCGTAAGTTAAATACTCTTCTGGTGTAGGCAACTTCCCTAAAATAGCTGCAACCGCAGCCAACTCGGCCGATGCCAAGTATACATTGGCCCCGGTGCCAAGACGATTTGGAAAGTTACGAGTAGAGGTTGAAACTACCGTAGAATTATCGGCAACACGAGCCTGATTCCCCATACACAAAGAACAACCCGGTATTTCGGTACGTGCGCCTACACGACCATAAATACCATAGTAACCTTCCTCAGTAAGCTGTTTTTGATCCATCCTTGTCGGTGGCGCAACCCACATCCGAGTTGGCAGCGCACCTTTATGCTTATCGAGCAACTTACCTGCGGCACGGAAATGACCAATATTAGTCATACACGAACCGAGGAAAACTTCATCGATTTTTTGCCCTGCAACGTCTGATAACAAACGCGCATCATCTGGATCATTAGGCGCACACAGTACTGGCTCAGAGATGTCGGCTAAATCGATTTCAATCACTTCAGCATATTCAGCGTCTTTATCTGCTTCCATCAACTCTGGATTAGCGATCCACTCTTGCATCGCAGTCACACGTCGCTCAATGGTCCGACGATCACCATAACCCTCGGATATCATCCATTTCAGCATCACAATGTTCGAGTTTAAGTACTCTATAATCGGCTCTTTCGCCAATTTAATGGTACAGCCCGCAGCACTGCGCTCTGCTGAAGCGTCAGATAGCTCAAAGGCTTGTTCAACTTTTAAGTTCTCTAAACCTTCAATCTCTAAAATACGACCCGAGAAAGCATTTTTCTTACCTTGCTTCTCAACCGTTAACAAACCAGACTTAATTGCCGCATAAGGGATCGAGTGTACCAAGTCTCGTAAGGTGATCCCCGGTTTCATTTCTCCCTTAAAACGAACCAAAATAGATTCAGGCATATCTAAGGGCATCACGCCAGTCGCGGCCGCAAACGCAACTAAACCAGAACCCGCAGGGAATGAGATACCAATAGGAAAACGAGTATGCGAATCCCCACCAGTTCCCACGGTATCAGGCAACAGCATCCGATTTAGCCAAGAGTGGATCACCCCATCCCCTGGGCGTAACGACACGCCACCACGATTCATAATGAAATCGGGAAGAGTATGGTGAGTGGTCACATCAACTGGTTTTGGATAGGCAGCTGTATGACAAAAAGACTGCATAGTGAGGTCTGCAGAGAAGCCCAAACAAGCCAAATCTTTTAACTCATCGCGGGTCATTGGCCCAGTGGTATCCTGTGACCCAACTGTCGTCATTTTAGGTTCACAATATTGACCGGGACGAATACCGTCAACACCACAGGCTTTACCGACCATTTTCTGCGCTAAGGTGAAACCTTTGCTAGAAGCGACAACATCTTGCGGACGCTTAAATACCTCTGAAGGCGCCAAACCCATTGCTATACGCGCACGATCCGTTAGGCCACGACCAATAATCAGTGGGATCCGACCACCAGCGCGAACTTCATCGAGTAATATGTCGGTTTTCAGTTCAAAAGTCGTAATCAGCTGATCGGTTCCAGCTTTTTTTACTTCTCCAGTGAATGGGTAAATGTCGATCACATCCCCCATATTCAGCGCTTCAACATCAAGCTCAATGGGTAAGGCTCCAGCATCTTCCATGGTGTTAAAGAAGATTGGTGCAATTTTTCCACCTAAACAAAAACCACCGGCTCGTTTATTAGGAACATAAGGAATATCATCCCCCATTAACCACAATACTGAGTTAGTTGCCGATTTACGTGAAGATCCGGTTCCCACAACATCACCCACATAAACTAAAGGATGGCCCTTCTGTTTAAGTGCTTCAATTTGTTTCATCGGACCGATATTACCTGCATCATCGGGCTCAATACCATCACGAGCATTTTTCAGCATCGCCAGCGCATGTAAGGGAATATCAGGGCGCGACCACGCATCGGGGGCTGGAGATAAGTCATCGGTATTGGTTTCGCCAGTCACTTTAAATACCGTTAACGTAGACTTTTCGGCGACTTGAGGACGACTCAGGAACCAATCGGCATCGGCCCAACTTTGCATCACCTGCTGGGCAAAAGAATTCCCTGCTTTGGCTTTTTCTTCCACATCATGAAAGGCATCAAACATTAATAAGGTATGTGATAATGCTTTAGTCGCAATCGGAGCGAGTTGCTTGTTCTCGAGCAAACTAATTAAAGGTTGGATATTATAGCCACCTTGCATAGTGCCTAATAACTCGGTAGCGTAACTCGGAGACACAATAGGTGAGCTAACTTCCCCGGCAGCTACAGCAGCAAGAAAGCCTGCTTTAACGTAAGCGGCTTCATCAACACCTGGTGGAATTCTATTGGCTAATAAATCTAGTAAGAATGCTTCTTCGCCAGCAGGGGGAGCTTTTAATAACTCGACCAATCCGGCAGTTTGTTCAGCATTGAGGGGGTTAGGTACTATACCTTCAATAGCACGCTCTTCGACGTGTTTACGGTAGCTTTTTAGCACGACTCACTCCTTATTGTAATAATGCCCCTAAGGGATATCCGTATTCATATGCCATAGATATGGCTGGCGAACAGGCTGACATTATAGCCTTTTTAACCATAAATTAAAATATAACGCTCATAGCTAAAACGCCAGTAAAATCATTTAACTCTTATATAACAATAGATTAAGATTAATATTATACTTTAGCCACAGAGCTAAAAGTTACAATTTGTTCACATTTAGTGGATTTTTAGAAGTCATTGCCAATAAATATATATAAGGATTGCTGTTGCCGATTATGCCCATAGGACAAGACCACAGGGCCCAATAAGCTGGTATCTAAGGCGACAAAAACACTACCGGCCCAAATTGAACTCCCCAGAGAGATATCTGCAGACTCGTTCCAAACTCCACCATTTTCCAAAGAACCACCAACAAACATCGGTGCCTGCAATATCGGGGATTGATAATCGTGCAACTGATAAAAGTACATCAAACCACTCAAGGCCTTATAACGTCCAGATAAGCGTTCATATTGAAAACCCGATAAACGTAAGAAGCCGCCTAAATCTTGGGCGTCAGTTGGAATAATAAAGTCACTACCGGTACTACCGTATTCACCAAACCAATTAAAATGATGTTGATCTTGACCAAAGGGCAATTTCCAGCGCGCCTCAAAGCTAGGCGCAAAAGCACTGGAGTAGTCATCAATATTTTCGTGATCAATATACAAGCTGGCCTCAAATAATTTACCGTCCGTAGGAAAGGCCCAACTATTTAAGGTATCGAAACTAAAGCTGAAGTAAGGCCCGTACAACCAATAATTGGCCGCTGCATTCACACTTGCAGCTTTAACCTCCCCTCGTGTAACCGCGACCCCCATCACCCATTCCTGCCAAGGTCTTCGATTCCACGCCAGCTCGCTAGCTAAATTGGTGTCGCTAAAGTCTGCATCAAGATACTCACTACCTTCTATCTCGTCATATAGTCGGCGACTGCGTTTTTCATATTCAGCTGAAAGAGCCCAGGAATAACGCAAATTATCACTCATTGGCGTGTAAAACTCAGTAAAGACTCGTTTTATCTCGCCCATCTCGATTTCGCTTCGCCATTCGGCCCCTAAATCATTTAAGTTGCTTAAGCTAAACCCCAAGCCCAAATTAACCTCGGTTCGATCGACAAAGTTCTCTTGTAAAGCAAACTTCATATCGAAATAGCCAGGTCCCCAACTTTTTTCTTGGGTGTCGAGGTAGATGACATTATCGCCATGGTCGCTACTGATCCGGTAATCAACCCGTTCAAAGGTACCCAAAGCATATAGTTGCCGGATCCGCTGTTCCAATTCGGCCTTCGATAACAACTCCCCGGTTTGCAGCTGCAAACGGGTTAATATCACTTGGTCACTTAAAGCTGAATGATTATTTAACTCAACCCGACTGACGAGGAAGCGCTCATGCAGCTTCAATTGTGCCCGTCGCTGAGCCACCTGTTGTTGATACTTAGCATAGTCTTCAGCTGGTGCAGATAAGTTTAAACGTTTAGCTAATTGTTCGATGTGATCACGCGCGGTCTGCTTACCGCGTTCGACCGCTAGCGGCATCAAGCCAAAGTCAGCGGTATCGATGCCACTCATGTCTGGACTGATTAACAGATCATCAGGACCAAGCAATGCTATTTGCCGCTCGGTGCCGGAACGAGTCAAGAAGGTCGATAGCTGGTCGACCATCGCCATCGCGGTAGACAATTCACTTTGTGGTTTAAGGTGGTCACCAATGTCTACCGCGATAATAATATCTGCGCCCATCTGCTGCAGCACATCGACTGGCAGGTTATTTACAACCCCACCATCAGATAATAACTTACCATCCAGCTCTACAGGACGAAGCGCCCTGGTACCGACATACTAGCCTGCATTGCCACCGCCAAATCGCCGCGACCTAAGATATAAGGCTGCATCGTCGCCATATCGGTAGCAACCGCGCGATAGGGAATCGCTAATTGATCGAAACTGCTCAGCGCCTCCAAATTACCACTTGCATCTCTTAATAATTCAGCCATGGTTTGCCCCTGCACTGCCCCCTTAGGCATCTGCAAACCTTGCTTATTCAATCCTATCGGAAGTGGGATCTGATAATTATCTTGCTGTTTCTTGCTGCGTAACGACAGTTCACTGCGCGTCACATCATCCACAAAACCACGAGCCCAATTCAGCGCAAAAGTGCGCTGCTCAATTTCTTGAGCGCTGTAGCCCATTGCTAGCATCGCTCCAAAATACGCCCCCATACTGGTGCCTGCGACATAGTCGATGGGCACATGATATTCTTCAAGTAACTGAATCACACCAAGATGAGCGGCACCTTTTGCACCTCCTCCACTTAAGGCTAAACCGATTTTGGGTCGAGCCATAAGGCTGGACGAGACACTCACCAAAACCAGAAAAACCAAGCTATTGCATAGCGTCCGCATCATTCATTCCTTGAAAATAAAAACAATAAAGGCAGCCGAGGCTGCCTTTATTAAACTATATATTTAGAGGTTTTCGGTCTATTTTTTCTTTTTCTTGGCTTTAGCATTTGGTAAGTCGGTAATACTTCCCTCAAATACTTCAGCAGCCAAGCCAACCGACTCATGTAAAGTTGGGTGAGCATGAATGGTCAAGGCAATATCTTCGGCATCACAACCCATTTCGATTGCTAAACCAATTTCACCGAGTAATTCACCACCGTTAGTCCCCACAACGGCACCACCAATCACTCGACCTGATTCTTTATCAAAAATCATTTTGGTCATCCCATCGGGACAATCAGAAGCAATCGCACGACCAGAAGCGGCCCATGGGAACACCGAGGCTTCGTAGTTAATACCTTGCGCCTTGGCTTCTTTCTCGGTTAAACCAACCCATGCCATCTCTGGCTCGGTGTAAGCAATCGAAGGAATAACTTTAGGATCGAAGAAATGTTTCTTACCAGAAATCACTTCCGCAGCCACGTGGCCTTCGTGCACCCCTTTATGCGCCAACATCGGTTGACCCACAATGTCACCAATCGCATGAATATGTGGTACGTTAGTACGCAGCTGTTTATCCACTTCGATAAAGCCCCGTTCCGTCACTTCGATACCGGCTTTTTCCGCATCTAAGCCAAGACCATTTGGAACCCGACCTACTGCAACTAATACAGCGTCGTAACGCACCGGCTCATGTGGCGCTTGCTTACCTTCGTAAGTCACATATAGACCATCGGTCTTCGATTCGACGGCTATCACTTTCGTTTCTAGCATAATGTTGAACTTGCTTTTCACCTTCTTGGTGTATGCCCGCACTACATCTTTATCGGCAGCTGGAACTAGTTGGTCAGCAAATTCTACAACATCAATTGCACTGCCTAAGGCTCCATATACTGTGCCCATTTCTAGACCAATAATACCACCACCTAGCACTAGCAACTTACCCGGAACTTCTTTCAGCTCTAAAGCATCAGTTGAGTCCCATACGCGCGGATCGTTATGCGGGATAAATGGCAACTTCACAGGACGCGAGCCTGCGGCAATAATCGCATTGTCAAAGTTAATGGTAGTGACACCCTCTTCACCTTCAACTTCTAAAGAGTTTGCGCCAGTAAATTTACCCAATCCTTGTACAACTTGAACCTTACGCATTTTAGCCATACCAGAAAGGCCCGTCGTCAACTGGCTAATCACTTTCTCTTTCCAGGTACGGATTTTATTAATGTCAGTCTGAGGCTCACCAAAAACGATGCCATGTTCGGCCAGCGATTTTGCTTCTTCAATCACTTTAGCAACATGCAATAATGCTTTTGATGGAATACAGCCTACGTTTAAACAGACTCCGCCAAGGGTTGCGTAACGTTCTACAATTACAGTTTCCAAACCTAAATCAGCAGCACGGAAGGCGGCAGAGTAACCTGCAGGGCCTGCTCCTAGTACTACCACCTGGGTCTTAATTTCCTTACTCATCGATGACCTCTTGGTATTGTTATGTTGTTAAGCCGCTGTAGGGTATTTGTATTCGTACATACAGCTCAACTGAGTTTACGGTTAATCACGATAAAAAAGAAGAGCTGGATGCAAAACACCCAGCCCAACTGACTAAAGTACTAATCGGCGAATATCGCCCAATAAACCACTCAGCGTAGAGATGAAACGAGCACCATCAGCGCCATCAATCACTCGGTGGTCGTAAGATAATGCCAATGGCAACATCAACTTAGGCACAAAGTCTTTGCCATTCCACTTTGGCTTCATCTCGCTACGCGATACCCCTAATATTGCCACTTCTGGCGCATTCACAATAGGTGTAAATTGCGTTCCGCCAATTCCGCCTAGGCTAGAAATAGTAAAACAGCCGCCTTGCATATCTGAAGCCGTCAACTTACCCGCTCGTGCCTTCTTAGAAATCTCAACCAGCTCTTCAGAGAGTTGATAAATACCTTTCTTATTGACATCACGGACCACCGGTACGACTAAACCGTTTGGCGTATCTACCGCAATACCAATATGAATGTACTTCTTCATAATTAGGCTATTGCCATCATCCGATAAAGCCGAATTAAACTTGGGTAAGCTTTCCAAAGTTTTCGCAGCAGCTTTTAACATGAACACCAACGGGGTAATTTTGAACCCCATTTGTTGCTTCTCAGCAATCACATTTTGCTCTTTACGGAAAGCTTCCATTTCGCTGATATCAGCTTCATCAAACTGAGTAACGTGTGGAATTTTAACCCAGTTACGGTGCAGTGCAGGGCCCGATATTTTCTGAATTCGGGAAAGTGGCACTTCTTCCACTTCACCAAACTTTGAATAATCTACACTTGGCCACGCCATGACGTCCATACCAGAACCGCCGCCAGCCTTGGCGCCCGACTCTAATAGTTTAACGGCTTGCTTGACATAAGCTTGTACGTCTTCTTTAACGATGCGGCCTTTACGGCCCGAGCCTTTAATCTTAGCGAGATCAACGCCAAACTCACGGGCTAAACGGCGGATCACCGGAGAGGCATGGAAGTAAGCGTTATTTTCGACAAATTCGCTGGCCTGCGCCGATGCTGAAGCCGCCACTGGTGCTGGGCTTGGTTTCGCCGCTGCAGGCGCTGCTGCTGGGGCGACTGTTGGAGCTGGAGCCTCAGGAGCGGCCGCTTCTACTTCAAACAGCATGATCAACGAACCCGTTTTCACTTTATCGCCAACAGCAACCTTAAGTGCAGTCACAACGCCAGCAAACGGTGCCGGAACTTCCATCGCAGCTTTGTCGCCTTCAACCGAAATTAAAGTTTGCTCCAGTTCAATGCTGTCACCGACCGCGACCGCAACTTCAGTCACTTCAACTTCATCATCACCAATATCTGGAATAACGACTTGTTGTTCTTGTTTCGCGGCAGGGGCTGCTGGCGCAGAAGCTGCAACAGGAGCGCTAGCAGCAGGTGCACTACCCGCCACTTCAAATTCCATAATCAACGAACCGGTGGTCACCTTATCGCCAACTGCAACACTAATCGACTTCACGGTTCCGGCGATAGGCGCAGGAACTTCCATCGCCGCTTTATCACCTTCAACAGAAATCAGGGTCTGTTCCGCTTCAACCACATCACCCACTTTCACTGCGATTTCAGTAATTTCTACTTCATCATCGCCGATATCGGGAACATGAACAGGCTCGACCGCACTGGCGGCAGGCTCGGCTGCAACTGGAGCAGCCGCCTCAATTGAGGCCTCCGCAGCGGTACTACCTGCCGCTTCAAAAATCATAATCAAGCTGTTGGTGGCAACACTGTCACCCACCGCAACTTTAATTTCTTTCACCACACCAGCCTGCGATGCCGGAACTTCCATCGCAGCTTTGTCGCCTTCAACCGAAATAAGCGATTGCTCTAACTCTACACTGTCGCCTACTTGGACAAGAACTTCGGTCACTTCGACTTCATCGGCACCAATATCAGGTACAAAAATTTCAATACTCATATCACTTCGCCCTTACGCGTAGAGAGGGTTAACTTTGTCAGCATCGATGCCATATTTTTCAATTGCTTCAACAACTAACTTCTTATCAACAGTACCTGCTTTGGCTAGTTCAGCTAGCGAGGCAACCACAATATAATCGGCATTCACCTCAAAGTGACGACGCAAGTTTTCACGGCTATCACTGCGGCCAAAACCGTCAGTTCCCAAAACTTTATAGCTACCCGGCACATAGGCTCGAACTTGCTCAGCGTATTGCTTCATGTAATCGGTAGCCGCAATTGTTGGCAAATCACTTAAAGTTTCGGTGATAAATGGAACTTGCTCAGCAGCTTCAGGGTGCAGCATATTGGAACGCTCAATCGCTTGCCCTTCACGAGTTAACTCGTTGAACGAAGTCACACTAAATACATCAGACGCAATATCGTATTCTTCGCTTAATACCTTAGCCGCTTTTAATACTTGCTGCATGATGGTACCTGAACCCAGTAATTGAACACTGGCTTTACTACCCTGATTACTTTCAAACTTGTAGATACCTTTACGAATACCTTCTTCTGCACCTTCTGGCATCGCAGGTTGATGGTAATTCTCATTCATTAAGGTCAAGTAGTAATAAACATTCTCTTGCTCACCGTACATCCGACGTAAACCGTCTTGTAATACAACCGCCACTTCAAAAGCAAAACTTGGGTCGTAAGAAAGACAGTTTGGAATGGTATTCGCTAAAATTAAGCTGTGACCATCTTCATGTTGCAAGCCCTCACCGTTCAAGGTGGTTCGACCTGCCGTGGCACCCAATAAGAAACCACGTGCTTGTTGGTCACCGGCCATCCAACACATATCACCGACACGTTGGAAACCAAACATAGAGTAGTAAATGTAGAACGGGATCATGGGTACATCGTTAGTGCTGTATGAAGTTGCAGCTGCAACCCAAGAACTCATCGCCCCCAGTTCGTTAATCCCTTCTTGCAAGACCTGACCGCTGGTATCTTCTTTATAGTAAGACACCTGCTCTCTATCTTGCGGGGTATAAACCTGACCACCTGGATTATAGATACCCACTTGGCGGAACAAACCTTCCATCCCAAAAGTACGCGCTTCATCGGCAATAATTGGTACGATATTTTTGCCAATACCTTTGTTCTTCAACATCACATTCAAGGCTCGAACGTAAGCCATCGTAGTTGAGATTTCGCGTTTTTGTTCACCTAATAAGGCATCAAACTCACTCAACTCGGGAATATCTAAAGCTTGGCTAAACTTAGTTAAACGAGTTGGCGTGTAACCTTTCAATTCGCTACGGCGAGCATGCAAATAATCGTGCTCTGGAGTGCCGGGCTTTAACTCAATGTAAGGCAAGCTAGGTAAATCATCATTGCTCACATCAACACCGAGACGATCGCGGAACTGCTGAACATAGTTCATATCCATTTTCTTCACGCCGTGCGCAATATTCTTACCTTGTGCGGCTTCGCCCATGCCATAACCTTTCACGGTTTTAGCTAAAATAACCGTTGGAACACCTGAAGTATTACGTGCTTTATCAAAGGCGGCGTAAAGCTTGACTGGATCATGTCCGCCACGACGCAGGGCAAAAATCTCATCGTCAGACATGTCTTTAACTAGCTCAGCGGTTTCGCTGTACTTGCCAAAGAAGTGCTCACGCACATAGGCACCATATTTAGCCTTAAAGGTTTGGTAATCACCATCAATGGTTTCGTTCATTAATTGCAATAATTTACCGGAGCTATCTTTAGCCAGTAGGCTATCCCATTCGCTCCCCCAAACGACCTTAATCACATTCCAGCCAGCGCCTCTGAATAGGCCTTCGAGCTCTTGAATGATTTTACCGTTCCCCATAACCGGACCATCAAGGCGCTGCAAGTTACAGTTAATCAAGAAACATAAGTTGTCTAACTTCTCGCGTGCAGCAAAAGAAATCGCGCCGCGTGATTCTGGCTCATCCATCTCGCCATCACCCAAGAAGGCGTATACCCGTTGTTGGGTACAATCTTTAAGACCACGTCCTGTCAGATATTTTAAGAAACGAGCTTGATAAATCGCAGAAATAGGACCCAGACCCATCGATACTGTTGGGAACTGCCAAAACTCTGGCATTAACTTGGGATGCGGATAAGAGCTCAGGCCATTACCACCCACTTCCTGGCGGAAGTTATCAAGCTGTTCGGCAGTTAAACGCCCCTCAACAAAGGCTCGAGCGTAAATCCCTGGAGAAATATGCCCTTGATAATAAACTAAATCACCACCGTCTTGCTCATTACGCGCACGGAAGAAGTGGTTAAAACAAACTTCATAAAAGGCCGCTGAAGACTGATAAGAAGCCATATGGCCACCAAGGTCTAAGTCTTTTTTAGAAGCACGCAATACGATCATAATCGCATTCCAACGAATGATAGAACGAATCCGACGTTCAATCACGCTGTCACCAGGGTATTCAGGCTGTTCACCAACCGCAATAGTGTTGATGTAATCCGTGGTAATGGCCCCGCCAGCGGCAGATAAACCATCAATCTTAGCGTTAGCGATAACCTGCTCTAACAAAAACTGGGCACGCTCTACGCCTTCTTCTTTGATCACAGATTCTATGGCATCTATCCACTCAGCAGTTTCGACTGAGTCGATATCATGCTTCAGTACCTCTGACATGGCTGTTTCCTTATCAGTAATTTATGATTATCCAAACCGAAGCTTGGGCTAAACTTTCAATTGTTTTAAACGACGATTAGAGCGCTCAACTCGGCTCTCTTCTCGCTCGATTTCCAATAGCGTTTCTTCAATAAACGCCAAATGTTTATGTGAGGCTTCACGGGCATCATCAGGTTTGCTATCGAGTATAGCTTGTAGCATCAAGCCGCGGTGGTAACGGATTTTCTCCGCAACATTTGGACGCCGATACAAAACCTGAAAATTGTCCATGATGTTTTTTTCCAACAGTGGGCTTAAACCTCGAATTAAATGAAACAACACTAAGTTATGTGAAGCTTCGGTAATCGCTTCATAAAAACTTAAGACTGCTTTTGCTTCATTGGCCGTATTTCCATCTTGTTGGGCAAGTTCAATTTTCTCATGACAAACTTGGATTTTTTCCAAATCGGCTTCAGTGCCGCGTAACGCAGCGTAGTAAGCTGAAATGCCTTCAACGGCGTGACGAAACTCTAGTAAATCAAGTTGGCTTTCATCATGACTCGCCAACAACTCAAACAAAGGGTCGGTTAAGGCTTCGCGCAACTTTTGTTGTACATAGGTCCCGCCCCCTTGTTTACGAACCACTAAACCTTTTGCTTCTAACTGCTGAATCGCCTCACGCAGAGATGGCCGAGACACGTCAAACTGTTTCGCCAGCTCTCGCTCCGCAGGTAAGCGTTCTCCTGGTGGTAAACTACCTTCTAAGATCATTCGCTCCAGTTGCTTTGCAATCACTTCAGCAAGTTTTAGCGGCTTAATTCGTTGGTAGCTCATCTATTTCCATCTAGTTAATGATTGGTATTACCAATTTACCCGAAGCAAATTAACAAATAGGAAACACCTTGTCTAGAAAAATTGATCTACATCAAATAGCCCCACAACAAAGCCAATTCATTGTAAATGCATTTGTCGTACAAATATACTTGGTCAGACCTTTTTTTGTGATGCAGATCACTACGATGTAACAACAAAACCAAAGATAGGGGGATAATGTGAAATAAATATGTCGTCGCGTTATGCGCCACCAGCAGCCAATCAAAACCTCGGAGTACTTCAACAAGAGCTGGTCGTGTATATTTGTGATTTATTTAAGCACAGCGAGTGCTGCAAATAACCGGATCAAATGAATCCCTTGGGATGAACGCCATCGACTTCACTGCTGCTTAATCTGTTAAATTCGATTTGACTTGTTCGCAGTAAAAGCTAATCAACAACGAGCGCTTCGCCTGAGGCAAATCAATGCGCTGATCTGCGCCCCCAATCGATAAACAAAATCTACGGCTTGCAGGCTAGAATCCTAAATCAACCATCCACCAATGGTGAGTGCGGCAATCACCGCAATCGCCAATAAGATGCCATGTTTAGCCAGACTCACAAAACGACTGGTGGTTGTCACGCATAACATGTCGCTCACTAAATCGCTATTGGAAAGCTCAGCGGCAACCGCCACCTTGCTTAACCAGTAACCATTACTGTGGTGGCGATCGGTTAATGAGCGCAACCAAATCGGCAGCGCGGGATGGGTATGACCGACCGTTAAATAACACAGACTCGCCAAGCGACTTGGCAACCAATCAATATAATGCATAAACACATTCACCGCAGGAGACAAAGCCTGAACTTCAGTGCTCTTATGCAAATATAAGCTACGACAACAGCCATAAAATACCGCGCCTGCGGGCCCCGCCAGTACATAGAAAAATATCACTGCAAAATAATAACGATAATTTAACCACATCAGTTGCGTTCCGGTGGAGACCGCCAAGGGCTGATTCTCCTCTACTTGATGCATGGGATGCATTTGATTGAGCAATAATTGATTAAATTCGAGACAAGCCTGTTGCTTACCAGCGGCAGCTAAACGTAAATAGTCCCGGTAAGCCTGTTGTAAAGGCGGACAACCTAGCGTAAATAGCGGCACAAAGATCCACAACAACAAACTAGGAATACCAAATAACCAACCGCTTAAGCCAAACTGCAAACCCGCAAGCAATCCGGTAGGGAAGATCACCGTCATCATAATTTGCCAAAATGCCGTCTTACTATCGAAGCGCTGCAACCACCAATGGAAGACATGCTGCCACCACCAATTAGCACCAATCCGTCTGGCCCGCTCTAAACTTAATGCTAATAATAGTGATATTAATGACATCTGATTGATTGCTCTCCATAAATGTCTGCCATGCAAACAAATAGTAAGTCAATTCTCATGGCAAACCAAGCATGCTCATAAAGCCGCGAGATACGCCTCCCAATCAAACGCCTCTCCGGGATCTGATTTTCTTCCCGGCGCTATCTCACTATGCCCAACAATTGCTTGCTTGCTCATTTGTGGATAATGCGCCAATAGTGTTTGAGTCACCGCTACCAGGGCTTGATATTGAGCCTGAGTAAAGGCGCTATGGTCGGTTCCTTCTAATTCAATCCCAATGGAAAAGTCATTGCAAGCTTCCCGCCCACGGTAAGTCGATACCCCAGCATGCCATGCGCGCCGATTAAATGGCACATATTGTTTCAATTGACCATCACGCTCAATCAACAGGTGCGCAGAGACCTCTAAGCCAGCTAAGTCGGCAAAACTCGGCTCAGCACTACAATCTAAAGTACCGCTAAACAGCTGATCAACATAGCCATTGCCATAAACGCCCTGTGGTAAACTGATACAATGCACAACCAACAGGCTGATCTCATCTTCAGGTCGCTGATTATGAAACTGACTTGGCAGCTGCTGCGCCTGTACCAGTTGATGCTGCTGATTAATCTGCAAAACTCTCTCCTTAGCCATAAAACAATAGCGCCTGACAATTCGCTTATCATAAAGCCAATATTTGCCCATGCAAGCTTAAGCCTTCTAAGTTAGAATGCGCTACATGCTAGGGTATATACTCTACAAACCATCATCACTATCGCAACTATCAGAGAATCGATGCATGAACCTCGAACAATTGCGCGCTAATGTCAGCGCAGCCCTCATTGAAGATTTAAGTCACTTAGACCCGCAGCTAGATATCACCGCGGGGCTGATTCCCGAACAACAAGTCAGTAGGGCTAAAATTATCAGCCGCGAAGATGCGGTATTTGTGGGTCGCCAATTTGCCGATGAAGTGTTTCGCCAACTCGGTGGACAAGTCAGCATAGAGTGGTTGGTTGAAGACGGCGACAAGGTTGTCGAAAACCAAAGCCTTTGCTATTTAAGTGGTCCTGCGCGGATTTTATTAACCGGTGAGCGCTGTGCACTCAACTTTATTCAAACCCTATCCGGAATTGCCACGCAAGTGGCTGCCTATTGTGACTTGCTTACTGGCACCCAATGCCAATTACTGGATACCCGAAAAACGCTACCGGGCTTACGCTTTGCCTCAAAATATGCGGTTCGCTGCGGCGGCGGCCATAATCATCGTTTCGGACTGTTCGATGCTTTTCTCATAAAAGAAAACCACATCATGGCCTGTGGCAGTATTAAAGCTGCAATAGACAAGGCGCGCCAGTTGTCACCGGGGAAAAAAGTGGAAGTGGAAGTGGAAAACCTCGACGAGTTAAACCAAGCGCTCGATGCAGGCAGCGATGTGGTAATGTTAGATAATTTCAGCGTCGAGTTGATGCGTCAAGCGGTTGAGCTCAACCAGGGCCGAGCAAAGTTAGAGGCCTCTGGCAATATGACCCTAAGCACCATTCGCCAGTATGCCGAAACAGGGGTTGACTATATTTCGGTAGGCGCTTTAACCAAACATGTCAAAGCGCTAGACCTAAGTATGCGCTTTGTCGCCGAATAAAATCGATTAGTTAAACAAGGCTGTATAAATACATTTACAGCCTCTCAAATCAAAGCCCCGCTAAGATCACGATTTAATTGTCTTTTTCTAAAAATAACTATACTTATAACATTCGTGTGCTTTAATCAGTATAGATTTGCAGCACCGTACAGTAAGGGATGTGGCTGAATTAACGGCGTTAATTTATTGCAACCCGATAATAAAACGGTAGATAAACAACTTAAAACTTGTGTAAAGGAAAGACGCAATGAAAACAGTCAAAAATCTTCAAATCAAAGTAGCCAACAAACAAAGCGGTTTTACGCTCATCGAATTAATGATTGTAGTCGCAATTATCGCAATCCTCGCCGCAGTAGCCTTGCCTGCGTATCAAACTTATACCAAGCGCGCCAAATTCACTGAAGTCGTCGCAGCAGCCGGACCCGCAAAAACTTCATTTGAAATTTGTGTGCAAAGTGGTGGCTACACTACTTTAGCATTAGCGCTCGCAGCTAAGTGTGATGAAGCAGCTACCGCGGCTGTAGCCGGCGCATTTGATACCACTAACGTAGCTTCGGTATCCATGGCTGATACTGGACTATTAACAGCGACTGGTTCAGCTGCTACATTTGCCAGCGCAACTTACACCATGCAAGCCGCTGTTTCGACAAACAGCCAGATCACTTGGACCATCGGTGGCTCCTGCCGAGCTGCTGGTCTGTGCTAAGAATTTAATGGCAACAGCAACTCAACTCAACGGCCTTGCTTCCAGCTTGGCCGTTTCTTTTCCCGACAAAGAACAACGCCTCGTCGAACTGTATCAACGCAGTAAGCAAGAGCAGCGTGCTTTTACCAGCGTATTGGTCGAGAATGAACTGCTCTCCAGCAAACAGCTGGCGGATTTTTGTGAAAGCCAATTTGGCATTCCACTGCTAGATTTAGATGCCATCGAGCTTAGTGAGATCCCGCAGAAATATCTCAACGAAAAATTGATTTTTAAACACCACGTCTTGCCGGTTTATAGCCAGGGACAGACCCTGTATGTGGCGATGGCCGATCCCAGCAATGTGACCGCCCTCGAAGATTTTGGCTTTAGCTTCGGCCTGCACGTCGAAGCGCTACTGGTTGAAGAAAACAAGCTATTTAACGCCATTCAATCGCTAGTCGATGACAGCGCCAACCTCGATTTAGGCGAGATTTCTGATGAGGATATCAACGATTTAGAAGTTAGTGAGGAAGGCTCACGCCTCGATGAGCAGCAAACCAATAAACAAGACGATGCCCCCATCGTGGTTTACATCAATAAGATCTTGATGGACGCGATCCGCCGCGGCGCTTCCGATTTACACTTTGAGCCCTATGAGCATAAATACCGGATCCGATTTCGCATCGACGGACTGTTACACGAAATCGCCAGCCCACCGATTAACCTGGCCAATCGCTTCTCGGCTCGGCTCAAAGTAATGGCGCGAATGGACATCGCCGAACGTCGACTACCACAGGATGGTCGAATAAAACTCAAGACCGGCCGTAACAAGGCCATCGACATGCGGGTGAATTCTCTGCCCACCATGTGGGGCGAAAAAATCGTGATCCGGATCCTCGACTCTTCGGCGGCCAAGCTAAACATCGACGCGCTTGGCTACGATGAGCAACAAAAAAAGCTATATTTAGACGCCTTAGCTCGCCCGCAAGGGATGATTTTAGTCACCGGCCCCACCGGTTCCGGTAAAACCGTGTCGTTGTATACTGGCTTAAGTATTCTCAATACCAGTGAAATTAATATTTCCACCGCCGAAGATCCGGTGGAGATTAACCTGCCAGGGGTTAACCAAGTACAGATTAATAATCGCGCTGGACTAAGCTTTGCCAGCGCTCTACGCGCCTTTCTACGTCAAGATCCTGATGTGGTAATGGTTGGGGAGATCCGCGATTTAGAAACCGCAGAAATATCGATTAAAGCGGCGCAAACCGGCCACTTAGTGCTGTCGACCCTGCATACTAATTCCGCCGCCGAAACCCTGACCCGGATGCTGAATATGGGGGTCCCAGCCTTTAACATCGCATCCTCGGTCAGCTTGATCATCGCCCAGCGTTTGGCGCGACGACTCTGTGAACACTGTAAAAAACCGAAGATAATCGAGGCGCATTTATTACCCAAGATCGGCTTTAATCAAGACCAAATCAGCGCAGGAGTTCAATTATTTGAACCGGAGGGTTGTGATAAGTGTACCGGCGGTTATAAGGGACGAGTTGGGATTTACGAGGTGATGCCCATGAGCAGTGCAATTGCTAAACTGATTATGGAGCAAGGTAATTCCATTCAAATCGCCGAACAGGCAATTACCGAAGGGATGTATTCGCTGCGCATGTCCGCCTTAGAAAAGGCCCGTTTAGGCGTCACCAGCTTAGCAGAAGTCGAGCGAGTCACAAATGTATGATTCACTCACACCACATCACTGATTATTTGATAAATTAAACTTATGTGTTAAGACCCATTGTTCGCAGGGATATTATGGCCGCCACAAGCACCAAGCGTAAAGTCGCCGTTAAAAAAATCAATGCCTTTAGCTGGAGTGGGATTAATCGCCGAGGCGGTAAGGTTAGCGGTGAATATCAAGCCGAAACCATGAACCATGTTCGAGTCGACCTGCGTCGCCAGGGCATCACCGTTACCAAAATCAAGAAAAAAAGTGAGAGTTTTCTTAGCCAATTGGGTAATAAGATCAAGCCGATGGACATCGCGGTGGTATCTCGACAAATCGCCACCATGCTGTCGGCTGGCGTGCCACTGGTGCAGAGTTTTAATATTATCGCCAAGAGTGTCGAAAAGCCGGCGATGCGTCAACTAATAGGAGAGATTAGTGCCGAAGTAGAATCAGGCACCGCACTTTCCGAAGCCCTGCGTAAACATCCTCGCTACTTCGACGATCTCTACTGTGACCTGATCGATGCCGGTGAGCAAAGTGGAGCCCTCGAGGCAATTTATGATCGGGTGGCCATCTATAAGGAAAAGGCCGAATCGCTGAAGTCCAAAATTAAGAAGGCGATGTTTTATCCAGTCTCGGTAATCATCGTCGCCATCATCGTGACCACCATTTTATTACTGTTTGTGATCCCCCAGTTTGAAGAAATTTTTGCCAGCTTTAATGCCGAACTCCCGGCTTTTACACTATTCGTTATTGGGATCTCACGCTTCCTGCAAGATTATTGGCCGTTCCTCTTTGGCGGGATTTTTGCGGCAGGCTTTGGCTATGTGCAAGCCTTTCGCCGCTCGCAGGGGGTGAAAGATGCCACCGACCGCTTTATTTTAAAAATTCCGGTGATTAATCCCATCTTACACAAAGCTGCGATGGCCCGTTTTGCGCGCACCTTGTCTACCACCTTTGCCGCCGGGATCCCGCTAATCGATGCGTTGCGCTCCGCAGCTGGTGCTTCTGGTAACGTCGTCTACCGCAATGCTATCAACGCCATCCGGGTGGAAGTTACCGGTGGGATGCAGATGAATGTGGCGATGCGTACCGTCAACATCTTTCCCGATATGGTGACCCAGATGGTGATGATTGGCGAAGAATCAGGCTCCTTGGATAGCATGCTCGATAAAGTCGCCAATATCTATGAACAGCAAGTTGATGACGCGGTTGATGGCCTCACCAGCTTAATCGAACCCTTGATTATGGCTGTGCTTGGGGTATTAGTTGGTGGTATGGTAGTGGCCATGTATTTACCTATTTTCAAACTGGGATCGGTCGTCAGTTAAAATGCAAGAGTTCATTGAATTTTACCCAGCCTTAGCGCTGGGTTTCTGTTTGTTAGTCGCGCTGTGTATCGGCTCTTTTAGTAACGTGGTGATCCATCGCCTGCCGGTGATGCTAGAGCGACAATGGAAACAAGAGTGCCGGCAGTTTTTAGCCGATGAGCTTGATGGCGATACGCCCGTTTCTCCCCAAACTTATAATTTGGCGCTACCGCGCTCAACTTGTCCGCACTGTCATCACTTAATTCTGGCCTGGCAAAATATTCCACTCATCAGTTGGTTGCTACTACGCGGTAAGTGTGCCAACTGCAAAGCGCCAATCAGTATCCGTTATCCATTGGTAGAAGCAGCGTGTGCGGCCTTAACCCTAGCCAGCTGGTGGCAGTTTGGTTTTAGCTTGCCATTCATCTTCGCCAGCATCTTTTGCATGCTGCTACTGTGTTTAGCCTTAATCGATTTGGATACCATGTATTTGCCCGACCAACTCACCCTACCCGGCCTGTGGTTTGGCCTGCTGCTGAATCTCGTCGGCGGCTTTGTCAGCCTTGAAAGTGCAGTGCTCGGCGCAGCAATTGGCTATGGTTTCTTATGGTGCTTATTTTGGCTGTTTAAACTACTGACGGGCAAAGAAGGCATGGGCTACGGAGATTTTAAACTATTGGCGATGATTGGCGCATGGTTTGGTTGGCAGGCCCTACCGCTAACCATCCTGTTATCATCACTGATCGGCGCGGGTATTGGCATTGCACTGATCTTGTTCGGCCGACATCAACAACAAAAACCGATTCCCTTTGGTCCCTATTTGGCAATTGCTGCCGTCACCTATCTATTTTTTGGCCAGAGTATTCAAGATTGGTACTTCAACTACATCGGTTTAGCGTGATGGCGGGCCTCATCTCCGAGCATCGCACACGAGGGCACCGTGCATGATCATTGGATTAACTGGCGGCATCGCCAGCGGTAAGAGTCAAGCATCCGCCCTGTTTGAAGCGCTTGGGGTGGCGGTGGTGGATGCTGACGTTGTTGCTCGGCAATTGGTTGAACCCGGCCAGCCAGCACTAAATCAGATCATCAAGCACTTTGGCCCGCAGCTACAGCTTGCGAATGGTCAATTGGACCGAGCCGCATTACGCAAGATTATTTTTAGTGAGCCCGAACAAAAAACTTGGCTGAACCATTTGCTTCATCCACTAATCCGCCAACAAATGCAACAACAGCTTGACGCAGCAGAAGGCCCCTACAAGATCTTGGTTGCCCCGCTACTCCTAGAAAACAAGCTGGATAAACTTGTCGATCGAGTGCTCATGATCGATACGCCAGTTGCCCTACAAATTGCCCGAACCATGGCGCGCGACAAGGTCAATCAAAGCCAAGCCGAGCAAATTATTGGTGCCCAAATGGATCGAGAGGCTAAACTCGCCGCCGCTACAGATATCATCGTAAACGATGGCGAACTGTCGTTATTAGCCGACAAAGTAAAGGAATTTCACCGCATTTACCTTAATCTTGCCAAAAGCCATGACAGTTGAAAGATCAGTGGGTACACTAGTTTAGATAAGTCTTTAACTTAGTGTAATGAATCGTCATGGCCGCACTCATATTCGAGCACCCTTTAAATGAGAAAGTAAGAAACTACTTACGCTTAGAGCAGTTATTTGAGCAACTCATGTTGGCTAAACCCCTGCAACACCCTTTGCAACAACAGCAATTTTTTCGGATTTTGTTTGAAGTTGCCGAAGTTTTAGAACGCTGTGAATGGCGCAGTGATTTACTCAAAGATTTAGCGACTCAAACCGAAAAACTAGATCAATGGGCATCCATGCCAAATGTTGATACCAGCAAAATAGAGCAGCTAATCCTTGAGGTTAAAAGTCTGTCGGTAGCCATCAGTAAACATGTTCGCGTAACCGACCACCTTAAAAATGACCGTTTATTAGCCAGCATTCGCCAACGTTTAGCCTTACCGGGCGGGAATAGTAGTTTTGATCTTCCCTACCTTCACTACTGGCTAAATCAACCACCGTCACAGCTTAGAGCTCAAGTAGAAGGGTGGCTACAACCCTTTCAAATGGTCGTTGAAGCGATTAAGCAGTTGCTCAAACTTGTCCGCGAGCAACATCAAGCCATTGAAGTGATTGCCAACAAGGGCTTCTATCAAGGCGTAGCACAACACTGCGGCCTATTACGGATCGAAGTCGATACCGACTATCAAGCCTATCCAACCGTGAGCGGACATAAACACCGCTTTGCTATCAAATTCATCAGTGCGGCCAATCTAGAAATAGACAATATTCACTGCCGCCTTTATTGCTGTAAGATCAACTAATGAAAAACCAGAACCCCCCAGTAGTTAAATGCCCCACTTGTAACGACGACGTCATCTGGCAAAGCAGTAGCGAGTTCAGACCCTTTTGTAGTGAGCGCTGTAAACTCATCGATTTAGGGGAATGGGCAAACCAAGAGAAAGCCATTCCCGGACAGCATATCGTAGAAGATGAAGATAAACCTGACAGCTGGGAGTTTTAATGTGTAGTAGCTCAGCTCTGATTCGTCTCTAAGCGCCCAATCGCCTGCAAAATAGCAAGATTTGCCTCAGGAAAAGTGTAATCACTCAAATTTTTTGCCATCACCCAGCGTATTTCCTGCTGTTCTGCGCCTTGTGCCTCTCCTGTAAAGCGTTCAATGGTATAAACGTGTAAACACACTCGTTTATCCACATAATCGTGCTCAATACGTGTCAACGCTTTACAGCTACTCACATCAATATCGATCAGCAGTTCTTCTTTTAGCTCACGGGCCAAAGCTTCAAGCACCGTTTCTTCAGGCTCAACTTTTCCTCCGGGAAACTCCCACTTTCCTCCCTGATGCTGCGCTTGGTGCCTTAAGCTCAACAAAATTTGTTGTTGCTTGAAGATAACCCCTACCGCCACATTCACTGTTTTCATTGCTACTCCCAAATTTAGCCCTTAACCGTTGACGGCGCGTCTAAACCAAAAACGACACCGAATTTCACTCTCGTGGCGCATATAACCAACCTCCCCCCAAGAGCTAAGCTCACAAGCACAATCTAAACCGCACCTCACATCAACAAAAAGGAGAGCCAAGGCTCTCCTTCTTTACAGCATAACTATCCTCAAATCAGGATAACTTACCATGGCATTGCTTATATTTCTTACCGGAACCACAGGGACAAGGATCATTGCGCCCCACTTTTTGCCCTTCACGAACAACCGGTTGATTTGATGCCGTTGTTGCTTCATCCTCGAGCTGATTTTGAGCTTGTTGATGACGATATTCCATAGCGCGTTGTTCGGCTTCACGACGTTTCGCTTCCATCGCTTCCACTTCTTCTGGCGCTTGAACCTGCACCCGACTCAAAATACTAATCACATCTAGCTTGAGTGCTTCAAGCATCTGGGTGAATAATTCAAAAGATTCCCGTTTGTATTCTTGCTTAGGATCCTTCTGAGCATAACCACGTAAGTGGATCCCTTGACGCAGATGATCCATCGCTGCGAGATGCTCCTTCCAAAGCTGATCAAGAGTTTGCAACATCACCGATTTCTCAAACTGTTTGATACTATCCGCGCCCACTTTATCAATTTTATCTTGGTACTCTTTCACGGCTGCTTCGATAACTCGCTCACGCAAGCTTTCTTCATGTAACTTATCGTCTTCATCCAGCCATTTTTGAATTGGTAAATCCAGTCCAAAATCACTCTTCAAACGTTGTTCCAACTCAGTGATTTGCCACATTTCGTCGAGAGACTGAGGGGGAATGTATTCATCAAGCACCGCTGAATATACATCTTGACGGATCACTTCGATGGTTTCAGAAATACTTTCACTATCCATAAGATCGTTGCGTTGCTCGTAAACAACCTTGCGCTGATCGTTAGCCACATCATCAAATTGCAGCAAAGACTTACGCACATCAAAGTTACGCCCTTCAACTTTACGCTGAGCATTTTCAATGGCGCGAGTGACCCAAGGATGCTCAATCGCTTCACCCTCTTCCATGCCGAGTTTTTTCATCATTCCGGTAACTCGATCTGATGCAAAAATACGCATCAAGCTATCTTCCATCGAGAGGTAGAAGCGAGTCGAACCGGGATCCCCTTGGCGACCCGAACGACCACGAAGCTGGTTATCAATACGACGGGATTCATGACGCTCGGTGCCAATAATATGTAAACCACCACTGGCTAATACTGCATCATGACGCTGCTGCCACTGGTGTTTAATCTCGGCAATTTGCTGCTCGCTCACTTCCTCACCTAAAGCACTCAGCTCGGCTTGAAGGCTACCGCCCAACACAATATCTGTTCCCCGGCCCGCCATATTCGTGGCGATGGTCACCGCACCAGCCATACCCGCTGAGGCGACAATTTCCGCTTCCTTCTCATGGAACTTAGCGTTCAGCACGTTATGTTTAATTTTTTCTTTGTTTAAAATATTCGACAATAGTTCCGAATTTTCGATCGATACGGTACCGACTAACACTGGACGCTGAGCCTTCACACACTCGCGAATATCCTCGACAATGGCGTGATATTTCTCTTCTGCGGTCAGATAGACTAAATCCCCTTTGTCATCACGAACCATCGGTTTATTGGTTGGTACAACCACCGTATCGAGGCCGTAAATAGATTGAAACTCAAAAGCTTCGGTGTCGGCAGTACCAGTCATTCCAGACAGTTTTTGATATAGGCGGAAATAGTTTTGGAAGGTGATTGACGCTAAGGTTTGGTTTTCATTTTGAATTGCCACCCCTTCTTTCGCTTCCACCGATTGATGTAGCCCTTCGGACCAACGACGCCCTGGCATGGTACGGCCGGTGTGTTCATCAACAATCACGATCTCGCCACTATCACTCACGATATAATCGACGTTACGTTCGAATAAGGTATGCGCGCGTAGACCAGCATTCACATGGTGTAACAGGCTAATATTGGCTGCATTATAAAGTGAATCCCCCTCTTCGAGCATGCCCCGCTCAATCAAGGTTTCTTCGACAAAAATTTGACCAGTTTCGGTCAAATGAACCTGCTTATTTTTTTCGTCGAGGGTGTAGTGACCGTCACCCGTATGTTCTTCAGTATCTTCTTCCTCTTGGCGAACCAAAAGTGGGATCACATCATTAATTTTTTTATAAAGCTCTGAGCTATCTTCCGCTGGACCAGAAATAATCAACGGTGTACGAGCCTCGTCGATGAGGATCGAGTCGACTTCATCCACAACTGCATAATTTAAAGGTCGTTGCACTCGTTGCTCAGGCGCAAAAGCCATATTGTCACGCAGATAATCAAAACCAAATTCGTTGTTAGTACCATAGGTAATATCAGCGGCGTAGGACGCCTTCTTGGCTTCATGGTCCATTCCCGCAATATTCACTGCAACGGATAAACCTAAGTATTCAAATAGAGGGCGATTCCATTCCGCATCACGTTGTGCCAAATAGTCATTCACGGTAATCACATGTACGCCCTTACCGGTAATCCCGTTCAGGTAAGCAGGCAAAGTCGCGGTCAAGGTTTTACCTTCACCAGTGCGCATCTCTGCGATTTTATTATCGTTAAGAACCATGCCACCAATCATCTGGACATCGAAATGACGCATTTCGAATACCCGTTTTGAGGCCTCACGAACCACCGCAAACGCTTCTGGCAAAATTGACTCTAGCGTTTCACCTTGCTCCACCCGCTCTCTAAATTCGACGGCCTTCGCTTTGATGTCTTCTGCTGACAATTTTTCGTATTCGGGCTCTAGGGCGTTAATAGCATTTACTATTTTACGCATCTTCTTGATGGTACGGTCGTTTCGGGTACCAACTATCTTTGTTACTAATTTACTAATCATGAAAAACTACTTCTGCTAAGACGAAATCCAATTTTCTATGCACTGGCTTTGCGATAAATAAATTTACTGGGATTCAGAGGTCGGCCATTTTTAAGCACCTCAAAATGCACATGAGGACCGGTTGAGCGGCCAGTACTGCCCATCAACGCGATCTCGTCCCCTTTATTTACCACATCACCTTCTTTTACTAATACTGCTTTAGCATGCCCGTAACGCGTTACCATTCCGTTACCATGCGCTATTTCAACGAAGTTGCCATAACCAGAACGCGTTCCGGCCCAAACAACCACGCCACTACCCACTGCGTAAATCGCTGTCCCTTCCTTCCCAGCAATATCGACTCCATTATGCACCGACAAGCGCTGCGTAAAAGGATCGAGCCGCGAACCAAAGGGTGAAGAAATCCAAATGCCGGGGCCTTTTGCCGGCCAACCAGAGATAAAACTATTGTCTAATAAATGGAGACTTTGTTGCCAAGATTCAAGCGCGGTAAGAGATTTTTTGTTTTTACCAAGCTGTTGTTCTAGTTGATACAGGCCAAACAACAAATGGCTATCGCGTTCACGACTGCTGTCAATGTCCATCATCGGCCCGCCAATAGGAGGTGTATGAGAAAAATCAAACTCTGCGGCAAGTTCGCTATCTTCCACTAAGCGAGCGCCAAGGGCATTCAAACGGGTCATCTCGACTTGCATTTGCCCCACTCGAAGCGCTAACCCACGATAACGCTCACGTAATTGTTGCTCAAACTGATGTAGCTTTGGTTCCGCTTGTAAACTATCCAACTGACTAATCAACCGCGCCTGTTGCTGTGCTAAGTCTCGATACTGTTGAACACCCCACAAACCAATACTGGACAATAGCAGTGCCAGCAGAAATCCCAGCCATAATAAACGGAAGGGATTTACGCGAATGGTTCTGGTCTCGCCTTTATGGGCGTATACTAAACTTAACTTCATATTGAAAATATACTAATTATTATGTCCAAGCGACAACACCAACCGATTTCGATTAATCGTCTGTTTCATCAGAAACAATTTTCGCAAATCGAACAGCCCTTACAACGCCGACTTCAGCTGCAACAACTGGGCAGCGATATTTTGGCACACTACAAACTACAGCAATGCCGTATCGTTAATATGCGTCAAGGAGTCGCTATTATCGAAGCACCGAGTTCCGCTTGGCTCACTCGACTAAAACAGTTCCGATTTGAACTACTGAGTGACTTACGCAAAGCTATCCCGGGGGTTGTCAGTTTAGAATTAAAAATAAATCCGGAGTTAAAGCACATTAAACCAGAACCTGAAGTAAAAAGCACTGGAAAACGCCAGCTAAGCGCTGAAGCAGCTAGACATATCACAGAATTATCCAAGCATGTGCCTGATGAACTGAAGGAAAAGTTGAAAAAATTAGCGGCGCTGAGCGGAGAGAGTTAGCCAGCGCCGACCAAATAACTAGAAACTGAATACCGGCAGTTGGTATGCAGCAGGCGCTTCGGACTTGTCTTCAAAAGTGACAATTTCCCAAGCATGTTGTTGCTCAAGCATTGCTCGAACCAGATTATTATTCAAGGCATGACCCGATTTATGTGCTCTTAAGTGACCCAAGATGGGTAAACCAGCCATAAACAAATCACCCACCGCATCGAGTAACTTGTGTTTAACAAACTCATCTTCATAACGAAGGCCATCTTCGTTAAGAATCCGGTAATCATCCAGCACAATTGCATTTTCTAATCCGCCACCTAGGGCTAGATTTTTAGATTGCAAATACTCAATATCACGCATAAACCCAAAGGTTCTAGCACGGCTGATTTCTTTCACAAACTTATCGGCAGAAAACATCATCGAAATCGCCTGATTACGGCCTTCCATCGCAGGATGATCAAAATCAATAGAGAAATCGATTTTAAAGCCGTCGTTGTTCGGCAGTAACTCGGCCCACTTATCTTCATGTTCAACACGAATAGCTTGTTTAATTCGAATAAACTTCTTCGCCGCAGATTGTTCTGTAATACCAGCCGATTGCAATAAAAATACAAAGGGGCTAGCACTACCATCCATCACTGGAAGCTCTGGCGCATCGACATCAATAATTAAATTATCCAAACCTAGGGCTGCAATTGCCGCCATTAAGTGCTCAACTGTTGAAATACGGTTACCCGCATCATCAATCAGACAAGTACAAAGCATGGTGTCGCGTACCAATTCTGCTTTTGCCGGGATCGTGACAACCGGATCCAAATCGGTACGATTGAACAGGATACCGGTATTCGCTGGCGCGGGACGCAAGACGATCGTGACCTTGTGCCCAGAATGCAAACCGATCCCTGTCGCTTGTACTGACTTTTCAAGAGTCCGTTGTTTAAGCATAAAAATTCCTCTGCTTTACGACCAAATAAATGTTAATGGTCGGACATCTTAGCATAAGTTTGAAATACACCACAAACTTTTGGCTAAATCTCCAGCATTAACCAACAGATTAATCTGCCTGACGACGCAAAAATGCTGGGATATCTAAATAATCACCATCACTACTCGCCCGACTAGGTTCCGCATTTACCACCGCAGCGGATTCATCCATCATCGGTGCAGAATCGGCTGGTAAGGTACGCGTAACTGGTTCCGCATTCACCGCTTGTTGTGGTTTAACAATAGAAATATCAGGGCGGCGTTCTGCACCAATACCAGTCGCAACCACGGTCACTCTTAATTCATCGCTCATTTCTGGGTCAATCACGGCCCCAACCACAACAGTCGCATTCTCAGAGGCAAAACCTTTCACGGCGTTGCCCACCGTTTCAAACTCTTCAATGCTCATATCGAAACCAGCGGTGATGTTGACCAAAATGCCACGCGCACCAGCTAGATCTACGTCTTCCAACAAGGGGCTAGAAATAGCAAGCTCGGCAGCTTCTTCAGCGCGGTCTTCACCAGAAGCGATCCCGGTCCCCATCATTGCAGTGCCCATTTCACGCATCACCGTGCGAACATCGGCGAAATCCACGTTAATTAAGCCAGGGCGAGTAATCAACTCGGCGATCCCCTGCACGGCACCTAGTAATACGTTATTTGCGGCCTTAAAAGCATCCAGCAGAGACACCCCTCGACCCAATACTTTTAACAGCTTATCGTTAGGGATCGTAATTAATGAATCAACACTCTTACTCAGCTGCTCAATCCCCTGCTGAGCATAACTGGTGCGTTTTTTGCCCTCAAAACCGAAAGGTTTAGTTACTACCGCTACGGTTAAGATCCCTAGCTCTTTAGCCACTTCCGCAACAATCGGAGCGGCACCAGTACCAGTCCCGCCTCCCATTCCGGCAGCAATAAACACCATATCTGCGCCTTGTAATTGGCTCATGATCGCATCTCGATCTTCCATCGCTGCTTCACGACCTACTTCAGGGTTTGCACCCGCCCCTAAACCTTTGGTGATGGCCCCACCAATTTGTAAGGTATTATCGGCACCAGAGTTACGTAGCGCTTGCGCATCGGTATTGATCGTGATGAATTCCACCCCTTCAATCGACTGCGCCACCATGTGCTCAACGGCGTTACCGCCACCACCGCCAACACCAACCACTTTAATAACCGCTTCATCGGTATGACTATCCATAATCTCAAACATAGTTCTCTCTCCGCTTTATTTTCGCCAATTAGCAAAAACTAAAATTCACCTTTAAACCAACTGTGTAAACGCTTCGCGATATTACCAACGCTGCTTATATTTTTCGCTTCAATTGGCTTTTCAGTTTGATTTTCCATTCCGTAATGTAACAAGCCTACAGCTGTTGAGTAGGTAGGCGCTTGTACATATTCGGTAAGACCAGCTACTTTATTGGCAGAACCAACTCGCACCTGACATTGTAAAATTTTCTCGGCGCATTCAACAACGCCCTCTATCTGTGCTGCACCACCGGTTAAAACCACACCGGCACCCAACTGCAATTTAGTACCTTGCGCTTGTAAATCATCCGCAAGCTCATCCAGCTTGACTTTAATCATCGCAAACAGCTCACTATATCGAGGTTCAATCACCTCCGCCAAAGTTTGCCGTTGCAAGCTACGAGACGGACGTCCTCCCACACTGGGGACTTCAATGGTATCGTCTCGACTCACCATACTGCCTAAGGCGCAACCATAACGAACCTTGACGGCCTCAGCATCATTTAATGGCGTACCAAATACGGTCGCTATATCACGAGTCACCGAATTACCAGCAAATGGAACCACTGAGGTATGACGCAAAGCGCCGCTAGTATAAACCGCAATATCCATGGTGCCAGAGCCAATATCAACCACACACACACCAAGCTCTTTCTCGTCTTCAGTAAGCACCGCATAACTTGAAGCCAAGGCAGAAAAAATCAGTTGATCGACTTTAAGATCACAACGCTCAACACACTTCACGATGTTCTTCACCATATCGTTATGGCAAGCAATAAGATGCACCTTGGCTTCCATACGAACTCCCGATAAACCAATCGGGTTTTTGATACCTTCTTGGAAATCGATGGCAAACTCTTGCGGCAATACATGCAAGATGCGGTGTTCATCGGGCAGTTTCACCGATTTAGCAGTGTGGATGGCGTTATCCACATCATCCTGAGTAACCTCTTCATCACTAATCGGCACCATGCCTTTTTCATTTAAACAACGGATGTGGCGTCCCGAGACCCCCAAATACACCGAGCTAATCTTGCAATCGGCCATTAACTCCGCTTCTTGCAGTGCTCGCTGTACGGTTTTAACCACCGAATCAAGGTCGTTAACCCCGCCTTTATCCATACCCTTTGCCGGATGACTGCCTACACCGATAATGCTCATCTCGTTGCTCGGCAAGACCTCACCGATCAATGCGGTGATTTTTGCGCTGCCAATATCGAGGCCAACGATCAGTTTTCTATCCGTTACTTTGGTCATTAATTACCAAACCTTCTTGTTTCTTCCAACCTACGGCAAAGCCGGTGTCATAACGTAAATCAACATAAGCGACTGCCGCATTCTTCAACTGCGGGTAAATATCGACAAAACGTTCAATACGATTGAACTTATCTTCTTTTCCTAAATGCAGTCGCATACCACCAGCCAGTTGTATTTGCCAAGCATGGCGCTCATTTAACGCAAGGCTTACAATATTTAAATTTCGACTCTGCAAACGCTGTTGCAATTGTCGAAAGGTGCTCAATACCATTTCAGCCTGCTCATCCGGACCACTTAAAGATACCAAGGCCGTTTTTACACGTTGCTGTGGCGCATCAAATATCTGACCTTGCTGATTAAGCAAAGCGGCATTATTCCAACGAGCAACGACTTGCTGCTCTTGTAAAGCGATCGATAACTTATCTGGCCACTGCTTACGTACCGTAACCTGCCGTACCCAAGGCAAGTGTTCAATCTGTGCTTTCACTTGCGACACATCCAAGCTAAAAAAATTGCCAGCCTCAGGTAATGCCGCTAAGGCATGCTGTAATTCTTGATCTAATACATACTCGCGCTGACCCGATACCAATAAGCGATTCATCGGGCTAAGCCGTTTATCACTCACCCCTCGATATACCGAGTAAGCCGCATAACTCAATACTAAAATAACCGACACAAAAAAGGTCACTCCCGCCCAATAGGCCCAAAGTTGCTTTTGTTGATGGGTCATTTGCATAATTAATGCGCCAAATCCAAAATACTCGCGACTAACTGATCAAAGCTCAGGCCTGCCTGTTCAGCCGCCATCGGTACTAAACTTTTTTCGGTCATTCCCGGGGACGTATTCACTTCGAGTAAATACCAATTCCCTTGTTGATCAGCCATCAAGTCAACTCGTCCCCACCCTTCACAGTCAGTGGCTTTAAAAGCTTGCATCGCAATCTCTGCCAATTGTTGCTCTTGTTGCGCGTCCAAACCGCTTGGGCAAAAATACTCGGTGGAAGCGCTTTGATACTTCGCCTGATAATCGTAAAAGGTATGCGGTGTTTGCATCCTAATCGAAGGTAATACCCGCTCCCCAACAATGGCTACCGTATATTCAGCACCGCTAATCCACTGTTCGATTAGTACTCGAGAATCATATTCAAAAGCACTCACTATCGCTTGTTGCAATTGCTCAACCGTCTCCGCCTTGGCCATTCCAATGCTTGACCCCTCTAAAGCGGGTTTAACAATCACTACTCCCGATAACTGTTGCAAAATATCTTCCGCCTGAGCAGCTTGATAAGAGGCTTGATCAACAATCCGATAAGCAGCCGTAGGCAGACCAAGAGTTTGCCAAATTTGCTTACAACGGATTTTATCCATCGCCAAGGCAGAACCAAGTACCCGACTGCCGGTATACGGAAGCCCCAGATATTCTAAGGCACCTTGCAAAGTACCGTCCTCACCACCTCGTCCATGCAAGGCAATAAACACATGACTATAGTGATTCTGTTTTAGCGTGTTTAGATCAAAACCTTGAGTATCGATACCTTCCGCATGAATACCTGCTCGAAGCAAACCCGATAACACCGCGCGCCCCGATTTAAGTGATACTTCACGCTCGGCTGAATCACCACCAAACAGCACCGCCACTCGTTTCATAACTAAACTACCCATTAATTATTCTTCATTCTATTGATGTTGAGCTGCAGCTCACCCAAGTGCCGCGCCAAGACGCCAATATTACCAGCACCTTGGGTTAATACGACATCACCATCTTCGATCACGTCAGCAAGCAAACTCGCCAATTCATCGGGTTGTTTCACATAAATAGGCTCTAAACCTCGTTGGCGTAGACTACGGCATAATGAACGACTATCCGCACCAGCAATCACATCCTCACCTGCCGAGTACACTTCCAAAAGCAATAAGCTGTCCACTTGAGCCAATACATCCACAAAATCTTCGTATAAATCACGCGTACGACTATAACGGTGCGGCTGAAACGCCATCACCAAACGCCGCGCTGGCCAAGCAGCTCGCGCCGCTTTCAGAGTTGCCAATACCTCGGTTGGGTGGTGACCATAATCATCCACCAACAGAGCAGAACCATTGCCGGTGGCAAATTCACCATACTGCTGGAATCGACGACCAATACCTTCAAAACCATTCAAAGCATCAATAATCGCCCGATCTTCGATACCATCTTCGCTCGAGACCGCGATTGCAGCCGCCGCGTTAAGCGCATTATGCTGCCCCGGCATATTAAGCTCAATCTCTAAGGCTGGACGACCAATGCGCTGCACCGTAAACGAGCAACGGTCACCTTGTTGCACAAATGCCTGAACCCGCACATCCGCCTGCTCTGAAAAACCGTAAGTAATAATATGTCGACCAATTTTAGGCAATAGCTCCTGCACGCCAGGATCATCAATACACATCACCGCCACGCCATAGAAAGGCAGGTTATGTAAAAAATCGATGAAGGTGGCATGCAGCTGAGCTTCATCACCACCATAAGTTTCCATATGGTCTGGTTCAACATTGGTGACCACTGCAACCATCGGCTGCAAGTGCAAAAATGAGGCATCACTTTCATCAGCTTCGGCGATAAGGTAACGGCTACTGCCCAAGCGTGCATTGGTACCCGCGCTATTTAGCAAACCACCAATCACAAAGGTGGGGTCACGGTCAGCCTGCGCATAGATACTGGCAAGCAAACTAGTCGTAGTGGTTTTACCATGCGTGCCCGCAACGGCAACGCCATGCCGATAGCGCATCAATTCAGCCAACATTTCTGCGCGACGAACCACCGGAATCCGAGCAGCTCTTGCAGCAACAACTTCTGGGTTATCGTCTCGAATCGCAGTTGACACCACCACCACGTGTGCCCCCGCAATGTTGCTTGCAGCATGACCAACATAAATTTCAGCACCGACCGTCAGCAAACGATCCGTCATTGTATTTTGCGCCTGATCCGAGCCTGAGATTTGATAACCTTCATTAGCCAATACTTCGGCAATCCCCCCCATACCTGCACCTCCAATCCCCACGAAGTGAATCCGCTTCACCTTGCGCATCTCTGGGATCATGGTCCGTAATTTGGCTAATTCAATTTTACTCATCTAACTACTCTTCATTAAGTCTTGGCAAACTGCGGCGACTTTCTCTGTCGCATCAATGGCCGCCTGCTTTCTCGCATTACAACCATAACGATGGCGCAATCCCGGATCAGCAAATTCATTTAATATCGTCGCTATCCGCTGTGACGAAAAATCGCTTTGAGCCAACAATTGGGCAGCCTCTGCATCCACCAAATATTGGGCATTTTTAGTTTGATGATCGTCCACCGCATAGGGAAGCGGAACAAAAATCGCAGCTAAACCCGCGGCCGCCACCTCCGACACCGTGAGCGCGCCAGCGCGACAGAGTATCACATCCGCCCACTGGTAAGCTGCTGCCATATCATCAATAAACTCGACTATTTTCGGCGCTTGACTCAAGTGTTCTTCAAGCTTGGCATCCTGATAAGCTTGTTCGGCACTTGCCAACTTATTTTTACCCGCTTGATGACAAATACGAAGATCTAAACCACTGGCTTTAATTCCAGCAGCCAAATGCTGATTAAAAACTTGCGCCCCTAAACTTCCGCCAATCACTAGCAGATTATAATCGCGACTTTCGCTTAAGCTTTTTTCAGGTAATGCCAATACCGCAGGTCTCACCGGATTACCCACCACTTTGCCCTTAGCGAGAGCACCAGGAAAAGCAATCAAAGTCTTAGTGGCAATTTTGGCCAACATTCTATTGGTTAATCCGGCGGCGGCATTTTGCTCATGTAATACCAGAGGTTTTCTCATCAACCATGCCGCTATTCCACCGGGTCCACTGGCAAAGCCGCCCATGCCAAGCACCACATCAGGTTGCAAACGCAGCATCAGCAACAGCGCCTGCCTTATCGCATTCAACAACTTAAAAGGCGCGGCTAGCTTACGCAACAGGCCATTGCCACGAACCCCCTTGATACTTATAAAATCAATAGCATAGCCATGTTTCGGTACCAACTGAGCTTCCATTCGTTCGGCGGTTCCCAACCACGATATCTGCCAACCTTGCTGACACAGATGATCCGCTACCGCCAAACCAGGAAATACATGACCACCAGTCCCGCCGGCCATAACCAATAACTTGGGACGCTTCTGTTCAGCCATGGGAGTCCCTCGTATAGGCTTGGCAACGAGCCAAACGGAACTCATGGTCAATGCGCAATAACACTGCGACCGCTATCGACATCACCAACAAACTGGAACCACCATAACTCACCAAAGGTAAGGTTAAGCCTTTGGTCGGCACCAAGCCCGATGCAGCCCCCACATTCACCATCGTTTGAAAACTAAACCAAATACCAATGCCGCAAGCTAAGTAACCCGCAAAAGCTTGTTCTGCTAATAAAGCCTGCTTGCCTATTTTCATCGCTCGGCTAACCAATAAAATGAGTAACAGGAGTACCGCACAAACCCCCACAAAACCAAGTTCTTCCGCAAGCACCGCCACCACAAAATCGGTGTGGGCTTCAGGTAAGTATTCAAGTTTTTGAATTGAGTTCCCCAAACCTTCCCCCAACCAATCTCCGCGACCAAAGGCCATCAGAGATTGCGTGAGTTGATAACCGCTACCAAAGGGATCTTGCCAAGGGTCCAAGAACGAAGAAACTCGACGCATTCGATAAGGTTCGGCAATCACCAAAGTCACCACCGAAACCACACCGGTAAACATTAAACCAAAGAACTGGATCAGCTTCGCGCCAGCTAAAAACAACATGCCCACCGTCGTCACAAACATCACAATCACGCTACCCAAATCGGGTTGCGCCAATAATAAAACAGCCATCAGAAAAAACACCACTAGCGGCTTTAAGAAACCTTTTAAATTCTCTCTTACCTGTTCATGACGGCGAACCAAATAACCAGCCAAGTAGGTAAACAGCGCCAGCTTTGAAAACTCAGCGGGCTGGATATTAATCGGACCAAAACCTATCCAGCGACTACTACCGTTAATATTCCGCCCCACCAATAACACCAACACCAGCGCGAGCCCCGCCAGCAGCAAAAATGTTGCGTTATGTGACTGCCACCAGGCGATCGGGATCTGCACCACCACCGCCATCGTCGCTAAGCAGATCAGTAGGTAGATACCATGACGCTTGGCAAAACGGAACGGATCGTCATTGATGGCAATACCTTCTGGGATAGAAGAAGACGCCACCATCACTAAACCAAATACCATCAAACATAGCGCTAACCACAATAAGTGACGATCGAATAACTGTGGTTCGGCACGCGCTGCAGGCTCCACCTGAAACCGACTGACCAACAGTTGAAATCCTAAGCGTGGTTTAGCAAGTAAATTCATAGCGCCTCCACCAATTGGCAAAAGTGCTCACCGCGCGCTTCAAAATTACGATACATATCCAGACTGGCACAGGCAGGCGATAACAATACCGTATCACCAGCTCTAGCTTGTTCAGCGCACCAATTCAACGCTCCAGATAGGTCATCAACTAAGACGACTTGCGGATCCAATTGTTGAAAACGCAACTTATCTCGACCAAAGGCAACCACCCCTGCCACTTCAGAAAATGCAGACTTAAGCTCACTTAAATCGCCAGCCTTACTATCCCCGCCCACAATCAACCAGAGTTGAGCCGCGCTATCTTTCAGTCCGATGAGCGCCGCCAAAGTGGCGCCAACATTGGTAGCCTTAGAATCATTAATCCACCGGATATCTCTTTTACGAGAAACCAATTGGCAGCGGTGGGTTAAGCCAGCAAACTGCTTTACTGCGGCTAAGCAAGCTTGCATGGGAATGGCGAGCGACTCAGCTAAGGCGAGAGCTGCCAGTATATTGGCATAATTGTGGGTTCCAACTAAGGCCAAATCGCTAATATCAAGCAGTACTTTAGTTCCGTGGAGTAACTGTTTTTGATCGCAGCTAAGACAAAAGTCGGCGGGTTGAGTGACAGAAAAACTAAGTCTATTTTCAGTCGTGGTAATTGGTGTCGATTGAACATCATCCAAGTTCACAACTGCGGTCATCGCGTGCTGATAAACTTTTTGCTTCGCTGCAATATAAGCATCTAAATCATCATAGCGATCCATATGATCTTCGCTAACATTGAGTAGAGTGGCCGCTGCCGTCTGCAAATGTTCAGTGGTCTCTAATTGGAAACTTGATAACTCCAATACATATAGCTGCACCTCATCATTGAGCAAATCCAACGCGGGCACGCCAATATTACCGCCAACCGCCACCTTAAGACCGGCCTGTTTAGCCATTTCGCCCAGCAGTGTAGTAACGGTACTCTTGCCGTTAGAGCCAGTAATCGCCACCACTGGTGCTGCCGCATAATGACTAAACAACTCCACATCACCGATCAAAGCAATGCCTGCTTTGGCAAGGGTTTGTAGAACCGGGTGGGCCAAGGCAACACCAGGACTGACAATCACCACATCACAATCGAGTAATTGAGCCAGAGGCAGCTCGCCACAAATTACTGGCAATTCAGTGGGCAAATTAACCAAACCCGGTGGCTCTGCTCGGGTATCACAAACCAAGGGAGAAATCCCGTGACGCAGCAAAAAACGGACACTACTGAGTCCGCTAGCACCAAGGCCAACCACCGCATATCGCTTTTGTGACTGTAATTTACTCACCAACCCACTCAATCCTATCTGTTATCTTACTTTTAAAGTCGCAAGACCAATCAACACTAAAATCAATGAAATAATCCAAAAACGCACAATCACTCGAGGCTCAGGCCAGCCTTTCAACTCATAATGATGGTGAATTGGAGCCATACGGAAAATCCGCTGACCACGCAGCTTATAAGAGCCAACCTGTAAGATCACCGAAACCGTTTCCATTACGAACACGCCCCCCATAATCACCAACAGCAACTCTTGGCGCACCAGCACCGCAACCGTACCTAAGGCTGCCCCTAAGGCAAGCGAGCCAACATCGCCCATGAATACTTGGGCTGGATAGGTATTAAACCAAAGAAAGGCTAAACCAGCCCCGACCATCGCGGTACACACCACCACCAATTCACTGGCGGCAGGAATATAAGGAATGAACAAATAACTTGAGAAATTAACATGTCCGGTAAGATAAGCGATTAAGGCAAAGGCCGAGGCCACCATCACACTGGGCATAATTGCCAAGCCATCTAAACCATCGGTTAAGTTAACGGCATTACTGCTACCAACTATGACGAGGTAAGTCAGGGGAATAAATAACCAGCCAAGCTGTGGCATCACATTTTTGATAAATGGCAACACCAACTGGGTATGCGCTGCTGAATCTGCGCTCCAAAATAGGTAAAGCGCCACCACTAAAGCAACCACCGATTGCCAAAAATACTTCCAGCGCGCGATTAGGCCAGCTGGATCTTTGCGGATCACTTTGCGATAGTCGTCGATAAAACCAATGGCGCCGTAACTGCCAAACACAAACAGCATCACCCACACGTAAGGATTGTCTAAACGAGCCCACAACAGGGTCGATAAAAATACCGAAGCGATGATCAGAACGCCGCCCATGGTCGGTGTCCCAGATTTACTTAAATGAGATTCAGGACCGTCGTTACGTACCGTTTGTCCAATCTGCAAACGTTGTAAACTACGGATAAGCTTCGGTCCCATCCACAGGCCAAACACTAAGGCAGTTAAGATACTCACAATCGCCCTAAAGGTTAAATAACCAAATAGCGAAAATCCGCTGTAATATTGCTGCAGATATTCAGCTAACCAAACTAACATTCGAAACCCTTCTTATAATATTGTTGTAAGTGCTGGACCACCGTTTCCATTTTGCTTGAACGAGAACCTTTCACCAATATCAAACAAGCCTGATTAGGCGCCTGATTCAAGTCCTCAATCAGCTGCGAAATTAAATGCTCGTGGGAGTCAAAAACCAGCTCTGAACGTCCTAAATCGGCCAGCGCCGACTGAAAAGACGCGCCATAAGAATACAAGCTAATGTTTCTGTCAAGTGCTTGCGCAATTAAGTCTTTGTGCGCCAGTTCCGTTTGCTCGCCCATTTCTCCCATGGCGCCAGCGATAAGCAAGCGCTTACCCTCAAAACTGGCTAAAATATCGACAGCCGCCTTAAATGAAGCGGGATTGGCGTTATAACTATCATCAATCAACTGAAGCTGTGGACTAAGCGTCTGCACATTCACCCGCCCAGGGACTTCCTCCAAGTCGGCCAAGCCTAATTTCACCTCGCTTAAACTCGCCCCCATCGCGATAGCCAAAGCAGACGCAGCCACCGCATTCTTCACATTATGTTGACCCGCAAGGTTTATCTGCACTTGCACTCGACCTTGGGGTGTATTGAGGGTGAACCGACTTCCCGAGAGACCCAATGAGTGGATCTCACTGGCGTAAAAATCAGCATTCGGCTGATCCAAAGAAAATAGTTGAACCTTGGCTGGGCTGGCCGCATCCATCAGCGGCTGCTGATAATCAGCGCCAGCTTCACAGATCGCCACTTGGCCCTTCGCCAAACCAACAAACAACTCTGATTTAGCGCGTAATACCCCCGTTTGATCGCCAAAACCTTCAATATGCGCGGCTGACACATTATTGATCAGTGCTGCCCGCGGTTTCACCAAGGCCACGGTATAGGCAATTTCACCCATATGATTCGCGCCCAGTTCAAGCACGCCCACTTGATGTTGTTCGGTGGCTCGCAATAACGACAGGGGAACACCGATGTCATTGTTAAAATTACCTTGAGTAGCTAACACCGATTTAGCCTGCGCTAAAATCTTTGTCGTCATTTCCTTCACGGTAGTTTTGCCATTACTGCCAGTGATTGCGCAACAAGGCAAGCTCAATTTTTCACGTAAATAACTCGCGAGCAAACCTAGGGCTATTCGGCAGTCAGCGACCACTAATTGCGGTACATCGAGCGGCAGAAGCCGTTCCACAACCAAAGCAATAGCACCTTGTTCGACGGCTTTCCCAGCGAAGTCATGGGCGTCGAAACGTTCACCGCTTAAGGCGACAAACAGACTTTGTGGCATCGGCTTACGAGAATCAGTATCAACCCTCAGTATGGTCTGATCATCACCGATTAGTTTAGTTTGCAAGGGCTTGAGCAGCTCAGACAGCTTCAATGGGATCATTGTGCTCTCCCGACTAAGCTTTGTACGACCGCCCGCTCGTCATAATCGAGAACTTGCGCAGCAATAATTTGATAACTCTCATGGCCTTTTCCTGCCACCAAGATGATGTCTTGTGAACCACTTTGCTGAATGGCCTGTTGAATCGCGACGGTCCGTTGATGTTCAACCGCGACTCGCTCAGGATGACAAAAGCCCGCCATGATATCTTCAACAATCGCCACCGCATCTTCGTAACGAGGATTGTCATCCGTCACGATGACTTGGTCAGCTTTTTGCTCGGCAACCGCCGCCATTAAAGGCCGCTTGCCTTTATCACGGTCGCCGCCACAACCAAAGATACACCACAACTTCCCGCGACAATGTAAACGTAAGGCCGTCAAGGCTTTATCTAATGCATCCGGAGTATGCGCATAATCCACCACTACCGAAGATTTTCCGACAAACAACTCCATCCGACCCGGTACTGCATTTAAACAAGGAAGTAAATCCATTAGTTTTGCTAAATCGACCCCAAAGTGGTGAAGACAAGCAATCGCACTGAGCAAGTTCTCGGCATTGAACCGCCCCAATAGGGGACTGTGTAACGCAACCCGTTCATGGCTTGCCTCGGGACTTAGCAAGTAACCACGAACACCGCGTTCACTAAAGTGTAAATCAGCGATCTGCCATTGTGCTCTGCTATCTTCTAAGGACAAAGCTTGGGCATCAGGGTAATGCTGCAGTAATTGCTTTCCGAAACCATCGTCAGCATTAATCAGACGACACTGCAAACTTGGCCAGTCAAACAAGGCCTGCTTAGCACGGCCATATTCAGCCATACTGCCATGATAATCGAGGTGGTCGCGACTGAGATTGGTAAAAATAGCGACCGAGAAAGGAACACTTGCAACCCGTTGTTGTACCAAACCATGGGAAGATATTTCCATCGCCACTAATTGATAGCCCTGTTGCTGCATCTCACTCAACTGACGTTGAATCGTAATCGCATCAGCGGTGGTATTATGGCTCTGCTCGAGCTGACCAGGCTTACCATTTCCCAAGGTCCCCATCACTGCAGCTTTAATACCGCTTAAATTGGCCAGATTAGCAATCAGATGAGTGACAGTACTCTTACCATTGGTTCCAGTCACTCCGACCAGATTTAAGTGATTCCCCTCAGGAAAGTATCTGGCAGAGGCTAACTGAGAGAGTTGCTGACTTAAACGCCAGAAGGCAATACAGGGGATCTCTCCACGCCATTCAATTTGACCATGCTGTTGTTCAGTATCAGCTTCAACGATCACAGCTACGGCACCCGCAATAATGGCTGCATCGATGTAATCACGACCATCGACCTGATGACCATGAATAGCCACAAATACATCGCCAGAACGAAGCTCACGACTATTCAAGGATAAGTGCTCAAAGCTCAGCTTAGGCGCCTGAGTCACGGCAAATTTTGCGAGTAGTGCTGATAAATCAGGTTTCACTATCAACGCCCCCACTCAACTTCACAATACGACCGTCATCGTCATCTGGCGCGACATTTAAATATTGCAATCCAGCCTGCATCACTTTAGAAAATACTGGTGCCGCAACCACGCCACCGTAATAGCTGTCCGTTTTGGGCTCATTCACAAACACCACGACCGCAAGCTTAGGGTGACTCGCAGGCGCGACTCCAGCAAAGATCGCCACATAATCATCACCATAGCCACCACGAATCGCTTTACGGCTAGTTCCGGTTTTACCGGCGATACGAAATCCAGGCACAGCAGCTTTAAGCCCTGTGCCACCTTCATGGACCACAGACTCCATCATCTGTAACACCGCTTTGGCAGTGGATTCTTTAAAAACCCGTTCACCCGGCGCCGCTTTTTGTAACTTAATAATCGATGCGGGGCGAAATATGCCACCAGCGCCAATCGTGGCATAGGCTTGTGCCAATTGGAGCGGCGTGACCATTAAACCGTAACCAAAGGACAAGGTTGCCAATTCAAAATCAGACCAGCGTCGACGTTGTGGCATCAATCCAGCCGATTCCCCCACCAAGCCTAAGCCTGCACCATTGCCAAAACCGACGCGATAAAATGTATCCAGCAAACCCTCAACACCAACTTTTAGTGCCAACTGGCTGGTTCCAACATTACTCGACTTTTGAATCACTTTAGTAAGACTGATTTCACCATAATTATGAGAATCACGGACTCGACGGCCACCAATGCGCATCCACCCGGGATTGGTATTGATCATACTATTGGTTTTAACATGACCAGCTTCCAATGCTGCAAGTACCGATAAGGGTTTGACCGTCGAACCTGGTTCATAACTGTCGGAGATCGCGCGATTACGATAGCGATAACTTTGAAATTCATTGCGATTGTTCGGATTAAATGAAGGACTATTGACCATTGCCAAGACTTCACCGGTGTCGATATCTAATACCACAACGCTCCCCGAAGTCGCTCGGGTATCAGCCACTGCTTTCTTCAACTCACGATATGCTAGGGCTTGAATACGCTGGTCAATGCTCAAGGCAATATCTTGCGCTTGCTTGGCTTGATGGATAACCGCAAGATCTTCAACCACACGACCCAGTCGATCTTTTCGAACTTGGCGCTTACCCGGTTCACCGGTAAGCCAGTCGTCGTAACTTCCCTCAATCCCTTCCAGACCATGGTCATCAATATTAGTAAAACCAACCAAGTGAGCACTCACTTCGCCAGTAGGGTAGAACCTTCTTGATTCAGGTTTGAGATAAACACCTTTGATTTTGAGTTTATCAACATAATTCGCTACTGCGGAACTTACCTGTCGCTGTAAATATACAAAACGCCGATGCGGATCGCTGACACGGCTCTGTAAACTAGCGACATCGGTCTCTAACACCTTGGCTAAGGCGGCCCAAGCTTCACCATCTGCGAAGCTATTTTGCTCAACCACATGCTTCGGATCCGCCCAAATAGCACGAACAGGTACACTTACCGCAAGTTCGTTACCAAAACGATCGGTAATCACACCTCGTTCCGCATAACCGGTTTTGGTACGAATAGAACGTAAATCCCCTTCGTAGATCAGTTTATCCGGTGCGATCACCTGAATATAAGCGGCACGACTTACTAGGGCAGTAAATACCAAACAAACCACGACCATCACTAGCACAAAGCGCCAATGGATGAACAGTCCTTGTTTATTTGCCTTATTGCTCATTACTTACTAATTACCACTTGTTCTTCTAACTTGGGTCGATGCATCGCCAAACGCTTTCGAGCGATACTCTCTATACGGCTATGTTCTGCAAGTGTATTTTGTTCAATGAGTAGGTGCCGCCACTCCACATTGATTGCATCGCGATTCATCATTAAACGTTCTCTTTGCTCAACAAACATCCGCGTATGATGGGTTGTCCAAACCACTGCAAAAGCAGAGATCACTACCAGTATCAGTAGCCCTAGCTGCTGCTTATGACGCCAAAAATCTTTCAGTATCGCCCGTAACAGATTGGGCTGGCGGTTAACTTCGCTCATTACAAGCGACGAGCTATCCGCAATACCGAGCTACGCGAGCGCGGATTAACTTCAATTTCGGCAGCACTCGGTTTAATCGCTCGCCCAACACTTTTTAAATAACGACCGCTGGCTAACTGTTGTTCAGTTAACGGAAATCCTCGCGGGAATTGCTCACCCTTCTCTTGTTTTCGAATAAAACGTTTGACCATCCGATCTTCTAAAGAATGGAAGCTAATCACAGCCAGACGACCATCGGTGGCTAAGCAGTTCATTGCACCTAATAAGGCCTTTTCGATTTCATCAAGTTCACTATTGATATAAATACGAATCGCCTGAAAACTGCGGGTCGCAGGATGTTTATGTTTATCTTTAACCGGACAAGCTAAATCGATAATTTTGGCGAGCTGCAGGGTACTGGTTAGCGGTTCCAATTGACGCGCGTTAACAATGCCGTGTGCGATCCGCTTGCCAAATTTTTCTTCACCAAAGGTTTTAATCACCCAGGTAATGTCTTCTTCCGCAGCATGGGTGAGCCACTCTCCAGCCGTTTGGCCTCGCGATGTATCCATCCGCATATCCAAGGGACCATCACGTAAAAAGCTGAAACCTCGCTCTGCATCGTCGAGTTGTGGCGACGACACCCCTAAATCCAGCAATACACCATCAATCTTTTTAGCTAAACCTAACTCGCTAATATATTGCTCGATGCCAGAAAAGGGACCATGAACAATCTGAAAACGCGGATCATCGGCAAATTGTTTCGCTGCTTCAATCGCTCGAGGATCTCTATCGATAGCGATCAAACGCCCCTGCGGCCCAAGCGCCTTTAAGATCTCACGGCTATGGCCTCCTCGACCAAAAGTACCATCGACGTAAATACCATCTTTTTTGATGGCTAAACCATCAATACACTCTTGCAAAAGTACCGAGGTATGGGCAAATTCATTACTCATATTAAAGTGAAAAATCTTTTAGGTTATCGGTTAACATATCAACATCCTCATCTAAGGCGATATCGGCAGCAATCTGTTGCTGCCATTGCTCTTCAGACCACAGCTCAAACTTATTGAGTTGGCCGACCAGCATAATTTTTTTCTGCAAACTCGCATGTTGGCGTAGTGGAGGGGGGATCAACAAACGGCCATTTTTATCCATCTCACAATCATCCGCATAACCTAACAACAAGCGCTGTAAGCGACGCTCAGCTGGATTCATACTTGATAATTTCTTCAACTTCCGCTCAATCTCTTCCCACTCGGCCAGTGGATAAAGTAATAAACAGCGATGATTGATATCAATGGTGCACACCAACTGCCCTTGGCACTCTTCAATCAACCACTCACGATAACGCGTGGGCATTGTCATTCGCCCCTTCGCATCGAGATTGATTGAACTTGCGCCGCGTAACATCCGGTGTTGACTCCCCTCACATGCTAATATCAGATTTAAAGGGGTAATAGATCCACTATGATCCACTTTATCCCACAATTCACTAAGTTTAAGGACGAGTCTCCCCCTTTGCAAGCGACCATGAGCAAGAAAATGAACAAAATTCCACCAAGGATTCAAAGACCTCAGCTAAAGGGCTGATATACAAAGCAACCGGGCCTACAAATGAGTAAAAATAAATCGTTTTATTTAGTAAAAAGTTATCAAGACTAGAATCACAAGGGTCAATGTCGGAGGGGATAGCGAGCATTTACTTATCAAAAATTAAAAAAGCCCCGTTTTAGCAACGGGGCTTTTAAAGAAGTAGGAGTTGGCCGATAAGCCGGGTTTTGTCGTGAACAATCATTCGTCTAGGCCGTTAATCGCTTAACGGCTCAAGCAGCCTACCCGCCCCCAACGCGGGTCGCGCCTTAAGGGGGCCTATTTGGCCTTGCTCCGGGTGGAGTTTACCTCGCCACAAACTGTTACCAGTTGTGCGGTGCGCTCTTACCGCACCCTTTCAGCCTTACCTGTATCAACCCTTTCCGAAGAAAGAGTCGCCATCGGCGGTCTTCTCTCTGCTGCACTTGTCGTAGGCTTGCGCCTCCCAGGCGTTACCTGGCACCCTACCCTATAGAGCCCGGACTTTCCTCCCCTTCGCCCGTTTGCCACTCCCGAAAGAGTACACAACGACGAAGCAGCGATTGTCTAGCCAACTCCGGTGGCGGACTATAGCAAACTCCTGCACTTAAGAATAGCGCTTTCTCCGCCCTTACTTCGAGTGATTTAGGCCATGTTCGTAAAGCGCATTTTTCTTTAAACCATAAATTTTAGCAGTGAGAGCGGCGGCTTTTTTTAAAGGGAGTTCTTGTTGTAACAAACTCAAGGTATCTAGCGCTTCCACAGGCAAGCCCTGAGTGGATTTGTCAAAACCGGCCACGATCAAGACCATCTCACCTTTTTGCTGATTTGGATCGGCCTGTACCCATGCCAGTAATTCAGCAGCAGCTAAAGATTTCACCGTCTCAAAGGTTTTCGTCAGCTCACGCGCCATCACGACTTGGCGCTCCTCACCCAAACATTGAACAATATCTTTTAAGCTTTCGACAATACGATGTGGCGACTCATAAAAAACCACGGTACGAACCTCTTGACGTAACTCAGCCAATCGAGCTTGACGCGCATTACTTTTCGCCGGCAAAAATCCTTCATACAAAAAACGGTCGGTGGGTAAACCGGCGACAGATAAAGCTGCAATTGCAGCGCAAGCTCCAGGCAACGGCACCACCGTGTAGCCTTTGGCACGAAACGCTGCCACCAGGTGATAACCCGGATCGTTAATCAGTGGTGTGCCTGCATCCGAAACAAGCGCAATGTCTTGCCCTTCCAACAAACATTTCTCCAACCAAGCGATTTTTTGTTGCTCGTTATGATCATGTACTGCCACACAACGAGTACCAATTTCGTAGTGAGCCAACAGACGACCTGTATTACGAGTATCTTCTGCAGCAATCATCGACACGCTCTTGAGTACGTCTAATGCACGCAAAGTAATATCGGCTAAATTGCCAATTGGAGTTGCAACAATATATAAAGTTCCAATTGCGGACATAGGGAGTGCCTCTCGTTAATTCGGCCCCTACTTTAATGAAAAGACGGGCTAGCCTCAATCTTTCAACACCGCGATTGTGGATTATTTGTCGCGAGCCTCTTACTATATGCACTATTGAAACGATACTGGTGGTATAGACTTTGAAAACGAACCTGATTTCAGCACTACGTTATGTCAGTTTAACGGTGGTGCTTTTATTAGCGGCTTGTAGTACTGGCCCAACAAAACAACCGATTACAGCTATACCTCTACCGTCCTTAGCTTCAACTTTAGAGCACAATGCTCAATTTTATTTAGACCAGGCGGCTATCGCAGAGTTACAGCATACTTATGATTGGGAATTACTCGCAGCGAAGGCTTACTACCAGCAGGGCTTATACCAAGCTGGTGATGCGATTGTTTCATCGTTAAAGGCTCAAACCAACAGCCCACAACGTATCGCTGCGCTTCGCTTAGTTCAAGGCTACGCTCTGCAGCGTCAAGGCCACTATTCCCAAGCCTTAGAATTATTAGACTTTGACCCGATATGGGATTTGCCTCGTGATTACTGGCAAAGCTATTACCAAACGCGTGGTGATATCTTTAAACAACAAAACAACCCATTAGCCGCTGCAGGCGCTTATATAGAACTGGACCGTTATTTACCAGAAGCGCTGCGCGCCACAAATCATCAAGTGATTTGGCAACAACTCAAACCACTCACCGCATTTACCCTTCGTAGCTTCCAACAGGTCTCTAGTGACTTAAAAAATGGCTGGTTAGAGATTGTGGCTATCAGCAATGAGCCTAAACCATCCCCTGCGGCTCTAATTGCCGCATTGCAGCAGTGGAAACGTGACTATCCTAATCATCCTGCTCTCGATTATATTGATGGAGATCTAGCAAAAGCTTTAAGCATTGAACCCTATTCACCGAAGAAAATTGCGGTGCTCCTCCCCTTGTCTGGAAAATATAAAAATAACGGTTTAGCGCTAAAAGATGGCTTGATTTCGGCTTACTTAGACCAACAGCAAAATAACGCAAGCGATACCCAACTGATATTTTTTGATACGCAAACACAAGCCATGGCAAATTTATATGCACAATTGGAAGAACAGCAAATCAACTTTATCCTCGGTCCGCTGCTTAAATCTCAATTAACCAATCTACTTACGCTACAACCAACTATTCCGCTGCTGGGCTTAAATGATGTGCTCAGTAGTAACACCGAACAACGCTTTTTCTTTCCTTTGTCTCCCGAAACAGAAGCCAAACAGGCTGCACAATTCATGGCTCAGCGAGAAGAAACGAACCCTTTGTTATTAGTCCCTCAAAATAACTTAGGAGAGCGTATGGCAGAAGCATTTAGCCAGCAATGGCAAATGCTTTCTTCCGCGCCTGTTGATGTGGTGTATTACGCCAATCGTAGCCAATTACAGGCGGCCGTAACCAAATTATTGCATACCGACCAAAGCCAACAGCGCATCAATCAATTTAAACAAATAATTGGTCAAAACCTGAAAACCGAACTGCGCTCGCGCAGCGATGCACAAGCCTTATATTTAGTTGGCGATAATACCGAGACTAAACTCATCAAAGCCTTTATTGATGTAACGGTGAGTCCCTTTGCTATGAGCCCACGCTTATATGCAAGCTCTCGCAGCTATAACAAAAATGACCAGACCAGCGAGAACGAACTTGATGGTATGCTAATCAGTGAAATGCCTTGGGCGCTAGATCTACAATCGGTTAACGCAATTCGTTACCAACAGCTTTGGCCCAGTTCAACAGATACTCAAAAACGGCTTTACGCTTTGGGTTATGATGCCTTCAACCTAATTGGTCAATTAGCCCAAATGCGCGGCTATTCCGACTATCAATTTCAGGGACTTACTGGCAACTTAAGTGTTGATCCAAAAGGTCTCGTTGCTCGACAGCTGATCTGGACTCAATATGAAAATGGCAAACTGGTTCCCTTGGACATCCAAGCAAAACCAAAATCCCTTGAATAGTGGGCAACAAGCAGAACAGCAAGCAGCTCGTTACCTAACACAACAAGGTTTAAAGCTGATTGAAAAAAATTATCACTGCCGCCGCGGCGAGATAGATTTAATTTGTAAACAAAACGATATTTGGGTATTTGTCGAAGTAAAGTATCGTAGTGCGAATACTTTTGGAGGGGCGGTCGCGGCCGTTGACCAACATAAGATCCGCCGAATTATACTAAGTGCTCAATACTACTTACAGCAACAAAATTTAAACCAATTTGATACAGCCATGCGTTTCGATGTGATCGCCATACAAGCACAAGCTCCCTATCTAGAATGGTTCCAAAACGCATTTGGGGAATAAACATGCAAGAACGTATTAAAGAGATATTCCGAGAGAGTATTCAAACCAAAATCGCTGCTGCCGAAGCGCTACCAGACGCCATCGAAAAAGCAACCATTATCATTGCTCACGCCCTGCTAAATGGGAATAAATTATTAATTGCTGGCAATGGTTCGGCGGCTGCCTTAGCCCAGCAATTTGCCGCAAGTTTAGTAAACCGTTTTGACACCGAACGCCCAAGCCTCCCAGCCTTAGCCCTCAACACCGATAATTCCTTATTATCAGCAATCGCCAATGATTATTCGTTTGACGAAGTATTTGCCAAACAAATTCGCGCCTTAGGACAACAAGGTGATGTACTGGTTGCTATTTCTGATTCTGGTAACTGTCGTAATGTAATTAAAGCAATGGAAGCTGCGGTGAACCGCGACATGAGCATTATCGCTCTCACCGGAAAAGATGGCGGCGAAATGGCCGGATTACTGAGCGAGCAAGATGTTGAAGTTAGAGTCCCAGCAGAGCAAAGCATAAGAATAAACGAGGTACACCTGCTGGCCTTAAATAGTTTATGTGACTTAATCGACCGAACCTTATTCCCCCAACAAGAGGATTAGAGAATGTTGCGAATTATCACCATTGTAGTACTAGCAGGCCTATTACAGGCCTGTGCTGGAGCAGTCGTTGTAGGGGCCAGCGTCGCCGCTGGTGCGGCGACCGACCGACGAACCATCGGCACCCAAATCGATGACCAAACCATTGAATTACAAACCCTCAGCGCACTGGGTAAATCAGAAAAAATATGGCAAGAAAGTAAACTTTCGATCGTCTCTTTAAGTGGCCGAGTTTTGATTGTTGGACAGACTCCGAGTCAAGAAAATTACAACCAAATAACTCAAATCGTTCGTGCCACAGAAGGTGTTCAAGAGGTATTGAACGAAGTTCGAATCAAAGATCCTGTGTCGTTAAGCACTCGCAGCAATGACGCTTGGATCACCACTAAAATCAAGCTAAAAATCTATGGTGATAATGAATTAGCACCGGGAAAAATAAAAGTAATTACCGAAGATAGCGAAGTGTTTTTGATTGGATTTGTCACCGAACAAGAACAGAGTTTAGCAATTAATATTGCCCGTAATGAAGCCGGTGTGAGCAAGGTAGTGAAATTATTTGAACTGGTGATAGACGATTAAATAATCGCTAAGCAATAAAAAAGCGCCAATAGGCGCTTTTTTTATTTTACGATGGTTAAGCTTGGCTTTTTAGGTGCGTCGTCAGTCCTTTTTTCAGGCGACTCAGCCTGTTCAGCAGATTCGACTTGCTCCGCCTCATAAGCGGCTTCCGGCTCAAATACCATGCCGGCACCATTTTCACGCGCATAAACCGCAACCACTGCCGACATAGGTACATAAATTTGAAATGGTTTACCGCCAAAGCGGGCATTAAATCCCACATGGTGCAGGTCCATATCAAATGCTACGACTGCCGAAGGTGCAATATTTAACACGATTTGACCATCGTTCACAAACTGAGTAGGGACTGTCACATTCGCCTGTGTCGCGTCCACAACCAAGTGTGGCGTAAGCTCATTGTCTAACAACCAATCAAAAAACGCCCGTAACAAATACGGTCGATTTGGCGTCATTTCAATATTCATTAGCCAAGAAACCCATCGCGTATTTCACGTTCGGAATCAGTCAATGAAGCTTGGAAAGATTCACGATCAAATACCCGGATCATATACGATTTGATTTCTTTCGCACCGATACCTTGTAGTTCAATACCTAAAGTCGGCAAACGCCACAATAAAGGTGCTAAATAACAATCTACGAGGCTAAACTCTTCGCTCATGAAATAAGGCATCTCAGCAAACACCGGAGCGATAGTTAATAGACTTTCAGTTAATTGTTTACGTGCAGCATCCGCATTTTGATCTTTCTCAATTTGCGCCACTAGGCTGTACCAATCATTCTTGATGCGATGCATCATCAAACGACTAGAACCACGAGATACGGGGTAAACAGGCATTAATGGTGGATGAGGAAAGCGCTCGTCCAGATACTCCATGATGATCTGTGATTGGTATAAAACTAATTCACGATCAACCAAAGTAGGAACTGAGCTGTACGGATTCAGATCAATTAAATCTTCCGGCAAGTTATCCGGGTCAACTTGATTAATCTCTACGCTGACGCCTTTTTCGGCTAAAACGATGCGTACCTGATGACTATATAAGTCGTTAGCACCAGAGTATAGCGTCATTACCGAACGCTTATTGGCAGCTACAGCCATTGAACCCTCCAAAAACCATAAAAAAAAATACACAAACGGCAACAGCATAACTGCTGTTGCCGATCACTGAACACTCGCTTACGACTTAATGTATGTCGCGCCAGTATTCTCTCTTCAATAAATAACTAACGATGAAGAAGATAAATAAGAAACCCAACACCCAATAACCCAAGCGCTTACGTTCAAGTTGAATAGGCTCAGCAGAATAAACTAAAAAGTTAACTAAGTCTAAAACCGCTTGATCATATTCATCATTACTCATCTCGCCGCTACCATCAGATTCGATGCCAACATAGACGTGATGTTCTTCACCATCGATCATTTTCTGCTCATAGACCGCGCTAGGCACCCCTTGCAGCTCTTGCAAAACATGCGGCATGCCGACACTTGGGAAAACTATATTGTTCACCCCAAATGGGCGGCTCTCATCAACATAAAACGAACGTAAATAAGTATAGATCCAATCTGCACCTCTGACTCGAGCAACTAACGTTAAGTCAGGTGGCGCAGCGCCAAACCATTTGGCAGCATCTTTCTCTGGAATAGCATTTTCCATTAATTGGCCCGGTTTTACCCCGGTGAAAATCAAGTTTTCTTGCATTAAATTAATAGGAATACCCAAATCTTCGGCCACTCGATTATATCGTTGGTACTGAGTACTGTGACAGCCGAAACAATAATTCATGAACAATTTGGCGCCATTTTGTAATGAGGCTTTATCGCTTAAATCATAATTGGCTTCATCTAAGTGTTCATTGCCGCCAGATGCAAATGCTAAACTAGGAACAAGTAACACGAATGCTAAAAAAAAGTTCTTCATCATTTGGTCACCCTGTCTGGAAGTGGCTTGGTTTTTTCGTTTTTACTGTAAATCCACAGCAGTAAAAAGTAAGCAAAATAACCAAATGAAGTGACTTGCGCCAATACCGTTAAAGCGGGTGTCGATGGCAAAGCCCCCAGAACGCCCAGAATCACAAAACAAATAATAAACTGAGCAATATTCAATTTATGCAAGGTACTGCGATAACGTATCGATTTCACTTTACAGCGATCTAACCACGGCAACACAAACAGGATCACAATGGATGCCCCCATCAAGCCAACTCCCGCCAACTTGTTCGGCACCGCCCGTAAAATTGCATAAAACGGGGTAAAATACCAAACGGGTGCGATATGAGGCGGCGTTTTCAACGGGTTAGCGGCTTCAAAGTTTGGCGCTTCCAAGAAATAACCTCCGCCATCGGGGAAGAAAAACATCACCCAACAGAAGAAAAATAAGAAACCAACAATGGCGGCTAAATCTTTAACCGTAAAATAAGGATGGAAAGGAATACCATCTTTCGGCCAACCATTCTCATCTTTGTTCGCTTTGATCTCGATACCATCGGGATTATTAGAGCCAACTTCGTGTAAGGCGACAATATGCAAGAACACCAACATCACCAATACTAATGGTAAGGCAATCACATGTAAGGCAAAGAAGCGATTGAGCGTGGCCCCAGAGATTACATAGTCACCTCGGATCCACAGGGTCAAATCGTCGCCAATCACCGGAATTGCGCCAAACAGTGAAATAATCACCTGCGCGCCCCAATAGGACATTTGTCCCCAAGGCAGTAAATAACCCATAAATGCTTCGGCCATCAACACTAAGAAAATTAACATGCCAAACAGCCATATTAATTCACGAGGTTTTTGATAGGAGCCGTAAATCAAACCACGATACATGTGCAGATAAATCACCACAAAGAAAGCCGAAGCCCCGGTGGAGTGCATGTAACGTAATAACCAGCCGTAATCGACATCACGCATGATGTATTCGACCGATGCAAATGCCCCATCACCCGATGGGTTATAGTTCATAGTTAACCATATCCCAGTAAGAATTTGGTTAACTAACACCACCATGGCAATGAAGCCAAAAATATACCAAAAATTAAAGTTTTTCGGTGTTGGATACTGACCTACGTGCTTATTGTAGGTTTTCGTCAACGGGATCCTTTCGTCGATCCAAGCGATAAGTGCTTTCATCTTATGCTTCTCCCTGGTCCAAACCAACTAAAACGGTTGTCTCATCAATGTAATAATGAGGAGGAATAACCAAATTTAGGGGGGCAGGTACGCCTTGAAATACACGTCCAGCCATATCAAATTTAGAGCCATGACAAGGACAGAAGAACCCGTATTCCACGCCTTCTACTTGTTCGGCGAAACTGCCCGGCAAGTAGGTAGGAGAACAACCTAAATGAGTACAAATCCCGACACTAATAAACAACTCGGGCTTAATAGAACGGTACTCGTTGGTGGCATAATCGGGTTGCTGAGGTTCCTCTGATTGAGGATCCCGTAACTTATCACCAATAGTGCTTAAATTATCCAAAACAGCTTGAGGGCGTTTCACCACCCAAACAGGTTTTCCGCGCCATTCAACACGAAGTAACTGTCCTGGTTCTATTTTACTAATATCCACTTCCACTGGTGCACCTGCTGCTTTAGCTTTAGCACTAGGGTTCCATGAACTGATAAAAGGTACTGCGGCAAACGTTGCACCTACACCACCGACAACAGCTGTTGTCCAGGTGAGGAAACGACGTCGGCCAGCGTCGACTGGAGCGTTGCTCATCCAATGTCTCTCCGGTAAGGATCCGCGCAATTATTGTAATTTTCCTTGCGGCTTACTGCACAAGGTAGCGTTTTTCTGCTACTGGTTGCATTTACGTAGTACTACATTATTGCAGATAAATGCGAACAAAATAGTAATAAAAAACACACAAATTGACAAGGGAAATCAAAGATTTTAACGTTTCAGAATGAAGAAAAGCCCGGCATAGCCGAGCTTTTTGTAACATATCGTGTGATAGCAATTAACGTTTAGAGAATTGCGGACGACGACGTGCTTTACGTAGACCCACTTTCTTACGTTCAACTTTACGAGCATCGCGAGTAACGAAGCCAGCTTTACGTAATTCAGGACGTAGACTTTCGTCATATTCCATAAGTGCACGAGTGATACCGTGACGGATAGCACCAGCTTGACCTGTAGTACCACCACCTTTAACAGTGATGAGCAAGTCAATTTTCTCTGACAATTCAGTCAACTCTAGTGGTTGACGAACAACCATACGAGCTGTTTCACGGCCAAAGTAAACTTCTAAAGTGCGGTCGTTTACTGTGATTTTACCACTACCTGCTTTCATAAATACGCGAGCAGTAGAGCTTTTGCGACGGCCAGTGCCGTAGTATTGATTCTCAGCCATTATTAAAATTCCGTAACTTAAATGTCTAATACTTGTGGTTGCTGAGCCGCATGAGTGTGCTCAGGTCCAGCGAATACTTTCAGTTTACGGAACATTGCACGGCCTAGAGGACCTTTTGGCAACATACCTTTCACTGCAGACTGGATAACACGCTCAGGTGCTTTCTCAATCAACTTTTCAAAGCTAATTGATTTCAAACCACCAGGGTAACCAGTGTGCGAGTGGTAAATTTTACCTTTCGCTTTGTTGCCTGTTACGGCTACTTTCTCTGCATTAACAACGATGATGTAATCACCAGTATCAACGTGAGGAGTATATTCAGCTTTATGCTTACCGCGTAGGCGAGAAGCGATTTCAGTTGCGATACGACCCAGAGTTTTACCATCTGCATCAACAACATACCAGTCGCGTTTTACGCTTTCTGGTTTGGCTACAAAAGTTTTCATTTGTATATATAACCCAAAATAACTGTTACACACGTGTTTGTGAAACCACAAACGTGAAAATAGCCACTCATTATATCCCTTCGAATACGGAGTAAGCTGGACTGTTAGTATCACCAAATCGGTGACATGTAACGTGGGGTTGCAAGATTATAGGGGAAGTACAAAAAAAAACCACCCCTAATCGACTTTATTTACGGTAAATGTTCTCTCTCAAGATATTCGTGGGATTGCATTTCTTGTAAGCGAGATAAGCAGCGTTCAAACTCGAAACTTAAGCGTCCCCCCTGATACAGTTTTGACATTTCGACTTCGGCAGAAATAATCAAGGCCACATGACGCTCATAAAACTCATCAACCAGGGCAATAAAACGGCGTGCTGCATCATCATTTTTAGCGTTCATCGAAACCACCCCAGACAACAACACGGTATGATAAAGCTTAGCCAATTCAATATAGTCAAGTTGACTACGAGCCCCTTCACATAGCTCAGCAAATTCCAGATGTATGACGCTGTCGGCTTCGTTGACAAAACCAATCATCCGCTGATTAATTTCAATCTCGCCTAAATGTTGCCTCGGCTCATTGGACAATTGCATAAAGTAATGAGCCAAATTTTGCTCCGCCGCCTCACCTAAAGGGTAGTGATATATCTCTGCTTCGGTAAGCGTACGCATTCGATAATCATGACCGCCATCCACATTAATAACCTGACAATGCTCTTGAATCAGAGTTATCGTTGGGAGAAAGCGCTGACGTTGTAATCCATTTCGATAGAGCTCTTCTGGTGGGATATTAGAGGTTGCGATCAAGGTAACCCCTTGCGCAAACAAGGCCTCAAATAAAGTTCCCAATAACATTGCATCGGTAATATCTGATACAAAAAACTCATCAAAGCAGATCACTTCCGCCTCTGCTCGGATCCCGGCAGCAACCGCTAACAGCGGATCTCGATGGCCAGCAAGTTGCTTTAAGTCTTGATGAATTCGTTGCATAAAACGATGAAAATGCACCCGCATTTTGTTTTCAACAGGCAGACAGTTAAAAAAGGTATCCATTAAATAGGTCTTACCTCTACCAACGCCGCCCCACATATATAAACCCTTGACCCTTGGCTTATTTAGCTTTGGAGGGCTCACAAAACGCTTTTTAAATTTGCCAAATAATGATGGCGACTCGATTTCAAGCTGAGTATTATCAGTTAATTGCTGAAAAATCTGCTGAAGTTGAGCAACTGCATAGGCTTGCGCCTTGTCATGGATAAAATCACTGCGCTGTAAATCTTGTTGGTATTGAAGCTGTGGTGTCATCCTTTCCCTATTCCTAAAACCCACTAAAATTAGAGCAGAATTGATAGTACCATGTGAAAGCATTCTCAAGTATATTGAAAGTTCATCAAGATCAACAAAGGAATAATATGAGCGCAATTAGCAGTATAATTTTTCTTCTTATTGGTGTCGCTATTGGCTTCTTCCTTAGTCGTGTCGCGTCTAAGCCTGTTGTTAACGATGCCAAAATGAAACAAGAATTCGAGAACAATAAAGCCGAATTAGACAGCTATAAGGAACAAGTTCAGCAACATTTTTCTGCCAGTGCCCAGTTATTAGAAGACATGGCCAAGCAATATCAAGGCATGTATGAGCATATGGCGAGTCAATCGAAAGCTTTAATCGGTGATGAAGTCGCTCAACCGCAATTATTTGCCGACTATCAGCAAAAGTTAGAATTAGATGACACGGTGGCGACAGAAACAGAAGCACAACCTAAAGACTACTCTAACGAACCATCAGGTTTATTTACCGAAGCGCAACGTAAAGCGGGCTAATTCGTTGAACTTTATTAGCTAAGCTAGATCTAACAGATCCAGCTTAGCTTAATATATTTGTCTATCGAGGGTATTTATGCACTATCGCACCAAGAAATTCGCTATCTTGTGCTTATCATTAGTTTTTGGATTTAATACACTACCAGCGCAAGCCGCGTTACCCATGGCCGTTGGTGAACAAGAGCTCCCCAGCCTAGCGCCAGTCTTAGAGCAAGTGACCCCAGCAGTAGTCAGCATTTCGGTCGCAGGGACCAAAGTCTCGCAACAACAACTTCCAGAATTATTTAAATATTTCTTTGGTCCAGGAGAAGCCCCAAGCAGTGCAGAACAAAAGCAGCCTTTTCAAGGCCTCGGTTCTGGGGTGGTGCTTAACGCCAGCAAAGGTTATGTGATCACCAACTATCATGTGATCCATCAGGCCGACGAGATTGTCGTCAGCTTAAAAGATGGCCGCAGCTTCGATGCCAAAGTATTAGGCAGTGACCGCCAAACCGATATCGCACTACTGCAAATTGAAGCTGATAACTTAACCGATATGAAACTCGCCGATTCTGATGAATTGCGGGTCGGTGATTTTACCATTGCCATTGGTAATCCCTTCGGCTTAGGACAAACGGCCACCTCAGGTATTGTGAGTGCTTTAGGTCGCAGCGGTTTAAATATTGAGCATTTAGAAAACTTTATTCAAACCGATGCTGCAATTAATAGCGGCAACTCTGGCGGAGCTCTCATCAACTTACGTGGTGAACTGATCGGTATTAACACCGCCATCATCGCCCCCAGTGGCGGCAATATTGGGATAGGATTTGCCATTCCCAGTAACATGGTGAGCAACCTTAGCGCTCAGATCATTGAATTCGGAGAAGTACGCCGTGGGATATTAGGCGTGACAGGTGGTGAGCTTAACAGTGATTTAGCAAAAGCCTTTGGTACCGACTCCAAGCATGGCGCCTTTGTGAATCAAGTCATGCACGGTTCAGCAGCCGACAAAGCTGGTGTGAAGGCTGGCGATATTATTATCGCGGTTGATGGTAAAAAAGTGAAAAGTTTCGCTGAATTACGCGCCAAAATTGGCACCATGGGCGCAGGGAAAAGTATCCTGATTGGTGCGATTCGGGATGGTAAACCGATTGACTTCAAAGTCACTTTGCAACAGGCCGAAGAGCAAAATATAAATGCTAAAATTATGCACCCAGCCTTAGATGGTGCAAGTCTTAGCTCTACCGACAAAAACGCACCAATGGCCGGTGTACTGGTCAACAAAGTAGAACGAAATTCGCGGGCTTTCGCCAATGGTTTTGAGCAAGGTGATATCATTATCGGTATCAACAAAACTCGCATTTCCAGTATCGCTGATTTACGCGAATTACTCGAGAGCGAGCCAAGAATCTTGGCGATAAATATCCAGCGCGGTGAAGAAAACCTCTATCGGATCATTCAGTAAGCCTGCTCCACGCAATCAACAAAGGCGACATATTGCTCGCCTTTTCTTTTGTCTGCACAAGTCGCGTGCTATGCTGGGTTGGTCGCTGGAGAAGAACAATTGTTAGCTATAATCAAGTATTTACTCAAACCCGCTATTTTTGGTTTAGCCATGGCTATCGGCATTCTATTTGCTTTCCCTGAATTTAGGGAAAATAGTAAACAGCTGTTAAATGACTATACCGAAACCCCACTCGGTAGTTACGCCCTCGCTTCGAGACGAGCTGCCCCCGCAGTCGTTAACATTTACACCCGTAGCTTTCTACAATCTTACGTGAAGGCCGATACTCAATTGGAATCTCAAGGCTTAGGCTCTGGGGTGATTATGTCTAGTCAAGGTTTCGTACTGACTAATCTCCATGTCATCGCAAATTCCGATCAAATTGTCATCGCTTTACAGGATGGACGCATTTTTAATGCTGAATTAGTCGGAGGTGATGTTGTGACTGACTTAGCGGTGTTAAAAATCGATAACTCTTCTGACTTACCCGTCATCCCACAAGATGATCAACTAACCACTCAAGTCGGCGATATCGTTCTCGCCATCGGCAATCCCTATAATGTAGGTCAAACGATCACTCAAGGGATCATTAGTGCGGCTGGACGCAGCGGCATGAGCTCTACCGGTCGACAAGACTTTTTACAAACCGATGCCGCAATTAACCGTGGAAACTCTGGGGGTGCATTAGTCAATACCCGTGGCGAACTGGTGGGGATTAATACCTCTGCTTACCACCTAAACGATGCTACAGATACCTATGGGATTAGCTTCGCTATTCCTTATTTGCTGGCTAAAAAGATCATGCAGAGTCTGATTAAAGATGGCACTATCGTGCGTGGCTATCTGGGTTTAGACGGACAAAAAATCACCCCACTTCTCGCTTCTCGCTTAAAATTACACGATACCCAAGGGGTCATTGTAAGCGGTGTAGATCCTGTGGGGCCAGCCAGTAAAGCAGGCATCCAAGCCAACGATATTCTAGTCAATATTGCCGGCCAAGAGATTGTCTCAATCAAACAGGCGATGGATATTGTTGCCGAAACCCGACCGGGTAGCGAAATTCGAATACGCCTATATAGAAACGGGGAACAACTAGAGCTCCCCGTGACCGTAACCGAATTAAAATTACCAACCCGGCCTAAGAACGTTCATTAAACCGCGTAATATTGGCTCCTAGCCGCGCAAACTTAGTTTCGATGTCTTGATAGCCCCGGTCGATATGATAAATCCTATCGACCACGCTCTCACCTTCTGCAACTAAGGCTGCTATCACCAAGCTCGCAGAAGCACGTAAATCGGTAGCCATCACCTGTGCACCACTGAGTTGCTCGGTGTGCTTACAAATCGCCGTATTACCCTCCAGCTCTATTTCGGCCCCCATGCGCGTCAATTCAGGCACATGCATAAAACGATTTTCAAAAATCGTCTCGGTGACATGACCAGTTCCCTGAGCGAGAATATTCAATACTGTAAACTGGGCTTGCATATCAGTAGGGAAGGCCGGGTGAGGTGCTGTTTTCACATTCACAGCTTTAAGCTCGCAGCCTTGCATATCCACTTCAATCCAGTCCGAACCACTGCTAAGCTTAGCGCCAGCTTCCGCTAACTTCGCCAATACCGCATCCATTAATGCGGGATCGGTATTGGTACAACGGACTTTTCCACCCGTCACTGCAGCGGCCACCAAGTAGGTCCCCGTTTCAATCCGATCGGGGAGTACACTGTACTCACCGCCATGCAACTGCTCCACACCTTGAATCACAATGGTATCACTTCCGGCACCTTGAATATCCGCCCCAAGAGTGTTTAAAAAGTTAGCCAAATCAACCACTTCAGGTTCGCGGGCTGCATTCTCAATAATCGTTTGACCCTCAGCGAGAGCCGCCGCCATCATCAAGTTCTCGGTGCCTGTAACACTCACCATATCCATAAAGATCCGCGCGCCTTGTAATCGGCCAGAAACTCGCGCTTTTACATAACCATCTTCCACATTCATATCGGCTTGCATCAACTCTAAGCCATGAATATGCAGATTTACCGGACGAGCTCCAATTGCACAACCACCAGGCAAGGATACATCGGCCTCACCATAGCGAGCGACTAAAGGGCCAAGCGCCATGATTGAAGCACGCATAGTTTTGACCAACTCATAAGGCGCAACAAAGTCGTTGGCTTTACCCGCCTTCACTGTGACAGTTTCACCATCGACCAGCACTTCACGGCCCAAATGCTGTAACATCTTACAGGTGGTGCCAATATCTCTTAACTGAGGCACATTGTGTAACACCACTTGCTCTTCACATAACAAGGTAGCAAACAAGATCGGTAGCGCGGCATTTTTTGCCCCAGAAATAACAACTTCGCCTTGTAAACGACAGCCGCCTTGTATTCTAAATTTATCCACTTCAACTCCTACTACAGTTGGCCAAATTTTTGTTGTTTTTGCCATTCATCAGGAGTGAAAGCCTTAATCCCCAAAGCGTGAATTTCGTTACTCGCAATGTAGTCTTTCAATGGTGCATATATCGCTTGTTGCTTTTTAACCCGCGATAATTCCTGAAACATGGTACCCACGGCAATCACCTGAAAGTGATTGCCTTCTCCAGTTACCTGCACATGTTCCAGTTCAAGCGTTTGCATTAATATCTGTTCAATTTGTTCGGCTTGCATAATGACGCTCCGCAAAAGTGCTTTATTTTTCAAACTGCAGCAAAGGATTAAGTTCATAGAGCTCAAAAAGTTGCTTCGCCTGCTCTGGGCAGTGTTCGATTTTTAAAGGATGACTAGGTTCTGGTTTTAAGGCGGTGATAATAGCGGCTATTCCAGCAGAGTCAATCCGCTTTAACTTGGACAAGTCGAGCGTAGCGGCCTGACACTCGGCCAGTAGCGGCCACTGACTAACAACCTGAGAAACCGTCCAGTCACCGCGGATCGTTAAGCGTTGCGGGTCAATTTGTAAAATTGCACTCATTTTGAAGGCCCAACAGATTCAAAATTCTTTTTCTCTAAGAGTTCAATCACTTCATCCACACTGCTAGAGCGGATCAAACTGTCTATTTCTGATTGTTTGGTCGCCAGCAAACTAACGCCTTCCGCAACCAGATCATAAGCTAACCATTGATCTTTATTTCTCAGCTTTCTAAATTTAAAAGACAAGTTGATCGGAGGCCGCTCACCATCAATAAATTGAGCTTTTACGGTGACCTTAGTTTGCCCCTCGACCGATCGTTCCGGTTCAATGAGTACTTTCTGTTGTTTATACTGAGCTAATGCTTGGGTATAAGTTGCAACTAAATACTCCTGAAATGCCTTAATGAACCTAGCACGCTGTTGTTCATCAGTTTTTTTGAGGTGTTTACTCAATACCACCAACGCGGCGTAGCGATAATCAATATGAGGCATCAGCTGCTGACGCACAATATCTTCGACTTGCTGATCCACGGTAGAGCTATCTCGGTCAATTTTAGCCAAGCGACTAAAAGTTTGCTCAGCAACGTAGTTCATCAAACGGTAAGGGTTTTGATCCACATTTTCCGCTTGGCTTGTGGCACTAAACAAACTCGTCAGCAACAGCAAAAATACTACTCTCATGGTCATCATTACTTCTCCTTGGCTGAATATAAAAATTGGCCAATCAAATCTTCCAACACCAACGCTGATTTAGTATCTTCAATCAACGCACCATCATTGAGGTGCTCAATACCTTCAACGACAAAGCCAGGGGTGAGACCAATGTATTGCTCTCCTAACAAGCCCGCGGTAAGGATCGAAAGAGAACTTGTCTCTGGGTAAAAACCGTATTGGCGATACATATTCAAAGTCACCTTTGGCATATAATCATCAACATCAAGTTCAATCGCTTCAACTCGACCAACCACGACCCCTCCCACTTTTACTGGCGCGCGTACTTTAAGCCCTCCAATATTGTCAAACTTAGCATACAGCGTATACAGATCATTACTGCTACTAAACTGACTATTCGCAATTTTCAACGACAAGATTAATAGCGCAGCGAAACCCAGTAATACAAACAATCCAACCGACAACTCAACTTTATTTACTTTCATGTTATTCCCTAAACCTAGCTGCCAAACATTAGTGCAGTTAATACAAAATCTAAAGCCAAAACCAGCAACGAAGCATGCACCACACTTCGCGTCGTCGCCTGACTAATCCCCTGAGCGCTAGGGGTTGAGTCGTAACCATTGAATAATGCTACCCAAACCACCGTAATCGCAAACACCGCACTCTTGATAATCCCATTACCAATATCTTGGCCAAACTCTATGGATGCTGCGGTAATCGACCAAAAGCTGCCGTTATCGACCCCCAACCATTCCACGCCAACTAAGAACCCGCCCCAAATACCGACCAAATTAAACATCAGCGTTAATAGGGGCATGGCAATAAACCCAGCCCATAAACGCGGCGCTATCACCCGCTTAAGTGGGTCAACGGCCATCATCTCCATACTGGATAATTGTTCAGTAGTTTTCATCAAGCCAATTTCTGCGGTGAGCGCAGAGCCAGCCCGCCCTGCAAACAACAAAGCGGTCACCACCGGACCAAGCTCCCGAAGTAGCGATAACGCAACCATAGGACCAAGACTGGTTTCGGCACCAAAATCGACCAAAATATGGTAGCCCTGTAGCGCCAGAACCATCCCAATAAATAGACCTGAAACCAAGATAATAGGCAGTGACTGCACCCCCACCACATAGATTTGATAGATCGTATCTTTCAGCAATTGCCGACTTGGCCAGCTCGATAAGGCATGCCATAACATTAAGCTCGCTCGGCCGAGCGAGGCGAAGCGTAATAGGGTCTTACGACCTAATAGCGCAATAACGTCAATCATAAGGCCGCCTTAAGTGCTTGTGCATAATCGTCTGCTGGATAATGAAAAGCCACCGGGCCATCGGCTTGACCATTGAGAAATTGCGCCAAACGCGGATTCGGATTTGACGCAATTGCTTCGACGCTACCTTGGGCTAATACGCTATGGCCATCAATTACAAACACGTAATCAGCGATACTAAGAACTTCACTCACATCATGAGAAACTATCACCGAGGTCAATTGTAAACTTTGGTTCAAGCCTTGGATCAATTTAATCAATACCCCCATTGAGATGGGGTCCTGACCAACAAAGGGCTCATCGTAAAGAATTAGCTCGGGCTCCAAGGCAATCGCTCTTGCTAGCGCCACTCGACGCGCCATTCCGCCCGACAAATCACTCGGCATCAGCTGCGCGGTGCCACGTAGACCCACGGTTTGTAACTTCATCAACACCAAGTTTCGCAATACCACTTCCGGTAACTGAGTATGTTCTCGTAAGGGAAACGCGACATTCTCAAAAACATTAAGATCACTAAACAAAGCACCACTTTGAAATAACATGCCGATCCGTTTACGTAACTTGAATAATTCGCGACGTTTCAGCTGATGCACATTTTGCTGGTCGATCAGCACTTCACCCGACTGCGGCTTTAGCTGCCCAGCAATCAGTTTAAGTAAGGTCGTTTTACCGATCCCGCTAGGCCCCATAATTGCGGTAATTTTACCGCGCTGAATACGCAAATCGAGGCCTTCAAAGATAACTTTGTCACCGCGCTGAAATGCTAATTGTTTTACTTCAATCAAATTTTTAGCCACTCCATCAGCAATCTTGACTGTTCAAGGCTGCCATATTATTGAGATAATTGATGACACTCAAGGTTAAACTCTTCCCTTTTGTCAGGAAAATGTTGACAATGCTTGCTATTTTGTCCGCATCACTGATATTTGTTGATCCAAGGAAACCCATGTTCGTTGAATGTTTATTATTAGTTGTTGGTTTAGCGCTCTTAGTTTGGAGTGCTGATCGTTTTGTTTTTGGCGCTGCCGCTATTGCTAACAATTTTGGTTTACCGCCGATGATTATTGGCCTAACCATCGTCGCCTTGGGCTCCTCTGCCCCAGAAGTTATGGTTTCAGCAACCGCCGCCTTAGAAGGCAAAATGAATACCGCAGTGGGAAATGTAATCGGCTCCAACATTACCAATATCACTTTAGTTCTCGGCGTGACCGCCTTATTCAAACCTTTATTCGTTTCATCATCAACGTTATTTAGAGAATTACCGATGGTGTTAGCCGCCACGGCATTTGCTGGTTGGATATTACATGACCAACATCTTGGATATATAGAAGGTACCTTATTATTGACGATATTTGTAACCATGATGGCCTTTCTCATCATCGGCTCGCTACGTCAACGTAACAACGCCAAACTAGATCCAATGATGGAAGAAGCCGCTTCGGAAGTCCCCAAAGATGTAGCAACCAGCAAAGCTTTGTTGTGGCTTGCGGTTGGTTTAGTATTATTGCCGATAAGTGCTGACATATTAGTCGGTTCAGCCTCAGAAATCGCGCGCTATTTTGGGATCAGTGATTTAGTGATCGGCTTGACCATCATCGCCATCGGCACCAGTCTGCCAGAACTAGCTGCTTGTATCGCAGGGGTCATCAAGAAAGAAGATGACCTGGTTCTGGGTAATATTATCGGCTCAAACCTATTCAATATTTTAGCCGTATTAGCGGTCCCCGCAATGCTCGCCCCCGGTCCAATTGACGCCCTTGCTGCCGAACGTGACTTCTATGTCATGATGGGGGTAACCTTATTACTGTTTGTGATGTCAATGAGCTTCTTTGGCAGAAGTCGCAAAATATCACGTTGGGAAGGCGCAATATTATGCTGCAGCTTTGTTGCCTATCAACTGTTATTATTCTCGGCTTAAGCGACTATTTTTATTCAGCATTATTTGAGGGAAATTGAGTGTCAATTGATTATATCGCCACCGCTAAACAGGTTTTAGAAATCGAAGCTTTGGGCATCGAAAATCTGCACCAATACTTAAACCAAGATTTTAGTGCAGCCTGTGAGTTAATCTTAGCGGGTAAAGGTAAGGTCATCCTTACCGGGATGGGGAAGTCGGGTCATATTGCCAATAAAATAGCCGCGACTTTAGCGTCGACCGGGACCCCAGCTTTTTTTGTGCACCCTGGCGAAGCCTGTCATGGTGATTTGGGCATGATATCCGCCGATGATATTGTTATTGCGCTCTCAAATTCTGGAGAGTCAGAAGAGATCCTCTCCTTATACCCGGTGTTCAACCGTATCGGTGTACGCTCAATTGCACTCACCAGTAACCCTCTCTCAAGTATGGCAAAATTGGCCGACTACCACCTGTGTGTTGCCGTTCCCCGTGAAGCGTGCCCTCTCGGCTTAGCGCCAACCGCTAGCTCTACCGCTACGCTCGTCATGGGAGATGCTTTAGCCGTGGCGCTACTCCAAGCTCGAGGCTTCACTGCCGATGATTTTGCACTATCTCATCCGGGTGGCAGTTTAGGCAAAAAACTGCTATTGAGTGTTCACGACATTATGCTCAGCGGGGAACAAATTCCTTTAGTTGTAGTCGAACAAACTATTCGAGAAGCACTATTTGAAATTACCGCCAAAGGTTTAGGTATGGTTGGCGTCGTCAATCAGCAGCAACATTTAGTCGGAATTTTTACCGATGGAGATTTACGCAGGATCCTAGATCAGCGTATCGATATTCATGAAACGCCAATTGGTCAAGTGATGACACACAACCCTAAAGTAATAGAAGATGATTGGTTAGCCTTTGATGCGCTTAAACTGATGAAGAAAGACTCAATTAACGGTCTATTTGTGCTCCATCAACAAACCGTAATTGGCGCTTTTAATATGCACACCTTACTGCAAGCAGGAGTCTATTAGTGAGTGTTGAAACGCCCTACGGTGCGGTCACCCAGCAAAACTACAGTTTAGCCAGAAATATAAAATTGCTCATTTGTGATGTCGATGGCGTATTCTCCGATGGTCGGATCTACCTCGGTAATGATGGCGAAGAATTAAAGGCCTTTCACACCCATGATGGCTTTGGTATTAAAGCATTACTCAATGCAGGTATTGAGGTTGCGATTATTACCGGCCGCCAATCAAATTTAGTCAGCACCCGCATGCAAGCTTTAGGTGTGCAGCATATATTTCAGGGCCAGCAAGATAAAATGCAAGCCTATCGACAATTACAACAAAAGCTAAGCTTAAGCCCCGAATACTGTGCCTATATCGGCGATGACGTGGTCGATGTTCCAGTCATGAATGCCTGTGCCTTAGGGGTTGCTGTATATGACGCCCATCCATTATGTAAACAAGCTGCCAAATTAGTGACTAAAACCGCTGGGGGTTATGGTGCAGTGCGGGAATTATGCGATTTAATTCTTCAGGCACAAGGACAGCTACAAAATGCTCAGGGCATGAGTATATGAATAAACCCACTTGGTTTTTTGCGGTTTTATTTATGGTGGCTTTGGTGCTTTGGCAGCTCAGCCCGTCAGATACCCAACAACTGACCGAAACTCGCGAAATCAATAAACCCAATTTTATTGCCGAACAGCTATACAGTGTTAGTTTTGGCGAACAGGGAAGGCCCCGCTATCGTATTTATGCCGAACAGATGGCGTATTTTGAGCAACTCAAGCACACCACTTTCAGCCAACCAAAAATCTTGGTATATCCCGATCCCAAACAACCTGTATGGCAAATCGTGGCCGATCAAGCTACAGTACAGCAGCAACACACGGTCATGTTAAATGACAATGTAGTAATTAAAAACTTGAGTCGCAGCAAATACGTTCGTGACTTAATTACAGACAGCTTGGAAATCGACCTGCAAAACGAAACCATGCATAGTGATAAACTCGTTACCGTTTATGGCCCATCCTACGAATTATATGGACGCGGAATGAACGGTGATTTAGCCAATGAAATAGTGACTTTATTAAATGATATCGAAGCGGTTTACCACAATCCACAAGAATAAATTAGCCTTTTTAGCAAGCCTGTTACTCATCAGTTGGGGGGCTCAAGCGCTTGAAGACGACTTCAATAAACAAATTGTCGTCGATGCCGACCGTCAACAGGTTAATATCAAAGAAAATCGCGTCACTTTTTATAATAATGTCGTCGTGACTCAAGGCTCGATAAAAATGCGCGCCGAAGAACTGAGCGTTATCGGAAGTGAGCAAAAAGGCAGCGAAGTGATGATAGCAAAAGGCAAACCAGCCACCTTCTATCAGCTCTTAGATAATGGTAAGCCCATTGAAGCAGAGGCGAACGAAGTGCGTTACGATTTGAAGACTCAAACGCTTACGCTTACTAACAATGCACTGCTGAAGCAAGAAGAAAGCTTAGTCAAAGGTCAAATGATTAAATACAGCATTAACAAACAAGAAATGGTTGCTCAGGGCGACCAAAACAGTCGGGTGACCACCATTTTCTTACCCCAACAACTCAACAAAGTTGCCCCCAAGGCCACGCCTCAACCATGAGTACCTTAATTGCAGAAAACCTTGCCAAAAGTTACAAGGGGCGCAAGGTCGTTAAAAACGTGAGTCTCAATGTTGAAACTGGAAAAATTGTCGGTTTATTAGGGCCCAATGGCGCTGGAAAAACCACCACTTTTTATATGGTGGTTGGTTTAGTCCCAAGGGACCAAGGGCGGATCCTAATTGACAACGAAGATCTGTCAAGTACCGCCATGCATACCCGGGCTCGCAAAGGCATAGGTTACCTACCGCAAGAAGCATCTATCTTTCGTCGCCTCTCGGTAGAAAAGAATATTTTAGCGGTCTTAGAAACACGTAAAGACCTCGATAAACAACAACAAATGGGCGCGCTCGATGACTTACTTGAAGAGTTTCATATTGGTCATATTCGCAAGAATTTAGGCATGAGTCTGTCGGGCGGTGAACGTCGCCGAGTAGAAATTGCCCGCGCTCTAGCTGCCGCACCTAAGTTTATTTTGCTTGACGAACCCTTCGCAGGCGTGGATCCTATTTCTGTTATCGATATAAAAAAAATCATTGAACATCTTCGTGATCGCGGTCTGGGTGTATTGATCACCGACCACAATGTAAGAGAAACACTAGATGTTTGTGAGCACGCCTATATCGTTAGCCAAGGCGAACTGATAGCCTCAGGAAAACCTGAGGAGATACTTAAAAATGAGCATGTGAAACGAGTTTATCTCGGTGAACAATTCAAGCTATAGTTAAAGTATGTCCTCAAACGCGATAATAAAAAGAAGGAACAGCGGTAATTAATGAAAGCATCTTTGCAGTTGCGTCTTGGTCAGCAATTAACCATGACCCCCCAGTTACAACAGGCCATACGCTTACTCCAGCTTTCGACGCTGGATCTGCAGCAGGAAATCCAAGAAGCTTTGGAGAGTAATCCTCTGCTAGAAGCAGATGAAGCGCAAGCAAATGACGCAGACTCGGCTGAATTTAAATCAGCCAGCGAGCAAAATAGTGATGCAAACAATAGCCAAACGGAGATCGATAGCAGCCAGATGGAAACTGGCGATGCGATTAGTCAAGATACCGTCGCAGACGATCTTCCGGTTGACTCAACTTGGGATGACATTTACAGCGCGAGCTCGGCTCCTGCCAGCTCTTCATCCGGTAGCAGCAGTGATGACAACGACATGTTGTTTCAAGGTGAAACCGTTGACTCCTTACAAGATCACTTGCTCTGGCAAATGCGCCTCACGCCTTTTAGTGAAATAGACCAAGCTATCGCCCTCGCCATCATCGACGCAGTCGACCAATCAGGTTACCTGACCCAAGATTGTGAGCAATTACTTGAGGGACTACGTTCGATTGAAAATAATGATTTAGATGTCGAGTTAGATGAAATTGAAGCAGTACTTAAACGTATTCAGCACTTCGATCCAGTTGGTATTGCTGCCCGCTCTCTACAGGAATGCTTACTCATCCAATTAAGTCGTTTCAGCGAACAAACACCTTGGCTGAATGAAGCGAAAGACATCGTATCGAATCATATTGACGTATTAGCAAATCGAGATTTTCGTTTATTGGCCCGTAAAACCAAGTTAAAAGAGGAGCAGCTACGCGAAGTGATGCGGCTGATTCACACCTTAGAGCCAAGACCTGGTAATGCCGTCGAACCAAATCAAGCCCAATACGTAATTCCCGATGTCTCGGTGATTAAACGTCAAGGTCGCTGGGTGGTTGAACTCAATCCTGACGCGATGCCAAAACTACGCATCAATTCACATTATGCATCGATGACTAAAACCTCGACCAACGCCAACGATACCCAGTTTATTCGCAGCCATCTGCAAGAAGCAAAATGGTTCATCAAGAGTATTGAAAGCCGTAACGAAACCCTACTGAAAGTCTCTAATTGCATCGTGCATCACCAACAAGCTTTCTTTGAATATGGTGAAGAAGCCATGAAACCGATGGTATTGAATGATGTTGCCGAAGCGGTTGAAATGCATGAATCCACGATCTCTAGGGTCACGACTCAAAAATTCATGCATACCCCTCGCGGGATCTTCGAACTCAAATACTTTTTCTCTAGCCATGTGGCTACCGATGGTGGAGGAGAATGCTCCTCAACAGCCATTCGTGCATTAATTAAGAAACTGGTTGCTGCCGAGAATACCAGTAAACCACTCAGCGATAGTAAAATCGCTGATATTTTGGCAGATCAAGGCATCAAGGTGGCTAGGCGTACGATAGCTAAATATCGTGAGTCATTGGCTATTCCACCTTCTAACCAACGTAAGAGCCTTATTTAAAGGCCACTATAAAGGGGACGACATCTATGCAAATTAACCTTACTGGACACCACGTAGAAATCACTGAGTCTTTGAGAGAATATGTCCACACTAAGTTTACTAAGCTACAACGACGATTCGACCAAATTAATAATGTCCATGTTATTCTCAATGTCGAAAAACTGAATCAGATTGCCGAAGCCACTATACACCTAAATGGTGGTGAATTATTCGCCACTTCAGAACACGCTGATATGTACGCGGCCATCGATAGCCTCATCGATAAGCTCGATCGCCAAGTCATTAAGCATAAAGAAAAACTCACCAAACATTAGTCATAGTAATGCAAATAGATAAAGTACTAAGCTTGGACTGCACCCAAAGTGCAGTCCAATGTTCGTCAAAAAAACGAGCATTGGAATTGATCAGTGAACTAGTTGCGAAGCAACTCGACACCACATCTAAAAGTATATTTGAAAGTTTATTAAATCGTGAACGCATGGGCAGTACTGGCATTGGCCAAGGCATCGCGATCCCTCACGGTAGAATAGGCAATCAATACCATGCGACCGCAGTATTATTACGCTGTACTCCGGCGATTTCCTTTGACGCCATTGACAATCAAGCCGTTGATTTAATATTTGCCTTACTGGTTCCCGAAGACCAATGTCAACAACATCTAAATACTCTCGCTCAAGTTGCTGAAAAACTTAACGATAAGCAAATATGCAAACAACTTCGTACAGCACAAAGTGATGACGAATTATACACGATCATGATAGCCTAAGACTCTAATCGTTATTAGGGGTTATCATGGAACTGATTATCGTTAGCGGGCGCTCCGGTTCAGGTAAAACGGTCGCACTACGAGTATTAGAAGATTTAGGTTATTACTGTGTCGACAATTTACCAGTCGTATTATGGCGTCCTTTAATTGAACACCTAAAAAGACAGTACACCAAAGTCGCCATTAGCATTGATGTGCGAAATTTACCTGATGAACCCTCACCCATCGGTCAACTAATTCGCGATGAAGGCTCTGAGCTTAACCTATTAAGTATTTTTCTCGACGCGAAAGATGATGCGCTGATCCGCCGCTACAGTGAAACTCGGCGGGTTCATCCACTGAGTCAAAACGACATGTCTCTAGCCAAGGCCATAGAATCTGAAACCGCCCTGCTCGCCCCCATTTCTCGCAATGCTGACCTAAGAATAGATACCTCGCGTTTATCCGTACATGAATTGAGTCAGCTCATTCGATCGCGAGTGACCGGAGAACAACAGCAGCAATTAATTATGGTGTTTGAGTCCTTTGGCTTTAAAAATGGCGTACCCAATGATGCCGATTACCTATTTGATGCTCGCTTTTTACCGAACCCGCACTGGCAAGAAGAACTACGACCTTTATGCGGTCTCGATCAAGCGGTTAAAGATTATTTAGCCAAGCAGCCTCTTGTAGAGCAGTACATCCAGCAAATCGCTGATTTATTAGGATCTTGGCTGCCGCATTTAGAAGCCAATAATCGCGCCTATCTGACCATCGCAATTGGTTGTACTGGCGGACAACATCGTAGTGTTTATGTCGCCGAACAACTGGCTGAACACTTTAGTCAAAAACGTAAGGTGCAGCGGCGCCATCGAACTTTGGAACATAAACTTGAAACTCACTAGACAAGTCGTCGTAAAAAACAAACTGGGCTTACACGCTCGCCCAGCCACCAAACTGGTCGAATTGGTACAAGAATTTGAAGCTGAAGTAAGTATTATTGACGGGAAAAAAACCGCTTCGGCTGCCAGCGTGATGGGATTGCTGGTGTTGGCAAGCGCTCAAGGCAATACCCTCACGATAATCTCTGAAGGTAACGATGCAGAGGCTGCTCTCGATGCCATACAACAACTCGTTGAAGCAAACTTCGACGAGGAATAACGCGAATTTATTGATGCAACTGCTACACTAAGTCCTGTTGCATTTTTAGTGAATATTTATATCGTAGCGGACAAGGCAGAGCCTATCGCGTAGAAACAGCACTGATGCAGGTACTCAAGCCGTAAACTGTGACACATGTTACCCAAAGGGTTCCGCTGAAAACCTTTGTACCATCCGCGACAGGTTCACCCGCTCTAAAAGCGTGGTTTAATCTTTACACGACTATAAGGACCGCTTATGCCTGAAGAGATGGAGTTAAATCCTAATCAACACAAACGCCTACAGGAGCTAAACCAAGCGCTCGATAGTGGTATGTTTGTGCATGTTAGGCGAATGCTTCATCAGATGCCGCCTTGTGATGTCGCTCTACTATTAGAATCTAGCCCTCCCGCAGGTCGAAAAGTATTATGGCAACTCACCGATCCGGAAAAGCACGGTGAGATCCTCGAAGAATTAAACGAAGATGTGATGGAAGGGGTACTCCAATTAATGGCCCCCGAAACCCTTGCTGCAGCGACCGAGGGAATGGACACCGATGATATCGCCTACGTGCTTCGCAGCCTACCCGATAGTGTCTATCAAGAGGTGTTGTCGCAAATGGATGGCCAAGACCGCCATCGAGTCGAAGCTGCGCTCGCTTATCCAGAAGACACCGCTGGCAGTATCATGAATACCGACACCATCACCCTGCGGGCAGATGTCAGTATTGATGTTGTATTGCGCTATTTGCGGCTTAGGGGCGAACTTCCTGAGGCAACGGATGCACTTTATGTTGTCGATGAGAATGATTTACTACTCGGCGATATCCCACTATCAACCTTGCTCACCGTTAATCCAAGCGTCAACGTCAGAGAGGTAATGGATAGTAATGCCGAAACCATACCGGTCGCCATGGATGAAGATGACGTGGCTTCCCTGTTTGAACGCCACGACTGGATATCTGCCCCAGTAGTTGATGAACAAGGGCGCTTGTTAGGCCGAATTACCATCGATGATGTGGTGGATATTATTCGTGAGCATGCGGAACACTCGATGATGGGGATGGCGGGGATGGACGATGACGAGGATACCTTCGCCCCGGTCTTAAAAAGTACTCAACGGCGCACCGTCTGGCTAGCGGTTAATCTTTGTACGGCTTTAATTGCAGCGTCGATTAGCAATATGTTTGAATCAACGATTGAACAATTGGCAACGCTAGCGATCTTAATGACTATTGTTCCTAGTATGGGTGGCATCGCTGGTAATCAAACTTTAGCGCTCGTGATCCGGGGGCTTGCGGTGGGCCACATTGGCGAGGGCAACTCTCGCTGGTTGATCGGTAAGGAAGCCGCAATCGGTATGTTAAATGGCTTAATTTGGGCGAGTGTTATTTCGGTAGTGATCACCCTATGGAAAGGTGACTGGACTTTAGGCATTATCATCGCTGGGGCGATGTTCATTAATATGTCCTTAGCCGGATTAGCCGGGGTTAGTATTCCCTTATTAATGAAAAAATTTAATATCGACCCCGCTTTAGCGGGGGGAATGGCCTTAACCACCATCACCGATGTGATGGGCTTGTTCTCCTTTTTAGGTATGGCCACCTTAGTATTAGCTTAAGGCAGGAGTATCTAAATCGCAGCTCCTACTAAATATCAATCTGCCTAAGCGCTGACGAAAAATTTATCTTTGAAGCAAGCTTGAGCTGTATTTTCGGAGAAAACAAAGCGGCATACCACAGGCCGCTGTTAAAATGCTTATCTTAAACAGAAATAGACGCTGAAAGAGTAACAAGTACTAGCTACCCGCAATCTTCATCGAAGAAATCAATATTGAACCGGTTTGAATTGAGCTTTCTTTATCGAAGTCATCCGCAATGGCAACTATATTGGCAAACATCTCTGGCAAGGTACTGGCTACCGTAATCTCATGTACCGGAAAAGCAATTTCACCATTTTCAACCCAATAACCAGCCGCGCCTCGAGAATAATCACCGGTGACCAAATTAACGCCTTGGCCCATCAGCTCTGTCACCAATAAACCGGTTCCCATTTGCTTCAGCAAATCAGCCCGATTGATCCCACTGTGCTGCACTAACCAATTATGGATCCCACCAGCATGACCGGTACTTTGCATGCCCAGTTTACGTGCCGAGTAGCTGGTTAACAAATAGCTCTCTAAACGCCCATCAGCAATAATATGGGTCGCTTTCGGGGCCACGCCTTCGCTATCAAAAGGAGTACTTGATAAGCCTTTTTTAATAAAAGGGTCCTCGTAGATCGACAACCAACTAGGGAACAGCTGACTGCCCAAACTATCGAGTAAAAAAGACGAACGGCGATACAAATTACCACCACTAATCGCCCCCACGAGGTGGCCAAATAAGCCACTCGCGACCTCTTGGTCAAACACCACCGGCACCTCACAAGTCGCTATTTTACGACTACCGAGGCGACCTAAGGTTTTACTAATCGCCTTGTCGGCCAGTTGTTGAATACTGTCTAAATCGGCAAAATCACGCGCCACGCTATAGGCGTAATCACGCTGCATCTCTTTATCACCGGCGATCAACATGCAACTAATGCTATGGCGGCTGGTTGGATAGCCTTCAACAAAACCATGGCTGTTTCCATAAACCTTCACCCCGTAGTGACTATTCACATTCGCCCCGTCACTGGCCTTAATCTGCGAATTGCTCAAAGCTAAGCCTTCACATTGCTTGGCTAATTCAATAAATTTTTCAGGCTCCAATGGGTGAGGATGAAATAATTCTAGATCCGCAATATCTGTTGCTAGTAATGCTTTATCTGCAATCCCTGCCGCTTTATCCGCCGATGTATATTGAGAGATATCATAAGCCGCTTTCACCGCATTGGTGATAGCTTCTGGACTCAGATCTGAGGTTGAGGCACTGCCCTTACAATTCGCCGAATACACCGCAATCCCCAGCGCACCGTCATGATTAAACTCAAGGGTTTCCACTTGTTGATCACGAGTCGCAACACAAATTCCCGTTTGTTTCGAAATCGACACTTCGGCTTCATCCGCGCCAAGTTGTTTTGCTTGCTTAATCGCAAACTCAACAGCTTGTTTTAATTGACTGAGTTCTTGGCTCGATTGTTTTTCAGGGCTCATTTTGATTTTTTAATTTCCATGTATGGCCCTCGGGCCTGTTGAACTATAGCGGTCAATTTTCGTTCGAGATCTTAGGATGTTATCCCAGCTCAAGTGATGCAGCTTAGCATTCTAAGCAAACACCTCGCAACAATAAGTAAACGCCTTACAACAAAGAGTCAAAGGTTTTAGCCAAAGCCATGATCCAGCGTTTATAAGCGCTTACTGCTTGGCACAGAGAGACAAGCTAACAACAGCCAAAGCACCGTTCAAAAATCCACCAGCCAAGTCCCAAATGTAAGCATTAAAGATAAACCCTCTTCACCACAAAACTCATCGAGCGGCCATAGCCAAGAACTGGTAAGATATGCGAAAAGTGCTATGAGTAACAGAAAATGAGTAATGACCCGTCCTTTACAGACGAAGATGAGTGGATTAGTAAATCAGAAATCAAGCGTGAAGCCGATAAACTGAAAAAATTGGGCGTCGAATTAGTGGGTTTAACCAACCCACAAATAGAGTCCATCAGCATGAGCGCAACCTTAAGAGAAGCAATTGCCCTTGCCAAACGCTTGAAAGATAAACGAGAAGCGGCACGCCGCCATATGAATTACATCGGTAAAGTACTAAGAACCGAAGACATTGAAAGCATCAATGCTGGCTTAGATAAGATCCGCAACAAACACATTTATCAAGCACAGGCCCAGTTAGCTCTAGAGAAACGGCGAGAGCAGCTAATAGAAGAAGGGGATCCTGCGATTAATGCCTTAGTCGAAAAAAATCCAGCGTTAGAGCGTCAAAAATTGCGCCAGTTGGTCCGCCAAGCCAAAAAAGAATTAGAGCAGCAAAAACCAGCTAAGGCTCACCAGGACTTGCTTAAATATCTCAAATTACACTCTTAAAAAAAGGGCCAAGGCCCTTTTCATTTATGCAGTGCCACCAACGGTAAGCTGATCAAGTTTCAAACTCGGCTGGCCAACCCCCACAGGAATGCTTTGTCCTTCCTTACCACAGACTCCAACCCCTTGATCCAAACACAGGTCATTCGCCACCATCGACACTTGTTGCATCGCTTCAGGGCCACTACCAATTAAGGTTGCCCCTTTTATTGGCGTAGTAATCTTACCATCTTCAATGAGGTACGCTTCCGAAGCCGAAAAGACAAACTTACCCGAGGTTATATCCACCTGACCTCCGCCAAAATTAGGCGCGTAAATGCCTTTTTTCACCGAAGCGATGAGTTCTTCAGGCTCACTTTCACCACCTAACATATAAGTATTGGTCATGCGAGGAAGCGGCAGATGTGCATAAGACTCTCGGCGTCCATTTCCAGTCGACTGAGTATCCATCAGTTGAGCATTATGCTTATCTTGCATATACCCTTTCAGAACACCGTTTTCAATTAATACATTATATTGCCCAGGCGTACCTTCATCATCAATACTCACCGATCCCCGACGGTTGGCAAGCGTACCATCATCAACAATAGTACATAATGGCGAAGCTACCTGTTGTCCGATACAACCAGAAAATGCCGAAGACCCTTTACGATTAAAGTCACCTTCCAGACCATGTCCCACCGCTTCGTGCAGTAACACACCTGGCCAGCCAGCACCGAGTACTACTGGCATCAGTCCGGCTGGGGCATCCACCGCTTCTAAATTCACTAAAGCTTGGCGTACCGCTTCTTTCACATAAACCATCGCCCGTTCACAGCCATCAACTTCTTCAAGGAAATAACTATAATTCTGACGTCCACCACCGCCCGCAGATCCGCGTTCACGGCGCTGTTTACGTTCGACTAAGACACTACAATTGAAACGAATTAATGGCCGAATATCCGCAGCTAAGGTACCGTCACTAGCTGCGATTAATACTTCTTCGTAGACCCCACTCAAGCTCACGATCACTTGGTTAACCGCAGGATCTAAGCTACGAGCATACTTGTCGGCGCGTTCTAATAAGGCAATCTTCTGTTGATTAGATAAACTAACCAAGGGGTTATTGGCCTGATAATACTGTTCCGCTGCGACCCGTTTAAAAGGCTTTAAATTGCCCCTTGAGGCTGGCGAGCTGATCCCTCTGGCCGCCTGACAAGTCTGCATTAAAGCATTGGGATTAATCACATCCGAGTAGGCGAAACCGGTCTGCTCTCCACTGATCGCACGAACCCCAACCCCTTGTTCAATGTTATAGCTGCCTTCTTTCACGATGCCATCTTCTAAAACCCAAGATTCATGTCGACTATGTTGAAAGTACAAATCGGCATAATCTATTTGGTTCTTCGCCACTTCAGCCAGCGCTAAGCTCAACTCTTGTTCGCCAATGCCACTTGGCAAGAGTAAGGATTGACTGACTTTTTCAAACGACATAGTGATTATTTTCTCCACCCTAAATGTAATTGCCCGTGCAACGACACTGGCATACTGCTTCTCACTTGTTGAATTAACTGCGGATTAAATTCGGCTCGCGCCATAGACTCTCCGCTCGCTTGTATATCTAAACAACGTCCCCAAGGGTCAACTACCATCGAATGGCCCCACGTTTGGCGCTGGTTATGGTGGGTGCCAGCTTGATTAGCCGCCACCAAATAAAATTGATTTTCGATCGCTCGGGCCTGTAATAAAGGTCCCCAATGCGCCTCTCCCGTCACTGCGGTGAATGCAGCTGGTAGTAATACAATATCACAGCCCTGTTCGCGCAACAGCTGAAATAAATAAGGGAAACGCAAATCAAAACAAATCGCCATCCCAACTCGATATTCACCAATATCAAACCACGCCAAATTCTGACCCGCGATAAAATAATCTGACTCTCGATAAGCCCCCACATTGTCGGCGACATCAACATCAAATAAATGCAACTTGTGGTAATGCTGAAGTAATTTGCCGTGAGGGGAAAAAGCCAAAGATGAGGTATAGCAACGGGTGTCATCTTCGGCCAGCGTTGGCATACTGCCTGCCACCAAATATATTCCATAGCGCTTAGCTTGCTCGGCGAGCCATTGTTGGATCGGTCCATCGCCTAAAGCTTCCGCCAGCTGCATATATCCCTGCTCCCCTGCCCCATAAGCCGCAAAATTTTCCGGCAAAAGCACTAAATCTCCGCTTTGTGGTTTAGCCTGAGCGAGCAAGCGCTCTGCCTGTTGTAGGTTGTCAGCTAAGTTGGCACTCGAATTCATTTGTAAGGCAAGTAAATTCATTAACGTGCGTTCTCCTTTCTAAACTCATCGGGGACTTCAATTTTTTGTTTCACGCGTTCTAATTCAATTAATTCAGGCTGGCGAATATTACCTTTAAGAGCAAAATCAATTTGAGTCACCACTTCCACCACCGGCTCAAGTAACTTCGATAGCGCAAGTACTGCAACCCCCGTCACAGGGGTAACCAAAAAAGCGGCTAAAACGGGTAAGCTAGAAGTCACTTTAGGTGAATAACTTACTAAATAATCAACTTTACCATCCCCAAAATCAACTTTTCCTTTACCACGCATGGTACCGGCGACCCCATCTAAATAAAAATCTTGGTTATCAGCTACCCCATGTTTTAAATTGATCGAGCCACTCATTGAATCAAAGTGCAGGCCCTTCTCAAACACGTCACTAAAATCAAGTTTCAAACGTCGTCGAATCGTATCGAGACTAGCTAAAGTCAATAAGCGAGTACCTTTATCGCTCATTTCGGTGAGGGCACCACTACCTGTTTTCATCGATAGTTTGCCATCTAGAGACCCTTTTTGAGGCCGATAAAGTGCATCTTGCCAGCTAAGGTCAAAGCTAAAGTTTGCCGGCGTTCTTTTGAGAGGGCTGGTTATGCCCATCGTTTCAATCATCTGCTCCATGCTGTCACTATTCAAAGTTCCAGCCACTCCCGCTTGTTCTCCGTGTTCGCTTTCGGTCCAAAACAACGCAGAAGTGAGCTGACTATGTCCCCAATCAATCCATAAGCGACCATTTTCCAGACGATGATCCACTATTGGCATATCCAGCTTAAGCTTACCCAGACGATAATCTGCAAATTGGCAAGCATCACATTCAAGCACAAAAGGCGGTAATCGTTGCAATAACGAAACTGGCTCAGGGGCGAACAATGATTCCGAATCCGCCGACTCAGAGGCGCGGTTGTCAGGCTCAAGACTAAACTTCAAATTCGGTAATATGGCTTTTTCAATCTTGACCTGTACTGGCATTTCGAGACTGGGCTGAGAGGGCGCAGCAATACTTGCCAACAATTGATCCGAACTAATTTGCAACTGAGTTTTACTCAAAGGAAGATAGGCAAAATCAAAATTATCGAGATCTTGTTCCAATAAATGAGCTTGCTGAACCTTGCCGCGAATAAACATGAGGGGCGGGCGCTCAAAACTCACGTTGCGAAAGTCACTCAGTTTTTCTTGCGGAACAAAATTAGCTTGTTGTTTCATCCACTTCAACCAAGGTTGCAGTTCAAGTTCAGCAAAATCAAAAGACATCGCTAAACCATTGCCCTGCCAAAGCAGATCATTATTGGCGCCCAGATTCAGTAGACCATGAGTGATTTTTTTCTGCTCATTTTGATAACTTAATGTCAGCTCTGCGGAGACCAACTGATTGCTTTCCAAACGAATATCACTGGCTTGATTATTACCACTCACACTTAAGGCTGTCGGCCAGAGCTGCGTTTTAGTTTTCCCCAAGGGCGCGGGAAGCCGTGATGCTAAACCCAGTAATTCAGAGCGAAAATCACCACGATAGTCAAATAAGCCTTGCGGCTTCAACTGAATATTTAGATCACCCTGCCAGGCTAAGTCACCTGTCGCATACTCGCTTAAAGGTAAACCAAAAGCGCGCTCTGCTGCGTTGATTTTCCAACGCCCAGCGAGATCGAAATCAAGCTGATAATGAGCCGCTTGTGCCTCAGTCTTTAATTTTACATCCAGCGGCATGCCACGCCAAATCGCACTGAGTTTATTACTATGCAACTTCTCATTTTGAAAAGACAGCCGTCCTTTGAGTTGGTTAAGCTTCATCCCAGTAGGAATAATGGCCAAATTATTCCCCAAAAAGTCAACATGACCATTCACTTCTACTTCGCCGCCAGATAAGGGGATATGAAGATACACCTGCCCCGCAACATCACCATTGCTTAACGGCAGTTGCTGCAAGCTACTACTTAAGGCTGTGACCGGAGATTGCATCAAATAGTCAGCCACGGCCTTTGCGGGCGCCTTGATATCACCAGTGATAAATAACTCTGAATCATGGTGAAATTCAGGAATACTCGCAGTAATCCGTTGTGCTGGTACCGCTCCCAAGAGCGCTTGGTTGCTTTCCATAAACAAGCCATCATTTTGAAACAGTAGATCAAGCTGCAGCTTCTCTAGGTTTGGCCAATGAGGGTCAAATTTAAAACGGGCATCTTTCAGTGGAACAAAAGCTTGAAAGATACCATCGTGTTGCTGATAGGGGTAATGATTGAGTTGTCCGTACCACAACACCTGACTATGCTTGGCTTGGCCCGCTAATAAGGCTGGTTTAAGGTAATCGAACACCTTACCCGGCATAATTTTGGGGTAATAACGATAGGCTTTTGCCGCATCTTTAACTTCTGCGTTGGCGATTAGGCTGAGTAATGGCCATTGACCCTGCTTTGGCCATTGCAAAGACCACTGGGCGAGCAGATCTAATTCAGGGGTTCGTAACTGAGTATAGGCACTACTTAAGCGAAGCGCTGAATCAGCAAAATCGATATTTACCACTGAATCAAAAGCCTCGATTTCAAAGGTTTCAGAAAATTGAACCGCCAGGCCAAACTTCCCCTGTTGTTTAAAATGCACTTGAGCCCTTTGTTCATCACCCGCTAAGTGAACATTTAACTGCTCAAAACTTGGAATAAAAGACTGCCCTTGAGCGCTTAAATCCGATAGTTGCGCCTGATATTGCCACCGCTTGCTAAGCGGTAAGTATTCAAGCTTCAATTGCTCCAGAGTACCCGCCTGTAGCAATTTCGACCATGCAATATCTTGCTTATCGGCAGCCAACCAATCTATCGCGCCAGACCAGGCTGCAAGATCCAAATGTTGGATCTGCCAAAGTTGCCGCTGTTGACTCACCACAGCCTGTAAGTCAAAGTCACTGTTGGGCTGACCATTCATGTTCAGTACCCACGGCAGTTTATCCACCCGCCATTGTTGACCCACTTGCAGCGCCTGTAACAAACCACCATTAATGTGCAGCTGCTGTAATTCTTCTGCTCCCCAGAATACACTACTCGGCTGCCATTGCATGACCCAACGTTGCTGCTGTTTCGCACCAAAATCGCCCCATAACGAAAGATTTAAGTCACTGCTCAATTGGCTGGAAACTTTCCCAGAAAGTAGCGGGATGGTATTTACATTAAGATGTTCCGCTTCCGCGAAAAAATGCCCGCTCAACTGCTTTATTTGACTGGCATCACCGCTTAAGTCCACTCGAAATTTAACCCGTCCACTCTCCAAACCTTGACCGATCCGCACTTCTCCATCGCCCTGATGGAGGCCATTACTATTCAGCCAATCCAAATTCGCAATATCGAGTTTAAGTTGATGCTCAGGGAAGTTCAGTAGGATGATACTATTGGTGAGGCTAAAACGAGTTAACTGCTCCAAAAAGGTATCAGCAATCGCTTGATAAGAATGTGAGTAATCGATCGTTTCTTCTGATTCAGAAGGTGCTACATCCAGCTGAAAACTCAAGCCATCTAGCACCAAATCTTTAAACACCACCTTTCTCTGTTCCAGTGTTTGCCAAAGATCTAGTTCTAGCATTAAGGCATCAACGTGAAACTGAGTATCACGATCTTTACCGATGGCAATTTGGCTATTTTCAAATACCAACATCGGACGGAAATTATGTAAACGAGCATTAAGCTGACCAATACTCAGGCTAGCGTCCTGCCCTTTAATCAACCAAGCGGCAATGTCATCTTTATAATGGCTGGCAAATGCTAAAATGCCGCGAGCTAAACTTAAGCACACGGCAACAATAACTAATAATAGCGCTAAACCATGCCAACATTGACGAGCACTTCGGGAGAAAGCCTTCAACATAGATCTACATTAAGACCACATCGAATTGTTCTTGGCTATACATCGGTTCAGTTTGGATCTTCACTTGCTTGCCAATAAACACCTCTAGCTCCGCCAAACTATGGGACTCTTCACCCACTAACATCTCCGCAACTTGAGTCGACGCATACACGATGAAATTATCAGCATCATAAGCTCTGTTCACCCGTATCACCTCCCGTAAAACCTCATAACAAACCGTTTCTACTGTTTTCACAGTTCCACGACCACGACAGGTTGGACACTCGCCGCAAAGAATATGTTCAATACTTTCTCGAGTACGCTTACGCGTCATCTCCACCAAACCAAGCTGTGAAAAACCACTGATATTGGTTTTCGCACGATCTTTTGCTAAGGCGAGCTCTAGACTATGCAACACTCGGCGCTGGTGTTCCGTCTCAGACATATCGATGAAGTCGATGATCACAATACCACCTAAATTACGTAAACGTAATTGACGAGCAATTGATTGTGTCGCTTCGATATTGGTATTAAAAATTGTTTCTTCAAGATTTCGGTGGCCGACAAAAGCGCCGGTATTAATATCAATGGTGGTCATCGCTTCAGTTTGATCGATGATCAAATACCCACCCGACTTTAAATCAACTCGGCGTTTTAAGGCACGTTGGATTTCGTTTTCAATATCAAACAAATCAAAAATAGGTTGCTCACCGGCATAGTACTCTAGGATCTCGGTAAACTCGGGCACAAATTCAGCACAAAAAGAAATCAACTGTTCATAGGTTTCCCGAGAATCTACTCGGATCCGATCCAAGTGAGTGCCGACAAAATCACGAATAATACGCAGAGCTAAATTTAGCTCTGCGTACAACTGGCTTTTGCAGGCGGAGCTTTCTTTTCGTTGTAAAACTTTACGCCATACCCGCTTTAAGAAAGCAGCATCTCGCTCTAGCTCTTCTGCGCCAACCCCTTCGGCTGCAGTACGAATGATAAAACCACCCAGTTCGTCCACAAAATCGGCACAAATATCTTTCAGCCGTTCCCGTTCTTCCTCGCTCTCAATACGTTGTGAGACACCAACATGGCTGCTGCCCGGCATAAAAACTAAATAGCGTGAAGGCAGCGTAATATCGGTGGTTAAACGAGCCCCTTTAGTGCCTAAGGGATCTTTCACCACCTGCACCATAATATCTTGACCTTGGCGAACCAATTCGGCGATATTACCCACTTGGAAGTGTTCTTGCTCGGTAACATCCACACATTCGGTATGGGGCACAATATCCGATGCATGCAAGAAAGCCGCTTTATCTAAACCGATATCAACAAATGCTGCTTGCATTCCAGGTAGCACTCGGCTCACTCGCCCTTTATACATGTTGCCAACAATTCCACGACGCGCATCACGCTCAACATGCGTTTCTTGCAAGATCCCGCTATCGACTAAAGCAACACGGGTTTCAGTTGGAGTGACGTTAATCAATAATTCTGCTGACATAGTAACCTAGCAAGTTAAATAACAATGAAGTAAACGATCGGTTTCAACTAAGGGAAGCCCGACCACCGAGCTATAGCTGCCCTCAATCGCTTCAACAAATTTACCACCGATCCCTTGGATCGCATAACTCCCTGCTTTATCGCAGGGTTCGCCGCTGGCCCAATAGTCGCTCATTTGCTGCATAGAAATAGCACAGCACTTCACCTGAGTGGTGACCAATTCGGTATGGGGCTGATCTTGATAATACAAACACACAGCAGTCATCACTCGATGCTGCTTGGCACTTAACAACTGAAGCATTCGTTGACTATCGGCCTGATCTTTTGGTTTCCCTAAAATCTGCCCCTGACAAACTACGATTGTATCCGACCCCAGCACTGCGCTGGTCGCATCCGTTTGCTGACGATATATAACCGCCGCCTTTTGCTCGGCTAAACGCCTCACTAATTGCTCTGGCGTTTCATTTGCTAACACCGCTTCATCAATATCGGCCGCTTGCACACTAAAGGCCCAGCCCAACTGAGTGAGTAACTCGATTCTTCGGGGGGAGGCCGAAGCCAAAATCAGCGGGTAAGCTTGCTTCACGTTATTTTCCATTGGCGACGCAATTTACGTAACAATAAGAATATCCATGGCCAAGCAACCGCAGAAGTAATCACAGGATAGAAATACCCCTCAGGCAGATGTATATCCAGCACTAAATATTCGGCCCAAAATACCACCAACTTCGCAAGGGCAACCATCACAGCTACAACCAAGGCTTGTTGCCACACCGAAAAATTGCGTAAACGGGTAAAATTGGTCGCCGCAAGATAGGCGACGATCGACATCGCAAGCGCCCTAACTCCCAAAGTTGAACCCAGCAGAATATCAAGGATAAATCCGACTAAAAACGCACTCCCCACATTACTGCGATGTGGTAAGGCAATGGTCCAATAAAACACCCCCAGCAATACCCAGTCGGGACGAAAAGCATCGGCGACCAAAGGCAAGGGAATAATCGCCAATATTAAGGCAATTAAATGACAACAGAGAATGGTCCCGCGACCATTAATTTTTTCTAACATGCAAAAGCCTTTGTTGCCGAACCCACTATCACGGCCAAATCAATAATAAATAACGTAAACGATCTAACTGAACCAAGGGCGTCGCAACCACATCAGCATAGGGCTTGCCCTCTTGATAAGCAAAACGACTAATCAGCGCAACCGGATATCCTTCAGGAAATACCCCTCCCAAACCAGATGTGACTAATACATCGCCTTCAACAATATCAGTACTACGCGGAATATGCGGTAACTGTAACCGACCCAGCTCTCCGGTGCCATTCGCCACCGCCCGGATGTCATTACGGGCAATCCGCACCGGAATGCCATGACTGGCATCGGTGATCAATAGTACTCGACTGGTGGTGGTGCCCACATGTAGTACCTGGCCAATCACTCCCACATCGTTAATCACCGGCTGACCTTCGAACACACCATCAAGTTGACCTTTGTCGATCACCACTTGATGAGAAAATGGATCCGAATCCACCGCCATAATTTCGGCCACCAGCTTGCGACTATCGTGACGCACAGGCGAGCCCAGCAAGGCGCGTAAACGAGCATTTTCCTTGGCTAAACTTTCCAACAATAACTGATCCGCCCGATTCAGCAACAGCTGTTCTTTTAAGATGTTATTCTGCTGTTTTAGCTGTTGACGAGTCTCCAACTGATCAGACATTGAATCCATCAACTGACCCGGCATATTGGCAATATATTGCAAAGGACTGACCAATGAATGCAAATAGATCCGCCAAGGCTGAAAGGCCAATAGTTTACTGTCGGCGAAGATAAGAAATAAAGACAAGGCAATCGCCAATAAAAGGCGAAGTTCTATAGATGGACCTGAGCCGAAGATGGGTTTCATCGGTCTTTACCTGAATAATTTTCTGAGTGATTTAGAAGAGAAATGGCGAGGCTAATCAAGCACTCGCCATTGCAGCGGATTTATTCGTAATGAAATAAATCGCCGCCATGCATATCGATCATTTCAATGGCCTTACCACCACCACGAGCAACACACGTGAGCGGATCATCAGCAACAACAACCGGAATACCGGTTTCTTCCATGAGTAAACGATCTAAATCACGCACCAAAGCACCGCCACCGGTCAATACCATGCCACGTTCAGAAATATCTGAAGCTAACTCCGGCGGGCTTTGCTCTAAGGCAACCATCACCGCACTCACAATGCCAGATAAAGGCTCTTGCAGGGCTTCTAAAATTTCATTGCTATTCAAGGTGAAACTTCTTGGCACACCTTCCGCTAAATTACGCCCGCGAACTTCTATTTCGCGCACCTCATCGCCAGGATAGGCAGAACCAATCACGTGTTTAATGCGTTCTGCAGTTGCTTCGCCAATCAAGCTGCCATAATTGCGGCGCACGTAATTAATAATCGCATCGTCGAACTTATCACCGCCGATCCGTACCGAAGATGAATAAACCACTCCATTCAATGAGATAATAGCCACTTCGGTGGTCCCGCCACCAATATCCACGACCATCGATCCGGTCGCTTCCGATACCGGTAAACCTGCACCAATCGCAGCGGCCATTGGCTCATCAATTAAATACACCTCTCGGGCACCTGCACCCATCGCCGATTCACGAATGGCGCGACGCTCAACCTGAGTAGAACCACAAGGCACACACACCAAGACCCGTGGGCTTGGGCGTAAAAAGTTATTATCGTGAACCTGTTTGATGAAATGCTGCAACATTTTTTCGGTCACATAGAAATCGGCAATCACACCGTCTTTCATAGGACGGATCGCTAAAATATTACCGGGAGTACGCCCCAACATTTGCTTGGCGGCATGTCCTACAGCCGCTACACTTTTAGGGCTACCACCACGTTCTTGACGAATCGCGACAACTGAAGGCTCGTTAAGCACGATCCCCTGATCTTTAACATAAATAAGTGTATTAGCTGTTCCTAAGTCAATAGACAAATCGTTAGAAAACAAGCCTCGAAGCTTTTTAAACATAGCTAGGCAAATCCTGAGAAGAAATAGTATCGATGATAAGCGATTAAAACTTGGCTCACTTTACCAATGCAGGCCAAGATGAGCAAGCATACTCTGGTTTCAAACAAAGTATAGTGAGGACTATCACCGAAGATCAGACTTCACCACAGCGGTGTTGCACATTTTATAAACAAAACAGCAGGATCGATAAACTTTCAAGCAGATGAGTAAGGCCGTATATCAATTGAGCCCAATAGCTGCGACTCATCTGGTGATACTGATCGCTCGTTTGGCTAAGGCAACCGCGAATCTGAATTGGCTGATGCCGTATCAATCCACTGAAGCCTCAAGCTTGAGCTCCAATCGCTCTACTGTTGTTATAAAACATGGCTTAAGTCTCGCCTCTTAACAGCCCTTACAACAAGCGACCACTCACTTTGAAACAAAAAAAACCGCAAAAAAATTAAGCGAAGCCTAGCAAATAAAAATAAGCCAAATCATAAGCTTGCACTAAGAAAGTCCCAACAACTGCATCAAGCTGATTGACCAAGGCGAGACACAGACCTTAAGTTCTGATGCTCACTGAACACGAAACGCTTTGTTTAATAGATCATCCGCCGCTCAATCACGCGCTCACTCTGGCGGAAGATCCCAAAACTCACTTCTCCTGCGCCGGCTTGATCATCATTATCATCGAAACGGCCGTCTCCATTCCAGTCATCGCGCAACCAAAGGTTAGCAGGATGATGATCAGGATTGAAGTCTAACCAATACTGCACGCTGCCGGTGTTATTTTGCCCCGGAGAAGCAAAGTCAAACCACAAAATGCCCTGATTTATCGCAGACGACCTGACCTTCACACGGCTGGCTCCTTCCCCCACAGCTGCAATTGTTTCTAAGTTCGGGGGCAGTGCCGCCGCTTCGGGCGCAACCTGTAGTATATTCTGACTCACATCGGTACAAGTATCCTCAGTATTGGCTTGATAACGGCCATTTAAGAAATATTGCACCTCACCAGTTGCCGCGATCGGCTGCAACTCAGAGCCATAAGCATTGTTCAAACGCAAACGCCCGTGGCGAAACTCCGGCGCTTGACCTAAGGAACAACTACCATCGTCATTACAGTTAAACTGCGCGCCATCTTGATCGATTAAAACCAGTCCAATCTCCATGTCGCGAATCGGCTCTTCGCCAACCACGCCTTCGCGCTTAGTTAAACCGGAACTTACGGGGGAAGAGAGCTCAAACCAGCCTTGCGACCAGCCTTGCGGCACCGGGTCGATGAGCCAGCGTTGATTCACCTGCTCATCACTCAAACCACCTAACTGCCAATGATCCTTGGGCTCCCCGCCCTGAGCCACCACCTGCACCCGATAATCGGTAGCTGAATCATAATTCTTAACCAAGTCTCCACCAGTATTATAGGCGCCAATCTTCCAGCTTAACTGTTGTTGCGGTTGACCCAAATAAGTAAAACTGCCACAGCCCGCGCGAATCTCTGAGGAGTCAAGGCCATAATATGCCGGATAAAAGCGGCCTACATCAACGCTGCCTTGCGGCGTAAATACCTCACCATTGGCCGCGGTCAGTGGAAAAGTATAATCGAGATAAGAGACAAGCTGCGCCTTTAAGGCGATACTCCCCACCTCATTCCAGGCTAAACCCTCATAAGTCGCCCGCCCATTTTCCCAAGTCACATCAGCTACCGTTAGCTCACCATCAAACACCTCTATAAGGCCACTCCCATCGGGATCGAGTGGAGTATTTAATTGATAACTGACTTTCACCGCCTGACTCGACTCGGGCTTAAAATTAGCCGTGGTACAATCTGTAAGCGGGCCATCGCAATTACCCTTCAGCGCCACCAGTTCAGCCCCAAAGGGCGCGCCGGCGGCAACAAAGCCATCCCCGCTTGAGGCCGTCCCCTGCGGGTTCTCCTTCCCGCTTGGGGAGCGAACATCGCTCCAAACAAAACGCTCTGGCAGCCAATCCAGGTTGACACTGGCACGTAAGGTCTGCAGACCCTCATCATCTATACTGTCATTTTTATCTCGAAAATTTACCGCAATCTTGCCAGCATCGGGATAAACCAAGGCGATGTTCTCGCTTTGACCAGCGGTAAACTGAACCTTCACATCGCTCGCCTCACGCTCTGCTGCGCCCACTAAAGTCCCCTTCACACTCAAGCTCTGCGAGCCCTGACTGGGGTTTAGGTAGTCACTCCAGAAAGATAGCGATTTCTCGCCCGCATAATTGACGATCTGCGCACAGCCCGGGCCATCTTGATTTTTACCCACGGCGGTTAAGCGCAAACGCGCATCGGTATTCGCGATATGCGGGTTCTCCCCATAGCTGCCGCTTAGTTCAGTTTTGAAACCGTAGGCTTTAAAATCAACATTCTGACTATCAAAAATACTGCCATCCTGAGCTTTCAGGCTGGTCTGCCCCTCAAGGGCATGAAAGATACTCAGCTGCACTTGGCCTTGATCATCGGCTGCAAAAGTATACTGAGCCGCACCATTAATACTCGGGCTTAAGCTGCCATAACCGTTGTTGGCCGGATTGAGGATTGCCCATTCGCCATTACCGCTACTGCTGCTTAAATCCACCGAGCCGAGAAAGCTTTGATCAACCGCACCATCCAGCAGCGCGGTTAAAGTAACGGTATGCGCTTCACAACTTAAGCCGATAGAGGCCACTTCCAGTTTTAGCGCCGCCTCCCCCACCGGCGGGTCACCAATACAGGTTTGAAATTGACTCGCAGGAATAATAGTTAAGCGATGCTCACTAGGTTTTTGCCAATACAGATAATAATACTCATTACCTGTATGTTCATGATATCGAAACTCAACTTTGTGCCAACCTTTTGCCAAGTTCAGAGACACTCGATTTTGCGGTTGTTCAGATTTACTATGTAGACCATAGTAGCCAGTGACCACTTGCTCATCAATCAGCAGCTCAACTGCATCATCCCCATCCACCGCAAACTGGTAAGTCCCTGATTCTGGGGCATTCAAATAACCGCTGATAATTCCCAGGTAGTAATCTTGTTGTGAACTGTGAGGATTCACATCTCGGCCGCCACCATTAATCCGAGTTAAAATAGAGCTGCCTAAATAGTATTTCTCTACCGCTTGTTGCTTAACAAGCTTCTGGTACTGCTTAGCATTTTCGGGCGAACGCTGTTTTCGCTCACTATTCCAAGGGCGACTATCATAAGTAGAAAAATTCAAGCCCGCAGGACAAACTGGCGGTGGGGTATATGTGCCTTCACACATCGGCGAAAAATCGACTTCGCCAGCATTTGCAACACCGTAAACTTTGCTGCCTTGGGCTAAGTCTATAATTTTGTGTCGAGAGAATAAGGCTCCGCTGACTTCGGCTTGGTACTCTAGGCGAATATTTTTTCGAGCATAAGCAACAAATGCAGCTTTGGTCTCCTGAGCTAACTCAATTCTGTCTCGCGTATAAATCGCTAATCGTAGTGGATTGCCATTGAAATTAAGTTGCGATTGATAGCCAGTAATAAAGTGTTCTTTAACAAAGATTTTAACGGTACCGCTGTTGCCCAGCACTTCGAGCTTTGCATTACCCCCGAGATCAAAATTTCCATCGATCCAATAGCTTCCTGGTGAAAGGCGCAAAATACTCTGGTAATCCAGAGCAATATTTTTGATGAAATACTCATCGCGTTGGCTTGAAAAAGTAATGACACTTCGCGTGCCGCCTCGAATATCGCCAAAATTATCGGTGTTGTAGGCCTCGCCACCAAGCGTAATGCTCTCTTGATAACCAACATTGACGGACTGGCCTCGACTTTTTTTCTTAACGGCAACATTAGTCCCGTCATTAGCTAACTCACCGCTTACCCGGCACTCTCGGTTGGCGTCAGGACAGGTATATGTGAAAGAACCCTCGTTATCTATATCCGCAACATCCAACTGACCTTGATTGGAACCAAATATTTGCGCTTCATAACCGATGGAAAGTACCGAATTTGGCGCTGAAGACGCGATTGGCCCTGAGAACACTTCACCACATTCCACCGCCCAAACACTGTGTGACACCAATAAGCTTAAGGCCAAACCAGAAGCACCATCAAACAACAAACGAACAACCTGCTTTAAATAGTTCATAAGGAACTCCGGGTCTGTACCCTTTGGCTGCGTTGTACCGCCACCCCACCTGCGCCACAGCTGGCGGTGGCGCTCAAATCAAAAAAGCGCGTATCAGATAACCCCACCGCCGAGACCGCCAGGCGATTACAGCGAAGCTGCACACGACAGTTGGCAAAACCTTCACCGGTCAACGTGGGATTTAAGTTCACGTCGGCACAATCAGCAGGATTAGGCAGATTAAGCGGAAATAACTCGGACAAGGCCTGCTCCAAGCCCGATGCCGCGGCTAGGTTGGCCCGGGTGCCCAAGACCTCCCAGGCGGCATTGCGCGAAGTATCTTGGATCATGCTGCTTAAGCCCGCCCCCAGCAGCGCCATCACCACAATCACAAACAAAGCCACCAGCAAAGCGCTACCGCGCTGGCGGTCGCACCGACTGGGTAAGCGATACAAACTACGGTTGGTTGAGCACCACAATGTCATGATTAAATTCCACTACTTCATTATTTTCAACAAAGGCCAGGCGCAGATTCACTAAACCGTTTCGGGTTAAGCTGGGCTCAACTACCCGAAACGGCTGAACCGAGCTTGGCATCTGTAGTTTACTTGCCATCAACACCCCATTGGTAGCACTCGCTGGCTGGTAACGGATTAAATTGCTGCCTTCGACACAGTAGCGCACCGGCTCACTAAGAATAAACAAACGCTGCGCTGGAGAACCACTGGCAAAATTCACCGGATTAGCAAAATTGAGCGTACTCAGCCCTGAACCCGCATCTGCGCGCATGCTATTTAGACAAAACACTTTGCCGGTCTCTAAATCACAGCCAGCATCGAGCAACTGACCCGCGCCATTTAAAACTTCATTGCTACTTAATACATAAACACTAGCCCAAGCATTGCCCTGCGCCGCGACCACCGGCTGGCTCGGGGAAGTGACCACACTGGCAGAAACTGCACTATTCGGGGCAATGGGCAGGTCAATATAGGTATGACTGGAAAGCGTTGGCACAAAACTCAGGCAATAGTCAGCTTGATTATTCTTATTGGGATCCAAGCGAGCACTATTGGGTAGGCTATTATGCAACTCCCGACTCAAGCGCTGCAGGGCAAAACGAGCCTCGCCGAGCAATACCTGGCGGTCGGCCCCTTGGCGATAAATTAAGCTACCGGTACGAATAAAATCACTGCTGGCGATGGCTAAAATCGCCAGCAGTACCATGGTGAGCACTAATTCGATGAGGGTGAAACCGCTCGGGCGCTTCATCAGTAATTCCACCGATAGGCACTAAAAGCATAGTCTACCGAATTAGGTGCTCTCACCCACAGGTCAATCCGTTTCGCCTGATTTTGCCCATGCTCCGAACTATCAATCGCCACTCGATAACTATAATGACGATACACATCGGCTAAATCGACGCCCAGACTATCGTCGATGGTGATATACCGACCATCGGTCACATAATCATCCACATCGTTATACTGCGCACGGCTCTCGCCATCGGGACCATAATTTGCGCGAGTCGTACAAATTTGAGAAGCGGTTGGTGCAGACGCTTCGCCGCAACGCCAGAGGCCTCCGCCAGTATGATCAGAGCGCTGATCAAAGGATTTGGTCAAGATCTCATTCATCAGACTGGATCCCAACTCAGCGGCGCGGATCTGATAAACCGGATCGATGCTACGCCGCGCCAAGGGCGCCATAAAAGAGCTAATCACCACCAGTGCTATCGCCATGACCACCATGCCAACCACCAGCTCAATCAGGGTAAACCCGCGCACCACCGCACGGCTCACAACATGCTTATTCGGCATGAATGTAACCCTCCGCCTCAATCACAATGGCTTGGCTTTGCTCTCCCTGAATAGTAATGCGGCAAGGCAGGCGACGACACAGGCTGGAGTCGGCGAGAATAACTCGCCCCATGCCATTAAATACCAGCTTTCCCTGACTCACCGTGAGTCGCTCGGAGAATTCGACCGTGGTCGGACCGATGGGCTGGTCACGGCAACGACCACTCGTATCAATTTCACCAGAATAATAGGAGTGGGCATCAATTTGCAGGAAGAAGCAGCGCTGATGGTTATTATTCTCATCCGGATAGCTATTCATCGCCTGAGTTTGCACCAACTGCAAACGACTCACCAGTTGCTCGCGTAAACTCAGTTCATCAACACCACTACGTAAAAACTTTGGGGCCACCGTCACCGCCAAAATAGCGATTAAGATGAGAGTAATCACCAGTTCAACCAGAGTGAAACCGGTATAACGGCAATGAGGTCTTAGCGGGATATGCAAGTGCACCCAAAATTAATAAAGGCTAGCCGAAGCTAGCCCTTAACTCATTAACAGCCATCTGTTGTCGATGTTACATCTGGAGCATCACCAGAGTTTACGGCAGGCGTATAAATCACTTGGCAAGACTTGCCCGTTGGCGGAGTATAATCTGCGGGGACAAAGGTTACTGCGGTATTCACTGCTGGTGTTGAAGGCGTAACAGTCCAATCAGCCAAGGTAACATCTAACCATAAATTTATTTGAGTACTACCAAATGCAGTGCCATCAGGGTAGCCAAAACGGACGGCTACCGCAGGATCTGTCAAGGTTACCGCTGATGATTTCTCTTGTCCTGCAATAGCAGCCTTACTGTATACCAGATTTGCCCCTCCCTTGAGTGCAGCTTCCAAACCTTTGACTGTAGAGGTTCTCGCATCATCAGTGAGATTCAGAAATTTTGGTGCGGCGGTCACCGCCAAGATCCCCAAAATAATAATCACAATCACCAATTCGATGAGCGTAAAGCCTTGTTGTTTCATTGTTTTCATTTCTATATCCTTAGAAAATTATTGATTTAAAATCGTTAGTTAGGAATATTGGTAAATACCCGCCCCGCGGCAGGCTGATAGCTAAAATTATTGGATGATGTTTCATCACTTCCTGGGTTTAAATAACTGCCATCGCTACTTTTTGCCAAGGAATTCACCTGATAAAAGATACAACGGCTGGCTTCTGCTGCACCGGTCACGGTGGCATAATACTTATAGTAATCGCCTTGGGTCGCCACTTCGCTAAAATTGGCGGTAGCTCTTGCTGGATTCTGTAAGATTGCCTCCCATACCTTAATACATTTGCTGCCCGAAATCGTCCCCGGGTCCACTGCCTCGTTGTCACTACTCATTGGATAGCCGGGAGCCACACTGCCATTACTAATTTGCGCCGCTGTTGGCGTGGTTAAATACAGTTGCTGGGCGTCATAAATCACTTTATTTTTACCGTTTTCACTGGGACGGCCTTCGGCTTCCCACTGCGCTCGAGCTAAGGAGACCCCTGTCGCAAAACCACCAGCAACGCCCTCTAAACTTGCGATTTTGGCCTCATCGGTAACATCTAAAAATCGGGGTAAAGCGGTCGCCGCCAAAATGCCGAGGATCACAATCACAATCACCAATTCAATAAGCGAGAAACCACTTTGCTGAGTCCGCAGCGCGCCTGCTGTTGAATATTTCGTCACCTGCCATCCACTCCCATCAATCATCATCGATTTGTCACCAAGCCCTGGCTTGCGTGGTAAATAATTTCACCTTGCGGCGCCAAATGGTAATAACAGCGCTGCTGCTGATACTTGGCCTTGGCTTGCGCTTCAAGACTGAATTCAAAACCAATCATATACCGCCACAATTGCAAACACTGTGCAGTTGAACTCACTTGTGGCCAACCAGCATCATTCATCTCCAGCCTAAAACTATCGACGTCAGCCGCTTGCGGATGCTCTAAAGCTTGCTGATATAAATTTAAGCTTAGCTGCTTGGGTCGCGACTGGGCCAACCACAAACCATGAAACACTCCTAACTGAGACTTCCAAGTTTGCGTATACTCTTCTACAAGCTGTTGTTCTGCATGGTTTATTGTCCTCATTAGGCTGGCTAAAAGCAACCATACAAGCAACAAAACAATGGATAGACTCACTAGCCAACGAAAACGAGCCGAGTGAGAAGACATTTTGCGGTTCTCCCGCTGTCTAGCCACCCCTGACAGCTCGCATCATATCCCACATTGGGGTAAAGATCCCCAGCGCTAAAATCAACACCATCACCGCAACAATACAGATTAAAATAGGTTCGATCCGCGCGGTCAAACTCTTCAAATCATAGTCCACTTCACGTTCGTAAAAATCAGCGGCTTCGGCGAGTAGTTCATCCACTTGACCAGTCTCTTCTCCCACCGAGATCATTTGCAGTACCAATGGCGTAAATAAACCACTCGCGGTGGCGTTACGCAGTAAGCTTTCGCCCCGTTCAATCCCACGCCGCATGTCAACAATCCGCTCAGCCATGAAGGCATTATCAACCGCCGCCGCCACCAGCGATAAGGCTTGGTTAAGCGGAACACCGGCGCCAAGCATCATCGAAAAACTACGCGAGAAACGGGCTAACAATGAACGCTCGATCACCGAGCCCACCACCGGTAAACGCAAGCGGGTTTTATCCCAACGCAGCCGCCCCGCTGGCGTGGCTAAATACCCACGAACCGCAAAAATTGCAGCCACCACTGCCACCAATAACCAGGGCCAATAGTTCACAAAAAAGTTCGAGGTGCCAATTAATATTCGGGTTGCCAAAGGCAGCTCGGCATTAAAACGACCAAAAATTTCGGCAAACTTAGGGATCACAAAAATATTAAGGATCACCATTGCAATCACAATTGCTAAGATCACAAAGGTTGGATAACGCATTGCCGTTTTAATCCGTTTACGGGTATCCATCTCCAACTCAAGATATTGGGATAGCTGCAAAAATGCTTGCTCCAACTGACCGGTATTCTCGCCAACATGCACAATACTAACAAACAACTGCGAGAAGACTTTAGGATACTCCGCCATCGCCGTCGATAGCGTTCGTCCACTACTGAGCGAATCGTAAACGCCAGCCAGTGCTAGTTGTAAACTCTTGCTATGCGCGCTCTCGGCTAAGCCATTAATCGCTCGCATAATTGGGATCCCAGCCTTGGTCAGCGAATACATCTGCCGTGTAAATACCACCAGCTCATCTAATTTGATCCGCCCTTGCCATAGGCCACTTAAATCGAGCGTGCTCAAGCCCTGACCCTTGGCTTTTATTTCGGCAATTTTTATCGGCGTCAATCCCCGGCGAAGCAAACTTTCTGCCGCTGAATTTTGCGAACTCGCCTCTAGCTCGCCATCGATTAAGCGACCACTACTATCACGAACTTGATAGTGGAAAATAGCCATTAGTGGGCCTCGTCCAAATGGCCCACGACCGAACCGTAGAGATCAATTTCTTCCACTAAACGTAACACCTCTTCAACCGAGGTAATGCTTTGCTTCGCATAATCTAGCGCCGCCAAAGAGAGCGGACGGTAGGAAGCAGCGGCTTTGGCCACTTTGGAAAATTCGTCAGGGTTTTCCCGTCGTAAACATTCCATCATTGCTTCGTTTAATTCCAGTAATTCAAATACCCCAACGCGACCTTTATAACCAGTGTAATTACAACTTTGACAACCGCGCCCATGATAAAATTTGCTCTCTGACAAGTTGTCATTGCTCAAATGTTCTAACCAAACCTTCTGTTCCGAAGTTAATGGCTGCGGGTGTTTACAGTTTTCGCATAAACGGCGCACCAAACGTTGAGCAATCACCGCTCGCAAGGAACTCGCTACCAAATATCCTGCCGCACCCATATCAATTAAGCGTAGCGCACTGGTAATGGCATCGTTGGTATGTAAGGTGGTTAAAACCAAGTGACCGGTTAAGGCGCCACGCAGGCCTATTTCTACGGTTTCTTGGTCACGCATCTCCCCGACTAATAAGATATCGGGATCTTGACGTAAAGTGGTCCGCAGAATGCTCGAAAAATCGAGGCCGATCTTAGTGTTCACCTGCACCTGGTTAATCCGAGGCAATCGATATTCCACCGGATCTTCCACGGTGATAATTTTAGCGCCGGGTTGATTTAATTCGGTTAAGGCTCCGTATAGAGTGGTGGTTTTACCACTCCCGGTTGGCCCCGTCACCACAATCATGCCATGTGGGCGATGCAGCTGACGACGAACTCGCTCCATGATGTCTGTGGGCATGCCCGTTTGTTCTAACGAAAGGATCCCTGTGGACTGATCCAGCAAACGCATCACCACCGATTCTCCGGCTTGAATTGGCATCGTAGATACCCGCACATCGATGGAATGACCCCGAACCTTAATATTAAATCGGCCATCCTGAGGGAGACGTTTTTCCGAAATATCCAGGCCCGACATCAGCTTCAAACGTAGTACTAAGGCAGAGGCTATTTGTACTTCGTTGAGCACGCTTTCTTGTAAAACGCCATCAACCCGTTGCCGGATCCGCAATACTTTTTCGTCAGGTTCGATATGAATATCAGAGGCCCCGACCTGCACCGCATCTTCAAATAACGACTGCAGCAATTTAACCACCGTGGTTTCGTTGCTCTCATCATTGGCGGTAACCAAACCAATATTGAACTCATCGCTACTGGCATATTCTTCTTTTAATTCTTGAGCAAAACCTTCAATTTCACGGGTTCGACGATAAAAGCGATCAAAAGCCTCTAGTACTTGAGACTCTCGAACCACTACATATTCAAGCTGATGCGGAGACAATAAACCCGCCAGGGTATCGGTCGCCGAGAGATCAGCCGGATCGGAAATAGCCACGGTTAATACATCAGCATCTTTATGGATCACCAATGCTCTTAAACGTCGAGCATGTACTTCACTCAGCAATACCGCAGCATTGGCATCCACCGCAATTTGTCCTAAATCAACAAAGGGGATCCCTAACTGGCGCGCTAAAAATTCTAACAGCTGAATTTCGCTAATCACACCCAACTCAATCAGCGCTGCGCCCAATTTTTGTCCGGTTTGTTTTTGTTTGGCTAAGGCCTGACTTAGTTGTACATCGCTAATCACCAGTTCATTAACTAACAAGTCGCCTAAGCGCATACGTAATTTTGGTTGCGCCATCGTTATTGCTCCAACTGCCGAATACGGCTGGTGACAAAATCACCGGTTTGACTAGAAAGTTGCCCCATTTGTTCGGCTTGATGATAAGCCGCCAACGCTTCTTTATAATGACCCAGTTTATCGTTGGCAATCGCGTAACCCAGCCACCAACGCGCGCGAGAAGGTTGTTGTTTTAGTAACAAGCGATAACTATCAAAGGCTAACTCGGTTTTATTTAAGCGCTGCGCCAAACTCGCTAACATGGCGTAATAATCAACGTTCCCTGCCACCTCTGGCCGCTGCGCATCAAGGTAGAACAAAGCCTGCTGCCAATTCTGTTGTTGAACAAAGATCCGCGCCAACATCAAACGAAATCCACTATGTTGCGGACTCAGTTGAATCCCCGCTTCAAGTAAGCCAACCGCACGACTAACATCGCCACGACCAAACTGTAAGGCAGCCAATTGTTCGCGAACCGAATGCGCACGAGGATCTAATTGCAAGGCCTTACTAAACTCACTGCGTGCTTGCTCTAAACGTTTGTTATCCAAGGCCTCCATAGCGCGTCGGGTGTATAAGTCAACGCGCTGCTCCAAGCTTAAGGTAATGGGGGTGATTTGCAAACTGGCCGTTGTCGATGCCGTGTCTAACGGCTTCGCTTGAACTTGTGTCTTGTGCGGATCATCAAGCGCAGCAACCGAGCGCGGCGCAAACTTTTCGACTGACTTGCGGGGAATGGCAGCGGATGTTTCTTGGCCGACCTCAGTGGCGACGGACCGACTCTGCTCTGCGGGCTGAACCACGGCGCTTGTTTTCACCGAAGCAGCCTTGATCATCGGCTTTGATGGCATCGCTTCACCAGGCGCGACTAGCAATGAAGGCGTCTCGGCGGCAATACTCGGACCCTTTTCAACGATAGGCAAAGTGACAGCCATTGCGCTAGCAACTGTTTGTAAATTTTGTTCTTCTACTGATGGCGTTACAGACGACTGAGGCCCTGAACTATCTGCTTGAGTCAGCACCTTTACATCACTATCAATATGAATGCTCTGAAAATAACGCAGTGCTAACCAGGCAGCAACGGAGAGAGCGAGCAAGACCACCGCCATCAGTAAGTAGGCTCGTAGACTACGCCCCGAATCGTCCACCAAAGGTGACATACTCTGCGGATTGGTCTGCTGTCGTTTATCTAAATCTTTCAGCATTTGATTAATCACACTCATTGCCTGAGCCCCCACCAGAAAGCAGCGGCAATACCAAGTCCAAGAGTGATGACCAAGCCCATCACCCCCAAACTATTGCGCCTAAAGCTTGCATCCTCGGTATCATCAATCGCCTGCTTCACCATTGCCACACTCACTTGCTGAGCACCTTGCCCATAACACAACATCAATACTTTATGGGCGAGGATATTGATCAATCTGGGGATCCCGCGACTGGCGTCGGTTAACATGTTTAAGGAAGCCGCGGTGAATAATGGCCCTCCGCGATAACCACTCAAATGCAGGCGATGTTGAATATAACTGGCCACTTCATCTTTTTGCAACGCTCGTAAACGATATGAAAAAGTGATCCGTTGCCTTAATTGACGTAATTTGGGGCTCGCTAAACGCTCGTCTAGCTCCGGCTGTCCAAATAAAACCACATGTAATAACTTACGCTGTTCGGTCTCTAAATTACCGAGTAAACGGATCACTTCGAGCGCCTCATCGCTGAGTGCTTGGGCCTCATCAATAAGCAATACAACCGGCCGATCTTGGCTGGCGAACTCTATGAGTCGATGATTCAGCAGTTCCAACAACTGATGAGCTGAACGCTCAGTTTCAAGCATCAGACCCAGTTCACTGGCTAAAGCGGCATGGATTTGTTCAGCGGATAAACTGGGGTTAGGCAAATAAGCAAATTGATATTGCTCGGCCATCTCGTTAAGCAGCTTACGGCACAATAAGGTTTTACCGGTGCCGACTTCACCACTCACTTTAATAAAACCTTCCCCCGAAGCAAGTGCCGTTTCTAAGACCTGAATCGCTTCATGGTGGGGCAACAGCGCTTGATACAGGCCGGTGTTTGGCGTTAAACCAAATGGCGCTTGAGAAAGGCCAAAATACTTAAGATATACCGCCACTAAATCCGCCTAATTATCTTCTGGGTACCATGTATTGAGCAGCTTTTGAGACTTCTTCAGCTCATTCTGCCAAGTTTGTTGTTGCACCACCGTAGGCTGGATTAAAATAATCAGTTCAGTTTTAGAGCTTGCCTTAGAGCGGTTGGTAAATAACTCGCCGAGGCCAGGAATAGAACCAATAAACGGAACCTTGGAGACTAATTCTTGCTGCTTACTACGCATCAAACCACCAATCACCACCACATCTCCAGAATGAGCCTTAATCACCGTGTCCGTCTCGCGAATATCACTTTGTGCCAAGGGTAAGTCCAAACTCCCCATTTCGCTGCCAAAGTTAATCTCTTTACGCTGCTCAACCACATCGGTTACCGAGGGGTGAACATGTAACAGTACTTGACCATTATCATCAATTTGTGGTGTCACATCTAAGGCCACGCCAGAAAAGAAGGGAGTCAGCTCTACGGTCGGAGTGGTTACCGTTGAAGTACCACTAATCGTGGTACTGGAGACATCAGTCACAAAATATTCGTCGGTCCCGACTTTAATCACCGCCTTTTGATTGTTCGAGGCCGTAATTCGTGGACTGGAAAGCACATTCACATCACCTTGAGTTTGCAGCAAGTTGACCACTGACTGGAAGTTACCTTCAGTAATCGTGAGCGCCCCTCCTCCCCCAAGAACACTGCTAATCGCATTACCCGGTAGCTGTGACACACTGTTAAATAAAACCTCGGTCGAGCCGATTAAATCACCCGCGTTGGTCCAATCAATGCCCTGTTGGTAACCATCACTTAAGGTCACTTCGATAATTTTTGCTTCGAGGATGACTTGGCGTTGTAAGTTAGTTTCTGACTGATTCAAGAAAGCCTTAATGGTACGTATTTCATCAGGAAAAGCCCGAACCGTGACTAAGCCGGCTTGGGGGCTCACCACGACCATTCTGCCATCCTCCGCATAGGCTGAAGCGCCATCATTACGGCTATTCAAGCCAATCATGCCGCGTAATGAGTCTTCCAACTCTGACCAAAAGCGCGTTTCAGTTGAAGATTCAATGCGAGTACCATCAAAACTATCGCTACGACTCGAATTGCTATTTGAACTATTTGAACTATTCGAATTGCTATTTGAAGAATTGTTCGAATCACCGCTACTAGAGCCATTGTTACTATCTTGATTAGCCGTAATCCCTCCAGAGCTAATCCGAGTTCGCGTATAGCCATAACGCTCGAGCATCAAATAATTTAGCGGTATGGTTTCAATACGCATCCCCGCAGGGTAAACATGTAACACTTTACCGCGTCGTTGAATATCATAACCATACATATCGGCGACCACATCAATGGTCTCTTTGAGCGTCACCTCTTTCAGCTGAAGGCTTATTTTTCCTTCAACTCCGGGATGTATCGCCACACTTAACGGGGACCCCTGAACTAAGGCAGGAAAAAATGCCTTGGCTTCGACATCACGCGCATTCACATCAAAGCGGTGCTCTGTCTGCAATAAATCATCTTGTTGTAAAGCTAACTCAGGCATCAGTTCCGCCTGAACAGCATCGGGCAAATCTAAAGCAGGTTTAGGTATATCACTTTGCTGCTGAGCTTCCGTGATCGCTTGCTTCGCTTCGCTGGGATTGGGGCGAGGAGTTGTTTGACAAGCATTTAATAGAACTGCCGCCAGGCCTACAAAAATCCATTTCATATACATCTATTACTGCCCCTGTACCACGGAATCTTTCACTGAAACTGTATCGAGTTGAATTCGATATGATTGATTTGATTTCACTAAAACGACATAACCTTGGGCAACGCGAACTAAGCTAAACCCATCAATCTTCTGATTTAATGCCACAAAACGCTGATTAAGAACCGCACCAGTTTGAGAACCGCCCACAATCACCGCCTGCAAACTCGGTAACACTAATGTCGCCTTCGCGATTGTCTGACCCAGCTCACGAGGTGGCGCAGTTGGATCACTTAAACTGTTCGCCCAAGCGACACCTTGTATCATTGTCGCTATCATCACAATAGCCATCATTTGCTTAAGCACTAATAAAGTCCTTATGACTACTTAAGGTGTAAATATCGATAGTAATATTGGCCCGCGGATAAGCATCAACCTGATACTCAATTAATTGCCACAAGAATCGTTGCGGTAAGGCTTCTACTTTTTGTAAATATTTTAATAGAGGAAAGTAGCCCCCCGTAAGTTTAAGCCGGATCCCATGACGATAAAAATTCAAGCTATTATCACTCTCTTCCTCGCGAGTTAATACCGGTTCTGGTGCGATGGAATCTAGCGACAACAGTTGCAAACCTTCACTATGTTGCAGTAATTGTTCTAAAACTTCGGCCATTTCCCCAACTGGAATTAAACCCGCTTGCTGAATAGCCAACTGACGGTCAATCTGGCCAGACTGCGCTCTTAGCTGAGCGACTTGGCGCTGAATCTCTGCATTGGGATCTTCAGCGAGTTTACGCTGACTATAATCGATCTGTATTTGGTTTTCTTTTAACTCGGCACTCAGTCGAATAAACGCTGTCTTAGCCTTAGCTTGCTGCAAGCTCATTGGTTCTAACCAGAAATAATAAGCCGGAAAACTCAATACCACGAAACCCGAGATAAGGATTAAGGCTCGCTCTCGTAAACTTAAGCTGGCAAAGCGCTGTTGCCATTGCTGCCAACGCTCAGTCATGCGCCCCCCTCAAGTCAGGCTGAAGTTCGGCGGAAGCACTCAAACTAAACTGTAATTGCTGTTGCTCATCGCGCTGAATCGTTAAAGCCGAAAATTGTCGTTTAGCCAGTTCCGGATAATCCTGAAACTGCTTTAACCACTTCGGCACGGCATCACTAGTTGCTGACTGACCGCTTAATGCCATGGTGTCACCTTGAATATAAATGCGACTCAACCAAACCTTATTATCATGGATCGAGGCAAGCGCTCGCAGCGTCGCTGAAAATCCTTTATTGGTATCAGTCTGATTTTTTAAACGCTGTTGCAGCAAACGCTTCAATTTTAATTGTTGCTGTTGTAAGGCCGAGTCGCGCTGTAAGTCTGGGTTTAGCGAGCGAGCTTCGAGCGCCTGTTTTAATGTGCTCAATTCCTGACTTTGTAAGGTCACTAATTGTCGCTGCTGGCTCGCCTTATCAATCGCGATTTGAGTTTGCGTTTGCAGCCAAAAACCATACGCTATCAGCACAATCCCAAGCACGAACCAAAGCAGTATGCTTTGTCTTAATGACACTCGCTCCTTTTGTGGGTGAAACTCCTCGGTATAGAAGTTAATTCTGGTTTTCACGACAATACCCCAGCATCAAGTCCGCCAAGCACTGGTAAACGATAGTAATGTTCGCTCTCGCCAATGGCATCCAGAGACAATAAATTCACTTTGGGCCCCAGGTTATGTTGCAATTGAACGGCAATTTCGTCACAGAAACGGCTCGGGATCGCTAATTGAATCAAACTCACTTCAGGCAGTTTGAGAGTCGCACTGATGTAGTCAATGGAACGCTGCAATTCAAGGCTTAAACTATCAAAAAAGTTTTGCGTAAACTCTATCTCCTGCATTCGACCTAAACTAGAAAATGCTCGCAGCTGGCGACTAAAGCAGATCTGACCTTGACGCACCACGCTTAATTCAAGATCACGCCCCTTGGCTTGCCACAGCAACATTTGACAACGTTCATTGGCTTCCAACAAGTTCGCGGTTGCAATGCTTTCGATGGTGATCCCTTGAAGCTTCAGTCCTTGTTCTTTAGCTAAAGCAACTAATTGGCGAATAATCGGTTTACTCACACAAACCACATTCAGCTTTTCTGCAGTCATCGGTGCAACTGGTATTTGGTAGTAATCGACCACTAATTCTTGAACTGGTTCCGCCACCATATCCTTAATGGTCCAAGGAACTGCATCCGCCAGCTCCTCTTGCGCGACATTAGGCTTTTCGACTTGAAACTGCTGATAGTGCTGATTGCCCAAAACAAATACAATTTGATGCTCGTTGCCAATGCCAGCCTCTTTACATAAAGATGCAAAAACTTCAGGCCACTGCTCTATGGAAGTCACCGCCTTCTCAAAAATCTGCTGCTGTTGATTGGCTACCACCACCAGATCAGATCGCATATAGGCGCTGCTACAAAGTTTGCTTTTTTTGCTTCGCCAAAATGCTAAGTCCATCGTATATTCCCATCGCCCGCTTGCGCTTCTATGTCTCAATTTAGTCTAAACTTTTCTTTTATTTTTGAAAGCATTGGCTAACAAATATGTGCTAGTTCTCCAGATAATAAGCCCTTAAGTCCGGTTTCTCTTTCAAGATGTTTACCGAGGATTTAGCAAACCTTGATACAAGACAGAGCTTGGGTAATATTAGCATTCAACTTTAGCTGAACATAAGATCTGGAATATAAAGCCCAAACCTAGCCAGAAAACTAAACGAAGCGTAGTTTATGGCTATTTTATTCCCAGAAACGATTCAATGATATTCACTTCGCTCGGCACTTCAAACTTAACTCAGGGCCTAAAATGAATTAAATCGCTTCCGGTTTGGAAAATAAAAAGCCCTGCACGCAATGAATACCTAGACGTTGTAATACTCGCCACTCTTCGTTGCGTTCAACCCCAACAGCGATCACTTTCACCCGACCCGCACAACTGGCGATAATAGAGCTTACCGCTAATTGATTGACCTGACGAATTTGAATATCACGCACTAAGCTGGTATGTAACTTTAAATACTCCAGTGTAAGCTCACCAAGGTACTGGGTACTAACGACTTGCTGACCAGCCCGCTCTACAGCGAGTTTAATGCCCTTTTTATTGAGCGCTTTGAGCCTAAGCATCTGGGTATCATTTAACTGAGAGAGTTGAATTTCGGTGAACTCTAAAATCAGCTTTTGACACTCTCTAGCTGGGCGGTCAAAAATCCATTGCAATAATTCGCGCATCACCGACTGTTTGATAACCGTTGCAATATTTAGATTCACACTAATCGGATCACTTGAGAACCTCACTTGTTGCATCGCAAAACTGAGCGCATGATGGTCAAACTCGGCCTGTAAACCACTTTTCTCTGCCCAAGGTAAAAATACACCGGCATTAATCACTTCCCCTTGATAATCGGTGATCCTCGACAACAGCTCTTGATAACACACATCACCGTCTTCATCATATACCGCCTGATGATAGTAATGCAGACCATCATTACTCAGGACATGCTGTAACAAGGTTCGCCAGCGAACCGAGCCCTTTCCTGTTTGAGTTGAATTCAACTTACGAGAGATGACATGCCAAGCATTATGACGTTGCATCTGTGCCACACGCAAAGCGTCTTCGGCTTGTTCAATGACCTGTTGTGCACCATCCCCATATTGATAACCAGCAATACCGATATAGAAAAAGTCATCGGCATTAACCACTTCTGGCAACGCAATCCGCTCCAACAATTTTAAAATGCCAGCAGCAGTATCTTCCGCTTCATCCAAAGTCGACAGCGGTAATAACAAAGCAAAGGCATCACCACTATAACGAGCCAAATTCACTTCGATATTGCGTTGCGTATATTGTTTTAAAACCTGGGCGCTTTGCTGCAAAATAGCGTCACCTTCACTACGCGCGTACTGGTAATTTACATCGTCCATACCGCGCAAATAAATCAGCAGCACTGCACCCGTGTGGGCATCAGCGTCGGTAATTTCGGCTTCCAATTGATTATAAAAATGAGTGCGATTAGAGAGTTGGGTGAGTTCATCAACAAAGGCATTATTACGAATAATACAATCAAAACGACTCCGCTCTTGACGCGCCTCTATCAACTCGGTAATTAATTGTTCCAATGCCTTGCTGGCTGCATTCGGCCACTCTTTTGCACTGCCAACTTGCGCATCTCGCAAGCGCCCAGCCAAGATGCGATTACCTCGAGTCTGTAATAACTCTGCGCCATGCATGATATTTTTCAACCAACGAAATACCACAACCAAGCCCAGGGCAACAATCACTAAACCGCCACCAATCCCAAGCATGGCCTCCGGCTCATAAGTCAATTGCTTAAACGGTCGTTCCACCCAGATTTGTACGCTGAAGTCAGGGTGAGCCACTAAAGGATAGCGGTAAGAAATTAAGCGATTACTGTTCCCCGTATAATTTAGTTCACGAAAGGTATAGAGCACACCACCACGATTAGACACTTCTAAAGCCTGAATATTATGCGCTCTTAACCAACTGGGTAACCACTGCGCAAATTCCGGAGTATCGGGTTGTACACTTAACTGACCATCAATCACTTCTACAACGGAGTGCAATTGCTGTTGTTGTTGATTGAAGGCTAACTGACGAAAGGTTAATCCACCACCAAGTAATACCAACAATACTGCAACCACGACGCAGCTAATGGTAAAAATAATAATCCGATTGGAGAATTTCATGCTTGGTGTTCCTCACCATCTAGGCCGTCGATTTACCATCCCTTAACATCAACAAGGCCTGTTGGTCTCTGGAGGTCAGTAATTTTTGTTCAAGTCACTGCTTTTTAAGCATGAAGAAAAGTTTGCCACAGCGTAAACCAAATCAATACTTATCAATTTCCTTTCAATAAGAAAACAGTCGCGCCTTCGGACGGAACTCGTCGCCCATCAATGCAACATTTACGGTGATCCGTATCGATAGAACACATCAGCTTCTAGAGTATATCAGTTATTCATCAAGGAGTTGTCTGTACAAATAAAAAAGACCAGCCAAGGCTGGTCTTCAACCTAGAATTTAAGCAAGCTATGGGCGTAGCATACGCTCACCACGGCTAATACCACATACGCCACTTCGCACCACTTCTAAGATTTCGGTGGATTGAGACAGGGTCTTCAAGCAAGCGTCTAACTTGGCACTGTCACCACTAAGCTGCATGACATACAGACTCGGAGTCACATCGACAATTTGCCCGCGGAAAATATCACAAGTTCGCATCACCTCTTCTCGCAGACTACCTGCGGCTCGAACCTTAACCAACATGATCTCGCGTTCCACATGGTCCGCTTCGGTAAGGACCGATACCTTAAGCACATCAACTAACTTGTTTAGCTGCTTGGTAATTTGCTCAATTGTATTGTCATCACCAAAGCTACAAATACTCATTCGTGACAGAGTGGGATCTTCGGTGGTAGATACCGTAAGTGAATCGATATTAAAACCGCGCTGTGAGAATAAACCAGTTACTCGAGATAAAGCACCGGCTTCATTTTCTAATAAAACTGAAATAATTCGGCGCATTATGTTCTCTCCGTTTTACTTAACCACATATCTTTCATCGCTTCGGTTTTAATTTGCATCGGATAAACATGTTCTTCTGGATCAACTAAAATATCCATGAATACCACCCGATCTTTCATCGAAAAGGCTTTTTCCATTGCAGCATCTAGCTCATCAGGATGGTTCACTTGGATCCCTACATGACCATAAGCCTCGGCCAACTTCACAAAATCAGGCACCGAGTCCATGTAAGAGTGAGATTGGCGACCATCGTAGAACATTTTCTGCCACTGCTTCACCATACCTAAAGAGCGGTTATTAAGAGATACAATTACAACCGGCACATTGTACTGCAAGCAAGTCGACAACTCTTGAATGTTCATTTGAATCGAACCATCTCCCGTCACACAGGCGACGGTGGCGTCAGGGAAGGCAAATTTAACCCCCATTGCCGCAGGAAAGCCAAAGCCCATCGTTCCCAAACCGCCGGAGTTGATCCAACGACGCGGTTTATCAAAAGGATAATAGAGCGCAGCAAACATTTGATGCTGACCAACATCGGAGGCGACATAAGCCTCGCCTTTGGTTACTCGGTACATCGATTCAATCACTTGCTGTGGTTTAATCAAGCTATCGCTTTTTGCATAAGTTAAACATTCACGAGCACGCCATTGTTCAACTTTTACCCACCACTGTTCAATCGCATCCGCATCATTTTTTGCGCCCGTTTCTTCGATCAAATCAAGCATTTGATTGAGTACCGCATCTACCGAACCAACGATTGGAATATCAGCATGCACTGTCTTCGAAATTGAAGTGGGATCAATGTCGATATGCAAAATAGTGGCATTAGGACAAAACTTAGCGACATTGTTGGTCACTCGGTCATCAAAGCGAGCGCCGACGGCAAAAATTACATCGGCATGATGCATGACCATATTCGCTTCATAGGTGCCATGCATCCCCAACATACCCAAAAAGCGAGGATCAGTTGAAGGAAACGCACCTAAACCCATCAATGTTGAAGTGACAGGCACATTCAGCAAATCGACCAGTTTACCGATCTGTTCACCAGCATCGGCAGTAATCGCACCACCACCAATATATAAGACCGGTTGTACGGCCTGATACAGAGCCTTAACGGCTTTCTTAATTTGTCCTTTATGGCCAGTCAGCGTCGGATTATAAGAGCGCATACTCACTGACTTAGGGTATTCATAAGGAAATTTAAGTAATGGATTTTGCACATCTTTTGGCAAATCAATCACCACCGGACCAGGACGCCCTGTGGCAGCGATGTAATAGGCTTTCTTAATTGCCGCTGGAATATCTTCAGCTTTTTTGACTAAAAAGCTATGTTTGACCACTGGTCGAGAGACACCGATCATGTCAGTCTCTTGGAACGCGTCTTGGCCGATCAAAGTGGTTGGCACCTGACCCGATAAAATCACCAACGGAATTGAATCCATGTAGGCTGTGGCAATACCTGTAATCGTATTCGTCGCGCCAGGGCCAGAAGTCACAAGCACGGTACCAACTTCTCCAGTTGCACGTGCGTAACCATCGGCCATATGGACCGCGGCCTGCTCGTGTCTAACCAAAATATGCTCAATATCACTGCTATCGAAGAGTGCGTCGTAAACATCTAGTACTGAGCCGCCAGGGTAACCAAAAATATGTTTAATACCCTGATCTTGCAAACAGCGGACGACCATTTCGGCGCCGGATAACTTCTCCATGTTCAAGCCTCCAGGCTTTATTTATTGTCATTGTGGGATAACTTCATTGTGTTGCGGAAAATGGGACATAAAATCCAGCCTTCCAAGGCTAGCACTGTAACGTTTCTTGCCCCCTAGCGTCTACGCTTTTGTCTGCTCTTTCTGCGGTTTTCGGTGGCAAATCATATAAATTCTTCATCCCTTACTAGGCAACAATAAGTTGATTAACCTAAAATAAAAACAAAAAACCAGACAGTAATCTAATACCATCTGGCCTCTCAGTACGTAAGATAAGTTGTTTTTCAATTTATAGCATCATGCTCTTCCGTTAACCATATTTTTTGCTCGGGATCCGTATCCTCACTCAAAGAAATACTGACCCCCATATCATATAATTCTTGAATGGTCATATTATTGGCTAATTCCATGACTTCGCCGTCTTCATTAATGAAACGCATCTCTCTCTCCTCGTAGCACTAACCCCATACTTTTATTTTAGACAATGTATTCTCGCTTGCGGTTTTATCTTGGATAATATTTGTCATCATCTGTTGGCTGCTCGCAGGATAACTCACTTGCCGCCACATGGCGCTAGCCATTGATGACAGTTCAAGCCACTCTCCAGACTGAATATATTCCGCTAAAATGGCCGCAACATTGGGATAATGGACAGGCTCAGCTTGCTCCTGCTGCAACCAAGCATCCAATTGATAAGGGTCTAAGCTATCGGTTACCTGAGCCAAATTTAGGCTTTGTAGAGTATAAGCATTACTCTGCTGCTCAAACTGGCCGATCAGTGGTTTCACTAATAGTTTTTTACCTGCAGCCATTGCTTCAGATGGCAACTCAAACCCTGCATTACAAAATACCCCGGCGCAGGCACTCAAATGAGAGAGAAAAGTCTGCCTAGCGATGGGTTGAAATTGAATATTCTCATCTTCACCTACATGGCTGATATCTGGATGAAAACAAACAAACTGATAAGTACTAAAACGACGCAGTAATAGTTTGATCTGTGCTAAAGATTCAAAGGGTAAATACACCAGTATCTTGCCATGATTACTAATATTGCTTAAAGGCTCGACTAAAGGCGGAATAATAGGCTGCTGGTTATCACACCAATGTACACCAAGGTTATACTCACAAGGTGCAAAGTAGCGGATCAACAATTGATTCCAATAGCTCATTTGTTTACAGGGTACATCGTATAAAAACGCAGCTTGATGAGAGATCGATAAACTCTTCAAGCCTTGTTGCTTCGCAGCCCAAGCACTGACTGGTTCAAAATCATTGATCAGTAGATCATAAGCAGATAAATCTAAGCCCGTGACATCCTTTCTAAATTGCTTGAGCGATAAGTTTTTTAAGGTCTCCCAACGATCAATCTTACCGCCATGGTGATAAAAACTAATCCCTTTCACGGCGCGATAATCATCAAACTCTGGTACTTCTGGCAATGCTCCTACTCGTCCAGACATCAGCACATCGAGCTTAATACCACGCTGCTTCAACGCAGCACAAAGTAGCCTAGCGCGTGTAATATGACCATTACCAGTACCCTGGACACCATAAAGAATTCGCATCGTTGTCATCACCTAATTCTAATTTATGCTACTTACAATCAGCAGACCCAAACCAGCGCCAGCAACCACATCACTAATAAAATGAACGCCAAGCAATACCCGGGAACAGGCGATTAAACTCGCCCAGGTAAATGCAAACATCCCCCATGTAGGGAACACCTGAGCGATACAACTCGCCATCACAAAAGCACCGGCACTATGCCCTGAGGGAAAACTGAAACGATCGGAAGGGCGAATAAACACTGGCAGCGCTTGCGGCCGGTCACGACGAAACACTTGCTTAAGCAATAAATAACACAACAACTCCAAGGCGTAAGCGGGTAGAGATAAACTGATGAATGCTTCGGCGTGGGAGGTGAAAGCAATCACGCCTGCAAATAAGGCGTAGTAATAACCATCTCCGGAATGTGACACAATTTTAGCCAAACTAGCGACTTGCCGATTAAAGCGATGCCCTAAACAGCTAGCTGATATGGCGTAATCCCACTGGTGTAATCGTTGTAACATAGCAAGCTCCATCCATGAGTTTTAACTCCAGACTGAAGATATTGCTTTACCGGGAAATGAACATAGTTTGACAAAACGATGACAAGAGACCTACAGTTGACAATAAGCACAATAAAATAAGCATTCTCTCGGTAGTAACGCGAACAACAAGTTTCTACTGGGGCCATGCTCACAGCAAGAAACGAAAAACGAAGCGATCATTTAGCTGAATAACCCGGCTCGCCCATCCAACCAGTCCGATTGATTCGAATCAACAACCAACGATTAATACAGCGCCTCACCTTGGAAGATCTGCTTTTGCTGCGGTGCTGTATCATTCGCATGACGCAACATACAACGGGCAAGGCTGTTGGCAGAAGTGCCTCGCCACGCCCTAAATGGAGAATACTGAGCACGAAATAGCGGTTGTAACACCGCAACCAGTTGTTCCGAAGTTCTTGGTTCCCGACGTTGACCCAGTAAAGGCCCTGGGCGAAAAATCATTAGCCGTTTAAACAACAAATGCGTGAGCGCTTGTTCTAGTTCGCCTTTGATTCTTAGATAATGAAAAACAGATGCAGGATTCGCCATGCGACTGGAAATTAACAAACAATCTTCAATACCATTGCGCTTCGCCGCAATCGAAAAATCTAGCGGTAACTCGTAATCAATCTGTCGCATTGCCGCTCGGCTCCCTGCTTGACGCAAAGTCGTTCCTAAGCAGATAAACAAGCTATGCCCTTTAATCTGTGATTGCCAGATGGGCAGTTGGGTAAAATCGACTACATGTAGGTCTAGCTTCGACGAATTTAGATCCATCGACCGGCGACTAAATACCTTCACCTTTGCCCATTGCGGATCAGCGAGTAACTGTTTAACCAGCGCCAATCCGACGAGGCCCGTGGCACCGATCACGATAGCAGTTTTATTCAAATTGTTACTCCATACTCAATGCTGCTCAAAGAGATTAGTTGAATTAGATGTTAGCCAGTAAGATGTGGGCTTGCTAAAATAGCAAAACAAGATTGCATGGCCAGCTAAGCGAAAAAAATAATAAACCGTAATAACGGTCCATGCTGTTACGCAAACACCACTAATCATAGACAAGGATTAATGAATGTCAGACCTAGTCAAAATTTTTGATACGACGCTACGTGATGGCGAACAGGCGCTCGCCGCCAGTTTAACCGTGAAAGAAAAGCTACAAATTGCTTTTGCCTTAGAGCGTTTAGGTGTCGACATCATGGAAGTCGGCTTTCCTATATCCTCACCCGGTGATTTTGAATCAGTGCAAACCATTGCGCGCGAAATCAAAAATTCCACGGTATGTGCTCTGTCTCGCGCCCTCCCCAAAGACATTGATGTCGCAGCAGAAGCGTTAAAAGTCGCCGAAGCCTTCCGCATCCACACCTTTATTTCGACTTCAACCGTACACGTCGAAAGCAAACTCAAGCGTAGCTTCGATGACGTATTGGCGATGGCTGTATCCGCAGTCAAGCATGCGCGAAACTATACCAATGATGTTGAGTTCTCCTGCGAAGACGCGGGACGAACCCCGATCGATAATTTATGTCGCATGGTCGAGGCGGCAATTAAAGCCGGTGCCACGACGGTCAATATTCCTGATACCGTGGGCTACACCGTCCCCAGTGAGTTCGGCGGAATCATCAACAAGCTATTTAACCGAGTCCCCAATATCGACCAAGCCATAATTTCTGTTCACTGCCATGACGATTTAGGGCTCTCGGTAGCCAACTCCATTAGCGCCATTCAACAGGGGGCACGACAAATCGAATGTACCCTAAATGGAATAGGTGAACGAGCAGGTAACTGTTCTCTAGAAGAAGTGGCCATGATCATTAATACCCGAAAAGATCAACTGGACGGCCTTCGCACCAATATTAAGTCACAAGAAATTTACCGTGCAAGCCAACTGGTAAGCCACTTATGCAATATGCCAGTGCAAGCTAATAAGGCCATTGTTGGTAGTAATGCCTTCTCGCACTCTTCCGGGATCCACCAAGATGGTATGTTGAAGAACGAAAATACCTACGAGATCATGACCCCTGAAAGCATCGGCTTAAATAAAAATAGTCTTAACCTGACCTCTCGCTCTGGTCGCCATGTGATAAAACACCGAATGCAAGAGTTAGGATATAACGAAACCGACTACGATCTCGACGAACTCTACGAGAGCTTCTTAGGCTTGGCCGACCGCAAAGGTCAAGTATTTGATTATGATCTTGAAGCTCTCGTCTTTTTTAATAACTTACAAGATGATACCGAGTTCTATCGGTTGGACTACCTAAGCGCTCAAAGCGGCTCAGATGTGGTCTCAACTGCAACAGTGAAACTGGTCGCAGGTGAACACACATTCCTAGAGGCATCCACTGGAAACGGCCCCATTGATGCCGCATATCGTTGCTTACGAAAAATTACCGGTTACGATATAAAAATAGATGACTACACCATCGAAGCGGCGGGAGGCGGTACCACCACTGCAGCCAAAACAGATATAAAAGATGCTTTAGGGAAGGCTGATATTGTTGCGAACTATCAAGGACGTAAATATCATGGCATGGGACTCGCGACCGACATTGTCGAAGCCTCAGCCAAAGCTTTTGTGCATGTTTTGAACCACATTCATCGTGCCGAGCAAGTCGCGAAACAAAAGCAGTCTAGACTAGGCTAATAAAAACCACACTGGAGAAGCAATGCACAAAACTTGGCTATGGCTATTGATCTTCTCCAGTATTTTGACGCCCTTGAGTCAAGCCAAACAATTGCTCTTCGAACGTAAGCAAAGCCATTATCAATATTTATGGCAAGATCACCAAGGCCAAAAACAACAACTACAGTTCGAACTGCTCGGCTACCCGATTCAACTGACTAAATTCATCCAATACCGACCCAAACAGGCACAGCAATATATTTTAAATAAACTCAAACCAGAGTTGGATAAGCTCGATCCTAAGCAGGCAAGGGTTAGCATAAGTAGCAGTCATAACCAGTTCAGTTTTCAAATACAAGGCTATGACCAAGTCTTCATTGACCAGCTAGTGGCGCAGATCAACAGCCACAGTGACAAGTTCTATCAAGACTATCTACAGCAGCAATATTTTATTGAACAAACCATCAGTGATAGTAGCACTGCAATCATGCCTGATCACAATCGATTCGCGAAAGAGAGTGCGAAGTATCTAACAAGTTGGCTCAACAGTAGTCTCAATGCCATCAACAAAGACCCAGTTCCGCTGAGAGAGATAACTAATTACTTACTGAGTTTTGTTCAATCGATCCCCTACAATCAACTCCGTTCGAAAGATAATCTACGCGGAGCTGGTTATCTCACTCCCATTCAAGTGCTGCGGAATAATCAAGGAGACTGTGATAGCAAAACCACGCTACTCGCCAGCGCGTTGAAATATTTATATCCGCGCTTGGGGGTCGCTATTATCTATGTACCGAACCATGCCTTGCTCGCCTTAGGTATTCCCCCACGAGCAAACGATGAAACGGTAAACGTTGCGGGAAAAACCATGGTTTTAGCCGAACCAACAGGCCCAGCCTTGTATCCACTCGGTAAAGTTGCCGACAGCAGTGCGCAAGCCATACGCTCGGGGATCTACAGCTACCAGCGCATGGATTGGGTGCCGCCAAAATTTAAGAGAGAGAAGTAAACTCTATCGCATAATCAGCACTACTATTAGCACGAACCACTTTTCCTTTGGCGGAAAATGGTGCCACACCTTGGCCACTCAGAGCAACTTCCACCTCATCACCAAGTTGCAGTGTGAGGTCTTTGACGCTAATCCCCATACCCGTTGCACTTAAGTCTTTACACAGGCCAGCATAACTATGCTGACCCACCCAAATCTTGAGCTCTGCATTAATCAACATACGATGAAATGCGCGCTTCTCCGCTTCTCCGATCATTGCCTTACCTTCTATAGTTTTTCTTCAGCAAACGAGGCTAAACGGCTCCTCACTACACCATTTAAGTAAACGTTCGCGCTCCCTTCAAAATCTTTAAAACGCTCTACGATATAGGTTAAACCGGACGTAACTGCCGATAAATAATTACTATCGATTTGCGCCAGATTACCACAGCATACCAATTTGGTGCCCTCACCGCAGCGGGTAATAATCGTTTTCAGCTGGGAAGCTGTCAAATTTTGACACTCATCCAAAAAAACAAAGGAATTTTGAATGCTGCGTCCGCGCATAAAGTTCACCGACTTGAACTGAATATTAGCCTTTTCCATAATATAACTCATCGAACCTGACATCGATTCATCATGCTTATGTAACACTTCCAGAGTATCCGTGATAGCGGCTAGCCATGGTGCCATTTTCTCCTCTTCAGTACCCGGTAAGAAGCCAATAGACTCGGCGATTTCAGGTGTATTACGAGTCACGATAATCTTATCGTAAATGCCTTTCTCAACAACCATTTCCAAGGCTGCTGCCATTGCCAGTAGAGTTTTACCGCAACCAGCTGGCCCAGTCAGAATAACCAAATCTATCGTCGGATCGAGTAGCGCATCAAAAGCCATTCCTTGATATATATTCTTAGGATGAACTCCCCAGGCGTGTTTGCCCATTAAGCGTTCATAGCCCAAATCAAGCAACTCAGTCTTATCTTCGGTCTTACTCATAACCCGCGCTGCGAAGCTTTTCGTATCATCGATCAAGTATTGATTCACATAGCAAGGCCCAACAATTTCTGTATCAATCACATGATGAGTATCACGTCCTTCAGAGCTACTATCACAATCCTTCACTCGTCCCCAGAAACTACCTTCAAATTCAACGAAGCCTTTAGCTAACAAACGAATATCATCAATTAATTGATCCGTACGATAATCTTCAACATGTTCGAGCCCAGCCCCTTTGGCTTTAAGCCGCATATTAATATCTTTGGTGACCAATACAACTTGGCGAGACGCATGTTTTTGTTGCAAATAGATCGCCGCATTAATAATCCGGTTATCCGGCTCATCAGCCGTAAAGTTACGCTGTTCTTTTTCTAAGGTATGATCCGCAAAAATAGAGATCTTACCATTGACTTGATTATCAGCATCATTTTTAAGTTCTACACCATGAATAATCTGTTCTGGAGTAGCTGAAGCGAACACATCTTCCAAGGCCCGGATCGCCACCCGAGCATCACGAGCAACATCTTTTTGGCGATCTTTGATCCGGTCCAACTCTTCTAACACCGTCATCGGGATGACAACGTCATGTTCTTGAAATGAATATATTGCGAGGGGTTCGTGCAGCAGCACATTGGTGTCGAGGATGAATAGTTTACTTGAGGAATTATTTTGCATATTTGCCCTCCATAGGCCCATATCCGATTTAACAATCGTGCAAACCTTCAATCTCAGGCTAATTCATCCGGATCGGCTTTACAAATAAATCCTTTACAACCGTCATCAACCGCTCAAAAATCAACCAAGCCAACCGTTTATGATTCTATCAACTTTGTGCCAATAAGGTACTTCGTCGTCACTAGCTTTCCTTAATTCAATATCAACTTTACCTTGTGTAGCCCTCTTGGTTTCAGCTGGAACTTGATTGTTTTGATAAGAGAACTCTTCGACTAAGTTTTTTCTGAAGTTCTCATTATCTACATCCCCAGTCATAATAACTAAGTATTTTGCACCATCTAACATTTTCAATGGAAACCAACCCGCTGCGTAATAAGAAAGTAATGACTGCTCTATATGCATTCGTACAGTAAGCGCCTTAATCGGCTTGTGGTGTTCGTCCAACGCTATGAATACTGGAAGAAAATACCGGGAACCTAATAAACCGTCCCCTGAGATGTAAGTTTTAATTTTTAAATATTTACCTTCTAATTCAGGCAATTGATAGGCTTTAAAAAAACTACGTTTACCAACGAATTCTTTAACATTAGAATTTGGGCCAAACTTCAATGAATGCATACCGAAGGTTAATTCTTCAAAGTCCATATCAGCATAAGAAGAGCAACAAATAACCGCTTCTTCTAATTCTAGTTTCCGAGATTCTTCAGTAGAGGCACATGCGCTCAGGAGTAAAATTGCACTAACCATCATAACTGTTGAGAAAAGTTTAGCCTTCATAGAAATCCTTTTGTGAGATTAGTGTATTACTCAATTTCACATACTAACATTTATCTCAACATATTGAAAAATTTGGAGTTTAAACTAAATCGCAGGCAATAAAAAAGCCCTCGTCGTCAGACGAGGGCTTAGTATAGGCGCCTGGCAGTGACCTACTTTCACATGGGGAGACCCCACACTATCATCGGCGCAGTTGCGTTTCACTTCTGAGTTCGGCATGGGTTCAGGTGGTTCCACAACGCTATTGCCACCAGGCAAAAACTTGTTGTCTTTAACATTCGAAAAAACTGATATATCCCACGAGCATAACAAGCACTCTTGGTTTCTAAAATAAAGTATCTATAAGCAACACCCTTTAGGTGTTGTATGGTTAAGCCTCACGGGTAATTAGTACAAGTTAGCTCAATGCCTCACAGCACTTACACACCTTGCCTATCAACGTTGTAGTCTCCAACGGCCCTTCAGAGGACTTAAAGTCCTAGTGAGAATTAATCTCAAGGCCTGCTTCCCGCTTAGATGCTTTCAGCGGTTATCAGTTCCGAACGTAGCTACTGGGCAATGCTATTGGCATAACAACCCAAACACCAGCGGTTCGTCCACTCCGGTCCTCTCGTACTAGGAGCAGCTCCCTTCAATTCTCAAACGCCCACGGCAGATAGGGACCGAACTGTCTCACGACGTTCTAAACCCAGCTCGCGTACCACTTTAAATGGCGAACAGCCATACCCTTGGGACCGACTTCAGCCCCAGGATGTGATGAGCCGACATCGAGGTGCCAAACACCGCCGTCGATATGAACTCTTGGGCGGTATCAGCCTGTTATCCCCGGAGTACCTTTTATCCGTTGAGCGATGGCCCTTCCATACAGAACCACCGGATCACTATGACCTACTTTCGTACCTGCTCGACGTGTCTGTCTCGCAGTTAAGCTGGCTTATGCCATTGCACTAACCGTACGATGTCCGACCGTACTTAGCCAACCTTCGTGCTCCTCCGTTACTCTTTGGGAGGAGACCGCCCCAGTCAAACTACCCACCAGACACTGTCCGCATCCCGGATAACGGGACAACGTTAGAACATCAACACTACAAGGGTGGTATTTCAAGGTCGGCTCCACATCATCTAGCGACAACGCTTCAAAGCCTCCCACCTATCCTACACATGTAGGGTCAATGTTCAGTGTCAAGCTGTAGTAAAGGTTCACGGGGTCTTTCCGTCTAGCCGCGGGTACACCGCATCTTCACGGCAATTTCAATTTCACTGAGTCTCGGGTGGAGACAGCTTGGCCATCATTACGCCATTCGTGCAGGTCGGAACTTACCCGACAAGGAATTTCGCTACCTTAGGACCGTTATAGTTACGGCCGCCGTTTACCGGGGCTTCGATCAATAGCTTCGCTTGCGCTAACCACATCAATTAACCTTCCGGCACCGGGCAGGCGTCACACCGTATACGTCATCTTTCGATTTAGCACAGTGCTGTGTTTTTAATAAACAGTTGCAGCCAACTGGTATCTGCGACTGCCGTCAGCTCAGGGAGCAAGTCCCATCACCAACAGCAGCGTACCTTCTCCCGAAGTTACGGTACCATTTTGCCTAGTTCCTTCACCCGAGTTCTCTCAAGCGCCTTGGTATTCTCTACCCAACCACCTGTGTCGGTTTGGGGTACGGTTTCGTATAATCTGAAGCTTAGAGACTTTTCCTGGAAGCAGGGCATCAACCACTTCATCACCTTAGTGACTCGTCATCAATCCTCAGCCTTAGACACCCGGATTTTCCTAAGTGTCCAGCCTACAACCTTAAACGCGGACAACCAAACGCCGCGCTGGCCTAGCCTTCTCCGTCCTCCCATCGCAATTATACGAAGTACAGGAATATTAACCTGTTTCCCATCGACTACACTTTTCAGTCTCGCCTTAGGGGCCGACTCACCCTGCTCTGATTAACATTGAACAGGAAACCTTGGTCTTTCGGCGAGGGGGCTTTTCACCCCCTTTATCGTTACTCATGTCAACATTCGCACTTCTGATACCTCCAGCAAACCTTACGATTCACCTTCAACGGCTTACAGAACGCTCCTCTACCGCACTTGCAAAGCAAGTACCCGTAGCTTCGGTGCATAGCTTAGCCCCGTTACATCTTCCGCGCAGGCCGACTCGACCAGTGAGCTATTACGCTTTCTTTAAATGATGGCTGCTTCTAAGCCAACATCCTGGCTGTCTAAGCCTTCCCACATCGTTTCCCACTTAGCTATGACTTTGGGACCTTAGCTGACGGTCTGGGTTGTTTCCCTTTTCACGACGGACGTTAGCACCCGCCGTGTGTCTCCCGGATAGTACTTAGTGGTATTCGGAGTTTGCAAAGGGTTGGTAAGTCGGGATGACCCCCTAGCCTTAACAGTGCTCTACCCCCACTAGTATTCGTCCGAGGCGCTACCTAAATAGCTTTCGAGGAGAACCAGCTATCTCCCGGTTTGATTGGCCTTTCACCCCCAGCCACAAGTCATCCGCTAATTTTTCAACATTAGTCGGTTCGGTCCTCCAATTGGTGTTACCCAATCTTCAACCTGCCCATGGCTAGATCACCGGGTTTCGGGTCTAATCCCAGCAACTATGCGCGCAGTTAACACTCGGTTTCCCTACGGCTCCGCTATTCGCTTAACCTTGCTACTGAAATTAAGTCGTTGACCCATTATACAAAAGGTACGCAGTCACCCCACAAAGAGGCTCCCACTGCTTGTACGTATACGGTTTCAGGTTCTATTTCACTCCCCTCACAGGGGTTCTTTTCGCCTTTCCCTCACGGTACTGGTTCACTATCGGTCAGTCAGGAGTATTTAGCCTTGGAGGATGGTCCCCCCATATTCAGACAACATATCACGTGTGCCGTCCTACTCGTTTTCACTTCAAATCACCTTTCGTGTACGGGGCTATCACCCGCTACGGCCAAACTTTCCAGCTTGTTCCACTAAATTATAAGAAGCTTAAGGGCTAATCCGGGTTCGCTCGCCGCTACTACCAGAATCTCGGTTGATTTCTTTTCCTCCGGGTACTTAGATGTTTCAGTTCCCCGGGTTCGCCTCGCAACGCTATGTATTCACGTTACGATACTGCATAAAATGCAGTGGGTTTCCCCATTCGGAAATCCATGTCTATTACGTCTTTTATCGACTCAACATGGCTTATCGCAGATTAACACGTCCTTCATCGCCTCTGACTGCCAAGGCATCCACCGTATACGCTTAGTCACTTAACCATACAACACCTAAATGTTGTCGCTTAAATCACTTGAATGGTCAGGCTGTATAAATCCTGCCACTCGAGTACGATCACCTTATTTTTTGAATACCAAAAACACTTGTTATTTAACTCGTATTTTTGAGATATTTTTTATCAGCTTTTCCAAATTGTTAAAGAGCATTCGGCTTCTTAGAAACCAAAGCTAAGCACTGTATCAACATAATGCTTAGCTTTATTTTCTTAAGCCAAAGAGAGAAATGGTATCCCGTACGAGATTTGAACTCGTGTTACCGCCGTGAAAGGGCGGTGTCCTAGGCCTCTAGACGAACGGGACACTGCGTTAGCTGTTCTCGTTGGTTCTAAACCACACTAGAACTTCTCTCTTTATCTTCTATCAAGCAATCTGTGTGAACACGTCACAAAACATAAACGTTCATAATAAGGAGGTGATCCAGCCCCAGGTTCCCCTAGGGCTACCTTGTTACGACTTCACCCCAGTCATGAACCACAAAGTGGTGAGCGTCCTCCCGAAGGTTAAACTACCCACTTCTTTTGCAGCCCACTCCCATGGTGTGACGGGCGGTGTGTACAAGGCCCGGGAACGTATTCACCGTGGCATTCTGATCCACGATTACTAGCGATTCCGACTTCACGGAGTCGAGTTGCAGACTCCGATCCGGACTACGACATGCTTTCTGGGGTCCGCTTGCTCTCGCGAGTTCGCATCCCTCTGTACATGCCATTGTAGCACGTGTGTAGCCCTGCCCGTAAGGGCCATGATGACTTGACGTCGTCCCCACCTTCCTCCGGTTTATCACCGGCAGTCTCCCTAGAGTTCCCACCATCACGTGCTGGCAAATAAGGATAAGGGTTGCGCTCGTTGCGGGACTTAACCCAACATCTCACGACACGAGCTGACGACAGCCATGCAGCACCTGTATCTAAGTTCCCGAAGGCACCAATCCATCTCTGGAAAGTTCTTAGTATGTCAAGGGCAGGTAAGGTTCTTCGCGTTGCATCGAATTAAACCACATGCTCCACCGCTTGTGCGGGCCCCCGTCAATTCATTTGAGTTTTAACCTTGCGGCCGTACTCCCCAGGCGGTCTACTTAATGCGTTAGCTGCGTTACCCACGGGTTAAACCCACAGACAACTAGTAGACATCGTTTACGGCGTGGACTACCAGGGTATCTAATCCTGTTTGCTCCCCACGCTTTCGTACATGAGCGTCAGTTTTTGTCCAGGTGGCCGCCTTCGCCACTGGTATTCCTTCAGATCTCTACGCATTTCACCGCTACACCTGAAATTCTACCACCCTCTACAAAACTCTAGCTTCCCAGTTCCAAATGCCATTCCCAGGTTGAGCCCGGGGATTTCACATCTGGCTTAAAAAGCCGCCTGCGTACGCTTTACGCCCAGTAATTCCGATTAACGCTCGGACCCTCCGTATTACCGCGGCTGCTGGCACGGAGTTAGCCGGTCCTTCTTCTGTCGCTAACGTCAAACAATATACGTATTAAGCATATTGCCTTCCTCACAACTGAAAGTGCTTTACAACCCGAAGGCCTTCTTCACACACGCGGCATGGCTGCATCAGGCTTTCGCCCATTGTGCAATATTCCCCACTGCTGCCTCCCGTAGGAGTCTGGGCCGTGTCTCAGTCCCAGTGTGGCTGATCATCCTCTCAAACCAGCTAGGGATCGTCGCCTTGGTGAGCCATTACCCCACCAACTAGCTAATCCCACTTGGGCTAATCTCTACGCGAAAGGCTCCGAAGAGTCCCCTCCTTTGGTCCGAAGACATTATGCGGTATTAGCAGTCGTTTCCAACTGTTGTCCCCCACGTAAAGGCATATTCCCAAGCATTACTCACCCGTCCGCCGCTCGTCATCTTCTAGCAAGCTAGAAATGTTACCGCTCGACTTGCATGTGTTAAGCCTGCCGCCAGCGTTCAATCTGAGCCATGATCAAACTCTTCAATCAAAGTTTTTTCGCTCAAAGTAAATACTGAAATTATTACTGTTAAAACAGTGTGTCACTCCAGTCCACTTAAGCTAATTTTTTTCGCTTAGTGCTCTGCGAGTGCTCACACAGATTGCTTGATAAATTGTTAAAGAGCGTTGCTTCTTGCGAAGCGAGGTGCGCATTCTACGCCATCCTCGGTGACTGTCAACCGCTTTTTTCAATCTTTTCCGAAGAAGTTTCCTAAGGAAAGTTTGAAGCGTTTAACCGTCGCTAATAAAGCCTCAGGCCTTACCAACCCTGACCGCTTGCTGCTGCGCTATTGCGTGCTGCCCGCCGTGTCAGTGGAGTCGCATTATAGGGATCCGCGCTTACGGTGCAAGCCTTTTTTGAAGAAAATCACAGTTTTTTGTTTAACTGCTCAAAGCAGCAACAAATTGTGCTCTTTTTAAGCAACTCGCACACCTCAGGGATAATAACTATAGTTAAGTTTTAAGTATTTGCCCCTTTAATCTGTGCTTTCTTTTATATGGAACAGCAGATTAGTTTCATTCTTGGGTTTACTTCACGAATGTATTGGATACCATAGCCGCCCTTTTTCCTTTGGAGTCTCTTGCTGATGTCATTTTCTATCGGCCAACGCTGGATCAGTGATTCAGAATCTGAGTTAGGTTTAGGAACCGTTGTTGCAATCGAGGGCAGAATGGTCACTTTGCTCTTTCCTGCAACCGGTGAAAACCGATTCTATGCAATGGCCGAAGCGCCTATCACTCGAGTTATATTTAATACGGGTGATGAGATCACCAGCACCGATGATTGGTCAATGACCATTACCCAAGTTGAAGAAGCAGATGAGTTGATTGTTTATCACGGTGTCCGCAATGATACCGAAGAACAAGTACAACTCCGCGAGATGTTTCTTAGCCATTTTTTAAAGTTTAATAAGCCGCAAGATCGTTTATTTGCAGGCCAGGTCGATCGCTTCGATAGCTTTGTGATCCGCTACCAAACTCAATTGAAGCGTTTTACTGAACAACAATCAGAGTTGAAAGGATTAATGGGCGGTAAAGTCAGTTTAATCCCCCATCAACTTTATATTGCTAGCGAAGTTGGTCGACGAATTTCTCCTCGTGTCCTGCTTTCAGACGAAGTCGGCTTAGGTAAAACCATTGAAGCTGGTTTGATCATCCACCAACAACTGATTGCAGGTTTAGCTAAACGCGTATTGATTGTCGTGCCCGATGCTTTGCAGTACCAATGGCTAATTGAAATGCTACGCCGTTTTAATATGCACTTTAGTTTATTTGACGAAGATCGTTGTGTAGAAGCCTATGCCGAAGCCGACAACCCTTTCGACACCGAACAATTGGTACTGTGTAGCTTAAATTTCTTACGTAGTCGTAAAAAACGCTTTGAACAGATATTAGCTACCGAATGGGATTTAATGATCGTCGATGAAGCCCATCACTTAAAGTGGGACGAACAATCACCGAGCCGTGAGTATCAAATCATTGAAGCCTTATCTCAGCAAATTACTGGCGTATTATTACTCACAGCAACCCCCGACCAACTCGGACATCAAAGTCATTTTGCTCGCCTACGGCTACTCGACCCAGATCGCTTCTACGATTATCAAGCATTCATCGAAGAAGAGCAGCATTACCAGCCTGTTGCCACCGCTGCCCAGTCGCTACTCGAACAGTCGCCACTACTCGCCGAACAAGCCAATCATTTAACCGAACTACTCAGCGAAAATGATATTCAACCCTTATTGCTAATAATTAACGACCCGACATCGAGTTACGAACAACAGCAACAAGCACGTGAAGAATTATTACAACACCTACTCGATCGACACGGTACCGGCCGAGTTTTATTTAGAAACACCCGCAGTGCCATGCAAGGTTTTCCGCTACGCCAATTGAGCAGTTACGCCTTAACGCTACCGAGCCAGTATCAAACAGCCCTGAAAGTGCATCAAATGATGCAAAGCAAAGCATCCAATAATGTCATGCAATTAATGTTTCCAGAAGAACTGTACCAACAGTTTGAAGGAGAAGCGGAGGGTGAAGCCAGCTGGACTAAATTTGACCCGCGCATCGATTGGTTACTAGGATTTTTACTGGCACACAAGCAAAAGAAAATCTTGCTGATTTGCGCCAAGGCGGCCACCGCCCTAGCCATTGAAGATGCGGTACGCACCCGAGAAGGGATCCGAGCGACCGTTTTCCATGAAGATATGTCTTTACTGGAACGAGATAAAGCTGCCGCTTACTTCGCGCAAGAGGAGGCGGGAGCCCAACTAATGGTTTGTTCAGAAATTGGTTCTGAAGGCCGTAACTTTCAGTTTGCTCATCATATCGTGTTATTTGATTTACCAATTAACCCTGATTTACTCGAACAACGGATCGGTCGATTAGATCGAATTGGCCAAAAAAATGATATTCAGATCCATGTCCCTTATTTGGCGAAAACGCCTCAGCAAACGCTTTTACGTTGGTATCACGAAGGTTTAAATGCATTCGAGCAAACCTGCCCGGCTGGCGCCGCCATCTACGCCGAATTTGGCGAAAGCTTAAATGCCCTGCTGATACAAAACCAACCGGATGAAGCCGTTCTTGAGCAACTGATTGGTGACTGTGCCAAACGTTATCAAGCAATTAAACAAAAGCTCGATGCAGGACGAGATCGGCTATTGGAAATTCACTCTGGCGGCGGTAGTAAAGCCAACGATTTAGTCGAGAAGATCCAGGCTGCTGAACAAGATCCACACTTTGTCACCTTTAGCTTACGGCTGTTTGATACCGTTGGCATCAACCAAGACGATAAAGGCGAGAATGCTTTGGTCTTGCATGCCAGTGAACAGATGATCGTTCCCTCCATCCAAGGTTTACCTGAAGACGGTTGTACCATTACTTATGATAGAGACACAGCCTTAAGTCGCGATGAAATACAACTCATGTCGTGGGAGCATCCTTTATTGCAAAGCTGTATCGATACCATTTTGGGCGCCGACCTAGGTACCACATCAGTCGCCTTATTAAAGAATCGAGCACTACCGGTAGGTAGCTTATTTGTTGAAGGGATCTTCATTATTGAGACCAGCGCACCTGCGCAGTATCAAATCGAACGTTACTTGCCTGCCACGCCAGTGCGAATTTTGCTGGATAAAAATGGCGGTAATCTTTCAGAAAATGTGAGTTTTGATCAGTTTAATAGTCAGCTTTCGGCGGTAAATCGTCATTTGGCGGCCAAACTAGTCAGTGCATCACAAGCTCAGATCCATCCCTTATTGCACCAAGCCAACGAACTGGCTCAGCAACAGCTAGACCGTATTGTGGCGGATGCCAGCAAGACCATGCAACAAAGCTTAAATACTGAACTAGAACGACTCGAAGCATTAAGCGCCGTAAATCCCAGTATTCGTCAAGATGAACTGGATACGCTACGCGAGCTACGCGACACGGCTGATAATTACCTGCAAAAGGCGCAAGTAAAATTAGATGCTTTACGAGTGATTTTAGTGTCACATAACTAAGCATCATTTCACTGATTTATTCCAAACAAGGCCTCAGGTACACTGAGGCCTTATTTTTTAGAGCCCATGTCATGCCAAACTTTGTTTATCGTCCGCCAATGTCTCCTTATATCAGCATCGTCTATCAAGATGATTCGGTCGTAGTATTTAACAAAGCCAGTGGCTTATTGTCAGTACCAGGTCGAATAGAAAAGGATAGTTTATGGCAACGAGCTCAGCGTGTATGGCCAGAACTCAAGATAGTTCACCGCCTAGATATGGCCACCTCGGGGCTAATTGTAATGGCCCTCGGTAAACCAGCACAAAGCCATTTAAGTCGACAATTTCAACAACGTAAAACAGCGAAGACTTATTACGCAGAAATATTTGGCCACCCCCATACAACTCAGGGAGAAGTCAATCTGCCTTTACGTTGTGACTGGCCCAATCGCCCCAGACAAATGGTTGATCTTGAGCTGGGCAAAGCAGCCCTTACCAAATGGTTTCTATTGGAAAAACGCCAGCACACCTCTCTGGTGGAGTTACAACCTATTACTGGTCGAACTCATCAACTTCGGGTACACATGCAACAGATCGGCTGTCCAATAGTCGGTGATGGTTTTTATGCCAGTGCTAAGGCTATTGCACTTAGCGAGCGCTTACATTTACATGCAGCGAAGCTTGGCTTTTTTCACCCCATCACTGAACATTGGCTAGAATTTGACTGTGAACCGCCTTTTTAACTAAAGCTTCAATGGTTTGCTTCCGATATAGGATCAACTCTGTTCAACCTTGGGCTGCAATCAAGTGCGGATCTACAAACTGTTTTGGTTAATCACTGTACTTAGCACCATGGCGTGGGCACAGCCTCAATCTCTGGATTTTTCGCAATGGCCTGTCAAGGGTGAACTAAAATCACTCACCGTAGAACAACGCCAATTTGTAAGTCTATGGATAGAACAACAGACCCCACAACAGCGAGGAACGGCGATTTTGCTTCCCGACTGGGGGAACTCTCCCAGTAGCGAGGATATGATCGATAGCTTACGCCAAACGCTTCCCTCCTTAGGCTGGCAAACCGGCGCGATTCTTCCACCAGCCCCCCAAGCCAGTCTGATGCAAGACAGTGAACCGCAAGATCAACAAAACACTTACCAACAACAACTAAGCGAAGTCATCGAAGCCGCTCGACAAACCCAAGCTCAGCCATTTGGATTTCAACTGTTGATCGCGCAAGGGGTGATGGGCGCCTGGCTGGTCGAGTTGCTCGCCGAACAGCAATTAAGCCCACCCGATGGGCTTATCTTAATGAGCGCCTACTACCCCAACCAAGCCCTAAATCAAAGGCTTGCCAAACAGCTCGCGCGGCTGAGCATTCCGGTACTCGACATCTATGATCCAAATTATAATCAATGGCAATTCGAAGCTGCCCAGCAACGCTTGATTGCCAGCAATAAAAGTCAGAAATTAAACTACCGACAAACACAGCTACCGGTCTCTGCCGAAACCGCACCTAACCATGCCTTACTCACGAAAAGCATTTATGGCTGGTTGAACGCCTTAGGTTGGTACTAGCCAAGAGCTTAAACGCTGGTTAAACTGAACAACAGTTTCCCCATTCACAATATGTTGATTTATCGATGAATATTGTATTTTTAGACCGACAGACCCTAACTGACGATGTAAATTTAAGGCGTCCTCGCTTCCCCCATACTTGGCAAGACTATGCCAGTACCAATCCCGAGCAGCGATTAGCCCATGCGCAACATGCTGATATTTTGATAGTCAACAAAGTAAAACTCGATGCTGCTATTCTTAAGCAGCTTCCCCGCTTAAAATTGATTGCGGTGGCCGCAACTGGCACCAACAATGTAGATTTAGCTGCCGCAGCTCAACAACAGATCATCGTTTCAAATATTCAAGATTATGCCGCCCAGAGCATCGCCGAGCATAGTATTGGCTTGATGTTTAATTTACGTCGCAATATAACCGCCTACCATCAGGCCGTTCAACAGGGACGCTGGCAACAGTCACAGCAGTTCTGCTTTTTTGACTATCCCATTGATAATTTGGCAGGTCAAAAATTGGTGATTATTGGCGCAGGCAACTTAGGTCAAGCCACAGCTAAACTTGCGAAAAGTATCGGTATGGAAGTGATATTTGCCGAACGTAAAAATCAAGCTCCCCGAACCGGAAGGGTTGATTTTATGGACGCCTTGGCCTGCGCAGACGTGCTAAGTATCCACTGTCCTCTCAGTTCCGAAACGGCAGATCTCATCACTCACACCGAATTAGCGTTAATGAAACCCAGCGCATTATTAATTAACACTGCTCGGGGCGGTATCGTGAACGAGGCCGCCTTACTCGAAGCTCTACGCTCCGGAGGCATTGCCGGCGCCGCTTGTGACGTTGTCAGTCAAGAGCCCCCTTCCAGCGACAACCCTTTATTACAAGCCCAGGCGTTAAGCAACTTTATCCTCACGCCACATGTAGGCTGGGCAAGTAGTCAAAGCATGCAAAGCCTGGCCGACCAACTGATTGACAACATAGAAGCCTTCTCCGCAGGTCAGCCTCGCAACCAAGTATAGAGTTATCTAAGCCACTTTCGCTTTGCGTTGTAGCTTAATCACTTCATAGGCACGTTGAATATCTTGAGTTCGCTGCTTAGCCAGCTCCATCATCTCCGGTGGCAGACCTTTTGCTACCAGCTTATCCGGGTGATGCTGGCTCATCAGTTTACGATAAGCGCGCTTCACTTGTTGCTCGCTGTCTTGGTCCGTGACCCCAAGAATTTGGTAGGCTTCGTCCAACTGTTTTGCACTTGATTGCGTCGATTGCTGTTGACCACCGCGACGATGGAAGTTGAGCTCGGCTTCCCAGCGAGAAATCATCGCGTCTAACTCTTGCGCAGAAAAACCTAAGGCATTTGCAACACGTTGCAACAATGCCCGTTCGCTGTCATCCACCACACCGTCGGCGAACACCCCCTGCAACTGAATTTCCATAAACATTTGCAATAAATCGCGACGCCCCTGTACCACTTTTACGAAGCGGGCTACCTGTTCTTCTAGCGGAAAACTGGCATCTTTGCCTTGCCGAAAAGCATCTTGAGCCTGACGGCGAGCCTCGCCTTGTAGACGCATTTGGTCCATCAAAAAATTGGCGACTTGAATTTCTTGCTGAGTCACCACACCTTTTGACTTAGCGATATGCCCCAACACAGCAAAAGTCGAAAACAAAAACTCTTGTTGTACCACTTGGCTATTCGCGCTAGAAAAAACGAAGCCTTGACCCATCGCCTTGTCAAAACGGTGACCCAACCACAAACCGAGTAAGGCGCCAAACCAACTGCCAAACATCAGACCAAAAAATACTCCTAGGAGTTTTCCCCAAAACCGCATAACTATTCTCTATTTACTTGTTAATTGCTGATCTAACTGCGCCAAACGTTGTGGCGTCCCCACATCAATCCACTGACCAAACTGCTGCTGCCCTGTCACTCGCTTAGCTGCTATTGCCGTCCTCAGTAAAGGAGCAAGCGCATGCCTCCCCGGAACCAGTGCCTCAAAAAAACGCTGACGATAAACCGCCACCCCACTAAAGGTCAATTCGGGGCGGTCCACCAAACGTATACCATCAATCGCAAAATCCCCCTTGGGATGATGCTCGGGATTCGCCACTAACAACAAATGTGCATCGGCATCACCAATCTGCAACGACGCAAGCCGCTGGTAATCCCAATCATTCCAAATATCACCGTTAATCACCAGAAAAGGATCTGCTTTTATTAAGGGCAAAGCCTGTAAGATCCCTCCTGCCGTTTCAAGCGCTTGAGGCTCATGACTATATAACAACTGAATCTTCCAGCGTTGGCCATCACCCAATGTTGCCTCAATTTGCTCCCCTAAATAGGCGGTATTGATAATGATCCGCTGAAAACCCACAGCCACTAGTTTTTCAATATGCCATTCAATTAAAGCTTTGCCCGCCACCTTTAACAAGGGCTTGGGACAAGCGTCGGTAAGTGGACGCATCCGCTCACCTCGCCCAGCCGCCAAAATCATTGCAGTATCTAAACCACTCATCGATGAAACCCCTTTGCGATGGGAGCCAACCATTGATTAAATGCTGAAAATTCAGAATAAGTAGCGCTCACCCGCTGGATGTAATCCAAAGTTTGCGGAATCGCTTCACGGTAGCCTTGTTTCCCATCACGGTGGGCTAAACGACAAAATATTCCAAGCGCCTTAAGATGACGTTGTAAGCCCGTCAAATCAAACCAGCGTTGCCATTGCGCCATGCTAATATCTTGATTAATGCTTAGACGGGAGAAAAATGACTGACTCAAGTGTTGCACCATCTCTTCAGGCCAAGCGATGTAGCAATCTCTTAGCAACGACACCACGTCATAACTGAGTGGCCCCAAAACCATATCTTGAAAATCGATCATCACCATTTGCTGCTGATGAAGCATCAAATTTCGACAATGAAAATCACGATGCATCGCAACATAAGGCTGTTCTTGGATGGCGACGCTGAGCTCTTCACAAAGACTCTGCCACTGCGCAGCCGCTTGCCATTCAGTTCCACTAAGCTGTAATTCTTTCGCCACAAACCACTCGGCAAAAATATCCAACTCTCGCTGAATAAAAGTCTGGTCAAAATATTCCAAAGAAGGCAGCTCAGAAGGTTTAAGTGCTTGTAATTGAACGATCAGGTCTAAGGCTTGTCTATAGTATTTGTCGGCACTATCAAGACTTAAGCAATCTTCTAACATGGTGGTGCCGAGATCTTCAATCGCCATAAAACCTTGCTTAAGATCTGCGGCTAGGATCTTAGGAACGGGGAGCTGGTGACGGCTTAGTGCCGACGCTAAATCAACAAATTGTTGGTTTTTTTCGGTAAGAGGAGGCGCATCAACCGCAATGGCGGTAGTGCTTAGATCATAATCAAAACGAAAATAGCGGCGAAAGCTTGCATCACCACTGATCATCGTTAACTGAGGAAGTCCCATGGATAAACTATTAGACAACCATTGTTGTAAAGCTGATTCGCGCACTATATTACTCATATTTCTATATTAAATGACGGCCTTTAAATAGCCGCCCACCGATAAATCCAGTATTATAAGCCGCTAACTTTAACCACAGAATTCATAAAGCACAACGTTGATACTCTCGCTTGGAATTTTAATACGTCAGGGAATGGTCCAAATTCATATGTTGTTAATTAAACGGAATCTGCCACGACTAGGATTGGCAATCTTCTTGCTAAGCCCTAACGCCAAGGCAGAAACCCCGTTAGCGCTGGCTCAGTGCCGAGCTTACATACCGGAACGTACTCAGTCAGGTCCCGTCGACCCCACTGCACCATACGTGATAGCGGCCGACTCACTACATGCAAAGCAAGGTGATAAGGCAAGTTTTACCGGTAACGTTGAATTTTCTCAAGGTCCCAGAGTACTCAAAGCTGATAACACAGTACTCGATGAGCAAGCTCAAACACTGAAGGCCGATGGTAAAATTGAGTTTCAAGATAACTTGGTCAGCGTCAAAAGTGATAGCTTCGATGCAAATTTAAAAAATCATCAGGCGAAACTAAATTCAGCTGAATATCAGTTGTTCGAGCAGCAAGGTCATGGTGAAGCGCATAATTTAATCATCAACGATGAGCAAAACTTATCCTTGGAAAACGCCAGCTACACCGCCTGTCCTCCCGGAGATGTGAGCTGGGAGATCCACGCCGAAAAAATAGATATCGACACCGAAAATCAATGGGCGACAACCAAAAATGCAACAGTAAGATTAATGAACGTCCCCGTTCTTTACTTACCTTACTTCTCCTACCCAATTGGTGGCCAGCGTCATAGCGGCTTTTTATTTCCAAGCATATCAACCTCCACCACCAATGGTATGGATATTTCCACGCCCTATTATTGGAACATTGCACCTAATTTTGATGCCACCATAACTCCGCGAGTCATGTCGCGCAGAGGCCTGCAGTTACAATCCGAGTTTCGTTACTTACTTGGCCAGCAAACCGGTATCGTCAACGCTGAGTATATCGCCAACGACCGAGAGTTTGACGACTCGCGTTATTTGTTGCACTGGGATCATCAAGGTCAATGGCGACGCAACTGGCGTTTCAACACTGACTATACCCAGATTAGTGATGACAACTACTTTAACGACTTAGGCGATATTTTAGGTAAGAATAATGAGAATCAACTGCTACAAACTGGGGATGTGGGCTACCACACCCAAAACTGGTACGGCAAACTACGGGTACAAGATTTTCAAGTCTTAGGGGATACCGAGCAGCCGCACACCTTGCTCCCTCAACTGAGTTTTAGTGGCGATTGGGATCTCGACTGGCAAACATTGCAATTTGGTTTTGATAGTGAACTAAGTAATTTTTCGCATAGTGATGCTAGCATGTACACCGCCAAGCGACTCCATCTAGAGCCTCATTTGCGCCTGCCTTACGTGGTACCCGAAGGTTTTTTCCAAGCCGATCTCGCCTTAATGCATACCTATTATCAACAAGATAAAGGTAGTAATCCGGACAACAACTACTTGGGTGAAGACATTCGTCGTACCCTACCTAAATTAAGCGTCAAAGCAGGCCTCAATTTTGACCGCAAAACCAGTTGGTACGGTGCGAACTATACTCAAACTCTTGAGCCAGTGGTGAAGTACTTATATATCCCCTATCGAGATCAAAGCGACATTGGTCTATATGACACCGCCAACCTACAACAAGACTATTATGGCCTGTTCCGAGATCAGCGCTATAGCGGGCTAGACCGGATCGCCGATGCCAACCAGTTAACCTTAGGGGTTCATTCTCGGTTCTTATCCGCTGAAAATAAGGAGACCTTACGCTTTAGTCTTGGACAAATCATCTATCTTGATCCAAGCCGCACAACGCTATTACCGGATAGCAAGTCATCCACCAATTCCAGTTCGGCCTTAGCATTTGAAATTGACGCGAATATTCAACAAGACTGGTATGGTCACACCGGCTTACAGATTAATACGCTCGAGGGTAAGCTTAATAAGGCCAATGCCGCTATCGAATGGCGCCCAGAAGTGCAAAAATTAGTTCAATTAAACTACCGCTACTCTCAAGCCGACGAGACAATGCTCAGTGACATAAACCAACTGGGTAGTAAAATTGCGTGGCCACTGCGAGACAATGTTTCTGCTGTTGCCAGCTATTATCGAGACATGAAGCTCGATCGAAGTATCGAGAGTTATCTAGGACTACAGTTTAATTCCTGCTGCTGGGGGATCCGTCTTACTTACCAACGCAGCTTACAAAGTAATTATGTCGACAATACATCAGGAATTGATCGCGTTGGCGTATTTGACAGCTCCTTCCGCTTAGACTTTGAAATAAAAGGATTAGGTGGCAATGATACTAGCAGTCAAGAAAAAATGTTAGATGGTGGCAACTTTAAATACGGGCGCCCCTTTTACCTCAACAATTAAAACCTTTAGCCCAAATATGATAGAGTAAACGGCGTTTTGCTCGTAGTAATATAGGAACCGAATGAAAAAATTAATTTTGCTTAGCACCTGCATGTTGATGCTCGTGGCTGGCTTAGTTCAGGCGAAAGAACAACTGCTCGATAAGGTTGTTGCTATCGTTAATAATGACGTGATTACTCAAACCCAAGTGGATGAGCTAAGCGCCAAAGTATTACGCAATGCAAAAACCAGCGGACAAACTCTGCCTCCACAAGCAGAATTGCATCAACAAGTGATGGACCGCTTAATTACCGAAAGCTTACAGCTGCAACTCGCAGACAGACTTGGTATCAAGATCAGTGATAGTCAATTAGAAAACACGATTGATAATATTATCCAAGGCGAGAAAAAGACCCGCGACGAGTTTCTACAACAACTCAGCAGTGACGGTGTCAGCTACCAGCAATTTCGCGAAGATATACGCAAAGAAATTATTCTTGGTGAAGTAGGCAGAAGCCAGGTACAACGACGTATCAGCGTCTCTCAACAAGAAATAGATGCCTTAATGAAACTAATTGCCGAGAAAGATAAAGGCAGTATCCGCTACCATGTTGGACACATCCAATTGCGACTTGGAAGTGATGAAGTCAAAACCCAACAGCTGGCGGAAACCATAGTCAAGCAATTAAAAGCTGGAGAAAATTTTAACCAACTAGCAATGACTTATTCTCAAGGTCCAAAAGCTTTAGAAGGCGGTGATTGGGGATGGATGACTCTAGAAGAGATGCCAACTCTGTTTGCAGGCGTGGTTAATAAACAACCTAAAGATACCGTGCTCGGCCCGATCCGTACCGAATCTGGACTACACATTGTGATGGTATTAGATACCGAAGGTCTACAAAAAGTAGAAACCTTAGAGGTAAATGCACGACACATTTTGATTAAGCCATCGATTATTCTAAGTGATAAAAAAGCCCAAAGTTTACTGGCTAAATTACGCCAACAACTAGTAAGCGGAGAAGCTAGTTTTGCCGAATTAGCCAAACAGTATTCAGAAGACCCTGGCTCTGCAGTCCGTGGCGGTGAACTCGGTTGGTCGGACCCAAATGTGTTTGTGCCGGCCTTCCGCGATACAGTCAACCACTTAGCCGTGGGTGAGATTAGCCAACCTTTTCGCTCAACCTTTGGTTGGCATTTATTAGAAGTGCTCGACAAACGCACCACCGATACCACCAATAAAGCCAGCGAAAACCGAGCTTATCAAATGATTTTCAACCGTAAATTCAACGAAGAAACGCAAGCTTGGCAAGATGAGCTTCGTGAAGAAGCCTACGTTGAAATTTTGGATGGTGATTCATGAGCGACGCAATAGCAAGAATTGCGATTACCCCTGGTGAGCCTGCGGGCATTGGCCCTGATTTAGTGCTCGCAATTAGTCAGCGTAGCTGGCCGATGGAGCTAGTCGTTATCGCCGATCCTCGTTTGCTCAAAGAGCGGGCGAAACAATTGGGCATCGAAGTAAGTTTATTGTCCTACCAACCAGAGCAAGCCCCCCAAGCACAGGCGGCTGGAACTTTAACCGTGGCACCCATCGCGATGAGTGTGCCTGCAATTGCCGGCGAACTCAACGAAGCCAATGGACACTATGTATTAAATACCCTTAAATTTGCTTGTGAAGGCAATATGAATAGCCAATTTGCAGCGGTTGTTACCGGCCCGGTGAACAAAGGCATCATTAACAAAGCAGGCGTTTCATTTAGCGGCCATACTGAGTTTTTTGCTCAACAATCAAGTACCGCCGATGTGGTCATGCTGTTGGCCACCGAAGGTTTGCGGGTTGCTCTGGCGACCACTCACCTCCCGCTGGCTTATGTCGCAAAAGCGATAACTCACGAGCGGCTGTACAATATCATCACGATTTTACATCACGATTTACAAACTAAATTTGCGATTAAGCAGCCGAAAATTTTTGTTTGTGGGCTTAATCCGCATGCCGGAGAAGATGGTCATTTAGGTCGTGAAGAATTAGATATCATTATTCCTTTATTAGATGAAATGCGCAGCGAACATGGCATGAATTTAATCGGGCCACTCCCTGCCGATACCTTGTTCCAATCCAAGTATTTGGACGAGGCTGACGCGGTCTTGGCAATGTACCATGACCAAGGCCTACCAGTAATAAAATATAAAGGGTTTGGCAAATCGGTCAACATTACCTTAGGACTCCCCTTTATTCGAACCTCAGTCGATCATGGAACAGCACTTGAGCTGGCGGGCACTGGGCAAGCCGATCATGGAAGTATGCTAACCGCAATCAAACAAGCCATCGATATGGTAGAGCGAGAACATGAATAAACAAGTCCATCAAGGGCACCGCGCCCGTAAACGCTTCGGCCAAAACTTTCTGAATAACGACTCGGTCATCAGCCAAATTGTCGCCACTATCTATCCTCAGCCCGGCGAAAACCTGGTCGAAATTGGTCCTGGCCTAGGCGCCTTAACCGCCCCTGTAGCGAATGCTGCTGGTCAGCTACAAGTGGTAGAGTTGGATCGCGATTTGGCTCAACGCCTGCGCGAGCATCCAACCCTAGCAGAGAAATTGACCATCCATGAAATTGATGCGCTTAAATTCGACTTCATGCAGTTGAGTCGACCCGAGCAAAAGATGCGTATCTTCGGTAACTTGCCCTATAACATTTCTACACCATTAATTTTTCATTTGCTAAGCTTCACTAGCGCCATTTCCGACATGCACTTTATGCTACAAAAAGAAGTGGTAAAACGGATGGCCGCAGGACCTCACTCGAAGGCCTATGGTCGACTCAGTGTCATGACCCAAATACAATGTAAAGTAATGCCAGCCTTGGAAGTACCTCCAGAAGCCTTCATGCCGCCTCCTAAAGTCGACTCGGCGGTCGTTCGCCTAGAGCCTTATGCCAGCACACTTTACCCTCTGAACTCATTAAAAACCCTCGACACAGTCTGTAAAGAGGCCTTTAATCAGCGACGCAAAACAATCCGAAATGCACTCGGCAACCTGTTAAGCCTTGAGCAACTTGAGGCTTTAGGTTTACAACCAAGCTTGCGGCCAGAAAATTTAACTATTCAGCAGTTTTGTGATATTGCTAACTACATAGATAAAGAACAATTATTGCAGGCTAACGACGTTAATGAGTAACACACCTGAATACCAATTAGATATTGAAGTTGAATCTGGATTCTTGCCTGAGCACTCTGCTCCTGAGGAACATAAATTTGCCTTCTATTACACCGTTACCATTCGTAATTGTGGTAGCCAAGCACTTCAGTTAATGCGTCGTTACTGGCTGATCACCGATGGCAATGGCGATGAGAATGAAGTAACGGGAGACGGTGTGGTCGGTAAACAACCACACCTACAACCAGAAAAGTCATTTACTTATACCAGCAGTGCACTACTCGCAACCGAGGTGGGGGTGATGCAGGGCTACTATACCTTGGTGGATCCAGAAGGTAATGAGTTTGAAGCTGAGATCCCAGCTTTTCGCCTGTCCTTACCGAATAAATTACATTAACCAAGGTAAGTTGTTATGGCTACCTATTTTGTTGGTGATATTCAAGGCTGCCTTGATGAACTCAAGGCGCTACTTGAACAAGTCAAATTTTCTAAAAAACGTGATCAGCTATGGTTAGCAGGCGACTTAGTGGCCCGCGGCCCTCAATCCCTAGCCACGCTGCGTTTTGTGAAACAGCTCGGCGATGCAGCACAAATAGTACTGGGCAACCATGACCTACACTTACTCGCCGTGGCAAACGGTATTCACCGCGCCAAGCGACGAGACAAACTACAAGACTTGCTAGAAGCCCCAGACAAAGACGAGTTACTCGATTGGTTAAGAAAACAACCGCTGATAGTGAAACACCCTGAATTTGACTTAGTCATGGTACATGCAGGCATTTATCCAAAGTGGAAAGTTGCTAAGGCCTTAAAGCTCGGCAAAGAGGTACAAAAGAAACTTTCTGGTGATCACTACCTTGAGTTACTACAAAATATGTATAGTAACGAACCAGCTCACTGGAGCGACGAGCTAGTCGGTTATGATCGACTGCGCTACATCATTAATGTCTTCACCCGCATGCGTTACTGTTTTCCAGATGGCAGTCTCGATTTCGCCCTGAAAATTCCACCAAATAAAAATACTAATCCCAACTTAGTCCCTTGGTTTAATCTTCCAGGAAAGCATCTTAAGCACACCCACATTATCTTTGGTCACTGGGCGGCGTTGATGGGAGAAAGCGCTCACCCCTTGGTTGACGGGCTAGATACTGGTTGTGTTTGGGGGAATCATTTAACGATGCTGCGCTGGGAAGACCAGCGCTTTTTCACCCAAGACTGCTTAAACGAGATAAGCAAAGATTAACGCAAACGATGTAAATGTATAAATTCATAGGGGTGTGGATTTTTATCATCTGCCGGGTGCTGTTCGCGAGCCATTTCTTGCCATTGATATTGGGTGTAATCAGGGAAATAAGCATCGCCTTCCAAGTCTTTATCAATCAAAGTTAGATATAACTCATCGGCCAATGCTAGGCATTGTTGATAAATATTCGCGCCACCAATAATCATTACTTCCGCTTGATCGGCTACCAATTGAAGCGCGTCTTCAAGTTGATTGACAACTGTCACGCCCTCGATGCTTAAGTGTGGATTACGACTCACCACTATATTCAAACGTCCTGGTAAAGGGCGCCCAATCGACTCATAAGTTAAACGCCCCATCACGACAGGCTTGCCCATTGTGACGGTCTTAAAGTGCTTTAAATCGGCCGGCAAGTGCCATGGCATTTGATTATCTAAGCCTATCACTCGACCCTTTGCCATCGCAGCTATCATTGCAACTTTCACGACTTAACTTTCTCCAAATCTTATAAAATCATTAAACAATAGGCCGCCCTCGATAAATCACCACCGATGGGATCGCGAGACCAAAACTCAAAGCCATTAAAATAAACATGGTTCGTAAACCATTTTCAAGAATGGTTGCTAATAACGGGTCACTATAACCATTACTATATAAACTAATAATGCCAACCATGGTGGTAAACGCATAACTCCCAGGGATCATCGGAATAATTGAAGCCACGGTAAACACTGGTCGAGGAATGATATAGCGTCGTGACCAGTAAACGCCGAGTAAGCCAACACTGGTTGATGCAACTAATGTCGCCCATTCTAAAGGCACCCCCCAATGAATACACAAAGTACGTAAGCTATGCGCAAAAGCACCACCAATCGCGCAAAAGCCAAGCATTCGTGTGGGCACATTAAAGACCATGGCAAAACCAACTGCAGGCACCGAAGCGAAGGCCGCATCTTCAAGCAGTAAGAGTATTAAATCGAGCATCTTATAACCACCCACTCACGCCGGTTGCCCACATCGATAAGGCGATCCCCATTGCAACCCCAAGCGTTAACAAGGACGCAAAAAACCAACGGGATATGCCCATGCTAATGTGACCTTTCACCATATCTGAGACCGCATTAATCAAAGGAAACCCAGGAACCAACAACAACACTGATGCAGCCATCACTGTTTGCGGTTGATTACCAATATCATAACGCACCGCTAAGCCCGCAATTGTGGTAGCAACAAATGCAGTCATACCAAAGTTAAGAATTGGATTATGATGGCGGTGCGCCATCTCTTGACGAAAAGTCATCGCCGCCGCAGAAGCAATAAATGTCATACCAAATACAGACCAATCGCCACCAAATAAATGAGCAAAACAAGCGCAAGAAAGGCCAATCATCAATACAACTAACCAGCGATTATGTTTAAACGGAACCAAGCGTTCTAAACGTTTCACCACATCATCTACATCCAGCAGTTGTTTCTCTGCCATGATGGTAATGCGTTGCACCTCACACACCATATGCATGTTAATGCCCCGATCGTAAACTCGACGCGTGGTCGTGATGCAGCGGCTTTGAGCCAAACCAGTTAAAATCAGGGCATTAGCGGTAATGGCCAACTCAACGCTGTCTAAGCCCAGCGCCTTACCTAAACGAACGATGGTTTCTTCGATCAACTTACTTTCGGCACCATGCTGTTGCATGATCCGGCCAGCCTGCACCGCAACACGACAGATCCTTGTCTGTTGCTCGTGAGTAATAACCCGTTCCGGAGCCTGAACAGGCGCCGGAGGTTTTATAATAAAAGAGCGTAACATCTAACAATCCCAGTAAACCAATTACAAAATGAGTTTACTATGGCTGGTAAATAACCTCTACACCATGATCGTCGTCATCATCATCCCAATCATCATCATCCCAGTCTTCTTGATTAGCCTGGTCAATTTGTTCTTGGTGATAATCATCCCATTGGAACTTCACTTCTTCGCGCTCGGCCATCTCTTCTTCAATCATCGGCAATGTTTCGATGAATTGACCGATAGCTTTACAAAGCTCTTTAGTGCCTTTGCCTTCAAGCGCAGACAAAGAAAACACCTCACCCTGCCAATCAAGTGCTTTAATCACCGACTGACGAATTTCTTCGGCTTCGTCTTCCAACACTAAATCTACTTTGTTGAAGATCAACCAGCGTGGTTTTTCGAATAACTTTTCACTGTATTGCGAGAGCTCATTAATTATGGTTATGGCATTCTCAGCAGGATCACTACCATCGGCCGGCAATACATCAACCATATGTAACAATACCCGACAACGTTCCAAGTGCTTCAGGAAGCGAACCCCTAAACCAGCACCTTCGGCAGCACCTTCGATCAGCCCGGGAATATCGGCAATCACAAATCCGCGATTTTCCGATTGGCGTACCACTCCAAGGTTCGGGATCAGTGTGGTAAATGGATAATCAGCAACTTTAGGTCTTGCCGCAGAGACACTACGAATAAAAGTCGATTTACCAGCATTTGGTAAGCCTAACATCCCCACATCCGCCAACAGCAATAACTCTAATTTGAGGTTGCGAACTTCACCAGGCGTACCGTTGGATTTGCGACGAGGCGCTCGATTGGTACTGCTCTTGAAGCGGGTGTTTCCCAAACCATGAAAACCACCTTTTGCCACCATTAAGCGTTGCTTGTGTTGCGTTAAATCACCTAATAATTCGCCAGTATCTTGATCGCGAGCACGAGAACCAACCGGCACTGGTAATTCTAAATCTTCACCGCGTTTACCTGTACAATTAGAGCCTTGACCATTCTCACCGCGTTCCGCTTTATGAAAACGCTCAAAGCGATAATCGATCAAAGTATTCAAATTTTCGTCAGCGACCAGATAAACACTGCCACCGTCACCACCATCACCACCGTCTGGGCCACCTCGTGGCACATATTTTTCACGGCGAAAACTAATGACGCCATTGCCACCGTCTCCGGCGTCAACCTTGATTACTGCTTCATCTACAAATTTCATAATCTACTCCAGTATTATCGCTAACTATAATGCACCGCATTTAATTCGCGACAGCAATACTTAAGCCTTAGAAAAAAAAAGCCCCGCTTATAGCGGGGCTTTAAAAATATTGAGTTGGTTGTTTATTCAGCTACGATGCTAACAAACTTGCGGCTTTTAGCGCCTTTAACCTCAAATTTCACTTTGCCTTCAGCAGTTGCGAAAAGTGTATGGTCTTTACCAATACCAACATTTGAGCCCGCGTGGAACTTAGTACCACGTTGACGAACAATAATACTACCCGCTAAAACAGACTCGCCACCGAAACGTTTAACACCTAGGCGTTTACTTTCTGAATCACGACCGTTACGAGTACTACCACCAGCCTTTTTATGTGCCATGAGTATATTCCTCTAAAATTAACCGTTAATGCCTGTAATGCGAACTTCAGTGAACCACTGACGGTGGCCCTGTTGCTTACGTGAATGCTTACGACGACGGAACTTAACGATTTTAACTTTATCGCCACGACCATGAGATACAACTTCAGCTGTAACTTTGGTACCATCTACATAAGGTGCGCCAACTTGAACATCATCGCCATTAGCAACTAGTAATACGTTATCAAATTCAACTGTTTCACCAGTCTCAACGTCTAGTTTCTCAAGGCGAAGTGTTTGACCTTCGGCCACACGGTGTTGTTTACCACCACTTTGGATAACCGCGTACATTTTTTTCAAACTCCGCTGTACACCTAGTATTTCAAGGTGTATATAATTCTTAACAATGACGGCGGATTCTACGGAAAAAGATCTGTTCTCGCAAGCGGAAAATCAAAAAAGTTTAAAAATCACGCAAGGCCAAGAATTTTACCCAGCTAAAGCTGTGAATAGGCAGGAATTGCGATACTATTGCAACATTATATTATCATCATAAATTGCTGAATCATCGGCATGACAATCTAATAAGACATTATGCAATTGGATGCGATAAAAAAGCTGTCTGAACAAGACATGGCTGCGGTAAACGCACTTATTTTTAAAGAGCTAGAATCAGATGTAGCGCTGATTAACCAAATTTCATTCTATATCGTAAATAGTGGCGGCAAACGGATCCGTCCTTTACTCACCGTATTAGCGGCTAGAGCACTCGGAGACCAGCAACAGCAACATATAAAGTTGGCGGCTATCATCGAGTTTATACATACTTCTACACTGCTTCACGATGATGTTGTGGACGAGTCAGAATTGCGGCGCGGTAAAGATACTGCAAATGCTCGATTTGGTAATGCCGCCAGCGTTTTAGTTGGCGACTTCCTTTACTCGCGCTCATTCCAGCTAATGACTCAATTGCAAAACTTACAAGTGATGGACATTCTTGCCGACGCGACCAATGTGATTGCCGAAGGAGAAGTCTTACAGCTAATCAATTGCAATGATCCCGACACTGATGAGGCGCGTTATTTTGAAGTGATCTATTGTAAAACAGCCAAGCTATTTGAAGCTGCAACTCGGCTTGCCGCGGTTATCGGTAACCAAGATTCAACCATAGAACGAGCGATGCAAGACTACGGAAAATATCTTGGTACCGCTTTCCAAATTATGGATGATGTCTTGGACTACACCGCTGACAAAGCAGAGATGGGCAAAAATGTTGGCGACGACTTAGCAGAAGGTAAGCCTACACTGCCACTCATTTATGCAATGGAACACGCCAATCCAGCGGATAGAGAGTTAATCGCGAATGCGATTAAACATGGAGGTTCACGCGATCAACTGGAACCGATTTTGCGGATCCTAGATAAGACCAAAGCCTTAGAATATTGTCACTCTCGCGCTGCTGAAGAAGCTCAGAAAGCTATCGACGCCTTAGTGCATATAAATGACGGCGAATATAAGCAAGCCTTAATTAGCCTCGCCAACATTGCAGCTGATCGCGTCGCATAATAAAAAGGGCGACCCACAAACAAAAAAAGCTGCCAATGGCAGCTTTTTTATTCACGATTTGCCTCAACTAAGCAAACGGGTGACGTAGAACCATCGTTTCCAAACGATCAGGACCAGTAGAGATAATATCAACCGGAACTTCCAGTAATTCTTCAATCCGAGCTATATAAGCTAAAGCCGCTTCAGGAAGTTGTTCACGCGCAGTTAAACCGAAAGTATTTTCTGACCAACCAGGCATCGTTTCATAAACAGGAACAGCCACCTCATAACCTTCGGCTGCCATTGGTGGTACTTTAAGCACATCACCGTTTGGCATCTGATAACCAGTACAAATTTTCAATTCAGCTAAGCCGTCAAGCACATCAAGCTTAGTCAGACATAAACCTGAGAGGCTATTAATTTGCACTGCACGACGCATCGCGACGGCATCTAACCAACCGCAGCGACGTTTACGGCCAGTGGTAGCACCAAACTCATGACCTTTCACACCAAGGTGCTCACCCACATCATCATCAAGCTCGGTAGGGAATGGCCCTGCCCCAACTCGAGTGGTGTAAGCTTTAGTGATACCTAATACATAATCTAAATGACGAGGACCAAAACCGCTGCCCGTGGCTACACCACCCGCTGTGGTATTAGAAGATGTCACATATGGGTAGGTGCCATGATCCACATCGAGTAAAGTCCCTTGAGCACCTTCGAACATTACCGAATCACCACGACGACGCGCCTGATCTAAGAGATCTGCAACATCGGCAACCATAGCAATCAGCACTGGAGCCATCTGAGTCATTTGCTCAAGCACTTCTTCATAACTCACGCTAGGGGCGTCATAGTAATGATTTAATTGGAAGTTATGGTATTCCATCACTTCTTTAAGCTTGCTAGCAAATTGCTCCATGTTGAACAAATCACCAACTCGCAAACCACGACGCGCCACTTTGTCTTCGTAAGCGGGACCAATACCTCGGCCGGTGGTTCCGATAGCGTTTTTACCGCGAGCTTTTTCTCGTGCGATATCTAATGCAACATGGTAAGGCAGGATTAATGGACATGCCTCACTAATCACGAGTCGTTCTTTTACCGGAACGCCACGCTCTTCAAGCATCGCCATTTCTTTAAACAGAGCATCTGGAGCTAATACCACACCGTTGCCAATTACACAGGTAACGTTGTCGCGCAGCACACCAGAAGGTATCAGGTGGAGGACGGTTTTTTCGCCGTCAATAACCAAGGTATGACCCGCATTGTGACCGCCTTGATAGCGAACCACGTAATTTGCTTTGTCAGTAAGTAGATCAACGATCTTACCTTTTCCTTCGTCTCCCCACTGGGAGCCAAGGATAACTACATTCTTTCCCATTGTCTTTTGTCGTCTCAGTTAAAAAGCGATTCTAGCAGAAATCGGACACTCAAGGGGTGCAAAATATACCGATATTAGCTTATTAGGTCAAAGATTAATCACATATATCAGTACGATTGCGGTCCCAACTAAATACAATCCAATTGTCCGGATACTGCTCGCTGGCGATTCAGAAATCATTTTTAATAGATTTTTCCATCGCTTAGGAAACAGTAATGGACCAAGCCCTTCAATTAAACAAACCAGAGCGAGTGCTAATAAAGTGGAATCTTGCATAAAAAAGCCCAGCAATAAACTGGGCCCCCATTCATAGTCTACTGACTAGGTTCTTTCATGTACTGGAAGAATTCACTATTTGGATCTAATACCATCAAGTCTCCTCCATTATCGAAGCTATTACGGTAGGCAGCCATGCTCCGCCAGAATTTATAAAACTCTGGGTTTTTCTGATAAGCATGAGCATAAATCTTGGCAGCTTTTGCATCACCTTCACCACGCATTTCTCGACCCCGCTTATCTGCATCAGCCAGTAACACGTTCACTCTGCGATCCACGTTAGCCCGAATAATCTCGGACTGCTCTTGACCTTGAGAACGATGTTCTTTTGCCACAGCTAAACGCTCTGCTCGCATCCGTTGGTAAATACTGTTACTTACTTCGTCAGGTAAATTGATTTGCTTAATGCGTACGTCCCTCACTTCAATACCAATCTCTGAAGAACGCGCCATTTGTTTCAAAGCATCTTCCATTACTTGCCCACGTTCGCCAGACACAATATCGCGAATCGTCCGAGCACCAATTTCACTACGTAAACCGTTATTAATTTTACGCTTTAGCAAAGACTCAGCTTGTATCACCGAACCACCAGTAGAGAGATAAAATTTAGAAAAGTCTTCAATTCGCCATTTAACATAGGAATCAATGATTAAATCTTTTTTCTCCGAGGTGACAAAACGGTCAGCATTACCATCCAAAGTTTGGATCCGTGAATCCAATACTCTCACCGAATCAATAAACGGAACTTTGAACTGCAAGCCAGGCTCATACACTTTGGTTGCACCATCGTCAGTACGTTTAACTTTCCCGAACTGAATCACAATGCCTCGCTCACCTTCTTTCACAACAAAAATAGATGAGTACGCTACCAACAAGGCCAAAATCACGCCAAAAATAGTAAACTGTTTCATGGCTTAATTTCTCCCCGAATTACTACGGTCGCTGCTTCGAATTGAAGTAGGGCGAGATGGAATAGAGCTACCAGATTCTGAGTTCATCGTTGATGATTTACTCGTATTACCACTAGTGCCAGTATTGGTCGCCGGCTTTTGATTCTGCTCCATTAGTTTATCGATCGGCAAATACAACATGTTGTTATTATTTGAACCATCAATTAATACCTTGTTAGACTTCGCGTAGACTTGCTCCATCGTTTCAAGGTACAGGCGATGACGCGTCACATCTGGCGCCGCTTCATACTCTGGGAGTAACTGTTCAAAACGAGCAACCTCACCTTGCGCTCTTAACACGATCTGCTCTTGGTAACCTTGCGCTTCTTGTTCAATACGTTGAACTCGGCCACGTGCACGGGGTTCAATTTCCCGTTGATAAGCTTCCGCCTCACGAATAAAGCGCTGCTCATCTTCCTGGGCTGAAATCGCATCATCGAAAGCATCTTTTACTTCCTCCGGCGGACGAGCTGGCAAAAAGTTAACATCAACCACTTGTATACCCAACTTATAAGGTTCGATGATTTTATCAAGTAAAGTCCAAGTCTCACTTCTCACCACTTCACGACCAGTCGTCAAAATATCATCCATGGTCGTATGCCCAATGACATATCGCAGCGCGCTATCGGTGGCTTGCGCTAAGCTATCATCTGGCGAAGTCACGCTAAATAGGTAGTTCTTTGGCTCTACGACTCGATATTGCACGTCCATTTCGACCCGTACAACATTCTCATCTTCAGTCAACATAAACCCAGAAGCAGGCAATGAACGAATCGTTTCCACATCCACTGGCAGCACTTCTTGAACAAAAGTTGCTTTCCAATTCAAACCTGGCTGTACTGGGCCGGCTTCATTGTCATACTTACCGAAAGTAAGCTTTACACCACGCTCGGCTTCAGCAATGGTATAAAAGCCGCTGGCAACCCAAATAATACCAAGTATCACCAGAACTACAGCGATCCCAAAACCGCTCACACCACCACTTCCAATTGATGGTTTTTTATTTCCACCGCCAAAAATACCGCCAAACTTACGTGTAAGTTTAGTGATCACTTCATCTAAATCAGGGGGACCCTGATTACCTTTCTTATTGTTATTACCCCAAGGGTCGCGATCACCGCTACCTTTGTTGCCAGGCTCATTCCAGGCCATCTGTGTCTCCAGAAGTTAAAGTAAATGCCTACTCACATTGAGTAATAAAACTATCTAAACTATGGTCAAATTGTTTATCCAAGCGCTGCCATGAAATGGCATCTAATCGGATATCAACAACGATATTTCCAGTATCGTCTAAACGCTCACCTGCTACGCAGTCTAACTGATATAAGCGACTACGCAAGCGGCCTTCACTGGGTGGTAAACGTAAAGTGTGGTTAACCATGTCACCAACTAAACGTTCACTGATCGCCTTATGCAATAAAGGCAAACCCTCCCCCGTCAACGCCGATACCCACACTTTCTGAGGTAAGCCTTTTTCGTCGCGTTCAATACGCGGACTCACATCAGCAAGTTGATCAACTTTATTGTATACCTGTAAGAATGGGATCTCACCAGCACCAATTTCGTCTAATACCAGCTCCACTTGTTCGATATTCTCAGCCACTCGTTCATCACTGCAATCGATCACGTGCAACAATAATTGGGCTTCTCGCGTTTCAGTTAATGTCGCTTTAAAAGCCGCAACCAAATCGTGAGGAAGATGACGAATGAAGCCAACTGTATCCGCTAAAATTACCTTACCAACATCTTCTATCTCAATTTTACGCAATGTTGGGTCAAGCGTCGCAAACAACTGATCTGCTGCATATACCTTAGATTCGGTAATTCGATTAAACAAGGTCGATTTACCAGCATTGGTATAACCCGCCAATGATACGGTTGGTAGTTCCGCCCGTTGGCGAGCTCGCCGACCTTGCTCACGCTGCTTACCCACTTTATCTAAACGCTGAGTAATTTGTTTAATACGCGCCCGTAGTAAGCGTCGATCAGTTTCAAGTTGCGTTTCACCTGGACCACGCAAACCAATCCCACCTTTTTGACGTTCTAAGTGAGTCCATCCGCGAATCAGACGTGTCGACATATGACGCAATTGGGCCAACTCAACCTGCAACTTACCTTCATGGGTACGTGCTCGCTGAGCAAAAATATCTAAAATGAGGGTGGTACGATCAAGTACCCGAGCCTCGCAAAGATGCTCTAAATTACGTTCTTGTGCGGGCGACAAGGCGTGATTAAAAATAATCACGTCGGCTTGAGCACTTTTTACAATTTCTGCGATTTCTTCGGCTTTCCCCGTCCCCACAAAATATTTGGGATGGGGAGAAACCCGACTACCGGTGATAGTAGCAACCGCATTGACCCCAGCCGAACTGACTAGCATCTTCAGTTCTTCTAGGTCCTCACGCTCATCTTCGTCATTAAAATTAACATGAACTAAGATGGCCTGCTCACCAGCTTCATAACGGTCAAACAAGCTAATTTACTCCTTGGCACTTACCAAGGCTAATAAGCCTCAGCAAATTGCTATTCTTCGTTCTTTGCTTCACTAGGTACAGGACTATGGTGTGGCACTGCGCGTGCAGGAACCACGGTGGAGATAGCATGTTTATATACCATTTGGCTGACAGTGTTTTTCAACAAGATAACAAACTGATCAAATGATTCAACTTGGCCTTGTAACTTAATACCGTTTACTAAATAAATTGAAACGGGAATACGCTCACGTCGTAACGCATTCAAAAATGGGTCTTGTAATGATTGCCCCTTCGCCATGTTATTGTTCCTTTTTTCTTATAAATTAATTGGCACAGATCAAATTCGATTATATACCACTAACTTGGAGCCTTATAGAGACATTTTCAAGTGTCACCGAGTGAATTCGCCATTATTTGGCTATTTTCCGATGCTGCACTTCGTAGCCAAGTTAGAGAAGGCCAGCTTTTTAGCCAGTTCATTTGTTTCTTAGCAAGCTGGCGTGTTGCCACAATACCGCGAAACACCATTTCATCATAATCTATTTCTCCGCTAAGGTATTGCCACATCTGGCGATAACCCACACTACGCATCGATGGTAGACTCAAATCTAAATCGCTTCGTTGCATCAGCCCTTCGACCTCAGCTTCGAAGCCAAGTTCCAACATTAAGCGAAAACGCCGCTCAATGAGTTCGTGCAATTGACTTTTTTCGCTCGGTGCAATGGCAAACTGATGCACCTGAAATGGCAAAGGTGGTAAAGGCATACGATTAATTTCGGTGAGCGACTGACCCGTTAAGCGATAAACCTCAACCGCTCGCATCAAGCGCTGATGGTCATTCACACTAATTCTTGCCGCACTCAGCGGATCATAATTTTGCAACTGTGCATGCAAGGCTTGCCACGAGCTCACCGCAGCCTCTTGTTTAATTTGTTCTCTAAGCTGCAGATCTGCTTCAGGTAAGGGCGCAATACCTTCAACCAATGCTTTGAAATACAACATCGAGCCCCCCACCAATAGCGGAATATTACCGCGTTGATGAATCGCAGCGATCTGAGTCAGAGCATCTTGGCGAAAGTCAGCTGCAGAATAGACTTCGGTAGGATCACAAATATCAATCAAAGCATGAGGTGCCAAGGCTTGCTCGGCCGCCGTAGGCTTCGCCGTACCAATATCCATGCCGCGATAGATAAGTGCCGAATCAACACTGATAAGCTCCATTCCAAACTGTTGATGAAGCTCAATGGCTAAGGCGGTTTTACCGGAAGCCGTTGGCCCCATAAGAGTCACAATCGGTAAACGCTTAATCATGAATAAATCCTGCGATAGTTTTGCTTAAATCAACAGATTGCCAAAATCGCTTCGGTAGCCCTTGAGGGTACTCACCGCATAACTGCTGGCAACAGTCCAAGGCTTGTGCCCAAGTAAATTGCTGGGGTTTAAGCTGTAGCTTAATCAAGCCACTCAGTAAGGCTTCTGGCTGTTGCCACTCGTCTTGCGGTAATTGCTGCATCGCTGCCAACAAACGCGGAAGCAACTGAGCAAAATCAGCTTTTCTAAATAACTTGGGAACTTGCGTTACGATAAGCTGAGTACGATTTTGCTGATTTAAGGTAAAGCCTAAACGACCCAATACGCTCTGCTGCTGCACCGCAAGAGCACATAAATCATCGCTCATCGTTAACTTTAAGGGGAGCAATAAAGGTACGCTATCTAAACCTTGTTGCCATTGGCTCAAAGCCTGATTAAAACTGAGGTGCTGTAAACTCGCCCATAAATCAATTAAGCCTAACTGGCTGGCTTGCCGCGCTAATAAATAGCCCTCTTCAATCATATGTAATGGATGAAGGCTTAACTCATTCTGTGGCTTTGTGTTTGTCGCAACAGCGCTGTATTCGGCACTTAACTCAGCGCTACGACTGAGCCAATTCTGATTTGCAGCGACTTGACTCACACTCGGTTTATCGGCTCGTTGTAAATGAGACTGGTAGTGATGGCGATCTTCAGCGACCCGACTCGAATTGGATTCACGCACTTGCACAGGATCTGCAGAGCGCTTATTTTCGCTAGCAACAGGGGTTCCTAATGATCGGTGCTCAGTCGCGCTCACAACATTAATATCTTGCGGTGATACAGGCGAAATTGGGGGATTCGGAACATGGCTTAAAGCTGAACCCAATACCTGTACGATATAATCATGAACTAAGCGAGCCTGATGAAAACGCACCTCATGTTTAGCCGGGTGCACATTCACATCAACCTGGTCAAGCGGCAATTCAAGATACAACACATAGCAAGCATATTGCTGTTCATCCAGATAACTTGCGAAAGCCTGGCGAATGGCGTGTTGCAATAACTTATCGCGCATCATTCGACCATTTACATAAAAATACTGCTGATCATTTTGGGCTCTCGCAGCCTCAGGTAAACCCAGCCAGCCATGTAAGCGTAGCTGATCATGTTGATTGTCAATATGCAAACAGTGATGACTAAAAGCAGGGCCTATCACCGACGCCACGCGTTTTAATTGTTTATCTAAATTATCAGCGATACGATATTGTCGGGTCAATTTACCGTTGTGCTTCAGGCTTAAAGCAACATCAAAACGGCTCAAAGCTAAGCGTTTTAGTAACTCATCTATGTGCGAAAATTCAGTTTTCTCGGTACGCAAAAACTTCCGACGCGCAGGAGTGTTAAAAAACAAATCTAAAACTTCAACCGAACAGCCCACCGGATGAGCGCAAGGTTGCAAACTAACCTCCATATCACGGCCTGCCGCCTGAGCCTGCCAAGCCTGAGCTTGTTCAGCAGTTCGAGAGCTCAAACTTAAACGTGATACCGAGCTAATACTAGCCAGAGCCTCGCCACGAAAGCCTAAGGTGGCAATGCAACTTAAATCATCCAAACTATCAATTTTACTAGTCGCATGACGGCTTAGCGCTAAACATAACTGTTGTTGCTCAATGCCTGAGCCATTATCACGGATCAAAATCCGTTTCGCCCCCCCTTTATCGATTTCGATCTCGATACGAGTAGCCCCTGCATCTAGGCAGTTCTCGATCAACTCTTTCACGACTGAAGCAGGGCGTTCCACCACTTCTCCAGCCGCAATTTGGTTGGCTAATTGTGCTGGTAATATTTGAATCGGCATCTAATCAACTATTAGGAATGGTCAAAACCTGACCAATTTTGAGCGTATTTGAAGATAACTTATTGGCTTTTTTTAAACCGGCGACGCTGGTCTTATAACGAGCGGCTAATACCGACAAAGATTCACCTTTTTTAACCGTGTGCTTTTTTACACCATAGGTTTTCGCGTACAAAGTTCCAGGTAAAGGTTTCCTCTGATAATACTTTTTAATCCCAGATACAATGGCCTTGGCAAGTTTTTGTTGATGGTTACCAGAGCGCAATAAATTCTCTTCTTTGTGATTCGTAATAAAACCAGCTTCAACCAAAATCGATGGAATGTCGGGCGATTTTAACACCGCCAAACTCGCATGTTCTGGCTTTTTCTTATGTAAAGTAGTGACCTTACCGAGTTGACTTAAGACCTGTGTTGCCACTTGATAAGCGGTATTCATCGAATAATCCATTTGCATGTCAATCAGGGCAAAGTTGAGATGCGCATCATTGTCAGTATTACTCATTAACTCACCAACCCCTCCCAATAAGTCTGATTCTGCTTCGTGATCTTCTAGATGTCTGCCTACCTCACTCTTTGCACGGCGAGTAGATACGACCCATACCGAAGCCCCCTTAGGCTGCGAAGAAGTAAAGCCGTCGGCATGAATAGAGACCAGAAAATCAGCTTTACTCTTACGTGCGATTTGCGAACGTTTATTTAAATTAACGAAGTAGTCCCCTTGGCGAATTAACACGCCCTTCAATCCCGACTCTTTATCAATTAAACGCTGTACTCGCTTAGCAATGGCTAAAGTGACACTTTTTTCATAAGTTTTACGGCGACCAATCGCCCCAGGATCTTCGCCACCATGGCCTGCATCAATCGCAATGATAATGTCTCGATTCCCTTCCAACTGCTGCTGGGTTTTAGTTTTCGAGATCTGCTGTTGTTTCTTTTCTGTGGCGGCGGAACCTACCTTGTCAGGTAAATCAATCACTAAGCGATGGCCATAATTACCCGTTGGTTTAAGCGCAAATACCACCGGCGTAACTGGCTGATTCAGCTCAATAACCAGCCGATAAGCGTCCTTTTCTTTAGGGGTACTCGCTCGAACTTTTTTAACCAATCGACCAGAGATATCGACTTTGCTCAGTTCAACCTTCATTTGGCTATTCTTTAAATCAAGCACCAAACGATCCGGCTTTTTTAAATTAAAGTAGCTAAACTCAGGTGCGGCTGAAAGGTCGAGCACGATCCGAGTATTATCTGGACCACTCCATACCCTAACCCCCGAGACGGAGCTACCTGCGTAGGCCAAGCAACTCACTAAATAGAGACTGAGCCACAACCAGCGACCAGACAAAACATTAAACCGCATCTTGACTCAACTGCTCCACGATACTCTCTCCTTGAACACTGAGGGCCTTCACTTGGACGCAACGCTGCTCCCCCTGATATGCCAACTCAACTAGCAAATCTGGCTCGGGTAAAAAACCAAGCCCTTTCTCTGGCCACTCAACGATACATAAACAATCTTCACCAAAATAATCGCGGATCCCTATAAATTCTAGTTCCTCTGGATCGGCTAAGCGATATAAATCGAAATGGTTGACTCGCCACTCACCCAGTTGATAAGGCTCAACCAGGGTGTAAGTTGGACTTTTTACCTTACCTTGATGCCCTTTACCTTGGACAAAGCCTCGCGTGAGTGTTGTTTTACCTGCGCCAAGATCACCCGCCAGATAAATCACCAAGGCTTGCTCACAAGCTTTCGCGAGGCGGACACCTAAAGCAACCGTCGCTTGTGCGTCATTTAATTCAGTTTGCCAGATTTTCATTACTATTTGGATTCACCAGTTTTCTTATATAAGGCATCAAATCGGAGGCTAACATGCCTCTTTCACCTTGCTCCGCAGCGAAGTCTGCCGCCATGCCATGAATACTAACGCCAAGGCAGGCAATATCAAATAAACCATACTGCCCATTCAATTGCGCAATCAGACCGCCGATGATACCAGACAATACGTCTCCCATCCCCCCCGATGCCATTCCCGGATTACCGAAGGTCGATATTTTTACCTTCTTACCATCACCCACAATAATAGTACCAGCACCTTTAAGAACACAAACGCCGCCAAAGCGCTGCTGGATCTTCAGTGCAGCGGCAATCCTATCTTGTTCAACCTCCAACACGGAACACTGCAGCAAACGCGCCGCCTCGCCTGGATGTGGTGTAAGTACCCAGTTGTCCCGCCTTTCAGGCTGCTGTGCTAACAAATTTAAAGCATCTGCATCAACCAATAAATTGCATTTCCGTGCCAAGGCTTCTGTCCATAGAAAACCAGCCCAACGATCTTGCGCGAGGCCCGGTCCAACGACCAAGCTATTTGCTTTGGCTAATAAATCTTTCAGTAATAACCTCTGTTCAAGCTCAACGCCCATCACCATCAATTCGGGTCGCCCCGCCAACATCAACGCAAGATGTTCTGGTTTAGTGAGCACATTGACCAAACCTGCACCAGTGCGCAAACTTGCTTCTGCAGCCAAACGGATTGCCCCCGGCATACCAAGGTTACCCCCCAGCAGAGCTAAGCGACCACATTGGCCTTTGTGTGCCACGCGACTGCGTTTCGTTAATAAAGTCCACAATGGAGCGGGTAGATTTCGTTCTACTCTACTGCGATTCATTTGGGAAAAATCATCTCCAATCCCCAATCCAGCGAACACCAAATCTCCCACATAATCAGCAGATTGGCCGGTAAATAAGCCCTGTTTTAAAGCAACGAAACTAATCGTTGCGCTAGCTTTGAGTGCAACGCCAAAAATACGCCCTGTATTAGCACACAAACCGGAAGGAAGATCTAAGGCTAACACTGGCGCAGATAATTGGTTAATCTTCGTCAGCAAGCCTGCAATAGGTTCACGTATTTCACCTGCGAGCCCAGTCCCGAATATACCATCAACAATCACATCACATGGGCCCTCAAAGGCCGCCATAGAGTCGAGCGTTCCACCGACCGCTAACCATGCCTGTCGAGCCAATCGGGCCTCTTCAGGCAAGCGTTCGGCCAAACCAAGTTCAATCAATTGAATTTGTAAATGGGCTTGCTTCGCGAGTCGCGCTAATACATAGGCATCCCCACCATTATTACCGCCACCAGCAAATACCAATAAACGCCGTGCATTGGGCCAACGATGTTGCAGAAATGCAAAAGCTGCTTGCCCTGCACGCTCCATCAGCGTGAACAAACTAAGCCCTTGTTTTATGGCCAATACTGCTTCTTGCGTTTTCACCGCTTCGGCTGACCACAAACTTTGTGGTAAACTTGCGGTAAATAAACCGTGCTTTTGCCCCATGCCCCTACCATCCGAAATAGACCTGAATCAGCTGGTTCAACATATCAAGCTCACTGCTAAATCGCTAGGTTTTCAGCAAATTGGCATTACAGATGTGGATCTTAGTCAACATCATCAACAGCTGGAACGCTGGTTAGAAAAAGGCTACCACGGCGAGATGGATTATTTAGCGCGCAATGTCGAGCTTCGCAAGCATCCTGAGCTATTGCATGAAGGCACCATGCGCATCATTTCAGTTCGTATGGATTATTTGCCTGAACACGCCCAATTTGCCCAAAGTTTAAACCATACCGAACAAGCCTATATCAGCCGTTATGCTTTAGGCCGAGATTATCATAAATTAATGCGTAAACGACTCAATCAGCTGGGCAAGGCCATTAGCCAATATTGCGATAGTGAGCTAAACATGCGTCCCTTTGTCGACTCAGCCCCGGTTCTAGAACGTCAACTCGCCACCAAAGCGGGTTTAGGTTGGACCGGCAAGCATAGCTTACTCATTAATCAGGATGCTGGTTCTTGGTTTTTTTTGGGAGAACTGTTTATCAACTTACCCCTGCCTTGCGACCAAGCGGTTGAACATCAGTGTGGTGATTGTGTGGCTTGCTTAACCATCTGTCCAACTCAGGCCATCGTCGCGCCCTATCAAGTTGATGCTCGGCGCTGTATATCTTATCTCACCATCGAATATGACGGCGTGATCGATGAAGACTTGCGCCCTCTTATGGGCAATCGAATTTATGGCTGCGACGACTGCCAGCTGGCATGTCCTTGGAATCGCTATGCTCAGCTAGGCCAAGAACCAGACTTTGCCAAGCGGGAACAACTCAACCAACCAGACCTCTTAGCTCTATTCGCATGGACTGAAGCGGAATTCTTAAGCAAAACTGAAGGCTCTGCCATTCGACGCATCGGCCATCAACAATGGCTACGTAACATTGCAATTGCATTAGGTAACGCGCCTTACTCCGAGCAAATATTGCAACAACTACAAAATAAACAAGACGTCACCGAGCAAGTACAACAACATATCGACTGGGCCATCAAACAACAACAAAACAGGGCTGCCCAAGCCTCCCGCAAAACGGCCAGATTGATCCGCATTGTAGAGAAAGGATTATCTCGTGATGCCTGATGTTTCGCTTATGCAACTTCTGTTACACTTTTTGTAACCCATAGAATGGAAGCAACTCATGCATATACTTGGCGTAGATATTGGTGGCACAGGCATTAAAGCCGCCATCGTAGATTCAAAAACTGGACAGTTAATTAGCCAACGACAGCGAATCACCACACCGCAACCAGCCACACCTCAAGCCGTTGCTGCTTGCATGAAACAAATGGTAGCTTTTTTTAATTGGCAAGGACCCATTGGTTGTGGCTTTCCCGCCACCGTGCATCACGGCGTCGCCCAAACGGCATCAAACATCGACCAGAGCTGGATTGGCACCAATGTTGAGTCGCTATTTACTGAATATACCGATTGCCCCTGCTATGTACTCAACGACGCGGATGCAGCAGGTATGGCAGAAATGGCCTTTGGTGCTGGGATTCAACACCACGGTGTCGTACTAGTCGTAACGGTAGGCACCGGCATTGGTAGTGCGGTCTTTGTCAATGGTCAGTTACTCCCAAATACTGAATTGGGTCACCTCATTCTAAATCAGCAAGTCGCTGAACATTACATCAGTGCACGAGTGCGTGAGACCGAAGATTTGAGCTGGAAAAAATGGGGAAAGCGCTTCGACCTATATTTACAACGCTTAGCATTTTTAATGTCTCCCGATTGCTTCATTATTGGTGGAGGGGCCAGTAAGAAATTTGAAAAATATTCGTCTCAACTCACGGTAAAAGCGGAAGTATTACCGGCCCAAGGACTCAATCAGGCGGGGATTGTAGGCGCTGCAATGTATGCTCTGCATCAACAGTAGCAAACAAGACTGAAACCGACGTTAGCTGAACAACAGAAGCCGTTTTACTCAGGACATAAAAAAGCCCCACATCATCGATGCAGGGCTTTCATTTGGAGCGGCACATCGGGTTCGAACCGATGACCTCAACCTTGGCAAGGTTGCGCTCTACCAACTGAGCTAGTGCCGCTTAAATCTTTACCACTATTTAATATGAGTGAGTATTCAACCAAGGTTGCGCTACTCTTTATTCCACACTGAGCGAGTGCCGCTTAAATCTTTACCACTATTTAATATGAGTGAGTATTCAACCAAGGTTGCGCTACTCTTTATTCCCACACTGAGCGAGTGCCGCTTAAATCTTTACCACTATTTAATATGAGTGAGTATTCAACCAAGGTTGCGCTACTCTTTATTCCCACACTGAGCGAGTGCCGCTTAAATCTTTACCACTATTTAATATGAGTGAGTATTCAACCAAGGTTGCGCTACTCTTGATTCCCACACTGAGCGAGTGCTGCTTAAATCTTTATCACTATTTAATATGAGTGAGTGTTCAACCAAGGTTGCGCTACTCTTTATTCCCACGCTGAGCTAGTGCTGCTTAAATCTTTCTTACCGCTTCAATTATCTATAAATAACTAAAACTTTAAATTGGAGCGGCACATCGGGTTCGAACCGATGACCTCAACCTTGGCAAGGTTGCGCTCTACCAACTGAGCTAGTGCCGCTTAAATCTTTATCACTATTTAATATGAGTGAGTATTCAACCAAGGTTGCGCTACTCTTTATTCCCACACTGAGCGAGTGCCGCTTAAATCTTTATCACTATTTAATATGAGTGAGTATTCAACCAAGGTTGCGCTACTCTTTATCCCACACTGAGCTAGTGCTGCTTTAATCTTTCTTACTGCTTCAATTATCTGTAAATAACTAAAACTTTAAATTGGAGCGGCACATCGGGTTCGAACCGATGACCTCAACCTTGGCAAGGTTGCGCTCTACCAACTGAGCTAGTGCCGCTTAAATCTTTATCACTATTTAATATGAGTGAGTATTCAACCAAGGTTGCGCTACTCTTTATTCCCACACTGAGCTAGTGCCGCTTAAATCTTTACCACTATTTAATATGAGTGAGTATTCAACCAAGGTTGCGCTACTCTTTATCCCACACTGAGCTAGTGCTGCTTAAATCTTTATCACTATTTAATATGAGTGAGTATTCAACTAAGGTTGCGCTACTCTTTATCCCACACTGAGCTAGTGCCGCTTAAATTTTTACCACTATTTAATATGAGTGAGTATTCAACCAAGGTTGCGCTACTCTTTATCCCACACTGAGCTAGTGCTGCCTACATTAAAACGTGAACCGAAACAGTTCATGTCTTTCAGGGCTGCGAATTATACGAGGAAAATTCACCTTTGCAATAGTTCCTCGGTAAAAAAACAGCCCGAAGCAACTGTTTGCTTAGTTTTCGCCCAGCTTGAAGAAAGTTTTTTGATAATGACGCATTTCAGCAATCGATTCGCGAATATCATCTAAGGCTAAGTGGGTGCCACTTTTGCTAAAACCATCTAAAATCTCAGGTCGCCAACGACGAGCTAATTCTTTGACCGTACTCACATCAATGTTGCGATAATGAAAAAACTTTTCGAGTTCAGGCAAATAGTGATGCATAAAACGGCGATCCTGACCGATACTATTACCGCACATCGGGGATACCCCCTGAGGCACCCATTGTTTAATAAAATCGATGGTTTGCAAGGCAGCTTGCTGTTCATCAATCGTGCTAGCTCGAACTCGTTTAACCAAACCGGAGCCATTGTGAGTATTAGTGCACCATTCGTCCATCCCCGCCAGTACCGCGTCAGATTGGTAAACAGCTATCACTGGCCCTTCGGCAAGGATATTTAATTGAGCATCAGTCACAATACTCGCAATCTCCAAGACACGATCATTCATGGGCTCGAGACCAGTCATCTCCATGTCCACCCAAATTAAATTCTGTTCACTAACAGTCATGTTGCCCCATTATATTTGGAAATATTTTCCGCAAAGCTTTGTTAAGCGGTATCATAGCGATTTATTACCCTTACTTGAATAGCAGTTTTCGTGACCAAGAGAAAGAAACTGAGCCAAGGACAACTTCGACGAGTACGAAGTAACCAACAAAAGCGCTTAAAAAAAGAAGATAATCACCAATGGTTAGATGAGCAATTAGGCTCTCAACAAGAAGGAACGATCATCAGCCGCTTCGGTCAACATGCCGATGTGGAGGCCAACGACGGAGAAATCTTTCGTTGTAATATGCGCCGCTCAATTGATTCTCTGGTAACTGGTGATGAAGTCGTATGGCGCGCCGGAAACGAAGAACAGTCTGGTATTCGAGGGGTCATTGAAGCCCGCCACGAACGACGAACGGTACTCACCCGACCTGATTTTTACGACGGTATCAAAGCCATTGCGTCCAATATCGATCAAGTCGTCATCGTCTCCGCGGTACTACCTGAATTTTCGACGAATATCGTCGACCGTTACCTTGTCGCGGTAGAAGATGTCGGTTTAGAACCCGTTATTTTACTGAACAAGATAGATTTATTAGATCCCGAGCAACAAAAAATCATCCATACGCAACTCGAGAACTATCGGCACTTAGGTTACAAAATAATTTATGCCAGTACCAAGCAAGAACAAGGCTTACAAGAGCTAGCCCAACATTTGGTCAACAAAACTAGTATTTTTGTGGGCCAGTCTGGCGTAGGAAAAAGTTCTTTAGTAAATAGTTTACTACCAGAACAAAGCATTGATACCAAAGAAGTATCCGAACAGTCTGGCTTGGGTCAACACACCACCACGACCGCGCGTTTGTATCACTTAAACTGCGGAGGAAGACTCATCGATTCTCCGGGAGTTCGCGAATTTCAACTGTGGCATTTAGAAAAAGAACGAGTGGCATGGGGATTCATCGAATTTCGTCAATGGTTAAATCAATGTCGTTTTCGAGACTGTAAGCACCAAGGAGATCCCGGTTGCGCTATACAAGAAGCCATAGAATCAGGCAAGATCAAACAACAGCGCTTTGACAGTTACCTACGTTTATTAGAAACAATGGAAAATAATAAGCCGCCTCGAACCATTCCCGGAAACAAATTCAATCAATAACGAGAACTCAGAGTGTTAGATAAAATTAAAGTTGCCGCCCAATACTGCTTCCCACAACATGGATTGTCACGTCTAGTCGGCAAGTTGGCTCAAGCTGAAGCTGGCAAATTTAGTCATTGGCTGATTAAAAAATTTATTAGTCGCTATCAGGTTGATATGCAAGACGCCTTAAACCCCGATCCCGCTAGCTATCCAAGTTTTAATGCCTTTTTTACTCGCCCGCTAAAACCTGACGCTCGTCCCATTGTAGATGGAGCGCAAAACCTTGCACATCCAGTCGATGGTGCAGTGAGTCAACTCGGGCCAATTCAGCATGGCCGAATTATTCAAGCGAAGGGTCATGACTATAGTGCCTGCGAACTACTTGGCGGAAATAAAACCTTAGCGGAAGAATTTTCTGATGGTGATTTTGCAACCATTTACCTCGCACCAAAAGATTATCATCGTATTCACATGCCCTGCGATGGCAAACTGAGAAGTATGATCTACGTCCCTGGTCAGTTATTCTCAGTCAACCCGCTAACTGCCGCCAATGTGCCCAATTTATTCGCCCGTAACGAGCGAGTGGTCGCAATTTTTGACACCGAATTTGGCCCGATGGCGATGGTCTTAGTTGGAGCAACCATTGTTGCCAGCATAGAAACCGTTTGGTCGGGAACCGTCACCCCACCTCGCGGCAAGCAAGTTTTTAGTTGGGATTACCGAGACCAAGACCTTCACTTCGCTAAAGGCGACGAAATGGGACGATTTAAGCTGGGTTCGACGGTCGTCATGTTGTTCGCTAAAGACGCCATCGAATTTGAATCATCACTGGCAGAAAGTATACCAACGGTCATGGGGCGCCATTTCGCCTCCAAAGCCTAAAATTGAAGCCAAAATATGTTTGACCAGTCATCCAGCATATTTTGGCTTTATCCCATTATTTATTCTGATTAAAAACTTAATGCAAGTTCACTTGCTTTAATCTTGGCGACCAAAAATGAATCTAATTGTTGTCACTCGCAGGCTCATCCTATCGATACTATTATTCAGCGTTAACGTGAGTGCAAATATTGGTGGTGATACTCAACTGCAAGGACTGATTAACTCGATAGACGTTCAGCCAAATAACCTCAATAAGCAACAGCAACAACTCATATACGAAGAATCCTTAGCCCTATTGCATGAGGGAGACAGCTATCGCGAACAGGCCAAGCGATATCGCGATGTGATCAACAATTTTTCAAGCCTACGGTCAGCGCTGCAAAATCAACTCAATCACTATCAAGCGCCCGAGCTCGACTTAACGATATTAGATAATAACCAGATTAACCAACAATTAAGTCAATGGCAGAATAAACTCAACCAAACAAATACTCGGATAGACGAACTAAAACAAAATCAGTATCGAATAGATTTAGACGTCAGTGAGAATCACCAGCGTAGTGGACCTCTGAAACAACAGCTTACGAACGTACGCAACAAGTTAGAAAAACTTCAATTTGGTGTACTCAGTGACATTGAAGAAGCACAACGAGTCAAAGCGCAAGTTACCGAGGCCAGTTTAACTGCCCAACTGGCAATGCTTGAATTAGCAGCGCAAAGTGCCAATCACCGCAATGAATTGTTGCAACTTGAAATTACTCTAGCACAACGTAAACAGGTAGCCGAAAAACGCTTAGTAGAACAGCTCAAGAACCAAATGGCTATCGGGCATCGTGCAGAAACCAAGCGTCTCTCCGCCCAATTAGCTTTTGAAGCACCTGAACTGCTCAAACAGGTTTATGTAAAAGACTTAGTCGCACAAAACCAAAACCTTCAAGCCCAACTGGCCGCACTATTCGAGCAAGGCGAACAAATTGCTCAGCAACAACAAGCCGTGAATGATGAGTTAGAACATATCAAGCTCACCTTCGCCAACTTCAAAGAACAAGTCTCGTGGTTAAAAGTTACCCGTTCCTACGGAGAATATTTACGCGAGCAAATCGCCCGCTTACCCAAGCCAAAGACACTCGCGCCCATAGAGCAACAAATCGTAGACGTGCGGATCAACAAACACCGCCAACAAAATGTCTTGTATAGCCAACGAAATCAAGCAGAGGTAAGCGAACGAAAAAAGGTATTAGCGCAGTTGAGCCCTTCCCTACAAGACTTGATTAATCAACAGCTTAGTCTAAATCAACAGCTATCCGACAAGTATCTCTTAGAATTAGACACTCGCCTATTTGAACTCGCTCGTTTAAAACTCGATTATTCCCGCCTCAATGATGAACTGAGTACCATTCACCAAGAAGCTAACCAAGAACTGTTTTGGACCGCGGATGTCAAAGCTATCGATCTTAGTTTTTTTACCGAGCTGCGAGATGCGGTTTTATGGTTACTTCATCCCCAGCAACGCATGCAAGTGGTTCAGGCAATACAACAATTGTCTTGGCTATGGCTAATTTGGTTAAGCACAATAGCTGCCAGCGCAGTCTATGTGGCCTATTTGAAAAAGCATTGGCTAAAAGGTTACCTGCAACGCATCGACTCAAAAACCGGCAATATTACTCGGGATAAATTTGCCTACACCCTCAGTAATATGCTGTTAAGCGCCGCCGTTGCCACACCTCTCGCTCTATTGATTGGGAGTGTCGGCTTTGCTTTAAGCTATGACTGGCAATATGCCTTTGCTCGTGATTTTGGTAAAGGCTTAATGAGCGTTGCTACGACGCTTTGGTTATTCCATCTGGCGCAACAATTTTGCCAAAAGAATGGCTTACTTAATACTCACTTTAAGTGGCCACTGGTCAACATCAGCCAAGCGATAAACCTGATCCGTCATGTGACCTATATCAGTTTACCGCTCATATTTGTGCTAAAACTGTGTATCGTGCAAACCAGCCAACCCGCTTATAGCGCCTTAGCTCGCCTAGCTTTCATCAGTCTACTCATTTGGCTTGCTTATGGCTTTCATCGACTCTATCGCATCAAGTTACCCGTCAACTACCGTTTAGATATTTTTAAGGCGCCACAATTAGCTCAGAGGCTAATTTGGGGAGCCGTCATAAGTATTCCCTTACTCGCCGCATTCGCTGCAGCGACTGGTTTTTTTGCCACTGCATATACCGTCTATTGGCAAGTCCTTGTGAGTACCATTATCGCCAGTGTGTTCCTTCTAGCCTATTTCCTGAGTCATCGCTGGATGTTATTACAGCGTCGCAGAATTGCCTTCGAACGTGCCAAAGCTCGCCGCGTAGAGATGATCGCACAACGCCTCGCGGACCAGGGTGAAGACGAAAACCTGCAGCTATCGAATGAAGGCGCATTCGATGCCATTGAAGAGCCAGAAATCGACTTAGATACAATTAGCGCACAATCCTTAGGCCTATTACGGGCGGTACTATTACTCGCCTTGATTTTAGTGTTGCTGTGGAGTTGGTCTGAAATGACCAGTGCCTTTTCGTTTTTAGATAACATCACCCTATGGGAAAGCAATACCAGTCGTGCGGGCATAGCGATGGTTGACCCGATCACGCTACGTTCGTTAGGCTCCGCCTTATTAGTATTTTTATTTGCAACTCTATTAATTCGCAACTTGCCTGGCCTACTAGAGCTCATGGTATTACAGCATTTATCGCTCAGCCCAGGAACGGGCTTCGCCATTACCACCGTGATCAATTACTTAGTCATTCTATTCAGTATTTTCACTGGATTTGGATTATTAGGCATCGAATGGGCGAAACTACAATGGTTAGTGGCCGCACTAACCGTTGGCTTAGGTTTTGGTTTACAAGAAATCTTTGCCAATTTTATATCTGGTTTAATCATCTTATTTGAAAAACCAATCCGCATCGGGGATACCGTCACCATTCGTGAACTCACAGGGAATATTTCAAATATTGAAACTCGCGCAACAACCATTGTTGATTGGGACAGAAAGGAAATTATCGTTCCAAATAAGGCATTCATTACCGAGCAATTTGTTAACTGGTCACTCACCGATCCCATCACCCGCGTGGTATTAACGGTGCAAGTCAAACAAGGTAGCGATAATCAATTAGTTACTCAGCTATTACAAGACGCAGTCAATCATAATAGTCTGGTACTGGCTAACCCAGCTCCCGAAGTTCACTTTACCGAGTATACAGATCATGGAATGAAATATGAGATGCGAGTCTACGTAAGTGAGATGCGTTATCGTTTACCAATGGCTCACGAGTTTTACACTTTGATCAACGACAAGTTTACGACAAATAACATCGATATCGCCTACCCACAATTAGATGTATCTCTCAATAAGCCATAAGTTGTTTGGGTAATGTAGATGCTGTTCATGGCTTCTGACACTCGATTATTCTCGGGTCGATTAACCTTTACTGGTTGTTTTTTCAGCCGTAGCTTACTCATTTTAACAAGACCGACCGATGCCAATAAGTACCAGAATGAATCGCAGAAGAACGCAGTATATATGAGCAATAAGCGCTACCCGAAGGGTTCGGCCAAAAGCGTTTGAGATCTTCACTTAAATAAGGAAGATTGAGAGGTGTTCACTTAGCTCGCTAAGTAAATATACCTGTCATTTCAAATAAGACGCTTTTATCTCGAACAAAAATTGACCTAAAAGATCAACGGCCCCGAGAGATATATAAAGTATGACCTCATCTAAAAATATAAAGCTTGTTGTTTGTTTCATCATCCCACTCATTATTTTAGCGCTCCCCACGAGCCTGATCCCACTACCTGAACTCACCGTGGTTCAACACCGTATCATCGCCATATTCGTGTTAGCAGCCTTATTATGGATTTTTGAACCGGTGCCAGTATTTGCCACTTCACTTCTAATTATTACACTAGAATTAGTGTTGATCTCCAATCAGGGGATCAGTGCCTTCATTACCGATACAGGCCCAAGCCCCATGGGTGATTTATTGCCCTACACGAGCATTTTTGGCGCTTTTTCTTCGCCCATAATCATGTTATTTATGGGCGGATTTTCGCTCGCTATCGCCGCCTCAAAGTTTGAGCTAGATAACAACCTCGCTCGAGTACTACTGAAACCCTTTGGTAAACGGATCCCTATGATAATGCTTGGGATTATGTTAATCACTGCAGTCTTCAGTATGTTCATGAGCAATACTGCCACTACGGTAATGATGCTTGCGATTGTGGGACCTATCATTGCCACAGCGCCACGTACCGACTTAGGGATGAAAGGCTTGGTTTTAGCCATTCCGGTTGCCGCTAATACGGGGGGAATAGGCACCCCCATTGGCACACCACCCAATGCCATCGCCCTACAATATATTCCTGAAGGGCAAATCACATTTGCGTCTTGGATGGCCTTTGGCATTCCTTTTGTGGTGATCCAGCTGGCAATTGCCTGGGTCATCTTATGTAAACTTTATCCTTCTAAAACAGGGATATTAGAACTCAAGCTAAGCGGTTGTTTTCAACGCAGTGCTCGCGCTTATATTGTTTATAGTACCTTTGCTCTGACCATTTTATTATGGTTAAGCACCGCTTGGCATGGCATGAATAGTTATGTGGTCGCGATTATCCCACTCGCAATATTTACCCTCACCGGTGTGATCGGTAAAGAAGATTTGAAACTGTTCAACTGGGATGTCTTATGGCTGGTTGCAGGCGGTATCGCCATGGGAATGGCCTTGGAAAAAAGTGGTTTAGCATCCAAAATCGCCACCTCTATCGACTTCACGAGTTTGCCAACCTTAGCGGTGATTGTGGTGCTATCACTCATTTGTGTGGTCATGGCCAACTTCATGTCAAATACCGCGACAGCAAACTTAATCATGCCCATTGCTGCAGCAGTAGCCACCAGCTTAAACGGATTAGACGGCGACGCTGGTATTACAACACTGCTAATCATTGTCGCCTTATCAGCCTCACTCGGCATGATGCTTCCGGTTAGTACACCACCAAATGCTTTAGCCTACTCAACTGGCTTTATCGAAACCAAAGACCTAATTAAAGTTGGCGGGATTATTGGAGCAACCGGACTTAGCCTGCTCTACATCGCAATGATGCTGTTCCTGTAATATTAACGCCTCAAACAACGGATTGGTAAAGTTGGCGGCTTTTTTGGAACAAAAAAGGTGACCGCTTTACCAAGTCCGCGCGCTTTGATTTGTTACATTTTGACCGTAAAACCATTGCAAATTACCTCTAGTTGCCCGTTACCGTTAAAATTGAACTTAAAGTGTTTGCACTCTTCTTGCTCTCCGACTTCACCTTGCTTTATATGCTCAGCCAGCCAAGATGAATCTTTAATCAAATGGCTTCTATCGTATTCTTCGCCTTCGATGAAGGTTTCGATCGTTTGCCATTTAAAGGCAACAACATCAGAAAAGAAAACTTCACGTTGGACTTCTTGCCAATCTTTGAATCTCAGGACTAAATCCCCCTCAACTATATTAATGTCTGGGAATTCAGAATCAGCGGTGGAAAACCCTGAATCGATTATTTCTGCTCGTTCCATGCTCGCTCATTTTAAAAATGTAACAGCATACTTACACGCTTCTAAAACGCTTAAACAAGTAGATAAGTACCTACCAGAATAAATATTAAACCGATAAGCGGGAATTTAAGTGGATGAGTATATTTAACTAGGCACGCTCAATACTAAAGCTTTGCACCTGCTGGATATGGGTTTGCCCAAACGCTAACATCAACAAACGGTCGATGCCCAGAGCGACACCAGCACAAGCTGGCAAACCAGCTGCTAGGCCCGCTAAAAATCGCTGGTCAAGCTCAGCCTCAGCTAAGCCATTTACTTTTCGATAAGCCTGATCGTTCGCGAAGCGTTCTGCTTGTTCTTGGGCGTCGGTCAACTCATGAAAACCATTGGCTAATTCTATCCCCTTGTAATACAGCTCAAAACGCTCAGCCACTTGCGGATCTGTACTAGATATTTTAGCTAAGGCAGCTTGTGAGGCTGGAAAATGGTATACAAAACAGGGACGCTGCTGCGCAATATGAGGCTCTACGCCGAGACTAAACAACAACTGTAAAATCGTATCGCGTTCAGGTTCTTTAGCCACCAAGTCAGCCACGCCTAATTCTTTCGCCGCCACCATAAATTGAGCGTGCTCAGCCTCCAGAGGATTAAAACCTAAGTGTCGCTCAAAAGCCTGCCGATAGCTTAAGCGCTCACAAGAACCACAGCCTAATACCAACTCCAACAACTGTTCCATTTCATCCATTAACGCGAAATGGTTATAACCAACGCGATACCACTCCAGCATCGTAAATTCAGGGTTATGGTAGCGCCCAGCTTCTTCATTTCGAAATGCCTTGGCAATTTGATAAATACAACCACTCCCCGCAGCCAGCAGACGCTTCATATGAAATTCAGGCGAAGTTTGTAAATATAAAGGCATAGTTTTTGGCGCGGCAGGGCCACTTAAAGTGGTGCTAAAACTATGTAAATGGATATCACTCACACAGGCTTGACTCAATGCTGGAGTATCCACTTCCATCACCTGACGCTGATAAAAAAAATGTCTTATTTTACTAATAATTTCAGAACGTTGTTTTAATAATTCTACACTTGCAGAGGGTTGCCAAAGAACTTCAGACATGCAATTTATTCCTAAGATAAGTTATTTTTTGAGCGCCATTTTCTGACATTTTCGCATCTAAATCGGGAGTTATATCGCAAAAGCCAAATTATCTCCACTGAGCACCCAAAGTAGCGCTACTTTTTGATTTTAGTCAAACGGCAAAAACTCAATAGCTTCACAATCAACTGTAGGCTTATTTCGTATGGAGAAAAGCGTGGAAGTAATCAAAACCGATGTCGCCATTGTTGGCGCTGGGGGAGCAGGCTTAAGAGCTGCGATAGAAGTTGCCGAGCAACACCCCGAATTACAAGTAGCTTTAATTTCTAAAGTATATCCAATGCGCAGTCATACAGTTGCCGCCGAAGGAGGGGCTGCAGGTGTTGCTCAGGATCACGATAGTTTCGATAATCACTTTAACGACACCGTCTCTGGTGGCGATTGGTTATGTGAGCAAGACGTCGTCGATTTTTTTGTTGAACGAGCCCCTAAAGAGCTCACCCAACTGGAACATTGGGGTTGTCCTTGGTCTCGTCGCCCGGATGGGAGCGTCAATGTACGACGTTTCGGTGGCATGAAAATAGAACGCACCTGGTTTGCCGCCGATAAAAGTGGTTTCCATATCCTGCACACCTTATTTCAAACTTCAACCAAATATCCCAGCATTAAACGTTTCGATGAACATTTCGTGCTCGACTTAATTGTTGAAGACGGGCAAGTGAAAGGTGTCATTGCATTGGATATCGCTGAAGGTGTCGCTAAACTCATCCAGGCAAAATCGGTGATCATTGCCACTGGTGGTGCTGGCAGAGTTTATCGTTTCAATACCAATGGCGGGATTGTAACTGGCGACGGTATGGCCTTAGCCTATCGCCATGGCGTGCCGCTACGCGACATGGAATTTGTCCAGTATCACCCAACTGGTTTACCCGGTTCAGGCATCTTAATGACCGAAGGTTGTCGCGGCGAAGGTGGGATCCTTACTAATAAAGATGGTTATCGTTATCTACAAGACTACGGTTTAGGGCCAGAAACACCTGTCGGCGAACCTAAAAACAAGTATATGGAATTAGGCCCTCGAGACCGACTCAGCCAATGTTTTTGGCAAGAAGCACAAAAAGGCCGCACTATCGAAGGACCGAATGGCGACTATGTGAACCTCGATCTCACTCACTTAGGCGAAACTTACCTGCACGAGCGCCTCCCCTTTATCTGTGAACTAGCCAAAGCCTATATGGGTGTTGATCCCGTAAAAGAACCGATCCCGGTTCGCCCAACGGTGCATTACACCATGGGTGGGATTGAAACCAACGGTCGTTGTGCAACCTCCATGAAAGGCCTTTATGCCGCTGGAGAATGTTCTTCGGTTGGTTTACACGGTGCCAATCGTCTGGGCTCAAACTCTCTGACCGAAATCACCGTATTTGGCCAGGTGGCTGGTGAAGAAGCAGCCAAGCATGCAATAAGCAGTGAACATAGCAACAGCAGCAGTTTACTGGTGCAAGCGGAGCAAACGCTCGCCAAGTATCAAGCGCTAAAACAAACTCAAGGAAGTGAAAAACCGACTGATATTCGCAATGAACTAGGCAGAACCATGGAAGCGGGAGTAGGTATTTACCGCACCGAAGAAACCATGCAACAAACTATCGATAAAATTGCAGAATTAAAACAGCGCTACAAAAATATTCAATTAGTGGATGATAGTGAAGTATTTAATACCGAATGGCTGTATGCCATTGAACTGGGTTACTTACTAGACGTAGCTGAAACAATGGCGATATCTGCAATTAATCGGAAAGAAAGTCGTGGCTCTCACCAACGAATTGACGGATACGAGCAACGCGACGATCAAAACTACCTCAAACATACCCTCGCGAAATATCGTGCCGATATGGCACCCGAAATTAGCTATAGCGATGTGAAAATTACCAAGTCAGCTCCCGCGGAACGCGTTTATGGTGCGGCGGCCGATGCCCAAGATGCAGCGAACAAAAAAGCGGAGGCAAACTAATATGGCTGAAGTGATGAAAATTAACATTCTTCGGTATCGCCCCGAAACCGATAACGAACCCGTGTGGCAAAGCTATGATGTTCCCTATACTCAGGAAATGTCGGTACTAGAAGCCTTGGCATATATTAAAGATGAATTGGATCCAAGCCTTAGCTATCGCTGGTCTTGCCGAATGGCTATTTGTGGTAGTTGCGGCATGATGGTCAATGGCATTCCAAAGTTAGGCTGCAAAACTTTTTTGCGAGACTACCCCAAAGGAATGAAACTGGAAGCTTTAGCGAACTTCCCAATCGAGCGCGACCTAATCGTTGATATGAGTGACTTCATCGCGAAACTTGAAGCCATTAAACCCTATATTATTAATGACCAAACTCGCGCTATTGAAGATGGCTGCCACAATCAGTCACCCAAACAAGTGGCGCAATATCGTCAATTCTCGATGTGTATCAACTGTGGTTTATGTTATGCCGCCTGCCCTCAATATGGTTTGAATAAATCCTTCACAGGACCTGCCGCTCTAGCGTTATTGCACCGCTATAACCAAGACAGTCGTGATGCAGGTAAAGCTGAACGGATGAAAATTGTAAACGCTGAAGAAGGCGCTTGGGGATGTACTTTTGTGGGTTATTGCTCCCAAGTTTGTCCTAAAGATGTCGATCCCGCAGCAGCCATTCAACTCGGTAAAGTCGACAGTGCGAAAGACTATGTCATTGCCATGTTCAAGCCAGGAGAATAGTCATGACAAAACGTAAACCTTATGAACGTAAGATGGGCGCGACCTGGTGGCTAAAAAATACCTTTCACACTAAATACATCATTCGTGAAGGCTCCAGTTTAGTCATCGCTATCTATAGCTTTGTCTTGTTATTTGGCCTATTTCGCTTAAGCCAAGGCAGCGAAGCCTTCAATGGTTGGTTGGACACCATGAGCCACCCCTTATGGCTAGCATTTCATCTGCTCACGCTGGTATGGACGCTCTACCATAGTGTGACTTGGTTTAGTTTAGCACCTAAAGCTGCAAACCTTTGGCTGGGACAGAAACGAGTACCCGACAGCTGGATCATCTCCAGCTTGTATGCTGGATTAGCCGTCGTCAGCTTAATTGGTTTAATCTTAGTTTTGATATAGGAGACAACAATGAAACGTTCAAACGAACCAGTGTTTTGGGGCATGTTTGGAGCCGGCGGCATGGTTGCAGCTCTGTTCACTCCCATCGCTATTTTAATTACCGGAATACTGGTTCCAATGGGAATCATCCCAGTCGAGCAGTTTTCCTATGAAAGACTACTCGGCTTTTCACAAAACTGGATTGGAGCAGCCGTTATTTGGCTTGTGATTAGTTTACCACTATGGCTATGTATGCACCGCCTCTACCATACCTTACACGACTTTGGTATTCATGCAGGGAACTTGGTTAAGGCGATATTTTACGGAGTGGCTTTTGCTGGCTCGGTAGTCTGTGCAACCTTATTACTACTCGGTTTGTTGTAGAAAAAGCGGGCTAATAATTTAGCCCGCCTTTATATCTCGCTGACAATTGATTTTAAGAGAGGCAATTTCCAAAGCTAACTTTCGTTCTCGCTGCTTGAGCATATCCAACTCAGCTTCCTTACAAGCTAACTGTTCAAATACTCCGGTCGGATAATCACCCGAGTAATTAGCAAAACTGATTTTATTTGAGTACCTTCTATTCACATGGCCAATGGACGAATCAGACACAACTTTCATTAGGTAACCTTTTTATCACTAACATGCCGTGAGTTAATCATTGCAGACAATCCTGAATTACGCAAAGTACAAAACTGATCTAAATCAAAAATATTTGATTCGCAATTTTTTTCAGCTGGCAAAGATAATTTTCTACTAAGAAGCCAGTTTATTTCACTAGATGTATTTATCTTTGAAGGGCATCTAACAGCGCTTAAGGCAAGGTAAATTGTGCGCGGTTCATAAGCTATCAGCAGCAAACACCATACCGTCCAAAATTTTTTCTAAAGCATTGAATACATTATATTTAAAGAGAAACAACAAATATAAAAAAAAGGAGCATCAAGCTCCTTTAAATCCAACCTTAAGAAGGTACTTATTTCACTCGTCCAACATACTCAGCACTACGCGTGTCGACTTTAACCACTTCACCAATTTGAATAAACAAAGGAACTCGCACCACGGCACCTGTACTCAGGGTTGCGGGTTTGCCGCCAGTACCAGCCGTATCGCCTTTAAGGCCAGGGTCTGTTTCAGTGACTTCAAGCTCCACAAAATTAGGCGGAGTCACTGCGATAGGGTTTTCGTTCCAAGTCGTAATCACGCAAAGATCTTGTTCAACCAACCATTTGGCTGTATCCCCAACCGCTTTCTCGTCAGCCGCAACTTGCTCAAAAGTATCATTATTCATGAAATGCCAAAACTCACCATCGCTGTACAAAAATGCAAGCTCGTGATCCATGACATCGGCTGCTTCCACCGATTCACCTGATTTAAAGGTTTTCTCCAATACTTTTCCGGTTAACAGACGACGCAGTTTAACTCGGTTAAACGCCTGCCCTTTACCGGGTTTGACAAACTCGTTTTCCAAAATTGCATAAGGCTCGCCGTCGAGCATTAATTTTAGCCCGCCGCGGAATTCACTGGTACTATATGACGCCATTTAGTCCTCTACATACAAGGTTATTTCAAATTCAATGCTGCGAATAATAACGCGAAACGACTCAACTGTGCAGGTTAATTGGCAAAAAGAACTTGCAAATGCAGTAACAGATCCCAAACAGCTGTTGCAATGCTTAGATCTGGACCCTGAAAATTACCAGCAACACTTCGCTGCACGTAAGTTATTCCCGGTGCGAGTCCCCTTGAACTTTGTGAAACGGATGCAAAAAGGTAATCCGGAGGATCCACTGCTGCGTCAGGTCATGCCCTGTAGCGATGAGTTTCTCGACAGTCCAGGATTTAGCATCGATCCTCTCGGAGAACATCAAGCCGCGCTTCCCGGCCTATTACATAAATACACAAGCCGAGTGCTATTTATTGTTCGCGGTGGTTGCGCGATAAACTGCCGCTATTGCTTTCGCCGTCATTTCCCTTATCAAGATAACAGTCCTAACAAAGCAGGTTGGCAACAGGCGCTTGAATACATTCGCCAAGATAGCGCAATTAATGAAGTCATTTTTAGTGGGGGCGATCCGCTAATGGCCAACGACCATCAACTGGCTTGGTTAATTAAACAACTAGAACAAATTCCACACCTTAAACGTTTACGGATCCATAGTCGTTTGCCGGTTGTGATCCCTTCCCGCATTACCGATGAATTGGTAACATTACTTGCAAGATCTCGCTTAAGGTGCATCGTGGTAAGCCACATTAATCACCCCAACGAGCTAAACCAAGAACTCAGCCAGGCATTTTTAAAATTGCACGATGCTGGGATTTGCTTACTCAACCAAGCGGTATTGTTGAACGGGGTGAACAACGATGCGCAAGTCTTAAGTGAGCTAAGCGAAGCCTTATTTGCCGCACATATCATGCCCTACTATTTATTTTTATTGGATAAAGTCTCGGGTGCGGCCCACTTCGACGTTGACCAAGCGCAGGCGATTGCTATTATGCAGCAACTTTATCAAAGACTGCCTGGATTTTTGGTTCCACGACTCGCTCGCGAACAAGCCGGAAAAGCCAGTAAAACACCGATAGACATCGGCTTAGATTAAACAAAAACAGTGCTCGCTTTGTTGAATAGGCACATTTTAGTGCTTCAAGCTAAGCTATATTAAACACCAAGATAGTGATAAAACTCATGGATAAAACCAAGCTCATTAAACAGATCCAGCAAAATTTAAAAGATATTTACCACAAAGCCATTGATGCAGATGAACTGCTTAAGCAACAACAAGAACAAGGAAAAGCAAAGTTTAGCGCCCTCTTTAAAGAAAGTTTATTTAAACTGCAGCATCGGCATTTTCTACCTTATGTTGAAGAGCTTGCCAGTGACTTAGTGTTATTACAAGAATGCGAAGACGACGAACATTTTGTGACTCAGCTTAAACTCATCGTCGCCAAACTCGAACAACTACATAGCTTACTTGCAAAATTTAAATTACTTACTCATTAGAGCCGTTCGCACTTTTCTGGGCATCATGGTTAGAGACAGAACAAGTTACATGTGCAGCCCCTCGAAATCAGCTAAGTCAGTACTGCTAGTTTTACCTAGGCAAGAAGTTCTAGGGCCACTTAAAATCGCACTTATAACAAGTGGCCCCATAATTTACATGTGATCTGCATGGCTTTAGCTCTATAAACTAGCCATAACAGTAAAACCAATGACCGAGGCTCAACGGTCTGCCGTAAAATCATCACCTAAGTTAGCTTGAAACCGTTCTGCTGGCGCCCAATCCGCGAAAGCCGCACCTAATACAAAGACATCTTTAGTTATCGCTTTTAGGTGGGCTAAATGTTGTTCATTATCAACTGCCGATACGATCAACCTCACCCCTAAACGATTCGCAAACAACACTGTCGCGGTCAGTAATGGTTGTTCATCGGCAGCGCTTAAAAGCTCAGACATCAGAGACTCCGCTCCCCGTAAATATTGCACCGGAAGATGATTCAGTAATTCAAGAGGACACTCTGCACTGCCAAAGTTGTCTAACGACAAACTCACCCCTATACGACGTAATTCACGGATCGCTTCCACACTATCCAATAACATATGTTGATTACTATCGATAATATTGATGATCAAGCGATGGGGTAAGATCCGACTCTCAACCAAGACTTTATTCACCAATACTAAAAAATCGTTATGGAGCGTACTGGATGAAATAGAAACCGCTAGCTGCAAGTTAGCACTATACTCATGTTGCCAAAGTTTCAACTGTTGGGTCGCTTCTCGAAGCACCCATGACTCTAAAGCCACCACACAACCACAGGCTTGTGCAAGCTCGAGCAATTCAGTTTGTTTGACCATCCCATAGACAGGGTGCTGCCAACGCACCTGAACTTCAGCACCAACAACCTGCAATTTAGACAAGTCAACGATCGCTTGATAAAACAAACAAAGCTGATGCTGCTCCAATGCCTCTCGTAGCTGACTCAGCAACAATTGTTCTCGCTCTTGAGCTAATTGCATCTCCCCTGCAAAAAACTGCCAAGAACTCCCACGCGACTGCTGCTTTGCCAAATACATCGCGGTATCGGCCTGACCCAGTATCGTTAACCAATCATAGTCATTCTCTAGCGCTAAACTAATGCCGATACTGGTTCCCACAAAACATTCTCGCCCTTTTAAAGACATCGGTTTTTCAATTACTTCAATTAAGCGCTGGGCAAAACCAGCGCTATCCTCTTGCAAACGCACTCGCGTTTGCACAATCGCAAACTCATCGCCTCCCAAGCGGACCGCAAAATCACACTGGCGCATTTGTCCCTGTAAACGCTGCCCGACCAAATTTAAAATCTGATCGCCGTATTGATGGCCATAGCTATCGTTAATGCCTTTGAAGCCATTCAAATCCATCACCATAATGGCGTAATCACGACGATTGTTTTCCAAGCTAGTAATAAATTCGCGTAAACCAGCCCGATTAGGCAAACCCGTTAAGATGTCATGATTCGATAAATAGCGATTCAAATGATTCTCTCGAACAATCCAAATAATCAAGATCGAGCCACAGATCAGTAAAGCACCAATCGAAAAAGACAGAATTAATTGCAACTGCAGTAAGCGAATATCCGTTTTATAATCAAATTCGCTATTACGTTGAAATTCTTTATTCACAAGAGAGTTGAGAGGTGTTGAATAAGACTTCAGGCGCTCCACCAAGCGTCCAAGTTTGGTATTATCGGGAGTAAAGGCTTGCAATAAAGGCTCAATTCGCTGGATCTCTTTAAATAGCTCTCTGACCAACTGAGTGGCATTTTTATCGCTTTGAAATCCGGCAGTTTCCTCACCTTCCAAAAGCACAGGGATCCGACTCCATAGGATGTCATAACGCAACATCAGCTCATCTTTCTCTATCCCTCCCAAACGATAAAGCCGCAATGCGCTAATAAAGCGCCGGTGTTCGCTTTGCAACTGCACCACTGACCACGAGGTGGTTGATTTAGGGGACTCTAATAAACGAATAATATGGCGTAGCTGGTAAACACAAACCAATGCGCTCACGATAAACAGCATAATCACCAATGATAGTAAAAAGCTCTTATACTGTTTGGGTAATCGAAGTAACCAATTCACAAGTCAGCAACTCACTTAACAATAATTTTGCGTAATTGCCAAATCATAAAATCATTATATGGCATTTGTAACAGCTCTGGATGCTGATCAATCGGTAACATTAACCATAGCGGGCCTTTCTCGCGCACTCGCATAAGATGTTCGTTATCAGACCAAGCTAAGATTGGATCAAACTGACTGATATCGGAGAAATCAATTTCCACCTCATAGTCATTTAAAGCAACCATGATCAAACGAGTCGACTCCGCGCCAACAAGCTCAAGTATGTCCGCCACTCGAGGGCCTCGATAATGGTGACGACTTTCAACCCAAGGATTACGCGTCACGATAGAGTATTGCGGTAAGTCCTGTAACATCTTTAAGTCAAAATCAGCAGCGCCTTGATTGTTACCTTGTGTAATGGCACCAGCCAGAGTCAATACCGGTGGGCCATTCGGTTTGGCTAAATCAGCAGACACCATCACTGAGTACAACAACATACTTAATGCCATCAGATATCGCATAACTCGTCCTCCTTAACGTGCTTGGTAATGCGCTTACAATATGAACTGTTTTAGCCTGACAATCCACACAGGCCGCAGTCATCGTACCATTGAGTATGGATGAACAATACTCAATAAAAAAGGCAAGCCAGCCCCTACTGAAGATTATTCATTGTTTTCCAGCAAGCGGGAGCAATGCACCACGACACAAAGTAAAATTAACTAAGGTTAGCGCGAGTTAGGTAAACACTTATGTAAAGAGGCCTTTAAGATGAGTGAGTATAGCACTCAAAGCTGATAGGTAAGTTTGATAACTTATTAAACCAGAACTTAAATCTTGTTACAGCTAAGCAAGTTTGGACAGCACAGGAGAGGCAAGCTATTTAAGCGCAGATGAAACTTGGATGTCCTCGCTCTGGTCATCGATTTGTATTCCCGCCGTGTCGTTGCTGGGCATATTGATAAACGCATGACGATTGACTTGGAGTTTCATCGTGATACAGACTCACAATATACCAGTAAACGTTTTCGATACCGACTCGCTAGTGATGGGGCGAGGACAATTCACAATAGCAAAGGGGGGCCCTTATTTGAAAGAGCCCTGCTAGAGAGCGAACACCAAGTCTTGCTTATTCAGACCATTCATCAACTATCCTTTTCTGGTAATAATCAATCCCCTGCTGACTAAATTCAGGCTTTCTGGCGATCCATTAATATGCGCTTGCTCATCGATAGAAGTACTTAAATACACTGACACGGTTCGCTTAGTTTTGCTGCCGCGAGCCAGTAGCTGGGGGCTTCGGTACAATTAACGGTGTGTTGGTCACCGGGTCGGCGATGATCACCGAATCGAGTTCAAACACCTCTTGTATCAGTTGGCTTGTAATAAGTTCGCTAGGCGGCCCCTCGGCGACAAGCTTACCCGCTTTCATCACAATTAAGTTATCGGCGTAGCGGCAAGCCTGATTTAAATCATGTAAAACCGCTACAATCGTATGTTTACCATCCACATTTAAGCGTTTGAATAATTCAAGCAGCTCCAATTGATGGGCAATATCGAGGTAGGTTGTCGGTTCGTCTAACAGTAAAATAGGAGCTTGTTGAGCCAACAACATGGCAATCCACACCCGTTGTCGCTGGCCACCGGATAATGAATCTACCATTTGTTGTGACAGCTCAGTGGTTTCGGTCATCTGAAGCGCATTTTTCACTGCATTTTCATCAGCTTGCGTCCATTGACGAAAAGCCCCTTGATGTGGGTAACGGCCACGCGCCACCAGTTCTGCGACCTTTATGCCTTCAGGTGAAATGGCGCTTTGTGGCAGCAAGCTAAGCTGCTTAGCCACTTGGCGGGTGGCTAAATGCTGGATCGACTGGCCATTTAGCAATACCTTGCCAGACTTAGGTTTAAGCAAACGACACAAACTTTTCAACAGGGTTGATTTACCACAACCATTAGGGCCAATAATAACGCTAAACTTTTCACGTGGAATGCTTAAATTGAGTCCATTCAACACCCTGTTTTGCTCATAAGCGAGATATAGATCTTCAAGCTGCAAGGCCATAGTCGAGTCCTTGTGACCCTGTTTTTCACACCACATAAAACACCTTTATCAAACATCGGGAACTCAGCCCTAGCCTCTCATCCCAATAAGGGCAAAGCTTGAAAGCGAGCCTTAGCGCATTCTGCTGAGTAAGCATAATAGATACATCCCCCCCACGATGCCGGTGACTCGGCCGATTGGTAAGTTCAAGGAGACGGGAATCACTTGGGTCAGCAGATCAGCGAACAATAGGAGCAATGCGCCCATTAAGCCGGAGTTGAACAGCGATAATTGCGCGTTATTTTTCAGCCGATTCACCAATTGTGGGGCCGCCAGCGCAATAAACGCGATTGGTCCGGTTGCGCCGGTGGCCAAGGCCGCTAAGACCACCGCCAACAAAGTCATCACCAGCCGAACCTTCTCAACCTCTATCCCCAGCGACTTAGCTCGCTCATCCCCCAAGTCCGAATACAGCAGCGGTTTGAATACGAGCTGAATCACGCTCAGTGAAATCACCAGACCCACAGCGAGTGGCAATACATGATTCCAAGTTCTGGCATGCAGCGATCCGGCCAACCAAAAATTAGCTGTGACGGCATTATCAAGGTTGCCAATCACTAATAATAAGCCATTCAATGCGGTGAATATCGCTCCTAAACCAATACCATTTAAGATCAGTTTATTGCGTTCAATTCGCCCAGCTTTGTAGGATAAAAGCAGTACCAGTAGCGCCGTCACGATCCCGCCAACAATAGCACTGATTGAGATTTGCAGCGCGCCGCCACCCAATAAGATGATCTGCATTAAGGCTCCGCTGGCTGCTCCCGAAGTGAAACCGATAATATCAGGAGAACCAAGCGGGTTACGCGATATGCTTTGGAAGATAGCGCCAGAGATCCCCAACGCGGCCCCCGACAACAGTGCGGTCAATATACGCGGCAAGCGAATATCCAGTAAGATATGTTGCTTAAAGCCTGCCTCTTGCTGCTGAATAGACCACAATATCTCAAGCGCCTCACTCAAGCTTATCGGTAATTTGCCCACAGTGAGGGCATAACCACTCAATAATACTAACAGCATGACCATCACAGCGGCGAGCAAGCAGGCTTGTAAATTAAGGGTGATAGCGTAGCGGCGATAACGTGCAACAACCAAGTGGTTTGAAAAACAAACTTTGTTCACGGTGATGGTTTTCATCTTCTCACCAATAGCAGAAAAAACGGCCCACCCAGCAAGGCAACCATCACCCCAGCGCTAATCTCGTTTGGATGACCGATAATACGCCCTAAGATATCCGCGCCTAATAGCAAAATGGCCGAGACCAGCATCGAAAATGGCAGTAGCTTTCGATGCTCTGTTCCAATCATTAATTTGGCGATATGAGGAGCAGTAAGGCCTAAAAAGCTAATCGGGCCAACCGCCGCAGTAGCGGAGCCCGCCAAAATCATAATCACCACACAAGCCGCCCCCCACAATAACTTGGTATTCACCCCTAGGCTTGCACCTAATTGCTCGCCAAGCACCACCGAATCTAGGGGCTTGGCTAATAAATAGGCGAGCACTAAGCCAAGCGATACACACAAACTGACTGGTTTTAATACCTCGTAAGTTCTTCCTTGAAGAGAACCTACAATCCAGTGACGAAATTGATTAAACACTTCTTGGTGACTATTTAGGGTAATTAAATTGGTGATGCCCAGCAGTACGATGGTTAATGCAGTACCTGCCAGAACAAACCTCACCGAATCTAAAGCGTTACCACGTCCAGCCAATAGATAAACCAGCAAACCCGTTAAGCCTGCCCCGGCAAAACCAAACCAAAGATAGCGATCAACATCCGCCACTCCAAAAAAAGCAATCGCCACCACGATCATCGCCATTGCGCCAGCATTAATACCTAATATGCCTGGGTCGGCTAAAGGGTTGCGGGTTAAACCTTGAATAATCACCCCTGATACGCCCAATGCCGCCCCAACCAGCACCGCCAAAAGAGTGCGAGGAATACGTAAATAATGAACAATCAAATGCAGCGTATTATTGCTATCAAAATCGAAGATCGCTTGCAGCGTTACGGGATAAGAAATCTCTCTTGGGCCGATAAATAAGCTCATCAGCATTAATAACAACAGTAGTACTACCAGCCAAATAAATTTATACACAGAATCTCACAATCTCTTATAGTCAGTCGCCAGGCCTAATAAAATTTAGACAGAACAATAAATAAGCCATTATTTTTTAAAGTAACTTAGCATTTGTTCAATAATTTCATTGGCACTGAATAGATCAATACGAAACGAGTGCTCACCCAAGCCATAGACTTGCTGGTTTTTTACAGAAGGCAGGTTTTTTAAGATGATGTTATGCATAAAGTCGTCGGCACGAGTTGAAGACGCAGCCAATAAGAAGGTGGTTTCCCCTGTCAAGTAGCTTAGGTTTTCAAAATTAGTCCGCATGAAGTCTTTATGCGAGATAGGCCCAGCCTGCCATTGAGCCGCCAGCTCTTCAATTTCAAAGCCCAGGGATTTTAACAATCGAGAATGTGCTCCATCTTCTCTTGCCACCGCGTTAACGACCCCGGCACCGTGATAACTTACAATATTGGCTTTACCGTGGGGTAAGTCCATGGCTTGGCGCGCCTCTTGTACACGAACATTGAATGCGGCAATGGTTTGTTCGGCTTGTTGTTCATAACCGGCGGCCTGCCCTAATTTAAGCGCTATTTCTTGCCAAGATTGAGTACTGTAGTCCAGCACAATGGTGGGAGCGATCGTCCTAAGTTCAGTCAATTGGTCGATCACCGAATCGGCGCCAGTGCTGGAGACGACGATGAGATCGGGTTGCGCTAAATATACCGCCTCTAAATCCACACTACCGGCAGACCAAAGCTTGTTCACCGCCCGACTTTTTGCCACCGACTGCCATTGCTCAAAAAAACGTCCTGAATTATCTGCCGCGCTGGCAATCACCGGTGCATTTATCGCTAACAAGGAACCGGTAATAGTCACCGAGGTAGACAAGATGCGTTGTGCGGGTTGGTTAAGCTGGGTAACACTGCCGTCGGCATTAGAAATACGCCTAGGCCAAGACTGACCATGAGCGGGCAACCAGACAAACCACGCCAATACCAAAGGCAGTACTAACTTTCTCATTACAATTCCGTTTCCATCATGCTGTTATCTCAATTATAACAATCTATTAAATAGCAAAACTAAAAGAGCAGAAAGCAGCGAATTGCGTCAAACCGCCCTCCAGTAAGCGCTTTATCAATCCGTTAAACCTGCATCAATAGTCGACGGCAGATCGTCCGCGACCGTTGGTGCCTCTGCAGGCGCATAAGGGATATGATAAAGCTGTTTATCAGAAAACAACTTTAGTTGCTTAGTGCGACCGATAGATTCAATTCCATCACGCTGACCATGGCTTAACAATACATAGGGAACCACCTGCTGATCGCGCCAAAATACGCATTGAATATAGGCCGAACCAAATAGAATATAAGGGAAACCTTGTTGGCTCAGAGGGGCTGGCATCTCGCCATTCAAAACGCCTTCTTGGTAACAACCACCATGCATGGCAATACGCTGCTGATCTGCGGTTTGATACAACACCTCCCCCCACGCTACATCGAGGGCAAACCCCAGCGTCGTTATCTCCATCACCGCAGCCTCTAAGGCATCGATAATTTGATGCCTACTCTCTGGAGTAATCCGCATTTGCGAACCGAGTTCAGGATTACCACAAGGGCTGATGCTTAGTAGCTCTAAGGCCACTATTCGCAGCCAAAACTGATGGAACAACAATGCCCCCTTGCTGTCTGCATTATTTCGCCTATCCCATGAAGATAAGACCTTAAAAGCTAACTTCGCCTCGGCGGAACATTCTTCATTCGCCAAGGCTAACAGCGCATCGAGGAAGGTTTCAGCAGCATAATTACGGTTATCAAAGATCACTTGTAAGGCGCTTTCGGCAGTAATATTACCCGCCTTAATAAGCTCTTTCATGCGACGCGCCGACATAATTAATCGAGGGTCATAACTTAGCCCAGCGGCGTACTTTCGGTCAGCCTGAAGCAACCGTTTGTGTTGACCAAATACCGACGGGTAGTCCACTTGCTCCAGACCATATTCGGTGTATTTATAACTATTATTAGTATTGTGCAGAATGCCACGTGAAATAATCTTGGGAAAAAACTCAACCGGTGCCTGTAATGGGCGTTGCAGCTCGTCACGAAACGATGCCTCACTGCGGCTACCATCTAAAACATTAAAAGCCAGTGACTTCTCACCAAGATGATACTGTTGCATGAGCTCATCGCTAATTGGCAATACGTTACCCGCTACCGTGTAGGCAACATCGCCATGCCTATCGGCAATCAGTAACTGTGACAAAATGCCACGATGCTGCTCAATCGCGCGAACAAATTCGCGAGTAGACGAGCTGCGAGCTGCCGCCAAAAACTGGTCTAAGCCACGCGCATTGGCTTCTCCGGCATTGGTGATGGCATACCACCCTGCCGGCCGCGCTCTGCTGGCAGGTAACTTATATAATAAACCTAGCTCTGACTTAAAAAAATCATAGTGTCGAGTCGCTAATACTCCGCTTTCTTCTAAAACCTCAATAGAGACAGTTTGCCGCTCTAAGGGCTTCCTTACGCCATCCATCACATAGCTAGCCGCTTGCTGATTAATCTCTACATCCATGGCCTGAAAAACAAAGGCGGTCACTGCGGCCGCATCTAAAATGGTCCAGGACACATTGGCGTTATACCCAGTCATCGGTATTGGAAAACCTAAAAATGACGCCCCCGCTACGTCAATTTCACCAGGTATAGTGAGATGATATTGATGCATGTAAATACGTATCTGGTGGGGGCTACGTTTCCATGCTGAATGTGGGTTCCCCACCAGTAAACCGCCATTTCCTGCAACAACATCTCCGCCATAAGCCCAAGCATTGCTGCCAAATCCACCTTCAACCTTAACCGGTTTGGAGTGAGCAGAGTTCTGAGCGATAGGCTGTTGCTTGCAGGTTGAAGCCAATAGCGCGGGGCCAATTTCAACCAACTCTTTCATCACCCCAAAGCGCATGGTTGAACGGATCACATCTGCCAGTTCAAAACTCACCATTGGCTCTTGTTTAAACAACTCGCGCCGCTGAACTTGATCAAGCGATTCTGCGTAATAATTTAAACCCGCAACATAGCCGCCAATATAATCTAAGCTACGTGGATCCAGCGAGTCTAGTGCTTGCTGTACCCAGTTATCGGGCATCCGTATCCTATACATTAAATCGGAGTTTAAATTACTGGTTTTTAGAAAACCTATGGTGGCGATCTGTTCGGCACCAAAGTACTTAGAACGCTCACCACGCAATGCTATCACCTGTCCAGAGAGCTCGCACAAACGGTCTAAGGCATGGGCGTAACCATAACCAAAACCCAGGCTTTTATAATCTTTCGCTTTGATATGAGGAACACCTTCGTCAGACCATTGGATCTCAACAAGATTGCCATTTTGCTGATCACGAAAAACCATGCTCTGACGGGCTTCCGTTAGCAATTCAAATGCACTCATTACTCTTCATTGTCCTTCTATTTAGCGAAGTAAAAGCACTCAGGTTTAGCGCTATACTTGGCAAAATAACTATATGATTCGGCATGCTTTGGCGATGTTGCTCGCGCCGGTTTGGCACTCACAACATCACAACTCGCATTACCATTGATATGCCAGGTCTATTCCAAAGGTTCTGGTTTGGCCCACTGCTGCCCAGCCATCACTGCGAACGTAGGTCACCACCGCTTCGTTACTGATGTTTTTGATGTAAGCGTCAATCGAGAAATCACCTAGCAGATAATTAAGCCGAGCATTACCAGTAATGTAATCACCGGCCTTATGCGCTTCTGCGTTTTCCAGATCCGAGTAATATGAGCCGACGTAGCTAACATCCCCGCCAAAAGACAAGGCTTCACTTAAGTAGTAAATAAAATTGGCAGCAATATTTACCTTCGGCGCATTTGGTAACTCCGCACCAGCATAGGCGGTATCATCACTGCGAATCTCACTTTTCAGCAAACCTAAAGAGCTTTGTAGCAGCAAATCATTACTTGGCCACAAAGTAGCTTCTAGTTCTGCACCATAGGTATGAGAGTCATCGATATTTCTAAAATACCCACCTTTATCAAGTGCCTGATACCCAGAATAATCATTATAGAAAAGCGTGGTGGTGAGCTCCGCTGCGCCAAAACGACTCTTTAATGCAGCTTCATAGCTTACGACCGACTCTTCTTCATACTCGTAGTACTCATACTCGGTCCAGTTATAGGCATAACCGCCACCGTTGTATCCTTGGCGAATGGACGCGCTTAGGGTATGACTTGCATTTAAGTCGTAAATCGCACCAAATTTTGGCAGCAGGATAGAGTTACTGGTATCTGAACCTTCGGTGTTATAGGAAAGTAGCGAGTAATTCTTTTCATTTTCTACTCGCGCCCCGGCGATGAGCTTAAGCTGGGGATGAATACGGTAGGCACCTTCACCATAAATAGCGGCGGTGGTCACCTCGCCTTGGCGCGTGTAATAATTGGAAACTGCGGTATCAGTTTTCGCCTTCGCGTAATACAGTCCAAGCACACCTGAATAATCGACCGCCGGATTTTGGTACATCAACCTATTTTCAAAACTAAACAGATCCGTTTTCGAAGAAACATCTAGTGCACTGGCGTGTTGTTCAAACGACACTTCGCTGCTCCCCAAATTAATATGTAGAGAGTTGTTGAGACTATCGGTCAATGCGTAATCAATGTCGGAGGAAATAGAGCGATTGTAGGAGTCTTGTAAACGAACGAAGGAGCGCCCCGCATTCGAAAGCGTATAGGTCTGAGTTGTATAAGCACTATCTACATCATTTGCCCAGTTGGAGTACTCGCCTTCATGAACTTGATTAAGCGCGGTAAATTTTACGCTCAACTTTGGTAAGGCCTTGGGCTGCCATAGTAATTTTAAGCGCGCATTTAGATTCTCCGAATATGACAAATCAGGTGAGTCATCTAACTCCGTGCTGTCTTGGGCATAGTTAATGTAACCGTCCCCTGCCTGACCATCGAGCGCAATCCGAAAGGCGAGCTCATCTTCAATCAACGGGCCCGAGCTCATAAACGCCAAATTTGATTTTAGGTTACCGTTCTCATAAGTTTCGGCACCAAGACGCACTGCGCCTTCCCAGTGTTGGGTTGGGTCATTACTTACCACAACCAGAGCACCACCTATCGCATTGGTGCCTTGAGTCGTTGACTGCGGACCTCGATAAACCTCGACTTGGCGTACATCCCATAATTTACTCGGCATAAAATCAACACCAAACCAAGCTTGGGTATTCCCATCTACAATGGTCGATATTCGAGTTCGCGCCCCGTTATAAAAGGTATAACCACCGGTCGCGGCTCCGGCACCATCAATACCACGAATACTAATCGTGCCAAAACCTGACTCTGTTACGTTCGGCACGGTGGTCACAATATCGTTAACTTTTGCATGCTCCGAACTAGTAAAGTCTTCTGCACTAATCACACTGACAGCAGAGGTCGTATCCTTCAGGTTTTTATCAATTTTCTCACCCACCACCACTATCGTCTCTAACTTTGTCTCCTCATCATTTGCCCAAGCGGGTACGACTACCGCCATACTCACTTGACCAATTGCGGCGATAACTGCCACGGTTAACCGACTCAACTTCATCGAGTATTCCATTACCATTCTCCAAGAGATATTACTTAATCCACCACAAACCGCAATGATAACCATTACCATTTAATGCAGCTATTCTAAAAACACTGGCTAAGCTATTCTTCTGAATTTGTGCTGTTTTGTGAATGAAATGGAATATAAGCAAGCAAAGTTAAAGCACTACTCACCGGGTTCTAGTAGAAATTGATAGTTCGATGACTTATCAGAGCAAGTCGCTCAGATAAAAGAAGCGCTACCTTTGAGGCGATGGCTTAGAGCAGGAGTGAACAAACAGTGGGAGCAGCATTTGCAATGCTTGGCATGGCGCGTTAACCAAGCGCTACCTTAAGCAGTGGGCGATTCAACTATTTTATCGGAATATTAATATCAACTTCAAAATAGTCATGACTAGGCTCAGCCAGTTTATAGGAATCAAACCTGACTCGACGGTCCAAAACTAAACCACTTTTAGGAAACCACACATATAAAAAGCCCTTATATTCCTTAATCATTTCACTTTCACTCCCTTTAAAATGATAAGAACAATAACGGCCACCTTTTATTAGCTTGGTATTAGCGCGGGTTTTTATAGCATCGGTGAGTTGGTCGACCTTAAGGCATAAGTCAAAAATACAACGATCACCATCAGTGATATTCGGGTCGTTATAGCACACTTCAATAAGCTGAGAGTCGTCCTTAAAATAGTCACGATACTCTTCAATAAAATCAGGCCACAGCACGCCCATGTCGTTATAGTTACCGATGTAGCGCTTATAAATAACCAAGTTACTGTCAAACTCAGTCACCCTCACCTTGTCAGCATAAAAGCTGGGATTTTCATAGAAAAAGGGCTGACTGAGCGGGCTCTGTAAGTTGTTATTTTTGTATTTTTCCAAACGCCTGAATTGGGTCGGTGAGATGCCATGATGCTTAGAGAATGCCGAGCTGTAATTGGATGAACTATAACCGTAATTCATGCCCACTTCGGTAATGCTGTTTTTCATGTTCATGCCAAGAACAATCGCGCTCTCCTCCATTTTCATTTTTTTAATCATCGCATAGACACTATCGCCAGTTTCCTCCTTGAATAAACGAGTGAAATGGAACTTCGACAAATGGCAATAGCGCGCTACATCTTCTACTTTTAATTCGTTTTCAAGGTTATCAACGATGTAATCTATTCCTTTATTTACATATTTGTTTTTAATCTCCACCGACTCTCCAAGAAAACTGTCTATTAAACGACGACACACGCGATTAGTAACTTAGCCATAAATATACCGCTAGCAACAAATAGAAAGAAGCGTTTCTTTGTAAGAGTATAAAAATGGGGATGCCCTGATTTTCAATATCATTAAAGGTCTTGCAAAGATTACTTCCAATAAAACCTATAACGACTCATTGAAGTTGTCAGTCGGGCGCTTGGTTAGTGCCTGACTGACGGTGTTGCTCTTTGTTTATAACGTTATTTGTCATATACAGGCCAATGCTGCAGTCCCACCCTTTAATTAAAGTTTATCGAGTAGCGCAATAATTTCACTCGGCTCTTGACGCTTGGTGTAGTCCGCATCAACAAAGGCGCTAACAATGGCTTTGTCTGGAGTAACGACAAAGGTGGCAGCCAAAGGCAAATCAAATTGCCCCTTCCCGTTGTGACCTTCCACATCGATACCAAAACCTGAATAGATAGTACGTAGCTCTTCTGGTAAAGAGAACACCAAGCCCAACCGCTTAGCGTAGTTAGATCCAGGATCACTGAGGACTTCAAATTCTAAGGCATTCTTCTCGGCGGTTGATAGGCTTTGATCGGGTAGCTCTGGGGTAATTGCGACGAGGTTTGCACCCGCTTTTTTTAATTCGGGAAGTACAGCTTGGTAGGCTTTTAGTTCTAAGTTGCAATATGGGCACCAGCCTCCACGATAGAAGGTCATAACCAGTGGACCTTGCTCCAATAGTTGATTTAGGCTGCGTAATTGGCCTAGCTGGTTGCTTAGTTCAAACTCGGGCAGCACCTCCCCTTGCTTAGGTGCCCTGCTAGTCATACCCGATTCGTTTAGTGCTTGAGTGGCTTGGCTCATAATTAGCTGAATATTCTCGGGAACATTTTCTTTAAACTTGGCGCGGTAGTCAGCGATAGCGTTTTGTAGTTTCATGCTAGGGTCCTTACTAGGATATTGACAGTGAATAGTTAATCTTGATTCGCACTTAACTTGAACGATCATTCAATTTTATTTAAACAGAGCTTAAATGGTCATTCAAGTTTATTTTGAGCATTCATTCAAAATTGATTAAACTAAAGATTAAAATTGACAGACAGTACACCGTACCTTTGCAACGACTGTATAAACTTTGATAAAGGCCTATGGCAGTAGATGCATAATGTTGGAGAGTAAATGGCTAGAGCTAAGTTCGATCGAGACCAAGTAATTGATAATGCTATGCAGTTATTTTGGCAGCGGGGTTTTTCGGGCGGCTCGATGCAGCAGATCGTGCAAGTAACGGGGTTAAAGCCAGGGAGCATCTATTTGGCTTTTGACAGCAAAGAGGGCTTATATGCCACTTGTTTGCAGCGCTATGCCTTGCACTCTAAACAGCTCATTGATAAACAGTTACAAAGTGCAGCTGATCTTCCATTGGCGCTATGTCAACTGTTGATAAAGTTGCTTGAAGAATCATGTTGTAATGACTATTTCAGCTGCTTTCTAGTACGTACTTGGCTTGAGTTAGAAGCCGACTCTGAGCTACATCAGCTGGCAGGAAAATTGTTGAGCGAAATCGAGCAGCACTATGTTGCCTACTTGAGTCAAGTATTCTCACCAGAACAGGCGACCGCTTATGCCAATAGCCTTATGATGCATATTTTTGGCTTGCGGGTATATGGTTTTCACCAGCAGCGAGCCGCGGCGATGCGTCAATCTCTTGAATTAGGCTTGTCATGGTTGCCTTGGGGCAAGCTGCCTAATTAGCCTTAGTTATTTAGCAAAAGCGATCCCGTAAAGCGTATGGCAATTATTGGTTTGCAGTGCAGAGGGAGCAAAATGCCTTATCGTTTCTGAGCTCAGTCGAAAGCCGCCCAGCAACAAAGTCGTAAAGCCAATGAGTATAAAAAGGAGCCGAGAGTATCCTTTTAATGTTCCTAATTACTTTCGCCAGTTTTTAACTATTTTGCCGCAGCTACCATTAAGCTATAGCGAGCGCTTCTTACTATGCCAGTTAAGTATAAAATGAACTTGGCTAAACAATACATCGAGTATTCTCAAGCGCTTATTCCGTATTAGCCAAAAAGCCGCTAATATCAAAACACTATCATTAAATGCCTGATGGAGCAGCCACCACTTAATGCGCCTCTTAGCTGTTGTATTATTAGCAAGCTTTTCCAGCCTTAGCCTTCCACTCGCTGCAGGCTCCTCTCTTCCTAAGGTCCAGCAGACACCGCAAACTGTTGCTGAACAATTTCAACAAGATTATTTTAGTGCACTGGATTTAGATGACGACAAGGATTGGATCCAACTAGACTCTGGCGAAGTCATTCAAGGGGAACTAGAAGAGCTTTACCAAAAAGAAGTCCTGTTCGACAGTGATGAATTAGACGACCTAAACATTGATATTGAAGATATTCAACGACTACGCACCGCCAACTGGTTCCAAGTAAACTTGCGTGGCTTAGGCGTAGTACGTGGCCGCTTAATGGTTGACAACGATGGCGTGACCATTATTGGCAAAGACACCCATTATGCCTCACGCCAAGATGTTATATCGGTGTATCGGGTCGCTGAGCGAGAAGCAGACCGTTGGGAAAACAAAGCCACCTTAAGCGCCAATATTGCCAGCGGCAATACCAACACCTTAGAAATAAACGGCAAACTTAATAGTGAACGCAAAACCGCACTTAATCGAACAATCATCACCTACCTCGGGGTTATTTCTGAATCCAATGATGAAACCACAGCGCGAAACCACAGAGTCACCCTATCTCATGATTTATATAAACATCATGATTGGTTCTTTCGCCCTGTATTGGCTGATTTTTACCACGCGCCACTGAAAAATATAAAGCTACAAACTCAATTAGCCTCGCAAGTAGGTTACATTGCAGTGGATAATGATCGCAAAAAGTGGGAGTTGTCTATTGGTCCTTCCTGGCAGCAAACCCGATTTGAAGAAGTCACCGCTGGCAGTTCCAACAAGGAAAGTAGTATTGGTTTGTCCTTTGCTTCCAACTTTGAAATAGACATCACCGAAGACATCGAGCTTACTCACGACTATCAAGTGACCTTGGCTCAGAAAAAGACTGGCGGCTACCAACATCACAACCTACTCAACCTAGCCATTGAGATTACCGACGATCTTGATTTAGACATCGACTTCATTTGGGATTACACCGAATCTCCCACGGCAGACTCAGATGACATCACGCCCGACCCAAATGACTATCGCCTAGTGATAGGGATTGGTTTAGATTTCTAAAAAGAGCCACTTTCGAAGACAGGCTTTAAAGGGGCAGAATGAATTTATTGACTCAGTTAACATGCTTTCGCCCCCTTCTCACCAACCGCGGATACCTTCTTTTACCCGCAGGCCTGTGAACATTGTTAGTTCATTCTTAAAGCTATCACGCCTTAGCCCCGGGCTTGGAAAGGAAAATACTTAATATAAAAAAAGCCCGTAAAGCAATGCTTTACGGGCTTTAAGAAACTTTATGAGTTTCTATGGATAGCTGGCGCTATGATTACATCATGCCGCCCATTCCACCCATTCCACCCATACCGCCCATGCCACCCATATCAGGTGCACCAGCAGCTTTATCTTCAGGCTTATCAGTGATCATGCACTCAGTGGTGATCATTAAGCCTGCAATCGATGCAGCGAATTGAAGGGCACTACGAGTCACTTTAGTTGGGTCAAGAATACCCATTGCTAACATGTCACCATATTCACCAGTACCAGCATTGTAGCCGTAGTTAGCTTCACCTTCTTTCACGTTGTTACATACCACTGATGATTCATCACCTGCGTTATCAACGATTTGACGAAGTGGGGCTTCCATCGCGCGAAGCGCAACACGAATACCAACGTTTTGCTCTTCATTATCACCTTTAAGGTCAATAATTTTAGCCGCAGCTCGAACCAACGCAACACCACCACCGGCAACCACACCTTCTTCAACCGCAGCGCGAGTCGCATGTAGCGCATCTTCAACACGCGCTTTCTTCTCTTTCATTTCAACTTCAGTCGCAGCGCCCACTTTAATCACGGCAACACCGCCAGCAAGTTTAGCAACACGTTCTTGAAGTTTTTCACGGTCGTAGTCAGAAGAGGTATCTTCAATTTGTTGACGAATTTGTACAACACGTCCTTCAATCGCAGCTTCTTCACCTAAACCATCAATAATGGTGGTGTTATCTTTAGTAATCACTACACGCTTAGCGCTACCAAGATCTTCTAAAGTCGCTTTTTCAAGTTCCAAACCAACTTCTTCTGAAATCACTGTACCGTTGGTTAGGATCGCAATGTCTTGTAACATCGCTTTACGACGGTCACCAAACCCAGGGGCTTTTACTGCTGAAACTTTCACAATACCACGCATGTTGTTAACAACTAGTGTGGCTAAGGCTTCGCCTTCAACATCTTCGGCAATAATCAGTAAAGGTTTGCCCGCTTTCGCCAAAGCTTCTAACAATGGAAGTAACTCACGGATGTTAGAAATTTTCTTATCAGCCAATAAAATGTAAGGGCTATCTAGCTCTACGCTGCCATTTTCTTGGTTATTGATGAAGTAAGGAGACAGGTAACCGCGATCGAACTGCATTCCTTCAACAACGTCTAGCTCATCAGTCAGAGCTTGACCTTCTTCTACAGTAATAACGCCTTCTTTACCTACTTTTTCCATTGCTTCTGCAATGATATTACCCACGGTGGTATCAGAGTTAGCAGAGATAGTCCCAACTTGAGCAATCGCCTTAGTATCGGCACAAGGTGCAGACAAGTTTTTAAGCTCAGCCACAGCTGCAACAACAGCTTTGTCGATACCGCGCTTCAGATCCATTGGATTCATACCTGCGGCAACGGCTTTTAGGCCTTCGTTAACGATACACTGCGCAAGTACAGTTGCAGTAGTTGTTCCATCACCAGCGGCATCATTGGCTTGAGAAGCAACTTCTTTCACCATTTGAGCGCCCATGTTTTCAAACTTATCTTCTAGCTCAATTTCTTTTGCAACCGAAACACCATCTTTAGTGATAGTCGGTGCTCCAAAAGATTTGTCTAAAACAACATTACGACCTTTCGGACCTAAAGTTACTTTTACTGCGTCTGCTAGAATGTTTACGCCCGCTAACATTTTGCCGCGAGAATCATTACCAAATAATACGTCTTTAGCTGCCATGATTTTTTCCTAAAATGAGTTCTGTTTTCTCTATCGAAAAAGGGAGATTATTCTACAATTGCAAGAATGTCTGATTCAGACATAATCAATACTTCTTCACCGTCAACTTTCTCAGTTTTAGTGCCGTAGCCTTCGTTAAATATAACGGTGTCACCCACTTTTACATCTAGGGCAAGTAACTCACCATTTTCTAGCATACGACCTTTACCTACAGCGAGTATTTCGCCACGGCTTGATTTTTCTGCTGCAGATCCTGTAAGCACGATGCCACCAGCTGATTTACTTTCTTGATCTTTACGTTTGATGATAACGCGGTCATGCAACGGACGGATATTCATTGCGATCTCTCCTTTAAAAAAACAATCGTGTTTTGTTCATGTATATGTAACTCAGAGTTACAAACTTAATCTTGCAAATAAGATGGGGGTCGTTAGTTGCGCATACAAGGGGGGATAGAAAATTTTTTATTTTTTTATCGAAAAAACATAACTGAAATCAATCTGAAAACATTTTCATCGACAAGTTGTACAAAAAACGCTTGAATTTAAGCTGAAATTTGAGCAGGATCACACCGACTGGTCATACAAAACATCATTTAACACAAAACTATAACAACTTAATAACAACCAGTTCAGTTTATTAGCGTAATAACGGGAGCACTAAGCATGCAGCCAATTTATATTGCCTTCGAGCGTTTAAGCGGTTTATTTTCTAAAGAAAAAACCGTCTATGTACCTTTTCAAGGTAGCGTAGCAGAAGCGGAAGAACACCTTCGCTCCGAAGAGTTTGGTAGTTTTTTGTCAACGAGCATGGGAATGAACCCAAGAGTCGTAACCACTAAACACTAACATCGATAGCTCAACAAAGCATACTCAAAAATAAGGGCTTATAGCCCTTATTTTTTAATCATCTTTTCTTTCAAACTCACCTTCAATCACATTTCCAGACTTGTCGACGTCTTTGATATTGGCTGGCCCCGTTTCTTGTTCTTGCCCAAAGTCTGGTGATTGATTTCTCATGGTTTGCATTTTTAATAGTTGCGATTTCAAAAATCGAGCCGCCAAAGCTGCGCGTAGTGGCGGGAACAATAACAATAAACCGAAGAAATCAGTAATAAATCCCGGCATCACCAACATCACGCCAGCAACAATCAACATCAGGCCTTCAAACATTTGTTGCGCAGGCGTTTCGCCTCGCTCCATCGCCGCTCGTGCTTGGAAGGCGGTTTGTAGGCCTTGACTACGAACTAAAGAGGCTCCGACGACTGCGGTGAGGATCGTCAATCCAATCGCAGGAAGCGCTCCCATCAAACTACCCACCTTAATTAGTACAAAGATTTCAGCGTATGACAGACCCGCAAATAACAAAAAAATATATAAAAACAAGGGAGAAATCCTCTTCAAATGGCAAAGCACTAAACAATGCTTTATCTGCTAAGACTAAAATATGGGGAGCATCAGCGCAAATTTAAAGGCTGTCTGCTTGATATCGTCAGTGCTATTTATCTTGAATGATACACATTATTACGCTAAGAGATGAATACCTCGAAAAATGAACAAGCCACATTTATAAAACCAATCAGCAAAATGCAACGATTTCGAACAAAATCCTCAGCAAGCAAAAAAATCAGGGTTTGTGTTATTATTTTGTCGCAACTGAGGTCTGTCTATCATGAGTCGTAAAAAAGTACTTCCAAGACCGATGCTCTCGTAAGTATTGATTGAACGGCATACTGATTTCGGATGACCTTTATAGGGTTGTATATTGATTAGGGAGCGAGAAAAGACCTCACATGGCAAAACGAATTTTTATCATCATACTGGCATTTTACTTCAGCTCTACACTGCATGCCGAAAGTCTGCTTAATCAATTACCAGGACTCAAGCCTTCGGTGACGAGTAATGCAGAAGAATTCTTGCCCGTCGATAGTGCCTTTGCCTTTAATTTTCTAGAACAAGATGGTGGCTTGCAACTTAACTGGCAAGTGGCCCCTCACTACTATCTTTATCAGCGGCAATTTAGCGTGAAGGTCAATGATGAGCCAATCGAGCTCAGTCACTACTTACCTCAAGCACAGCCCTATGATGACCCCTATTTTGGCCAAGTGCAGATTTACCCACAGGATGTGAGCTTCACCATCCCACTCGCACAACTCGGCGATGCCTCTCGCATTGAAGTCAGTTATCAAGGCTGTGCAAAAGCCGGTTTATGTTATCCACCGCAAATCAAAGAAGCCTTTCTTAGCAATCATATCGAGCCATCCACCACAGTTCCTGTAGCGCAAGCAACGCCAAGCCCCTCCGGCCTCAAGGTAAGTGAGCCGATTAGCCAGCAATGGGTATTGGCCGAGCGACTCACCAACAACAACATTTGGTTGAATATATTACTCTTCTTTATTTTGGGACTCGGTTTAGCATTTACCCCCTGCGTTTTCCCCATGTACCCTATTTTAACTGGGATTATTGCTGGCCCGGGTAAACAACTTAGCACTCAGCGCGCTTTTCGCCTATCTTTGGCGTACGTGCAAGGCATGGCGCTCACCTTTACGAGCTTAGGTTTAGTGGTTGCCAGTGCTGGCCTACAGTTTCAAGCCGCGCTACAACATCCTGCTATTTTGGCTAGTTTAGCATTGTTATTTGTACTATTAGCCCTGTCCATGTTTGGCGTTTTTACCCTACAACTCCCCGGTCGCATCCAACAAAAACTCAACCAGCTCAGCCATCAGCAACAAGCTGGCTCTCTCTCCGGTGCTGCTATCATGGGCATGATATCGGGTTTAGTGGCGTCTCCTTGCACTGCTGCGCCCTTATCAGGGGTTCTCATTTATGTGGCACAAACAGGGGATCTCGCGCTCGGGGCTCTGATCCTTTATAGTTTAAGTCTTGGTATGGGCCTGCCCTTACTGTTACTAGGCGCCAGCAGTGGCAAATTATTACCCAAAGTCGGCGCTTGGATGGTACACGTGAAGACCTTCTTTGGAGTGATGTTATTAGCCGTAGCTATTTTGCTATTGGAACGCTTTATTCCCGAATCACTCGTTCAAGGGCTATGGCTGTTGCTGATTCTCGGGGCCAGTGGCTATTACTACCATCAAAATCGGCTGAGCCCGCTCAGCCCTTGGCAAACACTGCGCCAATTACTGCTTCTTGGTTGCATGCTGATTAGCCTATTGTGGGCCAGCCAAACTTGGTGGCATGAAGCGCCCAATATGCCACAGGGCAAATTTATTCAAGTGGCTAATTTGCAGGAAATGCAACAGCAGCTCGATTTAGCCGCGGCCCAGGCAAAACCAGTACTAGTTGATTTTTATGCTGACTGGTGCACCGCCTGTAAGGCCTTTGAAAAAGAGACTTTTAGTGATCCATTGGTCGCTGCACAGCTCAACAACATGGTATTGCTACAAGCCGATGTCACAACAACCGACGCCACTTCGATCAAATTACTCACACATTACCAAGTATTAGGCTTGCCCACTCTGCTATTATTTAATGCAAGCGGAGAAGAGCTACAGCAAGCGCGCATCACTGGATTTATGAACGCCGAAGCTTTTAATGCGCATTTACTGCTAAACGGCTTATAAATTAAGCTAAATGAGCAGCACAACAGCCCCGTAATGATCCGTAATTGCAGTGCAAGGGCTGTGGCGCTGGCGTAAACCAAAAGGCCGGCGCACAAGTAACAGGATGGTATATGCGCATAAAATTACTCCTTTTGATATGGCTATGCTGTAGCAATATTGCGCTGTCTGTCGCCACTGACAAACCAGGCATGCTACTGGTAACCGAGGAATGGGCTCCGTTTAATTACCAAGAAAATGGCAAACTGGTAGGCTTCTCTACCGAAATAGTAGCAGGCATCCTCAAGCTACTGAACGAAGACTATCAGATCCAACTGCTACCAAGCCTGAGGAGCACCCGCGTCCTTAATTCCCGTCCTCAAACCATGATGTTTTCGCTGTTTCGCACCCCCAGCAGGGAACAGCAATACAAATGGATTGGTCCACTCAGTGACGGCAGCATTTACTTCTATAAGCGCAGAGGCCATCGCATTCCTGTAGACAGTTTAGCCGACCTTAAACGCGTTAAACGTATTGCGACTCGCCATCAAGGCATCATCCCCAGTCTGTTATTAGAGCAGGGCTTCGAGAACCTTGATATGACAGCCACCAGCAGCATGCAGGTGTATCAGAAACTCCTGCTAGGGCGCGCAGATATTGCCATAAGCGATACCGACTTAGGGGTAAGCCATAACATGCGTATGCTGGCCGTCGATATGCGGCGCATCGAGAAAATACCGATTCAGGTATTTCGCTCCGACTTATATATCGCCGCTCACAAAGACCTGCCGGATAGTGAAATTCAGCGCTGGCAAGCCGCTCTGGACACCCTAAAAGCCAACGGTAGTTATCAAGCTATTTTTGATAAGTACATGCAAACAAGCTTAGCAACCTCTCGCCCCACTCAGTGACAGGCTGTATATTTATTTTGGCTGATGCCGTCAGGGGGCGGTCAGCTGCTTGCTCGAACAAACCAGGCGCGTGACAAGCAGCCCTAGCGAGCCACTCATTGGCGGAATTCAAGCGCACTATACAGCGAACCGCGAGCCAGTTAAGCTAAGCCCCCATCCCTACTTGAGGCGACCTATGCAACCGGGAAGAATTAATTTAAACCTGCTCAGTGCCTTATATTATCTGTTGCAAGAACAAAGTGTGACTCGTGCAGCCGAAAAAATGCACCTGAGTCAATCAGCCATGAGCAAGCATTTAGCCAAGTTACGCGATGTTTTTGGCGATCCCCTATTAGTTCGGGTGCAAGGACAATTACAAACCACGCCTAAGGGCCTTGAATTAAAAGCACAAGTAGCCCCGTTATTAGATTCAGTAGAAAGCCTGTTGCATCAACAAGCCTTTGAGCCCAGCCTTTGCCAACGTACTTTTTGTATTGCAACCTCTGACTATGTCAGCGAACATTTATTACCCAAAGTCTTAAGTAAAATTTACCAGCAAGCCCCCCAACTCAATATTGAACTATGTAACTGGGACCACACCACCAGCCGTTTATTACATAGCGGTGAAGTTGACCTAGGTTTAACCTTGCCACCACAAGATAGCAGTGAGTTGCACGCCATCACTTTAGGCAGCGATCATCTCGTCTGTTTGATGCATAAACATCATCCTTACCTCGATATCAGTTCGCCCAGCGCAGCCGATTATTGCCGTTATCCACATGCAATCATCACCACTGGCGCCGATAAAAACTCGCAAATCGACCGTTACCTCAATCAACAAGGTTTACAACGGCAAATACAGCTCAAAGCTTCATCGTACTTCGCCACCCTGCAGATCTTAACCGAGACTCGTTTCATTCTAACCATGCCAGCCCAAATTGCTCAGCAGTTAATCAAACAACGCCCGCTAGCGATTGTCGACTTACCTTTTACTGCGAGCGGCTTCGACTACTCACTGATTTGGCACCATCGTAACCATCACGACCCCGCCCATAGCTGGTTTAGGCAGCAACTACACCAAGCAATGACTTAGCCCACAGAAGCCGTTAAGCTAAAACAAGCCACTGGGCCACATTTATAAGTTAATCGAGTAGAGAACAGATATGAGCCAACACACTTGTCCCGGCTGTGGACAAGCCCTCAATTGCAGTGCCGACAAAAATTGCTGGTGTATGAAGATGCCTAGTATCTTGCCGGTGAGTGCCGATTTAAGTGAGCAAAGCTGTTATTGCGCCCCTTGTTTGGCTAAAAAACTCAGCCAAAAACTAGAGCAATTATGCCAAACCATGCCACACCATGAGTTATTAGCCTTAGCTCAACGCTACCAAAATAATCAAAGCCCGCTACAGCAGCACATCGATTATCAAGAAAAAGACGGATTAATGGTGTTTAGTGCTTGGTATCATCTAAAGCGAGGCAGTTGCTGTGGCAATGGCTGTAGAAACTGTCCCTATCCTAAGCGCCAACGGCCAAAATAAATACCCAGCCAACACCAACCCTCTAAGTCTCACCAAAGAATTCCAAAATGGAATACTTTAGATATCAACAATTCCATTTTAATATTTCACTTAAGTTCTTACACTAGCCGCTGTTTCATCTGTAGCTCTTTAATTGCAAGGATTAATCCGGTGTTCGAAGCCTTAAGTGCATTATTATTAATTAACCTACTCGGCATGCTCAGCCCCGGCCCAGATATGGTGATGGTGCTTCGCCACGCGACCCAAAGTAAGCGCCAAGCCAGTCTATGTGCATGTGGTGTGTTATTAGGCTTTAGTATTCACATTTGCTTCGCTATCGCGGGTTTATCACTGCTCATCCAACAATCTCCGCTACTATTTGAAATCCTGCGTTGGAGTGGCGCAGGTTTCTTGATCTTCATCGGTCTTAAAACCCTACTCAGTCGCCCGCAAGGACTTAAAATTGGCAAAGCTTCACAGCCCCAGGCGGGTAAAAAAGTCATCCTGAGTGGCATTGCCTGTAATTTGCTAAATCCTAAAATTCTGGTCTTTGTGGTTAGTGTCTTTAGCCAGTTTATCGGTCGCGAGACCGCGTTTAGCGACAAGTTGATTTTGGCTGCCGCCTTACTACTCGAAACCAGCCTGTTGTGGTGTTTGTTGGTACATTTGTTATCTCATCATCGAGTACAAATGAAACTGCAGCGCTACCAACAATGGGTTAATCGTTTTAGCGGTTCAAGCTTACTCGGGATGGGAACTTTGCTCGGCCTTCACAGTTAACCAGTAAGCAAATTGAATCCACAAGCGCTTGGTGCTATGGTCAAAAAAAAGGCTGAAACACCTGATTATGGACGATACCTACAAGATCATTATTGCGGATGACCACCCCTTGTTTCGTAGTGCGCTGCAGCAGGCGGTGCATACCGCTGTCCCCGATTCACGATTGCTCGAAGCAGAAAACGTAAGTGATTTACTTGAATTGCTCGATAGCCAACGCGAGCCCGACTTATTATTACTCGATTTAAAAATGCCCGGAGCAAATGGTTTTTCGGCATTTACTCACTTACATGGCCAATATCCTGATTTACCGATTGTTGTGATATCTGCCAGTGAAGAAACGAGCGTTGTACAAAAAGCCAAGCAACTTGGGGCGACAGGCTTTATTCCAAAATCGACCCCCTTGCAGCAATTGGTTGCGGCGATCCAACATATTATCGAAGGGGATGATTGGTACCCCGAAGGTATTAGTTTTGCAAAAAGTGCCGAACAAGATCCACTTGCGGAGCGTTTGGCCAGCTTAACGCCTCAGCAATACAAAGTTTTGGTGATGCTCAATGAAGGCTTGCTAAATAAACAAATTGCCTATGAGCTGAATGTCTCTGAAGCGACAATTAAAGCGCACGTGACCGCGATTTTCCGCAAACTCAATGTAAAAAACCGGACTCAAGCCGTGATCGCCCTACAGCAATTAGAACTAGAGCCTAGACCCGAAGATAGCCCTCTTTAAGCCAAAGAGATCACATCCCCCAAATCATCCGACTCGATGATATTCGGGGCTTAGGCATTTGGTTTCAGCCAATAGTTGGCTGCGGTTTTACTGTTCAGCAGTTGTTGGCATAATTTCTTCAAACGCAAAGGTCGTAGTGGTTTACTTAAGTAAGCAAAGCCCTGAGCGCGCACCCGGTCAATCAAGTCGGTATGACGATCGGCACTAATCACAATGCCATGACAGGACAGCTTCCCTTGATGGATCAGCCGCTGTAGCGCCTCGAGACCCGTTTTATCATGATCAAGATGGTAGTCACTTAGAATCAGCTCAGGGATCCAACCATCGGCAATCAACGCTTCCGCTTCCTCGACCGCTTCACAACACAGCACTTGGTAACCCCAACGACTCAGCAAACTTTCCATGCCAACTAAGATCTCGGGCTCATTGTCGATGCACAGCACCTTGGCCCCTTGGGTAACATTAATATTGTCATGTTCAACGGGGCTCAATTTGTGGACATTAAGCGCCTCCACAACGGGCACTGTCACATAGAACACCGAGCCTTTGCCGGGGGTTGATTCTACCCCAATCGGAATTTCTAATAATTCAGCAAATCCTTGAGCAATCGCCAAACCAAGACCCAAGCCTTCATCTCTCGCTCGGCCCGATTTATTGAGCTGTTGAAATTCTTCAAAAATTTGCTGCTGCTTGCTTTTCTCGATACCGGGACCGTTATCCCAGACTTCCAAGCGCAGGTAATTACCTTTGCGGCGAGCCCCCAATAGTACTTTCCCTTGAGGGTTGTAGCGTAAGGCATTGGTTAAAAAGTTTTGTAAGATCCGCCGCAGCAACTTGCTATCGGTACTCACCGTTAGTCTGCTGGCTTGCAACTTCAACTCAACCCCTTGTTGTTGCGCCAAAGGCAAAAATTCTGCATGAATATGGTCCAACAAGTGACCAACCTCAAACTGTTCATTACTCACCTCCACCCGACCCGATTCCAAACGTGAAATATCTAGTAAATCACTAATGATCTCTTCCGCCGAATACAACGACTTATCAATGCTTGCCGCTAAAAATTCGGCTTCTTTACTCATCTCTGATTCCAGTAAGGAACCCACAAATAGTTTGGCCGCGTTCAGCGGTTGCATCAGATCATGGCTGACCGCCGCTAAAAACCGAGACTTGGATTGATTCGCCTGCTCAGCCGACAGTGTCGCCTGTACCAATTGCTGGTTAATCGAAGACAATTGTTGAGTTCGCTGAGCAACTCGCGCCTCCAATATTTCATTGGCCTGCTTGAGCATATCTTCGGCCTGCCTGAAGGTTGTGATATCACTAAAGGTCATCACATAACCGCCGTTAGGCATCGGGTTCCCTTGCACCTGGATCACGCGTCCGTCTAAACGGACACGTGAAGAAGTATGGCTGGAGCCACGGCGTAAGTGTTCCACCCGCCGCTCAACATGTTCTTCGATATCACCCGGCCCACACAAACCATTAATCGCATTATGACGGATCACCTCTTCAATAGGACGCCCAACCACTAATAGGCCATGAGGAAATTCAAACAATTCGGTATAACGACGATTCCAAGAAACCAACTTCAACTCAATATCAACGATAGCAATTCCTTGGTCGATATGTTCTATCGCCCCCTGCAATAAATGTTTGTTGTATTGTAACAATCCAGATGCTTCTTCAGCGATTGAAGCAAACTCTTCCAGCTGAACTTGCTTCCCCTGTAATACCGAACCAAGCACTAAACGAGCCGAAGAAGAGCCAAATACCCCGCCCAACATCCGCTCCGTTTCAGCAATTAATTCTACTGGGGCCTGTTGGTTAGGGCTCAGTTGCAAGCCTCGAGAAGCCGCGTACTTTTGAAAGCTCTCGTTAACGCGCTGTGTCCCAAGGAAACGAGACGACAGCATGTGCAGCTCTTCAACACTCACCTTCGACTGATAGAGCGCCCCAGCATCATCCGTCTTACCAAGTTGCCCCACAAAGCTGCTGGCCTGTAGCCATTCAGAAACCGCCGGACTGGATAATTTAGAGCCGAGTAAATAGGCCAGCAAATTACACACTAGGCTCAGTACAACCCCCCAGTTATTATTCGAGATTAAGGGTTGACCATCCCACTGGGGAGCGGTCAGTCCCTCGACAATACTCTGCATTAGCCACCAATTTGGCCATAGATGCGGCAAACTATCGGTAATATTCAATAAATTGAGCAACCACAACAGCATGCCCACCGATAAACCAGCATACACACCAGTGCGGTTGCCTTCCCGCCAATACAAACCAAAAACCAAGGGGATCGCTAACTGAGCGATCGCGGCGAAGGACAAGAAGCCAATATCGGCCAAATTCCCGACCTCTCCAAGGATCAAGAATGCGCCCCAGGCCAATAACAAGATCACTAAGATAGTGGTACGGCGTACGTTTAATAACAACTCACTAAACTGAGCAAAGTTACGTTGACTTAATCCGCCTTGTTTCAGTAATAAGGGCAACACCAGATCGTTGCTTACCATAATCGCTAAGGCGATGGTCGACACCACCACCATACCGCTGGCCGCAGAAGTCCCACCCAAAAAGGCCGCCATCCCAAGGATCTTATGCCCAGCCGCCAGCGGCAGGCTAATCACAAAATTATCGGCAGGAGTTCCCGCAGGCAATAAATAGTCTCCAGCAAAAGCGATCGGCAATACAAAAACCGCCAACAGCAATAAATAAGCGGGAAATAACCAGCGTGCGGTCTGTAGGTCGTTCACCTGATTATTTTCAACCACCGTGACATGAAACTGCCTCGGCAGACAAATTACCGCCGACATAGCCAACAATGTCGCCACCACCAAATCGCTCACATTGGCGATACTCAGTTGCTGCCATTTATTGCCCATTGAGGCGCCTACCGCCTGCTGAGCCTCTACAGGTAAATCCCACAGCAGGCTAATAGCCAACAGCCCGACACAAACAAAGGCCAGCAATTTAATCAAAGACTCGAAGGCGATCGCGACAATGACTCCGCGGTGATGCTCCGTCGCATCAATATGGCGGGTTCCAAACAACATGGTAAAAATCGCCAGCGCGATGCTCACAAACAAGGCAATTTGTGAGCTACTGCCCTCACCGACCGCTTGTCGCATTGGCTCGCCACCAAACAAATCCAAACCCATCACAATGGCCCTCAACTGCAACGAGATATAGGGCAAAATACCAATGATACAAATTAAGGAAATCACCACAGCCAGAGTTTGCGATTTACCGTAACGGGCGGCAATAAAATCAGCGATGGTGGTAATATGTTCACGCTTGGCAATTAAGATCAGCCGCGCTAACAGCTTCCAGCCAAATAGAAACAACAAGATTGGACCAAGGTAAATAGGAATAAACGATAGCAGGTTTTCGCTGGCTTGCCCCACCGTGCCGTAAAACGTCCAGGAGGTACAGTACACCGCGATCGAAAAGCTATAAAAAGCCGGTTGCCAACGCAGCCGCTCACTCTGGTTTTTATCGGTATAGTAGGCAATGACAAACAAAGCCCCCAAGTAAACCAACGACAGCGGAATCACTAACCAACCTTCGCTTACCATTTCCATCTTGAATCCGTTCCTTGTGACTCGCAGAGATCCTATCTAGCCCTAAAGCTGGTTATCTTTGGTGGTCGATTTTAATTCGACATAAAAGCACTTTTATCACGGCAAAAATGCGACGGCCTCAAAAACCAAACAAATCCCTCACTCATTCCTAACAAGGGGCAGGGGCTGGCGCAAATCGCTATCGCGCGCCCCTTTCAGGCCGCGCTTTAGCATGATTTAGACTAAAGTCGTCTAGGTAAAACTAACAAAAAAAGACATGCTTATCTGTGACCAAGACATAGAGTTATCCTACCCCATGGTGAGGCGATGAGCACAGATTTCAACTTCCAGCACCCACCTTTTGACCAACTAGAGCCTCAGCAACGGCAACTGGTCAGCAGCAATTTAGATATTCATTATTTTCAAAGTCAGCAGAAAATAGTGACTGCTGGCACCGAAGCAGAAGCGCTGTTTATTATTATTAAGGGGCAGGTTGAAGAGCGAGCTGACAACAATGATGAAGTGTTCGCTCACTATACCCATGAAGATTGGTTCGACGTACGCTCACAGTTTGGTGGTTACGCCAAACATGACTACCTCGCCTTAGAGGAAACCCTCTGTTATGCCTTGCCCAGCCGTATTTTTCGTCAGCTAGTCAGCGAAAACAGTGATTTTGGTGATTACTTTCAGCGCGATTTGGCGACTCGCCATCAATTAGTAGAATCCCGTGAAGGCAATAAAAATCTAGCCGAGTTCATTTTAACCTGCATCGATGAGCGTAACGTGCAGCCAGCGGTGGTGATTGAAGGGGAAACCTCACTCCAACAAGCCACTTTTATCATGCGTGAACAAAAACTCGAATCTCTATTAGTTAATCACGATGGTTGCTTCGGTATGTTAACCGGTACTGATTTACTACACGCTGCAGTATTAGTGCAGCAATCGCTGGATACACCAGTTAGCCAGTTAGCTAATTTCAACTTAATTAGTGTCAATAAAGGCGATTTTTTATTTAATGCCATGTTGTTGATGACTCGTAATAACATCGAACGAGTCGTGGTAAAAGATGAGCAAAAAATCATTGGCGTGATGGAAATGTCTCACCTGCTCAGCCTCTTCTCCACTCATTCCCATGTATTAGCCTTACGTATTGCACGAGCCTCAAGCATTGAAGAACTCAGCGAAGCGGCCCTCACTCTCAACCGGCTCGTGGAAAACCTTTGCAATAACGGTATTCGCACCTTATTTGTGATGAAGCTATTGGCCACCATGAATGAACAAATCATTCATCGGGTGTTTGATTTATCCATCGCCCCAGAGCATCACAGCCATGTGTGTTTAATGGTGATGGGGAGTGAAGGGCGCGCAGAGCAAATCATTAAGACCGACCAAGACAACGGTCTGGTGCTCGAAGATGGTTACGATTGGCCGGAAAAACAACAGCAGCTAGAGCAGTTCAGCGATTACCTGCTACAACTAGGTTATCCGCCTTGTCCTGGCAAGATCATGGTCAACAATCCGCAATGGGTACAAAGTCAAAGTCAATGGAGTGAAACCATCGCCAACTGGGTCGAAATTGGCCACGGTGAAGCCATGATGAACATCGCCATTATCTTGGATGCCCATGCCATTGCTGGCAATAAAAGCCTATTACGGCATATGCGTAAAGATTTAATGGCGCAAATGGCCAAACGCAGCGTGACTCTGGCGTTTTTTGCTCAACCGGCCTTAAAATTTCACACGCCACTAACCCTATTTGGCAAGATCAAATCGAAACACGCTGGTTTAGACATCAAGAAAGGCGGCATCTTCCCCATTGTTCATGGCGTGAGAGCTCTCGCCCTAGAGCAATCAGTCATCCCCACCAATACCCTAGAGCGAATTGAATGTTTGGCTCAACTTAAGATCCTAGAAGCCGACATGGCCGCTAATCTCACCGAAGCTCTCTTATTGTTTTTCAAATTACGTATTCAACAGCTATTCCCGATCGACGAAGAGCATGACTATCACACCCTTAAACTGGAACAATTGAATCATAGTCAACGGGATCTATTGCGCCACGGTTTACATGTGGTGAAAAAGTTTAAGCAGCAATTGGCCTTACACTTCAATATCCGCGATTACTAGGCGAAGTAATGCTGCAACGTTTTCTGTATCAGCGTAAATATAAACACAGCGACTTCGCCGAGTTATTTCAACGTTATCGTGGTCAGCAATATGTCGCGCTCGATCTGGAAACCACCAGCTTAGACACCCGCCAAGCCGACATTGTTTCGATAGGTGCGGTACTGATCGATGAAAATAAAATCTTAACTAGTCAGCCCTTCGAAGCGAAGATCCAAGCCACCGATAAACTGGCTGGTGACTCAATTAAAATTCACCTGCTACGTCATCGTGATTTACAGCAAGGTTGTCGTATCGAAGACGCTCTGCCAGCCTTGCTCAAATTTATTGGCCCACGAGCCATCGTGGGTTACAACATCGGCTATGACCAACGCATTCTCAATCGCCATTGTCGACAATTGTACGGTTTTAAATTACTCAATCCACTCATCGATGTGGGCAGAATGTTTGCCGACAAGGTACATGTCGAGCATGTGGGGATCAGTCCCAACCTCGACCTGGAACATATTTGTAATAGCCTGAATATTCCGCTGTCGGGACGTCATCAAGCGATTGACGATGCAATAACCGCCGCGATGATTTATTTACGTTTAACCTACGGCCCCCGCCCCACCATGGCACTCCCCAAGCTAAGGTCTGGTTAGCACCGTGAGCAGGCTCTCAATTATCACCGATAACAATCAGAAGCACTTTGATTAATAAAACATTTCACTATTCTTTACAAATAATTAACCAAAAGTCTAATTGTCGACACGCGACGTCAGTGCGAATCTTATATCAAAATCCGAAACGTCATTGACGATATCCCGCCTCATCATGAGGAAGCAAGGAGAGGAACATGAGTGAACACAAGCTGTACCCAGTTAAAGCAAATATCGCTGAAGACTGCCTACTAGACAATCAACAATACTTAGACATGTACCAACAATCAATTGAACAGCCCGAACTGTTCTGGGGCAAGTACGGTAAAGAACTGCTGGATTGGATCGAACCCTTCAGCAAAGTGAAAAATAGCAGCTTCGATCCCGGACACGTCAGCATTAAATGGTTCGAAGATGGTCTACTAAATGTCAGCGCTAACTGTATCGACCGTCACTTACAACAACGTGGTAACGAAGTCGCAATTATTTGGGAAGGTGATAGCCCAGACGAAGACAGCAAGCTCACCTACCAAGAACTCTATGAGCAAGTCTGCAAATTTTCCAATGCACTAAAAGCCCAAGGCGTAAAAAAAGGTGAAGTGGTTTGCCTATATATGCCAATGGTTCCCGAAGCCGCGGTGGCCATGCTGGCTTGTACCCGAATTGGCGCAGTACATTCCATCGTGTTTGGTGGTTTCTCTCCAGAAGCGCTTGCAGGACGCATTATCGACTCGAATTCAAAATACGTGATTACTGCCGACGAAGGTTTGCGGGGTGGTCGTGGTGTACCTCTCAAAGCAAACGTTGACCAAGCTTTGGAGCACCCCGAGTGTGAGTTTGTGAAAAGCGTGGTGGTCCTCAAACGAACCGGTGCAGAAGTCGGCTGGCACGACAAGCGCGACGTTTGGTGGCACGAAGCCTGCGAAAATCAAGCCGCCGAGTGTCCACCAGAACCCATGAACGCGGAAGATCCTTTATTTATCTTATATACCTCGGGTTCAACGGGTAAGCCCAAAGGCGTACTGCACACCACTGGCGGCTATTTACTGTATGCCACCATGACCTTTAAGTATGTTTTTGATTATCACCCAGGTGACATCTATTGGTGTACCGCCGACGTTGGCTGGATCACAGGTCACAGCTATTTGGTTTATGGCCCGCTTGCCAATGGCGCAACCACCATTTTGTTTGAAGGGGTGCCAAACTACCCAACTTCGGCACGCATGAGCGAAGTCTGCGACAAACATCAGGTAAGTATTTTATACACCGCTCCCACCGCAATCCGGGCCCTAATGGCTCAGGGCGATGCAGCGATCGAAGGCACCAGCCGCAGTAGCCTACGGATTATGGGCTCGGTGGGTGAGCCCATCAACCCAGAGGCTTGGGAGTGGTATTACCGTACCATTGGCGATCAACGCTGCCCAATTGTTGATACTTGGTGGCAAACCGAAACTGGCGGGATCCTAATTACGCCCCTTCCAGGAGCCACCGAACTCAAACCGGGCTCTGCGACTCGCCCCTTCTTTGGCGTTCAACCTGCTTTGGTCGATAATGAAGGCAATGAGCTGAGCGGTGCCGCCGAAGGAAACTTGATCATCAAAGACAGCTGGCCAGGACAAATGCGCACCGTTTATGGTGATCATGAACGGTTTGAACAAACCTACTTCTCCACATTCCCCGGCTCCTATACCACTGGTGATGGCGCTCGCCGCGACGAAGATGGTTATTATTGGATCACTGGTCGGGTCGATGATGTATTAAACGTGAGTGGACACCGAATGGGCACTGCCGAAATTGAAAGTGCCTTGGTCGCGCATCCGAAGATTTCAGAGGCCGCTGTGGTAGGCGTGCCCCACGAAATCAAAGGACAAGGCATCTATGCCTACATCACCCTCATGGCTGGCGAAGAACCCAGCGCCGAGCTACACAAAGAGGTCAAAGCTTGGGTGCGCAAAGAAATTGGGCCAATTGCCACCCCCGATATCCTGCACTGGGCAGAAGCACTACCAAAAACCCGCTCTGGTAAAATTATGCGTCGTATTTTGCGTAAAATTGCCACCAACGAAACCGACTCTTTGGGGGATACTTCAACCTTGGCGGATCCATCGGTGGTTGATAAGTTAATTCAGGAAAAATCGAACGCAGCTTAAATCTAAGTGCGATATTCAGCCGTTTGCATCGACTGCAAACGGCTTTTTTGTTCATAAGAGAAAACCACAGCGTAGAAACTGGCATTTCTACAAAACAGCCTCCTATTTTTAAACGACTCACCACTATCAACCTAAGGCTTGGGATCAAAATCCAGCGGCCAAGCTAAACCTGCTGTAGTGGAACCAGATCAAACTATCCGCGGTCACTTAAGATTAAACTGAAACCAAATCAAAATTGATGTTTTTATATAGGACTCACTTCATGGTAGGGAAAAATATGAACAAGACTAAAATTGTGGCAATTCTGCTGCTGTTATCCAGTAGCGTTGTAAGCTTTACCAGCTTAGCCACTGAACGAGCCGAGCAGGCCTGGCAATACATCACCGATAAACAGGCATTGCTAATTGATGTCCGTAGCCCTCATGAATTCCAACAAGGACACTTAAACGGCGCCCAAAATATGCCGCATCAAACTGTCGCCGCCCATATTGAACAACTCACCACAGACAGAAACCAAGCGATAGTCGTTTATTGTCGCTCAGGAAATCGGGCCAATTACGCCTTACAGGTATTACAACAAATGGGCTACCAGCAAGTGGTTAATGGCGGCGGCCTACAAGAAATGCTGGCTGAAAAGCCCTAAACGGCGTTGCTCGATAACGGCTGGTTGATACTACTCTGCATCTTAGATGCTTGATTCAGTCTAACTTCAGACAATAAACCCGCTGCGCCAGTAAACCATCCTTAAAGATCAGTCGTCCAGTAATAACAAAGGCAGGCGATTTAGCCTGCCTTTAGTGAATGATACAACAAGCGCTTATTTTGCGATCAAATGAGTCTCATCGAATACTGCCGATTGACTATCCACGCTTACCTTAGGTACTCGCCGCGCGAGTAAATAGTAAAATAAGGGGGTGAGTAACAAACCAAATACAGTGACCCCAATCATGCCATAAAATACTGCCACACCAATTGCCTGACGCATCTCAGCCCCTTCTCCAGTAGAATAGACCATCGGCACCACCCCCATAATAAAGGCGATGGATGTCATTAATATTGGCCGCAAGCGCAGGTGAGCCGCTTCCAAGATGGCGTCCATCACCGTACGACCTTGATCCTGCAATTCTTTGGCAAATTCGACAATTAGGATCGCGTTTTTGGTGGCTAAAGCAACCAACACAATTAAACCTATTTGAGTAAAGATATTGTTGTCCCCTCCCGATAACAATACCCCACTAATTGCCGAAAGTAAGGTCATCGGAATAATCAAAATAATGGCCATCGGCAAGCGTAAACTTTCGTATTGCGCGGCTAATACCATAAACACCAACAAAATAACCAAGGGATAAACAAACATCGCGGTATTCCCAGAAAGCTGCTGCTGATAACTTAGCTCGGTCCACTCATAACTCATCCCTATCGGTAGCGTCTCCGCTAAGATTTTCTCAATCGCGGCCTGCGCTTCCCCCGAACTGTAACCCGCTGCCGCACTACCGTTGATTTCAGCAGTGGTATAGGCGTTGTAATGCATCACCCGATCGGGGCCCGTAACCGAGTCTATTGACATAAACGATCCAAGGGGGATCATCACACCATCACGATTACGCAACTTAAGCTGGCTAATCTGCTCTGGCGACTGCCGGAACTGCTCATCTGCTTGCATATTTACCTGATAGGTACGTCCAAATTTATTGAAGTCATTCACATAGACCGAGCCCATATAAGCTTGCAAGGTAGTAAAGACCTCATCCAGAGACACTCCCAGCTGCATCGCCTTGGTTCTGTCTAAATCCAACTGTAACTGGGGCACCTTCACCTGATAACTCGAAAATATCCCCGCTAAGGCCGGATCCGCCCAAGCTTTTTGCATCACTTGCATGGTGACATTCGCCAGCGCTTCATAACCTAAGTTGGCGCGATCTTGGATCTGCAACCTAAAACCACCAATGCTGCCTAAACCTTGCACTGGCGGCGGCGGGAAAATCGCAATAAAGGCTTCTTGGATGCCCGCAAATTTTTGATTCAACGCGCCAGCAATCGCATTCGCACTCAAACTCGGATCTTGGCGTTGAGAAAAATCAGTTAAAGGCGTAAACACAATCGCACTATTCGGGCTATTGGTGAAACCATTAATACTTAAACCAGGAAAAAGCCACCGCGTGCGCAACTCCCGGCTGGGCGAGAACTATGTCTGTCATTTGTTTCACCACGGCTTCGGTGCGCTGTAGTGATGCCGCATCGGGCAATTGAGCAAAGGCAACTAAATATTGCTTATCTTGGCTAGGTACATAACCAGTTGGCGTATTCATAAATTGATAGCCAGTCAACCCGAGCAAAGCCACATAGATAATCCCAACCAGTGCCGCTAAGCGAATGATTTTTTTAATCATCACCGCATAGACGCTGGCGCCTTTATCAAACAGTCGATTAAACGGTGCAAAAATCAATTTACCGAACAGACCGTCCATGATCCGAGTCAAACGGTCTTTAGGCTGATCATGCCCTTTCAATAATAAGGCCGACAAGGCAGGGCTCAAGGTCAATGAGTTTAGCGCGGAAATAAAGGTCGAAATGGTAATGGTCAAGGCAAATTGCCGATAAAACTGTCCTGTTAAACCAGACATAAAGGCCGTCGGAATAAATACCGCCGCCAAAACCAAAGTGGTCGCGACAATCGGGCCCGTCACTTCCTTCATCGCTTGCTGAGTTGCAGCAACCGGGCTTAAGCCATTGGCAATATTTCGCTGGACATTTTCCACCACGACAATCGCGTCATCTACCACAATACCGATGGCCAGCACTAAACCAAATAAAGACAGCGCGTTTAGCGAAAAACCCAGCAAATGCATGAAGGCAAAAGTTCCCACCAGCGATACCGGTACCGCCACCAAAGGAATAATTGAAGCGCGCCAAGTTTGTAAGAACAAGACCACCACAAACACCACCAGCAACAGAGCTTCAAACAGTGTTTTAACCACCGCCTTAATTGAGCCACGAACAAATACCGTGGGATCATAAACCGTGGCGTAGCTTAAACCCTGCGGAAATCCCTTCGCCAATTCGACCATTCTCGCTCGTACATCTTCCGAAATTTGAATCGCATTGGAACCCGAAGCCTGAAATACCCCAATTGCAATAGCATCCTTATTATCCAACATCGACCCCAGCGCATAGCTACTGGCACCTAATTCCACCCGAGCCACATCTCTTAAGCGGCTAATCTCGCCCTGATCGCCCACTTTGATGATGATGTTTTCAAATTCGTCTACATTGTCTAAGCGCCCCTTCACATTGATTAACAACTGAAAGTCAGACTCGCCGCTGGGTTGTGCTCCTAAACTGCCTGCTGCAGCTTGTTGGTTTTGCTGACGAATCGCGGTGATAATTTGGCTGGGGTTTAAACCTAAAGCCGCCACTTTATTAGGATCGAGCCAAACTCTTAAACTGTATTCTCCAGCACCGAATAGACGCACCGCGCCCACTCCTTCGATGCGCGCCAGCTCATCTCGAACATTTAATGCCGCATAATTAGATAAATAGAGTAAGTCATAACGTTCATCCGGCGAAGTCAGGTGAACGACCATGGTCAGATCAGGCGAAGACTTTTCGGTGGTGATCCCTAAACGTTGCACCACTTCTGGCAAACGCGGGGTGGCTCGGTCAACCCGACTTTGCACTTGGGCTTGCGCCTGTTCGACATCACTGCCAATGGCAAAAGTCACAGTGAGGGTCATTCGGCCATCGGAGGTGGCTTGAGAAGACATATACAGCATGTTTTCCACACCGTTAATTTCTTGCTCCAGCGGAGAGGCGACAGTGTCAGCAATCACCTTCGGATTGGCTCCAGGATAATTGGCCGTCACCACCACCGTAGGAGGTACAACTTCCGGATATTCAGTAATTGGCAATTGCCACACCGCAATAGCGCCCGCAATAAACACCAATAACGATAACACCGCCGCAAATATCGGTCGTTTGATAAAAAACTGAGAAAACATGAGGGCTATCCTTGCTGAGCAGAAATATCAGGATTTGAACTTAAGCGTTGATACTGTTGCTGAAATAAACGCTGAGAGTCATGCAGGGTGGAGAGCACCGCTTCACTAGCCATGCTACGCACCACCGGAGTGACCTGCATTTGTGGGCGAACTCGTTGTAAACCATTTACCACGATCCGCTCTGAGCCCGACAAACCTTGGCTGACGATTCGTAAGCCATTGATCTCTTCGCCCAGAACCACTGGACGATACTGCACCACATTGTGCTCATCTAACACCAATACAAACTGATTGTTCAAATCAGTGCCCACCGCTCTATCATCGATCAATGTTGCCTGATAACTATTGCTGCCTGCGATCCGTAAACGGGTATACATGCCCGGTAATAACGCGCCATCTGGATTCGCAAAACGAGCTCGCAAACGGATCGTACCAGTGTTTTGACTCAACGCATTATCAATAAAGTCAATCCGCCCTAGATGACTAAATTGAGACTCATTCGCCAAAGCCATTTGCACCACCGCGACACTATCTGCGTTTCCAGCTCGTGGTAAGACACCCGTTAACTGTTGATACTTGAGAAAGCTCTGTTCATCCACATCAAAGTAAGCATACATATGCTGGGTGGAGACAATACGAGTGAGTGACGTTTCACCCAAATTGACATAGTTGCCTGCCGTAATAAGAGCATTCGAAACGCGCCCCGAAATCGGCGCACGCACGTCACAAAAGGCGAGGTCTAGGCGGGCTCTTGATAAAGCAGCATTAATCGAGGCCACCGACGCAGCGCCTTGCTCTTGAGCAGAAAACCGACTGTCGAGCAATTCATCGGCTATCGCTTGTTGACGACTCAAGGCCTGCGCTCGCTGGTAGTTTTTCTTGGCTAAGGCAAAACTACTTTTAGCGCTGGCCAATTCGGCCTCTAAGCGAGCCACTTCTGCAGCAAAGACGCGGGCATCAATTTTAAATAACACCTCACCCTTTTTCACCACACTACCTTCCGTAAATAACACCTGCTCGATATAGCCAGAAACCCGTGGCATCACCATCACGGTTTGCGGCGCTTGCAGACGACCGGTATATAAGTCTGTTTCGGTAATTTTCTCTAACAACACCTTAGCCACCTCAACAGAGGGTGGTGGAGGTGCAACATCACCTGCGGCCTCAGACTTTCCACATGCGACGAGGCTAATACTAAGTACGCCCATGCAGAACAATTTGACTAAATCGAAAACAGAAGCCATGGCAGGTCCCTCAAATAATAAATGTAGTGAGATAAATCCCTTTTGTACTGCTCGGTATAATAGTATTGAAACGTGACCGGGTTCAAGCTGTTTTTTGTACCGAGTGGTATTTAATTGTTTGAACCGCTTAAAGTGGTAAGATGAGAACGATTAATAAAAACTTAAGGATCATTGATGTCATTGAAATGCTGTGGCAATCCAGGTCGCCCCCGTAATTTTGACCCGGCGAAAGCTTTAGCCGCTGCACTACAAGTGTTCTGGGAAAAAGGTTATGAAGGCGCATCCTTAAATGAATTAACTCAGGCCATGGGGATTAACAAACCCAGTATGTACGCCACTTTTGGTAATAAAGAACAGCTTTTTTTTAAAGCCATCGAACTTTATGAGCAGCGGCCTAACGCCTATTTCTATCCGGCCTTAGCAAAAGCAACAGCTTATCAGGTGGCTGAACATATATTGCAGGGGGCTATTACCAACCTTAGCGACCCCACACAACCTCAGGGTTGCGTTGTCATACAAGCAGCCCTGTCTTGTGGACCATCAGCCAATAGCATTAAAGAAGCCCTCAAAGACCGACGTAACCAAGCAGGAGCAGCCTTATTACAACGCTTTCAACGAGCTCAACAAGAACAAGACCTAAGGGCCGACGCGAGCCCCGAAGCATTAGCGCATTATTTAGCAACAGTACTACAAGGCTTGAACGTACATGCCACCAACGGTGCCAGCATCCAACAACTAGAACTAATTGCAAAACTCACACTGGCAACCTTTCAAAACGCCACTCGAGATCCTGCTACAGACTAAGTATTCGCTTGTTTATCACGACGATAACGTCCTGGAGAAATAGAAAAGTACTTTTTGAAGCGATGTGCAAAGGCAAAACCATCTTGATAGCCCAGTTGACTCGCGATGACCTCTATCGACCAATTACTCTCACGCAATAGATATCGAGCATGCTCCAAACGCAAACGGGTTAAATATTGCTTAGGGCTGGTTTGAAATTCTTGTCGGAACAAACGGTAACAATGGGCTTCTGATACCGACAAACGCTGCGCCATATCAGTCACCGACCAAGGGTAATGTAGTGAAGAACGCAACTGTTGCTCTAAATTATGCAAAGGATTGGGCGCCTCGCCCTTTAGTGGTTTGAGTAACTGCAATAAATAACGTTTGAGTAGCTGGGTTAAGGCCGCTTCAACCAAAGGATCGGGCTGTTGTTTTACCTCCTCATCCAGTAATAGCTTTAAACACTGGTCGATGCTTTGGCCTGAATCTATTTGCAATACCTTCGCTTGCGATGGGAAACGATACCAACTCAGATCAGCCGAAAATAATAACCAATTATGTCGCCAAAAGTGACTCGCCAGGCTAATCGAATAATGTGCCCCCGCAGGTAACAATAGCATTTCATTCGGACCGATCCGCTGCTGGCCTTGCGGGGTATGCAGGCGACCGGCCCCCGCCATCGATAACACCAACAAATGTTCCTTGGGTGCCCGCCGACTCACAAAATATTCACCACGAAGATAAGAAACCCCCGCTAAACTCACCTGTAATTCAGCCAACTCCGAAAATCGTTCGGTGGTGAGGAAGCGCTCGACACAACGAGGGCCGATGTCGAGCTTGTCTTGCCAATGACGAAGATTCATAAATGATAGTTTTAAACATATTATGGATAGCTTCAATTATGTGCCATGCGGAGCAAATAAGATAGGATCCCGCCGTCTATCGTCACTTGCTAGATAGCTTCAATCAGATGAAGCTCACGTTTTGAGGTTTTTATGCACACATCTCCCAATTCATTAAATCGCGCTTGGTTAGAGCAGTTTTGGCGTCTCGCTTGGCCGATTTCGCTACAAGCTGTATTGCTCAGCTTATTAAGCTTAGTCGATGTGCTCATGGTAGCGACCATCGGAGACGCCGAAGTGGCTGCGGTGGGTTATGCTGGCCGCGCTTTTTTTGTTGCGATTATTATTTTAAACGGTTTCTCTACCGCCTGTGCCACACTCAGTGCCCAGCATTGGGGCTCAAAAAACTGGCCCGCCATTGGCCGTACCGTAGCGCTGTCGTTTTACGCAGGATTACTGTTTACCGCTATCGCTCTTGGCCTCATGTCGCTAAGCCCAACAACCATTATGCAATGGGGAAGCAGCGATGCCCAGCTCATCGCAATTGGTGCCGATTACATTCAAGTCACCGCGCTGATGCTGTTATTTACCTTACCAGTCACTCTCGTTGAATCCGCCTTACGGGCGAGCGGAAACACCAAACTGCCACTGTACATTAGTATGTTTGCGGTCGTGACCAATATTGCCTTAAATCAACTATTGATCTTCGGCTTAGGGCCAATTCCAGCAATGGGCGTTGTTGGCGCAGGGATCGCCACAGTTGTCGCTCGAGCATTACAACTACTGATTCTATCCGTTATTTTAAAGTTACAAGACCACCCGCTACTTAAGGTTTGTTTCATCGGCTTCTGGCAACTCCATAAAACCGAATGGCTTAACTATGCCAAACTGGCGGCCCCCTTAGTTATCAATTTTGGTATTTGGTCGATTGGGGTATTTGTTTATGCCACCTTATATGGGCAACTGGGGACAAATGCCCTAGCAGCGATGAGTTTAATTAGCCCGATTGAAGGGATCGCAATCTCTTGCTTTATTGGCTTTTCAGCTGCCTGCTCGATCATGATTGGCAATAAATTAGGTGTAAACCAATTTACTCAAGCATGGACAGATGCTCGCGCGTCGCTCATCGTAAGCCCCATTGCAGCGATGGGAATTGGCGTGCTGGTATGGTTACTAAGCTATCCATTACTCAACTTATTTGGAGCCCTAGAAAGTGACACCCTAAACTTGGCTCGGCAGTTAGTATTAATACTCGCGGCAACCACCTGGATCCGAATATTTAACATGGTACTGATTAATGGGATCCTGCGTAGCGGTGGCGACAATGGATTTTGTCTGATGTCCGATACATTTTGCCAATGGGGCGTGGGCTTAATGGCCACATCTATTGCCATTTTAGTGTTTGATGTTAGCCTGTTAACCGCCTATTGCATCGCCTTAAGTGAAGAAGTTTGTAAGGCTCTCCTATGTTTTTGGCGGATGAATCAGAAAAAATGGCTACGCAACCTAACTACCAGTTCATTTGCCGAAACGAACTGATTAGACCAGAAAAATGCTGCCATTTTCTGCGAAAACACTATAATCATCGAAAATTAGAGTTAGTTAGCATATTTATTTTCAAAAAATGTGCTAATCTTTCTTAAATCACCAGTTCGATAACTTAAGTAGAGTTTTCAACGAAAATGTCTAACAAATTCTCTATTTTGCTGCTCAATGGTCCAAATCTAAACTTACTCGGAAAACGAGAGCCAGAAATTTATGGTCGACAAACTTTAGACGATATTGTGCAGCTCTTACGTACCCAAGCCGAAGCGCAGGGTGCCAGCCTTGATGATTTTCAGTCCAATACTGAAGGCGAACTAATTAACCGGATCCATCAAGCCATGGGAGAAGTTGATTTTATTTTAATCAACCCTGCGGCGTTTACCCATACCAGTGTAGCACTACGTGATGCCTTGCTCGGTGTAAACATCCCATTTATAGAAATCCATCTATCTAACGTGCATGCACGTGAGCCCTTTCGCCATCATTCTTATCTTGCTGATAAGGCCGAAGGCGTGATCTGTGGTCTAGGTAGCCAAGGATACCAATTTGCTTTAACTGCTGCGCTCGCCCAGTTGCAGCAGTAGCCATTTAATTAACCTAATACGATAAAAGAGAGCCCCTATGGATATTCGCAAGATTAAAAAATTAATCGAATTAGTAGAAGAGTCAGGTGTTGCCGAATTAGAAATTACCGAAGGTGAAGAATCGGTACGCATTAGCCGCAATTTTAGTGGTGCTGCGCAACAAACAATCTATGCGCCAGCCCCCGTAGCCGCGCCAGTTTCCGCACCAAGCGCAGCCCCAGCAGAAAAAGAAGCCTCATCAGGTCATCAACTGCTATCGCCTATGGTTGGCACTTTTTACCGCTCGTCTTCTCCAGAAGCACAACCATTTGTACAAGAAGGTCAGCAAGTGAATGTGGGTGACACACTTTGCATTATTGAAGCGATGAAGATGATGAATCAAATCGACTCTGACAAAGCCGGTGTTGTGAAGGCGATATTAGTTGAAGACGGTAATCCTGTTGAGTTTGATGAACCGCTATTCATCATCGAATAAAGAGGCATTTGTATGCTAGATAAAGTTGTTATCGCTAACCGTGGTGAAATTGCCCTACGGATTTTGCGCGCCTGTAAAGAGCTCGGTATTAAGACTGTTGCCGTACACTCAACCGCAGACCGCGATTTAAAGCACGTCTTATTAGCCGATGAATCCATTTGTATTGGTAAACCCGCTGCAAGTGAAAGTTACTTAGATATTCCACGCATTATTGCCGCAGCTGAAGTCACCGATGCAGTCGCAATTCACCCGGGTTATGGTTTTCTATCAGAGAATGCCGAATTCTCTGAAATCGTCGAGAAAAGTGGTTTCATTTTTATTGGCCCCACAGCTGAGACCATCCGCATGATGGGTGATAAGGTTGAAGCGATTAAGGCAATGAAAAAAGCTGGTGTTCCCTGTGTACCTGGCTCAGACGGCCCGCTTAGTGAAGATGAAAAGAAAAATATTCAAATCGCCAAGCGAATTGGTTACCCAGTAATCATTAAAGCCGCTGGTGGTGGTGGTGGTCGTGGTATGCGCGTGGTTCATCAAGAAAGTGAATTAGTGCAAAGCATTGCGATGACCAAAGCTGAAGCCGGAGCGGCCTTTAATAATGATATCGTCTACATGGAAAAATACTTGGAAAATCCTCGCCATGTAGAGGTTCAAGTATTATCCGACGGTCAAGGCAACGCAATTCACTTAGGTGAACGAGACTGTTCGATGCAACGCCGTCACCAGAAAGTCGTAGAAGAAGCACCAGCGCCGGGTATTACCGAAGACATGCGGCGCTACATTGGTGAACGTTGTACCCGTGCTTGTTTAGAAATTAACTATCGTGGTGCTGGTACTTTTGAGTTCTTATATGAGAATGGTGAGTTCTACTTCATCGAAATGAATACCCGTATTCAGGTTGAACACCCCGTCACCGAGATGGTGACAGGCATCGACTTAATTAAAGAACAACTGCGGATTGCAGCAGGTCAACCGCTGTCCTTTAGTCAAGATCAGGTGAAAATTACGGGTCACGCCATCGAATGTCGGATTAATGCCGAAGATCCAGTAAGCTTCATTCCTTCACCGGGTCGCATTAATCGCTTCCATCCTCCGGGTGGCATGGGGATCCGTTGGGACTCTCACGTATATGCCGGTTACTCAGTGCCGCCTTATTACGACTCAATGATTGGTAAGTTGATTACCTACGGCGAGAATCGTGATATTGCGATTGCACGCATGAAAAATGCCTTATCGGAGTTAGTTATCGATGGTATAAAAACCAACGTGCCTTTACAGCAAAAAATCATGCAAGACGAAAATTTCCAATTTGGTGGTGCCAACATCCACTACCTTGAGAAAAAACTCGGTCTTCAGTAAGCGTAAACGAATAGAAGATAACAAGCCCTCGAATTAATACGGGGGCTTTTTTTTGCCCAATTCCCCCTTAAAAACATAAACTTTGATCCCATTAAAAATCGATTTGCGTTGATTATATGCTGGTTATCCAAGCTTTGAACCATTGACTATTAGCTAAATAAACCAAGCCATCGGGTATACATATCGCGTGGCTAAACCCTCGAGCTGCGTCGCATAAGTGTAAGGCAATTGTTACACTCAGGTTAAGCGTTGTGGCATTTGTAAACGGCGGCATCTATATTTATGGCTTACACTAAGAATGCGGTAACTCAAATTGGGTGGCGCATAGATTATTGATGTTTTTATTACTGAATCAAGGACTGATAGCTTTAGGTCATGATTATTAAGCCAATATACGAAATACTGCCAAGCCTTTACCTGACTGCTGGCTCAGGTTCAGTGATCTGGCTAGACTCTACCCTTGGAATCGCAGGCGGTATATTGCTATTTTGTTTGGGGGCCATCGTTTGGGTAATGCGCTCCAACTGCCGCCGTTTAGATGAGGTAACCACTCTCTCGAAACGCATCACTCTGCCAGAGTCTTTATACGAGTTTACCCCCTTCTTTTTAATTGGTATCGCCTTAAGTCTTATTTCCAGCCAACAGCATATTTGGGCCTATATTCTTGCCGTATTTTGCTTATATCGCGGCACACAACTACTGTATCTGCGACATCGCTATCGCAGCTACGCTTGGCAGAAAGCCCAAAGCAGCTCAGTCGCAAATAAAAGAGCACAACCATAAATGAAGCAAATTTTACAACCAAGAACGACGTACGACCCTTTTCTTTGGGAAGTACTAATATTTAAGTAAGTGTATCAACCAACAGATAGGAGTGTTCAATGCTACCCAAAGTTATATACGAATTACTTCCTAGCGGCTATTTATCTGCTGGTACCGGGTCGATCTTATTGCTAGACCCATGGTTAGCCAATCTTGGCGGTGCAATACTATTTGCCATGGGCGCTCTCATTTGGGTGATACGCTCAAATTATCGGCGAGACGACCGCGACCGCAAATCATTTATTACTAAACATAAAGTACTGCCAGAAGCGCTCTACGAATTCATCCCCTTTGCCTATTTAGCAAGCGCAGTATTGCTACTCAGTCTACTCTCCAATACTCCTTCGCTATTTTTAGCGCTCGTAGCCTGTTATCGGGGCCTGCAATTGCTTTATAAGCGCTCACAGTATCGAAACCATAGACTAAGCAGAGCCAATTAGACTGAGGCACCCACACAATTTTTAGATGCTAAGCACAATCTAACGCAGTACACTGGCCGGCTAATCGACTAGAGGAGCGGACGATGCCTTGGATCCAGCTAAAAATTAACGCCACAAAAGACAGTGCCGAACAGATCGGCGACTTATTAATGGAGACCGGCTGCCAAGCCGTCACCTTTTTAGACCGTCATGACACCCCTGTATTTGAGCCCCTATTAGGAGAAACACCACTTTGGGGCGATACCGACGTGCAAGGCTTGTACGATGCATCCGCCGACATGGCACCAGTTCTCGACTTTTTGCGTCAAGCCAAAGTCGTGGATGACAACAACTACAAACTCGACCAGCTTGAGGATAAAGATTGGGAGCGCGAGTGGATGAAAGACTTCCACCCGATGCAGTTTGGCGAACGCCTATGGGTATGCCCAAGCTGGACCGATGTGCCCGATCCCAAGGCCGTTAATGTGCTGCTAGACCCTGGACTTGCCTTTGGTACAGGCACCCACCCCACCACTGCTCTCTGTTTAAAATGGCTCGACCAGCTCGATCTCAGTGGTAAAACCGTGGTCGACTTTGGTTGCGGTAGTGGCATCCTCGCCATTGCAGCCATCAAACTAGGTGCCGAGCGGGTGGTTGGCATCGACATTGATCCTCAAGCGCTGCTGGCCAGTAAAGATAACGCCGAGCGTAATGCTGTGGCCGAAAAACTCGAACTTTACCTGCCCAAAGATCAACCCAGCGACTTTAAAGCCGACATAGTGGTGGCTAATATTCTCGCTGGGCCACTCAAAGAACTTTCGGATATCATTCTTGCCTACTTAAAACCGAAGGGCAGCATTGCGCTCTCAGGCATCTTAGAAGAACAAAGCGAAGCGGTATTAGCAGCCTACCAAACACAATGTGATATGGATGCCGTTGTTCTTGATCAAGAATGGTGTCGTTTAAGCGGAATAAAGCGCTAAGTTCACCTTTTATGTGGTAGGTTCCTCGTTTTACCGAGCTTCCTGCCATATTATCCAACTAAAAATCCAGCTTTTTTTTTAAGAAATGTTCAAATAATAGCCTTTTCAGCGTGCTCAAAAAGTCGTAAACTACGCCGCCCTGAGATTGAGAAGAACGCGAGTCATGAGAATAGGTCGTTATCAACTGGACAATCCGGTGATATTAGCACCCATGGCTGGCATTACCGATCAACCCTTTAGGCGTTTGTGTTGGCGCCTAGGCGCGGGGCTTACGGTTTCAGAGATGTTGTCGAGTAACCCTCGGGTATGGAACAGCAAAAAATCGCTGAACCGAATGGTTCACCTAGATGAATGCGGCATACGCAGTATTCAGATAGCTGGAGCGGATCCAGAATTGATGGCGCTAGCTGCCCAGCACAATGTGGCAAATGGTGCGCAAATTATTGACATCAACATGGGTTGCCCAGCAAAGAAAGTAAATAAAAAATTAGCTGGCTCGGCGTTGTTACAGCAACCCGAACTAGTCGCAAAAATCCTTAATGCTGTTGTACAGGCCGTTGATGTACCAGTGACCTTAAAAATCCGTACTGGATGGTCACCCGAACATCGCAATGCTTTGGCGATTGCCAAACTTGCAGAGGCGGCGGGAATTCAAGCCCTAGCAATTCATGGTCGGACGCGAGCATGTATGTATAAAGGTTTGGCTGAATACGACACCATAAAAGCAGTAAAACAAGAAGTCTCGATACCTATTGTGGCAAATGGCGACATCACCACACCGGAGCAAGCCAAGCATGTCTTGGATTACACTGGCGCGGACGCCATCATGATCGGTCGTGGAGCTCAAGGTAACCCTTGGCTTTTCAGAGAAATTAACCACTACTTAACCAGTGGCGAGCACTTAAGTGCTCCTGCGGTTGAAGAAGTGAAGGAAGTCATGCTTCACCACTTAGACAACCTATATTCGTTTTATGGGGAGTACCAAGGGGTTCGTATCGCCCGCAAACATGTGGGCTGGTACTTGAAGCAAATCGCGGACACGGACAAGTTTCGTTGTCAGTTTAACCAGCTTGAATCAGCCCTGGCACAAACGTCCGCAATTGAGCAGTTTTTCGAATAATTGTTGATCATTAATTAAATAAAAAGAGCGTCAAGTATGTTTGATTCAAATACCACCACAAACACACTTTCTACTATGACTAGCAGTGCTACGAGTACTGAAGTGAAAGAACGTCCATTGCGCGATTCTGTTGAGCAAGCTTTGCGCAACTACTTTGCCCAGTTAAATGGCGAAGATGTGTCTGAATTGTACGAATTAGTACTATCTGAAGTTGAAGCCCCGTTGCTTGACGTAGTTATGCAATATACCCGCGGCAACCAGACCCGTGCTTCAATCATGTTAGGTATCAACCGCGGTACTTTACGCAAAAAACTAAAAAAATACGGCATGAACTAAACACCCGTTCATAAGCCATTGATTAAAAAGCCAAAGTGGTTAATTTCACTTTGGCTTTTTTGTGTTTACTACACACCGTGCTACACACGAGAAAGAGTGTAAAAACATCATGAAGCCTCCAAAAAATTCTTAGATGCCTGCTTCCCAACCTAGATAGTATCTTCAGCCAAGTAGCAAAGGGAGGAACTAATCACGAACATTTCCTTCGAATGACTTTCCCATTTCAACAGTAAGAGCGGATATGAAACACTTAAAGCTAAAGTACTGCTAGCTCAATAATAACCAGAACCTCTACACCTCTACATAACTACCTCAGCTTAGAGACATGCATTCTTGGAAAGTGAAGAGGATAGACAGGTAACGAAAAAACAAACCCGCTAACAACAGAAATAATTATATCTCAACCTTCTGTTTAATAATTATTGCAAACCTACATCTAAATTATTGACCAACATCAAAAAATTCTATCATTTATATTTAATTGATTATCAAAAAGCTTAGATTAATTGTAACTCTATTCAATACGCCAACATTTTCATGGAAGTATTAGAGATAATTTCAGCCTGAGTTATGTTAACCCCTAGTAACAATGTGTCAATAAGGTATGTAGCTTGTTAAATTTTAAAAATTTACTTTCGAAGGTTTTATTGATTTCATTTCTTTCTTTTCCCAATATTATGCAAGCTGTCACCGTCGAAAAAGCTCAACATAGAAGCTTAAAAACTACAGAAGAAAAGCAGCTGCAACTTATTTTAAGTGCATACAGGCCTGATACAAAAGGTGTCACCTCAATCGACAACTCTAATAAAAATAGTAATATAAGAGAGAGATCTGAATTTCAGCAGCTTAAATATGAAAAGCTGGCTTTAGAGAAGCAGCTGATTGCGTTAAAAAATCAAAGTCAGCTAGAAAAGATAGAACGATTGACAAAAAAGCTTGATAGTATTGAAGAGAAGCTACCATTAGAGAATGAAAGTACAGGCTTTGACGTATGGTTAGGGTTGGTCTTAGCATGCGTTGCTCTTATCGTTACCGGACTGGGTGTGATAATCGCTCTTTTAGCATTCTTTGGTTACTCCAATATAAAAAAGACTGCGACTATCGCGGCAGTAAAGAAATCTGAATTCTTGCTGGAGAAAGCAATTCAAGAAGGTCAATTCAATGAAGTCATTTATTCCGCAGTTGAGAGAGCTGTTTATCGAGACATTCTATCTGAAGACGATTTTCCTGAAGAAGAGGAAGCTAGCGCATGAAAAGATGCAATGAATGGTTACAACTAACGCCAGAACAACAAAAAGTCATCCTTGAACATCAAACTAGCTTTCCGATTAAAGTAGGAGCTATTGCTAACGCTCTAGGAATTGTAGTTAAAAAGTCAACTCTAAAACCAGGGATTTCAGGTGTAATAAAAGAGACTAATGGAATTGTAGAAATAAAGATTAGCAGACATGATTCCAAAGAAAGGCAAAGGTTCACGCTGGCTCACGAAATTGCACATTTTTTCTTACACAGAGACAAAATAGGCGATGGTATCGAAGATACAATGCTATTTCGATCGGCATTATCAAATACACAAGAAGCACAGGCAAACAGGCTAGCAGCAGATATAGTCATGCCGTTTTCTCTAATAAATGAAATTCAATTTCCAAATGAAACGAGATTTGAAATCAAAGTAGAAGAAATTGCTAAGATATCTAAGCTATCGATACCAGCTATCGAAGTAAGACTGGGTAAAAAGGGGTTCTAGAATGTTTAACAGCAGTTTCTCTTATCAATATTGTCCAATACTTTCAGTCAGTCCGTCAGAACTAAGAGGGCTCAGAGAGTTACCAGACAAAGACAAAAGCTTAATTTTGCCTATTTTCCCCCTTAAATCGTGGGCTGCAGCAAGAGAGCTTAAAAGCTCCATCCAAAAAATAGAAGAATCTATTGGAGAACAACGAAAATGGATAGCAGATATAGACTACGAAGACTTACTCAATCGAAAAGAAGAAGAATACCGGCCTGTTCATCGTGATCTTCTTAAACTAACAGACTCAGTTGAAGGATATAGAAACTGGTACAACTTCATAAAAGAACACCCTAATGCAGTCCCTTGCCTCCAGTTAAAAGTTCTAAGTCAAGTGTCCACTCAAATAAAGGTACTGAACTCACTAGGGAGAGGCTTGGTTGTAATACTAAAACAGGTTGATATTGAGTCTCAAAGCTATAAAACTATCCTTCCTAAGTTAAAAGACGTAAGTAATTTACTAGTCATTTTGGATTTAGAGCAGATAACAAAAGAGCACGTAGATTTAAGCGAACAAGTTCTTACATACCTAAATGCAATAAAAACAATTCTTCCCAGAGCGTTAATATCTCTTTCCGCAACATCTTTTCCAGATAGCTTTGGAGGCTATCATAAAGGTGTAAAAAGCATCTATGAAAGAGCTTTATTTGATAAAGTTAAAACAGCTATTTCTGACTTGATTTATTCTGATAGAGGCAGTGCTAGAGCAACCAAGATGTCTGGAGGTTCAGGAGTTCCGCCACCAAGAATTGATTACGCGTGTAGAAATGAGTGGAACTTCATTCGTATGGAATTTAGTGAAACTTCACCTTCACTGACAAAAAGTGAAAAGCAGGCTCAAATACGAAAAGAAAAAAAGGAACTCTACACATTGATTGCTAAAAAAATCATGAAAGAGCCTTATTGGGAAAATGAGCTTGCTTTATGGGCCAATTATATAATAGAGCTAACCAGTGAAAGCGATGAATACGGCATCAATAGCGCCCAGTTAGCCACTGCGGTTCGAATAAACAAACATCTTCATACTCAGTTACATTTCGACTCGATAGAAATGATTAGCAATACTGATGACTATTGGGAAGACTAGTGACTTAAAAGATTGGAGGCTTTAGCGATTCAAGCTGAAGCCTCTGCAAAACGCTTAAAATCAGCAGCATGTTGCTCTACGTTATCCCAAAAAGCTCTGTTTTGGCTTTGTTCAAGTCTTATTTTTTCTCGACGCTCGCTAAAGCGACTAAGGATTTTTATATCGCTCTTCTCTACTTCTCGATTTTTTGTCGCTAGCATAAATGAACGAGTTACATTTAAGAATTTTCGATTTAGTGTAGCCTCAACGCCTTGCCTCAAAGCTTTGTTAGATACTGATATTAAAGCTCTTTCTATAGCGTCCCTATCTTTGACTTTTGTCAGCTTCAGTTTAGAGGATAGTTTTTGTAGATCGACAAGATCCATCATATCAAGCAATTTAGAGTTTTCAATTTTTCGCTGAAGTTGTCCTCTATGTCTGATCTTAATTTTAGTCTTATCAACCTCCCACAGACCAACATTATCGGGGAGCGAACCACTGAGCATTGGAATAAACTTAGTATCAGAAACCACTATGACCTTATCAAAATATTCTAAGTATTTATCTACTTGACCACTTAACCTAACTAGCGAATCTGCTTCACTTTTAACCTCAAATGCTATCAATTTACCCTGACTGTAAATAGCTAGATCAACACGCCTAGAGAAATCTCCTACGGTTAACTCGCTCATAATTATTGAATTTTCATCAATTATGTTTTTGTTTCTTAGAAAGTTCAGTGTTAACGCCTTAATATCAGGCTCAAGAAATCTAAATTTATCTTTCATTTCAAATATTTATGACAAAAAGGTTTCAATATACTCTTTAGATCTTAGCATAAGTTCGACAGATAGAAGTGAATAGTTTCCTTATTAATTGTTTTAGTATTAGCGTTAAGTCACGTAAACACTCTTTGGCTTTCAAAGAGTATCCATTATGTATGGTCAAGTTAAATTGGCCACGGTTTTGTATTCAAGCCAATAGCGTTGGTCTTGCACTCGCCCGTTTCGGTATCTACGATTTGTTGGTAGTACACCCTTAACGGCCTGTTGGCTAACTTGCACCACACACCGCCCATTTACTTTGGTAAACTCTTTCCAGTTGGCGGTATCGGCTGCTTTAAAGGCTTGCTGGATGGTTTCATCAAACTGGCAAACCTTCTTTAGTCTGCGAAGTTCTCGCCATACGGTGACCGATGCCCCGCCCACTTGTTGAAATTACCTTATGCACCAACAAGCCGCCCAAGCATTGACTCTAGCGGCGGCTTCTATTGGTTCTTCGCCATGTATGCCACTCTCTAGTGATTTGCCGTTAATGTGCTTAGATACATACTTAGCTAAGTAACCTGCTGCACGGCCTTTGTTGAGGTCTATTTCTACTGCTTTAAATCAGTGTAAGTCTGCGCCCTTTTCATCACCATCTTCTTCAAAGGCATCAAGTTCGGTTTACTTGGAAAAATGCCCTACTTCAGCTATCGCTACAAACGTTTCCAAAACAATTCCTTTTGTTCATCACTATTTTCAGGTAAGAAAAATACGTTACTTGACCTATCCCGTAATTCGTTTATACCCTCGCATCTTCACCAAATTTTTCACCTTTCTTGATTCGACCAGCCAAAAATACTCCGCAATATAAATTGGTATGACACTAATCATTGCTAAAGTCGTATTAGCCTCAATTAACTTTACGAGAGGTCCTAAAAACAAAAGAATAAGATAGAAGCCTATGGCCCCCCAGAAAAGAAGAAAATAGGTCTGTGCTTTCATCATTTGAAACATAACAGCATCGTCATTAAATCTAATTTCCAAAATACCTTTGAGTCTGCGAAGTCTTCTTTTTCGAAAAACCCCCTTTACGCTGGTCGGTACATCCCTCACCAGAAAATTTGATGCTTTTCTTATCAACATGTCAATGTACGGTGCAACCTTGGGAACCAAATAAGCCAAAACAGCGCTACCTAATAAACCTATAACTACATCGTTATCCATCCAGAAGCTTCCTTTGTTCACTTTTCGTTAGAAAATCAGTTACGCTGACAACCGTCACTGTTTACTTGAGACTCAATTAGATATGCTAAAACTATGAAAATAAACAACAAGAGTGAAGCAAGTTGATACAAATCATGATAATTAACTTAAGTATCTATATAGAATGTATTATTGCTCTTAGGATGCGGGGTAAATATGGAAAAAGGCATACTGAAAAAATGGGATAACATCAAAGGATTTGGTTTCATATCCGTAACTGGTGAACCCAAAGATGTGTTTATCCATATATCATCTTTAAAATTAATGCCCAGAAAACCGCGTGTCGGCGATACGATTCTGTTTCAAATAGAACATCAACCCAATGGAAAAACCAAAGCCTACAACTGCAGTATTCAAGGGCTTCCCCCCACAAGCTCCAATAAGCCTTATAACCATTCACAGCAAAGGAAAATAGATCGCAATAAAAAGCCAAGTGTATTGACAATATTGATCCCTGCTCTTGCGGTTATAGGTGCGATTTTTCTGTATCAAACATTTGCTCCTCAATACTCGACTACTGAGAGCCCATCACTTCTCCCCAATATAGAAAGTTCTGCATTTGAGAACTCTTCAAGCTTTTCTACCAGTAGCAACTTTAGCTGCGAAGGAAAAACGCATTGCAGCCAAATGAATTCATGTGAGGAAGCCAAATTTTACTTAGCAAACTGCCCTAATACTAAAATGGACGGTGATGGCGATGGGGTGCCGTGCGAGCGACAGCACTGTACTTCTTTCTAGAATTGAGATTAAGGATAAAATCTATTTGCCTAGTGCTTTCATAATGAGCAGCAGAGCTATAGATTGAGCTGTTTAATAATCGCAAGTAAATCAAAAGGTTTGTTAAGCTGAGGCTCTTTTAGAAAAGCGATTAGCTCTTCAGAGTTAAGCGCGTCGATATCATTCGCTAGCTCTTCGGGTTTAAAATTCTGTTTTAACTTAAGCCACTCTTCGAGTTGTTTTTTATCTTCAGTTTGAGCCGCATATTCAACGAGTGATAGAGAGTATTCATCGGCCTGCACTTGAGTACAACGCTCCATCGCTTCGTGGCTGGCAATCAGCAATACGACCTTTTTACTTTCTGAAGGTAGGCCTGCAAACCATTTACTAGTGACTTTATCTACTTCTATCTGGCTTCTACGGCCTTCTCTGCAAATCTCAGTTTTAGCATTTAAGGCTTGGTACTTAAGCTCCAAATCTTTTGCTAGATCTTCATTGCTTGTAAGCAAAGACGCAGAGGTAGCAGCCGCTGAAAACGTAAGAGTTAAGCACATTGTTAATAATTTAAGCCTATAGAGCATTGTATACGCACTCCCAAAAACGCCTTTCTTTACCGTGAGTGTAAATAGATGCGGTGCCTGCAATGTCTTCTAGCTTTTTCCGTTTTATTTCGGGAATACTTTTTAAAGCGTTGGCGTACAACTCCCAGTTGTAAGTTGTAATCTGATAACCCGTAGAGCTCAACTCTGCCGTTTTATAGGTGCCTCGACCTGCAAATATCTGAAAAAACGGTACGATGCTAATGAGCTTATCCAACAAACTCGCCATCGTTCATCTGCGCGATGTATCGTAACGTTCTATCGCTAGGCTCAAAGCCCTGCAAATGACAAAAACTTCCCTTATTCATAAGGCCTCCATAAAATAATTGTCAACCCTATCAGTAGCTCACCTCCCAATCAATTTAAATGTGTCTGACGATTTAGTTTTGCTTTATCTTGTGAGGTGGTAGCAAAACGATTGGATATACCTCTATATGGTTAACATAGCAGGGCACCCTATGATGCCCTGCTATTTATTAGCCCCCATCTATATGCTAGAACTCACTTCAATGATGCTTTCTCGCAAGATGTCATAAATGCTAGCAATGATCTTCTCATCAAGAATTAGCGGTGGCGAGAGGATCAGACAATTGCCCAGAGGACGAGCGATAAGACCGCGCTTCTGGGCCGCCTGCGCTACTTTCATTCCCACCATATCCTGCTCTGCAAATGGCGTTTTATTCGCTTTATCTTTAATAAATTCGATGCCAATCATGAAGTGGCTACCACGAACTTCGCCGACCAGTTCAAGGCTCGCTAATTCTTTTAGTGAATGCTCAAATAGCTTGCCTGTTACTCGAACTTGCTCTGGGATCCGTTGCTGCTCCATCAGTGCGATGTTCGCCAATCCGGCCGCAGCGGCTGCAGGATGACCGGAATATGTCATACCGTGTAAAAAGGTCTCGCCTGGCCGAGAAATCACCTCATGAATTTCATCGGAAATAATCGTCGCCGACAAGGGCTGGTAACCAGACGTTAAACCTTTTGCGGTGGTAATGATGTCTGGCGTAATACCAAACACATCCTTAGATGCGAAAAAGTGACCCAGTCGACCAAAGGCGGTCACCACTTCATCGGAAATATATTTAATATCGTTTGCTGCACATACTTCTGCCATACGCACATGATAACCGTCTGGCGCGGTGATAACCCCCCCCGCCCCCATAATCGGCTCCGCAATAAATGCTGCTATATTTTCGGCACCGATGTCGTGAATATTCACTTTAAGATCGGTGATCAAGCTGTCAAGGAATTCAGCTTCAGTCATGTCACCGCCTTCCTTCCAAAAATGCGGGCATTTAATATGATGAACTAACTCCGAAGCACTGTCCCAGCCCTTACTGTAAGCGGGCGTGGTCATCGCCATTGATAGGTGCGTAGACCCATGATAGGCACCGATGCGACTGAGTACTTTTTTCTTGTTCGGGCGACCGAGGCGATTATTGTAGTGATGCAGCATCCGAATAGCGGAATCATTGGCAACAGAACCTGAGTTGGCGAAATACACATGGTTAAGATGACCGGGGGCAAGTTCGGCAACTTTCGCGGCTAATTTTGCGGCTGTCGGGTGGGTAAAATTGTAGAAAGTCGAGTAGTAATCCAGGGTATTAAGCTGCTCGCTAATCGCATCGATAATTTCTTTACGCTTGTGCCCAACATTCACACACCACAAGCCGCCGATTCCGTCGATGAGCTGGTTTCCGTCACTTTCTTTAACGTAATACCCTTCTGCCTCAGTAATCACCGTCAACGAGTCTTGGTCTTTTAAGCTATTTAGATCGGCAAAAGACTGGATCAAGTGTTCATCTGCAGCCAGAACTGCCTTTCTGTCTGTCGGTAGATTAATTGTCATTTATATAACCTCTAGGTAATCTTCAAGCTGTGTCGAGTTGGCATTCATCGCAGCTTTAATTGGGCTGAGATCGGTGATAAACAGAGTCTCGGTCGATCCGGCCATCGCTATCGGCTGTGAATCTGAGCCAACAATCAAAGACAAGCCTGCGTACTGCAGTCCCTGCTCGATTCCGCAGTAATTTGCATAAACGATGGTGAGTCCCATTTCTGCCGCTCTGGCTGGAACCAAGGTTCGGGACACGTGTTCGAATCCCATCGGGTTTGCTGTCGGAACTAAAATAAGCGTAACGCCTTGCTCAGCTAAAGCCCGGCAATGCTGTGGAAACTCAATGTCGTAACAAATCAGCAATGCAACTTTTTGTCCGTTCCAGTCAAAAGTTTGATAAGCCTCTCCTGCGGTAAAGCTTTGCTTTTCCATTTCGCCAAACAGCTGAATTTTTCGATAATGAGCCAGAATTTTCCCTTTTTGGTCGAAACAACTGGCTGAGTTATAAACCTTATTTCCGCTGGCTTCGGCCCAACCCAGAGTCAGACCACAACTATATTTTTGGGTCAGTTCAGACAATGTTTCGATCCAGATGCCATCGACCGTTTGTGCCAACGGTCGATGTAAGTCAGGCTGGTTGTAACCGGGGAAATAAAGCTCAGGGAATACAAGCATCTCGGCTCCGCCTTTGGCGGCGACTGAAAGACAATTTTCTACAGTCGAAAATCCTTTTTCGATATCGCCGTTGATAGGTAAACTCTGACAAAGACCAATTCTCATGGTTGATTCCCTTATTACTTTTAATTATTTATTTCTTTAAACGAGTCCAGATAGCGTCGTACATCTCTTGTACTTTTTGATCGCAGACTTGGATAAACACCCCTTTAGAGCCTTTCGGCGGGTTAGATTCGGGTGAGTTTTTCACCGCATCAGAGAGATAAGGCGTGGTCCCTTTTACTCCAGAAGAATATTGCGCATAATTTGTCACAGCGGCCGCGTTTTCCGGCTCAAGTAAGAAGTTCATAAACTTCAGCGCATTGTCGCGATTCGGGGCATCTTTCAGCAGCACGACGTTGTCCATCCAGACAATGTAGCCTTCTTTGGGAAATGCATATTCAATGTTTGCGCCTTCGGCTCTAGCTCTGGCGGAAAATCCAGACCAGATCATACCGACCGCAGCATCACCGGAAACCAGTACATCTTTCGCCACATCGGAACCAAAAGATGCCCAGTCTTTCTTGGCTTTGTTGACTAACTGGCTTAACTGTTTTAACTGGGATTTATCGGTACTACATTGCGGAATACCGAGGTGTAAGGAAGCAAGAGTGAGGGTTTCTCCTGCGGTATCGAGAACATTAATTTTGCCTTTCAGTGCTTCGGGTGGCTCAAAGATAAGTGCCGTTGAATCGATAGGGCCTTGGTAAACATCTCGATTCACTGAAAATGAGGTGGTTCCCCACTGATAAGGAATAGAGCTTTTCCTTCCGGGATCAAAAGAAACCTCAAGCCACTGCTTATCGATATTGCTAAAGTTAGGCAATTCCTCTGGTTTAAAGGTGTCGAGCATCCCTTCACCTTGCATAATTTTAACCATGTAATCGCCTGGTACCGCGACATCATAGCTGCCTAATTTCCCAGCTTTAAGTGAGGCCAATAAGGCTTCATTGCTGTCGAAGGTGTCCATCGTTACTTCGACATCATATTCTTTTGAGAACTTGTCCAATAATTCCTGAGGAATATACTCAAACCAATGGTAAATCGATAATTTTCCGGCTGCTTGCACATTCGCAGAAAGTGCCAGCAATAACATAGATGCAATCGTTGTTTTTTTCATAAGTCTTTCTTCCCTGTTAAGATTTTGATGTTTTTTCTGGTCCTGTGCGTCCAATAAACCAGGACAGAGCAACCAGAATCACCGATACGCCGAGCATGAGTGTGGAAATGGCCATAATATTTGGCTTAATTCCCTGTTTAACCGAGCCAAAAATGGCCGTTGGCAGGGTTTCTACGCCCGCACCTTTTACAAAATTGGTAATCAAAAAGTCGTCTAAAGAGATAATGAAGGCCAGTAGAAATCCAGACAAAATACCGGGCATCATCATCGGCAAAAGTATTTTAGTGAACGCCTCTTTGGGAGTTGCGTATAAATCCATTGCAGCCTGTTCATACATCGAAGGAATACTCTGCATCCGGGCAGAAATAGGCAAATAAGCGAAAGGAATGCAAAACACAATATGAGCGAGAAGGATCGTGAGTAAGCCTCCTTTAAAGCCAATTGCTGAAAAGAAAACCAAGCTAGCCACTGCGGTAACGACTTCTGGCACCATCAGCGGTAGGTTAATCAAAGCAAAACCGGCTATTTTGCCTCTAAATTTGCCTGCTCTTGTCATGGCAACGGCGGCGGCCAATGCAATCATGGTTGCAACACTTGCAGCACAGATAGCAATTACAATTGAATTAATTGCCGCCATTTTGAATTTAGGTGCTTCTGGGCCGGTAAAAACTTCCCGGTACCAATTCAACGACACGCCTCCCCAATTGGTTATGGAAGGGGATGCATTGAACGAATAAATCGCAACGATAACCAGCGGTGCATAAAGAATCACTAGGCAAACAAGGGTGATTTCCCGAAAGCCTGCGAATCGTTTTAAATCCGTCATTCCTTTCATCACTTCTGCTCCTGTTTATACTGACTTCTGGCGTAAATAATAAGAACCACCATCACGATGGTTAATAGAATTATCGAAATTGCTGCACCAAAGGGCCAATTGCCTGCCGCACCTTTGAACTGCTCTTCAATGAGAGAGCCGATCATGAAGTTTTTTGCGCCGCCCAAGAGGTCCGGTGCTAAAAAGGCCCCCAAAGATGGAACAAATACTAGGATGCAACCTGCAATGATCCCCGGTTTTACGACCGGGAGAATGATCAGTCGCAATGTGGTCCAAGCACCGGCATATAGATCTGCTGCGGCTTCGGATAAGCTGAAATCATAACGCTCTACAGACGCGTAAATCGGAAGTACCATAAACGGCAGATAGCTATAAAATAGTCCTAGCTGCACTGCGAAATCGGTGTTGATTAAGCCCAAAGGCTCCGATATCAGCCCACTCCAAAGTAAAAACTCGTTCAAAGGTCCGCTGTCTCTAATCAGAAACTTCATTGATACGGTGCGGATCAGCAAGTTTACCCAGTACGGAATGGTGATTAGAAACAGCCATACCGGTCTCGACTTTTCGTTACGGGTGGCGATAAACCATGCGGTAGGAAAGCCGATGATCAAACACAGAAAGGTGGCTATCGCGGCCTGTTGTATCGAACGGAAAAAGATATTGATATAGGTCCATTCGATGGTGGGTGGTTCATCACCAAACAACCCTCGGTCGAGGAAAAATTGGTCATAGGACGCGATGGAAAAATCCCACAGCACGCCACCGCGAAACTCTTTAGTAAGAAAGGAGTAAACACCGATTAAAATCACTGGGATCAATAAAAAGATACCGATCATCACCCAGCTTGGAAGCATAAGGCGTAAGGCCTTACCTTTATATATATTTGAAGAGAGGTTAGCGCCTAAAGACGCACCAGCAGCCATTAGTCAATCAACAGGCTTGCAGCACCTGCCTCCAGCTTTAAGCCGACCAATTGACCAACCGCAGGAATTGCCAACGCTGCAGAGTTTTGCATTCGAATGGTCATCTCCTCGCCATCAATCAATTTTAGCTGCACATGGGTGTCGGTTCCCAGATAGATTTGAGCCGTAACCGCGCCTTGTAAATCACTTTGCTCTGCTGAACACAAGCTGATTCGCTCCGGCCTAACAGATAAATGTCCGCTCCCCTGACCCACTTTGGCAGCCGCAGGACAAGAAAATGAATGCCCTCCAGGCAGGATGATCTGTGCAGTTCCATTGGTAACCGATTGCACCTCAACATCCAAAAGATTCGTTTCACCGATAAAATCAGCCACAAACCGATTAACGGGTACTTCATAAACCTCTTTTGGTGTTCCGACCTGCTGAACATGTCCGTTCGACATCACAGCAATGCGATCCGACATCGTTAATGCCTCTTCTTGATCATGAGTCACAAACACAAAAGCAATACCAGTTTCCCGTTGGATCTCTTTGAGCTGAACACGCACAGCCTGACGTAACTTCAGATCGAGAGCCGAGAGAGGTTCATCAAGAAGCAATATTTTAGGGCGAGGCGCCAGAGCACGGGCCAAAGCGACCCGTTGCTGTTGGCCACCAGATAATTGGGTAGGTTTACGATCGGCATATTCGGCCAGTTGAACCAGCTTCAACATGTCATCTGCTCGGCGAACGGCCTCTCGTCGATCCCAGCCACTACACAACAGACCAAACATCACATTCTGTTCTACCGTCATATGCGGAAACAGAGCGTATTGTTGAAAAACCGTATTAACCGGGCGTTGATGCGCTTGCAAACCAGTAAGGTCTTTATTATGCAGGCGAATGCTCCCCTCACTGACATCTTCGAAGCCAGCGATACACCTTAATAAAGTTGTTTTTCCGCAGCCGGATGGTCCAAGCAGGGTAAAGAACTCGTTTTCCCGTATATCGAGAGAAACGCCATGTAAAGCAGTGAAGGATCCATAGCGCTTAACCACATTATCAATCCCCACCGATACATTGTGTGCCATCGTTAATTATCCCCTTGATACCCCTTAGATTCATGTTTTAACGATATAGCAACTGAATTTAGGGGTATATAACCCTAGAGGGTTATGAAACATATTGAGCAAACATTAAACAGTGGTAACTCAATGAGGAAAGGACTGACGGATATGGCTAGCAAACGAAGGAACAAGCACCACTCACCATCAAGTGGCATGAATATTGGAGTCTAAAGGGTTGAAATAACCGGCATTAACAATGCAAACAATTCCGCTTGTGAACTAATTTTGCATTTAGAGTACAGTTGTTTACGAAATACTTTCACGGTCTCTTTACTGATACTGAGGTTGAGAGAGATGGATAACGATGAATGCCCCTGTAATATATAGAAGGCAACTTCTGCTTGGCGAGGACTAAGTGTGATGCGATACTGGCTTGTCATTGCATCGCGAAGACGCTCGGTGACAGGAGGTAAGACAACATTTTTACCCTCTTTGGGCTGATAGCCTTTCCAATGTTGTGAACATAGCGCAGACAATACGTTTTCAAGTGATTTTATATACTTTAACTCGACTTTACTATACGGGATCCCTCGTACTTTATCCCTTCCAAAACAAGCCGTTAAAGTCGATTCATGCCCAAGTCGGGCAAGTAAAGCAAATTCATCGATCAGAGTGGTTTGATTATAATATTCACTGAAATAACTAGTATGTTTAAACTGATCTGGCGCAAGATCAAAAATATTATGGATACCCGTTTGAATACCTCTGCATACAACATGATAAAACGGATCCAACATGTAGGCACCGCTTAAATAATGGGTCTGCATTTTTTCGTATACTTGTGGATTATTTGACTCTCTGTAGAGCTCTTCTGGAGTATGGTCCTTGTGGTATACAATGATGATAAGGTTGTCAAAATTAACCAACTTACCTACAAAATGACTCAGCGCCTCAGGAAAACTAGCACTACCTAAAGAACAGACTAAGTCAGCCAGTGCTTTATCATGCTTGGCACCAAATATCTTGCTCATATTTAGTCTTCTCCTGAAATGCCTTCGCCACTATTTAAGCATACTATGCTGGAGTTATATCCCCCCAAGATTGCATGTTTTATGACTTTTTAACGAGTTTACAGCTTATGTAACCAGCAACAAACATAGAGTTGATGTGATTAGCCCTAATCATAGAGCCAAGCGATGGCTGCCAACACTATTGAGTCAAATTCTCAGTTCGGTAGAAAACGCCGCAACAACATCATCGAAGAACTGGCTCAACTTGTCGCTCACAATAGTACTTCTGGCAATCAGAAAGCGGTTCAATCTAACATCAAAAAAGCTTACCAAGCAGTTCTCGGTGTAAATCAAACCATTGCACGAAGCCAAGGAAGTGACGACCTTACGATTTAAACTCAGGAATACAATTAAGCTGACCATCATCGCCATATGATCTCAGCCATTGGTGACCACACGCTTATATTAAAAATCACTGCAATAGATGTGGCTGAATGATTTCCCGCAAGAATATACGACAAGCCCAGCAGTAAATACCGTTGCAAGAAGACCTGCCGGAACACTTCACGGATGATGAGTTGAGCGAAGTAAGTCGGTGACGCCTATGACACGAAAGCCGCTTTCCAGCCAAGCGTCATTTCCACTTGGCAAATTGAAAAACCTTAACTGGCAAGTTCTAATACGCTAGCTAAGGCTTGCTGTGCCACCAATTGGCACTGCATTTTGAGTTGCTGTTTCAACTTAAGCGTAGCGGGAGATTGCGGGCTCCCCACACGGCTAAGAAACATCACTTCAAAGGGTAAGGCTTGCGCTATTGGTACAATCTTTAATTTTTGTTCATAACAGCGGGCAGTGAACACATCCACGATCCCAACCCCTCCGCCTGATAACACCATGTCAGCAATCACCGAATAGGTTTTCACGTGTAGTGCCGAACGCGGGGTAAGTTTTTTATCATCGAGGGCACGATGCAATACTCGACCTAAGGGGTCATCACGTTGCATCATGATTAAGTCATGTTCACACAACCAAGATAAACTGACCACTGGAGGCGAAGGCATCTCCTCTGGCAATACCGCAACCATCACCGACTGAAACAAGGGCTCAGCAAACAGCTTCGGTGCCACATGCTGGCCAAATACCAGCGCAAAATCTAATTCCTTCGAGAGTACCAATTGGCTGAGCGCGGCAAAATGCTCGGTTACTAAGTTAACCTGCACCGCATGATCTTGCTTACAAAAGGCAACCATACTGGGTGCAACCACCATTTGACCAAAAGCATGCGCTGCACCAATTTTGACCGTCTGCACCTTATTTTTGCGCAATGACAGTGCTAATTCAGAAATTGATTGTAGCTTATCGTAAACCTGTTCAATTTCGGGCAACAACATCTGCCCTTCTTCCGTCATGCGCATCCCTTGGGCATGCCGCTCAAACAAGCTGAAGCCCAATTGCTGTTCGGTATGATTCAAGATGCGACTCACATTGGGCTGAGAGACATTAAGTAAACGGGCTGCCCCGCTAATAGTTCCAGCCTGAACAATAGCCTGAAAAATTTCAATTTGGCGTAATCTCATATTGCTTTACCCTCAACGGCAGGGAATACCACTCACAATCAATGGTTTGTTAAAGCAATAATTAGACCGATAAAACGTGATTTTGTTATTAATACGACACGCGATTAAAGGCGGAATATCCGCCTTCGAGATATTCAAGGCCCTTAAATAAGCTAGCTTTCAGGATCGCCATAGATCCCTACTTTCGGTAAGCCACCAACATAACCATAGCCACGATACATCCCCTCACTATTAAACGGTAAGGCGATGTTGCCAGCAGCATCAACCGCGATCATCCCGCCACTTCCATCCAGTTTAAGTAATTTATCCATCACCACTCGCTGCGTTGCCTCAGCCAAAGACAAATCCGCATATTCCATCAAGGCCGACACATCATAGGCGGCAACAGCTCGCATAAATGCTTCTCCGGTACCGGTACTGGAAACCGCCACCGTTTGATTGTTTGCATAACACCCCGCCCCCACGATTGGTGAATCGCCGATCCGCCCAAGCATTTTATTGGTCATGCCCCCAGTGGAGGTTGCCGCTGCGAGATTTCCCTTGGCATCAATCGCCACGGCTCCCACCGTACCGTATTTCTTATCTGGGTCTAAAGGCTCATCATGATCGTCCAAACCACGAATAGGGCTCTCACTGAGGCGCTGACCATCATGATCTAAAGCGATTTGATATGTATCGCTGGCTTGCACTCGAATGAGCTGTTGCAAGCGCTCATCTGTAGAAAAAAAGTTTTCGTCGACCATTGCCAGACCTTGCGCAGCGGCGAAGTCTTCTGCACCTTGAGCGCTCAGCAGCAGGTGAGGACTGTGTTCCATCACCGCCCTCGCGGCTAAAATAGGATGACGAATACGCGCCACACCACACACCGCTCCGGCTTGCAGATTTCGTCCATCCATCACACAAGCGTCTAGTTCATGGGTTTGCTGATGGGTAAACACCGAGCCGTAACCGGCATTAAATAAGGGATCTTCTTCCAGTAAACGCACCGCTTCGGTCACTGCATCGAGCGCGCTACAGCCCGCTGCGAGTATGGCTTGTCCGGCGGCTACTATCTGCGCCAGCGACTGCCGATAGGTTTGCTCTTTTTGCGAGCTCATGCTGTTACGCGATAAAGCGCCTGCGCCACCATGGATAACAATCACTGGTGTTGTCATACCGTCTTCCTCAACCTTGTCATTTCTACTTCAACTAATTTTGGCTGCTTGCCATATACGAAAACGCACTCAGTAAGCTCACTAGCTCGCCCATTGAATCACTGGTAAATGACACCGTGCGCGCATCCAACATTTTAACTCCTGGAACTAAACTAAATAGATCGGCAAATACCGGTCTGCTAGTCGCCAACTCCAAACAATAAGGAGCAGATAGCCGTGAGGTCTGACTTGAATTAGCCTCGATAACCGCTAACCGAGCCTGTTCACGGATCAAGGCTTGGGCGGTTTGCGGGCTCAACGAGTCCGCAGCGGTACTTGAAATCATCCGTTTCACGCAAGCGTAATGGGCCGTGGGATAATACTGTTGGACCCATGTTTGTAGCTGATCATCGCCACTCACTAACCACAGCGGTGTATTATGCTCAGCCGCAGCAGCGGCATAGATATCGGCCTCAGCCATCGCTTCACCGTTGATCTTAAGCTGATAAAAAGCGCGACCATTGATGGTATGCGCCAATACGCCAGCCTGACCTGCGCCGCTATGAAAACCAATGAAAAAAGCGCCATCATAGTGATGCCGTTCCAGTCCGTCAACCATCGAGAGTGGCCGTGGTTTACTCTGCACTAATCGAGCGCGAGCATCGATCTGGGCAGCCCGCAGATTTGTCATACTGGCGTGACTATCAGCCACCACCACTTCGCTGGCCCCACCGTCAAATGCGCCAGCAATCGCCGCATTCACTTCTTGCTCCATCAATGCCCGAGCCAACTCATGCTCGCGATGACCCGGACTACATTGCTCGGGGCTGACCACCCCGGCAATCCCTTCAATATCTGCTGAAATAAAAATTTTCATGACTGCTCCTGAAACTGCGCCGCTAGCTCATCTAAGAGCTGAGCCAGTGCGGGGCGAAAATGCCCCTCAAATCCAACGACTGAAGTGGCCTGCATGAGGGCGTCTAAAACGGCAAACTCAGTGGCATCTGCCGCAGCACACAACATTTGTTCCAGCTCTTGATCGGCGATCGATTCACCAAGCGAATGGGCGGTAGAAAACGCCAATGCAATATCCCCGGAACCATGCCCCCAATAACTGCCTAAACGACCTAAACCTGCTCCAGCTCGTTTTGCCACGCGCTTCAATTGGCGAGCACTGAGCGGCGCATCGGTCGCCATAATAATAATGATTGAACCTGCGTCGCGTTGCGCCGCTAAATCGGGTAAATGCGGGGCAATCGCCTCCCCCATCACAACCCCATCCAGGGTCAGCGAGGATAAGCTACCAAAATTGGCCAATACCAACACCCCCAAAGTGGCCGCCAGCGATTCAAGTCGACGCGAACTGGTGCCGATCCCACCTTTCAGGCCGAAACAGCTCATGCCTCGCCCTGCACCCACACTACCTCTCGCAAATTCGGCACTGGCCTGGTAAATCGCTTGCTCGGCAAATGCCTCACTCACCGCGATGTTTTGAATATCGTTTAAGAAACCATCGTTACATTCGAGCACCACTGGATTCACCGTGGCTTGCTGGCGACCTAATTGCGGATTGGCGCGTTTACAATGCGCCACCAAAGCGCTAAACATCCGCCCCACCGCCAAAGTATTCCCCAGCAAAATTGGGGTTTGTAACTGACCTAACTCTTCTATTTGGGTCAAACCTGCTGGTTTAGCAAAACCATTCAATACCGCCGCGCCACAGGGCAAAGGATGGGTAAATAGATTATCAGAACTGGGGACGATCGCCGTCACCCCGGTTTGCAACTCTGCTTGAGCCAGGGTCTGATGCCCTACACTCACCCCCGGCACATCGCTGATGCGGTTATACTGGCCACAGGGTAAACGCGGATGACCGATGGTCCGCTCCGTTTGCCAACGCTGTAACAATAGTGCGACTCGTTGGGCTTGATATTGATCCATAATTCATTCACTCACTTATTACTTGGCCGCACTCTGCTCTGGCGACGCCACGAGTCGGCCCACTCATCACCCGACGCTCAGATTTAAAGCGATCTCTGGCTAAACCTTCAATTTGGGGTCGAGAGTATCACGCAAGGCATCCCCCAACAGGTTAAATGCTAAAACGCTGAGGAAAATAGCCAGACCAGGGAACATACTCACATGCCATACGCCAGCCATCATCATACTGCGCCCCATCGCCAGAATATTACCCCATTCAGGCACATCTGGTTCGGGCCCTAAACCAATAAAACTCAAGCTAGCTGCAGTTAAAATACTGGAGCCTATGCGCATCGTAAAAAACACAATCACGTTGGCCAGAGTACCCGGTAAGATATGACGTAGCAGGATTAGCCGATCATTGGCTCCTGCACAACGCACCGCTTCAACATAAGGCGCTTCTTTCAAGGCCAGGGTGGAAGCTCGTACAATTCGAGCGAACACTGGCACACTAAACACCGCAACTGCCACAATCACATTATTCAATCCGGGACCTAAAATAGCCACCACAGCTATCGCGAGCAACATCCCAGGAAAAGCAAATAATACATCGGCGCCCCGCATAATAAACATGTCCAGCCAGCCACCATAATACCCCGCAAACAGGCCAAGCAAAATGCCAAAAATCATCCCGAGAGTGACCGACAGCAGGCCAATATAAAGGGAGATCCGAGCCCCATAAATAATCCGGCTGAGCACATCTCTGCCAAGGTCATCGGTGCCCATCCAGTGCTGAAAATTAGGCCCCGTGGATAGAGCCGACCAGTCCGACTGCATCGGATCCCAAGGTGCTAACAGAGGGGCAAACAGAGCAATCAGCACTAAGATTGCAACAAAACCACCCGAAAACAAGGCCATCGGATTGCTAAAAAAGCGTTGCCAAAAATCTCGCCAGGGGGAGCGAATAGGTCCCTGCTGCTCTAGCTCCGTTAATACTTCAATCACTGATTCCTAACGCAAACGAATGACTGGGTTAATCACCGCATAAAGCAGATCAACCAACAAATTAATCACAATAAATTCCAATACAAACAGCATCACCAATGCTTGAATCACCGGTTGGTCTTGGGTCTGGATCGATTGAATCAATAGCCAACCTAAACCAGGCCAGCTAAAAACACTTTCCACCACTATCGAGCCGCCCAGCAAGAATCCAAACTGTAGTCCCAGCATCGTTACCACCGGGATCAAGGCATTACGCATAATATGCTTCCACGTCACCAAGCGGGCCCGTAGCCCCTTCGATTTCGCAGTACGCACATAGTCTTCTTGGGCCACTTCTAAAAAGGCTGAACGAGTAAAACGCGCCATCACCGAGGCAACCGAGGCACCTAAGGTAAAGGCAGGCAAAATGATATCCGAGGGTTGATTAAACCCACTCACCGAAAAGATCCCAAAGGGCATCGCCACAAATTGGATCAGCAATAAACCCAGCCAAAATGGCGGCAACGAGATCCCGCCAATCGCCAGGCTCATTAAGGTCCAATCTTGCCATTTACCGCGCTTCAGCGCCGACAATACGCCAACCAGCAAGCCCAAGATCACCGACCAAACAAAGCCAGCTAAGGCCAACCATAAGGTAGGCATAAAGCTTCTGCCAATCACTTCGGTCACCGGTTGCTGAGTTCGGAAAGTCACCCCCAGTTCGCCATGGAATAAATCACCCAACCAGTTCACATACTGGGTGGCTAAGGGTTTATCTAAACCAAGATGCACCCGAGCCTCTTCAATCGCTTCGATCGGGGCGTCTATCCCGGCATAGATCCGTGCCGGGTCGCCAGGCAAGAGCTTAATAAAAGCAAACACCAGAAGGGAGACCACCAGCAGCACAGGGATCATTTCCAGAATTCGGCGGACCACATAAGCTAACATCGTGTTCTCCCTCTATCTCTTACTTATACTGCGCTTGTGCAAACAACAACGAGCCATCGGCTAACATCGACACCCCTTGTAGGTTTTTCTGTTTACCCACTAAATTATCTGGGGTGCCCAAAAAGGCAATTGGCGCATCCTGCCAAATTAGCTGCTGAGCAGACGCATAAGCCTTGGCGCGTAACTCAGGATCAGCGGTCTCTAATCCACCCATGATGGCTTTGTCCACAGCGGCATTGCTGTAGTAAGACACGTTATAGGCTGTTGGGACCCAAGATTCTGTGGCAAATAGTGGACGTAACGCCCAATCGGCATCACCCGTTGAAGGCGACCAGCCACCATAGTAGAGGTCGTACTCGGCTTTCTTCGGATCACTCACACTCCATAACTTGTCGTTACGAGTACCGGAGTCCATCGGAACTACGGTCACTTTAATACCGACTTGGCCTAGCTGCTGTTTTAAGAACTGAGCGCTACGAACCGAGGCAGTGGCATTCGATACCCATAGTTTTAAGTTCAAACCATCCGCGTAACCCGCTTCTTTGAGTAGTTGTTTGGCAGTACTTAATTTATAGCTGTAATCCGGTGAGCTTTGCTTCGCGAAGAACTGCACATTAGGTGCAATCACCGATTGTGCCGCCACACCCATTCCAGCAAAACCAACTTTTAACCACAGTTGACGATCGATTGCATAGTTTATCGCTTGACGTACTTTTAACTTCGCCAAGGGTTTATGCTGGGTATTTAGCGCCATGTAGTACATGTAAATACTTGGGTCACGCTGTACCGCTAATTGACTATCGTCAGCAACGGTTTTTACCAAATCGGCAGGCAAAGGATAAATCGCATTGACTTGTCCCGATTTAAGCGCTGCGACCCGGGTGGCGTCTTCCGGCGCTGGATAGAAAGTCACACTGTCGACCTTTGGCCAACCCGCCTTCCAGTAATGTTGGTTTTTCACTAACAAAACTTCTTTACCCGGTTGCCAGTCTTTAAACTCAAACGGCCCAGTCCCTACAGGGTGTTTACGCAAATCGGCTTCTTTGTCATATTTAGCCAATACTGCGGGGCTCCACATCACTGCAGACGGGTGAGCCAAGGTATTGATAAAGGCACCAAAGGATTGATTGAGCACCACACTTACGGTATCTGGTGACAGTACATTCACCTGCTTGACCATTTTGAATAGGCTATTTCTTCTCAGCCCAAGCGACTGATCGGCTAAACGCTCCAAGTTAGCCTTAACCGCAGCCGCGTCAAAAACCGTCCCATCCTGAAAGGTCACCCCTTGACGCAAATGCAACACAAACTCAGTTGCATCCTCGTTACTGGTGTAACTGGTCGCCAACTGGGAGACTAACTTCATGCTAGCGTCAAATTGGAAGAGCCGTTCAAAAATACCACTTTGTACCGAGTAACTGACGTTATCAGAGGTATCATGTGGGTCGAGGCCGGTAATATCGGCGTACATTGAAATTTTTAAGTCCTCAGCATGGGCAACAGAGCCTAAACTTAGCGCTAAGCCCAAAGCCACAGCAGTATGGCGAACTAGTGGTGTCATCATATTTCTCCTGATCGTTCATTATTCAAACAAGTAGCAACCTACAATCTCAGTTTTTCCCTCACTAAGATCCTTCAGCCACCCAGTGTTGTGGCACTACCTCTCGGTAGCATAATTTGGCCACTTCCGCGCCCACCGGACGCATCGGGGAAGGGGCCAATTCGGTATCGTCCAACAGACGCAAACCTCGGCGTGCCGGGTCTGCAACTGGAACAGAAGCTAATAAACGTTGGGTATAAGGGTGTTGAGGATTGTTAAATACCGCTTGGCGACTCCCTTGCTCAACAATTTGCCCCAAATACATCACTGCAACTCGGTTGGCGATACGTTCAACCACTGCCATATCGTGAGAAATAAAAATCCACGACACGCCAGTTTGCTGTTGCAAGTCCATCATCAAATTGATCACCTGAGCTTGAATCGAGACATCTAAAGCCGATACCGCCTCGTCTGCTATAATCACCTTCGGCTTCAGCGCCATGGCTCGGGCAATCGCTATCCGTTGCCGCTGTCCACCGGAAAACTCATGTGGGTAACGACGAGCATGTTCAGCCTTAAGGCCAACACTCACCAATAGGGCTTCTACCTGAGGCGTCGCTTCGGCCAATGACTTGACCAAGCCATGAATTAACAGCGGTTCAGCAATCGTAAAACCAACCGTTAAACGAGGATTTAACGAGGCATAGGGATCTTGAAACACCATCTGCATCTCACGACGCAAGGGCTTAAAGGCGGCATCGCTTAGTAAGGAGATCTCTTTCCCCTGAAAATGAATCGTTTCACTATTACCATCCACCAGCCGCAACAAAGCCCGACCTGTGGTCGACTTCCCACAACCGCTCTCCCCCACGATGGCTAAGGTTTCCCCGGGATATATTTTGAGGTCAATTTGCTCAACAGCATGAATATGGTGAGTCACCGCAGACAACCAGCCATGACGGAGTGGGTAATAGACTTTTAGGCCTCGCACATCCAGTAAGGGTTTTTGCGAATAGTCTGCAGTACGGTGATCTTCCGGGGCTTGCTGCGCGGCATCACCAACTATCGGGAAACGAGCAGGCCAAGCGCGCTTACTCATATCCCCCAATTTGGGCACTGCGGCCAGCAAAGACTGGGTATAAGGATGCTGCGGTGCCTTAAAAATTTGTTCAACCGTACCCGTTTCAACCACTTTACCGCGTAGCATCACCACCACCCGATCAGCGATTTCTGCCACCACCCCCATATCATGGGTAATAAACATCACCGCCATATCTCGCTGCTGCTGTAACTCGCGTAATATCTGTAATATTCTCGCTTGCACCGTGACATCTAAGGCGGTGGTTGGCTCGTCGGCAATTAAGATACTGGGGTCACAAGCCAGTGCTTGCGCAATCATCACCCGTTGCCGCATGCCGCCAGAGAGCGATTGCGGATAGCTTTTCATCACCCGTTCCACATCGGCAATCCGTACTCGCTGTAATAACTCACAGGCTTTTTGATAAGCACTGCTTTGATCGCATAGCTGATGATCACGCAGCGCTTCGGTGAGCTGATCCCCCACCTTTAACACGGGATTTAAGGAGGTCATTGGCTCTTGAAAAATCATTGCCAAAGATTGACCTCGTAACTTGCGACGCGGTTCTTCACCGAGGGTCAGTAGATCGTAGCCAGGCTTATCCAGGTGTGGTTGGTAAATCACTTTACCTTGCTCTATCTCGGCGTTATCGGCCAATAAACCCATCAACGATAAGGAGGTCACCGACTTACCGGAGCCACTCTCTCCTACCACAGCCACCACTTCCCCTCGATATAACTCAAAGGAAACGCGGCTCAAAGCTTGCTGATTTCCACTGCGACTGCGAAAGCTAACGCTGAGATCTTGAATACTTAATAGTGGTGGTGTTTGCTTCGCTTGCGGCATCTTCATCACTCCTTGATTGTGTTACGGGTATATACAGCCATTTTGATAAACTAAGTGGGGCGCGCTATCGGCGGCTAACCAAAGCGGGCCATCGAGGTCGACAAATTCAGCATCGGTAGCCACTGGCAATGCAGCTTCCATGGCCAGCGATGATCCCAACATGCATCCCACCATCACCCCCATTTCTCGCCGCTGGGCAACTTTAACCATTGCCAAGGCTTCACTGAGGCCGCCACATTTATCCAGCTTGATATTAATCAGCTCATAACGACCACTAAGCCCCGCAATGTCGTGACGATCATGGCAACTTTCGTCGGCACATAGCGGGATTGGATGCTGAAACTTACTTAAGGCTTGGTCTTGCCCTGCGGGCAATGGTTGTTCAACCATTGCAATCTGATGATATTGAAGCGCCACCAGCAATGGCTCTAAATCCAGACTGCCCCAAGCTTCGTTAGCATCAATAATTAATACCGTGAGAGGAGCGACCGCTCGAATTGCCGCCACTTTTTCCAAGACCTGTTGAGCATCCAGCTTAATTTTTAGTAGTTTGGCGCCACGAGCCACGGCTTCACGAGCGGCCTCCACCATCGCCTCCAGCGAAGCGAGGCTTAAGGTCTCGGCCGCCACAATCAATCGAGGCTGAGCCCGTTGAGTCAAAGACCATAGGGAAGTGCCAGATTGAGCCGCAGTTAGCCGCCATAATGCACAATCAAGAGCATTTCTCGCCGAACCTCGGGGTAATAAATCGGCTAACTGTTGCCGAGTCGCCCCCGCTTCAATTGCGGCTTGCACTCCTTTTAACTGTGCCACCACGGTTTCTGCCGACTGCTGATAGTGGGCTGTGGGCGTACATTCCCCCAAGCCAATCAGGCCTCCTTCTTCGATGGCGACTCTCACCACCGTGACGGCATTACGAGTTCCGCGTGAAATCGCGAAGGGCTTCGCCAGCGGCAATTCCACGACCTCGATTTGTAGGCTGCGAGTCAATTTATTCATGAGCGTTGCGTAAGTAACAAGCGATATCGTCAATCCCATAACGCACCGGATCGGTCGCAGGCACACCAAAACGTTCACTCAGTTGCTGACAGAACTCTCGAGCTTCCTGGTCCGAAAACTGCGAAGTATTAATCGCAAAACCAGCGAGTTGAATCTCAGGACTGGTGACTTTGGCAACTCGTAGGTTTTCAGCAACACATTCTGCGATGTCGACCAAGGGGTGATGCGGCAGATGACGCGTGTGAGGACGCCCCATTTCATGGCACATCACCAACCACTGTGGTTGAGCGCCATGCAATAAACCGAGGCTCACGCCTGCATAAGAAGGGTGAAACAGCGAGCCCTGCCCTTCGATAATGTCCCAGTGATCCGGCTCGTTCGCGGGTGCGATTTGTTCCACCGCACCGGAAATGAAATCGGCTACCACCGCATCAATCGACAAACCTTCACCAGAAACCAATACCCCGGTTTGACCGGTCGCACGAAATTGCGCCTTCATTCCTAGTTGAAGCATGGCTTTTTCTAAAGCCAACGAGGTATACATCTTGCCAACAGCACAGTCGGTCCCCACGGTGAGTACACGATGACCAGTCCGTGGCAATCCAGTCCCCACCCGGAGCGCCTGTTCACTATGGCGCACATCAAATAACTGCACCTGATGGGTCTTGGCTAGGTCCCGTAATTCAGCAATATCGTTTAAGCGCTGATGTAAACCACTGGCCACATTCATACCGGCACAAATCGCTTGGCGAATCGTCTGTTGCCAGTGCTCAGGCAAAAATCCGCCCGCATTGGCAGTTCCCAGAACTAGGGTTTTGGCGCCTGCGCTCTTCGCTTGTTCGATGCTCACATCGGGAAGGTCTAAGGCGACGGTCGCACTTGCTAAACGCAATTGACCAATACATTGCTCGGGGCGCCAGGCAAAAATACCTCGTGCCGTTTTCGCCGCCAAAGGGTCGGTAACATCACCAATAAATAAAAGATAGGGTTGCGGTATTTGCATTCTCGTTCACTCACAATCACGCTGCTCATTGAATGAATTTGATTGTTCCATAGCCCTCAAGGCCATGACGAATGCTAATATGTGGCAAGGGTATAACCCTTAGGTTATAGCCAACCGACAGCCCCCATAATGACTAACTCCAACTGAAAACCAGAGCTCAATAAAAGAGCTACAAATTATAAAATTGGTTCAGGATCGACGCTTGTTATCGGCATACATAGGAAGATTGATGAGCTAAACCGAGCCATCCAATGAGTGGCCAGAAAACGATTAGGCGAGCATATGCAGACCATTGTTCAAGTCAGCGTGTTGCAAAAATGAGGCTTGTAAACATGTCACGATGGTGAAGAACATACCACTAGCGGTGTTTCTACGGTGGAACTTAGAAGCAAACCAATATGCAGGAACACTCGGCTTAGTGAACATTTAAGCAACAGATGTTGCTCCAGATGAGAGTTTTTTATTGTGGTAACAAATAGCGCCCCTGTGAGTGAAGCAAATACAACTTAGCCTTCCACTCAAAGATGAAAGGCCCAAATGATCTGAGCCCACCTTTAAGCCGCATTTGTGGCTCATCGTTTTAACCCCCAATGGATCTCAATCGCATCGGTTCGGCCTTGCTGAATAAGCCGCAAATGACTGTCTTCAAACGGCTGAAGTATTAAACCGTAGCGAGTAACTTACGCGCGGCCTCTACTACAATACTAACCGCTTTATGTTCGGTGTTTTTCATTAAGCTTTCATCGGGAATTTCTTGTTGAGTCCGATTCACAATCACCCCAGCAACACAGCCAGCCTTAAGACCCTGCGAGGCACACATGGTAAATAAGGTCGCACTCTCCATTTCAAAGTTAAGTACCCCCATGGCTTGCCATTCTTCCATCGAACCCTGCAAGGCTTTGGTTACTCGACCAGAAAAAGTGTCGTAGCGCTCTTGGCCCGGGTAAAAGGTATCGCTGGATGCAGTAACCCCCACATGACAGTTTGCCTTGGCTTCTAAGGCTGCACTATGCAAAGCTTGCATACACGAAAAATCGGCCACGGCGGGAAACGTCATCGGCGCAAAATGTTGGCTGGCGCCATCTAAACGAACCGAAGCCGTGGTGACAATGACGTCCCCCACATTGATGTGGTTCTGGATCGCGCCAGTGGTGCCCACACGTAAAAAAGTTCGCACCCCTAATTGTGCTAACTCTTCCACAGCTATAGAGGTAGAAGGCCCACCAATCCCGGTGGAGCATACCACCACGGGGGTTCCATCCAATTCACCCAGATAAGAGGTAAATTCTCGCTGAGAGGCTAATAACTGCGGATTATCTAATAACGAAGCGATCCGCTCGACCCGCTGAGGATCACCGGGAATAATCGCCAAGCTGGCTCCTTTTAACATCTCAGGGTTTAACCCTAAATGAAATACACTTGCGGCTTGATTCATGCTGACTTCCCTAATTGAGTCGAATAATTAATGCCCTGAGCATAGGGGCTGAACTGCTGAATAAGTGTGAAACATCTCGCATTTAGCTGTAAGTGAAGCTAAAAACAGCTCATTATCACCGCTTATGTTGAAATAACTTTCACCTTTGTAAGCTGATCTAAAACGCAACAATCCACCGATTTAAACCATAAACAAATGAATCATTAGCATGTCTATAAGCCGCTGTTCTACAATCAGTAGAATTATTTTAGCCAGAGAAGTAACAATGAAAAATCTGCGTGTTATTTATGTAGCGATATTACTGGGTTTAAGTGGCTGTGTCAGTCATCAATCGGAAGGAAATATGAACTTGGCCAATAGCCGCTGGTATATGAGCGCCGACGACTACCAAATAGCCGATATCAAACTGCCCGCCTTTCACTTAGAAGAAACCCAACAAGGCTACAAAATTTCTGGAACCACGGGTTGCAATAACTTTTTTGCCAGCGCAAGTTGGGATGGCAAGCAACTCAGCCTCACCCAACCGATTGCGATGACACGGATGATCTGTGCTGCTCCTCTGAACAAGATTGAAATGGAATTTATGCAAGCCGTAGAGCAGCCAATCATCAGAGATGGCGAAACACTGCGCTTAACTAATGGCGCGGTATTTAAGCGCATTCCAAACAAATCCTAACCACCATCAGTAAGCGAAGCACTTCGCTTACTCGTTAAGCCCTTTTTCTAAACCAGCTTTGCCGTAAGTCTTGCCAACTCGCATAAGCCACCAGTGCCGCAATCATACTACTGCTAGCGAGTACCCAAGTGGTGGCAATGAACTGTTGTTGTTGCCAAGCCACCGGATCCACCGGCCAATGCCAATAGCCAATAGCCCAATCCAGGCTCCAACCAAAGGCCATCGCTGTCACAATCACCCCACTTAAATAGGCGACCAAGGCTCGCATGCCCATCTCCTGGCGCACTAACATCAGCGTTGCAATATTGGTCGCTGGCCCGGCTAACATAAACACCAAAGCTGCCCCCGGTGAAATGCCAGCGATAATCAAGCCCGCGGCTATCGGTGTCGAGGCCGTTGCGCAGATATACATAGGGATCCCGACTAAGACCATCACCACCATGGTGCCCCACCCCTGCCCCCACCGGGTCATAAAGCTTTCTGGCAAATAAGTTTGAATCAATGCAGCAAATGCCAAACCCACAAACAACCATAGGTAGCTATCCCGTACCATCTCAAGCAAGGCATCTGCCCAGCGCCGTAAACTGCTACGCCAGTCTGCTGTGGGAGTCTCGGCGGGCGATGATTGACTAGCGCACTGACCACCGCTGCAGCAACTCTTAACCACAGTTTTTGGCGCTTGACCAGCTTCACTATTACCAACTAAAAGGCCCGCTACGATGGCACTCACAATCGCCGCAATAGGACGAATAATTGCCATCACCGGCCCCAACAGCGCATAGGAAATGGCCACCGAATCAACTCCAGTTTCCGGTGTTGCGATTAGAAAAGAGGTGGTGGCACTATTCGAAGCCCCAGCACGGCGTAGACCCAGCGCAGCGGGGATCACCCCACAAGAGCACAATGGCAAAGGCGCGCCAATAAACGCTGCTTTTATTGTTGTACTCGGTCGGTTATTACCTAAATGCTTAGCCAACCAACGACTCGGTAAGCCCAGTTTCAAGCTGGCGGCAATCACAAAGCCTAGTAATAACCAAGGCGCAGCACTTAGAAATAATCCAATAAAATTAGTCAATAACATCTTCTAAAGCCTTTAATATTGAACACTGGGCAGCACTTTCACTGCCACCACAACAAGTCTCATGTAATTGGCGCAAAGTCGCTTCAAAAGCCTGTAGCTGAGCGAGTTGCTGCTGTACCTTGACCAACTTTTGTTCGATAAGGACGCTCACATCGTGACAACTCACCTGCTCGGCTCGCTCTCGCAGGTTCAGTAATTCAGCGATATCTTTAATTGATAAACCAGATTGCTTTGCCCGCTGCACAAAGCGCAATCGAGCTACATCTGTCTCACTATAAATACGATATTGGTTGGCCTCGCGCGCGGGCGTTTTCAGTAGCCCCTTGCGCTCATAAAAACGCAAGGCCTCGACACTTAAGCCACTTAGCTTGGCTAATTCCCCGATCCGATACATAAATACCTCCCATTCACTACAGGATAAACCCTATAGCTAGGTTTAGGGTCAACCTTTTTTTTCTGGAATGATAAAAATCTCTTGGTTCAATGCAGAGTCTAAGCCTGCTGACGGGATAATTTTATTACAGTATATGATGCAAGTTGATGACTTTTAGTGCACCAGCTAAAGTGGCACATACAAATATCTGCCAGAGTGACCATGCTCAAGCTGTTACTTTGCTGCCTTCTCTTAATTAAGGGCCACTGCAATTAGTATCAATGCTAAGGCAATCCAAGTATTCAGAGCCACATTTTCGTTAGCAAAGATAACACCGATCAAGACACCGAATGTGGGGACTAGATCGTTGGTGAGTGAGGTACATACTGGCCTGTTTCCGATATGAGAAGCATATAAAGAAAGTAAACAACTCCGGCCCACATAGCCCCAGATAGATAATAAAAAGAATCGTATCTAAAGTTACATGGCTTAGGAGTTGGCTATCAGAAAACAAGAATATAAGTAATATCTGTAGGCTGGCTGCACCCAATACATTCCTTGCCACAATCAGAGGGGGCTCGTCCCCACATTTGAGTGTTCGTGGAAAATCCGGCGAGCATTGCCGAGCTTATTTAAAAAACCATTGATACTAAATAAAGCAATGCCAATACCAAACTCTAGTGTTTAAACAGAGTTCATATTTACGCCACATAGGACGATAGCATTTTATTTCAGTTAGTCTGGGATGTAGGCAATCAACCGAGAATTGCCGCCAGCTAAGCCTACATCTACGGCTAGACAAATCATCCAAATAAACCAAGTGATGAGAGTCTCCGCCCACAGCTGACAGATTTATAAATATTGATTTCGCTCTGCGGGAATATCGGACAGATATTGTACAAATTCAAGCTCAAAACCATCGGGATCTAGGAAGTATACATTTTTACGATATTGTGTCGCCGCGCCCTGGTTGTGAATCGGAAAACCAGCTTGCAGCAAACGCTGGCTCAACGCCTCGATATTATCGGTAACAAAAGCGAAATGTGCCAAGCCCAGTTGGTTACTTGTCAAAGACCGATTTTCCCCTCGACCACTATCGTTAAAAGTTAAGTAATGCGTTTCATCACCAAAGTGAACCCAATTTCTTGGGGTTCCATGCCATAACTGATGACCTTGTCCTCTAATATACCAGTGGGGAAAAGCGGCCCCGTAAAACTTAAGCGTAGCATCAAGATCGCTCACCACTAAATTCAAATGTTCTAAATACATTGTGATTTCCTTCGTTATTGATCATTGCTGTGAACACCAGCGAATCGACGACTCGGTGATATTTGTGTTTAGCATAAAAGCTCAAGTTAACTTGAGGTAAAGGAGTTTTTTTCTTATCCTCAAACAATATTCATTTGAGGAAAAGCGATGACCAGCACTCCACCAAAAGCCCTATCGGTAGGTTTTGTCGCCAAACGCTGTGGCGTGAAAATATCGACACTGCATTTTTACGAAAGTAAAGGGCTGATCCAAAGTTGGCGTAACCAGGGCAACCAACGCCGTTATCGGGCCGATGTACTACGACGGGTCTCGGTGATCAAAGCCGCACAAAAATTGGGGATCAGTTTACAAGACATTAAGCTGGCCCTCGCCAGCCTGCCCGATCAACGCACTCCAACCAAACAAGACTGGCAGCAGCTGTCAAAGGTCTGGCGCCAACAATTAAATCAACGGATCCATCAACTAGAAAAGCTTAGGGATTCTCTCAACGGCTGTATTGGTTGTGGTTGCCTCTCCATGCAGAATTGTCCGCTCTACAATCCCGATGACATCCTAGCTGAACAAGCGCAAGGACCTGTTCTATTAGACCGAGCATAAACTTGCACCATAGCGACCAAAATCGCAGCTTGAATCAAAAGCGCCCTTTATCGATAAAAATAAGCATGCCCAAAGAACTTTTTTAATACTTGCAACGTTATTCCTTTTAACCGAGGAGTAACTATGTTTAATTTTTTAAAAGTAAATCCATTGAAACGTAAACGAAAAAAATATGATGTTTTACTGGAATCGGCAATGCTCGCGCAAAGACGAGGCGACATTATGAGCTATTCGATGCTAAGTGCCGATGCGGAGCAACTATGGAAAGAAATCAAAGAGTTAGAGTTGAAAAATCAGTTGCCCAATACACCAAGTGAAAAGTGACAAGTAAATCATTAAAGCATCAGGCTATTGACAGGAAAATTATTAAATATCAGTAATTTGAGCTAAACAGAGTCGGCGTCCATACTTAATGAACGCCGGCCAAATTAGCGACGAACATGCCAAATAAAGTCAGTCAAGTTATCAACAAGCGAACGAAGCCCAACGTGGTTAAGCTCGGCTTGGGTGCTGCCTTATTAGCCTTTTTCAGCCTCGCGATCCTCGCCATTGTATTTACTGCGCTAAACAATGTTGATCGTGAAATTAAAAACAAGGTAAAAAAATCTCTATTAACCACTCTGCATACCACCCAACAAGCTCAGCATATTTGGCTACAACACCGACTGACAGAATTAGATAACATCACCCGCTCTCAATCACTGCGCAGCATTGCGCAGACCTTCACTCGCAGTAAACCTAGTCCATCGCAGTTTGCCAAAGCAGAACAACAGCTGGCACAAAGTCTGCGTTTTATTATGGAAAGTTATCAAGATCAGAACTATTGGCTGACGCGCCGCAATGGCCAAATCCTCAGTTCGAACCTCACGCAGCAAACCACACGCCACCCTTTATTTGAATTAAGCTCACAAGCGATACAACGGGTATTAGCTGGTGAAACTCGTTTTATCACAGGCTCAGTCAAAACCGAGCGCGCCCCCCAAAGTCACATTTACTTTTGTTCACCAGTGTTCGATGAACAACGACAGGTGATTGCCGTTCTGATCATCGGTGCCGATCAACATAAACACTTTAATACGATCACCCAACTTGGCAACATCTGGGACAGCGGTGCAACTTATGCCTTTGATCAAAATGGTGTAATGCTTTCAAATTCTCGTTCCGACGAGCAACTTCATCGAGTCGGTTTGTTAGCGCCCGCACAAAGTGCCATCAACACCATTCGAATCACCGATCCCGGTAGCAATATCTTGGAGAGGCGAGACCAAAAACTATCTAAACTACCACTCACACTGATGGCACAAAGCGCCACTCGAGGGCAAACGGACTTCAATATAGAAGGTTACCGAGACTACCGAGGTATATTGGTATTAGGCGCTTGGAGTTGGCAAGCCAACTATGGCTTTGGCCTTGCCACCGAAATCGACAAATCCGAGGCATATAACGTTTATGGTAGAACCAAAAACATCGTATTAATTGGCATCATTAGTTCTTTAGTGGTGACTTTTAGCCTATTTATGTTGCTGTATATCAGCCTCCGTAACGGCAAGCGCAGCTTATATCAAGCCCAACTGGTATTAGAAGATAGGGTTAAACAACGAACCGCCAACCTAGAGGCGGCTCAGCAGCAACTGCGCGCCGCCTACCAAGAACTCGAGCAAGTATCTATCACTGATAGCCTCACCGGCATCCCCAATCGACGCTGCGCCGATACTTTTTTAAATAGTGAGTGGCGCCGCGCACAACGCGATGGATATCCGATCACTATTATGCTGATCGACATCGACCATTTTAAGCAATATAACGATCACTATGGTCATCCCGCGGGCGATATTTGCCTGGAGCTTGTCGCTAGAACCCTAATCGACAGCCAAATTTGTAAACGTCCGGGGGATCTAATTGCACGCTATGGTGGCGAAGAATTTATCGCCATATTAAGTAATAGCGATCAACAATATGCCACACTTGCCGCGAACAACTTACTTGAAGCCATCCGTAAAGCTGCCATCCCCCATAATTTCACTTTAGTTGAAGATCAAACCATGCTGACCATCAGTATTGGGGTATCCATTGCAGAAAACATCGACACCAGCCTTGAAAAAGTTGTGAGTTTAGCTGACCAAGCGCTGTACATCAGTAAACAAACTGGACGTAATCGCTATCACCTGAAACTCCCCCAATAGTGCAACTGAGCGGCTCCCCCAAGCTAAAATAAACCAATCCGTCCATTAATCACCACCTTGAACAGCAATCGAAGTTGCTGTTTTCACATAAATTTCAATAAAAAATAAGGACTAAACAATGCTACCTACGGATGATTAATCTACTAAAAATTGCACATTCTTAAGACTTTTCCTGTAAAATGCGCGCCTCAAACCTAAGTTGTTTATTTTTCGGGCAACTTGTACCGCTAGCGCACATAACTGCTAATGAGGATAAAACCCCAATGGAAAACGCTCGACCGATTCGACGTGCACTGATCAGTGTTTCAGATAAAACAGGCATCATCGAATTCTCTCGATCTTTAGCCCACCAAGGCGTAGAGATCTTATCTACTGGTGGCACCGCTAAATTACTGGCTGATAACGGCATCGCCGTGATTGAAGTCTCAAACTACACAGGCTTCCCAGAAATGATGGATGGACGGGTAAAAACACTCCATCCTAAAGTACACGGTGGCATTTTAGGTCGACGCGGCACCGATGACCAAGTCATGGCTGAACACGACATCAATGCCATTGATATGGTGGTGGTCAACCTTTACCCATTTGCAGCAACCGTGGCAAACCCAGATTGCAGCCTGGCCGATGCGGTAGAAAACATCGACATTGGCGGACCAACCATGGTGCGCAGTGCAGCGAAAAACCATAAAGACGTGACCATCGTGGTGAACGCTTCGGATTACGACCGTGTATTGGCAGAAATGGCTAATAACGATAAATCGTTAACTCAAGCCACTCGATTCGACCTCGCCATTGCCGCTTTCGAACACACCGCCGCCTACGACGGGATGATTGCAAACTACTTCGGTACCATGGTCCCAAGCTACGGCGACAACACCGAAGGTGATGAAGAAAGTAAGTTTCCACGAACATTTAATAGCCAATTCATTAAAAAGCAAGATATGCGCTATGGCGAAAACAGCCACCAAGCAGCCGCTTTTTATGTAGAAAAAAACATTGAAGAAGCCTCGGTATCGACTGCCACTCAGCTACAGGGTAAAGCCTTGTCATTCAACAACATCGCCGATACAGACGCCGCCCTTGAGTGTGTAAAAGAATTTGCTGAGCCATGTTGTGTCATCGTGAAACACGCCAATCCTTGCGGCGTTGCTTTAGGAGATGACATTCTGCAAGCTTACCAGCGCGCTTATCAAACCGATCCAACTTCAGCCTTTGGTGGCATTATCGCTTTTAACCGAGAACTCGATGCCGATACCGCCGAAGCCATTGTCTCTCGCCAATTTGTGGAAGTGATCATTGCGCCTAAAGTTTCTGAAGCAGCAGCACAAATTGTTGCCGCGAAGAAGAATGTGCGTCTGCTGCAATGTGGCGAGTGGTCAACTAAAACCACCGGTTTACAACTGAAACGGGTAAATGGTGGTTTATTGGTGCAAGACCGCGATCAAGGCATGGTCGGTCAAGAAGAGCTAAGCGTCGTCAGCAAACGTCAACCCTCAGCAGAAGAACTACGTGACGCGCTATTCTGCTGGAAAGTGGCTAAATTCGTGAAATCGAATGCCATCGTTTACGCCAAAGGGAACATGACGATTGGGGTCGGTGCTGGCCAAATGAGCCGTGTATACAGTGCTAAAATCGCTGGTATTAAAGCCGCCGATGAAAATCTGGAAGTCGCCGGAAGCGTGATGGCATCCGATGCCTTCTTCCCGTTCCGCGATGGCATCGATGCCGCTGCCGAAGCGGGCATCACCTGCGTCATTCAACCCGGTGGCTCAATGCGTGATGACGAAGTCATCGCGGCTGCGGATGAACACGGCATGGCCATGCTATTCACCGGCATGCGCCACTTCTACCACTAAACGAATAACAGCCAGCCTTACGCTGGCTGTTTTATATTGTGGCTTGGCCTGACCAAGCCGGGTTTGCTCAGTATTGGATAAACAAAAATGAACGTACTTGTGATTGGCGGCGGTGGCCGTGAACATGCGCTGGCTTGGAAGGCCGCCCAGTCTCCTTTAGTTGATAAAGTCTTTGTGGCCCCCGGCAACGCTGGTTCGGCGCTTGAGCCAAAGCTGGAAAATGTTGCAATTAATGTTGAAGATATTGCCGGCCTACTGAGCTTTGCGCAACAGAACCAAGTTGAACTGACCATTGTCGGCCCTGAAGGCCCCTTAGTGATTGGCGTGGTGGATGCTTTTCGCGCTGCGGGTCTAAAGATCTTCGGCCCCACCGAAAAAGCAGCACAGCTTGAAGGCTCTAAATCTTTTACCAAAGATTTTTTAGCCCGTCACAACATCCCAACGGGTTACTACCAAACCTTTACCGAAGTTGAACCTGCCATTGCTTATGTTAAGCAGCAGGGCGCCCCCATCGTGGTAAAAGCCGATGGCTTAGCAGCAGGTAAAGGCGTGATTGTGGCGATGACCGAAGCCGAAGCAATCGCGGCAATCGAAGATATGCTCGCCGATAACGTCTTTGGTGAAGCAGGTTCACGCGTGGTAATTGAAGAGTTCTTAGATGGCGAAGAAGCTAGCTTCATCGTGATGGTGGATGGCAGCAACGTATTAGCCATGGCCACCAGCCAAGATCATAAACGAGTTGGCGACGGTGACAGCGGCTTAAATACCGGCGGCATGGGGGCTTACTCACCCGCACCGGTAGTAACTCCTGAAATTCACCAACGCATTATGGATCAAGTGATCATGCCGACAGTAAAAGGCATGGCTGCTGAAGGCAACGAATACACTGGTTTCTTATATGCTGGTTTGATGATCATGGCTGATGGCATGCCAAAAATCATCGAATATAACTGTCGCTTCGGAGATCCAGAAACCCAACCGATAATGATGCGAATGCAATCTGATATCGTTGAGCTATGTTTAGCCGCCGTTGATCGTAAACTCGATAGTAAAACTGCCGAATTTGACTCTCGTGCAGCCATGGGTGTGGTCCTCGCCGCTGCAGGCTACCCAGGTGATTACCCGAAAGGGGATGTGATTAACCTACCCAGCTTGAGCGAAGAAAGCCTAGACGCCAAAGTATTCCACGCAGGGACTAGCGAAAAAGACGGTCAGCTCCTGACTAGTGGTGGTCGAGTGCTGTGTGCTACCGCCTTAGGCAACAGCGTGACAGAGGCTCAAGCCAATGCCTACGCCTTAGTCAAAAAAGTGTCTTGGAACGGTATGTTCTATCGTCACGACATCGGCTACCGCGCTATCGCCCGAGAAAAAAGCCAAGGCTAAGCCTTAAGCTGAATGCTAATAACATATAAAACCACTAAATGATCGATATTTAGTGGTTTTTTTTGTATTTTTCACATGATGCAAAGCTTAATCTCAATATTACTCAAGCAGTGCTATTATTCACTGTCATCATTGCGAAGAGCGTAACATGGAAAAGCATAATTTATTAGAAGATGGTTTAGCCCTATTAATTGGCAGCCTGATGGTTTCCTTAGGACTATTTTTCTTTAAACAGACTCAATTACTCACTGGTGGTACCGCGGGTTTGGCTCTGTTATCCAGTCAATTTTTTAAGTTAAGCTTTGGTCAAATATTTTTACTCATTAACTTACCCTTTTTTATTTTGGGTTTTGCCAAGATGGGCAAAAGCTTCACTTTTCGCACCGTCGCTTGTGTATTGCTGGTCTCTTTGTTTACCGATTATATGCATCTGGTCCTCAGTGTTTCACATATTGAGAGAAGTTATGCATCACTCTGTGGCGGTTTCTTAATTGGCACTGGTATGTTGATCCTGATCCGCCATAAAGGCAGCTTAGGCGGGGTGAATATTCTAGCCTTATATTTACAACAACGTTTTAATATTCGTGCAGGTCAGGTGCAAATGGGGCTCGATATTATGATTGTTGCTGCCTCTTACTTCCTCGTCCCATTAAGCGTTTTACTATGGTCCATTGTTGGCGCGGTCGCGCTCAATATCGTGATATCATTGAATCACAAAAGTGGACGCTACCAAGGTCTATCTTAATTAAACCAATGACATTTACTTCTGCGTTCATCTCGGTAAAACAAACTCAGCGTTTGTTTGCTTGCTATGATCAATGGCTTACAGATTACCAAGACTATTGGCAATTCAGTCCTTTTGCCCATCACACATTCCCTTGGCCAAAGCCCTCACTCAAACACCGCTTAGAACAACTAAGCCTTGAGCAGCTGACCCAATTTGAACAACAGCCCACGCTGGCTAGAAGCTATTTTGCTGAGTATTTCCCAGAACTAACGCAAAACCAAGAATCATGGCCCTTAACGGTTCCTCAAACGCGCAGTTTAATCAGCCCATTTTGGTTGAGTAACGGTATTAAAGGCCGTAAATTGGAACAAATTGCAGCCTTTTGCCAACAATTACACGGCGAGACAAGACCAGTATTGGAGTGGTGTGCAGGCAAAGGTCACTTGGGGCGCTTCATTAGTTACCATCACCAGCTGCCCGTCACCAGCCTAGAGTGGCAGGCACCGCTCTGTGAAGAGGGGCAACAGTTGGCCCAAAAATTAAACTTAAGCCAACATTTTGAACACTGTGATGTATTAGCTGAGCCTCCCCAAGCCACGCTCAACAAGCAACAACATGTAGTGGCCTTACACGCTTGCGGTGAGTTGCACCTACAGCTACTTCGCTTAGCCAGTCAGCAGCGACCACAACGACTCAGCCTATGCCCCTGCTGCTATCACCTCATTAGCACCCCTTACTATCAGCCGCTCTCCGAGCAGGCTCAACAAAGCTCCCTTCAATTGAGTAAAGCGGACTTACGCTTGGCCGTGGCTCAGTCGGTTACCTCGGGTCAGCGGGTGCAAAACCTACGTCAAACCGAGATCCATTGGCGCTTAAGTTACCAATGTTTACGCGAGCAAGTGACTGGGCAAAGCGACTACCAAGCGTTGCCGTCGGTGGCGAAACACTGGTTTGCTCAAGGGAGTAGCTTTGCCGATTTTGCCCAATGGGCGAGTCAACAACACCAACTGGCGCTGCCAGAGTCCATCGACTGGGCAGATTATTTAAACCTAGGACGAGAGCGCCATCTTCAAGTACGTAAAAGTGAACTGATACAACAACTATTTAGACCCATCTTAGAGCGCTGGCTGATTCTGGACCGTTGCTTATTTTTACAAAAGCATGGCTATCAGCTAAAACTCGTGGAACTTTTCCCCTTTCAAACTAGTCCACGTAATGTACTCATTCAAGCCGAGTTGCCTTAGGGCGCTTCAACCGTAAGGCTCTAATCAATACCTTAAGTACTGTTTATTGGTTTTTAACCCTTGCGATATAGCCTCTGATCTAATAAGCAATAAGGCCTTTTACTGTGATAATTGTTACACTTACCAATATTGGATAGGTATCTATCCTTGACTCATTGATAACTGGAAACTTTATGTTGCTTCGTATCCCGCTATGCTTCACCTTGCTTTGCGTTAGTTCTATGCTGTTTGCCACCGAACAAGAAGAACAATATGAAGAAGCGCTCAATCCCGCACTTATTGAAAACGACACGGCATCGAGTGAACCACAACCAATCCCCGAGCCTAAACCAAACATCCTCCCAGAAACCGAGTCGAAGGGAAAGTCAGTCGAAGCAAACCCTACCGAGCTGGACCTGCAACAAAAGTCAGGCGATGACAAACAAGCTTTGCCGGCCCAACCCGAAAACATTATTCCGATAGTTGTTGGCAACGATCCGCTCTCGAGCAAAACTCAGAAAAATTTAGCCGAGCCGCCCCCAGAGCAAGCGACATGGGGACCGCTTCATTTACTCAATACCGAGCTCTCACCGAACAGCAAAGCCACCCTAGATTGGTTTTCCGGTCACCTGCCTGGTGGCTTCGAAATGGCCACCCCGGTCGTGGTATTGCATGGTAAAGAAGCAGGGCCAACCGTATGTTTAACTGCCGCGATCCATGGTGATGAGGTCAACGGGGTTGAAATTGCCCGCCGAGTCGTACAAAACCTAAAACCAGAAAATCTCAAAGGCAGCATTATCTCGGTTCCAGTGGTCAATATTGACGGACTATGGCGCAAAGATCGCTATATGTCAGACCGACGTGATCTTAACCGCGCCTTTCCTGGTAATGCTAACGGCTCAACCGCCTCTCGCGTCGCTTATAGCTTATTTACCAGCATTATCCGTCACTGTGACAGTGTCATTGATCTGCATTCTGGCTCAATGTTTCGGGAAAATGTGACTCAATTACGGGCCGATATCACTCTAACTTCGGTTGCGGAATTAACCAAACAATTTGGTGCGGTTTCGGTACTACAAAGCATTGCTCCCCCAGGCAGCTTACGTGGCGCAGCAACCGCCGCTGGGATCCCCGCGGTGGTGATGGAAGTGGGAGGTCCTTTCACCGTTGATGTAAAAATGGTTGAAACTGGCGTCAAAGCGCTACGCAGTTATTTAAGTTCCATCGGTATGTTGCCGCGCTCTTTCTTTTGGTCTTCACCACAACCGGTATTTTATGCCTCCGAGTGGCTGCGCTCTCGCCAAGGCGGGATCCTGATAAACAAAGTCAACCTAGGGCAAAAAGTAAACAAGGGGCAACTGTTAGGTGAAATTAGCAACCCGATTAATAATGAAATCGAGAATCTATACGCACCTTTCAATGCCGTCGTTCTTGGCCGTGCTCAGGACCAATTTGTCAGCGCTGGTTACGCTGTGTTTAACCTTGGTGAACGCCGAAGCATAGAAGCTCTTGAACAACAGGGTGAACAAGTGAAGAAAAAAGTTGTCGAGAATAATGCGGAACAGATGGGGCTAACACCCAGCCTAAACCAGAATGATGCCACCCCCCAAGTTACAGATGATGAGGCGACCACGCTGCCACCTAAACCCGAGAGCCCCTCGCGGCCAACACCAACGGGGCATCAAATCCCCGATATGGATGATGTTCCAGAAGATTAGCCAAGCCTTATCAAGGCGAGCAATAGCCAAGAATTCTTTTAAGGAGTAATCACGATGACCCAAGAGGCTTTAATCAAACGCTGCACATGGTGTGGTGACGCCCCAGATTATCAACATTATCACGACCATAGCTGGGGGCGGCCAGTTTATGACTCAAAAGAACTATTTGCTAAGCTCTGTTTAGATGGACAACAAGCCGGTTTGTCATGGATAACCATTCTGCGTAAACAGCAAAACTACTATCAAGCCTTTGCTCAATTCCAACCAGACAAAATCGCTCAATACCAAGACCAAGACTGCGCCCGCTTAATGGAAAACAAAGGGATCGTACGCAATAAGCTTAAGATTAATTCCATTATTAAGAATGCCAGAGCCTATTTAGCGATAGAGGCACAAGGCCAAACTTTTAGCGACTATATTTGGAGCTTTGTAAACGGCAAAACCATTGTAAATCGCTATACCCATATGCAAGACATTCCAGCTGAAAGCCCAGAATCACAAGCAATGTCGAAAGCCTTAAAAAAAGCAGGATTTAATTTTGTTGGACCCACGATTTGTTATGCCTTTATGCAAGCGGTGGGTATGGTGAACGATCACCTGGTGGATTGCCATGTCTATCGAGAGTGTGTCGAGTTAGCCAAACGTTAAGCTGCTTCATACTGGCCAGAAGATGTTATAGCAATCTAATTAATTAGATGAGCAATTTATTACGCAGAATTAATTTACCGATAATCAGCCAGGAAGTGCAGTAGCTAGTGGCTCTAATGACAAGATACATCACGCAGTTAGCGGTGATCTAGGCTAGCAAAAATAAACCAGTAATGGTTAGATTAGTATTCGATGGGCTGCTCATCAGTCATCAATACGGTGAGTCGTAAGTGATTCGACCAAGGGCCTTATTCGCTCGCTGTTGAGCGCATGTGACTGGTTGCAGTCAATCTAAATAGAAGGTGATTTAGGCCACCCTAAACGGGGAAGCTTTCGCCTGATCGGCGATGATCTCTGTGTGACAATTATTGAGTGTTAGTATAACTGAACGAAGTCTTACAAATTAACGAGTTAACTCCGCGAAACGTTGTTCTTCAGTCTTTTTGTTTTGTAAGTAGCTTAATGCCACCAAACCCATTAATTCCATCATAATTTTTCTCTCTTTAGTAAAAGTTTAACTCAGTTGATCAATCAGATTAACGATTCAGTTGCTTAACACTGGCGTCATCGTGTTTTTTGTAACCTAGGTAGCTAAGGGCGACCAATCCAAATAAATCGTACATAATATTTTCCTTTTGCTTGTAAATGACTAGCGATTACGTTGCGCTTGGCTTTGTTGATTATTGTTTGCCTGTGATTGTAATGCGTAAAATAAACCAAATAATTCCATAATATGTTCACCTATTGTTTTGTTTGCTTCAATCTTAAAAGTCGCTAACTATGTAAAGTGTTTTTGTTAGTAACTTTCTCTCTTGGGATTAATATTATGCGACACAGCACACAATTAACATTACGTTTTTTCATTTTAGTCTTACTAAATTTCACTTTAAGTAATTAAATTACCAAAAAATCATTTGAAAGGCTTTCCAAACCACAGCGCAGAGCGAATTTGTGAAAATTGTTAACTATTGTTTGATAAAAAATTTCGCAAGTATTTTCTTAAACCGTTACAAATGAGAAAACTGCGGTATGCTAATCCACTAACCGTCACTGCTATATAAGGGAGAAACGATGCAGGCAATACAAGCGCAATTCCATGGCGACCAACTGAAGCTCAATCAACTGCCAGACCTCGTTGCAAATCAACAACAAGTGCTAATCTCAGTCAAGGCTGCTGGGGTCAACCCAGTAGATACTTATATCGTAGCCGGTAGTAATAACTACACCGCCAACTTCCCACACACGCCTGGAAAAGATGCCGCAGGCGTGATCATTGCCGTGGGTGCTGACGTCACAGGCCTAAGTCTCGGACAACGAGTTTATTGCGCAGGAACACTCAGCGGTGCCAGCGCTGAACAGTGCTTGGCCAGCCCGCAACAGGTTTATCCTCTATCGAATCACTTAAGCTTCGAACAAGGTGCCTGTTTAGGTACACCATATGCTACAGCTTGGCGAGCTCTGTTTATTCGAGCCCATGCTCAAGCCGCAGAAACGGTGTTTATTCACGGCGCGAGCGGAGGCGTCGGACTCGCCGCAATTCAACTCGCCAAAGCTGCGGGTTGTCGGGTTTTTGCCAGCGCTGGCAGCGAAGCCGGTTTGGCACTACTCAAACAACAAGGTGCCGATGTGGTAGTAAACCACCATCAAACGCAACACTACCAACAACTGCAACAAGCCGGTGGGGTGGATGTAATATTAGAGATGCTAGCGAATCAAAACTTAGGCGATGATCTACCGCTACTCAATGCAAGAGGACGCGTGGTTGTGATCGGTAGCCGAGGCAGTGTAGAGATTAATCCTCGAGATCTCATGGCTCGAGATGCTTGTATTATGGGAATGGCCTTAGCGCACGCCGATAGCGCACAGCTAAAACAGATCCATACGGCCCTTTATGCAGGTGCCGAAGCGGGATTTGTTCGCCCTGTGATAGGACAAAGTTTTGCTTTGGCCGAAACCAGCGCCGCTCATCAAGCCGTGATGCAAGCAGGCGCTCACGGCAATATTGTGATCGACACCCAGCAGACTAAGGATACCGTTAGTCACCAGTAACTCGACGACATAAATAGCCCGTCTCTCAATTGGTCCCGCTGCGACCACTCTCGATGCGCAGCGGCTCTAGAAATAAGATAAACCTTGAGGGCTATTTTATAGACTCGAGGCGTGAGGCGAAAAAGTAAGCCTAAGAAATATTGCTTCCCCTACTCCCTCGACAACCAAAATCTGTTGATCCTTGGAATAACATGAGTGATGAAGGATCAACAGCCCAAATCAAGTTCATTCTTTCTTCGCGGCAATTTGTTTATACATCAAACCAGCACAAACCGCCCCAACGAGTGGTGCAAGCCAAAACAACCATAATTGACTTAAGGCAATCCCCCCTTCGATTAAGGCAGGCGCAGTGCTACGAGCCGGATTCACCGAGGTATTACTCACCGGAATAGATATTAAATGGATTAAAGTTAATCCCAAACCAATCGCCAAGGGGGCGCCCCCCACTGGTGCACGCTGATCAGTAGCCCCTAAAATGATGAATAAAAACATAAAGGTCATCACTATTTCACAAATAAAGGTTGCGACTAAACTATAGCCTCCTGGTGAATGCAGGCCGTAACCATTACTCGCCAAACCATGGCTAGCCAAATCATAATCAGCGCTACCACTGGCAATCAAGTACAAAATAATTGCGCCCACAAATCCGCCAAGTAACTGGGCACAAATATAAGGGAATACATCAAACTTAGAAAAACGCCCTGCCACCATTAAACCGATGGTGACCGCAGGATTAAGGTGACAACCAGAGATATGCCCAATGGCATAAGCCATGGTGAGAACGCTCAGACCAAAGGCTAGTGATACCCCAACCAAGCCAATCCCTACCTCAGGAAAAGTCGCCGCTAATACAGCACTACCACAGCCCCCTAAAACCAACCAAAAAGTACCAATCCCTTCTGCAACTAAACGATTGAATAACGGCATGTTTGCTCTCCTTTTCAAACATAGGCTTCACAGTAGCAACTTGCCACTGTCGCCTAAATATAGGCCACTCCTGCCAAGCCTACCGAGTTTTTACTCCCTTGCCCGTTCAGTTCGATACAGTTTCTCGCTTAACAGATACAAGACGAGAGAAATCGAGAGAAATCGAAATAAATACAAAGAACTAAAAAACACAATAGTAAAGACAAATATAAAAAATATAGCTACCATTGCCACACTTTAATCCGAAAATAATTCATTAATAGGACGTTCATGTTTAGAACTTATATTTTAGCGGTTTACATCACCATACTCACTATTCCTACTGTCTATGCGAGTGAATTTAACTTTGAACTGAATGATGATGCCTTCAGAGCTGGTTTTACCAGCGCGATAGGGCCTGCAGCTGAGGTGTCGGCAAACTATATGTACTCTCGACCTGAAGGCGATTTAGCAGAGCTAGGGATCAAGGCAACCCACCAGCAGGACAATCATAAATTTGCAATTGGCACTAAGTTCAACACATTGTGGGCAAATCATCACGCGAACGCGCATGCCGTAACCATTGGAGGAAACTACGCCATTCTCATTGCCCCAGATTTAACAATTTCAGGAAGTGCTTACTACGCACCTTCGGTGTTAGCCAGTCATGAATTAAGTCGTTACTACAACTTAGATGCAAGAGTGGCTTATTCGCTGATGCCCCATGCTAACGTGTACTTAGGTTACCGTAGCATTCAGTTTCACTATCGTTCTGCAAACGATTTAAGCTTTAATAAAGGTTTCTATATCGGCGCAGTAATTAAGTTCTAGTCCTCAGAGGCCTGTTATGTTCAGCTCTGAGATGAAAAACAGGCCAAGTGCGACGCCATTCCTGATGTTTCTTGATTCACCATCTAGTCCGTATCTATCTAGCCACAGCGCCTAGCTCTTTTCAGCGTCGACAGTGAAGCAGAGCCCCCAAAAACAAATGCCATAGCTTTAAAATTCAATCAAAAGCTTCTAGAAGGGATAATAAAATCAAAAAAGCGTTATAAATTGAAATAAATAACCCTAAATTAACTTTATTAAACCATAACTCGCAAACACTCACTCAGCAGATCTCCTTATACTTTGTTCATCACTCTCCACTTGAGAATTTTAAATGAAATTACCATTTGCCATATTTCGATTAATTAGCCGTCAGCGCACTCTCTTGCCTCGCGCTGGCGGTCCGTTGGGCTAAATTCATTCAATTCAACTGTAGAGATAAATCATGTCCACTTTTAATTATAAAAAATACCAAGCCTTTCAGAAGGTTCACTTACCTAATCGACAATGGCCCAATAACAGTATCAGTCAAGCACCACAGTGGTGTAGTGTGGATCTTCGCGATGGCAATCAGGCCTTGATTGAACCGATGTCGGTGGAACAGAAAAAAACCTTGTTTGCGCTTCTGGTGAAGCTCGGCTTTAAACAGATCGAGGTTGGTTTTCCTGCCGCATCAACCACCGACTACGATTTTGTGCGATGGTTAATCGAGACCAATCAGATCCCGGAAGATGTCTCCATTCAAGTATTAACTCAGGCCCGTTCGGGCTTAATCGAGCGCACATTTGAAGCACTAGCCGGAGCGAAAAACGCGATTGTGCACCTCTATAATTCAACCTCGAGAACACAGCGCGAGAAGGTATTCAAACTGGATAAAGCGGGTATCATTAACATAGCCGTCACTGGTGCAAAAGAACTACAGCGGCAGGCCGAATGTTACCCAGAGACTAATTGGCAATTTCAATATTCACCAGAAAGCTTTACTGGAACCGAACTCGATTTCTCGGTGGAAATTTGTAATGCGGTGGTTGCCCAGTGGCGTCCTTACACCAACAATAAAATAATCATTAATATTCCAGCCACAGTTGAAATGTCGATGCCTAATGTTTACGCCGATCAAATAGAATGGTTTATCCAGCACATCGACCATCGCCAAGATCTCGTGATTAGCCAGCATACCCACAATGACCGCGGCTGTGGGATCGCCGCAGCTGAATTGGGGCAACTTGCCGGAGCCGACCGAGTGGAGGGCACCTTACTCGGCAATGGCGAGCGCACCGGAAATATGGATATCGTGACGATGGCAATGAACCTATACAGTCAAGGGATAAATCCGGAGTTGGACTTGGCCAATATCGATGAAATAGTACAAGTGGTCAAACACTGTACCCAGTTGCCAGTACATCCGCGTCATCCCTATGTTGGTGAATTGGTATTTACCGCTTTCTCTGGCAGCCATCAAGATGCCATTAAGAAATGTTTAGAACAGCAGCAAACTGGCGCGCCTTGGGATGTGGCCTATTTACCGATCGATCCTAGTGACTTAGGTAGAGATTATCAGGAAGTGATCCGTATCAATAGCCAATCAGGCAAAGGCGGGATCGCCTATATCCTTGAGCGAGACTACGGCATTCAACTGCCTCGTTGGGCGCTCATTGAGTTTAGTGCAGTGGTACAACAAGACGCCGAGAAAACGGGTGAAGAAATCACCCCAGAAAAAATATGGCAGCTATTCCAGCAGACTTATTTAAAGCAAAGCCATGCCTATCAACTTGGCCACTACCAAATCAGCTACCAACAGCAAGAACATTTACAGGTTGTATTACAACGGGATGAGCAAACCTGCAGGATTGAAGCCAATGGCAATGGCGCACTGGCCGCCTTTGTCAACGGACTACAGCAGGAATTTGGCTTCACTATCGAGGTTCTCGACTACACTGAACATGCCTTAAGTAGAGGAGCTGAAGCGGAAGCGGTATGTTACATTCAAACTAAGATCGCGAATAAACGCTATCTTGGGGTCGCCATCGATAAAGACATTCTCACCGCAAGCTTAAAAGCGATGTTATGTGCCTTAAATCAAGAGCTGAGCATATCCGCTCAGCTGGAAATGGTCTAGTTAGCTGCGCCATCTGATGTACGCTCAGCCATAAGACTTAATGGTGATGCCCACCCGCACCGTGGGCATGACCATGCGCCAATTCTTCAGCGCTTGCTGGACGAGCCTCAATTAATTTGATAGCAAAGTCGAGATGTTTACCCGCGTAGGGATGGTTGGTATCAACGGTCGCCATAAACTTCCCAACCTTAACCACGGTTACCTGACGAGGGCCTTGCTCAGTTTCCAAGAGCGCAGCCATCCCAGCTTTCCAATGCTTAGCGCCTTGCAAGTGTTTTACCGACACGCGCTGCTCTGCATTTTCATCACGCACACCGTAGCCATCTTCAGGCGCCAAACTTAGCTTGATTTCTGCGCCAGCTTCTAGGCCTTCTAAGGCCTGTTCAATCGCAGGAATCATCGAATTATGGCCGTGCAGGTAAGCGACCGCATCTTGGTCGGTCGCTTCCAATAACGCGCCGTCGGTTTCATGCAGAGTATATTCAAAACGCACCACACTATCTTTTACAACTTTCATGGTCTTCTCTCAAGATGGAAATGTTGCGCTACTACAGCAGAATCGGCGGAGTTTGCCAAGTATTATAGTTATCTTAGGGAAAATGGAAGTAAACAATAGCGAAACGTATTTGTGTACAGCTCAACAAATTAATGTATAACTATTGACCAGCATTCACCGATCAGCCAGTATATTCATAGGAAGCCTATACAATGTCGTAAATCAACAAGGAGGTTACTACCGAGAGAAGTTGATTGTGAGTATAGATAGCAGCATAAACACCCCAGACGATTACAAATTTCAGTGCTCTACATCTAACGAGTTAGCTGAAGCCCTATTTTCTCTACATTCCCTCCCTAGCCAAGCGAATATCGATGAATTGGCTCAACTGAGTTTACAAGTCAAACAATTAAGCCCAGTAAAGCAGCTCAAGCGACTGCATCATGCAGCAGAGCAACAACAACTATTTAAGTGCTTCACTGCTAGTCCTTGGTTTTTTCAAGAAGGTGCCGACTATTTATATCGCCCAGAGCTATTGCTGAATGCGCCACTGACTCAAGTAATTTTGTTGCTTAAAGAAACCTTAGGTCATCGCCATTGGCACAACTTATTACAAATGGCACATCCTCATTATGTTCCGCAGTTACTGGCACGCTTACGTCAATTTGCCACGGATTGTTCTAGGGATTGACACACAAATGTAGCTAAGCCATCAAACCCTCCCAAGTGTGGTAACAAGGTGATGTTTAAGCCCGCATGACTTGCTTCAGCTTGCTGAATAATTCTTGGTAAATCATTCACCACATGCGTACCCGCAGCCAAAAAATGAGGATATAAGGTAATGTTAACAATACCGGCAGCGACACACATATTGATCTGCTGACTAATTGATGGTTCGACTAATTCTAAAAATGCCGCATGAGTTTGCTGATAGCTAGGCAGCTGCCCTGCCATTTGAGCCGCTAAGTCAATCACTTCTTGATTCGATTGCTGACGGCGGCTGCCATGAGCGACAACTAATAACGCTTTCATATACTTCCTTAATTTAGAATTCAACGATGGCAAAGATTCATCACCGCCAGAAAGAGATACCCAATAATACCAATCTGATTCACTATATGAACAACTTATTGCGTAGAATAAATCTGCCGATAACGAGGCATCGAATGCAGTAACTAGTGGCTCTAATTACAAAATACATGACGCAATTAGCGGTGATTTAGGCCAGCAAAAATCAACAGATAATGACTTAGATTGATATAAGCCTTCACTGAAATAAACAGAAATGCCAATGCAGCTAAGACAGCTAAGACAGCATGACTATATTGGAAAAGGTCGTGGAGAGGAAAGTCTAAAGGAGAGCGGTGAGAAAAGAAACACTAGCCCTTAAAGGGCTAGAGCTAGGGGTTAAACTTTCGAGAACCATAATCAGCACTTAAAGCTTTATGGAGCGCTATTGGCTTAGCGGCCTAAGCTAGATACCGCTCGTCGTGACGAAAATGTTTTTATCTCGAACAAAAATCAAGCACGAAAGCTCAACATGCCCTAGTGTCAAAGCGCTATTATTTAACAGCTTCTTTTAAAGCTTTACCAGCGACGAACGCAGGTACATTAGCAGCAGCAATTTGGATCTCAGCACCAGTCTGAGGATTACGACCGGTACGTGCTGCACGGTGGTTAACTTTGAATGTACCAAAGCCGATTAGCTGAACTTGATCGCCTTCTTTAAGTGCGTCGGTCACAGCACCTAAAGTTGATTCCAAAGCCAATTTAGCTTGAGCTTTTGATAGGTCAGCTTTTTCTGCAATCGCATCAATGAGTTCAGTTTTATTCATAATATCTAAATCCTTTACGTTCGTTTAAATAATCCAGCTTCACTTTAAGAGAAAAAAAAACCCTGCGCAAAGAATTTTTCCACTTTCACGCCTTATTTGACGGGGCTTTAACCAATTTATGCGTAAATAGTCACAAAATCATCCATAATCTTGGCGACGACACCATTTAATTGTCTTCTAAACAGATCCCCAGATTACTCACACCTTGGTTCAACGCGAAGGTTTTCAAAATTTCTACCCCCGATTTCCCTTTCTCTAAATGGTCGATCATATCCAGTAAATCAGTTTGAAATTCTAGCTCTTGTTGGACTAAGTCTTGCCGCAGCATCGCATCTTCATCGAGTTCCCCCAACTGCAATTCTAAGAGGCTCAAAACACTCGCTAAGGAAGTCTGACTAGCTTGTTCTGCTTCCTGGCCTGTCGGCTCAAGTAAACAACTCAATAAGCATTCAACCACCACACAACAATCTAACGCTGGATATACTCCATACATGTCAAACAATTGAGGATCTGGGATCAGCGTTTCGAAGCGCTCTCGCTGAACCGAAAAGTTAATTTTAGTTTGCGGGTGCAAAGCACTTTCCCAAAATAACGCCAGTAAACGACGAAAATCAGCCTCATGAACTTGTTCTGTCGCCTGACAAAACAATAAATAATTAGGCGACATTCGCTGAAGTAGGGCCAAACAATATAAGGATTGCTGCTTAGTCGATAACTTCGCTAAGCGGTCGAGATCACAAGGGGTTAGCATTATTTGCTCCACACTAAGTAAAACGATTAAGGTCATCAAATGCTGATTAGCTTACCATCAACCGCCCTGGTTCACTAAATTTTGAGCCCCCGGTGAGGCTGGATAATACAGATGACAATAAGAAAATATGAGCTGAAAATCATCCGCAGAGGAATTGACCTAGCCACTTCTGAAAGCGTAATTTTTTGCGATGTGCCCCTTATATGCAGCAAGCCCGCTCGTAACTGAACGGAATAAATGGCTAGGAGATTAACTTAACAACTCAGACCAAATATTGAGAGCGACTATTTGGTAAATTGCTAGTTTTTGCAAGAGTATAAAAAACAATGAACCGCGATAGTCACTCGCGGTTCATCTACGGTGGAATAGATTTATTCCCCTCCATCATCAAAGGCAATTTGCTTCTCTAAGTCAAAAGCCGCGAAAGCCCGGTCTCCTAAAGAGTTCAGAACCTTCACCTCACCTTCCAAAATAGCGATAATAATCTTCCCAGCTTTCTTTTCGTTAGGGATAACCACTCGACCTTTTTCACTCTGACCTAAATCAGACAAAACCTGCTGCTGTAACAACAAGGGATTATCTTCGTCGTAATACAGCATCGTTACTTTCATAGCTTATCCCTAACAATTGAGGGTTAATGAATTCAATTTGAAACCCCATATGGCAATCGCAGTATTATATAACAAATATGTAACGTCAACCAAAGTAGTCTCATTCTCTCGCCCTGCTTCACGGCACAAAGGCCCCCTTTCGAGCAAACTTAACCCACACTTGTGATTGAACTATAACTATGGTTTTGACTATAAGCTTAGCTTATAGTCAGCCAATTACTATTTTAGATTAGGAATCATCATGGCTTATCAAGAATACAAAGTTATCGCTATTACCGAAGGTGCCTTAGGGACCTTATTTCTTGGCGCTTCCGGTATGCCCTTGCAAAAAGTAGAGGCAACGCTTAACAAAGAAGCCAGCAATGGCTGGCAATTAGTATTTCAAGTAATTGAAAATAGACGATTTTGGCTATTTTGGTCTAGAGAAACAGTGATCGTCACCTTAGGTCGCTAAACGAATGACCCGACGTGATGATTTAGAAGTACAACAAGAACAACTACGCGCAGAAATACGTCAGCTGCCCGCCCCCTTACGCCAACAATTTTACCAATTGTGGGAAAAACAAGTAAAAGATCCCGACAGCTATGCTGTTCTCAACTATCTATTTATCGCGGGTTTACATCATTTCTATTTGGGTAAATGGCAACGAGGCCTAATCAATTTAACGATATCATTAATGGGACTAAGTATATTGTTTAGTCCCTACTGGATATGGGGGGTGAGTCTATTGTTGCTGGTCAGTCTAATTGAACTTCCAGCATTATTTAGAGCCGAGCTGATCTTATTAGAACATAACAATAAGAGCATGCAGACTCTATTGAAACAAATCGTTAAGCGCTAATCCTTGGGGCCTTTAAACAGCCACAGTAGCAAGCCAAGTATCGGTAATAAGCAAATTAAAAATACCCACAAGTATTTGCGTCCGACTTCGGCGCCACTTTTTAATGTACGAATGATAGCGAACACGTCGCCGATTAAAATCAGCATCGCGATTAGCAATGACAATGACATTGTGATTCCTCTATTTTCAATTTGAAACGTTTATCATAATACTCGCGCTGATTGTGATTGACCCAGCGCATTCTAAATCAATTTGTTGACGTCACTCTATCACGATTTGCGAACATGGGCTGGCCATCATATCTTAGGGATGCAACTGCAATTGCTAGACGAGTAATTACGGCTCACAATAAATCCAACGACAGACAAATACACCATAACGTATCTCTAAACCATTCGTGACTAGGCGGGAATAACGTCATCTGATTGCTCAGCCAAAGCTAAGTACTCAATAGTTTGATTGCCATCAGTAATAATAACACAGCAAAAGCTTGTTTTAATCGCTTCGCTGGCAATCGATACGCCAAGCGACTCCCCACTCGAGCAAACACCGAACTCGTCAATACAATGCCCAACCACGCCGGTAAATAAACATAGCCAATGCTTCCAGGCGGTAGTTCAGCCAGTCCCCAACCGTTGTAGATATAGGCTGAAGCCCCGACCAAGGCAATAGGAATACCACATATCGCAGAAATCGCTACCGCTTTTGGCGCAGCTAAGCCGTACCAGCTTAAGCAAGGAAACAAAATAGTCCCCCCGCCGATGCCAAACATCGCAGAAATGCCGCCAACAAGCGCACCCAGCACACTGGTCCCCCACTGCTGAGGAAGACTTCGTTGTGCCTTCGGTAAACGCCCAAAGCCCATATACCATGCCATGAGTAACAGAAATCCGGCAAAATAATAGCTTAAATGCCGAGCTTGAAGCTGCCCGGCAAGCCACGCCCCCGCGCCAGCACCAAGCAGCAGCCCCAGCATTAAACGGCGAGCGATCAACCAATCAATCGAACCTCGACGATAGTGAGCATAACTAGCGCTACTCGCGGTAAACAAAATCGTCGCCAAGGAGGTGCCTATCGCTAAATGAATTGCCGATTCGCTAGCAAAGCCCATCGCAGCAAAACTACTGATAAGCACTGGCACAATCACCAAGCCACCACCGATCCCAAACAACCCCGACATCAGCCCAGCAACCGCACCAATCAATAAAAAACTAATGAACGTCACGACCTAACCAACACTCCACCTGATAATGCCGCATAGTCTGCTTGAAACAATGCAGTGGCGCAAAGTTTTCTAAAGATTTCGGAGCGAAGTGAGCGTTCGGAATGAATTTTGAGCATCGTTGCCGCGATGTACTCGCTGTTTTGCAACCTTAACCAACTTCATCTTACCCATATTCGTTTGGATAAGTCGCGCATCGCGATCTGGTTTTAATATCAAATCAACCCAGAGCCTATCTCGACAGATCGATAGGTTCCTGATCTAAATATTTTGGTAGGTAAGATAATACTTGAGGCTCACCAATGCTTTTCAGTTTTACCATGGCAATCACGAGTAACACCAGCATCAGTACGACGATTAATTGAAAGGGTGATTTCATAACAACAAATTCTCTATTACGACCTATAAACCACTTCATCCGTAAAGAGTTCCACGACAGCGGCTACTATAGCAAAATCCGTTACTATGGCATAGCGAAACAAAATAGCAGCTGCGCGAAGCGCATCTGCTATTGGCTGATTCATTCCCGCGAATCAAACACAAACCGTTATTGGTGATAACCACGACTCAGTTCGTGTACCGCATCGATAAACGCCCCCGCATGCTCGGGATCAACATCTGGGTGAATACCATGTCCCAAGTTAAATACATGCCCAGAACCTTCACCAAAACCGTCTAAAATATGCTGAACCTCTTGTCTAATACGAGAAACCGGAGCATATAACATCGATGGATCCATATTGCCTTGTAAAGCGACCTTATCTCCCACACGTCGCTTAGCATCGGCGATATTAATCGTCCAGTCTAAACCAACTGCATCACAACCAGTCGCCGCGATCTGCTCTAACCACTGCCCACCATTTTTGGTAAAGAGAGTCACAGGAACCGCCCGGCCGTCGGCTTGACGGGTCAAACCATCGACAATTTTATGCATATAACGCAATGAAAATTCATGGTAGTCGCGCTCCGATAATACGCCGCCCCAAGTATCAAAGATCATTAACGACTGAGCTCCGGCCGCCACTTGGGCATTCAAATACAAGATCACCGAATCGGCTAGTTTGTCGAGTAGCAAATGTAGAGTTTGTGGCTCACTGAAGGCCATCTTTTTAATACCACTGAAAGACTTAGTTGTACCACCTTCCACCATATAAGTGGCGAGCGTCCAAGGGCTACCAGAAAAGCCAATCAACGGCACCTCACCCTTTAGCTCACGCTTAATGGTACGAACTGCATTCATTACATAAACCAGCTCTTGCTCAGGATCGGGGATCGGTAAGGCTTGAACAGCGGCAAGGCTGGTCACTGGCCGTTCAAACTTCGGCCCCTCACCACTGGAAAAATACAAACCTAAACCCATCGCATCAGGAATGGTTAGAATATCGGAGAATAGGATCGCAGCATCCAGCGCAAAACGACGTAAAGGTTGCAACGTCACTTCACAGGCCAAATCTGCATCACGGCAAACCGTCATGAAATCACCAGCATCCGCTCGTACTGCGCGATACTCTGGCAGATAACGACCCGCTTGACGCATCATCCACACAGGGGTGGTATCGACAGGTTGCTTCAACAGAGCTCTTAAATAGCGATCGTTTTTCAATGGCGACATTGGCTTTTCTGATTCCTTATAATTTTTAGCTAGAGCATTGTAACGAGCTACTTTAACAACTCAAGACATTAGTTTAACAATTCAAACACTCCCATGAATCACATTTAAAGTGAAGTTTGGGCTAACCAATGTTCAATCATATCGCGAGCAACCGTTCCAAGAGGCGGCAAATGAGGTAAATCGTTCGCCTCAAACCACTGGGCATCAGCTAATTCTCGGCGATCAATCTTTAACTCACCATCGGCATATTCTGCAAAATAAGCCGCCATCAATGAATGAGGAAATGCCCAAGGCTGACTCTTCCAATAACGCAAATTTTTAAGTTTAAGCCCGGTTTCCTCATGAGTTTCACGATGTACAGTTTGTTCTAAGGTTTCTCCCGCTTCGACAAAACCTGCAATCGCGGTATAAATCGGTTGTGCTTGTTTTTGGTGACGACGATGATTAGCCAGTAATAACTGAGAACCATGACTAATTAATACGATAATGCAGGGCGAAACCCGCGGATAGGCGCGAAATCCACACGCCGAGCATAACATGGCTAACTCCCAATCTACTCGTGTCATCGCATGACCACAACAACCGCAAAATTGATGAGTTTTTAAAAACAAAGCAAACTGCTGCGCCTTACCGACGAGGTTAAATAGTTGCGAGTTAAGCAGCGACATGCTGCTACGCAGATCAACCCACTCGCCCATCCCGAGGTCCTGAGGATGCTCGAGTTCTAAACGCAAGCAGGGCTCACCTTTATAGCTAGCAAATTGCTCTACTCGACTAAACTCTAATGCAGGTAACGGCAAATCATCAATATCTCCATAGGGCAAGCGTTCACCCTGCGCAATCACCAAAATTTGCTCACCACAGGTGAAAAACCACCAGCCAAATTGCTTACTCACACCACGTTCCTTGCTCTTAAATTTGCTTTATTAGCAAATAATGAACAAGCTTAAACAACTTAACAAGCTTTCCCTGCAGCAAATGTTTAGCCACTCCGCAGTTAAACTAAATATCAGTTGACGAAAGCTTCGATTTTCTTTAGTTATAGAGCTAACGTTAATAGTTTCAGGAGCCATGCCAATGCTAAGAAAACTAGAACAAGCCCAAGCCAAATGGGGCGGTGCGAGTCAAGTCATTGATGCTTGGTTACTCGCCAGAAAGCAATTACTTATCACTTATTGTAATCTCGCGGGGCTACCTCCCTATGAAAGTAAGGAGCGTTCACTGCCGAGTCCCGAAACAATTAGTCATTTTTGCGAACAACTCGTTGATTATGTTTCCACGGGCCACTTCGAAGTTTATGAGCAAATTGTGAGTGGATGTGCTGGTGAAGGCGATAGCCAACCCGCTGAAAAATTACTGCCACAGATCAGCGCAACCACCGAAACCGCGCTCCGTTTTAATGATCAGTATGCCGAGGTCAATGAAGACTTAGAGTTTGCCAGCTTTGATAGAGATTTATCAGAACTTGGGCAGGAAATGGAAGAGCGTTTTGCCATTGAAGACCAGTTACTGGACCATTTATATCAGCATAGTCAGCAAAGTGCTGCGGCCAAATAATCAAGTTGCTCACGATTTAAATACGACAAGCTTTAACGCTAAAAACAAAAATGCAGTGCTAGGCACTGCATTTTTAGTATTGCTCAATGCTTAATTAAACTTAACTTGCTGGTTGCTCTTTCGCAGCAGGAGCATCAGCTTTTTCAATATCAAGCAACTCAACTTCAAATATTAAAGTAGAATTTGGCGGGATACTGCCTGCACCATTTTCACCATAACCTAAGTCGGAAGGGATAAAGAACTTGTATTTCGCACCCTTAGACATCAATTGAACACCCTCGGTCCAACCAGGAATCACTCGGTTTAATGGGAAGGTTGCTGGCTCGCCACGATCATAAGAGCTATCGAAAGTCGTGCCATCGGTTAGCGTCCCTTTGTAATGCACAGTCACCGTATCTTCTGCGCTCGGTTTATCACCTTCAGCGGCGGTCAAAACTTCATATTGCAAACCAGACTCGGTCACAGTCACGCCTTCACGCGCGGCATTGTCAGCTAAAAACTTATCACTCTCAGCTTTTGCCACAGCAGCGTCTGCTGCCGTCTTCTTCTCGACTAAACCGGCTAGTTTTTCGTCTAATTCTTTTAAAGTAGTTTGAATGTCTTCTTCAGACATCAAAACTTCACCGCCTAAACCATCTTGCATTCCTTTGAGCACTAAAGCGTTATCTAACTCAAGGCCTAGCTCTTTCTGCTGCTCTAAAGTACTCGCAATATAGCGTGATACTGATGCACCGATCGCGTAGGCTTGTCGCTGCTCGGCACTTTCAAAGGCAGCTTTAGCTACCGTGCCCGCGTCAGTTTTCTCGAGGGAAACTTGCTCTACCGCGGGCGCTTCAGCTTTTTCGTCTTGACAACCAGTAACAGCAAAAATAGAGGCGGCCAAAACCGACACGGCAAAATACTTTTTCATTCAATTTCTCCAATAGAATCGCATTAATCTGCGGCTTAGCGAACAAGATCACTATGAATTATTAAACACTTAGCCTACAAAACTCTTATACTAACCCTATTAGTCAACACAACCTAGCGACAGTTCCGTAAAAAACAAAAAATGACATTACTTAAGTGGTTTGTGATTTTCAGCTTTTCTATCCTGACAGCGGCTTGTAGCGAAGAGGCTCCGCCTTCGGCGAGTTGGCAACAAGCGCTGGATGGAGCCTATGCCGCCGATATTTCAGCGGATGGGCAACTGAGCCTAGTGTCTTCAATACACCATGGTTTGACTCTTTGGAATATTAAACAACAACGCCAATTGTTTCAGTGGAACCATCAAAACCAAGAGAATAATCAAGTATTCTTAGTCAAAATCGCCGATGGTAATCGCTATGCGATTAGTGCCAGTCGCGATGATTTTGTGATTTGGGACATCGCCACTGGCCAGGCTCAGGGCTATTGGAAGATCAGTGAATCTAGTATCAGAGATATTGCCCTATCCAGCAACGGCAAGCAGGTCCTGATCGGCCTTGGTGATGGTAAAGTGATTCACCTTGATCTAGTCACTGGCCGACGGTTAGAGTTTCTAGGGCATAGCGAAAAAATCAACTCAGTTGCCTTATCGGCTAACGGCCGCTACGCCTTGACTGGTGGTAACGATTATCAAGCCTTGTTTTGGGATACCCAAACGGCGCAGGTATTACTGCGCTTTCCTCAACAGGGGCGCGTATCGATGGTCGCTCTAGAACCCGATGGAAAATATGCCTTCACCGCAGACAATGGCAAACTTGCCCGAATATGGGCACTTCCCAGCGGTGAGCGAGTCAGTCAACTGAAACTCACCGCCCGACAAAGCCTATTTTCCTATGTTCGTTTTGCCAAACAAGGCGAATGGCTTATCACAGGTTCTGCGGCCCGAAAACTGAGCCTCTGGCATGTAGCCAGCGGCCAAGCCCTGCAGCAATGGTTGGTCACTGCGAAACAAAAAACCCGACCGAAAAGCGCTGTTGTGTATAGCGCGGCGATGCTTGATAATAGCCAGCTGGTGAGCGCAAGCTCTAGTGGTTTCGTTGAAATTTGGGATATAAAGAATTAGCACTATGGATCAGCAAGAGCTATTTAACATGATTGAGCGTCTCGAAACAAAATTGGCCTTTCAGGAAGACACCATTGAACAGCTCAATCTTGCGTTGCAAAGTCAACAGCAACAGTTGGATACCCTACAGCACCAATTTAAGCTGATCCGCGGCAAACTCTTCGAGACCGACAATGGCTCGGCGGTGGCACCGCTAGAACAAGAAACTCCGCCGCCTCATTACTAAGCCCTAGGTTTGGATTTGAGCATGTCTTTTCAATTTCGTTTAGCGCTAGAAAGTGACCTTCCCTGTATTGTTGATATCTACAATTCGATCATTGAATCGCGCCAAGTCACCGCCGATACCAAACCACAAACGGTAGCTTCGCGCTTAGACTGGTTTAAGCAACACCAAAAACCTCAACGTCCTTTGTATGTAATAGAACAGCATGGTGAAACCATTGCCTGGTTAAGTTTTAGTGATTTCTATGGCCGCCCCGCCTATCAACACAGCGCCGAAATTAGCCTTTATTTAGCCGAGCAGCATCGCGGTAAAGGCTTAGGAAAAGCCATATTACAAGCCGCCGAACCGATCGCCAAAACATTGGAGATTGAAATTTTACTGGCTTTCATTTTTAGCCATAACACACCAAGCCTGGCTTTATTCGATAAACTCGCTTACCAACTTTGGGGCCAGCTACCCAGCGTCGCGAGGATGGACCAGCAAACCTATAACCTCACAATTTTGGGTAAACAATTATAAATCGGTTTGCCACTAGGATGCTTAGGGCTTAAACAAACCAATTAGCTCAGCATCTGTCGACTCACTCGCTTGCCCTTCTGGACGCTCGGCATGATAGCCACAACTAACACATTCCACCGACTCTAACGTGAGCCCTTGCTGCTCCACGATGACCAGTTTTAAGGAATCGAGTTCTCCGCACTCGGGACATACCGCACCCGCGATAAAACGATGTTTTGCCATAATTCACTCTACTTTGTTCTGCGCTGTCGCTATGCGCCATAAGCTGCATCAGGTATCATAGCGGCATTATTGCACATTTTTAGTAGCGCATAGCAACAACCATGATCGTAGCCAACAGTATTAGCCTTCAACGCGGTAGCAAATTTCTTTTAGAGGAAACCAATCTCACCATCCATCCCGGACAAAAAGTAGGTTTAGTCGGCCAAAATGGTTGCGGTAAATCGTCTTTATTTGCTTTGCTAAAGCAGCAACTGCATGTCGATGCTGGAGAATTGAGTGTCCCCAGCAAATGGCAAATTGCCAGCGTTGCGCAAGAAACCCCTGCGCTAAACCGCAAAGCCATCGATTACGTAATTGATGGTGATTTTGAGTTCCGCAAAGTGGAGCAACAAATTGCCGATGCCGAATCTGCCGGGAATGGTGAACTCATCGCGACCCTACACAATAAATTAGATACTATTGGTGGTTATCAAATCCGCGCCAGAGCGGCCGAATTATTGGCCGGCTTAGGATTTAGCGAAGCAGGACAACAGCAGAGTGTCAGCGATTTCTCCGGTGGATGGCGAATGCGACTCAATTTGGCTCAAGCTTTATTGGTACGCTCAGACTTATTACTACTCGATGAACCAACTAACCACCTTGATCTAGATACCGTTGTCTGGTTAGAACAGTGGTTAAAGCGCTACCCCGGCACCCTCATCTTAATCTCGCATGACCGTGACTTTCTAGACAACATCATTAACCGAATTGTGCACATTGAAAATCGCCAGCTAAATGAATATACCGGCAGTTATTCTGATTTCGAACAAATGCGAGCAACACACTTGGCTCAACAGCAGGCAATGTTTGAAAAGCAACAACGTGAGCGCGCCCACATGCAAAGTTTTGTGGACCGATTCCGTTACAAAGCCAGTAAAGCCAAACAAGCACAGAGCCGACTAAAAGCCTTAGAAAAAATGGAACTGATTAGCCAAGCGCATGTGGATTCACAGTTTAGTTTTCGCTTTAGAGAGCCCGACAGCCTACCTTTACCCTTGTTAACGATGGAAAAAGTAAGTGCCGGTTATGCCGACAAAACCATTCTTGAACAAGTCGAATTCAATTTAGTACCGGGCAGCCGGATCGGCCTACTGGGGCGCAACGGTGCTGGTAAATCCACCTTTATCAAGTTGTTATCCGGTGAGCTTAAAGCTTTAGCTGGCGATGTTGAAATTAACAAAGCAGCTAAAGTGGGTTATTTCGCCCAACACCAATTAGAAACATTGCGCCCCAACGATACCCCAATGCAGCATCTACAACGACTCGCGCCCACCACCACCGAAGCCGATCTGCGTAAATATTTAGGTAGTTTTGGGTTTCAAGGCGACCAAGCCCTAGAGCCTGTAGCTCCCTTTAGCGGCGGCGAAAAAGCCCGCTTGGTTCTCGCTTTAGTCGTATGGCAAAAGCCAAATTTGTTACTACTCGATGAGCCCACCAACCACCTCGATTTAGAGATGCGTTATGCGCTCACCCTCGCCTTACAAGAATTCAATGGGGCAATGATCATCGTCTCTCACGATCGGGCACTACTACGAGCCACAACCGATGAATTTTACTTAGTCGATAGCCAACGAGTTTCTCCTTTTGCTGGCGATTTAAACGATTATCAGCAATGGCTAAGCCAAGCCAACCGCGCAGAGAACACCAGTAGTACCGGCACCGCTGGGACGAATTCGATTGCTCAACGCAAAGAACAAAAACGTAAAGAGGCTGAGTTTCGCCAGCAAACCCGCGGTATTCGCAAACAGTTGGAAGTGCTTGAAAAACGCAGTCATAAAGCCCAGCAAGCCCTAACTGAAATAGAGCAACGGATGGCCGATCCTGAACTGTACACCGCCGACAACAAACAACAACTGCAACAGTGCTTACAACAACAGGCAACACTAAAAATTGAATTAGAAGAAACGGAGCTGCAATGGTTTGATCTACAAGAACAGTTGGAACAGCAACAACAAGCCTTTGGGATCAGTGCCGAGGAATAACTTTACTTGACCGATTACACCACTCAGGTAAGGTTAACAACAATACTATTAATAATAAATCAAGGATGTCTATGAATGCCACGCAAGATCGCCCCAGTTTATTGATTGGTTTATTGCTGATCATTGTCGGTATTGGGGTAATTGCTTACGTACTACCGCAGGCCGTCAACCTCATCACCCTACCGCAAGATGCCCCCTTTATGCAGCATTTCTTTAGCTGGTTAATGGCCGATACAAATGCGATTAACAGTCAAGTGAGTGAAGAGTTTTTCGAAATATTTCAAACATTTATTAAGGTGATTGTGCTCATCGTATTTTTATATGTTTGCTTAAAACTAGTCAGTATTGGCTTATTAATTATAAAAGAAGGGGTGAGCCTGATTCGACCTCAACCGCAAACCAGTAAAGATAAAAACTAAACGGCTTCTCTTTGGCAGGTCATCGTGACCCGCCAGATTTTCTTTTGCTACCAATGCAACAGAACACTGGCTAAGCTAAAGTACACTAATACCCCAGAGACATCGGCAATAGTGGCAACCAATGGCCCAGAAGCGGTGGCAGGGTCTAGCTTCATTTTGTTTAATAAAAACGGCAAACTAAGACCGACCAAAGATCCGACCAATACGATAACCACCATCGACATCGATACTATCAACGCCACTTCTGGGCCGCCACGATATATACCCACCCCATAGACAGCAATCGCCATCGTCATACCAAGCGCCAAGCCAACCAGTAATTCGCGACTAAATAACTTCGCCCAGTCACTTTTATCGACTTCACCAGTAGCTAAGGCTCGCACCATTAAGGCTGCGGCTTGAGAACCGGCGTTACCGCCGCTACCGATTAATAAAGGTAAAAAGAATACTAAGGCCACATGGCTGGCAATGATGTCTTCGAAATGCGCAATTCCTGCGCCGGAAAACATCGCACCAAATACTAATAATACTAACCACAGCACTCGCTTACGGTACAGTTCCCAGATGCTCACTCGGTCGACGGTTTGATCCAGCTTCCCCACTGAAGCACTCTTTTGCGCATCCTCGGTGGCTTCTTCCACAGCCGCATCCATGGCATCGTCATAGGTGACAATACCCACCAGTTTGTGCTGCTCATCTACCACTGGTAATGCCAGCAAATCATAATGACGGATCTGCTGACTGGCGTGCTCTTGACTATCCTCGACCGCCATTGCAACCACTTCGGTACGCATCAACTCACTTACCTGCTTATCTGGCGAGGCTAGAATCAATTCACGTAAGGAGATCGTCCCCAACAAGCGACGTTGCGCATTAATCACGTAGGTTTGATAAATGGTTTCCTTATCGGGCGCTTCTAAACGCAACTGCTTGAGCGCTCGGCTCACTAACCAATGCTCCTTCAGCGTAGCGTAGTCAGAAGTCATAATCGCACCAACCGTTCCCTCCGCATAACTGGCGAGTTGACGTAGATCTTCACGTTCAGCCTGCGCTAAACCAGGAAGCACCATCGCCTGTTGTTCTTCATCTAGATCATTGTACAAATCAGCTCGTTCATCAGCATCCATTCGGGAAAACAAAGCCGCTAATTTATGTCGTTTCATCAAGCCTGCAACTTCAGCTTGCAAATAAGGAGGAAAATAAGAAAAAACTTTGGCTCGATCTGCCAAAGAGAACATCGAAATTAACGGAAGCGCTTCTTTAGGGTCAAATTCAGCGAGTGCTTTACCAATATCGGCAAGGTGGTAATCGTCTAAAGTTGCACGCAAACTTGATTTATCAAGACTAACTAAGGCAAGCTCTAATTTTTGGTGAAGATGTGCCATTAACTGCTCCAGCTATCGCATAGAGCTCGGCGAAAAATGACCGACTACGCGATTAAAAACGGTGATAGAAAATAGGAAAAAGAATTTAAATGTCGACTGTCGGGGTCAGGGGTCATAAACAAATCTCGATGACAAAATCGGCGCAAATTGTAGGAGGGTTATGCTTTTAATACAAGGAATTTATGCCGCTTATCAGGCGAAATAAGCGGCAGGAAAACAAATGACTAAACGCTAGTAACCCAAGTTAGGCGCCAGCCAACGCTCGGCTTGCTCTAAACTCATATTTTTACGTTGCGCATAATCCTCTACCTGATCGCGTTGGATCGAAGCCACTGCAAAATAGCGACTATCAGGGTGAGAGAAATACCAGCCAGACACAGCGGCTCCAGGCCACATCGCATAGCTATCCGTTAACTGCATCCCAATCCGTTGCTCAACCTCTAACAGCTCCCAAATCAAGCCTTTTTCAGTATGTTCCGGACAAGCAGGGTAACCCGGCGCAGGGCGGATCCCTTGATAGTTTTCACGGATTAGCTCTTCATAAGCGAGCCTTTCATCGGCCGCATAGCCCCAAAACCTTTTACGTACCTGAGCATGCAAGTATTCAGCAAATCCCTCCGCCAAACGATCAGCTATCGCCTTCACCATGATCGCGTTGTAATCATCGCCTTCTGCTTTATAAGCCTCCGCCAATTCATCTTCACCAAATCCACCAGTGACCGCAAAACCACCAAAATAATCGGCTTTACCGCTAGATTTAGGTGCGATGAAATCAGCCAAACAATAGTTAGCCGCTTTCGCCTTCTCGGTTTGCTGGCGAAGTTGGCAGCTTAGCCCCAATAACTCAGAGCGAGATTCATCACGGTAAATTTCTATATCATCACCCACACTATTGGCTGGGAACAAACCAAATACACCAGAAACTTTAACCTCACGTTTTTGTTTAAATCGCTCTAACATTGCTTTGGCATCGGCAAATAAGCGTTTGGCCTCTTCGCCAACTACTTTATCTTCTAGAATACGTGGATATTTTCCGGCCAAAGACCAGGTCATGAAGAATGGCGTCCAATCAATGTAAGGTTCAATCTCTGAGATAGCGACGTCTTCGAAATGCTGGATCCCCAATTGCTTCGGCACTGGCGGCGTATAATTTTCCCAATCAAGCTGCAACTTATTGGCGCGGGCGACTTCAAGGCTGACAGGTGGGGTACGCGGACGTTTGCGCGCATGTTGCTCTCGAACAATCTCATAATCTTTGGCTAACTTTTTAACAAAATCCGGCCGCTGTTCATCAGATAATAAACTTGCACATACCCCAACCGCTCGTGAGGCGTTGGAAACATAGACCACCGGATGTTGGTAGTTTTGCTCGATCTTCACCGCTGTATGCGCCTTGGAGGTTGTTGCACCACCAATCAGTAAAGGGATATCCATGCCTGTACGTTGCATTTCTTTAGCGACATGCACCATTTCATCTAGCGACGGAGTGATCAGCCCTGATAGACCGATCATATCCACATTTTCTTCTTTAGCGACTTTTAAGATCTTATCGCAAGGCACCATCACCCCGAGATCAATAACCTCAAAATTATTACACTGCAGCACTACTCCAACAATATTTTTACCAATATCATGCACATCACCTTTTACGGTGGCCATCACAATTTTACCGTTAGAGCGCTTCCCCTCACCTTTCTCCGCTTCAATAAAGGGTTGCAGATAAGCCACCGCTCGTTTCATCACTCGCGCCGATTTAACCACCTGCGGTAAAAACATTTTCCCTTCACCAAACAGATCGCCGACCACATTCATGCCATCCATCAAGGGCCCTTCAATCACATGTAAAGGGCGCTCTGCAGCTTGACGGGCTAATTCGGTATCATCTTCGATGAATTCTGTGATCCCCTTCACCAAGGCGTGCTCAAGACGTTTGTTAACCGGCCAACTCCGCCATTCTTGGTCTTGACTATTCTCTTGCTGACTCCCGTCACCACGATACTTCTCGGCAATTTCGAGTAGTTCTTCAGTCGCATTGTTATGCGTATTAAGAACAACTGCCTCGACTTTATCTTTTAGTTCCTTAGGAATGTCTTCGTAAATGGCCAGTTGACCTGCATTAACAATCCCCATGTCCATGCCATTTTTAATGGCATAATACAAAAACACCGCATGAATCGCTTCTCGAACTGGATTATTCCCGCGGAAGGAGAAACTAACGTTAGACACTCCACCTGAGATCATCGCGTGGGGTAGATTTTGTTTAATATCTTTGACCGCTTCGATAAAATCAACGGCATAGTTATTATGCTCATCAATACCGGTCGCAACCGCAAAAATATTGGGGTCAAAAATGATATCTTCCGGTGGAAAACCCACCTGATTCACCAAAATATCGTAGGACTTGCTACAGATCTCAAACTTACGCTCACGGGTATCTGCCTGGCCCTCTTCATCAAAGGCCATAACAATCACCGCAGCACCGTAGCGACGTAAAATTTTAGCCTGACGAATAAAGGGCTCCACGCCTTCTTTCATGGAAATGGAGTTCACGACGGGTTTGCCCTGGACACACTGCAGACCCGCTTCAAGAATCTCCCACTTAGACGAGTCGATCATCACCGGTACCTTAGCGATATCAGGCTCACCGGCGATCATATTCAAAAAGCGCACCATCGCAGCTTTTGAATCCAACATCCCCTCATCCATGTTGACATCAATGATTTGCGCGCCGTTTTCCACTTGGGTCAGTGCTATTTCAATCGCTTTATCGTAATTTTCCTCGACGATTAACCGTTTAAACATCGCCGAACCGGTCACGTTATTCCGTTCACCAACGTTCACAAATAATGTTTCAGGCGTGATCGTGAGCGGTTCCAAACCAGACAAACGGCAGGCCACTTCAATTTCAGGTCGTTGACGCGGCGCAACCCCTTCAACAGCCTCAGCCATCGCCTTAATATGCTCCGGCGTGGTCCCACAACATCCACCGACAAGGTTTAGGAAACCGGCACGAGCCCATTCACCAATGTGTTCCGCCATTTCGGTCGCTTCAAGATCGTATTCACCAAAAGCATTCGGCAGGCCGGCATTCGGATGAGCCGATACATAGCTTTCACTCACCCGGCTAAGTTCTTCCACATACTGACGCAGCTCATCAGGCCCCAATGCACAGTTAAGTCCCATACTAATCGGTTCTGCGTGGCGTAAGGCATTATAAAATGCTTCTGTGGTTTGACCACTCAAGGTTCGACCAGAGGCGTCAGTAATGGTGCCAGAGATCATAATCGGCAGTTCGATAGACAATTCATCAAAGACGGTTTTAACCGCGAATACCGCAGCTTTGGCATTTAAGGTATCAAAGATCGTCTCGATAAGAATTAGGTCACAACCCCCCTCAATTAACGCGATAGTCGATTCCTTATAGGCTTCGACTAACTCATTAAAGGTGACATTACGAAAGCCGGGATCATTCACATCAGGAGAGATAGAACAAGTACGGTTAGTTGGCCCTAATACCCCAGCTACAAAACGTGGGCGCTCAGGCTGAAGGGCCGTCACCTCATCGGCCACCTGTCTAGCTAAACGTGCGGCTTCGCGATTGATTTCAGCAGAATAATCCTGCATATCATAATCAGCCATGGCGATAGTGGTGGCATTAAAGGTATTGGTTTCGAGAATATCGGCGCCCGCTAACAAATACTCACGATGAATATCTGCAATAATCTTCGCTTGGGTCAGCACCAACATGTCGTTGTTGCCTTTTACATCGGTATGCCAATCAGCAAAACGCTCCCCACGATAGTCAGCCTCTTGCAACTTATAAGACTGGATCATGGTGCCCATACCACCATCAATAATCATGATTCGTTGCAATAATTGTTTTTCTAGTTCAAGCCTTACTGACACGGGAACATCCTATTGGTATTGCAGAGATTTAAAAAAAGGCAGTGTAGCACACTGCCTATCGGGGCTTTGCTGGCTTAAAGTTATATGAAATTATTTCAAGATATTATCGGATTTAGGCTGCAGTTCAGCCAAATTGTAAGGGGTGATTTGATAAACACAGTAATTCAACCAGTTGTTATATAAAAGATGCCCATGACTACGCCAAGTCGCACAAGGCGTGGCTTGGCAATCATCATTAGGGTAATAATTTTCTGGTAACATCGGCGCGAGCCCTTCTTGCAAATCTCTCAAATACTCATTATGTAAAGTATCTGCGGCATACTCTGGATGTCCGGTAATAAATACTTGACGAAAATCCTCACTGGCAAATAGATAACTTCCCGCCAGCTCACTATCGCCTAACACCTGCAAATCTGTATCTTCGGTGATCCTATTTGAATCAAAATGAGCAAAACGCGATAGCGGGGCGAGAAAAGCATCGTCAAAACCACGAACCAAAGGATTGTGTTTGTGCTTGGTCTGATGCCAATAAACGCCCGATAACTTGTCTTCACGAGTTTGCTTTTCCAAACCATACAAATGATATAAGGCAGCTTGTGCAGCCCAGCATAAAAACAGAGTCGAGGTAACGTGGGTGGTAGACCAATCGATAATCTCCTTGATTTGGTCCCAGTAATATACCTCCTCAAAGGGAACTTGGCCCAAAGGGGCCCCAGTAATAATCAAGCCATCGAAATTACGTTCTCTTAACTTATCAAAATCTCGATAAAACCTATCGATGTGCTCCTGCGGAGTATTCTTAGAGACGCGATGGTCAATACGCAATAACCTTACATTCACTTGCAACGGCGAGTTCGATAACAAACGTAGCAACTGATTTTCAGTCTCAATTTTCTTCGGCATCAAATTAAGTAGGAGCACCTCCAAAGGACGTATATCTTGATGCGCTGCGCGACTCTCTGGCATCACAAAAATATTTTCATTGCGCAACACCTCCGCGGCGGGCAACTGGTCCGGAATGCATATTGGCATGATTTACTCCACTTTAACTACAAGTTTGAATGTCTAGACATCTAGAGGCCTATTGTAATTGGATCTATCTATAAGTCTAGAACTTGTTAAAATCAGCTGCTTTTGTGTTGATATTTATTCATAATGCAATAAGTATTTTTTGAGTTGTAAAGGCAAATGGCCGAAATAAAACTAAGTGTAGAACGTTTACAAACAGGTGTTTTCGTTAAACTTCCCGTAAAATGGGGAGAACACCCTTTCATGTTCACTAGTTTCAAAATAAAAAGCCAAGACCAGATCGAAGTGATTCGAAATCTGGGATTAAAACATGTCATCGTAGTTCCTGAAAAAAGCGATAACGCCCCCTTACCTGTCGACCAGAGTAAAGAGCAGGGAAATAATGATAACAAGGACGCATCAAATAAAGCTCAGGAAGCACTTTGGCAGGAAAAGCGTTCTCGTATCGAGGAGCTGAAAAACTATCGTCGAAATTTAATGAAGGTGGAGAACGAGTTCGACCGTTCTATGGCTCAAGTTCGAGCGGTGATGGGAAAATTAAAAAATAGACCGCTCAATGCGGTGAACGATGCCACCGCGCTTATTGACAATCTAGCGGAAGATCTACTCTCTGGTGAGAACGTCGTCTTACATTTAATGAATGACAGCAAAGATGCTGATAGCTTCTATTATCATAGCCTCAACGTTTCCATTTTATCGATGATGCTAGCTAAAGCTGCGGGTTTTTCTGAGCGAGACATCAAAGTTCTGGGTATAGCAGGCTTATTTCATGATGTCGGGAAAATGAAGATCCCTGATAAAATTCTACGTAAACCCGGGAAACTGACCCCTCAAGAAGCAAATTTATTAAAACTGCATACCAAGTACGGTGCCGATTTTTTAAAACTATCTTCGACCCTTCCTCCGCAAGTAAAAACAATTGCCTTCCAGCATCACGAATATCTCGATGGCAGCGGTTACCCACAGAAATTAAAGGGCGATGAAATCGATCGTCTCGCCCAATTAATCGCGGTCGTCAATGATTACGACAGCCTCTGTCATCCCCGAGATCCGCGACTGTCACGTATTCCATTTACGGTTATTGCTTATATGTATAAGCAACGTAAACAACAACTTAACAACGCTGATTTAGGGGTGTTGATCCGTTTATTAGGGATCTATCCACCAGGCAGTGTTGTGCAATTAAGCTCTGGGCAGTTTGGTCTAGTCATGTCAGTCAATTCAGAACGTTTATTGTATCCAACGGTGCAAGTATATGATGCCAATATTCCTCGTACCGAAGCCCCCATTATCGACTTGGAAGCTGCGGGCCTCACCATCGAAAAAGCGGTAAAACCTAGCGCATTACCCGAAGAAATATTTGAATACTTAAATCCACGTGCTCGGATCTCCTACTTTTTTGACAACAACAAGCACCTATAGAGCAGACACCATGAGATAAGCGATGAAGACGACGCAGCAAATATACACATGGCTTTGCTAAGTCCCTTTGGAGTCTGTAACTAAGCTAACATTTGTCAGCTTACGACTAATACCAGCCCAATCCATTATCTGTTGATTGTTGCTGGCCAAAATCAGTGCGAATAGGGTTATCTATCTTGTAATTAGAGTCACGAACAACTGCACTTTATGTCTGATTATCGACAGAGCTATTCAGCGCAATAAGTTGAATATATAAGTAATCAATTAGTATGAAATAGATTTGTGATGAATGTCGGCCGTTTAAAATCAATAGCAGACAGAGGCTAAAAAACTGTCAATCGGCAGAGTGACTCGCTCGAGTGTCAGCCATATTTAAGGCAAAAAAAAGCCGGACCTAAGTCCGGCTTTTAAAGCGTTGTCCGAGTTTACTCAGCTGCTTCTTCAGCAACTTCTTCAACTTCTGGACGGTCTAGCAATTCAATGTATGCCATAGGGGCATTGTCGCCAGCACGGAAACCACATTTTAAAATGCGAGTATAACCGCCTGCACGTTCTTTGAATCGTGGACCAATTTCAGCAAATAACTTACCAACCACTTCTGCATCACGAGTACGAGCAAAAGCTAAACGACGGTTGGCAACACTGTCATTCTTAGCCAATGTAATCAATGGCTCAACAACACGACGAAGCTCTTTGGCTTTAGGCAATGTTGTCTTGATAACCTCATGGCGAACCAATGAACTGGCCATATTCCGGAACATAGCCTGACGATGGCTACTATTTCGGTTCAATTGACGACCACTCTGACGATGGCGCATGACCTTATCCTTCTATAATAAGACGTTAAAACTAGTGACTTTACTTATCAGCGATACTAGCTGGCGGCCAATTTTCTAGGCGCATACCTAGAGAAAGACCACGTGATGCTAGAACATCTTTGATTTCTGTAAGCGACTTTTTGCCTAAGTTAGGCGTTTTAAGTAGCTCAACCTCGGTACGCTGTACCAAGTCACCAATGTAATGAATCGCTTCTGCCTTCAAACAGTTAGCAGAGCGAACTGTCAACTCTAGATCATCGACAGGACGAAGCAGGATTGGATCAAACTCTGGCTTCTCTTCTTTTTCTTCTGGTTCACTTACATCACGTAAGTCAACGAAGGCATCCAACTGCTCAGCAAGAATTGTTGCGCTGCGGCGGATGGCTTCTTCTGGATCAAGAGTACCATTGGTTTCCATATCGATAACCAATTTGTCCAAATCAGTACGTTGTTCAACACGAGCAGCTTCCACAGTATAAGCAATACGCTCAACTGGGCTGTAAGCCGCGTCAACAAGCAAACGACCGATAGGACGCTCTTCATCTTCAGAATGAACCCGAACTGAAGCTGGTACGTAACCGCGACCACGTTCTACCTTGATTCGCATGCTGATTTCAGCGTTGCTGCTCAAGTGACAAATAACGTGCTCAGGATTAGTGATTTCGACATCAGCATCATGCTGAATGTCGCCTGCAACCACAGGACCTGCTCCAGACTTGGTAAGACTAAGGGTAACTTCGTCTTTACCTTCTAACTTCACAGCAATACCTTTGAGGTTTAGCAAGATCTCCAAGATGTCTTCTTGAATGCCTTCCTTACTGCTGTACTCATGCAGCACGCCATCGATTTCCACTTCCGTTACCGCACAACCAGGCATAGAAGATAAAAGAATACGACGAAGAGCATTACCTAAAGTGTGGCCAAAGCCACGCTCTAATGGCTCAAGCGTAACCTTTGCACGAGTTGGGCTAACTTGTTCGATCTCAACTAGCCTTGGTTTTAGAAACTCTGTTACAGAACCCTGCATTGTGTCCTCTCTATAATTCAACTTTACTTAGAGTAAAGTTCGACGATCAGCTGTTCGTTAATTTCCGCAGACAGGTCAGCGCGCTCAGGTAAGCGTTTGAAAACACCTTCCATCTTAGTTGCGTCTACTTCTACCCACGTTGCCGCTTCACGTTGTCCGGCGATTTCTAATGAAGCAACAATACGCGCTTGCTTCTTAGATTTTTCACGAACACTAACAACGTCTTCAGCTAATACCTTGTAAGAAGGAATATTAACCACTTTACCATTAACTAGGATAGCTTTATGGCTAACTAGTTGACGAGCTTCAGCGCGAGTTGCACCAAAACCTAAACGATAAACAACGTTGTCTAAACGACTTTCCAACAATTGCAGCAAGTTTTCACCGGTGTTGCCTTTTAAGCGAGCAGCGGCTTTATAGTAATTGCGGAATTGTTTCTCAAGAATGCCGTATAAACGACGAACTTTTTGCTTCTCACGAAGCTGTAAACCGTAGTCTGAAAGACGCGCTTTACGAGCACCATGTTGTCCAGGTGCTGTATCCAGCTTACACTTTGTGTCGATCGCACGGACACCACTTTTCAAAAAAAGATCGGTACCTTCACGACGGCTAAGTTTAAGCTTTGGACCTAAATATCTTGCCATTTTTCTTTCTCCAATCTATCCAGAAACTACACGCGGCGTTTCTTCGGTGGACGACAACCATTGTGTGGAATCGGAGTCACGTCGGTGATGTTAGTCACGCGGAAACCAGCAGCATGTAATGCGCGGATTGAAGACTCTCGACCAGGACCTGGGCCGTTTACAAACACTTCTACGTTCTTAAGGCCGTAGTCTTTAGCTGCTTCCGCAGCACGTTCAGCAGCAACCTGTGCAGCAAACGGAGTAGACTTACGAGAACCACGGAAACCTGAACCACCTGCGGTAGCCCAAGAAAGCGCGTTGCCCTGACGATCAGTGATAGTCACGATAGTATTGTTGAAAGAGGCGTGGATATGAGCCATGCCATCAGCAACTTGTTTTTTTACGCGTTTACGAGCGCGAGTCGGAGTTTTAGCCATTTTCACTCACCCCTTATTTCTTAATAGGTTTGCGAGGACCTTTACGGGTACGCGCATTAGTTTTAGTGCGCTGACCGCGAAGGGGCAAACTGCGACGATGACGGAGTCCGCGGTAACAACCGAGGTCCATCAGGCGCTTAATGTTCATGGAAACTTCACGGCGTAGATCACCTTCAACGGTGAATTTAGCCACTTCGTCACGAAGTTTGTCGATCTGTGTTTCGTCAAGTTCTCTGATCTTAACATCTTCAGCAATACCAGCTGCCGCACAAATTTTTTGTGAACGGGTTAAGCCGATGCCGAAGATTGCAGTTAAAGCGATAACTGCATGCTTCTGATCAGGAATGTTAATGCCGGCTATACGGGCCATTGGCACACTCCTATTTTTTCGTGTAAACGAAGGCCATCTGTGAAAAGCCCGTAAGGATACTCAACAGATGACCACATTGCAAATAATATTGTCTTGAAATCTACTAACTAGCCTTGGCGCTGTTTATGCTTTGGCTCACTGCAAATTACCCGCACAACACCGTTGCGCTTGATAACTTTACAGTTACGGCAGATTTTCTTAACGGATGCACGTACTTTCATTGCTATCTCCGTAAAAGTTAAAGTCCAATCCCAAGGGAGCCTAACGGCCGTAACCTTTAAGATTAGCTTTTTTCAGAACCGAACCATATTGATGAGACATCAAATGGGTCTGGACCTGAGCCATAAAGTCCATGATGACCACTACAACGATAAGTAACGAAGTACCACCGAAGTAAAACTGAACATTAAGTCCAAGCATCATAAACTCAGGAATTAAACATACAAACGTGATGTACAAAGCACCAGCTAGGGTTAAACGAGTCATCACCTTGTCTATGTATCGCGATGTTTGTTCACCAGGGCGAATACCCGGAATAAACGCGCCACTCTTCTTCAAGTTGTCTGCTGTCTCACGAGGGTTAAATACCAACGCAGTATAGAAGAAACAAAAGAAGATAATGGCTGATGCATACAAGAACACATATAACGGTTGCCCGGGTTGTAGCGTCAGTGATATCTCAGACAAAAACGACAAGCTTTCGTTTTGACCAAACCACTGAGCGATAGTTCCAGGGAACAGAATAATACTTGAAGCAAAAATTGCTGGGATAACCCCGGCCATGTTTACCTTAAGTGGTAAATGTGTACTTTGCGCAGCAAACACCTTGCGACCCTGTTGACGTTTAGCGTAGTTAACAACGATACGACGTTGTCCACGTTCGATAAACACCACCAAGAAGGTCACAGCGAACACTAGAGCAATGATTAACAAGAGTAACAATAGGTGTAACTCTCCTTGACGCGCCTGTTCAGCCGTCTTACCGATCGCTGCAGGCAACCCTGCCACAATACCAGCAAAAATCAGAATCGAAATCCCGTTGCCAATACCACGTTCGGTAATTTGCTCACCTAACCACATCAGGAACATTGTTCCTGTTACCAAACTAACCACCGCAGTGAAATAGAATGGTAGACCTGGGTGAATCACCAGACCCGCCATCATATTTGGTAAGCCTGTGGCAATACCAACAGCTTGGAAAGTTGCTAAAACCAGCGTGCTATAACGCGTGTACTGACTAATTTTACGTCGACCCGACTCGCCTTCCTTTTTAAGTTCGGCAAGCGTTGGGTGAACCACAGTCAATAACTGGATAATAATCGATGCCGAAATATATGGCATGATTCCTAACGCGAAAATAGAAGCACGTGAAAGTGCACCACCTGAAAACATGTTAAACATTTCCAGAATGGTACCCTTTTGCTGATCAAACAACGCGGCCAGTACAGCGGCATCAATCCCAGGTAGCGGCACAAAGGAGCCGGTTCGGAACACAATAATGGCCCCGAGCACGAATAGTAAACGACTCTTAAGCTCGCTTAAGCCACCTTGTGCACTTGCTGATGCTGTTCCTGGATTCTTAGCCATGTTTTGTACTTATTCCTCGATTTTACCGCCAGCAGCTTCAATTGCTGCTAGTGCGCCTTTAGTTACACGCAGGCCACGTAAGGTAACTGGTGCTTTTACTTCGCCAGATAGTACTACTTTTGCAAACTTAATGTTGCGAGTAATAAGACCAGCCGCCTTCAAAGCGTCCAAATCTACCACGTCAGCGGTAACTTTAGCTAGCTCGCTAGTGCGAACTTCTGCAGTTACCATTGATTTACGTGAAGTAAAACCAAATTTAGGCAAACGTTGTTTCAATGGCATTTGACCGCCTTCGAAACCTGGACGCACACTACCGCCAGAACGAGATTTCTGACCTTTGTGACCACGACCACCGGTTTTACCTAAACCAGAACCAATACCACGTCCTACACGTTTAGCAGCTGGCTTAGAGCCTGCCGCTGGAGAAAGAGTATTCAAACGCATGATTATTCCCCCTCAACCTTAACCATGTAATAAACTTTATTAATCATACCGCGAATACAAGGAGTATCCTCAAGTTCAACAGTATGATTAATACGGCGAAGACCTAAACCAGTTAAGGTTGCGCGGTGCTTAGGCAAACGCCCAATACTGCTTTTAGTCTGTGTTACTTTAATTTTGTTCGACATGGCTTTATTACCCCAGAATTTCTTGGACGCTTAGGCCACGCTTCGCAGCAACGTCTTGTGGAGAATGCATATTCTCAAGAGCGTCGATAGTAGCGCGAACAATGTTGATTGGGTTAGTAGAACCGTATGCTTTTGACAATACGTTCTGCACACCAGCAACTTCTAGAACAGCACGCATCGCACCACCGGCAATAATACCAGTACCCTCTGATGCAGGTTGCATGTAAACACGCGACCCAGAGTGGCGACCCTTAATAGGATGCTGCAGTGTAGTGCCTCTCAGCTGTACACTAGTAAGGTTACGACGCGCTTTTTCCATTGCTTTTTGAATCGCAGCTGGAACTTCACGTGCTTTACCATAACCAAACCCTACGCGACCGTTACCATCACCCACTACGGTTAACGCAGTGAAACTGAAGATACGACCACCTTTAACTACTTTTGACACACGGTTTACGGCGATAAGCTTTTCGTTCAGATCACCACCGGCCTGTGCTTCAAATTTAGACATGACTCACTCCTTAGAACTGAAGACCAGCTTCACGTGCAGCTTCTGCAAGCGCAGCAACGCGGCCGTGATACTTAAAGCCAGAACGGTCGAAAGCTACGCTTGTAATGCCTTTCTCAACAGCACGCTCAGCAATTGCTTTGCCCACTGCTGCAGCGGCAGCTACATTACCTAAACTTTCAAGCCCTTCACGAACGGCTTTATCTACTGTAGATGCTGTGGCAAGAACCTTAGCATCAGGTGCAATCACCTGCGCGTAAATATGGCGCGGAGTACGGTGAATCACCAGGCGGGTTTTACCCAACTCTTGCATAGCTTTGCGAGTGCGTGTTGCACGACGCAGACGAGCAATTTTCTTTTCCATAGTGTTAACCTACTTCTTCTTAGCCTCTTTACGGCGGACATTTTCATCTGAGTAACGAACACCTTTACCTTTATAAGGCTCTGGTGGACGGAACGCACGAATGTCTGCTGCGACCTGACCAACGACTTGCTTATCAGCACCTTTCAGTACGATTTCAGTCTGTGATGGACACTCTGCTGTAACACCTTCTGGTAAGGTGTAATCTACAGGATGAGAAAAACCTAAAGTTAGGTTTACAACGTTGCTTTTAACAGCAGCACGGTAACCTACACCTAATAATGTAAGTTTTTTCTCAAACCCAGTTGTAACGCCAACAACCATGTTGTTGCTTAGAGCACGAGCTGTACCAGCTTGAGCTGTTGAAGCGCCTTCAACAACTGCAAACTTAAGTTCGCTCTCTTCTTTGGTTACAACTACCGCGTCATTAAATACGCGAGTCAATGTACCTTTGCTACCTTTAACCGTTAATTCTTGGCCGTTGAGAGTTACTTCAACGCCAGCAGGAATTGCAACGGGAGCCTTGGCTACGCGAGACATATTACCTACCTCCGGTTAAGCTACGTAACAGACGATTTCACCACCCATGCCGGCTTTACGCGCCGCACGGTCAGTCATCACGCCTTTTGATGTAGAAATGATTGCAACACCAAGGCCACCCATAACTTTAGGTAGGTCTTTAGCACCTTTATAAATGCGTAGACCTGGACGGCTTACACGTTCAATCTTTTCAATAACTTTTTTACCTTCAAAATATTTGAGGGTAACTTCTAATGACTTTTTCACGTCACCAGTCACAGCGTAGCCAGTGATATAACCTTCTTCTTGTAACAAGTTAGCAATCGCCACTTTTACTTTAGATGAAGGCATAACAACAGATACTTTATTTGCCGATTGACCGTTGCGAACGCGAGTCAACATATCCGCAATAGGATCTTGCATGCTCATAATCGTTTACTCCGTAATTAAGTGGATTACCAACTGGCTTTCTTAAGACCAGGAACCTCACCGCGCATCATAGCTTCACGCAATTTAATACGGCTTAAGCCGAATTTGCGTAAGAACCCATGAGGACGACCGGTTACGTTACAGCGGTTACGCTGACGAGACCGACTTGAATCACGAGGTAACGATTGCAATTTTAGAACTGCGTCCCAACGCTCTTCATCTGAGCTGTTCACGCTGCTAATAATCGCTTTAAGCGCTGCGCGCTTTTCTGCGAAACGAGCGACAGTTTCTGTGCGCTTAGCTTCACGAGCTTTCATTGATTTTTTAGCCATAACTAACTCTACCTTACTTACGGAATGGGAAGTTAAAGGCAGCCAGCAGAGCGCGGCCTTCCTCGTTGGTTTCGGCTGTCGTAGTGATAGTAATATCCATACCACGAACCTTATCAACTTTGTCATAGTCAATTTCAGGGAAGATGATTTGCTCACGCACACCCATGCTGTAATTACCACGGCCATCGAATGACTTAGCATTCAAACCACGGAAATCTCGAACACGAGGAATTGCGATTGAAATCAAACGCTCTAAAAACTCCCACATACGCTCACCGCGTAGAGTCACTTTACAACCAATCGGGTATCCATCACGGATCTTAAAGCCTGCTACAGATTTACGAGCTTTGGTAGTAAGTGGTTTTTGACCAGAGATAGCAGCTAGATCAGCAATCGCGTGCTCTAGTACTTTCTTGTCATTCACCGCTTCACCCACACCCATGTTAAGGGTGATTTTCTCAATCCGAGGGACTTGCATGATGGATTTGTAACCGAACTCCTTTACGAGTTCAGGCGTCACACTTTCCTTATATAGGTCATGCAGTTTCGCCATCGTTAACTCCAGTTACTTTACAATTTCATTAGACGATTTGAATACACGAACTTTTTTGTCGTCTTCAAATCGAAAACCAACGCGATCACCCTTGCCTGAGGCTGGGTTAAAAATCGCTACGTTTGATGCATCAAGGGCCGCTTCTTTCTCAACAATACCGCCTGCAACACCCAATTGAGGGTTTGGCTTTTGGTGTTTCTTGATTAAGTTGACGCCTTCAACGAATAGTTTACCGGTTGGTAAAACTTTGGTTACGCTACCGCGTTTGCCTTTGTCTTTACCTGCAATAACTATTACTTCATCGCCTTTTTGGATTTTATTAGCCATTTTGGACTCCTTAAAGTACTTCTGGCGCTAGAGACACAATTTTCATGAACTGTTCGTTGCGCAGTTCACGTGTCACAGGACCAAAGATACGAGTACCAATAGGCTGATTGTTTGCATTCAGAATAACCGCAGCATTGCGGTCAAAACGAATTACAGAACCATCAGGACGACGTACGCCTTTTCTAGTACGCACTACCACTGCATTCATTACGTCACCTTTCTTAACTTTACCGCGTGGAATTGCTTCCTTTACAGTAACTTTAATGATGTCGCCAATTCGTGCATAGCGGCGGTGCGAACCACCTAGGACCTTAATACACTGTACACGGCGCGCGCCGGAATTATCCGCCACGTCCATAGTAGATTGCATTTGGATCATTTCAGTGCTCCGCTATATGTTACAACTGATCCCAACAATTAGCGCTGAGATCTCTGGCTGCCTAATTAAAGGGCGCGAAATTATAACACCCTAGATTTTGAATTGGTAGGATTGTCTAAAATTTGTTTAAAAATATAAATAAACAGATATAAAACAATAGGTTACTAACAAAAAACCCACCTAAAAAAGGTGTTTCATGGGCGTAATTTCACTTGAATCGCTAGATATCCTGTCAAGAAACATTTATCTAACGGCTAAACTCGGTTAATAATTAAACCGATAGAAACAAAAAAGCCCAGCTTAATGCCGGGCTTTTCTGAATATGGTGCTGATAGGCAGATTCGAACTGCCGACCTCACCCTTACCAAGGGTGCGCTCTACCAACTGAGCTATATCAGCGAAATAAAAACCCAGCACATAGCTGGGTTTTTAAAATAGGCGCCTGGCAGTGACCTACTTTCACATGGGGAGACCCCACACTATCATCGGCGCAGTTGCGTTTCACTTCTGAGTTCGGCATGGGTTCAGGTGGTTCCACAACGCTATTGCCACCAGGCAAAAACTTGTTGTCTTTAACATTCGAAAAAACTGACATATCCCACGAGCATAACAAGCACTCTTGGTTCTAAAATAAAGTATCTATAAGCAACACCCTTTAGGTGTTGTATGGTTAAGCCTCACGGGTAATTAGTACAAGTTAGCTCAATGCCTCACAGCACTTACACACCTTGCCTATCAACGTTGTAGTCTCCAACGGCCCTTCAGAGGACTTAAAGTCCTAGTGAGAATTAATCTCAAGGCCTGCTTCCCGCTTAGATGCTTTCAGCGGTTATCAGTTCCGAACGTAGCTACTGGGCAATGCTATTGGCATAACAACCCAAACACCAGCGGTTCGTCCACTCCGGTCCTCTCGTACTAGGAGCAGCTCCCTTCAATTCTCAAACGCCCACGGCAGATAGGGACCGAACTGTCTCACGACGTTCTAAACCCAGCTCGCGTACCACTTTAAATGGCGAACAGCCATACCCTTGGGACCGACTTCAGCCCCAGGATGTGATGAGCCGACATCGAGGTGCCAAACACCGCCGTCGATATGAACTCTTGGGCGGTATCAGCCTGTTATCCCCGGAGTACCTTTTATCCGTTGAGCGATGGCCCTTCCATACAGAACCACCGGATCACTATGACCTACTTTCGTACCTGCTCGACGTGTCTGTCTCGCAGTTAAGCTGGCTTATGCCATTGCACTAACCGTACGATGTCCGACCGTACTTAGCCAACCTTCGTGCTCCTCCGTTACTCTTTGGGAGGAGACCGCCCCAGTCAAACTACCCACCAGACACTGTCCGCATCCCGGATAACGGGACAACGTTAGAACATCAACACTACAAGGGTGGTATTTCAAGGTCGGCTCCACATCATCTAGCGACAACGCTTCAAAGCCTCCCACCTATCCTACACATGTAGGGTCAATGTTCAGTGTCAAGCTGTAGTAAAGGTTCACGGGGTCTTTCCGTCTAGCCGCGGGTACACCGCATCTTCACGGCAATTTCAATTTCACTGAGTCTCGGGTGGAGACAGCTTGGCCATCATTACGCCATTCGTGCAGGTCGGAACTTACCCGACAAGGAATTTCGCTACCTTAGGACCGTTATAGTTACGGCCGCCGTTTACCGGGGCTTCGATCAATAGCTTCGCTTGCGCTAACCACATCAATTAACCTTCCGGCACCGGGCAGGCGTCACACCGTATACGTCATCTTTCGATTTAGCACAGTGCTGTGTTTTTAATAAACAGTTGCAGCCAACTGGTATCTGCGACTGCCGTCAGCTCAGGGAGCAAGTCCCATCACCAACAGCAGCGTACCTTCTCCCGAAGTTACGGTACCATTTTGCCTAGTTCCTTCACCCGAGTTCTCTCAAGCGCCTTGGTATTCTCTACCCAACCACCTGTGTCGGTTTGGGGTACGGTTTCGTATAATCTGAAGCTTAGAGACTTTTCCTGGAAGCAGGGCATCAACCACTTCATCACCTTAGTGACTCGTCATCAATCCTCAGCCTTAGACACCCGGATTTTCCTAAGTGTCCAGCCTACAACCTTAAACGCGGACAACCAAACGCCGCGCTGGCCTAGCCTTCTCCGTCCTCCCATCGCAATTATACGAAGTACAGGAATATTAACCTGTTTCCCATCGACTACACTTTTCAGTCTCGCCTTAGGGGCCGACTCACCCTGCTCTGATTAACATTGAACAGGAAACCTTGGTCTTTCGGCGAGGGGGCTTTTCACCCCCTTTATCGTTACTCATGTCAACATTCGCACTTCTGATACCTCCAGCAAACCTTACGATTCACCTTCAACGGCTTACAGAACGCTCCTCTACCGCACTTGCAAAGCAAGTACCCGTAGCTTCGGTGCATAGCTTAGCCCCGTTACATCTTCCGCGCAGGCCGACTCGACCAGTGAGCTATTACGCTTTCTTTAAATGATGGCTGCTTCTAAGCCAACATCCTGGCTGTCTAAGCCTTCCCACATCGTTTCCCACTTAGCTATGACTTTGGGACCTTAGCTGACGGTCTGGGTTGTTTCCCTTTTCACGACGGACGTTAGCACCCGCCGTGTGTCTCCCGGATAGTACTTAGTGGTATTCGGAGTTTGCAAAGGGTTGGTAAGTCGGGATGACCCCCTAGCCTTAACAGTGCTCTACCCCCACTAGTATTCGTCCGAGGCGCTACCTAAATAGCTTTCGAGGAGAACCAGCTATCTCCCGGTTTGATTGGCCTTTCACCCCCAGCCACAAGTCATCCGCTAATTTTTCAACATTAGTCGGTTCGGTCCTCCAATTGGTGTTACCCAATCTTCAACCTGCCCATGGCTAGATCACCGGGTTTCGGGTCTAATCCCAGCAACTATGCGCGCAGTTAACACTCGGTTTCCCTACGGCTCCGCTATTCGCTTAACCTTGCTACTGAAATTAAGTCGTTGACCCATTATACAAAAGGTACGCAGTCACCCCTCAAAGAGGCTCCCACTGCTTGTACGTATACGGTTTCAGGTTCTATTTCACTCCCCTCACAGGGGTTCTTTTCGCCTTTCCCTCACGGTACTGGTTCACTATCGGTCAGTCAGGAGTATTTAGCCTTGGAGGATGGTCCCCCCATATTCAGACAACATATCACGTGTGCCGTCCTACTCGTTTTCACTTCAAATCACCTTTCGTGTACGGGGCTATCACCCGCTACGGCCAAACTTTCCAGCTTGTTCCACTAAATTATAAGAAGCTTAAGGGCTAATCCGGGTTCGCTCGCCGCTACTACCAGAATCTCGGTTGATTTCTTTTCCTCCGGGTACTTAGATGTTTCAGTTCCCCGGGTTCGCCTCGTAACGCTATGTATTCACGTTACGATACTGCATAAAATGCAGTGGGTTTCCCCATTCGGAAATCCATGTCTATTACGTCTTTTATCGACTCAACATGGCTTATCGCAGATTAACACGTCCTTCATCGCCTCTGACTGCCAAGGCATCCACCGTATACGCTTAGTCACTTAACCATACAACACCTAAATGTTGTCGCTTAAATCACTTGAATGGTCAGGCTGTATAAATCCTGCCACTCGAGTACGATCACCTTATTTTTTTGAATACCAAAAACACTTGTTATTTAACTCGTATTTTTGAGATATTTTTTATCAGCTTTTCCAAATTGTTAAAGAGCATTGGTTCACAAAAAAACCAAAGCTAAATGGCCATCTTTTGGCGACTTATCTTTGGTTTTTAGGTAAGAAGTGGTGGAGCTATGCGGGATCGAACCGCAGACCTCCTGCGTGCAAGGCAGGCGCTCTCCCAGCTGAGCTATAGCCCCATTTCTTACTAAAGTTGCACCTTGGTAGGTCTGGGCAGACTTGAACTGCCGACCTCACCCTTATCAGGGGTGCGCTCTAACCAGCTGAGCTACAGACCTAAACAGGTGTCAACTTCTCTCTACTTTCTATCAAGCAATCTGTGTGAACACGTCACAAAACATAAACGTTCATAATAAGGAGGTGATCCAGCCCCAGGTTCCCCTAGGGCTACCTTGTTACGACTTCACCCCAGTCATGAACCACAAAGTGGTGAGCGTCCTCCCGAAGGTTAAACTACCCACTTCTTTTGCAGCCCACTCCCATGGTGTGACGGGCGGTGTGTACAAGGCCCGGGAACGTATTCACCGTGGCATTCTGATCCACGATTACTAGCGATTCCGACTTCACGGAGTCGAGTTGCAGACTCCGATCCGGACTACGACATGCTTTCTGGGGTCCGCTTGCTCTCGCGAGTTCGCATCCCTCTGTACATGCCATTGTAGCACGTGTGTAGCCCTGCCCGTAAGGGCCATGATGACTTGACGTCGTCCCCACCTTCCTCCGGTTTATCACCGGCAGTCTCCCTAGAGTTCCCACCATCACGTGCTGGCAAATAAGGATAAGGGTTGCGCTCGTTGCGGGACTTAACCCAACATCTCACGACACGAGCTGACGACAGCCATGCAGCACCTGTATCTAAGTTCCCGAAGGCACCAATCCATCTCTGGAAAGTTCTTAGTATGTCAAGGGCAGGTAAGGTTCTTCGCGTTGCATCGAATTAAACCACATGCTCCACCGCTTGTGCGGGCCCCCGTCAATTCATTTGAGTTTTAACCTTGCGGCCGTACTCCCCAGGCGGTCTACTTAATGCGTTAGCTGCGTTACCCACGGGTTAAACCCACAGACAACTAGTAGACATCGTTTACGGCGTGGACTACCAGGGTATCTAATCCTGTTTGCTCCCCACGCTTTCGTACATGAGCGTCAGTTTTTGTCCAGGTGGCCGCCTTCGCCACTGGTATTCCTTCAGATCTCTACGCATTTCACCGCTACACCTGAAATTCTACCACCCTCTACAAAACTCTAGCTTCCCAGTTCCAAATGCCATTCCCAGGTTGAGCCCGGGGATTTCACATCTGGCTTAAAAAGCCGCCTGCGTACGCTTTACGCCCAGTAATTCCGATTAACGCTCGGACCCTCCGTATTACCGCGGCTGCTGGCACGGAGTTAGCCGGTCCTTCTTCTGTCGCTAACGTCAAACAATATACGTATTAAGCATATTGCCTTCCTCACAACTGAAAGTGCTTTACAACCCGAAGGCCTTCTTCACACACGCGGCATGGCTGCATCAGGCTTTCGCCCATTGTGCAATATTCCCCACTGCTGCCTCCCGTAGGAGTCTGGGCCGTGTCTCAGTCCCAGTGTGGCTGATCATCCTCTCAAACCAGCTAGGGATCGTCGCCTTGGTGAGCCATTACCCCACCAACTAGCTAATCCCACTTGGGCTAATCTCTACGCGAAAGGCTCCGAAGAGTCCCCTCCTTTGGTCCGAAGACATTATGCGGTATTAGCAGTCGTTTCCAACTGTTGTCCCCCACGTAAAGGCATATTCCCAAGCATTACTCACCCGTCCGCCGCTCGTCATCTTCTAGCAAGCTAGAAATGTTACCGCTCGACTTGCATGTGTTAAGCCTGCCGCCAGCGTTCAATCTGAGCCATGATCAAACTCTTCAATCAAAGTTCTTTCGCTCAAAGTAAATACTGAAATTATTACTGTTAAAACAGTGTGTCACTCCAGTCCACTTAAGCTAATTTTTTTCGCTTAGTGCTCTGTGAGTGCTCACACAGATTGCTTGATAAATTGTTAAAGAGCGTTGCTTCTTGCGAAGCGAGGTGCGCATTCTACGCCATCCTCGGTGACTGTCAACCGCTTTTTTCAATCTTTTCCGAAGAACTTTTCTAAGGAAAGTTTGAAGCGTTTAACCGTCGCTGATAAAGCCTCAGGCCTTATCAACCCTGACCGCTTGCTGCTGCGCTATTGCGTGCTGCCCGCCGTGTCAGTGGAGTCGCATTATAGGGATCCGCGCTTACGGTGCAAGCCTTTTTTGAAGAAAATTGCAGTTATTTTGAGATATTTTGATTGCCCCCAACAAAGCCACAGAATATCCACAAACTTATCCACAAAACTGCACCTTTTGGGTAAAACAAGGCTATGAATTAAAAGTAATTGTGTCATTTAGCATGTTTCTGCTAGAGAAATTGTACATTTTCTAGCTTATCCGATAAAAGCTGGCTAACATGATGTCGCAATTTTGTTAAATTAAGTTGCTTTCCATTATTTCGAATACATTGAGCATTGAATTTATTATGAAAAATCCTAGTCTATCCATCGTGTTTCTAATTGCAGTCGCAATTGCAGCCTATTTCGTCGCTGGCGCGGTAGCACCTCTCCAACCTTTATATTTGTCAGTCGCAGTGATTGTTGGAGGAGCCATTGTATTATTAAGCTCCGCTGGCCCATCAAACAGTGAACCACAAACTGATTCAACTGAAGACAACTTAGGCGAAGCCATTGATACCCAAACGCTATACGTCGGCAATCTGCCTTATCGTGCTAACGAATCAGCTATCCGCAAGTTATTTTCTGAGTATGGTCAAGTAGTCTCAGTTCGATTATTGAAAGATAAACAAACTGGCAAACGTCGTGGCTTTGGTTTTGTGGAAATGGCTAGCGAAGATGCAGGCAAAGCGGTCGCAGCCTTAAACGAATACGAGTTTCAACAACGTACCTTAAAAGTTCGCGAAGCCAACGAACGTAAAGAAGCTTAGTCTATTAACTGTAAAGAATTGATCCCATAAGCAGTTAATTGGTCAACTAGGCCTGTATTAGCGGAAGTTAAAGTGCAGTAAGCACTAACTTCCGCTTTTTTATGGTCGAATACAATGCGATTGCAATCATCAGATAAGTGTTGCACTCGTTTGGCGATGGCTGGACCAGAATCGATTAATTGAACCTTTTCACCTAATACTTGGCTTAGCTCTTCTTTTAGTAGAGGGAAGTGAGTGCAACCGAGTACCACTGTATCTAAATCTTCCATGGCTAACCATGAAGCAACAATGTCATGCACTGCTCTGCTGTCGATGAACTCTCCCGCTAACTTACGCTCTGCCAATACCACCAATTCAGTGCTGCCAATCAGTTCAACTATACAATTCGCTGCAAAGTCCTGAATTAGCTGTGCCGTATATTGACGCTCTACCGTTCCCGGCGTTGCCAATATGCCAAAGTGTCCCGTTTGACTCATACTTGCCGCTAATTTTATCGCTGGCACCACCCCAACGATTGGAATGGCATGCTGCGAACGCAATTTGGGTAGCGCTAAGGTACTGGCCGAATTACAGGCGATCACCACCATATCTATCTGTAGTTTCGCCACTGCGACCGCAACTAGCTCACAAACCCGTTCAATTAACTCCGGCTCGCTCAGTTCACCGTAAGGAAAATAACGGTTATCAAACAAATAACTATATTGCAGATGTGGATTAAGTAATTGAACAGACTCAAGGACCGAGAGACCGCCGACTCCGGAATCGAAAACAAGCACATGCATCGCGTAAATAAACCCAATTCGTAAATCACCAGCGCTAGTGTAATCACGCTAACGCTGGCTGGCAATGCGAAGTGTTTAGCAAAGCACTAGTCGTTTACTTTAGAACTGATAGCTTGCTGCTAACTCAAAGCTGCGACCTTGGGCTTGATAATTGCGCACTGTGGCATATTGCTTATTAAATACATTGGCTAACTTGGCATCGAGCTTAAAGCCGTTCGCAAAGCGATAATTCGCACCAATATCCCAAGTACTATAACTATCCAACACAAGCGTATTTGCGTCGTCATTATAAGACTCGCCTCGCCATAGATAATCCACCACCACTTGCAAAGCATGCCACTGCGCATCTAGCTTGTACTTGACTTGCTCCTGTGGACGACGCACCAAGTATTTATCGCTTTGACGATCTTTCGCGTCAAGATGCTCCAGAATAACCCGATGATTCAGCCAGGCGGTCGAAAAATCTCCCTGTACTTCAATGCCCTGGATCCGAGCATCAGAGACATTTCCTGGTTTCCATAAACCACCCTCCCCCGGCGCCCAAGCAATCAAATCGTCAACATCATTACGGAAGATATTAAACTGCCACTGACTTTGAATTAAATCTAAAGCAAAACCAAATTCCGAATTACTGGAAGTTTCGGCTTTAAGATTGGGGGTTTCACTGCCCGGGTAGTATAGATCGTTAAAGGTTGGCGCTCTAAAGGCAGTGCCATGCAAGGCATTAAAACGTAAATTGTCCTGTAACTGCCAAGCCCAAGCCAGGTTATAGGTGGTGTGTTCACCATAGTGCTGATTGTTATCCTGGCGTAAACTGGCTTCCAGTAAATGGCGGATGTAATCGGCACGAACCCCAAGGTAGGCGGCTTTATTATTACGAGTACTTTTTAAATATGTAGTTTTGGAACCTGAGATATCATCTTTTTGATAATCTAAACCACCTTGTAACAACCAGTTGTTGTTCAATTGACGCGCTAACAACCAATTCGCACTGTGCCGCTCCGTCACATAACGATAAACCACCGCATATTGATCGGCGGGGCCGTCATTGGAACGGTTTTCGGTATAATTCAGTGCTAGATGGCTAAACCAAGCGTCATCACTGTAATCAAGATTCACAGCATATACTTTCTGCCTTTGTTTGGTTTGCCATTTTTCATCGTAGGGATTATAAGATGAATCGTACTGCGTGGAGATATACTCATTTTCGCCATCATTCATCAATATCATGGCCCCGCCCGACCAAGCTTCACTGAACTGATGCTCGATGCTCAGTAAGCCACCGAAGGATTCATATCCATAAACCTCGTCCAGTTCGCTGCTTGGTCTAAAATTATAACCTTCACTACGCTCACCATTGAGGATCGCATTCAACTGAGTCGACTCACCAATCGGGGTATTAACTCGCCCAGCTAAACGTCGACTCTCATGATTGCCAAGCGCAGCTTTTATCCCAAAATACTGACTACCAAACTCCGGCCGCGTGATAATGTTGATGACCCCACCCACAGCATCTGCGCCATATACTGACGCACGAGCCCCTCGTATAATCTCAATGCGCTCAACGAATTCTAATGGCAGTAATGACATTTGAGCGCCACCACTAGTGGCAGTATTAATACGTACGCCATCGATGAGGTACAAAGATTGTGCAGAGCTTGAGCCGCGAATAAACACACTCTCGTTTTGTCCTTTACCGCCATTACGGTTGACACTAATACCAACCTGTTGGTTGAGAATACCAACAATATCTTGCGCACCACTACTTTCTATTTCACCGCGACTGATCACCGTGAGTGGCGCGATTACGCTAGTAGCACTTTGCTGTATACGGTTGGCGGTCACCACCATGGTCGTTTGTTCTGGAGGGGTTTCTTGGGCATAGCCGAAAGCTGGCGCTACTGCGGCCAGTAATATGAACTTCTTCATCGATATAATCCTAATTCTCGCGTCGTAGTTTGCTGCTAAATAGCATGTGCGATGTGGCAGGTATTCGGACTTAGAGGCGGGGGGACTTTATTTACTACGGCTACGACTTCCCGTTTGCGGGGCAAACAGTGTCTGGAGATCCTTGGAAAAGGCCAATCCTTGAGCTTTCGTTCCTCTTTACCGCTGCGCGTCAGTTCTGGACTTTAACCAGATTCCCTATTAAGCCTGAACTTCGCTAGCTCAGGCACCACTGCGGGCGAGAGTATAAGCCAGCACTTGGCGAATGAACAGCCTATTTCATTTACTTTATGCAAACATGAAATTAACTAATAGTGCCGGATGTCGCTTCATCCGCCGCGCGTTTTTGATTATATTCAGCAAGCACATCGGCCATACGCTCAGCGAAACCTTTAAACCGTTCAACATCGGCTTGTTTCGCTTCTCCTTCCGAAGGGCTAGAAACAGGTAAAACCCCATTAAGTAGGGTTTCGGTCGCGGATTCTGGTTGAGCAAACAAAGCGCTCATTTTGGCTTGAATGTCCTGCCAAGCACCTAAAAACTCACTTAAGTCGGGGACTAGCTCTGAACCAGCAGTGCTATTCTCGGCGCTTTTCTCCGCTGTTTGTTGGTAGGCCTGAGTCACCGCCACCGTTTGTTGTTGCTGGTAGTTCACCGCAAAACCAACTAACTGTTGCTCATCAAACCCAATGTTTAAGGCCTGATCAAACGCCTGATCCAGATTCCCCGAGAAAAACTGCTGCCCCACTTTATCCACTTGTTTCACTAAATCGGCGATCGCAGCCAACTCATCATCATTCAGGTCGCCTTCAACGGAAAAACTAAACTGCTGCTGTGAAGAAAACGATGCCTGAAAAGATGACTGTTCTTCTCGGTAACTGGCTGCCAACTGACTCCCATAACTAATGGTAACTTTGTCACCCTCTGCCGTTTCCAACTCCATGCTTGCCGATTGACGATTTCCCATGGCGAGTTGACTAAATATTGGAGAATTTTGTATCTCGTAGTCACCCGCTTCGATTTTTTCTAAACCGTCTTGGATCAAGTCATAACTCTTATCAATGCCTTTTTCTAACTCTTCATTAAGGATCCCTGAGTCACTAAGGTCTTCACGGGCTCCGGCAAACCCCATATCCACACCCTTACGCGCTTGAGCCATCATTTCTTGTAACTGGTCTTCTGGCATCCCAGCCTGCTTGGCACCATATAAGGTCGTTGCAACAAAATTAAGCACATTCTTCGCCACTTCTTCGGCATCAAATATACTGGGTTGTTGTGGTTTGGCTAAACTAACCCCACCACCAGCAATCGATAAGGTATGCTTTTCAATCGAACTCAACAATACATGGCTGGCCACCAGGTCCTGCTGATTAAAACTAGCCTTATCATTAGCTAATTGATTGCCCTTTGCGATAGTCGGCGTGGACTGCTGCAATAAGCGCTCAGCATATTGCTGGATTGGCGAATTGCCTATGCCTTTAAGTTCGTTCATAACGCCCCCTGGATTTACCCTAGTCACAACTTATCGGCGACTGTATTTAAAACTTTAGAAATAATCTCACTATTATTGTAGATAAACTGGACAAGCAAGCAATGCGCCTTTAAATTGCGCTCCTTGCTAAATTTGAGGAGCGGTCATGAGCGCAATTGCATACTATCCAGAAAAATACCAACAACTGTTGGCCGAAAAGGTCGCTAAACGCCGCGAACAATTTGCTGAATTTAATCCTCCTGAACCTAGCATTTTCAGCTCAGCCAGCAAACATTATCGGATGCGTGCCGAATTTAGAATGTGGCACGAAGGTGATGACCTCTACTACATCATGTTTGATCCAGCAACCAAACAAAAATTCAGAGTCGACAGCTTTCCGCCGGCAAGCGCGTTAATTAACCGCCTAATGCCGCTATTAATCGAACAGCTCAAATCTGAGCAAGTTTTGCGTCATAAACTATTCCAAGTCGACTTTCTTTCCACTCTTAGTGGCGAGGTAATCGTGAGCTTGCTTTACCATAAACCGATTGATGAAGCATGGCGGACCGCTGCCGAGCAACTAAAAGCAGAACTATCGAAGCTATTTTCACTACAACTGATCGGTCGCTCACGTAAGCAAAAAATATGTTTGGAACAAGATAGGGTTAACGAAGTACTTGAAGTTGCCGGTGAGCAGCTCATTTACCAGCAAATCGAAAATAGCTTTACCCAGCCAAATGCCGTCGTCAACCAACATATGTTGGAATGGGCGCAACAGGCAACTGCCAACAGCCAGGGCGATCTGCTCGAACTCTACTGTGGTAACGGCAATTTTTCACTGGCACTTGCGAAAAACTTCCAACGCGTTTTAGCCACCGAGATAGCCAAGCCCTCAGTTGAAGCCGCACAATACAATATCAAAGCCAATCACATTAATAATGTGAAAATTCTTCGTCTATCCGCCGAAGAATTCACTCAGGCCATGTTAGGTGAACGTGAGTTTCGCCGCCTAAAAGAAGCCCAAGTAGACTTAAGTGATTATCAGTGCGACACCATATTAGTTGATCCACCTCGTGCCGGTTTAGATGACGCCACCTTAAGGATGGTGCAAGACTACGACAACATCGTCTACGTATCTTGTAATCCCAATACTCTATATAACAACCTACAAGTCTTAAATCGTACCCATCAGATTAGCCATTGGGCTCTATTTGACCAATTTCCTTACACCGATCATATAGAAGTGGGGCTCTATCTGCAGCGTCGTTAGGCATATTAATGAAAGCGCTTCTTAAGCAGCCCGGTCTATCAGATATAGATCTGATAGGGGGGCTTATGTTTCATTCAATTATTACTGGAATTATTTTTGTAATTAGCTTGAATTGCTATGCTGGCGAGCCAGTAAGTAAAAGTTTTTGGAGTGATAAGGCTATCGGTGGTGTCGATGTGCTAAGCCAACACCGCGCCCACCAGCTTGGCGAGCGCCGTATTTTACAGGGTAAACAAGATTATTTAGTCCGTTGGAATAATGCCGATTGGTATTTTGCAAGTCAGCAAAGTGCCAATAAATTTGCCGAAGCTCCAGAACGATATCGTCCTCGCTACAATGGCTTTTGCGCTAACGCCCTATCAACGGGCGAAGGTTTAGTCGCCACTAATGGGCAAGTCTGGGAATTTTTTGACGACGAACTGCACTTATTTTATGCAGAGAAAGGCCGCCAACGTTGGCTAAAGGGACACTGGCAGACCTATCAAGCCACCGCAGACAAAGCTTGGCAGCAACAATTGAACCATTAGTTGCTGTAGATTAGCGCTTAAAACCGCCCAATCTAAACATCAACCAAAGACCGATCGCAAGACATAAAATCAATACTAACAAGTTACTCCCGATTTCCGGGAATTGAGTTCGTAACATTGCAGAGTAAGCCAACGCCCCCAATAAAAATGCAGCCACACTCGTTAGAGGAGAGTCTTCACTCAGATCTTGATGTAGATAAATCTGGTACAGTTGCGTCACCGCCAATATAAACGCAATGATAGGAAATATCGAAAATGCTTGCTCGGCAACAGTAAACAGAGCAAGACTAGCATTACCACTCACACCAGCAATAAACGACAACAATAATAAAGTTTTACTGACTTGCATATGCACCTCTTAACTCAGTGTTTGAGAACGATTATACAAAGCGGCACCTTTTGCCACAATCCGAAGTTGTTTGATGGTTTTCTCGGCCAATTGTTGTCGATCAAACTCAGCTAAATCTAAAGCTGAAGCCCCAGCATTAAACACAATAATCACCATCGCTTCGGCTTGCATCTGCGCGTCTTCTCTTGGACAGCGATATTGATGTTCTAAATAGTCAGTCAGCTCTGCAATAAAATGCGCTATTTCTCGCGCTACGGCAGCCCGAAACGCTGGCGACGTTCCCGAACGCTCACGTAACAACAAGCGGAATACATTGGGGTTATTGTAGACAAATTCCATGAAAGTCGCGACCGAGGTTCCAATAACACTACCTCCGGTGGCAATAATGCGTTGCCGGGCTTGGCGCATTAACTGGCGTAAGGTTAAGCCCCCCTCATCAACCAGGGTTAAACCCAACTCTTCCATATCAGAGAAATGACGATAGAAAGAAGTCGGTGCAATCCCCGCTTCTCGAGCGACTTCGCGCAGACTTAAACTGGAAAAACTGCGCTGCGCACTTAATTGGCTAAACGCGGCTTCGATAATCGCTCTGCGTGTTTTTTCTTTTTGCTGTGCCCTAACGCCACTCATAGCTTCCCCTCTACTTATATGCTGCATCATACCTAGCACTGAAAAAAACCCAAGTTGAAACTGATTAAAAACATCACATTTCGTCTCCACAGACAAGCGTAACTTGTTTACCTGACATGAAAACCCTTTCAAAAAATTCTTTATTTATCAATAACAAAAAAGATGCGAGCCAGCTCAATTTTCTATTATCTTGAAAACGTTACCGAGTATCTAGTCATGCAAAGCTGTGATTAACTTGCCCTATCCCCTTATGGTATTTATCAAGGAAGTAAAATGAGTTGGTTAAAAAGCATTTTATCGATCTCTATCATCGTCGGCTTAAGTGCTTGTGGTGGTGGCAGTGATGCTGGAAATGGAAATAGCACCACACCAACCAATGACGCCATCAACATCACCAGCTCGGCCGAGAGTGCTCAACAACGCCTGCCCTGTGAAAACGCCACTGGTGAATTTTGTGATTTGCGCATTTATCAAGTCATGACCGAATCCTTTGTTGATGGAGATAGCTCGTTTGATTATGGTGCTGGTTATGGCACCAGCCATCACAACGGCGACTTGCAGGGAATTATTGATTCTCTTGACTACATTAAAGCCTTAGGCATGAATGCCATCTGGCTCACCCCGATCTTTGAGTCTATTGCGACCAACGGCCAAGATGAATGGACAGACAAACTAGATGCTACAGGTTACTTTGCCAGTAACTACTTTAAGATTGATCCTAATTTCGGGACCAAAGCGCTGGCTGAAGAGTTAGTCACGAAAGCTCATGAAAAAGGCTTATACGTATTCTTTGATGGGGTTTTTGGCCACCATAAAGGCAACCTTGTCACTTCTCCAAAAGGGCTCAGCCCTGCTGGTGGCTCAAACCCTGTGGATTATACCAACAGCGATACCCTCGCTTTTTACCAGGAAGTGGCGGAGTACTGGACCAGCGAATTATGTTTAGACGGATGGCGTTTAGACCAAGCCTATCAAGTCCCGCTCAGTGCCTGGCAACAAATTCATCAAACCGTCAAAGATGCCAGTGCCAACAATGCCAAGGCCAGCAAGTGCCAGATCAACGGAAATCAATGGGGCACCCTAGGCTATATGGTTGCCGAGGTATGGAATGGGAATAGTGAAATCGTAGCTAGCGCTTATGGCAGTAATTCGTCTCCAGCCCTGCCCTCGGCCTTCGATTTTAACCGTCGTTATGCGCTCGTACAGACCTTAGCGGTAGAAGAAAGTGGCTCAGGGGATCACGATGCCAGCACCTTAACCGCCAGCTGGAACGATCATAATTCTTATCCTGATCACGCCCAAGCTAATTTAATGCTCGGCAACCATGATTTAGTTCGCTTCGGCGATCTGATTCAGCGTGGTGGCTTAAGCCATTATTGGGAGAGACATAAAGCGGCTTTCTCTTATATGGCCGCCTATAGCGGACCGATTACCTTGTACTACGGTGATGAGATTGGTGATGAAGTTGCCAACTTTGCCGCGCAAGTAGACAACAGCGTATGCGCAGCACAAGGTTTATGTGACGACCATGTTGCTCGCTCCAGCGCTCATATAAAAGGGGTCACCGATGGTTTCACCCCAAGTCGTGAACAGCAAGCGCTGATGGACTATGTTAGTCAATTGATGGAAGTTCGGCAAAATAATCCAGCACTATATCAAGGTAGCGTACAGAACCTCTACGCCGACAAAGATCTATTAGCCGTATTAAAAACGACTAAAGAACAGCAAATTGTGTATTTATTAAACGTTTCATCAGATGAAAAAAAGGTCCGTCTGGCCGCTGATTTACTGGATGATACCCGTACCCTTATCGACTTAATCACAGGCGCAGAGATCGTCATTGATATAGACCATTTCGAAATAGCAGTAAGTGGATTGAGTGGGCGCTTGCTGCTAGTTAAATAGCACTTTACCTTCTCACGTTTGTACACCCTTATATACCCTGTTTGGCCTCCTGTTTAGGAGGCCTTTTTTATGTGAGATTTCAATTCTCAAATCTAAGCGAAACAGCTCGAGCAAAGCCACAACGCTAAATTCACTTAAGCCAAATACTGACAAAGACTCACTAAATCGGCTTGCAGCGCTCCTGCGGTCACGGCTCTGCCTGCTCCGGGACCTTGAATGACGAGAGGATTTTGCTGGTACCACTGACTTTCAACCGCAAAAACATTGTCACAGGGTTTGAGATTGGCAAATGGATGCCGTGCATCTATCGCCTGTAAACCGACCTCAGCCTTGCCCTGATGGTCGACTCTGGCGAGATAGCGGATCACCTTGCCTTGACGCTGGGCATCCTGCACCGCCTGCAACATCGGCTCATCTAAATCACTCAGCTGTTCAATAAACTGCTCAAGTTCTAATTCTGCTAAGGCTTCTGGCACCAGAGAAGCTAATTGAATATCCGCTAACTCAAGCTTGAGACCAGCCTCTCGGGCTAAGATCAGTAATTTTCGCTGCACATCCTTACCCGAAAGATCATCTCGAGGATCGGGCTCGGTCAACCCTTGATTGAGCGCATCCACCAGCAACTCAGAAAATGGACTAGAACCATCATATTGTTGAAATAACCAACTTAAAGTACCGGAAAATATTCCAGAAATAGCAAGGATCTGATCCCCCGCTTGCCGCAACTGCTGAATACTAGACTGAATTGGCAGTCCCGCACCAACCGTGGCATTGGCTAACCATTTGCAGCCATGGTCACGAAAACTCTGACTGAGCTGCTCAAAATTCGCTGAAGCACTGGCTCCGGCAAGTTTATTGGCGGTAATCAAATGCAGACCAAGCTTGGCAAACTCATGATAATACGCGCTTAAGGATTCACTGGCGGTAATATCCAACACCACTAGTTCATTAAAAGGATGCCGCTTCAGTTGCGCCAATACTTCCGGCCATAACAAGGGCTTAGCTAAACTATCATCGAAGGCTTGCGCAAGGCTCAAGCCAGCAAAATCGAGTAGTCCTGATTGGCTAGTAAACACTCCAGCGAGACAAAGCTCGAGTTTATAGTGTTGCTCCAACAAACTTTGTTGCTCGTTAAACAAGCTCAGCCACTGAGCCCCAATGTTGCCTTTGCCAAACACCACCACACCAACCTTACGGCGCTGTTTAAATAAGTTACTATGAAGCTCGATTAATACTGGCTCCAAGGTAATTTTACGTACTACCGCACACAGGCTCATTTTATCGGAGCTGGAATGAATAAACTCTAAAGGTTGCTCGGCTAGTTGCTGAAAGAACAAGTAACATTGTTGAGGATTATCACAAACCCCAGCGCCGACTAAGGCCACTAAACAATAACCTTCGGTACGTTCGACTTGTTGCACCTGATACTGCACCGCCAACTGGTCAATCTTGGTCAATGCCTCCGCAACTAGCTCGCGCGTGTAGGCCATCCGTAGCGAGCCAGTTTCAGTATGTTTATGACGCGTGGTCGGGGCCAGCTGCACACTTGCCAACGCACTTAACAGCGCGCTGGCATTTTGCTGGAAATGTTCAGTAAATGTCAGCTCTAACAACACCACGTCATCCACCGAGGTGACTATTTTTGCGGCGGTTTTTTTGGCTTCTTTCCGATGGATTTGAGTTTGTCCATCATTGGGAGCATAACTACAACGTAAGCTTAAGCGTTGCCGAGAGCGAGCCAGCGGCTCTAGCGTTCGAGCATGAAGTACCGAGGTACCAATCCTTGATAATTCAGCGGCTTCATTTAAAGCTAAATGATCTAACAAATGAGCATCTTTCACTAAGCGCGGGTCGGCACTGTAAATTCCCGCAACATCACTCCAAATCGTGGTCGAGACAGCATCGGCTAAAGCCGCCAATTCGGTTGCAGAGTAATCACTGCCATTACGCCCAAGCGTCACCGTGCGTTGTTCGCTATCACTGCAAATAAAACCTGTCACCACAATTCGGCAAGCGGGTTTATCCGCTAAACACGCCGCCAACAAGGGGGTGCTGCGCGCAACATCTACCTGCGGTTGGGCCGCTAATTCGGCTTTGAAAAACTGTCGTGAATCCATCCATTCCGCAGCACAGTCTTGTTCACTTAAAAGAGCAGCCAATAATCTTGCTGACCAACGCTCACCATAAGAGAGTAGTTCGTTAATGATAAAGGCATTAATCTCCGCCTCTAGCAAATGAGCAATTTGTCGATGCTCTGCGACAAGCTCTCGCTCGATCACTTGCGCCCTCGATTCACTCAATAAATCTTTAACTAGCTGCGCCTGAAACTGAATCAAAGCAGCTAAGGCTTCCGCAGCGGCATTATCGGCTTGTTTCGCCAAATCAATGATATTCAACAAACGATTGGTGGTTTTACCCGCAGCCGATACCACAATGAGATCTTGCGCTTGTGAATGCTGCGCAACAATACCCGCCACTCGTTTGAAACAGCTAGCGTCAGCGAGGCTACTGCCACCAAATTTATGGACATGTCTATTAACTACCGACATGAAGTTCTCCTGTACAACTTTTAGCCAACCGAAAGATTGGCAAATGCCTGCTGTAAATCATTCACTAAATCTTCAGCTTCTTCTAAACCAACCGATACCCGTAACAATTGCGCCGATATTCCCGCTTCAGCCAATGCCTCAGACGACATTGCCGCGTGGGTCATAGTTGCAGGATGAGCGATTAAACTCTCTACCCCGCCCAAAGACTCAGCCAAAGAAAACAACTGTAAGCCTTTCAAAAATTTCACCATTTGAGTTTCATCTAACGCAACTTCAAAGCTTAACATAGCACCAAAGCCAGATTGTTGTTGTTGGGCTAACGCATGACCGGGGTGCTCTGCTAAGCCGGGATAATAAATCGCAGACACCAAAGGCTGCTGCTGCAGGCATTGAACAATAGTTTGAGCATTGTGTTGGTGAACATTCATCCGTGCTTTCAGAGTTCTTAAGCCCCGCAGAGTTAAATAGGAATCAAAGGCTGAGCCTGTTAAACCTAGACAATTCGCCCACCAGCTCAAGCTTTCTGCCAATAACTCAGTTTTTGCCACAACCATACCCGCCACCACATCAGAGTGACCATTAATATACTTAGTCGCCGAATGCACCACAATATCGGCCCCCAGTAAAATTGGATTCTGTAATACAGGCGACAAAAACGTATTATCCACAACTACCAAAGCCCCCACAGCATGCGCTTGTTGAGCTATTTTTTGAATATCCACAATCCGCAATAACGGGTTGCTGGGAGTTTCTAACCAAATTAACTTTGGTTGCTTGGCGAGGGCGGTTTGCAAGCTCTCGCTATCATTTTGATCGATAAACTCGACTTCAAAGGCCTGCTTCTTCGCCAAACTGTCAAACAGGCGATAACTTCCGCCATAACAATCGTGCGGTGCGATCAACAAATCGCCAGGCGCTAACAAAGCGGTCACTAAATGAACGGCCGACATGCCGGTATTGGTGATCACCGCCCCTGCACCATGCTCTAGGTTGGCAATCGCATCGGCTAATATTTGACGGGTTGGATTACCAGAGCGACTGTAGTCAAACTGCCGCTTTTGCTTAAAATCGGCGAAACTATAATTACTCGACAAATAAATTGGCGGAACCACCGCTCCGTGTTGGCTATCACTCTCAATACCACTGCGAACCGCAATGGTGGCGGCGTGAAGATCTTTTAATGACATGTGTTCACTGACTCCCTCTAATTATGCTGCCACTTTACCACTCCCCATAAAGACGTCAACACTTCTAGACGTCTAAATGTCTTTGCTCTTGGATTGCTAAGTGGCTTTTCCCCCGTTACAATAGGGTTTCTTTGGTTTGGTGTGTATTCAAGTATGTCGACAGATTGGAATGGTGAGTGGATCAGCCCTTATGCTGAACACGGAAAAAAAAGCGAACAAGTAAAAAAAATAACGGTATCAATACCTTTAAAAGTATTGAAAATACTGACCGATGAGCGTACCCGTAGACAAATTAACAATCTACGGCACGCCACCAACAGTGAGTTGCTCTGCGAAGCATTTTTACACGCTTACACTGGGCAACCCCTGCCCGATGATGCCGATCTACAAAAAGATAGACCCGACCCGGCCTTAGAAAAAGCCACCGAAGCTGAATTGGATAAAGAAGATTAAGATTTTGCAAAGCCGCTCATTGAGCGGCTTTTTTGTTAAATACTAGACAAACACTTTTGAATAAGCTCACTTATCTTGCAGGAACAACCGCCCACGGCAGAGAGTTAAGCACTTGCTTGTACTTTATATGACTTTTTATTTCGTCTAAGCATACATAAGCCAGCAATACCAAATGCCGCAAGAAATATCGTGGATGGCTCGGGAACAGATGAAACACTAATGTTATCGAAACTTTGACCGAGTCTGTTATTAAACAAGCCAACTTGTCCTTGGCTGTACAAACTGCTAGTTAAGGTAGTGACCAAAGTACCATTCACAAATGCTGAGTAGGTATCTCCGAACACATCGATTTTTAAATGAATATCACTTTTAGATGGGAATAATGCACCAGAATGCTTTAAAACTGGTGAATTGCCACCATTTACGAATTCGTGCCAGTAAACCCCGGTACCTCCACCACCAAGACCTCCTGTGATTAAGGCTATTCCGTTAAAAAGCCCCCCATTGTATGAACTACGAAGAACTACACCGCCATCCCATACATCATTAATATCCAATTCAACAGAAAAATCCCTTAAATCTGTCGGTAACAAGCTAAATGCTTGATTCCCTGATGTAGACTGGTATGCACCACCTTTATCATTCCAGCTACCCTGTTCATTTCCCCATAAAGGAGATGCGGCAGAATCAAAATCATCTGTAAATATGACTGCCGCAATGCTTGACCCAGCAATCGACCAGATTAAAATAACCTTAACTACAAATTGAAAATATATTTTCATTGCAAAAATTCCTTTTAATTGTTTAATTCTAAATTACGACTGTTGACACTGCTATATAACGTCCCAACACAATCCTTCAAAAATTCAATATGGTTTTCTCCCTCTAAATAAAGAAACTATATCTACAGATTCATTCCGCTTAAACATTCTCAAAAAAACATAACCTATTGAATTTAAAGTGCATGTCAATAAAAACATTATAATAAGAAAGGTTATGTGAATTTAAAAACATAGAGGCGACTACTTTTACTCAATCACCTTAGATAGAAAGGGCGTTGTTGCAGGGCAAACAGCTTCGTAATAACCCCTGAGCTACAAGGTCGTCTAGACAATGCAATTCAGTAATCCATTCGACATAACTACCAAGTTGCTTATTATTCACTTGCAACTACGGTTCTTAGCGAAAATGGAATTATGTTTTAAGTATAAGAATGATACTACTCTACACTGCCCCTGATTTTTCTCTCAGGATGCACGAGCACAGAAACAAGCTCTGAAATCTCTTCAACTATTCTCGATTACGGAATATATGGACAGTCAAGAATTACAAAGGAACGCCCTGAAAAACTATTCCAAATAACGCAGTGCTGTCAGGGAAGAGAGGTAAAGTGACCCTACAAGCAACTGATATTCCCGCACAGATCGGTACAACTTTTTACTACTGTTTCGAAATAAAAGTCTAAGAAAGAGAAATTGAACTGACAAAACTATACCTGCCCAAAAATGGTGGATGGCAACGACAAGCATTATAGATCTAGCTATATGGCAAAACCCTAAAACTCAAAAAAGGTAAAGCGACTTTCTGAAAAACGATTTGAGCGAAAATAAATACAAATCTGCTATGAGCAAAATTGCTTTATATCTCATTCGCATCATGACCAGACACAAAAAAAGCGCCTTTCGGCGCTTTTTCTTTACTGTAAAGCTTAAATAAGGCTGGCTTATTTTTTGCCCAATACAGCGAATTTTTTGTTGAAACGATCAACACGACCACCAGTATCAACGTTACGTTGCTTACCAGTGTAGAATGGGTGACATTTGTCACATACGTCTAGGAACATAGTACCAGTACGAGTCGATTTAGTTTCGATTACGTTACCGCAAGAACAAGTCGCAGTAAGTAGTTCGTAAGTTGGATGGATATCAGTTTTCATGGATTACCTCAATACTTGGGCCGCGTCGCCATTTGATCACCACGATTGGCACCAAACACCACACGAAAGCAACTCTATCAGAGCCTATAAATTTTAGGTGGCGGATCATATAGGATGGCTCCGCGCTTAGCAAGTATTCAAGGTCTATTCGCGGATAAAAAAACACCAGCGACTTCATTTGCCCCATGCATAGTCAAGCTTTAGAATGAGGCAGGTTTTTTCATGGGTTCATAAATTTGTGTTAATTGTTCGTGTTGCTTTAGCAATTCCATTGCGTCGACTATTTGATTATCGAGTATCCGATGACTCGGCAATACCAGTGATCGGTGCCCGGGTCAAAGTCCCCTTTGGTAAAGGTGAAAAAGTTGGCTTGGTGGTGGAGCATCCCGATGATAGTGACATCGATAGCGACAAATTAAAAACCATTAGCCAAATTGTCGATCAACAGGCCTTACTTCCCGCGAGTCTATTTAAACTATTAAATTGGGCCAGCAGCTACTATCACCATAGTTTGGGTGACGTACTGAGCCAGGCCTTGCCCAGCCTGTTACGTAAAGGCGAACCCGCACAGGCCAAAGCGATTGTCGCCTGGCGCCTTAGTGAACAAGGCAAGCAAGCTAAGCTCGCAGAATTTAAGCGTGCTCCCAAGCAAGGTGTAGTCATTGGCGCGCTGCAACAACAAGCCGATTTTCAATTAAACGATGAACAAGCCAAACAACGAGACTTCTCGCGTTCTGCGCTCACCGCCTTACAGCAAAAAGGCTTGCTAGAAAAAGTCACAGCACGCGCAACCGTGCCAGATTGGACTCAACAACAGACCAACAAAAGCCAAGCCTTGCAGCTCAATCCTGAGCAAGCAATTGCGGTAGCGGCCATCAACCAAAGCCTATCGAGCTTTCAGGCCTTTCTCATTGAAGGTATTACCGGATCCGGTAAAACCGAAATCTATCTCAATGTAATTGCCGAAGTTCTGGCGAAGGGCCAGCAGGCTTTAGTTCTGGTTCCCGAAATTGGCCTCACGCCACAAACCTTGGCTCGTTTTGCCGAACGCTTCGAAGTTCCAGTTTATGCGATCCACTCGGGCCTGAATGATAGTGAAAGGCTTAGTGCTTGGCTCAAGGCGAAGCAAGGCGAAGCTGGCATCATCATTGGCACCCGATCGGCGGTGTTCACTCCGATGGCCAAGCCTGGCGTAATCATCATCGATGAAGAGCACGATAGCTCCTTTAAGCAACAAGACAGCTTTCGTTACCACGCCCGCGATTTAGCCATTGTACGCGCTCGATTAGAACAAATTCCTATCATCTTAGGCTCGGCCACACCTTCGTTAGAGAGCCTGCACAATGCCCTGAGCGGCCGTTATGTTCATCTACAACTCAAACAACGAGCAGGTAATGCAGTATTAGCCAAGCAACAATTGCTGGATATTCGCCATCAACCGCTCAACTCGGGGCTTTCTCCCGCCTTAGTGAAAGCAATGCGCATGGAGCTAAAGGCTGGTCGTCAGGTGATGCTGTTTTTAAATCGCCGAGGTTACGCGCCAGCCCTGCTCTGTCATGAGTGCGGGCACGTCTGTGAGTGTGAACGCTGCGAGTCATATTTTACCTACCATCAGCAGCCCCGTCACTTGGCCTGTCATCACTGTGGCAGCCAACAACCGGTGCCACATCAATGCCAACAGTGTGGTTCCACCAATCTGGTCACCACTGGCCTTGGTACCGAACAACTGCAAGAGGCCTTACTGGAGATCTTCCCAGAATATAAAGTGGCACGGATCGACCGAGACAGTACACGACGCAAAGGCAGCTTGGAGCAATTGTTGGAACAGATCCATAACAATCACTATCAAATTTTGCTGGGAACCCAAATGCTGGCCAAGGGACATCACTTCCCTAATGTAACCTTAGTTGCCCTACTCGATATCGACCATGCCTTGTTCTGTTCCGACTTTCGGGCCCCAGAACGCCTGGCCCAACTATATGTGCAGGTAGCTGGCCGAGCAGGGCGCGCCAACTTAGAAGGGAAAGTGATGTTGCAATCTCATCACCCTGAGCATGAACTGCTGCAAGACTTGATTAATAATGGTTACCAACACTTTGCGCGCTTTGCCCTTAATGAACGCAAAGACACCGAACTTCCCCCTTTTAGCTTTCAAGCGCTATTTCGCTTAGAAGCAGTGGATGGTCAGGCGGTGCATGACTTAAGCCAGCAGCTCTATCAACTAGCCCAGCCACTACAGCAGGCGAATAGCTGGGTTTTTCCTCCCTGCCCAGCGCCACAAGCACGTCGCGCAGGAAAATTTCGGATGCAACTATTAATTCAAGCGGAACAGCGCACCAGCCTACATCAGCTTATCCATCGGCTGTTACCACAATTGGAGAACTTAAAACTCAGCCGTAAAGTTCGTTGGTCCTTAGATATAGACCCTTATGATATGCAGTAATCACACGCCTCTTTACGCAAAGCAGCAACATCAACAACCAAGCGCGTAGCGATTTGCTCCAATCAAATCAAATCACACCGAATTAGCCTAGATAAGAGATAGTTTTCAGCGGCAATTGTCGGTAAAATGCCCGCCTTGTACATTTTATTTACGCGAGATTGGTGTCAACCTACATGAAAGAGCTTATTCAACAACTTCTGGAACAAACGGTCATTGCCCTGAAACAACAACAGGTGCTCCCTGAAGGATTCGAACCTCGGATCCAAGTTGACCGAACCAAGGATAAAGCTCACGGCGACTTAGCGACCAACCTTGCCTTAATGGCCGCCAAACCCGCTGGGAAAAATCCTCGTGAACTAGCTCAGTTGATTGTCGATAATTTACCAAGTTCGACACTCATCGATAAAACCAGCATTGCCGGCCCAGGTTTCATTAATTTCTATCTTAATAATGATTGGCTGGTCTCTCAAATTGAAGCCATGTCGAGCTCTCCTTCGGCGAATGTAAAATTGGCAGAACAAGCACAAACCGTTGTGGTTGACTACTCTGCGCCAAACGTTGCGAAAGAAATGCACGTGGGCCACCTGCGTTCTACCATCATTGGTGATGCGGTGGTTCGCACCCTAGAGTTTTTAGGCCACAAGGTGGTTAGAGCCAATCACATCGGCGACTGGGGAACTCAATTTGGCATGTTAATCGCCAACTTGGAAGAAGTTGAAAAACGCGGTACTGACGCAGGCGATATTGAATTAGCCGATTTAGAAGTGTTCTATCGTGAATCTAAAGCGCGTTACGACAGCGATGAAGCTTTTGCCAAGCGCGCGCGCAACTACGTGGTGAAACTGCAAAGTGGCGATGAATACTGTAATACCATGTGGCGCAAACTGGTCGACATCACTTTGAATCATAACCAATCTGTTTACGACCGTTTAAATGTATCGCTAACTAAAAACGACGTGATGGGCGAAAGCATGTATAACCCCATGCTGCATGATGTGGTTCGCGACTTAAAGCAACAAGGTTTAGCAGTTGAAGACAACGGGGCAACCGTGGTTTACCTCAACGAATACAAAAATAAAGATGGCGACCCAATGGGCGTGATCATTCAGAAAAAAGATGGTGGTTTTTTGTACACCACCACCGATATAGCCTGTGCTAAATACCGTTACCAAGACTTAAATGCCGACCGAGTTTTATATTTTATCGACTCCCGTCAGCATCAACATCTAATGCAAGCCTGGAACATTGTGCGCAAAGCTGGTTATGTGCCAGAGTCGGTGCCACTAGAACATCACGCCTTTGGCATGATGCTAGGCAAAGATGGCCGCCCCTTCAAAACCCGCAGTGGCGGTACCGTGAAGCTGGTCGATTTACTAGAAGAAGCGGAACAGCGAGCACAAGTTATTGTGGCTGAAAAGTCTCGAGATCTGGATGCGGAGCAACAACTAGAGGCCGCCAAAGCAATCGCGATGGGCGCGGTGAAATACGCCGATTTATCGAAGAACCGTACCACCGACTACATCTTCGATTGGGAAAACATGTTGGCCTTCAACGGCAATACCGCACCGTACTTGCAATATGCTTATACTCGGATCCAATCTATTCTTCGTCGCTCAGCAATCGACCTCGACAGCCTTGAGCAAAACATTATATTGGCTGAAGAAGCCGAAATCGCTCTCGCACAAAAATTAATTCAGTTTAGCGATGCGGTCAACAATGTAGCCGATAAAGGTATGCCACACATGATGTGTAATTACCTCTACGAGCTCGCGGGTGCATTTATGACTTTCTATGAAGCTTGCCCAATCCTTAAGGACGATGTTGAGAGCGAGGTGAAACATAGTCGTCTGCGCTTAGCAGCTTTAACAGCGAAAGTGTTAGATCAAGGTCTTTCATTATTAGGGATCGAGACTTTGGATCGGATGTAAACATGGCAAAGGACTATGTAGGGCGCAGCAAGCCTAAGAAAAAACCCGCGGCTAGATCTAGCCGCGCGGTCAGTCATCAAAAACGCTTCCCCTTCGCCTTAGCTCTCGCGGTGATCGCAGCGATCGTGGGTTTCTCGGTATTGCTATTTAATATTAAAGGTAGCGCGCCCACGCCAGCTCCCGAGCTCAGCGAGTTGGTAAACCCACAACCCATCGCAAAGCCAAAGGCCAAAGCAAGTCTGCCAGAGCCACCAAAAGAGCGGAGCTATGTTAAAGAGCTAGAACACAAGCAAGTAGAAGTTGAGCCGGCCGCCAAACCAAGCCAGCCGGCCATCCCTTACCAAATGCAGTGTGCTTCTTTCCGTAGCCGAGACCGCGCCGAAGAGAGTAAAGCCTTAATTGCCTTTGCAGGCCTGGAAAGTCAAATTAAGCGCACCGAAGGGGAAAATGGCGCCTGGTATCGCGTGGTGTTGGGCCCCTATCCCACCAAGCGAGATGCTGAACGAGATCGGCATATATTACAACGCGCCAAAATCAATGGTTGCCAAATTTGGCATTGGAGCTTTTAAGTAGGGAGCTTTTAAGACATCCAAACTATATACAAGCCAACAGAGATGTTGGCTTTGATTGATACTAAAGCATATATGAATAAAGACGCCCTTATCCACCAACAGCCATAACCTTTAACCATAACGTAAAATCTTGTATAAAGGCCTTAAAGTAGCTAATTATTCAATTACTGCCTGTGCTAAGCGCTTAAAAATATTACTTATTTGACTTATATCCCAACTATGTTATAAAAATGTAGCTATTCTAATAAATCAGTTTTGACTAAAAACGGCAAAATAAGACCAAGACCGTGACTCAAATAGGAACGCGATACTATGAACAACACGGAACTACAGCAACTTGAGCGACGAGGCTCAATGCGACTCGATTTGGAAAACGAACCGGTGCAGCTCATTTTGACCAATAACGAAGACGATGAAGCAGTGATTGAAGCCACTTGTATCGACATCTCTCGCCGTGGCATGTTGATTGTTCATGATAAAGATTTAGCGATTGGCACCAAACTTAAAGTTAAATTTACTGCGAAACATTCCGCTGAAGCGGAAATGAAAGTAAAGGTAGCGCGTTGTCATCGTAAGAACTTCTCTAGCTATAATATGTTTTTGTTAATACTGTAAAATTCTCGTCCAGATAAGCAAACATGTCAGTTTGTCTTATACTTAATAAACTTGTACCACAAAGCCAGTAATTATAATTGGTCGCAAGTTGCAGAAGAGGGATGAACCATGTTGATACTTGTTGGTGGGGAAAAGGGTGGTAGTGGTAAAAGTTGCTTAGCACAAAATATTGCCGTTCACCTGAAAACCGAATTTGACGCAAATATCTTAATGGTTGATTGCGACCCGCAGCGCACTACCTCCGATTGGATCCAAGCCCGCAACGAAGATGAATCCCTACCAGGGATTAACTGTATTCAACTCTACGGAAAAATCCGCAAGGACTTACTCAGCCTAGAAAATGGCTACGATTTTGTGATTGTGGACTGTGGTGGTCAAGACAACTTAGCCATGCGTGCAGCAATGTCAGTCGCAAAATATGTATTAATTCCACTACGACCCAAACGCCGTGACCTTAAAACTCTTCCGCATATGGAAGACATGCTCAGTACCTGTAAAATGGTCAACCCTAAAATGGTCGCTAGTTTTGTAATCACCCAATGCCCATCTCTGCCCAACCAAGCAAATCGGATCCTCGACGCCAAAGAAGTTTGTCGCTCCTTCGGCTTACACGTGCTCGACTCCGTGACCTTCGCTCGCAATCTCTACGATGATAGTGAAGAAAGTGGCCGTTCGGTGTTAGAGATAGAGCCCGAAGGTAAAGCTGCCAATGAGATCAAAGCGATAGTGACTGAATTACTCGCCATCCAGCAAGAAGACTCCCATGAGTTTAACTGATTTAAAAAAGCAACCGCATCGCCGCCGCCAAGCCAAAAAGATAAGCGTCGAACAATTCATCGATGATGCCGAAAACTATGCACTAGGAAAACCGAGCCTCAATCCAAAAAAGGCTCCCGCCGACAAGCCTAGCACCACCTTTCGGCACTGTACTTTCACCTTTGATGCCTCCGCAATAAACCAGTTACAATACGCTTCTCAGCAGCATCAACTGGCAAAATCCAAATTATTACGGGTACTATTGAGTCACTTCACATCACTCAACGATGAACAACAGCAACAGTTGTTGAAATTATTTAATCACAACTAAAGCACCACAGTTTTTGGCTTATACCTTGAAAAATTATCGACGCCCCCCCACTTCATTGAGATAGCCAAGTTAACTCTTATGGTTAGCTGTATAAACTGAGGAAATATCGTGACTACTATCGTCTCCGTACGCCGCAACGGCAAAGTGATCATTGCTGGCGATGGCCAAGTTTCCCTTGGCAATACCGTGATGAAAGGCAACGCAAAGAAGGTTCGCCGCCTTTATCACGGTCAAGTGTTGGCCGGATTTGCTGGCGGCACTGCCGATGCATTTACCCTATTTGAACGTTTCGAAGCAAAACTAGAAATGCATCAAGGTCACCTTACCAAGGCAGCTGTAGAGCTGGCCAAAGATTGGCGAACCGATCGCATGCTACGTAAACTAGAAGCCCTACTGGCAGTCGCAGACAGCGAAGCATCATTAATCATTACTGGTAACGGTGACGTGGTTCAACCTGAGCACGACTTAATCGCCATCGGTTCTGGAGGGCCTTTTGCTCAGTCTGCGGCTCTCGCCCTATTACAAAACACCGATTTAGGCGCACGTCAAATTGCTGAAAAAAGCCTGAGCATTGCCGGTGACATTTGTGTGTTTACCAACCAGTACCATACTATTGAAGAATTAGACGCGAAAGCTTAAAGCTTTGCAGGAAAAAATTATGTCTGAAATGACCCCCAGAGAAATTGTCTCCGAATTAGATAACCACATCATCGGCCAATCTGAAGCCAAACGCGCAGTGGCGATTGCCTTACGCAACCGCTGGCGCAGAATGCAACTCAATGATGAATTGCGCCATGAAGTTACGCCTAAAAATATCTTAATGATAGGCCCAACAGGCGTCGGTAAAACCGAAATTGCACGGCGCTTGGCGAAACTAGCGCACGCCCCATTCATTAAAGTAGAAGCTACAAAATTCACCGAGGTCGGTTATGTTGGAAAAGAAGTTGAGACGATTATTCGCGATCTCGCCGATGTTGCCTTCAAAATGACCCGCGAGCAAGAAACCGAAAAATTTCGTTTTCGAGCCGAAGACCAAGCAGAAGATCGGATCCTCGATGCTCTACTGCCCCCAGCAAAAGACAGCTTTGGTCATGATGAGAAGAAAGAAGACAACTCGACTCGCCAGGCTTTTCGTAAAAAACTGCGTGAAGGCCAACTTGACGACAAAGAAATTGAAATTGATGTGGCTCAGCCACAGATAGGTGTCGAAATCATGGCCCCTCCGGGCATGGAAGAGATGACCAATCAATTACAAGGTATGTTTCAAAACCTATCTGGCAGCAAAGATAGCAAGAAACGTAAACTCAAAATTAAAGAAGCTTTCAAATTATTGGTGGAAGAAGAAGCCGCTAAAATGGTCAACCCAGAAGAGCTCAAAGAAAAAGCCCTGTACGCGGTTGAAAACCAAGGCATCGTATTCTTAGATGAAATCGATAAAATTTGTAAACGCGGCGATGTTTCAGGCCCAGATGTAAGCCGAGAAGGTGTGCAACGCGACTTACTACCACTGGTTGAAGGCTCAACTGTAAGCACCAAACATGGCATGGTAAAAACCGACCACATCCTGTTTATTGCATCCGGCGCTTTTCAGGTCGCGAAACCTTCCGATCTGATCCCTGAATTACAAGGGCGTTTGCCGATCCGTGTTAGTCTGAATGCACTCAGTGCAGATGATTTTGAGCGGATCCTCACCGAACCTAATGCTTCATTAACCGAACAATACAAGGCGCTAATGGCCACCGAAGGCCTAGACGTTGAGTTCACCAAAGAAGGGATCCGTCGGATTGCCGATGCGGCATGGCAAGTGAATGAACGCACCGAGAATATTGGCGCTCGTCGGCTACACACGGTGATGGAAAAATTAATGGAAGAATTAAGCTTTGTGGCCTCTGATAATTCAGGTCAGAAAGAGATCATCGACGCCGATTACGTCAATAAATCTTTAGACGAATTAGTCGCCGACGAAGATTTAAGTCGTTTCATTTTATAAATACCTCGCAGAGTTATCAATTTGATGACTCTGCTAATCCCCTTTAAGCCCCGTAATGCGGTCTGCAGCCGGGTTATTTTGCTTTTCTAGCTTAGTTATTATTTCTTAATTGAAAACCGCGACTTAGTGTTTATACTGGTAGCGATAACTCGGGCCAATTTAGGATCCAGACCATGGAATATAATACCTCTGAACTTTGTGACCTATACGCAGATACGGTTGATGTCGTCGAACCCATGTTTGCCAGTTATGGTGGCAGAAACTCTTTTGGGGGAGAAATTACCACCATCAAATGTTTTGAAAATTCGGGCTTAATTGCTCAGGTCGTTCAGGAGCCTGGCACCGGTAGGGTATTATTGATAGACGGCGGCGGCTCATTGCGACGCGCCTTACTCGATGTAACCATCGCCGAAGCTGCAGCCGAAAATGAATGGGATGGCATTATTGTTTACGGTTGTGTTCGAGATGTGGACGCGCTTGAAGATTTAGATATAGGGATCCAGGCACTGGCTTCCATTCCTGTTGGTGCTGACGCCGAAGACGAAACTGGTGATGTGAATATTCCGGTCAATTTTGGTGGCGTCACTTTTTTACCGGAAGATCATATTTATGCCGACACCACTGGCGTGATTTTATCGCCTGAACCACTCGATATCGAATAAGGTCCAAGCGAATTTAAGCTTACTCGGCTTGAACGTCTTCGATACGCCCTAACAAGGCAGTAAGGCGTTCTTGCCAAGCTTGTTGTTCTTGTAACAGATGACTATTCTCATCACTCAGCTTACTATTTTGTTCTTTGAGTTCTTCAATTTCCATACGTAGTAATTCAATACTATCGACTGCAATTTGAACCTTTGCTTCTAATTTTTCCAATACGTCAAAAGACATCAACCTACTCCCGTTAATCTGTTGTTAACCTCACTCTAGATATTCTATCTAAAGTCAGTCCTCATGGATAAATGAACCCTAATCGTGTTCACATATTGATAAAGACTTACTTTAAAGCAGCATACTCTTGTCATCTATGCCCAACAAGGGTAGAACTCTATTTACCTAACTAGTTGTCGAATTTATAAACATGAAATTAAAGAAAGGTCGATACCGACATTACAAAGGTCCGGAATACCAAGTGATCGATACCGTGACCCATTCTGAAACCGAAGAACAGTTGGTACTTTACCGACCTTTATACGGAGAAGGTAAACTGTGGGTTCGGCCCTATCATATGTTTGTTGAAGAGGTCGTTGTGGACGGCCAAACAATGCCGCGCTTCGCTTATATCGCCGCCACCGACTAAATTAGATATTTTGCCCCATATCAATGGCTGGCATCTCACAACCGGGTCTGCCCACCACCTTTGCTGGTACGCCAGCAACCGTGGTATGCGCAGGCACATCCTCGAGAACGACACTACCCGCCCCCACTTTTGCGCCGCGTCCCACTTCAATATTGCCAAGGATCTTTGCACCCGCACCAATCAATACCCCTTGACGAACTTTTGGATGTCGATCGCCTCGGTCTTTCCCGGTTCCCCCTAAAGTCACCGATTGTAAGATTGATACATCATCTTCAATCACTGCGGTTTCACCCACCACGATGCCAGTGGCATGGTCAAACATGATCCCTTTACCGATGGTGGCCGCCGGATGAACATCCACAGCAAACACCGCCGAGATTTGGTTTTGCATATAACGCGCTAGTGCCAAGCGTCCACGATGCCACAACCAATTTGCCACACGGTAGCCCTGTAAGGCATGGAAACCTTTCAGATATAACAAGGGGATCGCGTAGTATTTTACTGCCGGGTCACGATCTTTCACTGCCACAATGTCAGCCGCCACTGCTTCCAAAATATTTGGATCAGCCAATAAAGCTTCTTCAATAAATTCACGCAACAAAATCGCCTGTACCGTTGAGCTATCCAACTTACTTGCTAATTGGAAGCTCAAGGCCGAGGCCAGCGTATGGTGATTCAAAATCGTCGAATAGAAGAAGCTGGATAACATCGGCTCATCTTCAGCCATTCGGTGCGCTTCATCACGAATTTGCAACCAAACGGTTTCGGCTAACGTTTGTTTAATTTGATAGTCCCTTAGCTTTGCCACTTACTTCACCTTACAAAAACTGTTGTTTCTTTTCTTCTGGCACCACCGACTGGGGATCCTGATGGATCAAGATATCGGCTTCTGGCCACTGCGCTAACAATGCCGCCTCTACCTTATCGGCAATATCATGAGCTTGGTAAAGGGTGAGTTTATCATCTAGTTCCAGATGGAGTTGAATAAATTTAGTCTGACCCGACTGGCGAGTTCTAACATCATGTACTCCCAACACGCCAGCAAGCTTCAAAGCAATTTGATAAACCTGAACTTGGAAAGCCCGAGGAAGCTCTCTATCCAATAAATTTTGTACCGCATCTTTACCAATTCCAAAAGCACCATAGCAAATATATAGGGCGATCAACACTGCAAACAATCCATCGGCCCAATACCATCCATATTGACTAAGAAATAAGGCCACAAGCACTGCCACATTCATAAAAACATCCATCGCGTAATGCATCGAATCGGCTTTAATTAAACTGTTGTTAGTTTTCTTAACGACATATTTTTGGAAAAGCACTAAGGCAATTGTAATCAACGTAGAAACGATCATGACCCAAATACCTAACTGACTGTGCTGTAAAGCTTGCGGGCGCATTAACTCGGTCGTACCGCTATATAGCAACATGAAAGCCGAACCCACAATGAAGGCAGCTTGCACGATACTCGCGAGATGTTCAGCCTTTCCATGACCAAAACGGTGCTCTTTATCGGGGGGTTGTAGTGCGTAACGCACCGCCAATAAATTAACCAAGGACATGCCAATGTCCATGAGTGAATCAATCAACGACGCCAAAATACTAATTGCGCCAGTATATAAATAGGCACCACTTTTTATCAGTAATAAAAACAAAGCTACACAGCTTGCAAGCTGTGTAGCGCGGGTCACTAAACGCTGGTAATTTTGTTTTTCCACTTTACAAATTCACGGGAAAGTTTTGTAAAGTATAGAAGCTGCTCCCTTAAGTGCTAGCTTTAGCGTTTTTGTGTTGCTTTTCACCTTGTTGGTAATTTTGGTGTTTACCATCTTTTTTCATTTGCCCGCGTTTTTCCATACGCTGTTCTGTTAACTGCTGGAACTTCTGTTGTTGTTCCGGAGTCAGTATTTGGTATATCGCATTCTGCGAACGCATCATATGTAAAGCGCGTTGTTGATGCTTCTCTTGCTCTTTTTTAAGTAAGTTTTTGGCTGCGTTTTCATCAAAAGTTGCCGAAGTCACAATCGCCATATGTTGCTGATGCATCATGTTACGCTGAGCTCGCTCACCATCTCGCTGCTTTGTCTCGCCGCTTGGCTTATTGGCCTGCATAATTTCTTTAACTTGTGCTTTCTGCGCAGCAGTTAAATCAAGTTCGCGCATTAAATGCATTCGCGGATGGCCATCTCTATCACGCATACCTTCACCATCGTGTCGATTGCCATTGGCAGCAAAAGCAGCAGGGGCAAGAATCAGGGTTCCAAGTAAGGTAGTCACAAGTAGCTTTTTCATTTTTAAATCCTCGTATGTTTCAGACATTTTCAGTATATAGCGGCCAATGCAAACTAATGGCAAGGAAGTGTAAAGCTATGTAAATGAGCCTATGATAGATCCGCAAAGCCAAGGAATTTTTGTACACTTTAGCTATCAATGATCACCTAGGAATCAACTGTGAAGCTGCTTTTAATTGATGACGACAAAGAACTCACCGAATTACTCGGCGAATTATTGGCCTTAGAAGGATTTGACTGTGAAGTATGCAACGATGGTCTGAGCGGCTTAAAGCAACTGCAACAAACAAGTTATGATTTAGTACTACTAGATGTGATGATGCCCGGGAAAAATGGCTTCGAAGTTTTAAAAGAACTTCGCAAAGACAGCCAGCAGCCGGTATTAATGCTCACCGCTAAAGGCGATGAAATCGACCGAGTCCTTGGCTTAGAGCTTGGCGCCGACGACTATCTAGCCAAGCCATTTAGTGAACGGGAATTATTAGCAAGGATCCGAGCCATCTTGCGCCGCACCCAAAACGCACCCAGCTCTGAAGCACATGGCGATTTAATTTGCCATCAAGACTTAACACTGTCGGTCGCCAAACAACAGGCGCATTGTGAAGATGTTGAACTAGACCTCACCAGCACTGAATTACTGTTGTTGCAGCAACTGCTGGAGCATCCAGGCCAACTATTAGATAAGAATAAGCTGAATCAAACCGTATTAGGTAAACGGCTGCAGGCCTTCGACCGCAGCTTAGATATGCACATCAGCAATCTAAGAAAAAAAATCCCACCAAGAAAAGACCAACTCCCAAGAATAAAAACCGTACGTGGTAAAGGTTACATGTGGTTGGAGTGGTAAACATGAAACGACTACTCAATAATCTATTTGTCAAAATATTCGTGTCCTTCTGGTTAATTTTGCTGATAACCGCCTTTGTGGCATTTAACATGTCACGACTGGTAAGCACCGATAACTTTGCGGCGCCGGAATGGGCACTGAAAAACTTACAAGACTTCGAACAGCGGATCCAAAACAACCCGAACAAAGCCTTCAATCAACGCCCCGCCCCGCATAGTGGCGGACGTTTTACCATGCCTTTTCTGGTCGATGAACAAGGCTTGGTGGTTAATCATCCGCAAGTGGACCGCGCCATACGCCGCTTTATTGCCAATCACGACCAGGTCAACAATCCACGGATTATGCTCGACCATGAGCGGGTGTTCATTGGTCCAAGGGCAATCACCTTGGATGACAAAACCTACTTGCTTTACCTCGAGCGCCGCCGAAGCCCAGAGCTCATGAACAACCTGCTCCCGTTACGCGGCTCTTCCCCCTGGGTTCTCGCGGGAGTTGCCATCCTGCTAAGTCTGGCACTGTGTTTCTTGCTGACCCGACATATTGTGAGTCCCCTCAAACGGCTACAGAGCGCTGCCAACAAGCTGTCACGGGGGCAATTAGACACCCAGCTGCCAGAAATTAATCGCGGTGACGAAATTGGTCAGCTCTCGGAAAGTTTACAACGCATGGTCGACACGCTGAATCAGGCGATTAGCAACCAACAACGTTTATTAAGTGATATATCTCACGAGCTGCGTTCACCACTCACCCGTCTCAATATGGCGCTGGCTTTACACAAAAAACGCCAAAGCAGTAGTGCCGAAGTAGAACGCATCGAACGTGAATCACAGCGTTTGGCCGAGATGATTAACGCCTTATTATCCCTATCAAGAATGCAAGTAAACGCGCAACGACAGCAAGCTCAGCTCGATGAACTCATGATTGATTTAGTCGATGATTGCAACTTCGAAGCGGAACAACTGAGTAAGAAATTTAAGGCGACATATCCTGAACATTTAAGTTTGCTTTGTTACCCGCAATTACTCAGCTCCGCCTTAGAAAACATCTGCCGCAATGCGTTAAAATACGCCGAACAGCAAGTTACGCTTGAGGCCAACATCGAGCAACAGTACTTAGTCATTGTCATCCGGGATGATGGTCCGGGGATTGACGAGAATGAATTAGACAATATTTTCCGACCCTTCTATCGCTGTGGCGAAGCGCGCGATCGAGATAGTGGTGGTGTTGGCCTCGGCTTAGCGATTGCCGAATCGGCGATTCGCCAGCATGGTGGCAGTATTAGTGCGCATAATCATTCCGGTAAAGGGCTGGAAGTTAGCCTACGCTTGCCACTACAATAGCGCTTTTGCAACGACTGGGACCGACCATGATTAATATTGTGCTATTTGAACCCGAAATTCCGCAAAACACTGGCGCAATTATCCGTTTAGCGGCCAATAGTGGCTGTAGTTTGCATTTAATCGAGCCCTTGGGTTTCGCCTGGGACGACAAAAAAGTAAAACGCGCAGGGTTGGATTATCACGAATTTGCCGAAGTGAAACGCCATGCCAACTATCAGGCTTTTCTAGAGAGCGAACAACCAGCACGCTTGTTGGCTTGCACCACCAAAGGCAGCGGGTTTCATAGTGACTTTCAATTTGCCGAGAATGACTATCTGATGTTTGGCCCAGAAACGCGTGGCTTGCCCGATGCGATTTTAAGCCAAATTGACAGCACTTATCGATTACGGATCCCGATGTTAGCCAACAGCCGTAGTATGAATTTGTCGAATGCGGTTTCAGTATTTGCCTACGAGGCTTGGCGTCAGTTGGGATATCACAACGCGGTTTAGCAAACCAACCCTGCGAAATGAAAATGAATAAACAACAGCAATCAACCAGAGAGTGGTTTATTGCTGTTGTACTCCCCTCAGCAACAGTGCTGCAAAATCCTCGTCTTGCTCACTCATCAATTGATGGCTGGATTAACATTGACCGGTCAAATCCCATTGTCGCTAGGCCCCGAAGATTCATCCCACTGGCGTGGCTTTAAACCACCAATGTCGATTTAAGGCCAGTCGATAAGTGTAGGCTAAACTTAAGCCCCGGGCAGCCATAAAGCTGCACATGGCGAGCCACAAAGCATGGTTCCCCCAATCTTGGCTCAACCACCATACTGGGAAAAATACCCCAACACTGGCCAACAACATCGAATTACGCATCATTTTGCCTTCCGCTGTCGCAATAAAGATGCCATCAAAAATAAAGCACCATACCGCGGCCACAGGCAGCACGAACATCCAAGCCAAGTATTGATTAGCGGTCGCTCTAATCTCGCTAATATCGGTGAGAAGATTGATTAAGCTGGGACCAAATAAATAGAAACCAAGACTAAACAACAAAGCGAATATTGCGGCTAACAGTAAACAATCGTTTATCACCCCAACAAACTGGGCTCTATCTTGAGCTCCCTTGGCTTTCCCCGCTAAGGCTTCCACCGCATAGGCGACTCCATCGAGAGCAAAAGAGACAAACATCAGAAAATTGAGCAGTACCGCGTTGGCGGCCACAATATTTTCACCCAGCCGGCTGCCTTGAAACGTCATAAAAGCAAAACAGAGCTGCAAACTTAAAGAGCGAAAGAAAATATCCAGATTAAGACGCAGTAAACGACTAAATTGATCGAAGGCTAAGCCCCTGAGTGCCGCTGCAACGTCGGTCATACTCAGCCCCAAGCGGGTTAAGGATTGACGGCATAAATATAAGCCCAGAGCAAGACTAAGGTAGTCGGCGATGACAGTGGCTAAGGCGGCGCCCTGCACCTTCATATCCAAGCCCAAGACCAGCCAAAGATCTAAGCCAATGTTCAATGAATTCCCGACGATGAGTAATACCATTGGAGCACGGGCATTTTGTAAGCCCAGTAAACAACCTAACAACACCAAATTTAGCAGTGCCGCTGGGGCGCCCCAGATCCGTGTCGAGAAATACTCGGCGGCGTAGTGCAAACTAAGTTCCCCACCACCAGCCAAACTCAAACCTAGAGACAAAATTGGCTGCTGAAACAACACTAATAAACAGCCGAGTAACACAGCCAGTAAGACCGAACTCAACGCGACCTTCAGCAACGCGGTCATATCAGCCAAACCCACTGCCTGAGCAACCAGCCCGGTGGTCGACATTCGCAAAAAGCCACATAGCCAATATACGAGGCTGATCATCATTGAGCCCAGCGCAACCCCTGCCAGATAATGCGCTTGGTCTAAATGACCAATTACAGCGGTATCCACCAAGCCTAACAAAGGAATAGTAATGTTCGATAAAATCATTGGTAAAGCGATGGCGGCAATCGCCTTAAGTCGGACAGATCTCATGACTACTTAGCGTTAATAAACCAAAATTCAGTGTAAAAGTTACCCCGCAGTGGAGCAACTCTTAAAACCGAATCAAGACAAATAAGCGCTCACCCACCCAACCGTCCTAATACTCAACCAAGATAAATCAAGGCTGGCAGCCTTTGACTTTAGCCCAGACTATAACAAGGAAAATAGCCAATGATCCGCGAGCAGGGCCAAAAACAACAACATCAGATACACGATGGAAAAACCGAATAGGCGCATCGCGTCGGTGTGGTTATCGCCGCCATATAAACGCCAAGCGAGTTGAATAAAGCGCAGGTTCAACAGACAACTGAAGGCCAAATACAGGCTGCCGCTCATGCCGACCAAAAATGGTAACCAAGCCACTGCAAACAGCAATACGCTGTACATCAAGATCAACAATTTGGTAAAAGCCACCCCATGGGTCACCGGCAACATCGGAATATTCACCTTGGCATATTCTTTACGCCGAGCGATGGCAAGGGCCCAGAAATGTGGCGGTGTCCAAGTAAAGATCAACATCACCAACAATAAAGGCTCTGCCGAAATACTATTATTAACCGCCGTCCAGCCGAGTAAAGGTGGCATCGCTCCTGCTAAGCCACCAATCACGATATTTTGTGGAGTGGCACGCTTTAACCATAAGGTATAAACCACTGCATAACCCACCAAACTGGCGGCCGTTAACCAAGCGGTCAAGGGATTAACCCCAAAGTACAACAGTACAAAACCCAATACCGACAGAGCCGAAGCCCATAGTAGCGCCAAATAATTGGATACTGCGCCAGTGGGCAGCGGACGTCCCTGAGTTCGCCCCATTTTGGCGTCGGCTTCACTATCGATGTAGTGATTAAAAGCCGCCGCGCCTGCCGCCATTAAACCGATCCCAAGATTCCCCAGCAATAAGGCCTGCCAGGGCGGTAAACCAGAAGTCGCTAAACAGGCTCCGACCACCGCCGTTAATACAATCAGTGCCACCACCTTGGGTTTGGTCAGCTTATACAGCGCTCGCCAATTAATATTGATTAAGGGTTTAGACCAGCTTAGGGTATTCAACTTCGCCATAAAGCCTCTCCTTCTCGCGCGGCGCAGTCACGCCGCCCTTTTGATAACACGCCAATAGCAGACTCAGCGCACTCAATAACAACAACGCGGCCACTAAGTTGTGTGCCACCGCCACCAACAAGGGGAGCTGCCACCAAACATTGGCCAGCCCCAACCCCAACTGAGTGAATAATACCAACAGTAAACGCGAGGCGCGGCGACGCTCTAGCGCGCTGCTCGGGCGTAGCAAATAACTCATGGCAAGCAGTAACCAATATAAGGCGGTAACGCCAGCCCATATTCGGTGACTTACATGCACTGTGACCCGCTCGGGATGACTCAATACACCAAATTCATAATTGCCGGTAGGGGAATGAGGCAGGGGATCGAAGGCCTTTAACTGATAAAGCTGCTGCCAGTCTTCATGACACAGCGGAAAGCCCTGACAAGAAATAGCTGCATAATTGGCCGAAGTCCAGCCACCAAGGGCCAGTTGCAGCACCAATATTGCCAAGCCCAAAACCAGCGGCCAGATCCGCGATCGCGATTTAGCAGGCGGATATTTAACCCGGTTATACCAGCAAAACAATAGTGCTAACACCGAGAAGCCCCCCAGCAAATGACCCATTACGATTAAGGGCATTAAACCCTTGGTAACGGTGAGCATCCCCAAAATAGCTTGAAAACCAATCAACAAGCAAACCAACAAAGCGATGCCCCGCTGTTGTTTGCGCCAGCAAGCGCAGCCCGCTAAAGCCAGCACTAATAAACCCAGCGCACCGGCAAAATAACGATGGATCATTTCATGCCAAGCTTTCTGTCTTTCTAAGGGACGCTCGGGGAAATGGACCGCTGCATGCTGTAATTGTGCTTCAGTTTGCGGCACCGCAAAATGCCCGTAGCAACCAGGCCAATCCGGGCAACCCAAACCCGCATCGGTGAGACGGGTAAAAGCGCCAAGGCCAATCACCACTAGGGCCAATAACATTGCAGCCATTAATCCTTTTTGCATTGTCATCCTCCTCTGCTCAGCCCCTCTCTTTTATTGGTAACGGGAGTTTTTAATCAAACGCTGCAGGTCGGAAATAAGCCCCTTTACCTGCGTATAACCTTGCTGTGGCTGATAGCTCATAATGACCCAGCCTGTAGGATCGACCACCAACCAGCGTTGATCGTATTGTGCCCAAGCTTGCTGCTGGTTATTGGCCAAGCTCAATGCAGCAATCTGGGTCTCCTCAACCAAGCTCGAAGCTTCATCTAAAGCGGCGGCCTTGGTCAGCAAGGCCAAGCGCTGGGTCTTTTGCTTGGCTATCCCTAAAGCCATCCAAGCCTTGGAGAGCAGCTGGAATTGCTGCAGACAATCCTGCTCACAGGGTTTGGCCACCACCTGCGCAATCGACCACTTCCCCTGCGGATAATCACTCAATTGCACTGGCGGCTCTAGCCATTCGCCATGGCTTAAGGTACCCCGCTCAAACCACCCCATTTTTAGCACTAACCAAGCCAACAGTATCGGCACCAAAAACACCGCCACTAACTTGAGCATAGTTTTCTGTTGGCTGATCATCGCAACTCCTTCACATAACTGCGTTTGATGAAATCAATATTGAACAAGCTGTCAGCCCTGCCATTTACAGGCAGAGGTAACAAGAATACTGCCGCTAACTTGAGTACAGTTTGCGATTGGCTGCTCATCGCGACTCCTTTCCGTAGCTACGTTTAAGGAAGTAAATACTAAAGCCGCACGCCACTACCGCCATCAATAGCCATTGCAAGGCATAGGCCTGATGCTTTTGCACGGGCATTGCAATTAACTGTTGCGGCGAAGTGTCAATTTGGCGATCCAAGATAAACGGCAGTAAGTGAATTCCCCATTGCTGGGCAAGACCCGCGAGGTTGAGCTGCTGAGCGCGTAAACCTTGTGGTAATACCTCTAACCACTGCTGTGAATTGGCCAATATCGGTAAGCTAATATAACGAAGTCGATAAACTTCGGCCTGCTGATCTCCCTCGACTGGCCACAGCAGTTGCTGGCGATCATAACTGGCTGGTTGCCAGCCTTGGCGGATCAAAACCTTACCTTGTGCAGTTTGCGCCAATGAATATAAATCGTAACCCACTCGGCCCTGCTGAATTTGATTGTCTAACCATAGGCGCGGACCAAGCACTTTAAGCTCGCCCGGGGTCACTAATTGAAAAGCCTTGCCGCCCTGCGCCACCGCCTCAGCTAAACTAATAATTTGCTGTGATTGCTGCTGATACTGATCTAACAAAACTTGCTTTTGCTCCGCCCGTTGCCATTGCCATAAGCTAAGCTTGAGCATAAGTGCGATGAGCGCCACCATCAGCAAAACAAACGACAGTAGCCGATAAGACACTGGTTTTTTATTCATCGATGAAGAGAGCTTAGTGATGTTCATAAAAATAGTGATTACCGTATTTATCCTAATTGTGATGCTTAATATGCTGATGGCGCTGCGGGTAATGCTTAAAGGCGGTGATAAACCAATGAGTCATTACCTTGGGCGACGTTTGCTATTCAGCGTGCTAATTATCGCCCTGATCTTACTTGCCCTCGCCACTGGCCTTATTCAACCTCATCCTCGCCCCTACTAAACGGACACTTACAACACGTAAACAAATAGAAATAGGCACAACCACACCACATCAACAAAGTGCCAATACCAACTGGCCGCCATAAACGCAAAATGTTTATCGCCACTAAAATGCCCCTTTAAAACCCGCAGCAGTATCACCGTTAACATCAAGGCACCAAGGGTGACGTGTAAACCGTGAAAACCAGTGAGCAAGAAGAAAGTATTACCGTAAATACCGGAGTCTAAACGCAAGTCTAATTCTTGATAGGCATGTAGGTATTCTTCAACTTGAAAAAACAAAAAGGAAAAGCCCAATACCAAGGTGAGGGCTAACCACAACTTCAAGGGTGTGCGTTTATCTTTTTCTAAACTGACATGAGCGAAATGCAAGGTAACTGAAGATGTCACCAAAATAAGTGTATTCAACAATGGTAAGCCGTACCAACCCATGGCCTCAGTTTGGATCCCCCCAGGGGTATCGAGTAATGGCCAAATGGCTTCAAACTCAGGCCACAATACCGCTGCGGTCATGGCATTATTGCCGGCACCGCCAAGCCACGGCACCGCAATCATTCGGGCATAAAACAAAGCGCCAAAGAAGGCACCAAAAAACATCACCTCAGAGAAAATAAACCAGCTCATGCCTTGGCGAAACGAGCGATCCATTTGCGCGCTATAGTGGCCTTGCATGCTTTCGCTAATCACATTGCCAAACCAGCCAAACAGCATGCTAATCAGCACCACAAAACCACAGCCCAAGATCCACAAACCATAGTTAAGTTCTGAGCCCATTTGTTGTACTGTAAAGCCCGCACCCATCGCGGTTAAAAATAAGCCCACAGCCCCCATAATTGGCCACACGCTCTGGGCGGGAACATAATATTTTTCATAAGGCTGCGTCATTGCTCTGCTCTCCATCGGCACGCTGTTGCGCCGTATTGCTCAGCTCCGGCTCATTCGCGCTAAGCGCAAATAGGGTGTAAGCCAAAGTGATGGTGGTAATGTCTCTGGGTAACTCTGGATCGATATAAAAATTCAGCGGCATCGTTTGCCGCTGCCCCGGGGCAAGCGTTTGCTGTTGAAAACAAAAACAGCTGATCTTTTTAAAATGATTGGCCGCCAAACCGGGGCTGACCGAAGGTACCGCTTGCACCGTGGTAGTCTGAGCACTCTGATTGGTCGCACTAAAGTCAACCAATAGGCTTTCCCCTGGGTGAACCTTAATTCGATTTACCGTCGGGCCAAATTGCCAATTTAAGGCGCGTGGTACATAGGTGATAAACTCCACCGTGACACTGCGTTTCTGAGGCGCAATAGTACTTAACTCACTGGCCTGATTGGCGGTTTTACCATTAATCCCTGTCACCTTACAAAACACATCGTAAAGCGGAACCAAAGCAAAACCAAAGCCGAACATCGCCACCACCACCAATAGCAGCCGAAGCACTAAACGGCGGTGGGCAGCCATGTTATTTAATCTCCGGCGGCGTAGTAAAACTATGGTAGGGCGCAGGGGATGGCAGATGATCCCACTCTAAACCTTCCGCGCCTTCCCAAGGCTTCGCTGGCGCAGGCTCACCGCTGCGAATACACTTGATCACCAGATACAGGAAGATAAATTGTGACAAACCAAAAGCGAAACCACCAATACTGACGATGGCATTCACATCGGCAAATTGCAGCGCATAGTCGGGAATACGCCGCGGCATACCACTTAAACCAAGAAAGTGCATCGGGAAAAACAATACATTCACCGATATCAGCGAGCACCAAAAATGCAAGCGCCCCAGCCCCTCGTCATACATCTTGCCACTCCATTTCGGCAGCCAATAATAGGTGGCCGCCATAATCGAGAAGATAGCCCCCGTCACCAACACATAGTGAAAATGCGCCACCACAAAATAAGTATCATGGTATTGAAAATCCACTGGCGTGATCGCCAGCATCAAACCAGAGAAACCGCCAATGGTAAAAAGTACGATAAAGGCCACGGCAAATAGCATCGGCGTTTCAAACGTCAGGCTGCCGCGCCACATGGTGGCAACCCAATTGAAGACCTTAACCCCGGTTGGCACCGAGATCAGCATGGTACAAAACATAAAGAATAACTCGGCTTCCACCGGCATCCCCGTGGTAAACATATGGTGGGCCCAAACCACAAAACTTAAACCGGCAATCGAGGCAGTGGCATACACCATCGATGCATAACCAAAGAGTTTCTTCCGAGAAAAAGCGGGAATAATCGCCGAAATAATGCCAAATGAAGGCAAAATCATGATGTACACTTCGGGGTGGCCGAAGAACCAGAAAATATGCTGAAACAATACTGGATCGCCCCCGCCTGCGGCATCGAAGAACGAAGTGCCGAAGTATTTATCGGTAAGCACCATGGTCACAGCTCCCGCCAACACCGGCATCACCGCAATCAACAAGAAGGCGGTGATCAACCAAGTCCAAACGAACAAGGGTAATTTCATATAAGTCATACCGGGGGCACGCAAATTCATGATGGTCACAATCACATTAATCGCGCCCATAATGGAGCTGATCCCCATGATATGTACTGAAAACACAAATAAGGCGGTGCTATCGGGACTATATTTGGTGGAAAGTGGCGCGTAAAACGTCCAACCAAAGTTGGGCCCGCCCCCTTCCATAAATAACGAGGCTAATAACATGGTAAAAGCGAAGGGTAAGATCCAAAAGCTCCAGTTATTCATACGAGGCAAGGCCATATCGGGAGCGCCAATCATCATCGGTACCAACCAATTAGCTAAGCCAGTAAAGGCGGGCATCACCGCGCCAAACACCATGATTAAGCCGTGCATGGTGGTCATTTGATTAAAAAAGTTTGGCTCCACCAATTGCAGGCCCGGCTGGAATAGCTCTGCACGGATCACCATCGCCATCGCGCCGCCGGTAATAAACATGGCAAAGCTAAACCACAAATACATTGAGCCAATGTCTTTGTGGTTGGTGGTTAATACCCAGCGCAATAGGCCACGCGGTGCGTGGTGATGTTCTACCTGTTGCGGGTTAAGCTCCGTGGTCGCGCTCATCTAACTCTCCCTTCTATTGCCTATTGCGCCGCGTCGTGTCGTACTTGAACATGGCAACGTCCTTAGTCGTTCCGCTATCACCAATCGATTTATCCAACCGTGGCTACTTGGCCGCGTCTTGTACTGCCGCGACATCCTTAGCCTGCACCATATCGCCCGTATCATTCCCCCAAGCATTCCGCTCGTAGCTAATAACTGCCGCTAATTCTTTCAGACCGAGTTGCTTACCAAAGGCCTGCATCGCGGTTCCTGCCACACCATGCACCACCATGTCGATATGTTGGTTCACATCACCGGTCGCAACTGGGCTGCCTTTTAAGGCTGGAAATACCCCTGGCAGGCCTTCTCCATTGGCTTGGTGGCAGGCGGCGCAAGTCTTCTCATAAACGCTTTTGCCTAAGGACATCAGCTCCTCGTTATCCATGGTCAACGCCACCATGGCCAACTCTTGTTGCTGCTTTTCTACGTAAGCGGCTTCGGCCTGAGCCAACCAAGCAAGGTATTCCTCCTGAGGTTTAGCAATCACCACAATCGGCATAAAGCCGTGGTCTTTACCGCAAAGTTCGGCACATTGGCCGCGGTAAATCCCCGGCTGGTCAATTTTGGTCCAGGCCTCGTTAATAAAACCCGGATTAGCATCTTTTTTGACCGCAAAGTCGGGTACCCACCAGGAGTGGATCACATCCTCCGAAGTCATTAAAAAACGAACCTTCTTGCCGACTGGCAGCACCAGTGGATGATCTACTTCCAATAAGTAGTTATCGCGCTTAGCAAGCTTGCCCTGTACTTGCTTCATATCCGAGGCCAACACGCTGTAGTATTCCAGCTCATGATCAAAATAGCGGTAGTGCCACTTCCACTGCGAACCAGTGACTTGAATAGTGAGATCGGCATCGGAAGGATCTTCCATCGCTAATAAGGTTTTTGTGGCAGGAATCGCCATGCCGATCAAAATGATGAAGGGAATTATCGTCCAGACAATTTCAACTTTGGTGCTCTCATGAAATTGTGCGGCAACGGCTCCCTTGGACTTTCGATGATGAAAAATCGCCCAGAACATCACCCCAAACACCACCAGCCCAATGACACAACATATATAAAAAATAGTCATGTGCAAGCCGTAAACCTGCTCACTAATGGCGGTGACACCAGGGCGTAAATTGAACGACATCGTTTGTTGCGCCCATGCTTGATTCACCCAACATGCCAGCAATACTAGCGGTATCCATCGGCCCACAGCGCTCTCCTTTGCTCGTAGCCAAGGCCGGTCACTTCATTGCAAACATCGCTGCTTACAATAATAAAGTGGCCGCAAAATAAGGGAAAACTCCCTTCCCAAAGCAGCAAGGCTTCGCAATTAAAATACCTTACTGCTTATAAAATAGACGCTTAGTTAAATAATTGTAAATAGAATGTTATAAATATAGACATTTAAAATAAAAGCTGTGAAGTAAACGACAAAAGCCCAAATTGCTATAATTTGGGCTTTAAAAAGAAGGGAACTTAGTTTTAGGGAGTAACTACATCCAGTCTGCGGTACGGATGATCCCCACCGCTAAACCTTCAATATCAACACTTTGATACTCTAAATCAACTTCGATAGTTGAAAGTGCTTCGTTCTCGGGATGAAGGTAGACCATTTTCCCGTCACGTTGAAAGCGCTTCACAGTGACTTCATCGTCTAAGCGCGCCACCACCACCTGACCATTATGCACATCGTTGGTTTTATGCACCGCTAATAAATCGCCATCCATAATTCCGATGTCTTTCATGCTCATGCCCTGCACCCGCAACAGATAATCGGCATGCGGATGAAACAAATTAGCATCGACCGCATAGTGCGACTCAACATGTTGTTGTGCCAAAATAGGGGCACCTGCGGCCACTTGTCCAATCAGCGGCAAGCCGATTTCTTCTGGCTCGTCATTCGCGGCATTAGCAGGTAAATGGTCTTCGCTAATACGGATCCCGCGCGAAGCGCCGGGGATCATCTCAATCACCCCTTTTTTAGCTAAGGCGCGTAAATGTTCTTCGGCAGCATTGGCCGAGCGAAAGCCCAGCTCTTTGGCGATTTCAGCGCGAGTTGGCGGCATGCCTGTGTCTTGAATGTTACGACGGATCAATTCAAACACTTCGGTTTGACGGGGCGTTAAGGGTTTCATAATCTACCTGTAAGTTTATACAGCACACTGTTAGTATATACAGCATGATTAATGAAGCAAGGTTTTATCTCGAATCAACAGCTTAAGTGTAGGTTTCAGTTTCATTGGAATTCTTTCCGCTACTTTGAAACTACACCCCACATTTCGTGACATCCATCACAAATAAGTAGAAATTGGGATAGAGAAGGATACGAGGAGTAGAGCTAACTCATTTTTGGACAATTTGAGCTAGGGAGTAGCCTCTCTCTGATGAATTGACTTAGAAAAAGTAGGGGGGAAGCATCAATAGTAAAGAGCAAAAACTGCCCCTCCACTCATACAGAAATGAAAGAACTCTGCAATTGATTATGTTGCGTTTTTTATGAGATTATTCTTCATCAATCATAATGTTTCGGTACAAACCTAGAAATGGCAGTCTACAAGATATTTTGTGATGAAAGCTGTCACCTACTTCACGATGGCAGTGACGTAATGGTGCTGGGAGCTTTTCATTGCAGTGCGGAAAAAGCAGAGAATTTAACTCGAAGTATCAAAAGCCTGAGGCACAAACACAACTACAAACCGGAGCTGAAATGGAGCAAACTGAACAAACATCAGTGGCCTCTCTATAAGGACTTGATTGATTTAATCTTGGATGATCAGGAGGTTAACTTCAAATCTACCGTTGTCCTAAATAAAAACTCTCTTGATCACAACCAGTATAACGCAGGCTCTCATAGCGATTTCTACTACAAAATGTTCTATTACACTTTGAGAGACTTCTTAAAAGTCGACAATGAATATCGTATATATCTAGATTACATGGATACGCTTGGTGCTGAAAAAACACTGAAAATGTGTGAGGTTTTGCAAAACGGTACTCACTGGCAACTATCAGCTAAAGCAACAATCGTTCAATCGTACGAAGTACAATTAATTCAACTTTGTGACCTTTTGATTGGTGCAATTGCATACAAAAATAGAAATGACATCCCCAAGACTAGCGGAATAAAAAAGCGATTTGTCTCTTACTTAGAAGAGAAATTATGTTCTTCTTTAGATTGCGGCACTCCTCCTTGGGAAGACCAATTCAACATATTCAGGTTTAACCCTAGAAAGGGGGCAAAATGCTAAGCGAACCGATTGACTTGTCTATTGTTGACGCGACTCAAATCATCAATCACCTGTATGAATTCTTTCACAGAGACTTTATATCAACCGATACATACCTAGCGGGCGAGATCTACATCAACCCTCAATGTCATCGAAAAACGGATGGTAAAGAAGACACATTTTGGCACCTAACCACTAGAAAAGAAAAAGAAGTCGAGTGGGTAAACGGTAGACGACATGTTAGGATATTAGAACGCTATCCCGACTTTCGAAGAGCGTCTCGTCTGGAGTGGGTTCGACAGATAATCACAAATCATCAAGATGCTTCGATTAAGCTGTTTTATCACAAAGAGACCAACTCAAAGAAAAATATTCGTTTGTATCTTTGGGCTAAGGATGACGATTTTGTCGTTATCCTCCAAAAGCTAGGAAGAGCCAGTTCTTTTCTAGTAACAAGTTTCTACGTTGATCATCAACGCAAGAAAAACGACTATCAAGTGCGATACAACAACTATATCAATAACGAGAATGGGCTACGCGATTATTCCTGGTTCTAAAAGGAATTGGAGGGGATTGGTCGCCTATTGTAGACCGGGCGATACGGTCACCTCTTTCTACTCAATAGTAGGTGAGCAGCGTAATTATGGTTAACACCTACTATTTAGTCAACGATTATTGTATGCAGATATACACATGGTTTGCCATGCATCTCAAAAACTTCAACTCAAGCCATTGAATTTAATAAAAATTAAGCAAACATCAATTACTGCGTACTATTTTTCTCTAACACGCTAGTTTTGTCAGCTATCCTTTCCAACAGTTGTTTTACGCTTCGGAAATGTAGGGGTGGATCCTGGATTTTGCCTATCGCATTAGCTGAAATATAGCAAAAACAGATAAGCACAATGTGAATGAGTTTCTAATCTAAACAACTTTGGGGCAGAAACTCGTTAGGACTTGAAGATACAACGTTCCGTTTAATTGGGTAAATCTAAATGCTTTACACGCACCGAATACTGCTGGTACTCCCTTGGTGTAATAAAATATGGCTCTTCCCAAGGTTTTTCAGTTGCATTACTCGATACTGATATAGCTGCCACTTGAGCATATGGTAAGTAATTTATCCAAAAGAAAAGGCCAATGCTTAAACTCATTATGGAAAGCATAAAGCAAAGCACTGCCAAATTTTCGTTGAACTCGAGTAAAGAGTCATGTGTTTCAATTGATTTTGATAGAGCTTCCAACTTTGCAGATGCGATTTTTTGTTTCAGTTTATCTTCAGGATTAACTAACTTTTGTTCTTCATAAAAACTAACTTCAGCTTGGGCAATTGCTTTATCTAGATATAGCTTACTTTCCTGAGCAGCCATACCTTGTAACTGCTGAACGATTATAGCTGTCATCAAGAACACTATAATCGCTATAGACGCCTTTAGAAAAAATACATGGATACCTTGCTGCGAAAAAATCTTATCGTTCACAATTATTCCTCATAGCTTCGCCAAAACCTTACTCCATACACAATACAAAAAGAAAATGGCGAGAAGTAAATTAGAGCCAGCAGGCCATCAAAAATGTTGAAAATATTCAATTTGATACAGGTTATGAATAAAACCATCTTCAGCGAACTTACTCTGGAGGTCAAAACATTTTAAGTCTAATACAGCCATAGCTAACTCTATATATGCTTTGTACAAACTACCTAACATAGTTAGATAGAATCTTAAGTAAAGAATAGTTGCCATTCCAGTTCACACTGATGAAATTGCCATTTCGATGATGTGGCACCCTCGACTCCAAGAAGATACCTCTCACATATGGTTTAGAGAACAAATAGAAAAAGTCTGTCAGGAAGCTATGGAAAAGCATCGATGTTAAACAAGTGAATGAATAATTAAAGTCAAGTAATATCAATAACATAACTTTGATAACTGCAAGATGTATTACATAAATCAAGCCAAAACGACACTTATAGGAACAACCCAAGAAATAAACTAGACACCCATTCTAAAAACAAAATCTTTCACACTCTCGATAGCCAAGATTACGCTTTTAAATCCCATCATCTTCGCCAAGTAGCGCAAATGAACAAGGGAGCAAAGTTGAAGTCTGTTTGAGCGTAGTGTTTACTTCAACACCCTTGAGAATGAGCAACGCAGGGTTTAAGAAGATGCAGGGCGAGCTTTCTTTTTGCTTAGCTAAGCTTTGCTCGTTGAAGCTTAATGACGTCGCCGTAGGCGAAAGCTTTTACCCCGTTGCCAATGACCCAAAGTGGGACACCCACACTTTTATTTCAATAAAATCGACTAATTAACGATATTAATTATTAAATGAAATCAAGATTAAAAAGAGGTTCTCGTTAGCAGCTCTTGAAATTAAATAATTTTTTGTAATGCGGTGAACGTTTGTAACTTGTCAAGACTATCGAGTTGACAGAGTTGTTCTCGAATATCATTCACTCTGCCCATCGAGCCAGCTTGGATATAAAGTATTAAATCCGTATCCCCGGTTAAACTATGGGCTTGTTTTATCTCTGGAATATTATTGAGCTGGGTCATAATTGCATTGAGAATAAAAGGACGAAAGGTGAGCTGAAAGTAGACTGATATCAGGTTTTTATTGTCTGGCGATTTTAGCTTGAGGGTAAAAGCCTCAATCTCTCCACTTTGATGCAATCGTTGTACGCGATCATTAACCGCCGTACGTGACAAACCAATTTTCTCTCCGATACTAGCAATCGAGCGACGTGAATTCTCTGCTAATAAATTCACAATTTTCTGATCAAATTTGTCCATCTTTTCACCTATTATTTCATTACACCACCCTCATTGATACTGTAAAACAAAAGGCGTTATAGCGAGATTAAATTTGATAAAATCACGCTAAAAACGACAATCTATCACCTCTTTTAGATAATTTAGTAGCTACTTTTTCTCTTTTGCCACGTTAGCCTAATAGCGACTATTTACAGGAGAGAAATATGGTTAATTTAACCCAGCAGTTAAGCTATCAACAGCAAACACTTTTTTTTGAAAACGTTTCAATACAAAAACTTGCCGAGAAAATAGGTACGCCCTTTTATTGTTATTCACAACGCGCCATTGTAGATAATATTAAACAATGCCAAACAGCGTTTTCTGACCCACGTTTTCATATTCATTACGCCCTTAAAGCAAACAGCAACTTATCTATTTTAAAGATCGTTGCCGCACAAAATTTATCGGCAGATATTGTTTCTATAGGGGAGATGCAACGGGCGTTATTAGCCGGATTTTCATCACAACAAATTATATTTTCAGGTGTTGGTAAAACATCATCGGAAATACAACAAGCAATGCAGCAGGGTGTGGGGCAGTTTAATATCGAGTCGGCAGAGGAACTTGAGTTATTAATTCAGCTAGCTGCTGACGCCAATCACACGGTTAATGCCATGATTCGAGTCAATCCAGAAGTGTCGATATCCACGCATAAAAACATCACCACTGGCGCTAAAGGTAATAAATTTGGAGTGCGCTTAGATCAGGTTTTAAAGATGTTACACAGTGCAAAAAACACCCAAGTGAAGATCCAAGGGCTAGCCATGCATATTGGTTCACAAATTCAGCAAACAACACCATACCTTGCTGCAATCGATAAATTACTGTTGCACATTGAGATGTTTAAAACAGAAGGATTTATATTAAATAATATTGATTTAGGGGGAGGGTTTGGCATTAGTTACGGACAGGAAAAATCATTAACTTTTACCCAGTTTTCAGATGTCATAATGCAGAAATTAAAAGACTGGAAAGGGAAAATCTATATTGAACCTGGACGCTCAATTATTGCCGATGCGGGTCTGCTCATCACGCCGATCACGTATATCAAACACGCAGAGCCGCGTCCTTTTGTGATCCTTGAAGCTGCAATGAATGATTTGATGCGTCCCGCTTTATACCAAGCGATTCATCCGATTATTACCGTTGCACAAAAACAGGGAGAGCAACAGTATGATGTCGTCGGGCCTGTCTGTGAAAGTACTGATACTTTTGAGAAAAAGGCTAAATTACCCGCATTATTAACACCCGGTGAATTGGTTTGTTTTTTATATGCTGGCGCCTATTGCGCGGTAATGAGCAACAGCTATAACAGCCGCAATATTATTAGCGAGGTATTGGTTAATGGAGAAGAAGCAAGCTGTATTCGTACAGCAATAAAACAACAAGATTTACTGCAGTTTGAAACACAGCCCTATCAATTGTTGTCATAAGCTTTACTTGATGCGCCTTTGTTACGCAAGCAGGGCGCAAGATATTCTAAAACAATACATTACGATATTGACCTTTCTTGCTCTCGCTTTAATTTGAAAGAGCAAAATTGAATTATAGCCATCGTCAAATGCGCGAATGCGGACATCCAAACTTTAATAAACCACTTTGCATCAAAAAAACGAAATGACACAGTAAAAAATGGAAAAAAAACGATTCAATCACTAAATCTGCGAAGGGTTTACTTAGAGGAAAATATTTCACTACCAGCAGTGACTTTTGGGTATGAAAAATATTAGCAAGTCACTAATATAGTAGCTAAAATCATTTGAACTGTTAGTTTTAGTGGTACATTCGTCGTAAGTGATTTTTCCCTGAAATCCAAGGTTTTCCGGTATGCTCTGCAAATAACGCCAGCTCTTCGAGGGAGCCAACCGCACCGTGATAGGTTTTAACAAAATCATTAGCTAAACGGAGCCATGTTTCGTTATCTAATCCAAGTGAATGAAGCAAAGCTGGCACTTGCACAGATATCGCTCCGCGCTTATCTGGGCGCATTATTCGCCCTGTCCAATCAACAAGTTCAAGGTAATCTACTAGTGAGAAGTTGATGCCTTGTGGTTGCTTTTTATGCTCAGCACCAATCAACTTAAGCAACGGTTTCCGGCTCTCTTTAGACGCCTCCTCAGCATGCTGTAATTTGTTATGAATGCGTTCAAAACAGTAAAATTATCGACACAGCCACTTTAAAGCTGTTCAAGATGCTGCTGAAGCTCAGCTTTTAAAGCCGCTTCAGTGATCTGTTTGATGAGAGGAGTTAAAAAGCTATCTTTGCCTGTCAGGTCTTGCCCTGACTGAAGAGCTTTAAAGGCTTGCTCTAGATCGAAGTCTTTGGTCATATGTCATTCCTGTTTTATATACTACTGAAATGACACAGATTTCTAAACACTACCAAGTAATAATCCTAATAGAATTAACTGTATTCAGGAAATACGCTTTAATTTCTCTAAAAGCCCTTCTTTAAGCATATATCGAGGTATTAACCAACTTTGTGGTGATCGATTTGATACGTGATCAACCCTTGATTTATTCCAAAAGTTATAGCCTGGTAAGTTTTCTGAACAGCAGTGCATCATTGAGCTAATACCTATACTCTCACCGCTAAACATTCTGTTCTCTGAATTAGAACTTTTATCTCCTTCATTTCCCCAGTAATTGTTCTCTATAGTCTTAGTGAACCAAGCTATTGATTCAAAAGGAAACTCTATTTGAGATATTTTATTCTCTTTGGTGAAAAGGCTTTTATATTTCGACCAGAAGACTATGTAGTCTTCATACTGTATAAGTTTGTGTGTTTCATTTTCAAACATAGGGTAATCTATTTCGAATAAAACCCTAGAATTTTTAGGGAGGTATAAAGGGTCTAATATCGGTATTTTTTTCATCATAAACTTACTCGATTGGGCTTAGATTGACAGATTTTACTATGGGGGAACTACCTGATTTAGAAGACTGTAGTTCAGTCAAAGAAGGTAAGTCTTTCTCTATACTTAAAGTTTCTACAACACCAAAGCTTCCTCCTCCATTCGCTGTATTTGCAGTTAATCCATTTCCTGTAAACTCTGCGTTTACCCCTATTTCCGTTCTTACTTCATGCCGAGCTAAAAATTTATCAGCCTCATCAGGTGGCATACTTGAAGCGTATTCATTAATTTGCTTAGGGTTAAACTCCTTGCCACCGACTTCCCAGAATCCTTTCATTTTATCTGCATACTCAGCTTGATAATCCGAATTCATTGTACTTAAAAGTACATCTTTATCATGACCTTCCACATGGTTGGTAACAACGCCGTCCATATTGTCCCATGTTGGTACCACTGTATTTTGACCAAAGAGGTCTAAATGTTCACCTCGATCAATAATATGCATTACATAATCTTTATTCGGGTCATACCATGAGCCGTTACCAAGTACTTTATAGATTAATTCAGGGTCTGAATCGGCAGCTTCGAGTTGATCAAAAGAGGTCGTCCAAGTGGGTACTAATCCGCTTTCACGCTGATATGATAACGGAGCGTCAGACGCTCTATTCTTTGGCTGAATACTAACTAAGAACCGATCATTAGCCGTTGCTCCTGAATTCGCCATTTTTACTAGCTCATCATCACTATACTTAGGCTTGTAAGCGGGCTCACCAGCATCCATACGTTTTTTAATATCTCCCCGAGCCTTCTCCAAGCGTTTTTCTGCTTCGGAAAAAGACCTGACCTTTCCATCATCGGGGGACTTAGCTTGTGTACCTCTGGGCTGATCCGATTTCGCCTGTTTAATTTCCTTTGTACCGGCTGGCTCAGCAATTTGCTGCTCGTTTCTGCCACCTTGACCTAACGGTTCTAGAGTAGGCGTTTTTCGAGTAACGACTTTTTCGGACAAGGTGGCAACCGGAATACTACCTTCCATACTAGAGGGCGGTGGCGGCGCAAAGTTTGCCCCTTTGAGCACCTTAACCTCTCCGCTCACAATACCATTACTTAGCCAGTCAATTTTTTGCTGCTCACTTTTGTGGCTAGCCATGTAATCGCCAGACACTTGAACGTAAAGTTTGTTTAAGTTGAACTGATAACCCCACATAGGGCTATGCTTTTGTAGTAAGGACTGCGCCCAATAAATATCGATGCAGTGATTAACCAGCTCCCCTTGGTTTTCCGTGTGGGCTGCAAGCCTTGGTAGAAACATATAAGACTGACCAAAAGCATCAACTAACAGCGTTCGGTTAAACTTAGATCCCTCGAAAGGATTAGCGTTTGGGTGCATGATAGCCCCCCAAATACGCCATCGATTTTACTGCCTTAAACATGCGGTTCCTTGCTTGCTTACCTGATAAAAATTGACTATAGACTCAATAAGAATGTGATGCTATCAGGCTAGTAACAAGGGAGTCAATATAGATTATTGGAATACTCATTAAGCTTATCGCTAGTGATGAGAAAAATTTGCTGAAAATACGAAATTTAGTTTGGCTTGTTTAGGTGTTGAAACACGTATTGGGCAAAAGCGTGTTTCGCTATAACACGCTTCTGAACAATTTCAATTTATGGATGGAAGCAACAATCTTTCGAGAATCTAGTAAATGTCTAGGATTGTTAGGCCTTACCAATGCCGCCGTTTAAACAGGTAGCATTTTGATAGAGTTAGGATATTTCTGAGCATGGCGATTTTGACATGATAAATTAGCTTCATGTAGTTAAGACGAAAATTTATGCATTGGCTCTTTTGGGAATAGAAGCAGTTCAATAACACTTATATTATTTTTTGCATGATTACTTCACATGCATCATGTCCAGTAGTCCCTCGTGGACCATCTAAGTATTCAAAACCTAGTTTTTCATACAATTTAATAGCCTCTTTTAAGCATTCGGTCGTCTCCAAATAACACTCTTGATAACCTTGCTCTCTCGCTTGTTTAAGGATCAGTGCGACAAGTTTCTTAGCTAAACCGTGTCCTCGTGTTTGTGGTAAAAAGTACATTTTTTGCAACTCACAGACATATTTTTCGCCGGACAGTGGTGAAAATCCGCCACCACCAACGATTTTGTTATTATGTTCAATTACCCAGTATGAAGCGCCTTCTTGGTCGTACACTGAATATAAATCATCTAGAGTTGGGTCAGAGACACTATAACCTTTGTCGGCGGTAAGGCCATATTCCTCGGACACATTTCGAATCAACTCTGCGACTTCTGAATTATCTGCTTTACAGAGGGGGCGTATGACAAAATTATTTAACCCGCATATTCTCGTCAGTCCTTTGAGGTAAATTTCAAAACCTAATTTCACTTGCTGTTGTTCTTGTTTATCTAAAGAAAATAACAATTGCTCGAAAAATGCATTTTGCTGTCGATCTAATTGTAAGAGCGCTTGGCTACCTTGCTCTGTTATATCAATTAGATGACTACGTTTATCTCTAGGATTATCTAAACATTTTACTAAATTAAGCTTAATAAGTGCTGATACTGTACGACTAGCGTTTGACTTATTGACATTCAGATTTTCAGCAAGTTGACTTATGGTGATTTGAGTTAACCCTATTTCTCCCAGCGCATGGGCTTGAACTGGAGTAAGAGGGACATCGCCACACTGTTTATCTAGCATGCCTAATAAGCGTACGGCGTGACGAGAATAGTGTCTTAGTTGGTTGACGTTCATTACTAACACCTCAATATAGTTGCGTATCGCAATCATATTGGGACCGCTATGTGATTTTGTCAATATAGATTTGGTAATGAGCATATTGCTAATCAATTATAATTTTTGGCTCAACTAACTCGGATTGAAGGGAAAAATTATCGGGACAGCCACTTTAAAACTGCTATGCATTTCTTGCATAAAGCATGAAATGAGTGCTTTGAAGAGTATTTAGACAGCCATGCTAACTATCCAATGAGCATCCGTCGATGTCATCAGCTCAAATCAACGTTGAAGAGCCAACTTGTTCTTAAAAACGCTAAATATTGGGGCTTTAGTCAATGCGAAGCGATTCATGAGGGCGAAAGACTTAGTGATTCGAGATACGCTAAATACCTACTCAGTCGAGAATACATGAAGCCGTAGTTTATTAACCTACATCCAGCCAGCGCTTGGCAGCTGCCATGCCTTTAGCCCATGCTTATAGCGCTCTAGTGAATGCCCAGCCCCAACCACGCTGGCAAAGTGATGCTCTAAACCATTGCTCAAAGCTAACCAGCTTTCCTCATCGATTTGTAGTCGTTGCAGAATAGGCGCGTGTGCATTATCGATATAACCGCGTTTATCTTCTCTGATGACGCGGCCGGTGAGCTCTACCAATTGCAGATAATCTTGTAGCTCAAAGGGTAAACCTTTGGGCATAATTTCTATGGGATTGCCGACAAAAGGCATTAGCGGCTTGGGTTGCTGACCTTGTTTGGCTTGCTGAATGCGCTGTTTGATACTGGTGTGGTCCGAGGTTTCAGGCGTGCTCGCCATATTTGAGCGAACCGGGTTTAAATCCACATAGACCATACATGCGGCAAGGGCGGCTTCATCTAAAAGCGCTTGAGATTTAAAGCAGCCTTCCCAAAGCGACAGTCTTGACCGAGGCATTGCAATAACTCCAAGAACCACTATTGATAGTTTAGGTAACCAATGACTAAATACCAGTTGGATCAATTGGGATGGATGTCTTTTATTCTCTCTGTTATTTACTTTGCTACAACCACTAACTATAATTTTATCAATATTAAGAAAGGGTAAGTTCCATGGTTAAAAATAAATTTCAGTGCTTATCACTACGCAAAAAGCAAACTAGAGATAAATGTCTAACAAAATTGAAAACCTCAGAAATGAGTGAAATTGATTTGTACATACTTCATGGACCAGAGCTTTTCTCACTATGGGTCGCTAAACAAAAGAGCCGAGGATTTTCTCAAAGTGCAATAAGTCAACAATTGGAAGCTTTAGGTTTACCTGAACTAGCACAAAATTTATTCGTGTCCTCAACAAACTTAGTGAACCAGTTTGGTGGACAAATTATTGATATGAAGACTATGGGTATTTTGGCCTTAGATCTGCGTCGAGGTGGTAGCATATTAGGTAAATACGAAATCACTAAAAATGGCGCTAAGAGCTACATCAGCTTTAAAGGCAATCACAAACTAAGAACGGTGATTAAGGGCACCCGCTACTTATCTACTAATACAAAAATACTAACCTTGGGTATCGGTCTGCAAGGACTAAAAGCATCAGCTCGTGGGGGAGTACTATTAACCATCTTATTTTCGGTATCACATCACACTTTGGAGCTCGTTCTCCAAAAAGATTATGTAATGACGAACTGGATCGTGGATGTCTCTTCTGACGTACTAAAAGCATCGATAGCTGCTTGTGCAGGTGTTTTAATCGGAGCGGCATTCATATCAACCCAAGTAGTCATTATTCCAATTGCAATTGGTCTAGCGGTCGTATTCATTGTGCAAAGTACTTTAAACGCAACTGAGAATAGACTTCAAATTAAAGAAAAAATAACGGCCAGCCTCAATCAAGCTGTCGAAGCGTCAGCCGAAAAAGATATACAACATTTGGAACAAAAAATAAATACTATGAAAACTATAAATGAAATGAATTATTCTGCTTATAAATTATTTTAGGATAAACAATGGTAAAGCACTCCCCTCGAACAGCATTAACTAGTTCATTATTTTGTTTCGCAATTTGTCTCATATCTATCGTTATGCTTTTCAGCACCAACATGCTCAATTTTTTTAATCATCAAGTCATACATAATTACCAAGTAATTTATCTCGATGCTAAATACAGCGGTTTTATTGGTAGCTCTATCGTTACTTTATCAGGAGCACTGTTTATGCTTTGGCAATATATTTGCCTAAAACGTTCAAACGAAAGTCTAAATGCTAAGCACCAATCAGTAAAAGTTCTTACTATAGTCGTGATTATTGGTTTCCTATTTATTTTCCCTGGCCAGTCACTAGAAAAATCCCGTCTAGAATCTCGAGCTGAAGAAGAAGGTTATCAAGCTTGTCCACCATTTACCTTATTAATCAGTTCCGTAAGTATTGATGCATGGGTAAAAGACTTTGAGCTATGTAACGACCCAGAGGTAGGTAAACTGGCTAGATATGGTTACCCTGAAGAACCCGAAAAAATAGCTAAACTGCTCTCTAAACGTAAACTGGAAAAAGCGCTAACGAATTACTAACAAATTATCGAGACAGCCAGCGCTTGGCAGCTGCCATGCCTTTAATTCGTTGTTGATTGTGCCCACGCTTATAGCGCTCTAGTGAATGCCCAGCCCCAACCACGCTGGCAAAGTGATGCTCTAAACCAAGCCTCCTTCAAATTCATCTATTTCGTGAGTAACACACTCATCCCGCCCTTTTTTCGAGGAGACTCAATTGCCTTCAAACCTACATCTTCAGCAATCGATAGATATTGCATAAAAGCTGACTTTTTGACATGAAAAAATGGCTCTACTATTAGAAATTGGCCATCATCGCTAAGTGTATTGGCTACCTCTTCAAAGAGACTTCTCTGGTTGGGAACCTCATGAACCATGTAATAAGCTAGAACAAAATCCGCTTTAACTTCAGATTTAAGTGCCAGACTTGATGGTTCACACTGATGCAGTTCAACACGTTCATTCAAAATAGAGCCATCCAGCTTTTTCTTTAGTTTAGCGAGCATTTGAGGTTGTAGATCAACCGCAATAACTTGACCAGTCTCTCCAACGAGTTCCGCCATTGGAATTGTAAAAAAACCTGGGCCACACCCAATATCTATAACAGTATTCCCTGGTCGAATATAATCTAATGTTATCTTTTTGGGTGATTGAAATAAACGGCGAGCCACGTTATCGAGTGCAAAGGAGTGCCTGTGATTACAAATATGTAGCTCATTTCTTAACAAGTTCATCTTTTTTTCCTTAAGTGTTTAGCTGGTATACACTTTAGCTAAAAAAAGGGTTACTCCGAAGAGTTAACCCTGCGAATGAGAAAATCTTCCGTTCTTTCGAGAAACTCAGAAATCACTTTAATATCCTCTTGACCTAATTCTTGTATATAGTTAGCAAACCCGCCATCCATCTTTTCATGCCACTCTTTATGAGCAACAAAAGCAATTTCCCCTTTACTCGTTAATCGAACAATGGCTCTCGAAAGATTGTCTGGAGCAGGGCTTTTCTCGGTAAAACCTTTCTTCTCCAGTTTTTTTAGAGCTTGAGAAACCGCGCCTTTTGTTATCCCCAATGCGTTAGCAATGTCTGTGACACTTAAGTCGCGATGATCACCGATAATCTCTATTAAATGGATCTCTGAGTTCGAAAGTACTTCGTCGGTACCAAACTTTCTTGGCGCCTTTTCCATCTGCTGAGCAAGCTTTATTAAAGACTGAAACTTACCATTTAAAAATAACATTGATTCTTTGTTCATACCCAGAGCGTATAGCAACTTAACACTTGATTCAAATAAAATTTGCGATTCAGCCATAACTAAGTTATTTATCTACTGATCGAGACAGCCACTTTAAAATTTTTGTTAAATCGCTTCCATAGGGCAACAAGCAAGACGGCAAGCGCAGTTATTCTAGATAACCTGAATCACTCCCGAGTGATGGATGTCTTAGTTTTCCTGCTTTAAACCTATTCGCTAAGATGGATGCTTTAGTTTTCCTCACTGTCACACCAGCTAATGTAATAACTCAAACAGGTCCAATTTAAATGCACTCGAATACTTAAACCTTAACCGTCAACGTTGCTCCATCTTCTGGGATGATCACCTTGTCAGCGAGGCCTTCAAAATCTAGGGTATGTCTCAGTACATTTCTATCTATTGGGCAGTGATTTAATGCTTCCATGTGGTTTGCGATAACTTTACTAGGTGATAAACGAATAAACTCCAGAACTTCATCCTTCGACATTAACAGTGGCTGACCAACATCCATTTGAGCCTGACCAGCCGCAACCACGGTGATATCTGGTTTCAGATCTCTCAAGGCTTTTTTGACATCTGCGGTTAAGACCGTATCGCCACTAATATAAATGCTTGGTTCATTAGGTAGTGCTAGGAAAAAGCCACAACCGTTAGCCATTACTTTATTAATCCAACCATGCCCGTGTTGAGCGGGAATTGCCGTAATTTCCCCACCTAAATATGCCGTAGGCTGCCAAGGCAACAAGCCATTAGATACCGTCATTCCATACTTTTCCAAATAAGCTTTATCTTTATTAATCGTGGTTACAGGAACCGATTTCTCGATTAAGAAATCCTCACCTTTTCGATCTAAATGATCAACGTGTTGCAGTGGCTTAAAACCAAACGTTTGACTATGAGTGATTAATGCATGAGTTACTTTCTTTAGAATAATCTTGGCATTTGAAGGTAAATCTACGGTTGGATTGTTTTGGGCTTTGAATCGGAATAGCGAAAATGGCGGCAATGAACCTTTTTCACCGAGCATAGGATCAACCAATATATGATATTCACCAGACTCAATGACAAAGGTTGCGCTTCTCAAGTGATGGATTTTCATTCTTATTTTTTACTCTTATACATAACAAGTATGCCAAATTATACAATACTAGCCCAATAGACAACGACCGCTTAATTAGGAGTATTTTGACAGACATTCTAACTAGCAAGTGCTGCTTCATCGAGTAATGCTTACGATTTAAAGCGGCCTTCCCAAAAGCGACTGTCTTGACCGAGGCATGGCAATAACTCCAAGAAAACACTACTGACAGTTCAGGCTAGGGCGGGATCGCACTTTGTTAACAGATATGATCTAATACCTCTAAACCCTAAGCTACATAGTTATTTTGAACATAATTGAACATTTATCAGTCGTCGAGGATACTCGATCTGACATCAATCAAAAGCATGACCTTATTGACGTGATTTTCCTTGTTATCAGTGCTATCGCATCAGGATGTGAAGGCTGGCAAGACATTGAATATTATGGAGAAGAGAAGTTGGGCTGGCTGAGGAAATATAGACCATTTGAACACGGGATCCCAAGACGACACACGATTGCACGCATTTTGCGTTCTGTTGTCGCGGAGTCTTTGCTTGAGGCATTAGCTCTGTGGATTAACGAGCAGCGAACGAGTCAAAACAGAGCCATCATCGCATTTGACGGAAAAGTACTGCGTGGCTCGTACCGAAATAACAAGAAAACAGCATTACAATTGGTTACAGCCTATGATACTGAACGTGGTCTCGTTCTGAGTCAGAAACCGACAGCGAACAAGAACGGCGAGATTAGCGTTGTGCGCCAAATGCTTGATGTTATTAACGTAAAAGGCAGTGTTGTCACCGTTGATGCTCTACATTGTCAGCGCGATACACTAGAGAAAATCGCAGAAAAGAAGGCTCATGTTGTCGTTCAAGTAAAAAACAACCAACCAAAGTTGAGAGCGGCTGTTGTTGAGCAGTTTCAAGCCGTCTTTGATGCTGGTAAAGAGAAGGTCGTCACTGAAATTAAAGAAAAACACCATGGTCGTAGCGAAGAGCGATACGTCTTTCAACTAAAGGCCAAGTTGCCCGAAGAGTTAGCAAAGAAATGGCCAACGGTAAGAAGCATCATAGCAGTGGAACGCCACCGCGTGATAAATGGGAAAGGCACTGTAGATACCTCGTATTACATAAGCTCAATGTCACCGAATCACAAATTGTTAGGCCACTATATTCGTCAGCATTGGCGAATTGAAAACAGCCAGCATTACGTATTAGATGTTGTTTTTAAAGAGGATAACTCTCGCATTACTTTAGACGGAGCGGTGGAAAACATAGCTCTATTTAGACGTTTTGTGATGAACATGCTCAAACAATGCGATTGTGGAGCGCCAAGTCACAAAGTGAAGTTGAAGAAAGCGGGATGGAGCGACGATTATCGGGCACGAGTCTTCTTTGGGTTATAAATCCATCAAAGTATGCTCCCGCCCTGCAGTTCAGGCAACTAATGACTGAATACCAGTTGGGATGGATGTCTTAGTTTTCTGCCGTAGGAACAGGTGATCGGAATAAACCGAAACAAGCGATCGCAATCACCGAAATACGCAGCTTACTTCACTCTAAATGATTTTATCCCAGAAATTTACAGTTTTATAAAAAAACGGCATCATAATATTTGAATTATTTATAAGGTAAGTGTATTTTTGGCATTTTAATTAGATAATAGGTTTTTGATGAAATGAAATATCAGATAGCAAGCTTGTTTTTTGTGACTTCACTGGCTGTTCAAGCCAACAATACAGAGATGCCAACAGTGCTATCAATGGATGAAACTATTGATAACGAATTGATTGCTACTAGTAGCGTAGAATTTACTTTAGTGAAAAATGGTGAGTCGGTTGTTTCAATTGTTAATGATTCTCAGTTATTCAACGGATCAATTAAGAACGAAAAAAATATTTATTTTGAAATAGAGGGCATGCAACAAAAGACCTATTTTGTTGGCCTTAAGGATGCTAATTCTGATTATTACGGGACTTGGTATTCAGCTGAGGGAAAGGCTGGAGATTGGAGTTTGGAATTTCCGAAAGTTCAAACTGTGAGACAAAGTTGTAATGATATTATTTTAGCTGGGGAGTCTACCGGTGATGGTTATTATGTAATCGACCCTGATGGAGAAGACTTTGGAGTAGCTCCATTTGAAGCGTATTGTGATATGACTAATTATGGCGGCGGATGGACTCTGATTGTCAATCATCGAGACAACCTGCCAGCTAAAACTGCAACAAGCAGTGTTAAACTCGATGAATTAGGGGTTCTTGAGAAAGATAGCTGGCAAGCTTTGTTATCTCTAATGAGTGAAGGTTTTATGACCATAGACGAGCATGGAAGAGTCTCTACTATTAGTGTTGACACTATGCGTTTAGCTCCTGCTAGTAAACAGCCTGAAGTCGTTGCAGAAGATTTAGCTACTGCTTCGGTGTTGTGGGCGTCAGTTACTGATTGGGCTAGAAACTTCTCTGCGATATTTATTACCGCTGCAAATACTAGTGGGACTCATTCTATGAACGGGGCATCAGTATACAACGCTGGACCTGTGAAGTTTGATGTTTATCCATATAGCGGTGGCACGTCCTACAGTCAACAAAATAAGATGCTTTACTTTATAAAGTAACTTTCTAAGGGAGGTTTATTTATCTCCCAGCCTCGTATTAGATAAAGCGGGGCTATGCTACTTCCTTTAAACTATGAAAGTAGTTGCTCTATTTTCAAGCAATTTAAAAATTTCATCAAAAATTTTTCCTTTTGTATTTTTATAACAGCCACTTACAAGCCTCTGTTAAATCGCTTCCATAGGGCAACAAGATTCACTCCTCATACACAGAAAGCAGCCTGATGTTGAAAAGTTCAGCATTAACAAAGAGGGGGATAAAAACTGGCATTCAGCGAGACGGAAGACACTAAATATCAAGACACCCAAAGTAACACGACCAAAATCCGAAGCCTACGACCTTAATGTACTCATGACTGCGTAAGCACAAACATCAATAAGTTATTTATGACAGCCACTTTAAATCCACTCGCGAGGATGGATGCTCGTAGCTCTTGCCCATTTGCTTATCTTGCCCGTCGAACACAGTGGGAATAAGGTGTATTCGATAAGCTGACTTGCGACTGTCTTGACCGAGGCATGGCAATAACTCCAAGAAAACACTACTGACAGTTCAGGCAACTAATGACTGAATACCAGTTGGGATCAATTGGGATGGATGTCTTTTATTCTTGTTTATTCTCTGTTGGCCTGAGCAACGACAACCTAATGAGACTTGCGTGCTTCGATACTTATCCACGGCAAGCCTTCAGACTATCACCTTCATTTCGTATCTTTTGTGCTCACGGGCTCTACAGAAGATTGTTCTTTAAGTTGATCCTTAAGCTTAGCAATTTTCTCATAGGCAAAGAAAATCCCAATTTGCGAACTTATAAAAAAGACGTAAAATAACCCATCCTTTTTCGAGGGTTCACTATTACTCCAATACCAAAATACTAACAATGCAATTAATATGTTTAAGATAATTCTAATGACCATCAATATAGTTCCGAAGTAAGCATTATAGTTCTATTATTAATTTCTTTGCTGACTTTATTTAACTCAGATTTATTAAATGCAACTGTCCCCCAAATGACTAACATTACAATTCCACCTTTAGCCAATTTTTGGTTACTTCTCGCACTATCAATTAACTCTTTGACGCCTAATCCTGAGGCACTAAGTCCAATGTAACTAGCAAATGAATCAATGAATTCATGAAAGTCTTTATCTGCTTGTAATTCATCATTAGTCATCGACCATATCCCCCATTGCGGATTTAAATATGTAGCATCCAGAGCTTTTGTTATTAACTTACTTTTTAAAATGGGATTGGAGAGTGACCTAATTAAAACCATCGCATCGACTCGTTGCTTCTGAGTCAAATGTCGATATAAAATTGTTGCACAGATAGAGTCAATTTCCAGCTGCCCTCCTCTTTTAAGAAGTTCCTTTTTAATTCCAATAATTTCTGATAGAACTGATAGCTGAGCTGCTCTACTGGCAGATAAATTATATGGCAAGTTAGCGATTGAAATTAATTTAGTCATAATTCACCTTGTTAATGATTAACCTATACAGCCACGAACAAAACTGAACGGATGGTATGCACTTCAAATTCAATGAAAATACTTTCAATCACAAACAATGATATCACCTCAAGTATGATGTTTAATTAATACTACTTTGCTAGTGTACGCTCTATTTTGCACCCTAATGTCTTTTTAATCAATAGCGGTGAGTGTTCTTTATAACTAAAAGAAGAGACTCGCCTAACTTGATAAAAATATGTTATATATCATAAACTTTCACCATTAAAGCAAACTCAACATGACTCCGACACACAATAATAACAAGCCCTCAATAGGCATACTGTTGTAATGAAGAGCTTTCGATCAGCTTGATTAGTTGATGCAGAGAAGCAGTCGTTGAAGCGATCAGTTGTTGGTTATAAAATAACGCCGGAACATTGCCATTGGGATCGAGCCAAGCCTTATAATTCACCAGCACTGCACCCGATGCTTGTTGCTGCAAGGTCCAAGTGGCATTGGTTGCGCTCACACGAACCCACTGAGGATTCGGCGGGTAACGGTCTGAACAAGCGCTCACCCGAATTTGAATGCGCTTCGGTTCAAAGTCGGTGGCAACACAAGTAATAAGTTCTCGATCCGTAAACGGCCAAGGACTTTTGATGATAGTGCGTAACAAAAACTGTTGATTGGAATATATTTCCAAGGTTTCAATTGCTTGTAAGTGTTCGAACCATTGAGCGGTTCGCTGCAGATCAGACAAGACTCTAAATACCAATTGTAAATTTTGCTCCGTAGTAAATTGGGCTTCGACCTGTTTATAGGGACTATGTTGGTATTGGCTTAACTCGATCTTAAAGTCCGCATTGATTAAGCTTTGGTCTGCCGCTTCTCGCTGGGAGACTGAGCAACTGAATAAACCCAACAACGCCAACATGATGGTTAAACGCTGTACGCTTACAAATAGCTCTCTACCCATTATTCATCCATTATTGTGTACGTCCTGATTGGCCACTATAGCAGTTTAAACGCACACTCGGTGCCATCAACGTTCAGCAATTTTTAAGCCTCGCACTTTCAAGCCATTTGGCAAAAACACGCTTATATTAATTATGGTGCTGAAGAACTTGTGATTGGCTTTTTTGATAGTCATCTGCGGTAAGCAGCACAACTCTGCAAAAAAATCTGGCAGTCTAGTAACATGCGTTTAGAAAATATCGAGAAGCTGCTGTCAAAAGCTGACGCATAATTATACATCGCCAAACACCAGAGAAGATAACGGATCATGCCAACCGTAATTTTTGTATCTTAAAAGAAAGTTGGCCGTTCAATCGTGTAAAACATTCACCAAAAAATAACACTAAGCACGTTTTTAGGTGCTTTCCATTTAACCGCTCTCGGCTTGCTTACCCATTGCTCTTGGCTTTAACCGACAATAGATAATCGCACCCATAGCCCCCATCGCATGTCCTAGGTGGTCAATGTTCAAATCCAAGCTCACACTGGAATGACGGTAAAATGTTGATTGCAGAGAAAACAACGCCATCAGAAATACAAATAGCAATATTGCACTCCCCCACTCCTTAAAACTTAAGCCATCTTCATCAGTAAAATATGCCGCAGCCAAACCAAATATCCCGCCAGATATTCCACATACTGAAACTGGTTCGGAAAAGAATAAAATCGATGGAATAGACGCCACGCTTGCCACACATAACACGGCAAAAAATCGTCTAGCCCCCACCCTTCTTTGGTAGACAGAAGCAACGCCCAAGCCAAGCACATTTGAAAAAAGATGTAAAAGATCAGCGTGGATCAACAAGTGAGTCATCGCTTGTATCGGCCAAATTTTATTGTGTTGAAAATCGTTATTAAGTGAGAGTAAGCGATAAAGATTGTCGTTAACCGTGATAAAACCAAAATCGCTTGTCACCAGAAATACCAACATCAATAATAGGCCTGAAAACATCGCCGCCCAAACAAGGCCAAAATGTTCCCTGTAGGATATGGGCTTCACTTTCAAACTATTCGGCGATGGTTTTAGCGCCAGTAATCCACCCCCATAAATAAGGCTGGATACAAGAAATAAAATCATGATATTACGGGGATATTTCCTTCGATATACTGCTGTACCTCGGGCGTTATTTTGGCAATTTTTTCGACGCCTTTTAACTGAGCCTTCACGGTAATTTTTCGGTTATTTTTAAATTTGAATTTAATGGGCCGCTGCAGTAAACCCTTTCCAATTTTTACATTCTCAATGTCGTCGTAGGTAAAGAAGTCATAGCCATTAAACTTTCCGAGTAGACTCAACTTATGAAAATAGATACCCGCTTCGGTCACGGCTAAAAAATAGCTTTTCATGCTAAATACAGCCAAGGGACCAATCAAAAAGAACAACCAGATCTTTGGTGGCTCTATGGCTTGAAAGAAACCAATGAATGAATCACTTTCTTGCAAACACGATTCTATATGCTGCTGCGCCTGTTCTTTGTTCACTCAATTGCCTCCAATTTTATATGCGCTTCAAAACATCTGACAATGTATAAATCCATTGTTGACAGCAAATTTGTCTGACAACACTCCACTAACCATCTCAAATAAGCATTCTAACTTTAACATAAAATCACTACTTATCAGACAATTAAAAGCTATGTTACGTCCTTCATCAACCGTAAACATCCGCCCCCTCTGCAGCTGTATAAAGATAGTTCTCACTTCACGCCATTCTTTAATGGCAAATAGCTCATTAATAGCTAGGCTTTTAGGAGGACGAATCCTCTACTGAATGTACACACTCGCCCCCATGCAAGAACACCAATAGGGGCCAAGGATTGGGATTTAATTAGACCCTAACCGTGCTTGGGGTATCGCCCTAAACAGCAAGATATTTAATGGCATCAACCATCGGGAGATAACAGCATGAACTATCACTTTAAAAACTTCGTTTTTGAAGGAGGTGGTGTAAAGGGCATCGCCTACCTTGGCGCACTCGAAGTGTTTTCAGAGAGAGCCATTATTCAAGATATTCAGCGGGTAGGCGGAACGTCTGCCGGAGCAATCAATGCGGTGCTGGTGGGCTTGGGTTACACCAACGAAGAAATGAAGCAGATCCTGTGGTCTTTAGATTTTAACAATTTTATGGATGATTCCTGGGGCGTGGTTCGAGATACCGAACGTTTAATAGAGCAATTTGGTTGGTATAAAGGCGACTTCTTTCGCAATTGGATAGGCCAATTGATTAAACAAAAAACTGGCAATAGCGAGAGCACTTTCGCAGATATTGAAGCGATGAAAGACAGTAAAGGCTTCAAATCTATGTACTTTATGGGAACCAACCTATCAACATCTTTTTCTGAAGTATTCTCAGCACAGCATACGCCAAGGATCTGCGTTGCCGATGCAGCGAGGATTTCGATGTCGATCCCACTATTTTTTGCCGCTAAGCGTAGTATCCGTGGCGATGTTTATGTAGATGGCGGAGTACTCGACAACTACCCCATCAAGCTGTTTGATCGCCAGAAATATGTGAACCACAACTACCATGAACCCGATTACTACAAATCAATCAATTCACAAATCACCACCCTGCAACGGCCTATCTCTAACTATGTGTATAACCGGGAAACTCTTGGCTTCAGGCTCGATTCAAAACAAGAGATTGCAGTATTTCGCGATCACGCGGCGCCTAGTCAGCAAAAAATCGATAATTTCTTCGATTATAGCTGGGCACTGATCCATACCATATTAGAAGCACAGCAAAATGCGCACTTACATAGTGATGATTGGGCTCGCACCGTGTACATCGACACCCTAGGTGTTAGCACCACCGATTTTGATCTATCCGATGAGAAGAAAAAAGCCTTAGTCGAATCGGGTCAGGTGGGTGCGAGTCAATACCTTGATTGGTACGACGGCAACGAAAACAAACCGAATAAATAAGTTCTAGTGATACTCATTCCTCTTAGAAAGGCACGCTTTAACGCTGAAGGGCGTCAATATAACAAGGCTCTAAGGCGAAATAAATGAGACCTGTTCATCGAATTGCCAGAGACCGTTAGCCTCCAATCTCTAGCGTTCGATGGATAGGCCTCACCCCAAGTAAAACAAGCGAAGGCCAAAGAGTCTTAAAATACTGCTCCCACTTCTAGCGACCAAGCCAAATTCGCGAAAGATTATCGCCATAGCGTTAATAATCACTCCCATTTTTGAAGACTAATCATCAAGGAGAAGATAGTTTAAGCTAAACACCATTATTTCATTCAAGGTGTGTCAGCAGATGAGTAAACAAGCAGTTATCATGTTACATGGCGTCGGCAGCAGCGGCGAAAACCTGCAAGGCCTGGTCAATTATTGGACCGAAAGCCTACCCAATACCCTAGTCATTGCCCCCAATGCTCCCTTTCCTTTTGACCAGGGCCCTGGCTACCAATGGTTTAGTGTGACAGGGATCAGTGACGAAACCCGTCCATTACGGATTACCCAAGCACGAAAAAGCTTCGATCTGAGCATTCAAGCCGTACTAGAAGAACATCAACTAGATCCACAACATGACCAAATCATCCTTGCTGGATTCTCTCAAGGATCAATTATGGCCTTGGATTTACTGGTAAGTTCCCGCCTACCAATTGCTGGCGTGGTGGCCTTTTCTGGCCGATTATCTTCCCCCGAGCCTTATTCTAAGAGCCAAGAGCAAGCGGTATTGCTGATCCATGGGCAAAAAGATCCGGTAATCGCCTGCTCCGAAAGCCAAATTGCCGCACAACGCTTAAGCGACTTAGGCTACAAAGTAGAAACCCAATACGAACCCGACACCCTACATAGCATTTCTAACGAGGGTGCAGCGAAAGCCGCCAAATTTATTGCTCAGCGTTTTAGCTAAGCAAAATCGAAAAACCAAAGTATCGCACTTCACTATGCTGAAAATAAAACGGAGCGTTGACCACAAGCCGGCACCGTTTTTAAGCGTTGTTCAGGCTGCTTATAAACCCTCTGAGAGCAGTAGCTTTTTAAGTAAACCAGCGAGTTGTTGTTGCTCTTTTGGATCCAGCGGACTCAGCATTTTGTTCATATTGGCAACATGAGCGTTAAGTGCTTGGTCGAGCAAGACTTGGCCCTGTTCAGTGAGTCTCACCTTGCAACTACGTCGATCCTGCTCACTGGCAATCCGCTGCACCAAGTTACGTTGCACCAGCTCTTCAATACGTTTGCTTACCGCACCAGACGAGATCATCAGCGTTTGATAAAGCTGAGTCGGCGTCACGGCTTCGCCACTGCGGCGCATCGTTGCCATAATATCGAACTCAATATTGCTTAATCCATACTGGTTAAATATCTGGTCTAGCTGGTGTCGCCACTGACAGTGAGTTCTACCTAAGCGTCCCACCACCCCCATGACCGAACAATCTAAATCAGGTCTCGCCACTCGCCATTGAGCGAGGATCTTATCAACTTTGTCTTCCGGCATATTTATCTCTCTGGTAAAAATCTTTTGTAAAAGATACTTGATTAAATCAACGGCATCCATTACTTTTAAGAAAGTATCTTCCAAGGAAGATAATTAACCCTATTATTGCTATCGAGGTCCATCATGAGCCCCAGTCAATCACTGAAGAATATTATTTTATCCGCCATCGCACCCATTATTTGGGGCAGTACCTATATTGTGACCACAGAGTTACTTCCCCCGCACAGCCCACTGATTGCAGCCTCTCTGCGGGCTCTTCCCGCTGGCATTTTGTTAGTACTGTTTAGCCGAGCCTGGCCTAAGACGGGCTGGTGGTGGCGCATTGCCAGCCTCGGCTTGTTAAATATTGGTCTATTTTTCTATTGCCTATTTTTTGCCGCAACTTATTTACCCGGTGGTATGGCGGCTTTGGTGATGTCAATTCAGCCACTATTGGTGATTGGTTTAAGTTGCTTGCTATTAGGCAACCGGATCTCATCGGCGCAACTTTTTGCTTGCGGATTAGCCATTGGCGGGGTCGCACTACTCGTTCTCAATAACCAGGCTCAGCTTAATTTGGCTGGAATTTTGGTGGCGACTCTTGGCACCATCAGCATGGCTTTAGGCGTGGTGATGACCAAGAAATGGGGGCGCCCCAGCGGTATGACCATGCTTGGATTCACTGGCTGGCAACTCTTATTTGGCGGTTTAATGTTATTCCCTATTGCGCTTTGGCAAGAAGGTTTTCCCAGCCAACTCTCGACGAACAATTATCTAGGCTATAGCTATCTAAGTTTATTCGGTGCCATGATCGCTTACTCACTTTGGTTTCGTGGGATTGAAAAACTGCCAACGGTAACGCTGTCATTTATCGGTTTTTTAAGTAGTGTATCGGCCTGTTTTCTAGGTTACTTACTGCTCGACCAAACGCTAAGCTGGCCACAGCTGGTTGGCGCATTCGCGATTTTGTTATCCATTGTATTGGCGACGCCTCGTGCACCTCGCCAAGCAAATCCTCTCAAGTTTCAATCTCAAATATGTAAGGAGTAACAATGAAAATTTGTATTATTTCTGGTAGCCAACGTGCTAACTCATACAGTTTAAAGGTGGCTAATTACCTGGAAAAACTAAGCCTCAGTCATTTTGAACAGGCCAGTGTTTTCGATTTACATCAGCTCAACTTGCCGTTTTGGAATGAAGGCTTTTGGAGTGGTAGTGAAGAATGGCAAGCTTGGCGACCCATTGCCGAATCCCTGAAACAGGCCGATGCTTTTATTTTCATCACGCCAGAGTGGCATGGCATGGCAACGCCCGCACTCAAGAATTTTTTACTATTATGTAGCGACCAAGAGCTAGCCCATAAACCTGCACTGCTCGCCAGTGTATCGGCCAGTATCAATGGTGTTTACCCAATTAGTGAACTTCGCATGACCGGTAACAAAAATAATCATGTTTGCTTTTTGCCGGACCAGCTAATATTTCGCAACTGCGAAACGCTATTTAAGTCTGATTTATGTTGCGAAGATGCTCAGTTGCACCAGCGTAGCCAATATAGCATGCAACTACTTGCGGCATACGCCCAAGCGCTCGCTCCGGTGCATCGAGAGATGCTAGAGCTTGGTGAAACATTTCGTTATGGGATGTAGTGAATGAATCACCTCGCGACCATGCCTTACTTTGAGTGCCGTTTTTGCAGCGTTTTGTTCATATCTGATTAAACACCGAACAGTCCTGTTTATCTTACTTGGTCAACCAAACCATTCATGGTATCGATAAACAGGCTCGCCTCACTGATACCTTCTCACCCTCCACCAGCACTGGCTTTACCAGCTTACCCGTCCCCTTTGGCTGCTCAAGTAAGCAGAACCATGATTTAGCGATCTCACTTTTAATGATTTTAATCACTTATTAAAGCGGTGTATGGTGAGATGGCAAAACCATATGCTGATGCGCCAAACAACATGGCCACAGAAAATAGAATGGCTCAATCGACACGCAAAACAACATCACTCAAAGAAGAAAGTACCGCGATGAAACAACTAAACCCTAGAGCACTTGAATTTTTAAATGCAATCGAGCGCTACGGTTCGCTGCGAAAGGCAGCTGTCAAACTCAATGTTGATCCGTCGGCGATTAGCCGAGCACTCAGCCAACAAGAAGAGAAACTCGGTGTCAGTATTTGGGATCGTGCCAATAACAACAATTTAATTACCCCTTCTGGCCAAGAGCTACTGCACTACTTTAGAAGAATGCAAGCCAGCGAGGCCGTCACTATCTCCAAAATTCATGACTTACTCGGCTTACGCGCTGGCGAGGTAAGGCTCGCCATTGGCGAAGGTTTTATCACCGACCTCATATCAACCTCACTGCAAAGCTTTCTCAATCAATATCCAGGAATTCAACTGAGCGTGCAAATGGCTGGTGCCAAGGAAGCCATTCAACTGCTAGAAGACGACCAAATCGACTTTGCGGTTACTTATGCCTCGGTGAATCAACCCAGCTTTTTATGCCATATCGAAACAATTCACCCCTTAGATATTATTGCCCCAATCCACCACCCTTTAAGTCAACTCAAACGCAAAATTGACATTCGTGAAGTGGTCAACTTTCCCCTAGCCCTAATCGATCAATCTACAGGCATGGGTCGCTTAGTGAATATTGCTGAAGAGACTGGCGGGATTTCTCTAGTGCCTCGTTTACGAACTAACTCGGTCGCGGTGTTAAAAAACTTTGTCTCTTCTGGGGCAGGGATCACTTTTATGCCTCGCTTAACCGTTCAATCAGAAGTCAACGAGGGCACTATTGCGGTTGTCGAGACCAATCACGATATTTTGTCACAAGCCAAAGCACGGGTACTCAGTAAAAAAGAGCGTGAGCTTACCTTACCGGCAAAAGCCTTGCTCACCCATTTACAAAACTCAACTCAGTTTCTTAATCACGATGCGCCGCAAGATATGTTGAGTTTTTTGCAACACGAATGATATTGATTGATCAACAACACAACATATAAGGTGCTTATACACCCATAAATTGCAATATGAAAAAAGGAATCGACATGTTTAGCAGTTTAACTACTCCGGTAACAAAGCGTTTGTGGTCAGCCAGTGCCGCGTTAGGTATTAGTCTTCTATTCAGCAGCGTACTGTCTGCTCAAACCATTAATTTAAGCTATAACGGTGCGCCCGATGCAGACAAAAATGCAGTACACCTATTTGCGAGTAACTTAAAACAAATTCTCGCAGACAAAACCCAGGGAGAACTTCAATTAAAGCTTTATCCCAATAGTATGCTCGGCGAAGAAGAAGAACGCATGGAACAGGTGATGAATACCCCCAGCCTGAACATTGCTTCTTTTGGCGGGATCTCACCTCAGTTCCCTGAAATCTTTGTCAGCGCCATCCCTTTTATGTTTGGCACTTTCGAGCAGGCTCATCAGTTTTTTGATCAAGGTGAATACTGGAAAAGCGCCCAACAAGAATTTTACAAGCGCACCAATACTCACCTGTTAGCCGTCGTTGAAGAAGGAGGGTTCTTAGCCTTTACCAACAATAAACGTCCAATCCACTCTCCTGCTGATTTCAAAGGCTTACGCTTCCGAGCCATGGACAAAAGCCAGGTCGCATTATACGAATCATTTGGCGCTTCTGGCACACCGATCCCATGGACCGAAGTCTATATGGGCTTACGTACCGGCGTTGCCGATGGTCAAATGAACCCACCAATGTATATCATTTTGGGGAGTCTGTTCGAAGTACAACAGTACTTAACACTGGCCAACATTCAATACTCCGATCAGTTCTTAGTGGCCAACGATGCACTACTCAAAAGCCTTAGCCCTAAGCAACGTAAAGCTTTAGAAGAAGCGGTAAACCAAGCCAATGGCATGAACCGCGAAGCTGTTGAATCACAAGTCGAACAGCGAATTCAATTCTTGGCAGATAAGGGGATGCAAGTCTATCGTCCTAGCGCACAAGAACTGGCCGCATTTAAAGAAATTGGTCAGCCCTCTTATTTAGCTTGGCTTAAAGAACAAAACATCGATACAAAATGGATCGATATGGCCCTAAAAGACGCCCAATAAGGTCTCCCTTCCCCAGTAGATGAGACGCCTTAGGGCGTCTATATCGGATATAAATATGAAACACGCTATTCTTGAACGCTTCGCCAACTTGATGTTAGCCATTGCGGTCATCGCTTTTAGTTTAAATTTACTCACATTATTCTACGGCGTTTGTGCACGTTACCTGCTAAATAGTGCGCCAATATGGACCGATGAATTTTCACGGTTTGTCATTATAGCAACGGTTATGCTGGCTGCAGGAGCAGTGTACTTAAGAGATGAACACATGCGAGTCTCCATCATTGAGCGCTATCTTCCCGTAAAATTAAATCGAGTTTTGCATTGGTATCGGTGGTTACTGATATTGACGATTGCAGGCTTTTTTAGCTACACCAGCGCCCACTATGCCATCTCTCTATCTCGTTTTCATACGATGGGCCTAGGCATTAGCAAGACGATTCCTTCGTTAAGCCTTCCAATTGGTTTTGCCGTACTTTTTGTTTTGGTGCTACTTCGTGGCCCCTACCCAAATAAAGGAGCGCTCTCGTGATGCTCGTGGCCATGTTATTGGTTTTTTTGATCCACGTATTACTGGGTCTGCCGCTGTTCATTAGTCTGATATTGACGGCGATTACTGGCTTTTACTTTGTTGACCTGAGTTTATTGCCACGCATGCTACCCCAACAATTTTTTAGCGGTATTAATGTGTTCTCCTTAATGGCGATCCCCTTATTTATTCTCGCGGGTAATTTAATGAATGCCGCAGGTCTGACGCCGAAGTTGATGGATTTTGCTAAATCTTTAGTCGGCCATTTACGGGGCGGTTTAGGCTATGTAAATGTGGTCTCTAGCATTTTCTTTGCAGGCGTCAATGGCTCGGCCGTAGCAGATACCTCTGCCCTCGGGTCACTGTTAGTCCCCGCAATGAAAAAAGACGGCTACTCAACCGCTTATGCTGCAGGTTTAACTGCCGGTAGCTCCTTAATCGGACCGATCATTCCCCCTAGTATCTTTATGATCCTTTATTCATCGGTGACCAATACCTCGGTGGGGGATTTATTCTTGGCTGGGGTGATTCCAGGCATTTTATTGGGATGTGCGTTTTTGGTAATTAATTATTTTTACGCCAAAAAAGCCAATTTAAGTATTTCATCGCAGCGCCCTTCGGTGAGCCGAGTGCTTAAAGCCTTAGTTGCTGCAGGCCCAGCCCTCATTGCCCCACTGATCATAGTAGCCAGCATTGTATTTGGCTTTGTCACCCCGACCGAATCTGGGGTCTTGATTGTGGTTTATGCCCTGCTAATCGGCCTGATCAGCCGACAACTCACGATCAGCGGGGCGATGCTGGCCTTAAAAGAGACCGTGATATTAAGCTGCGCTATTTTCATCATCATTGGCGCATCATCGGTGGTTAGCTGGTTACTCGCCTATGCGCAGGTTCCCAATCAATTTGCCAGCGCATTACAACCCTTTGCTGAAAACCCGACATTGGTACTATTGCTGATTAGCTTAATCACGTTTATCACGGGAATGTTAATGGAAGAAGTTTCGGCATTAATGCTACTGACGCCTGTATTTACTCCCATCGCACTACAAGCTGGGGTTGACCCGATCCACTTGGGGATCATCATTACCATGAATATTACAATTGCTTTAATCACCCCCCCCATGGGTGCTTGCGTTTATGTTGCAGCAGCCGTCAGCAAATTAGATTTACATGAAATGTTTAAATCCATTTGGCCCTTCGTGTTAATTGCGCTAATGGTGTTATTGCTGTTAATTTTCATTCCGTCGCTAACTCTTTTCCTTCCCAGTTTATTTAAGTAATCTCATGAATCATTTCGTTACCAGAACTATTCCAGAGCAAGCGCTACCGGATTGGAAAGCGCTCCAAGAAATCCAAATTTGTGACAATAACGAGCCACTCGAGCCAATGAGTTTGTCTTCATCGATCAAGGTTTATCCGGCCTATCATAAAATGCAAATTCGCCATGCAATTTCAGAGTGTTTTGTTCGCAGTTCAGTCTTCGAACGTCTGATAGAAGCTGAGAAATTACTCCCAACTGGTATTCATTTGGTGATATTAGATGCTTGGCGTCCATTTCCAGTTCAACAATACTTATTTGATACGCTAATGAACTTGATGGAGCATGCGAATCCCGAACTCAGTCCGCAACAATGCAATGATAAAGCGAGAAATCTAGTATCGCCCCCCAGCACCGATCCCAAGGCTCCAAGTCCGCATCTAACAGGCGGATCGGTAGATGTGACCTTGTGTGACCAACATGGTCGTTTATTAAACATGGGAACTCTGTTCGACGAAGCCAGTGACGACTCATGGACCGCTGCACTCGAACGGCCAGCTTTAAGTAAAGCGCTACAGTTGGCACAGCAAAACCGACGTTTACTTTACCACGCGATGACTAACGCTGGTTTTAGCAATTTAGCCAGTGAGTGGTGGCATTATGACTATGGAAACCAGTTGTGGGCTCTAGCCACACAGCAAAGTTGTGCCTTTTTTGGAGCCACTCGACCCAGTGGTATCGAGCGGCTCTGGCAGCAACAACTACAACGATAAATCGATTTTAATCCCTATGCTGCGATGCCCTGCTTGCAACAGAACGCATCGCTTAACTTTAAGGGTCGCTGACGACGAAGCCGATAAAACATGCCTCCGACAAGCATAAATAATAGCAGGCTGGCGGGCTCATCCACCGTGGTGGCGGCAGCCACAATTAATACCGGATTGATATCGATCCAATAATAATCATTTTCATTTTGCACCAAAGGGCTTAAGAAAATAGTTGTGATTTCTGCTGGGGTTAATAAGGTAGAGCGATTCAAGCTTGGATTCATGAGGTAATTACCCGAAAGATGAGGTAAACCTAGGTTATGCCCTAATTCGTGCGCCAGCAGCTCGGCGCCACTCCAACCCGCAGCAAATGTAGATTCAACCACAAAGTCATTGCCTCGGTATTCACCGCAGCCAACGATACTTGCCGAGGTGAAACTGCCACAGGCGCTAATCGTATCAATGAAATAGAAGTTCACCACATTGGCGGGGCCTTGGTGCAAACTAAATAACTGGTTCACTTCGCTACTAGCCGTGATATCCAAAAACTCAGGATACACCAGCTCGGTGGCAGTACCGATACGAATATCGATGATTTTGCTACCAAAATTGGCTTGCGAATAGATGGCATCTAACTGCGCCTCTTTCGTCGTAATAAAGGCCGCATGCACCATATTTGGCAAGACAGCGAGAAAAAAAACAGCAATGATTCTAAGGGAAACGCTCATGACAATCCTTTGACTGATATATCGAGTTAATAAAATGTTAACAGCATTACACATAATAGTGCTGCTGACCGCATTAAGCCAATCATACGGAGCTTTTAAACAAAGCTCTAGCGCACAAAACACTTGACTTAGGTCAACAGATTTCACAGCTAGTTGCAGCCAAGTTTTAAGAAGTCTGCTACCCTGCAAGGTGTATCCATTCACCAACATAAGTTCTTTTAAATGTTACACTTGCCCTCTCCAATTTTGGCGATTTTACGTTCAAGCATTCGCTTTTTTACCCGCGGGAAATTTATTCCTGAAAATCCAATCGACGAGTTTTCTTTAGACTTGAGCCAACCGATCATTTATGTGATCCCCAGCGCATCTTTAGCTGATGTACTCACCTTGCAGCTCGCCTGTAAAGTACTGGGGCTACCAGATCCCTTGACGCCAGTCAGTTTCGCAGGGGAAATTCATCAGCGAGTGGCCTTTTTATGCGATCGACAGGGCGAGACCTCGGAAGCGACTATCAAGCAATTCACTCAGGCATTACGCGCTCATCACAGTGAACAAAACCACGATGTGCAATTAATGCCTGTAAAATTATTTTGGGATCGCTATCCTGGTCGGGAAAGCGTTGATGATTTAATGAGTGGCAAAACCAAGCGGCCCGCGGGTCCAATCAAGAAAGCTTGGCAAGTCGTGTTTAAAGGTCGCGAGAATTTAGTTCGCTTTAGTCACCCGGTTTCCTTGAAACAAATGGCACAACGCCATGGTGCCGACCAAAGAATTGGCCACAAGCTGGCAAGAGTGGCACGGATCCACTTTAGCCGTATGCAGATGATTGCCACTGGTCCGAAGTTGCCCATCCGTCGTCATATGTTTGAACAATTACTCGCCTCGCCGACCATTCGCGCCGCCATCAGCGACGAAGCCAAAAACAACCACAAAAGCCAAGCTGAAGCCAAACAAACGGCTCTCAGATATCTTGAAGAAATTGCCGCCGATTTTTCCTATCGTAACCTGCGTATGGCTGATTCAGTGCTAAGTTGGGTATGGAATAAGATCTATTCAGGAATCGAAGTAAACCACGCCGAAAAGGTTCGCCAGCTGGCACAAGAGGGTCATGAAATTGTGTATGCCCCTTGTCATCGCAGCCACATGGACTATTTACTGCTCTCCTATGTGCTGTACCACCAAGGCATGGTGCCGCCACACATCGCCGCCGGGGTAAATCTAAACTTTTGGCCTGCGGGGCCCTTTTTCCGCCGAGCGGGCGCATTTTTTATTCGACGCAGCTTTAAGGGCAACAAACTGTATTCAACCGTATTTCGTGAATACCTTAGCCAACTATTTAGTCGCGGCTACTCGGTGGAATACTTTACCGAAGGAGGCCGCAGTCGAACGGGTCGCTTATTACCCCCCAAAACCGGAATGCTCGCCATGACCGTACAAGCCATGATGCGTGGTTTGGAGCGCCCGGTCACCATCGTACCGGTTTATTTTGGTTATGAACACGTGATGGAAGTAGGCACTTACTACAAGGAACTCAAGGGAAAAACCAAAGATAAGGAATCCTTGCTTTCGCTATTTGGCATGTTAAGCAAGCTGCGTAATTTTGGCCATGGTTACGTCAATTTTGGTGAGCCAATTAACCTCAATCAACAACTCAATCAAATTGCACCACAGTGGCGAGAGAGCCATGAAGAGGGCTTGAAACCGCAATGGTTGGTTCCGGCAGTGAATCAAGTGTCTAAGCAACTCATGGAAAACATTAACAGTGCCGCAGCAGTGAACGGTTTGTGCTTAAGTGCCATTATTTTACTGGCTGCAGAAAATCGCGCTCTGCCGCGTAATCAACTAGCTAAACAAATCAGCCTTTGTAGCAGCCTGATCCGTAATGTGCCCTATAGCACTCATGTTACATTGCCAGACTTAGATGCAGATTCCCTATTGGAACAAGCCATTAGTTTGAACAAATTTGAGATCCGGGAAGACGATTTAGGCAGCATCATTGGTTTGGATGAAAAGCAGCAGGTTTTGTTAAACTTCTATCGCAATAACATCATTCACCTATTGATCATCCCAGCCTTTATTGCCGCCGTGTTATTACAGCATCGCAGCATTGGCCGATCTCAACTAGTCAGCCTACTCGAACAACTTTATCCGCTACTTAAAGGAGAGCTGTTTTTACACTATCAAGTAGATGATATTAGCCAGATATGCGAGCGTTATTTAGCTGAATTTGTCGCTTTAAAGTTAATCAGTGAAAACGGAGAGTGTTTTAAAATAGACAGCCACCGTCGTGGCCGTTTGCTACTACTGGCGCAGATTGCCCAAGAAAGCTTACATCGCTATGCCATTGTGGCGGCTTTATTGGCAAAACGACCGCACCTGACTCGTAGCGAGCTGGAACAACAAGCTTTAGCCGCCGCTCAGCGCTTAGCCAAGCTGCACCATATCAATGCACCGGAATACTACGACAAACGCATCACCAGTAGTCTGTTGGCTCTATTCCGCGAACATGGCTATAACCAAGTGGAGGTGGCTGAGAACCTATTTGGCAAACTAGCGCCACTATTAGCCGATGGCGTCTATGATTCGATCAGTGAATTACTCGATCTCGAGACTTAATTTAGTCTAAGCGGCAAACCACGCCAGCCATCCATAGTGGCTGGCAATACCAATAAATATCACCAAACCAACATAATTATTATTGAGAAACGCACTAAAGCAGGCTTCCCGTTGCCGATAACGGATTAATTTCTGTTGATAGACAAACAAAGCCGCCGCCGCTAACAAACCAATATCGAAGGCTAAGCCTAATTGCTTTAAATAGGCGATCTCGGCAAAACAGCACAAACAAGCCAACTGTAATAAACCGATTATTAGTTTGTCAAAACGACCAAATAAAATCGCGGTCGACTTTACCCCTATCTTCAAGTCATCGTCACGATCCACCATTGCATACTTAGTATCATAAGCAATCGTCCAACAAATGTTGGCTAATAATAACAACCATGCCTCAGGTGCAATCTGACCACTTTGGGCGGCATAGGCCATCGGAATACACCAACCAAAAGCCACCCCCAAAAATAGCTGTGGTAGATGAGTAATCCGCTTCATAAAAGGGTAAATTGCCGCCAATGCTAAAGCCACAACCGATAAGGCAATGGTCAGCAAATTTTGGGTCAGAACCAATAGAAATGCCAAAGCCACCAAGCCAATAAACAAGCCAAGCGCCTCGCGTTCAGAAACCAGCCCTTTGACTAAAGGGCGCTGAGCGGTGCGTTTAACGTGACCATCGACCTCACGATCGGCATAATCATTCATCACACAGCCAGCCGATCGCATTAAAAACACGCCTAATACAAAGACCAGCAACACCGACAGTTTAGGTGGTCCTTCAGCCGCCAACCACAAAGCCCACAAGGCAGGCCACAATAACAATAAGGTACCGATGGGTTTATCGGCGCGCATCAGCTGCCAGTATGGGTGTACTTTGATCAAATCAAGCACGATCGACTCCTTGATAAGCTAGGCTGGCGGGTAAAAAAAACTCAGCTACGAGTAGCGGCGCACCCGCTAATAGAAAGCGAGAGCGTCGCCCCCACAGCGGCTGCTTTGGCCCAACACTTTGCTGAAGCGCAGAATGCGCATCAACTTGGCACAGCTCTAAAGTTTGTCGCTGACCTTTGTCGGTAAACAATAACTCTCCTAAAGAGTTGTTTTGCAAATAACTCACCGCTGCAGCCTCTCCCGCTAAAGAATCCTGCGGAACGACGCTACGTGCATATACCCAAGGTAAGTCATCACAGCACAGTAAGACCTCTCTGACCCAGTAAGGCCCCTCACAATCCAAAGCCTGCCGTTCAGCCTCGGTAATTTCCAAATAGCCTTCAAATAACACTTGGATGGAAAAATGCTGGCAATGCTGGCGCAAACGTGCGGTGAGCGAACCAGGATAAAGTAACCAATCAGCTAAAGCAGTTGATTCTAATTCAACATTTTGTGGCTGTTGCCAACGACCATCGGCCTGATAAGGATAAGGCTGTTTTGAGTTCACTGGTATTACTATTGTTGAATAATGGCCTTATTATCCGGCAATTGACAGATTAAAGTAAACTCCCGATTCGCCCATTATGCTATTCTTGCGCGGTCACGTTTGCATTTCCTTTAGGCTCTTTTCAGCAACGATAAATTATTGACTAAATTTAGCTGCGCAGCTTGACCAAACGCTCGATAGCACAAACAATAAAGCTAGGACTATCAAGGAATCAAAGGATCGTATGAAATTTAGCCAAGCATTGCTTATAACATTTAGTTTGTTATTCTCCACCGTCATCAAGGCCGAAGAAGCGGGTAATCCTAGCTATGCCTATTTTGCGCTAGAACCGGATATTATTACGAACTACATTAGCACAGGGAAGAAGCTAGGCTACGTGCGAATCACCGCCGACATCATGGTAGAAAACGCAGGGGATTTAGCCAACATTGAGCATCACGCCCCGCTGATCCGCGACGCGATCATTGAAATTTTAGGCCATCAAGCCGAAGAAGATGTAAAGTCCTTAACTGGCCGAGAACAAATTCGACAGATGTGTGAAGAGGCAGTGAATGACCTCTTAGTGCAAGAAACCGGTAAAAAGCTGGTCAATAAGTTACTGTTTACTAAATATCTTTATCAGTAAACTTATCAAATACCGCCTGAGCACAACCCACGAATAAGCCAAACAGATGGGCCAGATTCGCCGTAGATGGCCCAATTACATCCATAAAGCCAATCACCAACCAGACCAACATAAAGCCCACAATTGAAGGACTTAACTGCAGCCCAGCTTTAGGACGTAGCCACCCCGTAAACCAGCAATACCCCAACAATGCATACACCACCCCAGATAAGCCCCCAAAATACGGTCCGGAAGCCAGTAGCTGTGCTACATTGGGGATCACTGCTGCGACAATCGTAATCAATAATAACTTAGAGCTTCCTAATTGACGCTCGATCTCTCCACCTAATTGCCACCACCACAGGCCATTAAACACGATATGAACAATTGAAAAATGTAAAAAAATCGGTGTGATGACCCGCCAAAACTGGGTTGAAGCGAGCATACTCAGCTGAGGAGTAATGGTCAGGTGTTCAATAAAATAACGATTAAAACCGAAGCTCATTAGCGTATAAATCACGGCTGATATCAGCAATACCAGCAGTGTCACCGGACCCGCATGAGCCAAAAAGGAGTTTTTAATCACCCCCGAGCCACCATAAGAAAATGAGGCTTTGCGACTGTCGGCCATAGTCCATGAAGCCGCATGATATTTTTCAGCATTCGGATTAGCTAAAAACTGCTCTAATTCAATTTCCGCACGTTCAAGCTGAGACTCATCGTTCAGCATAATCGCCACCCCTCGCTCCGCGGGTGCTAGTTGACACTCAATATGCAACACTGCCATATAGTCTACATAGGCCTGTGCCGCGCGAGGATTCGCCAGGACGATTAATTGCTTCACTCTGCTTCACCACTGGTGATCGGAGCCTTTACACGCCATGCTTCAAAGCCTCCCTGCAAGCTATAGACTTCTTCAAATCCTTGCTCTAATAAATACTGTGCCGCCCCCTGACTAGAAATACCGTGATAACACATCACAATTAGCGGCGTATCGTAGTCGGTATTTGCTAATAATTGATTAAGGCTACCGTCGTGAAGGTGAAAAGCATTCACTGGGTGTGCTTGAGCAAAAGACTGCGGATCACGCATATCTAATAGTAGCGCCCCAGCATTGCAAATTTTATCTTGAGCGCCATTTACGTCGATTTGTTCAAATTGTTCCATGATGATCCACTGCGAGCTATTTTGCCCACTTTAACTGGTTTACGCACAAAGAAAAAGAGACAAAACGAAGGGAATATAATGCCAACCGTTTGCTTGGGGCGCTGCAGATTCGGCATTCAGAATAATCAGTACTCATCTTTGTCACTAGCATGTTCTCGCATAAAAAAAGCAACCCGAAGGCTGCTTTCGCTTTGTGTATGAACAACCGAGCCTAGGCACCTAGATACGCCTTACGCACCTCTTCGTTCACCAATAAATTATCGCCAGTGTCTTCTAACACAATACGACCATTTTCCAGAACATAGCCTCTATCAGCCAGCCGCAGCGCTTGGTTGGCATTTTGCTCCACTAAAAACACCGTCATCCCACGTTGGCGTAATTGTTCCACGATATCGAAAATATGTTGAATAATAATCGGAGCCAAACCTAAAGAAGGCTCGTCCAATAACAGTAAGCGAGGATTACTCATTAAAGCACGACCAATCGCCAACATCTGCTGCTCCCCTCCCGACATGGTGCCCGCCCGTTGATTGACTCGTTCCAATAAACGCGGAAACAAGACATACATTTCTTGGATCCGTTGCTCGGTTTCCTGTTTACTCGCAAAAAAGGCCCCCATTCGAAGATTTTCTTCAACGGTGAGGCGCGAGAATATTCGTCGTCCCTCAGGAACCACCGCAATATCACCACGCATAATGTCATGGGTTTGGCGGTGGGTAATATCTTTACCATCAAACCATATCTGACCACTGCTGGCTCGAGGATCACCACACAAGGTCATCAATAAAGTGGTTTTACCCGCGCCATTGGCGCCGATCAGACTGACAATTTCGCCTTCATTTACCTTCACACTAACATCATGTAAAGCTTGAATCGGGCCATAGTGAGTCGATACATTTTTTAACTCTAACATTCGTCGTCTTTGCCTCGCCCTTAAAACTCACCCAGATAGGCTTTAATGACCTCAGGGTTGTTGCGGATCTCTTCCGGTGTCCCATTCGCTAAGGGACAACCTTGGTTAACCACGTAAATCCGATCTGAAATACCCATCACCAATTTCATATCGTGCTCAATCAGCAATACCGAGACCGATTCATTGGCCCGCAGATCCATGATCAGCCGATCCAAATCATCAGTCTCCTTAGGGTTAAGGCCTGCCGCAGGCTCATCTAGCATCAAGATTTCGGGACGGGTTACCATACAACGAGCTATCTCTAAACGACGCTGTTGGCCATAGGCCAGATTACCCGCCTTACGGTTGGCGAATTCAGTCAACTGAACTTTGTCTAACCAGTATTCAGCAAACGCTAAGGCCTCCGCTTCACTCTTCTTAAAATTTGGAGTTTTTAATAAACCGGCAATAAAGTTGGTATTCAAGTGACGATGTTGAGCCACCAACAGATTTTCTACCACCGTCATATCTTTGAAAAGACGTACATGCTGGAAGGTACGCACAATGCCTTTACGGGCGATTTGGTGTCCGGCCAAACCTTGTAAGGCTTCGCCTCGATATAAAATTTGTCCACTGGTGGGTTTGTAGAAACCGGTTAAGCAGTTAAATACCGTGGTTTTCCCCGCACCATTGGGACCAATCACCGATACCACTTCTTTCTCTTTGAGCTTCAGCGCGACATTATTCACCGCCAATAAACCACCAAAACGCATGGTGAGGCCATTTACCTCAAGCAACTGACTCATGCCTTAGCTCCCTCTTTTAACTGAATATGAGGTCGAGACATTGGCAATAAACCTTGGGGGCGCCACACCATCATAAATACCATCATTAAACCAAACATCAGCATTCGGTACTCATTAAACTCACGCGCCATTTCTGGTAACACCGTCATGATAATCGCGGCTAAAATCACTCCAACTTGCGATCCCATTCCCCCTAAAACCACAATTGCTAAAATAATCGCAGATTCGATGAAGGTGAACGACTCAGGGCTAATAAAGCCCTGACGGGCCGCGAAAAAACTACCAGCAAAACCGGCAAAAGCAGCACCAATGGTAAATGCACTGAGCTTAACCACCGTTGGATTTAAGCCTAAAGAACGGCAGGCAATTTCATCTTCACGTAGTGCTTCCCAAGCCCGACCAATCGGCATTCTTAACAAGCGATTGATCACAATCACCGTAAGCACGACCAAAAGTAGCGCCATCAAGTATAAGAAAATCACCTTATATTCTGAGTTATAACTAATACCAAAGAAGTTATGGAACGTATCAAAACCTTCACCTTTTAGGCGACGGTTAAATTCCAAACCAAACAAAGTTGGCTTCGGTACACCGCTAATACCGTTAGGTCCGCCAGTTAACTCGGTAAGGTTGTTCAGCAATAAACGAATAATTTCCCCAAAGCCGAGGGTCACAATGGCTAGATAATCACCGCGTAAACGCAATACCGGAAAACCTAATAAGAAACCAAACAGTGCCGCCATGCCGCCGGCAATTGGTAGGCAAGTCCAAAAACCAAAACCATCGGCACTCAGTAAGGCATAGGTATAGGCTCCTACCGCATAAAAACCGACATAACCTAAATCGAGTAGACCGGCTAAGCCCACCACGACATTAAGTCCCAAACCCAACATCACATAGATGAGGGTTAAAGTCGCTAAATCCACCGAACCACGGCTAACAATAAAGGGCCAGATGATCGCCCCAGCTAAGGCGAACGAGACCAACAAACGATAAGCCTTAGGACTTTGCTCGGGACTCGGTAATTTAAAATTAAACTTATTCGCCGAGCGTCTTAACTTTGCTTTACCAAACAGCATGGGGTGAAATAGCTGACTAAAAAATACCACCGCCGAACCAATAAATAGCCACTTTAGATGTTGTGGCTCGGCCAACGCCAGATTAAGTCCACTGCTACTAGGTTCCATTCGGATCCCTAACAGCCATCCAGCCAACAACATAAAGGTAATGGTGGAGATTAATGCTCCGGGGAGATTGAGCTTACTCATACTTTCTCAACCTCCGGTCTTCCTAACAGGCCCGTTGGCATGAACAGTAACACCAGGCACAGCAAACCAAAGGAAACCACATCTTTATACTCGGTACTAAAGTAACCAGCAGTAATCGCTTCAGTAATGCCTAACAACAAGCCTCCAACAACCGCTCCGGGTATCGAACCAATACCGCCTAATACCGCCGCAGTAAAGGCTTTTAAGCCAGCCATAAAACCGATATAGGGATTGATAACACCGTAATAAATTCCCAACAACACACCTGCCACCGCCGCTAAGGCTGCCCCAATCACAAAGGTTAAGGAAATCACTTTATTGGTGTCGATCCCCAATAAATTGGCCATACCAATATCTTCAGAACAAGCACGGCAGGCACGTCCCATTCGCGAATGGGTAATAAAGGCCGTTAACCCGATCATCGTGAGGAAAGTCACCACAAAGATCACCACTTGCATGTAGGAAATGGTTAAATTGAAGCCATCGTCAGGGCCAAATGTCCAGCCGCCAGTAATCAGACTCGGCATCGCGATATCACGACTTCCCTGAGATAAACGCACCAGGTTTTGCAAGAAAATAGACATCCCAATCGCCGAAATCAAAGCGATCAAGCGGTTACCACCACGCACTGGCCGATAAGCCACCTTCTCAATGGTCCAACCATAGGCGCTGGTAATAATGATGCTAATGGCAAAAGCACCAAATAATAAAATCGGCAGAGAATCCAAGCCCATCAGCGATAAGGCGGCTAATACGATGAAGGCGACATAACTGCCTATCATATACACTTCACCATGGGCGAAGTTAATCATGCCGATAATGCCATACACCATCGTGTAACCAATGGCGATTAAGGCATAGGTACTACCAACCGTTAGTCCATTGACTAACTGTTGAAAAAAATAGAAAAATTGCTCAGACATAACGATCCCAATCTAATAGCTTGAAGCCATTAATTAAGTGTCTTTTAAAACAGAAGAGACCAGCTAGCGCCGATGACACTAGCCGGTCTGATATTCACAAATTACTTAGCGATAGACGATGTGCCGTCGGCATGCCATGTGAATACACCAAAATCGAAACCTTTAAGATCGCCTTTGCTATCCCACTGCAGTGGTCCCATGACCGTGTCAACAGTATTAGCGCGAAGATAAGCCGCCACAGCGTCTGGCTCATCACCCGCACCATTCACACCAGCAACAATAGATTGCATTGCCGCATAAGCAGTCCAAACGAAAGGACCGGTAGGATCTTCTCCTTTCGCCACCAAGGCGTCCACGATTGGTTTGTTGGCCGGTTCTAAGTCATATTTTTTCGGTAAGGTAACTAACAAGCCCTCAGAAGCTGCGCCAGCAATAGCAGAAATGTCTTTGTTACCAACGCCTTCAGGCCCCATGAAAGTGGCATCTAGGCCTTTTTCTGAGGACTGACGCAGGATCAAACCAAGTTCTGGGTGGTAACCACCGTAGTAGACAAAATCAACTTTTTCTTTCTTCAGCTTAGCAATCAGCGCTGAGAAATCTTTATCACCCGCAGTCACACCTTCAAAAGCAACCACATTCACACCCGCCGCTTCTAACTCGGTTTTCACTGAGGTGGCGATCCCTTCACCATATTGTTGTTTATCATGGATCACTGCGACTCGTTGTGGTTTAACGCTAGTCGCGATATAACGTGCGGCCGTTGGTCCTTGGTCACTATCGAGACCGATGGTTCGAAAAACCAACTGATAGTCGCGAGTGGTAATGTCTGGGTTAGTCGAAGCGGGCGTAATCATTAATACACCTTCATCTTCATAGACATCTGAAGCAGGTTGAGTCGCGCCAGAACACAAATGACCCACAACATATTTAATGCCATCGTTAATAATTTTGTTGGCAACCGCCACCGCTTGCTTCGGCTCACATGCGTCATCGTAGACAACAGCTTCAATTTTTTTACCTTTTAAGGCCCCCGCTTGGTTAAGTAAATCAACCGCAACGCCAACACCGGTAAATTGCATATCGCCATATTGTGCCACTGGCCCAGTTACAGGCCCCGCAACCGCTATCTTAATTGTATCGGCAGCATGAGCTACTGATACCGCGCCAAATAGGGCTAGCGAAACTGCCAAGCCGGAAGCTGATTTTGTCCATTTAGTCATTAGAAACTCCATGTTAGCTTTTTTGTTATCTATTGTGTGTTTGCAGGAGTTCGGCGCATCAACCCTTGGATGCTATTCTCACCCCGTTGGCTGATGTTTTACCCTATACACAAGGCCTTTAACAAGTCGACGTTCCTGTAGCCCCCCTAGCGGCAGAGGATTTGACAACTTATTCAACCACAGCTATCAATTCATCCAGACCACATGCAGATAGTTTTGCTACATAAGCAGTAAAATGAGCTACAAATAGATCTAAATTAAGCATTTTAGTCTTATTTTTTCTAAATATGCTGCAAGCCTGCTAAATAACTAATTTTTGAAGAGCTTTATTGGATTTTTACAGCATAAAAATACCGTCAGAGTGTTTATCACCACTAGATTAGGCTATTTTACCGTTCTGCTTATTGAAGATTTAGGCTAGTAAAAAGAATAACTATGCAGCCGAATGAAACATAAATGAATGCAACTGCATTCATTTATGAAGCAAGATGACTGAATTTACTTTGAATTAAGTGGTTCATTATTTGCAAGGTGCAGGGTTCGCGTAGGAAAAGCAAACTCGGCACCGTTGGCAAGCACAATATCAACCACCTTATTCAACACATCTTGTTTTACCTGATGATAAAAAACCCAATCGGTAGTTTTAGTAAAAGTATAGATAAAAAAGTCGAGAGAAGACGCGTTAAAACTATCGAAGTTCACCATCAAAGTTTCATTGGTATCAATCTCCGGATGTTGACGTAACATCGCTTCCACATCACTCACCACTTTGCCTAGCTTCGCCGCATCAGCATAACGCAAACCGATGGTTTCTTTAATTCGACGATGGCTCATCCGGCTGGGATTTTCTACCGCGATACTAGAAAATACCGAATTAGGCACATATAAGGGACGCTTATCGAAGGTACGGATCTGCGTCACCCGCCAACCTATTTTTTCAACCGTTCCTTCAATGCTGCGATCTGGTGAGCGGATCCAATCACCGACCTTAAAGGGCCGATCAAAATACACCAACAAAGCCCCAAAAAAGTTAGCGAGTAAATCTTTAGCGGCCATACCGACAATCAAACCGCCCATACCGCCAAAGGCTAGCACCCCGGAAATACTGAAGCCTAGGGTTTGAAAAACGGCTAGCAGCAATATAATAATCACACTGGCACGACACAACTTCGCCACCGCCTGTACCGTAGTTTTATCCTTGCCTTCGCTGATCAACTGCTGCTCTGCACAACCCACAAAGCGCATCGCGACCCAAGCCAATAGAAACACCATCATCACTTGGCGCAGCACTGGGATCATCGGCAGTAAGTCCGATCCTAGAGCCTTGGCAAACGCGGTTGCCACTAAAGACAAACCCACCACCGCGATCATCCAGTTAATCGGCTTCCATAATGAAAACCAAATTGCATCGTCCCACACGGTCTTGGTTTTAGTGGTTAAACGGCTTAAACGTCCCGCAAAAGTACGCCAAATAACAAAAGCAACTAAGGTCAGTCCCAACACAACCAATACGTCAAACCACCAATTCGAGGTCGCTAATACGGCTTGTTCGTGTTCTAACCACAGCGCGATATCTTCAAACATAGCTTCATCCAGTTCTAATCTCAGACAAACAAAACGCGGCCTAAGCCGCGTCATAAAACTAACTTAAAACATCAAAATGAGGCTAAGCAGCAATCCCCGAATGACGAAGTAAGGCATCTACCTTAGGTTCTCGCCCTCTAAAGGCCTTAAACAGTTCCATCGGTTGCTGCGAACCACCTTTCTCCAGAATGTTATGCAAGAATTGTAAACCCGTTTCAGCATTGAAAATGCCTTCATCTTCAAATTTTGCAAAGGCGTCAGCAGATAAGACCTCGGCCCATTTGTAGCTGTAATAACCCGCGCTATAACCACCAGCAAAAATATGGCTAAAGCTATTTTGGAAACGATTGAAACTCGGAGGATTGATCACCGAAACCTGTTGGCGCACTTCATCCAGACGCTGCTGCACACTGCGACCCTCTGCGAGTTCATAATGTAAACGGAAATCAAACAATGAAAATTCGAGTTGGCGCACCATCGTCATCGCCGACTGGAAATTACGTGCCGCTAACATCTTATCTAACATCTGCTGCGGCAAGGGCTCGCCCGTCTCATAATGCCCAGAAATAAAGGCTAAAGTCTCACTCTGCCAACACCAATTTTCCAAAAACTGGCTCGGTAACTCAACCGCATCCCAAGCCACACCATTAATACCCGATACCGCCGCTTCATCCACCTTGGTCAGCATATGGTGAATGCCGTGACCAAACTCATGGAATAAAGTAATCACTTCATCGTGCGTGAATAAGGCTGGTTTATCGCCCACTGGCTTATTAAAGTTACAGGTTAAATAAGCGACTGGCTTAACCAACTGTCCATCCACATCCACTCGGCGGTCGATACAACCATCCATCCAAGCACCGCCACGTTTATGTTCGCGTGCATATAAATCTAAATAGAAAGAACCGCGCAGCGTTCCACTATCATCACTAATGTCAAAAAAACGAACGTCTGGGTGCCAAGTATCAACTCCCTGCCGTTCACTTACAGTCACCTTAAATAGGCGATTCACCACCTCAAACAGACCACTCAATACTCGATTTTCGGGGAAATAAGGGCGTAACTGTTCATCGGAAATAGCGTAGGTATGCTGTTTTAATTTTTCTGAATAGTAGGCTATATCCCAAGCCGCTAACTCATCAACCCCATGATACTGTTTGGCAAAAGCTTGCAACTCGGCTAACTCTCGCTCCGCCTGCGGCTTAGAGCGTGCAGCCAAGTCTTCTAAAAAGCCTAATACCTGCGCTGGAGATTCAGCCATTTTAGTGGCGAGTGACTTATCCGCATAACTGGCAAAGCCAAGCAGCTGGGCTAACTCATGACGTAGTGCCAATTCTTCATCAATTAGTCCGCTATTATCAAATTTCTGCTCAGTGCTTGCTTGTTCAGAAGCGCGAGTACTAAAGGCTCGATACATTTCTTCACGTAGCGAACGATTGTCGGCGTAGGTCATCACCGGTAAGTAACTCGGGAACTCCAGCGTGAGTAGATAACCCTCTAAATCTTTTGCTGCAGCGGCTTGTTTGGCGGCAGCCAAGGCCGAATCCGGTAGCCCGACTAATTCGCTAGATTCGGTAATATGTTTTTGCCAAGCCAGAGTAGCGTCTAATACATGATTGGAAAATTGTGATGAGAGTTCCGACAAGCGTTTCACTATTTCACCGTAACGCTGTTGCTGCTCAGCCTCCAATCCAATACCAGATAATTCAAAGTCTCGTAGTGCATCTGTAACCGATTTTTGCTGGGCTAAATTATAATCAGCAAACGCTTGGCTGTCGGCTAAGCTTTTATAGGCTTGATAAAGCCCCTTGTGTTGGCCAACAAAGGTGCTGTACTCAGACAGTAGCGGGAGGCAGGACTCATAAGCTTCGCGTAGCTCCTGACTATTGACTACCGAATTACAGTGGCTAACCGGTGACCACAAACGACCTAAGCGGTCATTCACTTCATCGAGAGGCAAAATAAAATTTTGCCAAGTAGGCGTGGCTTCTTTTAACACCGAATCGATCGTCGCTCGGCATTCTTCAATCACTTGCTCTACCGCAGGCTGCACATGCGCTGGCTTAATCTTGCTAAACGGGGGTAATCCGGGTAAATCAAGTAAAGGGTTACTCATAAAAGATCCTTAAAACTGAAGATATATTAGCTATAAATAACATATTTTGGGGTTAATTATTTGTAAATCAACCCACCCTCACGATTTGGACGTTTCACATAGCCTCGATTTAGACTATGATTTCTCAAAGGAATAATATGCTTTCTTGGTTTAACGATACTTAGACCAACAGGACTCGCTTATACATGGATAATAACTCTCAATCCACAGAGACTAGTGATCACGGGCTGTGGAAAAAGTTAGCTTTAAATAAAGGAGCCAACAGCCTTTCCTTGCGCATGTTATCCTACATTCTTATTTGCTCCACCCTGCTTGCTCTGATCATCACCCTGATTCAACTTTATTACGATTACAAGCAAGATGTGAAAGTCATTGAAGAAAGTATCGATCAGATTGAAGTCAGTTTTCTACAACCAATTGCAGCCAGCTTATGGAACCTTGATGAAGAACAAGTCGAGGTACAAATTGAAGGCATTATGAACTTGCCTAATATGCAATATGTATTGGTCAAAGAAATCTTAGGTTCTTCTGAAGTCCCACTATTAGCACGTGGACGTTCAACCAACCAATATGATCTATCTCAGGAATTTGATCTTATTTATCAAGACGAGATGGTTGGAAAGCTGTTTGTCGCCGCCTCTTTGGAACAGGTGTATGAGCGCTTATGGCAAAAAGCGATGCTGATCCTCATTAGCCAAACCGTGAAAACCCTCGTGGTATCCATCGGTATTTTATTCATCATTTATTACGTGATTGTTCGCCACATCAATACCATTGTGGATTACACCCGCAACCTAGACCTCGACAATCTAGGCGCACCACTAAAAATTAATGCTAAGGGTAAACAACGCAACGATGAGCTGGGCGAATTGGTCAATACTCTCAACCAAATGACCCGAAAAATTGACCACGAATTTGCCCAAAAATTAAAAGCCACCGAGCAATTAGCTCATGAGCGAGACTTCTCCGCAACCGTCATCAACTCAAGTAATGCGGTGATTGTGACCTTAGACAATCAGCTCAATGTATTAACCGTAAACCCTGCTGGTGTGCTACTCACCGGCTTTCATCAAGAAGAACTAATCGGCCAAAACTGGCTGAGTGTATTTGTCGACAACGACCGGCGCGACAAAATTGAAGCCGATCTCCGACAGTTAAGGGTGATCCAAGATCAAGAATTAACGCTCACCGATCAGGTGAACAATCAATATACTTTACTATGGACCTTTGTTCCCTTTTACGAAGGCAACCATGTCTCTCGCATGATCGCCTTTGGCTATGATGTGACTCCACTAAAACGGGTTGAAAAAGAAATAAAAACCCTCAACGATGAGTTGGAACAAAAAGTAAAGTCACGAACCGAGCGTTTAGAGGAGAGTAATCTCCAGCTTGCTAGTGCTTTCGATAAACTTAAAAATGCACAACAATCCTTAGTGGAAGCCGAGAAAATGGCCTCCTTAGGTGGCTTGGTGGCAGGGGTCGCTCACGAGATTAATACCCCAATAGGCATTAGTGTCACTGCCGCATCTTACTTACAAGAGCAAGGCAAACAACTCGAAAAGAACATTGAAACTGGCAAGTTAAGCCGTCGCTATATGGAAGAGCTAATCAGTAACTTACAGCAATCGACTGAGTTATTGCTGAACAATTTACGTCGTGCCTCTGATTTGATTAGTAGCTTCAAGCAAGTTGCCGTCGACCAAAGCTCCGAAGCCTGCTACACCTTTAATCTCAACGAAAATGTTAATCAGGTGATCACCTCTTTAGGCCATAAAATTCGTCGTTCTGGTTGCACGATCAAAGTGGATTGTCCCAGCGATTTAGAACTTTATAGCTTCCCAGGCAGCTTTACCCAGATCTACTCAAACTTAATCCTCAACTCGATTAAACATGGCTTTGAGGAATGGGACGGCGAAAAACAAATCAATATTCACATCTACCGGGAAGGTGAACAACTCCATCTCGATTATCAAGACACTGGTCGTGGGGTGGAGAGTAGTATTGTAAATCGTATTTTCGACCCCTTTGTCACGTCTAAACGCGGTCAAGGTGGTAGCGGCTTAGGTACTCACATCGTTTATAATCTCGTGGTGCAGTTACTGAAAGGCCATATTTCCTTCGATAGTAAGGAAAATGAAGGGGTTAAGTTCTTCATTCGTTTGCCTTATCAATCGCAAAAACAGGTCACAAAAGCTGATTAACATCTGATACAGCTACAGGCTATACTGCTGCAACATATCTGTCCTACACGGAGTTTCTCAATGAAAGAATATGATTACCTATGCATTGGCGCAGGCAGCGGCGGTATTGCCTCAGCCAATCGCGCCTCAATGTACGGCCAAAAAGTGGCGCTGATTGAAGCTCGTCATGTAGGTGGTACTTGCGTGAACGTAGGTTGTGTCCCTAAAAAAGCCATGTGGTTTGGTGCCCAAGTCGCGGAAGCTATTCACCGCTATGCACCTGATTACGGCTTTGATTTACAAGTGAATCAATTTGATTGGGCAACCTTGGTTGCCAGCAGAGAAGCCTACATCAAACGAATTCATGGTTCCTATGACCGCGTATTGGGTAACAATGGGGTCACACTTATCAATGGCTTTGCAAAGTTTGTAGATGCGAATACCGTGGAAGTGAATGGCGAACAAATCCGTGCCAAACACATTCTCATCGCCACTGGCGGTCGCCCTTCAATCCCCGCAATCCCTGGCGCCGAACTCGGCATCGATTCCGATGGATTTTTTGCTTTAACAGAGCAACCTAAACGAGTCTTGGTACTCGGAGCAGGTTACATCGCGGTTGAATTGGCAGGTGTTTTACACTCACTGGGTAGCGACACTCATTTAGCGGTGCGTAAGCACGCACCCTTACGTAACTTTGACCCAATGCTTAGTGAAACGCTGGTCGAAATCATGGCGGAGGACGGCCCAACGCTGCACACCCATAGCGTACCACAATCCATCGAAAAACAAGCTGATGGCAGCTTGAATGTTAAATTTGAGAATGGCAACAACATCGAAGTGGATTGCGTTATATGGGCGATTGGCCGTGACCCCGCCACCGATAATATCAACCTAGCCGCGGCTGGTGTTGAAGTTGATCAACGCGGTTACATTCAGGTCGATGACTACTCAAATACCACCGCAGCGGGCGTCTACGCAGTCGGCGATAATATCGGTAAGGTAGAACTCACCCCAGTTGCCGTCAAAGCCGGACGTTTGCTCTCGGAACGTTTATTTAACGGAAAAACTGAAGCTAAAATGGATTATCAACTCATCCCTACTGTGGTCTTTAGTCACCCAGCCATCGGCACTTTGGGTTTAACCGAACCCGAAGCGATTGCTGAATACGGTGCGGATAATGTCAAAGTCTACAACTCAAGCTTTGCCGCGATGTACACAGCGGTCACTCAGCATCGTCAAATGACCAAGATGAAACTGATTTGTGCCGGTGAAGAACAAAAAGTGGTTGGTCTGCATGGGATAGGTCTAGGCATGGACGAAATTTTACAAGGATTTGGTGTTGCCATGAAGATGGGCGCAACCAAAGCCGACTTTGATGCCTGTGTCGCGATCCACCCCACCAGCGCAGAAGAATTTGTTACTATGTAGATCAGGGTCTGGAAACAGTACCCTGTAGAATTGACGATTCTGGAAAACCTACTAATACTTAGACCTATAGAAATATCTATTGGTTTGGGGCTAGTATGGTTTTCGTCGTTAATTCTTTTGATTTTGAAATTCCCAACTGTAGTGGCATAGTGAATTTGGCCACCTGATTAAAGGTGGTTGCCCATCGTGAAGCAAATGGAAATTAACCTTGGTTAAAAGTAAATTTGAATAGCCTGATATACTTTTACCAATCCACAAAAATCAAGAAAAATAAAAAGTAATGCAACGTACGACGCCTCCCCAGCACAAACTAAAACATGACTACCTTTAAAATACACCTCGCCAGTATGATATCGAATGCATTTCGCAAGTTGCGAAACGCACCTTGCGTAATTGTCATTTCTTTAAATTTTCAGTGTCTTACAGTAAAAGTTTATGCAAATCACAAGCTGGCTTTTGCTGCTGTATATAACTCTAAATCACGAAAAACGTCGCCGGCTACAAAGTAGAGAAAACCAACCTTTACATCGTTACTCATTACGCCTGTGACTAAAATAGATTTAGGCCAAATATGTCTTTGATATCAAAGAGCACTTTATCTGTCTTTTCTCGAGAAAGCTGACTTCCAGCCTTCAAAATGTCGATTAGTTGTGCCTTGTCATTTAAATACATAGCTCTTCTCTCTCGAATGGGCCGGAGCATTTCTTGTAAGCATTCTTCTAATATTCGTTTCGTCACGCCGTCACCCAGTCCCCCTCGTTGATAGTGTTGCTTTAATTGTTGGACATAGCTTTCATCTGGATGAAAAGCATCTAAATAAGTAAACACCACATTCCCCTCTATCTTGCCGGGGTCTTCAACCCTTACATGGTGAGGGTCGGTATACATAGACTTAACCGCTGCAGTGATTTCCTTTTCACTAGCTCCTAGATTAATAGTGTTCCCCATAGATTTAGACATCTTATTTTTTCCATCGGTGCTAGGTAAGCGTGGCGCTTTACTTAACAATGGTTGACATTCATTGAGAACATTGCGCCCGGCTAACGCGTTTATCTTCCGCACGATTTCATTAGTTTGTTCAAGCATTGGTAATTGGTCGTCACCAACGGGGACTAATGTTGCGTTAAACCCAGTGATATCCGCGGCTTGAGAGATGGGGTAAGTTAAAAATCCTGCAGGGATGGAGCGCTCAAATCCTTTATTTTGAATTTCACTTTTAACTGTGGGATTACGCTCTAGTCGACTAATAGTAACTAGGTTGCTGTAATACATAGTGAGCTCGGCAAGCGCTGGTAATTGTGACTGCAGACATATGGTTGTTGCTGATGGGTCTATCCCTACAGCGAGGTAATCCGCCACCACATTTAGAATATTCGATGACACTTTTTGAGGGTGAAGGGCATTGTCTGTCAGGCCTTGCATATCAGCAACAAGAATGGTTTGTTCATGGTGAGCTTGTAAAGCGACACGCTGCTTTAAAGAACCAACGTAATGGCCTAGGTGTAATGGGCCCGTAGCTCTATCACCGGTTAAAATAACCTCTAATTTATCAGTTTTCGGTTGTGTATTCATTGGTATATCTCCTCGTCAAATAAATTGGCCACTGGAGATACAAAAGAGATGACAATCTTAGCTACCTACCAGCAGCATAAGAATGTAAGAATTCTGTGCCGCTCTAATGAGAGCGCCACCAAAGAATGGATAATGTAGGCATTGAAATATTATTCATAACGAGAATCTAGCAATAATCGAGTTAGGAGACAAGCGTTTGAGTGCTCCCCTAGCATATGCTGTAGGCAACTAGTTAGCTTTACTCTTGTTAGTATGTCGACATTTAAGATTGTAAAGCATTTCAGGGCCACTTCGAGCAAGAAGAAAGATTTCAATAAATTTCGTCTACCCTTCCTGCGCAAAAAAAACTTTGTCCTCTGGAAAATTCTTTCCAGAATCTTGCTTCTCAACAAAATTTTGTCATTTTTGCTATATTTCTGGAAAAGTCCTAGAAGCCTCGTCGACTCTAGCTTTACAGAACTTTTCCAGAATATAAACTACAGAGTATATTGGTACTATGTAAATTCAAGGGACTAAAACACCGATTAGCCTTTGATTCGAAGACCCTTCAACGAATCAAGGCTAATCTGGCTTGTATCGTCAAGTCGCGAACCTTTATAGAACCTTAGTGAGTGACTCTGATATCTTAGCTCAAAGATAAAACATCAAGTTTCGCTAAATCACTGAGACTGCTCCTCTGCACGACTTCCATGTCGTCGGCTCTTGATTGATTCATGATTGCGCTCACTTTACCGACGAGACTTCGCTCGGAAGCGGATGAAAAGCGGCCAACGGCTACCTGTAACGTGTGAATCACAACATACTAAAAGTGGCGAAATGCCCCCTTAAACAATGGCGATCATCGACTAGGAGGATGATTCCAATAACCGAACACATCAAATAAAAAAATCTAACCGATAGACTAAAAAAGAAAAAGCAAGTCTAGCGACTTCTCTTGTAGCCACAACGAATCAGGAGGTCATCCATCATAACCTCCTTTTTGTATGCTCAAAATTAAGCGCTAAATAGCTAAATAGGACACTACAAACGCGCTAAGCTCTGCTTAATTGGAAACAACACATCTGCACCCAATTGCATTGCCCGCTCCGGTGACCAGCCGTAATCCTCATCAGGCAAATCAGCGTTATCTTTAAATGGCATTTCGATGGTATAAGACAATGTCTTAAACTGTTCGCCCAACCATGCGGCGCCAATCTTTAAGTTAGCCTCTCCCGGCTTGTTCTTGGCATAACCATGTTGATCTTGGAAGTCTGGTGAAATCGCCATATACGCTTGCTTAAAGGTTTCTTCTAGCAACTGATGCCGCGCATCATATGAAGGGACCCCTTCACACCCTGCCACAAAATTGTAAGGCACAGATTCATCTCCATGAATATCAAGAAACAGATCGCCTCCCAATTCCAACATCTTTTGTCTTGCTAAAAACACCTCTGGGCTATGTTCCATGCTTGGATTTTGCCATTCACGGTTCAAATTTATACCAGCGGCATTAGTACGCAAATGACCTCGCACTGAACCATCTGGATTCATATTCGGCAAGACATAAAATACGGTTTCTTCCAATAGCTTTTTAGCCAAGGGATTATCTTCGTCCAATAACGTGGCGAGCATCCCCTCAACAAACCATTCTGCCATGGTCTCACCTGGGTGCTGCCTCGCCATCACCCAAACTTTGTGCTTGTCCTGCTCGGCATCACCAATTTGCAATAAACTCATATCCCGACCATCCAAGGTTTGCCCTAGGGTACTAAGTCTCACCCGAGGATCTTGTTGTATGGTTTGCAATAGATCCAGATGGCGCTCGTAGCTATAAGGTGCAAAATAAGCGAAATAGACACTCGATTGCTCAAGCGCCAAAGAAAATTTTAATTGCTCACCATCATAATCGGTATCGATGCGAAACCATTGTTGGCGATCATAAGATGCGACGACCTGATAACCTTGCCAACCTTGTGGATAAGCCGACTGACTGGCGTTGATAATATGGAATTGATAAGACTGCGCTTGCTCAGCTTCAAAACGAAAATGAAACCACTGAAAAAACTCAGATTGGTTGTCATGTTTGATTTCAAGTTGGATATCTTGCGGATCTTGTAAAGCGATAACTCGAATGTTACCACTATCAAAATTATCAGTAATGTACATCTCTACACCTTCATGCTGAATAGGGTCCTTGGAGTTGCCCAGTATAACTGGCAATGCCTAGAGGCTGTTTATCTTTTGAGATTATTTTTACAAGGAACCGTCATTTTTTATATCAGGAACAGCACTATGGCATCACCTGACGAGAATAACTAAAAGGCTCGTCTAGGGTCTTTTGATTTTCATCACCAAGAATAGATCAGCAATGATGCCAAATATATTTAATACCAGTCCTTTTGACGAAACCATATGAGTTAGTAGCCTTCTGAACAAAGGCCACAGATTAGCGGCTGAGGTCTTTATTTTTGGTAGCGTCCATCTCCTGAACTTCGATCCTAAAGTAGCGAATATCCAATTGTTTCGCATAAGACATGCTGCCATCAAGCGTGACCAACTGTCCCTGAGATACCACTCGCTGATTAAAGTCGATCCCCTGTCGAAACACTTCTTCACCACCTTGGTCAATAAATATCATCACCAAGGCTTGCTCAATCGGCCCTTCAACCAACAACTGGTAACTCACGCCAATCTGTTTCCCTTGGTTTTCCGACTCAACAAAAAAAGCCGAACGAACATGTTGTTGGTCGATGGCGATCAAACTATCAAAGGCAAATACACGTAATTCGGGGTGATTCTCTTTATTTAGTTCGAAGTTATATTTTCGTTCTAATTGTAAAGCTTGGTTCAATTTCAAGTTTTGCTGTTCAACCACATTAAAATCACTTAACAAGCCTTCATAATCGTGTCTCAAATCATGGTAAGTCGGTAATAGAGCGACTAAATAAAATACCGACGCAAAACTAATGACCACCAGCGCGGCACTAATCCAACGATACTTTCTAACATGTCGATAGGCTTTCTTATAATGTTGATGGCGCGCCTTATGGTGCTCATATCGAACTTGCAGACTCACCTCTGAACGGTGACTGCGTTGCTTTGGAGAATGAAAATCGACACTATCAGCAGCGTGAATAATCTCAGCCTGCTGTTTTAGCTCATTGGTAGACATGATCTCTTCCCTAAGATTGCCTAAAAGTGGCTTATGAATACTAACAAATATTGTTAGCCTTAATTTATATCTCAAAAATAACGGCGAGATACGGATCCTGATTAATTTTAACACTTAAAATTAACAAGCTAAACACTCCCGCTAGGGCAACCACCAGAGCATTCAGCCTCAAAGTAATTGATACCAGAAAGCGCCCCTTTAACATAGCAGTTAAAATAAGAATTATCAGTAATAAACCTACATCCGTGACAACTGCTTACATTTGCTCTTGATTTTCTTTTATCCTTTCGCCACATGTTGGTACAGCTATCGGCACAAAGCACTACACTTTATAGCTTGAGTGAGTACAATGAGCGCCAAATTGATGAAATGGTAAGGGGATAGGATGGCAATTCAATGGTATCCAGGGCATATGCACAAAGCCCAGAAACAAATCAAAGAAGTGATGCCAAATATCGATTTGATCATCGAAGTATTGGATGCTCGGATCCCCTATAGCAGTGAGAACCCGTTGGTTGCCACCCTACGTGGTGATAAACCCTGTATCAAAGTGTTAAACAAGAGTGATTTAGCCGATCCCGAGATCACCCGCCAATGGCAGCAATACTTTGAACAAGAGCAAGGGGTTAAAGCGATTCCCTTGTGTACTATTCAGGGGAATCAGACGCAAGAATTACTAAGCTTATGTCGTAGTATGTTACCCAATAAAGGGGGCGTTGATAAGCCAATCCATACTATGATTTGTGGGATCCCTAATGTCGGTAAATCGACTTTAATTAACGCCTTAGCGGGACGAACCATCGCTAAAACCGGCAACGAACCGGCGGTAACCAAGGCTCAACAAAGGATCCGTCTAGAGGGCAACATCATCCTCTCAGATACGCCAGGGATCCTTTGGCCAAAGTTCGACAATGTCGCCAGCGGCTACCGCTTGGCAACAACCGGAGCGGTCAAAGATACAGCCATGGATTATGATGATGTCGCAGCCTTTGCTTGCGAATATCTATTAGAAGCCTATCCCGAACAGTTAAAAGCCCGTTATAAGCTTGAAGATTTACCTGAGTCAGAAATTGTCTTGATGGAAGAGATTGGTCGCCGCCGAGGCTGTTTGGTTCGTGGTGGTCAGGTCGACTACGTGAAGGTTGCCACCATCATTCTTAACGAACTACGCGATGCAACTATCGGTCGAATTAGCTTGGAAACGCCAGCGATGGTGGCAGTTGAGAAAGTTGAAACGGCCAAACTAGTCGCCGAAAAAGAAGAAAAAAAGAAAATGATTGCCGAACTACAAAAGAAAAAACGCCGTAAACGACGCTAATTATTCTGGCAATAAAAAACCACCGTTCACGGTGGTTTTTTATTGCTTAACGGGCTGGCCTTATTGGGTTAAATAGGCAATCGCGTCTTTAATTTCATCTTCACTACAATCACCACAAGTGCCCTTGGCTGGCATCACACCATTAAACCCATTCCAAGCGTGGTTAAATAAGGTCTCGTTACCTTGAGCAATACGAGGCTCCCAAGCGGCTGCATCACCTTTTTTAGGTGCTCCGGCAACACCAGTGCTATGACAAGCCGTACAATAAGTATTAAAAACAGTGGCCCCATCTCGAGGACCGCTTGCGGCAGCAGGGGCTTTAGTCACGGCAAGTTCGCCATCTAAATAAACGGAGCCGACAGGTTTAATCCGCTCGATTATCGCTTCATCAGACATATCAGCCGCAAACGCACTGGGTAATATGCTTAAGCACAGTGATACCAGCAATGTTTTCCAATTCAAAAGCTTCACCTTTATCTCTCCTCATTGTGCCTACTGTCTGCAGTATTAGGCATCCTTGTCATTATTGGCAAAATTATACCCGCTATTCCCCTGAGGTTAAACCATTGTAAAAACGAATATAAGAACTATGTATCTTAGATGTTACTTAGCTGGGGTTTTTCAGAATATCTCGCCACGGCAGTTGTCGGTCACCCAAAGAAATAAAATTAGGATTCTCTAAGGATTCGCGCTGGTTATAGCTTAGGTCGCGTAAATGTAAATCCAACAATCCGCCACCCGCTTCTTCTAAGATGATCTGCGGCGCGCCAGTATCCCATTCGCCAGTTGGGCCGACTCGAATATAACAATCAGCAACGCCCTCGGCGACCAAGCAACTTTTTAAGCTAGCGCTACCTAAAGGATAAAGTTTGTAATGATAGTTACAATTTAAAATCGCTTGCAATAAAGCAGGGCGCTGCACTCGACTGGTGGCAACCCGGATTTGCTCGGGCGGACTATCGTAATGACGACTACGAATTTTGGTTCGTTTACCCGCCTGCTCTTTAAACGCACCATGCCCCTTGACTGCTGCATACAATATTTGCACGATAGGTCCATAAACCACCCCCAATACCGGTTGGTTATCGTGGATCAAGGCAATTTCGGTAGCAAAGTCACCACTCCCAGAAACAAACTCCTGAGTACCATCTAAAGGGTCGACTAGCCAATAAGTTTGCCAAGTTTGACGCTCTTCTAGAGGAATATTCGCCTGTTCTTCAGACAAAATGGGGATTTCTGGAGTTAAGCTGGAAAGCTTATTCATAATAAAATGATGGGCTGCGTAATCAGCTGAGGTCACGGGTGTTTTATCTTGTTTCACCTCGCTGACATAATCACCTTTCTCATAAATGCTACGGATTAACTCACCAGCACCACGTGCAATTTCAATCACTTCTGATAACACACTGACAGGCTCAAACATCCTCTAGCAATCCACCTTATTTTTCTTCAACCATTTTTCTAATAACAACAATGATGCAACACTACGCGCTTCAGAAAAGTCTTCACGGCTATATACACTGTCTAAGTCTTGCAAAGAAACTTTAATCATGTGCAACGGTTCTGGTTCATCGCCAGGTAAAATACTCGGACGAAGCCCCTGTGCCACATAAACCGACATATGACTGGAGAAATAACTCGGCGCCACCGAGAGTTCGGTAAGCAGCTGAAATTCACTCGCTATCAGGCCAATTTCTTCTTGTAACTCTCGATTGGCGGCAACCAGTGCGGTCTCTCCTGGATCGATCAAGCCTTTTACAAAGCCTAGCTCATAACGCTCTGTTCCGGCGGCGTATTCACTCACCAATAACAGCTCACCTTGCTCAGTGATAGGCAGTACCATGACCGCGCCGCGCCCCGAGCCAACCAAGCGCTCATAGGTCCGGTGTTCGCCATTACTAAACTCAAGGTGTAATTCTTCAATTTTGAAATAACGACTTTCAGCAGTGATGGCACTGTCTACTAATCGGGGCGGATGATGCTTACTCATCGCGGTTCCTGCTATCATTGACGTAGTATCATTGTTACATTGCTGTTAGAAGCACTCAAGGATTTGCGAACAAGAATGTTTAACTGGAGCCAAATAGATACCGTTTTGCTGGATATGGACGGCACTTTGCTAGACCTCCATTACGATAATTATTTTTGGATGCATTATCTACCGATCGCAATTGCTCAGCAAAATAAGCTCAGTATAGAACAGGCCCGTGAACAACTAATGGCTGATTACGAAACCGTTGCAGGCACCTTAGATTGGTATTGTTTCGATTACTGGAGCAACAAAACCAACATCGATATACGCCAGCTTAAAACCGAGGTAGAGCATAAAATAGCATGGCGCAATAACGTAAAACCCTTTTTAAACGCTTTAGCACAAGCAGGCAAGCAACGTATTTTACTCACCAATTGCCATCCCGATGGTCTCGCCACCAAGGTTAGGTTGACCGGTTTAGATCAATACTTGGACCAACAGTTTAGCGTGCATCAATTTGGTTATCCCAAAGAAAAACCTGAACTATGGCAAGCACTGCTTGAGCATCCCCCCTTCGAGCCGGAACGCACCCTGTTTATTGATGATAATGAGAAACTGCTTGAGCAAGCCAGCCGCTTTGGCATTAAATTTCTATTAGGGATCCGCAACCCCGATTCACAGCAAGCGAGCAAGTCTTTTAAACACTTCCCATCCGTTGACGATTACCAGCCGCTCACCCAACAATTGGTAAGCTCAGGCCCGATGTTAACGAGGTAAACGCCCCTGCTCTTTGAACCGATAATATCCCTGTGGATCGACTCTTCCAATATATTTAAGATTGTTACTTAAACCACTGGGCATTTCCGCTCCGGCTTTAATTTTGCCTTCGGCAGCCCAACTCGAAGAAGTCAGTGAAGCGAACCACTCAAGTTCGACTTGCGAGTCACGATGATTCAACTGAATTGTCGGCTGTCCTTGCTTACAAGCAAGCTCAGCCTTCGCATTTGCTAGCTGTAATTCACCTAAGGGCGAATTGATCAATGGTGCCAACCAACGCAGCTGTCCCTGTAATTGTTCACACCATGGACTACCTTGGCTTGCTTCCGTCAATTGCAGTTGAAGTTCGCCGTCAACCGAAACTGGAAGCCCCAACGGTAACTGTTGCATCAGCCAGCTTGCTGGCGCGTTAAGCTGCCAATCTTTGACAAACCATCCCGACAGACCAAGCCCAACTAAACCCTGTCCTGCGAGCTCATGATCGTTCCCCAAACTCAACTCAGCCATGAGTCGGCCGCTCAATAAGGCACTCGGTTTCACCTGCCAATGCACTTGTTTTAAACTCAGCTGAGGTAAGTTAATACTCGCTAACTGACCATCCCACACCGAACCGCGAGGCTGATTCAAGACCACTTGTTTGGGAATTGGAAGATAATTGAGGACCACCGACAAAGGCATGGTGACCACCAAACTAACCAAATAAACAGAAATCAATAACAGCGCTAATCCAAAATACTTCTTCATTCTGCCTTACCTAAACGTAAGCGGCGCACACCAACCATACCGGCTTGCTTCCCTTCATCTAAATCGATACTTTCAACAACGACACCGTAACGTTGACTAAGCATATTCAACCACCCCAACAATTGATTAAAAGGGACATTTTCAATCCATACTTCAACTTCACTATCGCCCTTAGGTTGAATTCGACTAATGCTAATACGCTGTTGACGGGCGCTACTACTGACCGCTTGATTCACTTTAATTGTGCCAGCATTGGCTTGCGTATGGCCATTCGCTAAAATCACCGCACCTTGCTGTTGCGCCCACAATAGGGTTTGCTGTTGTGTCGCTAAACGCTGTTTCGCAGCTTGGTTTGCTTGCGCCACCGGCGACCAAACACCCCAATATAAAACGGCGACAAAACACAAGATGCTAGCCAGCATCACTAAGTTTTGCTCACGCTTATTTAAACTTTGCCACCATTGTTTCATAAAGCCTTCCTTATGATCAGCGTTCCAACAACCCCACCCGCCTTGTTACTTAACGTACCTTGCTCGCTCGCATAGGGCTTTAAAGCTTGGCGAAACTGTTCAAAACTTTGGAACGATGGTGCCTGGGCTTGTAAACGGATTTCGCCCTTCTTTTGCTCATAACGCAAACTCAATGGCTTAAAATTATCAGTATTACCGAAGGCTGATGACAGCTGAGTCATCATCATTAAAAAGTCTTGCTGAGGCGCTTGATCAAGTGCAGCTATAGCTTTGCGAAAGTCACTGCGGATCCGACTATCTCGGATCCGTGAGACCTGAGGAAATACCTTCTTATAAACCTGACGAAGATTGGCATCGACAGTGGCTAATTGTTGTTCGGTATTGTAGGTATCAAGCAGCTGATAAGTGAGCGCTAGCGCAAAACAAAGCCCAGCGGCTATCGCAGCTTTCTTCCACTGTGCCCATAACTTGGTCACTGGATTTTCGGTAGCGTAGCGGCCTTGTAATAAATTGAAACTTGCCTTTTTTGCACCGTCGGCCAACAGCTTCATCGGTAATTCTGGTGAAGCGGCCTGCCACTCAATGCCCGCAACTTCGATATCGGGTGCCGGACTATAGTGCTTAATCAGCAATTGTTGGTCATCTTTGACTAACAATGGTAAAGCAACACTTAACCAGGCTTGGTCAATACACATGCCACGCCCATCGGCAAAGCGAAATAACCACTGCTGATTAATCTGCAACGCACTGGCTTGCTCCGTCTCTGGCTGAGGTAAACAAAAGCTATCCACATGCCACGCCTGACTAGAGATATTCGCATCTTCCAGCATCTCCAGCCAATCCGACATTTGCTGCTGACTCACACAAGCAACGTCAACCCCATCTTTAGCTTTAGCCAAAATACAAATATGTAAATCGTCGGGATCTTGAGCGAGTTGCTCTTCCAACATAAATGGGACGACTTGTTGCCAAGAACGCTGCGCCGACTTCGGCAAAATTAAATGATGTTGTGTCACATCACAGGCTGGCACCAACACCGTGACTCGCCGATGTTCGGCTTTTTCTTGTAATGAACTCAACGCCGCACTTCCGCTAAGCTCTCCAGCGGCAATCACTTCTTGTTCGTTATCAGACCAAACCATCCAGTTGATGACATCTTGGTCGCTACTGGGTAAGCGGATTAACAGTTGCTCGTTCACTGTGCGCCTCCGTAAGTTCTGCGGATCGACTTAAGATCGGCCTTGCCACTGCGCTGAATAACGCTGGTCATCTGTGCTTGTCCTTGTTCATTTTCTATTTGCAGTTGTGCCATAAAATAATTTGAATTTAATGTTAGCGACGACTTAAGCCCTGACGCACTCAGAGAAATGCCTGATAAAGCATTATGTGCCATCATTTCATCTAAACTACGATAGCCTTCATCTGGTCGGTCATTCAAGACCTGTTGCGCGCTACTGTTATCTAAATCCGGGTAAAACAGCGCTTCAAGCAATTGCGGCTGATCGAGTGCAATTGTGTTCACATTAATCGCCAAAGTCGACTGCGGCAAAGCGCAAATATAAGGAGAGACTTTGCGATAAATCGCAGCATTTACGCCATATACCGCTCGAAATTCGCTGCGCTCAACCATCGGCATATTCGCCGGTAAATAAGGCGGAATTAAGCCTTCATATACACCGTCTTCGGCACCCTGCGCCAAAGGAATTGTATCCGCATCAATCCAATCCCGAGTGGCATCCGTGATCTGCTCAGCGAGATAAGCGTCCACGCCCAAGGCCACTAATAAACCGGTAAATTGCGCAGCCACTTTGGGCGGCTGTCCATCCGTTTTATTCGGTTGCCCTAGAGCATTTAAATTAAAGCAGGCCTGTAAATCATGAATACTGCCCTTAATCACCGAATCTTCGACAGGGAACACCATTCCCTCAGTGGCCCAGTATTGCCCCAGATGCACCCTATCATCATCTTTTAGATCTTGTTTTAAGACTTTAATGGCAAACGCTTCCGCCCCCGATAATAGCCAATGAGCACGTATAGATTGTTGTAAGTTGCTGGCTCGCGCTAGGTCGAGCTGCAAGCGCTGACTAAACTGTGCAGCCACCACCACCATCACCGCCAAAATAAGCATGACGGTTAATAATGCGACCCCGCGCTGGCGCTGAGCTGAGAACCCTTGCATTATTCGGCACCCTTACTGGATTGATCGTTAGATGAACCGTTATCGCCAGTCTTGCCATCGTTGGTATTGGTATTTTCTTGTGCTTTGCTCGCCACAGCGGCTCGACTACCTGCTGCGGTGATATAAACCCTGCGTAATTCACCATAGTCTTTCAATCGCAGTGTCACTTCCACACCACTGGGCAACTGACTCCCTTCTGGCGGCTGCTCGCTCCACCCCTTAGAACCATAGAAACGAAAACTCAAACCCTCGACATCGTCCAGCAATACCATTTCTCGCGGCTCGTAGCCCACAACAACATCGGGATATTGATAAAAACGCTTAATTAACTTTTGATCTTTTATCAAATATGCAACTCGCTGCAAATGAGAGCGATTGAGCACCGAAGAGGGGTTCCGCCAGCCTAAGCTGACCATTTCAATCCCCATATCATCGCTATCCAGCAGATACTTACCAACCACAAGCAGCGCTCGCTGTTCTTCCGTTTCATCCCGAACAGAGCGCGGCGCGATTTGGCTAAAATCACGCTGCATCAAGAACATAGCTCGCTGTAATAGCCTTAATCGTTCACCATGGCGTTGCGAAATCTGATCACTATGCAAAACCCCTTGCAAGACTTGATAGGCCGCTATCGATAACATGGCAAAAATAGCGATAGCCACCAACATCTCTAATAGCGTAAATCCGCGTTGCTTCATTAGCGGCTCAAATAACTAGTGACTTCAGCCAGCGCTGATTTTTCTTCGGCGCTGCGATAAACCGACAGAGTTACCGCGATAAAATCACTATCACTGGTTGCAACCCCTTGCGAGCGCCAATACCATTGCTGACCAGCAAACTCGGTGTTGCCCTTTCGGCTCGAGGTGCCCGGCCAAGTCCCGCTGAGTTTCAGTTCGGCCATTTGATTGTCGGCCACCCATAGGGCGAAGGTCTTATCTTGAATATAATTCAGACTAAGCAGATTCTCTGAAGCACTTTTCATGACCGCTGTGCCAGCGATGGCCAATACGGCCAACGCAACCATCACTTCGAGCAGCGTCATCCCTCGTTGCGCTTTCATTGGCTTGACTGCCGATCAATACTTAATTGGCCCAAATCATCACTCTTTACCTGCCAAGTAGATGGACTTTCGCCAAATATAAATTGCAAACTAAAAGGCGTGACTTCACCACTACTCAATAATAATATTTGTGGCACGATTTTTTGCTCAACGTCTTCGGTGATGAAGTTTTCTTCAAACAAAGGATTATCGGTAAAACCCAATTTTCCGCTACCATAACCCTGATTTAACTGCTGCTCGTCTTCTAAACTCAGTGCTAAGGCGTAGGGTTCTTCAAATTTCTCTTTTTTAAAGATCTTATCGTCCAGTGCCACCCAGCGTTGCTTTTCCATTCTCACGAACTGGTAATGCTCAACATCAGCGTAGATCCCATAATCGTAACCCGTTAACAGGGCCTGTTCTTGAGCATATTGCACTAAAGCAGCCAAATGCTTGGCTTTTTGTTCGAGTATTTTCTGCTCACTGGAACCCGACACCGACATCACCACCGTATAAATACCAATCGACATCAGCAGCAATACCAAGATCACTTCCAGCAAGGTAAAACCTTGCTGGCGGGTTTGAGGATTGCAAGCAGAAGCAGCCAAAATTACTTATCGAGATCCCAGTTACCGATATCGTCTTCGGTCCCTTCTTCACCATCTAAGCCAGCACTAAAGATATCAATACGACCATGCTCACCGGGACTCACAATAATGTATTCATTGCCCCAAGGGTCTTTCTGTAAACGGCGTAAGTAACCATCTTCTGGGTAATTACGAGGTTCCGGAGATGATGTCGGTTTGCTTACCAAAGCTTCTAAGCCCTGTTCCGTTGTCGGGTAGCGGGAGTTATCGAGACGATACATATCGAGAGCATTTTCCAGAGCCACGATATCCGTTTTCGCCTTTTGGATATCGGCCTTTTCTTTATTCCCTAATAAATTAGGGACAATCAAGCCGGCTAAGATCCCTAAAATAACAATCACTACCATGACTTCTAGCAAAGTAAAGCCTCGGCTAGTTCGCGGTAAGCACATCGATTTTTGCATTCTATTTACTCCGAAAAACGGGTAGGTTCTAAAGCCCTACCATATTATTAAGTTCCAAAATTGGCATTAAGATAGCCATCACAATAAATAGCACGATACCCGCCATGCTAACGATCAAGGCGGGCTCAAATATCCCTAAAGCTATGTTTACTTGAGTTTCAAACTGACGGTCTTGGTTGTCAGCGGCACGCTCCAGCATTCCTTCTAACTCACCGGAGCGTTCACCGCTGGCGATCATGTGTAACATCATCGGCGGGAACAGCTTCGTTGCCTCTAACGACTGATGTAGGCTCTCTCCTTCACGTACTTTGGCAGCAGCATCAAGTACCTGCGCACGCGCAAAATCGTTAGTCAATACTTCGCCTGCAATGCCCATCCCCTCAAGTAAGGGAACCGCGCTGGCGTTAAGAATACTCAGGGTTCGAGCAAAACGCGCCGTATTTAGACCTTTAGTGACTTTACCAAGCACTGGTATCGACAGTAAGCGATGGTGCCAGTTCATTCTAATTTTATCCTTCTGCAACATCCGCTGCCAAAGGACCATTGCCAAAACAATAACAATCACAAAAACTAAACCGTAATCTCTCACCAAGTCGCTGATATAAATTAAGAAACGGGTTGCCGCTGGCAGCGTTTGTCCCATATGCTCGAACTGCGCGACGACTTTAGGCACCACCGAAACCAGTAAGATGGCAATCACCGATATACACACCAGCGTTAATACCGCCGGGTAGATTAAAGCCTGCATGGTTTTCATGCGCATCGCTTGGCGTTGCTCGGTATAATCGGCCAACCTTTCTAGAACCTTATCCAGGTGACCCGACTTTTCTCCCGCCGCCACCATGGCGCAATACAGTTTTTCAAAGACCTCTGGGAAATCGCCCATACTGTCGGCGAGGCTGTAGCCCTCTACAACTTTAGAGCGAACCCCTAAAATAACACTCTTTAATTTGGGTTTGTCAGCCTGTTGCGCCACCGCTTTCAAGGATTCCTCAATCGGCATTGCCGCCGCAACTAAGGTGGCTAACTGTCTCGTCAACAAGGCCAAATCGCTGGTGCTAATTTTCCGTTTGAAGCGAAATCCAGCAGCTTTAGCCGTAGATTTTTCGGCGACTTGTTCGATCTTTAGGGGGGTAAGTCCTTGCTCACGCAAATAAGCGCGCACTTGACGCGCGGTATCGGCTTCATGTACTCCGTTAGCTTTTTTACCTTTCTGATTAAAGGCTTGATATTCAAATGCCGGCATAACCCTAACTATCCTTCGCGGGTGACCCGCAATACTTCTTCTAAGCTAGTAATCCCCTGCAGCACTTTGGCAACCCCATCTTGGCGAATACTTGGGCAACTCTCTCTAACCGCAGTTTCAATTTCCTGCTCACTGCTACCCGCATGGATCATATCGCGTACCTCGTCAGTGATCGGCAACAACTCATGGATCCCAGTTCGACCGCGGTAGCCAGTATGATTACAATGCTCACAACCCACTGGACGATATACGGTAGCATCTTTTGCTACGCCTAATAACTGGTGCTCTCGCTCACTCACCACATGCGCTTCACGGCATTCGACACAAAGCGTTCGAACCAAGCGCTGGGCTAACACGGCTAATAAACTAGAAGATAATAAGAAAGGCTCCACCCCCATGTCGCGTAAACGGGTTACCGAACCAATCGCGGTATTGGTGTGCAAAGTAGACAACACTAAGTGGCCGGTTAAGCTGGCCTGCACTGCTATTTGCGCGGTCTCTAAATCACGGATCTCACCAATCATCACCACATCGGGATCTTGGCGTAAAATCGCCCGCAGCCCCCGAGCAAAGGTCATATCTACCTTAGTATTCACCTGAGTTTGGCCAATGCCCTCAATATTATATTCAATGGGATCTTCTACGGTTAGGATATTACGGTCTTTACTGTTAATTTCACTTAAACCGGCATACAGCGTGGTACTTTTCCCCGAACCAGTTGGCCCCGTCACGAGAATGATCCCGTGAGGTTTTAACAATAATTCACTAATAATCTCTCGATGCGGTGCCATTAAGCCTAAATTGGCTAAATTCAGGCGTGCATTATTTTTATCCAGCAGTCGTAATACCACCCGTTCACCATGGCTTGATGGCATGGTTGAAACCCTAACATCCACTGCTCGGCCAGCAATTCTCAAGGAGATTCGACCATCTTGGGGCACCCGCTTTTCGGCAATGTCTAAACGCGCCATGACCTTGATCCGTGAAACCAATAAAGCGGCCAACTTACGATGTGGTCGCAAAATTTCACGCAACACGCCATCGATACGAAAGCGGATCACTAAGATGGTTTCGAAGGTTTCAATATGAATATCACTGGCCCCTTCCTTAATTGCCTCACCTAACATCGCGTTAATTAGTTTAATAATCGGCGCATCGTCTTCGGTTTCGAGTAAGTCTTCATTTTCGGGTAATTCTTCGGCCAAGGTGTAAAAGTCCATATCGTTGCCGATATCTTCCATTAACTGGCGAGCTTGTGAAGAATCACGCTGATAAGCTTCGGTCAGATGCTGCTCAAACTGCTCGTCCGATAGGACTTCACAGACAAATTCTTGCTTTAAGACCCGACGAATTTCCTGCAAAGCAGCTAACTCAATTTTAGAATGATGAAATACCCGCCAACCACTTACGGTTTTTTCTAACATCACGCCGAAGTTTTTGGCAAACATATAAGGTAACTGCCAACCCTCAATCCCCTGCAAGTGCGGAATATCGGAGACCAAGGCTTTTTCATCTTCGACATAATTAAGTTCAGCTTTTACATCCATTACTCAGCACTCACCTTCGTAGACTCTTCGCTATCTGAAGTTGCTGCGCCGCTCGCTTCACCCGCTTTCTTTTGCTCGCGTAATTGTTTTTCTTTTAAATAATCAATATATTCTTGAACTTCTGGAGAAACGTCATCCACCGAATTAAATTCAGGTAAAACGGGTACTTTTGTTTCGGGCATTAAGGCTACACCCAACTCTTCACGTAGCAATTGTTGCGCTCGAATTTGGCTATATTTGCGAGAGCTAATATTTTGCATGGTTGCCGCATCACGAATGATGGTCGGACGAATAAAAATCATCAGATTACGTTTGGTCTTCTTGGAATTGGTAGAGCGGAATAAATGTCCCAATATTGGAATATCCCCCAGCAAAGGCACCTTCGACTCACTTTCTTCGATTTGGTCGTCTAATAGACCCCCTAAGATAATGGTATCGCCACTGTCTACCAATACCGTGGTCGAAAGTTGACGTTTGGCAAACACGATGTCCACCGAGGTTTGCCCTTGCACCTTAGAGACTTCTTGCTCAATGGTTAGCTGTACTGCATTGCCCTCATTGATTTGTGGCGTGACTTTCAATTTCACCCCGACCTCTTTACGATCCACCGTAGTGAAGGGATTATCATTTCCGCTACTTGAGGCAGAACCGGTAAGCACCGGAACTTCTTCACCCACGGTAAAGTAGGCTTCCTGATTATCAAGGGTGGTGATCGATGGTGTCGCGAGTAAATTAGAACGAGAATCGGTCGCAGCCGCTTGTAGTAATACTCCCCAATCGGTGCCATAGAAACCAAAGGCAGCCCCGGTGACCTTAGATAAGGCGCTAGCCAAAGTAGAAACATCACCATCGGTATCTGGGTTTACAGTACAAGTGCCATCATTACACACCGTACTCCCTTTGGTCGGTTGAGCATCGTAAATACCCGCGCCAAGCTCAGAGACAGACATACCTACATTATTAAACTGGGTCCCTCCGGCAGCAGTGGCCCATTGAACCCCAAGACTCACGCCATCTCCTTCCGCCACTTCTACAATGATCGCCTCTACATTGACTTGCGCGCGACGAATATCAAGCTGGTTAATCACCCCTTCTAGGGTGCGCATAGTATCGGGTTGGGCGGTGATCACTAAGGCATTGGTATCCTCGTGAGCTTCAATCGAAAAATTACCGCGAGCATTATTGGCAGAGGCCTTTTTTCCGCCCCCTGCAGCTTCGGCGGCCACCGTCTCACTAACCCCTTTCAGCACATCCACTAAGTCGGTGGCTTTGGCATACTTCAAATAAAATACGCGAGTATTGCCATAGGTTTCGAGTTCACTATCTAACTTACTCACTAAGCTGACCACCCGCGCACGCGCGCCTGGCTCTCCAGATACAACAATGCTATTGGTTCGCTCATCGGCAACCACTTTGGGTATCAATAAACTAGCCGCTGCTCCCTTACCACTTTTATTGGTGGTTAAGGATTCAATAATGCGTACCAACTCACCGGCAGATGCAAATTTCAGGCGAATAATATCCACTTCCTGATCACCCGCTTTATCCACCCGACGAATAATTTCAACTAAACGATTCACCACCGCGGCGCGACCGGTTAGCATAATCACGTTGGAAGGGTCATAGTGCACAACGTTACCGCCACCAGCGTTATCATTCAGCTGGCGCAACAAGGGGGCAAGTTCTCGAACCGAAACATTTTTAACAGCAACCACCCGAGTCACCATTTCATCACCCGCGGCTTGACCATCCTGGTCCACCACAGGGATCGCCCCAGCCTTGGCATCTTTAGAGCGAACAACCTTCACCACGCCATTAGGCATATCAATAGCGGCAAAGCCATAAACTTCTAAGACATTGAGGAAAAACTGATAATACTGCTTCTCATCCAGTAAATCGTAACTCCGAACATTCACCTTACCGCGTACAGCAGGATCGACAATGATGGTTTTATTGAGATTACGCCCCACCGTGGTAATTAACTCATTAATATCGGCGTCTTTAAAATTAGCCGAGAACTCGGTGGCACTCACCACTGTGCATAGCCCTAATCCAATCAGGCCAATCAATATGTGGTGAATATAGCGTAACGCTTGCAACTTCATCTAAAAATATCTCCGGTACTATTCATTCGGCAGGCTGAAGAAAATATCCTGTAGCTGGCCATCTCGTTCTACGGTTATCGTAATATCCGTGAGATCCGCCATCTCTTGCATCACTTGCATTGCTTGCGCGTTATCGCGCAGATCAAATCCATTTAGCGCAACCGCTAAATCCCCCGCTTTTAATCCAACTTGCTCAAACACTCCCTTATTTTTACCTGGATTCACTCGATAGCCAGTTAAAGCACCATCTCGTCGCACCGGGGAAATTCTGATGTAATCAGTTAACTTAGAAGGATCTTTCAAGACTTCTTTCACGTCCACTTTAAGCTGTTTTGCTGTTGCGGTACTAGAGCCAGTTGCTTTAAAGCGAAGATTAGTGCGAGCAGATGCAACTTTATTGTCGGGATCTAATAACAGACTTTCGTAAACCCCACGGTGCAACAAAATAACCCGATCGACTTGGATTTCTTTAATCACCGCTTGCGTACCTTGGATCGACTCATCTAAACCATAGGTTTGTTGCTTACCTTTATTTTCAATAATCGCCAGCGATTTGGCAGGGTCACTACTCGCAACCAAACCGGAAAGTGTTAATTTTAAAGAGGTCTTCGGTGCTTCGGTCGAAGCTGGTCGAGCAATCACTTTAGAGGCTTTTTTAGCCTGATATTCACCAAACAAATTCAGTTTAAGCAAGCGAGTCAAATCGACTTGTTGATGGTTACCAAGGGTATCTACTGCTTGTGGAACCCAGCGAAAAGACGGCGCCTGTCGAGGGAATAACAACCAAGTAATCGTGGCTAACTGATAGGCCGCAATACATAACAAAAGCACAGTGACGACGACACTACTCTTTCGTGATGGAACATAGCGAACAAGCTGAGCTGAGAGAGATTTAATATCCATTTATTCTTATAATACATCTGACATCGCTATACGATTATCCAGGTTCCTTATGAAATATCCAAGGTAAGCCGCCAAGCACGGAAGTTATTCATTCTAAAGACACTTGGCAACAGAACAAGTGCTGTAAGAACAAAAGTTGCGTTGTTTTGCACTTTTATTACTTTTATGTTGTATAACGCACTAAACTGGGCGATAGCGAGCGTCCATAAAGCTGATATAATTTAACAACTAATAGACCAGCAAGCTAAACTTTTTATGAAACCTCAAACATCTAAAGACTCAGCAACGCGCATCGACAAATGGTTGTGGGCCGCTCGTTTTTATAAAACTCGTGGACTCGCTCGCGAAATGGTGATGGGCGGAAAAGTCCACTACAACCAACAACGCTGTAAACCAAGTCGCAACGTTGAAATTGGTGCCACCATGAGTCTATGGCAAGGCCAGCAATATATTGAACTGGTAATATTACAAGTCAGTGACAAACGCGGCCCAGCATCTCAGGCTCAACAACTCTATCAAGAAACCGAGGACAGCCTCAAGAAACGCGAACAACAAACATTACAACGTAAGCTGTTAGCACAAAATACTAGTCCAGAACGACGCCCCGATAAAAAGCAGCGTCGTCAAATAATTCAGTTTAAACAAAAATAGTCAGGTCTAAACATGAAGCAAGACATTCTAAACCGTTATATATTCGAAGATTATAATCTGCGTGGTGAGTTAGTTCAGCTACAGCAAAGCTACCAAGAAATCGTCGGACAAAAAAACTACCCAAGCCCCATCCAAAACTTATTAGGTGAGTTGCTTGCCGCAACTTGCTTACTGACCGCGACGCTAAAATTTGAAGGTGACATCACCGTGCAAATTCAAGGCGATGGCCCGGTTAGCATGGTTGCCGTGAGTGGCACCGAACAACAACAAATGCGCGGCGTAGCGAATTGGAAAGGAGCCATCGACCCTCAAATCAGCTTTAGCGAACTGGTGGGTAAAGGGCACATTGTAATTACCATTACCCCAACCCAAGGCGAACGCTACCAAGGGATCGTGAATATTGATCCTGCAGGAGTGGCAGCCAGTATCGAAAGCTACTTTCAGCAGTCAGAACAACTCAATACCCGCATTTGGTTATTTACTGGGATCCATCAACAACAGCCTTACGCGAGTGGCTTATTCCTACAAGCTCTGCCAGCCAGCCAAGCAGAAGATAAGGAACACTTTCAACTAATCGCCACTTTAAGCGATACCACCACGGCGGCAGAGAGCTTTGAATTGGACGCGGAGCAATTACTCTACCGTCTATATCATGAGCATCAAGTTAGATTGTATGAGCCACAACAAGTCAGTTTCAAATGTAGTTGCTCAACACAGCGCTGTGAAACTGCATTAATGAACATAGACCATCAAGAATTGTTAGATATTTGTCATGAACGTGGACATATTTCCATGCATTGCGACTATTGCGGGCATGAGTATCAATTCAACGAAGCCGACATAGAAAACTTTTCTCAAGACAAACTATCGACAAACCCAAGCAACCTTCACTAAACTAGGCCAAGGGAATGCGTGTTTCATCGCATTTCCTGATCACAATAAATATAACCATAATAAAATGTGCTGGTAATTTGACGCCCTTCTCTTTTTACACCCGTTAAAGAGCTAGAATCAAAACCATTACTAACAAAAATATAATATAAATCTTACCTCTCTACCTACAGGAGACTGCTATGCTAGACGTTGCAGAAAAGGATCAGGTGATCAACCTGACGCAATACGGCATCAAAGACGTGTCGGAAATTATTTACAACCCTTCTTATGAAACACTCTACCAAGAAGAAACCCGACCCGAATTAACTGGTTACGAAAAAGGAATTGTAACTCAGTCTGGAGCCGTTGCGGTTGACACCGGGATCTTTACCGGACGTTCCCCCAAAGATAAATACATCGTGTTAGATGATTCCACCCGAGACAGTATGTGGTGGACTTCTGAGCAAGCTAAAAATGATAACAAACCGATCGATCCGGCAGTCTGGACCGATCTCAAAAAAATAGTAGCCGACCAACTCTCTGGTAAACGCCTGTTTGTGGTCGACACCTTTTGTGGTGCCAACCCCGATACGCGTTTAAAAGTGCGTTTCATTGTAGAAGTGGCTTGGCAAGCCCACTTTGTGACCAATATGTTTATTCGTCCAAGCGCAGAAGAGCTGGTCGATTATGAGCCAGACTTCGTAGTGATGAACGGCTCTAAAACCACCAATCCTAACTGGCAAAAACAAGGTCTTAACTCCGAGAACTTTACGGTTTTCAATATGACCGAAAAAATGCAAGTCATTGGTGGTACTTGGTACGGCGGCGAAATGAAGAAAGGCATGTTCGCCATGATGAACTACTATTTGCCACTCAATGGCGTAGCCTCGATGCATTGCTCTGCCAACGTGGGTGAAAAAGGTGATACAGCGATTTTCTTTGGTCTATCAGGCACTGGGAAAACCACTCTGTCAACCGATCCGAAACGCCAACTCATTGGGGATGACGAGCACGGCTGGGACGATGAAGGCATATTTAACTTTGAAGGTGGCTGCTACGCAAAAACCATCAAATTGAGTAAAGAAGCTGAGCCTGATATTTATCATGCGATTAAACGGGATGCCTTGTTAGAAAACGTAACCGTGCGCAATGATGGCAGCGTAAACTATGACGATGGGTCGAAAACCGAAAATACTCGCGTTTCTTACCCGATTTACCACATTGAAAATATCGTGAAGCCAGTATCTAAGGCCGGACCTGCGCAAAAAGTAATTTTCTTAACTGCCGATGCATTTGGCGTGCTACCACCAGTTGCCAAACTCACCGCAGAACAAACCAAGTATCATTTCCTATCTGGCTTTACCGCCAAATTAGCGGGTACAGAACGTGGGATTACTGAGCCAACACCAACCTTCTCTGCCTGTTTTGGAGCGGCGTTTCTAACTTTACACCCCACCCAATATGCTGAAGTACTGGTCAAACGGATGGAAGCGGCTGGCGCAGAAGCTTACTTGGTGAACACCGGTTGGAACGGTACTGGTAAACGGATCTCGATTAAAGATACACGAGCAATCATCGATGCAATTCTCGATGGTTCTATTGAACAGCAAACCACTAAAATCTTGCCGATCTTCAATCTAGAAGTCCCCACAGCATTGCCGGGGGCAGATAGTGAGATCTTAGATCCACGAGATACCTATCAGGATCCATTGCAATGGCAAAGTAAAGCTGAAGATTTGGCCCAGCGTTTTATCAAAAACTTTGATAAATATACTGATAATGCCGAAGGAAAAGCTTTAGTCGCAGCGGGTCCACAACTCGACTAATCAATTCACATTGATTGAACGATAAAATGCCAGATGGTGATACCAGCTGGCATTTTTATTTCCGTCAGTTGGAACGGGTTTATCGCTCTGGCGGCAAGACGAAAAAAGGCTAGTGAAAGCTAGCCTTTGATTATTTTCATAGCGTACAACGACTCATTTAACTAGCAGACGCAAAACCACTCCCACCAGAACCTGCACCACCACTACCAACACCAGGCATACTCGGTGGCGGTGGTGGCGTCAATAAACCTACAGGATTCAGCGCAGCAGGAAAAAATGGTGCCGAAAGCCCAGCAGGCGGTGCGGGTAAAGGCTGAGGCGGATCGGCAGCAAGCGCTAGTCCTGCCGCCATCATTTGCCCTGCCGAGACTAAGATCAGTAGCCATTTTGTTAACCGTATTTGCCTCATAAGTCCTCCTTGAACTAGCGTGGCATAACTACAAATTTACTTACTGTTGAAATAGCATCAAGCTCAAAAAAGCTCTACGGTCACGATTTCAACACCAAATACACTTCTTTTACAAAATCCATGCAAATAACAATCCAAATAATTTGCACAGAAAAATCAATACGTTATTAAAATAATTTTTTCTGTTTTGTGAGCCATGTAAAATAAATTGACAAACTTAGCTGCGGTTATTTCTAAGGGCTAACCGCCTCACTCTGATCGACGTAATAAATGCAGCATAAGTCGTTCATCCATTCTGAGAGACTCGACTGATAACAGTCATTACCACCATCGATCCTCTGTTTTCCAGTGACTCATAACATTTTCCTCGACTGTATAAACAGCGAACAGCGCCTATACATCCCTTAGATGCCCTTCTTTCGGCATCGTCGCAGCAACCATTCCCAGGCATAATACAATAATGAAACTAGCGGCATTGGCAGGGGCCTGAAGATTAAAATCGACACTAATGTGGATCAACATCGCCACAATCGCCATCATGCATCCCAACGCTGTGGCCCGCATGAGTGGGTCCATTCTTTTTCTGATTGCGATCAAACATCTAATTAGAGTCCAAAGCACCGCTGCGCCTAAAACCGCCGTAGCAAACACTCCGTACTCAATACTAAACTGCAGATAGTCGTTGTGTGCATGATCGTAAAATTGAGCTAAAGGCTGAGGCGCGTAGTTTTGAAACAAGGCATAAAAACTACCGGCACCGCTGCCCGTGATAAAGAAGTCTTGAAGCATGTTCAAACTCCAATCAAACACCGCGACCCGCTCTTCTTCTGCCAATACTGTCGAACTTAGTCGCTCTCTTAGATTGTCTAAACCAAATAAGGAACTCACAATCAATACATCGATCAACAAGACACTCACAAAGAAGACGGTTAACGTACGTGGCCGCTTCCGAAACAAAACCAGAGCAAAACAAGCGCCAATAATAGTACTCACAAAAAAAGCACTATTGCCCATCCGCGAACGCGACATAACCAAACCAATCACCATAATCACCATGCAGAGCCTGATCAACATTTTACGACTCATGAATGCTTCAAGAATGCGTTTTAAGGACTGCTGCCAGCTGCTACTTTGTTGGGCATTCAGCTCCGACACGACGAGGCTTAAACTCATGCACAAACATAAAATAAGATAATTCGCAAAGTGGTTTTTATACACAAAGGAACCCGTCGCATGGCTTGCCGTAGGGATCTCAAATACTGGAGATGCCGCAACATCACTTAAAATGAGCATGGTGCCGTAAAAAGCTTGAAAGGTCCCACTCACGACAAAAGCTAGCATCAGCACTTGCATGCGTTCGCGGCAATTCAATAACAAACAACAATTGACCGCGAGTAAGAGATAACTGCAGCCCATCACTAAATTAACCAAGGTCCGATTGGGATCCAGTGACAACGGTGCCTCGCTGAGCGGCTCAACGCTAACGCTTGCAAGTTCACGAAAGCTGGCGGCAGCACCGCTCCACAAGCTAAGCATATCAATAGACAAGGGAAGTAACTGAGCCAAAGCCACCAACTGCAAGATCCCTAAACCGAGTAACAAAAATCGGTTGGTTTTTAGCCACCCCCAAGGAAGGGCCTGGCGCCAACAGTAAACCAGTATCAAACTTTGCAGAGCAATCAATCCTTCCATAATCGACCAAGCCCAAGGTCGATTGCTGGCTAATGGAATTGGCAGCCACACCACTAACAACAGTAATAGGCCAAAAGCAAATCGCTCTGTTTTGGGAGAAAACATGTCCATCAAGGCTCCTAGGCTTTACGACTAAAAATATCAGGCTCAATCAGTGATGTGACGGTCGTTGCCAGTGTTCCTTGACAGCTAGCCGCAATCATTCCGGGGGTATCAATAAACAAACGTTGCGCTCGCGGCTGCCCACAAAGCAAACTCACCTTATCGTAAGCTTGACTCAAATTTGGCTGACGCTTCTCCAATCCATGGCAATCACTCGCGACCACGTCAACCAAATCATCCTCTAGCATTTGAAATGCTGTTTGTTGAGCCGTCTGGCGAAATTCTCCCAACAATGCACCGGCTGTCACTTGAAATAAACAGCCTAAACGACGCCATTGGCTGACCAGATTAATTTCATTCCATACCCCACGATTTCGCTCGGGATGAGCGATTAAGGGAGTGATATTTCTCGCCGTTAACCACTTAATAAAATTATTAAACCCTTGTGGAACATGTCCATGGGGAAGCTCCAGTAGCAATACATCTTTATCTTTAAAGCGTCCCAATAAAGGCAACTTTCCCTGTTTATGCCAAAGCATAATTTCTGGGCACAGGTGCACTTCGGCAGCGTAATATAGTTGCAAAGGAAGTTGCTGAGCATGAAGCTCTCGATTTAATAGCTTGTAGCTATGGCGGATCGATTGTGGGGTATTATCAAAAACTCCCGGTAAGATATGGGGGGTAGCCAGCATCACTTCTATGCCATCATCTACTGCAGCACAGAGCATTTTTATACTTTGTCTTAAGTCTTTTGCCCCATCATCAATTCCGGGTAGAATGTGACAGTGAATATCAACGAAGCCCATGTTGCTGCTCCTTTTTTTGCTTAAGAAGAAAGAGGTAATGAAGCAATAACCAGCTGGTCAGCGCGCATAAAATACCAAACAAGTTACTGATTAAATCGGTCCACGAAAACTCTCGCGTAGGGATAAAACGCTGTAAATTTTCATCCACTGCAAAAACCAATATGAGCAGTAAAATAAAACGACGAACGCGCTCTCGGTGCGCTTTTCCAAAACGACAAAAACCAAATAACAAAGCAATGGTACACAGGTAGGAAAAAATAAGATGAGTCATCTTGTCGCCACCTAAAGCTATTTCCAGTCGCCAAAGGGACAAAGAAAACCAGCCAAGAGATTTAAGCACACTGCCTAAAACCACCAGCGAAACAACCGTTACTGCTACCACTTTTAAATTAATTACTGCCATGACGATTGCGCCTTACAAAATTCGGCTTGAGCAATCGAACCTTGATAAGTCAGTAGGTAACAAATCCGATCTCTCACCAGTGCCGAAGGTATCTCTCGCTTTAGTTTGCGATTGATCGCTGGATTCTCGAGTAAACTCACTAGCGAGCTTTCTACCACTTGCTGCTGAAGCGGATCCAATCGCTCCCAATTAGCAATCCCTAAATTAACCATACCGAGCAAACTTGCCTTGGTTTTTGGCGCCACCGCTACACCTTGCGCCAAGTAAGCAAACCAAACCGCTGCTGGCTCTCCCATCGCTTGGCGGTTACTCGCAAGCGCAACATAAGTATCTGGCCACGTCGGCCTTAGATTCGCCGCTTGCTGATAAAAAGAGTAAGCCTTAGCCAAATTTTGAACTCGCTGTTGCGCTTTATTATCTTCACTTGAGATCACTAATTGATAAAAATTGCGCCACTCGACCTGCTTGGCAGCAAGGGTTAAATAAAGTGGATCATCATGACGCCATGCCAACATTTGTTGAGACACGAGCTCTGCAATCAGAACGTTTTGTTCGCTAAGTGAATGGCTATAGTCTTGCAGCCATCGCTCATGCCAGTTACGTAACGCATAGGAATAAACGTTGGCCAAACCTAACTGAAACGCCAATACCAACACCGTTAGCGAAATCGCGACCATTGTCGCCAAACCGAAATAACGCCATAACATTCGCCCAAAATAAACTGCGCTTCTTGCTTGCATTTCAATAGATGCTTCCATTGCATCTCCTTAAATCATTAACTCCCGCGTACATCGTTCGCTCACCTGAAACCATACGATTAACTGAGTGTTTGCTCTGATAGCGCTAAGGTGTCAGCCGCAATTTGCCGATATAGACTTAATAATCCGGCATAATTTGCTAAAGAAAAATGTTTGCGGATATGCGCTTTGGCATTGTGAGACAGCCGTTGGTATTCACTCGCATCGGAGAGTAACTGCTGACAACGTTGATACAGTTCTTCTATGCTGTCACATAGATAACCCGTTTCGCCATCTACGACGCAGTCCACCACGCCATGAGTTCTGATTGCGACCACTGGTAATCCAAAATACTGGGCCTCAATGGGAGCCACCGGCATTCCTTCCCAATGCGCAGTTGAAACATACAATCGAGCCGAGCTGTAATATTGAAACAAAGCCTCACGCGATAACCAGCCAGAGACATAATCAATCCCATCGGGTTTCGGTCCACCAAGCCAAACGAGACTATATTGATGACTGGCTAAAGCATACAGCGCCTTAAAGTCGTCAAAGCCCTTTTGTTTACAGATCCGGCCCACCGAGATAATGTCAGCCTGCGAGCTGGTCACCGAGGAAGTTAGATCCGAGAAATTCACCCCATTAGAGATAGTATGCACCCGCACCTTAGTGCTGAATCCCTTGGCCAGTTTTGCTTCAGATCCGCCACAAGCAACGATACAGCCAATCAGACTGAGTCGTTTTTCTATCCAATAGAATACTTTTTGTTTTAAGGGAGAAAACTCCTCCGATAAAAAGGCAAAGCAATGGGGGGTGTAACAGAGCTTGTGCGCGCTCAAGCCAAATGCGATCCGTCCCAAGAAACCAGAGAACGAAGAATGCAGGTGGATCACCGAATAATTCTTGGTCTTCACACGAAATAGCAGATAGCAAAAGACTTTCAGTAAAAAGAAACGCTCTCCCCGCTCGTAAGGTATCTCAATTAAACCCACATCAGGGAAACGCTGTGCAAGATCCTTCGGAGTTTCATCCTTTTTGCTATACAACAAATCAAACTGGAGTTGCTTATCCTCAGCGGCTAAATATTGAATTTGGTCAGAAATAACAGAGCATACCCCGCCGGCAAGGCATTCAGTAAAAATAAGCACTTTCATGATATTAAGGTCCTTTTACTCATCCAATAAAAAATCCCGCAACGCAGTATGTAACTCAAACAAACCACCACCAAAGGAGCATAACTCTGAGAAAGATGAACCGACAAACCAGTCACCATCACTAACATGCAAAGCACCACAAGATTGGGCAAATAGAATTTAATTTTGTTCTCTTTTAAACCACCAATGTAAAAAGACAGCTCAATAAATACGCAGGCAAAAATAACCAGTAGCAACAGGAAGTCGCTGCCACTAGGGGGCAAAATTAAATAGATATATTGAAACACTAAATAAATAGAAGGGATCGCTAGCAGAGCGGCCAGCACAAAAAATATCTTAAATACCGTAGCACTGAAAATTTTGGTATTAAATTGGGCAAATGCTGCCTGTATAAAAATCGACCAGAATACAACAAACTGTAATAGAAGACTATAAAAGCCAAGCGCTTCCATAGAAGAAACCGCAGCAATAAAATAACGCTGAAAGAACATCAAAAAAGTCGATGAGAACTGATAGCTTACCGAGTTAAGCGCCGATTTAATCACTGGCAAAGAAACATATGCTGCGGGCCGATGGTTCAAATAAAACATCAATAGGAACAAAAACAAAAAAATACCAACAAAATAATCAAAGGCAACAAGCGGATGATTAATTGATAAGCAGACCATAAGAACGGCAATAATAAGAGCAAAAAGCTGGTACTTTTGGTAACGCTCTTGTTTCGAAAACGACACCATTGAATCCAAGTAGACATCAACAAACTTCACAAAAAATATAATTTTAAAAATATCCCAAGCGAATAACAAACAAAGTAAATAAGCGAATAACAAAACGACTAATAGACTAAATCGAATACTCTTATGCACCTGATAGGCACTCTGATTTTCGCGACTCGAAAAATATCCCGCTAAAGAGAAATTCTTACTTGATAACATCAATACAATCACAATTGATGAAGCAAAGCTTAAAAATAAAGAGTACTGTCCAACATAACTTAAGTCGTAATGCCGAATCAGCATCAGCGGGATCAGCCACTGAATAATTGGATTCATAAAACTAATTAGTGCGTTCATATTTCATCCAAGAAAAATACATCATGATATAAATTGAAACAGAAGATAAATGACGCATGTAACTGCCGAGATCGGGTTCAAATAAGAGTAGAACCAGTAAGTGACTTATAAATAACAAGCCAAATAGACGCAACTCTATGCTCTCGATTTGAGAGAACTTAAAAAAAGACACGAGTAAAATAAGGATATAAATCTGAAGGTAGAGCGAGTTGCCGGTGAAAACAAAAAAAACCGGGAAATTAAAATAAACCAAGCTAGAAAAATAATTCCCCATAAAAGCCTGCGCTGAATCGGGAGTCAAGGGGTTAAAATAGATCGTTTCGTGTCCCGCTCCTCCCATTGGTCTTAAGGAATTAAAAATATCTCGGGTACCTTGCACCTTAAAAAAGAAATCCTCTGGAAGCAAAAATAAAGAGAATAAGACAAGCAATACCACCAGCGCTTTATATTCAAAATTCAAGCGTTCCATTAATAACAATAAAGCAAATACGGCGATGATCAGTAAGTAATAATTACGAACCAAGCCATAGCTAAGGTACAAAGCAAAGATCAGTAACAAGGTATATGAGAGATTCTTAGATTTGCGATACACAAAGAAACAAGCAATAACTAAAATAGAAACCAAGGTTTCTTTTTGGGGCCGAGATAAGCCAAGAACCAAATGAGGCATCAATAGCACAGAGCCATAGGCTAATTCGTCCCAGCGCCGAACAAAAAATGACATGGTGGCAATATAGGCAATGCCTGTAACAAACACTAATAGGCTAGATAAATGCTCACCAAGGAACTCAAACACCAAAGTCGTATAATAATAGGAACCATCTTGTGAAGACGGAGACGCGCTACCACTCGCCATCTCCATAATCAATTCAGAATCGCGAAAATATTTTTCGGGCAAAATAGCCTCTCCCCAGAGGAAGACCACTAAAAAAGCCACCAACCATAGTGAGAAGAATAGATACTTGTAGTATTTACTCTCTTTACGAATATACATTTATAAACTGGCTCGAATCTGATTAAAAAAATCCATTTCATTCATTGCTCTCAGCTTAGCGACTCGCTCTTCTACCGCTACACTATTAAAATTGTATGCGTTATCAACGTACTCTGAGATATTCAAATCTTGATATGCACCAAACCCCTTCCTCTCATAACTGAGATGAAAGGTTTTAAAGCCTGCTAATAGCGATTCAATGGCACCATGCAAACGAACTGAAATCACTAGCGCTTGCGGGTATTTTGTTAAGGCCTCCTTCACCGAAATAAAATCACTAATCCCGTGTTGTTGGTAAAAATCACCATCGTTATTAGAATTGACCTCACTTTGCACCGCATAAACAACGCTCTCGAATTGCGCCAATACTGGCTCTAACTCTTTCAAAAACTTATGGTTAACCGCTTTGCCACGGCGTAAATCCCTTAAGATCAAGATACAAGTGGAAGAGTGAGGCAATGTTGAAACTTCTAGCGAGTCAAATTTACGGATCAACTCCGAAACGGCCATATCTTTCACACGCGTGCTTTGGAGATTAATATTTTTAAGCTCTGCGACGGTTTTATCATCGCGAACAAACACTTGCTCAGTATTGGCCAGTAAGCGACTCAACCACGCAGAATAGACATAGCGCAGCGGACCAATACTCTGTGAGAGTAGAATATGCGGCTGATTAATGTTGCTTTTAACCCAAGCAATTTGTGAGCAGTGCACAATCAGCGTTTTTAGGGCTTCGCTGAGGGAACCAAACCTTAAATATCCGCCACCAACGGAGTAGAAACGATCACAATGTTGTAAGGACTGGTATTGTTTTGCTGAATAGCGCCCAAACAGCAGAAAGCCAATCACTTTCAATAATACCGCGACGTGCCCCAGTATGCCGCTACGGGAAAATTCATTACCAAGCACCTGGTAATCGCCGTTAAAACTATCGGGATCACTACAAACAATGATGATCTCGGTATCTTGGCCATGTTGCTTCTTTATATATTGGCAAGCTAGCTCAACCAGCAAACCATCACCCGAGTTTTTAGACGAATAGCAATTCATCAAAGCGACTTTCATTCGGCTTTCCTTCCCTTTAAAGCTAAGGATGCGCTAAACCAGCGAACCTCAATTGTTGTTTACATCCATAGCGCGAGGCTAAAACTAAGTTCTTATGACTGTGTGGCCTTACCGCTCTGATTTTGATATCCGTAGTATTGGTACTCCCCATATTCATTTTTCTGTTTAGGACTGGCTTTATTAATCACCACACCATCGATGGCAATATCATGTTTTATAAGACTTTCTAAACTACTATTCAGTTGCTTTATATTGGTGCTTCCGGCTTGAACCACCAACAATGCGGCTCCTGCTAAGCGGCTGAGTAATAAACCATCGCTCACCGCCAATAGCGGGGGCGAATCAATAACAATCTTGTCATAGCGCTGCTCTAACTGTTCAATCAACATCGCAAACTTATTTGAGGCTAATAGCTCCTGAGGATTCGGGATCAACATGCCACCAAATAAGGTATCAAGACCCGATTTTTTATGATGATAAATACAATCACTCAGCTCTGCGCCCATCACCAGATGATTAGTGAGGCCCAACGGATTTTGATTAAAACCAAAACGCTCAGACAAGCTAGGTTTGCGTAAATCAGCTTCAATCAGCAATACTTTTTCCATGCCCGCCATTGCCATCGCTAGGTTCATGGCCGTAGTGCTCTTACCTTCGCCAGGTACCGAAGAAGTAATGCACACCCGTTTACGCTGGTTGTTGACCAAATTAAATAACAGGGAAGTTCGAATAGTGCGGATCGATTCACTAAAATATCGCTGCTTTTCATCAAAAAACACCTGACTATCCATCAGCTTATTCTTATATTTTTTAGCGTTGATTTTTGGGATTGCACCGAGCGGATGTAAGCCCAGCTTTTCTTGGATGTCGGATGACTTCTCGATAGTGTTATGAAAAGCATCCGTAATTAACACTAAGACCATGGAAAACAGCAAACTGGCCAAAGCAACTAAGGCAATGATGAGACCTTTATTGGGCTTCGCTGGATCTAAAGGGATGACCGCGCGATCGCTAAACCGCGCCACTGCCGACTGAAAATCATTGGTCGCTGCAGTCTCTTTCTGTCGATTCAAGAACAGATCATAGAGCTTACGATTACTATCAACCTCACGTTTAAGAGCGTCATAGGTCGCGCGCTTCACCGCAATCGCTTGGAACTGAGTTTTCTTACTGGCTAATTCTGCTTGAATTGAATTTTCTTGCTTAACAGCCCCTCTTAACTCTTTTTCTATCCCCGTGGCCAAATCGTTAAGCACCCGACCAGCTCTCTCTCGCACTGCCGCTAACTGTGCTTGGGCTTGGATCATTTTGTCATGTTTCGGACCATAACGCTTACTCAATTCAGAAACCAAACGTTCCGCTTCAATCTCAGCGACACGAACATCACGCAATTGCGGGTGATTGGAAATGACAGAAATCGAAGACAGTTCAGCTAAACCGGCGTTCCGGTTATCTTGTAGTACATAGTAGAGTGACTCTGCGGCCACTCGGCGATCTCTGGCATCGCTGAGCCGGCGACTTAAATCATTTAACTCATTCGAAGCCAAACTATCGACACCGCTCACATCAACCAGTCCTTCCGACGTTAAAAAAGCGGCTTGGCGACTCTCTGATTGCTCGACCAATGCTCTCAGTTTATCTAAACGAGTCTCTAACCAAGTGCTCGCCTCTTGATTGGCATACAATCGAGATTCTCGGTTATTTTCGATGTAGGCTTCCCCAACAGCATTTGCAACTTGCGCAGCCAATTGAGGATCCTCGGATTCAAAGATGATTTTTACCAACTGAGTTTTTCGTAGTGGGCTAATACTTAAACGCTTACGAAAATTCTCCATCACCGTTTGCTGCCTTTTTTGGAGCAGCATCTGTTCACTGAGCGGCTCTCGTAATGGCAATAAACTCAGCAACAAAGGCGAATGAGCGCCAAGATTATACAGCGTCTCGAGAGGATTCTTCAGTTGCATCCAGCCACTGTCGGCTTGCTCTCCATTTAATTCAGGGTACTGCTCTAGCTGTAACCCTTGGATCACTTTTTGCGCAATGGTACGGGATTTTAATAGTTCAAACTGGGTGAGATAGTATTCTTGTTTAGAGGTATCAACCCCAATCACGTCTTCAATCGAGACCGCTTTTCTTTGCTCCGCTTCGATCAATAGCACCGCCGAAGCTCGATAAACCGGGGTAATCGAAAATGTAATCAAGGCGGCAAGTAAGGCAGCCAAAAAAGTAAAACCAATAATCATCCAAGCCCGTCGACGTATTACCGAAAAGTACTGGCTCAAATCAATAAACTCATCTTTATTCACTGGTCGCTGCAAAGAATTAAGTCCGAGCCTGGAAGCTGGGTTGTCTATATGCAGGACGTTGCGTTGGGCTGTGTGATTCACCATTAGACTTCCTTGTTAATCCAGTATCTTGTCGTTAAAAAAAGCTAGCCTTGACGACGATAATATCTCCGGGCTCAACCTTGGTATTGAGACTGACCTTATTTTGAGGGCTGCCACCATTTCCAGTCGTCACATTAATATTTGATTTAGACGCTCGCTGGGTAAATCCACCCGCTAAAGCCACCGCCTTTTCTATGGTTAAACCTGGCTGATAGGCGTAACCACCGGGTTTCTCGACTTCTCCATTAATAAAAACTTGTCGGTACTGGACAATATTCACTGAAACTTTAGGTTGAATTAAATAGTCACCTTTTAAGCCCGACTCAATGGTTTGTTTCAAGGTTTGAGTGGTTGCATCACTCACCGTCAAACGACCTAGGTAGGGATAATCAATTTTGCCACTATTGTTAATCAGCACTTGCATACTGAGATCGTCTTCGCCATAAACATGAATATTAATTACATCACCTGGCCCAAGTCTGTAGGAATCATCATTGGCCGCCTGACTCACTAGGCTAGGTAGCAGCAACATTAAAAACAATAGGTAAGCAGCGAACCGATTCATCATCTAAAGAGTCCCCGAGAAGTGAATAAACATGACATTTTGCTGGTAACTTAAGCCTGCTACCGAGGAAGACTTGTCTTCTCTTTGGTAACTAACATTCAGCTTCAACCAGTGGCGTAACTCATATTCGATAGCCACTTTCGCCAGCGTAATCTGCTCATCACGATCGACACCTGTATAAGCGAGGTCGGTATCGCGATAACTTAGCTCCGTGGAGAGCCGATCCAGCCAGTAATGCTGCCAACTCGTCTGATAAATAGTTTCATCAATATAGTTGCCTAATTGATCGGGATCTTTCGCAATTTTGCTAGTAAAAACATTGAACTGTGAGTATTCCACTGGCAAATAATTAAATGACAATAACCAACTCAAACCCGAGAAGTGCTCGCGTTGGGCTGACTGGTAGCCTTTATCCTCATAACCGATCCGAGCAGAACCGCTAGACTTACCGCTAATGTCCCACTCGGCTCCAGCATAAATAAAACTATCATCGTTATTTCGACTGGCCTGATCGCTTGCGTTCAGCCGATAACGTCTTGCGAGTTGCTTAGCCTCCAACAACAATTCGGTGGCATTGGAGACTCGGTAGAAAAAGGTGGCACCATAACTGAGCTGTCGCCAGTTCCGATATTGAGTTAGCGACTCCAGATTTTGATACTGCTTGGTTTCCCAGGCCAATTGCAGGTCGACACGCCCGTAGGCCTGCGGCGCACCATAGGAATAAACACTCTGCAATTTATTACTTTGAAAATAAATCAGCTCTTGGATATCACTCCCCAAGCCTTGCGATAATCCTCGCCCTCTTTGCTCATGCTGATGAGCGAACCGATAAGCCAACTTAAGCCGATGCCTAAGCGCTAACTCAAGCTCAGCTTTAGCGGCAAGCTGGTGATCGAGATAGTCATCCACATGACTCTCGAAATACTCAGCCGCAGAAATTTTGTAGCCCAGCTCATAAGAAGCAAGATCACGTTCTGCGAGGACCTTGAGCGCTGCATCCAAGACCAAAATATTAGATGAGGATGAGTCTTTTTCCGCGAGTGTAATATTGTCATCATATTTATAGCCGAGCCCTAACATTGGAACCAGTGCCAAGCCAGACTCGGTCATATAGGGCTGCGGGGCCAACTTTGCATTCACAACATGACTCAGCATAAATAAAGTCCCCATTAAAACCATAAAGGCTCGAAAAATTACCATGAACTTCCTTGTAAAATCATTGCTGGCGAGGCTTGAATTCCCTAGTACGCCTGCTCACTACGAAAACCTTTAAAAATAGTGAGGTAAACAATTTTTATGTCCATCCACAAACTCCATAATTGGATGTACTCCAAGTCGTAAGCGATACGGCGCTCCATTTTGTCGAGGGTATCCGTTTCACCTCTGCAGCCATTAATTTGCGCCCAACCAGTGATCCCAGGTTTTACCTTATGGCGCAGCATGTAACGGTCAACCACTTGGCGATATTCCTCATTATGAGCAACCGCATGGGGACGCGGGCCAACGATCGACATAGAACCCATCAGTACGTTAAAGAACTGGGGCAATTCATCTAAAGAAGTTCGACGAATAAACGAACCAAAACGAGTCACTCGTGGATCATTCTGAGTGGCCTGAGTCACCTTACCGCCATTTTCCATTACCTTCATCGACCGAAACTTCCATACCCGAATTCTCCGACCATCTAAGCCGTAACGATCTTGCTTGAACAGGATTGGACCAGGCGAGCTGAGCTTGACGCCAATCGCCAACGCGATTAACACAGGACTAATCAGCAACAGAATGATGCTGGCTAAGATAATGTCTTGCACTCGTTTAGTGAATACACTGGCCAGCCCACGAAAAGGGCTGTCAAATACACTCACCGTTTGAATGTTTCCCAAACTACTCCAGCGGGAATGAATGAGATTATAAGTAAAGAAATCAGGCACAATGAAAGTGGTACAGGTGGTATCGGACAGCTGCTTCAAATAGCCGCTAATCCGACCCTTAGCATGCATTGGTAGTGCCACGTAGACATGATCTACTTGACCACTTTTTGCCAAATCGAGGGCTTGGGAAACCCGCCCAACCGGACCAAAATATTTGGAATCATCTGCCAAGCGAGCGCAATCTCGGTCATCAAAGAATCCCATGAAAACCAAACCTAAATCCGGGTTAGCAATTAACTCTTGCTGAAGCCTGAGACCCGTTTCCGAGACGCCAATAATCAACGCCTTACGCGTGTTATAGCCAGTTTGGCGTAACAGCGCCAAAATTTCCCGAAACACGATACGCCAAACGATCAATGCGATAGGCGTGACTAATAGCCAGCCCCCGAGAACCAAACGTGAATAGTTATCGGAAACCTTCAAGAAATAGTTACTTGCGAGGATCACTGCAACCGTCACCAACCAGACACTCAGAGTCACCTTCGCTTGTTCTTTTACCGAGGCTATTCGCCACGAACGATACAGCGTGAATGACTCTGCAACAATTAAGAAGACGATGCCTAAACCAATAGCCAACATCTGGAAGTCATCATCAACCTGACCCGTTCTCCACCACGCTAATCCAGCCAGAGTGGCAAAGATGATCGCAAGATCTGTAATACGATAGACCAACGCCAGTTCGAATTCATGGCTGCGAACCAATCCATTTCTCTCGTTTCCCATAACACATCCTTGTGCCAATCAATTGACCGAAAAGAATTTTATATCAAGAGATTCATGCTGCAGATGACTCTGCAGCGCTCGGTAAACCACTTAATTTTGAAAAGGAAGTCCCCGACGTGTAAATAGCCCAACCATCACCAGCGCAAACAACACTAACGAACCAGGTTCAGGAACGGAAGTCACGCTAAAGGTCGTTCCGCCAACATAGGTCTGTTCTGCATAGGCATAAACCGTCCATTCGCCGACTTCTAAAATATCGTTGCTAGCAATATAGTCATCACTCCAGTAACTCAATAAACCAGAACCCGAAGCCTGCCAAGTTTCAATATCATCCCAAGCGCTATACATGTAACTGAAAGCTTGCTCAAACCCGCCAAAATACCAATAGAAGGTAATATCGAATAAACCATTAGCAAAACCGCCAGTTCCCTCATCGCTTAAGCGATTTAAGGATTGGAGATCGAAACTCACGGCAGCGCGAATATCATCATCAATGTCGATAACACTTGCCGGACTAGGAACAGCGCCACTACTCGGATCTTGCTGAGGAGTGGGATATCCTCCCAAATACACCACCGGTCCTGCCGGTACACTGGGGTTTTCTGAGGCCGTTATAATCGTGGCCGAAGTATTAAATGTAGTTAAACTGATAAGTAAAAATAAGATGGAAGCCTTCATCGCGGTTTTCCTTTACCAAATAGTGAAAAGCAACAACTCTCATTTGTAATTAGGCAAACATTAAGCCATAAATGATAAGCTCGTCACACTTTTTGTTAACATGCTGTTTTTTAAAACTTTTACTTCCACACTATTATTAATTTGATTACTTATATAAAATTAAGTTTGTAAATTAATTCGACACTATGTTACTAAAACAATATTCCTGTATTTTTTATGACCTATCGCTGTATGTAATTTGCCCTCATCAATGAACTAAAAAAGACCAAACTTTGTCGCAAATTCCTCAGTTTTATCTAGTTAGAATTAAATATTCAGGATATCAATAAAATATCGATACACTGTAAAGTTGGCTGACATCGACACAGTGAACCCCCAACAACACTCGAGTAAATACCAAGTTGTTGTTATATAAGAGCATTCATAACTAATACCCTGATTTATTTCCACCAACTACTTGCCGTATTCTGCTCAGCAAAAAATATATTGTTCGAGCGACGAGTAACGGTTTAGCTGGCGAGGTCAATTTAGCGTTGAAAAAATAATATAAATTGCGATGAAAGAGGAGCGTCAGAGCAACCAAGCGAATAACGGCAACCACGCGCTCAGAGAGGATAAGCATATTGCAATATGCTCGAGTCAACCTTCTGGCTGTAACCCTTCGCAGGATAAACCACAAAAAATGCCAGCATTTCGCTGGCATAATTTCAATACGGAGTGTTCTGTTTAGTTAACGTCCCGACTTAAACTTGGTCCATAAGCGAGTACGAACCCGTTCAACCTTCGGTGGAACATTGGTAAATCCATAGAGATTTTTAGCCGCGGCTTCGCTTGGGTAAATTCCCTGATGCTGAGCAATTTCAGGATTGATTAAAGCGGTCGCCTTAGTATTTGGATTGGCAAACCACACAAAATCGGTCACCTTGGCGATCACTTCGGGACGTAATATATAGTTGATAAAAGTATGAGCGTTATTCGGGTGACTCGCATCTTTGGGAATAGCAAACATATCAAACCACACACCAGCCCCTTCTTTAGGGATGATATATTCAAGTTCAACGCCATTTTTGGCTTCTTCGGCACGCTCATCCGCCATTAACACATCGCCCGACCAGCCGATCGCGACACAAATATCGCCACTGGCTAAGTCATTAATATACTGAGAGCTATGAAAATAACGAATACTTGGCCGCAGTTGCGCCATTAGTGTTTCAATCTCCCCTTTATAGTCTGCCATATTGCTGCTACCGGGATCCTTCCCCATATAATTCAGCATCGCCGCAACCACTTCACTGGGCGCATCCAAAAAGGCTATGCCGCACTCGCTCAATTTCGCTGCGATCTGTGGATCAAACACCAGCGACCAACTATTTAAATCAGCATCATCACCTAAAATTTGTTTTACTTTATTCACGTTATAACCAATACCCGTGGTGCCCCACATATAAGGGATGCCATACAGGTTACCCGGATCATAATGTTGTAGCGTGGCTAGAAGTGTCGGATCCAGATTGCCCCAGTTACTCAGTTTGCTGCGGTCCAGCTTTTGATAAACACCCGCTGTAATTTGCCGACCATAGAAGTCATGAGAGGGGGCGACAATATCAAAGCCGGTGCTTCCCGACAGCAATTTAGCCTCCAACATTTCATTAGAATCAAATACGTCATAAATCACTTTAATACCCGTTTCTTTTTCAAACTCGGAAATTGTGTCCTCGGCAATGTATTCGGTCCAATTGTAAACATTCAGTACTTTCTCTTCTTGAGCCATTACTACATTGGTCACTACAGCAAGTAGTCCAACCAACAGCATGTTTATTTTATTCACTCATGCAATCCTCAATATACGGTGATGCTGACATCACACGTTTGTTTATTCTATAAATGTAGTCTATAAACTGCTTTGATAACTGGCAGAGCCATTTAATCACAGCCTGCCAGATTAAAGCCGCGAGATAGTACTCGTTAATTAATCGAAACCCAAGTGCTAGCTGGCTAACAATTATCCAAAAAAGCGCTTTGAAAAGCCTTTACTAGTCGTTAAAATCGACGATTAACTAAATTTTTGGGTTATATACGTACTAAGTTCGCTTACGTACTCGCGTTTAACACACTAGGAAGAAGACATTCAAAACAATGATTAACGACCAACAAATTGAGACGATTCGTCAACAACTCAGCCAGAAACTAGAGGAAATCCAACTTCGTCTTGAACAAGATAACGAGTTGATTAAAGACAAAAGTGATCTAGGGGATGACGTTGATCGAGCCAATCAAGAAGAGTCTCAACAAATGCAGCTTAATCGTCGCCAACACGACCTTGCTCAAGTAAAAAGCATTAAGGATGCATTACGTCGTATTGAGGAACAAGACTATGGTTTTTGTGAAAGCTGCGGTGAAGACATCAATGCCGCACGACTCAACGCTCGCCCAGAGTCACGCTACTGCATCGACTGCCAAGATTACCGCGAACGTAAAAGTAGCCAATATGCTTAAACAACTACAAATTAATCTTAGAATTAGTCACTAAGATCATATTCACTTGCTCTGCTCGCTGTTATAATTCCGTTCCGATTTCACATCGGATTAGGATCTGCGAGCATGAACAACCCGCTTTATCAAAAGCACATTATCTCCATCCCTGATTTATCCCGTCAGGAACTCGAGTTAATTGTCGACACCGCACAAAACATAAAACAACAACCCCGTCCTGAGTTACTCAAAAATAAAGTTGTTGCTAGCTGTTTTTTTGAAGCCTCAACCCGTACTCGTTTGTCTTTTGAAACCGCAGTGCAACGTTTAGGCGGGAGTGTGATTGGCTTTGCCGATGGTGGTAATACTTCGCTGGGCAAAAAAGGCGAAACCTTAGCGGATTCGGTGAAAGTGATCTCTTCTTATAGCGATGCGTTTTTTATGCGCCACCCCCAAGAGGGAGCCGCTCGCTTAGCCAGTGAATTCTCCAGTGTGCCAGTGGTGAATGGCGGCGATGGTTCTAACCAACACCCCACCCAGACCTTACTCGACTTATTTACCATTTATGAAACGCAAGGGAGTTTAGAAGGCCTTAAAATTGCGTTTGTTGGTGACCTTAAATACGGACGTACGGTACATTCGCTTACCCAAGCCCTGTCCTTATTTGGTTGCGAATTTTACTTTATCGCACCGAAAGCATTGGCCATGCCTGATTACATTACCGAAGAGCTAAATGAGCGCAAAATAAAATATCATTTATATGACAGCATCGAAGAGGTCGTTGGAGAACTGGATATTTTGTATATGACTCGCGTGCAAAAAGAGCGCTTCGATGAGACAGAATACCAGCATATCAAATCCAGCTTTATTCTTCGGGCCAACATGCTTGAACAAGTGCAAGACAACCTCAAGATCTTACACCCGCTGCCCCGAGTCGACGAAATCACCACCGATGTAGATAGTACGCCCTACGCCTACTACTTCCAGCAGGCTGAAAATGGTGTTTATGCTCGCCAAGCTTTACTCGCGCTAATCATGACCAATGAATTTGGAGTTCAATAATGAAGAAAAAACTGCAAGTTGAAGCGATTGCTCACGGCACGGTGATTGACCATGTACCTGCGGGGCAAGGAATTAAAATCCTTAAATTTTTTCAGTTATCGGCGGCCCAAGAACGGATCACGGTGGGCTTAAACTTACCCAGCGGAGAACAACAAAAGAAAGACCTAATTAAAGTTGAAAACACCGTTTTTGATGAAAACCAAGCCAATCAACTAGCCTTATTTGCCCCTCATGCCACCATCAACTTGATTGAAGACTTTGAAGTAGTGCGTAAGTTCCATGTCTCCACTCCGGAACAAATCAAAGCTGTATTTGCCTGCCCGAACAGCAATTGTATCAGCCACAACGAGCCTATCGATAGTCACTTTTATGTTCGTCATAAACAAGCAGACATCAAGCTAAAATGTCATTACTGCGAAAAATCCTTCGATCTAAGCCTATTCCCTGAACTGGACTAGATTCAAACCAACCCAGCCACAACATGCGCTAAACCCGGTGTTGTGGCTCGGAATGAGAACACTTTACAAACAACAGCTTATTCGACTAAATATTAAAAAATCCTCAACATACTGCTGTTAATTTACCCAATACCTAAGTTATGCTGTGCTTTGTTTAATCACAGTCAATCGCTCACTTATCAAAAGTTGGCGTCATGAACATAACAAAATGAATTTCTTAAAATTATTTAGCACAAGGACGTAAGCGATGTTGAATCGAGTTAGCAGTATTTTATGCTGTAGTCTGTTACTGAGTTTCGCCGCTGGCGCTCGTCCACTCGCAGAACAAGCTGGATGGTCGGCCACCCTTAATCTCAACTTGGGTTATGTTGGCGGGCAAAGTCAATTTTCCACTGATGATGACAACCAAGTCACTCATGATCTAAATAATAGTGGCCAGAGCACCAATACGCTGATCGCCTATCCTTTGTTACGAGCCTCTTACACCACTGCCGACCTAAAAAATCAGTTTTTTGTGGGTAACAGTAAAGAGAACTTAGGCCGAGCCCAGTTTCAATACGAGTTGGGTTATCGCCGCGCGATCAGCAATAAAAGTCAGTTGACCGTTGCTTACTTCCCAGAGTTGCCATTGATGAATGATACCTGGAGTGATCCTTATATCACTAATGTGGCTCGACAAGAAACTGATGAAAATGTCCAAGGGGGACGACTGCGTTATCAATCCATTGCCGATAGTCCATTTACCCTTGAATATGTTTATGCCAAACGTAGCATTGACAACGAACAAAGTGGGGTCGCTATATTTGGCCAAGGTTCCAGCCAAGCCCAAGCGCTAAATCGCAATGCCAATTTACACCGAGTCATTGGCGAAATGTTTGTGCCACTTTCCAAACAATGGTTTCTGTCTCCAGCCTTGGTCTACACGACGAGCAAAGCGGATGGTAGCGCCAACGATTTTAATAGCTATACCCTGCGTCTAAACAGTGTTTATAAAATTGAGCGTCATTTATTAACGGTCAACCTAGAGTTAGGTCAAACTAAGTATTCTGATGGCAACCCGGTATTTAATATGCAAACTCAAGAGGATGACCGACTCTCCTTATTTGCAATTTACCTCTACCAACGTCCATTTGCTTGGAAGAATGCAATGTTTAATGTCACCGCTGGCTATCAAAATAGCGACTCAAACATTAACTTCTACGACAGTAAAGGCTTCATCACCACCTTTGGTTTTGGTTATACTTTTTAGTGGTACAGCATTGAATCAAGGGCAGCGTTAGCTGCCCTTTGCGATAAGGTTTGCTCATTACTTAGATTCGCAATAAGAACTTTTTATCATGCCGATTGGTACGCCGCCTGGCGTACCAGCAAATACAGCTCAAGTCACTGCTGCAAACATTTACCAAGGGTCTTGGATGTTAGTCTTCGCTTAAATCCAGTTCCGCTAAGTAAATTGCGGTCTTATCCTCATGACTGGAGTAATAACTGCAATACAAGGTATTACCTCGCTGTACTAAACCTGGATAACTGGTATCGCCACCGGAAGGTAAAACTTGCACTTCTTTTAAGCGCCCCTGATCTGCATCAAGCCAACACAAACTGGTACGCACCGGTTGGTATAAACGTAGTGCACAGAGCAACCGCCCATCGTCCAGCTTAAGCATTACCGGACCACCAATTTGTAATGCTAAGTCCTGCCATGTCCATTCCAAATAAGGCGGCTTCGCATAACCCAGTTGAGCGCTTGCGCTATCTTTATCGCGCCTTAATAAACATAGCGCCGAGCCATCATCAAGCAAACTCAAGTCATGCTCATTGGGGTAAGCGAGGCCATTTTGTTTAAGGCTAAACAAGGGATCTAAATGAAGCTGATAGTTCCCTTTCGCGTCCATCCGATATAGATCTACCTTATCCAAGCGATAACTATAAGCCACTGCATAGGCGCTATCGGCTAAATAACGGCTACGCCACAACCACATCCCGGCTTCCCCTTGTGGGCTCAACTCCGACCAAATTAACCCGTCATCAGACCAAGCAATATAGCTTTGTAACTGCGATGATAGCTCGTGACGCGTTACACCTGCGCAAGTCAATAACATACGTCCATCCGGGCTCACAACCAATTTAGGGTCTCGTAAATCCAAACCATCCACATGCAGGAAAGCCGCCGGTTCAAAATCGGTTTGCTCAAAACCACGACGTAAGATCCGAATGTCTCCTTGTTCACTCACATGTGCACTGGCTTCGCGAAAACACAGCCACAGCGAAGCGGCAAATTCACACATATCAGTAAACGCATTATGCTCAGCCTTATCCCAGACTTGTTCCACCGAAGATAATCTCATGTTGACCTCACCGCGATTAATTCAATATTGAGTAAAAATGAGCCTATGATTTTTAGTGTGAATGCAGCTTTTACTTGCAAATTAACCATAGTCTACACAGTTAGTTCAGTTATCGGCTATGATCGTTTAAGCTAAATCAATAGTTTAAGTTGCTCGCAAAAATATCCCGAGGGGGGACTATGTTTTTGGATTTTTTCGCTTTAGGTTTACTGCTTTTTGTCGCGCTTACCCTGTTTTACGGAATTATAGCCATTCATGATATTCCCTATGAAATATCAAAACATCGCAATCACCCCCACCAAGATGCGATCCATGTTGCCGGTTGGGTGAGCCTATTCACGTTGCATGTATTGTGGCCATTTTTATGGATTTGGGCCACGCTGTATCGCGAAGACCGAGGTTGGGGCTTTCAACAAATCGAGCAACGCCAACAAGACTTAGAAAATCAAGAACAGCAACTCGCCTCACGAGAACAGGTGATGGAAGCCGAAATCAGTAAACTCAAACGCCAAGTCGCCATCATCAGTAAGCATGTGCAACAACTAGAACAAGGAGAGAGTCAATAATGGATTTATTGCTTATTCTCACCTATGCGGGCCTGTGTATCGCTATTTTTAAGATCTTTCGTATTCCGCTCACCAAGTGGACGGTGCCAACCGCAGTATTAGGTGGCATCTTCATCGTTGGGGTATTGATAGTATTGATGAACTATAACCATCCCTACACTGCCAACGCCCGACAAATATATACCTCGGTCCCTATCATGCCTCTAGTTCGCGGTAAGGTGATTGAGGTTCCAGTGGAAGTTAATCAGCCGATACAAGCCGGTGAAATCTTATTTAAACTGGACCCAACACCATTTCAAGCCATCGTTGAACAACGTCAGGCCGAATTGGCCAGTGCCCAACAATTAGTGCCCCAACTCATGGCACAATGGGCCAGCGCCAAAGCAAATACCACCGCGGCTATCGCCGAGCGAGATCGCAACTTAAAGTCTTATCAACGTTATGCCGAAGGACGAAAGAAAGGCGGAGCAAATAGCCCCTTCACCGAATTAGAAGTCGAAAACCGCCAACAAGCCTACCTTGCTGCTGAAGCTAAACTACAAGCGGCACAAGCCAACGAAACCATTGCAAAACTCGCCTATGATTCGCAAATCAACGGCGTGAATACTAACGTGGCACGCATTCAGGGGCAGCTCGATAGTGCTTTGTTCGATCTAGAGCAGACCGTGGTCCACGCACCGAGTGATGGCTTTGTTACCCAGGTCGCATTGCGCAAAGGCATGGTGGCCGTACCAATGCCGCTGCGCCCTGTCATGACTTTTATACCCAAGGAACAATCAATGTTTGTCGGCGCCTTTTGGGAAAACTCTATCAAGCGCCTGAAAGCGGGTGATCAAGCTGAATTTATTGTTACCGCGCTGCCTGGCGTAGTATTTAAAGGCACCGTAAGACAAGTGATGCCAAGCATTGCCGAAGGTGAATTTCAAGCCAACGGAAACTTAAGTGGTGCAGCGGTATTTTTTAAACATAGTCGCAGTTTGGTGATCATCGATCCCGAACCTCGATTCGATGAATATCAACTGCCAATGGGCATTAGCGGCCAAGTCGCCATCTATACCGAGCATTTCCATCATCTCTCAGTGATGCGCAAAGTGCTACTCAGAATGCAAGGTTGGATTAACTACATTTTCCCCTTTCATTAATCGCCAAGGCGTCGCGAACCAAAAGGCCAGCAATATGCTTGGCCTTTCTTATGTCGACGCAGGTAAAGTTCTAGTTTATCGCCCTTTACCAATCTAACTCATTACCGGTTCACTCTTGCTGGCCTTAATCACCACTAACGGCGTTATATATCTTGTTATTAGAGCCACGAGTTACTGCACTTCATGCCTGGTTATCGGCAGATTTATGCTGCGCAATACGTTGATCGTATAATGAATCAGATTGGTATTACATGCCGTCGCCGTTGAGCATTCAATCCTTCCGTTGTTTTCCAAACTAAAGCTGTTTGAATTTCCAAAAACGAGCCAATGGCAATATAAAGAAGCATTACTCTAAGTCTTCAACTCTTCGCTTTAGGGCTGCTAACTCTTGTTTAAGCGCATTTATTTGTTGTTGTAGCTCGCCCTCTGATGAAGTTTCTCGCGTAGAGTCTGGGCTCACCGCCAAGCTAGATTCTCCAGAAAACAAATGCATATAACGCGATTCACGTTTCCCTGGCTCGCGCTCTAATTTAGAGATAAATTTGCCACTCTCATGTTCACTCAACGCCTGTAAATTTTGCTCCACTTCTTGAACACTACTAAAGTTTGCTAAACGCTGGCTGCGAGTACGTAATTCTCCAGGGGTTTGCGGCCCGCGCAAAAACAATAAACAAATAATCGCTCGTTGTTGCTCGCTGAGTTGTAAACCACCAAACTGAGAATTGCAAAAGCGATGTTGGTAACGAACCACCCGTCCAGCCATCGGAGCCTCGGTCACTAAACGCAATTGTTGTAATTGAACCACTGCATCTTGCACCTCAGCTTCAGACAAACTCATCACTGGCTCTCGATTACTCTTTTGATTACAAGCTAAGGTTAAAGCATTTAGCGACAGCGGATATTGGTCTGGCGTCGTTGTTTCTTTTTCTAGTAAAGCGCCAATCACACGAGTTTGTTCTAAAGATAAATTTTGTTCCACAGCTCACCTCAATAACATGTTACAGCAGTAGCTTAATGCACTACCGACCCCAGAATACGCCAAACTGAATTGCCAAGCAGCTTAACATGATGCGTTTCGTGGATAACTTCAACTAAACTGAAAAAACTGAAATAGAAAAAGTGCTTTAAAAGTGCTCATTTTTCACGTTTTATTGATGTAGATTAGCGTTATCGCCTAGATTCATCGGTATGGTAGCTCTCCGCTTCATATCGAATAATCATGGCTACACTGCTATATCATCGAGCAGTCAATTACAGATAGGCTGGAAAGCAACAAATGGAACCGTTTCGTTGGACCTCTGATTTTGAAACTGGCTTGGAGGAAATAGACAAGCAACATCACCAATTAATCGATCTGATTAATAAAATTGGCAATTTTCTCACTCAAAAACAGATATCAACCGAAGAACTAAGACCATTTACCGTAGAGCTGAATCACTATGTGGTAGAGCACTTCCAAGAAGAAGAACAATTAATGACATTATGCCGAGTCGACCCTCGACATAAAAAAATCCACATTACAGCTCACCGCGAATTTCTTGACGAAATAAATAAATTTGAACATCTAGACAACAGCAACCAGCATGCCCAAGTTAAGCAGCTATTAGACTACCTGATTCAATGGCTGGCTTATCATATTCTCGGCATTGACCAAGAGCTCGCGAAACAAGTGCAATATATCGAAAGCGGTGAACCGCCTGCAACCGCCTACAGCAAAGCCGCGCAGCCTAAAGATTTGGCAACCGAACCCTTAATTACCGCATTACGTGGTTTATTTCATCAAGTTAGCGTACGCAATCATGAGTTACTCGAACTCAATCAAAACTTAGAAAAAAAAGTACAAGAACGCACCCTCGCCTTGCAAAAAACCAATCAACATTTGCAATCTTTGGCCCATACCGATGTTCTCACGGGTCTGCCCAATCGACGCCATGCAATGATTCAACTCAAAGAATTATGGCAACAATCCTTAACACAACAAAGTCCCTTAGTCTGCATGATGATAGACGCCGACCATTTCAAACAGATTAATGACCAAAAAGGCCATGATGCTGGCGATACAGTATTGATGTTACTCGCGCGCAATTTACGCGAATCGGTCAGAAGTGATGATGTGGTGGCTCGCCTAGGGGGCGATGAGTTCTTACTCATTTGTCCAGACACCGATCAAGACGGCGCCTTAAGGCTCGGGTCTGCGATTCGTCAGCGAGTCGCCAATTTGTCCATCAACCAACAATATAAAATAAGTGTGAGTGTAGGCATCGCCAGTCGCAGCTCAGAAATGACCCATCACGAAGCGATGATCAAGGCTGCCGACAAAGCAGTTTATCAAGCCAAAGCAGACGGTAAAAATTGTGTGCGCATGTTCCAACCCAAGCAAGATGAACCTGCAAACAAGGCGCTAAAACAGCAAGCCCAGTAAACCATTCAGCAACCTGAGCCGTCACTATTTCGAGGTAACTCGGCAACGCTACAATATGGATTAAAGGTTGCAGCGAACACCAAGCCGTGTTGAACTTCAATTTTCTCTTGAAGTCTATTTGGGAGCACCCATGACCATTGATATAAGCTGGCCTGCACTCGCTTTTTTTTCACTGATATTGCTGGTCCCATTGCTCATTAACTGGCATTTTCACTTAGCTTTGGGCAAAGATATGCTCTTGAGCATCTTCAGAATGGTGGCACAGCTCGCTTTACTCGGCGTTTATCTGCAGTTTCTATTTGATTTAGATAAACTTTGGATCAACCTACTCTGGTTAGCGCTGATGCTCATGGTTGGAGCCAGCGCCATCATTGATAAAGCCAAGCTGCCTAAACGAGGTTTATTTTTAGCGGTCACTTGCGGCCTGCTACTCGGTTTAAGCCCAGTGTTATTCATTTTGCTGTTTGGCCTGCTCAAGCCGGATCCCAGCTACAGCGCCCAATACCTGATCCCCCTCGCCGGTATGTTATTAGGCAATAGCCTCAGCGGTAATATTATCGCTCTACAGCGCCTATTTAACCGCCTCAGCGAAGCCAAACAAGAATATTATGGCTACCTTGCGCTAGGAGCCAATCGCAGCCAAGCCACTCAAAGCTTTGTGCAATCGGCAATGCAGCAATCCTTCGCCCCCTTGCTAGCCTCCATGAGCACAGTTGGTATCGTGACCCTACCAGGTATGATGACTGGACAAATTTTGGCTGGCAGTGACCCATTGGTCGCGGTGAAATATCAGCTGGTGATTTTAATTGCGATCTTAGTCATGCTCAGTATTTCCGTCTCGACCACCTTAAGTCTGAGCATTCGAACCACCATCAGCCCCTGTGGCCGAGTCAACATCCCCAGTCCCCACGCTTAATCAGCGAGCCAGACTTCACACCTCTGGATTGCTCGAGGCATTAAAGGAAAACATCCGCACCTCGTCACGGGGGAACCAATTCAGGCTTTGATAAAACTGCTGAGCATGTAAGTTATCCAGATGCACAAACAGGTGGGTTTTCGCAATGCCCTGGCACTTGAAGGCCGCAACCACTTGCGCCACTAACTGACGCCCCAAGCCCTGCGAGCGATACGCTTTCGCCACGACTAAGTGTTGTAAATAACCTCTTCTGCCGTCGGTGCCTGCCAATACCGCCCCAACCAACTGCTGCTGCGCCACAGCCACAAAACTTAACCCCGGATTCCGCTGTAAATAAGCCGCAATACTTGGCTCCGAATCAGCATCACGCAAGGTCATCCCTTCGGCCTGCCTCCAAAGCGCCATCACTGCTTGATAATCCGCGGCTCGCATTTCTCGTAATACTGCCATTCAAGCCTCCGTCAACTAAATGAGCATCAATTTAAGCCAAAGTCGCCACTGCAGCCAAAGTGATAAGATAAAAAAGCGGCCAACACTACCAGCGGATAAAATAAGGGAGCACTGCCAGTAATAAGCCAACCAGCAATAACATACTCAGGCTGGACACAAAATAAGGCACAATACACAAGGCAATACCAACACATAGCGGCACGATTGCCTGCTGCTTTCTGCCATAACTAAAATAGCCGATACCGATAGCGCCAAACAGCACCCCCCATATCATCATCGCGCTACTATCCATCAAATCTCCTAATGGCTAATCATAAAGCGAGCAACCAAAACGAATAGCTGAAAGCTAAAATACTGCTTTTAGCAATGCACAGCAATCACGAATGCCATACAAATCAACTGAACGGGTGACCGATTAATCAATCATATGCAAAGCACAAACTCACCAGCGCTAGCGGTGCGTCCAATTTTTTATTGAATGCGCCAAAGCAGCAACCAATACTTATTCGTTACGCAGCGCTTCCACCGGATCTTGCTGCATGGCCCGCCAAGCGGGCAGTACTCCAGCTATCAGACCAACCCATACACATAGCAACAATGCGAGCAGCAAATAAAGAGGATGAACCACCAAAGGAAGCTCTGGAGCCAAGGCATGAACACTTAGTTGCACGGTAAGCAACAGCGCCAGGCCAACCAGCCCTCCGCTTAATGCCAAAGCGATCGCCTCGGCCAAGAACAACAGTAAGATCGTAGCACGCCGAGCCCCAAGCGCACGCAGTAAACCCACCTCTGGGATCCGTTCTTGTTGAGCAATACTCATGATGGTGAAGATCCCCACTGCACCAATGAATAAAGAAATTGCCCCCAGACCTCCGATGGCAGCCTTAATGATGCTGAGGATCTTATCCAGGCTCGCCAGCATGTCTTGCTGAGTATACAGAGTAAAATCTTCGCGACCATGGCGCCGAAACAACCGCTCAAAAATCCGCTGTTGCATGACTGTGGCAGGGATATCGGGGCGGTAAACCACATCCACCTCCATTAAGCTCTCGCGATTGAAGATAGCCAGCGCATGCGCGGCCGGAATATACACCACATCATCCAAATCAAAGCCAAGAAATTGCCCCTTTGGCTGCATCACACCAACAATGCGAAAACGGCGCTCACCCACCCGCAGAAACTGCCCCAACGGCGCAGCGTTAGGAAACAACTCCACAGCTAGCTTACTGCCCAATACGGCCAAGTTTCGCGGGCGATGACTCTCATCCGGCGGCAAGAAACGCCCCTGTTCGATACTAAAATGCCAAGCTTCGGCGGCTTGATAACCCACCCCCAGGATGTCGCTGTTACGGCTCAGCTTGCCCGCTTTTAGCTCCCCAGTACCCGAGGTGACAGGCACCACGGCTACCACGCCTGCCAGCCGTCGCAAACTTTGCGCATCGGCCAAGGTTAAGGGACGCACGGTACTGATCACCCCACCAGACAGCCCCTGAGTGGTCACTTTTCCGGGCGTAACGGCGATCAGGTGCGAACCAAACTGAGAGAAGCTGTCTAAAAGGTAGAGACGCAAGCCTTCGCCAATCCCGGTTAAAGTGGTAACGGCAGCTATCCCAATAGCAATACCAAGCGCACTAAGCAGATTACGTAGACGCCCTGACAAGAGGCTGCGCAATAACCAAAAAAACCAATCCCCCACTCTCATTGATGACTCCCCTTCAAACTTTCCACTGGCTTCTGGCGGGCGGCTTGATTTGCCGGCAACAACGCAAACAGTAGGCCGATCACCACGGCGCTGAGCAAGGCGCTGGCGGAAGCCCACAGCGGAACCTGTACCGGAAAGTCCGGGTAATACCAAGCCAACAAGACCACCGCCGAATATCCCACTAGCAGACCGACGATGCCCCCACCCAATGAGAGAAGCATTGCTTCGCAGAGGAACAGGCGACGCACCGTGCCATTACTGGCTCCTAAAGCTTTTAGCAGACCAATTTCGGCACAACGTTGATGGGTACTAATCAGCATAATATTCATCATCATGATACCGGCAACAATTAAGCTAATAGCGCCAATCCCAGTCACGGCTAGCGTGAGCGTAAACAAAATTTCGTTGAAAGTGGCGAGTAACGAATCGGGACGCAGCAGAGTCACATCGGCCACCCCTTGATGCCGTTCGGCGATCACTTGCAGTAGTAAAGATCCCTGCGCGGCTAAGTCCTGCGGTGTGAGCGTTTGAACAAACAGACGATACAGACCGGGAGCATTAAATAAGGATTGAGCAGAAGCCACTGGGATCAGTACCGTCTCGTCAAATTTAAGCCCCATATTGCTACTCTCGCTAGTAAAGGTGCCAATGACTCGAAAGCGACGATTATCCAAGCGGATCCATTGTCCCAAAGGATTCGCTTGAGCAAACAATTCTTGCGCCAGAGTCGCGCCGAGTACACACACCGGACGAGCACTTTCAAGCGGAATATCGGGCAGCGTTTTACCACGCAACAAGCGCAAACGGTGAGTGGCGAAGATCTCGGCTGTGCTCCCCAGAATCATCGATTGACGATTGCGACTAGCAAATTTTACCTCACTAGCTCCCAGCACCAGAGGCGCAACTCGCAGATGAGGGATGCGACGCTGGATATGCGCCATATCAGCCAGCGTCAGATCTCGCAGGCTAGTGCCCGTCACAGGCGGCATACCACCCGTTGTCTCCTTACGCCCAGGTAAGATGATCAGCACATCTTTGCCTAAAAATGAGAATTCCTGCTCTACGAAATTACGCGCCCCTTGCCCCAGGGCGGTCATCATCACCACAGAGCCAACACTGATGGCTATCGCTGCCAATAACATTACCGCCCGTAGCCGTTGCCGTTGCCGTAACAAAGCAGCGAGCGCATAGCCGATGGCGTCAAGCAAGCGCATGCGGAGTCACACCCGAGTCTTGAATAATCGCACCATCGGCCATTTGCAGCATTCGCCTCGCTCGCTCACCAAGGCTAAGATCGTGAGTCACAACGACCAAGGTGATCCCGGTCTCTCGATTTAAGCGTTCCAGCAGCTCAATCACCTCACCACCGGCGTGGCTGTCGAGGTTACCAGTCGGTTCGTCAGCCAATAATAGGGCCGGGTTCATCACCATGGCGCGCGCAATTGCCACGCGTTGCCGCTGACCACCAGAGAGTTGCTCGGGTCGATGCTCAGCACGGGCAGTTAAATCTAACTGACTGAGCAGCTGGCTCACCTTTTGTTGGCGAATATGGGGAGTAATCCCCGCCAATATCAACGGTAGTTCGATGTTTTCCATCGCCGTGAGACGAGGAACTAAATGAAAGGATTGGAAAATGAACCCGATCGCGGTACTTCTAAGATAAGCCAGTTGACGCTCGTTCATCGCGGCGGTGTCTTGCCCTTGCAGTTGATATTGCCCACTATCAGGACGATCCAATAAACCAAGCACATTCAGCAAAGTGGATTTTCCAGAACCCGATGGCCCCATCACTGCCACATACTCCTGCGCTTGAATGGTCAAGTTGATTTGCTTAAGACCATTGATCAACTGCTCTCCCAATTTGAATCTGCGATCTACCTGAGTCAATTTAATCATCGCCGCTGACCTGCATTCCCGGCTGATATTCAACCCGAGCCGCTTGACGAACAATCTGCTGACCCTCGTGCAACCCCGAAAAGATTTCCTGCCAACTCCAGTTGCTCAGTCCAAGCTCAGGTTTAAGCGGCTTCAGGCTATTATTTTCAAACAGATAGACCACGCCTTCAGCAGTGATGGCTTCCGTCGGAATGCGCAGTACCTGTTCGCGGCGCTGGATCTCGATCTCCAAGTCAGCGCTATAACCAATCAGTAACTGAATATCGCTCGGCAATGCCCCTAGCTCCACTTCCACCTCCACGGTGCGAGCCTGTTTCTCCAAATCGAGAACATAGGGAGCAATACGACTTAGGCGAGCAGGAAAAACTTGCTTTGGTAAGGCATCGAGCAGCACATTCACCGCTTGTCCGACCCGTAATTTGGCTGCGTCGACCTCGTCAATGGGAGCTGAGACATACAGGCAACTAACATCAATCAGATCGATAGCAGGCAAGGTCGCGACCCCCGGCGGAGAAGGCGTAAGATACTCGCCTAGCTCGCCATTCACTTCCGCCACAATGCCACTGAAGGGTGCAAATAAATGGGTTTGTTGCAACTGAGCCTCGGCCAGCTTAAGCTGAGCGCGCGCTATCAGCAGCTCCGTTTCACTCGCCTCACAGTTTAAGGCACTGGTAGCAGCCAAGGTATCGGCCCGATCAATACTCGTTTCCGAGGTCAGCGCATGCTTTTGTAGCGGTTGTAAACGCCGTGACTCTCGTTGCTCGAAGCGAGCCTGCAAGCAAGCTAACTGGGCGTGTTGCTGGGCCAAGGTAACACGAGCCTGAGCTTGCTCTTGCTGCGCCTGCAGATCTTGATCCCAGAGTGCCAGCAAAGGCTCGCCTCGCTTGACCCGATCCCCCTCTCGAACATGCAACTCAGCGATCACGCCACCCACCGACAAAGCTAAACGCGCTCGCTGGCAAGAGTTAATAGTACCGGCGCGCGTATTAACCACCGTTTCGATCACATCGCCAACTTCCACCCGAACCAAAACCACTGACAGTGGTTTACTGCGCAACCACCAAGCAGTGAAGATGAGCAGTGCGACAATCAGCAAGAGCGTGATAATTTTCTTCATCAGCGGTGCGAAACCCTCTGCATAAAACCATGTAATAAGTGTGGTCAATAAACGCCAGAAGTTCGAGTGTCCTGTGAACATAAGTGACACGAGAGGGTGTGATATTTGGTAAATAAAGACAGGCAACAATAGAGAAACCCAAAAGGCCTCAAAACTTATCGGTTTGCACAGCACTGGCATGTGCTATCACCAAATTAGATAAATTCAAAACGACCCGGCTGCAACCAGCATGATCAAATACGGATTTAAAGTTCCAAATTCTATTTTCGCTTGGATATGGATGATTCGACTTCACGATTATAAGTAAAACGCTCTGCGAGGAATCGCGTGCCAGATATTGTAGTACCGGAAGCCAGAGAAGAGCCGGCTAGCCGACGATACGAGCCACCTTTATATAACTACTTTCTTTCTCTTCTTGGCCGCTTAGATCGCCTATCCACTATCGATTCAGCAGCCACTGTCGGCCGATTTGGGCTGGGTTGGTTTAATCTGGCAACGACCCCCACAGTGGAAAAAAGGCCATACTTTTTCTCAAAGTGATTTAAGCTTGAGACCTGTCCCGAAGTATTACTAAACTGATCAGACATATTCTGTGGGTTAAACACGACGCTGCCGAGTGAGCTCGGCAGTATTCCCTTAAATAGATGCTGCTTGCCTTTGCCTGAAACCCCAACCTGATTAGCGGCTTTATTTTGGTCGACATTAATCACTTCGGAACGTGTCGCTTTTTTATCTTCCTCCACCACCGATGACATTAAAATTTCACGAGTAGTTTTATTCTCTACGTCAAAACCACGAATAACCGGGCCAGCATCCCCCCATGCATTCATTCTTTGACTAGCGATTTTTTCCCGTGTAGCAGTTTGGCTGTTGATAAATAACGAAGGGGCCTGTAATTGAAATTGATTACGATTTTTACGTGCTTTATGAGCTTCTAGTGCTGTTTTCATCGAACTAAAGCCGGAACTTTTACCTTTTGCTTTTTTTCGTTCTTGCATAATTCTACCAACATCAGCCGCCTGCTGCGCAATATTGAATGATTGCTTAAGATCCGATTTAATGTGCTGTTCAGAGTAGCTGGCTACATAGTATTGCGCTCTTTGAGCATCCCCAAAATTGATCCAGGTTTGCTTCGTGCTCCCTTCAACAGGAGTAATTTTCCCCCCTAGACCTTCATGAATATCTTTATAGGCTGAACCCGGTTTTGCTGGTGCAAATACCGTGGTAAAGGCGCGTTGCGAGCCTTCCTTATTCCCAGGAGTTAAATGACGGTCATCAACATTAACAAGCTTTTTATTGGCGACAATCCTGCCATCAATTGCGTGGGCAAAAGGTCTAATCGGCTTATCCATTTATATCTATTCCTCGCTATATTCATGCTTTATATAGACATCATTCCCCTAGGTGAAAGCGTCGACCGACTGCATATCTTAAGGGTTGGTAAAACCAGAACCACCCTGTTGGTTCTATAGCCATAACAGAACCGACGATCACATATTTAAAGCTAGCACACTTTTTATAGGACTCAGGTTCACAAACAACCACCGAGGCCGTTTATTGCGCTGACGACGCTAAAGAGCAGCCGACTTCCCATGACAGTATTTCTGCGATAAACAAAACATACAAGCTCCCAAAGAACAGCTAGCCACATGTTGGATGATCAGACCTTCGCAATCACCAAGGCGTGATATGCGGTACTTTTGCTCCCTCTCCAAACAGTCGCCAGCTCCATTTTAAATCAGACCATAGCCCTTCAGCAGTGCGAAACTAACGCTCACGGCCCCTTGATCGCTATCTAATTTGAGAAAGATCTAGATCAAGATTCAAACAAATATCATTGGCATTAGTATTTTTATATTAAATAAACATAAAAAACCGTGGTATAACAATACGATATGTTTTTGTTAGAGACACATTAGGAGTAAATGATGTACCTTTTAGATAAACTTGAGTCTTGGTTCGATTTTCCAAACTTAGGAAAATTGGTGTTGCGTGTCAGTTTCAGTGGCATGCTTTTGCTTCACGGCATCCATAAAATAATTGCAGGCACCGGATTTATTCAAGGACTGTTCGTTAACTTAGGCTTACCAGGCTATTTTGCTTACGCCGTATTTTTAGGTGAAGTTGTCGCGCCAATCCTTATTATTTTAGGGATTTATACACGCGTCTGCGCAGGCATAACGATAGGAACCTGTCTAGTGATCATCGGCCTGATGCATATAGATGACTTTTTCACTCTCACTCGTACAGGCGCTTGGTCAGTCGAAAGTATTGCCACATATTTATTTGCTGCAATAACCCTACTGCTAATCGGCCCCGGCAAATATGCGCTGCGTCCTGACGCTAGATAATATGCTCAGTCAATTCGCTCGTCTTAGGCGAGCGAATCAAAACCCCCGCTTATCGCATGAGTAAACGAAACATTTCGACAACACTGCATACTCAACAACTAAATTTAAGAAAAAAGCTAACAAGCTTGTAGTTTCCAAACCAAATGCGTGGCCTCGCTAGGTAAGTCTCTGGTGGTATGACTTACGGCTCACGATATTGCATTTTGCTTTATCCACGATGCGAGCTATCGGTTTCGCGGTAAGCATCCAATAACTGAAAGCGCAAAAGATTGATTCTGATTTAGGCAACGATACCAACCACATATAGTCATCAAGAGTCGCGGCAAATAAGATTCTTTTGAAGCCAATGTTCCCTAAACGTTGACACACTCCCACCATCATCTAAAGCGCGCAGTGCCGGTTTATTCAATAAGCGCTAAGGTGTCTCGATATTGCTTTGGGCTTAAACCAAAATGTTCGGTAAAGCGCTGGCTAAAACGACTCTGCGAGAGATAACCACAAGCAATAGCTAGCTCTAATTGATTGGCAAGGCCAGCTTGCATTAAGCCAAGCGCATGATTCATTCGTAGCTCGCGCAATAATACTCCAAACTGAGTATTTTCCGCTTTTAAGCGGCGGATTAAAGTCGCCCGACTAATAGCAAAATGCTGACAAGCATCGTCGATCAGGCTTGGCGCTGCCAGATTTTGTTGCAAGAACCGACATAACTGCTGGCTAAAACTGAGCACAGCAGTGGGAAATAGCAAATGCAGCGCCCCCTCCTCGGCTAACTGCTGGTATACGCCAGCAACCCAATGACTCTGCACCGCATCACTGATTAAACTGAGATCGATCGCACTCAGTGACAATAATGTTTGCTGCATCGCAGGACTAAGGGTGACCACAGGGATGAAACGCTTAGATACCGCCAAGCTACGCTTTAACATCGACGCTTCGGGGGCAATATGAAAACAAAACTGCGTCGAGTGAAAGCACTGCTCAAGGGGCAGGTTGACAAAGGTAAAGCGCTCATGGGCCGCCACAATGAACAGATGACTAGCATCCAAATCCAACGAGCCTTGGCGATAACTCAGCTGCTTAGTGCCCTTACGTACCCAGATAATACTGGGTACTAATAAGGAGACATTACGTAAACGCTGCTGATAAACGCCCTGATAATACACCACCTCCAAGGCCTTACTCGCTTTCACCATTTGTTATTCACGCACATAAGTCGCAGTTAACTTGGCCTTTGCTAAGGCCGAAGCATTAAGCTTGTAGCCAGCAACAGCCTGACTAGCATTTACATCAAGTTTAAGCGATTCGGTCGGCAAGGCCCATAGGGTAAACACATAGCGGTGCATACCGTGCCCCTTGGGCGGACAGGCACCTCCAAAACTGGCACTGCCATAGTCATTGTTCAATTCAAGACCACCCAATTTTTTAATATCAACCCCCGCAGCGAGTTGTCGAGTGCTAGCTGGAATATCGATAGCGATCCAATGCCACCAACCACTGCCCGTTGGCGCATCAGGATCATAAACGGTCAGAGCAAAACTTTTGGTGCCTTCGGGAACGTCTCGCCAATTCAGCTGAGGCGACTGATTTCCCCCATTACAACCAAAACCCTGATACTCAAATTTGGCATCCATTTTTTTCCCTTCCGCAATATCTGGGCTACTCAGCTGTAAGGCTTGACTACTCATCGAAAGCAAACTCGCCCATCCCAATAAAGCTAAACTGATATATTTCATCGCTTACTCCTGTATTAATGATTAACAACCTGAATAAGCATAGCCCAGCGGAAGGGATATTAATGGCCAATAAGTTTCAAATTTAACCAAAAATCAGACGAAGTTGATACTTTTAGTTAATAGGACTATTTCGCTTGATAGCGTGCTAGAAATACCAAGCTTTTAAAGCTTTAGAAACCATTTCACACCGCTTTTAGTTCGATAAAAACACCTTTATCTTGCGCCAATATCAAATAGCTTTCGCTTTAATTGTAAAAATTAGTCTTTTTTGACAAAAATAATTGTAAAAAATAATCCTATGTTTTTTATTGTGCGGCAAGCACTTGATTTTCATTAACATGATCAACAATCTACGACATCAGTATCTAAATTTACTATCGCCGATCCGTGCTCTGCTGCGCATTATATGAGTCCGGATAATACTTTAAAGAAGAGTTAGGGTAAGCTAATGTCGAATGCACAAATGATATTTTTTGGTCTTTTTTTTATTGTTGCAAGCTCTGTTGTCCGCTACTTTTACAAGAATAAAATTGCCTCCGCTAAAGAATCGACGCATGCCAATAAAATCCCTCCACATGCCTCTTTATCGATCGAAATAAAAACCATCGATGAACAATTAAAACACGTGAGTATTCAACCGAAGACCGCATCGACTCAAAATAACGCAAAGTATTCAGTGAAAGACCTAATTGATGTTGAATTATTGCAGCAAGTTCAAGATGCCTTTTCCAATGCCTTTGGTGTCGCCAGTATCACCGTTGATGATCAAGGTGCTCCAATCACAAAGCCAAGTAACTTTATGTCATTTTGCATGGAATTAAACCGCGGTAATCCTGAAGGTTTAAAATTATGTTGCCAGTGTGATGCGGGGGGTGGAACCTTAGCGGCAAACCTGTCGAAACCTGCGATATACCGTTGCCATAGTGGGCTGGTCGATTTTGCGGTGCCAATTATCATTGAAGATAAACAAGTGGGCAGTATCGTCGGAGGGCAAGTTCTCACCGAAGCCCCCGATCTCGATAAATTTCGAGCGCATGCTAGAAAACTGAATATTGACGAAGATAAATATCTTGAAGCCTTAAGTAAAGTGTCTATTATTTCACCCGATAAACTGATCTCTGCAGCCCAGCTACTTGAACTCATTGCCAAGGCTTTTTCTCAAACGGGATTAAAAACAAGAAAATTGCTCGATGCCTCCTTATCAGGCCTAAGTGAAATGACCAGCAGCATTACGCTGGTATCTAATTCTTCAAACCAAATAAAGGGAAGTTTGCAACAAGTCGCCACAAAATCCTCTGCGATGTCGAACACCGTAAAAGAAATTTCCGACAATGCCAGTAAAAGCCGAACCATTGTTTTGCAAGCAGTGGAAAAGGTGAAACACTCGACCAAACAAATGGATAATCTAGAATCCGCGGCACAAGAAATCGGCATGGTATTAGAGACAATTAGTAAGATCTCCAGCCAGGTCGATCTCCTCTCTTTAAATGCCGCGATTGAAGCCGCTCGGGCTGGAGACGCTGGCCGAGGATTTGCGGTCGTAGCCAATGAAGTGAAGCACCTCGCAGGCCAAACTCAGGATGCTTCTATTGATATTGGTACTAAAATACACGACATTCAACAAGCATCAAGCGATGCTCAAGCCAATATTTCACTGATTAATCAAGTCATCAAACAAGTTGATGATACGGTACTCGCCATTGAAAGTGCAGTTAAAACCCAAGCCAATATGGCAGAAGAAATGTCAGAGAATATTTTGCAGACCTCCACCGAAATGGAAACCGTAGATAACGACATGCAACATGCAGCCAGCGTGGCACAGAAGTTAACCACGAGTCTGGAACAGAGCTTATGATGACAGTGGCATGGCTATAAGCAAATATAAACACCGCCTGATGCCACCAGTCTGAAAACAGAGGCCCGCGCTAAGCAAGCCTTTGCCTAAGCTTTTCTTTTAAAAAATCGAGAAAAACGGTCACTTTTTTAGCTCGATGATCGCTATCGGCGGAAAGCAGGGCAACAATATCCGCCGCAGCTAAGCTGTAATCGGGCAATAGCGGCAACAGTTGCCCTTGGGCCAACTCTTTATTCACATCCCAGCCAGAGCGCAACATCAGCCCTCGTCCAGCAAGACACCAGTCTTTCGTCACTTGACCCACATTACTCGCCAGATGAGGTTCAACTCTGACCGAATGGGGCGTCCTGGTGGCGGTTTCAGTAAAACGCCACATGCTGGCATCCTCATCGTTTTCTCTGAGCACAATACAGCGATGCTGGGCTAAATCGGCTGGCTTGACGAGGGCCGGAGCCGTGGCGAGGTAGCTTGGAGATGCCAGCAATAATCTTTGATTTTGCGCCAAGACCACACGCTTTAATGATGAATCCTGCAGCGCGCCAATATACAACAGCAAGTCAGGACTCTGATGCACCGACCATTTTGGGGCATCAGACAGAATTAATTCAATCTCGGTTAAGGGATAAAGTTGTTGAAATTCGCCAATAATTGGCCCGATATGCTTTGTCCCTAGTCCCAGTGGTGCCACCAGCCGAAGATGGCCGGAAACGGTCAGTTTGTTGGTTGAAATATCCTCACTAATCGCTGCCAGATGAGTTAACAGCAAACGGCCTCTTTCCGCCAACAGCTGCCCTTCACTGGTCAGCGATATCGCTCGGGCGGTTCGCTCCACCAAGCTAACCCCTAGCTTTTGTTCAATCGTTTTGAGGCGTTGCGACACACTCGGCGGAGTCACATTCATTGTTCGCGCCGCCGCAGCCAAAGACCGACTGGCCGCGATAACGACAAAAAATTGCAGATCCTGAGAATTAAGCATTAAGCTTCACCTTAATGATGGAATAAAGATCTGTTAATTTAACTACATGCTTAGCCATGTTACAACTATTGCCAGTTATTCAATTATCATGGAAAAATCGATGCAAACCAGTCTACTTGCCGAGCTGAACAGCAATATTTATCTGATCTTGTTTGTGGTCGCGATTGTCGCGGGCGTGGTGGATGCAATTGCTGGCGGAGGCGGACTGATTGCCGTGCCAGGCTTGATGCTCGCCGGACTTCCTGCGATGACAGTACTAGGAACCAACCGCTTTCAGGCGGTGATCGGAGAGCTCACCACCGCCCTCAGTTTTTTATTGCACAAGCAATTGAACCTGAAGGGGCTGGGTCTGGGGATCGCCACTACTGCCGCGGGAGCCTTAGCGGGATCCTACTGCGTCAGTCTGTTTAATAAAGAGCTATTGGAAGTGCTGTTACCTGTTTTAATGTTGGCGATCACCGTTTATTCGATCCTGTCCAAACAATTAAAAACCAGTGCGGCCTCACCAGCCAAGCTCTCCATCACCCAATTTATGCTGATATGCGGGCCGATCATTGGCTTCTACAATGGATTCTTTGGACCCGGAACTGGCTCAATCTGGATGATAGCCTTTGTCATGTTATTAGGTCATACCCTCAAACAAGCCACCATGATGACCAAGCCCCTCAATTTAATGGGGAATATCATCTCGCTAGTGTTTTTCATTCATCTGGGAAGTATTGATTATGCTATCGGACTCACCATGGGGGTAGGACAAGTCTTAGGCTCACTACTGGGCAGTCGACTGGTGATGTCGCAAGGAAATCGACTGATAAGACCGGTATTTATCTCGGTTACGCTACTGATGAGCGCCAAGCTACTGTACGAGCAACTACCGCTCAATCTACTCGCCTAAGCGCAGTAAACCGCTTGTGCTTGGCAATACCAGCGCTGCGCTTGTTCACAGCGGCTACAATTGGTAATTGCTGCGCTTGCCAATATCAAAGTGCAGCGGCTGCTTGAGTTTCTGATAGGCAATAATCACGCAGCCAATGCTGATGAAACATAGCAAAGGCAGCCGCAATTGACTCCAGGGACTTAAATAAATTAACCAATCCGCCAGTAATACCGTGGGCAACCAACGCAGTAGACCTAAATCGAAGCAAAAGCTCTCTTTATAGACCAAGGCCGATACCACCACATAAAAAGCCCCCATCGCGAGGCTTGCCAGTAGCGGCCAATGCCATAGATAGAAAAGTAAACTTAACCAAAGTGCCGCCCATCCACAGGCTTGCACTAAGTAACGGATCGATTTGCTGTAAATATGTAAATTGTGTGCCAACAAACTACAAGCCGCGGCTAATAGCCATAAGGGCTGCCTAATGGCATGCTGATAAATACCGCTGTAAGCGGCCCAGACAAAGGCAAAAGCCAGCACTAGCCAGCCTAAGCGATAAGACAAGACACTCAATTTATCGATACTATCTAAGTTTTCCTGATGTTCGGTATTGGCCACAATACTGCCCTTATTTGCTTATCAATGACGACTTAAGTCGCGTGCTAAAATCAGCGCCAAGCCAATAATTTGTAGAAATAATGCTAAATTTCTCAAAGCTGAAATGGTCGCCATTTGCTCAGTATAACGACTGCTTAAATCGATATTCTGCAAATACCAATGATCAATGCGCTGGCGCAAACTATTTTGAATTTTATCAATAAAAAAGTCCAGACTCGCCAGATTATCCAAACTTATGGCCGAAATTTCCCCTTGCTCCAACCAATACTGCAAATCTTTAGCGACCAGCTGCTGTACATGAACGGGGATCGAGCGCTGAGTCTGAGCTTCACTCGCCAGCAGGCTATAGATCAGTTCTCGTTTGCGCTCTAATCCGTCAACTTGTTGCCAGGTTTGTCCGATTAATTTGTCATGCTGCTGCTGGCGTTGCACCATTCCATGGGCATCTTGACTGACCCGGTCAATATAAAAATTGGTCATTAAGGCGGCCACAATATTAAACAGCAAACCGATTAATACCACCCATTGGGTTCGCGTCAAAGCCCAGGCCATCTTCACTATCCTTAATCATTGAACGATGCTTAAGTTTAGCGACAGATTAACTAAAAGATCGGTCTTGCAGATAAATTGCTCACAAGCACGGTCGCGATCAAAATCACCACAGAGCCCAATAAACCCCGACCCAAGCTTTCATCCAGAAACATCTAATGACCGCCCAGCGGGATCATTTCATTGATAGAGACTGCATTGATAAACTGATCACGCACCCCGTCCTGTTGGCTATCGTTCCAAATTAAACCGACATCCCAAACAGCATCAGGACCATGAATCGGGATTAAACGGATATTATCTTGGCAGATGGTACTGGTACTTTGAGGAACAATGGTATAGCCGAGATCCGCAGAAACTAAAGTCAGCAAGGTCAGGATATCATTCGCCTCTTGCGTCGCTCTTACGCTAAGTTGGTTTGCACTAAAATAGCGCTCAATTTGAGTCGCTAAACCCTGTCCACGAGAAGGGCGCAGTTGTAGATAATTTAGCTTAGCCAATGACGCCAAAATATTAGATTCGTCGACCCTTTGACTGCTGTTCACCGCAATAGCCAAACCATCGGAAAACAGCTGCATGCCTTTTAAAGGCGGCTTAATATCCGGCAAACGGTTAAAGCTCAAGTGCAAGTCACCATCGAGCAAAGCCTCCACTTGGTCCGATGAAGGGAGGTCATTTAGCGTGATATGAACATGGGGAAATTGCTGCTTAAATTTAGCGATCAGTAAAGGAGCCTGAAGATAAGTTGAAATACCAAAACCAACCTTTAAATGGCCATACTCACCTGCAGCAACACAACTGGCCAAACGCTCGAAACTTACAAATCGAGCGGTGAGGCTTACAGCTTCCGGCAAAAGGCTTGCGCCCGCTTGAGTCAACTCGGCACCATTCCTTCCGCGAGTAAACAATGCCACCCCAATGCTCTCTTCTAAGCGTTTAATTTTTTTAGTCAATGCTGATTGACTGATAAAAAGGCGAGCCGCAGCGAGCGTGTAATTTCTATCTTTTGCAAGCTGACAGAAAGCCTGAATAAGATCGATATCCATTCCATTTACTCATCAATAGTTGAGAATTATTCATTATACGGAATGAAATGAAATTTCTACACTTACTCATCCCGTTTGTTTTAGAAAGAGGTCAACATGAAAGATCTACGCGTCGCTTCCGTCCAGTTTAATCATAAAGCCGATGATAAATCCTTCAATCTATCGGTGATACAAAACTATGTCATCTCGGCAGCAGCACAAGCTGTAAAAATCATCGTCTTTCCAGAAATGTGCATTACTGGCTACTGGCATGTTTCTCAGTTGAGTGAAGACGCGATCAGAGGGCTAGCAGAACCCGTTCCGCAAGGACCAAGCTGCCAACATTTATTAGATTTAGCCAAGCGATATCAGATGACTATTGGCGCAGGCTTAATTGAGTTAGCCGACAATAACCAACTATTTAATACCTATGTGATGGCAATGCCCGATGGTCGCCTAGAGAAACATCGAAAACTACATACCTTTATTAGCCAATACATGTCGAGTGGCGATCGTTATACTGTTTTCGACACTCCGCACGGTTGCCGTGTCGGTATCTTGATCTGCTGGGACAATAACTTGGTTGAGAATGCTCGAATCACGGCCCTGATGGGCGCTGACATTCTCATTGCGCCCCACCAAACTGGCGGCTGTAACTCGCGCAGCCCTCAAGCCATGGGGCTCATCGACCCACAACTTTGGCATCAACGTAAACAAAATCCACATGCGCTACGGGCTGAAATGCAAGGCAAAAAAGGACGTCAATGGCTGATGCGTTGGTTACCTGCTCGGGCGCACGACAATGGAATGTTCCTGATATTTAGTAATGGCGTTGGTTTAGATTTAGATGAAGTACGGACCGGCAATGCCATGGTACTGAACCCATATGGAGAAGTGATTGTTGAATCTGACAAGATCGACAATGACATGGTTGTAGCCGATCTAAAAGGCGATGAATTGGAAATGTGCACCGGTCGACGATGGATCCGCGGACGTCGCCCAAGCTTATATCATCCCATCTGCGAAACCACTGATGACCAACTAAATCCATATGCAGCGAGGTTTCAGGAAAACTAACGAAACAGAACCGTGGATCGGCGCTTGCGTCAGCCGCTCCACTGGTATTCAGTGCCCATAGAAAACCACTCGCGCAACCCCATATGGCTGGTTTCCACCAGATATGTCAAGTTGACAAACATCGTCCATTTAGGAAACATGTGCAACTTAAAACATGACGCGCAAGATCAGTATTTTTCTACTTTTAACCTCTGTTTGAATCAGCGATTCATCTCAAATAATTCGCCTTTACAGAAAGCCATAACAATTAAAACGGGACACACAAAAACAGGTCATCGTTTGGTGCAAAGTCAAACGGCATCGATGAAATTTTTGAAGCTTAACTGCAATTTGTAGAGCCGACTGATTCGCCCAACCAGTCCATCTTCAGCAGTTAAATAACCTTGCTACTATCGTCGTGCCCCACGACCAACCCAGCGCTCTTTTGCGAGCCTTAAAAATTAGGAGTTAGACGGTGTTATTTTTAAGAAAACCAAAGCCAGAGGATGCTGAATCGATCAAAGCGCTCTATCAAGCAAGCACTTCGCTTCATCAGCCATGGAGCTATCCACCAAGCAACTATGCAGGTTATCTGGCAGATGAATATCGCTATTTTCTCTGTCTCACAGAGAGCGGTGATATTGTAGGAACCTTCAATATTTCTGGCGTGGTAAGAGGCTATTTTCAATCTGCATATTTAGGCTACGAAGTATTCATGCCCTATCAAGGAAAAGGGTATATGACGATTGGTATAAGACTATTACTAGAAGAAGCTTTTTTCCAACTGAAGCTACATCGCTTGGAAGCCAATATTCAGCCCGAAAATACAAGCTCAATTAAACTGGTATCAAAAGCGGGATTTGAGAACGAAGGGTATTCGAAGCATTATTTAAACATTGGCGGATTCGGCTGGAAAGATCACCAGCGCTGGGCCATCGTTAATCATCAATGGTCAAGCGGCGAATCTAAAAGCAATAGAGCAATCAATCACCATCGAGGCTAAAACGGCGCATCTAAAATCATTCAAAGCAGACAAAAAAGCCACCCATAGGTGGCTTAGTCTAGCATCGCTGGTTTAGCGAGCCGCTTTAATATGATCCGCAATTAAAAACGCCAGCTCCAAAGCCTGATCGGCATTTAAGCGGGGATCACAATAAGTATGGTAGCGCTGCGCCAAGTCGTGTTCGGTGATTTGGAAAGCACCACCAACACATTCGGTGACATTACGACCAGTCATTTCAAAATGCACGCCGCCCGCGTAAGACCCTTCGGATTTGTGGATCTGGAAGAACTGTTGCACTTCGCGTAATACATCATCGACTCGACGCGTTTTGTAACCATTCGGAGCTTTAATGGTATTGCCATGCATTGGGTCACAGCTCCAGACCACATTTTTACCTTCGCGTTCTACCGCTTGAATTAGTCCTGGAAGATGATCCGCTACCTTGTCGGCCCCCATCCGAACAATCAGGTTTAAACGGCCTGCTTCGTTCTCTGGGTTAATAATGTCGATAATTCGTAATAACTCTTCAGGATCGGTGGTTGGCCCTGCTTTTAAGCCAATTGCATTTTCCACACCGCGCAAGAATTCGATATGAGCATGATCGATTTGACGAGTACGGTCGCCGATCCACAACATATGCGCCGAACAATCGTACCACTTACCAGTTAAGCTATCACAACGGGTTAAAGCTTGCTCATAGGGCAGAAGTAAAGCTTCGTGCGAAGTATACAAAGTAGTTTCACGCAGCTGCGGAGCGGTCGCCGGATTAATACCACAGGCATTCATAAAGGCTAAAGACTCTTCGATGCTACTCGCAATACTTTCGTAACGCTCTCCTAAGGGACTTTTTTTGATGAAATCCAAGTTCCACTTGTGAACTTTATTCAAGTCAGCCAAACCGCCTTGAGCGAAGGCTCGTAGCAAGTTGAGCGTTGACGTTGATTGATTGTAGGCGCGTAACATCCGCTCTGGATCCGGCACCCGGCTCTGTTCACTAAAACCGATTTCATTAATGATATCGCCTCGGTAAGAAGGCCAGCTCACCCCATCTATGGTTTCCATATCGTCACTACGCGGCTTGGCAAATTGCCCGGCAATACGACCAATTTTCACCACCGGTTTTTGACCACCAAAGGTCAAAACTACTGCCATTTGCATTAAGGCTTTAAAAGTATCGCGAATATGACTGGTTCTAAATTCGTCAAAACTTTCGGCGCAATCGCCCCCTTGCAACAAAAACGCTTCACCCTGAGCTACTTTTGCTAAATCTTTACGTAGCGCTCGCGCTTCACCTGCAAATACCAACGGTGGCTGGTCGGCCAAATATTGCTCGGTCTGTTGTAGCTTTTGTTGATCAGGGTAGGTGGGTAATTGTTTTACTGGTTTATCTCTCCAGCTTGAGGGTGTCCATTGCGTCATTACTGTTCCCGAGGATGTACTAAAAATACCCATAATAGGCATTATCCCGCACATGAAAAGCGCTAATTTCATTTTTTTTAATCATAGAAGTGAGTATCTATGCCGATGATTGAATAAAAAACCTCACAACACAGCAGTTATCAACAAAAACTGAATGATTGTTAGTTTAATTCTCTAATCTTTTTAGATAATGCCACAGCTAGCGCTGATTAGCCGCGCATATCAAGCCGTTTCACTGTGGCTATAGAAAAACCGTCGCCTCACCCAATACGGCCACTACCCCTGATAAACACCCAGTTTATACTGCAAAGATTGCTTTACCGTTGGCCATTCTTGTTGAGTAATCGAAAATACCACGGTATCGCGATAACGACCTTGGGCATCGATACTATGCTGTCGCAACACGCCATCTTGTTTTGCTCCAAGCCGAGCAATCGCATTACGTGAAGCATGATTATGCCAGTGAGTTCGAAACTCGACCGCAATCGAGTCTAAGAGCTCAAAAGCATAAGTTAGCAATAACAACTTACATTGGGTATTGACTGCCGAACGTTGATAGCTTTTGGCATACCAGGTGTAACCAATTTCTAAGCGGCGGTTGCTGGCATCCGCATTACAAAATCGAGTCGTCCCAATCACCTGCTTGCGGTGTTTATCAATCACCACAAAAGGCAAGGCTCGCCCTGCCTGTTGTTCGCCAAAGGCAGTTTCAAGATAATCATCGATCGATTCAGCGTTGGGTACCGAGGTATACCATAATTGGCTCAACTGGCCATCCGCTTCAGCGGCCAATAAGCCTGCTTTATGTTCAGCCTGCAACGGTAACAATAAGACATCTTCGGCGGTTAATTCCGTTTCAGTCAAATACTCGGTATTGCTCATGATTGGGTCCCTTCATCATGTTATCCACAAGACAAGCATATTAAAGTAAATAGCCGATGATACAACCCACCAAGGTAGGGCAAAGTAGATACATCAAGGGAAGCACGAATGCTTCCCTTGGTAAATTCATTACTCCTCACGGCCTGCTAAACTCAACTCAGCAGACAGGTACAACATTAACCAACTGAAGCAAGGCCCGCTCCGGCAGTGTTTGGAAATACAGCCAAGCTGTGTCCCTGTTTTAAATCAAACAGGTGTAGCGAGGTCATATCCACCACAAGATCCAGTTTATCGCCCTCGAGAACAAAGCTTTCGCTGGCAATTTCCGCCTGCATTGGACAGCCCGCAAACTCGCAGTTGAGTAGCATACTGGCACCTAATAGCTCTTTGTCTAGCAGCGTCACTGGCAACTTACTGATGTCAGTATGCCCGACTCGCTCAGCCCGAACATGCAAATCGGTTGGTCGTAAGCCCAGCTCCACCGCCTGACCAACGCTTGCTTTCTCTTTGAAACGTTCCGGTAACGGTAGGTAGTGACCACTGCATTGGATCTGCAGCTGCCCTTCATGCTGCTCTATGGTCGCCGCAAAAAAGTTCATCGTCGGATTACCAATAAAACCGGCTACAAATCGGTTATTCGGTTTACAGAATACCTCTTCTGGGCTACCAATTTGCGAGATCACCCCCTTATCCATAATCACGATACGATCGGCCAGGGTCATTGCCTCAATTTGATCGTGTGTGACATATAAGGTGGTAACACCTAACTCGCGGTGCAAAGCTTTAATTTCGGAGCGCATTTTGCCGCGTAACTTAGCGTCGAGGTTCGACAAGGGTTCATCAAACAAGAATAGCTTGGGAGTCCTCACCATGGCACGTCCCATTGCGACCCTTTGTCGCTGCCCACCCGAGAGCGCCTTAGGTTTGCGCTGGAGTAAGGTTTCAAGATTGAGCATCTTCGACGCCCATTGCACCCGTTCGTCAATGTCTTGCTGACTCATGCCTGATAATTTCAAGGCAAAAGCAATATTTTGATAGACCGTCATATGTGGATATAAGGCATAACTTTGAAAAACCATGGCAAGGTCACGGTCTTTAGGATTCACCTTATTAATCACTCGCCCACCCAAGACCACCTCACCGGAGCTAATATCTTCTAAACCTGCAACCATGCGTAAGGTTGTCGACTTACCACAACCCGAAGCACCGAGCAAAACCACAAACTCGCCATCGGCAATATGCAGGTCAAAGCCTTTTACCACCTCAACGTCACCATAATTCTTTTTCACATTCTTAAAATTTAAAGTACTCATCTCATAATCCTTTACGCTGCGCGAGGAATTGCGCAAATTGCAATCCACTCTGCTTAATCGTGCGTTGCTGAGTCTGATAGTCGACATGGATCAATCCAAAACGTTTGTCGTAACCAAAAGACCACTCAAAGTTATCCATCAGACTCCAGGCATAATAGGCACATACTGGAACGCCTTGTCGAACCGCATGATCAACCGCTTGTAGATGACTTTGGAAATAGTCGCAACGCTGCTGATCGTTGACCTTGCCATCAATCACCTGGTCGTCAGATGCCATGCCGTTCTCGGTAATGATCACTGGTGGCAGCGAATAGCGTTGATGCAATGCAAGCAATAGATCGCTTAAACCTTCGGGGTAAACTTCCCAACCCATAGCGGTGCGTTCCACATCATCTAATTTGACCCAGCGATAAAGCGTTTCAGGGTCGCTCGTAACAACTCTGCGGGTATAGTAATTAATGCCAATGAAATCCAAGGGTTGATGGATCAGCGCCAAATCGCCAGGCAGAATTAACGGCCACCACTGTGGCCGTAGCTGACGCATTAATTCTGGGTAAGTCCCTTCCAGAAGCGGTTGAATAAACCAATGGGTATCCTCTGCATCAGCGATGACCACCGCCGCTTCATCACTCGGCTTAAGTGGGTAAGCCGGTGAAAAATTAAGCACAATGCCATGTTTGGCGTGAGGCGCATTAGCGCGCATTTTGGGCAAAGCTAAGCCATGAGCTAACAGCAGATGATGCACCGCCTGAAAACCACAACGATCATCTTTTACACCCGGCGCATGGATACCAATGCGATAGCCTAAAAATGCACTACATAGAGGTTCGTTAAAGGTGGTAAAACTGTCAACCAGCTCCCCCAGCTCTTGGGTTACCACTGCCGCATATTCGGCAAATTTGTAAGCGGTTTCCCGATTTAACCAACCACCTCTGTCTTCTAAATACTGCGGAAGATCCCAGTGATAAAGGGTAACGTTGGCTTTAATCCCAAGTCGTTTCAGCGCCTCTAATTGCTCTCGATAGAAAGCTAAGCCAGCGGGATTCACCTTGCCATCGGGCTGGGGGATAATCCGCGGCCAAGAAATCGACAAACGGTAACAATCTAAATTGAGTTGCGAAATTAACTCGAAATCTTCAGGCCAACGCTCATAGTGTTGGCAAGCGATATCGCCTGTATCACCATTAGCGACCTTACCGGGGGTTGCGCAAAAGGTATCCCATATCGAGTCACTCTTACCATCACGATGTCTCGCCCCTTCAATTTGAAAGGCAGCAGTCGCGGCACCAAATTCAAATTCAGGGCGATACAGCACACTGTCTGGAGCAAACTTAAAACTCATCTAATTATCCTTTTACTGCGCCACTTGTCATACCACTAATCATCTGCTTAGACGCAAATAGATAGACCAATACAATCGGTAATATCGACAAGGTGGTCCCTAACATCACCGCGCCCCAAGGGGTATTCGGCAGGCCCTGTACACTGCGCAAGGCGGTGGTCAACACGAAATTTTCACTGCTGTTGAGCGCAATCAACGGCTGCAAGAACATATTCCAGAACATCACAAATTGAACAATACCCACCGTTGCCAATGCCGGACGCATCAGCGGTAACACCACCGACCAATAGGTCCGAAATTCACCAGCACCATCTAACTTCGCCGCTTCCAATAGCTCTTTGGGGATCGAGGCCACCACATATTGGCGGACCATGAAAATACAAAAAGGTGTCGCTGTGAAGGGCAGCCAAATTGCCACGTGGGTGTCCAGCAGTCCAAGGAACTTGATGGTCAGGAAGTAAGGAATAATCCCCACCACTGGTGGCACCATCATTGAGCCTATCAGCATTGCAAACAGAACATTTTTACCCTTGAAGCGATATACCCCAAAGGCGTAACCGCCCATGCTACAAAATAGTAAAGAGATCGTCGTTCCCAGTACCGAAACATAGATGCTGTTAAACATCGCCGACCAGAAAGGCATCACCTCTATCATTCGCTGGTAGTTGTAACCGAGACTATCGCCGATGCTCATGATCAGCTCGGTGCTAAAAATAGTGCTGCGATCATGGGTTGATAATAGTGCCGACCAAATGAACGGAAACACCGTAAAAAAGGCTGAAATACTCAGCACGGTGACGAGTAAATACAGACTAAATTTCTTCAACCAATAGAAAAAAATATCACGCTTATCCATGTTAGTTGTCTCCCATACCCTGTTTACCAAAGAAGAAAAAGTGGACTAGGGTAAAACCACCAATTAGCAGGAACAATAACCATGAAATCGCCGATGCAGTGCCCATTTCCAGCCATTCCCAACCGACTCGATACAGATACATAGCAATCGTTTGACCCGATTGCCCCACGCCGCCGGTACCACGGGTAAGGATGAAGGGTTCTTCAAACAACTGCAGATTCCCGATGATAGTCAGGGTAGTGGCAAAGAAGATGAAAGGACGCAACATGGGCAAAGAGATATACCAAAATTGTTGGGTCGCATTCGCGCCATCGATCCGAGCTGCCTCATACAGGTCTTTGGGAATGGTCATCAAACCCGTGGTGTAGAGCACAATATTGAAGCCGGTGTACTTCCAAAACACCACAAAAGCAATTGCCGGTTTCAAGGTGGCTTTTTCTTCCAACCAACGGATCGGCATGTACTGCTCTATCCAGCCAAAGGCCCAAGAAAACATATCTGACTGAGCTAAGGCTAATAAGGCCTTGTTGATGATCCCCGAGTTAGGCGAATACATGTTGAAAAAGATCAACGAGACCGCCACCGTGGAGGTGATAAAAGGTAAAAAGAACGCCGATGTGAGCAAATGACGCGCCCGACTGCCCAAAGAGACCAAAATACAAGCCACCGGGATCGCCACCAAATGCTGAGCAAAACCGGAGGTTAATGCCAACCAAAAGGTGTTCTTTAAGGAACGCCATAACCATGGGTCGTCCAAGGCTAAAACGTAGTTCTCTAAGCCATTAAATTTCATGGAATCCAAGCCTGCCACCGGATTCCATTGGTGAAAGGAGAGAAACATAGAGAACAGTAAAGGGAATAAGCCAAATACCAAAAATAAAACCAGATAAGGGGCTAAAAATAGATAGGGAGCCAGCCGCTCTCGGCCCCCCTGTTCAAACCAATGTCGCAAAGTGCCAGTCCTAGGCTCAAAGCGAGTTGCATCTTTCGTTGTTGACGACATAACAATATCCCTAACAGCTTGGCCTGGAGTAGCTCCAGGCCAGATAGACTTACATTGCTTTTAAGCGACGTTGCAGAATACGATCAGCTTCGGCAAGTGCCGTCTTCACGTCTTTACCTTCATCCAAAACTTCGCCTAGAGCGGCATCTAAGATGATTGAGCGAGCCACTTGATCGCCCTTCGCTGGCTTAACGGGTTTCACGTTTTTAGCCACTTCAGCGAACAACAAACGAGCTTTTTGTCCATTGAGGAAGTCGATTTTTTCGTCAAACATGGGGTCGTCGTAAGTCGCAACTAATGAAGGGAAGGCAGCAATCGTTTTAAAGGCCTCTAGCTCCACATCAGGACGAGTCGCCATATACTTAATCAATGTCCAAGCTTGATCCTGCTTGTTACTTTGTTTGGGGATCACTAAGAATGAACCACCCCAGCTACCGTAGATGCCATCAGGCAGATTCGACACGCCCCATTTACCAGCGGTATCTGGTGCCATCCAGTTTTTTAAGTGGCCAAGCAACCAAGCCCCAGAAAGTTGGGTCGCCAAGGTGCCTTGTTTAAAGCCTTCATACCACTCGTTACTCCAAGCAGTAATTTTGGCATCCAGACCTAGATCACGAATTTTTTTCGCAGTTTCAAAGGCTTTTACAAAGCGAGGTGATTGCAGTAAGGATTTACCCTGGGCATCAAAGTAAAGCCCATTACCATCTTCAACCGTGGTGTAAATAATCGCTTCAGCAACATCGGCAGCCGACGCAATCAAGTAAACACCTTTCGGTTTTAACTTCTTACCGTATTCAATGTAACTATCCCAATCGTGGATCACCTTATTGATATCGGCACCCACAGAATCAGCTACATCACGACGGTAATACAATACCCCTGGGCCCAAATCCACCGGTATACCATATTGTGCTCCGTCCACGCCCTGACCCTGAGTCCACGCATAAGGTGCGTATTGGTCAGCTAAACTGTCGACATCATATTTTTCAGAGAGGTTTACAAACCCGCCCTTGTTTACGAAGGCGCCAATCCGACCCACATCGACCACCACCACATCACCAGCACCCGAGCCAGTTGCGAGATTGGTGGTTAACTTATTGTGATGGTCTCCCCAGTTGTTCATCACATAATCAACTTTCAGATCCGGATTTTCTTGATAGAACTTTGGCAATATTTGTTTTAAGCTACTATCGAAATCTGGAAAACCGTCGAAGCGGATTTCAGTTTGAGCCGCATTAGCCGTGCATGCCAAACCGAGTCCAAACAAAGCAGAGACTAGCAGTTTTTTCTTTGTCATCTTTCAATTTCCTTTTGTGATTTATCACTCCGTTGAAAGAGGCTGGGCGGTCGATTCTCGAACCACTAATTCGGGAGTCAACTCAATTGCTTCCATGTCGCCTTTTCCGGAGATCTTTTTCAAAACTAAACGTGCTGCCGCTTTCCCCATTTCCACTACGGGAAAGTGGACAGTCGTTAGTTTTGGCCTTAAATAACGAGATAACAGAACATCATCGTAGCCGACCACCGAGACATCTTTGCCTACCTGCTTACGCTGTTCTGCTAATACGTCATAAACGCCCAAGGCAATGTTGTCATTTCCACAAAAAACCGCGGTAAAATTCACATCACGTTGGATTAATTTTCTAGCGGGAGCAAGGCCCCCGTCTTCGTCATAACTGCCCTCAGCCACCAGATTGGGATCAAAAGCCACCTTCTGCTCTGCCAGCGCAATCCGATAGCCTTGCACCCGATCACGACTATCTTGCTTATTCATTGGTCCGCAAATACAAGCGACAGAGCGGTGTCCAAGGTCTAATAAATGTTTGGTGGCTAAGTAACCACCCAATTCGTTATCGAGAAAAATGCAGCTGTTCGCCAACTCAGGCACAAACCGGTTGATCAATACCAGCGGCCGACCCTGTTTGGAAATTTCGATCAATTCATCGTCGCCGATCATCGTCACATGCAGAATGAGGGCATCAACCTGTCGCGATAGCAAAAAACCAATCGCCTCGCGCTCGCGCTCCTCAATATCATCACCGCTGGTCGCCACTAAATGGTGGCCGTTGGCACGCAGTTCTTGTTCGACTTCATGCATGATTGGCCCAAAGAATGGGCCTGATAAACTACTTACAACCATACCAATGCTGGTTGAACGACTTGAGGCAAGGGCTTGGGCAAAACTATTGGGACGATAGCCCAAATCACGCATCGCAGCTTCCACCCGAACACGAGTCGTTTCTGACACTTTCTTATTGCCATTAATGACTCGCGACACGGTGGCTTGAGATACATTTGCCAATTCTGATACTTCTCTGATGGTGGCCATCAATCACTCCCTATGTAAGCGCTTACATTCAATTTGATTAAAAAACCCTATTCAGGGTTAATGTAAGCGCTTTCCTAAATAGTGCTTCGCCAGCCAACAATTGTCAATTCTTTGCAAAATATGACTGGTAGAACTGTGAACAGACGCATAACTTACACTCAATGAAACAACAATGAAATTATGAAACAAAAAAACTAGTTTATATTCAATAAATTAAAAAACATAATGTCAAATCACATATTTAACATTAATATCCTAAGTGTGCGCGACTTCAATCGCTCGCAAGCCCAGTATTCCTCGCCTTAAATCCGTGGCGGTGCAGCAATACGCGGGTTAAGCGCATTACTGTTTACCACGCGTATTACCGCTGATTTATCGAGCAAGTTCCAAGCGAACTTGATAAACCCCTGGTGCCTGCTCTGGGATCAAATCTCCAACAATCGCTTCCCCTTCCAAATAGAGTTGACTCGTGGTCAAAGCGGAGCGAAGCACTTCGATGTGATAACTCGCACCGCGATACTTACGCACCACTTTAAAGCCCGGCCACGCGTCCGGAATACAAGGCTGGATCCGCAAACCAGTCATTTCCGGACGGATCCCTAAAATATACTGGGTTGCAGCAACATACATCCAGCTAGCGGTGCCCGATAACCAAGCATTACGCGCCAGACCAAACTGTGGATGTTCATCACCTAACACATTTTGTGGATAGCAATAGGGCTCCGATTGAAAACAATCCAAATCATCATTTCGTGAAGCCGGATTAATCTGACGATAATACTGGTAAGCCTGATCGGCGCGGCCAAGCTTGGTTTCAGCAATCACCACCCAAGGGTTAGAGTGCAAGAAAATACCACCATTTTCTTTCGCGCCAGGGGGATAAGTAGAGACCCCTCCCAGCTTTTCGTCGTAGCCAGTATAACCCGGCCAAGATAATTTAATGCCGCGTTCGGTATTCAGTAAACGCTTAACAGCATCAAGCCCCATGGTTGCTCGCGACACATCGGCAAACTCAGAGATCACCGGCCAGGATTGAGCATTGGCATAAATCTTCCCCTGCTGGTTTTGGGTCGATCCTAAGGCTTGAGTCTGCTCATCAAAATAGCGCAACCACCACTCACCGTCCCAAGCATGTTGATTCACCTGAGACTGCATCTGTTGATAATAATTATCTAAACGAGTCACTAAGTCTTGCTCACCACAGAAGCTAAGCACTTCTTTTAGTTCAATAATCGCTTTGCCATAAAGGTTTGCCACAAACAAGGACTCAGCGCCTAGCGGTAGATTCACCGTATCATTCCAGTCCGCAAAACCCAGCAACGGCAAACCATGGGCACCGATGTTACTGCGAGTAAACTCAATCCCTCTCAGTAAGTGCTCTAATACCGTCGCCTGCTCTCGCTCTGCTTCCGCAATCCCCGTTTGATAGAAGCTCACCGGCTGCTGCAAAAACTCCAAATTACCGGTTTCTTTCAGGTATTGCACCACCGTTAAGATGATCCATAGATGATCATCACCATAATAGCTGGCGCGATCCAACTCTTCTCGAGAATCGCCTTCGGTGGCTTCCATGGTCATCGGAAAATATTGATGCATCGCCGAGCCATCAGGCTTTTGCACCGATAACAAACGCTCCATAAATGGTTTCGCTTGCTCCGGCATATGGCTCATCACCCCCAGTAGATCCTGTGAAGAGTCTCGAAAACCAATGCCTCGAGCACCGTACCCTAATTGATATAGCGACAGATAACGCGACCAGTTCTTGGTGGTATGGCATTGCCGAGGGTTATGAATATTAAGCATGCTGTTGAGTGAAGTATCGGGTGTATCTACCTGCATCACTGACAAATAGTCTTGCCAAAATTCAGCTAAGCCAGAAAAAGCCTCAGCCACGCTTTCGGTATCTCGATAACGTTCGATGCTCGTACACGCGTCCTCTAGCGAAGCCGCTTGACCAATTTGAACAATGCTTTGCTCACTCTGCCCCGACGCCAAACTGCCTAATTTGATCATCAAGGCAGCCATGGTATCGCCACGCACACATTCTGAGTTGCTCAATTGCGGTGCAAGTAGAGCTCCGGGATTGGCCCAACTGCCGTATTCATTGTCGCCAAGAAAGGCCCGCCGATCGCCTTCCCAAGAATCCACCGGGCGGTTCGCCGTTACATAATTCACACAACTATCACGTTTCATGTAAGCATACTGCTCCAATACCACCTGTCCGCCCGCCTGTTGATGGGCTTTTAGCTGCATGGTTTGCGGTACCCAATCTGCATTGGTGAGCTGTTTTAAGGCATCGAAATGACTAAATTCGAAGGCGGGGATCAAATCAATTTCCAGCGCTTCACCACCAATGTTAGTCAACCGAATATCCTGCAACATCACCTTACTGCCGGGTGGCACAAAATAGCACACTTCCACTCTCACACCGTGTGCTTCTGCTAGCCAACGGGTGTAAGACAAACCCACTCGGCATTCGTAACGATCTAACTCGTTCAGGGTTGGTGTATAGAAAGGTGAAAACAGCAAGTATTCACCATCTTTACGGATCCGAACATACAGCGTACTACCTTTAAATTCAGAAGCTGGCTGCTGAGCGATATACTTGGTGATCCGATTTAAGGCCGGATCTTCACTACATAACAAGGCGCCGCCCGAACAATCGACGATGCCACCAAAATCAAGTGTCCCCACATAGTTAATCCACTTGATCGGCGTTTTTGGCGTGGTGACCACATATTCCTTATGCTGGTCATCAAAATATCCATACTTCATAATCACTAACCTTTCATTCAAAAAAAATTCGATAAATACTGCATCGCTCAGCCTTGGTGCTGGTCGGCAAGGGCAAAAATCATCCCCGGTCGCAGGTAACGACCGGCGGTATATTTCAAGGCGGTCGCATGCAATAGGCGAAAAATTTCGCCGCAATCTAACAACCACTCCGCGAATAAACTGGCGTAATCTTGGCTAAATTGGCCAAAGTCTTCGCTTAAGTCTCCGGCAACTCGACCATCGGCTTGCAGCAAACCATGCTGCTTTAAGGCTGCGAGTAAGTCATCTCGCTCAGATGCACTCAACCATGTGGGCAAGTCTTGGGCTTGCAAACGCACCGTGGCGTTAAAGCCCTCTGGTGCCGCGAAGGGGATCTGTGCGCTTTGATATAGCAGCCGATATACCGACGCAAGCAGTTCTTCGGATTGCGGCTGGTGATGCTGCTGCATCGCCAAAGCAAGCGAATACTGCACGCCAATCCACACATCGTGAGCTTGAAAATTATCCCAGGCCTTTGGCGCACCATTGTGCTTGACCAAATTTGCCGCTCCCACTCGCGGGCTGTTGAGCCGATAGTTGTATTGATAAACGTGCTGCAATACCCGCTGGCAACGCGCCTGCTCAAATAAAGCCTCTTGCCCCAACCAACGCAGGTAGCTATCGGCTAAAAGTTGATCGGCAAAAATATCATCGCTATCCAACACCAGCCATTGCTCGCCCTGCAGGCACCAATCACCACCGCCATTTAACAGCAATAGTTTTTTCAGCCGCCGTTGCGCCAATTTTCCTGCCTGCTCTGGCCATGGACAATTCCAGTGCTGCTGCCACAAGGCTTGCTGGTCCTCGGTCAATGATGGGAACAATAACGGTTGGTTCAACCAGTGATTAATCGCGACGACTAATTCACTCAAGCTAGTCTGTTGATAAGCTTGCTGGCTGAGTAAGGAAAAATGCTCAGCCAATTGTGGTAGTTGTTGTCGATCCACCTGACTAGCACGCAAAGGAGTCACATAGAACAGGTAATAACCCTGTTGTTCGTCCCATAGACTATCGTCAAACTGCTGCTTAGCCACCGCTAAACGCTGCCGATACTGTTCGGCCAACAATTCCGCACCGCGTAACTTCGCTAAGCTGGCACAAGCCTGTAAAGCGGCCAGCCACAACGAACCGCTATAACAAGAAATGCCATGTGAGCGCAAATTATCGAAGGTATCATCGGTCCCATTGGTCAACGGAAATTGCTGACCCGGTTCGATCATTTTCTCTAGATAATTCATCGCCTGCTGCACCGCTGGCCAACAATCTTCAAGCAATGTTGGATCGTCAAATAAGCTCACATGACGCAATACCATCAACACAAATTTTGGAGCCAGATCCTTCCATTCCTTCACGTTATGCCAATCATAGGCATCGGGACGACAATCGAAGGGACTCCCTAAATCGTGACAAACCGCCCCTCTAATCGCGCGTTCAGCCTGATATTTCGGATGACTGAGTTCGGCATAGGGTTCTTCGGTATAGATATGATGGCGTCGTTGCCGAAAATCGTCAGCCAATACTGCGTCGGCAAAACGCCGCATCACCTCACCATCGAGCCGAGGTAACAAGCTCAATAGACTAAACGAACCGTAAAAGTACACATCTAAGGAATTGAAGAACGGGTAATCAACACATTCACGGATCAAAAAGCGGTCCTGCTTATCCCAAACCGTCGCCTCGGCTAGAAAAGATAAGCTATTCAAAGCCATTGTTGTCAACTGTTGGCGTAATTGAGGATCTTCCTGCTGACTAAACTGAGCGCGCTTCCAAAGCCCGGCAAAGGCCTGTTGCAAATAGTCTTGCTGCTTCGACCAGGCAAAGCGCGCAATCGCCAGGGCACGCTGTTTCGCTTGTGGAAACTGACGCACATAAGCCTTCTCACTACTTAAGCCATTCATTTCAACTTGCGGTAAATCTAATACGGTCATAAAACAGAATTGCAGCGTTTCGCCGGGGGCGAGCGTAGCCGTCAACTGCAAGGCCGAAGAGCAGAGTTCGCGACCGCTATAGATCCCGCGTTTGCTTTGACCACTCAAGCCGCCGCCAGCTAAAGCCTGAGCCACCACCTTATCGGCATGGGCGGTGTAAAAACAATGATTGGCACTCAACTGACACTGCGCTGGCGCTTGTAGCGAGAGCGCCATCTCGCCCAAACAATCTTGGTAAGACTCTCCACTCATTAATAGCGATATTCGCTGCCCTTGCTCACAACGCTCACTAAAGAGTTCTCCCTGCTGCTGCCTGGCTTGACGAACCAACATAAACGACGCGTCCTGACTCCCAACTCGCTCCTTAGTGACCTGAAAACCAATTAGATTTTCCTGAACCTGAACCAGATTAAAGCGCTGAGTTCGCTGGCTCGGATTATGAACGCAAAATTGAGTAAGCGAGACCGGCAGACGGCACAAAGCTTCATTATCTGCTTCAATAAAGCTGTAATGGGTCTTGCTCAGCTGTAACACCGCCCCCGAATAATCGCTCTGCGCCACCGGGTATAAACCTTGATATTGAATCTGCTCTGCAGGCCAAGCCGGTTGCTTAAGGTAACTATCGGCCTCACAATCGGCGATCAGCGAGCGCTGAAAACACTGTTCTTGAACACAGCCACCAAAATACTTAAGGAGTAACTGGCAATTGGCACGACGATCCACTTGCCCAGTACTCAGCGCCAGCTTTAAGTTTCGATCTAAATGAATTTTCCAATCCGCCAATCGTTGCTTATTCCAAGCATATAGTTGAGGTTCATCGAGCAAACGCTGTAAACCAGCTAACCATTGCGCTTGACTTTGATCGGGACTAAATAACTCTTGCCCTTGATCATCGAGCAAGGGATACAAAGAAATTTGTTGAATAAAGTCGGCAGGCTCAATAATACGAAGCTCGCCAACCCGTAACTCATCCTGCTCACTAAAATAAAAATCTGCCATCCGCAAACTGTCGTTACGTTCAGCGCGCACTTGAATCCCTGGCAAAAAATTGAACACAGGACTACAACCACTGATCGACAAACTATAAGTATTGCCAATTCCGCCCATCGCCATCCCTGTCGTTAAGGGGGTAGTTGGCAAGGGTTGATACCAAGGCTGAACAAACTCCGAAGCCAAACCCGGGGCCATCAGCTCGGCAACACTGCCACGGAGCGAAGAAGCCGCTAAATACTGTTCAATCTTCATAAGCAGCCCTCATTTTAATCACATCAACAACTGTTGGGCACATTAGTAACTCCTTGTACAAGAAATAAAATCTATTCACTGACCATTAAATTTAACAACCTTCAAAAACCTTAATTCCCCCACTCTCGGTGCTTCCATGACCGAGCTACGCACACATTTTGGTGGCAAAAAAAAACGGCTCCTTAGGAGCCGTATGCCAATACGACAAGGAATAAAGAATTTAAGGATTACACGATGAACTAGGGTATTTTCTCCTTGATTGCTTCGGTGAAGGTATGTTGGGCAGTATTTGAACCTGCAGCTTCTGCCTCTTTAAGAAACAGTAACGCTTGCTCAATATTACCCTCGGCTATCGCTAGCCGAATTTGTTGCTGGTAAAACTGCTCCGTGGCCGGTTGTAAAACCGTAACGGCTTGAACCTTGCTTGGTTCGACCAACGATGTAGCGGCTGCAGTTGCAAGTACCGTAGCACCCGCACTATTCGAAGTCGTCGCCTTAAATTGTGACCCAAATTGCACTTTATTCAGCCGTATATTGATCTGACCAATTGGTGAGTGTTTCGCATACACCTTACGCGCAGCGGGGCGATCGATGCCCATTTTTAGTTCATAGGCCACTTTGGGATCAATGAGTTCGGTCTTACCAAATAACTGCTCGTGGGCGGTATAAACCAATATATAGCGGGCCTTTCTCGCTAAAGTAGGACTAAATTGTTGTTTAATGGTTAAGAAACCCTCGGCGCTGAGTGTCGTTTGATTAAACTTAGCTAAGGGTTGTAGCTGTTTGTCATATACTGCAATCGTTGGGACAAACACCATGTTGGTAATCAGACTATCAACTTCAACTTCAACTTGCTCAAGATGCTCAGGGAGTGCTAATGCCGCCACATAGGAGCGTCCTTCGGCAAACTCAACGACCGATGAGTTTAGTCCAATATCCACACGGTTGGTGCGATCGGCCGATAGTAAACGATAAGATAATTGTTCAATTTGCACACTCGGTTGCTGCGCATCTAAACGATTACGCAACTCGGTTTGGTCACTAAATTGTGAGCCCCAGCCACGAAAAGGGTCTTCGACATCCACCGCCTGAGTGCTCGAACAAGCAACCAGACATGCACTTATCAGTAACAAACTATAGTGTTTATTCACTTTATTTCTCCCTGTATTGGGTGCTAGCAAACTAGCACCCAAAACACTGCCCTCTGGGTTTACCACCAAGCCTCAACCATGGCTCCCACCTTGGTTAAATCGGTGGTACCCGCATTTTTACCCGTATTTTTCTTCTCACCGGTAACGACATAAAAACGTACGACTGGACGAGACCACATAAAGTGACCAATCTGGAAGTTTTGTGACAAGGTTAACTTCCAAGCATCCGATTGATTCGAATCTTCCTTGGTATTATGAAAACCAGCTTCTACAGCAGTCGCCATATAATCGTTCCAATGGTGTTGCGGACGAACCGCCACCCCGTACTCTTCTTTCTCATCGAAAGAACAACCGGTTTCAGTACAATCGACCTTCAAATAGTTGGCGTTGTATTCCATGGCTGTCATTTCACCAAGCGTAATCGCACCATCAACAAAGGCGCCGTAACTACGTGCGGTTTTATCCTCATAACCCGCCCAGCTAGTCCCCGAAGAGTTAGCGGTGGTAAATGCTGCACCATCGGTTTCATAACGACCCGCCAACTGTACCCAGTTGTCACCAAAAGTGTGTCGATAGGCCGCAAACAACTGCATTGCCGTATCATTTTCTAAGTTGTCTTTAATATCGGCTAAGGCAAATGCATAGTTGGCTCTAAATTTTAAAGTACCTTGCTTGCCAATTTTCATGTCATGCAAGTGCAACATCAGCATGTTGACCGTGCCTTGAGTGGTATTTGCAGCCCCTGCACCGTCTCCAGCCTGAGTCCAACCTAAGTCGAGCTTACCAAACCCTACATCCAAGTTATCCACACCTGCGCCACTGCCATCGGCACTCAGCATGTAGTAATCACTCAAACCACCTTGCTCACGCCCATAAAATCGCTTACCCGCCCATACATAGGCATCGGGTTGCGAAGGAAAAATGCCTGAACCGCCACCATAGAATTGTTGTAAGTAAAACAACTTACCCCAATCATCATGGCCCGGAGTACCGATCATCACATTCAAGTTAAATTTGGATTGATCCATTTCGAAGTCTTGGGTCAACATCCACTCCATCCAGTTACCTTCGTTACCTAAACGGCCAGCGGCATTAATTTCGCCGTAATCCCCTTTTAGATAAATCATTTCGTCACCCGATGCTTCTTGCGCATAACGGCCATAGCCAGAAAAATTAGGTGTTCCAGCAACTGAACCGAGTGAAACTAACATCAAAGATAATGTAAGCGCTTTCATTTTCATGGTAAAAAAATCCTTTTCTGTTTTAGGTATTATGGGTGAATTCGCTACTACTCCAAACAACGTAAACACCACCTATTTCGAATATACACAGATAAAAACGCTATTTTTGTGATCAAAAGCGCAAATGCAAGCGCTTACATAACCAAAAATAGCAAATGTGATCCCTGTTCAATATTTAGCCTAGACGATCCAATATATTGTGTCCAGCTAACGAAACAATGAAAGCACTTACATTTATTGTAATGATCCAACAAAAAATACCAATAGACAAGGGGGTTAAAACAAAAATACAACAAACCGCAGGTAAGCGCTTACATCTAAAACACGGATTGCAAAGATGAGAATTTTTAGAACGTTATCGATCATTCAACTGACGAGCCTAAGCTTTACCATTCTGGGCTTATGTTTACTGGCTATGGCTGGACTTTCTTGGCAGTTAAGCATGCCGCTGGAAAACAGCCTCAAACAATTAAATCAGCGAGATCTGCCAAGGCTGGCGAGCAGCCAAGCATTGATCCAAGCCCTAACCCAAAGCGCTCAAACCATAAGCCAGGCAGAAAATAGCCACCAAGCTGGTGAACTCGAAGCCTTGAACAAGCAAATTCAGCGACAGGCTCAGGTTTATTTTGAGCAACTTAAGGCGCTTAGCGCCCTCAGTACTGACACTAATAGCGCACAACTGCAGCAACAAAGTGAGCTTTGGTTTACCCGTGCCAGCCAAGTTCTAAGCGCTCAAGCCCCTTTACTCAAGCAACAACAACAGCTCGCCGAACACCGCGCGCAATATCAACTATTAAGTATTCAGCTTAACCAAGCCCTAGGGCAACTTCGCGCTTCGGTAAAAAAAGACTACCCCAAGATGCTGCTCACTAATGTTGATACCGCGCTTTCCTTGATGCAGGCTCAAGCTGCCCGAGCGCTCAACGGCCAAGATCTGGCGCAAGTAAAAACAGCCCTTCGCTCAGCCAAAGCAAAACTCGACCTAGTCGAAGCCGATTTTTCGGAGCTCATCACTCGCTTAGGCTTAAGCCATCAAGACATTTCTCGCCAGCTGCCGCTATTACTCAGCGAATTAACTGGCGAACAAGGGATCGTCAGCCAATACTCAGCCTACTTACAGTCTCACTTTCACCAACAACAACAACGCTTAGCCTTACAACAGCAAAGCCGTATTTTGAGCCAACAATTGAGTGACTGGCAACAAGCCAGGCAAACTCAAACCGCCCAACAACTGGTGAATAGTCTCAGTAAACTGAGCCAACTCAGACAGGGGCAAGTCAGCGCCTCCGCGATTGCGATAGGCTTTTGTTTGAGCCTAGGACTACTGCTATTTATCACCATCCGTCAACCCTTAAAACAATTGCTTGCCACCTTGAGCGCTCTCGCCAAAGGCGAGTTGCAACAGCAATGCCACTATCGAGCCAACAACGAATTTGGTCTACTCAGCAAAAAAATCAATCAAGTGATCCAGCAACAACGCGAAGTAGTTCTCGAGCTACAACAGAAAAGCCAGCAGCTAGAGAGCGCCGCCAGTAGTAACCAACACCATGGCCTCGACATCCAACAGCAACTAAACCAACAGCGTCACGAGTGCCTCAACGTGGCCTCTGCAATGAGCGAGATGGAACAAGCAATCCAAGATGTCGCTGGCCGCGCCGAGCATGTCAGTCAAAACATGCAACAGATCCAGCAGCTCAGCGAACAAGGCGCCAATTTGACCACTCAGGCGAACCATAGTAATCACCAGTTAATCAGCCACCTAAGTCGCTCTGGTAAAAACATTGAACAGCTCGCCGAACAAAGCCAAGTTATTGGCAGCATCCTTGAAGTGATTGATGGTATCACTCAGCAAACCAACTTATTGGCACTGAATGCCGCCATCGAAGCGGCTCGAGCCGGTGAACAAGGGCGTGGCTTTGCGGTCGTGGCAGACGAAGTACGACAGCTTGCACAACGCAGCGCCAGCTCAACCAAACAGATTCAGGGAATGATCGAACAACTACAACAAGTCGCCCATTCTGCGGTATCAGACATGCAAACTTGCACCCAAGCAATGGATGATAATCAAATTTACTATCAGGGACTTAGCCAGCATATACAACAAGTCAGTGAATCGGTGAGTTGCCTCGCGGGGCTCAATCACGAAATAAGTATTGCCACCGGGCAACAGCGTAATAGCAGCCTCGAGGTCTCACGAAGCATGGAACAGATCTCACAGTCGGCACAGCACAACTATGCCGTGGTATCACGGCTTCATCAAGCCAGCGAACAACTGGAAGACTTTGCTCAGCAACAACTGAGGCTATGCTTGCGCTTTCATATTGATGCCCAAGTCTCAAACATTTAACTTGCCATCTGGCAATAGGAGAGACCATGAAAATACCCGCAATGCTGTGTATCGTGCTCGCTATATTCAGCCCTCAGCTTATGGCGATGATATCTCCCTCATTAGCAGGTGCGACCACACTCTCCTTGCGCTTTAAACAAGCCCCTCAAGCCCAATGGAATAAGCAACGAATCAGCGCTCGACTGACTGCAGATCAGCGCGCTTTTATACTGCAAGATCAACAACAACATGCTTTTAATGATGCAGAGCTATTTAAGCTTAGCATCTCGCAAACCCTGCCCTACGGTCGAAAGTTATTGTATTTTAAGTTGCATTTAGTTGATGACTTTAAGCCTTTATGGGGCCAAAAAATCCTACAGCTGAAAGTCGATGGTAAAGAACTAGAACCTGCCAAGGCTGCCAATGGCAAGGCGCTATGGCATAAAGTGGTTGAAGAAGACAACAAAGGGTTTATTCCAGCGGGGCTCAGCGAACTGTGGTTTGAGTTGCCCAGTGACAGCACAGAGATTAAATTCATGACGATGATGACGGCCGGTGCCGAGCACTTTCAAGCTAAATTAAGTGATTTCATCATTTATTCTTGGCCCGAATCCGACCAACGGACACAGGCCTACCAGGTGCGTTTCAACCACGATGGTTATCTCAAACACACTGCCAGCCCAGTATTAATAGAGTTACCAGATTGGATTGAACAAAGCCAGCTGCCAGTAAGCATTAATGCCGTCGGCGTCAAACCACAAGAACTCATGCTCACGATCCCTTCACAGAGCGATCCAGGCTCGGGCATGAAAGTCGTAAGCTTGGATCTAGCAAACCTCAATACTCGCTTTACAGGCAAGCCGCTGACGCTACAAATTGACTCGATCCATCCTCAACTGACAAACACCCGTATCAGCCTAAAACAAGGTCTTGATCTTTCCAGCCTACAACGCCATCGAGACCAAGCTTTAGCCGCTTTTTATTACTTTGACAGCAGTGATTTAGGCCCCTATTCGGGGACCCACCCCCAAGATAGTCGAGCCAAACGGCTGGATAGCGAGAGCACGCTGGATGTGCGCGGCGGCTGGTTTGATGCGGGAGACTATGGCAAATATTCGGTCAATGCAGCCTATTCACTGATGACGCTATTGATGGCCGAGCAATTACAACCCACCGCCTTTGCCGTGAACATTTCACCAATTGCCAGCGACCAAGGTTCGGACTTACTGGCACTGCTCAGCAGCGAACTCAACTTGTTACTCAAGCTGCAAGCCGACAATGGTGGGGTTTATCACAAAGCAGCATCAGCTCAATGGCCACCATTGGCGCAAGCGCCACAACAGGATCACCAAATTAAAACCGTACTACCAATCACCACGACCGCAACGGCTCACAGTGCAGCTGCGTTTGCCATGGCCGCCAACAGTTTTGCTCGATCCCGCCAATTAACGCATCAACAACAGGCCCTGCAATATCGCCAAGCTGCCTTGCGCGCATGGGCTTATCTAGAGGCCCATCCGCAATTGGAGATGATAAAACAACGTTATCATCAATTCGAATACGGAGGTCCTTACGATGATGTGGACGACCGAGATGAGCGACTACTCGCGGCACTTGCGCTCTACCAGATGACTGGCGAAGTACACTACCTCAATCACAGCAAACAATACCTCGTAAGTTTACTGGAGTTACCGCGTTTAGGTGATCCTTCCCCCAGCTGGCGAGATAACCGCAGCCGCTCAGCGCTGCTGTATTTAAAAGCTGCGCCGAAAAACGACGATTTATATCCAAGTGTCCACCAAGCTCTGAGCCACTATTTAGAACATATTTTAAGCTTGCAACAAAACAATCCATATGGCATCGCCTTTGCTGGCCATCAACAACAATTCGATTGGGGCTCCAATGGCATTATCGCTAGCACAGGTTTCCAATTACTATACGGTGGATACCTTTTGGATAAACCAGCATGGCAGGCAGCAGCGATGCAGCTGAGCCACTGGTTTTTTGGTCTCAACCCTCACGGCAAAATATTTGTGGTCGGCGACACGCCCAATCATGTGCAACACCCACACTTTCGCCCCTATGTATCAAAAGCCTCACCACTGCCAGTTGGCCTGCTCATTGGTGGCGCAAACTCGGTCGAACTGAAGGGCGATATGATGGCTGCCACCCGAGAAAATATGGCACCAATGCAGGTCTACATTGACCATCAGGATTCTTGGGCCAGCAATGAAGTGGCCATTAACTGGCAAGCGCTGTGGGCAGCTTACTTATGTTTGTTGAATCAGAGCCTGGCCAATAACCTCCAGTGACGCCACGCAAGCTGAGTTCAGGTGAATACTGCTTAGAGTCATCCAAACGAGCCAACTGATGGCGTAAACAGCGGATTAAAACTTGTATTTACACAACGAGACCAAGCAATCTTTGAGGATTGTCAGTAAACTTAAGCTGAAATGAGGCTTTCGGGGCTGAATGCAACACTAACCAGCCGCCTCCAATTCAGTTGCACGACATAGAGTAAAGCATACAGGGGAAGACATCATGGGAATTTTGATCTGGTTGCTAATTGGCGCAGCCGCAGGCTGGTTAGCGGGACAAATCACCAAAGGAAAAAGCTTTGGCCTACTTGGCAATATTGGGGTAGGTATTGTCGGCTCAATGCTCGGCGGTTTTATTTTTCGCTTACTGGGTTTTCACAGTGCCAGTCTTGTGGCATCGCTGATTACCGCAACGGTCGGCGCGGTATTATTGCTCTATCTAGTGAGTCGATTTAAAAGCTAAAGTACATAAAAAAGCACAGCCGAAGCTGTGCTTTATCAATCAAACAAGGAGCGACTCAAGACTCTTGGTTTAAGCGCTTTTCTAACTCAGCGACTTTCTGCTCTAAGGCACTCAACTTTTCTCGGGTGCGCAACAAGACTTGTGTCTGCACGTCAAAATCTTCACGATTCACCACATCCAGCTGGTTCAACTTGGCTTGAATCACTTGTTTTACCTTGCGCTCAAACTCATCACCAACATTCTTTAAGCCGGGGGGCACCATCTCACTCACTTGTTTGGCGATCTCTTCGATTTTGGCTGGGTTAATCATCTATCTCTCCTTTAAGTTGGACTCATTGTATAGAAGCTCTGCTAAGGGCTCAAGCGGCTCTGGTTTTAGTATGACCGAGCTAAACGAGCATCAATTTGAGATATACGACCCACAACACCCCGTAGCAGCCGTCCTGCGGTGCGGCGCATGAACGCTCGGCTTGCGCGCCTTGAGTCGAAGCTTTCGACCAATACAAATGCCGCTGTTGGCTAGCCCGTTGATAAATCGAAGCTCTCGCTGAAAAACCACACCAACAAAACAAACCCACAGTCAGTCTCATAACCAGCGCTATAATGAACGACTAATGACTAAGTTTAGCAAACTGAGCACCAAGCACCCGCTGCAGCACATCCGCCTTAAGCTGCAAAGACAAACCACGTTTACCGCCACTCACCACAATAGCAGGCAAGGCTTGAGCGCTCTCATCCACAAATGTCGCTAAACGTTTTTTTTGGCCAAAAGGGCTGATCCCCCCTTTAACATAACCAGTGGTACGCTCAGCAACGGGCACCTCGGCCATCCGCATTTTTTTGATTTTTGCGGCCTTGGCCAGTGCTTTTAAATCCAGTTGGCCGGTCACTGGCACCACTGCCACCACCATTTTTTTGGGATCGTGTTCATCACAGGCCACCAACGTTTTAAAGACTAGCTCTGCGGCCAAACCCAGTTTTTCGGCGCTATCTAGACCAAAGTTGCCCTGCTGAGGATCACTTTTATATTCCAGTAATAAATAATCCTGTTTGGCTTTTTTAAGCTGCTGTACTGCCGGCGTCATAAATCTTCACTCCTTAATTGCGCGCTGCCACTTGCCAGAATCGCTGCAGCAATGGTTCATGTAACCTTCTTGATAACATGCAAATCCCCAAATCGAAAGGCTCCAGCTCCACCCCGACCGGAATACTTTGGATCCGCTCACGCATTGGGCTGTTATCCACCACCACTTGCGGAGCGATCCCCACACCGCTGCCGAGCGCCACCATGCTAACAATAGCCTCGTGACCCGCCACCTTGGCATAAACATGAGGTTGAATACGCATCCCTTTAAACCAATGATCAATCCGAGCACGCGCTGGGCCATGTTCTGGCAAAATAAAGGGAATTTGATCCCAAGGAATTGGATTTCGCTCTAATAGTTTACGAACCGCACAGGGAACCGTGGGGCCAATAATCGACAGGGGCACCTTACTAATACTGGCAAAAGCCATGTTCAGCGGTAATTGCTCGGGGCGGGCGGCAATCGCGATATCGACTTCCCCATCGGCGACCTTACTCACCGCCAACGCCACATCGCCGGTGGCTAATTTAATATCGGCATTTGGGCAGGTAAGACGATACTTATCCAAAATATCTGGCAGGTGACTATAGCTCGCGGTCACCGAACAATACAGGGTTAACTCCCCCGCCAATTCGCTAGATTGCAAAGATAAATCCATTTGCAGCTGTCGCCATTGTTGTAACCAATTTTCGGCAAAACTGCGAAATCGCACTCCCGCCTGAGTCAGATGTACGCTGCGTTTATCACGACTAAACAAACGACTGCCAAGCTCTTCCTCTAGCCGCTGAATCACCCGACTTAAGGTAGAGGGGCTAACATGCATCGCCTGACTGGTTTTCGTAAAATGCAGGCTGTGGCTTAAGTGTAAAAACAGCTCAACACTTCGAACATCCATTGCTTTTCCTTGATAAAGCCTGTTTCATTTTATGCAATACAATATCCCAAAATCATCATTTTACGCAATATTAGTTTAGGTTTATATTAAATCCATCACGAGACAGGATAAGAAACGCGCTCAAGAAAAGAAGTGCATTGGGATCTCGTAAACACAACAACACCATCATCATTTGATTAACGCTATTTTACGGAGTCGAACATGGCTAATTATTTCAACACCCTAAGCTTGCGCGAGAAACTAGAGCAATTGGGTAAATGTCGTTTTATGGATCGCAGCGAATTTGCTGATGGTTGTAACTTTATTAAAGACTGGAACATCGTGGTAATTGGTTGTGGTGCACAAGGCCTAAACCAAGGTTTAAACATGCGTGATTCTGGGCTCAACATTTCTTACGCTTTACGTGATGCGGCAATTCAAGAGAAGCGCGCTTCTTTTGTACAAGCGACCGACAACGGCTTTAAAGTTGGGACTTACCAAGAGCTAATCCCACAAGCTGATATGGTGCTTAACCTCACCCCAGACAAGCAACACAGCAACGTGGTTGAAGCGGTGATGCCGTTAATGAAGCAAGGTTCTACCCTCGCTTACTCGCATGGCTTCAACATTGTTGAAGAAGGTATGCAAGTGCGTGAAGACATCACCGTAGTGATGGTGGCGCCAAAATGCCCAGGCACTGAGGTTCGTGAAGAATACAAACGTGGTTTTGGAGTGCCAACCCTAATCGCTGTGCATCCAGAAAATGATCCTCAAGGCAACGGTCTTGCGATTGCAAAAGCTTATGCTTCTGCAACCGGTGGTGACCGTGCCGGTGTACTTCAGTCTTCTTTTGTTGCGGAAGTTAAATCTGACCTAATGGGTGAGCAAACCATTTTATGTGGTGTGTTACAAACTGGTGCAATCTTAGCCTATGACAAAATGGTAGCCGAAGGTATTGAACCCGGCTACGCCGCTAAACTCATTCAATTTGGTTGGGAAACGGTTACCGAAGCATTGAAGCACGGTGGCATCACCAACATGGTCGACCGTCTATCTAATCCAGCTAAAATCAAATGTTTTGACCTAGCCGACGAGCTTAAAGACTTAATGCGTCCGCTATTTGAAAAACACATGGACGACATCATCGAAGGCGAATTCTCATCAACCATGATGAAAGACTGGGCCAACGATGATGTAAACCTACTAAAATGGCGTGAAGAAACTGGCCAAAGCGGTTTTGAAAAAGCGCCAGTATCTGAGGTAGAAATTACCGAGCAAGAGTTCTTCGACAAAGGCATCATTTTAGTCGCCCTAGTCAAAGCTGGTGTTGAGCTCGCCTTCGAAACCATGGTTGCTGCTGGCATCATCGAAGAAAGTGCATACTACGAATCACTACACGAAACGCCACTCATCGCCAACACCATCGCTCGTAAACGTTTATACGAAATGAACGTGGTTATCTCTGATACTGCAGAATACGGTTGTTACCTATTCTCGCACGCTGCCGTGCCTCTATTGCGCGATACCGTGAACAACATCAGCCTAGAGTACATCGGTAAAGGCTTCGAAGAGCAAGATAACGGCGTGGATAACGCGCGCCTCATCGAAGTAAACGAAGCACTACGCAGCCATCCGGTAGAAGTAGTTGGTAAGAAACTTCGTGGCTACATGAAAGACATGAAGAAAATTGCCGTTGGCGGTTAATCTTCTCGCTTTTGGCTAATGACGATTAGCTAACTGTGAAATTGAAAGCCCTGAGCAATGCTCGGGGCTTTTTTGTCGGACTTATCCCCACGGCAAAACAGCACTGCCAACACGCCATTACGACCAATCAGAATCACTCGTAAAAGCAGCGCTTTCGCCTACGGCGCCGTCCAGGCGAAATCAAAACTGACCACCAGCGCCATAGCGCCATAGCCACCAAAAACCAAAAATGTAACCCCATCATCTTCGCTGAGCAGCGTAACTGAGCTAGGGAGATGATGAGTAATAGAACTTCGCGTTCGTTGTCGAAATTAATTTGGTTTCGTTAGCTTATGATTAAGTCATTGATGACTACTGATATTAATTATAACTTATTGAATGATGAATAATTGGTTACAATAGATATTGATAATAGAAGTAATTATTTGCAGGGAGCAAAAATTGAAAAATTTAGGACAATTGTTAGAACCAACTTTTTATATATTGAGTGTAATTTTTCTTATTGCAGGTTTAGTAGTTGGATACCCTGGCGGTTTCTTATACTTCATCTTGGTTAAACTGCTTTATGCAGTATTGGTTTCCATTGTTATTCATGGATGGAAAGCTAAAGAGTCGGTTTTAGTTGAGTCAGAAGAAAATAAATGGATTGTTAATATAAATGGAATTCCGATTATAGATAATACACATGCCCTTAAAAACTTGCACTTTAACAGTGAAAAAGAAATGAGTAGGAAGTATTTTATTTTATTACTGCCTAAGCTGATTTTATCAGTCCTGCTATTAACTGTAACAGTCATAACTCTTTACCAGCAACCATTAGCAATAACATTTGACTCCGTGATAGGTGTATTGATGTCGTTATATTTGACTTATAAAACTTTAGAATGCTATCGACTATTTAGCGGCCTCTCCGATGGAAAGTGGCATATCAATAGTTATTCTTTAGGTGACAGAATTTACTACTCTGCGTTCGTTAAAAATCGAGGACAATATACAACTTTCTTGAATAAAGTTTTTAGTTAACAGATTAGAAACAAAAAAGCCCGAGTATTTCCACTCCGGGCTTTCAACTTCACTCTTAGCGAGTGACTTCAAGACCCTTATGAATGCGCAACGCAGGATCTAAGAAGATGCGGGGCAGCCTTTTGCTGGTAAGCTTTAGCTGGACAACGCTTATGACGGCGCCGTCCAGGCGAAATCAAAACTGACCACTCGCGCCACAGCCACTAAGAAGCAAAAATATAAACCCTCCATCTTCGCCGAGTCGGCAAACCTCCTAAGCAACGTTCTCTACAATAAAAACGAGATCACAATAGCTTATCGTTGCTTCGCATAATCCTGAGGCGTGCAGCCAAATTGCAAGCGAAAGGCCTGCACAAAACTACTGACACTTTTATAGCCTAAGGAATGTGCAACCAAGCTGGAGCTTTCCCCTCGGCTCAAGAGCTCCAGTGAGTTCATCAAACGAAAGCGGCTGCGCCATTGGCGAAAAGTCATCCCGGTTTCGGCTTTAAATAAACGTTCGATGGTGCGCACACTCGCGCCCACTGATTTTGCTAAGTCCAACAAGGGTAAATTCTGAGTGGGGTTTTGTACCATATGATGGATCAGTTTCGCCAATCGCGGGTCATTGCCAGCCGGGATCCGCACTTCAAAGGCCGATAAATTCTCCAGCTCGTCAATCGCCACCAGTCCCAAACGCTGGATACTCGTTTGGTTCATGCTTGGAGGATCTTGATTAAGTCGCAGCACAATTTCGCGCATCAAGGGACTCATGCTTAACATCACCACCGCTTGTTCATGTTGACGAATAGGAAATGACGGGTCGATGTACAGATTACGAATTTGAACAGCAGTTTCACTACTCACCTGATGATAGGTATTCATCGGGATCCAAACCGAATGAGTCGACGGCACCACCCACACGGCTTGTTCGCTGGTCACTCGCAATACCCCTTCCATGGCCCACAATAGTTGGCCTCGCGGATGGGAATGCGGTGAAATATTGACTTCGGCGAGCATATCTCGGCCATTGCTTAATACTGGTCGGCTCGCATCAATCGTGAATGCGATATCGCTAGGCGGCAACATTGTCGTATTAGGAATAGGTTTTGTCATATTTACGCCTTAAAACGACAAAGAGGATTCGCTATCTTAGAAAGGCAAGCACAATCATTTCAAGTCTTTTTTCACTCTTTCAGGAGAAGCGAACGATATGGACAGCAAACTCAACTTTAAAAATGTGATTCTATTGACGGCATTAGCTCTCGCCCTATGGTTCACGCTGTTTCCTATCGAGGGTCATGCAGATGGATTTTCGCATAGCGCCGCGGTGGTCTTCATTACTCTGATCTTTTGGAGCACTGGTGCACTCCCCCCTTTCCTCACCGGTTTGCTATTTTTTGCTTTAGTTGCAGTATTTAAACTCATCGCACCCAACATCTTGTTCTCTGGATTTGGCTCAACTGCGGTGTGGTTGATTATCTCAGGCTTTATTATTGGTTCTGCGATCTCCGTTTCCGGTTTGGGTAAAAAGCTCGCCTTCAGCATTGCTCCCTATTTAACCGCCAGTTATCCTCGCTTGATCGGTGGCCTGGTCGCCAGTGCGATGTTGCTGGGCTTTGTGATGCCCTCTTCTGTTGGGCGTTCGGTGGTATTAATTCCAATCGGTATGGCATTGGCCGAACAGGTGGGCTTTAGCCTAGGCAGCAACGGGCGTCGCGGGATCGCTACTGCACTGGCGCTAGCTTGTAATATGCCAAGCTTTGCAATCTTACCGTCCAACATTCCCAACATGATTTTGGCGGGCTCGAGCGAAACCCTGTTTAACATTCACTATCACTATACCGAATACCTACTGTTGCATTTTCCTGTCTTGGGGATCCTGAAGTCGCTATTGATCGTATTGCTGGTCCTGTGGATCTTTCCGGCAAAAATTTCATCCGCCACGGGAAAGCATTCGCCCAAACCAGATGAACCATTTGATAGTAAAATTCAAAAACGAGTTGGCATTATTTTGGGCATTACCTTGTTGTTCTGGATCAGCGACTCACTACATGGGGTAAATCCTGCCTGGGTCGGTCTAGTGACCGCGATTATCTTACTGATGCCCAAATGGGGCGTGCTGGCGGCGAAGTCCTTTAACAGCGCCATCGACTTTGGCACCGTCATCTTTGTTGCCGCAGCCTTGGGTTTAGGCGCTTTGGTGAACGCATCCGGGCTGGGTGAATATGTCGGGCAGGCTTTTAGTCACTTACTACCCAACACCGTAGAAAATACTTTCTTAAACTTTATGTCACTATCACTGATTTCGACCTTTACCGGACTCATTACCACCATTCCCGGAGTACCAACGGTGCTCTCTCCGATGGCAGCAAATTTTGCTGAGGCCACCGGCTTTAGCCTACCCGCGGTATTAATGACCCAAGTGATTGGTTTCTCAACGGTGCTGTTCCCTTACCAGGTTGCACCTTTAATCGTCGCGATGCAGCTGTCTGGCGAGCGCCTGGCCGAACTGCTGAAAATTACTCTGCCACTGGCATTGCTGACCATTGTGGTACTGATGCCTCTGGACTATTTGTGGTGGAGACTACTAGGCTGGATAGCTTAGACCGGCGAGTGATAGCTGCAGGCAAATAAGCCACGCGCGCTCTGAACCACGGTTTGGCACTGAGCAAGGCCTTGGCATCAGCTTGAAATAAACCCACAATATATAAAAGGAATTAGCGTCAACTCATGACAACTCAGACAATAAGGTTTAAGTTAAAGCATCAGCATACACAAGGGAGCTGTTATGCCTGTACCCTACGAGAATCTCGCTCAGGATAAGTCCAGGGGATGCCTGGTTGGTCTAGCGGTAGGGGATGCCATTGGCACCACCCTCGAGTTTCAGACCCCAGGGAGCTTTAAACCCCTCACCGATATGGTGGGTGGCGGTCACTTTTGTTTAAAGAAGGGCCACTGGACCGACGATACCTCGATGGCTCTGTGCCTCGGACATAGCTTACTGGAAAGTGAGGGGTTTGACCCAGGCGATCAAATGCAGCGCTACTGCAATTGGCTGGATAAAGGCTACATGAGTAGTATTGGTGTTTGCTTTGATGTAGGGGTGACGGTCTCCTCCGCCCTGCGCCGTTATCAAAAAACCGGCCAAGTCTTTGCTGGCTCCAAGGCACGCTGGAGCTCTGGCAATGGTTCGATCATGCGCCTAGCGCCGATCCCGATTTTTTACCAGCAACAGCCACTTGCAGCGGTTCATTATGGCGGCGAAAGCTCACGCACCACTCATGCCTCACCGCTATGCATCGATGCCTGTCGCTATTTATCGCTGCTATTACTGAGCTTGATTGAAGGTGGCGACAAACAGAGTTTTCATCACATCGCCTACACCCCACAAAGCGATGAAATAAGCCGCATCAAGGCGGGTGAGTTTCTCGAAAAACCTTACGCTGCGCTCACCGGCAGTGGCTATGTGATTGAGAGCCTCGAATCGGCACTGTGGTGTTTTATCAATAGTGACGATTTTGAATCCTGCGTGCTGGCGGCGGCCAACTTGGGCAACGATGCCGATACCACCGCCGCCATTGCCGGTCAGTTAGCTGGGGCTTATTACGGCCATCAAAATATTCGTCAGGACTGGCGGCAGGCCTTGCATCAACACCAACAGATTGCCAGCTTGGCCGATGGGCTGTTCGCGGCTTCACAAAACCAGCCAGAACACGTCATCGCAGCCCGATGAATTCGCAGCTCTACAGCCCCAGCGCCAGCGAAACGCAGTTATTGCAGCAGATCTGCCTGCCGCTGAATCATTGCAATCTGCCTTCCTGGTTACTGGCCAGTTTGGCCTATCAGCAACAGCCGATCCCCTTGCAACTGGATTTAATTAGCACCTGGTATCCAAAATTATTTACGGGTGTAAAGCGGGCCGAAACTGCCGAACAACGCGCCGCACAGTTTAAAGACTTTATGAATTTTCGCTTTAACTTAGCGCAGGGGCGCAGCCAAGCAAACCCAAACCACCAACCTCCGCCGCGGCCGAAGGTCAACTATCGACGGCTATTGCTGGGGTGGTTATTTGACTCCGATAATCAACAGGGGGCGGCGTGGCGCAGCTGGGTGGAGTCACGCTTTGGCCTGCTCACTTGTTTTCACCATGAAACGCTGGCCGATCCGGACGGCCCGGCCTATTTGCGCTTTCGCCAACAGTGTAGCCAAGCGACCTACAATACCAATGAACTCTATGACCAGTTGGATCTACTCTACTGCTTTTGCCAACAGGAGCTGCGGCTGCGTCACCCCAATGGCGAGCACCTCAGCCTCTATCGAGGTTGCACCGCCTTGCCGGAATATAACCTCGAAGGACGAGCGGTAAAACTGTTCAATAACCTCAGCTCCTTCACCGCCGATCCCGAGGCGGCATTACGCTTCGGCTCAAAAGTGTTTGCGGTGCAGGTGCCTTTGAGCAAAATCGTCTGTTTCGAGTCGCTACTGCCCCGCAGCCTGCAAGGCGAGCAAGAATTCATGGTCTTGGGTGGCTTATATCGCGTCGAACCTTTCAAGTTTTAAAGACCAGCAGTTGACAGAATATCAATGAGTGATGCACGTTGGTCTAAGTATATTGCTATTTGGAGCATTCAATGATTAAAACCAAACAATTAAAACTAAGAAAACCCGATACAAACGACATCGACATTATTGCAGAGATTTTATCTTGTCCGCTGCAAACTAAATATCTTCCTCACGAAAAACCATATTCAACACAACAACAACGCAGTTATCTAGAAAATCGAATACAGCATTGGCAAGAGCATCAATTTGGAACCTTTATTATTGAACTTACCCATCAAGCCTCTAAAAAAATCGGCTTTATCGGCTTTGAATATGCACCGAACCCAGCGTTTATCGATATCCGAATGGGCCTGGTCCATGCCTGCGGGGGTTATGGTTATGCGACTGAATCGGCACATGCAGTCCTAAAATGGGCTTTTAATCAAAACATAGCCAATGCGCTCTATGGGGTTGCTGTACAAGAAAATATTGCCTCCCAACGCGTGCTTACAAAGATCGGAATGAAACCCGTGCAAGACGTAGATCTATACCATCGACCGGGTCTGATCAACTTTGTCATTGAGTCGCCAAAGTCATAACACCATCATCAAATCCACCTGAAATGAACTCACAGAGGACCCAGACAAGCATGCAAATAGTCACCGCAGAAAAACAAGAAAAGGAACAAAATATTCAGCGCCACACTCTCAAATTGATAATTCGGTAAAATATGAGTCAACGCCTCCGAACAGAGCAGATTTTGTATTAACTAGAGATGAGAAACAGCAATTCCCATCCAATGAAGCAAAGCTCTCTGACCGCGAGGCCATAATCTACATTCATAAACTGATTCAATATAATTGCTTGTTAACGACACTTCGAGGCAGCAACTAAGCATTTGTTTTTAATCCGAATATTACTAGTGTTGAGCGCTAACAGGTGAATCACATTATCAATACTCAAATTTGCAAAATAGCAAATGATAAACACAACCATTGGGCCATCTGAAGGCGTTTAATACTCGCCTCAAAAAGTGCGGCCAGTCCACCGCCAAACCGTTCGAAATGGCACTAAAAAAGCCCCATGCAAGGCATGGGGCTGTTCACAGGCGCACAGGAAAATAGCTAAAGCTGATTTTAGATGCAATTACGGCGGCGCGATAACACCACAAAGCCTAAGCCAAGGGCAAATAAAATAGAACTCGAACCTTCACTCACCGTCGCAGGAATTTGCGGCTCTTGCCAGTTAAAGCCGGTATTGTGGAATTCTCTGGCACCGGTGAAACTCTCTGCCGCAACACTGCCATCAAACACTGCACCACCAACCAAATCGGCATCCATTGCCAATACCGCGCCGACAAAGGCGATACTGTTAAAATCGATAGTTTCTGCTTCGTAGAAGTTCCACAAAATATTCGCCGCGCCAATGTTCAGGCCATCATCTAAGATCCCAAAACCGCTGGTAAGGTTGACCCCTCCGGCTACCGATACCGCAGAGCCGGCTACGTTAATAACCACCGTTTTAGCCGAGCCAGCCGCTAATGACAAAGAGTTATTTTGGGCAAACACCTCACTGAAGTTGACATTAAATACCGCCATATCATCGCTACCACTATAAGACAAGTGACTAGCGCTAAAGCTACCATTTGCAGTTAAACCGGAAAAATATGCGGAATCGGCACGTAGTTGCGACTCAAGACCAGCCATATTACTGGCCATGGCAGCTTGCTCGCCTGCCGTCACTTTTTGCACACTGGAGCCGCCACCATTTAGGTTTACGTTGCTCACATTTAAGTTGCCACCGTAAGTCAGGCTGCCAGCATTCAGGTTAATATTCGAAGCATTGATATTGCCTGCAACTGTAACCGTATCTTCAAAAGGGACGGTGGTTTCACGAATCGCAAAAGTTGGCGATTGCCCAGCGGCATTTAAGTCACCACCAATAATGGTTCGTCCTTCGACTTCTCCACCTTGGTAGTTATAGTCACCAGTGAGGATTAAATTGTAATCACTTAAAGGCGTTGCTTGGCTAGCAGCTGAGTACAATAAGGCAACACCGATCACTGCTGCTTGGCCAAATTTTTCATAAAACATATAACTTTTCCTGATACTGCTAAGTCGCCTAAATTTATTCTATGTTTTCAAAGTGAAACCGTGATAAGCGATGGTTTCTCGACCGCTCAGTCCGCGCATCAAAGGCAAAAATTAAGCCAACAAGTAAATAACCATTTAATTCAATGTCTTATAAATAGGTAAATAAAAGTGTACATGAGGAATGATGCAAATGTGTAAAAAAACTCGACAACTGCTCAATATTAGCATTTCAGCAACAAGCTTTAGATTCGCCTCATCATACGATACGAGCTTAAGCTTGAATGAATTTGTCAAACCGACTATCCATACATGCACTAATATCTGTCGTCACAAACCGACCGTTGTAAAACAAACTAAAGATGGTTGCCGGAGAAGGACAGTTTTGCGCCTGCTGGCAAGTATCAAGCTTAATAACGGTCAATGGAATATGACGTTTTTCACAACTTTCTCTTAAAGATTGAGTCGCATGATATTCAGCAAAAGGGCAGCGATTAGAGAAATAGACGACACAGCCTTGCGGTACAAGCCCCGGGCTTTTAAGCTGAGCAGCGAAGCTAGGGAGTACCGACTCCTCGTCGAAGGCTAAACAGAGTAAAACGAAGCCATCCGCAGTTTCATCGCACACCACAAAATCCTGTTTAATTAACCATTTGCTATCGCTCATAAAATGATTTTTGTTGCGACCCGCCACCACAACTAAACCTAGTTTGGCCTGCTGCTTGGCATCTTCAATCGCTTGGTTTAAAAGATATAGACCATGCCCATGGCCTTTATATTTTCCCGACACCCAAAAACAACCAAGCGCCAAGTAATTAGGCGCCACGATCGGCAACCATGCGGTTTCGGCAGGACCATATTCAATAAACACCTTTGCCCGTTGATTGAGGCGTTTGAATACATAGCCTTGCTCAAATTGTTGGGTTAACCAGTCTTTTTTTGCCTGATAACTTTGTTGACACTTTTTATCCGAAAATGCACAGCAGATATGCTCAGTTGCAATATTCGACGGACTTAAACTGATGTATTCCACGTTTCAACTCCTTGCTCCTTAACCTTCATCCATTAACTCCAATCAAGCGCTTGGTTCGCCAATAAATAAAATAAAGACCACTTTCTACACAAACGCCACTTTCATGCGCCTTAAAGCCACACATGATAATGGTACTCACTCATAACAAGCGTTTATAAGTTGAGCCATGCAAGAAGCCACGATCTTGTTTGCCAAAAGTGACATACTCACCAGAAATAACCAGAAATAACCAGAAATCTCGATGACACGACTCATTGTGACTATATTGTAAAATAAGCTGATAATGCCCCCCAATTAAAGTAGGTGCCCGATGAAGCAACTGACTGCCCTTATTTTATTTATTTTAAGTACGACCAGTACCACTGGTTACACAGCGCAAACAGAGCGAGTTTACTCTGTGGGGATTGTGCCTCAATTTGAAACCAATAAACTGCATCAAATTTGGCACCCAATACTGCTGCAGCTAACCGCTAAAACAGGCTACAAATTTAAATTGTTGGGCTCCACCTCTATCCCTGATTTCGAGCAAGACTTGGCCGCTGCCAAATACGACTTCGCTTACATGAATCCTTACCACCTGCTGATTGCCAATCAGCAAGCTGGTTATCTTCCTTTAGTTCGCGATCATGGCCGTAAGCTTTATGGCGTATTAGTTGTAAAAAAAGACAGCAATATCACAAGCCCTACACAACTAGATGGCAAGACCTTGGTTTTTCCGTCGCCTAATGCACTGGGCGCATCGCTACTGATGCGACAAGAACTGAAAGACCAATATGACCTCAACTTTAACGCTCGCTATGTCAAAACTCACGACTCTGTTTACCTCAATGTATTATTAGATGAAGCAGACGCAGGCGGTGGAGTGCAAAAAACCCTGAATCGCCAAAAGAAACAATATAAAGAACTACTAAACATCATTCACAGCACCGCAAAAGTAGCGCCTCACCCCTTTACTGCACGACCTCAAGTTCCAATTGAAGTAAGAGAGCGAGTACGTGATGCTTTATTAGAGATGGGCAGCTCAAAAAAAGGGCTGTTACTATTATCCAAGATCCCTATTAACAGTATAGGATCGGCAAACCTAGATGATTATTTACCACTCAAAACAATGGACCTTGAACGTTTCTATGTGGCGCCAAATAAATAGATGAAAATTAATTTAAAGCTCGCGATACCACCTTTGATAGGCCTGATTCTGATAAGCCTGATTATTCAGTTGTACTGGATCCCGCTGCAATTGGAAAACGCCAAGACAGAATATAAGAAACATACTTATGAATTGCTCACTTTGGGAGAATCATCAATTGCCAAGAGCCTACTACAACGAGACTTGGGCGCTTTATACGTTCACCTCGAATATTTAGAAGAAACCTATAAGTCTCGCTGGCAGAACATCGCGCTATATAACTATAACAACAAGCGTTATTACCCCATCGTAAAACCATCGCTAAATGACAAGCAGAGCAAGCAACTAATTCATATTGTTCATGAACTAAGTTCAGGAGAGAAATATCTAGGTCGTATTGAGTTAGACGTAAACTGGAGTGATAAGCGACAAACCGTTATCTCGGATATTAATAAGGTGAGAAACATGGTGATAGGCTTGGTTTTATTAAGCCAACTCATTGCCCTATTAAGCCAATATAAAATTATCTATAGGCCACTTAAAAAGCTCAGCCTCGCCACCCAGAAAGTCGTCGAAGGTGATTTTAGACCGGCACTCCCATCACTAACGGAAGACGAAATTGGCGATCTAAGCAAAGCATTTAAAACCATGGTAGAAGAACTGGCATTCCGTAAAAATGCGCTTGACGAACATGCTATTATTAGCGCCGTAGATCGCTCAGGTCGGATCACCTACGTCAACACCAAGTTTTTACAAATATCCGGTTATTCTGAAGAAGAACTGCTCGGCAAAACTCACCGAGTGATTAAATCAAAAGTTCATTCACCAGAATTTTATAAGAGCATGTGGTCAACCATCACTCAAGGCAAGGTGTGGCAAGGAGAAATTTGTAATTTGACGAAAAACGGTGAGCACTATTGGGTCAGCTCAACCATTGTCCCCTTTTTAAATGAACACGGTGTGCCGCAACGTTATATCTCGTTACGCACCGATATCACCGAGCAAAAATCCGCTGAAGAACGGCTTCGGCACATGGCCAACCATGATGCCCTCACAGGTCTAGCCACTCGACGACTCTGTCGGGAAAAGTTGTCTACCGCCATCGCGATGGCACATCGTCACAAAAAATGCGCAGCTGTTTTATTTATTGACCTCGATGGTTTTAAAACAATCAACGACAGCTATGGTCATGATGCTGGTGATGCAGTGCTGATGAATGTTGGCAAAAGACTTTGCGCCACGGTACGTGAAATGGATACCGTGGCACGGATTGGCGGGGATGAGTTTATGGTGGTATTGAGCGACATTAGCGATCCTGACGATATCAAATTAATTGCGCAAAAGCTGATTAACAATTTGAAGGCTCCTTTTCATTTCAACGAGCAGCCTCTTCAGATCGGAGCCAGCATCGGTATCGCACTGTATCCAGACCATGCTCAAGATGCAGAAAGGCTGATTAATCGAGCCGATGAAGCCATGTATACGGTAAAATCTAATGGCAAAAACAATTATGCTTTTGCCGAAAAAGATTCACCGCCTCATACTGAACACCCGCATTGACGCTCAAATTCCCCAGTTATTTTAGTGGGGTATTTGAGCTTGAAGCGAAGCGCTAGAAAGAATAGCCATCCCATAACAGGCGTCGCGACTTTTCTGGATCGCGCTGTTGCTTTGACTGGGCGTCAAAACGCATGCTATAGCGTTGATTAAGCTGATACTGGCTCCAACTAACTTGACCTGTTTTCGCAAAATCAAGCCACTGACGATGCATCGAATCGGCCAGTGATTGTGGTGCATCACTACCAACAAACGCTTTGGCTTGCTCCGTTGCTAAGGTATTGAAAGAGAAAGGAACATCCACAAAATGGGCGGCCCCTAACTGACCTCCAAATGCTTTTGAACGCCAGGAAAAATTATAATGCCAAACTGGATTACCATTGTTGACCAGTGTCTCTGCAATATGTAACGCCGGCATTCTAAAGGTGTAGTCCGATTGAATATCGGCGAAGATATCCCCCTGAGTTGCTTGCCCATCCTCGGAATACACCTGCATTGGTTTTCCCGCTAACTTTAAGTCCCCTAAAAATAGCGACACCTCGGCATTCGTCATGCGGTCTAGTTGGCCACCAGGAACAAGATACAATCTCGCTTCCTGATCGGTGCTACCAACAATGACCGGAATGCTCGGATCGGCATTTTTAGCAAGGTTCACCATTGGCGTATCAACAATCAGATTCCCGTCCATAACAGGCAGAAAAGCCGTTCCACCCCAAGACAACTCGCCCCATTGCTCACGGTCTTGGATCTGCTGCCCCAGCGCGACTACCCCAGCAACTAGCTCAGGATAAGGCACACTCGCAATTCCTTCAATTGAGGCTGCAACCTTGAATCGTTCAGCAAATGCCTCGCTTAGGCGCGTGGCTTGCGCTGTGCTTACCGCCTGCATTGGCGGGCTTTGCATAATCGCTTTATGAAATAGACCTTTCGCCGCCGGAGTGCCGAGTAAAATTGCAACACTTTCGGCCCCAGCCGATTGTCCAAATAAAGTCACCTGTTTAGGATCACCACCGAAGGCAGCAATATGCTGTTGCACCCATTGCAAGGCGAGAATTTGATCCAAGATCCCGCGATTATCGGGTGCGCCTTGCAAATGCATAAAACCATCCACGCCAACCCGATAATTAACCGTGACCACAATCGCCCCCTGCTTGGCATAGCTACTACCGTTGTATACCGATTCGCCAGCATCTTCACGAATAAAAGCGCCACCCGGGATCCATACCATCACCGGTAGTTTTCCCGGCAACTTGCCCATCTCAGCAGGAGCCCAAATATTTAAGGTAAGATCTCCTGGAGCGCCAACTAACTCGGTTTTAACACCACGACTCGGCTGCGGAGTTGGTGCGCCCAAAGCGCTAGCATCTAACACCCCACTCCAAGCTTGCTTGGCTTGCGGAGCCTGAAAGCGGCGCCCTTCAACAAAGGGGTTTTCGGCATAGGGCACACCATAGAAGCTGACGATATCATCTTTCACCACACCCGCCACTTGGCCCAAACCCGTAGTCACCATCAGCTGGTTATTAGGGGGAATAGGAGACGCGGCAAAGGCTGAGCTCACAAACATCGAAAGTAGGCTCACAGCACTCAACAATAAGGTTTTAAATGGATAGTTTTTCATGATTAAATCTCTGCTATTGCACTAGTTCGGAAAAGATTCGGGAAGCTCAGCAGGTGCACAGGCGATAATATCATCTCGATCCGCACCACAATCTTCCATGAAGGTTATTTTAGCAAACTCATCAACCACCTCTTTCGGGTAGGTTGGTCCAGCGTCGCGGTATTGCTGCATTAATTCTAGATGTTCATTTTGATAACAAACGGTTTTTTTCGGGTCATTAAATACCCAACGCGGAAAGAAGATCACTCCATGTAACTCTAGTCGCGCTAAATTAATAGTTAAACTTACGCAGGTACCCGTGGGTTCATCCCAAGAAATTTTATAGACGTGCTGCGCGATCGGGTGAATATGGGCGACCTGATCGGTGACCCAGCGACCGCCAACAATACCACTGTGGATCCGGTAGTCAAACACGGTGTCAGACTTCACATAGATTTCGTATTTCCAACCATTTTCATAAGTATAAACAAGATGTTTTCCGACTAACGGGTCCAAAGCTAATTCATTTTTTTCGCTGTTCATAAAATTGCTCTCCTAAGAATGCTTGAGAATAATTTCTCGCATTGAGTTAATTTCGAACAACATTATCATTTGAAATATAAATCTAAAAACGCTATTTTTCATTCACAACAATCTAAAAATTAGATGGATAGTCATGCATCGCTCTACTTTGGAACAATGGTACATCCTGCAAACCGTGATCGATGTCGGTGGATTCACCGCAGCGGCAAAACAAGTGCACCGCAGTCAATCCTCGGTAAGTTATGCGATCAAAAACTTACAACAGCAGCTCGACGTAGAATTGCTGCGGATCCACGGCAAAAAAGTACAGTTAACACCACTCGGGGCAACCTTATTGGAAGACGTTCGACCCTTATTAAAAGAATTCGCCAACATTGAGCTTCGAGCCAAACTGCTCACCGCTGGCGCGCCTGCCAACATTAAGTTAGAAGTCGACAGTATCTACCCTAAGTCATTGCTGTTTAGAGCTTTAAGTGCATTTAAACAAACCTTTCCCCACACTCAGGTAGAACTCAAAGAAATCGTCCGTCTCGCCCCAACCAATAGTCTGGCAAATTGCGATTTATCGATTGGGCTTCCTTTCAATGGCAAGTTAATGGCCCAAAAACTTTTAGATGTAGAATTGGTAGCCGTGGCACACCCCGCACATCCCTTGCATCACCTTAAGAAAACTCGTTTAACTGAAGCCGACTTGAATCATTACATTCAAGTTCATTTGGATAATAACCATCAATATGCCAGTGCAACAATTGAGCGTTCAAGTCAACGCTGGACAGTCAATACCGTTGATGCCGCTATCGAAGCGGTGCGCAGTAATCTTTGTTTTGGCTGGCTACCGGCACATCGTATTGAAGACTTAATCAACCAAGGCGAATTAACGCCACTCCCCTTAGATATGGGAAGAGTTAGAAGCATTCCTTTATACCTAATCTATATGGACTATGATCGACGTAATCCCGCCATACAGGCCTTAGCCGAACTGATTTGCGAGGTGTAAGCGACCTAAGCAAACCAGTTTAAAAACTTAACTTTCGACGATAAAACTTAAACGAGCTAACTCTCGTCCATTCACATGCAACGCGACATAATGTTTTCCAGGATAGTATTTTCGGGTAGAAATCGCTTTAAAAGAGTGGTTTTTCTCCATCGCAAAAGTCTCCCCCTGATTTAAACAGAGATTTTTTAATTTAAAGACCTTGGCCGCAGTTTTTCCATTAGCTTTCATAAAATGCAACGCGTAGTCCAAAACAAACTTTTGTTGGCTTTTTTCAGCGCTTATTGCCAAGGCAAAAGTGAGCACATCGCCTAATTTAAACCGAGCATTGAGCAGCGCAAATTCCTGCAGCTGCAGCTTTGGCTCAGCGGTATAACCGAGTAAGGGGAAACTCAAGGGATGGCCTTGTTTCACCAAGCTGCGAGTCGCGTGTTTAATCACCCAATCAAGCTGTGGGTCATTGTTCTTTTGCCAAGCCTGACATAAGTCTAAAACTTGCTCTGGATGATCTTTACTGATGTCATTCAGGTTATTCGCCACCGAACGCCGCACATACAAACTGGGATCATTCTTGAGTTGTTCCAGCAAAGGAATAATTGGCGATGGGTCACGGATCAGAGACTTTAACTGCGCTCCCCAAGGCAAACGCGGACGGCAGCCCTCACTCACCAGACGCCGCAGATGTTCATCTTGGTGCACCAACCAGCGATGCAACTGTGCCCAGGTTTGCTCCGGATGCAGCTCAAGAAAGGGGCGGATCGCAAACTCCGCACTAAATAGGGGGCTCAGCTTCGCCAACACTGGTAGGGCGAGCTGGGGATACTCGATACCTGCCACCGCCACGTAATCGGTGACTGGCCATATCGCAAAACCACGTAAGCTATCCTTTGGATCACCACCATCCCAATACTTTGGTAAGTTGCTCAACAGCTTCGCTGTTTGGCCAAAATCTTGCGGTAGCGTTTGTTGCAACGCCGCAATAATATGCTGCACCCGTTGCTTCAGTTCTAATTGCTCTAAGCCTGCCTGTGCCAACTCCATAAAACCTAAGGCATCAAATTGCGGATACACCGCCACCAAACCCTTTGCGATCCGTTGCAAGGCAGGTTCGGCTAAAGCATTTTTCATCAACATTTGTTCGGCCATATTCTCATAAAATCCTATGTAATAAATTGAATCTCACGATTCATCATCTGGATCGCCATTGATACGTTGATAGATTGGATTTACCGACATTACAATGCTCACAGAGGATCTGCAGATTATCAATATCATATGCTAACTCTGGATGCGTCGATCTCGGCCGAATGTGGTCGACGTGCATCACCGCGCCAGTGGCCGGAGAAGCACCACAACATGAACAAGTATTGCCGTATAACTCAAAGGCTTTGGTTCGTAAACGTAACCACTTAGCAGACGAATAAAAATTGAATGTTTTCGGCTCACGATAGGGGACCTGTTGAAAGTGACTAAAATCTTGAGGGGTTTCACCTGGCGCATAAAAAGTTACTTTTGGGTTAGCCTCTTGATTCACTTTAAGCCATTTAAAAACCGATCTTAAAGCGCCAGCTTCGGTCTTATAGTTGCTCCGCTTCATGTTTCCATTCAAATAATAACTAACGAGGTACATTTATTCTGCTCCTTCACGACAACATAACGGCTTATTAAGGCACTAACCACCGGGTAAATACAGAACGGGTGAATAACCAACTTAAACCCAAAGCTAACAGTAAGACAATCGCCATAAGCACTGGCAGGGCGATACTCGAATGGCCAAACCATTGGTAAATCCCATAGTCTAGGTGACGAACCGGGATCAGGAACAAAGGGTGGACTAAATAGATCCCAAAACTATATTTAGAGACGGTTTTAATCATCGGTCTCCAACCATTGGGGACCTTTTCTGCGTAGGCTTTCACCAATACAAATAACGACATGGCAATCACTACAGTATTGAGGCTCTTATAGCCCATAAATACACTACTATATTCCCCTTGCTGCCAAATGTAATAAACACTGCCCAATACATTGAAACCTAAAGTCGCAAGGCCAGTCATCAACCAAAACTTCAAGTAAGGTTTCTGTTCATGGTTAAACAAATACCAACCCACAACTAAATAACCACTATATAAAATGATATTTTGCCGCAATGGCGTTTCTACCTTTAACCAATGCATTAAAGTGAGTAATAACCACGCCGCCAATAACAATAAAACCCGCTGATGATCCATTTTATGCAGCAACGGGGCTAACAAAGGGATCACAAAATACAGGGGAATGAAATCGTAAAAAAACCAAAGGTGATACCAAGTATGCTGATTGTTGGCATGTGCTAACAGACTTTCGGTTATCGTCCACGACCAACGTCCATCATGAAATCCCGCAACAACTGCATAAATCACCGTCCAAGCAATAAATGGCACTAATACCTTCGCTAAACGCCGTGACAAATAATAACCACAGTTAAAAGGCCGCCTATCTGACAGCAATAAGGCGCCACTAATCATCATAAAAATCGGCACAGCCCAACGACTCATCGCATTCAATGAGACCGCAGGCAACCACTGATGCCAAGCAAGGCTGGGAATTAACTCCCGATAAGGCCCCAAAACATGGATCCCCACCACCGCAATCACTGCAATAAAACGCAGACACTCGATATAAAATAAAGAAGGACGAGTCACTTGAGTATCGCTCATAAAAATTCATGTACCTTTGTAGAAGTGTTCGCTCACTTAAAAAATGTTCCCCCGCTATACTTACCGCCACATGAGCGCCGACAAGCAAGCAAGAAAGGGCTTTCGTTAATTGCCTTAATCCACCTTTAACTTTACACTAAGAGCTTGAATAATCGTTAATTTGCAAGGAATGCAAGTGTCTATATCTCAGCTCGGGGGCAGTAAACAGAAGTTTATTTTAGTGTTATCTATATTACTACTCTGTTCCTTTTGTTTAACTTCATGGTTAAGCTACCAAGTTGCCTACCACTCGATGAGCCAACAAATCGAAACCAACCATTTACCGCTCACCAGCGATACCGTTTATTCAGAGATTCAACAAGATCTACTACAACCTATTTTCATCTCTTCCTTAATGGCCCAAGATACCTTTTTACGCGATTGGGCATTACACCAAGAAACCGAAGTTGAGCCTATCGTTCGTTACCTCAGCACCATTCAGCAACGCTATCACACCGTCACCACTTTTTTTGTATCTAATCAAACCCTACGTTACTATCATCCCAAGGGTGTCATTAAAACGCTCTCGCCAGATGAACCAAATGATGCTTGGTATTTTCGAGTGCAGCAACTGCCAAAAACCCAAGACTACGAAACCAACATTGATTATGACACCGCAGACCCAACCCGCACGACCGTGTTTGTCAACTACAAGGTCTATGACTACAAGCACAATTTGATTGGGGTGACGGGGGTTGGTCTGAATGTAACCTTAGTAAAAAAACTAATTTCACTTTATCAACAACGCTATCAACGTAGCGTTTATTTCATCGACCCTGAGGGTAATGTAGCGCTTAGTGATGAACACTACCGTGGTCCACGAAATATCTATCAACGACCCGGTTTGTCGGAGCAGGCCAAGACCTTACTATCCAGCCCCAGTGGACGTTACCAGTTCAAGCAAGACAATCTTCAATTTTACCTAAATGCGCGCTACATTCCCGAATTCAATTGGTATTTAATGGTTGAACAACAAGACGCGCCAGCTGCGAAGCAACTCAAACAGATTCTATGGATTAATCTACTGATTAGCCTGCTGGTGACTTTCATTGTGTTAATAGTGGCAAATTTTACGATTGGAAATTACCAACGTCGTCTGGAAAAACTGGCGTCTACCGATAAACTCACCGGCGCGTTTAATCGACAAAGTTTTGAAACACAGCTAGAACAGGTGATCGACATTCAACATCGCTCCAACAGCCCTTGCTCCTTAGTTATCTTTGATGTTGACCATTTCAAAGCAATTAATGACCAATATGGCCATCTGGTTGGTGATGAAGCACTCAAGCACATTGTTGCACTGGCCACGGAACAGCTGCGCGGCTCAGATATTATCTGCCGTTGGGGAGGCGAAGAATTTATCGTTCTATTGCCAAATTGTGATGCCTCAGCCGCATTTGAGGTGGCCGAAAAAATACGCCTAGCAATCAAACATACCACGGTCTGCGTGAATGGAAATGAATTGCAGTTAAGCATTAGCTGCGGGATTGCGCAGGCCAAAAGCCATGAAGTTTTTGTTAATTTACTAATTAACCGTGCCGATCAAGCGATGTACAGCGCCAAGAGAAACGGTCGTAATTGTAGTGAAATAGCCCCATAAAGTTCACTCGTTGGCGAGCTCACAATGAAAACTTGGGGCATTTCAGCACTAGGTTACCTTGGTTGCGGCGGGTATTGAGCTAACATTAAGGTAATCTGTTCCGCAATAAATTTTGCGCGACTCTCTGGTCCCAGAGTCTCTTTTAACTGGCTTTGAGAAATAGAGCGCCAAACGATGGTTTGATTCTGTTGGTCTAACAGCTCCACAACTAATTTGCCATATTTACGCTCTTTATAACGGTCGGGAGAACTCATCCCAATTGCGCTATGCCGACTGCCAAAACCAACCGAAAAGCTACCACCAAGAGCTTCTAGTTCACTAGCCGAATCAACGCGATAGTCAACCAATAAGTCAGCCTGTTCTGCTGCAACCATTTGCAAGCCCTTTTGCTCCAATTGAGCCGCTAACTCAGCTTTGATGCGCTGTTCGTCGAGACTTTGCACCGCATCATCTGCACCAGCAACAAATGCGTAATGATGATATTGCGAAAAGTCTTGACCCACTTGGTAATCAGTTGCAGGCTGAATCGTACAAGCCACCGAAAGCAAAGTGAATAAGGCAATACTGAAGACTCGATACATGGCGGAACTCCTGCTGCAAGCAGCATTAAAAACATTTCCCTAAATCTACCATAATTTAAGATAAATAGATCTCTGCAAGTGGCCTTTGCTGTTTAGATTTATTTCGCGACTCAGTAGACTAAACCGCTGCGAGTAGGATGTTTTACTAACCAGGCTCATCAGGCTGCTCAACAAGTCGTCAGTGCTTACCCAGAGCGAATCGCTTTGCTATAATCGCCACGTAATTTTAGTAATGGTTTATTATGTCTCAATTTGAACAACGCTTTGGTGGGATCGCCCGCCTTTATGGCCGCCGCGCGCTCAGTAAATTTCAGCACTCTCACGTCTGTGTTATCGGCATCGGCGGAGTCGGTTCATGGGCCGCGGAAGCATTGGCAAGAAGTGGGATCGGAAAAATTACCCTGATCGATTTAGACGACATTTGCACCACCAATACCAACCGCCAAGTACATGCAACTCGCGCGACCGTTGGCCAGTCAAAAACAGCGGTCATGTGCGAACGTATTCAACAGATTAATCCCGAGTGTATTTGTCAGGAAATCGAAGACTTCGTCACCCGAGATAACCTATACCAATACCTAACCCAAGACTTCGATTATGTGATTGATGCCATCGACAGCGTCAAAGCAAAAGCGGCGCTAATCGCTTATTGTAAGCGTAATAAAATCAAACTAATTAGCGTCGGCGGTGCAGGTGGACAGATAGACCCCACTCAAATAACCATTAGCGATTTGGCAAAAACGATTCAAGATCCTCTCGCGGCCAAGGTGCGTAATGAGCTGCGTCGTTTTTACAACTTCAGTAAAAATACAAAACGTAAATTCGGCATCGATTGTGTCTATTCTACCGAACAGCTGATTTACCCCAGTGATGACGGAGGCACCTGTATGGCCAAACCCGATAGTACTGGCAGTATGCGCATGGATTGCAGCAGTGGTTTTGGGGCGGTAACGCATGTAACGGCAAGCTTTGGCTTCGCCGCTGTCTCACGTGTACTAAAAAAACTCGCCGAACAAGCAAACGCGGCTTGAACATGTTTAGCGCGTAGTGACATTGTGGCGCAGAACAAACAACCAGCACCCAATACAACTCTCCCCCAGAATGGTACTAAGCTTATACACCCGATGTTTTAGGCTCACTTTAAAATCATCTTTCTATGCTGAGCATCGCCCAACATCGTTAGTATCGGAATCAACAATACAGCCCTGGATTTCAAATAGACTGTCAGATTGGTACCATAATACGAAGCTCTCGACGCCATGAACAACTGACACAAAAAAGCCCAGCAGTGCTGGGCTTTTATCCATTATTCACATCAACGATGAGAGCTTAATCCGCAACAGTTTCCCCTTGCAGATGTTCCACGCTTGGGATTTGCTTATGATTTGCACCTAAGTAAGAGTAAATCACAGGCAATACAAACAAGGTGAATACCGTACCGATGGACAAGCCAGCACAAATCACCATCCCAATATCAAAACGAGCCGCTGCGCCCGGACCCACCGCCAATAACAAGGGGATGAGGCCAGCCACCATCGAAATGGTCGTCATCAAAATTGCCCGTAGACGAATTCGAGCAGCATGACGAATCGCGGTAATTTTATCTTCACCGCGCAATATTTGCCGTTCTTTGGCGACTTCACACATCAAAATACCGTGCTTAGTAATCAAACCTACCAGAGTAATCATACCAATTTGAGTATAGATATTCAGCGTCGCCAAGCCCCAGCCCATCATCAACAAGGCACCACAAATCGCCAAAGGTACCGAGACCATGATCACCAAAGGATCACGGAGACTCTCAAACTGAGCCGCCAAAACCAGGAAGATGATCGCCAAAGCTAAACCAAAGGTGGCAAACAGCGCCGAACCTTCTTGTTTAAACTGACGGGATTCACCTTTATAGTTAAAGCTATAGCCCTTAGGCAATAATTCGGCTGATTTCTGCTCTAGAAAATTAAGAGCATCCCCCATGGTTTGACCCGGCATTAACGCCGCATTCAGTGTCACCGAGTTGGTCTGATTCATTTGCAACAAGGCTTCCGGTTGGCCTTTGAGCTTCCAATCAATCAAATTCACTAATGGAACCAAACTGCTATCAACAGTTTTCACATAAAACTGACCAATCGCTTCTGGGCTAAGGCGGTCTTCACGTTTCACCTGTGGGATCACCTCATAAGAGCGACCATCAAAGTTAATGTGATTGACATAACCATCCCCCATCAAAGTGCCTAAGGTACTGGCAATATCGGCCATTTTCACCCCATAAGCACCAGCTTTATCTCGGTTCACCTGAATATCTAAAGTCCCAGTTTCGAACTTAGTATCTAGGTCACTAAACACAAAGAAACCACTCTGCATCGCCGCTTGCTGTAATTCCTGCGCAAGGCTAACTAAGCTACGATAGTCGCCAGTTCCCTGCAATACAAACTGCACTGGGAAACCGCCACTAGAGCCCGGTAATACCGGTAGCGGGAATGAAGCGACCGATACTCCGGCAATATCCGCGGTTTTTGCTTGAATCGTTTTCACCAAGGTATCTTGATCCATAGTACGGTCGTCCCATACCACGGTTCGTAAGAATCCTAAACCCTGGGTAGAGCTCGGGATCCCCGCTAAGGTGAACGAACCAGCAATATCATCTAACTTCAAGGCCCGACGACCAATCTCAGTGGTGTATTGATCAACGTAATCAAGGTTTGCCCCGGCTGGTCCAGTTGCCATAATCATCGCCGCACCTTTATCTTCGGCAGGCGCCAATTCGGTAGGGATAATTTTTAGCAAAGGATACAAAGACCCCATCACGATCAACGCAAAGATGACCACCACAGGGCGACGAGCCAGTACCGCGCCCACCATGCGATCGTAACCACTGTCTAAGCGATTCAAGAAACGATGAACACCGGCTTCAAAACGCCCAGGATGAGGGTTATGTTTTAGCAATACCGAACACATCACTGGCGATAGGGTTAAGGCAACAAAGCCCGACACCACCACCGCACCAGCAAGAGTTAAGGCAAATTCGGCAAATAACACCCCAGTTAAACCTTCGACCATGGCAATCGGTGAGTAAACAGCGGCCAGAGTAATGGTCATCGAGATCACTGGAAGGGCAATTTCTCGAGTCCCCACGATCGCCGCATCGAAGGGTTTCATTCCCAGTCGAATGTGCCGATCGACGTTCTCCACCACCACAATTGCGTCATCCACCACCAAACCAATTGCCAGTACCATGGCCAATAGGGTTAATAAGTTAAGCGAAAAACCAAGCGCTTGCATCGCTAAACAGACACCAACCAAAGACAGTGGGATGGCAATCACCGGGATCAATACCGCACGGAAATTCCCCATAAATAGGAAAATAACCACTACGACAATCACCGTTGCCTCGACAATGGTATGTAATACTTCATCGATCGAAGACTCGATATATTCGGTCGAGTCATAGAGTACTTCCATCTTCATGCTATCGGGAAGATTAACCTGAATATTGGGTAGCATCTCGTTAATCAGTGTTGCCACGGTAAGTGGATTTGCGGTTGGCGTCGGATCGATGGCGACCACCACCGCGGTGGTTGCATCGGCTTTGGCACGAACCGTTTCCCGGGCAGAATCAAGCTCTAACTCAGCCACATCGCCTAAACGCACAATCCCCGAAGCACTACGCGAAACAATCAACTGTTGGAACTCTTCACGCGTCTTCAGATCAGTATCCGCTTCAACGTTATATACTTTGAAGCGACTCTTGGCCTGACCAGGCGCCGATCTAAAGTTATTATTTTGCAATGCACTCACAACTTCCACGGCAGTCAGTTTGTGATTCGCCAGTTTCACCGGATCTAACCACACCCGCATCGACAACTGAGGACCATAAACATTGGCCTTGGCAACACCGGTCACCGTCACCATTTGCGGCTGTACGTTTCGATTCACGTAATCCACCAGCTGAGCTGATTTTAAATCCTCACTGCTAAAGGAAATATACATAATCGAGGTACTAGAACCCGTAGAACGGGCAATATTTGGATCTAAAGCTTCACTCGGTAACTGCGCACGAACCGCGTTAACTTTAGCCATCACCTCAGATAAAGCTGCATCGGGATCGGCACCAGTTTTCATATACGCAGTGATCGTACTGCTACCCATCGCCGATTTAGACTCTAAGAAATCGAGGTTATCGGCTTCCGCAATCGACTGTTGTAAAGGTTGGGTAATAAAACCCTGAATCACTTCTGCTGGCGCACCATAATATGAGGTGGTAACAGTAATCACCGTATTGGTTAACTCTGGGTACTCACGAATTTGCAGCTTAAATATGGATTGCATACCCACAATTAATAGCAACAAACTCAAAGACAGAGCCAATACGGGTCGCCGAATAAAAATATCGGTAAATTTCATGACCTAAGCTCCTAGTCTTTTGGCAAAGTTTGATCGCGCTGAACGAAGTTGTCTTCGACAAGTTTCACCCGAGCACCGTTACGCAAACGAACCTGTCCAGACACCACAACCTGCTCATCCGCTTTAATACCCGAGGTCACCACCGCAACATCGCCACGACGCTCACCGATGGTAACCGTACGTTGTTTAGCAACTAAGATCTCGCTGCCATCCTCTGCGGTTTGTGGTTCAATCACATAAATAGACTCACCATACAAGGAGAAGGTAATTGCTTGCTGCGGAACCACCACTTGATTGGCTTGTACCGGTTGCCAAATACGAACGCTGGCATACATACCGGAACGCAGTAAGGCTTCATCGTTAGGTAAGGTCGCCTGCACTTGAATCACCCCACTTTGCGAATCAACCGTAGGTTCGATTGTGGTAATTTTTCCTTTAAACCACTGTTCAGGGTAAGCGTCGGTATTCAGCTCAACTTCAGTCCCCACATCAATCAGCGAAATCTCTTTTTGTGGGACAATAAAGCGTAACAACATGCGATTCAGGTTTTCTAAGCGCGCGATGTCATTCCCTGGCTGCAAATACTCACCAAGGTTGATTTGGCGGATCCCCATCACCCCATCAAAGGGAGCGCGAATTTCACGAAGCTCAATGGTCGCTTTTAAAGATGCTATCTCACTCACCAAAGCTAAATAAGTCGCTTCCGAGTCATCGAACTGGGTTTGCGACACCGAACCTTTGGTTAACAACGTTTTATTACGCTCCATTTGTCGCTTAATCGCAGGTAATTTCGCTTCGGCACTAGCTAAGTTAGCTCTTTCTACATCCGCCTCTAAGCTCACCAAGCGTTGGCCCGATGTTACGGTATCACCCGATGAAAAATGAATGTCGGTCACCAAGCCCGATACCGAACTAGAAATATTAACGCCCTGATAAGGTTCAATAAAACCGATCGATTCAATTGCTGGATGCCAATCTTGCGCCTTAGCTGAAGCCACCTCAACAGGCAATTCAGGTATCGGTCTATTCGCCATAAATTGAGCAATCATTTTTTGTTTAAACAAGTAAAAACCAAACACACTACCAAACAGTACCACTGCGATAAGTAGCATGATCGCCATCCATTTCTTCATTTCCCAACTCCAGTCACTAAGGATGTAAAATAATAGCGTCCCAGCTAGCTAATTGAGCAGCATCCATATCTTGCTCACTAAATTGCACTTGCCGAAGCATCATAAAACGACAGATTTCATTAATTTGACCAAAGGCCAAAGCGTATAACAACTCTCCAGGTAAAGGTTTAAAGTAGCCTTGTTCGACACCTGAACTTAAAAAATGTTTCACCGGCTGAAACAAATCTTCAACCAATTGTTGATGACGATGACCCCTGGGTAAGGTCTCTAAGTGAACCCATAAACGATGTATCGTTGGATTCAGCTTATGATAATTTAGCGCATTTCGCCAAAGACGACGATGCTGACCCAGCAAGTCAGACTCATCTTCAACCCCCGCAACAAAAGCCTCGGCATACAAACGTAAGTTACGTTCATGCAGTTCAGCCATCAGGGTTTCTTTATTTTTGAAGTATAAATAAATCGTTCCGGTAGCCACCCCCGCCTGCTTTGCCACGCGATGGATAGAACAAGCGTCAACCCCAGAGCGACTAATTAAGACGCCAGCTGCGCTCAAAATACGCACACGTTTATCACTAGTCATAAAATGAACACTGATTCATAAAGTCGAAAAGTATAAAACAATGAACAATTTAATCAATGAATATGTGTTCAGTTCACAGTTTTTTCGTTCTCAATTCTAAAAACCACACGAACAGCAGCATAGATTGCCTTACGTCAATCAGCTAAAATAGTCGGCCAATTATTGAAGGACCTCCTTGTGAAGTTAAACCCCGCTCAATCAAAAGCTGTCAGTTATGTCTCGGGCCCCTGTTTAGTATTAGCTGGCGCAGGTAGCGGAAAAACACGAGTCATTACCAACAAAATTGCCCATTTAATTCAAAACTGTGGCTATAAGCCGAAACACATTGCAGCGGTGACATTCACCAATAAAGCGGCGAGAGAGATGAAGGAGCGAGTGGGGCAGACCCTAGGGCGCAAAGAAAGCCGCGGCTTACGAGTGTCGACTTTTCATACCTTAGGTTTAGATATTATTCGTCGTGAATATAAAAGTTTAAAACTAAAACCCAACTTCTCGCTATTTGATGATCAAGACCAAATGTCTTTACTCAAAGAGTTAACGGAACAACAGCTAGAAGGCGATAAAGATTTACTTAAACAACTGATTACCAGCATTTCCAACTGGAAAAATGACCTCATTTTGCCCACTCAGGCGCTACGCCACGCGCAAGGTGAACAACAGCAATTATTTGCCAGTCTATATGAAACTTACCAACGCCAACTCACCGCTTATAATGCCTTGGATTTTGATGACTTAATTTTAATGCCAACTCTGCTACTCACCCACGATTCAGCAGTTCGCCAACGTTGGCAAGACAGCATTCAATACCTACTGGTAGATGAGTACCAAGATACCAATACCAGCCAGTATCAACTGGTCAAGCTACTCGCCGGCAGCCGGGCTTGTTTTACCGTGGTTGGAGATGATGACCAAAGCATTTATTCTTGGCGCGGTGCACAACCGAAAAACTTGATGCAACTGCAAACCGACTTCCCGGCATTACAGGTCATCAAGTTAGAGCAAAACTATCGTTCAACTCAGCGGATCCTAAAATGTGCCAATATTCTGATCGAAAATAACGAACATATATTTGATAAAACCTTATTCTCCGAACTCGATTATGGTGAAGCGGTCAAAATATTGTTCGCCAAGAACGAAGAGCAAGAAGCTGAGCGTGTGGTCGCCGAATTAATCGGCCATCGCTTTATGAATGGTGCCAGCCATAAAGACTACGCTATTCTCTATCGAGGCAATCACCAGTCACGCTTATTAGAAAAGGTTCTGATGAACAACCGCGTGCCCTACAAAATTAGTGGTGGCACGTCATTTTTCTCTCGCGCCGAAATCAAAGATATCATGGCCTACCTACGTGTTTTAGTAAATCAGGAGGATGACAATGCCTTGCTGCGAGTGATTAATACCCCCCGCCGTGAAATTGGCCCAAGCACCTTGGAAAAAGTAGGCAGCTTTGCCAACCAGCAACAAATCAGTTTGTTTGCTGCAGCCAAACATTCTGAAATGGAAAGCATTTTACCCACCCGAGCACTCAAATCTGTCGGCCAGTTCAGCCACTGGTTACTCAGCCTCGCACAGCGGGTAGAACAGGGAGATGCACTGCAAGCGGTGCGTGATTTAATCCGTGATATTCACTACGAAGACTTCCTTTACGAAACCAGTCCCAGCCCTAAAGCCGCAGAAATGCGGATGAAAAACGTGTCTGAGCTGTTTCGCTGGGTGAGCGGAATGTTAGAAGGAGATGACGACAACGAGGCGATGAACCTGCCGCAAGTTGTGAATCGCCTAATGTTACGAGACATGATGGAACGAGGCGAAGACGATGAAGAAAGTGATCAAGTGCAATTGATGACCTTACATGCCTCAAAAGGTTTGGAATTTCCTTATGTTTACTTAATCGGAATGGAAGAAGGTCTGCTCCCCCACCAAAGCAGTATCGATGAGGAAAATGTTGATGAAGAGCGGCGCCTAGCTTATGTGGGGATCACTCGAGCGCAACGAGAACTCACCTTTACCTTAACCAAAGAACGCCGTCAGTTTGGTGAATTAATTAAGCCTGAGCCAAGCCGCTTTCTCTATGAATTACCTCAAAACGATCTCATTTGGGAACAAAGACGCCAAAAAGAAAGTGTAGAGCAACGCCAAGAAAAAGGCTCAATTGGTATTGCGGCACTTCGTGCAGCGCTCAACAAAGATAAATAAATCTTTATTTTTTAATCAATTAAAGGTCACTTATTGGACAAACCTCAAGCCTAAATTAGGTCGTAGATGTGATCCCAAGCGAATAATTTCCGCTGCTAGTGGAAGTTCTGTGACCGAAAAGGTTTTCATCTCTAAATTTTACCTTACTTGCTTCTGCGATCGGCATAGACTCAGCAAATTAGGATCAATGGATGTGAGGTCAATACGATGAACCCACTCGTGAAGCAACGCCAACAGACGCAGTTAAACTTTCAGCAGGGTGAAGCAAACATTATTGTTGGGCAAGCAGAGGCCTGCCCATTGCCCGTCGAAGAGTTAGCAAGCTTAAGGCTTGATTCCCCCTATGTCGTCGAAACCTTTGAAGACGGCTTAACCGCCATTGTGCTCCACTTGTATATTCATGGCCGTCACTACAATCTAAAGCGGAAGCGAGCGCAGGCTTTAGTGCATAATGTGGATGGTGAAACTTCATTTTTAAATGAAGTGCAACGCCGCCGAGACATCCAAGCCTTAAAAGATTCCCCCCGAACCGCTAAAGCTTTTGCACCTCTGGTAAGTACGCTCTACGCAAATTATCGGCTGGGATTCATTTTATCACCGTGGATCGACGGTAAACCTCTCGCCAGTTTTAGCCGGGAGATATTCCGTCAGATATTTGCCACGCTGTTCGCTCTGGAGCAAGCAGGTCTGATGGAATGGGATCTATGCCCAGGGAATATTTTATACGATGGCCGTAATATTCACTTATTCGATTTTGGCTATATGTATGCTTATAACCCCCTCGAACACTACAATAGTGACGGTCTCGCCTCACCCGCTTTTCATGCGGCAGAACGTCTAGAAACCCGTAACGTATTCGGTTACTTATTGCGTTATCAGGATGTGATGAGCCCAGCCGATCAACTGGCGTTATTTCGTGAATTGAAGGAAACCGCTCTCGACAGCTATACCCAAAAGCTCATTTGGCTAAAGCAAAACTACGCACAACCGCTTATTATTCAATGGCAAACTGAAATTATCGAGCGCTGGGAATATGCCTTAGATAACGAACGCTCCTTAAAAAACTTATTTATTAGCGAAAGTTTTCGCTCGCATTGTCTTGATATTGCCGATGACATTCACGGTAAGAGCTGCACGACAATGACCTTAAAGCGGATCGACAAAGTCATTACCATGTTAGCGACGGTGTTTCTGCAACTAGAAAACAACGGTGCCTTACTATTCGATAATGCCACACTCAGCCAAATCGAATTGATCAAAAAATATCAAGCTTATCGGCATTTAGCGAAGCAGTACCAACAGTCATAGCAGATCCAATGAAATGCTCAGCGCTCTGCTGGTTTACTGTTAGTTTTTTGCAAATTTGCAAATGTTGATTAAAAGCAGCCATAAACCCAGGATGCTCTGCCAACCAAGTGTGACTGATATACACACCGATCGGTATGTATTTCATTAATTGGCTATATAACTTCTGACGAATATGCTGATCTGATAGCTCTTGCTGATATACATCTTCTGGCGCTAATACCGAATCGATACGCCCACGCTCTAACATTTCAAACAAAATATGGTAGTTATAACGTGATTTAATATGAGGAAACTGCTGATCTAACAACCAGCGGTGCATCGCCGAACCATGCAATACACCCACCGTTAATTGTCTTATTTGAGCATCATTCATCGTTGGCAAGTGTTCATTGAGACCATATAACATCCGTCTGGCATAGGCAACGGGCTGACTAAACGCCGCCACCGCACTCCTTGCCGAAGTTTCACTTGCGATAAAAAACATGTCCATCAGTCCCAGCTCCAGCTGCTGTTCAGCGCGAGACACTGGACGAACAGTCACCGAATAAGGTTGATTGAGAGAATTTAAAGTGCAATAAACCAAATCGACAGATGAACCACTAAGCCGTTGGTCTTCCAACACAGTGTAAGGGGGCAATACATGGGTGACCACCCGTAATTCATCAGCCAACAAGCAAGGGGTTAGATTCAAAAGAATAAGACTGAGCCATAACCGCAGCCAAACATAAAATTGCAAACAGCCTCCAATCTAAATCCAACAGGTCGTGGTTAAACTATAGCCAAGTCCCAGCAAACAACTAAATCTTGGCAGTCAAGTTATCTTTTCTGGCTGTCTACCCGTCGTTTAATACACAAGCGACAATTGGAGCAATTCGCTGCAGATTTTCTACAGTGAAGTCCACAATGAAAGATAGCCAGCAACTGACCCTTTGTATTGAATGCGTGACTCAATTAACAATTCGCTAAAATTTGCTGACGAGTTAATAGATAAGTGACTATTTTTAATACATAAATTATTATTGCAGGCCATCATTGCATGAAGAAAGTGACTGAAACTGAGTTGATCCGAGCCGCTAACCGTCGAGATATTTTGCGGACACTTCGCCAACATCAGGAACTAGCAAGAGTTGATATAGGTTCTTACAGTAAGCTAAGTCCAGCGACCATCACCGCCATTACTGCCGAATTACTTCAACAAGGTTTACTCAGCGAACAAAGAAGCGAATTAGATCCATCCGCAAGCCGGGGTCGCCCCAAAGTTAAACTAAAAATTGTAAGTGATGCTGCTTTTTATATTGGTCTTAAGCTATCCATCAATGAAGTCCGACTATTCCTCGGTGACGCAACTGGAAAAATTGTTGGGCAAACAAAGTTGAATCCAGCCACTCTAGAATTCAATCAAATACAACTTCTTAACTGGTTGCATGATGTGGTCGAAGACTTCATTCAACAACAAGGTCTCGACCGCAGTAAGATCCGTGGACTCGGCATTGCTCAGCAAGGCGTCGTAAGAAGTGATGCTCGGGGAATTTTATGGAGCCCAGCGGTATGTGGTGAACATCCACAACTACTCGATCAACTCGAACAACGCTTGGAACTCCCTGTTTTTATGGCAAATGACGCCTATTGCTTAGCCGTTGCCATCAAGAATCAAGAGCAATACCGAGCAACAGATAACTTAGTTGCTATTCAACTCGGCTACGGGGTTGGCATGGGACTAATTGTGAACAATCCAAGCTATCAACCATCGATGATCGCTTCAACGGAATTTGGCCACACCAAATTCAGTCTCAATGGGCCACAATGCCGTTGCGGTAAACGCGGCTGTATCGAGGCTTACCTAGGCGATTACGCCATCTATCGAGATGCTTGCGCTATCTATAAATTACCACAAGATGATTTACTCCATCCTAGCGAACAACAAATGCAGCATTTAAATCAGTTAGCCAGCAATCCCAATGAGCCCATGACCCAAATATTTAATCAAGCAGGCATGGTGTTAGGTCTAGGTTTAGCCAATATCATGGCACTATTTAACCCACAGAAAATTGTTATCTCTGGCCCTGGGATCAGAGCATTTAGCCACATGCAAAGCGCCATGAATAACACTTTAGAAGCCAGTGTATTGCCTTATCATCATGTTGAAAACGTGGTTGAAACTTGCAATTGGAATGAAGACTTATCGGGGCTAGGGATCATTGCCATCATTCAGCAACACACCGACTAATCCCACTCACCGAGCAAGCCATAAGAGGAAGCCCTGCTTCCTCCTAGTTTCTGGTTTAAGTCTTAGCAAAAATCCACTGACTCGCGTAATGGCCAAACAACATGCTGGCAATAAACCAATAAATCATCATATCTCCACGTAACAGACCCGCGACAGCAGGACCCGGACAGATACCAACCATGCCCCAGCCAATACCAAATAACACGGAGCCTACAACCAGACGCCCAGTAATCGCTTGTTTAACCGATACACAGCGATACTCATCGCCATTTATAGCCAGCCGGCGAGGCTTGATAATTAAATGGTAAAAAGGAATGAAGACCAGCAAAGCACCGCCAATCACAAAGGCTAAACTCGGATCCCAAGCGCCAAATATATCTAAAAAATTAAGCACCTTATTCGGATCAACCATTTGCGATATATTCATCCCCAGACCAAATAATAAACCGGTGACTAAACCCACGATAACTTTATACATGGACGAGTCCAAAATGGGCATTCAAGCCCACCACCAACACCGCAGTGAACATAAATATCGATGTGGCTAAAATAGACCGAGTGGAAAATCGGCCAATCCCACAGATCCCATGGCCACTTGTACAGCCATTAGCCAATTGTGTCCCCACGCCCACCGCCAAGCCAGCGATAATGGTCCAAGCCAAGGAATAATTAGGCAACATCGGTAAACTCACCCCCAATGGCTGGGTAATCAATACGCTGACTGCCATCGCTGCAATGAAAGCAACCCGCCATGGCCATTCACTCTTAGCCGCGCCAAAAATGCCACCTAATACACCGCTAATCCCTGCAGTTCTACCCGTCAACAGTAATAACAAAGACGCAGACAGGCCCAATAACATGCCCCCCAACAGGGCGCTCCAAGGGGTAAAGTGACTCATAAATAACTCCAAGAAAAAAATAGAAAATGATGGCTGTAGGTGGGCTGTTAAAAATTAACCGCAGAAATTTTGTCGTAAACTACTAAGTAACTGCTTAATCCGAGGATCGGCTAAAGAGTAATAAACATTTTGAGACTCTTTACGCACCGACACCAACTGACTTTCTCTTAATACCTTTAAATGTTGAGAAAACGCAGACTGACTATTTTGACTATATTGGCGTAGTTCTGTCACCCCCATTTCACCATCACTAAGCAAACAAAGTACGACTAGGCGATCGGGATGAGCAATAGTTTTAAGCAACTCACTGACTAATAAAACATTGTTACGTAGCGCCAATACATCTTGCATAGTTCCCCCTATCAACATGGCGAAATTATACAAAACCACTTTATTTAGTCAAATCTAATTTAGAATATTTTAATTTAGACCATTGTGAATTAGATAAAGCTAATATAAAGTTACTACAGTTTTTCAGGAGGTCGATTATGTCTTTAGAAAATGTGGTTCGGATTTTTGCTGGCAGTATGGTGTTGTGCTCACTGCTATTAACTTACTGGGTTCATCCTAACTTTGTTTGGTTTACCGTATTCATCGGAGTGAACCTAATCCAAAGTGCAGTGACTGGCTTTTGCCCAGCGGCAATGGTGTTTAAACGTCTAGGTTTTAAATAAACGGCGTTTGATATTTATCAATTTAGTCTTGAGTTTCAAGAGCGGTATTTGCCGATACCGCTATAGTTTAATTTTTGGAGAGAGTTATGCGTAAGATTGTTATTGTGGGGGGAGTTGCAGGCGGCGCTTCAGCTGCAGCGAGGGCGCGGCGTTTAAGTGAAAGCGCTGAAATTATTATGTTGGAACGCGGCCCCTATATTTCTTTTGCAAACTGTGGCCTGCCCTATCATATTGGTGGCGACATCGAACAACGTGATGCGCTGTTATTGCAAACTCCCGCAAGCTTTAAAGCCCGCTTCAATGTTGATGTCAGAGTGATGCATGAAGTACTGAGCATTGACCGAGAACACAAAACGGTAACGATCCGCGACTTACTGACTCAGCAAGATTATCAAGAAAGTTACGATGCTCTGGTGCTTAGTCCAGGAGCCGCACCAATTGTCCCCCCATTACCCGGTATTGATAATCAGCGCACCTTTTCACTGCGCAATATTCCTGATATGGACAAAATCATCGCCAGTATCGATATCAATCAACCCAAACATGCCACCGTAGTTGGCGGTGGCTTTATTGGCATCGAAATGGCTGAAGCATTGGTGCAACGTGGAATCAATACCAGCCTGATTGAACTCTCTTCTCAGATCATGGCACCGGTCGACCCAGAAATGGCCAGCCCACTTCACCAAGAGCTACGCCATCACGGTGTTGATTTACATTTAGGCGTCGCCTTAGAAGCGGTATTCCCGCCCGCTGCGGAACAAAAAGAAGAGCTGGCAAACCTCAATTCCGACGCGCTTTCTTTGCGCCTCAGCAATGGTGAGATGCTCGAAACAGAACTCCTCATCATGGCTATCGGGGTAAAACCAGAAACGAGCTTAGCCAAGCTTGCAGGGCTTGAGTTAGGAAAACTCGGCGGGATTCAAGTGAATAGCCAACTACAAACTTCCGACCCATCTATTTATGCGGTGGGGGATGCCATAGAAGACCCTGAATTTGTTACCGGAGATGCCGCATTAATCCCACTTGCGGGGCCAGCGAATCGTCAAGGACGAATGGTTGCAAATAACATCTTTGGTGCCAACGAGCACTACCAACGCAGCCAGGGTACGGCTATCTGTAAAGTCTTCGATTTAGCCGTAGCTTCCACTGGCTTAAATGAAAAAAACTTGCAAGCTAAGGGGCTTGAGTATCAAAAAGTATACCTGCACGCAGCAAGCCACGCCGGCTATTATCCGGGCGCTCAGCCAATAAATTTAAAACTATTATTTCATCCTCAAAGTGGCTTGATCTATGGCGCACAAGCGATAGGTAAAGAGGGAGTCGACAAGCGAATTGATATCCTTGCGGTCGCCCAGCGAGCCGGTATGACCGTCTTCGACTTACAACACCTTGAGCTAACTTATGCGCCACCTTTTGGCAGCGCGAAGGATATCATTAACCAAGCAGGCTTTGTCGCAGCGAATAGTATTGAAGGGCATACCCACCTGTGTCATAGCGCTGAAATCAATCAAGCCTCCGAGCAACAACTTATCTTAGACGTGCGCAATCCCAACGAATTAGAGCAACTCGGTACGATCCCCGGAGCAATCAACATTCCAGTGGATCAACTTCGTGAACGCATTGATGAGCTCCCTAAAGACAAGGAAATACTCATTTATTGCATGGTTGGTTTACGTGGCAACGTTGCCTATCGCCAGTTAGCCAATCTTGGTTTTAAGGCCAAAAATCTTACCGGAGGCTATAAAACTTGGCTCGCAGAGCAAGCTTGTCTTTAGCAGACTAGGACTACGGCGCTAGTACTAGCGCCTTTTTACAAGGGAGATGTCAGATGCAAAGCTTAGCCACTGTTTTTTTCACTGGACTGCTAACGTTTGCAGCCAACACGGTTGATGCCGCCCCTGCAGACCTAGAAACGGTTACGGTCAGCTCGGCAATGACCCCCATTCATGTTGAACTCGACGCGGTCATCGAAGCTGTCGATGCGGCAACCTTAGCTGCACAGACCTCGGGGCGAGTATTAAGCCTTTATTATGATGTGAATGATTTTGTCGAGAAAGACGCCATCATTCTCGAAATCACCAGCACTCAGCAATCGGCCGCCTACGCCGCGGCAAACGCCCAACTCAGCAGTGCCATTGCGCAAAACAACGAAGCGCAACGCCAATGGTTACGCCTGCAAAAGCTCTATCCCCAAGGCGCGGTCTCTAAGGGTCAACTGGATCTGGCCGAAACAGAGGCAAAGGCAGCAACCAGTGCAGTAAAAGCCGCCAAGGCCGCCCTAGTACAAGCAAAAGAAACGCTTGATTACACCGTTGTTAAAGCACCTTTCTCTGGCGTTGTAACCGAACGCCATGTGCAATTGGGTGAGACCATTTCACAAGGCCAGGCACTTTATTCTGGCTACTCACTCGAACATATGCGTGCGGTGGCCAATGTGCCACAGCGTTATTTAGATGTGATTAATAATCAAACTTTGTTCTCGCTGATTATCGATGGCCAAAATCCGATACAGTCCAAGGACTTTATTCTGTTTAGCCACGCCGATCAACAATCTCACACTTTCAAGATCCGGCTTAATCTGCCCACTGAACGCGCCAACATTTATCCCGGTAGCTGGGCGAAATTGAGTTTTAGTTACGGCTGGCGAGAGCAAATCTGGATCCCTCAGTCTGCGGTATTACAGCTCAATGAACTCAGTGCGGTCTATTTAAAAACTGCCAAGGGCTTTAGCCTGAACCAAGTTCGCCTTGGAGAACGCAAACAACAACAGGTACAAGTGCTTTCTGGCTTACAAGAAAATGACCAAATCGCACTATCGGCTTACCAAGCGATGTTAGATGGGGAGCAGTAGTCATGGGAATTGCAGGACGCATTGGCGAGCGCTTCTTAAACTCACCGATTACCCCTTTATTAGCCTTAATTGGTCTATTACTTGGGATATTTTCGGTACTGATCACCCCCAAAGAAGAAGAACCACAAATTGATGTGACCTTTGCTGATGTCTATATTCCCTTCCCCGGTGCAAGTCCCAAAGAAGTCGAGAATTTAGTTACGCTACCAGCAGAAAAAATCATCTCCGAGCTGAATGGTATCGATACTCTGTATTCATTCTCACAACCCAATGGTGCGATGATTATTGTGGTGTTTGATGTCGGTGTAAAACGCAATGACGCCATCGTAAACTTATACAACCAAATCTATGCAAACTTAGACAAGCTCCCCAGTGGTGCGGGCGTCGGACAACCCTTAATTAAACCCAGAGCAATTGACGATGTGCCCATCGTAAGCCTGTCCTTATGGGACGAGAGTCTCACACTGAGTCCCTTCGACCTAACTAAAATCGCCCGCACTTTAGAAACTGAATTAAAACGGATCCCCGGCACCAAAGATGTCTATACCTTAGGTGAGCAAGCGATGGTCGCTTCAGTCCGAGTTGATCCAGTGAAACTCAACGCCTATGGGGTCGAATTTGACCAGATCGCCCAGCAGTTACAAAGCAATAACCAACAATCAGGATTAGCCGATCTGATCCAAGATAACCGAGTCATCAAGGTGCAAAGCGGGCAATTCTTACGATCCGCCAGCGAATTAGAGAACTTGGTGATAGCAACCCACAATCAAAAACCGGTATTCTTGGCTGATGTTGCCAGCATCAAGGTTGGAGCTGAATTACCCAGTCAAAGCGTGTGGCTGGTCAACCAGCAAGGTAAATTTCCTTCCGTCACGATTGCTATCGCCAAACAAGCGGGTGAAAACGCGGTACAACTGGCGGAACGTATCGAACAACGGCTAAGCCAACTGGATAATGTACTCATTCCACATCAGGTGAAACACCAACTGAGCCGTAATTATGGCGCCACTGCCGCTGACAAAGCCAATACTCTGATTGGCAAACTGGTGTTTGCCACAATCGCCGTTGTACTGTTGGTGCTGCTGGCCATGGGCTGGCGAGAAGCTATTGTGGTGGGGATCGCGATTGTCATCACCCTCGCGATGACTTTATTTGCTTCCTGGGCTTGGGGCTTTACCCTTAATCGGGTCTCTCTCTTTGCACTGATTTTTTCCATCGGCATTCTAGTCGATGACGCAATTGTGGTGGTCGAAAACATCCACCGACATATGCGGCTGGCAGCCAAGCATGCCGAACCCGCCAAGCTAAGCCAAATTATCCCTCAAGCGGTAGATGAAGTGGGTGGGCCAACTATTTTGGCAACGTTTACCGTGATTGCCGCACTGCTTCCGATGGCCTTTGTTTCCGGTTTGATGGGGCCCTACATGAGCCCCATTCCAATTAATGCCAGCCTTGGCATGTTAATCTCTTTGTCGGTGGCCTTTATCCTGTCACCTTGGCTAAGCGCTAAACTACTCAAAAATACCCCTGATCATCCAGCCGAATCGAGCCAAGGCTCGAAATTACACCGTTTATTCGAACAACTAATGCGGCCGTTTCTAGACCCTCACCGAGGCGGCAAGAACCGGATCTGGTTGTGGTTAGTCGTACTATTGATGATTATTGCCGCCGTCGCCTTACCCATTAATAAATTGGTGGTTATGAAAATGCTTCCCTTCGACAACAAGTCAGAGTTTCAGGTGATGGTTGATCTACCTGAAGGGCGCAGTTTAGAGCAAAATCAAAGACTTCTCTTTGAGCTGAGCGATTACTTGCTCACCATCCCCGAAGTTGCTGACTTACAACTATATGCCGGCACCACCGCCCCGATTAACTTCAATGGCTTAGTCCGTCACTACTTTACACGCAGTAGCCAAGAGCTCGGTGATATCCAGGTAAACTTAGTTGATAAAGCCCATCGGCAACGTGATAGTCACAGTATTGCCAGTTCGGTGCGACAACAACTGCAAGCGATCGGCGCCCCCTATCAGGCCAACATCAAAATCGTTGAAGTCCCGCCAGGGCCACCAGTTTGGTCACCAATTGTGGCAGAGGTCTATGGCCCCAGCGATGAAATACGCCAACAAGCCGCAAGTGCTTTAATGCAGCATTTTCATCATACCAACGACATCGTTGATATCGACATCATGCAACCCAGCCCACAAACTCAATGGCGAATTACGATTGATCGTAGTAAGAGTGCTCAGCTTGGGATTAGCTATGGGAACATTGTTACCCTCATTACCACCGCGATTGGCGGAAAAGATGTCAGCTTCTTACATCGAGAACAACAACTCTATCCGGTCCCGATCCGCTTACAGCTGGCAGAAAAAGACAAGTTTGATTTAGAGCAGCTGCTCAATTTACGACTGCATAACCCACAAGGCGATGCGATCCCCCTGAGTGAATTGGTAAGCATCAATCAAGGCAGCACTAACCTGCCGATTATGCATAAAAACGCCATTCCTATGATTATGGTCGTTGCCGACATGGCTGGTGATTTAGACAGTCCCTTATACGGCATGTTTGAGATGGCCTTCAGTGCCAAAGATGCCGGCTTGCCTTTTGCGCAACACTATATCGACCAACCTGATGGGCTGAGCGAGATTGCCATTTTATGGGATGGTGAATGGAAAATAACCTACGAAACTTTCCGCGACATGGGACTCGCCTATGCGGTGGGGATGATCATGATTTACCTATTAGTGGTTGCCCAGTTTCGTTCTTATTTGGTCCCCTTGATCATCATGGCTCCGATCCCGTTAACCATCATCGGGGTCATGCCGGGACACGCCCTATTAGGCGCCCAGTTCACTGCCACATCGATGATCGGTATGATAGCCCTCGCGGGGATCATTGTGCGTAACTCTATTTTGCTGGTGGATTTTATCAATCAGCAGGCAAGCGCTGGTATACCTTTTTCCAAAGCCGTAATAAGTTCGGGGGCGGTACGAGCCAAACCCATCGTGTTAACCGGACTAGCCGCGATGATCGGGGCTTTATTCATCCTCGATGACCCAATCTTTAATGGCTTAGCCATCAGCCTTATCTTTGGAATTCTGGTTTCTACGCTACTGACCTTAGTGGTTATACCAGTATTATATTTTGCCTTAATGCGTAAGCACTATCCTCAAGGATAATCACAATCCGTGGATGCCCGCTATCGCCTGCTTACAATCTTAAGATCGGGCCTATCTGGATCTGCAAAGGTGGGCCTGTTTCATTCATCCTGCAGTGTGCGGCAATGATGCACGGACGCCACCGAAGCGCGGAGCCTGACTCGCTTCGCTCTCACAAAGCCCTATGTGGTGCCGCTAAAAGTCCCTCACCGCGCCCAGCATAAAAAAGCCCGGCACAAGCCGGGCACAATCGAGACGCATGAATAAATGAAGGTTTGCTATGCGGTTAGTACAATCGTTTTACCGCCACGATTAAAGGTAACCCGCAAGCAAATTAGTCGCTGCAATAGCTTGACGCAACCCAGCTTCCAGAGGCGTAACAAAGCGCATCACCATCGGTACTCAAGTCACTACTTTGATTGGCGCCATTATCACTAAAAATCACATTTAAATGACTCAAGGGGGTGCCAAAATCATAACAATAGTAATTCCCTTTTTGCTGCATCGCAGTACCAGGCCATTGGGCATCGTTCACAACCGTTTCAGCTTGAACTGACCAGTAATAAATGCTTGGATTAGTAAAGCCAACTTGGTTGTCATAACACACTTCACTGCCACCCACCGGCTGATCCGTGACGATAAAACCACAGTCGGTCAAACTCTTCCATTGTCCGCCTTGGTAACAGCTGGCACCTGCTACGGTTAAATCGGCAGTTTGCTTAGCACCATTATCACTAAAGATAACATTCACACGACTGAGGCTTGCCCCAAGATCATGACAGTAAAAACTACCATTTTTCTGCATGCTCACACCAGGCCAATTGGCATCGGCTAAGCTGCCCAAAGGTTGAGCCCCCCAATAGTAAAGACTTGGCGAATTAAATTGAGCCGCGTTGTCATAACAAATGGTGCTGGCGGTCACAGGAGTCAGGCAAGCACTTCCGCTACAACCACAATCATCCCCAGTACAAGGCTCAATTTTTGCGCCAACATGGATCGCCGCAGCATTATCGCCACTCACGCTGAAGTGGGCCATTCCACCACTCACGGTAATCACTCCAGGACCTTTCGCATCCGCCGAAACGATACACTCACCGCTCGTCTCATCGAAGTTAGCCTCAATAATATTACAGTAGTCACCGTCCGCCATACCAGTATTCAGATCTTGCTCTAGAGTACCGTCTGCGCGCTTGTTGATCACAACGAAACCTAGGCCGCCGCGACCAAAAGCAATTTGGTCGTTACCATTATCCCACCAATTGGTTAATTGCCACTGTGCCGCAGTGTGGTTACGGAATGCCACCATATTCGCGACACCACGCCACTTATGCTCACAAACCCAGTCCCCACCATCGAAACCACAGGCATTGCCAGTATGCACACCAGTACTTGGTGGACCCGCATCAAAGTCGCCATTAAAGTAATAACCCGACATGATTTTTGGATAACCATAAGGATAAGCAAGGGTGAAAATATTCGCTAAGAAGTAACCATCACCCGCTGTACCATGCCAAATCGGTCCGTTAGGATTATGTCGTTCCTCATCATGATTGGTAACAAAAGTCACGGCGTCAGCACTGGCTAGCTCCATCGAAGACGATAGATTTCTCAACCAGGCAATGTTGCTATTACGAAATGCCGGACCAATTTGGCGCGCAAAGGCAAATTCCGTCACGTTACCATTATAAGTATATTCGGTTGGACGAATCGGCTCGCCACCAGCACCGATCACTTCTTGGAAAAGATATGGATTGCCATTCAGTTTAGATTTTATCGCCGCGATATCTTCCGCAGGGATATGTTTTGCCGCATCAATTCGAAAACCAGCCACCCCCATACTCGTGGCATCATTCATATAATCGGCAATTTTTTGTCGTACGTAATCAGAACTGGTTTTTAAATCATTGAGGCCCACTAGATCACAATACTGTACCTGCCAACGATTGCCATAATCTATTTCGCTAGTACAAGAGTTGAAATCATTGGTGCCATAGGGAACATCGGGGAAATATCGGTCCCATGCTGCCATATGGTTAATCACCGCATCGACATAAATATCGACACCCGAAGCCTTACAGCGTTGTACCATATCTTGAAACTGCTCGCGGTTGCCACTGCGGCTATTGAAGCGATAACTCACTGGCTGATAACGAGCCCACCAAGCGGGATTGTCTACCCCCTCATTTGGTGGGGAGACTTGTACCGCAGCGAAGCCCTTAGGCCCTAAAAAGGTTTCACATTCGGTGGCAACATCTTGCCAACTCCACTCAAACAAATGAACAAAAGCAGTGCGAGGCACTGCCGTGGCGCTAGAGGCATAGCTCAGCGCCGCACCAGCTAGCAAGGCGCTAGTGGCGATTTTACTAAATTTTCTCATTGCTACTTTCCCGTGTAATCTTTGAGCGTCTCTTTAGACTAATGTTTCACCGCCACTCTTTGGTGGTCTATGATGAGAAGGTAAATAAACCGCAGGAAAGAACCACAAGTAAAATCCAAACTTACCCATCCTTGGCGATATACCTCGACGCTCAATTTACGCCGATTCAGCAAAGCATGCTGTAGTGAAACCGTGATTTGAGCAAACCGTCACAATAAATAATTAACCCGATAGTTACGGCATGAAGCGGATCATATTTTAGTAAAAAATTCTTAATTTTATGAGACGAAATGCGCCACATCAGCTACTGCTAACAAATAAATCACTATGAAAACGTTATCAAGCCAACAGCAAGCTAGGTCAGCATTTTTTAAAGCAGTACAATAGCGTCTACACGCTTTATTTCGGAGACCAAGATGGAAAAGCAGTGGTGGCATTCGGCAGTGGTTTATCAGGTTTACCCTCGTAGTTTTTGTGATAGCAGTGGGGATGGTAATGGTGATCTGCGTGGTATCATCAGCAAACTAGCTTATCTTGAAAAATTAGGGATTAACCTGATTTGGTTATCCCCGGTTTACCTTTCTCCGATGAAAGATAACGGCTACGACATCGCTGACTATCAAGCCATCGATCCCCGTTTTGGCAGCCTAAATGACTTACGAGAATTAATCGCCACTGCACGCCAACATCATATTGGCATCATCATGGACTTGGTTCTTAACCATAGTTCCGACCAACACCACTGGTTCCAACAAGCGAAGCAAAGCCTAGATAACCCTTATCGCGATTATTATATTTGGCGCGATCAGCCTAACTCTCTTCGTTCGATCTTTGGTGGGCCCGCTTGGAACTATGATGCCACCACCGATCAGTACTATTTTCACTTGTTTGCCGATTCTCAGCCCGATTTAAATTGGGAAAATCCTCAGGTAGAGAAAGAAATTCAACAAATGATCAGTTGGTGGGTTGCTCAAGGAGTGGCAGGGTTTCGCTTAGACGTAATCGATCTTATTGGCAAACAGATTGACCAGGGGATCACCGAGAATGGTCCTCGATTGCATCCTTTGTTACAGCAACTACATCAGGCCTGTTTCGCCAATCACAATTTAGTCACCGTTGGAGAAACTTGGGGGGCCACACCTGAAATAGCTAAACGTTACTCTGATCCTGCTCGCGAAGAACTATCGATGGTGTTTCAATTTGAACACGCCGCTTTAGACTGGCATCCACAACATGGTAAATGGCAAACTCAAAAATTTGATCTGGTGGCTTTGAAAAGAGTATTGAGCAAGTGGCAAACCGCCTTTCAAGGCGATGGTTGGAATGCACTGTTCTGGAATAATCACGACCTACCACGCATCGTGAGTCGCTGGGGGAATGACCGACAATATCGCCAACGCAGCGCCAAATTATTTGCCACCTTATTACATGGCATGCAAGGCACGCCCTATATTTATCAAGGTGAAGAAATTGGCATGACCAACGTCCGCTTTGAACATTTGGATGACTACCAAGACATCGAAATCAAAAATAGTTATCAGGAAAAAGTACTTGAACAGCAAAGCTTAAGTCATCAACAATTTATGCAGGGTGTATATGCCAGCGCCCGCGACAACGCAAGAACACCAATGCAATGGGATAATTTACCGCATGCTGGTTTCAGCAAGGTTCAGCCATGGCTTGCCGTGAATCCAAACTATCCAGAAGTGAATGTGAGTAAGGCCTTACAAAACCCTCACTCGGTGTTCTACCACTACCAGCGCCTAATTGCCTTGCGTAAGTCCGCCGACTACGGAGAGATCTTGATATATGGCAGCTTTGAACTACTACTCCCCGAGCATCCACAAGTATTCGCTTACCTGCGACGCTACCAACAACAAGCTTTGTTAGTCGTCACTAACTTAAGTGAACAAGCGGTCGCTGTGAGTCTGGATTATCAGATAAAGGCACTGATTCTAAATAATCTACAACAAGACGAAGCGCAAATTAGTCATTTACAAGGACTCAGCTTAGCGCCTTACCAAGCCTTGTTATACGCCTTGGACACAACTAACTAGGCCACGAATGTCATTCACCGGGGAGAGTGCGCTGAACACCATCAACACACGGTGAGTGCTCATACTGAAGTCAAGCTTAGCCCGAGTATGTGCTAGGCCGATTCGCTAAGACTGTACTGTTCCGACAAGCGATGGCATAACCATTTATACAAATTAAAAGCAGTTGGACTATTCACCGTGGGTAACAGCTCCTCATCCAGAAAAGCTTCGCCCTTAAAAGTGAGAACATCGTGATACTGAGTCACGTCACGTACTTCAATACCGGGAATATAGTCATCATGTTCACGCAACATTTGATTAGCAATATCAATCAAGGCTTGTTTAGTTATCGTTTGTTTGCTCATTACAGTAAGTTTGTTCCGATCCAAAGATAAACCTTAGCATACACACTTGGTCCACTACACCCTAATTTTTAGATCAAAACTTGTGGTGTTTTTCGCACCCTTAACGGTAAATCAGGGCCGCGCTTCGATGATCGTTTTTTTCGGCCGCCACTGCTGGATCAGTAAGCCTGCAATGATCAATAACAAGCCGAGGTAAGTTGCTGGTTCAATTTGTTCTGCCAGAAAATAGGAGATGAAAAACAACGACAGAAACGGCGAAATAAAAATTAAATTACTGATCCGTGCAGTATTGTCAGTCAATTTTAGCGCCAAAACCCAACAAACAAAAGCAACCCCCATCTCAAATAAACCCACATAGGCAGCGCCTAACCAAGCTTTAAAATGCCAGCTGGGTAAACCGTCGCTGAACCAGCAATAAGCGAATACCATTGGTAGGCTAAAACTAAAGGCTACCAATAAACTCGCCACTGCATCACCATGATTGCGAGTATTCATGATCCAATAACCTGCCCATAGCAGGGTGCTGAATAAGGCTAACAATACACCCGCCACGCTATCGAACTGCATCGCTAAAATGTCACCACGAGTGGCAATCACCAATACCCCAAAATAACCTAAAGCCATGGCAAGCAGATCCTGACGCCGCAATTGCTGCTGCAAAAAAGGCACCGCCAACAAGGCCAAGGTAATCGCCCAAGTATAATTCAGCGATTGAGCCTGCTGAGCGGGGAGCAAGTCGTAAGCCTTAAACAATACCAAGTAATAGGCAAAGGGGTTAATCGCTCCGACCAATAGGAAATACCCAGGGCGCTGGCGCGCATAACGAAAGGCCAAATGTAATTTTTGTTGCCAAAGCAATATCCCAGTCAACAGCAGCATCGAGCTGAAAGAAGCCAATAACACCAGTTGAATCGGACTCAGCCACTGTAACGCCAACTTAAATGCAGTCGCCACCGTTGACCACATCAACACGGCGCTAAGGCCAAATAAGTAAGCTCTAGTCTGGTTTTTCATTTTCGGTTCTATTTCAAGCACTCAAGCCTTTCAGTGTAAGGGGCTCCCGCCGCTATCACAAGCCTCAACGCCATTTCCAATAAACCCTTGCCAAACCAAGCTGAGCCGCTCTCCCGCGAGCTTACGCCGCGAAACCAATTTGAAGAAATAAAGCACGCTATGAACCAAAGACCAAGCAAGGGTACTGTACCCTTGGCGCTTAATTTGCTAACCTGCGCGGCCTTTTCTATCCGTGAGGCATGTTTTGTGAATCAATCAATCGCCGGTTTCGATTTTGGCACCTCTAACTGCGCTGTCGGTATCATGCAGGGGCAACAAGCCCATTTAGTAAAGTTACCAGCACATGGTCATTACATGCCCTCCACTCTGTTTGCCCCACAATCAGAGATGATTTGCGGTTGGCTCTATCAACAACTGGACGCCCAAGGCCAAGCCGAAGCCTATAAACATGCTCGCTCTCATCAGCTATCTGCCAGCTTACGAGCCTTACGCGAATTAAAACTAGACGGTTATGATGAACATTTGAGTTTTGGCCAACAAGCATTGCATGAATACCTCATCGATCCCGCCGACTGTTATTACGTGCGATCTCCGAAGTCATTCTTAGGCGCCAGTGGCATTCGCGAACGCCAACAACAACAATTTGAAGACATTGCAGCAGCGATGATGTGGCACATCGCCGAGCAAGTGAAGCAAACCGGTTTAGCCAACTTGGAAAAAGTGGTGATTGGTCGACCGGTCAACTTTCAAGGTTTAAATAGTGAGCTAAGCAACCAACAAGCACTCAACATCTTGCGCAATGCGGCTAAATACGTTGGTTTTAAGCATGTTGAGTTTTTGTATGAGCCAATGGCGGCGGGCCTCAGTTATCAACAACAACTCCACAAAGAGCAACGCGTTTTAGTCATCGATATTGGCGGCGGCACCAGTGATATATCGATGCTCACCATGGGACCAAACTACTTAGCAGAACGCGACCATCAAAGCTTAGTACTGGGATATAACGGTGAACGGATCGGCGGCAATGATTTTGATATCGCACTAAACTTTGAAACACTAATGCCTTGTTTAGGCGCCAAACTTCTATTGGCCAGTGGCCAACCAATGCCGATTAAACCCTTTTGGGATGCCGCTGCGATCAACGATTTCCCAGCGCAGGCTCGCTTCTATCATCAAGACACCAGCTTATTGTTGCAAAGACTACTCAAAGAACCACAACTCGCGCCTTTAAAAGCCTTAGTGCGACTAAGCCAAGGACGCTTAACCTACCAAATGAGCGCCTCGGCAGAGCAAGCCAAAATAGCCCTTAGTGAACAGTCTGAAACCGTGGTCGACCTAGGTTATTTAAGTGAACAACTACAGGCCGAAGTCAGCCAGACAAGCTACCGTCAAGCCGCAGAACGCTTGCTCACTAATATTGCCAAGTTAAGTGATGAAGTACTTGCCCAAGCAGCTTGCCAACCCGAAGTTATTTTCTTAACTGGTGGTAGCGCCAATTCTCCGATGATAAAAGACTTCTTAGCGAAACGTTACCAAGCGCCGTTGATTTGTGGAGATAACTTCGGCAGCGTGACCAGCGGCCTTACCCTGTGGGCTAATCATATTTTTCAGGCCACTTAAAGCAACAACCAACAAGCCGTCGCTTGAATTACAATTGATAAAATTGCGGCGCTAAGGCAACTTGGTTCTTGCCTCGCTGTTTCGCGATATAGAGCGCACTATCGGCACGCGCAATCAGCGATTCAGGGCTAGAGTCGTTCTCGGTCAACATCGCTAAACCAATACTAACCGACCAAAAATGATGCTGTCCATTGACCGTGATTGGTGATTGTTCCAGATGTTGACGCACCCGCTGTGCAATCAGCATCGCTGATGATTGAGCAGTATTGGGGAGTAACAGTAGAAACTCTTCGCCTCCCCAGCGAGCCAAAAAGTCACCATCACGTAATACCTTGAGGCTTTCAATAGCAAACATCCGCAATACGTCATCTCCAATGGCATGTCCATACTGATCGTTAATTTGCTTAAAATCATCAATATCTAATATCAAACAGCACAAAGGATTATCGCTGCGCTTACTCATTGCAAATTCAGTCACTAAAACTTGGTTCATCGAGCGTCGATTCATTAAGCCCGTTAGCACATCATGATTCGCCTGAAACTCCAAACGTTGTTGCTGCCGATGTAACTGAGTCACGTCCATCATCACCGACTGCACCGCAGGTTCACCTTCCCAACTGACTAAGCTTTCGCTAATATTTAGCCACACCGAGTCGCCATCTTGTCGCAAATACTCTGTCACTACGGAATGTGATTCCATCTCTCCAAGCAGCAAGCGCTCATGTAATTCAATAGCTTGTTGCTGGTTATCTTCAGGGATCAAGGCTAACAAACTTGGCAGAGCGAGAAGCGGTTCAACATGACTAAATCCCACTAAATCGGCTAGTGCTTGATTGCTATACAGCGGTTTAAAAAAGCGATGAACTAAAATACCTTGCAAGGAAGACTCGACCAACGAACGATAGCGTTGCTCGCTTTGTTGCAGTGCTTGTTTCGCGGCGACTTGCTGGGAAACATCAATTAGCGTAATTTGCAGCGCTGGTGCGCCCTGCCACTGGCAAAGATGATCAATACTAATCACCGAACAGAGCTGGCCAAATCTGTCTCTATTCTGATACCCCACCACTTTGGGACGCATTTTGCCAGCCATTATCGCCGCGTAATTTTGTAGGGCTTGCTGGCGATCATGTTCACAAAACAGCGTCAGTAACGATGGCAATGCCATCACCTGCGCTGCATTATCATAACCAAACATATGCGCATAACAATCATCAACAAACAACGGAACAAAGTCACGATGAATAGCGGTACCATAATTGCCGCAAATATTATTCTGCTTGCGCATAATTCGCTTCATCAGCATGCCATCTATATAGCTTAGTCAGACGGTTTCACTTACTCAAATCAGGCGGTTTAATTTCAACTAATCAAGCCCCAACACCTGCTTAACTTTAGCTTGATTAATATTTGAATGATCCACAAATAAAACCCCTGTATCCCATAACAAAGGCTGATCTTGCAATTCTGGTTGGTGACCTAACATGGCTTGATACGCCGCGTATACTGCGAGATACCCCATAGCAAAAGGCTGTTGTATCACCACCCCATAGATATCTTTATTGACAATCGCGGCATTAATACTTCGATTGGAATCAAAACCGATATGCACCATCGAGCCCTGCCGCTCCAATTGCCGAAGAGAAACCACGGTGGCAAGAGTCGTCAGCTCATTCGGAGTAAAAATGCCCTGCACATCTTGCATATGATTCAGTATCGATAAAGCTTTAAAGCGCGCCGACCCAACTGTGGTCCCAAGATACACATCAACCACGACCTCTAATCCGCCTTTCACTGCCTCATCAATGAACCCTTGCTCTCTCGCTGCGGTCGTCACCACACTTTTATCGAGTCGGAAAAGTGCAACTTTACCTTTCCCCCCCAGCGCTTTTGCCATTTTTCTTCCAGCCAAAGCACCTGCCATATAATTATCGGTTTTAATGATCAACATCGGTGCGCCACCAACATCTCTGTCGATATACACCGTGGCAATATTGATACTTTTTAATAAAGCGACATCCACAGCTCGCTCTGGACTATTTGGAGCTAACACTAAAGCACCACAACCGCGATCTAATACCGTATTAATTAATGCCCCTTGACCTTCAACATTTAGTTCATTATTAGCGCCACGAACATAAACTTCAGTGCCAATTTTTGCGGCCGCACTTCTCGCCCCCCGCTCAACTAATTTCCAAAAATCAGCGCCACCACCAGCGGTCACCACACCGATACATTCGGCCGTAACAGAGCCCATTCCCAGGCAAAGGCTGAATAACAGCAGACTCGTCAGACTAAAAAATCTACGCATAGACAGGCTTCAACAACGTTAATCGCATAAGTGTAACCTTAGAAAAAACAGTCATAATCAAGCTTATTGTTATCAATGGATTGCCCCTTTTACCTTTAACAATAGTCAAAAAATATGGGTTCGTGCGTTTATCAGCCGCGGCCTCGCCCTTATTAGTTGACTTCAGCGGAACCTCCGAGCCCCATACAACACCCAATAAAAAAGGCCTGCGTGAATGCAGGCCTTAGAAGAAAAGGTTCAGGCTTTATTCACCGAGGAAACCGCCCGTTTGATGCGCCCATAATTGACTATAGATCCCATCACCTTGAATCAACTCGGCATGACTACCCTGTTCAATAATTTTTCCCTTATCTAATACAATTAGGCGATCCATCGCAGCGATGGTGGATAAACGGTGAGCAATGGCGATCACTGTTTTACCATGCATCAAGCGATTTAAACTGGTTTGGATCGCCGCTTCAACTTCCGAATCCAAGGCTGAAGTGGCTTCATCTAAGACTAAAACAGGAGCATCTTTTAATAATACTCGAGTGATTGCGATACGTTGACGTTGCCCACCGGAGAGTTTCACCCCTCGCTCACCGACATGAGCGTCATAACCGCAACGACCATCTTGATCACTCAAACCTAAAATGAATTCATGGGCTTTGGCTTGTTTAGCCGCAGCAATCATTTGCTCTTCACTGGCATCGGGACGACCATATAAAATATTGTCACGCACCGAACGATGCAATAGGGAAGTATCTTGCGTCACCATCCCAATTTGAGCCCGCAAGCTATCTTGAGTCACTTGACTAATATTTTGACCATCGATCTCGATTGAGCCGCCCTCAACATCATGAAAGCGCAATAATAAATTCACCAGAGTGGTTTTCCCTGCACCAGAACGCCCCACTAAACCAATCTTTTCGCCAGCCTTAATACTCAGATTGAGGTGTTCGATAACCCCACTTTTCTCACCATAATGAAAACGGATGTCACGATAATCAATCTGACCTTGATCCACCCGCAAAGGCTTAGCATCATGCTCATCAACCACCGTCTGTGGGCTTGTTAAGGTCGTCATCCCGTCGGCTACGGTGCCTATGTTTTCAAATAAAGAACCTATTTCCCACATGATCCACTGAGCCATACCATTCAAGCGCAGCACCAAAGCAATAGAAATAGCAATTGCCCCTACCGAGATGTCACCTAACATCCATAAGTAAATAGACAGGGCCGCAATACTAAATGTAAGCAAATAATTTGACAGTTGCACACAAACATTGAGCCCGGTCACCAAACGCATCTGTTGATGAACGGTTTGTAAAAATCCTTGCATGCCTTCTTGAGCGTAATCGGCCTCGCGTTGATTATGCGAAAATAACTTCACGGTTGCGATGTTGGTATAGCTATCCACAATTCGACCACTCATTAAAGAACGAGCATCCGCTTGTTCGGTCGACACTCGCTTTAATTTCGGCACAAAACGGAACTGAATTGCGATGTAAACCACCAGCCATAGCAGCATCGGCCAAATGAGGCGTATATCAGCCTGTGCCACCAACAGCACCATGGAAGTGAAATAGACCAATACATAAACCATTAAGTCGAGTAATTTCATCACCGTTTCACGTACCGACAAGGCCGTTTGCATGACTTTAGTCGCGACACGCCCAGCAAAATCGTTAGCAAAGAAGGAAACACTCTGCCGCAATAAATAGCGATGCGCCGACCAACGGATCGCCATCGGAAAATTACCGAGCAAAGCTTGGTGAATTAACAGCGAATCGAGTAGGGTAAGCAGTGGCATCACCACCAACAGCGTGATGCCCATCAGCCACAAGGTGGAAGATTCTTCACTTAATATCGTATTTGGATCTTTGCTGCCTAACCAATCAACCAACTGCCCCATAAAGCCAAATAAAGCAACTTCACAGATAGCGATCAACGCAGCGATGACGGCCATGCATAACAGCGGTACCATCATCCCCTGACAATAATGGAGACAAAACTGATATAAGCCCTTAGGGGGTTGCTCAGGCTCTTGCGTGGGGAAAGGCGCAGTTAAGCGCTCAAAAAAACCAAACATTTGAAATTCCTTGCGATAAAACCAGTGTTTCGAACGATCAACAAACCATTATACTTTACGAAATATATTAAAAATTGTGCAACATTGAGCGCCATACCAAGACCATTCAGGCCTCAATGCCAGTTAACATAGTGATCCGTTTGAATACGCATCGCTTATTCAGCCGCTTGCTGCAAACTATAGGGAGTAGAGGGTTCGGTAACCCCTAATAGGCTTTCCACTTGACGGATCTGCTGCAATGCCGCCGAATCCTTCCGATAACTAAGATATACCGGACGTAACCAAGGCTCTGAACATTCCACCAAATGAAGTTGCTGCGATTCGAGAAAAGGCTCAACCATCGACACTGGCAAATAACAGGCTCCACCTTTTTCTAAGATGAAATCCAAAGCAATTCGTCCCGTCGAGGTGCGCAAAAATGGCGGTGGCATTTTACTATGACGAAGCGCATGCTCGGAAGCAAAACGGGTGCCCCAGTCAACATAAATATACGAGTTTTCTAGCGCCAATTGCTGAGTTTGGTGGCGAGTAGAAACAAATACAAGCTCTAAATCGACAACTTTTTTACAGGCCAACTCTTCAGATTTTAAAGGGTCAACGCCCACCCCAATGTCTAGCGTTCGCTCGATTAAGGCGCGATGCATTTGTTCACGGCTTAAGGTCTCAGCACGAAAGGCATAACCGCTAAATGCTTCGGTCACCACACTCAAACAATGCTGCAAATAAGCATCCCAAACGTTAGGCGTGCCAGCAATGGTCAATTGAATGGCATGCGCTTTGGTGAGTAATAACTCTGCCTTCGCTTGCTCAAGAGTACGCACCATATTTTCAGCATAGGAGGTTAAACGTTCGCCAGAACTAGTCAACTTAATGGCATTCCGGTCACGAATAAATAACTGAGCGTCAAAGAAGCTCTCTAATTGCTTAATGCGTGCACTAACCGCCGCTTGAGTGATATATAAATTTTCTGCCGCTCGCCCAAAGTGCTTCTCTTTTGCCACTTCTAAAAACGTTCGAAATACTTTTACGTCCATTCTCTCACCCCTATAACAGCAGCAACGAGAGTAACAAACAATTTTTACGCTTACGACAAATAATATTTTTAACGTCGTCAAGAAGGAGGCTCAAAAAAACCACAAAAAACACCCGCAAAAAACACCCGCAAAACTTCCACTGTAAAGTCTTCGTAAGGGTTTATCTGAAACTAACAGCGTAAACTAAACACCAAGCAGCAAAAAATTCAACACGCTTACTCTATTGCAGCCCCTCTGATTGAAGCACCTCTGAACCTTGTCTACACTTTTAACTATAATCAAAAATATGGTTAGGCGTGTCATGTCACCAACAATCGACTCCGAACAGATTATTCAGATTAATATGCGTCACGCCTTACTCGCAATTGCCAAAGCGCTCGATTTTGTCGGCGTCGATGACATGCATCATGGGCAACGCGTAGCCTATATGGCTTACGAGTGTGCAAAACGCATGACTTGGACCGAAGCAGAACAACAATTTACCTATTTCTCAGGTTTGATTCACGACTGTGGAGTCTCTTCCACTGAGCAGCATTTAGCGCTACTTGACTTATTCCAACCCGAATCGACTGAAGTTCATTGTCTGCACGGATATCAAGCCTTGTTAAAGTGCCCGGTGATTCACCAATTCGCCAACGTTGTTCGCTATCATCATACTCCCTGGGAACAATTGGCAGCACTGAACATTGCTGAATTAGACAAACGAGTCGCAGCGCTAGTGTTTGTCGCCGACCGACTCGACTTCTTACGAGCGCAATACACCTTAGATATCGGTGAAGAACAAATTATTTTGCACGAAACCGCCATTGCCGAAATATTACAGAGTAATCGTGGTCGCCTGTTCCACCCGCAAATAGTGGACAGTATGTGTGAGCTCGTTGCTATCGATGGTTTTTGGTACAACATGAACATTAGTCACATTGAAAAAATGGGCTTAAGCTTTCAACAAGATCAACTCTATGACCAACAACTAAGTCTCCAAGAGGCCGCTGAGTTAGCGCGCTTCTTAGCCAGAATTGTTGATGCCAAAAGCCCTTTTACCTTTCAACATTCAGACAAAGTCGCGATATTAGCCCAGCAGTTGGCACTGGCATCTGGTATTTCGGCACGAACTGCCGAGATGATCTACATCGCAGGCTTATTACATGATGTTGGCAAACTGCGAACTCCTGATGGGCTATTACACAAATCCGCTTCTTTCAGCGAAGAAGAATACGCACAAATTAAACGTCACACCGTTGATACCAGTGAAATATTAGTTAACTTTTTTCCTAAGTCGCCGATTGGCGCATGGGCCTCAAATCATCATGAACGGCTCGATGGTTCTGGCTACCCTTTTCGAAAAACAGCCAATGATCTTGATATTCCTTCACGGGTCATAGCCATTGCTGACGTATTTCAAGCACTCACTCAACAACGCCCTTACCGAGATGCTCTCGATTTACAACAAGTGTTCAATATCATGGGGCCACTGGTGCAAACCGGAAAACTTGATAAAGACATCTACAATTTACTCCAGCAAAATGCTGAATTCTATTTTCAACTCTCGCAAAACAACCACCATGAGTCATTCAGTGAAATAAAAGCTAAGCACTTTTCTGCTTAAATATCACACACAGATAACAGCACCAACCCAGTAACTCTCATCCAGAATCTTTAAGGAGAAAATCATGCATGAAACCGCATATGAGACGAAGCAGGCTTGGAGTGAGGTTTTGGGAAAAAATCGACAAAACCGACAACAAACAATATTTATTCTAACGACAAAAACAATTCGTTTTCATATTCAACGAATACTCTCTACCTTGCCGCCAAGCTAACCGCAACCGCCGATTAGTCTTTTTCGCATCACCAGGAGTCGTTGCAATGAATACTGAGTTTCGCTTTGGAAAAAAACGTTTCTACGATGACCAAAAATTTAAACGTGGTTTTAGTAAATCAGGCAATTTCACTTTATTAGAAGCGGAGTTATTGAGCCTTTATGGCGAAACCATGAAAGCGATAAATAATGGCGAATTACTTCCCGAAAACAATCAAGAGCAGCGCTTTCTTTTAGTTTGTAGCCAACAACTCGAAGCCAGCACTAAACTAGAAAAAGTTTGGCTTAAATATAAGACTTTAACTAATGCTCGACGCCGTTTCCATACGCTCCATAGCAGCCACGGCAACACATTAAATCCGAGTGAAGATGAAATCTTCATTCATGACGAGTAGCCCAATAAAGCAAGCTCTCAGCACTTTTATTCTAGGAACATGACAATGCGTATAGCCATTTTATCTCGTGGAGAAAACCTCTACTCTACTCGTCGCTTAAAAGAAGCAGGTGAGGCTCACGGTCACGAGGTTGATATTATCGATACCCTGCACTGCTACATGGATATTACCAGCAGTAATCCAACCGTGCGTTACATGGGTAAAGTATTACCCAGTTATGATGCGGTTATCCCTCGGATCGGCTCCTCAATTACTTTTTATGGTACGGCGGTCGTGCGTCAATTTGAAATGATGGGCACCTTTTGTGTCAACGAGTCGGTCGCGATTAGTCGTTCACGCGATAAACTGCGTTCGCTACAACTATTATCGCGGAAAGGCATTGGCTTGCCACGTACAGGGTTTGCCAACAAACCGGATAAAATTCAAGATGTGATTAAAAACGTCGGTGGCGCACCTTTAGTCATTAAGTTATTAGAGGGGACACAAGGTATTGGGGTGGTTTTGGCCGAAACCAATAAGGCAGCAGAAAGCGTCATTGAAGCTTTTATGGGCTTAAAAGCGAACATTTTAGTACAGGAGTTCATCAAGGAAGCGGGGGGGGCCGATATCCGTTGTTTAGTGGTAGGCGGTAAAGTGGTCGCGGCAATGAAACGTCAGGCTGCGGAAGGTGAGTTTCGCTCTAATTTGCATCGCGGAGGGGCCGCACAGTTAGTACGTTTAACCAAGGAAGAGCGCGCGACCGCCGTCAATGCAGCTAAAATCATGGGGCTGAATTTGTGTGGCGTTGATATTCTACAATCACATAATGGCCCTGTTGTAATGGAAGTCAATTCTTCCCCGGGTCTAGAAGGCATCGAAAATGCCACGGGTAAAGATGTGGCTGGCATGGTGTTCGAATTCATCGAAAAAAATGCCAAACCCTTTGCAACCAAAACCCGTGGTAAAGGCTAAGTCCGAGTACAAGAACCAAGCAAAGGCGAACCATGAAGATAGGTGGAATAGAAATTAAAGCTGGCGAACAAAAGCAAATAGAAATACCGGTAGCAAAATTATACACCGATACTGAGATTTCGATCCCGGTGCATATCACTCGAGCCCGCAAGGCTGGGCCAACAGTATTCATTAGCGCTGCGGTACATGGTGATGAGTTAAATGGTATTGAAATAATTCGCCGAGTAACACGTTCACCAAGCTTTAAGCTCACTAAGGGCTGTTTAATTGCAGTGCCAATGGTAAACATTTATGGGGTACTCAACCAAAGCCGTTATATGCCAGATCGACGCGACTTAAATCGTTGCTTCCCCGGCTCCCCTAAAGGCTCGCTTGCCGGAAGACTGGCCTACACCTTTTTGAATCAAATTGTAGAACATTGCGATTATGGTATCGATTTACATACTGGAGCAATTCATCGCTCCAACCTACCGCAAATTAGAGCAAACTTAGAGGATCCTGAGACCAAACTCTTAGCCGAGGCCTTTGCGGTTCCGGTTCTCATCAATGCGAACCTACGAGATGGTTCATTACGCGAAGCTGCGGTGAATAAAGGGACCAAAATTTTGCTTTATGAAGCAGGTGAAGCGCTACGCTTTGATGAGCTTTCAATCCAGACCGGGGTACGCGGAATCCTCAAGGTACTGTCGCATTTAGGGATGATCAAGAAACGTCGTAGTAAGAAAAAATTTGAACCTTATGTTGCCTATAGCAGTGCTTGGCTACGGGCTTCGGCCAGCGGGATTGTGAATGAATATACAAGGTTAGGCGATCACGTAGAAGCGGGGGATTTATTGGCGGATATTAATAGTCCGTTTGGTGAGTTAATTAATCAAGTGAAGGCGCAACGCTCTGGTATCGTGATCGGTAAACAAAATATTCCCTTGGTTCAAGAGGGAGATGCGATGTATCACCTGGCGCATTTTGGTGCTGAACAAGAAGAAGTTGCGGAAAACATTGGGGCGATGCAAGAGTCGATAAAACTTATCGAACCTGCTGCAAACATTGCGGAGAATAGCCAAGGATGAAGTCCTCTTCGAGCATAAATTTATTGACGAGTGAGCGAAGCCTATGAGCAAAATGATTATTGGTAACTTGGAAACTTGCCATTTGCCAGATTTAGGGATCCATGATTTACCGATCCGAGTGGATACAGGTGCACAAACCTCTTCCTTGCATGTGGATAATGTCGAGCGAATTAAGGTGAATGGGAAACCCCACATCAGTTTCGACTTACACCCAGACATCTATAACCTAAAACAAGTATGCCGCTGTACCGCGCCAATATTCGATACTCGACGGATCAAATCATCCAATGGCGTGGTGGAACAGCGCTATGTTATCCAAACCAATTTTCAACTGGGTGACTTAACTTGGCCAATAGAAATCACCCTTACCAACCGTCAAGACATGAGTTATTTGATGTTATTTGGCCGCCAAGGAATGGCAGATAAGGTCTTAGTCGACCCTTCACAAAGTTTTTTGGTCAACTCCATTAGTTAAACCTAAGCGAGCGAAGCAATATGCTAAGCTCGCTGTTCACTGATAGCTAAATACGCAGCAGATAGCGCAATAAGTTCAAGTAAATCTAATGAATTAAATTGAAATCAATAGAGTATTCGACGCGCTAAATATTGACCCTAAAATTTAAAAGGAAAGTCATATGACATCTGAGCCAATATTAAGCTCCAACCAGCAAGTTTTTGATGGTCATCATGACGAAGTACTAAGCGCAGTATTGCTGGCCATTGCCGAAAATGCTGAACAGGCCGATTTAAGTTTTGTTAGCCAATATGATAATGCGGTACTTGCCAATCTCATCGAATCCTTACCCGATGCTTACCGCCAGCAAATATGGCCCCTGGTCGACAACGAGCGCTACTGGGACATCTTACATCTACTACAATATGAAACCGTTAAACATCTTTTCGGCTATTTCTCAGCCGAGCATTTAGCCGAGTTACAGCGCCATATTAGCGAAACAGACATTGTTGAATGGGCCGATATTCTGCCAGAGCAGATGGTCGATGCCTATTTAGATCAACAAGATGAACTGACCACCAGCCAAATCCAGCATGCCCTGAGTTACGAAGAAGAGCAAATAGGGCGCTACCTCACACCGCATATCCTGCGAGCGAGGCCTAGCGCTACCGTTCAACGAATTAAGCAACGACTCAACACCAAAAGCGAGAAGCAAGTAGCCATCTATTTAGTTGATGCCAACGGGCAATTTCAGGGTGCCTGCAGTATGACCGACATCATCAACGCCGATGACACGACTCGGCTCAGTGAATTCGCTCAGGCTATCGAAGTATTTGACCACCAGCAGCTACTCGCCGATATTGCGCTTTCATTTAATGTCGTGGCTGGACATGCTTGGCACCCGATCCAAAAAGACGGCAAAATTATTGGTGCGATCCCACTGGCGGTGATCATCGAGTGGTTACAAGAGAAGAGCCTTGAGGTGGTCATCAACGATGCCCCCTCTGATGAAGAAGACTTATTCACCCCAGTGCCCACAGCGGCAAAAATGCGGGCAATTTGGCTAACCACTAACTTAGCCACCGCATTTTTAGCCTCTTGGGTCATCGGTTTATTTGAGGGTGCCTTACAACAGTTGGTCGCCTTAGCGATCTTAATGCCAGTGGTCGCCAGTATGGGCGGTATTGCTGGCAGCCAAACCTTAGCGGTGGCGCTACGCGGTATTGCTCTAAATCACTTACAGCAGAGTAACCTTAAGTTACTACTCAACAAGGAGCTCAAGATCGCAGTCTTTAACGGACTGATGCTCGGCTTAGTAATCGCAGCGGTTGTGAGTTATTGGTTTAATTCTTGGTCCTTGGGTTTAGTGATCTGCATTGCCATAGTATTAAATAGCCTCGCTGCCGCTGCCTCGGCAACCATGATCCCATTTATGCTCAAGAAAATGAAAATCGACCCGGCGGTTGCAGGTTCAGTGATCTTAACCACCGTGACTGATATCGTCGGTTTTGTCGCATTTTTGGGCCTCGCCTCGCTATTCTTAATCAACTAGTCATAGACTTGCCAAAGGAATACTCAATGATTAGAACCTGGTTATCAAACAAACAACTCAGCGCACATCCTGGCGATGAGAGCCAAATAACCTGCTGGTCGGCTGATCCCGACAGCTATATTTGGATCGATATTGACCTTGCCCACAGCAAACAAGTCGAAGCAGCCATGTTACTGGAGCAGTTTCAATGTCACCCCTTAACTATTGTGGATGCATTTCGCGAGCGACACCCACCTAAAATAGAAGTCTTCGATGATCAGATATTTATGATTTACCGCGGGATTGAACAGATCCTTGGTGAGCTCAAATTTGCTCATATGCAACTGGTCATATTAGTAGGTAAAAACTATTTGATTACCCTACACAAAGGACGCTCCCAAGGCATCGAATCATTACTAAAGGATAGCTTTAGCAAGGACTTACTGGCACCACTGAACTTAGCCTGTCGGATCATGCATACCGCCTCTGGCTTATACCTCAACCAATTACTCGAATTCGAGACCCAACTCAGCGAAGTAGAAGAACAGATTAGCGTTCACGGTGATGACCAACTACTTGCCGATATCACCCGCAAAAAAGCCAATATTGTGCGCCTCAGCAGAGTGTTCAATTACCATCTCAGCCTCAGCAGTAAATTACTACATCTTTGCCAACAAAATGCATTTCAGCAAATTGCCGTCGATCCACCGGTGATCCAAGACTTACAGGACCGTTTTGAACGCTTGCACAGCTTAAATCAAATGTACTACAACATTTGCGGCGATCTGGTCGATGGCTACCTATCCATTAGCTCGCACAAACTCAACAATACCATGCGCATGCTCACTTTAATTACCGCGATATTTGTGCCCTTAAGTTTTTTAGCTGGGATCTACGGAATGAATTTTGAATTCATTCCGGAATTGCATTATCGCAATGCTTATTTCATCTTACTTGGCACGATGTTAAGCATCGCTTTGTCCTTAATCGCTATATTTAAATGGAAGAAGTGGTTCTAAAAACAAAAAGCAGAGTCCTTTCACTCTGCTTTTTTATCGATTGACTTTGTTTCTCATACGCTCAAGTTTGGCTCAACTCAGCTCGATGAACACTTTTTCTAACAGCGACATAGCCAAATTATTATCATAATAAGCGGCTTCGTTAATAAACGCGGGATAAACCGTGGTGTCACCTTGATAGAAAATATCTTCACCATCGAAACTACGGAAGATCGGATCTCCAGGCTTGATTGGTTTGAAATCTTGATCCTGAACATGGCTGTGCACCATGGCGACTCGCTCACCTTGTTCATTCAAGGGTAAACTAATGGTATCCAAATATTGGAAGGCTTCCACTTGCTGAGGTAGCACTGGCAAGCACTGTTGATTATACAACTCGACAAAGTCCAAAATATGCCCAGTCATGCTTTCCATTTGTTCCAATACATCTTGTCGTAGTACTGATTGCGGCTGTGGCCCAACCTCGATCAATACACCATACTTTCCGCAGCTTGCCAAAAACATGTGCTCGGCCATATCTTCCTCAACTTCATCGAGAAAAATCACCGCCTCAGGCATTTTCATTTTTACGTAAGCCGCTAAGTGATTATAGAAAGCGTTCTGCTCCAAGAGGATCAGACAAGGCCCCATATTGGAAGTGGTATTGTGTAAATCAATCACTAAGTCAGTTTTTGGTGCCGACTTTGGACCCAGCTGTTGGTGTAATACTTTGGCTCGAGACTGCTCATAATTACTCAGCTGAAAATCGGCTAAGTCTTTACAGGCAAACTGACGGTTAAGATCGACGTCAATATAACGTTGGTTTTCTGCATGGGCCTTCGGATTGGCAAACACGGTGCTCACCTCGAGGCTAGGGCGAGCCACCAACTGTGGCTGTTGCTGCCACTTGTTCAGCAGATAAATACCGCTAAATTCATTTCCGTGAGTACCACCAACAATGGCGACTTTAGTGAGCTTTGACAACTGCATTCTCCTTAAGCGCAAACTAATATAAGCAGCTGCGAGCTTAAAAGGAAAGTAACTCAAACTCAAGCTTAGCGACAGTTGACCTTCTGCCGCTTCACTGTCGTTTAGCGCGAATGATATTGATCGTTAATCCGCGATATCTTGTTTGCTCAAGCGGTAAGCCTTTGGCGTTAATTCTAAATCCTTTTTAAATACCGCATACATGTATTGCAGCGAAGGATAACCGCACAATTCGGCAATATCGCTGGTCGAAAGCTCAGTATTTCTCAGTAAACTCATCGCTTGACCTAACTTAGCATGATGGATTTCTTGATGAACCGAATGGCCAATATCATCTTTAAAACGGGTTTCTAAATTCGAACGAGATACCTTCACGTAATCCAAAACTTGATCCACCTTGATGCCCTTACAAGCGTTATGCCGAATAAAGTGCATCGCCTGGATCACAAAGGGGTCTTTTAAGGCTTTAAAATCCGTTGATTGCCGTTCGACTACCTGTTCTGGCCCCACCAACTGGCGTGTATGACTCAACTCTTGTCCTTGGAGTTGGCGATGTAACAACTTGGCAGCCTGAAAACCCATTTTGCGACAGCCCTGGGCCACCGAACTCAAAGATACGCGGCTCAAATAGCGAGTTAAATCTTCATCATCGATGCCAATCACCGACACCTTATCCGGTACAATAATCCCCAAATGATCACATACCTGCAACAAATGGCGGGCTCGTGCATCTGAAACCGCTAAGATCCCCACAGGTTTAGGAACCGACTGCAACCAATCGGCCAAGCGATTCATAGCATATTGCCAAGACTCTGGTTGGGTATGTAAACCGCGATATAAAGCGCACTCATAACCATCGGCAGCCACTAATTGCTGAAATATCTGCTCCCGCTCGCTGGCCCAACGATTACTCGGGTCGGGCGGCATGCCATAGCAAGCAAAGTATTCCAAACCTTTAGCTTTTAAGTGTTCGTAGGCAGCGCTAACCAAGGCGCGATTATCTGTGGCCACGTAAGGACACGCTGGATACTGTTGCGGGTTATCATAAGAACTCCCCACCGCCACCACTGGCACCTGAATACCGCTTAAAGCTTGTTCGATTTGCGGGTCATCAAAATCCGCAATGATGCCATCCCCAACCCAATGTTGAAGTTTATCGATTCGGCAACGAAAGTCTTCCTCAAGGAAGATATCCCAGTCGCATTGCGAAGCCTGCAAATAGTCCCCGATGCCCTTAATAATTTGTCGGTCATATACCTTATTCGCGTTAAACAATAGAGTAATTTTGAAGCGCTTATCAAACATTCCGGTTCCCATAGAGCAATCGCAAATACATTAAATTTACTATCTAAAAAAAGCGGCCTAAACGCCACCACTATAAATTGTAATGTGACTGCGATCATCCATGGCACCAAGCAAACTGTGAACTTAAGCACGCAGCAGAAAAACGCTACCCAGCAAGCAGTTTTCGTAATTGAGGCCCGCTTAAAAATAACGGCAGGATCGAGAAGATGATTTACCCAAATACCAAGGTCAATTGAACTTGGCTAGTTATTTTTACAAGCGCGAGTTGTTTATTAAAATGAGTCAGACCCAATGCAGTGACGTCATCGACATCAATCATCAGACAACAAACAATAAATCAACCAGCGTTAAGACCCGCAGCGTCGACTCAAAGGTGTTACGCCTGCAGCTTTATCTTAAGGATTCAGGCGTATCGGCTTCGCGAACCAAACGGCAGACTGCTGACTGTAATTTAAAAGCGATTATTTTGAATAAACCGACCGTCAACGTTCCATCAGTTTTATTTAGCGGCAAAACGCATAAGGAAAAGCCATGTATATCGGAATTGATTTAGGTACCTCGGGAGTAAAGGTTGTTTTGCTTGGAGAACAAGGTGAGCTGTTAAGCCAAGCCAGCGCCAGTTTAGAAGTATCACGACCGCAAGCGCTTTGGTCTGAACAAGCCCCGCAAGACTGGTGGCAAGCGTGTCAGCAGGCTCTGGACAACTTATGCCAGCAACACGATCTCGCAACCGTCAAAGCGATAGGCCTGAGTGGTCAAATGCATGGTGCCACCCTACTCGATAAAAACGCACAAGTATTACGACCAGCGATCCTATGGAACGATGGTCGTAGCGCTCGCCAATGTACTGCCATCGAACACAGCGTGGAAAATTCGCGAAGCATCGTTGGCAATCTAATGATGCCCGGCTTTACCGCACCCAAACTGCTTTGGGTGCGCCAACATGAACCGGAAATTTTTGCCCAAATCGATAAAGTTCTGCTACCCAAAGACTACCTCCGTTATTTACTCTCGGGCAACTTTGCCTCTGATATGTCCGATGCCGCAGGTACGATGTGGTTAGACGTGGCAAAACGAGATTGGAGTGATGTCATGCTGGCTGCAACTGGCTTAAACCGTAGCCAAATGCCAAAACTATTTGAAGGCTGTGAAATCACCGGCCAGTTAAAAGCTGAGTTGGCAGAACGCTGGGGCATGGGATCGGTCCCCTTAGTGGCTGGCGGGGGCGACAATGCCGCGGGAGCCATCGGAGTCGGGATCACTAAACCCGGCCAGGCCATGTTGTCGTTGGGCACCTCTGGAGTCTATTTCGCGGTGAGTGATGGTTATCTCAGTAATCCTGAGTCGGCGCTACATAGCTTCTGTCATGCTCTGCCCAATACTTGGCATAATATGTCGGTCATTTTAAGTGCCGCTTCCTGCCTTGATTGGGTTGTTAAACTCACCGGGCAAAGCGATGTCGCTAGTATGCTCGCCGCTGTAGAGGCAGCGCCACCCGTAGACAATAAGCTGCTCTTCTTACCCTATCTCAGTGGCGAACGCACGCCTCACAACAACCCCGAGGCAAGCGGCGTATTCTTTGGGCTCACTCATAGTAGTGGCCCACTCGATCTTTGCCGCGCAGTCTTGGAAGGCGTAGCATTTGCCTTCGCCGACGGCTTAGACGCCCTGCATGCGACCGGATTAAAAGCCAATGACATCACCCTCATTGGTGGTGGTGCTCGCAGCCCTTATTGGCGGCAAATGCTGGCCGATATCCTCGGACAAAAACTTAGCTATCGCTTAGGGGGAGAGGTGGGGCCCGCCTTGGGTGCCGCTCGCTTGGCGCAATTGGGAGTGAGTCACAAGGCAGATTTAGATGTTATCTGCCCGGTTCCGGAATTAGTCGAAGTGCATCATGTAGATGCCAAACGACAAGCCTACTACGCCCAGCGACGCGAAACCTTTAAGGCCCTATACCAGCAGCTAAAACCCATATTTTAAAAGCTTGTAAATAACTGAGCACAAAATCTAAACCGAATGGCGAAAAACCATTTATCTGGCCCTTATTCGCCACGTGAACTAGCAACGATGATCGAATAGCTATGTACGACATGAAGCCATCGCCTGGTGATGGCTTCAGTTCCTGGTCATGCTAACCAGACCGAAAATAGCCAATAAAACTTTATATTGTCTTCGCTGCTTTAGCTATCGACCTTGAGAACAACATATAAGGTAAGCATAGATGGACATTTTCGCTGTTGTTTTCACTCCACGCGCTAAGCATATTTATTTCTTTAACAAATCGGCGCACCATGCTTAAGGAGTGTTTACCAAGACTTGATAGCCGACTTTTGTAGCAAAAAAAAATTCTGCAAATGTGAGCTGGGTCGAGGCAATGAAAATTCAGCATTTCTACGCGAAAAACAGTAATTGCACTCAACTGCCGATATGGCATTTTAATAAGGACAAAAGCTTCGCTTTGGTCTTCGAGCCTCAAGCAATCATGAGGAATCAAGGCCATTCTCAACTTAAGCTTGAATGACAAGGGTATATGCATCTTATGAGTTCTCTACTAAGCCAATTAAAACAATACACTACCGTTGTCGCCGATACCGGCGATTTAGAAACCATGCGTAAATTCTCCCCTGAAGACGCGACGACTAATCCTTCGCTGATTGTTAAAGCGCTTGGTTTAACAGAGTATTCGAGTTTACTAAAAGACGTTGCCACATGGGCAAAGACCCAAAGTGAACAGCTCAATGAGCAGGTCAATCTGGCTGCAGATAAATTAGTCGTCACCATTGGTTGCAAAGTTCTAGAATTAGTTCCTGGCCGCATTTCTACAGAGGTTGATGCACGTTTATCTTTTGACACCGAAGCGACGATTAACAAGGCTCGTCGACTCATCGAATTGTATCAAGCCGCCGGCATCGATAAGCAACGAGTACTGATCAAAGTCGCCGCCACTTGGCAAGGGATCCGCGCAGCCGAAGTATTAGAAAAAGAAGGCATCAACTGTAATTTAACCTTGTTGTTTTCCTTTGCCCAGGCCCGAGCTTGTGCCGAAGCGGGAGTATTTTTAATCTCTCCCTTTGTCGGCCGTATCTTGGACTGGTACAAAGCCAAACAACCGGAAGCGGACTTCAGCGGCGCAAGCGATCCTGGAGTGATCTCGGTCACCGAGATTTACAACTACTACAAACAGCACGGCTATTCGACCGTGGTGATGGGTGCAAGTTTTCGCAATACCAGTGAAATCCTTGAACTCGCGGGTTGTGACCGACTCACCATTGGCCCAGCCTTATTGGAAGAGTTGGCCCAGAGTGAAGCCAATCTCAGCCCTCGCTTAGTCGATAAAGGCGTCAGCGCCGTTCGCCCAGAGCCACTAAACGAAGCCGCGTTTTACTGGGGACATAACCAAGATGCAATGGCCACCGAGAAACTTGCCGAAGGGATCCGTACCTTCGCTCTTGATCAAGAAAAACTCGACAAGATGCTGATTGAAGCGCTTCAAGCTTAAGCCTTTGCAAGCAAATTAAAACCACAGGGCAATAGCTTAGTAAGTTTTATTGCCCTGTCTCTGTTCAATAAAAGCGAAGCATCGCACCCTATTTACAGAAAACAAAATAAAATACTCACATTCTGTCTCCAAACCCAATTCCAAATATTGACTCGCGGTCTATACTAGTAGGCATAACCATCTAAAAAGGAATGCTAAGTGAGAGATATTTGGAAGCTGATATTCTGGCTAAGCATCAGCAGTCTGAATAGTGTTCAAGCGCATGAGCTGCGCCTAATTTACCCCGACTTCCCTCCTTTTACTTATGCCAAGAGTGGAGAGCCAGCCGCGGGAAATTTTTTGCTCGATCAAATCATGAAAAAGCTCAAGCAACCTTATCAAAGTCGTCAAGTACCTAACTATAAACGAGCACTTAACGATATTGAGAGAAACTTAGCCGACGGTTTTTTCTTTGCTTCGCAAAACCAAAAACGCGATCAAGTTGCCCAATTCTCCAAACCGCTATTAGTCAATAACTGGAGTTGGTTTTTCCGCCAAGAAAATTTTCTAGACCCACACTCTAAAGACTTTAAAGCGAAGGCCAAAATAGCTTCCCTTGAAGGAACCAATACCTTAACCTGGCTAAAAAACAACCACTACAAAGTGGTCGGCAAACAAAACGATGTAGTCAAGTTAGCCCAGTTACTCTTTGATTTAAAAAGAATTGATGCGGCTTTCTTGTCTGCAGAGGTATTTAAATATAATGCCATTCACAGTAACATGCGCAATGGCCAGTACATCGAGGTCGTGCAGCGTTCCGCCCCCTTTGGGATCTATATTTCCAAAGCCTACATAGAGGAACACCCTCAATTTATGCCAATGCTCAATCAAGCGATTGACCAAGTACAAAAACAATATTTGCCCAAAACCCACACCCTGTCAGAACTAAAACGCTAAAACGATCGCCAACAAACACACCACATCACTCGCTTGGTGCTACCGTATTACGCCAAACTCGATTACAATCGAAGCAAGCTTTAAGCTTGCTAAAGCTACATACTCATGACAGTAAGCACTTATTCTAACTACAATTTATGCTCACTATTACTGACATAGCTCAGCAAGTATATTCAAATGGTAATAATAATTGATATCATGTGAGCAACACTGTCCAATCAAACCCCGTCGCGCTCACAACAAGGAGTTAAGTCGTTGAAAACCATCTCCGATATTGCGGAAATAGCCGGCGTATCGAAATCTACCGTTTCCCGGGTATTAAACAAACGACCAGGCGTTAATGCTGTGGTGAGGGCCAAAGTACAAGCTTTAATCGACGAAACCAATTTCACCGCCAATATCGCCGCCAAAAACTTAAAGGCCCGCAACTCTGATACGATTGGCGTGATAGTCCCCTTGCTTACCTCTAAGTCAGTCGCCGCGATGGTACAAGGTTTGAGCGAGGTGATTGAAACAGAAGGTATGCAAACCCTGTTAATGAATGCGGGCATGCAGATAGAGAAAACCAATAACCATATCAAAACCCTGAATTCAAAGGGGGTCGACGGTATTATTGTATTCATGGCTGGCTACAATCAGGAGTTACTCTCTACCCTAAAACAATCTGCGGCGCCGGTGGTGATCGTTGGCCAGGATCTTTCTTTACATGGTCTCACCAGTGTCTTTTTCGATGATTATCGCAGCGGATTTATTGCTGGCAGTCAATTACTCAAACTAGGCTGTAAACAGTTAATGTTTGTTGGCGTGCCTCAGAGTGATGTGGCGGTGGGTCGACAGCGTTTGCGAGGATTTGTCGATGCGCTCGATCTTGCAGATGTTGATTGCCGCTATCAAACCGATTGTGATTTTAACCTGGAGTCTGGTTACCAACAGGCCAAACTGGCACTCAGCACTGGATATCGACCCGATGGTGTGTTTGCAGTTACCGACCGCCTCGCTGCAGGTAGTATTAGAGCCTTACGCGAACAGGGCTTACTCATCGGTCAAGATGTGGCAGTAATTGGTGTCGGCGATGACGAGCTATGTACCGTCTTAGAGCCACCCTTGGCATCCCTGCATTATGACTACCAGCTGGTGGGCCAAGAAGCGGCCTCGGTATTAATCAAGCAATTGCGAGAGAAGCCCTTAACTGATGTAGCTTTTTCCTACCAGGGGCTTTTTACTGAAAGAGAATCCTACGCATTAAAAAAGCAGCCAAAGAAGCAGGCTGCTAAAAGCGAGTAAAACTTGAGGTAACGGCAACTCATCGCCGCTACCCTTATTATTCTGATACCAAGATCATTCAATAAAAACCAATGCCCTTGGTCTCCGATAACCTCACTGCTCACCCCAAGGTAGGGAATTATTTACCGGAACTGTGGCGCTCAATGAGGGGTCACACAGGAAATATAACCAAACTGATGGCGGCATGACCGCCATCTTCAATTAGGCATCGGCTTTTTCGGTGGTACTAAAGTAAGCCCCCGCAAAGGCCACACCAAAGGCTAAGGCAAAGCCAATCATATAGTGAACCACAGAGCCCGTCTGAACAATTGCAATTCCTGGAATACCAGTTAAACCAACCGCAGTCATACCCACTTTAGCAAATACCACATAAGCACCACCCACCGCACCACCGGCTAAGCCAGCGAAAAATGGGGTCATGTAGCGTAAGTTAATCCCAAAGATTGCCGCTTCGGTTATCCCAAACAAAGCCGATACACCCGATGGCATCGCCAAAGCCTTGGTTTTAATATTTTTAAATTTCAGGCCAATTGCTAAACAAGCTGCGCCTTGGGCAACATTCGCCATCGACCAGATAGGGAGTAAGAAGTTAACCCCAATCTTAGGATCACCCAGTAAACCCGCTTCAATGGCATGGAAACTGTGGTGAATACCGGTAATCACAATGGCTGAATAAGTACCACCAAATAGTAAACCAGCTAAAATACCCACATTTTCATACAAGTAGAGTAGTAGAGTTGAGATCCCATCACCCAACATCCGTCCGCCGGGGCCAATCGCGACCAAAGAAACAAAACCAGTGACCACTAAGATAATAAACGGACTCAAAATCACATCTAAGGAGTTAGGCACCCATTGGCGAACCCGTTTTTCTACTTTACACATGAACCAAGTCGCAATCAGCATCGGGAAAACCGTTCCCTGGTAGCCAACTAAACCCACTTCCATGCCAAATAGTTCGGTCGATTGAAAACCGCTGGCAACTGTCCAAGCATTAGTTAAAGCGGGGTGGGTTAATACGCCACCAAGCGTCGCCCCCAGGATCGGCGTTCCGCCAAAAGTTTTGGCCGCCACAAAACCAATCAAAATCGGCAGAATAATGAATGCTGAACTGGATACCATGTCTAAGATTAAGTACCAGATACTATCGGTGGCAATCATTTCATTGGTACGTAAGAAGCCAAGTAGCCCCATGCATAAACCACTGGCCACAATCGCCGGAATGATCGGTACGAATACATTGGATAAAGTACGCGCTAAAGCTTGGAAAGGGTTCTGCTTAGCCCCCTGCGCGGCAACTTCAGCAGTTGACGCTTCACTAATGCCTGCCAATTCAGCCAAGGCACTAAAGACTCGGTTTACGATACCAGAGCCAATAATAATTTGGTATTGGCCACTGTTGGTGAACACACCTTTGACCAGATCGAGCTCTTTGATTGCAGCGGTATCTGCAAGCTCGGTATCATTGAGAACTAATCGTAGGCGAGTTGCACAATGCGCCGCACTTGCGATATTTGATTTGCCGCCAATCAGCTCTAAAATCTTCTTGGCTGTATCTTGTTCAGACATTTTGGATCCCTCTATTCCACTTCGTCATAAAACGGTTCCTCGCATTCAACATAGCGCATGGAACCGTTTGCAGTTTAGTTCAAATTAAAACAAGTATTTAAAGCGTACTCGGCCACCGAAATTGTTGTCTTTATCAGCATCTGCATTGCTCAACTTGCTCGCGTAAGCTCCTAGGTAAATCGAAAAATCTGACACAACCACGTTATCAAACTGATACGAGCTATAGATAGTGCTAACTTTTTTCTTATCACTACCATCATCAAACTCATTAATACCGTGGATATAACCTAAACCAAACTTATGCCACAAGGCGTTCGCGCCATAGGTGGTATCTGTTTCATTTAAGGCATCCATTCTGGCAACATTTAAGTTCACCACCAGACCATCTTGATTATAGCCAGCGGTTAAGCCATAACCGGTACGATCGGATACATCATTACCATTGGCGTCTAGAGTTGAGTCGCTAACCAAGTTGGTTTCCAGGGCTGCGGCCACTTTAAAGGCGCCCTGCTGGTAGGCTACTACTGGGCGAACAATAAAGGCGTTTTTATTATTTTTAGTCAGCGCTGAATTATGGTATGTAGTGCCATCAAAGAAACCACTGTTATCACCAAAGAGAGTCGAAACTTCTACATAAACGTTACCAAATGTCTGGTTGTACATCGCTTGGCCAGCACTGCCAGAACGACCGCGAGCTTCTAACATCCGGTAAATATAGACATCCCCATCCGTATATTTGCCATCGGCAGTATCACCCGAGTGATTCACAAATACATCTTGACCCAGAGGGTTCATGTCATAAGCTTCATAACGACCGAGACGTAGGGTCCAACTGTCATTCTTAGCAACTTCAAACCAAACATCATCGGTGCTCACGCCACCATCGGTGCCGTAGGTTGGTTGTGCTAAGGCGCGGATCATATAATCGCCTTGCTGACGCTCGCCCAAAAATGAAATCAAGAAACGACCGTCCTGATCCCAAGATTTATCATCAGAGGTAGTATTCACATCATTGTCGACATAGTTGACGTTGAATTCGACGTCACCACCGATAGTCAGCTTGCCTTGCTCACCTTCGATAGTCACCGCAGCCTGTGCTTGGCTGGCGGCTGCGAGTGCAGTTGTAATAGTAAGTGCAGCGAATTTATTCATGGTTATTCCTTCCATTTTTATATTCCGTAGTTGAACCATTATATTTTTCGGAGTTAAACCAAACTGAAATCGGTTCCATTTGGCTCGAAATAAGAATAGATGCAAAACCGATACATACAAGTAACAATCTCGCTATATGTGAGCAAAATCTAACAAAAATAGAGATTAATGGCCTATTTACGTGATTTCGATCACGTATAAAGCATAACAAACATGGAACCGTTTGCGGTTTTGCGCTCTTCATTCATAGAATGAATATTATCGAATCAGCATTATCAAATTACTTGGAGTAAGCATGCCAAAATCATGTGGATGGACGACGAAACAATTTACCGCAGATCCTTGGCGTCCTTACTACCATATCGCCGCCAAAACGGGCTTGATTAACGATCCCAATGGCTTTAGCTTCCATCAAGGACGCTTTCAACTGTTTTACCAATGGAACCCCTTTGGCTGCGAACATAAAAACAAACACTGGGGCCACTTCAGCAGCAGCGACCTGATACATTGGCAAGCACATCCAGCCGCTTTAGCCCCTACGGATTGGTTCGACAAAAATGGCTGCTATTCCGGCACAGCAGTGAGTGAGGGCGAGATCCTTAACCTTTATTACACTGGCAATGTCCGCCAAGGTGAGCAACGCCTCAGTTACCAATGTAAAGCGGTGCTGCATCCTGATGGGCATGTTGAAAAACTGGGGCCGATGAATATCGAAGCACTCAGCAATTACACTGGCCACGTCCGTGACCCGAAGTATTTATCTTGGCAAGATCAATCTTGGCTCATTCTGGGAGCTCAAACGCTGGGTCAACGGGGTGGAATCTGTCTACTACAGCAGCAACAAGAGCAATGGCTTGAACGTCGCTTCATCAGCCAAGAAATTAATCTCGGTCGCCCACAGCAAGCCTATATGTGGGAATGTCCTGATTTATTTGAGCTCGACCAACAATGGTTATTATTGGCCTGCCCGCAGGGCATCGAACTTGATCAAGCCGAATACACCACCACCAATCTGAGTGGTTACTTCACCGTTGACATGAGCGCTGGCCCGGCAGAACTGACCATCAACAGTGAATTTAATTTACTCGATCATGGTTTCGAATTTTATGCGCCGCAAACCCTGCAACATCAAGGCACCACCCTGTTAATCGGTTGGCTTGGGCTACCCGATGATGGTGAGCACCCAAGCGTTCGCCACAATTGGACACAAATGCTCGGCTTACCTCGTAGCCTAAGTTGGGAAAACGGCTGCTTACGGCAGCGCCCCATCCCAGCGTTCAAGGCGCTCGCCCAAGCTCAACAAGGCGACTCTTATGGCAGTGGAGAGCATCAACTTAAGGGTTTCAGCAGAAGCTGTATGCTAGACATTGAATTCACCGAGTGCAGCGTTTTTCAACTCAGTCTACCCAGTGCGGACGATAGTTTCAGCCTCCATTGGAGCGAAGGAACACTCGTGGTTGAGCGAGGCGAACTCGGTCCGCTCAACAGTGATACCAAGCGAACTTATCAAAGTCGTAATGGCAACTTAAGGCAGCTACAATTATTTATCGACAGCTCCAGCTTTGAACTATTTGTCAATGATGGCGAAGCCGTGTTATCGGGCCGACTATTTCCTCAGCAAGCCTGGCACACAGGGCAATTCAAGTTGGAAAGTGGGCAAGCCAAGCTTCAGCTGACTCAGCTGAGCAATAGCTGGATCGAGGAGGATCTAGATGCATAAAGTACAAGTATGGAATTTGGGCGATGCCGTTATCGACCTGCTCCCAGAAGACAATGGTCTACTCAAAATGTGCCCCGGTGGTGCGCCTGCCAATGTCGCTGTCGCCTTGGCACGCCTCGGCATCAATAGTGGTTTCATTGGCCGAGTGGGTAACGACCCCATGGGTAAGATGGTCAGCGCCACTCTGGCAGACGAAGGCGTTGATATCAGCAGTTTAAGCTTCGATCAACAGCAGCGAACCTCTACCGTATTAGTCTCTTTAGATGCCAGTGGAGAGCGTGAATTTACCTTTCTGGTACAACCCAGTGCCGATCAGTTTTTAAGCACTGAGCAGCTCCCCGCCTTCCAAGCCGAACAATGGTTGCAATTAAGTTCCATCGCCCTTGCCGCACCGCGCTGTCGCGAAACCGCCATCGAAGCGGCTAAACGCTGCCGCACTGCTGGTGGTTGGGTATTCTTCGACCTCAATTTACGAGCTATGTTATGGTCTAGCCCCGAGCAAATGCGTCAGCAGATTGAAGCATTTTTACCCTTGTGCGATTTAGTTAAATTTTCCGAAGAAGAAGCATTATGGCTTAGCAATTGTGAACAAATTGAGCAAGCGGTCGAGTATTTACAAGAGCAACTTCAGGTTCCTTTTATCTTATCGCTAGGCGAATTAGGGAGTGAATTAGTCTATGCGGGGAAAATCCAGCGAGTCGTTGCCGAGCCCGTAGCCAAGGTGGTGGATACCACCGGCGCTGGTGATGCCTTTGTAGGAGGAGTCTTGGCTTACTTGAGCCAGTTTAGCCAATGGCAAGACCAAGCCTTATTACTCGAGGCCTTGGCCCGTGGTAATAAAAGTGGCGGTTTGGCGGTTGGCGAAAAAGGGGCGATGTCGGCCCTACCCTATATACATCGTTAATCACAACGCAACCCAGAGCGCGCCGAGAGCTCTGGGTTGTGGATTTCTAAATTATCCAAAGCCTTGAGCCAAGCTTGGCCGAATGTTTCCCTCCACTTTTTATCTCACTTTACTCACATCAGCGTCTCAACGTGGTCTTGAATGCCCAAGGAAATGGCAAACCGCTGTTATGAAATTTATTATTGCTAGCCACTTATCGACTATTTTGTTAAAAAACCTAAAAAATACCTTTTTAAAACGAGATTTAGCGCACGAAAAGCAAATTGCTGAAAATCGTCCGCATTTTTCGTAATTGAGTCATCCCAGAAGCAGACTAACAATGAACTTAGGATCGGAAGATTGGCACTGTGACGCTTTGGCAATGCAACCCATTGACTCGCTCAAGCCCAACGGACACTAATTCTTCGATAAATATGCTTTCTTAAGGAGTAATGCCATGGCTCAGTATTTTGATCAAATTGAAAAAATCACTTTCCAAGGACCGGAATCTAATGACCCTTTAGCCTTTCGTCACTATGACGCCAATCAGCTGATCTTAGGTAAGACCATGGCAGAACATCTGCGCTTTGGTGCCTGCTATTGGCACAATCTCTGCTGGGATGGCTCTGACATATTTGGTTCAGGTACCTTTGATCGCCCTTGGCAGCAAGCAGGCAACGCCTTAGAAATGGCCAAAGTGAAAGCCGACGTCGCCTTCGAACTATTTACAAAATTAACCATTCCTTACTATTCCTTCCATGACATCGACGTTGCGCCGCAAGGCAACTCGCTCAAAGAATATAGCGAGAATATGAAGGTGATGATGGACGTGCTTGCCGAGAAGCAACAACAAACGGGGATGAAGTTACTCTGGGGTACCGCCAACGTATTCTCTCATCCACGTTTCATGTCAGGCGCAGCTTCAAATCCCAATCCCGAAGTATTTGCCTATGCAGCGACCCAAGTATTTAGCGCGATGAACGCCACCAAAATGCTGGGCGGTGAAAACTATGTATTGTGGGGAGGTCGAGAAGGTTACGAAACCTTACTCAATACCGATTTACGCCAAGAGCGTGAGCAATTGGGTCGTTTCTTCCAAATGGTGGTAGAACATAAACACAAAATCGGCTTTAACGGCACCTTATTGATCGAGCCTAAACCTGCTGAACCCACCAAACATCAGTACGACTACGACACCGCCACTGTCTATGGCTTTCTCAAGCAATTTGGCTTAGAAAATGAAGTCAAAGTAAATATTGAAGTAAATCACGCAACTTTGGCGGGGCACTCCTTCCATCACGAAATCGCCACCGCGATCTCACTGGGCTTATTTGGTTCGATTGATGCGAACCGCGGTGACCCGCAACTGGGTTGGGATACCGACCAATTCCCCAATAGTGTGGAAGAATGGACACCGGTGATGCACGATATCTTAAAATCAGGAGGGTTCTCTACCGGAGGTTTGATGTTTGATACCAAATTGCGTCGTCAAAGCATCGCCAAGGCGGATTACTTCCACGGTCACATTGGAGCCATGGATACTTGCGCCCTCGCGCTGAAAAAAGCCGCCAGTTTACTGGAAAGCCAAGAACTCAACAAAATAGTGGCCGAACGTTACGCGGGTTGGAGTGGTGATCTTGGCAAAGCGATTATGACTGGAGACTACAGTCTTGAGTCCTTAGCCAAACAAGCGCTGAGTGACAACATCCAGCCAACTCATGTCTCGGGTCGCCAAGAACAATTGGAAAACATCATCAATAAACACATCTTCAGCAGATAAGGATAAAGTTTCAGCAAGCCATAAAACCGACGCTTGAGCGTCGGTTTTTGTAACTCAAACAGCCGTCGTGGATAACACCGTCAACCCAGACTCGCTATCATGATTTGCATCTGATTAAGACTCCAGCGATAGCGCTGCCCCATTCACAACTTGATATTCCATCGTCAAAGGATCAAGCCCCTCCAAACAACCAGCGTTTACCCGAGTCAATTCAGGCGCGCTTCGCGGACGATGGAAGGTATAAATACCACAATGTTTACAAAAATAATGCTTGGCCACATGACTGTTCCACTGATACAAGGTCAACGCATCCTGGCCAGTGAGTAGCTCAAAGCTATCATCTTCGGCGGTGACCATCATAATTCCCTTGCGCTGGCATAGGCTACAATTACAGCGCACCGCTGGCACTAGGCTGGACTTTAATGAAAATGTTACCGCGCCACAGTGACAACTTCCCTGATGAACTTGACTCATTTGCACTCTCCTTGACGATTGATTCGACCTTGGGCCGATTTGCACTATCATTAATAATATTTATATCATTAATGGTGGTTTATGAATGCCTCATTTAATAAGACCTTAAGCCTAAGTCTACTGTTATTCAATAGTGTTGAGCATGAGGTCTACGCCGCCCCGCCGCCGCCTTTGGTATTAGCCAGCGAATACCAGCAAGGTTTGCAACTCGAACGCTACTGGGTTTGTGAAAAATATGACGGCGTTCGGGCCTATTGGAACGGACAGCAATTACTGAGCCGCAGTGGCCGAACCATTTCCATCCCTCACGAGTTACAACAGCAACTCCCGGCCTTTGCACTAGATGGCGAACTATGGCTCGGTCGGGGCAAGTTTAGCGAATTGGTGGGCTTAATACATCGACAGCAGAGCAAGTTCGAGCAATGGCAAAAGGTACAGTTTATGGTCTTTGACCTTCCCCATCATCCGGGTAACTATCGAAGCCGCTATCAACAACTACAAGGCTTAGCCAAGCAGGCTAATTTTATTCGAATACCTGAATATCATAACTATCCCGGCCGAACTCAATTAGCGCAAGAGCTACAAAAAATCAGCGCCGAAGGCGGCGAAGGCTTAATGTTACGCGATCCAAACTCGTTTTATCTGGCGACCCGTAGTCACGCCTTAATCAAATATAAAGCTTACCAAGACGGAGAAGCCGAAGTTGTGGCTTATAGCGCTGGAAAAGGTAAGTATCAAGGTATGCTGGGTGCCTTAGTGGTACAAGATCGACAAGGACAACGATTCAAAATAGGCAGCGGCTTAACAGATCAGCTCCGAGTTTCACCACCGCCGCTTGGTAGTCTGATTGAATACCGCTACAACGGTTTGAGCAGTCATGGTAAGCCGCGTTTCGCACGCTTTATACGGCTTCATCAAACGCTCTAACAGCTAAGTATTGGTCTCACTAAGCTGACTGCGGGATCCCGAGCTCAAACCTGAGCAGTAAGGGCAAACGGCTCTAGTATCCCAACTTAAGCTCTAGTCAAAGAGTTTAAGGCAGCTGTTTATTTCGCTCAACATCCACCAGATAATCACCTTCCAGCCAATCCCTGCCGATCAGCAACTTATAGTCCATTTTGCTGCGATCGCGTAAGTTAACATCAACTGTTTTCTGTTGGCCCTGCCATTCAATGGCCAGCGCCACTTTATAACGGATCTCTAAGCCTTGAGAATTACGTACCGCCACCACATCGCTGATCCGTGCCTTGCCCTGATGCTGCTCACCCTGCTCATTAATGGTGGTGAATTCCAGATACTTACCAATGTTGGCACGCATTTTAGGTTTCACCAGCGATTTTTGCTCGGCTTCTGAGTAATCCGCTGGCAGAATATTATTACCATCGATAACCCGTATATGGTCGGCATGCAATGAGGTGCTGGCCGCGCCGGTATCAATCCGGGTTAAATAACGAAGATCAGCTTCCACGATACGAATATATTCTAAGGCTCCCACCGTTGCTTTCTCGGCCCAACAGCTGCTGGCGGAAGCCAGCGTAAACACCATCGCGAACAATATCTTCTTCAACACCTAACTTTCTCCAACTTGGTCGCAGGGGAGCTCTACCATCAGCCTTGTCTGATCACGACAGACTCAGCTTCCCCATAAATTTACTGTAGTTTAGCTGATGCTCGCTCAGGTCGAAACCTGCTGCCATTCGATAATCCTCAAATTCGTTTAACCGAGCACCCGATCCCAATCCTTCCATACCACTTGATAACCAGCTTTTTGCACCGCTGCGGCAACTACTTCAGGTCGGCGCTCATCGCTAATTTCAAACTGCTCCAGCGCGGTCTGACTAGTTTTAGCATAACCGCCCGGCTGGGTGCTGGAAAAGGCACTCATGGTGGTGATCCCCAGGGGAATCGCATGATTACGAAAATGTTCTGACTCACGAGTTGATAACGACAACTCCACATCGGGATTAAACAAACGATAGGCGCAAATCAACTGAACTAACTGCTTGTCCGTCATCACCGATACCGGCTGAAAACCGCCTTCACAGGGCCGCAAGCGCGGAAAGGAAATAGAAAACTTACTCTGCCAATAGCGACGCTCTAAATACTGCAAATGCGCAGCCGCGTAAAAACAATCGTTACGCCATTGATCCAGACCAATTAAAGCCCCTATACCAATCTTACGAACCCCGGCGGCACCGAGACGTTCAGGGGTAGCTAAACGATAATCAAAATCACGCTTCCGTCCCTTGGGATGCACCTCGGCATAACGCTGCCGATTATAAGTTTCTTGATAAACCATCACCGCATCTAAACCGAGTGGAATCAGCTCTCGGTAGTCCGCTTCATCCAAGGGTTGAACTTCCATCGACACATGTGAGAACCGCGCCTTAATTAAGGGCATCACTTGACGAAAGTAGGCCATGCCGACCTTGCGTTCCGACTCACCAGTCACTAACAAGATGTGGTCAAAACCAAGGGCTTTAATGGCATCTAATTCTGCATCGATTTGTGCCATATCTAAGGTGAGGCGACGGATCTTATTACCCATCGAGAAACCGCAATATTGACAAACATTACTGCACATATTGCTCAGATATAAAGGTATGTAAAACTGCTGTGTCTTACCAAAACGCTGCTGAGTTAAACGCATGCTGCGCTGGGCCATCGGTTCCAAATAGGCTTCGGCTGCGGGCGAAATGAGCGCCTGAAAATCGTCCAAGTCTAACTTATCTTTGGCCAGTGCTCGCTCGACATCAACAGCGGTTTTACTGTAAATCGACAAATGTACTGCTGCGTGATCATAAGTCGCTAAGTGCTCGGCAAAACTCATTCGCTTGCCCTCCTATAAATTATCTAAAAACGCCGTTAAAGGACTCGATGCTTCCGCATGGCGTAATTCGCGACCTAAACCAGCAAGATAAGCATTGCGCCCCGCTTCAACGGCCATCGCAAAAGCTTGGGCCATCGCCACCGGATCTCTGGCCACGGCCATCGCAGTGTTGACCAATACCGCATCGGCGCCCAACTCCATCGCCAACGCCGCATCGGAGGGGGCTCCAATGCCCGCATCCACCACCACCGGCACGCTGGCTTGCTCAATAATAATTTCTAAGAAATCGCGACTGCGCAGGCCTTTATTAGTACCAATGGGAGCGCCCAGCGGCATCACCGCAGCACAACCCACATCTTCCAATCGTTTACACAACACCGGATCGGCATGCACATAAGGCAGCACCACAAAACCTTGTTGCACCAGGGTTTCGGCGGCGGCAAGCGTTTCGATAGGATCCGGCATGAGATATTTCGGATCGGGATGAATTTCCAGCTTCAACCAATTGGTTGCCAACGCCTCACGCGCCAGATGAGCAGCAAAAATGGCCTCCTCAGCGTTGCGCGCCCCAGAGGTATTGGGCAGCAGCTGCACCCCCGCTTTGAGTAAGGGGGCTAAAATATCATCCTGTTGATCGCTGGCATCAATCCGTTTCATCGCCATGGTCACCAGCTGACTAGCACTGGCTTGAATACTGGCAGTCATTAACTCCGCACTGGCAAATTTGCCGGTCCCGGTAAATAAACGACTGGTAAAACTCTTATCTGCAATCTGTAACACAGGAACTCCTTAATTTATCCACCGGCAATCGCCCGAAAAATTCGCACCTTCGTGCCATTCACCAGCTGGGTTACCGGCCAATGAGTTCGCGGCACAATCCGACCATCGACGACCACCGCAACCCCATTCAACGATTGCTGCTGTTGCTCTAGTAACTGAGTAATGTTCAAGGGCTCAACTAGCGCGGTACTCAAGCCATTCAACTCAATTGTTATGTACATTATTTTTCACCCTTCAGCGCATACCGGACAGGCCGGATCGGCCTGTATGCTTAAATGAAACCACTCGAGGCTGTGCGCATCGAAGCTGGAGAAGCGCCCAAGCTGAGCGGAAGCAAGGCCCACCAGCAACTTAATGGTTTCCAAGGCTTGCAGGCTACCGATGGTGCCCACCACTGGCCCAAGGACCCCGGCATTACTGCAATTAAGTTGCTGCTCACTGGCATTCGGAAATAAGCAGTGATAACAGCCCTGAGCTGAACGGCGAAAATCAAACACCATCAACTGCCCGTCAAAGGCGACTGCTGCACCACTCACCAAAGGCACTTTGGCTTTCACACAGGCCTGATTCACCGCATAACGGGTGCTGATGTTATCGCTGCAATCCAGCACCACATCGGCTTGCGCCACCTCCATCGCCAGTAACAAATCATCCATCTTGCGATTCACGGTTCGCACTTGGATCTGACTGTTGAGCTGCTGCAGGCGCTGTTTCGCAGCAGTGACTTTGGCACTGCCAATATCCGCTTCGGTGTATAGCACCTGGCGCTGTAAATTGCTGCTATCGAGCTGGTCAAAATCGGCTAAAACCAATTTCCCTACACCTGCTGCGGCTAAGTACATACTCGCCGGCGCGCCCAAGCCTCCCACCCCAATCAACAATACCTGAGCCTGCTTGAGCTTTAATTGCCCGGCTTCACCCACCTCTTTGAGTAATAGGTGGCGACTATAGCGTTGGTATTCTTGGTCCGTTAATTGGTTGAAGTTCATGTTGACTCCTATCTGCTCATTTCAGTTGATTGACTGACAATCGCTTCGAGCTCGGCCAGCGCATTCGCGGGATCGGCTGCCTCGGTAATCGCTCGGACCACCGCCACACTGCCCACGCCACACTGCCACACCTGCTTGGCTCGCGGCAAATCGATGCCGCCAATCGCGACTAAGGGGTAATCGCTCATTAAGCTCGCGTAACGACTTAATTTCGCCAAACCTTGCGGCTTGGACGGCATATCCTTAGTAGTCGTGGGAAAAATATGACCCAGTGCAATATAACTAGGGCCTAGCTGACTGGCACGTAATAATTCGTAATAGCCATGGGTGCTAATGCCTAAACGCAAACCAGCAGCGGCAATTTGTGGTAAATCGGCCAAGGCCAGATCTTCTTGCCCCAAATGCACCCCATAGGCACCATGTTTTAGCGCCAATTGCCAGTAGTCATTAATAAACAAACGCGCCTGATATTGACGACCCAGTTGGATGGCTTGACGCACATCGCTTTCCACTTCCGCATTACTTTTATCTTTGATCCGCAGCTGTAGGGTTTTCACCCCCATCGCTAATAGACGCTCTATCCATGCCACGCTATCCACCACTGGGTAAACGCCAAGTTGATAGCTATCACAGCTCGCGAAGGACTGCTGCTCTGGCCAACTTTCGCTGAGGCCAAACAGCTTTCCTAGCGGCGTTTGTGCCGACTCAACCCGTGGAAAATATTGCCGCTGACTGGGCCAGCCCAAGTGCGCCAGATTGCCACAACCCTGCTGCTGCGAAAGTCCCTGATAGACATAAGCTTTAGCCAGCACCAGTGCATCTTCCATGGCAAAATCGAGCGCTAAACCAGCCGCCAGGGCGGAGGCCAGAGTACAACCAGTGCCGTGGGTATGCGAGGCTTCCAGTAACGGACTGGAGAGCAATATCTCGCGCAGCCCATCACAATAAAAATCCACCGCTTGTCCGGGCGTGAAATCTAAGTGTCCCCCCTTAGCCCACACGGCTTTGACGCCCTTGGCTAGCAACGCTGCGCAGGCTTGTTTCACGGCAACGGGACTGCTGAGCCCAATGCCCGTCAAACTGGCTAACTCACTGGCATTGGGCGTGAGCACATCAACTTGAGCCAATAGCTTGGGTAAAGCCGCTAGCAGATCGTCAGCCGCCAGCTTCGCTCCAGAACTCGCAACCAGTACAGGGTCGTACACCACCAGCGGTGGTTCCGACCAAGTCGCCTTATAGCTGGCTAACTTATCTGCCACCAAAGTCACTAACTCGGCGCAGCCTAACATGCCAATTTTAATCACCTTGGCCGGATTCGTTGCAGCCAAAGCATCCAACTGCGCGGCCAACATCGCGCCCGTGACCGTCTCCATGGCGCTCACTCCGCGAATATTTTGCGCAGTCAACGCGGTCACCGCAGTGGCACACTCAACGCCCAAATCATGGGCGCTCAGTAAATCGGCCTGCAAACCCGCTCCTGCACAGCTGTCACTCCCCGCGATCGTCCAAACTTGTGGGCGCAAGGCCGCGTCAAGGCAAGCGCTAGGCTTCATGGCTAGTCTCGGCAGTTAACGGAGAGTGGTAAATTTCGGCCCCCTTACGACGAAACTCAGCAGACTTTTCCGCCATCCCTTCAACCACTGCGGCAGGCTGATATCCAAGATCGGCAAGCGGTTCATCTAACAACTTAATCTCTAAGTCATTGGCATAATCTCGCACCTCTTGAGAGATCTTCATGGAACAAAATTTCGGGCCACACATCGAACAGAAGTGCGCCACCTTGGCCGATTCTTGCGGTAAGGCCTCATCATGGTAGGCTCGGGCAGTATCGGGATCTAAAGCAAGGTTGAATTGATCTTCCCAGCGGAATTCAAAACGCGCTCGACTCATGGCGTTATCTCGAATTTGCGCGCCAGCATGACCTTTTGCCAAATCGGCTGCGTGAGCGGCGATTTTATAGGTGATCATCCCCTGTTTTACGTCATCTTTATTGGGTAAACCGAGGTGTTCTTTGGGCGTCACATAACACAACATGGCGCAGCCAAACCAACCAATCATCGCCGCGCCAATGCCCGAAGAGAAGTGATCGTATCCCGGAGAAATATCGGTAATTAACGGTCCTAAAGTATAAAACGGGGCCTCGTCACAAACTTCGAGCTGCTTCTCCATATTCTCTTTGATCAGCTGCATCGGGACGTGGCCTGGGCCTTCGATAATCACCTGTACATCGTATTCCCAGGCAACTTTGGCCAACTCGCCAAGGGTTTCCAATTCGGCAAACTGTGCCTCGTCGTTGGCATCGGCAATCGAGCCCGGACGCATTCCGTCCCCCAGTGACAACGACACATCATAGGCAGCACAAATTTCACAGATGTCGCGAAACCGCTCGTAAAGGAAGCTTTCTTGATGGTGGGCCAAACACCACTTGGCCATGATCGAGCCGCCACGCGAAACGATGCCAGTAATCCGCTTGGCGGTCATTGGCACATAACGCAGCAATACGCCAGCATGAATAGTGAAGTAGTCTACGCCCTGTTCTGCCTGCTCGATCAAAGTGTCGCGAAAGACTTCCCAGTTGAGATCTTCAGCCACTCCATTCACCTTTTCCAGAGCTTGATAAATGGGCACGGTGCCGATTGGCACTGGCGAGTTACGGATCACCCATTCACGGGTCTCGTGAATATAACGGCCAGTCGACAAGTCCATCACCGTATCGGCACCCCAACGGGTCGCCCAAACTAACTTCTCAACTTCTTCTTCTATCGAAGAGGTCACCGCCGAATTCCCAATATTGGCGTTCACTTTGACCAAGAAATTACGACCAATGATCATCGGCTCGGTTTCGGCATGGTTAATATTGGCAGGAATAATCGCCCGACCTCGCGCGACCTCATCGCGAACAAACTCACCGGTAATATGCGCCGGCAAGGAAGCACCAAAGGAATGACCCGCTTGTTGTTCGGCCAGTAAATCTTCACGGATCTTGTCCCGCCCCATGTTTTCGCGGATCGCAATGTATTCCATTTCTGGGGTGATAATACCTTGGCGAGCATAGTGTAATTGAGTCACTCGTTTACCAGGCTTGGCTTTTCGTGGTGTAGGCAAACTATCGAAACGAATATGATCGAGACCTTCATCGGCCAAACGTTGCTGAGAAAAGTTTGAGCTGTGTCCGGCTAAAGCCTCGGTATCGCCGCGCTCTTCGATCCAAGCCTGACGCTGTTGGGGCAAGCCCTTACGCACATCCAGATCGACTTGTTCATCACTATAAATTCCTGAGGTATCATAGACCCGAACCGGTTCATTGGCGGCAAACTTCGGATTTTCTTTACTACCGCCCACGAGGCTATCGGCTAAGTTAATTTGGCGCATCGCAACTTGAATATCGTCACGACTACCTTGAATATATATTTTTTCTGAATTTGGAAAAGCTTGACCCTGCAGGTTATTAATATATTGCTCTGCAGCGGCTCTGGTTTCGCGTCTTGACATGACTTGCCTCTCAATAAAGTTATTAACAATGAGGCTTGTCGGATGTAGGAAAAGTAAGCAAAGCTAAGGGCCCAATATACGCCGTCACAACGGTCCATTGGCACTTTCACAAAAAACTTACTCATCTTGTTCCCTGCGCAGGCATTATCCTGATCAGGTCATACGGATCCCACACAACAGTAGCAATGCTACCCGTGGTCTCAGCCTTTCGGCACTCCGACAAGAGAGCCGAGTATAGGGCTGATAAATACAAATCACAAGCGGCAGATCAAAAACCAAACTGAGCAACACCGCTCAATACCCGCCAAGTAAGGCCGAGAAAGATGACAACCACAACTGATGGACTAAAACTGAAATTGCAGACCGAGACTAAACAGGACACTCAACAAGAAACTCCATTTCGCCGTCGCTTGCAGTTGTTGATCTAAAACTTGGTGTTGGTACTGACAAAACACCGTAGCACTCACCTTGAGCAAGGCGAGCGCGGCCAACAGGTACAACCAAGCAAAACTGCTGGCAGCATTCAGCAATAGGTAGCTGGCGAACAGTCCCAAAGCGACCAATATTAATAACAGATGATAATAGCGCGCTCGGCGCTCCCCAAGACGCACCGCCAGAGTCAGCTTTCCAGCCGACAAATCGGGTTTAAAATCGCGAATATTATTGATATTAAGCACCGCCGTCGCCAGTAAACCACTCCCGGCCCCTACCAACCATACTGCAGGATCGAGCTGCTGAGTATGTAAATAATGACTGCCCACCACCCCTAGCAGACCAAAGAACACAAACACACTGAGATCGCCCAAACCGCGATAACCGTAGGGTTTCTCTCCCATGGTGTAGGCAATAGCGGCAACAATCGCCAGAGCCCCCAGACCAATGAAACCAAGCCAGGCCAGCCAATAATCGCCGATGCTCACCCACAACAGCAGCAAACCACTCGCCACCGATAACAAGGCCATTAGCACTATCGCCCGCAACATTTGCGGTGCGCTCAGCAAACCAGCCTGAATCGCCCGCGTCGGTCCCACCCGGGTCTCATCATCGAGGCCCTTCAGCGCATCACCATAGTCATTGGCTAAATTGGATAAAATTTGTAACAACACCGCCGTCAATAACGACAGTACAAATACTGGCCAACTAAACTGCTGCTGTTTCAGCGCCAGACAAGAACCTAAAAGAACCGACGAGCTCGCCAAAGGCAGCGTTCGCAAGCGGGCAGCATGCAACCAGGATTTCACAGTAATACTCAACATAAAAATAACAACTCGGCGCCTATTATTGCTCAGCATCAAAGCAGAACCAAATCTGACTATGATGTTATAAAAAAAACCGCTACATTGAGACGGTCGTCGATAGCAGGAATCGTAAAGGTGCAGCTCTCTTATAGTCAATTTAAACTGCTGATGCAGCAACTAAAAAAGGCGCCACAGCATGGTTTTCAGCAAGCCTGCATCCGCTTGCCTAAATTAGATTTATTAGCCTGGTTAAATCAACAGCAACAACATACTCGTGGCTACTGGCGGGATAAACATCAGCAACAAGTGGCTTTTGTCGGTGCCGCAAAATCACTGATTGGTCAGGAACAACTGCAAGCTCAGTGTGAACAACTCAACGCCCAAAACAATCAACTGCGATTCTATGGTGGTATTGCCTTTGCGGAACAAGCCGCATCGTGGCCCAGTTTCCCACAACAGCGTTTTATTTTGCCGCGCTTTGAGATCCGAGGCAATGGCGAAGATTTTCAATTCCTCATTAATGCCAATTTTGAACAACAAATCGACTTAGAATATCAACGGATCGAACAAGCTTTTTCATCGCTCCAAGCCACTCAAACCATCGAACCAAACCAGCTCACAGTGCTAAGTCGTCACGACCAGCCCAGTCAAGCCCAATGGCAGCAACTGGTGACACAGGTCACCAGCAGTGAATTTCAGCAGCATACCGCAAAAGTGGTCTTATCCAGGCAGACAAGTCTGAGCTTAAGTGCTGATATTAATGCTTTTTCACTGTTGCAACAATGGCAACAAAAAGAGCCGCAGTGCTATAGCTTCTTATTTCAGTTTGATGGCTTTCACTGCTTTGTTGGCTGTAGCCCCGAGCGCCTGTATTCACGGGAAGGAAGCCAGCTAAGCAGTGAAGCCCTAGCCGGAACTGCCCCAAGAGGCGCAACTCCAGAACAAGATTTACAACTTGGACAGGCCTTATTAGATGACGCAAAAAACCAACGAGAAAATCAATTGGTGGCCGATGACTTAAGCTGTCGTCTCGGCGAACTCAGCTTACATGTACAAACCTTGGCCGAGCCAGAGCTCGTCAAGCTAGCTCAGGTGCAACATCTAAAGCGACGGATCATTGCTCAAATCAGTCCCGATTTGGATGATAGTACTCTGTTACAGGCCTTGCATCCAACCCCCGCCGTCGGCGGTCTACCGCGCAGTTCGGCGATCCAATATATCTTAAAGCATGAAGGATACGCTCGCGGCTGGTATGCCGGTGCCGTCGGCTGGTTTAGTGGCGCGCAAAGTGAGTTTTCGGTCGCGATCCGTAGCGCCTTGGTCGGTGCTCAACAACTGACTATTTTTGCTGGCGCGGGGATCCTCGCCGGCTCAGATCCTGAGCTAGAATGGCAAGAACTCAACCACAAAATCGCCACCGTATTACAATTAGTCGATGAGGACGCCCTTGAACAAAAGTAACCCCAAAAATATTAATATCGCTTGGGCGGAACTGTTGATTGAAGACTGTCTGCGCCATGGTATTCGCCAGTTTTGTATCGCGCCGGGCTCTCGCTCTACCCCCTTAACCTTGGCCGTCGCTAATCACCCTGGCTGCCAAAGTCTGGTTCACTTTGACGAACGTGGTCTTGGCTTTTTCGCCCTCGGTCTAGCCAAGGCTAGCCGACAAACGGTGGCAATTATCACCACCTCTGGTACTGCCGTCGCAAACTTATATCCGGCGGTAATTGAAGCACGGCAAACCGGCGTGCCACTATTGATCCTCAGTGCCGACCGCCCCCAAGAGTTGCTTGCGGTGGGAGCCAATCAAGCCATTGATCAGCGTAGGATTTTTTCCGACTACCCGATTTACCAAGCCAGTTTAGCCGAACCCAACCTCGCCATGTCACCCAGTTGCATGCTCACGGAACTAGGTCAGGCCTTGGCCATGCAACAACAAACAGCTGGCCCGGTACATCTTAATTGCCCCTATCGAGAACCCTTTTACCCACAGCAGGCGCGACAAGATTTATCCAGCCACCTAGCTGACTTAACCGTTTGGCACGACAGTGACCAACCCTATTACCAAGTAGTCATCAGCCCTCAGAGCCCCACTTGCTCGGCGGCTTGGTCAAGCTTGGATCGCAACAGCAAAGTGTTAGTGGTAGTTGGTAAACAACTGCCCGAACAGACTCAGGCGATTATCGCTTGGGCTGAGCAACACCATTGGCCAGTGGTAGTCGATTGTCAGAGCCATTGGCAAGTAGTCGATAGCAAAGTCATCACTCAAGCAGACTTATTACTGGCCAACCAGCACTTTGCCACGGCTAATCAACCGGATTTAGTGATCCAGTTTGGCGCGCATCTGGTCGCCAAACGTCTCAGCCAATGGTTGGCCAAGATCTCGACACAGCAGTGGCTAATTGATCCCGCACAGCAGCGACTAAATCCCAAGCATCAACAACAAATTCGCTGGCAGTGCCAGCCCACTACTTGGCTCAAGAGCCATCTGGCGAAGCAGCCAAGTAGTGGCGCTTACTTAGAGCGATGGCTCCAGGCACAGCAACAAATTCAGCCCATCGTGCAGCAGCATCTGCAAGATTATTCAGAGCTATCGATCAGTGCTCAAATCAGCGCCTTACAAGCACCAGGCTCAACCCTCTTTATGGGCAATAGTATGGTGATACGGACCTTCGAACTCTTAGGCCAGAGCTGCGCTGCCACAAATTATTTTGCCAACCGCGGAGCCTCGGGCATCGACGGTCTGCTGGCAACCAGTGTCGGAATTAGTCAGGCTTTGGCTGGATCAACCAGCTTAGTGATTGGCGATACCTCGCTACTGCATGACTTGAATTCACTGGCGCTGGCGAGTCGCAACCAACATAAGCTAGTGATCATCTTATTGAATAATCAAGGCGGCGAGATCTTTAGTTTACTGCCTGAACTGGGTGAGCCCGAGCAGCACCAGCAACTGGCCGAGGACTATTACCAATTGCCCCAACAAACCAACTTCGCCGCAGCCGCACAGTTATTTAACTTGCCCTTCCACAGAGTCTCGAGCAAGCAGCAATTCGAGCAAGCCTTTAAGCAAGCACAGCAACATCAAGGCGCGAGTTTGATTGAGGTTTGTTTTTCCGCCGGTGATGCCAGTCGGCGTTATCAGGCCTTACTCAGCGAGGTCAGTCAACAGCATGCACTTTAGTGTTTATGGACAAAGTCAACATCCCTGCTTGGTGCTGTTACATGGTTTCTTGGGAAATGGCAGCGACTGGCAGGCGGTCATCGCCGAATTAAGCGCTGATTATTACTGCGTCGCCATCGACATTCCTGGTCATGGTTTGAGCGGGCAGCAACGGTTGAAACCGCGCGCAGCATTCAAAGACTTTAGTCATCGCTTGAGCGCCTGCCTCAAACGCCTGAAAGTACGCCAATACCGATTACTCGGTTACAGCCTCGGAGGCCGCTTAGCTTTACATCACGCACTACTCGCTCCCAAAGGCTTGCAGCAGCTGATTATTGAATCGGCTCACCCAGGTTTATGCGACGCTCAAGCTCGCCAACAACGTTTAGTACAGGATCACCGTTGGGCCGACCGTTGCTTAAACGAGCCGTTGGAAGAGCTATTAAACGACTGGTATCAACAGGCGGTGTTTAGCAATTTATCGAGCTTACAACGCCAGCAACTGATACGAAAACGCAGCCACCAAGATCGTCAAGGCCTAGCTGCAACCTTAACCGCCTGTAGTTTAGGTTTACAAGATGACCTCTCAAAGCAGCTAAGACGCTTAAAAATGCCGCTCGATTTTATCGGCGGAAGTTTAGACCATAACTACCAGCGCCTAGCCAAGCAGCTACAGCAAGATTATCCGCAACAGCATTGGCATCACATTGCCAATGCTGGGCACAATTGCCACTTTGAACAACCGGCGCTGTTTTCCCAACAACTCACTCAGTGTCTTAAAAATATATAAGAGAAAAACATGACTACAATTGAACGCACCCCAGTAAATTGGCAAAACGTCAACCATGACTACCAAGATATTTACTACCATAAATCGAAATGCGGTATCGCCAAAATCACCATTAATCGTCCGCAGGTTCGCAATGCTTTTCGACCGTTAACGGTGCAAGAGATGATGCATGCTTTGCACGATGCGCGAATTGATCCTGAAGTCGGGGTGATTATTTTAACTGGTGAAGGAGAGCTCGCCTTCTGCTCTGGTGGTGACCAATCGGTACGGGGGGATTATGGCGGTTATCAAGACGATCAGGGCACTCATCATCTGAATGTCCTCGATTTTCAACGACAAATTCGGACCTGTCCCAAGCCCGTGGTCGCGATGGTAGCTGGTTATGCTGTTGGTGGCGGTCATGTCTTACACATGATGTGCGACCTAACCATTGCCGCCGATAATGCTAAGTTTGGCCAAACTGGGCCTAAAGTTGGCTCCTTCGATGGTGGCTGGGGAGCCAGCTACATGGCACGCATCGTCGGTCAGAAAAAAGCCCGCGAAATTTGGTTTCTCTGTCGAATGTATGATGCCCAAGAGGCGCTCGACATGGGCTTGGTCAACACCGTGGTGCCCTACGCTCAATTGGAAGCCGAAACCGTACAGTGGTGTCGTGAAATGCTGCAAAACAGCCCAATGGCGCTACGTTGCCTGAAGGCCGCATTGAATGCCGACTGTGATGGACAAGCAGGCCTGCAAGAGCTCGCGGGTAATGCCACCATGCTATTTTATATGACCGAAGAAGGCCAAGAAGGACGCAACGCCTTTAACGAGAAGCGCCCTCCGGAATTCAATAAATTTAAAAGGAACCCTTAGGCAAATAACAAATTAATCATCTAATATTAGTAAGTTAACTTGCTGTGATTAATTTAAGGGATGAAAATGTCTTTCATCCCGCCTGCGAATAAGGAACTCGGTATGCTCTGTAATTGGCAAAGCGCAAAGATCTCTCGCTATACTCTGCAACTTCGTCACCCAATTAACCTTGGTCCACAGCAAATCAGCCAACGGCAAGGTCTCTATCTGGACGTCTGTTTTAACGATGGACGAAGAGGTCGTGGGGAAGTTGCCCCGCTGCCGGGCTTTAGCGAAGAAACACTCGACCAAGCAGAGCAACAACTACTGGATTATTTACAGGGCCATAGTATTCGCAAGTTCTATCCCAGTGTCGCCTTTGCCATCGACTGCTGTGTCGCGGGTATGCCCCCAGAAGTACCGATCAAGGTCGCGTACCCCCTATTAGACGGTGACTTCGCCCAGTGCCAGCAAACCTTAGACCGGAGTCATGCAACTTTAGCCAAACTCAAAGTGGCTCGTAACTCCCCTAAAAGTGATCTAGAGCTAATTACCCAATTGCAACAACATTATCCTCAACTGCGTTTACGTTTAGATGCCAATCAAAGTTGGCTCTGGAACCAAGCAATTTATGTATTAGAAAATATCGATTTAAATCGTATTGATTACATCGAAGAACCGCTTGTCAACAGCCAACAGTGCGCGATGCTCGCCAAGCGAACCCAAGTCGGAATAGCTCTAGATGAAACCCTACAAGATAGCAGTTATCGCTACCACTACTTCGACGGTTTACGCAGCTTAGTACTCAAGCCGAGTCTAATCGGAACATGGCATCGCTGTACCAGCTTAATTGATCAAGCGCATGCCGACCAGGTTAGCTGTGTACTCAGCTCAGCCTACGAAAGTGAAATAGGTTTACAATGGATCCAGAACATGGCGAAAGACTTTACTCCCGAGCAAGCGCCAGGACTGGACACACTTAAAGCATTTAGCGACCAAACCATTCAACTTGAGCTGATCCAACAACTTCAAAATAACCACTAATTCGCTCAGCGGTGACCCTAAATAAATCAATAACGGCACCGCCAGCTCAACTTTTGAGCAGCCAATTCATAGCATCTTGCCGCGTTTTCGATGAAACCCCAGATCTCATTCAAGCATCGCTCATCACTTAAAAAGCGTTTTCTAGAGCCTTGTCACACTCTCACTACGTTTGTGAATAAACGTCATAAGCGTACAAAAAAGCGTCATTGGTTGTTTACCAATATCGACTTAGGCTGATTGCTGAGGAGTGCCTTATTGGGATGACCTCTACACCCTACAACTAGAGCAGATTGGCCGAACGATGTAATTCTCGCCAGGCACAATCGCTCTAAATAAAAACATAATAAAACAAGCTATCAAGCAAGGAGCCATATATGAAAAAGCTGATCATGTTAATCTGTACAGCCGTATTAGCCCTATCCACACCAGCCTTTGCCAAAACCGTAAAAATCGGTTTAGCCATCGATGATTTACGTCTAGAGCGCTGGCAGAAAGACCGCGATTTTTTTGTTGAGAAAGCTGAGGCGCTTGGTGCCAAAGTATTCGTACAGTCTTCAAATAGCAACGAGACTGCACAAATATCTCAAATTGAAAACATGATTTCTCGCGGTGTCGATGTATTAGTAATTATCCCTTACAACGGCAAGGTTTTGTCGAATGTTATCGCTGAAGCAAAATCTGAGGGCATTAAAGTGCTCGCCTATGACCGCTTAATCAATAATGCAGACATCGATTTTTATCTATCTTTTGACAATGAAAAAGTAGGTGAATTACAGGCCAAAGCGTTGATCCAACATAAAGCCAATGGCAACTTCTTTTTGATGGGAGGCTCACCTGTCGACAACAACGCGAAATTATTCCGTCAAGGACAAATGAATATCCTGCAACCGCTGATCGACAAAGGCGATATTAAAGTGGTTGGCGATCAATGGGTCGATGGCTGGCTCGCTGAAAACGCATTAAAAATCATGGAAAATGCACTCACCGCCAATAACAACAATATCGATGTTGTTGTTGCCTCCAACGACTCCACCGCTGGTGGTGCAATTCAAGCGCTTGAAGCGCAAGGTTTAGCCGGGAAAGTCTTTATTTCCGGTCAAGATGCCGACTTAGCAGCAACTCGTCGGGTCCTTGCTGGCACGCAAACCATGACGATTTACAAACCCATAAAGCTATTAGCCACCACCGCAGCCGAATTAGCGGTTGAAATGGGCGAAGGCAAAATGCCCAAAGCCAACTCGAGCTTAAACAACGGCACTAAAGATGTGCCCGCTTACTTGTTAACTCCGATCCCCGTAGACAAAGACAACATCGACAGCACGATTATTGCCGATGGTTTCCACACCAAAGCAGACGTTTACCAATAACCTTCTGTTCATCCAGCGGTATTGAAAGGCGGGGCCTTCCCCGCCTTTTGAGGAGCACTTATGAGTCAAACCAGCTTATTAACAATGTCTAACATTGTTAAGAAATTTTCCGGCGTGGTGGCCTTAAATGGAGTCAATTTTAATCTTGAGCGCGGTGAGGTGGTATCACTTTGCGGCGAAAACGGTTCGGGTAAATCAACCTTAATGAAGGTGCTCACCGGGGTGCACCCCTACGGATCTTATCAAGGTCAAATCCATTACAAAGGCCAACCCTTAATTTCACACAATGTCAGAGATAGTGAGGAAAAAGGCATTGCGATTATTCACCAAGAACTCACCTTGGTGAAAGAACTATCGATCTTGGAGAACATTTTTCTGGGCGCCGAGCTCAGCCATTATGGCGTGCTGGATCACAGCGCAATGTTTCAGCAAACCAAAGCCCTGTTGCAACGGGTGAACTTAGATATTTCGCCGGATACACCGATCCGCGAGTTAGGCGTCGGCCAGCAACAACTGGTGGAAATAGCCAAGGCCTTATCCAAACAAGCCGAAGTTTTGGTCTTAGATGAACCCAGCGCCCCACTCACCGAGTCGGAAACTCGGATACTGTTAGACATCGTCAAACAGCTGCGCAGTGAAGGCGTTAGCTGTGTGTATATTTCTCACAAGCTCACCGAAGTCAAAGAAATCTCTGACCGCATCTGCATTATTCGCGATGGTGAGCATATTGGGACTCAGTCTGCCAAACAAATGAGCACCGACGATATTATCAGCATGATGGTTGGCCGCGAACTCAAACAACTGTTCCCTCGGGAAGAACATCCGATCGGTGACGTGGTATTAAAAGTTGGGCCGGTGAATGCCCAGCTCACCAAAGGCTCGCCCTTAAAGCAAGTGGACCAAGTCAATTTTAGCCTACATAAGGGCGAAATATTAGCGGTCGCTGGTTTAGTGGGTTCGGGCCGCACCGAACTGATGCAATGCTTGTTTGGTTCCTATGAGGGCATTTATCAATGTCCGATCGAACTAGACGGTCAGCCAATTAAGATCCGTCATAATCGGGATGCTCTTAAATATGGCATTGCCATGGTACCTGAAGATCGCAAGCGTCACGGGATTGTTCCGATCATGGGCGTTGGCCATAACATTACCTTGGCAGGATTAAATATGTTTACTGGCCCCGCTCAAGCCTTAAACGAATCGGCGGAACAGGCCTCAATAGACCAATCCATCGCACGACTCAAAGTCAAAACCGCTTCTGCCGACTTGGCGATTAAAAGCCTTAGTGGCGGTAATCAGCAAAAAGCAATTTTGGCGAAGTTTCTGCTACTAAAACCGCGTATTTTAATTCTCGATGAACCAACACGAGGGATCGATGTGGGGGCTAAATATGAGATCTACAAACTTATTTTTCAGCTTGTTAAACAAGGAATTAGCATCATTATGGTGTCTTCAGAATTACCCGAAGTATTAGGGATCAGTGACCGAGTCTTGGTGATGCACGAAGGTAAATTAAAAGGCCTATTAGACAATCAAAACCTGAGCCAGGAAATGGTGATGGATTGTGCATTGGCCGAGGAGTAAAACATGTCTAGTCAAGAAACCACCATCACCCCCCCTGCAGTCAAGGGCAACTTGATGGATAAACTGAAAAAAATGCAGCTACAGGTATTAGTAATGTTTGCCGCTATTGCTTTGATCATGCTGTTTTTCTATTTTGCTACTGACGGTAGTTACCTCACCCCTCGTAATATTTCAAACCTGTTACGACAAACTGCAATTACAGGGATCCTCGCTATCGGTATGGTCTTTGTCATCATTTCTGCTGAGATTGATTTATCGGTCGGCTCAATGATGGGGCTACTCGGCGGCGCTGCTGCAATTATGGATGTATGGTGGCAACTGCCCTTGCCTCTCACCATTGTTCTCACCTTATGTGCTGGCTTACTGCTCGGGCTTTGGAATGGTTGGTGGGTTGCCTATCGTAGAGTGCCTTCTTTCATCGTCACTCTCGCCGGTTTATTGGCCTTTCGAGGAATTCTGATCGGTATTACTGGTGGCAGTACCGTGGCGCCCACCAGCCCCAGTATGGCGATTATTGGCCAAAGCTATCTCCCCGATCTGTTTTCGCTAATGACCACTGTTGGCGCATTGGTCGTATTTTTTGCTTGGCAAGGCAAACGACGTAAAAACCGTAGTGCCCACCAGCTAGATAACAGTCCAATTGCCGGGGATATACTGAAATTTGGTTTTATCGCAATTTTTGCCTTAGCGGCTATATTGTTGCTCAACGATTATCGCGGCGTCCCCACCCCGGTACTACTATTGGTAGTTTTGATGTTTATCGCCGCATTCATGGCCAAAAAAACCGCTTTTGGACGGCGTATTTATGCCATTGGCGGTAATCTCGAAGCCAGCCGCCTATCGGGGATCAATGTAGAAAAAACTAAACTCAGTGTATTTGCCATTAATGGTTTATTAGTTGGGGTCGCAGGTTTAATTTTGGCCTCCCGCTTAGGTGCGGGTTCCCCCTCGGCGGGTAATATCGCCGAACTGGATGCAATTGCCGCCTGTGTGATTGGCGGTACCAGCTTAGCGGGTGGGGTCGGTACCGTATTCGGAGCTGTTTTAGGCGCCTTTATCATGGCCAGTCTGGACAACGGAATGAGCATGATGGATGTACCGACCTATTGGCAATCGATCATTAAGGGCAGTATTTTGCTACTCGCAGTATGGATGGATGTTGCCAGTAAAAAACGCGCTTAAAACAGCACGCTGTGCAAACCGACAATGATCGCACACCAGGCTGCTTAATTGTTGGACTGAGCAGATTTAAGGTCGTAAAAGCAAAAGCAATTACGACCTTTTTCCTTGGCTTTATACATCGCGGCATCAGCATTTCGGATCAACATTTCGGCATTAATGCCATCACCCGGATAAATACTGATGCCAACACTGGCGTACACCGGATGAACCTGAGTATCCAAATATATTTCTTCGGCTAAACGACTCAAAACCTTATTCACCACCGACGATGCATCCTGATGCTGGTCTATCGAAGTCAATGCGAGCATAAACTCATCTCCCGCAAAACGAGCCACCGAATCTTCCGCTCGAATGGTGTCTCGCACCACCTGCGCAACTTGCTGCAATAATTGATCACCCGCAGCATGACCAAAACTATCATTCACCTGTTTAAAATCATCTAAATCAATAAACACGACGGCCAATTGAGTCTCACTAAGTTGTGCTTGACGCATCGAGGCATTTAACTGCTCCAAGAACAGCGCTCGATTTGGCAGGCCAGTCAAACCGTCGTGACTGGCGAGATGACGTAGATTAGTCTCATTGTCTTTCAGTATTTTAATCTGCAGGTTAATTTGCTGCGACATGGCATAGAAGCTATTCGCAAGTAAACCAATCTCATCATTACGGTCGCTTGGTAATAAACGCTGATCCAACGACTGGCCCGCAGAAAAATCTTTCACTGCCGCCACCATATTACGGATCGGCATCGACAAAATCCGAGCAAACAACAGTGAGGTCAATAATCCCAATAGGCTCAAACCCAAACACACCTTAATCATTGAACCAGCCAAGACATCCATAATCGCACTCAAGCTTGGTAAAGGGCTAGCCAAACCCAATACCGCCATTTTTTGATTGGTGATAGAACCATAAAACAACGCAGTAAATGATACCGCCCGTTGGTAATTCACGCCAACAGAGGAGGGCAATACATAGGTCAGCGGTTGATGGTTACTAAATAACGCTTCCATTTCGGGAAAATCTTGTTGAATTAAATAGCGGTGGCCAAAATGAAAACCAAACTGCTTATCAGAATCTGGATTCACTAAATAATCACCGTGCTGATTACTCAGATAAATATCAACACCTTTCGGTAAATCCGCCTGTAATAAACTAAACAATTGGGTCAAACTTACATTAATCACCACCAAACCGAGCGTCTGACCATCAACATACACTGGCGAAGCAACCTTTAAAGTTGGATGATGCAAATCCACTTCCAAGCCCTGCTCGGTATGAATTTCAATATCCGATAGATAAACTTCATCCGGACTAAGCCGCAACGTTCGAAAAACATAAGGATAATGAGCTTTTTCTTCTAACTCAGAAGGGCTGCGAGAAACCACACCAGAACTTAAACGGTCCACCCGAATCAACTCTCGACCAAAGTCGGCGGCACCAATAAAACGGATCTGAAAATAAGAAGAGTTTAACTTCAGTTTTTGGGTAAATATTGAATTCAGTTGCTCGGCAAATTCAGCGGGTTGAAGCGTACTAAAATAACCGACAGTCTGTGGTATAGCACTCAAAAAACGTGCATCTTTGGCAATTTCATCGATGGTTCGACTAAACTCACGGGTTAATATTTGAGTGGTTGTGGCTAGTTCTCGTTCGGCGCTTTGGCTGAGCAAACCGCGGCTTTCGTGATAACTGATGGTCGCCGTCACGATCGAGGCTAAGATCCCAAACATTGAAAACCATAAGCCAAGACGAAGTGAGATGGAATTACTCATGGTCATTCCATCGTGGCCATATTTTTGCCACTTAGAATAAGCTGCCAAACTTGACTACGACGTTGCTGATCCTCTACCGCTTGTAGCCAGATAATTTTATCTTCGGTAACACTTCGCGGATCTTGTACAATCGTATTCGCCAGCCCTTGGCGCTGAGTTAAACGCTCACTCACCCAAGGCTCTAAAGTGTAATTAATCCATTGATGGGCTAACTCTGAGTTTTTCATGCCTGCCGAAAGAACCCAACAATCAAGCCAGGCTAAGGCTCCTTCTCTTGGGATCACGTAACCAACCTGAGCGCCAGCATCGGTGAGCATTTTGACCTGCTGCGCGCCATAGTTAGCAAACATCAGCGCTATATTTTCCTGAGTAAAATAATCTAGCGCCTCCTCGGGGGAAGCATAAAAGGTCAATACATTCCGTCGCAAAGCCACTAAACGTTCGGTGGCTTGCCTGAATTGCGTCTCATCCAATTGAAACGGATTAGCAACCCCCTCGACCATCGCCGCCAAAGAGTAATTATGCGAACTGCCGTTATAAGCCAAAATTTGAGCACGATAACGGGGATCCCATAATACCTGCCAACTAGTAGGAGGCTGTTTAAACATGGCTAAATTATAAATAAGCCCCATTTCAGAGTAGGTATAAGGTACCGCATACACGGCATCGCCGCGAGTCGCTCCCGGGATCGATTGCAATGCCTTAAAGCGAGACCGTTGATGAAGCACATTCGGCAGTAGTTTTGGATTGAGCGGCTGGGTCAAATTAGCGTTGATGTAACGCTGCAATTCGGCGCTATTCACCGCAAATACATCAAAATCAGCCCCCTGCTGATGACCGATCCGTAGCCACATATCATCATCGTTAGTCACATAACTAACTTTAACTTTTACTTGATAGCGTTTCTCGAACACGGTCACAATATCGCTGTCAGCATAACCGGGCCAAGCCAGTACCCGCAAATCGACCTGCTCTGCAACCGCTGGCAAAATAGCTAACCAAGCAACCAGCAAACCTGCTGATATAACTCGCAACATTCCTTGTTCCTTGATGTTTACTTAGAGCTAAGCTATAAAACGTAAAATAACAATAGAGTGATTAAGTATACGAATAATGTCCATAATGTGAATTAAAAGTTAAGCGCATTCAACAAACCATCGCTATAAAGCTTAGCTTACTCTTCAGCGCTTATACAAAATCCATGTGTGAACGATTGATTGCTACAAGAAAAATGAATATTAGAGTTCAGTTTGGGTTAACGCTTGACCCAGTGATTCAAAATAAGCCAGTAGCGCAACGCCAATCCGCTGCAGATGTTCGGAATCTGGGTAAGCCCCTGCTTGAGCAAGCTCACTTTGCTTGGTTCCACTCACCAAATAGGCATTTTTGAGTTCCTCGCGACTTTGCACCCAAGCTTCGAAAGCACGAGCCATCATCTCCGTTGGCAGACTAAAATAACTTTGCTTAAACTGCCTATCTAAGGCCAGCGAACGTCGCACATAAGAGTTTAGATCTTGTCCATCTGAGCTTAATAGAGCCACAGCAAACAAGCGGTTGAGGCGTTGATTCAATGGATGCTGGCGTTGCCGATCATCAGACAACCAGCGACTTGAAGCAAAATCATGGATAGCCGCGGGCTCAACAAATAACTTATCGGCCATATAATGATCGAAGGCATGCCACCATTCATGGGCCAAAGCACCTGCCCCTGCATTTTTTGCTAAGGCAAGGGTTCGTGAATTGAGTGCGTAATGGGCTTGCGCTAAAGGCTGCCCGCCATGCCCAAAGGCCAAGTTTAAATGACCGCGTAACCCCAAGGCCTGAGGCGGCAAATTTAATAGAAAAGCAAGATCGGCCAAAGCATCAAATAATAAGTTTGCGGCCAGCACCTTTTCTTGCGCAGTCACCCAAGCGCCAATGCTTAAGCCCGCAAAACCAAAAGTATTTTTAATGTCAGCAAAATCCACTTCATCACCATGACGGTAATCGGGCCCTCGCCGATAGTAATCACGATATAAACCTGATTGACCCGGTTCCGACTTATCCAAACTCAGATCCTAGCGAACGACTGATCTGAATTTTACCATCCACAAAGTCGATGAAATGGTGAATACTGGGTAATGCATCTTGCTGATGGTGCGTCACATACACCAGATGACTCAGTTGATATTTTGCGACTCGCTCAAGGGCATTCAGCACCAAACGACGCTGTAAAAAATCTAAGCCTTGGCATGGTTCATCAAGTAATAACAAAGCGGGGCCTTTCACTAAGGCTCTAGCAATCAGCAGTAGCCGTTGTTGTCCGTAGGATAAAGATTTAAAACCACAGTTAGCCAGCTCAGTTAAACCAAATAGTTCCAACCACAACTTGGCTTGTTGTCGTTCCAGCTCCGAAACTTGTTGATAGATACCGATGGAATCATAAAGACCTGACAACACCACTTCCAGAGCACTGCAGTTAACCCGATACTGCAAATGTAAACTCGAGGAAACCATGCCAATTTGCCGTTTAATTTCCCAAATGCTTTCGCCACTTCCCCGAGAATAACCCAAGACTTCAATTTGATTACTATAACACTGGGGATGGTCGCCAAAGATCAGGTTAAGTAAAGTGCTCTTACCACAGCCATTCGGCCCCCGAATTTGCCAATGCTGACCTGCTTCAATACTCCAAGTTAGGCTCTCAAATAGAGTTTCACCGGCATAGGCCACTTGCCCATCGCGGATCGAAAACAAGGGACCCGATGGCGGCGATTGGCACTGTTGGCGTAAACCTTCAACAATCGCGAATGACTGCCGCTCAGCCTGTTGCTCTAACAAACGACGCTCTGGGTGCTCGCGCCATTGCTCGATGGTGAGTTGTTGACTCAAAGCCTGATCGTCGAGCACCGCAACATGACTGATCGCCGCAGGTAGCTCTTCGTCACGCGAACTAATCAGCATCAGTTGGCTCTGCTGGGCAAGCGAGGCCAGTAAATCCAGTAACTGTTGTTGGTGCGCCAGATCTAAACCGGCAAAGGGTTCATCGAGCACCAATAACTGCGGCTGGCGAAGTAAGGCCAAGGCCAGCATCACTCGGCGAGTTTCTCCCGTAGAGAGCAGCTTAAAACCACGCGCCAACAAACCACTTAAATCACACTGTTCGATCACTGCTTGTCGTTGCGCTGGCTCATGGTTAACCCGCAGCAATAATTCAGCCACACTATGTCCGGGGTCGAATTGGTCACTAAAATCGCTGTCATCTTCGGCTAACTCGCGCTCTAACAATGCTTGTTGCTGCTCTAGGGAGACCAAAGCCACTCGCTCCGGCGCACCGCAACACTCGCCAGCTTGAGCAATTAATTCACCATTGAACCACGCCCCCAACAAAGATTTACCACTGCCACTGTGGCCTAAAATGGCCCAGTGCTCAGTTGCTGCTATCGACCAATGTTTGATTGCTAAACGCCGCTCACCGGCGAGCAGTACCAAGTCTTGTATGATCATCGAAATACTTCCTAGAGCCTTAGGGGATACTTGTTGGAGATGAAACACGATTCATCCCTGGCCGCAATAGCATAAATTAAACGTCCCTTATCTTCATCTAAATCCCTCATGACGATTGGTCAACACTGGCATTTCACTGCCCACTACGACCAATCTAGCCGAGACATAAAGTCAGCTTAAGAAGCCCTTTTATTGCCATATTCAGCATAATTTGAAAATCCTTACCCACTTGTCAGCGGACTAAATTTGAAGACCTTGAATTATTTATTGGGTTTCTCAGGTCTGATAGGGCAGAACAAATATAATTGGACGCCTCTATACCGTGACTCAAGCATCAAATCATAAACCCTCCACACCCTATGTCTCTCCCGGTATGCCCGCCTTAGATATGAGTGGCAAAGCCACCTCATTCTTTGAGTTTTGGCCAACTTGGGCAGTCTACATTCCAGTCGTGGTACAGTGCTTACTGTTAAGCCTACGGCATCGCTCGCTCACTTTACCACTACTCGCCAACCCCAAGTTGCCGTTAGCGGGCATGGTTGGTGTTGGCAAGAGTGAATTACTCTGTCAAGCGCAAGGACACTGCGAACAAGCCGTGCTGCGTTGGTTAAAAGTGACTCGCAGTGGCGCACCACTAGAACGCCAAGTTGAAGACTTAATATCCTTAATGGCGCAACGTGACTTGCAATTTCCCTTGGTTGGAAAACCCGATATCGGCTGTCGAGGTGCAGGAGTCAAGTTACTGCACAACACCAAACAATTACGCGAATGTTTAGCCAGCTACCCACTCAATGCCGTGATGTTGCTCCAAAAACTGGCCAGTTATGAAGCGGAAGCGGGCGTGTTTTTTGTTCGTCACCCTGAACAAGCCGAGGGGAAAATTATCTCATTGGCACTCAAGTACACCCCCTATGTACTCGGCGATGGAACCAGTACCTTAAGGCAACTCATTCAAGCTGATCCCCGCGCCAGCCAATTACAGCACCTATATCTATCTCGTCACCAAGACAAATTAGATGAAGTGCTCCGCCTCGACCAACCTTATAAGCTGGTATTCTCTGCCAGCCACTGTCGTGGCGCTATTTTCCGCGATGCTCAGCATCTGATCACGCCACAACTGAATGCTGCAATCAATCGGATCATGGCTGATCTACCAGAGTTTTATTACGGCCGCATGGATATAAAATTTGCCGATATAGAGCAGTTACAACAGGGCAAAAACTTAGAAATAGTGGAGATCAATAGCGCCAGTTCTGAATCACTACATATTTGGGATCGCAATACCTCTTTTCGAGAAGCAATCCGCTCATTGCTGTTTCAATATAAAACCCTGTTCGAACTCGGCGCTGCAAATCGTAAACGAGGCTATCAACCACCAAAATTTAAAGAACTGCTGGTTCGCTGGAAACACGAGCGCGAACTAAGCGCTAGCTACCCAGAAACAGACTAAGGAGCAGTCCATGCAAAAATTCGATAACCCATTTAAGCTAAAGCTGCGTCCCCAATGGCTGGCACGCATCCTTGAGCAGGTACTGGCTCTTTCGCCCTTGGCCAAGCACTATGCAAGTCGGCCACGGCACGCCGATAAGCAGCACATCGCCGCTACGTTTTTACGTCATACTATGCGCAGCCTGGATTTCTCATTATTGGTCAACAATCCTGAAATCTTTCAAACTATCCCGCAACAAGGCCCACTATTGATTGTGGCGAATCATCCTTTAGGCGGTTTAGAAGGCGTCGCGATGAGTGAGCAACTGCTACAAGTGAGGCCAGACTTAAAGGTGCTCACCAATCAACTATTGGCCAATATTCCCGAGTTTAACCAGCTATTCATTGGGGTGGATGTATTATCAAAAAATGCTACCAAAGCTAACGCCAAAGGGATCAGAGCGGCTTGCCAGCACCTCGCCAAGGGCGGCGCGCTGATGATTTATCCTGCGGGCATGGTCTCGGCCATCAATACCGACACCGGCAAAATTGAAGACCGTCAATGGCATACTTTGGTTGGTCGTTTGGCGCTGCGTTATCAGGCGACGGTACTACCCTGTTTTGTCTCAGGCCGCAACTCGAAGCTGTTTTATTTAGCCGGCCTCGTACATCGTCGACTCAGAACTCTATTGCTGCCCCGAGAACTGGTGAATAAACGTGGCCGTGAATTTACCCTGCAGCTAGGTCAAACGATTGCCCCTAAGGACTATCAAGACTTAGCCGATGAGCAAGCCGTGACCGATTATTTTCGAGTCGCCACCGACCTACTGAGTTTATCGCCACTCACCACTCCCAAGCTGGTGTCGAAATATCCCCCGCTACACTTGGTTGAAAGCCTGCCCCATGGCCGCCAACAATTACGTCAGCAATTACAAGCGCTCGAAGATTGCATGTTACTCGAACGACGCAACTTTGCAGTCTATTGTGCCCCATACTCACGATTAGGCCCGATGATGGATGAAATAGCTCTCGCCAGAGAAGTCACCTTCAGAGCCGCTGGCGAAGGCACCGGAAAACCACTCGATAGTGATCAGTTTGACCCTCACTACCTGCACCTGTTTGTTTGGGATAAACAAGCCAATTGCTTAGTTGGCGGTTATCGTTTAGGTCAAGCCAATGAGATTGTGAAACAACATGGCATTAAAGCCTTATATAGCCGCTCTCTGTATGATTTTGAACCACAATATCTGCAACGCATGGGTGACTGTCTGGAGATGGGGCGGTCGTTTGTGGTTCCTAAGTATCAACGCCATCCGCGGGCTCTCGACTTGCTTTGGCAGGGGATTGGTCACTATGTTGCCAAACATCCGCAATATCACACCTTATTTGGCTGTGTCAGTATCTCTCAAGAGCATTCTGAGCTCGCCCAAGCTTTTATATCTGACTCTATGATTTCTGCCTTTCGGGCTGAACAACGTTACTTAAATGACGTCAAGCCAATGGTGCCTCTCAAGGTTAAAGGCAAGGTATGGACCACCAAGGTACTCGCATCCTTAAGTAATATCGCCATCTTAAACAAACTGATTGGGCAATGCGAACCGGGGAAATCGATCCCAATTTTATTACGTCATTATTTAGCGCTAAACGGTCGTTTTGTTTGTTTCTCGGTAAACAACCGCTTCAATCAATCACTCGATGGGTTAATTATTGTTGATCTTAGAAAGACCCCTCAGAAATATTTACGGCGTTACCTCGGTCAAACCGGTAGTGAAATATTTTTAACTAAATGGAGACATAATGAAGCCGCTGCATAAGGCAACCATCGAGGCATTGCAACAAGTACAACACTTAGTCGAAGCCAGTGATAGACAACGCTACAATCAACCCTCACGACACAGTGAATCTGGGATAGGACGCCATGTGCGACATATTTTGGACCACTTTTTAGCACTACAACAAGGTATTAAACAAGGCTGTATCGACTACAATCAGCGTCATCGCGACAGTCAGTTAGAACAGGACCCAATGATTGCATTACAACTCATTCACCAACTGAACCATTGGTTTTCGGTAAGCGAGACTACGCTCGCAGACGCGCCCATTCGAGTTGAATCTGAAATTTCCAGTGTGCAGCAGTGTAGCCAGCAATTTGACAGCAGCATCGACCGAGAGCTTTGTTATCTGATTAATCATACGGTGCACCATGTCGCCTACGCCAAGCTGGTAGCTAAAGAACTCGGGCTGCTGGTAAATGCCAAAATTGGGATAGCACCAAGTACCGCCAGTTATCTGCGTCAGCAGGCCAATTAAATGTGTACTTTAAGTCTGATACGCCTGCCACAGCAGCTAGTCATCACCATGAATCGTGATGAGGCAAGAACTCGTCATGAAGCCGGACTCATCCAGCACAGCATATGCAACACTCAGCTCTTATATCCACGCGATGCTCAAGCGGGTGGCAGCTGGTTTGGAGTGAACAATCATGGGGTAACGCTGGCCTTACTCAATCGTTATCAAGATCCACAGCACAGCGATGCGCCAAGCCGCGGAACCATCATTCCACAGGCGCTCAATGTTGGCGCAGCCGAAGCACTTGAAGAACATTTAACCAACCAAGATTACCGTGACTATAATCCTTTCGATTTATTGATGATGTCACCACACTTATGTCAACACTACCGCTGGAATGGCCAACAACTCAGCACCAGTCCAGTCACTCAAAAAGCGCTGCTATTCAGTTCTTCGGCGCTAGATACCAAGCGGATTATCGCCAAGCGCCAACAGTACTTTGCGCAATGGTGGCAAAGTCAGGAGGAAAATCTCAAACAGAATGCAGAACAGTTGGCCAACGGTGTACTGCAAGCCGTTCACCTCCAACAAGGCAAGCAGCCGAATGAATCCGTATTAATGGATCGCCAAGATGCTCACAGCAAAAGCATATGCCAAGTGGTCCTCGGTAGGAAAAATCTTAATTTTAACTACTACCCCGAAAACAGTTTAGCGCACTGGCGCAACCAAGCGGCAAATCCAAAAAGAGACTGGCAGTCATTGCATAGACAGCAGCGCCAGTTAATCCGCCTTACCCCCAGTCAATGAGAGAGGAACCATGATGAAAAAGCTCCTATTTAGTTTGCTACTACTATCTGGCACCAGCTACGCCGCCGATGCTATTTATACGCCTTGGTATAACAATTTAGCAATTAAAGGCTACGACAGCGTCGCCTACTTCACCGACAATGCGCCGATAGAAGGCAGCAAGCAATACCAATATCAGTGGCAGGGTGCGATCTGGCAATTTAGTAATGCCGAACATCTCGCCATGTTTAAGGCGCAACCGGAAAAATATGCCCCACAGTATGGCGGCTATTGCGCCTATGCCGTCGCCAACAATAGCACCGCCAGTATTGAGCCAGAGCAATTCACCGTGAACCAAGGTAAGCTCTATCTCAATTACGATGCCGAAATACAAAAAAAATGGCTCGCGCAACGCGATAACTATATTGCAGACGCCGATAAAAACTGGCCCAGTGTACTGAAATGATACAGCGCTACAGCAAGTTAGTGAATGGCCTCAGCCCTTGGCAAATAGCCATCTTAGCGGCACTGGGATACGGCGCTTGGGCCGCTTTGGTTAATCGGGAATATGGGCCAGTTGTCAGCTTAAGAGCCGGACTGGTACAAGGCAGCTACGCGTTTGTTTCAACGGCCTTGATTAGTTATGTCGCTCGAGCAGTATTGCAACGCTGGGGGTATCACCAGCACATCCGTTACTTAGCAATGCTGCTAAGTTGGTTGGTAATGCTGAGCATTCCCAGCCTGTTACACCTGTGGCAACATACCCCAAATTGGCAGCAAGCGATGCTACCCGGCGTATTATTCGGAAGCCTCTATTTATGGAGCTACTGCCAACAGCTGCAACCAAGCAAATCATGACTCAAAGGGATTTTAATCCTCAGCGAAATAATGTCTTAAAAGTATTTCACATCAAATAAATCACGGATTTCAGAAGTGAGGGGCATGAGGCTTGGCGAAGTCTCAAAATGCCAAAGCGAGCCCCATCAACGACCATGGTTTAAAGCTTCAACGGAACATCTATCCGCTGATTTCGCCTGCAATAGCCAGTGATCTATCACTGCCCTCTCAGCACCTCGTAGAAAATTAAAACACGCTCTACAACATGTCTTGGCAACACTATCGTTGTTTCACCATGAAGTACTGACAGCCCGTTTTGGGGTAACCTTCTTGCACCCACTACACTTGATAACCCTGCGGTTTATAAAAGGGCATGGCTTGAAAATCTAGTGAGTGCAAGAAGCACTTAAGACAAGCCCGAAATTTCCCCACTTGCTCTACTTTATTTAAAATTTGACGACCAATATCTTGACCGGGTAATGCTTCACAAACCCCTAGCGTATCCAATAACAAGCAATCACCAAAAGAGCGAGTGATCGCACCAGCAATCACCTCACCGGAATTACTTTTAAGTTGAACCACGAGCGGAATTCTTTCGGTAATTTCCCAATTGGCGAGTTAAAGTCCTTGATTTGTTTATCGAGATAATCAATCGGCTGTTGAGTAGGATTGTCTAATACTTCAATGTTTATTTAAACTCCGTAATGCTCAGTAGGACTGACGACATGCCAAGCTTGGCTGCTTTCAGGCCTTTCATTGTTTGCTGAAGGTGCTGACATTTCTAGTGCTATCGTGAGTGACTCACGCTAAGCACGCTCATCTTCGATGATGACTCTGATGTTGAGAGCCGCTAGTTGCAGCTAATCCGGTTACTAAAAAAGAAGCCCTTAAGCAGGAGGGCTCTTGGCTTCCCAGCATTACTCAGGGCGATGTGGTTTGTGCTGTGACTCATTTTGTGGCTTAGGCTGGAGCTCGGCTTGCGATTGGATGCTTTTACCTTTTACTTGCTGATGCTGGTATGCCTGTAAGCGTTTCACCTTATCAGCCAAAGTATTGGTCCAAGCGATATACAATAAAACAAACAAGGCAAGCATGCTCAGTACATCAAGCGAAGAGACCAACGAGGACTGTACCAAGGGATTGGTAAATATCATATTAAGCAAATCAATCAAGGCAAGGCCAGACAATAGCAAACGGCCGTGAATACTGCCGTAGCGTAAGGAGTAAGCAGCCAATAAACTGAACAATAATACAACTAAGGTCAATTCAAAATTGAGTGGAAAAATCCATAGCTTCGGGCCTGATTCAGCCTCCGTAAGTACTCCACTGAAAACCGCAACAAGCCACGCCAATAATGCGCAACCCACATAAGCGTTAATCGTCCATTTCATCATTCGAGTATGAGTCATATACAACCTCGCAAATGAGCTATCCAAAACAATGCACAGCGATATGTTTACTATGGATATTTCTGACTAAAAAGCAAACAACATCGACTCAGTCACTCACTAAATCAAGTACCGCACGATTACGCCCTTGGTGTTTGGCATCGTATAAACAATTGTCGGCCATCTGGAGTATCTCGTTGTTATCATCAACCGACATCGAGCTCAGCAATACCCCGCCTAAACTAATCGTCAACACTGGACTCACTTGCGAATCCTGGTGCTCAACTTGAAGAGCCGCCACCTGTTCTACGATTCGCCTGGCCATCAAAGGTAGTTCATCTTGATTCACGTCGGTTAACAGCAACGCAAATTCCTCACCACCGACTCGCGCAACACAATCTTCGCTACGCTGAACCACCGAAGTTAAAGCCTTCGCCACCAATTTTAAAGCTTCGTCCCCCTGCAAATGCCCATAGCGATCGTTATAAGCCTTGAAATAGTCGAGGTCTGCCATCATCACGGCAAGCTTAGACTTGTGACGACGAGCACTCGCAATTGCTCGAGTAAGTTCACGCTTAAAGGGGCGGCGATTCAGTAAGCCGGTTAGCTCATCGGTTTCGGCTAATACCAATAAGCGTTGATTTGCTTGTAGTAATTCAGACTGCAATCGCACCAGTGCCAGCTCTTTCTTTTCTTTGATCAGCAAACTAGTAATCGCGGTCGCAAATTGGCTCAACAGCGTTACCTGATGATCATGCCATATCGATCGATAATTGAGACTCGCACAGCTCAGCAAACCAAAAGTCTGCTTGCCATCGTGTAAAGGAAAACCAGCAAAAGACTTAATACCACGCTCGCGCAACAAATCATATTCAGGCTCCGCCTGTTGCTTAACCGTTTCAATATCATTCACGGTAAAGGGTGTCGCATCGCGCAAATATGCATTCAGCAATCTCAATGGCTCTAAATCAATCGGATCGAGTCGGACCTCTTGCTCAAAAAGCGTCCAAACATTTCGATAAACCGCCAACGGGCCTTCAAAAGTAAAGATACAGACCCGTTCCACCGCAAATAAACGACCAATGATAGCAAGCGCACGTTGTAATAACTCATCCGTGGAGCCTTGAGTAAGAAAGGACAGTGATATCTCGGATAACAGTTTATTGGCTTCGATTTGCCAATTCAGCAAAGCCGTTCGCTGTTCAACGGTAGCTTCCAGCTCCTCTCGATGTTGATGTAACTGTAATTCGGCAGCTAAACGCGCATCCAACCCCCGCTGAAAACGATGTTGCAATTGCCGCATTGAACTCGCAACCAAGCCAATTTCATCGTTACGTTGCAATAGCTGATCTGGCAATTGCACGATTTGCTGCTGCTTGGTGAAAATTTGATCCGCCACCTTGGCTAAACGGTGTAGGTCGTGAGTGACCAGACGCGTCACCAATAGCAGAATAATAAGAGTCATCAACAACGTCTTAAAGCCGTTAGTCAGAAAGATAACCAAAGCTTGATTTACAATATCACGTTTCACCACCGATAAGTCTAAACCGACACTTAATTGACCAAGGTTTTGCTGTTGATAAACCAAGGGATAAACGTAAATTTTCTCACTCAGCTCAGCCACACCGATAGCAATATTCAGCTCATCGTTAACTTCTAACTTAAGCATTCCCACATATTGTTGTTTGAGCAAAGCCTGCAGCAAATCATCAACCAAGTTGTAGTCGATATACCATAAGGCTTGTTCAAGTGCGGTAATATTGGCCTGGTTATACTCATCAATGCTTTGTTCGATGTGTCTTACCGCACCAGTGAAATGAAACGCTAACTGCACCACAACCGAGACCAACGCAAACACCGTGCTAGCACCAACAATCAGAAACACCATTTTTTTAGCAATTGGAGATCGCGATTTCAACAAGGCTTTTAGCATGGCATCCTCAATGGACAAACTCGAGTGTTAGCTTATTATGCTCATCCAAAAATAGTCGTTCAAAGGCGATCCCAGACCAGTCTTGCGCTTTGAGCTGTTGATAAAATTCTGTATTTGGTTGTACTAGTCTGAACATCGGTAGCGTCACATTTGACGGCAGTGCGTAACCCAGATAGTGCAGATGAATTAGGCGTAAACCCCAACCTGCAGCCATAAAGTGTCCTCCCCCGAGCGCGCTGAGTTGTCCCTGCTCTCTTAATTTGAGTGCTTCTAGTGAAACATTCACGCTACTTAAATAAATATCTTTTCCAGCGCTTTTACCAATGTCTTGTATCGCTTGCAAACTGCCAAAAGCCATATGATCATTGGCCGTCCAAATATATTTGAGTTGGGGATATCGACGCAGCAAAGATTTGCTTTGTTGATAACTGCGAGCCTGTTCCCAATCACCATATATCACTGGTTTCACGCTTAAATTAGTTTGCTGATGAAAAAAGCTAAGAGCGCCCGCTTCCCTTTCCTTGGAGGCCGGAGTGGCTCGATCACCGGATATCAGCACCACTCCGCCAGGCTGCCCGCCCGCTTGCTGATACATCGCTTTAGCCGTTTGTTCGCCAATCCAATAATTATTCGGCACCAAACGGCTAATAATATACTGTTGCCAATGCGTATTTAGCGCATATTTTGAGCGCAGCACTGCTTCTAAATCGTTGAGTAATATCAATACATAAACTGGCTGCTCTTCCAACAAATGAAGCATTCGTGGCAAGCTTTGTTTCTCGTTAACCAACATCAAGTAATCGGGCAATTGCTGTTGCTGAATCATCTTCTCGAGATACTTAATCATTGAATACTGCTCACGTTTCGCGTGGAAAATTGTCAATTTTAAATCTAAACGTTGTGCCGCCGCGAGGGCAAACAAATCGACGTGTGCCCAAAAATTCTCCGTCGGCTTACCTGGATTAAGAAACACCACCGAAGGTTGCGCAAATACGCAAGCACTCAAAAAAATAAAGATTAAAGCGATGACTTTAAGCAAAGTCTAAACCTAGGAAAATAATCACTATCTAAAACTATAAACCACCTGACAAATTTAGCTTCTTTAGTTAGCATTCAGCCCTGTATTTACCGAACGAAAGCCAACCTTAGCGAACAAAAACCACAGCTAGAGCAGCGGCACCAATTCAATGGCTCATGATATGACAAACCATGAGTGATAAAGCCCTATGCTCAGGTCTATTTTTAGATCAAACAAAACCCGGTTCGTCGAAACCAAAACAGCCATGATACTTTGACCAAGCAGGTGGTTCGATGAAGCACGGCGCTCTGGCCAGCAATCAACAAATCCACGAATAATTTACTCGGCTCACAAGATCTTCGCGACGAGACCATTAATTTGCTAATTATTCTTCAATTCTCGATAAAAATTGAGCACTTAGAGCAAAAGTATGCGATCTTAGAAGACTAGTTATTTACGGAGAAATATAATGGCGCAGTTGTCGTTTAAACTAAAATTACTAATCAGTATTACGGTACTATTTTGTTGTTTGTTAGTGACAATGCTGATTTTTGGGAACGCATCACTCAGTACCGAGCAGGCTGCTGCTGCCACCCAATTAAATGCCAATCAAATTCAGGCATTATTTGCCGAAACGACAGCTCAGGCAAAAGCTAAAATGTTGTTAATTTCAGCGCTTGGTGGCCTTGTGATATTAGTGGTGGTGACCATGATATTACAAAACTTCTTAGCCTCTTTAGCTCGAATGACCCGCCACATGGGTTATCTCGCAGGAAAAGATGGTGACTTAAGATTGAAATTGGAGGCTCAACAGAGCCAAGAGTTAACCGACATGGCGCTGCAATTTAATGCCTTTACCGAAAAACTTCGCCAAATAATGCTACAGCTACAACAGCAGGCCAATCAGCTCACTCAAAGTTCACAGCAACTGGCAAAAAATGCTCAAACCTCTGGTAGCTTAAGTCGCCGCCAACATAATGAAACCGACAATGTCGCCACCGCGGTCAATCAGATGTCATCCAGCGCCGGAGAAGTCGCCGAACTGGCCAATGGTACTGCCAGTAACGCCCAAAAAGCCGAGCAACAGCTCAGTCAAACTCAGCAAGAGTTTCAATATTCTGTGGAACAGATCCGCGACGTATCATCAAGTATGGAAGGAATTAGCGAGCGAATCACCAAGGTTGCCGGACGCAGCCAAGATATTAACAGTATTTTAGAAACCATTCGCGGTATCGCCGAGCAAACCAACTTATTAGCTTTAAATGCCGCCATTGAAGCCGCTCGAGCTGGTGAACAAGGACGCGGCTTTGCGGTTGTAGCCGATGAGGTTCGTAATCTTGCAGGAAGAACCCAAAGCTCCACCGAAGAAATTAACCAGTTGATTCAAGCCTTACAAAGTGATGTGAATGCAACCGTAGATTTAATATCCACCAGTCGAGAACAAGTCAACAAAACAGCTTTAGATACCGAAGGTAGCTACGAACAGTTGCATAGCGTGGTCGCTAGTATTTCGGCCATCAACGACAATGCCGCTCAAGTTGCGACCGCAGCGGAGGAGCAAAGCCATGTCAGCGGCGATATCAATAATAATATTAGCGGCATGGGTGAAGCGGCTGAGCAGCAAAATGCCTTAACTCATGATATTGAAAATCTCAGCACCGAATTATCTCAATTGGCCCTGTTACTCAATGACCAACTGGCGACTTTGAAGGCCTAAGTTATCGTTAATGAGTACCAGTTTACTTTTTGCCAGCTGGTACTCATCCTTCCGATGAGCGGTTTAATTCAGTTCCCGTTCTCAATCATCCATCCCTTCATGCCGTGAGCCAACTCGCGAGTAACTTCATTAAACTAGCCTATCCTTAGAAGAAACAAGTCATTGGAGTTGGTTTATGGACATGACACTCACCTTTTTAGGAGCCGCCGAAGAAGTCACGGGATCTTGTCACTTACTCACCATCAATGATCGCCAGATCCTATTAGATTGCGGGTTGATCCAAGGCAGCAAAACTGATGCCCTACGCAATCATCAAGACTTCTATTTTGATCCGAGTCGCATCGATGCTGTCATTCTTAGTCATGCCCACATCGACCATTCCGGGCGGATCCCACAACTGGTGAAATCAGGTTTTAGCGGGCCGATCTACACTCATAAGGCCTCGGCAGAACTATCCGAAATCATGCTCAAAGATGCCGCCATGTTGCAGCAACGCGATACCGAACGAGTCAATAAGAAGCGATTGAAAAACAATCTTCCCACGATCGATATACTTTATGACGAACGCGATGTCGAACAAGCAATAAAGCAGTTCTTGCCCATTACCTACGGACAAAGAGTCAGCATTTTCCCCGGTATTGAACTGCGCCTCTCCGATGCGGGGCACATCCTTGGCTCTGCCTTGGTCGAACTATGGTTAACCGACCCCATCGGTCAGAAAAAAATTGTCTTTAGTGGTGATCTAGGCCGAGAGGGCATGCCAATTCTTAACGATCCGGTTGCCATTGATGATGCCGATTTAGTATTAATGGAAAGCACCTACGGCGATCGTTTTCACCGCTCTTGGGAAGAAACCATCACCGAACTGGAACAAATATTTGCCGCTGCGATCAGCCATAGTCAAGGTAATATTTTACTCCCCGCTTTTTCGGTGGGCCGAGCCCAAGAATTGCTCTACCTATTTCATCTTTATGCCAAACAATGGGATTTATCTCGTTGGAAGGTTTGCTTAGATAGTCCAATGGCGATAGAAGCAACCAAGGTATACATCAATAATTATCCGGTAATGGATGATGACTTTAAGCGCTTTACTCGGCAACACCCTGGCGAGCATCCCTTATTGTCTAATGTTGAATTTATAGAAAGCACCGAAGAGTCGATGGCGCTCAACGATATCAATCACGGTTTGATCATCATCGCTGGCAGCGGCATGTGTAATGGCGGCCGGATCCGTTGCCACCTAGAGCATAATCTTTGGCGCAGCGAATGTGATGTCATTATATGCGGCTATCAAGCAATTAGCACTCCCGGAAGGCTACTGGTTGATGGGGCTGATTACCTCACCATTCATGGTAAACCAGTGAAAGTGGCGGCTAAACTACATACCGTGGGCGGTTTATCTGCCCATGCAGACCAAGCGGAACTCATCGCTTGGTATCACCAATTTAAAGCGAGCCCTCCCTTAGTTTTAGTACATGGCGAACCACTAGCTCAACAAGGTTTAATCGCCGCTATCAATGAGCAACTCAGTCCGCCCCCCAGAGCTTTAGTCGCCGCAAAACGCGGCGATAAACTAGACTTGAGCGCCTTGCCAAAGCTGGTCTGGCTGCCCTAAACAATATAATGATATATCGCCGCGAAATGGCAAGCGCAGCCCGCCACCACAAATACATGCCATATCGCATGGCTGTAGACTCGATGTTTAGCGACATAAAAAAGCGCGCCAATACTAAACAACAAACCGCCAACAGCTAACCAGACGAGACCTAGGGTGGCGATATTCAAGTACATAGGATAAGCGAGCACTAACGATAACCATCCCATAATGAGATAAGTGCTCAAGGAAATTTTAGGAAAGCGAGTGCCAGTGAGTAGCTTAAAAGCGACCCCAAAAATCGCGAGGCCCCATATGATCAACATCGATCCCCACGATAGCATCCCCTCAAAGCGAAGCAACAAAATAGGGGTATAAGTTCCGGCAATTAACAAGTAAATAGCAGAATGATCAAACAGTTTTAAGCCTGCCTTCCAAGTGACATTGCGACACCCGTGATACCAGGACGAAGCCAGGAATAATAGGATCAATGCGCTTCCATAGATTGTCACCGCACTCACCGCCATCAAACCATTAGCCTTAATGATTAACATGACTAAACCGATGATCGCAATCAACAAAGCAATCCCATGAGAAGCAACATTCAGTTTCTCTTCACGCTCACTGTAGCCACTGGTCAATACGCTCATTTCGCAACCCATTTATCATCAACTGAATCAGCTTAAACTTTCAGCGTACACTTGTACACTGAAAATAATATGAATTTTTATTGTCGTCGGACAGACATCATCACCGCATCTATAATGTGATTGATCATTAGTTTTTAAGTGCTTGAAATATTGAGTCTCACCGGCCGTTCAAGCGCTAAATCCTTTCCACCAAGAGTTCAAATTTCCGCCATAACGTATCGCAAAAAATTAACAAAGCGCCCGAGAGAGCCTGCATCATAAGCGTATTCAACTATAATTAAGGCACCAAACATCAATCACTTGCAGAGTTATGGAGAATGCGATGCGGCAACAACTTCCGCTTGCTTGGGCTCAATCGATAGCACTATGCCAAGACGTGAGCCAGCTAAACTTTGAACATCTGCTAAAGAACATTAGCAATGATCCTCAATTGCAAAAATTTGCGCCCGATGGGATCTGCCAAATCGACCCGCGCAACGGCAATTTAATTATCTATAATTCAGCGCGCGCCAAACGGATCCATACAACCAGCCCGCCGATAAACGTAAATACCAACCAAGCGTGCCCTATCTGTGAAGGTAAAAGCGCCGATATTTTAGATATTGCCGAACACAGTCAAGGTTTTACCTTTATCAATAAAAACCTGTACCCTATCTTTCATCCGATCAAGGAATTACCTCAAGAAGCCGCAGACTACTTTCAGCATCAAGATCCTTACCACAATGGTCGCGCCTCCTATGGCTTTCACCTCTTACAGTGGACCTCGTCGATCCACGAACTCGACTGGCATAACTTGCCCTATGCTGACGCCATGATTAGCTTTCAGCGATTGGCAGCTTTAGAGCAAAGCTTGCTGCATCAACCCACCGATTTTATGTCTCGTTCCGAAAGCAAAGTGGAACAACAGGTGGTCAGCGGATATGTCTCAATTATAAAAAACTATGGTGCCACCGCTGGGGCCTCGCTGAGCCATGGTCATCAACAGATCGCTTATAGCAATATTTTGCCACAGCATTTTTTTAATAACCTACGTTTTAGAAAACGTCATAACCGCCCCTTCAGTCAGTACATGATTGACGAAAATCCTAAAAAGCTATTAGTAAAAGACTATGGCGAGGTACAACTAATCGTGCCTTACTTCATGAAAAGACCACTAGACATGCTTTTGATCTTTAAAGACAACGAAAAACGCTACCTACACCAACTCAATCAACAACAGCAACAGCAATTAGTGCTGGGTATACAACAGGCGATTCGGGCAATCATGCACCTGATGGAACAGATGGGGATGAGCCCTGCCTATAATATGATTGTGAATAACGGGCCTGGCTGTGGTTTATACATCGAGTTTCTGCCCAAAACTCAGATGATGGGAGGCTATGAGCAAATCGGCTTATTTGTTTGCCAAGCCAACGCTTCTGATTCGGCCAAATTAATACGTCAACATATCGCAGCAGAATCCAACACTAAGCAATTTTGCGCTGCAGACAGTGGCTAACGATAACGGTTTAAACCGCAGTCTAAACACCACTCAAGCAAAATCCCCAGCAAACTGTACGCAACGGAGAAATCATCCGTTCCGCAATATTTTATATCCCCGATGCTGCGACCTGAGCTTTTCAAGTGTTTGCGTAATTCTGGCAAAAAAAGAAAAGAAGTAATGCTGATATCCATCGCTATATTTCACGGCAAGGACTTAGTTACACTGCGCAGCTTAGGGCATGTGGTTTGACAAGGGGGCTCAATGCTTTGTCTAAGCTCGCCCTGGCGACACACTCATCGAGCATCATGCAGATCACCTCATCGTACGGCATCTGATCCGCAATTTCGCAAGCTCTTGGGAAATAACGAGTCCCATGATTCATTCCCGAAACCAAATTGGTTTCCATAAGAGAACATAAGCCGAGTGCATCCATGTTGAGATTTAATTGAAAACAAGGTGTTTCGCCCAAAACCTCGCACACCGAAACCTACAAAAGCGGCAGCAGCCAAAGCCTTCACAGCAGCAAATATCATGCGCTTCGATTTCTTGCAGCATTTCGCTATCCGATGTTTTAACTATCGCACCAAGGATCCGAAGCCCATTCGAAGATACTGGAGGAATGATTTCAATCGCCGATACCATCATTTTACCGAGGCTGCTCTTAATAACAGCGACCGTATACTCCTTGCCAGCTAAATACTCTTCTACCAATACAGGCTGCTGGTATTGACCATATAAAGACATGACTTTTAACTCAAATTCTGCAAAGCTTTCCACAAAAGAATGATCATCAATGCCATTCCCATTGTCGGCATCCATTGGCTTAAGGAACAAGGGAAATGAAAACGGCAGATCTTCTTCTATCCGATATTGACCCGGTATTGCCATAAAATGCTTCGCTGTTTTAATACCGAGGCTCGCTAAACGCGCTTTCGCCGACACTTTGTTTGAATCATACCGCAGTGTTTCTCGATCCGAGCCGGAACAAATGATGTGATGCTGTTCAAAATACTCAGAAAACCACACATCGTTTTCACCGTCAATCGGCATATATTTTGCCGCTAAAACAAGCAAATCAGGCTTGCGGCTCACCACTCTCGCGAGATCATCTAAGGTTTCACATACTGTGAGTAAAACTGAATGCCCAATATTGATTAAAGAGGCTGACACATCCTCACAAGCGAACAACGAACCAAAGCCAGTTTCCTTCAGTTTTATATTTCTAGTGCTAATAATTTCTATGTTCATTTCCGATTTCCATTGGATTAGACCCAAGTTGGATCAATAGTCGTTGTTATGAAATAAATTCAAAGAAGATGGATTGAAATCACAACATCGACAGATGCGAATATCTGCTTATCAGGGTGAAAGGGGGGAGGGAGAAAAAGATAAGTCGTACAAAATAGCACAATTACCGATTTGTATATATCAAAGAAGCTGGAACTCTGAACAGTTTAGCAATCGTGAACGGACCCGCTTTAGCTAAACGCCATAAACCAGTAATAACCATCAACTATCAATTAAGACAAATCACTTATAGCTAGCTGCCATCACCAAAAGTAGTTAGACGCTCTTTGTAAAACCATGAAATAGACAGCGCTTTCGGTGCTGTCTATTTCACTTGATAAGGGAATCATGCCTTGCTTCAAGCTGCAACAAACAAGCTCGTAGCTTAGACTATTTGTGTCCAGTCAAATCTGTCGACTGAGAGCGGGTCCTGCTGGTGTTCTGCACCGAACTCTGTAAGTCCCGCTGAAAAGACGACTTATACATTTCGCGGTTATCCTGTTTTAAGCGACTAAAGGTATTCGGCGCCGAATGCTGTAAGTCCATGCTGTCTTTTATACTCTGCCCGACACCTGTCAGCGCACCATAAGTCAATAAGGCTAAGGACAAACGAGGGTTACCAACCACCCTTGAGAGAGGCTTGGTGAACATCATCCGAGTCGGTAGGAAGCGGGCCGTTTTACCCACGCGGGTTTGCCGAGGAAACATTCGGTCCATCGCCTGATTGGTATTTTGCCGCTGTTGGTAACGATGGTAGAGCGAGAATGCCAATAAACTGGAGCCTAACACCGGTGCAATTTTTTCCTGAGTATAATCGACAGCGGCTCGACCACCGTGGGCCAGCTTGTTTCCAGAGTCCAACTCCTGATACCGCTCATGCATATTCCAAAAAGTACGTTTAGCTTCCCCCATTTTCTGCTTACCAAACTGAGTTGGACTCTGGTACAGCTCCCACGGCTGCAACAGCTGGGCTTTGCGCTGCTGCAGATAGCGCATTGACTGATCCGGCTGAGTAAAGAGCCTTGCAATATTGCCAGGATGATAACGTTCCATTGTTTTAGAAGGCATTTTATCGCCCACACCACTGGCATAACCTTTCCCGTATCGAAGCAAACGTTCGCTATTATCTGCCAATACATCAACGCCCTTATTATACACCGCTTTTTGGATACGTTGAGGCAGCCAGTCATCCTGGCTGCTCTTAAACTTAAGCATTTCTCTGCCTTTATTGTTGGCGACTACAGCAGATTCCTGAACGCTTGAATCCAACTGTTGGTGAAAGGTGTTACGGCGTTGCTGGGTCCAGTCCTTCACGGAATCCAAGTGCTGACCGAAGGGCGAGGACTGAAAAGACGGTGGCTGATAAGAGGAAAATTGGCTCTGTAGCCGATTAACATTGCGGCTGAAAAACCGAGTGGTGTCGAATAAAGGTTTAAAAGGGGCTGAGCTTCCCTTTGCATGCTCGTCCATAACTCACTCCGTAGAAGACTCTTGTCTGATTCACTCAAACAATTTTCGGGCCACAAGGTAGTAAGTTATTTTTAATTTATAAATCAAATGATTACATTTTTACTTATTGTCCGCTAAAACGCTCTGGGTAAATTATCACCCGGCCAATCTCGAAACACACCCGCTCGATACCGATAACAATGTCTATCGCTGCACAGGACAGTCACGCTCCCTAAATCAAAAGGGACGCAATGCGTCCCTTTAAACACACGATCACGGCTTACAATTTAAAAGTTTTAACATCGCTATTGAGTTCTTCGGCATGCGTTTGTAAGGCTTGTGATTGTTTCAAGCTATTATTCGCTCTCGAGATCAGGTTTTCAGTCACATCTTGAATCGCCACTACATTTTGTGAAATTTCATTTGAAACATGGGTTTGCTCTTCTGCGGCGGTCGCAATTTGAGTAGCCATGTCTCGAATTAACATCACCGAAGCGGTGATTTCTTCTAAGGCATCACTCGCCTTATCGGCATCATCCACCGATCCGCTAGCTAGCTCAGAACTACTGGCCATCAGCGAGACAGCACGCTCGCTAGTTTTTTGTAGCATATCGATGGTGGCTTTAATCTCTTCGGTAGAAGTATGCGTGCGTTGCGATAATACTCGAACCTCGTCGGCAACCACCGCGAAACCACGCCCCTGTTCTCCAGCTCTAGCTGCCTCAATCGCCGCATTTAAAGCCAGTAAGTTGGTCTGCTCGGCAATCCCTTGGATTGTTGTTAACACAGTACTAATTTCCATGGCATGTTGGCTTAAATCGGCGATCACCGAACCTGCTTCCTGCACCTCGTTGGCCAGACGGTTGATCGAAGCCTTGCTATTCACCACCAACTCATGACCGTGGTTTGTACTACTCGCCGAATCGTGAGTGGCCTGTGCAGTTTTATCCGCATGCGAGGCGATCTCGACTGTGGCCGAGGCCATCTCGGTCACAGCAGTCGCAACCATAACAATTTCTTGCTGCTGGCCTTCAATTTCTGCAACCGTCTCATTGGCGCTGCGAATACCTAATTCTGATTGCTGTGTTAACTGGATCGACTGCTGCTGCACATGGCTGATCAGCTGCTGCAGACTTGAGACAAAAATATTAAAGTTATTGGCCAGCTCACCCACTTCATCTTGATTATCGATATCGATCCGCTGAGTTAAATCACCACTGCCTTGAGCAAACTCGGCTAAGGCACTCGACACTCGCCCCAATGGTTTGAATAAGATGTTACACAACAAATTGAATAAAATGACACACACAACCACAACCGCCAGAGTCGCCATCACTTGTCCCCAAACTGCGGCAAACAAGGGCTTAACCAACGAATCGTGATTCACCACAATCACCGTCGCCAAATTAGTACCGACGATAGCTTTAGCAAATAAAACAAACTGCTCACCCTGGATATTCACCGAGGCAGTTTTACCGACACGCAATGCATTTTGGATATCTGCGTAGTTTAAACCCCGCTCTGCCACCGATTTATTTAATAACTTAGTGTCTGAATACACGAAAAACTGGCCTTGCTGGTTCACGATGAACATGTCCCCCTGGCCCGGCAAAATCACTTTATCCAGAGTATTAATAATATCGGTAATTTCAACATCTGCGCCCAAGACTACTTGTTGACCATTCAGCCTTAAAGCTTTACCCAATGACACCACATTGGCCCCAGTGGCCGCGGCTACGGTTGGGTTATCCATAAAAACTTCACTCGGCTTGGCCTTCGCATTGATATACCACCCCCACTGACGCGGGTCATTGTTGCCGGCTGGCAATACCACGCCATTGGCATTTTTTTGCGAACCATCGGGATATGCGAGGAACACATTATCGAAGGCTCCCGAATCACGAATTTGTTGTAAATGCAGTACCAGTTGTTGCTCTTGAGCGGCTTCACTCAAAGATGTCAAAGCCCGTTCTTTAGATAGCAACCAATTGCTTACGTATTGATTATAAGCAGTCGAAGAGCTAAGTAGTCGTTGCTCCATATCATAATCGAGGCGCGACAAAGATGCCCTAAATGATAGGGCTTCTACTAGTAATCCACCCAAAATAATCGCCAAGCTAGCAGAAATGGCGAGTTTATTTTTCAGGGATATTTTTTTAAACATTCATAACCTCTATTGGGAAAAGGAAACAGCTATGCCCGCCTAACGGCGGTCGACACTATGTCACGGTGGTCATTGAACAATATGATCATCGACAAAGTGAATAGATGAGAATTCTTGGCTTGATTCTCCATCACAGCCCAAGATATTGAGCATTATAACTTTAAATATTTAATAACGCAGGTTTATCATCTACCAGCGTGAGCAAGATTGAATTAAACGTGATCTTTGACTAAATCATACTTCTGACCCGCAGCCTCATGAAACGCAACGATCAAGCTCCAAGCGTAACGTTAGGCCAAACAATAGCGACAAAAAAACCACTCAAAAGAGCGGCTTGATCAGTGTCGCTTAAAGTGGCTAAAAACTTAAACACTCATCCAACGTTTTACATCAGCCTCATCGACGTCCTCTTTACGACCTTGCAAGACCACATTACCTCGATCGAGTACGGTGTAATGGTCGGCCAAAGCCACCGCAAAATCAAAGTACTGCTCTACCAATACAATCGCCATTTCACCGCGATCGCGCAGCAGCGCCAGTACTTTTTGAATATCTTTAATAATTGAAGGCTGAATGCCTTCAGTAGGTTCATCGAGCATCAACAACTTTGGCTGCATAATTAAGGCCCGAGCAATCGCCAGTTGTTGTTGCTGCCCGCCCGATAAATCACCGCCGCGACGGCTGAGCATTTGCTTCAATACTGGAAACAAACGAAAAATTTCATCGGGAATAAAACGTTCCGACTTCGGCAGCACCGAAAAACCAGTTTTCAAGTTTTCCAGAACCGTTAACTGACCAAATATTTCGCGCCCCTGCGGCACAATGGCAATGCCTTGCTTGGCACGCTGTGCGGCCGACAGTTTACTAATATCTTTACCGTTAAACATGATGCGACCGGCACTAATTGCTTGTTGGCCCGCCAGCGCCTTCAGCAAGGTGGTTTTGCCCACCCCATTACGACCCAGTACACAGCTGATCTTGCCCGCTTCAGCGTTCAAATCCACACTGTATAGCGCCTGACTAGCGCCATAGTGACTATTCACTTGAGAAAGTTCTAACATTTATCCACCTTACATAACGCTTGGCTGGCGGCACTGTGATGGCAGCCTGATTGACAAAATTCCAACATCAATTACGACCTCCTAGCGCCCTAAATAAACTTCAATCACTTGCTGGTTTTGCTGTACCTGCTCAAGGGTGCCTTGAGCTAATACCGAACCTTCATGTAATACCGTAACCGGACAATCGAGGGCTTTTACAAAATCCATGTCATGTTCAACCACCACCAGCGAGTGCTTCTTGGCCAGTTGTTTAAATAACTCGGCGGTTAAAGCGGTTTCTTCATCGGTCATCCCAGCAGCCGGTTCATCGATAAGTAACAACTGCGGTTCCTGCATAATTAACATGCCAATTTCCAACCACTGTTTTTGTCCATGCGACAGCGAGCCTGCCAGCCAATCTTGTTTATCGGCTAAGCGGATTAAGGCCAGCGTATCGTCAATGGTTTTATGAGCACGCCTGGAGAGTTTATGCAACAAGGATTCAAACACCCCTCGATGCCCAGCGAGGGCTAACTCAAGATTTTCAAAGACCGAGAGATTTTCAATCACCGACGGTTTTTGAAACTTACGACCAATTCCCAAATTAGCAATTTCAGCTTCATCATATTGAGTCAGGTCCACATCATTATTAAAAAATACCGAGCCTTCATCGGGACGCAACTTGCCAGTAATCACATCCATCATGGTGGTTTTACCCGCGCCATTGGGGCCAATAATCGCCCGCATTTGACCCGGTTCAAGGATCAACGACAAACTATTCAAGGCTTTAAAGCCGTCGAAGCTTTTGGTGACACCGTCCACATATAAGATTGTGTCTTGAGGAATATGTACGCTACGCATTCACCACTCCTTCACTTTTTTTACCCGACTCCGCTGTTGGGCTAGCTTGTGCGTTTGTTTTACTATCGGAAGTTGTCATGGCAGGCTTTCGCGCAGAATGAGCGGCGAACTTAGCCTTAATACTGGCATATAATCCCACCACGCCCTTGGGAAGCCACAAAGTCGTCACCACAAATAAACCGCCTAAGAAAAATAACCACAGCTCGGGGAAAGCGCCCGTAAACCAAGACTTACCAAAGTTCACCAACAGTGCGCCAAAGATGGCACCAAATAAAGTGCCGCGACCACCTACAGCCACCCAAACAATGCTCTCAATCGAGTTGAGCGGTGCAAATTCACCAGGGTTAATAATACCAACCTGTGGCACATACAGCGCCCCCGCAACCCCCGCTAACATCGCCGAAACCACAAATACAAACAATTTGAAACGTTCCACCCGGTAGCCGATAAAGCGCGTCCGGCTTTCACTATCGCGCACCGCAATTAATACTCGCCCCAGCTTGGAATTAACAATCCAGCGACAAAGCAGATAAGCCAGCGCTAATGCCAACGCACTCAAAGCAAACAATACCGCACGGGTACTCTCCGCCTGCAAACTAAAACCAAGAATATCTTTAAAATCGGTTAAGCCGTTGTTACCACCAAAACCCATGTCGTTGCGGAAAAATGCCAACATCAGGGCGTAGGTCAGGGCCTGGGTAATAATCGACAAATACACGCCGGTCACTCGGGAGCGAAAAGCCAGGTAACCAAAAATAAAGGCCAAAATACCCGGTGCTAAAAACACCATTAACATGGCAAAGGGAAACCAATCAAAACCAAACCAGTACCAAGGCAGCGCCGACCAATCAAGAAATACCATAAAATCTGGTAGCTCTGGGTTGGCGTATACCCCACGGTCACCAATTTGTCGCATCAAGTACATACCCATGGCGTAGCCACCCAAGGCAAAAAATGCACCGTGCCCCAAACTTAAGATGCCGCAATAGCCCCACACTAAATCCACCGCCAGCGCGAGCAAGGCATAACACAGATACTTGCCTAACAGGGTAACCCAATAAGAGCTAAGATGGAGTGGGTTTTCCGGGCTAAGTGCCAGGCTCATGAAGGGCACTAAAACCGCCGACAATAACAAGGCCAGCAACATGGCGTTGCCAACTTTGTCTTTCACTAAAAATCGAACGAATACTGACTTCGGCATGAACTAGTCCTCCACCGTACGACCTTTCAAGGCAAATAAACCTCGAGGACGCTTTTGAATAAACAGAATGATGAAAACCAGCACCAAAATCTTGGCTAAGACTGCGCCAGCAAAAGGTTCCATTAACTTGTTCGCAACCCCTAAGGTCAGAGCTCCAATCACCGTACCAAACAGGTTACCCACACCGCCAAATACCACCACCATAAAGGAATCGATAATGTAATTTTGCCCCAAATTCGGGCCAACATTGGTCAACTGACTTAAGGCCACTCCAGCAATACCAGCAATGCCCGAGCCCAAGCCAAAGGTCATGGCATCCACCCAACTCGAGCGGATCCCCATTGAATTGGCCATCGCTCGGTTTTGCGTCACCGCCCGCATTTGCAGACCGAAAAAGGTCTTGCGCAAAATGGTCCATAACAGGGCAACCACCATAAAACTGAAAATAATGATGTACAGGCGGTTATAAGTCAGCGACAACACGCCGTTAATTTCCAACGAACCGCTCATCCATTGTGGGGTAATCACCGCTTGGTTCAAAGGGCCAAAGATACTGCGCACCGCCTGCTGTAGAACCAAACTTAAACCAAAGGTCGCCAACAAAGTTTCTAGCGGACGACCATATAAGAAACGGATCACCCCGCGTTCGATCAAAATCCCCACCAGCCCCGATACCACAAAAGCCGCAGGGATCGCCACCAACAGCGACCATTCGATATGATGAGGCATCAACTGTTGCACCACATAGGTGGTATAGGCGCCGAGCATGATCATTTCGCCATGGGCCATGTTAATTACGCCCATCACCCCAAAGGTAATCGCCAGGCCAACCGCAGCCAGCAATAACACCGCCCCCAAACTCAAGCCAAAATAGATATTTTCAGCGACGCTATTCAGTTGCAATAACTGCTGGTTGGTCGCTATCGACTCGTTAATCGCGGCCAGCACCTTGGCGTCTTTTTCAATTGTTTGTTGTTTTACCAGTACATTACGTGAGGCAGGATCTAACTGACCAGACAATAGTTCGGCAGCCTCGGCACGCGCCGATAGATCGGCAAATTGCAGGTTAATGATCGCCTGCATTTCTTTAAGTTTGGCGATCACCGCCGGATCTTGCTCCAGCACCATACGCTTTTCGATGAGCCCAGAATATGAGCTATCTGCGTCATTCATTAGCGAGCGGATCGCCGCAATGCGCTGCTCGCTGGTCTCTGCATTCAAGCCGACCAACGCCAAACCATTGCGCAGTTGACGGCGAATTTTGTTATTCACGGTAATTTTCTTAATTGCCGTTTTTTTCAGGGAGCCTAAATCACTGCCATCAATTACCGAAGTAATGGCATATTGCTTACCTTTCTGCTTAGCGATAACCACTTGTTTGCTTGATTTGATGTAGTACAAGTTAGCGTCTAACAGACTTTGAAAAATTAAACTATTCCGTGGATCGGTAGTTTCTATAAGCTGTTCAATCGCTTGCTGCTTCTGGGTGTTTTTTTTGGTGGTTAAAGTCTGCACGGTCTGTGACCAATCGCTGGCTGGTGCTGCAAACAAAGCACTACTGAATAAAAGAGCCAACAACAGTGCGGAGAAACGAGATATGTATATGCTCAAAACAATCCCTACTTTCTATGGATAACAATTAAAAAAGGCGCAACCGAAGCAATTCAGTCGCGCCTTTCATTTAAGCACCGGAGGCGCTTAGCTGTTCAGGCGAACCGACTTAATAGTTCTGGCCTGAACATTGGCCGGTCTTAATATTGAAGTTGCCACAGCTAATTGGCGCGGTCCAATCAGCAACTAACAGGGCACTTTCAGGAAGATGGTTCGTCCAGGCATCGCCAATCACACCACCCATGGTTTGCCATACGATATCGAACTGACCATCGGCTTGAATTTCACCAATTAGCACTGGTTTGGTCAGATGATGGTTGGTATTCATCACGGCATATCCACCAGTGAGATTCGGTACGGTAATACCATACATCGCTTCTCGGACTTCATCGGTATCGGTCGTGCCAGCTTTTTCAACCGCTTCTGCCCACATTTGGAAACCGATATAAGTCGCTTCCATAGGATCATTGGTCACGCGTTTGTCATCACCGGTATAGGCTTTCCACGCGGCAATAAACTCATCGTTGGCTTCACTCTCAGCACTTTGGAAGTAATTCCATGCCGCTAGGTGACCCACCAAAGGAGTGGTATCAAAACCAGACAGCTCTTCTTCACCCACCGAGAAAGCCACCACAGGGATATCTTCAGCCGATATCCCCTGGTTGGCTAACTCTTTATAGAATGGCACGTTGGCGTCACCATTAATGGTTGAAACCACCGCGGTTTTTTTACCTGCGCCACCAAATTTCTTAATATCAGAAACGATAGTTTGCCAATCGGAATGACCAAAAGGCGTGTAGTTAATCATGATGTCAGCAGGCGCGACCCCTTTAGACTTGAGGTAAGCTTCTAGAATTTTGTTGGTGGTGCGTGGGTAAACATAGTCGGTACCGGCCAATACCCAACGTTGAACTCCTTCTTCACTCATCAAGTAATCCACGGCAGGGATTGCTTGCTGGTTAGGCGCGGCCCCTGTATAAAATACGTTTTTAGAGCTTTCTTCGCCCTCATATTGTACCGGGTAGAATAACATGCCATTCAATTCTTCAATCACAGGCAACACCGACTTACGCGACACTGAAGTCCAGCAGCCAAAAATTACATCCACTTTATCCTTGTCCAGTAATTCGCGTGCTTTTTCGGCAAACAACGGCCAGTTAGATGCAGGGTCAACCACCACCGGTTCCAGTTTTTTGCCTAACAAGCCACCTTTTTTGTTTTGTTGGTCAATCATCATCAGCACGGTATCTTTCAGTGTGGTTTCACTGATCGCCATGGTGCCTGACAAGGAGTGCAAGACTCCGACCTTGATAGTATCTGCTGCCTGAGCTGCGCTCATTGAAAAAGCTAAAGCTACGCCACTGGCGACTGTGGCTATTTTCTTCCATGTATTGTGTTGTGTCATTGCTATATTCCCTATTTTTGTTGCTTTTAAAGCATGCGATACCTCATGCATTGCTAGTCGAACTGCAGCACTGACCATGCCAACCAACCAAAATCATTATAAAACAATCAGTTAATCCCAGAGACAAAGCGAAACACAAGATCCTAATGCACAAGAATCGAACATTTGCCTCAAAAACATGCACCAGAATATTTTAGTGACTAATAAGTATTCATCTATTGCACCAAAAAAATGCGCTCGCACCATAAAGATCCACAATCAGGATAAGAATTTATGACCAATACGCATTCAAGCTAGTGCTGCTTAGTACAGGAAAAGCTGGTTTGGTTCTTGCTGTATTTATCTAAATAAATAAGGTCAAAAACAACTAGTTAGCTAAAAAGGAATGATGTGAGTCAGCTTACTCAAGTCAAGCACAGCAGTACTCCGGCGCCAATTAAGCAAGGCTGGCTAGCCAAACTCGAGCTAGGTTTTGCGCCAATTGCGGCCAAGACTCGCTTAACCTTAAACCAGAGTATTGGCCCATTACGGGTGCAACGACCGTTTCACCCTGAGCGGCAAGCAAACGATTGTTGCCACGTTTACTTATTGCACCCACCTGGGGGCTTAGTGGCTGGTGACCAGTTACATATGAACGTAACATGTGCCGAAGGCAGTAAGGTCTTACTCACCACCCCCGCCTCTGGCAAACTGTATCGCTCCAATCTTGCTCGCCAGCAACAGAGTCAACAACAGTTGTTTCACCTACAAACCAATAGCAGTTTGGAATGGCTACCACCGGAAACCATCGTGTTTAATGGCGCTCAAGGCCGTTTAGACAGTCACTTTAAGCTACACGGCAATGCCCAATTAATTGCCTGGGAAATCACCTGTTTAGGCCGTAAAGCCAGCGATGAAGACTTTGATCATGGTGAATTATTGCAATCGATTAAGGTTTATCGCGAGCAGCGTCCACTATTAATCGAGAATACTCGTATTCATAACGCAGTGAGTGCCAACAATCCAGCGGCGCTGGCAAGTAAACATGTCTATGCTTGTATGCTAGCCACCGTTGACCAGCTCAGTGAGGCCAAACAAACCGAACTATTAGATCTTTTACGGGAGCATCTTAGCTGTCCACAGCTGGGGATCACCCTCGTCAGAGGCCTAATTATCTTGCGTTATTTAGGTGATCAGGCCGAAACCGTGCGTCAGCAATTTGAAGCAGCATGGGCGCTGATCCGCCCATGTACCCTAGGCCGAGAAGCCATAGCACCACGCATTTGGAATACCTAATTACTCACAAATTACGAGGCAAATATGGAATTAACACCAAGAGAGAAAGACAAGCTACTGCTGTTCACCGCATTTTTGGTTGCCGAGCGACGCAAAGACAAAGGCCTAAAACTCAATTATCCAGAGACCGTTGCCTATCTTTCAGCGCAAATCGTCGAAGGTGCCCGCGAAGGCCGAACCGTCGCCGAATTAATGAGTTGGGGAAGAACCCTGCTCAGCCGCGATGAAGTGATGGATGGCATCGCAGAAATGGTCCCTGAAGTGCAGGTTGAGGCCACCTTTCCCGATGGCACCAAACTTGTCACTGTGCATAACCCGATCCCTTAGGCCTGGCCTCTAGCACCAACAACAAGGAACGACAGATGATACCTGGAGAACTAATTATTGAAGATGGTTGGATAGAGCTCAATCAAGGCTTAGCCACCACTAGCGTCGATGTTGCTAATAGCGGCGATCGCCCGGTACAAGTGGGTTCACATTACCACTTCGCCGAGACCAACCCAGCCCTGCATTTTGACCGTGAGGCCGCCTTTGGCATGCGACTAAATATTGCAGCAGGCACCGCAGTCCGTTTTGAACCCGGACAAAGTCGCCAAGTAGAACTGGTTGCTTTAAGTGGTAAGCGCGAAGTCTACGGTTTTCGTGGTGAAGTAATGGGTGCCTTAGACACCAAGGAGCAAGCATGAGCAAGATGGATAAACGCGCCTACGCCGAGATGTTTGGCCCAACGCTAGGTGACAAGGTGCGTCTAGGCGATACCGAACTCATCATTCAAGTCGAAAAAGATTACGCCCAATATGGTAGCGAAGTAAAATTTGGCGGCGGTAAGGTGATCCGCGACGGTATGGGGCAAAGCCAAGCCAGCTGTGCGATGGTTCCCGATACGGTGATTACCAATGCCTTGATCCTTGATCATTGGGGCATTGTTAAAGCCGATATCGCGATTAAAGAAGGTCGCATTCAGGCCATTGGCAAAGCAGGCAATCCGGATATTCAAGATAATATTGATGTCGAAATTGGTGCCGGTACCGAGGTGATCGCCGGTGAAGGACAAATTATAACGGCTGGCGGAGTCGACTCTCATATTCACTTTATTTGCCCGCAGCAAATCGAAGAAGCCTTAATGTCTGGCACCACCACCATGTTAGGTGGCGGCACCGGACCAGCCACAGGTACCAATGCCACTACCTGTACTCCGGGGCCTTTCCACTTAGGTAAAATGCTGCAAGCGGCTGACAGCTTTCCCATGAACCTAGGCTTTTTAGGTAAAGGTAACGCCAGTTTACCGCGCCCGCTAGAAGAACAACTGGTTGCCGGTGCCATGGGGCTCAAACTTCACGAAGACTGGGGCACCACCCCGATGTCTATCGACAACTGTTTAACCGTGGCCGAAAACTACGATGTGCAGGTAGCCATTCATACCGATACCCTAAACGAGTCGGGTTTTGTAGAGGATACCCTCGCCGCTTTTAAAGGCCGAGTGATCCATACCTACCACACCGAAGGCGCCGGTGGCGGTCACGCCCCCGATATCATTACCGCTTGTGGTTTAGACAATGTATTACCCTCGTCAACTAATCCAACTCGCCCCTACACGGTAAATACCGTGGATGAGCACCTGGACATGTTAATGGTATGCCATCACCTCGACCCGTCAATCCCAGAGGACGTGGCGTTTGCCGATTCACGGATCCGCAAAGAAACTATTGCTGCTGAAGATATTTTGCACGATTTAGGTGCCTTCTCGATGATTGCTTCCGATTCACAGGCCATGGGGCGGGTCGGCGAGGTGATTACCCGAACCTGGCAAACCGCGCATAAAATGAAGCAGCAACGCGGCTTACTCGAAGAAGATAAAGCTATAGGCTGCGACAACTTCCGCGCTAAACGCTACGTCGCCAAGTACACCATCAACCCAGCGATTACTCATGGTATTGCCCACGAAGTCGGCTCGGTGGAGGTGGGTAAGTTAGCCGACTTGGTGTTATGGAAACCAGCCTTCTTTGGCGCAAAGCCTTCACTCATCATCAAAGGTGGGGCAATTGCTGCGGCACCGATGGGCGATCCCAATGCTTCAATCCCCACTCCGCAACCGGTTCATTACCGGCCGATGTTTGGCGCCTATGGCAAGGCCATGAGCGAAACGAGGGTCACCTTTGTCAGTCAAGCGGCGCTGGACGCCAAGGTACAGGATACCCTCGGGTTACAGAGTCGCTTGGTAGCTTGCAAAAATACCCGCAACATCACCAAGAAAGACATGGTGCATAACCACTATCAACCCCATATGGAAGTAGATTCACAAACCTATGAAGTTCGTGCCGACGGCCAATTACTGGAATGTGAACCTGCAACCGAACTGCCACTGGCGCAGCGCTACTTTTTATTTTAAGGAGAGAATGAATGTTAAAGGTGTATCAAACCCTCCATCACTACCATGGTCCGGTCCATCACCGTGTGGTATTGAGCTACGAGTTACGCAAAAAGGCCCGGATCAAGGCGCAAACCGAGGCCCAGCAAGAAATTGGCTTCTTCTTAGAACGCGGTCAGGTGCTACAAAATGGTCAACTGCTGGAAGCCGACAATGGTGAAGTGGTTGAAATTAGAAGTGCCGATGAACTGGTCACCACCGCTTATAGCGATGACCCATTGATGTTCGCCAAAGTCTGTTACCACCTAGGCAACCGCCATACCCCTCTGCAAATTGGCGAGGGCTGGGTTCGTTTTCAACCCGACCATGTATTGCAAGATTTAGTGGAATTGTACGGTTTGCGGGTGGAGCAACACCAAGGCCCCTTTGATCCCGAGACAGGAGCCTATCACAGCCACTTACCGGGACACAGTCACTAATGGCCAGTATGGCGCAACTGCAACTCATGCGACTGGTAAGCCCCAGCTTACCAGTGGGAGGGTTTGCCTACTCGCAAGGTTTGGAGTACGCCATCGAAAATGCTTGGGTGACTAACCCCGCCGCGCTAAAAGCTTGGGTCCAGGGCTGTTTGGAAGCAGGCCTTGCCTGTCTGGATATCCCAATGCTCGCGGCTTTATACCAAGCTTGGTCGATACAAGATTACCGCCGCTTTGAACAGCTTAATCTGGAACTCATCGCCAGCCGAGAGACTCGGGAGTTAGAGTTAGAAGACGTTCAAATGGGCAATGCGCTGCGCGTTTTATTACAACAGCTCGACGCCGACATCATCGCGCCATTAAGTGATGAACCGATGAGCTGGACCAGTATGTTTGCGGTTGCAGGTGAACATTGGCAGATCCCACTCAACGACTTGGCAGATGGCTACCTATGGACATGGTTAGAAAACCAACTAGCGGTGGCGGGTAAAACGCTACCGCTCGGGCAAACCGCCTGCCAAAAGCTACTTAGCGAGTTGCTACCCTTGTTGCCGCCCGCACGCGCCTATGGCCTGGCTTTGCCCTTTGAACAAATTACCGGGTCGCTGCCCGCCTTAAGTTTGGCCAGCACCCTTCACGAAACCCAATACTGCCGCTTGTTCCGCTCTTAATCGGCGAAACTGAGCCAATCGAGGATATAAAATGACCATTAAACAAACTTTACGCGTCGGGGTCGGTGGCCCTGTCGGTTCGGGGAAGACTGCCTTACTGACCGCCCTTTGTCGTGAACTGAAAGACCGCTTTAACCTAGCGGTGGTAACCAACGACATTTACACCAAAGAAGATGCCCAGTTTCTGTTGCGTCACAACGCACTGGCCGAAGATCGGATCTTAGGGGTTGAAACTGGTGGCTGTCCCCATACCGCGATCCGTGAAGATGCCTCGATGAACCTTGCTGCAATCGCCGAGTTAAACCGTCGGCATCAAGGCCTAGATTTAGTGCTGGTAGAAAGTGGCGGCGATAATCTCAGTGCCACCTTTAGTCCAGAGCTGAGCGACTTAACCCTGTATGTGATTGACGTTAGCGCTGGCGATAAAATTCCCCGCAAGGGCGGCCCAGGGATCACCAAATCTGACCTACTGATCATCAACAAGACCGATCTGGCCCCTTATGTAGGTGCCTCGCTGGACGTGATGGATCGCGATGCAAAAAAAATGCGCGGCGAACGCCCCTTTGTTTTTAGCAATCTCAAAACCAACCAAGGTTTACAAGACATCATCAACTTTATTATCGAGCAAGGCATGTTAGAAGAAAGCTCTGCAAACCTCGCCAATTCAACCCTTTAACGGAGATCTCCCATGAAAAAATTACTTAGTATTGGTTTACTCGCCCTGGTCAGCTTCCCCAGCTTGGCCCATGAAGGCGTTCATAATGGCTTGAGCGCGGGGATCTTACATCCACTGACTGGTCTTGACCACCTGCTCGCCTTAAGCCTTATTGGTCTATTAGCCAGTCAAACCGGCAAACTCAAGCTCAGCTTAATGCAAAGCCTGTTCGCCTTAGTTTTAGCCGCCGTTGTCGCCAGCTTTGGTTTTGTGCCACCGATGCTGGAAACGGGTCTCGCCATTTCACTGTTAGTGATGGCGCTATTAGTGGCCAAGCTACTGCCCAGTTCGGCGAGTGCAGTGACCGCTGCGGTTTGTATTGTCGCCGCACTTCATGGTGCAGCGCATGGTAATGAGGTGCCAGCAAGCGCCGATGTGAAGCTATTTTTTGCCGGCTTTATTGCCAGCTCGATAGCCATCATTTGTGGGGGGTATCTGCTTGGAAACTTGGTTCAACGTTCACCCTATGGTCTAAAGTTGATGCGCGGCTATGCCAGCGTAGCGGCCTTCTTTGGCATCTCAGCCTTAATCGCTTAAACCTTACCCAGTGCAGCAAACCTGCTGCACTGGGTACTCGCCGCCAAGCATCGACTTAGCGGCGACAAAGCTCACCAAGTACGGCATAATGCCGCCATGAATTGCGATCCCCTACAGCAACATCCGCTGCATCAGACTTGCCAACAACACCCGAACCGGGTGGCCCTGAGTATTGGCGAACAGCACTATAGTTATCAACAGTTACAGGCAATGGTGGGCGTTACCGCAGCACAACTGCGTCGGCAAGGCCTTAGCCGAGGCGACCGACTCAGCTGTTTTGGTGATGACCAGCTACGCATGTTGCTACTACAGTTAGCCAGTTTAGAACTAGGCTATATTTTTTGCCCACTCAACCACCATCACCCAGTGAGTCAACTGCAAAGCCTTAGCGAGCGAATTGATGCCAAGTTCTATTGGACTGATAGCCAAGCAACACTGAGCGGTCGCCAAAGAGTTGAATTTAATCCTCAGCAAAGAGATTTAAAGGCAATTTCGCCAGACCAAATCCAAGCCAGCCAAGCGATAAGCATGGTGTTTACTTCAGGTAGCAGTGGCCCAGCAAAGGCGGTGGTGCACAGTTGGACAAATCATTACTTCAGTGCCTTGGGTTCGCACAGCATGCTCCCGCTGGTGCCCCAATCTCAATGGTTATTATCCTTGCCGCTTTATCACATTGGTGGACAGGCCATTGTATGGCGTTGCCTATTAGCGGGGGCCGGGATCGTCGTGGCACAGAACAAGGGCCAACTGTATGCCGACTTAGTGAGCAGCGCCACCAGCCATGTCTCCTTAGTACCAACGCAACTTTACCGGCTATTACAGCGCCCCGATTTTAACGCTGCCAATTTGCAGTTAAGCACGCTCTTAATTGGCGGCGCAGCCTGCAATGATAGACTCATCGATGCAGCGCTCGAGCGGGGATTTCAGGTCTATAGCTCCTATGGTAGTAGCGAAATGAGTTCACAGGTGGCCACCCGCAACCATCGATTAGGCCAGCGAGGCTATCAATTACTGCCCTACCGACAAGCCAAAATAGAGGCACAACAAATCCTGCTACGGGGCGAAACACTATTTCTCGGCTATTGGCAGAATGGTGGGATTTGCCCAGTCGTCGACCAAGAGGGCTGGTTTAACAGCGGTGATCATGGGCGAATGCAGCAAGATAATCTTTATCCCTTAGGTCGCAGTAATCATATGTTTATCTGTGCAGGTGAAAACATCCAGCCAGAAGAAATCGAACAGGCCTTGTTGCAGCACCCGCAAATTAGGCAGGCGATTGTGGTGGCACAAGATAGCGCCGAGTACGGCCAGCGACCAGTAGCGTTTATCGCTGGCCCAAACGGCTTGACAAGCCACCGCTTAAATCAATTCTTACGGCGGCAACTAGCGGCTATCAAACTGCCGATAGCCTATTATGCTTTGCCAGAAACAAATTCGCTGAAACCCTCGCGCAGCGAATTAACCAAGATAGCGAATCACAAATCCAGTTGTTGTGACCAGTGTTGATACTCAAAAATTGTAATCCAAGATTGTTGATAAGCGTGTTGCAGCGCGCTGTGCTGCTGTTCTTTCAAGTTAATCTCACTGTCGGGAACAAAACAACAAGTCCCTTTCAAAAATTGCTCTCGTTCAGCTAAATAACGATTTAATAAACCGGTTTTTGCAAAATCGATTTCACTTTTCATAAGCACTCCTTACAACCAAATTAATCGCTAGCGCTTGGTGCCCGCGCCCGCCAAACAGCGGCGCTGCACTCGACTTAGATTTATCACGCTTGGCGATCCCCGACAAGCTTTATTCAACAGACAAGCGAGCAAATCAGCTTACCGGTCACGAATAACAGCTTCACCGCCTTCCAGATACAAACAAAAACCAGCGTTCAAAAATGATGAAAGCTTATCCTAACAGCTTACTCTGCAATCATTTTCTGCTAGCCTTATACAAGGCTTCCCAATCATAACGAGTAATGATGGCCCTCCCCAACATCCAATTACTGCGTCAGTTTGTACAATATTACGAACAAAGCCACCATTTTCCTGAACGAACCAGCGCAACTCAACGCAAGCAACTATTTATAGAACTTGAGCGCCAGCTTAACTGCCAGTTGTTTAATCGCGATTACCAGAACCTAAATTCGCAAGGGCAGCTACTTTATCAACGAGCGAAACAACTACATTCTCAGCTAAACAACTTACTCAGTGACCAACAACACCCGATTCAGCCACAACAAATCATCATTGGAATAGATGAGTTTGTACCTTGTCAAAGTCTATTGCACTACTATCCACGCTTTATTAGCGAACTATCGCTGCAACAGTTAAAACTAGTGCAACTTGGCTCACAACAGCTATCTGAACAATTAATCCAAGGGGAAATTGATATTGCCTTACGAGTTGCCCGTCAGCAAAAACCTGTAAAAACCCATTCGCGCCGTTACTGCAATCTTAGCTTAGCCCTCGCCTGCGCTGCACGGCATAGTTTGAGTAAACACCAACAACTTAGTGTCGAACAATTACAAGGCCATCGCCAGCTTTGCTTACCTCATCTTCCCATCGAACTGCAACTCAACCGAGTCAATTGTTGGCAACTGGAACATCGCGAGATCCTTCATGATCTATTGGTATTAGGTATGGGATGGGCCTTTGCCCCACGGCATTGGTTAGAAGCGAGCTTTCGTAATGGCAGCTTAATTGAATTACATCTGAGTAATTATTTTTCACCAACCAAATTAGAGATAGAAATACTATGGTTAAGCAGCCAACGAGACAGCCAGGTCGCCCATTGCTTAAACCTGTTAGGACTGAGCGCTTATGATGGATGAACACGCCACCCTTGCCGCTTTACAAAGCTTTGTTTGTTTAGCCAAGCAAGCCGACCTCAATGCTTGTTCCGAGCAGCTGGCTTTGCCCGCAGAGCGGATCCTAGAGCAACTGGAACAACTGCAGCAGCAACTGGCCTGTAGTCTATTTGTACAAACCGGTCAGTTCTATCAATTAAGCCACGCAGGCCTAGCCTTAGTTGAACAAGCCGAGCTAATTGTGGGTCGTTACGCCGAGCTCCAGCGACACTGTCAGCACTTGCAACAGGCCAAAAGTTTACAACTCAGTATCAGTTATCAAGCCTGGTTTCCCAGCCCTTGGTTAACTTTACTCGCACAGCAGTTACATCGTTATGATCCGCTATTGGAGCTCCGCTTTAGCGGTTCTCAACAACACTCGGTACACTTTAGTTTTTCAGCGAACAAGCAACATGCAGCAGCTGAAGTATTCCCCTGGAAACAAGCGCAGCTCGTAAAAGTGGCACATCCCAAACTAGTGAATCATCGCCAGCAGTTCGACGCACATTTAAAGCTTTTCGATATGAGGGAGCCACAGCAAAGCAATCTGTTTATGGGTGAAACCTTGCTACTCGATGCGCTACAAGCGGGCCTCGGGTGGGCAATATTGCCACAGATCAGTGTCGAATCACGCTTAGCCGAAGGAACCCTCAAAGCCTGGCCAAATCTGCTAGGCGAACAAGCAACATACATTCATCTATCGGCGCACTGTCCGAGCGACCTCCGTCACTTTTTGATGCAGCAGAAAGATGTCGCTTAAACGGGCCGTCACTAACGGACAATGCCAATTGAAGCCGAGATAGGTATAATTAACCATTTCCAACATTCATCAATCGAGATCATGAGTCGACCCCATTGCGCCCGCTGTTTACGCCCACAAAGTCACTGCTTATGCTCATACATTCAACACTGTCGGCATCAGCATCCGCTTATTATCTTACAGCACCCAAGTGAACAGAAGCAGGCCAAAGGTACTGCTCACTTAGCTTGTTTAGCCTTAGAGCAAGCGCAATTGATATCTGGTGAGCAGCCCGAGGATTTCGCCGCCTTACGCCAAGCAGTAGAGCAACAACCACAACAGTATTGGCTAATTTACCCCAGTGAGCACAGTCAAAGCCTCGAACAACAGGCGTGTCTGGCGCTCACTCAGCAGACCACTCTCCATACGCCTGCGCTTTATCCCACGTTGATATTTTTAGATGGCACCTGGCGTAAAGCGCAAAAACTCTGGCACCTCAACCCTTGGTTACATGCTCTGCCCCAGTTTCACTTTACCAGCCCGCCTCAAGGCCAATATAAAATACGTAAAACCGCCATTGCACAGGGACTCTCCACTATCGAAGCAATCGGCTATGCCTTACAGCAAGTCGAAGCATTTAACCCTAGGCCACTCTCCGCAATATTGGAAGCGCTGGTGACTCAACAACTCAAGGCGATGCCTCAGCAAGTTCAAGCCCGTTACTAAATCCTGAGGAACGGATAGCCAAGCGACAAATAGTGATAAGCATCATCAAATTAACATATTCGCAACATTGGACTGGCGATTTAGCGGCTGTGATTTATAATTACATTAGTCGGTTGTCGCTTTTAGATGCTCAGGCTGTAATACTTGGTTTACCAAGCGTTATGCCTTCCCAATCTACTAGCGGTGCCGGCTCGCCTATATTAAGCCCACATTCGATCAACATTAAGCTAACATTCGATACAAATAACCATGACCTAGCGTGCAGAATGTGAAAAAATAACCATTCCTCTGTGCTTAGCGAAAGACCTTGTCGATATGGATGATAAAAAACGCCCACTTTACTTACCCTATGCCGGACCGGCACTGTTAGAAACCCCACTACTGAACAAAGGCAGCGCCTTCAGCCAAGAAGAGCGGATTTTCTTTAACTTAGAGGGACTACTGCCCGAAGCCATCGAAAGTATCGATGAACAAAGTGAACGAGCCTACAAACAATACCAAAGTTTCACCAATGATCTTGATCGACATATTTACCTACGCAATATTCAAGATACCAACGAGACTTTGTTTTACCGACTCGTCGAAGACCATATCAGCGAAATGATGCCAATTATCTACACTCCCACCGTAGGCGCGGCCTGTGAGCAATTCTCTAATATTTATCGTCGCTCTCGGGGGCTATTTATTTCTTACCCCAATCGCCACCGTATCGATGAACTACTGAACAATGCCACCCGTCACAACGTAAAGATTATCGTGGTGACCGATGGCGAACGGATCTTAGGCTTGGGCGATCAAGGCATCGGAGGCATGGGGATCCCAATTGGTAAATTGTCGCTGTACACTGCGTGTGGCGGGATCAGCCCAGCCTACACCTTACCCATCGTATTGGACGTGGGCACCGACAACCAGCAGCTATTGAATGACCCAATGTATATGGGATGGCGTCATCAACGGATCGGCGGCGAAGAATACGCTCAGTTCATTGAGTTATTTATGCAAGCCGTGATGGTTCGCTGGCCGGAGGCTCTGATCCAATTTGAAGACTTCGCCCAAAAAAATGCCATGCCACTCTTACAACGCTATAAAGATCAATTGTGCTGCTTCAACGACGATATTCAGGGAACAGCAGCAGTCGTCGTCGGTTCATTATTAGCCGCCTGTAAAGCCGCCGACTCGGCGTTAAGCGAACAAAGGATCACCTTTGTTGGCTCAGGGTCAGCCGGTTGTGGGATCGCCGAAGCGATTGTGCGCGCCATGGTCGAAGAAGGGATCAGTGAACAACAAGCCCGCAGCCAAGTTTTCATGGTCGATCGCTGGGGTTTACTGCAAAGCAACATGCCCAACCTGTTAGACTTTCAACAGCGCCTGGCACAACCCGCCGAGTTGCAGCAACTATGGGGCTTGAGCAGTGACAGTCTATCCTTACTCGATGTGGTCGAACACGCAAAACCGACCGTGCTGATCGGCGTCTCTGGCGCCCCGGGAGTATTCAATCAAGCGATCATAGAAACCATGCATCGGCACTGTGAAAAACCCATCGTATTACCCTTATCAAACCCTACCAGCCGAGTTGAAGCACTTCCCGAAGACATCCTTCGTTGGACCCAAGGGCAAGCGCTAGTGGCGACCGGAAGCCCCTTTTCTCCAGTAAAACTAGGAGAGCAGAGCTACCCCATCGCCCAATGTAACAATAGTTACATTTTCCCCGGCATTGGCCTTGGCGTCTTAGCGAGTCAAGCGACTCGAGTCAGTGATGAGATGTTAATTGCCAGCAGCCGAGCCTTAGCCGAATGCTCACCGTTGGCCAATGACGGCGAGGGAGCTTTGCTGCCTCCCCTCGAAGAAATTCGCATCGTTAGCAAACACATCGCTTATGCGGTCGCCAAAACGGCCATGCAACAGGGTTTAGCAATCCCCATCTCTGATGAAGTATTAAGTCAGACGATTGAAACCAGCTTTTGGCGCCCAGAATACCGTCACTACAAGCGCACTTCGTTCTAGGCTTTGCAAGCACTCAACAGTCTCTAAAGCTGTTGAGTGCTCGCACTTGGTTTGAGTTAAACTAAATCTTCCTGAGCCTTTCGGATGATTGATTCAGCATGTTTCAAGGATTGTTATCACTTTATTCCCAATAAAATACCACCAAAGATTAATCGCCACCCAATCATCTCAAACTCAGCTAAACCGAAAAACCATAAAACTCGGGGAATATAAGTAGCGATACCAACACTAAAATTTGTAGCGCGATAAACGGAATAACACCTTTGTAAATATCGGTGGTTTTAATCGCTGGGGGAGCCACACCTTTTAAATAAAACAAGCTAAAACCAAAGGGCGGGGTAAGAAAAGAAGTTTGTAAGTTCATGGCGATCAAAATCGCAAACCAAGTTAAGTTAATCCCCATCAGGTCGGCAACCGGATATAACATCGGCACCACGATAAACGATATTTCTACAAAATCGATAAAGAAACCCAGCACCAATATGACTAACATCGTTAAGATCAAGAATCCCCATTTATCTCCAGGAAGGCTGGTCATCACTTGCTCAATGACCTCTTCGCCACCAGTGTAGGAAAACACCATCGAGAAAGCCGTCGCACCAATGAAAATAGCGAACACCATCGCAGTAACGTTAACCGTTTCCAAGGCCGACTGATAAATAATTTTCCAAGAGAACTGACGATATAACAAAGACAACAAAACAGCGCCAACACCACCAATCGCCGAAGATTCAGTGGGCGTAGCAATGCCATAGAAGATAGAGCCCAATACCGCAATCATTAAGCTTAAGGGGGGAGCTATCGCCTTAAAGGCCTTCCAACAAGGCTTGAGACCATGCCCAGCAACTTGATCTTTAGGTAAAGCGGGGGCCATTTCAGGCTTGAGAAAGGCAATCAGCAACACATATAAAATGAATGCCCCAACGAGCACCCCTCCCGGCATTAATGCGGCCTTGAATAGGTCGCCAACCGGAACTCCCATCACATCCCCTAGAATAATCAAAATAATCGACGGCGGAATAATTTGACCAAGGGTGCCCGAGGCACAGATCACGCCAGTAGCAAGCCCCTTGTTATATTTATATTTCAGCATCACCGGCAAGGAAATAACCCCCATCGCCACCACCGAAGCGCCCACCACGCCTGTTGATGCAGCCAACAACGCGCCAACTAGAATGGTGGAGACCGCTAAACCACCGCGTACGCCTCCAAATAGCTGGCCCATCGCTTCCAATAGCTGTTCAGCAAGACGTGTTTTTTGCAACACGATCCCCATAAAGATGAACAACGGTACCGCCATTAATACTGAGTTTTGCATGATGCTCATGATACGAAAGGGCATAAATGCAAATAGCTCGAAGCCTTCGGAAAGAACCCCAAATACCAGCGCCACGCCGCCAAAAACAAAGGCCACCGGAAAACCAGTTAATAGCATGCATAAGGCTACGAAAAACATGACAATCCCAATCATGAAAACTTCCTTTTAGCGACGACGAGTTAGTGCTGATTTCGCAGCTGAATTAAATTCTTGAGTAACATGCCTAGGCCGCTTAACGCGACACATAGCGCTGAAATAGGGATCATCGCTTTAATTAGCCAGCGATAAGCCAAGCCACCTGGGTCACCACTAATTTCACCAAGATGATAAGACTCCAAGGCGAAGTCATATCCGTACCAAGCCATCAACCCACAGAATGGTAACAGCGATAGCAGCACCCCCAAGCTGTCTATCCAAGCCTTTTTACGACGAGATAACTTGTCATAGATAATGTCCACTCGCACGTGTCCTTCGGCCTGTAAGGTCGAGGCAATTCCCAATAAAAACATCGCCGAGAATAAGTGCCATTCCAGCTCCTGCATACCAATTGAACTGGAGCGAAAAAAGTAACGCATCACCACGTCATAAAAGATATTTACCAGCATCAACAGCATCAATACCGCAGTGAGAGACGCAATTCCTTTAGAAAAGCCATCAATAGCTCGTTGCCAACGCAACATCTTTCACCTCCCCTTTAATTTGTCGATGGAGGCGCTAGCCGCCACTGCCGCCAGCGCCTTAAGCCACTACAAATCTTGGGTACTATTTAAGTAACCTTGCTCAGAAATGGCAGTATAAGCTCGTATTTGCTGCATAAATTGCTGTTGCGATTGAATTATCTTAGCGGCCATCGGGTCGCTCGCAGCCTTCTCTTGGAGCAATGCATCATTGGCTTCCTTCAAGGCTTTAATCACCGTCACTGGGAAGGTCTTCACTTGAATATTTGGATACTCCTGCAACATGGTTTGCCAGTTCTTGGCACTTTCAGCATAGGAGTGAATAAACATGTCGTAAGCCGCCTTACGCATCGCGACCACAAGGATCGCTTGCAAATCTTTCGGTAGACTTTCAAGCTTTTTCTTATTCGCGATAAACATTAACTCAGTGGCTGGTTCATGCCATCCCATGTAGTAGTAGGGCGCGATTTTATGAAAGCCCATTCGCAGATCCAATGATGGCCCCACCCACTCCAGCGCATCGATAGTATTCCGCTCTAAGGCGGTATATAACTCACCGGGCGGAATATTCACTGGTGTTGCGCCAAGCTTAGCCAATACTTCACCTGCAAATCCGGGAATACGCATTTTAAGATTCTTTAAATCGTCTACCGAGTTAATTTCTTTGCGGAACCATCCCCCCATCTGTACTCCAGTATTCCCGCCAGGAAAGGGCAGCAAGTTATGCTCAGCGTAAACCTGATCCATCAAGGCTTGACCGCCACCATATTGCAACCAGGCATGTTGCTCAGGGGCATTCATACCAAAGGGCATCGTAGTGAAGTAGAGAGTATTCGGGACCTTACCTTTATAGTAATAAGAGGCGGAATGACCTAAATCGTATTGACCACTTTTCACCAAATCAAACACGCCAAACGGCGCTTTGTGTTTGTTGGCGGAGTCGACCCGAATTTTTAAACGCCCATTGGACATCTCGTCGGCCATTTTCACCATGTTTTTCACTGCGTCACCAAATACCGGAAAATTGGGCCCCCAGCTTTCGGCGAGTTTCAATTTATAAACTTTCTCTGCGGCCAAAGCCGTGGAACTAAAGGCAATAATGACCGAAGCCAATAATGTTTTACTGCAGAGGGACTTAAGCATGTGATTCACCCTTTCCTTATCATCCGTTGATTATTTTAGGTATGACCAGTATTCGCTGCTCACGAATTGAGCACCAACAATGTTATCACATTGTTAACAGGGCGCTATCCGCTAAACTACGGTTTTCGATTACGTAAGATCACGTAGCCTTATACTTTGGTATAAGTTCGTACGATTTCACTATTTTAGCTCAGGCAACAGATTTAACATTAAATTAACAAGAAATAATGAGACGCTTCGGTCATGTGGTCGCTTAAAATTAAAATTATTCTACTGTCGGTGGTTCCCCTGATTTGCGTTACAGCCTTAATTGCTAGCTTGGTCTTTAAGCAATCATCAACGCTGGCAAAGCAACAGCTTAAGCTGATCAAAACCAATATCATGCACAGCAAAACCCTGGAACTGCAAAATCATATCGCGCAAGCCTTTGCGAGCATTCGCAATATTTATGAGCCAGCGTCTGCCAACGATCAATACGCGAAACAGCAAGTTCGAGACATCCTCACTCGACTACGCTTTAGTGAAGATGGTTATTTTTTTGCGTACACCTTAGATGGACTAAATTTAGTACACCCGATATTGCCCGAATTAGTCGGAGAAAACCTTTGGAATTACCAAGATGCGGAAGGCACCATGTTAATTCAGGATCTGATTACTCAGGCGAAAGCTGGCGGCGGTTTCAGCCATTACTTATGGGAAAAACCCAGTACCGGAAAACGGGTGAAAAAGCTGGCTTATGTGGTCCTGCTCGACAAGTGGCAATGGATGCTAGGCACTGGCGTCTATCTCGATGATGTGGATGCAGAACTGGCTCGAATCAAGCTGCAAACCGAGCAAAATATTGATCATAATTTTATATGGCTATTCATCGTCACCAGCATTTCAGGCATTGTGATCGCTTTACTAGGCACCTCTCTCAACATTTCCGAACACAAGCTGGCCGATAAAAAACTGAAAGCGCTCACCCAACGAATCATCGACTCCCAGGAACAAGAGCGACAGCGCGTGAGTCGTGAATTACATGACGGTATTAATCAACTGCTTGTCTCTATTAAGTATCGCCTAGAAAGCGCAACCGAATGCAGCAACACCCCAACAACCATCAGCGTTAGCTTGCACCAAGGACTCCACACCATTAATCAAGCAATCGGTGAAATAAGACGTATTTCCAAAGATCTACACCCAAGTGTATTAGATGATCTTGGCCTCGGCGCGGCTTTAACCAGTCTCTGCCAAGAATTTGAACAACGCACCGCTATCGACGTATTTTTCGAATGCGACATCAATGCCATTCACATACCAGCAATGGTCCAAACCACCTTATATCGGATCACTCAGGAAGCTCTACAAAATATAGAAAAACATGCTGCTGCTGATACTGTCGATATTCTATTAACGCATCGTAAACAACAACTCCAGATGTCCATTCGCGACAATGGTTGTGGTTTTGAAATCGAAAACAAATCAACTCAAGCAAACTTCAAACAATTTAATCGAGGCCCCGAGTTCGCCAGTAGCGGCTTGGGTTTACGCAATATATTCGAACGAATTTCCCACATCGATGGCCAAGTGAGTATCCATAGCCAACTTGCGAAAGGGACTCAAATTACCATCAAACTCCCGCTACAAAAGTGCTCAACATTCAGCCAAATACCCTTGGAGCAAATTACATGACCTCAGTTTTACTCGTCGACGATCATCCCTTAGTACAAGATGGTTTGAAGATGCGATTAGAAACCACGGAAGAATTTAAAGTCGTAGGCACCGCTGCAGATGGGCAACAAGCCTTAGATTTAGTCATCCGCTTAAAACCCCAAATTGTGCTCACTGATATTAATATGCCCAAGCTCAATGGGATTCAGCTGCTAGAATTACTAGCAGTACAATCCCCCGAGACGAAGGTAATTATGTTAAGCATGCACAACAACAAAGCATACGTGCAAAATGCAATGCGTCATGGTGCCAAAGGCTACCTTTTAAAAGACATTACCTCTTGCGAGCTGGTCAACGCCTTACAAGCCGTAGCCAATGGCGGATGTTATATCAGTGCAGGGGTCTCTAACCAACTGTTCGAATCAGGCAAAACCAGCGCGGCCCTCAGTAAACGAGAGCAACAGGTATTGCAACTACTCGCTTCTGGCTGTAGTAACAAAAAAATTGCAGATAAATTATCGATTAGTATCCGTACCGTAGAAACCCATACCTTAAAGATCAGACGTAAACTGAAACTCGATAGTAGTGCGGCAATGATTAAATATGCGATAGATAACTATGGTTCTGGCATCGAATGTTGATTAAGATGTTTTATTCAACAATAACGAATCACTACTCGCAACTAGAGGCTGAATTTGAAGCGTTCTGACCTGAGTAAATCGAACAAACCGAGTAAACAAAAACGCCCGAAAACCCAAGTTCGCTTGGTGAGTGGCTCAATGCAAACAAATGCCAATCAGCACGAAGGTGATTTTATTGCGGCCTTCGAATATGCCCTAGAACTCTTAGAAAAACCTAAAAATAATTAGTCGGTTATAACAGTGCTGTTCGACGCATTTTTACCAGAAACATGGCTTAAACTAACAGCTTGTGTCACTGGTCGATTCACACCACACTCGACACCTTAGTCATTCAACCTCGGTCTTACTTTTTACCCACTAGAGGCGTGAAGCTGATTTTACCCTCTTCATATTTGGTTTCGGTGGGGCCGTACTCCCGATTAGTAAATAATTTCTGACCCACAATATCTAAACGAACATTAGGGTGTAACTCTCGGCGCACCGTCAGCTTCGCCTTAGCAAAAAATTCTTGCTCTAATTGCTGGTTATAATCGAGGGCAAAGTCAATTTGTACCAACTCCTGACGAGTATGATGTAAGGTTGCCGCAAGTTTATCGGCAGTATCGGGCTCCCGTTCTTCTTTTTTTACAGAACTCAACTTCATCTGGGCATCAAGCACCTTACCCAGCTTTTGGTGGAGAGTTTGCTTCACATTATTTAAGCTTCGACGCTCTTCTTGGATTTCATCAAAATCACCAGAGATAGTCAGCTGCGTTGCAGTGCCCGCAGTGGCGCCAAGTACTACAGTCGATATTTCATCACCAGCCTCGACAGAGCCACCAATTAAGGTTCCTCGCAAACCACCCGCATCACTCACCGTCACCTTTCCCTTACTCTCTATTTTACTATGCAGTAACTGGCTGGTCACGGTCACATCTTTTTCCGCTTGGACATGAGAGTACTGTATAAAAGTGGCATGCACTTCGCCTTGGGCTTGAATCGAACAGGAGTAGTTTTCGTCCCCTTCCTTGAGTCGGTGGCCTATCACCCCTTTACCAACCACTACATCACCACCCGCAACAATATTCGCCGATTCGACAAAACCATTAATATGTACATCGCCAGTCGCGGACACCTTCATACCTTCGGCAACGTTACCCGTGATTAATATGCTACCGCTAAAATCGACATGGCCATAGCTGACATCCACTTCTTTAATCGACAACACATCGTCAACTTTCATGCCATTTTCGATTTCCAAAGGCAGGCCGGTACAGGTCGCCAGTAACAGGTTTTGATCATCATTTGCTATACGCGAACCCTCGCCCACGGTAAAAGGAATCTCTCGGCCTTGCTTAAAAGGTAAGGAATCGCCACAAACACTCATCCCCTGACGACCGACAGTGAAGGGATGGCGGCGCATCAAGGGCTTATCTGGCTCAACCGTTTCGAGGCTACCAAGGTCACGCATATCAACCCTACCATCACTGGTTTCCTGAGGTTGTAACAAACGTTCTTTAGGAGTGGCAACTAAGCGCTCGAAACGACTATCTTGACCATCAACCGCTGCACGACCTAAGGCCACAACCTTCTCCAATTTCATCCCCGGATCGGCAGTTCTAGCGGCGTTAAGCAATGCTAAAGCGCGTTGTTTTTGTAGACCGAAGCTCACCCCCGCTTCTTGCATAGCATTTACCAGATCCCCCTGAGAGATTGGCCTACCGCCATAGGCGGCGGTAATAGTGGCTCGAGCCACCATCTTATCCTCTGAAATTCGAATACTAATCTCAGCATTGCGAATACTGGCAATTTTTATAAAAGTATCGCCCCACTTCTTAATCAGTTCAGGAGACTCCCTCAACTCGGCAAACTTAGCAACAGCGTCTTGAATCGCCTCCTCATCAAATAAGTAGTGGCTATATTCAGAACGATGCAACAGTGCTTGAACATCGGTGACGCTAACATGGCTGTCTTGCGGTGTGATTTCGATTAACGCAGCCAACTTATCTTGCGATAAACGTAAACAACTCAATTCCAGCATTTAGCCCCCTTTCTCGTTTGGCGTTCACCATAACAAAACATACTTAAGCGATATTTTTCTATTATGCCTGTTCACATCCTGTTAACCAATAGTCAAGCAAGCTCTAGTCACCAACTAATTGAACTAGATCTTCATTTAGTATGATGAATAATAAATTTATGTAACTTTACAAGATATTGATCAATAAAATCAGCAATCAAATATAAAATTCATCGCAAAACTAAGTGCCTTAATTTTGCCACAATACCGCTATTTTTAGTTGTACTTTCAACAACACATCACTACCTTGATAAGACGATGCGGGTCTGGCTCTCAAATCGCCTCACCACAATTTATTTTGAGGAAATGAGAACATTATGAAACTTTCCAAGCACAAGTTTAGCTATCTTCAACAAATCGCGATTGTACATATTATCGCTGGCTTCATCACCATGCTATTGGCCTATTATGTAGGGACCTTTAGTGCCATCGTTTTAGGCTTATCGATCATTGCTTATGCCGCTGTAGGCTTATGGTTCAACCAACGACTACGCAAACAACTCGTCAAACCAATCGATCATAGTAGTTACTGGTTGTTTTTAGCCGTGGGACTATTACTAACGCTGTTTCCTGGAATCACTTTAGGTCTAGCCGCCCTGTGTTTAGGCGGCGGTTTGATCATCTACGGTATCCAAAGTTTCAAAGGCTCACGACTAAACGCGGGGCAGCTTATTTGGGCGAAGTGCCGAGCGCTGTTTAGCATCTTACTCGGTCTCGTGATTATCTTATCGGGTGCAGCTGGACTGGCGTGGTTAATCGGCATGTTGTTTGGATTACATATCTTCTTCTACGGCATCAACTTATGGATGCTCAGCAAAGCATAGGGTATTGGCTAAAAGCACTCTCCCACTTCAGCCAATACCCGACGTCATATCTCGCGATTATTCCTTTAAAATAGCGATATTTTGTGCGCTGCTAAACTGTGAGCTAATGGGTTCGATATCTAGGGTCAAGCCAATGATATTTCCATCAACGATGATGGAGGTAATATCATTGCGCACCGGGTAAGCACCACACAGCTCTCCTTCATCACAAATACTCTCGTCCCTGTCGAGATCAGAAGTCACATAAAGACGATATTCACCGGCCTTCACTTGCGCAAAACTAAACGGGAACACTCCCCCAGTCATTGTCACCTGCTGTTGATAAGCTAGATTTTCTGTCACGGGATCAACCAAAAACACATAAACTAAACCACTATCATCGGCTTGCTGTTTGCTCACCGTCATCGATAAGCTGACTGGATATTCTCGACCATCGGAAGCGCTTAGAGTGATGGTGGTACTATAAGTACCATCGCTCAAATCAGTACGACTCACTTCAACCACATAGCGACCTAAGCCGTTACTATCGGCTTCGCTGGAGTCAATGGTTAACCACCCAGCGTCTTTGGCCACACTTTGTACCGACAGGCCGCTATTCCCCACTAATGTTACAGTGAATTCAGCAGAACTTTCTGAAGAACTGAGGCTAATCTGACGAGTGCTTAAACGGAGATAACTAGAGATATTACCACTGCTATCAATTTGACTTTGCACCGCCTTCTCGGCATTTAATAAGCCATAACCATATTTATCATCTCGACCCACAGCACCAATATCATCACTGAGGCTCTCGCTGGCCAGTAAGTTCAAAAAATCTGCCGTGTTAAGGTTGGGATTAAGTTGTTTCATCAGCGCAACAACCCCAGCAACATGCGGACTAGCCATGCTGGTGCCATTTAAGTATTGGTAACTTGCAGTGAGACTAGCGCCTCTTTGATTCACATAAGTACTGTAGACCCCATCACCATAACCATCCCCATCTAAATCAACGCTACTATTGCCGCCCGGCGCAGCAATATCAATGTAACTGCCATAATTAGAATAAGAGGTAATCGTTTGGCTCGCGTCCACCGCACTAACACCAATAACATTGGCTAAGGCCGCAGGATAGCTTGCTTGGGAAGAGCTCTCGTTACCCGCTGCTGCGACCACAATAACGCCCTGAGCCACCGCAGCTTGTACGGCATCGTTTAATACTGAAGAACTACTGGTTCCGCCTAGGCTCATATTAATGACACTGGCAGCTTGTTTCGGCAAAAGACCCGAGGCATTGCTCAGGCCCGCCGCATATAAAATCGCCTGAGAAATATCATACAGCGTTCCGCCACCATAACCCAAGGCCCGTAAATTCATAATTTTCACATTGGGAGCGACACCTGCAACACCTATCGCATTGTCGGTTTGTGCCGCGATGGTGCCTGCCACGTGGGTGCCATGCCAAGATGAGCTACCATTGGTACCGCTCTGGTCGCCGGGGTCTTCAGGGTTACTATCAATGCCATCGCCATCAAGAGACATATCGCTATCAAGAATAAAATCGACACCGTCATCGCTCAGTTGAGCTTGCAAATCTGGATGACTTTGGAACATCCCAGTGTCGATTACCGCCACCACAACATCGTTCAAGGTTTGCCCTTGCATTGCTTGCCAAGCTGCCGCTAAATTAATTTGCTGATAATGCCATTGGCGAGCCACTAAGGGATCGTTAGATAATGCACTGGGCCGATAAAGATAATTAGGCGTCACCTTATCACTTCCCAGCCGATGGGCCATTTGCTTCACTTTCAGCAAACTGCGTTTCTTCGCGCTATATTCGGCGGAAGCGTTATCGGAAAATCCAGCCACCTCAGGCGCGCTGGTGCTAGTCCCCAATGAGCGGACCCGAGCACCACTCTGCTGCTGATACAAGCTCATGGTTGGGCCAGCGCTCAGTAGCGATAACTCATCATCGGTGGCAGTCATGGCACGCGCCAAAGTTTGTGCTTGCTTGACTACGATTTGATCGTTCACAAAATCCTGTTGGGTGCTCAAGTACTGCCCAGCCGCCGTACTTTGCTGGTTTTGTGCAATCAAACGTAGAGTATAATTACCACGAGAGAGAGTTTGATTGGCATCCGTATAAGTGGTCACGAGTACATAGTAGCTGTCGGCTGCATCGACACTGAGGTATTCAGTTTGATTCACGCCAATAGAGCTCGCCACCTCCGTGCTCAGATCACTAACTCGATACAAAACCAGATCAAAATCACTATTCGCAGCGCTTCCCTGTTGCCAGTCGGCGATTTCTAAAAATATCGACTGGCCCTGCTCTAAATCTACTTTATAAACATCAATATCATCATTCTCGTCGGCAAACCGATCATCGGCCACCCCCGTCGCTTCACTCGTTAAATAGCCACTAACTACGGCAATCGGTGGGAGTTGTTGCGCGGTACTGCTGGTATTGTTGGTTACATAAGGAGCATTGAAATCATTTACATCACTATCAATGACAGTATTCGATAATACGTTTGCGGTCCCTGAAAGCAGATAGCTTGGGAGTTCTTCTGTGACATTACCGTCACTACTACCATTACTCTCCCCACCCCCACCACAGGCAAACAAGCTTAATGCAAGTAACCAAAGCACAATAATTTTCATATATTCCCTTACCTAAACCGACACATTCTTCATGCCATCATATTCAATCTTCATCAAAAGAACATGTGAAGATATAATATCACTTAGATTTTTTACATTTATGCTATGTAAAACAAAGGGTATTAAATTGTAAAGAATTGTCATGAGTCCAATCTTACTGCGCGGTGATCTCACTTGAAAACGACTGACGCGCTTTCACTCAGCGATGTAATACGCAGCAACATTAGCGGGTATTGAAGAGAAGTGAAATACCAAGACTCCTCTCAATCAAAGAACAGCCAGCGATTAACTATTCTCTTCTATACCTTTTTGTTGATTAATTTTGGCTGCTTGAGCATCGAGAATGGCTTGAGGAATTGTTCCCTTGGTTTTAATTGCCCCGGTGAGGTTGGCTGCGGTTTTCGATTCAGTCGCTTCAGCCGATTCGGTCACTCCTGCAATTTTAGACCCGACCGCCTCTACTAAATCGCTGACACCTGAAATTTTGGACTCTGCACCAAGCGCCTGCTCTCCGATAGCTTTCACTTGGTCCAAGGCCGTTTGTTGGCCGACACTTTCCACGCTTGATGTCACTGCCGTGGCAATTGGGTTACCTGATAAACCAGCAACCAAAGCTGCCGCAAGCGTTTGCCCGAGTTGAGTAAATTGTGCTTCGATATCAGTTTTTAAGCCACTTTGTAATAAATCAGTTCCCGCTAAACCCGCAGCGATAGGATTTCCAGAGGCTAAACCTAAACCTAAATCCAAAGCTTTAGGCGCCAATTCTTCAAGACTTAGATCCTTCGGCTCAGCCTTTGCGGTTTGCTCCTCGGTGGTGAGCTTATCAGCCGCTTGCCCTAAGGACTCCGTAGCACTTGAATCACCTAACTGAAGCACTTGCTTTAGGGTTTCAGCAAAACCACCATTACTACTTTCTTCCGCGGTCTGTTGAGCGTTTACCTCGATAAGCTTAGGTTTATAAGCGATATCTTGGGTTGCGAGTGGCGTCGAGTTATAAGTGCTGCTCATTGTATCTTCCTTGCTAATTAATTGAGTCGTCTAGGGCAAAAGGGTCTTGATTAACCGCGACCAACACATCCCTAATTTGAATATTTGCCATTTCCGAGTAGCGCTGTGTGCTTAACACGGCTCGATCTGACTGTACCGATACAACCGTGAGTTGAGTATTGTCGGCATTAAAGATCGGGCCTTTTAAACCACCATCAAGATGCATCAGATATTGCTGACGAACCAGTTCAAATTTATCCCCTTTACGCACGCCGTTTACTCGTCCGATATTAATCACAACCTGACCATTATAGATACCAACAACTTTGGCGAGGCTTTGTCGGCAATACAACGAATCTTCAACATCTTGAACTGACTGATCTATATAGGAATCAATCAGTTTGCCATAATCCGAAGACCAAAACGTTTCACCAGTTACATCAAACTTCATAGTGACATCAAACGGCCACTCTCGATTCGAGCCATAATTTTTACGTAAAACAGTCTCTCCATTGATTCCATCAATCACAAACAACTTCATCTGAAAGTTTCGTTGTTTCACCGTATCACTGATACCCAGCAGATTGGTGGAAGTCTCGTTATAACTGGACATATCGACGATTTGACCAAACAGGATGTATTGCACATCGAATTTTTCCGATAACGAACGAGCGAACGTTAGCATTTGCGATTCTAAATCATGCGAGTAACGACCATCCAAAGCAATTTGCTGAGTCATTAAATGACGCGCATCCACCCGCTTGCTGTTTTGCTTGAAACGATGAAAAACTCTTCGTGATACCTCTTCCGGTGTACGATAAATTCCGCCCAACTGAGCATGCTCACGCTTTTGTAGCTGAAAAGGACCAACAAATAAGGTCTTCGCATAACTGTCCTTTTCACAGCTATTAAGGGGAAAGATATCAGCCGTGACTTTCACCATAATCTGGTCTTCCTTGATCGTCTCAACTAACAGCTTCATGTCATACACTTCGCCATTAGTGCGAACCGTTAGTTCATCGGTTTCCAGCACTCCAGATTTAACAACCTGCAAAGACTTAACACTCGCCCCACCCCGATACATTAATGTGATCAACGCAGCTTGGATCGCTTGCTGGCGAGCAGTATCGACTTGACCATCAATAATCCGCGCCTGTCCTTCTCCCTCCAGCCACACGCCGTAACAAGGAACAACCAATAGCGCATACAAAAAAGCACTAGAGTAAATCAATCTCAATAGGTGCATCATCAACTTCCTATAAGGGCCACATACTTCCGCCTAGGAACGAAGACAACCAACCTTGAGTTTGCACGTCGGCATGATCCCCAGTACCACTAAACTCGATCCGTGCATCGGCCACTTGATAAGAGCCGATCGTATTATTTTCCGCAACATCTAGAGGCCGAACAATACCGGTAAACCGCATATACTCTTTCCCGTTATTAATTACCAGCCACTTCTCTCCGCGTACCACCAGATTGCCATTGTTAAGAATGTCGACCACCGATACCGTAATTCTCCCAGATAAACGATGTCGTTGATTGGCGTCTGAAGAACCATCAAAATCTTGCTTCTGATTCATTTCTAGTTGCACTTCTCGACCATTAATGGTCAAGGTGCCACCAGGTACCGAAATCGGATCCAACTTATAGCTATTTTCTTTCCCCAGAGTTGAACTAGCCGACTTAGTCGCAGTAGCTTCCTCATCAAGTAAAATGGTGATGGTATCGCCTAAAGCGAAAGGAGGTGTATAACTATATAAACTCCGCGAAGTGTTGCTGTTAAACATCGAGCCGGTCACAATCACTGGTGCCGCCGCAGGGCCGGGTTCAATAGGCGCATAGTAAGGGTCATCTGGAATTGGTGAACGATGATCGGTACTCACCGTGACTTGTCGCTGACTACTGTCTTCATGCTCTTGGACGCTTTCCACAACATCTTCTACGCCCTCTTTAATAGTCGAACATGCAGCTAACAAGGCTATACTGCACATCACCATCATCCTAGTTATCATTGATCTATTCCCACTTCCGCTAGTTCCGTTTATTACTCTTTCATATACTTTACTGAAGAGGACTGAACGCCCCTTTTAATTAGCTGCTTAAATAAAACATAAACAACTTATAGCAAAGCAAATGCCACTAACGTCATTAGAAACACATCCTTACGAAGATCTAATCGACACAAACGTGTAATCACCGACAACAATCCGTCGCTTAGGTCATTCACCAATGACTTAATGCAAATTAAATGCCACTAAATTCATATATTTCAGCATTTTATGTTAATTTTGAAATTTGATGTAAATTTTTATTTAGCGCTGCCGATAAACAATATGACTGTTGTTTATTAACTAAACAGTAAAATCCATGTAGAATCGGCAAATCTTGCCTGTGGACGGCAAAAAATTGTCATAAAAAAATGAAACTGCGGAAAAACATTTCCCATAAGCTTATGATTTATAAATAGGAATTGTTCAATCCAAGAGCATATAATGTAATATTCGAAGTAGTCCCCCTCCCACACATAACGGCTTCTTAACAGATGTTCTTCCAAAACTATTTTTACAGTGCTTGATTACTTCTTGATTCAGAGACTGTACTGCTAAACTCGATACCCCCCGCTAAAAGAGCCCGCTTATTAAACTCTTATCGATATGACTTAGGAATATTTTTGCAGCAGAAAATGCCAAGACCATCGACGCCATTTATTCAAGCTCATAGCGTTCACCAGCCAGTTTTAGATCTGAAGCAAATCAAAAGATAAACCAGCCCTTAAAGCACTCGATCAATATGCCGAGCAACTAATGTCAAAAGACCTTATAAATTAAATCGCCAAATAATTTGAAACTATTAATGCGGAAACTACTATTAAGTTGAGTTGCTTACTTTATAACCTTAAAAACCGAAGTTGATTTCTATGTCCCATAAATTGGTTTAGCTACTAAATTTTTCTAGGAAAGAAAGTACGTCTCGATTACGGTGAATTGCTTTTCATAGACTAACAAGATCAAATTTATCCAATGATGATAATTCAAGCATAGGGTAATAATTGATCGCATGACTGGTAACTAGACCCCAAGTAACACCGTTGCTGGGCCAAAATGGTAATAGACAAATGTTAAAACTTAAAGATATTAGAGTCAGTATTAAACTTAGCATCCTTATTAGTGTCGCAATCATAGGCTTTATAAGCCTGTCGCTAATTTCGGCAAACACCCTCAGCCGTAACTTAACCTTTGAACGAGAATCACGCCTCAAGGCAGTGGTTAATGCGGCTCTCAGCCAAATAGCCGACTTCAATCAACGATATTCTAAAGAAGAAGCTCAAGCTCGAACCAAGGAGTTGATCGAAGCAACTCGTTTTGATGGTAATAACTACCTATATATTATTGATACTTCACGCCGAATATTAGCTCATCCGATACGGGCCGATCTGATTGGTCAGCAAATGGGCGACGCAAGCAAAGGCTCCAAAGAACACTATTGGTACGACATGGTTAATGCTGGGCAGAGGCCAAATGGTGGCATCGTTACCTACCCTTGGACTAATGGCAACATGCAAGCCTCGAATAAAATAGCCTATCTTCGAAATTTTCAAGCTTGGGGGTGGATCGTCGGTGCAGGAATGCTAACCGACGACATTGCTCAAGAAGTGAACAATCAGGTGTTAAAAATGGCGGGAGCCACCTTGCTGATTATCGTTATTATGATCCTGTTGGGTTATATCATTAGCTCTTCCGTAGTGAAACCGCTTGAAGACATTAAGCAAGCGATGAAATCAGTCGCCGATGGCGATCTCACGGCCAAAATTCCAGTTCATGGCCAAGATGAAATTGGTATTGTTGCCATGCGAATTAACGAAAGTATTCGCTCGGTTCGTAAGGCTTTACTTGAGTCGGTGAACTCAGCGAAACAACTAGCAGATGCTGCAACACGCATCGCCTCTTCTGCAGAAGAAACAAGTCAAGCAGTGACCAATCAACGAGACCAACTAAACCAACTAGCCACAGCGATGAATCAAATGTCGGCAACCGTTGCCGAAGTGGCAGGTTATGCTGAATCTACTGCAACTGACACAATTAATGCCAGTAAAGAGGCAAAACTTGGTAATAACGACGTAAGTTTAAGTGTTGATAGCATTAAAACTTTATCCGTTGAACTAGAATCGGCCACCGATCAAGTGAATAAGTTAAAAGAAGGAGTGATGGAGATCAGTGATGTCACCTCAGTGATCAGTAGTATTTCTGAACAAACCAACTTGCTCGCATTAAACGCTGCCATTGAAGCCGCTCGAGCCGGAGAACAAGGTCGAGGATTTGCGGTCGTCGCCGATGAAGTTAGAAATTTAGCAGCAAGGACTAATCAATCAACCGAAGAGATCCAAAGCACAATTAATCGCCTACAAAAACTCGCCGTTGATACCGCCAGTGTGATGCAAAAAAGTAAAGACTTAGCGCATGTTAGCGTTCAATCCGCAGAAAGTTGCGGCAGCGATCTAGGAACCATTGTCAGTCATATTGAACATGTAAGTGACCAATCGACCCAAATCGCAACGGCTGCCGAAGAACAGAGTGCGGTTGCAGAAGATATGAATCGTAATGTGTCAGGAATTAATGACGCTGCCTTAGAAATGACTCAAGCATCCGGTTATCTTGCTTCAGAAAGCGAAACCTTAGCCAGTATGTCACAACAATTGGATGAGAGATTATCGCTTTTTAAACTTCAATGACAGGCTATACATGACAAACAAAGCTTTGTTGAATAAAAATAGAGCTTCACATTAAAACCTTAAACCGCAGCGCTTCCGACCTACGGAGGCGCTAGCAACGCGCAACAGGTCGTTTTTAGCGAAACATCGTATGTGTAAGGCATAAAAAAGCCTATCCGTGAGGATAGGCTTTCTCTAAATAGGTGTCTGGCGATATCCAGCCTACTTTTACATGGCAATTTCAGACATAAAAAAACCCAGCACATAGCTGGGTTTTTAAAATAGGCGCCTGGCAGTGACCTACTTTCACATGGGGAGACCCCACACTATCATCGGCGCAGTTGCGTTTCACTTCTGAGTTCGGCATGGGTTCAGGTGGTTCCACAACGCTATTGCCACCAGGCAAAAACTTGTTGTCTTTAACATTCGAAAAAACTGACATATCCCACGAGCATAACAAGCACTCTTGGTTCTAAAATAAAGTATCTATAAGCAACACCCTTTAGGTGTTGTATGGTTAAGCCTCACGGGTAATTAGTACAAGTTAGCTCAATGCCTCACAGCACTTACACACCTTGCCTATCAACGTTGTAGTCTCCAACGGCCCTTCAGAGGACTTAAAGTCCTAGTGAGAATTAATCTCAAGGCCTGCTTCCCGCTTAGATGCTTTCAGCGGTTATCAGTTCCGAACGTAGCTACTGGGCAATGCTATTGGCATAACAACCCAAACACCAGCGGTTCGTCCACTCCGGTCCTCTCGTACTAGGAGCAGCTCCCTTCAATTCTCAAACGCCCACGGCAGATAGGGACCGAACTGTCTCACGACGTTCTAAACCCAGCTCGCGTACCACTTTAAATGGCGAACAGCCATACCCTTGGGACCGACTTCAGCCCCAGGATGTGATGAGCCGACATCGAGGTGCCAAACACCGCCGTCGATATGAACTCTTGGGCGGTATCAGCCTGTTATCCCCGGAGTACCTTTTATCCGTTGAGCGATGGCCCTTCCATACAGAACCACCGGATCACTATGACCTACTTTCGTACCTGCTCGACGTGTCTGTCTCGCAGTTAAGCTGGCTTATGCCATTGCACTAACCGTACGATGTCCGACCGTACTTAGCCAACCTTCGTGCTCCTCCGTTACTCTTTGGGAGGAGACCGCCCCAGTCAAACTACCCACCAGACACTGTCCGCATCCCGGATAACGGGACAACGTTAGAACATCAACACTACAAGGGTGGTATTTCAAGGTCGGCTCCACATCATCTAGCGACAACGCTTCAAAGCCTCCCACCTATCCTACACATGTAGGGTCAATGTTCAGTGTCAAGCTGTAGTAAAGGTTCACGGGGTCTTTCCGTCTAGCCGCGGGTACACCGCATCTTCACGGCAATTTCAATTTCACTGAGTCTCGGGTGGAGACAGCTTGGCCATCATTACGCCATTCGTGCAGGTCGGAACTTACCCGACAAGGAATTTCGCTACCTTAGGACCGTTATAGTTACGGCCGCCGTTTACCGGGGCTTCGATCAATAGCTTCGCTTGCGCTAACCACATCAATTAACCTTCCGGCACCGGGCAGGCGTCACACCGTATACGTCATCTTTCGATTTAGCACAGTGCTGTGTTTTTAATAAACAGTTGCAGCCAACTGGTATCTGCGACTGCCGTCAGCTCAGGGAGCAAGTCCCATCACCAACAGCAGCGTACCTTCTCCCGAAGTTACGGTACCATTTTGCCTAGTTCCTTCACCCGAGTTCTCTCAAGCGCCTTGGTATTCTCTACCCAACCACCTGTGTCGGTTTGGGGTACGGTTTCGTATAATCTGAAGCTTAGAGACTTTTCCTGGAAGCAGGGCATCAACCACTTCATCACCTTAGTGACTCGTCATCAATCCTCAGCCTTAGACACCCGGATTTTCCTAAGTGTCCAGCCTACAACCTTAAACGCGGACAACCAAACGCCGCGCTGGCCTAGCCTTCTCCGTCCTCCCATCGCAATTATACGAAGTACAGGAATATTAACCTGTTTCCCATCGACTACACTTTTCAGTCTCGCCTTAGGGGCCGACTCACCCTGCTCTGATTAACATTGAACAGGAAACCTTGGTCTTTCGGCGAGGGGGCTTTTCACCCCCTTTATCGTTACTCATGTCAACATTCGCACTTCTGATACCTCCAGCAAACCTTACGATTCACCTTCAACGGCTTACAGAACGCTCCTCTACCGCACTTGCAAAGCAAGTACCCGTAGCTTCGGTGCATAGCTTAGCCCCGTTACATCTTCCGCGCAGGCCGACTCGACCAGTGAGCTATTACGCTTTCTTTAAATGATGGCTGCTTCTAAGCCAACATCCTGGCTGTCTAAGCCTTCCCACATCGTTTCCCACTTAGCTATGACTTTGGGACCTTAGCTGACGGTCTGGGTTGTTTCCCTTTTCACGACGGACGTTAGCACCCGCCGTGTGTCTCCCGGATAGTACTTAGTGGTATTCGGAGTTTGCAAAGGGTTGGTAAGTCGGGATGACCCCCTAGCCTTAACAGTGCTCTACCCCCACTAGTATTCGTCCGAGGCGCTACCTAAATAGCTTTCGAGGAGAACCAGCTATCTCCCGGTTTGATTGGCCTTTCACCCCCAGCCACAAGTCATCCGCTAATTTTTCAACATTAGTCGGTTCGGTCCTCCAATTGGTGTTACCCAATCTTCAACCTGCCCATGGCTAGATCACCGGGTTTCGGGTCTAATCCCAGCAACTATGCGCGCAGTTAACACTCGGTTTCCCTACGGCTCCGCTATTCGCTTAACCTTGCTACTGAAATTAAGTCGTTGACCCATTATACAAAAGGTACGCAGTCACCCCACAAAGAGGCTCCCACTGCTTGTACGTATACGGTTTCAGGTTCTATTTCACTCCCCTCACAGGGGTTCTTTTCGCCTTTCCCTCACGGTACTGGTTCACTATCGGTCAGTCAGGAGTATTTAGCCTTGGAGGATGGTCCCCCCATATTCAGACAACATATCACGTGTGCCGTCCTACTCGTTTTCACTTCAAATCACCTTTCGTGTACGGGGCTATCACCCGCTACGGCCAAACTTTCCAGCTTGTTCCACTAAATTATAAGAAGCTTAAGGGCTAATCCGGGTTCGCTCGCCGCTACTACCAGAATCTCGGTTGATTTCTTTTCCTCCGGGTACTTAGATGTTTCAGTTCCCCGGGTTCGCCTCGCAACGCTATGTATTCACGTTACGATACTGCATAAAATGCAGTGGGTTTCCCCATTCGGAAATCCATGTCTATTACGTCTTTTATCGACTCAACATGGCTTATCGCAGATTAACACGTCCTTCATCGCCTCTGACTGCCAAGGCATCCACCGTATACGCTTAGTCACTTAACCATACAACACCTAAATGTTGTCGCTTAAATCACTTGAATGGTCAGGCTGTATAAATCCTGCCACTCGAGTACGATCACCTTATTTTTTGAATACCAAAAACACTTGTTATTTAACTCGTATTTTTGAGATATTTTTTATCAGCTTTTCCAAATTGTTAAAGAGCATTCGGCTTCTTAGAAACCAAAGCTAAGCACTGTATCAACATAATGCTTAGCTTTATTTTCTTAAGCCAAAGAGAGAAATGGTATCCCGTACGAGATTTGAACTCGTGTTACCGCCGTGAAAGGGCGGTGTCCTAGGCCTCTAGACGAACGGGACACTGCGTTAGCTGTTCTCGTTGGTTCTAAACCACACTAGAACTTCTCTCTTTATCTTCTATCAAGCAATCTGTGTGAACACGTCACAAAACATAAACGTTCATAATAAGGAGGTGATCCAGCCCCAGGTTCCCCTAGGGCTACCTTGTTACGACTTCACCCCAGTCATGAACCACAAAGTGGTGAGCGTCCTCCCGAAGGTTAAACTACCCACTTCTTTTGCAGCCCACTCCCATGGTGTGACGGGCGGTGTGTACAAGGCCCGGGAACGTATTCACCGTGGCATTCTGATCCACGATTACTAGCGATTCCGACTTCACGGAGTCGAGTTGCAGACTCCGATCCGGACTACGACATGCTTTCTGGGGTCCGCTTGCTCTCGCGAGTTCGCATCCCTCTGTACATGCCATTGTAGCACGTGTGTAGCCCTGCCCGTAAGGGCCATGATGACTTGACGTCGTCCCCACCTTCCTCCGGTTTATCACCGGCAGTCTCCCTAGAGTTCCCACCATCACGTGCTGGCAAATAAGGATAAGGGTTGCGCTCGTTGCGGGACTTAACCCAACATCTCACGACACGAGCTGACGACAGCCATGCAGCACCTGTATCTAAGTTCCCGAAGGCACCAATCCATCTCTGGAAAGTTCTTAGTATGTCAAGGGCAGGTAAGGTTCTTCGCGTTGCATCGAATTAAACCACATGCTCCACCGCTTGTGCGGGCCCCCGTCAATTCATTTGAGTTTTAACCTTGCGGCCGTACTCCCCAGGCGGTCTACTTAATGCGTTAGCTGCGTTACCCACGGGTTAAACCCACAGACAACTAGTAGACATCGTTTACGGCGTGGACTACCAGGGTATCTAATCCTGTTTGCTCCCCACGCTTTCGTACATGAGCGTCAGTTTTTGTCCAGGTGGCCGCCTTCGCCACTGGTATTCCTTCAGATCTCTACGCATTTCACCGCTACACCTGAAATTCTACCACCCTCTACAAAACTCTAGCTTCCCAGTTCCAAATGCCATTCCCAGGTTGAGCCCGGGGATTTCACATCTGGCTTAAAAAGCCGCCTGCGTACGCTTTACGCCCAGTAATTCCGATTAACGCTCGGACCCTCCGTATTACCGCGGCTGCTGGCACGGAGTTAGCCGGTCCTTCTTCTGTCGCTAACGTCAAACAATATACGTATTAAGCATATTGCCTTCCTCACAACTGAAAGTGCTTTACAACCCGAAGGCCTTCTTCACACACGCGGCATGGCTGCATCAGGCTTTCGCCCATTGTGCAATATTCCCCACTGCTGCCTCCCGTAGGAGTCTGGGCCGTGTCTCAGTCCCAGTGTGGCTGATCATCCTCTCAAACCAGCTAGGGATCGTCGCCTTGGTGAGCCATTACCCCACCAACTAGCTAATCCCACTTGGGCTAATCTCTACGCGAAAGGCTCCGAAGAGTCCCCTCCTTTGGTCCGAAGACATTATGCGGTATTAGCAGTCGTTTCCAACTGTTGTCCCCCACGTAAAGGCATATTCCCAAGCATTACTCACCCGTCCGCCGCTCGTCATCTTCTAGCAAGCTAGAAATGTTACCGCTCGACTTGCATGTGTTAAGCCTGCCGCCAGCGTTCAATCTGAGCCATGATCAAACTCTTCAATCAAAGTTCTTTCGCTCAAAGTAAATACTGAAATTATTACTGTTAAAACAGTGTGTCACTCCAGTCCACTTAAGCTAATTTTTTTCGCTTAGTGCTCTGTGAGTGCTCACACAGATTGCTTGATAAATTGTTAAAGAGCGTTGCTTCTTGCGAAGCGAGGTGCGCATTCTACGCCATCCTCGGTGACTGTCAACCGCTTTCTTCAATCTTTTCCGAAGAACTTTTCTAAGGAAAGTTTGAAGCGTTTAACCGCCGCTGATAAAGCCTCAGGCCTTACCAACCCTGACCGCTTGCTGCTGCGCTATTGCGTGCTGCCCGCCGTGTCAGTGGAGTCGCATTATAGGGATCCGAGTTTTTAGCGCAAGTGTTTTTTGAATAAAAACGTAAAAATGTGACTTTATGGCGAAAAAAGGCACGAAGAGCTTATTATTCATACTTTGAAGGCCGAAATGAGCTAATTTGGACACTACAATTAGATACTGTGATATCTGTTTATCTTAACTTCGACATCGGTATTCACTATTGGCTTTCTTGGCGACGCTCATCCATTAGTCTTAAATTTCCTTTCTGATACAGTGCAACACTTTGTATTCAACGAGGGATAACGTAAGCTGGGAGCCAATCGTAATGGCAACAATGAGTGGAGATTGCAATGACCATTAAATCCTTTTCAGGCTATAGCCCGATTCTCGGCAAAGAAGTCTGGGTCGATCCTAGCGCTGTCCTATATGGTGAGATCAAACTTGGTGATGACGTAAGTATCTGGCCCTTGGTCGCCGCTCGAGGTGATGTGAACCATATTCATATAGGTGCTCGCTCGAATATACAGGATGGCAGTGTTTTACATGTCACCCGAAAAACTGAGAACCCACCCGATGGTTTCCCTCTACTCATCGGAGAAGATGTCACAGTAGGCCATAAAGCAATGTTACATGGTTGTACTATTGGTAATCGAGTATTAGTTGGGATGGGTGCCATCGTATTAGATGGGGTCGTAGTAGAAGACGAGGTAATGATCGGTGCCGGCAGTTTAGTCCCGCCAAATAAACGTTTAAGCTCTGGTTATCTTTATATGGGAAGTCCAGCCAAACAAGCTCGCCCCCTGAGTGAAAAAGAGAAAGCTTTTTTAGGCGAATCCGCACAAAACTACGTACGCTTAAAACAGCAATATCTTGAGAGTTAAACTTAACGGATCCTAAGCTTGGGAGACGTTGCATGATTGTACACAGCGAACAATCCCGAGCTCAGGCTAAATAACAAGGTCGCCGTTGGGTTCGAAATCTTCTTGTTGTAATTTCTGCTCTAGCAGATCTTCAATATCAAACTGAACACTGTGATAAGCCTCCAACATTTTCGCATCATTATTCAAGGGTAAACCGACCAGGTGCTCTAAAGTACTTTTACGCACCGCGCACATTATCTTCGCCCCCATCACTTGAGCCGTAAACTCTACTCGCTGATTGACCGACTGCCAGTGCTGGTCATCACTAATAATAATTGCTTGATTCATAAATCGCTTACTCCTAGTAACACTTGTCTTGTTTTATCGATTTGTTTTAAAGTGTTGTCATTGTTAACACAAACTGCAAGTGAATATTAAATGATTAGATGGCAATGGCTGAGCTTCGAACAATTAACTAATCAGCAACTCTATCAGGTACTGGAGCTCAGAGAGTCGGTGTTTGTGGTCGAACAAAATTGTCCCTATCAAGACGCCGATGGCAAAGATCCGGAAGCTTGGCACCTATTGGGCAGCACCCCCCAGCAACAGTTACTTTGTTATGCTCGAGTATTTGAGCCTAGCCCATTAACGGCTAGTATTGGCCGAGTGGTCATCGCAGCCTCTGCCCGAGGGGACGGCCTAGGGCAGCAATTGATGCAACAAGCGATTGATTTTTGTCAGCAGCGTTGGCCACAAGCGCAGATTGCTATTTCGGCGCAACGCTATTTGGAAGATTTCTATCAAAAACTTGGTTTTGAAATCTGTAGCGAACCCTATCTAGAAGATGATATTCCTCACATCGGTATGCAATTTAGCGCAACCGCTTAGTGGTTTTTCTTCTTGGTTCTCACCTATCGTTGACTAACAACTTAAATTTCGTCTAAGTTCACGTAATACTTGGCGTGCTCCAGGTCGGATACCACGCCAAATAACAAAACTCTCGGCGGCTTGTCCCACTAGCATGCCTAAACCGTCCACCACCTTAGCTGCGCCATGGCGAATCGCCCAAGCATTAAATGCAGTCATTTGCGCAGAATAAGTCATGTCATAACACAACAGTTTGGAATGAATGAGCTCAGCGCTTACCGCTGGTAGCTCTCCAGCAAGACCCGCTGAGGTTGAATTAATGATAATATCAAACTTCCCACTGAGCTGCTCAAATGAGCAAGCCCGAACTTCACCAAACTCCGCAAAGCGCTGCGCCAAAGTTTCAGCCTTACTCAAAGTACGGTTAGCAATAAGCACTTCATTGGGTTGCTCTAACAGCAAGGGATGTAGCACGCCACGCGCCGCTCCACCTGCGCCTAACAATAAGATGCGTTTATATTTGAGCTCACCGAAGTTGGACAGTAAATCCGCCACCAAGCCCGCGCCATCGGTATTATCTCCCAAAATCACACCATCGTCGGTCCGCTTAAGGGTATTCACCGCGCCCGCTAATAAGGCTCGTTGGGAATATTGCTCAGCCGCTTGATAAGCTTGCTCCTTAAAAGGGGCCGTGATATTGCAACCTTTACCGCCATCTAACCAAAATTGCTGAAGCGCGACGGCAAAACCATCAAGGGCTGGTTCAATCGCCTTATAAACCAGAGCTTGCTGAGTTTGTTGAGCAAATAAAGTATGAATGAAGGGAGATTTTGACTGACGGATTGGATTGCCAAATACTGCGTATAAATCCATGTTGAACGCTACTTAAAGAAAACATAATTGCACCTTAACAAGGCTACACAGAAATGCCAAAGTGCAATGGTTTAAAATAACAAAAAAAGCAGCTTACGCTGCTTTATTTTAGTCTTCACCGTCTAGATCGGCAGTGCTAACATCCTCCACATCATCATCGCCATCGTCAACGTCACTATCTACCACTCTAGCCTGAGCTTTCGGTGGATTACTGACTAAACCATGAAAGGCTTTACGCCCAGTAAGCTTTTTATACTTCAACCATAGTTTTTGCTCTGCTGTTTCCGGCTCAGCTTCGCTACGACATACCGCGATAAAGGCTTGTTCAACTTCGTCTTGTGGTTCCCGAAGAGACTCATCCAACTCTTTGAAAGCGTAACCACAACGCTCTAACAACTCAGCTTCTTTAATGGTAAAAGCACCACTACGAGAAAAACCACGGCGAAAATGTTTATCATCTGAAAATCGACGTTTTGCTAAAAACGATCCATTCATAGCTTAAAATCCAACTAATAAAAAAATCATTAAAGTTAACTTGATGGGGACCACCCAACAGTTAAAATAATTAATCTAAAGTCGGCATTCTTGCAAGAATTTAAATCATTTTTTTAAGATAAATTATGCTTTTAGTCTGAGCCAATCTCTGGCAACCAAATAACGTTGGTATAATTGCTGTTCAGCACTCCCCGGCGAAGGCTGCCAGTTGTAACGCCATCGAACCAAAGGCGGTAAAGACATCAAAATGGATTCAGTACGGCCCCCCGATTGCAAGCCAAACAAAGTGCCACGATCATAGACTAAGTTAAACTCAACATAGCGTCCCCGTCGATACAGCTGGAAATCTCGTTGTTGTTCAGTAAATGGAAGCGCTTTACGACGCTCAACTATCGGCAAATAAGCCTTGAGAAATCCTTCGCCGACCGCTCGAGTAAAGGCAAAACTTTGCTCAAAGCTGGGAGTATTTAAGTCATCAAAAAACAAACCGCCAATTCCACGTGTTTCATTTCGATGTTTCAAAAAGAAATAACGATCACACCAAGCCTTATATTTCGGATAAACATCATCCCCAAAGGGTTGGCACAAATCCGCCGCTGTTTGGTGCCAGCTAATACAGTCTTCATCGAAACCATAGTAAGGCGTTAAATCAAAACCACCACCAAACCACCAGATCGGCGCCTCGCCCTCTTTTTCAGCAACAAAAAAGCGTACGTTGGCATGAGAAGTGGGCAACATGGGGTTGTTCGGGTGAATGACTAACGAAACCCCCATCGCCTCAAAGTGTCGACCCGCCAGTTCTGGCCGCTGGGCAGTGGCCGAAGCTGGCATTTGTTGCCCACAAACATGAGAAAAGTTAACGCCTGCTTGCTCAAACACCGCACCGTCACTCAATACGCGAGTTCGACCCTCCCCCGTTAAGCCTTGATGTTCAGCTGGATCGCGTTGCCAATCATCGTGAAGGAAAACAGCCTCACCATCTTGCAACTCTAATTGTTGACATATAGTTTGTTGTAGTTGCAGCAGAAACTGACGTACCGCTTCAATATTCACATCTTGCATCGTACTTCCTTACACGAGTCCTAAGGGCGTAACAGCGCACCAGTTTTAATGTCTAAAATTTGGCTCGTTTGTTCAGCACCGCCTAAGGCACCATCTAAGACCAAATCAACACCTTGTAAATGAGCCGCATTAACCGCTGTTAAGGCAGGAGGTTCACCACTATAGTTGGCTGAAGTTGAGACCAGAGGCTTGCCCCATTGCTGGCATAAGCTTTCAACCACTGGATGACGAGTTATCCGCACCGCGACCGTATTAAATTGTCCACAGATCCAAGCAGGTGTCTTGTCCGATACCGGGACCAACCAAGTCGTAGGGCGAGCCTGTCGGCTTAACAACTTCTGCCGCTGTGACGAGCTTAGCCCTGCGTAGTCAATATAGGGTAACAAAGGCGCTAAGCTAGCAGCCAACAAAATAAGGCCCTTCTCAACAGGTCGACACTTAATCTCTAAAATTTTCTGTACTGCGACTTGATTATCGGGATCGCACCCCAAACCAAACACCGCTTCGGTAGGATAAGCAATCACAGCGCCTTGCTGTAGGGCGAGCACAGCTTGGTTGACATCGAAACTGATGGCTGCTGGAAGTAGGGGTTCTGTTGTCATTACTCTTTTACTTTCACTAGGCTATGAATTAATAAAAATTGTAAGGCGGCGCAAACCACCACCGAAGGCCCTGCTGGGGTATCTTGATACCAAGATAAACATAAGCCAAACAGCACTGAAATCGCCCCAAACAAGATAGCTAAGAGCGCCATTTGCTCGGGAGAGCGACTTAAACGTCTTGCCGTAGCAGCCGGAATCAACAACAAAGAGCTAATAATTAGAGCACCAACGATCTTCATCGCAATGGCAATGACCAACGCTAACAACAGCAATAATAAAGCCCGCATTAATCCGATATTAACACCTTCTACTTCAGCTATTTGCTCATTCACCGTCGCCGACAATAAGTTGTTCCACTGACTGAGTAACAGCGCAAGAACTAACGCGCCGCCACCCCAAATCCATAATAAATCTTGGTGGGTGACCGCAAGCAAATCACCGAACAAATAGGCCATTAAATCGACTCGCACATTATCCATCAAAGCCACCACGACTAAGCCCAAAGATAATGCCGAATGCGCCATAATACCCAGCAAAGTATCACTGGCGAGTTGCTTGTAGCGCTGCAAGGATAATAAGATAATCGCCAATGTCACTCCGCTAATCACCACCGCGAAGACCGGATTAATCTGCAACCATAGACCTAAAGCCAAACCCAACAGAGAAGCATGCGCTAAAGTATCACCAAAATAAGCAAGTCTGCGCCACACCATAAACGAGCCTAAAGGGCCTGCTAATACCGCAATACCTAAGCCTGCGAGCAGGGCATTAATTAAAAAATCGTCCATGGTTTAACTATTCTCTTCGGTCGATGCGTGGTGCTGATGATCTTGTTCATCACACACATGATGATGAGTATAAACGGCCAATTGCTGGCGTTCATTGTGGGCAAATAAGCGGGCAAACTCGGGATGTTGAGCGACACTTTCCGGCTCTCCATGACAACAAACATGGTGATTTAAGCAAATCACATGGTCAGTTCCGGCCATCACTAAATGTAGATCATGCGACACCAGCAATACACCACAGTTAATTTGTTGTGCGATATCAGCAATCAACTGATAGAGTTCAATTTGCCCACTAATATCAACCCCTTGTACGGGTTCATCCAATACCAACAATTGTGGTTCGCCTAACAGCGCGCGCGCCAACAATACCCGTTGTAACTCACCGCCCGACAAACGAACAATTTGTCGGGTCAACAAACCATCAATACCCAACTGTCGAATGACTCGACTCAAATCTTGTTTAGAATAATGTCGAGCCAATTTTAAAAAGCGCTCAACCGTTAACGGAAAGGATTCATCAAGATTAATCTTTTGCGGTACATACCCAATGCGCAACTTAGTCGCTTTAGTTATATTGCCAGAATCGGCCCGCAACAAACCTAAAATCACTTTCACCAGCGTACTTTTACCGGCGCCATTTGGACCAATCAGCGTCGTAATCTGGCCGCGATTGAGCTCCAGCGAGACATGATCTAATACCAGCCGCTGATCAAAACTAACGCATACATTGCTTAATGAAAGTAAGGTGGTCAATACCAAAATCCTATGATTAAATCTAACGTAAAACCCCAATGGGGTTTCATCAAGGGCGCGCTATTCTACACTAGATGTTACACTATCGTATTATTTTACTAAATCATCTCGAATAGCCTACATGCGTAAACTGATCTTTGCTTTATTGTTAATCGCCACGCCCACATGGGCAACCAACGCGAATATTTTAGTCAGTATTAAACCCTTGCAACTATTGATTAGTAGCCTGACCGAAGGCGAACAGACAGTAGAGTATTTAATTAGCCCTAACGTGTCACCACATGACTACGCATTACGTCCCTCGGATGTAAGACGGATCCGTCAAGCCGACTTAGTGATATGGGTGGGCGACGAACTGGAACCTTTCTTAAGTAAACCGCTGAGCCAGACCCAACGTGCTCAACTGGCATTACTTGAACTAAAGGATTTACAACTAATTAGTGGTGAAAAGGCCCACCAACAGCATCAACACGCGGAACATCACCATGAGGTTGACCCACATATTTGGCTTGGCCCCGCCGAAAGTCGCGTCATAGCAAAAGCAATAACTGAACAACTGATCAAATTCAATCCTGAGCAACGTATCCATCTGCAGCAGCAATTACAGCGCTTTAACCAACGCTTAGATCAGCTCAACAAGAAAATTGACCAGCAGCTAAGGCCCGTCAAGCAACAGGGTTACTTTGTGTTTCACGATGGCTACAGTTACTTCGAGCGACAGTTTAAATTAAACCGTTTAGGAGAGTTCACCATTAACCCACAACGTAGACCCGGTGCCAAAACGCTACAATATATACGCCAAAATCTAGAGCAAGGTTCAGCTCAGTGTATTTTTGCCGAGCCGCAATTTGATGGTGCGCTACTGCATACTATTAGCGAAGATAGCGGTGCAAAGATCGGCCTGTTGGATCCCTTAGGCATCGCCGTTGTACCAAACGCCCAGAGCTACTTTCAATTACTGCAAAATATGGCCGATGCATACCGCAATTGCTTAAGCAGCGAACAAGCGTAATTTGCCAGAATCAAAAAGGAGTCTCGGCTCCTTTTTGATTCAAATCGCTATTTATATCACTCGAGAAAACTGCTGGCGCCGTGCCTGACTGCGGAAGTAGACATCAAAACACATACAAATATTTCGAATTAATAAGCGCCCCTTATCGGTAACGACTAAGATTTGTCCATTTAGCTGTACTAAATCATCATCCAAAAATCCCTGCAATAACTTCAAGTCTTCTGCAAAATACTGCTCAAACTTCAAATCAAACAGTCGCTCAATCTCAGCAAAATCCAATTTAAAATTACAAATCAGTTTTTTAATCAACTCGCGACGGATCAAATCATCTTGCGTCAAAGCAATACCTTTCCACTGAGCATGGCCTAAACGATCCATTTGAGCGTAGTAAGTCTTCAACTCTTTTTGATTTTGGCTGTAAGCATCCCCTAACATTGAAATCGAAGAAACGCCTAAACCCAATAAATCAGCTTCGCCTTGGGTCGTATAACCTTGAAAGTTACGATGTAAATTACCTTTGCTCTGAGCGATTGCCAGCTCATCATCAGGCTTGGCAAAATGATCCATTCCAATAAATTGATAACCATGCTTTACAAGAAACTCAATACTGTCACGTAAAATACCTAAACGCTCATCACTACTCGGAAGTGCCGTTTCATCGATCTTTCTTTGGGCCGCAAAACGACTCGGCAGATGCGCATAGTTAAATACCGATAAACGGTCGGGATCTAACTCGATCACCCGCGCTAAAGTCTGATTAAAACTGTGGCGAGTCTGATGGGGTAAGCCATAAATTAAATCAATATTAACCGAACGAAAACCAAGCTGTTTAGCACGCGCCACTAAGGCAAAAATAAAATGCTCATCTTGCTCTCGATTCACCGCTTGCTGTACTTGCTTATTGAAGTCTTGCACGCCTAAGCTAATCCGGTTAAAACCTAGTTCAGCGAGTAAATCAATGGTCGACAGTTCGATTTCCCGAGGATCAACTTCAATGCTAATTTCAGCGTCTTCAGCAAATTGAAACTGTTTATGTAAGATGGCCGTCAAGCGTTTCAATTGTTCAGCTTGAAGATAGGTCGGCGTACCTCCTCCCCAATGCATTTGACTCACCAAACGCTGTTGGAAACGTGGTGCGCGTAGCAAAATCTCTTGCTCTAAATAATCGAGATAAATATCAGCCTTATGTTGGTGGCGAGTAATCAGCTTATTACAACCACAGTAATAACAAAGCTTATGGCAGAACGGGATATGTAAATAGAGTGATAAATTTCGATTTGGAAACTTTTCGCAGGCAATATTAAACTGTGCCTCTGCGAAGTCTTCACTAAACTCTAAGGCCGTAGGATAAGAGGTATAACGCGGCCCAGAATAATTATACTTTTCAATGAGTGACTGATCCCAGTCAACACCTAATATGGCCATCCGATCTTCTCCTAGAGCGCATCTATGTTAAGTTGGGCGATTACTTTAGCTTCTTGTAAGATCTGTTGCTCTAAAGCTTGTTCGTGAGCTTCGCGATGCTGATCTTGACGTTTGCGCTGCGGCAAAGGTAAGCGATTTCGAGCCTCATGAGTGGGTAACTCATTGATCGCATCATACAATTGAAACACCGCAGGAAAGCGCTGCGACCAATCGATCAGCTTAGGCGTTTGCAGCGCCACTAACAGATTACACAGACGAATTACGCCTTCCGATAAGCCACAGCGTTGCTGCTGCATCGCGATTGCAATATAACTAATATCGCTCAATAAGCGTTGGTTGCGTTTAACAACGGCTTGTTTAATCACTTTATTTTGACCAAATAAACGTCCAACCAACAAAGCGGCATACACCGCCAAGGCCACAATAATAAGCGCCGCAATCAGCAACAGCCAAAACATCGTTGTTAATCCTTATATTGATCCAAGGACGCGCTATTTAGCGAACGCCATAACTGCTCATCTTCGTCTAAAGCGTCCGCCTCTTCGGCATCTTCAACCAGACCCAATTCGGCCAATAATTCAGCATGGCGAGCCAGCTGTAAATCAAGCCACTGCTGATCTTGTTTACTAATACTCCCCCCCTCATCCAAGATATCGATGAGGCTTTCTAAGCGGGGATCCGCTTCTAAGTTTGCCAATTCTTTTTCTGGGCTTAAAACCACTTTTTTCTTGGTAGGTTTCGCAGCCGGCTTACGCGCCTGAGGAGCCTCAACACCTAAGGCGACTGGTGTCTTACTGCCAAGCCGTGCGTCTTGCTTTTCGACCGCTTGACTTTGATGACTGCTCACCTCAGCGATCTGCTGACGACTCCCAGAAGCCTTACCCTTACCAATGGTGACCCGATCGGGAACAGCCACACGCTTAGCTTTAAAGTCAGGATCTTTACGCATCCCAATTAAGCCGCCTTTACGATTTTTTTTACCTCTAGCCATCTTCTTTACCTTTTAAACGGTCTGAAATAGGGCCACATCTGGGCCGACTATTTGCAATTGAAACTGATAGTGTTCCGCCAACCAGCACAACGTATTATCACTATAAAACGCAAGGTGCGTGGGATCATTCTTGTAATGCCACTGCGGGAACACCTCGGTTCCCCAATGACGTTTTGTCATTACCGCTAACAATCCCGGTTTATCCACTAACGACAGCAGTTGTTTCCAAGCACTTGCTGGAAAATTGAAATGTTCAACAACTTCGGTACAGGTCACAAAGCGATAACGTTGCTGTAAATACTGTGCCTCTGGATAGTATATAGGATCATAGTTGAGTAAGTGATGACCCGCCTGCGCCAACAATAACGATAGAGCCGGACCCGGCCCACAGCCAAAATCTAGCCCGACGGCCGAGTCATCTAAGGCCGCAATAACTGGCTCACTCACTCGCCGCAAAAAAGATAAATATCCAGCATCCTGAGGATCGTTATGATGCAAGTCATACTGAGCTTTTTCCGCCAAAGGACTTAAGTGATCATTAGGATCGACAAAAATGAGATCACAACGTGAGCAATGCCAATATTGGCGGCGTTTATCACGATAAAAATCGTTCGCAGAAACAGCACTGCAGAGTGGACATTTCACCGCTTAACACCTCGCCTATTTTTTAGGGGCGCAAGTGTAACACTTAGAATTAAGATGGCGAATAATAAATCAGGAAGAACGGAGTAGCGCCAGCTACTCCTTGTGGGATTAGTGCAAACCACCCAGATATTGCGACAAAATTTCGATATCTTTATCCGTCAGTTTGGCTGCGATATCACGCATCATACCATTCGGGTCGTTATTACGCGTACCACTTCGGAAACTTTCTAACTGGGTCTTCAAGTAAGTCGCATATTGTGATGAGATACGCGGAAACTTAGCTAAGTCATGACCAACACCACGAGGACCGTGACAGGCCGTACAGGCTGTAATACCACGCTCCAAATCACCTCCCATATATAGCTTTTTACCAGCATCCACATATTCTGGAGCTGTGGTATTGGGGCTCATCGGCTGGCTCGAGAAGTAAGCGGCCAAATCTTGCATATCTTGCTCTGAAAGCGGCATCGCCATACCACCCATCACCGGGTTACTACGCCCTTCTCCACCAGTTGCCGCAGCCTTAAAGTTTTCTAACTGCTTCACAATGTATCCAGCGTGCTGGCCTTCTAATTTGGGGTAGCCTAAGGCCTCGCCCTGATCATTATGACAAGCTTTACAGGTCGCAGCCTTTTGCTCCCCAGCCGTAGCATCTCCCTTTGCCCATACCGGACTGGCTACACCCGCCACTAACATTAACACTAAGGTAAGTTTTTTCATGACATTCCATTTATTAGTATTATTCCAAACCACACACACTGGCGCCCGTGATACACTTAGCTAGCCCAGTAACGGCATATTTTACACAATTTTACCAAAAACGTAATGTATTACCCCAAATTCCTGTGAGAGCTTAACTTAACCATGGCGCAATATCATTTTCAAAACACCCACTTCATTACCAGCGCTCCTAACATTCAGGCAATGCCTGAGGACAGCGGAATTGAAATCGCCTTTGCTGGCCGCTCCAATGCGGGGAAATCCAGTGCGCTGAATGCCCTCTCCCGACAAAAAAGCTTAGCCCGAACCAGTAAAACCCCTGGACGAACCCAACTCATCAATGTATTTGAACTGAGTGAAGGCGTTCGTTTAATCGATTTACCTGGCTATGGATTTGCCCAAGTGCCCGAAGAAGTGAAGAGACAATGGCAAAATTCTTTGTCTGAGTATTTGCAAGAACGGCAAAGCCTGAAAGGGATCGTGGTATTAATGGATATTCGCCATCCCTTCAAAGATACCGACCGCAGCTTAATACAATGGGCTGTTGAGTCTAACATTCCGGTACTCGCACTCTTAACCAAATCAGACAAACTCAAACAAGGTGCACGCAAAACAGCGGTATTACAAGGCCGAGCACTCGCAGCAGAGTTTGGTGGAGAGGTGCGTGTGGAAGCTTTTTCTTCTCTGAAAAAACAGGGTCTAGATTTACTGCAAAACAGCCTAGTGACTTGGTTCGACCAACATAGCCAAGAACAAGCCGAATAAAAATACTCAGGCACCTTTATTGACGCTTCAGTAGGGTTCGTCTTATACCCAACAATCAGATACGAGATAGGCCAATAGCTCTAAGACTGGCGGCCTATCTTCATTTATTCGCGACGAACAAGCAGCCAGCAAAAATCTACAGCATCAAATTTCGCTCAAAAAAAAAGCCCCATCATCTGATGAGGCATACTAAGAAAAGAATTCTTAAAAACTGAAAGCACTATTCCAATTGCATAAATTAAGACTGCGCCAAAAATAATAAGTTCACACTAATTCATAAAAACTTTCCATTTCTTTCTTTTTAACCCTCTGAGTAGCCAGAGATAAACATCCATTTGTCGCCAATACATCACAACGACCACTTAATTTTATAAATCAGCAGTTTCATGCCATCAGCAAAAACTCAAGCAAATATGTAATTTAGCAACGAATAATAAGGAATTTATAAACAAACAATGGGAATAAAAGAATAAATGGTAAAAATCTGAGGTCGGTTCACGTTTTAGATAAAAAAACGCCTCGACATAAACTGTCGAGGCGGCAAAATAGCCTTTTTCAACTACGTGAAATAAAGGTCTGAAAGATAGAACATCTTACCTCTGTACCCTACGACTATTACTCTAGAGCAATACCGCCGAAAAATAAAGCACTTTTTGTAATGAAATTTCACATTTACACAAATAGAAGTGATTTAATTACCTGAAAACGTTTTCTGAATTACAAAAATCAATGCCGCCAAATTTCAAAAAAAAGGAGGCCTAGGCCTCCTTGATCAAATATTTCTATAATTTAGTGTGCTTCATCCCAATTATCCCCCACCCCCGCTTCGGCAATCAAAGGTAAGTCGAGGGTCACCGCCTGCTCCATTAACTGGGTTAACTTCGGAACGACCCGCTCCAATTCACTTTCTAGAACCTCGAATACCAATTCATCATGAACCTGCATCAACATTTTGCAATGTTCGCTCGCTTGAGTTGTTAACCACTGGGCGACCGCTATCATTGCCTTTTTAATAATGTCAGCGGCGGTGCCTTGCATCGGTGCATTCACAGCGGCTCGCTCAGCAGCCTTCTTACGCATACCGTTACGCGAGTTAATTTCAGGCAGGTATAAACGTCGACCAAATAGGGTTTCGACATAACCATGCGCTTGGCAGAAATCACGGGTGGTATCCATATAGACCAGTACTCCAGGATAACGCTCGAAATAGCGGTCCATATAGGCTTGCGCATCACCGCGAGCAATCCCGAGTTGCTTGGCGAGACCAAAAGCACTCATGCCATAAATCAACCCAAAATTAATTGCTTTAGCACTGCGTCGTTCATCGGCACTGACCGATTCCAAAGCCTTACCGAAAACTTCGGCCGCAGTCGCCCGGTGAATATCTTCGCCGGCAGCAAAGGCCTTGAGTAAACCTTTATCTTGAGAAAGATGGGCCATAATTCGCAGCTCAATTTGCGAATAATCGATAGCCACCAGCTTATAACCCTCGGCAGGGATAAAAGCCTGACGAACTTTACGCCCCTCTTCATGACGGATCGGAATATTCTGTAAATTAGGGTCGGTGGATGAGAAACGTCCAGTGGCCGTTACTGCTTGATGATAAGAAGTGTGCACACGACCGGTACTTGGTTCCACCATTTTTGGTAGTTTGTCGGTGTAAGTGGACTTCAATTTGGACAAGCTACGATATTCCAAAATAACCTTGGGTAGTGCATAGTCCAGCGCCAGTTCCTGCAATACCTCTTCGGCGGTTGAGGGCGCACCTTTGGGGGTTTTCTTCACCACCGGTAACTGCATCTTGTCGAATAGGATGGTTTGTAATTGCTTCGGAGACCCTAGATTAAACGCTTCCCCAGCCAAGTCATGAGCCTGCTTTTCGAGACTATCAATGCGCGCAGCCAGTGATAAACTGTGCTTGGCCAAAAGCGCGCTATCAATCCGCACCCCTTGCCGCTCGGTTTGTGAAAGAATCGACACCAGGGGAACTTCCACTTCCTCAAACAACTGCTTCAACTTTGGTAACTGCTCTAACTGGGGCCATAAAGCCTGATGCAGACGCAAGGTAATATCGGCATCTTCGGCGGCATAGGGAGCAGCCACATCTAATTCAATCTGGTTGAAGGTTAGTTGTTTGGCACCTTTACCAGCAATATCTTCAAACTTAATGGTTTTATGCTGCAAGTATTGCAACGATAAGGAGTCCATATCGTGGCGAGTAATGGTGCTGTTGAGCACATAGGATTCCAACATCGTGTCGAACCGGATCCCCTGTAAATTGATGTCGTAGCGGGCCAAAACACTGGCATCATATTTTAAATTTTGCCCAACTTTAGATTTATTGGGATCTTCCAATAAAGGTTTTAACTGGGCCAATACCCAGCCACGATCCAATTGCGCCGGTGCATCTAAGTAGTCGTGGGCCAAAGGTAAATATGCAGCACAGCCTGCTTCCACCGCAAACGATAAACCAACCAGTTCTGCCTGCATATAATTGAGTGAGGTAGTCTCGGTATCAAGCGAAATCAGCTCGGCCTGTTCCAGCTTGCTCAGCCAATCACTAAACTGCTGTTCACTGAGAATGGTTTGATAATCCCCAGTAAGAGGCTTTACCACCGCTTGGTTTGCCACATCACTCGCTTGAGCCACCCCAGAGCCAGCACTGTCTTTATCTAAAACTTCACTAAGCCAACGTTTAAATTCTAGCTGGCCAAATAGAGCAATCAGCGCATCTTTATCTTCCGGGCTGCGACTCATATCATCCATGCTGAAGCCAACCTCAACATCGCACTTAATGGTTGCCAATAAATAAGATAAACGCGCCTCTTCAGCATGCTCGCGCAGTTTTTTGGGCATGCTTTTAGAGCCCCTAAAACCTAAGGGGGCCACCGCGTCTGGGTCAGCTAGCAAAGCTTCGACACCGCCAATGCCTTGTAACATGGCCAGCGCGGTTTTCTCGCCAACCCCAGGTAAACCGGGAATGTTATCGACTTTATCGCCCATCAGCGCCAAATAGTCGATAATGAGCTCTGGCGCGACTCCAAATTTTTCAATCACTCCCTCTCGATCCATCACAGTATCGGTCATGGTATTAATCAGAGTGATATTTTGATCGACCAGCTGAGCCATATCTTTATCACCGGTACTAATCAATACGGCTTTGTTTTCAGCGGAGGCCTGTTTGGCTAAGGTTCCAATGACATCGTCTGCTTCCACCCCAGAAATCGCCAAAAGAGGCAAACCCATAGCTTTAATCACCGCATGTAACGGCTCAATTTGGCTACGTAAATCGTCAGGCATTGATGGGCGATTTGCTTTATAGTCGCTATAGATCTCATCGCGAAAAGTCTTACCCTTAGCGTCAAAAACCACCACGATGTGTTCAGGCTGAAACTGCCTCAGCAAGCTACGCAGCATATTAATCACACCATAGACCGCGCCGGTTGCTTCACCTTTAGAGTTCGTCAGATGAGGGGGTGAATAATATGCACGGTACAAATAAGAAGAGCCATCTACTAATACCAGAGGCTGCTCAGGGAGGGTCGCCATAAGCTTGATCCATAGTTCAATTTTTAATTGCGCACGATGATGCCACAGCCACCTAAAATGCACCAGAGCTAAGCCCTTAGCCAGAGAATAAATTGTGGATAAGTCTGTTGACAAACAGCAATAATTCTCTCGCAAAAATAGAAGCAAGATAAAGGTTATAAAAATAAACCACTATTAACAACAGGTTATGTAAAAACAAACAGGAAGATCTGGAGCGGTGAATACTTTTCCTAATGTGGAAAACATCATTCCATGACGCTGTTTTTGCAAACTAACTGAGCAATAATTAAACAAGCTAAGCTAGGCAGGTGGGTAAATATAGAAGATTACTCTCGGGCAAACCTTGGATTAGATCACAATTTGACCAGCTAAAAATATTATTTTTTTAAGTTAAGTTGGCATGCTCTAAGGCGACCAATAATGGTGCGCAACTTGCGGAAAATTGCGATAAATTGGCGCATTCAAACCAACAACTGTCACTCAAAAGATCATAGCGCCACCACCACAATTGCTGTTCAAGATAAAACCCTAGTACTTGCCAATCGGCACCCTGTTCGTTAAACGACTCAGCCCATCCCTGCTGTTCAATAAATTGACGAGCAAAAGCCATGAAGTTCTGCTCAGTTAGCTGATGTTGCAGATTAATCGCACCATGTTCACTCAGTATCTGGTATGCCTTGATCAACTGCTGCATGAGATTTCCAGACACTTCCCCCAATGTGGTGGCGGGGCTGCAAAACGCTCGGCGTTTTTCTGAGGATTAAAGGGTTGGCTTAAGATTTGATGCAGCGTTTGCAACTCCGAATAATCTCCAGCTTCGGCAGCTGTGATCGCTTGTTGCGCGAGATAATTACGCAATACATATAAAGGCACATGTTGTTGGATAGCCTCACAGCGCTGTGTTTCGTCTCGCTCCGCCTCGGCGCAGCGCGCCCGATAAGTCGCTAACCAAGCTTGCCAAGGTTCGCCCAGTAAAGCTGGCAACTCAGCCATCGGTTGGGCTAAACTGCGTAAACTGGAATGATAATCCAAACCTTGCTGCGCCATTAAACTGAGCACACCGGAAAGCAAAGATTCGTCTTGATCTTGCCACTTTGACAAACCCAACTTATTGAGCATAAACATCTGATAATGTTGATTAATCACTCGCTGATAACGTAACCACAGAGCCTCACTTTGGTGACTGGGAACATAATCCGACAAGGCTTGAGCTAAACGCTGCAAGTTCCACAAGCCTACCGCAGGCTGCTGATCGAAGGCATAACGGCCATGATGATCACTGTGATTACAAATATGCCGCGGATTAAAATCATCCAGAAAACCGTAAGGACCATAATCGATGGTTAAACCCAAGATCGACATGTTATCGGTATTCATCACGCCATGACAAAAACCTTCAGCCTGCCATTTAGCGATCATTAGAGCAGTGCTATCAACCACCTGCTGCAACATCGCCAACACTGGATTAGACTGCTTTAAACAATCACTAAAATAATGCTCTAAACAAAAGTCGATCAGACGTTTGAGTAGGCCGGATTGCTGCTGATAATAAAGGTATTCAAAATGACCAAAGCGAATATGACTAGGCGCGAAGCGCAGCAACATAGCTTCTTTTTCCAAACGCTCTCGGCGCACTTCGCCTCCACCAACTCCGAGGCTTAGCGCTCGGGTGGTGGCGATCCCCAAGGCCGCCATGGCTTCACTGGCCAAAAACTCGCGGATACTGGAACGCAATACCGCTTTGCCATCACCTTGTCGTGAGAAAGGGGTTAAACCCGAGCCCTTCAGTTGCAGCTCCCAGTGCTCTCCCTGTGGCGTTTTCAATTCACCCAATAATAAAGCGCGACCATCACCCAATTGTGGAGAATACCCCCCGAACTGATGGCCCGCATACACCGTAGAAACCGGGTCCATCCCGTCAACCAGTAATTGTCCTGCCGTTAATCCCAAACCCTGTTCACTAGCCATAAAGTTCGCATCCAAAGCTAACAACTGGCAACTCTGTTGACTAACGATCACCATCTCTGGCTCACTCAAAGCTGTTGGCTGTTGCTGATGGCATAGCTCGGGAAGCGCTTGGGCAAAGCGATTTACAAACTCCATATAGCTCCTTCTCTATGACTTTGCACGGACTTACCCCGGCTGGTATTGGCCAATCAGCGCTAAGAATTGATGGCCATAGCGCTCCAATTTTTTTAAGCCTACACCACTGATGCTTAACATCTCATGCTGTGTCTGCGGCAGACGCTGGGCCATTTCGATCAAAGTCGCATCATTAAACACCACAAACGGCGGTACCGATTCTTGATCGGCTAAACGCTTTCTTAAATTACGTAACAAAGCGAACAAACGTTTATCATAAACCCCATAGGCCGCATTTTTTTTACTTTGTTTGGTGGTATTTAGGCGCGGAACCGCCAAAGATAAGCCTTGCTCCCCCTTTAAAAAGGGTCGAGCGGCTTCGGTCAATTGCAGTACCGAACTACGAGCAATATTTTGCTGTAACAAACCGAGATGGATCAATTGGCGCAAGACACTCATCCAATGTTCATGCCCAGACTGTTTACCAATCCCATGAGTCGAAAGCTTATCATGACCCTGCTCTAAAACACGTTGGCTCATGCTACCACGTAACACTTCGATAACATAACCAATCCCAAAGCGCTGACCCAAACGATACACACAGGAAAGCGCCTTCTGCGCATCTTCTAAGCCATCATATTGTTTCGGCGGATCGAGACAAATATCGCAGTTACCACAAGGCTTGGCTAAGTACTCACCAAAATAATTGAGTAATACCTGGCGACGACAAGTTTGCGCCTCGGCAAAAGCCACAATAGCGTTAAACTTGTGACTCTCTACTCGGCGTTGCTGTTCATTGTCGTTTTCTTCAATCATCCGCCGCACCCAATTGGCATCAGCCGGATCGTATAAAAACACCGCTTCAGCTTCGGTACCATCACGCCCCGCACGACCAGTTTCCTGATAATAAGCTTCAATATTACGTGGGATGTCGTAATGAAATACATAACGTACATTGGGCTTATCAATCCCCATACCAAAGGCAACCGTGGCCACCACGACTTCTAATTCGTCACGTTGGAATTGCTCTTGCACCAGCTGACGCTGCTCGATTGGCAAACCGGCATGATAAGCCGCACAACGCAAACCCTCAGCGCCGAGTTTGAGAGCCAACTCTTCCACCCGTTTGCGGCTACTACAGTAGACAATGCCGCTGTCTTCTCGGCGACGTTTCACATAATCACTCAACTGCTGCCAGGGGCGATACTTTTCCTGCAAGGTATAACGAATATTCGGTCGGTCGAAGCTGGAAATATGCGTGAAAGCCTCAGTCAAATTCAAACGCTGCAAAATATCTAAACGAGTCGTATCGTCGGCGGTCGCGGTTAAAGCCACGATCGGCACATTCGGAAAACTTTCCTTTAAGCAACCCAGCGCACTGTATTCCGGCCTAAAATCATGCCCCCATTGGGAAATACAATGGGCTTCATCGATGGCAAACATGGCTAAAGACCATTGCTGCAGGCGTTCGATGAAGTCACCATTAATCAAACGCTCGGGTGAAATATATAGTAGCTTCAACTCACCCTGTTGTAAGCGGCGATAAATCTCATATTGTTGCTCTCGGGCTAAACTGGAGTTTAGATAAGCCGCATTTACCCCATTGTGCAACAAGCTATCAACCTGATCCTTCATCAAGGAAATCAAAGGGGAAATCACCACGGTTAAACCCGGTTTCACTAAGGCAGGTATTTGATAACACAATGACTTACCACCACCGGTGGGCATAATAGCTAAGCAATCTCGATGATTCAGCAAACGCTCGATCACCGCCGCTTGTCCGGCTCTAAATTCGGCAAAACCAAACACATCTTGTAGAATTTTTTGAGCGCGTTGCATGAAAGGTAAGGATCCCTAAATTCAGTCGAGAAACAATCAGTCGGTCATTGTAATCAAGCCTAAGGGTCTTGTCTTGGTTTGCCTTTATTCTTTTAAAGCTTTACAGTATTCAAACGTGCGTTTAAATTCTCTAGGACGGATCATGAGCAGCTCTCGACAACATAAATGGCGACAAGCGATAGCCGACACTTTCATCAATCGGATGCCATTTAATCAACTGCTTGGAATTGAATTACTCGAATACAGCGCCACTGGCGTGAAACTTAAATTACCCATGTCCCCCAAATTGGTCGGTAATCCCATTCATGGCATTTTACATGGCGGGGTCACCGCGACTATTTTAGATGTTGCCGGAGGAATGACGGCTGCGGCTGCAGCACTGGAACGTCTCGCCGACTTAAGCAGTCAACAACTCTCGGAGCAACTAAGTAAAACCGGCACCATCGATCTGCGCATCGATTACCTACGTCCTGGTGTCGGCGAACTATTTTACGCCTCGGCAGAAGTGATCCGCTCAGGGAATAAAGTCACTGTCACCCGTATGGAATTACATAATCAACTCGGCACCCATATCGCCTTTGGTACTGGCACCTATATGGTTGGTTAAATAAAGAAAACACTCTAAGAAACTGATATTCCGATTTCGGTGAGCGGTAGTTGTTCTGTTCACCCTACGCGATAGTGTCACTGTGATTACACGGCTTTTATTTCCACCAAGATTAATCGATAAAAATTCACCGCCATTACAAAATATTGATAATTATTCAGTTCACTTCGCTGAATTTTCTCAGTTGGAGCTATACTGTAACTAAGGATAGACTTCATAAGGTGGGCTAGAATAGCGATGAGTGCGGTAAGTTGTTCTCCAAAGTTGATCACTTTACTGGAAGCTGTTTTACAAACAGCACTGCAGCAGGCCCGCACGCTCAATATTGATGACTTAGCACAATGGAGCGAGCATGAGCTAAATGGCTATGGTGATTTCGCTCATTTCCCTGATTACCGCATCGTAGAATGCAAACAATTTGGCATATTCGAAAAAGCGCAACAAAGCTTACAACACTTTGAACAGATCCATGACGACTGTCTGAATGAACGGGATCGCTGTCGATTACGCTATTTACACATTCAACCAGCACTCAGCCAGTGTTTAAACAATCAAGAAGAAACCCAGCGAGCTTGGCCAACTCTGATACTCGCGAATTATGCGGAAGGCATTATCCCTGGTTACCGTTGTGTAAGAGCTTGGCAAAGCTATCACAAGCCCTTACAGGAGCGGCTGATCAATGGTGTCCTCGGCCATTTGTTGCACCTAATCCAATTGAGCGACTGTCCTGAACAAAAACCACTGTTAAATGAGATTAAACAATTATGTGAACAAGAGAATAACTTACGAGATACATGGCAAAAATTGTATACCGACTGCCACGCACCTTCGACAATACAAGGCGATTAAATGACTGAATGCAAAAGCTACCATTGAAAATATGGTGACCAACCTAAGCCCCTGCTACACTAACTTGCCTTTTCTCTTGTTTACCTAATTTTATGCCAATTCAATCCACTAAACATGGTGTTATGTTTGCGCTTGGCGCTTACATCATGTGGGGCATTGCACCCGTCTATTTTAAGAGCCTTACCGAAGTACCCGCCTACGAAATCTTAGCTCATCGGATTATTTGGTCTTGCCTATTTGTCGCCTTATTGCTCACTTTTAGTAAGCAGTGGCGGGCAGTAAGAGCAGTACTCAAACATCCTAAACAGCTTTCGGTCTTAGCACTCACTTCGCTGTTAATTGGCGGAAACTGGCTAATTTTCATTTGGTCGATCAATAATAATCGGATGTTAGATGCAAGCTTGGGCTATTACATTAACCCGCTATTTAATGTGCTGCTGGGCATGCTATTTTTGGGCGAGCGTTTTCGCAGCGCTCAGTGGGTGGCGATCGTATTGGCACTCATTGGGGTGTTGATCCAGCTGCTGAGTTACGGCTCACTACCGTGGATAGCATTGAGCCTTGCCATAAGCTTTAGTATTTATGGCTTATTACGTAAACAAATTAACCTAGCAGCACTGCCGGGTCTGTTTGTCGAAACTTTGTGGTTAGTGCCGTTGGCACTGACTTACTTATTTATTCTTGCTGACTCCAGCACGAGCCATTTTACCAACAACAGCAGCACACTAAATGTGCTGTTACTCAGCGCAGGTGTGGTCACCACCCTACCACTACTGTGCTTTGTGGCAGCCGCGACTCGGCTGCGCTTATCCACCATCGGCTTCTTTCAGTATATCGGTCCCTCATTGATGTTTATCCTAGCGACCAGTATTTATGAGGAACCATTAGAACCGATGAAACTATTAACTTTTAGCTTTATTTGGCTAGGTTTAGCAATTTTCACTTGGGACGCATTGCGCCAACGCCGTAAACCCAAAACGGCCACTTAGCTTGTTTTTAAAGCAGCGACTAAATGGCCTCCAACCTTGCATAGGCTAATACTAACCACTTCGCCCCGGCTTCTTCAAACTGCACCTGAACCCGGCTCTGTTGCCCAGAACCTTCGTAATTTAGCACGATGCCAGCACCAAATTTAGGGTGGGAAACTCGCTGACCAAGGTTAAAGCCACTGTCATCAAACGCCGCTTGCTGTAACTGATGAGAAAAACGCCCTTGCGGCACGGGTCGACTCACGGCGGTATTTAAACGCACCTCATCAACACAATCACCCGGCAGCTCACGCAAGAATCGCGACGGTGGATGGAACACCTCTTTCCCCCATAGCCGACGACTTTCGGCATGACAAAGATAGAGTTTGACCATGGCCCGAGTCATCCCAACATAACAAAGCCGTCGTTCTTCTTCGAGACGCCCCGACTCTTCAGCCGATTGCTGGCTAGGAAACATGCCTTCTTCCATTCCCACTAAAAACACCATGGGAAACTCTAAGCCCTTAGCGCTATGCAGTGTCATTAGCTGCACCGCCGCTTCGTCGGCCTCGGCCTGATTATCACCAGCCTCTAGTGCTGCATGCGACAAAAATGCCACCAATGGAGAAAGATCTTGGTCAGCTTCCATCTGAGTAAATTGCTGAGTCGCGGTCACCAGTTCGTCTAAGTTTTCGACCCGTGCTTGGGCCTTTTCGCCTTTCTCCGCTTGATACATCGCCAACAAACCGGAGCCTTTGATCACATAGTTGGTTTGCTCGCTCAACAACATTTCTTGGGTTTGCAGCTTGAGTTGCTCCAACAATTGAACAAATTGTTTCACTGCATTCGCCGCTCTGCCCGACAGCGCGTTTTGTTGCAAACAATAATCCACCGCTTGCCATAAACTCAACTGCTGTTCCCGAGCAGCCTGACGCAATAACTCGATGGTACGCTGGCCAATGCCACGGGTCGGCGTATTTACGACCCGCTCAAAGGAGGCGTCATCATGAGGGTTACTGAGTAAACGTAAATAAGCCAGCGCATCCTTAATTTCCTGACGTTCGAAGAAGCGTAAACCACCATAAATCCGGTAAGCTAAGCGCTCCTGCATTAAGGCATCTTCAAGTACCCGAGACTGGGCATTATTACGATATAAAATCGCACAGTCAGATAAACTGACGCCATGTTCTTCGACGCGCTGCTGGATCCGAGCCACCACAAAACGAGCTTCATCAATATCGTTGAAGGCGGTATAGATGGAGATCAGTTCGCCTTCTTTATCTTCGGTCCACAGACTCTTGCCCATCCGTCCCTGATTGTTTTCAATCAGTTGATTCGAAGCTTTCAGAATATTGGCGCTACTACGATAGTTTTGTTCCAAACGTATGGTATTAACTTGCGGCACTTCCATTTCGAAACGCTGAATATTTTCAATCTTCGCTCCGCGCCAACCATAAATCGATTGATCATCATCCCCCACAATAGTGATGTGATTGGCATCGGTGACTAACAGCCGTAACCAAGCGTATTGTATGGTGTTGGTATCTTGGAATTCGTCCACCAAGATATGCCGGAAGCGCTGCTGATAGTGCTGTAAGATATGCGGTTGTTTCAACCATAACTCATGAGCACGCAACAAGAGCTCGGCAAAATCGACTAAACCCGAGCGATCACAGGCCTGCTGATAGGCCTTATAGATTTCAAGATATTGACGCTCAATGGGATTATGACTGTAATCCACATGCTCGGGGCGCTGCCCCTCATCTTTACGTCCGTTGATATACCATTGAATTTGCTTGGCTGGCCATTGTTTTTCATCTAAGTTCATCGCTTTAATCAAGCGCCGCAATAAACGGTATTGATCATCAGAATCGATGATTTGAAAATCGTCAGGCAAATTTGCATCACGATAATGAGCACGTAACAAGCGGTGTGCCAAGGAATGAAAGGTTCCCAACCACATACCTTGGAAGCGACTGCCCACCAGACTCTCCACCCGCGAACGCATTTCAGCTGCCGCCTTATTGGTAAAAGTTACCGATAGAATAGACAAAGGAGATACATTCTCGACCTGCATCAGCCAGGCAATGCGATGCACCAATACACGAGTCTTACCGCTGCCAGCGCCTGCCAGAATTAGCATATTACTTGGGGCAGCAGCGACGGCTTCGCGCTGCTTATCATTGAGGCCGTCTAACAGCTCAGAAATATCCATGGTGCTCTCTTTAGGGGGAAAAACACCTGTATATTATAACAGGTGTTGCAGTTGTGCCAGTTGGCTTACCTCGATATCCGGTAAAGTACTCAATCGGCTTGATGCTTGACCCGCTTGATTGAGCCAAATCGAACGATAACCAGCCTGTACTGCGCCAACAACATCGGTGACAGCATGATCACCCACATGGGCAATTTGGCTCGGCTTGAGTTGTAAAAGCTGACTCGCGCGCTGATACATATCCAATGCAGGTTTGGCTCGAAGGCCTGAGCCCGCTTTCAGGGTCACTTCAAATACCGCCGCTAAACCAATCCGCTCGATATCAACATTTCCATTGGTGATAGCCACTAAGCGGTAACGTTTAGCCAAACGCTGCAATAAAACAAGATTGTCATGCGGTACCACAAAATCACTGCGCACCGCTAAAAACTGCTGAAAAATTTGTTCACTTAACAACTCGGCCTCCCTCAAACTGAGTCCGTGCTCCTGAAAAGCCAAGCATAACCAAGCTTTACGGCAAGCGCTGACATCTTCCATTAAGTGAGGCGCGTCTTTTAGCACCCGGCGCCTGTATTGCTGCCATTGGCCCGTCGTTAAATGAGCCGTGGCATGAACCTGCGCTTTAAGATAAGCCATCAACCATTGTTCAGCGCGTTGGATATGCGGCCCATTGAGATAAAGTGTATCGTCCAGATCGAAAGACAAGGCCTGAACAGGGGACCAACTACGGTAAAAAATCATCGCCTCTCTCTCACTTAAGATTTGCGTTTGGCGCGAGGGTGAGCGGCATCATAACTACTCGCTAAATGAGCAAAGTCCAAATGAGTATACACTTGGGTGGTGGACAAATTGGCATGGCCCAGCAACTCTTGAACCACTCTTAAATCACCGCTGCTTTCTAATAAATGCGTCGCGAAGGAATGGCGTAACTTATGCGGATGGAGGGTACTGCTTAACTGCATTTGTTGCGCCCAATGCTGCAAACGCTTTTGTACTGTACGATGCCCAATCCGTTGTTGACGAACACTCACAAACAAAGCCGGCTCTTCTTCATCCATGACCAACAAGCGCCGTTGACGTAACCACTGTTTCAGTGCCTGCTCGGCCTTGCCACCAAAAGGCACTAAGCGCTGTTTATTGCCCTTGCCCGTCACGAATAGCTGGCGTTGCTTAAAATCAACGTCGCCAATGTTTAAATTAACTAATTCGGCCAAACGGATCCCGCTCGCATAGAGCAGTTCCATCATCGCCAAATCGCGACAACTGACCAAATCGTCGCCTTTCATCGATAATAGTTGAGTGAGCGAATCCACATCGAGGTTTTTCGGTAAGGGCTTCCCCTGTTTCGGCGCAGAGATACCAACCACCGGATTCAAATCGACTTTATGTTGCTGTAAGAGGTAGTGAAAGAAGCTACGCAAGGCCGATAGTTTATTGGCCATAGAACGTGCGGAAAGACCAGAGGACTTCAATTTCAGTAAAACAGCACGAATAATTTTACCATCCACCGTTTGCCACGAGGGACAACCCAAATTTTGTATCAATTTAAGCTGCTGCAGTAGACTACGCTGATAACTACTAATAGTCGCAGGGCTATAGCGGCGCTCCACCTCAAGATGGCGAAGAAAAGCGCTGATATCATCCTGCATATCGATACTTACTCCACTTGCTGCAACGGAACTAAGCGCTGCAACAAACTGGCAATCACCTGGCATAATTGAGTGAGTAACAAACTATCCATACCCGCGATATAGTGATCAGCATCGCGACTGGCAGCAATAAAGAACCCCAACTCAGCATTGTGACCCAATGGCATCAGCGCCACCGAGGCTATATCCTCGCTCTCATCAAACAATAACTGCAACTCTCCCTGCGTCAAACGACCAAAATAATGGGGATGTTGAGTCAGTCTAGTAACCCGGACTCGTTCAATCTGTTCCTGTTCAATGCCATATTCAGCGGGTAATTCATCCAAAGAGAAACGCTGTTGACTTAAACGTAGTGAAACACTTTCCACCCCAAGATCATCAACTAAAGCACGACTTAAGCGATGCTGTAACTCAGCAAAGGAATCGCAAGCCATCAAGTCGGGCAACAGATCGACATAAACATGAAAAATCCGTTCGTTGAGACTCGCCACCGCCATTAAATCGGTGATTTCCTGCTCTAAATCCAAGACTTTATCGCGTAAGCGTTGTACCTGTAATTCGACCAGAGACACCGCCCCTTTTTCTTTATGCGGTAAGCGTAATTGTTTGACTAAGCTGGGATGACGGACGAAAAAATCGGGATTGTCGAGCAGGAATTCCACCACTAAACTTTCGTCAATCAATAGCGGTTGTGAAAGATCGAACTCACTCATATATGCACCTGACCATCAAACACCATCACTGCGGGCCCGGTCATCTTGACTGGTTTACCCTCTCCCTGCCAATGAATACGTAAACGCCCCCCAGGAAGATCGACATTCACCGTGTCAGCTAATTTCCCCTGTAAACGTCCCACAACCATCGCCGCACAGGCACCTGTACCACAGGCTAGCGTTTCGCCAACGCCACGTTCAAAGACTCGCAGTTTAATGTTGTTCTCATCGATAATTTGACTAAAACCGACATTCACTTTCTGCGGGAAGCGCTCATGACTCTCCATGCGCCGACCCAGCGTGTCTAAGGGCGCTTGTTCAATGTCATCCACTTCAATCACGCAATGCGGATTACCCATAGACACCACGCCAGCAAATACGGTTTGCTGTTGATCACGTAAAATATAGGTTTTCTCGGCCTTCTTGGCTTTAAATGGCACTTGACTAGGTTCCAATATCGGCTCACCCATATTGACCGTCACCTGCCCATCAGCTTCCACATGAAGAATGATCTTACCCGACTTCGTGCTCACCCCAATACTACGTTTATTCGTCAGGCCTTTGCTCACCACAAAACGAGCAAAACAACGCGCCCCATTGCCACATTGTTCAACTTCACTGCCATCGGCATTAAAAATGCGATAATGAAAATCCAAGTCAGGATCATAGGGAGGCTCAACCACTAAGAACTGGTCAAAACCAATCCCAAAGTTACGGTCGGCCAAGCGACTAATAACATCTTGATTAAAAAAAACGTTTTGAGTGACATTGTCGATCACCACAAAATCATTCCCCAAACCTTGCATTTTAGTGAAGTTGACTAACATTCGCTTATCCTTCAGGCAACAGTGATTCACCAGCCCAAAGAGATACCAGAGCCTCACGCTCACGTATCAAATGGGATTGCTCACCATCAACCATCACCTCTGCTGCCCGACAACGCGAATTATAATTTGAACTCATGGTAAAGCCATAAGCTCCTGCAGAGCGCACCGCAATATAGTCACCCGCTTCAATGGCTAACTCTCTTTCTTTGCCAAGAAAATCACCGGTTTCACAAACGGGTCCAACCACATCATAACAAACGCTGCTTAGGCCCGGACGTTGCAGCACTGGCACTATCCGCTGCCAAGCACTATATAAAGATGGACGAATTAAGTCGTTCATTGCGGCATCAATAATCGCAAAATTTTTACTAGCCGCCATTTTCAAGAATTCAACCTTCGACACCAAAATACCAGCATTGGCCATAATCGCACGACCCGGTTCAAATAGTAATTTTAGCTGACGTTCGCCAAGACGTTCAACCAAAGCACTGGCGTAAGCGGCTGGCTCTGGGGGCGTTTCATCATCATAATTGACACCTAAACCGCCACCAACATCGAGGTGCTCAATCACAATACCTTGCTCAGCCAAGCTGTCGATCAATGCCAACAACTTATCGATAGCTTCTACAAAAGGTGAGATTTCAGTTAACTGAGAACCAATATGGCAATCCACACCCACCACATTTAACGCAGGCAAGCTTGCCGCATAAGCATAGGCCTGAGGTGCTTGCTCAATGGCAATCCCAAATTTATTTTCTTTTAAACCGGTAGAAATATAAGGGTGAGTCCCAGCATCGATATCGGGATTAATCCGTAAAGAAATGGGTGCCACTTTACCCAAGCGCTGAGCAACCTTGCTGATCCGAGCTAACTCAGGCTCAGATTCAACATTAAAACAGTAAATACCATGTTCCAGCGCGTCCGTAATTTCTTGCTCGGTTTTTCCTACGCCAGAAAAGACTACCTTACTTGGGTCACCACCGGCTTCGATAACCCGAGCTAACTCGCCACCGGAAACGATATCAAAGCCAGACCCCATCCGAGCCATCAAGTTCAACACTGCTAAATTAGAATTAGCCTTTACTGCATAGCAAATCAAATGAGGCCGTTCACCAGCAGCCTTATCAAAGGCTTGCCAATGACGTTCAATCGTCGCCCGCGAATAAACATAAAGTGGCGTCCCATAATGTTCTGCTAAATCAGCTACCGAGCATTGTTCAGCTGTTAATTGCTCGTTTTGATAACTAAAAAAATCCAATGATCTGTCCTTATTGTGTTGCAGTGTTTAGTCTGCTGGTGTTGCTTGCTCGACGGTATTCGGCGTCGTCTCGTCTACCGTTTGCGGATGCGTTAACGGTCCTTTTTGACCGCAACCGCTAAGCCCGATGCTCAGCAAAATTACAGCAATTGCCAGTTTATTCATGATAAAGCCATGATTCTTTTTTGAATGCCCTCTATAATCCGCATTCGAAGCAAGAAAAGCAATAGGACAGACGATAGTGATGAATGATAGCCAGTATCACCAACGAGTCGATGAGGCCTTTGAGCGCATCGAGCAGACCATGGATAGCGATAACTTCGATATTGAGTGTGATATTAACGGTGGAGTACTCAACCTAGAGTTTGAAAATCGCAGTAAAATGGTGATTAACAAACAAGAACCTCTACATCAACTATGGTTAGCCACCAAGTTTGGCGGTTACCATTTTGAATGGCGCGAAACAGAGCAACAGTGGATTTGTAATCGGAGTGGTGTGGAGTTTTGGTCGTTTTTAGTTGAGTCGATTGCCAAACAAAGTGGTGAGCAACTCAGCTTTTAAGGCTTAGCGGCCGCTGTCAAAAACGCGGCTAGCCATCCAAGCCGGAGAGTTAATTGCTCCGATAAGATGCAACTTGCCATTGTTCATTGACCATGACGATGTCGTAGAACTGTGGCAAGTTAAAATTGACAACCTCATGGCGAGTCCCGTATTGCTCACGCGAAGAAGTATAGAAACGATTAATCCCTTGGATCAACTCTTCCTTGCTGCCTTCAAAGTCTTGGTACATTTCTATTTGGTTATGCTCATCAACAATATAGATATTAAAACCAACATCCAGATTTTCGAAAAAGTATTGCACTAAACCTTCACTGGCGTGGGCTTCTACGACGTTCGGTACTTTCTTAGTATTACCGGCATTTAACTGCAGCGGAAGACGTTGGAGCTTGTTATTCGACAGCTGACGATAAAACTCGACCCCGTTTTCCAATTTTTTAACCGAGACTCCGCGATCTTCAATAAATAAACCGTACTTTTCGTTTCCTAACACAATCGTTTTAACAATCCGTTTATCCTGCGGTTGCAAACGGCTCTTAATACTTTCCACTAATAGCTGTTTAAAATTACTACCAATTTGCTCTCGTAGGTTGGCGCTGTAACAAAATACGTCGATGTGCTCGGGGATATTTGCATCACGATGCATTTTACCTAACACGGTAGTCAAGGCATCGACCACGGCACTATCACCAACAAAGTGTAGGGTTCGGATTTCGTTCCAAGTATTGCGATAAACCAAATCAACCGAGCCCACCAAACAATCTGAGTCTCGGCCAAAACTGAACACATCGGTGGCGGTCGCATCAAACTCAATTACCTTGCCGCCCCAATTCGCAGTGGGGTCTTTCTCCAGATTAATAAACACCCCTAAGTGACGGATTTCACAGGGACGAGTCAGTGCTAAATTACTAGCAGCTTCAACATTCACCGGAAAAGCTCGGCGTAAGTCATAAGCAAAACTGGTTAATGTATCCAGCGTTAAATCGCCTTCAAGCTGATGTAAACTCAATTCCGTTTGATCAGTTTTCAGTTGGTTAAAATAGCTCCATGCCACCAGTTTAGAAATATAACTGGCATGCTCTAGCGACGCCTGACCGACAATAGCGAGTCCCTGCAGCGGCTGTTTATACAAATACCAACCTTCCGCACAACTATGCCCCTTGGGCACGTGGATAAAACTAAGGTTAGCTTCAGAGAGGTCGGGAGAAATTTGCGGATTAATGAGAGTAACTTTGCCCGGTAAACTTTCAAAGGCAGCATACAGCTTACGTGACAGAATGCCGATATCTTCGGGGTTAATCGACTCACTAATGTCATTACGTCGCGCAAAACGAATCAAGTTACGATAACTCAGCATTAAAGCATCCAGCAACTCGCTGTGCGCCTGTCTTACATCTTGCACCTTCCAGGCACGACGTAAATTAAGATGTTCAATTTTTTGCTGAGACCAAGCCCATTGTTTGACCAGCTGGGCCATAAAACGCTGCTGCCAAGTCAACGAGCTCACATCCATGAGAGCGCTCGGTAAAGGATTACATTCACTGTTTTTTAGATAGAAACAGCGCCGTACTAAATCAAGACGGGCCTCATCTTCAATCGACTCTAAATAATTAGTCACCTTATTCAGCATCAAGTAATAAGCGTCATGTTCTAGAACAAATGCTTTGCAGTGTTGCATCAAGCATTTCGCTTCAACAGCCAACAAGCTTGGTCTTGGATAGTCTGCGGAATAAGCTTCCATCAATAAGGTTTTTAATACGGCTTTATAAGGAGAGTCGATCCCCTTGTATAACTGCCACAAGCCTGAACCAAAATACTCTTCGGCAGGAATGGTATCTAAGCCACCCAAATCCAACCATTGTTGATGGTTAAATACACCGCTCTCAAATTGCTGTTGTACGAAACTGTCGTAACTTTGCTCGATATCACATGGCACAGCAAACCAGACTAATTGCTTCCCCGCCAAGGGCAGAGCCGTGCGATAAAATTCGTCGAGTAATAACAAGTGCTGGGCGCTACCACAATTATCCTTGGATAACTCACTAATCGAACCAGTTTTAAACTGATTGTCCTTCACCATGAAAAAGTTAAGCTCAACCCCTTGATGCGCAGCCCAAGCCGATATTTGACTGCACTTCTCCGCCAATAAACGAACTCGCTCACTCGCCAACTGATGTGCATGGCACACCCAAATATCTAAATCACTGGATTCTGTTTGGCCCACCGTAGCGGTGCTACCCATGGAGTAAATACCCAAAATTTCATGTTGTTGGGGTTCTGCCGGTCGACAAAGGAAATGTTGCTGGAGATAAATAAAATGGCGAGCGCTCGACTCAAATTGACAGATACCACTCGGCACTTCACCTTCAATATAGCCCGGTATGCAAGGATCCGAGTAATGCAGCATTAACGGCAACAGTTCAAATATCTGCTGCGCGGCAGCAGGCATAGTCTGGAGTGCCAGCTGCTTACGATGCTGATTAGATCGGGTAACCTTCTCTAAGAGAGAGGCAATGGTGTCTTGCAAAGTAAAATTTACCTATCGATTAATGAATAATTATTAGATGAAATATAGGCACAATAAAGTGTGATCATCTTAACAGTTAGTATAATAGCGGTAAACATAAACGCACAATTTGTGTGCGTTTATCATGACATATATTACGCATTGCTAATTTTATGCTGAACCCTGCGGTTATTGGTAGATATTGATGCTAAAGGCGACTTGGGCAGATGCTTAAGTGGTGATACTATCGTCAGCTAAAATAATGAGGTAAGTGTTTGTGAAAATAGTCAGAATCGCGACTCGCAAGAGTCCTCTCGCGATGTGGCAAGCCCACTTTGTAAAAGCTGAGTTGGAACGCCATCACCCTACGCTGCAAGTAGAACTTGTACCCATGAGCACCCGAGGCGACAAGATCCTTGACACCCCTCTGGCTAAAATCGGTGGCAAAGGGCTGTTTATTAAAGAATTGGAAGTGGCTATGGTAGAAGGCCTTGCGGACATTGCGGTACATTCGATGAAAGATGTCCCCATGGAATTTCCTGAAGGCTTAGGTCTGCACTGTATTTGTCAACGAGAAGATCCTCGAGATGCCTTTGTTAGCAACCACTTTACCAATATCGATGCTTTACCTAAAGGCGCGATCGTCGGTACCTCCAGTCTACGCCGCCAATGTCAACTGAAGGCGCAACGTCCAGACCTCATCATTAAAGACTTACGTGGTAACGTGAATACTCGTTTAGCGAAATTAGATGCGGGTGAGTTTGACGCTATCATTCTTGCTAGCGCGGGACTATTACGACTCAAAATGGTAGAACGGATCCAGGCGTATATTGAACCAGAGCAAATACTCCCAGCTGGAGGGCAAGGGGCTGTAGGCATCGAATGTCGCAGTAATGATCGTGAATTGCTAGACTTGTTGGCTCCCCTCAATCATCCCGAAACGGCCCTCCGTGTCGAAGCAGAGCGAGCGATGAATCGACGCCTAGAAGGCGGTTGCCAAGTCCCTATTGGTTGCTACGCGGAGTTGGCAGATGGACAATTATATATCCGTGGTTTAGTTGGTGCTATTGACGGTTCTGAGATCATAGAAAAAGAACTTCGAGGCAAAGCTAGCGAAGCTGAGCAACTCGGTCTAGCCCTTGCCGAGCAATTACTCGATGCTGGTGCCGCTGCTATTTTAAGGGCCGTCTATCAACCATAAGGAACGATGGTGCCATTACTCATTACTCGGCCGCAGCCACATAATCAACGCTGTGTTGAAACCCTCAGCGAACATGGCTTTTCAGCCATCGCTGCACCGATGGTTGAAATTATTAGCAGCCCCGAGCTAGCGCGGCTAAAACAAGTACTGAGCTCTACAACGCCGAACGGGCTGATCGTGGCTGTCAGCCAATATGCGGTAGAAGCCTGTCAACAATGGTTAGAACAACAACAATTAAGCTGGCCAAGATCATTACAATACTTAGCCGTGGGCAAAGCCACTGCGGAATGCTGGCAACAATATGGGGTGAAGGCATCAGTGCCAAGTCGCCAAGATAGTGAAGGCATGCTACAACTCATCGAACAGCAATTTCCCGGATTAGATCAAGCGACCATTTTGCGCGGCCAGCAAGGACGAGATTGGCTCGCGCAACAGCTCCAAACCCGAGGTGTTAAAGTCACTTATTTGAGTTGTTATCAACGAAAATTAATCACTTATCCACAGCAACAACTTGAACAATGGCGCTTGCAGATCAACACTATTGTTGCTACTAGTGGTGAAATATTGAAACATCTGACTACCCTTATGAGTAAAGCAGAGCAACTTGAGTGGCTGCGAGAGTGCCATTTATTAGTCCCAAGTCAACGCTTGCTTAAATACGCTCAAAGTTTGGGTTTTATGCACATTGTACTGTGCGACGGCGCATCGGATAAAGCATGTATCGAAGCTTTAAAGCAAATACTGCCATCTGCAAGGAATGAAAATGACCAAAGATAAACAATCAGAGAACCAAAATCAGGTTCCATCCCCTAGCGATACAGTGAAACACGCCAAGCAAACGGCGGCGGAAAAAATGCCTAAAACAACCAGCCAAGCAACGCCGAACAATAAATCAACCAAGCTATTGGCCATCGCGGCGATCCTGATCAGCATCGGCCTAAGCGCGGGTGTTTATTGGCAAACTCAACAACAGTTACAACACGCAGATAGCCAAATACAACTCTTAAAAACTAGCCTCTCAGCCAAAGAGCAAAGTTTAGTCAGTGCCGTCGCAACCAACAGCAGTCAATTTGAAACATTGAAGCAACAATATGGCAGCCAGCAACAGTCTTTGGTGAGCCTAAAAACCCAGTTGGAACTCACTGAACAACATCGTAAAACCATTGAACATCAACTGGCCTTGCTCAACATTAAAGATGCCAATCACTGGCGACTCAACGAAGCGAATTATCTATTACAACTGGCGGCCTATAAACTATGGCTGGAACATGATCCCAGCACCGCCATCGCACTTCTTATCGAAGCTGATAGTAGTGTCAACCATGCCAACGATCCTCACCTGTTAGCTCTGCGCCGCGCGATAAACAATGATGTGCAAGCGCTCAAAGCAATTCCATTGGTCGATAAAGAGGGCATTGCTTTTACCTTAGAAAGTCTACTGCAACAAACCGAGACCTTACAGTTGGCTGAAATCGAGTTACCCGCTGCGCTGCAAGAACAAAATAATCAGCTCAGCAGTGATAGTACTGACTGGCGTGACAATCTAGCTAAAAGTTGGCGTAAATTCAGCGAAAATTTCATCACTGTGCGTCGTCGCGATGGTCAAGTCGAAGCGCTCATCGAACCCAAACACGCATGGTACCTGAAAGAAAATCTTAAGTTACAATTACAGCAGGCCGAACAGGCCTTATTCCGAGGACAAGGAGAGTTGTTTAAGGCCAAGTTACAACGCACTGCACAATGGGTCGGCAACTACTTCATGCAAAACCAACAAGCCCAGGCCATGTTGGTTGATTTGAAGCGCTTACAAGGGCTGGATATTGTGGATCAGTTACCGGAAAAATTATCCAGTTTAGATGCCGCAGAACAAGCCATTAAAGATCGCCAACAACGGCTACAGCCTTCTCTAGCAGAAGGAGCTGAATAATGTTTAAAGTTCTGATTTTATTGACCTGCTTAGCCTTAGGTTTAGCTCTGGGGCCACAACTTGCGGGCAACAAAGGCTATGTACTAATCGCTTTTGATAGCTACACCGTTGAGATGTCGGTAACCAGTGCACTATTTGTCAGCTTTATCTGTTTCTGTATTTTATTATTCACAATTTGGCTACTTCGCTGGCTATGGCTAAGCTTTTCTCGCAGTACTAACTGGTGGGGCGATCGACGCAAACAAAAAGCGATTAGTCATACTCAGCAAGGCATGTTAGCAATGATGCGCGGCGACTATCAGCACGCCGAAAAATTGGTCAGTAAAGCGGCCACTTATAGCAGCACTCCAGCGTTGAATTATCTAACAGCCGCAGAAGCGGCACAAGAACAAGGACAAGATAAGAAACGCGATCAGTACTTGGAGCAAGCCACCCGCATGACCAACAATGATAGCGCGGTCCTGATCACCCAAGCCCGTTTACAAATTAAACAACAGAACTTTAGCGCGGCGCTGAATAGCATTGAACAGCTCCCTGCCGAAAGTCGTAAACAGGCTCCAGTAAGACGCATGCTATTGCAGATTTTACCCGAATTAGATCAGTGGCAAGCTTATGTTGAATTGCTTCCTATCGCATATAAGGCCCAGTTGCTTGAAGACTCGCATTACCAAGTTGAATTATCACGTAGTTATCAGGCTCTATTTCTAGAGCTCGCCAATACCCAAGGCGCCGATAAAGTGGCCGCATATTGGAATGCAATGCCACGTAAACAAAAAAAATCGATGACGATTGCTGCTGCTGCCTGCCAAGCTTTAGTCTTATCCGGCGATAGCGCTGCGGCTTACCAATTACTCGGTGACTTACTCAACAAACATCACGATCCCGAGCTACTCGCAGTCGCAGCAAAATTACAGCTCAGCGACCCTTATCCGCTATTACAGCAACTGAAAGGCTTATTACGTAAATCGCCAAATAACGCAGCCTTATTAAACTTGATCGCACAATTATATCTGCAGCAACAACAATGGCCTGAAGCGAAAGATTACTTTGAGCAAAGTATTAATATTGTCGCCAGTCGCGAATCTTACCAAGGCCTCGCCGAAAGCTATCGACAACTGGAAGAGCCGCAACAAGCGATGGATTACTATCGTCAAGCCTTGACGATGTAGTTCCGTCAACCCAAAAAGGCGAGCATGTGCTCGCCGCTTATGCCCAACAAACCACTAAATAAATTCGTAGGCATCGCCATGCAATTGTGCCAAGGGTAAGCCTTGTTCAACAAAGGCGCTCCGGGCTACATCGGCCATTTCAAAACGGCCAGCAATATACACTTCTAAATTGCTCATATCCGAAAAGTCTTCTAAAACAGCTTGGTGCACCAGGCCTTTTTTTCCGGTCCATTGTGGCACAGCATGCTCTAATACCGGCACAAAGGTCACCTGATCTAATTCTGCCCACTGATAAGCCAACTCATGTAAGTACAGCCCCCCTAAATTGCGGCCGCCCCAATATAAGTAAATTTGCCGCTCTTGCTCACTGTCGATCAGATGCTCAATAATAGACTTCGCATAGGAGAAGCCCGTTCCGCCAACCATGATCAAGACCGGACGTTGGCAATTATCATCGAAACCAGCATGCCCAAAGGGCATTTCAATTTCTATTTCACCACTGCTTTTGAGCTTATCGATGACTTGTCGGGCGTAAGGGTTTCCTTCAGGCGCACCGATGTGTAGCTCATACACTTCACTCTGCTCTGGCGAACTGGCTAATGAAAAGGGTCGCTTATCATCTTCCGCCATCACAATTTGTAAGTACTGACCAGCGATAAAACTTTGCGATTCTTCTGGATGTAATTCGACATTAAAAATGTCATCTAAAATCGGTGCCACCGATGCAACCTTACAGCTAATGCGCTTCATATTTTCCCCTTTTAATCTTCTCGATCTCATGTATCGCCTACTTCACCAACGATACAACCGGTTAGCCTAACAGATATAAATCCCCTTCCCCTGGGTACTAAACGGAAACGTTTAGTACGACAACCGAAGCTAAGCAAGTCAATGACGGGTTGGCTGCAAAATTTAAGCAGGCAGGAAATTAATTTGCAATGACTCAGTATAACCCTTTACGCCATCAATGTAGTGTCCGTATATTTAACAATTAGTCTATGCCTAATTGTTGCCAAATACTATCCACGCGCTGTTTCACTTCTGGCGTCATTTCAATTACTTCCCCCCACTCTCGAGTTGTTTCACCGGGCCATTTATTGGTCGCATCGAGACCCATTTTTGATCCTAAACCGGAGATGGGCGAAGCAAAATCTAAATAATCAATAGGCGTGTGATCGATCAAAGTGGTATCGCGACTCGGGTCCATGCGCGTAGTGATCGCCCAAATCACATCCTGCCAGCAGCGTGCGTTCACATCATCATCACAAACAATTACAAACTTGGTGTACATGAATTGACGCAAATAAGACCATACCCCTAACATCACTCGTTTGGCATGCCCCGGATACTGTTTCTTAATGGTAATCACTGCCATACGGTAGGAGCAACCTTCTGGCGGAAGGTAGAAATCAACAATCTCTGGAAATTGCTTTTGTAAAATCGGCACAAACACTTCGTTCAAGGCGAGCCCAAGTACAGCGGGCTCATCTGGCGGGCGTCCAGTGTAGGTACTATGATAGATCGGCTCCTGACGCATGGTGATGTGGGTGATGGTGAACACCGGAAACTCATCCACTTCATTGTAATAACCAGTATGGTCACCATAGGGCCCTTCTAGTGCATTGTCCCCCGGCATCAGGTAGCCTTCTAAAACAATCTCTGCACTCGCGGGCACCTCTAAGTCATTACTAATACATTGCACTGTTTCGGTTCGACTACCACGTAATAAACCCGCAAAAGCATATTCTGAAAGCGTATCCGGTACCGGTGTCACAGCACCTAAAATCGTCGCCGGATCGGCTCCCAAGGCAACTGCCACCGGATAGGGCTTGCCCGGATTCAGTTCTTGAAACTCACGAAAATCGATAGCGCCTCCGCGATGAGAAAGCCAACGCATAATCAACTTATTTTTGGCTAACTTTTGCTGACGATAGATACCCAGATTTTGTCGTTTTTTATAGGGGCCGCGGGTAATGGTTAAACCCCAGGTAACCAAAGGTGCCACATCGCCCGGCCAACAATGTTGGATCGGCAATTTATCTAAATCAACCTCATCGCCACTCCAGACCACTTCCTGACAAGGTGCGCTGCGTAGCTTCTTGGTGGGCATGTTGAGTACTTGCTTAAAAATCGGCAACTTTTCCCAAAGTTCTTTCAGCCCTTTAGGTGGCTCAGGTTCTTTCAAATAAGACAGCCAGGTTCCCACTTCACGCAAGGCTGATACCGACTCTTGCCCCATGCCTAAAGCAACCCGCTCCGGAGTACCAAATAGATTGCCTAATACCGGCATACTATGGCCCTTCACATTTTCAAATAACAAGGCTGGACCGCCGGCTTTTAAGGTACGGTCACAAATTTCGGTCATTTCGAATTCAGTCGACACTTCAACGGTAATCCGTTTCAGCTCGCCGCGCTGCTCGAGCAAACCAATAAAATCTCGTAAATCTTTATATTTCATTCAATTAACCTAGTGATGCAAGCCAAAACTGGCCCACTACTGTGATTGCATTTCAATCATAACCATTGCCGCGAGTTCTTGATATTCAGGATCCCGATACTGAGTCAAAATGAACTGCGCAGCTGGAGGGTAATTCTGACCTAAGCGAGCTATCGCACTATAAGAGAAATACAATAATTCAGGATTCTCGGCAGCACCTTTCAACAGCTCAAAAGCCTGTTCCGCTGGCCATTGGGTGCGTAACTTTTCTAATAAAGACACACTGTATTGATCCATCGGTAAACCTAGCACCTCGCGAATCGCTTGACTAGAACCGGAACCAACGGCCAAAGCAACCACCACGTGATTATCCGGAAAATACAACTGGCTGGGCATCGTTTTGCGAACATGCCGTAATTGTGGAGCATCCAACTGGGATAAGGCACGGATCAAATCTAATTGCTGTTCCAGCAACAATGGATTGTTCTTACGGAATACCAAAGACCATTGAAATTGATCGTGTAATAACTCACTTAAGTAGAATTGTGAACGCTCAGCGGAGAGCTGATTCAAAATAAGACTACGCGCTAGTGCTGGGTAATCATAAGTCGGTCGAATCACCTCGTAACCATCAATCACCGCCGATTCTCGAGTCAACGGGCGCTCCGCAGCAAGCTTTAATAACCAATTTTTTAAGGTTTGATTGGGTACATGGTGGTTTTGATGTAAATAACGCAAGCTTTCATACAATAAAGCTTCACGATGTTCAGGAAGTAATTGAGGTAATAAATCAATCACCCAAGCGGGCTGATTTTGCATCAAAGCATCAACGCTTCGAAGTAAAATAGTTAACGGTACTTGAGGGTGAATAGCTGAAGAAGGAGGATTCGGACCTTGCTGTTCGGCATGGGCAAGTAGCGGGTAACTAAGGATTAAAACAAACAGTAAGCGTTTTATCATCGGAAATGAAACTGGCCGCGGTGGCGGCCAGTTTACGCCTATTTTTTCTGGGCTTTCATCGCATCGAAAAACTCATCATTAGTCTTAGACATTGAGAGCTTATCAATCAAGAACTCCATCGCGCCTGTTTCGTCCATTGGATGCACAATCTTCCGTAGGATCCACATCTTCTGCAGTTCATCACCACTGGCAAGTAACTCTTCACGACGAGTACCAGAACGATTGATATCAATCGCTGGATAAACACGTTTTTCGGCAATCTTACGGCTTAAGTGTAATTCCATATTACCGGTACCCTTAAACTCTTCGTAGATGACTTCATCCATTTTTGAGCCGGTATCAACCAGGGCGGTGGCAATAATAGTTAAGCTGCCACCTTCTTCAACGTTACGCGCAGCACCAAAGAAGCGCTTCGGACGATGGAGCGCGTTGGCATCCACACCACCGGTAAGTACCTTGCCTGAAGAAGGAATCACGGTATTGTAGGCTCGCGCTAAACGAGTGATAGAATCAAGCAGAATAATCACGTCTTTCTTGTGCTCAACCAAACGCTTGGCTTTCTCAATCACCATATCGGCAACCTGTACATGACGGCTTGCAGGTTCATCAAAGGTAGAAGCAATCACTTCTCCGCGAACCAAGCGTCGCATCTCGGTAACTTCTTCTGGACGCTCATCGATCAACAACACAATCAGCTCACACTCGGGATGATTAAAAGCCACATTTTGTGCAATATTTTGCAGCAACATGGTTTTACCCGCTTTAGGAGGCGCAACAATCAAACCACGTTGCCCTTTCCCTATCGGCGAGGCCAAATCTAAAACTCGTGCAGTAATATCTTCTGTGGAACCATTACCGCGTTCCATGCGCATCCGTTTAGTGGCATGTAAAGGCGTAAGGTTTTCAAAGAGGATTTTGTTACGAGAGTTTTCAGGTTTATCGTGGTTTACTTGACCAATCTTTAGCAAAGCAAAATAACGCTCACCTTCTTTCGGCGGTCGAATCTTACCTTCCACGGTATCACCAGTTCGCAGGTTAAAACGGCGAATTTGGCTAGGCGAAACGTAAATATCATCAGGGCCAGCCAGGTAAGAACTGTCTGCACTGCGCAAAAAGCCAAAGCCATCCTGCAGAATTTCGAGAACACCATGTCCAAAAATGGCTTCCCCGCTTTTCGCGTGAGCCTTGAGGATCGAGAAGATAATATCTTGCTTACGCAGACGGGCCAGATTTTCTAAGCCCATCGATTCGCCTAGCGTAATCAGTTCATGGACCGGGGTATTTTTTAGCTCAGTTAAATTCATAATGGTGAGTATTCAGTTTTGTCGAAATAGACTGACGGCAGAGTGAGTTAGATATAGTAGAGATGCTTACTCGACTGTTCAGTCGGCCAAGAGATAGCCTTAAATAACAGGCGTAGGAAAATTCGAAAGTAAAATTAGCACTATTGTGAAGAAAGATCCAGCAAAAGCAGGCAACGAATGTCGACCTGCTCACATAGTTACTACAGGTTTTCGTCTAAAAACGCTGTTAATTGTGCTTTAGACAGCGCACCAACTTTAGTTGCAGCCACTTTGCCATCTTTAAATAACAATAAAGTAGGGATCCCGCGAATACCAAACTTGGGCGGAGTCGCCGCATTTTGATCAATATTCAACTTACCTACGGTAACTTTGCCTGCGTATTCTTCAGCAACTTCATCGAGGATCGGTGCAATCATTTTGCACGGTCCACACCATTCAGCCCAAAAGTCTACTAATACAGGTGTGCTTGCATTTAGTACGTCTGCCTCGAAACTATCGTCACTCAGCTGAACTAATTTGTCGCTCATGTATTACTCCAAATATTCTCTGCTATCTATATAGATAATGTACCCGACTATTTGAAATGATCCGACTAATGAATGCAAGCCCAAGCTCATTCCAAGGCAATCTAAGCTACTACCAATTAACATAAGTAAATCACCAGCACAATAAAAGTAAATGTGGTGCTGGTAGTGCCAGATAGCTGTGATATGCTTACGCCATGAGCAAAGCACACTTAACTGAACTACGATTCGCCGACTTAGAGCTAGACGCTGGGGTATTAGAAGCCTTAGAACAGCACGGCTATCACAATTGCACCCCTATCCAAGCGCAAAGTCTACCGATCCTGCTGAAAGGCAAGGATATTGCTGGCCAAGCACAAACCGGTACGGGGAAAACCTTAGCCTTTTTAGTTGCCACCTTTAACCACTTGCTAACCACGCCAGTGCCTGAAGGTCGCCAACAAAATCAACCACGCGCCTTAATCTTAGCGCCCACCCGTGAATTAGCAATTCAAATTCACAACGATGCCCGTTTATTAGCCAAAGCAACTGGCTTAAAATTGGGTTTAGTGTATGGGGGTGAAGGTTATGCCAGCCAACGGGCAACCCTTGATGAAGGCGTTGATATCCTGATCGGCACCACCGGTCGGATGATTGACTATTTCAAACAGGGTGCCTTTAGCCTCAATAGTCTACAAGCCATGGTACTAGACGAAGCCGACCGCATGTTCGATCTCGGTTTCATTAAAGATATTCGTTATTTAATGCGCCGCATGCCAGAACCCAAGCTGCGCCTGAACATGCTGTTTTCGGCAACCCTTTCATTTAAAGTGAAAGAGCTTGCCTTTGAACACATGAACGAACCGGAACACGTGATTGTAGAGCCAGAACAAATGACTGGCGTACGCATCCAGGAAGAGCTGTTTTACCCGTCCAATGACGACAAAATGGCATTACTACAAACCTTAATCGAAGAAGAATGGCCTGAACGGGCGATTATTTTCGCCAATACCAAACACCGCTGCGAAGACATTTGGGGACACTTGGTTGCCGACCAACACCGCGTTGGTTTGTTAACCGGAGATGTACCACAGCGTAAGCGGGTACAAATACTCGAACAATTTACCGATGGTAAATTAGACATCTTAGTTGCCACCGATGTCGCCGCACGAGGCCTACATATTCCCTCGGTAACCCACGTATTTAATTACGACCTTCCCGACGACGCAGAAGATTACGTTCACCGCATTGGTCGAACTGGGCGTGCCGGTTTAAGTGGTCACGCGATTAGCCTAGCCTGTGAAGAATATGTTTTCAACTTACCGGCGATCGAAGAGTACATCAAACATCCGGTGCCATTGAGTCAATATGACAGTGAAGCATTACTACGCGATTTACCGCGAGCCCAGCGAGTTCATCGACCTAAAAGTGTCAATAGTCGCGGCGGTGCACGGGGAAGTAATCGAAGTAGCAGTAGCGGCCACTCCAAACCAAGACGCAGTCGCCACTCATAACTGAGCGCTCAAGGATGAACGAGTCAAAATCTTCGCCCCTCTATGCAGCCATTGATTTAGGTTCTAACAGCTTCCACATGTTAATCGTGCGGGAGCTCAGTGGCTGCGTACAGACCATTGCCAAGGTTAAGCGAAAGGTTCGACTCGCTGAAGGCTTAGATAAAAATAATCAACTCGATCAGGCAGCGATGGTCCGCGGTTGGCAATGCCTGAGTTTATTTTCTGAGCAATTACGCGATATCCCCGAACAGCAGATCAAAATTGTGGCCACCGCAGCCCTGCGTAAGGCCGTCAACGCCCAAGTATTTTTAACTCAAGCAGAAAAAATACTCGCAAATAAAATCAATATCATTAGCGGTGAAACCGAAGCCAAAATCATTTACCGTGGAGTGGCTCACACCAGCGGCGGCCATGGTAAACGTTTGGTGATCGATATTGGGGGGGCAAGTACCGAATTAGTGATTGGTGAACAAAGCGAAACTCGGCTATTAAATAGCCTCGATATGGGCTGTGTCACCTGGCTGAAGCGTTATTTTTCAGACTCACTCAGTGAGGATAACTTCGCCCAAGCCATTGAAGCAGCCAAAGCAGTGATTGAGCCGGTACTCAGTGATTATCGACGTCTCGGTTGGAAAAGCGCTTTAGGAGCCTCTGGCACCATTCAAGCCGTATTAGAAATTATCACCGCTCAAGGCCTCGATGAACGGATCACCTATCCCAAACTGAAAGCGATTCAACAACAAGTGATCGCTTGTGGCAAACTTGAAACACTCAATATCGAGGGGCTCAACGAAGAACGTAAACCAGTATTTGCATCTGGATTAGCAATTTTAATCGCCTTGTTCGAAAGCTTGCAAATTGAAGGACTCACCCTCGCGGGCGGCGCACTACGCGAGGGTTTAGTCTATGGTCTACTGAGTCAACAAGAAACCAGTAGCGTCCGCGCACGCACCGCTGAAAGCTTCATCAAACGCCATCACATCGATGTACAACAAGCAGAGCGAGTCGCTCATTGTGCGATTACGCTTTGCCAACAAGTTACTCCTCGTCTCAGCGATCGAGCTTTAAGCTTATTAAAGTGGGCAGCTATGTTTCATGAGGTTGGCTTGAATATCGAATTTAAAAAAGCCCCCGAGCATGCAGCTTATATTATCGATCATTCTGATTTACCCGGCTTTACAAGCGCTCAAAAGCATTTTGTCTCCAGCCTAATGCTCAATCAGCGAGGTCAGTGGCAAGCCCAGCTATTAAGCCAACAACATGCTTTAGAAAAACCAGAAGCCCTGATATTAACCCGCATGCTGCGGATCGCTATCATCGTCTGTATGCGTCGCACCGAAGGTAGCGTACCAAACATCAACTTGTTACAGAATGAAAATGACTGGCAACTTTGTTTTCCTCCCACCTGGAGTGAGCAACACCCCTTACGCGCAGCAGAACTAGAACTAGAAGCCAAAGTACAAAGCGAAGTTGGTTATCCATTGCGGGTGATTGAGGCGCTCTGTTAAAATTCGTTACATGCTGTAGGTTAAGCTGAGTGTGCTTAAAAAGCAGCCAGCATTGATTTTAAGCAAGCCCCTTCTACTTGTTTGCCTACCGGCAAAATAGCACCGACTGAAGCGTGGTTTCCCTCGATTTACTCAGCACTATAGATAGCGGAATCATAAGACCGAATCCCGAGATCAACTCAAGCTTTAGTGCTCCGGCAATCCTATCAGATGGCCAGCAAAGCTAAGCTCACCTAAACATTCTTCTTTACCCAACGAATATCACTACAAGTACTGCGCTAATATTGACCTAAGCCGATGAGGCTGGCACTATGCGCCGCAAACCAGCAACATTTAGATCGTTGTCTCAAAAAACGTGTTACCACTGTGCTATTAAGTCGAGGAGAATACAATGCCACAACCACTCGTTGCCATCGTCATGGGATCCAAAAGTGATTGGCCAACCATGGAAAACGCCGCCGAAATACTGAGCCAACTAGGCGTAGAATTTGAAGTGGAAGTGGTTTCAGCGCACCGCACTCCCGACAAATTAATGAGTTTTTCAGCCAATGCAGCTGAACGGGGTATTCGCGTCATCATCGGTGGGGCAGGCGGAGCAGCGCACTTGCCCGGCATGATCGCTTCCAAAACCCGTCTTCCAGTACTTGGTGTGCCCGTACAAAGTAAGGCGCTTAGCGGTATGGATAGCCTGCTGTCAATCGCTCAAATGCCTAAGGGCGTCGCCGTTGGCACCTTAGCTATCGGTACCGCAGGAGCCTATAACGCAGGTCTCTTGGCTGCCCAAATTTTAGCAACCACCGATCCTCAACTAGCGCAACGCATCGAAGCATTCCGCACCGCGCAAACCGAATCGGTATTGGCGCACCCCGACCCACGTATCGCCGAGTAGTTAGGTTAACAGAATGAACAAAATTTGGATCCTCGGCGCAGGCCAACTTGGCGCCATGCTCAAACATGCCGCCCAACCACTTTGTCTGGAAGTTCGTCCGGTGGAGACCGACGAGCTTGAGCAATTTGCCATTGGCGATGACGACGTGGTCACCGTTGAGCGGGAACATTGGCCTGTCACGCCTGCCACCGAACAACTCACCCAACATCCACGATTTTTAAATGGCCCCGCTCTGGCGCAATTAGCCGACCGAGCCAGCCAGAAACGTCTACTCGATTCGCTCTCTTTGGCGACCGCGCCTTGGGTCGATGTGAAAACACAGCATAGTGCCGAGCAACTGTTCGCTGAATTAGGCGAACGAGTGTTACTCAAACAGCGCTCAGGTGGTTATGATGGAAAAGGCCAACATTGGTTAAAACAACAAGGCAACGCTGAGCAACGCGCGATTCCGCAAACTTGGTTAGATCATTGTATTGCCGAACAGGCAATCAATTTCGAAGAAGAAGTCTCATTAATCGGCATGCGTCATGCCAACGGCGAGACGGCCTTCTACCCACTAGCGATTAATCAGCATCATCAAGGCATTTTATTAGCCACCGTTTCACCTGTCGCCAGTAAAGCACCGCTGCAAAGCCAAGCCGAAGCGATGCTGGGCAAGCTCATGGAAGCCTTAAATTATGTTGGCGTAATGACCATGGAATGCTTCCAAGTGGGACAACAACTGTTAATCAACGAAATTGCGCCGCGGGTACACAACAGCGGCCATTGGACCCAGGCAGGGGCAAGCTTAAGCCAGTTTGAAGCGCATTTGCGTGCTGTCGCCAACTTACCCTTAGTGCAGCCGTTGGTGAAAACTCAAAGCGTGATGCTTAACCTAATCGGTGTCGACTATGACCAACGCTGGCTCAGCGTACCGGGCGTAGAAATATTCTGGTATGGCAAAGAGGTTCGTCCCGGACGAAAAGTCGGCCATATCAACATCAGTATCGCCGAGCGCCAGCAGCTACTCAACAGCCTCGCCCAACTACAACCGCTGATGAGCCCGGTCTATAGTGATGCCATCGCCTGGTTAATCGGTCACCTCGACTAAAGCACGAACTAAGCCTTGTGGCTGCGCTAGCAGCTTCGCCACAAGGCTTGGGTTCATTGAATATTACAAGATTTCTGGAGTAAGCTCCTTGAGCTACGAATGGCTCGCGCTATTAGCAGCGGCCCTATGGGCCCTCACCAGCTTAATTTCGGTCACTCCCAGCCGTCAACTTGGCGCCTTCGCCTATAGTCGCTGGCGGATGGGTTTAGTCAGCCTAATGTTGGCCAGTGCAACTTTAGTTAATAACAACTGGCAGAACATCAGCTTCGAACAAGCAGCCTTGTTTGCCCTCTCGGGATTTATTGGGGTATTTGTTGGTGACACCGCCCTGTTTGCCTGTATGAATCGACTCGGGCCGCGTCGGGCCAGCCTATTATTTGCCTGCCATGCCGCTTTTTCCGCTTTCTTAGGAGTTTACTTATTTAACGAACAGCTATCGGGTTGGCCCTTAGTGGGAGCTGCAAGTTTATTTCTCGGGGTTATTCTGGCGGTAAGCTTCGGCCGTAAAGCCAATCAACATAGCTGGGAAAAGATCAATGGTCCGGTGAGTATCGCGCTATTGCTGGGTTTGAGTGCGGCGCTTTGTCAAAGCATCGGCACCGTGATGCTAAAGCCGCTATTAAGCGCCAACGCGGCCCATCCGGTCGACCCCATCGCCGCCTCAACGCTACGGATGCTCAGCGCTTTTACTGCGCATATGTTGTTATACTTTGCAGCCCATAAACTGGCGCGCGCCCATAAGCCACTCACCCCAAGATTATTTATGATGATTGCCAGCAATGGTTTTCTCGCCATGGCGGTAGGCATGACCCTGATGCTGTTTGCGCTACGCAATGGCGATGTTTCTGTGGTGGCGCTCTTGTCCTCCAGCTCGCCAATCTTAGTCTTGCCGCTACTCTGGATCTACACCAAACACGCCCCCACCTATTCGGCATGGGCGAGCGCCGCACTGTGTGTGGTAGGCAGTAGTTTACTGATTTTTGGCTAGTGATTGGCTACCGAAAACACCGGCAAATGGGCGATCCGCTGCCGAATAAAAAATACCTGCTGCTGATATAGTGCAGAATCACTCGACTGATAAATTTTCAGGAATTGTTGTTCGCTGAGTCCCTCGCTTAAGTCATCGACCCGAGGAAATAAATCTTGCTCGGCGCTGGCTTGGCGCATTGCCTGCAAAAATGCTTGAGTCTTGGCTAAGCTGGTAGCCGTTTGCGCAAACTGAATGCCGGTAAAATCGGCCGCCAAATCAGCAAAACTAAAGCCACTGCCACCAGCCACAGAATCAAATAGCTCTTTAAATTCCCCTATCGAGGCACTAAAACCTTGCTCTGCCGCCATCCGCAGGCCTGCCGAATAGCTAAAGTGCAATAGCAAATCACGGCGTCCCGCTAAACGAACATTACTGGGCGCAGGCACAAACGGCAGCTCAAGCGAAAAACGTTTCAGCAATAAACTTCGCAAGCTTCCTTCACTAAAAAACAGGCTTACCGCCCAAATCATCGCTTGTTGCTCGACTAATAGCGAACCTCTCTGCCCGCGCAAGGCGACGTCAAAGCTTAAAGGATAGAGATAATCAAACAATGAAACCTCCATCTGCCCCGCATACTGCTGACCTAACAAGGCCAACTTATGATAGTAGTAGGCAATTGGCAGGCCAATGGTTTGTGGTTGTTGCCATTGACTGAATGATTGATAGGCCTTGATGAGCGTTTGGCGAACATTCGCCTGTGCAGTCACCTGTAAGCGCAATGTTTGCTGATCAACCTGCGGGACACTCATGTGACTGACTAGCGCCTTCAAAGGCAGCTCAGGAAAGTAGCGCTCACTTAGCCACAATAAAGCCACAAACACTGGCTGTGCAGGCAAGCTTAAGTCCCCTAGAGTTAGCTCAGCCAATTGCAAACCTTGGCTGGATGGGAGCAGACTAACTTGAAGATTCAAATAACGGCCAAACCACTGTGCGGGTAGAGTAATCGTTGCCCGCAGTCGCAATTGTTCTGCTTGAAGTTGTGTCTCAACATTGATCTGGCTAAAAGCACGTGAGCTTAATCGGCTTAGCGCCTGCAGTTGCTGTGAAGATAACAAAATATCAACTGGCTGGCATCGCCGAGTCGCTGCATATTCTCTTGCAATAAATGCTTAACATCCGCCACTTGCTGTGGGCTCGGCGCTGGTGGAGCAGGAATGCTAGCCAGTGTTGACAGGGCCAACTTCAAGCCAAGCAAACCACTCAACGCTACCAGCAGCAATAAGCTTAATCCCCAGGCCAGCAGCTTCGCCAAGACGGTCATTTAAGCTACCCAGCTTTGCCCAAGGTAAAAGCTGGGCTGCGGCAGCCTATTCGGCTAACCATTGGGCCACATCTTTGGCAAAATAAGTCAAAATACCATCGGCACCAGCGCGCTTAAAGGCCAGCAAAGATTCCAAAACCACTGGACGCTCCTCCAACCAGCCATTGGCAAAAGCAGCCTTATGCATGGCGTATTCACCACTCACCTGATAAGCAAAGGTGGGCAGCGAAAAAGTATCCTTCACCTGACGCACCACATCAAGATAGGGCATGCCCGGCTTCACTATCACCATGTCGGCACCTTCCTCGATATCCAGCGCCACTTCGTGCAAGGCTTCCTGAGTATTGGCGGGATCCATTTGATAGGTCTTCTTATTACCACCTTTTAAGTTGCTGGCGCTACCGAGTGCATCGCGGAACGGGCCATAGTAACCCGAGGCATATTTAGCAGAATAAGCCATGATCATGGTGTTGTGGTAACCCGCTTCTTCCAAGGCTTCGCGGATTGCCCCAATTCGTCCATCCATCATATCCGAAGGTGCCACCACATCAGCCCCCGCGGCGGCGTGGGAAAGCGCCTGCTTGACTAAAACTTCAGTGGTAATGTCATTTTGCACATAGCCCTGCGAATCAATGATCCCGTCTTGGCCATGAGTGGTAAACGGATCAAGCGCCACATCGACCATCACTCCCAGCTCGGGAAAGGCCGCCTTCAAGGCGACAATCGCTCGTTGCGCTATGCCATCTTCGGCATAAGCCTGCTCCGCCAGCAGCGACTTCTGCGCCAGTGGCATCACCGGAAATAGTGCTACCATCGGCACCCCCAGAGCCACCAGCTGCTCGGCCTCTTTTAATAATAAATCAATCGTAAATCGCTGTACGCCGGGCATCGACGCCACCGCCTCGGTTTGATTTTCACCCTCGATAACAAACATCGGGTAAATCAAATCATCAACCGTTAGTTGATTTTCTGCCACTAAACGGCGGGAAAATTCATGGCGTCGAAGACGACGCATCCGGGTAGCGGGAAAGACTCTTGATACGCTCACTCAGCACTCCTATTTGCTCTGATGATCAAGCGTTACTTTAAGCCCAACTTAGCCGTTCGGCAAGTATGGATTGCATTTACAATCAGCAATGCTGAGCCAGCAATAGCAAACGTCTTCAAGAAAGATAAATCGACCATCCTGCGCAGTTTACTCGATCAATCTGAATCGAAGTGGTGCGGGTCACACATCCTACACCGACCTTAATTAAGATATACAATAATAAAAATGGTTCACTAAATCGACACACCCGCGAGTGAATTGCAGATCCTGATCGCGAACTATTGGGAAAACGTTTCCACTAAAAAGAATAATTTGCTAAATTGACCGCAAATATGAGCAGCTACGACTTATATTTGGTATTTGGCGATGCTTTGTAACGAAGAGCAGCCTTCGTTATTCAGTTATTTTTGGAGTACAAATGGCCACTATTAAAGACGTCGCCGCCGCAGCCGGTGTTTCTGTTGCCACGGTTTCACGGGTGGTCAACAATGGACCCAAGGTGAGCGCCAAAAATCGTGAGTTAGTAAAAAAAGTGATGCTCGAATTAGGCTATCGACCCAATGCCAATGCCCGAGCGCTAGTCACCCAAACCAACCCCACACTAGGTTTGGTCTTTAGTGAATTAACCGATCCATTTTTTGCTACCTTGGCTGGTGGCGTAGAAAAAATCACCCGTAACCATAACATCCAACTGTTGATCAGCAATGGTTTAGTCAGTGCCGAGACCGAGAAGCAGGCCATCGAAACGCTTTTAGAACAGCGTTGCCAAGCATTGGTGGTTCATGCCAAGGCCTTGAGTAACCAAACGCTCATCGACTACGCCAACGCTATTCCCGCAATGGTACTGATTAACCGATTCATTCCAGAAATTGCCCATCGCTGTGTCTGGTTAGACAATCAGGCTGGCGGTGAAGCTGCGGCACGTCATTTATTGTCTTTGGGTCATCGCAATATCGCCTGTATCAGCAGTAACTACGATATTGAAGATCCTCGACTTCGTCTTGAAGGGGTAAAAAGTATTCTTGCCGAAAGCAACACGCCCTTAGCAGAGCATGCAATTGCCACGGCAGAACCCAATGAAATTGGCGGTGAAATCGCCGCTCAGAACCTGTTAGCTCGTGGTTTAGATTTGAGCGCCGTGATCGTCTATAACGATGCGATGGCTTCGGGCGTGATCAGCGTATTATGCGATAACGGCTATCGAGTCCCCGAGGATATATCGGTGATTGGTTTCGATGATGTCTTACTGTCCCGCTATCTACGCCCCAAGCTTACTACCATGCGCTATCCGATCGAGATGATGGCAATGGAAGCGGCCGAAATGTCGCTAGCGTTGGCCAATGGCGAGAATGTCGCAGACTTACACAAGTACGTACCAACCCTCGTCAAACGAGACTCGGTTGCGCCACCCCGGACAAACCAAACTTAGCTCAAACTCGGCAACTAACGTGGCTAACCACGCTTAAATCCCTAATTTTCTCGCAGATGATAGTAAACCCTGGCGAAGGCAGTAAACGGCAGCCTTCACCAATAAGTGACGACCGCCAAGAAAACAGTGCAGGCTAACCACGCTTAGATCCCTAATTTGTCACGCAGATTATAGTAAACCGCGCCCAAGGCGGTAAACGGTACCTGTAAATGACGTCCACCAGGAAAACGGTAGTGGCTCAGCGAGGCGAACACATCAAAACGCTGCGCTTGTTCGCTCAACACTTCTGCCAATAGTTTACCCGCTAAGTGGGTACAACTCAGGCCATGGCCACTGTAACCCTGTAGATAATAAATATTGCTGTCTAAGCGACCAAATTGTGGCATCCGTGAATAGGTCAGTAAGAAGTTACCGGTCCACGCATAGTCAATTTTAAGCCCGTGCAACTGCGGAAATAAAGCTTCAAACTTGGGCCGAATTTGCCGCTCGATAGAGGCCAAAGGCTTGGCACCATATACCACACCGCCACCAAACAATAAGCGTCGGTCGGCGGTCAGCCGATAATAATCCAACAAATAATTGCAGTCTTCCACGCAGTAATTTTGCGGTAGTAATTGCTGACACTGCGCTTCACTCAGCGGTTCAGTCGCCACCACCTGAGTGCCACACCGGATCGCCTTATCACTGAGTTTAGGCTCTAATTCCCCGAGGTAAGCATTGCCCGCAAATAACAGATAATTGGCACTCACGCTGCCATGTGTGGTCAACACCTTAGTAACTTCACCCCTTTGATAAGATATTACTGGCGACTGCTCGTATATTTCACCGCCCAAACTTAATAGGGCTTCAGCCTCACCTAAGGCAAGATTCAAAGGATGAATATGCCCGCCCTTCCTGTCTAATAAACCGCCCACATAGGCCTCGGTCCCCACCACCTGAGCTAACTGCGCTTTATCTAGGAGTTCCAGTTGATGGTTACCAAAGCGTTCCCAATTGGCTTTTTGTTCAATTAAGCCTCTCAATTGCTTGGCATTATAGGCCGCGAATACCCCACCTTGTTGATAATCACAGGCAATTTGGTAGTCCTGAATACGGGAACGAATAATTTCGCCGCCTTCAAAAATCATCTCATTCAGAGCCTGAGCGGTTTTTTGATCATAGCGCTGTTCAATGACATCCACATCGCGGCTATAACTATTAACAATTTGTCCGCCATTACGGCCAGTCGCGCCAAAGCCGACCCGAGCAGCTTCTAGCACCACCACATGGAAGCCTTTCTCAGCAAGATGCAGGGCCGAAGACAAGCCACTAAATCCAGCACCAATGATGCAAACGTCACAGCGAATATCCCGCTGTAACTGAGCAAATTGGCGCGAATGATTCGCCGTTGCTGCATAGTAAGAATCGGTATGTTGTTGCATAGGATCTCCTTAAATCAGGCTTGCTGATGCCGTTCTGCTGCCGCGACGAACTGACTAAATAGAACCTGCGACAAGGGGTTTTGTGCCGCTTGCCACTCGGGATGCCATTGCACCGCATAAAAAAACGGATGCTCAGTTAAGCAATAGGCTTCAATCAGACCGTCTTCAGCAATCGCCTCCAACTGCAAACCCTCGGCTAATTGGTCAATACCTTGATTATGTAAAGAATTCACCTCAATTTGCTCAGTATCGAGCCATTGCGCCAGCTTACCTTGTGGATTTAATTTGAGGGGATGCTGGCTGGCATATTTCACTGCGAAGTCTTTAGTTTCTGGCTCGCGATGCTCAATTGCCCCTTCCCGCAGGTAGACCTGGTGATGCAAACTTCCCCCCAGCGCAACATTCATTTCTTGGAAGCCACGACAAATACCAAACACTGGCAAGCCCTGCTGCCGAGAGTAGTCAACAATAGCAAAGGCTAAACGATCGCGCCCCGGGTCGAGCCTTGGCTCATGATGGCTGGCCGCATAGAGTTGCGGATCAACATTAGAGTGGCTACCAGTAAGCAACACCCCATCCAGTTGACTCAGCACGCGATTTAAGGCCGACGCACTTAAATGATGGGGCAGTAAAATTGCACCCGCGCCATACGCGGCTAAGGCATTTAGATAAAACTCATTGACGCTTTGTATTTGATAGGCGTCCTGTTGTTTATGGCAACAAATTACTCCGATTAAAGCTTGTTTTTGATTCGCACCCACCGCGCACCCCGTTCAATATTCATTCAATATATAGGTACAAACTGCCATGAAATAGATTAAATGTAAATTATATTTAACAAAGATAGTTTTTCGTGCAAAGTTCCATGCTCCAGCTGAGACGAAATTGAGCCCTCAGCCATTCAAAACAAACATCAGCATCTAGGCTTATGGCGTCAACGAGACTTGCTGCTTATGCGCCTCAATAACCGAGTGAGTTAAACCCAGCACGACTTTTTTAACCGCATACGCGCGCGCATCCCAGCCAACACAAGTATCGCCGCCATCGGGACATTCAGGAAAAGCGAGCATTCGCTGTGAAAAACTGACACCGTCAATATTCCCCTTAAGCGTTCCGATAATAATCGGCTGCCGCTGTGGGTTCTCGGCTTGCGTGTAATTGACAAATTCATCGGTATTTTCATCACATTCCACCAACTCCCAAACCGGACCGCGAAATATATTTCCCGCTCGGAGCCAATATTGCATATTTAGATAAGTGACAAAATGAGTCACGGTTAACTGTTTGCTATCAGGCAATTGTTGGCTAATGCTGCGCGCCAAATAATCAACTTTATTGGGCGTCACCCATTCATCGCCTAAACGGTCAATACCATACTGGCAACTCGTCACCAAGTACGAGAGTCCTCGGTTTCACTCTCACTTACATCCCGCAAATTTTGAGTTGCTAAGTGCCCGCTACCGGTTGCCAGTAAGAGAAGTTGAGCAGGGTTTAAACTTGCACAGGCGTTCAGGCCTAAGCCCATCAGTCAGCTGAATATTTTTTTCATGGTACATTTGGTCCTTCAATGCATATCTCCGTCATCCCTAATGGCTGGGCCTTAGCGCAATTGATCTGCGGCCAAGCATCCATAAGCCCTGCACTTAAGGCCAAAAATCATGCTATTAATCACACAGTCCGCGAGCCAATCAATAGCGACCTAAAGCATTACAAGGTAGAATTAGCTGGCGAAATACCACGAGCAAGAGGCTCTTCTCAACGATGACAGAACAAGTCAGTATCACCATCAGTATTGGCGCTTCGGCTACGCCAGCTCAAAATCAAGCTCACAAGGTCCTGACCCCCAAACCGCCCTTCGATTTACGTAAGATATTCGCCGCCTTCGTGGTACTGGTGGCACTGCTGCTACTGATATGCACGCTGATTTATCGATATTGGCCTCGTGCGGCCGAGGCGCATGCCGGAGCGGCGAGCACGGCACTCATTCAAAGGCCAAACCAAGAAGGTAGCCAGCAAGATCTCAAGTCAGCGGCCACACCACTATCCTCAGCCAATAGTCAGCAGGTTAGCGCAGCAGCAAGCCTCACTGAGCGAACATCCGAATCCGCGCCACAAGCGTCGGTTCAGGTCGAAAGCGTCTCACCACAACTCAAATTAAATTCAGATAACCCAGTCAGCCTTACCGAGTTAAATCATCAGCAAGCCGCAGCTCTGCCAGTCGTTGTAACACCAGAGCCAAGCACCAGCCAGCGAGCAACCGACAAACCGTCTGCTGCAACAGGACTAATGCCCCCCTTGCCAGAGGCTCCAGCGAGCGAGACCGCAGATTTAGCGCTGCAAGCAAAGCAAGCGCCAAGCCACAAGCCGACAAACCCACCGTCTGCACCAACGATGGCTAACGCAAACCTGAGTCCAAGCCAGGTACCAATACCCAGCCCTCAGACTGTCGATGTGCGAGTCAAACGCGGCCAACTCACCAGCGGCATCCGCGCTCGCGAGCCCATCGATCAAGTGCAAGGCGTCTCGCTGGCCCAGCAGCAACAAATCTTCTTATTTCTGGAGCTCTTGAATATGCAAGGGCAAACGCTTGAGGTACGCTGGTATCACCAGCAGCAATTGCAAGCCACGGTAAACTTGGCCATTGGCGGACAGCGTTGGCGCACCAAGGCCAGTAAACGCTTTGACTCATTCAGTCTGGGACCATGGCAAGTAGTGGTATTTGCACAACAGAAATTGTTCTATGAACAAGACTTCATGGTAGAACCATAGTCACTCCAGCTATCGACCACATTCATTCGATGGTTTAATGCATCCTTCGATTGAAACCAAAAGTGAATCAATGAAGGCCAATGCTTATCATATTAACTCTTTGTTAATATTGAAAAATAACTAAAAACTCTGGTCTTCCTTTGAAGCGAGCTAAAGCAACTGTTCATAAAAGGATTTGTTATAAGCTTGCACTTCCTGAAAGTGCTGATTAAATTAATAACAGGGTCAACGGACAGGACGAACAATGGAACTAACGCTCATACGTAGTGCCCTCGGCTGGGGTGCAGTGATCAACATCGCAGTACTTATTTATTGGTTTGCTTTTTTAACCCTCGCCCACGATTGGACTTATCAGCTGCATGCCAAGTGGTTTAAGCTTAGTGTCGAAAAATTTGACCGTTTTCACTACCTAGGCTTGGCACTCTATAAAGTCGCCATCATCGCCTTTTATATCGTGCCTTACATCGCCTTAGGTATCGTTTTAGATTAGTCGCTATACAGCACTATCGATTGCGGCTCACTGATCGAATAACCGACCGTGGCCACCCCTTCTACATCCTGAATTTTGGTATGAATGGTACCTTCGACCCACACCGGATCCCAGATATCTTCCAGCTGCACTCCTTGCTTGTAAGTGACATAAACAATCTGGTTCGGTGGTGGTGGTGGATAATGTAAACAAGCGCCGAAATAAGGCACCAATAAGAATGCCTTGATCAACTCACCATCACTCTCTAAAGGCACAATAAATCCTGGAATACGCAGCGTTTTGCCATCCAAGGCCTTATTCACACTCACGTTTAAGTTCTGCTGAATCGGCTGATCTAAAGGCGCATTATGATCAATCGCTGCGGGAGCAGCTTGTCGCTCACTCTCGGGGATTAATTGCTCCCAGACATCAATGTCTTCGCCATACGCAGCGCTACTCAATAACAGGCCAGCAATAAGCCAATGGTATATTCTCATGTTGTTGCTCCTGACTAAATTTTAATACTCATGCCATCGCTGAGTGAATAACGATAAGCGCGCCATGCCGGTAACAGCCCAGCGATAAAACCAACTCCCATCACTAGCAGCAACAAGTAAGCTTGTTGTAAAGTCGGCCAGCTGAGTACCATATAAAAGCCAAACTGATTGAGTAAAATCGGCTTCGCCAGCGCTAATAATCCATACATACTTACCAAACCCAGCAAGGACCCCAGCACACTCAGTAACAGCGCTTCGATCAATAATAAGGTGAAAATATGCCTTGGCTTCGCGCCCACCGAGCGTAAGATCGCCATTTCACGGCGGCGCTCTTTTAGACTAACCATCAAGGTGGTTAACATGCTCATTAAGCCAGTGATCACCACACAAATCGAGACCGCAAGTAAGGCCGTCTCGGCGATGCTTAAAATACCCCATAACTCTTGCAAAGCCACACCGGGCAAGATCGCGAGTAAAGCCTCTTGTTTCGACTGATTAATTTGCCGTTGCAGACTAAATATTTGCAACTTGGATTTGGTGCCGAGCATCATCGCAGTAATACTGGAAGGCGTTAGTTGTTGCTTGGTAAAAGGCTGTTTTTGCGCGGGCAAATGGATCGCTTCGATGCCAGCCAAAGAAGTAATCACGGTGCGATCGACTGGCGTCCCCGTGGCTTGTAAAATGCCACTCACCACAAAAGGAAATTGCTCGTGATTCACAAAACTCACCGCGGCAATGCCATGCGCGACGACAATTTTATCCCCCAGCCGATACCCCAGCTTTCTAGCAACCTCGGCCCCTAATACCACATCATAAGTATTGCTCAATTCACCGCCTTGCTTAAATTTCAAGGCTTGCTTATTGGCATATTGATAGTGTTCAAAAAAACTATTACTGGTGCCCATCACGCGATAGCCCCGGTGGGAATCCCCCAGGGAGATGGGGATCGCCCACTTGACTGAGGCATTTTGTTGGATATCTAAGTAACTTTGCCAAGATATATTATTGGTAGCATTACCAATACGAAATACCGAATACAACAACAATTGGGTGGGGCCACTGCGAGCACCCACGATCAAGTCGGTGCCAGAGATGGTCGATGCAAAGCTGGACTTGGCCTGAGTTCGTAAATTCTCTACCCCCAGCAACAGGGCCACACTTAAGGCAATGGTGAGCAAGCTCAGCAATACCGTCCCACGCCTCGCCCAAAGGCTATGCCAAGCTAAATTAAGCAGACTCATGTCGACCTCCTAAATTAACCGCAGGCAAGTCAACGACTTGAGTAAAACGCTGCGCTAAATCATGATCATGACTCACCAATAACAGGCTGCTATCACAGTGCTCTAACTCAGCCATCAACAAGTTCATGAAATGTTCTCGATTCACTTTATCAAGCGCCGAGGTGGGTTCATCGGCAATGATTAAGGCTGGTGAACCAATCATCGCTCGTGCCGCTGCCACCCGTTGCTGCTGACCGATACTCAATTGCCCCACCGCTTGATGTAATTGTTTGTCGGGCAATTGCAGATGGGACAATAAGCGTCGTGCTTCTTCGATAACGCTGGAAGAACGGCTTAAAGCGCGCTGTTTGCGCAACTTCGAAAACTGGCAGGCTAAGGCTACGTTTTCCAAAACTGATAAGTAAGGCAACAAATTGAACTGCTGAAACACATAACCGATATGATCAGCTCGTAATTGATCTCGACCCGCAGAACTGAGGCTATCGCAGTCTTGCCCCATAAATCGCAACTGGCCTTGTTGAGGGCTAATCACCCCAGCAATCAAACTCAGCAGGGTCGATTTCCCACAGCCGCTAGGCCCATGAATAAAGGTATGACTCGCAGGCGCAATGCTTAAATGGGGAATATGGATAGCCGGGTGAGTCTCACCCGGCCAAGCAAATACCACCTCATCTAAACACAATAGAGAAGCAGATTCAGGCATCTTATAGGGCTACCTTGTGTTGCTCTGCAGTCACCTCAATCGCAATTTGACCGCGATCGCTAGCGCCTTGAACCAGAATTTTTTGCATCCGAGGGAAGCGCTCAAACCAGTGCAAATTAAAGCTTTGCAACTCCGATAACTGGTGACAGTGAAAATGATAACTGAAAGTCACATCCTGATGACCACTGTGTTCGTGGTCATGCTCATGATCCGCTGCTTCATGTTCGTGCTCATGATCTGCTGCTTCATGCTCGTGTTCATGCTCATGATCCGCCGCTTCATGTTCGTGCTCATGATCATGATCTGCCGCTTCATGCTCGTGCTCGTGATCACTTTGCTGCAAAGCCCCCCACTCTTGACTCAAGCTTTCTAATTCGCAGTCGCCGCCATTAAAACTGAACAGCTGCGGAGCATTTTCAATTTGCAGCTTAGCCGCAGCTAAAGCCTGTTGTTCCGCCGCTGTGACAGGGGCGTGCTCAAAACCTAATAAATTATCCGCAGGCGAATGAATTTCAATCGCCAATTCTTCATCACCGGCAGCAAAAAATAGTTCCGCAACACCGTGCTGGTGGGCAGATTGCGCATACGTCACGCCACTCAACAGGCCAAAGCCTGCTAACAAAACAGATCTTAATTTCATTGTATATATCCATGGTTAACTAAAAATAAATGTAATTAAATTAGTACCATGGAACAGGTGGCGCGCGCGCAATTGCGCGTAGAGTATGCAGCCAAGTATAACGATAGTTTACCGTTTGATAAGCAATGCCAACCACCGCAAAGGCGATAAATAGAGCGCTACAACAAATCGCTGTCGATAATTGGCCAAGGTGAAAACATAGCGGGCAGTGATGCTCGGAATGATGCGGGTTGAGTTTCTCGACTTGGTGTTCGCCCCAGACGAAGGCAAAGGCAAAAACTGACAGGATCAGTAGCCAAGAAACCCTTTGCTGCCAATGACGAATACGCATCACTCTACCTTGTATTCCTTCGCTTCTCGACAAGCTTAAATGCCATCGAGAAGCTTAATTTCATAAGAACTATACTTTCTTATATTTATCACGCCATTGTTAAAGATTAAATACTGACCTTTAATTCCTTGTAATATTCCTGTAACTAATGGATTTTTATCTAAGTTAAAACTGCTTATTTTACTCGGGAATTGTTCAACCGGATAACTTAACTCCGTCATCGGCTGGTCATTCAAGGCGGTGATTGAATCGAGTCCATAACGCTCGGCCAAGTCGCTAAGAACGTTGCTAATCTGCGGTAATAAACGCTCTCGTTCGGCAAACAAGTCTAATCGACTCGCGTTTCCTTTCAACATCGTACGCCAATTGGTTTTATCGGCCACTAATTTGGCTAATTCAACTTCCACTAAACCTGATAACTGGCGAGTCGCCACTTGGAAAATAGCCAAAGCCTGAGTCGCACCTTGATCGATCCAACGTGTGGGAATTTGATTATGCCGAGTAATTCCCACCTTCAGCCCAGAGGTATTGGCTAAATAAACATAGTGCGGGATCATACAATTATTTTCGCCCCACTCCGGCTCACGGCAAGTCCCTGCAGCATAGTGACAAGTTTCCGGCTTCATAATGCACATGTCACAGCTGGCCAATTTACGCATACATACAAAACAGTGGCCTTGCGAGTAACTCTTCTTAGTGCCCTTTCCGCAATTTCGACACTGAATTTTCCCAGTGAATTCAAACGCGAGAGGCTTACCAATCAGGGGATTTAGGTGTAATTCTTGTTCGCCTAACGGCAAATAATATTGTATCTGCTCGGCCAATACGCCGCGCATTTTTGATAAGTGGCCCTGCATTTCAGAAGTACTCAGATTGGCTCAAAGGTTGAGCAGTGTAATGCAAAGTGAAGGCTTTGTGTAGCGAGCTTAGTAAGGGTAGTTCTCATCACTGCCGAGCAGCTCTATCATCAATTGTCGTAATTCTCCATTGGCTATCAACTGACTCATGCCTAAATCAAAAAGTTTTAGTAAGTCACGCCCTTTTTCATTCGCGACAAAACAAAACTGAGAATTATTCTCTAACACACTATCAATAAAAATAAAATTTGAAGGCTTTGGCATTTTGGTCAATAGCAGTTCTATGTCTTCTCGATACTCGATCACGGCATCCACTCGGCCCAAATTAAGTAAATTTAGCATCTGAACTAAATTAGAATACTCTCGATAAATAACCCCGCGAGGTAATAGCTCCCCCCAATTGTAACCCAAACGAGAGATCACTTTTTTACCCACTAAGTCCTGATTGCTTTGATAAGAGCCTGCAAATTGTGATGTTGTCAGCATATCAACTCGATCGACTTCAACCGCATACAGAGAACAATAGGCCGATGAAAAATCATCACTGGAACCACCGAAAGCAATATCAACAAGCTGATGATCTAATAAAGCAATGCTACGAGGGAAAGGCACAAAATGAGGGGATATCGATGTATCCGGAAAAATTCGTTGTAATAAGCTAAAATAATAGCCCGTGCCGTCACGATGGGCGTAATTAGTCCATTCACCAGTCGCAATATTAATTGAATGCACCGCCCCCAGCGACACCGACCACCAGCAACATAACAGAATCAATAAGATCCGCACCACATCCTCGCTAAGCTAAGCTCTCTCATTTAGCTTAGCAAAGGAACCGCAAACCGCCCTTTAATATGAAGGTTATGATTAAGTCTGTCTAGTAAGCTTTGGTTTAGAATCCCATGCCTTCAAGGAGCCCATTCTTTTTCGCCAAAGAACTTGGTGTATCATCGTCGGAGACCCGATCAGCACCGCGTAACATCGCATCAATAAGCTCACCAGCATCAAACTTAGTTAAGGCCTCATCGGCACCGACTTGGTGGGCACGATCAACACTAATCTCACTGGACAACGAAGTATGCAAAATAATATAGGCATCGGCAACTTGTGGGTCACTGCGAACTTCAAAGGTTAATTCATAGCCATCTAAACCCGGCATTTCAATATCACTCACTAGGATATCAATCGCTTGTTTGCTTACCGCTGCCTGTTGCATCATCTTCAGCGCGGTCGCGCCATCACTGGCCATTTGGTAGTCAATTTCGATACTATCCAAAGCGCTCGACAGCTGCTTACGCGCAGTTGCAGAATCGTCCACCAATAAGATCCGCAACTGACTCAAGATGGCTTGATCAGGTAAGCTCACAGAAACTCGGATCCGATCTTCATCATCAGGGAACACCGTAGCAATCAGCTTCTCAATGTCGAGCAACTGAACCAATTTATCATCGACCCGAGTGACCCCTGTTACAAATGCATCTTTACCTAAAGTGCTAGGCGGTGGATCAATGTCACGCCAGCGACATTCGGTAATACGTTCAATCCCGCGCACTAAAAAGCCAATAGTTTGGCGGCTCACATCGGTAATAATAATTGAGCAGCTGGCTCGTTCTTCTTCGGTAATTGGCCGATACCCCACTGCAGCCGCCATATCTACCACCGAGATGGTTTGACCGCGCAATGAAGCAGATCCCAACACAAATGGATGAGACTGTGGCAGGGCGGTAAGACGTGTATAGGGAACGATCTCACGCACTTTCAAAGTACCAATTGCAAATAGTTGATTTAACGACAACCGAAAATGCAACAAACCTTGGGTTTGACTGGTGGCGCTGCTCATAAGACATCCTTCGTAATTTGATTCATGAACAATAAAATTTAAGCGCTGAGCCTGACCATTCAACCTTGGTCGGCCAGTCGAAACTGCTCACATACTTGTTTGATTATAGCGTTACTACAAACTAAGTGTGGTTGAGTAGCGCAAACGACTACAATATCAATTGCTGGTAATGACGGCATTGTTTTAGCGCACAATTCTAACAAATCTCCTTTGCTAGAACGAGCCATCGTTGCAACTGCCAACCCCTGCGCCACCAAACCATATAAACCACTGTGATTGGCGCTAGTTGCAATCAGTCGATAGGGTATCTCAGCCTTATCTAAACCGTCGATGGCACTACGATGAAACTTACAATCCGCTTCGTAAAGTGCTATCGCCAAGGGACTTTGAAGATGAGGGTTAATTTCAGCTGAACTCACCCAAACTCCTTGATCATGACGCAATAGATAACCTTCATCGCTATTTGGCGTACGAGTTAACACCGCTATATCCAGTTCACCCTGATCCAACTGCTGGCGTAAGCGATAACTTGGGGCAGAACTCAAACGTAAACATACATTAGGGATCTGTTGTTGTAATAGCTGAACCAGTAACGGCATCACCGATCGGCTGTAATCGTCTGGACAACCCAATCGTAATTCCACCTGCGTCTGCGGTTCTTTTAGCTCCTTCAGCGCCAAATCGTGCAAGCTGACAATACGTCGAGCATAACTGGCCAAGGCCTGCCCCGCGAGAGTCAAAACCAAGCCGCGGCCCTCTTTTTCAAACAAAGGACGATCACTCTCTTGCTGCAGCTTTTTCATTTGTGCACTAATCGCCGACTGCGTACGAAAAGTCTGGCTGGCCGCTCGCGTAAAACTGCCAGTGTCCATGATTGCCACTAAACTACGCAGCGCATCAATATCCATCTTCAACCCATCAACAGCATTTATCAGTGCCATCAAAAATAATCGTTATTCATTACACAAGCAACTTGCGACACTCATCCTAAGCCACACAACAAGGAAATAACATGATATTGCACGATTATTTGCCATCGGGAAATGGCTATAAAATTAGATTATTACTGAGCCTGCTCGGCCAAGATTATCAACTAAAGTGCTACGACATTGTACAGGGGGAGACCCACACCGAAGCATTTCTAAAACTTAACGCTAACGGTAAGATCCCAGTGTTAGAGTTCGACGATGGCCGCAGTTTAACCGAATCAAATGCCATCTTGTATTACCTTGCTCAAGGAACACCCTATTGGCCTGAGGAATTGTGGCAGCAAAGCCAAGTACTACGCTGGATGAACTTTGAACAATATAGCCATGAGCCAAATATCGCGACGTTGCGATTCTGGTTAGGCCATGCAGGGATGAATCAACAACGCCAAGCACAATGGGCCGATAAAAAAGCGGCAGGCTATGCCGCCTTAAAGGTCATGGAGCAACACTTAAGCGAGCACCCTTATTTTGTGGGCGAGCAATTCAGCATCGCCGACATCGCGCTATATGCTTATACCCATGTGGCCGAAGAAGCTGAATTTGACTTGTCCACCTTTCCTGCGATTCAAGCTTGGTGCTATGCCATTACACAAACCACAAACTATGTGGACATCACCGATGATTCTGCGCGACTCAAGCCGTAAGTAAAGCAAAGCCGAGATCACTCGGCTTTGCTTTCGCCCTCACAACTTCACAACTTCACAACTTCACACCTTCACAACTTCACAACTTCACAACTTCACAACTTCACAACTTCACAACTTCACAAGCAGCTTGCCCTGGTTTTCCCCATTAAACAGCAAATTAATTCCATCGATAGCTGAAACTAAACCTTCTAATACATGAACTCGGTATTGCAGTTGGCCCGCTTGTAAATACCCAGCCACCTGTTGCATCAGTTGCGGTGCACGATGTAAATGATCGGGCATGGTAAAACCTTGAATGGTTAAACGCTTCTTAATAATCGTCATCCAGTTAGGGCCAGCTGAAGGGGTTGTTGCGTTATAGTCCGAGATCATCCCACAAACCACGATTCTACCGAAGGCATTCATGTTATCCATTGCCGCTTGTTGGATCGCGCCACCGGTATTTTCAAAATAAATATCAACGCCGGCTGGCGTTAACGCAGCCACCCGTTGCGCAACATCTTCGATTTTATAGTTAATCGCGCCATCAAAGCCCAAATCTTCCACTAACCAACGACATTTTTCATCACTACCTGCAACACCTATCACTCGTAAACCCTCGGCTTTAGCAAGTTGCCCAACCAATGAACCCACCGAGCCCGCAGCACCGCTCACTAATAGGGTTTCTCCCGACTTGGGCTTAGCAATTTCTAATAGACCCTGCGCAGCGGTCATCCCTGGCAGCGCTAATACCGCTAATACTGCTTCTGCCGACAAACCTGAAGGAATAATATTCACCCCCTTGCCTTGACTAACCGTCTGTTCAGTCCAGCCAAACATACCCATCACCATCGCCCCCACCGGAAAATCAGGGTGCAAGGACTCAAGCACTTCACCAATCCCACTGGCACGCATCACCTCACCCAAACCAACGGGTGGAATGTAACTCTCAGTATCGGCACTCATCCAACCACGCATCGCAGGATCTAAAGACATATGAGTTTGTTTGACTCGAAACTCGCCAGCTTGCAGCGGCTGAGCTTGATGTTCGCGAAGCTCAAAACAGTTTGCTTCTATCGTTGCAGAAGGACGTTTTACCAAATGAATCGACTGATAGTTAGTCATAAAAGCTCCTAAATGAATAAATGACGTTCATACTATATTGTTATCAAGAATGATTATAAATAATCCTTAGCATTGGAATAAACAGCCACTTAAGCTAAACTTTATTGTCTTTTCGACAACAATAAACCAATGAATAAGCTCAGAGCACTACAGTATTTCGCCCATATTGCCGAATCGACCAGTTTCACCAAAACAGCGGAGGCCTTCTCAGTCCCCCCTTCTTCGGTCTCTCGACGAATTAGCGATTTAGAAGCCATGCTTCAGCAACAGCTGTTACAGCGTAGCACCCGGCAAGTAAAGCTGACGGAATTGGGGGCGCTGTATTACCAACAAATAAAACCTGCCCTGCTGCAACTGAATGACGCCGAAGATCTGATCCAGCAACAGAATCAGCATCCCAGTGGCCTACTATCCATTAGTGCAATGCCGAGCTACGGTGAGCAGTGTTTAACACCAATATTAAGCAAGTTCTCGCAACTTTATCCCGACATTATTCTGGATCTACACTTTAGCGACCAATTAGCAAATTTAAGCCGCGACCAGATAGATATTGCTATCCGCAGTGGTCTCGCCCCCGACGAGCGGGTTGTCGCGAAAAAGCTGTCGAATAATGATTTTGTATTGTGCGCAGCACCACACTACCTCGCCACAAAAGGTCAACCCACCAGCCCGCAAGATCTCAACCAACATCCTAGTTTGCGTTATCGTAGCCCCGAGCGAGTTCTCCCTTGGATGTATATCGACGCCCAGCAAGCGTGGCAGACATTGCAGCCCCCCATCCGCTTAATTAGCAATCATGGCAAAAGCATCGTTAATGCGGCGATCCAAGGCGAAGGTATTGCACTATTGCCAGAATGGGGGATCAGCAAACAACTGGCTGAGGGTAGCTTGATGAGCTTCAGTGTTGGCCCCAAAATTTGTCTTACTCCGGCTAAATCCACCGGTATATATTTGTTATATCAAGGGCTTAAGTATCAAATACCTAAAATACGAGTTGCGGTGGATTTCCTACTTCATCATCTTCGCTAAAGAGGATTAATTTAGGGTGACTATATCGATGAAGCCAGCAAGGCCCATGAAGTATCCTCATTGACATGAATCATCAACAGTCCTGCAGCAATCAATCGCTGGCGCTGCCCAAAAATTTCCGCCGTCAACATTGATGACTAAAATTGGCTTTATTCAAGCCCGTTTACAGCTTTCTAACACCTCTCAAAGGTGTTCATTTCGAACAATTATTAGGCGCTAAAAATAAATCACGTCTGGACAAAAGTTTAGTATTGGCCTATCAATAGATAACACAAAGTAATTAACTGTCTTTTTACTCAAATGCAGATAAAAACTTCAACTTTGAGAGTCAAGTGACGAAAATTTGCACTTTTATTTAGGCGATTATTTGTTACGCTTGTGTTAAGGGTAAAGCTTGATTGATAGGTTTTATCTAAGCAATAAGCTCTTAGCAAAAGGATCTGTGTATGAGCGAGCCGGTCAACGACCAACAATATGTGCGCTTTGTCGATGTGAAAAAAAGCTACGATCAACGTAGTTTAGTGGTTAAAAACTTTAATTTAGATATCCGTAAAGGTGAATTTGTCACCCTCCTAGGCCCCTCAGGCTCTGGTAAAACTACCTGCTTAATGATGCTCGCTGGCTTTGAAGATGTCACCAGTGGACAAATTTTAGTGAATGGTGAAGCCATCACCAACGTCGCCCCCTACAATCGCAATATAGGCATGGTGTTTCAACATTATGCACTGTTCCCTCACATGACCGTTGCTGAAAATCTAGCCTATCCTTTGATGGTGCGAAAATTACCCAGTGAAGAAATCAAGCGCCGGGTGGCCGATTCTTTAGCGTTGGTTGAACTAGAAAGTTTTGGTAAGCGCTACCCAGGGCATCTTTCTGGAGGTCAAAAACAACGAGTAGCCTTGGCCCGCTCGCTAATTTTTGAACCGTCCATCGTTTTAATGGACGAACCTTTAGGAGCCTTAGATAAAAACCTACGAGAGCAGATGCAGTTTGAGATTAAGCGTTTGCACGAATCCATTGGTTTTACTGCAATCTATGTCACCCATGATCAAACCGAAGCGCTCACCATGTCAGATCGCATTGCAGTATTCAACGATGGCGTGGTGCAACAATGTGCCTCTCCCGATATCCTTTATGAACGTCCTAGCAACGCTTTTGTTGCCGACTTCATTGGTGAAAATAACCACTTAGCAGGAACCGTGTTAGAACGCAGCCAAGACTTAGCCAAAGTAAAACTAAGTGATGGTACTGTGGTTTCAGGCAGAGCGATGGATTGCCCAGCAATTGGAGAAGATTGCATACTCGCGGTTCGCCCAGAAAACCTATTCATCCTCAGTGAGAAGCATCAATTCGACAATCTCATTGAAGCTGAATTTATCACCCTATTATACGTCGGTGACTTTATTCGTTACTTCTTCAAACTCAGCGATAAAACTGAGCTGATGGTAAAAGTATTGAATGATCACGACGCCCCCAAAATAGCGACTGGCAGCATGACCAAACTCACTTGGTCGGTCAATGACGGTTTAGCTTTTGATACACCCCCAAGCACTTAACGAATGGTAAAAGGATAGTACCTATGAAACGTTTACTCCCCGCACTCGCGCTAGCTTCGGTTTGTCAGTTTGCCAGTGCAGACCAACTCACTGTGGTGTCTTTTGGTGGTGCCTATGGCGCCGCTCAGCAAAAGCACATGTTAGACCCCTATATGGCTAAAACTGGAAACAAACTATTATTTGAAAACTACTCGGGTGGTATTGCAGAAATTAAAGCCCAAGTCGAAAGTGGTAATATCCTTTGGGATGTTGTCGACATCGAAGTGATCGACTTAGAACGAGCCTGTTCCGAAGGTTTATTAGAGGTCATTCCTCAAGACAAACTCCCTCCAGGTGATGACGGTACACCCGCAGCGCAAGACTTTAGCAAAGCGGCCTTAGCCAACGAGTGTGGTGTGGGTAACATTGTTTGGACCGTACTCTACGCCTACAGTGACGACACCATCAAGGGCGGTACACCAAGTACCATCGCTGATTTATTTGATACCAAGAAATTCCCAGGTAAACGCGCCCTACGTAAACGTCCTCAGGTGAATCTTGAGTGGGCTTTGATTGCCGATGGCGTGCCTAAAGACAAAGTCTACGACGTTCTAGAAACTGAAGAAGGACAAGCAAGAGCCTTCGCCAAACTGGCAACGATTGCCGATGATATCGTCTGGTTCGACAGCTGGTCACAAGCGCCACAACTCCTCAATGACGGCGGCGCGGTCATGGTGCAATCAGCAAATGGCCGGATCTTCGATGCCATTCAAAGTGAAGGGAAACCCTTTGAAATGGTTTGGGATGGCCACCTCTACGATCTAGATGTCTGGGCCATTGTGAAAGGCACCAAGAAAAAAGATCTCGCGCTAGACTTCGTGAGTTTTGCCACTAGTTCTAAACCGCTCAGTGGTATGCCAGAAGTAGCCTACGGTCCAACCCGTAACTCCTCTTATGCCTATGTTGATAAGGCAGTGATCCCTAAACTACCTTCTTCTCACCTCGATGAAGGTTTGAAAGCGTCAGGCGATTTCTGGGCTGACTACGGTGAGTCTTTAGGCGAAAAATTCAATGAGTGGCTGTTGAAGTAATCACTAGATTGACGAAGGCTTTTAGCCTTCGTCTCTTATCATAGAGGTACAGATGGAAACAAACAGTCTCAGCGTGGAAGAGATCTTAGCCGGTAAGAAAATGCTCAAGCGTAAAAAACGCTTGTTGCTAGCCTTTACCATGCCTTTATTAATATTTATCTTTATCACCTTTATCGCACCAATAGCTTCGATGCTCTATCGCAGTGTTTATCATCCTGCGGTCAGCCAATTGGTGCCACTCACCTTGAGTGAGATGAAACATTGGGATGAAACCAGTGAAGAATTACCGAAGCCAGAAATCATCCAACAATTTGCCATCGAATTACAAGACTTAGCCAATCAACGCTTATCAGGAAAATTAGCGGAAGAAATCAATCGGCTTAAACCCGGCAGCTCCAGTTTAATTAAATCAACCGCGCGTAAACTCAAGAAAAAAGACTTGAGTGAGCTGCAACAGCACGGTGCCGAATTCCTATTATCCAGTTCAAAAAAATGGCACGATATTTATTTATGGCGAGCAGTCAAAAAAGCCGGACAACCTTTTACCGACAGCTACTACCTCACCGCTTTCGACTTAAAACGCGACTCAGCGGGAGAAATTGCACAACGAGACACTCAGATTTACCTAAAGCTTTATTGGAAAAGCCTAAAAATTTCGCTGATTATTACCTTATTAACAGCATTGTTAGCCTATCCTTTGGCCTATTACTTGGCCAATGCACCCAGTAAAATAGCCAACCGCTTAATGGTGTTTGTACTCCTGCCATTTTGGACCTCGCTATTAGTGCGTACTACCTCATGGATTGCGATTTTACAAACCAATGGGGTACTGAACTCAATCCTACAAACTTTAGGCATTATCGATGAACCCTTGGAGTTGCTGTATACCCAATCAGCAACAATCATAGCGATGACTCATATCTTGCTGCCCTTTATGATTTTGCCTCTATATAGCGTGATGAAAAATATTGACCCAAGCTATTATAGAGCGGCGCTTTCTTTGGGCTCTAAACCACTACCAGCTTTCATTAAAATTTACTTACCGATGACCGTGCCCGGAGTCAGCGCGGGAGCCTTACTGGTATTTATCATTTCAATTGGCTACTACATTACCCCTGCAATTGTCGGTGGTACCGAAGGACAAATGATCTCCAATATCATTGCTTTCCATATGCAATCGTCAAATAACTGGGAACTCGCCGCAGCCTTGGGCTCGTTATTATTAGCGTTAATTTTGGCGCTGTATTGGATCTATGACCGCCTGATCGGGGTCAGTAACATTAAGTTGGGCTAAACTATGAGTCGTTACCCGAAATACTTTACCTTTTGGCATATCTCGGCACATTATGGTCTGCGTCTCAGCTCACTGCTGGTATTAGCTTTCTTAATGTTGCCGATTATGGTGATCATTCCCTTATCATTTAATGTGGAGCCTTTTTTCACCTTTACTGAAGGCATGTTAGCCCTCGACCCCGAGGCCTATTCATTGAAGTGGTACGCCGAGATTTTACACGATGACAAATGGCTATTAGCGATTAAGAATAGTTTTGTGATCGGTATTTTTGCCACCCTTATCGCGACCGTATTAGGCACTTTTGCCGCCATCGGTTTAAGTAATCCAGCGATGCCTTGGCAACGACTTTGGATGGCGATTTTACTATCGCCAATGATTGTGCCGCTGATCATCACCGCGGCTGGCATGTACTTCTTCTATAGCCAGCTTAATCTGGCTGGTTCCTATATGGGCGTGATCTTGGCGCATGCAGCCTTGGGGACGCCCTTTGTGGTGATTACGGTGAACGCTGCCCTATCCGGTTTTGATTATTCGCTAGTGAACGCGTCTTTAGGTTTAGGCGCCAAACCTATGTTTACCTTCTTCAAAGTCATCATGCCACTGATCCGCCCTGGCGTCATCTCGGGTGCTTTGTTCGCCTTCATCACCTCCTTCGATGAAGTGGTCGTGGTCCTGTTTTTAGCTGGCCCCGAGCAACGCACCATTCCAAGGCAAATGTTTTCTGGTCTGCGAGAACAGATCAATCCAACCATCCTCGCGGTGGCAACCTTGTTGATTGTTATTTCCGCGATGCTACTGTTCACCATTGAATACCTGCGCGCGCGCAGCGAACGTATTCAAAGCGGTGACTTAGACAACTAAGCCATTTTACTTCGGTTCCGCCCCACCACATTGTTCGGTGGGGCGTCCTTATCGAACACTCGATAAGGCTTGCTCAGCAATTTTCATCTCAAGTACAACTTGCTCATCCTAATGATACGGCATCGTTTATCGAGCAAAGTCATCTACAAAAGCTTGATGGCTTGCTTCTGAGCGATCAATAGAATCCGCTCGTCATGAATGTTACTTACAACATTCATGACCAGTTGCCTGCGTCCTACCAGCCCGCATGACTAGATAAAATAATGCCGAAAAATCAACGCGCCTGACCATCTTCGATAGTTGAAATAATTTCCCCAAAAACTAAGTATCTACAAACAAACTTGTTAAGCTGATTAATCAAACACAAGACGATAGCTAATAGCTATCATAAGGATAGATCTAATCGTTTTTACTTATTAACCCTGAAGCTTGATACTAAACCTATCAAACGAACACACTTATTCATCAAATTTGGAGAGACCCATGTTAGAGAATCGCGAAGGCCAAACTATTCCCAGCGTTACTTTTCACACCCGTCAAAACGACGCTTGGGTAGACATTAGCACCGAGCAACTGTTTAAAGATAAAACAGTGGTGGTATTCGCTTTACCGGGTGCCTTTACCCCGACTTGTTCTTCAACTCATCTACCTCGTTACAACGAGCTAGCGAGTGTACTCAAAGACAATGGTGTGGATGATATTATCTGCCTCAGTGTCAACGATACTTTTGTGATGAATGCTTGGTTAGCCGACCAAGAAGCAGAAAACATCACCGTCATTCCCGATGGCAACGGTGAATTCAGTGCAGGCATGGGCATGTTAGTCGACAAAACAGCCCTCGGTTTTGGTCAACGCAGCTGGCGCTACTCAATGCTGGTTAAGAATGGAGTGATCGAAAAAATGTTCATTGAAGCTGACGTTCCTGGCGACCCCTTTGAAGTCTCAGATGCCGATACCATGTTGCATTACATTAACTGTGATGCCAAAAAACCCGCGGCGATTAGTATCATCACCAAACCGGGGTGTCCATTCTGCATCAAGGCTAAACAGCTCTTGCAGCAACAAGGCTTAAGCTATGAAGAAGTGGTACTTGGCGCGGATGCGACCAGCGTTAGTCTGAAGGCCCTCAGTGGACGTAGCACCGTTCCACAAATATTCGTCGATGGCCAACACATTGGCGGTAGCGAAGAGTTAGAAGCCTACTTGGCCTAAGCCTTATCCGCAGGCGTGTCTCGTAACTCGTCTGCATTTTCTTCCATTATCAGTGATTTATAGGTCGTGAAGATGTCCCAATTAAAACCCAACAAAACCGTTGATGTCGCCATTATCGGCGGAGGTACTGCTGGCCTAGCTGCCTACCGTGCCGCTAAAGAACATACCAGCTCGGTAGTGATGATTGAGGCTGGTCCCTACGGCACGACCTGCGCGCGTGTCGGTTGCATGCCTAGTAAATTATTAATCGCGGCCGCAGAAAATGCTCACCAGTACCACAAATCGGCCCAATTTGGCGTCAACTTAGGAAAACCCAAGATCGATGGTTTTGCCGTCATGCAAAGAGTAAAAGCCGAACGAGACCGCTTTGTTAGTTTTGTCTTAGAATCGGTCGACGGCATCGAAGCGGAACACAAAATCGATGGCTATGCAGAATTTGTCGACCAACATCACCTGAGGGTGAGCCATAGCAACGGCGACACTCTGATTATTAAAGCCAAACGAATTGTTATCGCGAGCGGCTCTCGCCCCGCTTATCCGGCGGCATGGCAGGCCTTGGGCGATCGTTTACTAATTAATGATGACATCTTTGAATGGGACCGCCTCCCAAAATCAGTGGCAGTATTCGGCCCAGGTGTGATTGGTTTAGAATTAGGCCAAGCGCTGCATCGCTTAGGAGTAAAGGTTCTCATGTTCGGTGTTGGTGGTGCGGTCGGTCCGCTCAGCGACCCCGCGCTCACTGAGTATGCGAATATAGTTTATGGTAATGAATTCTATTTAGATAGCGATGCAAAAGTAAGCTTAATTGAACGCAGTGAGCAGGGAGTAAAGTTACGTTATCAAGACCAACAAGGTCAAAGCGTAGAGACCGAGGTCGACTATTTAATCGCCGCGACGGGTCGCCGACCCAACACCGATAAGCTGGGCTTGGACAAACTAGATATTGAATTGGATACCCGTGGCGTCCCAGTAGCCGACCACTACACTTTGCAGACCTCTGTTAGCAATATATTTATTGCGGGTGATGCCAGTAATCAAATTCCACTGCTGCATGAGGCCGCAGACCAAGGAAAAATTGCTGGCGATAACGCAGGCCGTGGTAAAGATATCAGAGCAGGCTTACGTCGTAGTCCAATAGCAGCAGTATTTAGCGATCCGCAAATCGCCATGGTGGGTGAAAGCTATCGCGATATTGAACAACGCTTGGGTAACTGCGGCTGCTTTGAGATCGGCAGTGTCAGCTTTGAAAACCAAGGGCGTAGCCGAGTGATGTTGGTCAATCAGGGACTCGCTCACTTATATGGTGAACAAGGCACTGGCCGTTTTTTAGGCGCAGAAATCATCGGCCCCAACGCTGAACACTTAGCGCATTTACTCGCCTGGGCACATCAAGCAAAAATGACGGTATCACAGATGCTAGACATGCCCTTCTATCACCCGGTCATCGAAGAAGGTTTACGCACCGCCTTACGTGACCTCAATGCCAAATTACACCTTGGTCCAGAAATGATCGATGCCTGTATGGAGTGCGGCGTAGGCAGTTAAATCGCGAACCACCACCGCAACGAAACTGAACAAATTCTATCAACAAAAAAGTTAATAGAATTTGTTTATATAGCCACAATATGCATCAGGGCTTACCATCTCGCGCTGTTTGCTCTATGCTACTTATAGTTTTGTTGGTACAGGGATCGTCGACGCAAACATTTATGCCTATTTTTCGCCTATTCGCCACGTTGGGTTTAGTGATCGTGTTGTTATTTGATTACGCCAATGCTGCCACAGCACTCAAGAGCAGTGCTCAACATATTTATATTGCCGAAGATCAGCAAGTATTGCCGCATCGCTACGCAAATATTCCCCATTGGCTTGATAGTTTAACCGAGGTGAATCGGGTCGCCTTAACGGGTGGCAGCTACTGGTTAGTTAAGCAACTCAATATCCAGCAAGCAGATCAATGGCTCGCCAGCGTCGATGGTCCCAATATCGAGAATATAGATTATTATCTTTACTCTGAAGGTAACCAGCTCCGCCATCTTAGCAGCGGCTATTTGCACCCTTACGAATATCTGTTCAGCTATGCCCGACATATTGACACGCCAACTTTGGGAGGTTATTGGCTCATCGCCCGTGTATCAAGTCACTATTATACCGAGCAGCCGCAACTTAATTTCGCGCCCAAAGCAGAACTAGGCCAGTTATACCACCAACGGGCGAGTTTAATTACCCTCTGCTTAGGGGCCTTACTGATTTTGGCAATCTATAACTGCGCTGTCAGTATTGTTCAGCAAGACAAGGTATTTGCCCTTTTTAGCGCTTACTTGCTAGCGATAACTATTTCTTTAGCCTTGGTTTTTCAAGTCACCGTTCACTTATTTAATCTACGAGCACTGAGCATACAATTGTTACCACTGCTCACAATTCCAGTTTTCAGCGTATTGTTTTATAGTCGTTTTCTTGATCTCCAACGATACTCGCCGCGGTTATGGTTAATCAGTCGGTATTTAATCGCGCTTTGCCTACTGGCAATCCCCGCCACCACAATTTGGCTGAACTATACCGTCGTGATCATTTTCAACTTAATCCTACTATGGATAACGCTCACGCTGGTCAGTGCGATGGTCTGTTGGCAAAAAGGTTCTGAGCAGGCAAGATCATTCATTTTACCAACCCTATTATTAATCGTACCTGCACTGCTAATCGTGTTATCAGTGATCCCCAAAGACACCACGACCTTACTCGCTACCGATATTTTATTATTACTTTGCTGTACCTTAAGCGGCTTAAGCATGTCGCTGGCATTACACTATAAATTTAAACGCTTAGTGCTTGAGTCATTGAAAGTGAACCAACAACTCAACCTGGAGCGTGACGCAGCCAGACTAGACGCCTTAACAGGCTTACAAAATCGCTATGCCTTTAACGAATATGTGAGTCAACAACTCACATTTACCGGCGAGCAAAACTGCTGCCTAGCCCTCATTGATATCGATTATTTAAAAATTGTGAATGACCAATCTGGACATCAAGAAGGAGATCGCTTAATCAAACTGGCCGCCGAAGCTTTAAATATGGTGTTAACTGATCGAGTTGAACTATTTAGGATCGGCGGAGATGAATTTGCGGTTTTTTCCAGCCAGCTTTCTGCGAGCGAACTTCAAGAGAAACTCAGTATCGTAGACAAGGTTATTCAACTCAATGGTGCGGCACACAGTGGGATAAGCTTTGGCTGTGCCAACACCAATAGCTGTCGCGACGCCGAGCAACTTTTTTATCGCGCCGATATGACCATGTACCAACAAAAAGCACAGCGTAAAAGCAAAGCCAAATTGGTTGTCGCTCCCAGTTATCCTTAAAGCTTACTCGCATTAATATGCTTAAAGGAGTCATCGATGCCACAGCAAGCAAACCAGACAAACCATTCAATGAACGACGCAACGGCGATATCCTTGCCAATAGCGGATTGATCAATAAAGTCATGAGAAAACAAGGTTCACCAGAACCAAGTATTAAGCCGTATAATTGCCAACGCGGTAGGCATTTATACCCGCATCGTTTTGGCCCGCCAGCCATCGAGACTTGATAAGCTTGAATGAGATCCAGAGCTACAGTATTAGATCATGAGTGAAAAATTAAGGGGGACTCATTTGAGTCGACTAAAACGATGATTGTAATTAAAACGATTACCAGTGAACAAACGCTCGCCATTCGCCAGCAAGTATTATGGCCTCAACATGATATCAACTTCTGTCGTGTCGCCGAAGATCAACAAGGGCTGCACTTTGGTGGTTGGCTTGAACAAAAATTAGTCATTGTAGCCTCGCTATTTGTTAGTCAACGAGAAGTTCGCTTACGTAAATTTGCTTGCTTAGAGCAATATCAAAACCGCGGATTTGGAAGCACCATGCTCCGTTACCTAATCGAACAACAACAAAACCAAGCGCAATCCGATACGTTTTGGTTTGACGCCCGCTATACAGCCATCACCTTTTATCAAAATTTAGGCTTTCACGTCGACAGCGAAGTATTCTACAAGCACCAAATTGCCTACGTTAAAATGTCCCGCGACCTTGTTGCAGCAAGAACTGAAGAGGCAAACACATAAAAAAGACGAAAAAAAGGAGAAGCTAATAGCCTCTCCCATTTTCTGTCGGTCAACAAAGGTCAGATCTTATTTCTTTATCGCGCCAATCCTTAGCGCGATGTATTTAGAGTAATGATAGCGTTTTCTTGATGCAAGTTTTTTCCCCTAAAATCATAAGAAACTAGATCAAGCTCACTTAAAGTTGCCATTAAAGTGACCTAGATCAATGAAGCTAATTTAATATCTATTAACCGTACAAACCTTGCACTCAAGAGCACTGAGCTCATCGTCAACTGGAAACATCCCTTCCCAAAAAACAAGCAAAATGACATTTAAAAATGCATAAATGTCATAAATAAGCAGCATGTAAGCCATCGCTACAGCCAAGCTAAATGGACCTCTGCCCTTAGGCCAAAGCGTAAATATCGAAACGGTGAGTCTTGGTTGTTAGCTGATGATGGCTAGCCTTTCCCGCTAAAGGCTCCGCATAGCTCGGACGTTTCACTACCACTCGCTTGCTGGCAACCGCCAATGCTTGATCTAACAACAAATCGGCATCGAGATCGGCCCCAACGAGTTGCTGAAATACTCGCATTTCTTTCTTAACTTGCGCCGATTTTTTACGATGGGGATACATCGGATCAAGATAAACCACCTCGGCTTCTAGGCCAAGTTGTTGCAACTCATCAATACTACTCGCGTGTACCAACTGCATCCGCTCTGCGACCCAGGCGCCGATTTCAGGATCAGCTTTTGCTCTGCGTAAGCCATCTGCCAGCAAAGCGGCAACCCAAGGAGAGCGCTCAACCATGGTGACTCGGCATCCTAAGTTAGCCAAAACAAAAGCATCCCGACCTAAGCCCGCTGTCGCATCAATCACCGTAGGCCGCAGCCCCTTCTTCACGCCCACAGCTTTACTCACGGCTTCGGCGCCGCCATAGTGACGACGATGGGCCGCTCGCCCTGCCAAAAAATCGACCGAAATGTCTCCTAATTTGGCTTCATCACACCAGCGTAAATACAAGGTCTGTTGATCCAAGATCAAACAAAACCCCTGCTCTGGTCGTTGCGAACAAACTTGTAAGTTAAAACCGTCAATTAAACGCTGAGCATATCCACCATCAGCAGATGCTTCACAAAAAATACGAGGCTGAATTTGACTCACCTAACACTCTCCCAAACTCGGCAATAGACCTAGTTTAACAGCCTTATGGTCATTTTAGTTAAGCACGAACATCTCGATGGGCACCGGCCGACCAAAATGATAGCCTTGGGCATAGTCCACGCCAATCTCGAGTAAGATTTGATTGATTGCTTCATTTTCAACAAATTCAGCAATCGTTTTTTTACCCATCTCATGCGCAACTTGATTAATACTCTTAACAATCGCTGCATCCATACTATCGTTTTCTAGATCGCGAATGAAAATACCATCAATTTTTAGATAATCGATCGGCAGATTTTTTAAATAACCGAAGGAAGAGAGACCGGAGCCAAAATCATCCAGGGCAATTTTGCAACCTAACTGACGAACTTTATTGAAGAATTCTGTCGCAACATTAAAATTAGAAATAGCGACCGTTTCAGTGGTTTCAAAACACAGTTTATTCATTGGTAAAGCACACTCTTCCAACGTTGCTAGTAACCACTCAACAAACTCGCGATTCCCTAAAGACTGACCCGAGAGGTTCATCGAACACATCGTTAAACGAGTGAGATGACCAGGATTAACCGCCAACCATTGCAAACTTTTCGCAATCACCAAACGGTCTATTTGTTCTGCTAGATTATAATTCTCAGCCGCGGGTAAAAACGCACTCGGAGGCACAACTCGGCCATCTTCATCAATCATGCGAATTAAGACTTCATAATGTAGATAGTCTTCATCAACAGCTGAGACCGGAACAATCGGCTGGGCATAAAGTAAAAAACGCTCCTCTCGCAAGGCTTTTTGAATACGCGTGACCCATTCCATCTGCCCTTGACGCTCCAACAACATCTGGTCACCCATTTGATATAAGTAAGCTCGGTTGCGCCCTAAAGACTTAGCGGTAAAACAGGCTTTATCTGCTTGAGTTAAGATCTGTTGTGCAGAAGCTTGGTAGTGCCCAAATAAAGTCAAACCGATGCTACAGCCAAAACTAAACATACGCTCATCACACACATAGTGAGTATCATTCAGGCTCTTAATCAACAAGTTAGCAAAATCGAGACAGCTCTGCTGATCGGTCTGTTCAAGCAAAATAGCAAACTCATCACTGCCCAAGCGAGCCACAATTGCTGACCCTGTCAGCAATTGTTCCAGTACGCCAGCAACCTGTTTTAATGCCTGATCGCCAGAATTATGGCCGAAGGTATCGTTAATCACTTTAAACTGGGCTAAATCTATCACCAATAGTGCATGTTGACACGAATCAGATTGCTGCAACAACGTACTTAACCTGCGTTCAAAAAACGTACGGTTATAAACATCCGTGAGTGAATCATAGTTGGTGTAATAATCAAGTTTCTGAGTCAGATCACGAGTGGTGGTAATATCCTCACAACAGACAATAAAGCTATCTTCATTGGCTATTTTGAGGATGGATTCCTTAAACCACAAACCTTGCTCATTTCGAGTTCGATAGCGGACTTCTCGTACCTGAATATGGTCCGAAATCCCATCTAAATAGCGAAGCAATGAGGTTTGTAAATCGGCGTCACCATACAAACTACGTAATTGAGACAACTCTAATTGCTTGCGAGAAAAGCCTAAGTGATCGGCAAGCATTCTGTTACAAAAAACAATCACCCCCAAACGATTCAACAGCATTAACATCGCAGGGTTATGCTCAAACATCGCTCGATAATGACGCTCACTAGAAGTGAGCTGCTGATATTGCAACTCCATTAAATGAAGGCTTCTCAGCTCTAAGACCATTTGTTCGACCTGCTGCGCCGCTTTAAACTGAGGACTAATCACAAAATCGTATAATAGGTTTTCACTGGCGAGTAATAGAGTTGCATTAAAATGAACGACATTGCCTTGTAAACACTGAGCAAAGCCTTCTCGCAAACGTTGCGCTAGGGCCTGCTGATGCTGCCAAAACTGGCTGGAGAGCAAGGGATTCCCCACTAAATACTTCGCTCTCTCACCTAATAAAGTCATCAATGCCGGATTCATCATGAGCACGACACCGTGCTCATCCAGTAAAGCGCAAGCCTGCTCAGTATTAACAAATGCAGAGCAGAGTTGCTGCTGCTTTGCCTGCAAAGATTGCTTACTCTGGAGCCGGCGACGCATCACCCAAATCAGCAACAGCAACAGCAACAACACCACACTACTAAGAATAACGCTCGCTTGATAACGTGGTAACCAAGCCTGGAAAGCGGGTCGATTGATAAAAATTGCATCGCTTGCCAGATTCGATTTAGACATCTGCCAACGAGTTAATTGCGCATAATCAAAAAGATAGAGCTGCGGACTACGAGCCCGAATCGGGATCTCTTTTACATCACTTCCTTGTAAAGCTCGTCCAACCATCACACCAACCGCTTCACCGAGCTGATCTGGTAAAGTGACCATTCCACCAACGACGCCATCACCAATCGCATAATCCCATAAACTAAAAATAGGCGCCCGAGAAGCCAATGATAAAGCCTGCAGATTCTGCTGACTAAGTTTGCTGTTTCCGGTAAGCGAGGACGGCAACATCCCAAGTAGCAGGGCATGTTTAGGGGTTAACTGCGAGGTTTTTGCTTTGAGTTCCTCATAATCCATATCTTGCCAAATGGTATAGGTAATACCAAATTGTTCGGCTAAGCGCTTAAAACGTTCCGCAATACGTTGGCTAATGGCACTTTTGTCGAGCACTAAGTGCAAAGATTCAAGTTCGGGGAGCAATTGCCTGATCAACAATAGATTTTCACGTACCGCTTGCTGTTCGTGGATCCCAGTCAACATCGCCTTACGAGGTCCGGTGTAGGCGACCAAATCGGCACCCGCGGCAACCAATGGCGCTTGCAGCGTACCTTCGTTTTGTAAGGCTAAGGCCAACTTTAAAGCTTGCTCACCAACACTAACAACCAAATCAAACTGATAATAAAGAATGACTTGCTTAAGCATATTGAGCTGCGCTGCGCTGTATGGAGATTGATTGGGATTCAGCTCCGCTTCTACACGCTGATTAAAAAACCATATGGAACGTTCCGCTAATTGATCACGCAAACCTTGCTCAAAGCTTGCATCCCACTGCAAACCCGCCGGATAAGAATTCAGTAATAATACTCGTTCAGTCCGAGCCAAGGCAGCTTGTGAAATAAGCAGTAAACTCAACACAGCCGCATAGCAAAGTTGATTCGGCCTTGCTATCAACCCTATTCGTTTTAGTAACGTACTCACAAAAATAAACAACCGTCCTTCTCTGTTTTGGTTGACTCACTAGGCGTAGAAAGAGCCTTTGATACTGCCACTAGGCGTAAGCAAATCAGTTCTGTAGAATATGCGTCAATTCACCATAAGGTTTCACGCATTTATGAATATTTTGATGGCTCTTTCACAGCTCGAAGTGACTGGAGCCGAAGTCTACGCAACTCAAGTTGGTAATACTCTAGCGCAACGAGGGCATCAAGTATTCTATGTTTCTGACACCTTAAATTCTCCCCATCAAGGGCAGTATTTCAAGTTACGTTTCAATAAACGCAGTCTACCTAGAAGAGTATGGCATGTATTTTATCTTATCTATTTAATTTTTAGATATAAAATACAGTTAGTTCACGCACATAGTCGCGCTTCGGGTTGGTCTGCTTATGTTGCCTGCCGACTCACCAATACGCCAATGATCACCACCGTTCATGGACGACAGCCGGTACATCGCTCACGCAAAAAGTTCCATGCCTTGGGATATCATGCTGTCGCGGTGTGTGAAAATATCGCCCGACAAATCGTCCGTGATTTGGGTGTCGCCGAGTCACAGGTCAGCGTGCTGCGCAATGGCGTCGATAGTCAAGTATTCAAACCCTTAGCAGCGAATCACCGGGCCAAACCGGTAATTCAGATTATTGGTCGTTTAACCGGCCCCAAGGGCCAATTGGTCTATCAACTACTGGAACAATGCATTGATTTAGCGGCAAACCAAGTTCAAGTGATCAGCGGTAGTCAAATCGATCCAATCTTCGATAAATTTAAAACTAAAGTAAAATTTTGCGGCTATAGCGCCAATATTCGCCAAACCATCAGCCAAGCAGACTTAGTCATCGGGGCAGGACGGGTGGCCATGGAAGCCTTAATGTGCCAAAAACCGGTTTTTGCGGTCGGCGAAGCAAATGCCATCGGTTTAATCTCGGTAGACAATCTAGCATCGGCCATGGCCAGCAATTTTGGTGATGTTGCCGACGGAGGGAAAACCGAACTCGATATCGACTACCCTCAATTAGCCAAGCAACTACGAAGTGCGCTCAAACAGCCCAAAGTTGATGAAGAAGTTTACCAAATAATCACCGAACAATATTCCTTAGAGAAAATGACTCAACGACTGCTTGAGTTGTATCAAAGTGCTTATGTATACACCAAGAAACGAGAAATCCCGATCATCATGTATCACCGGGTGATTCACAACGATCCAAGCCAACACGGGGTGTATGGCACTTATGTGACTTTGGAGCGTTTGGAGCAACACTTTCAAACGATTCAGCGCATGGGTTTAAGCCCGATCACTTTCCAGCAATTAGATGAGATCGGTTTAGACCATCGTTTCGACCACGGCAAACGCTACATCATTCTTACCTTCGACGATGGTTTTAAAGACAACTACGATTTATTACTACCACTACTCAAAAAGTATCAATTTAAGGCAATGATCTACGCTGTCACCGGCACCGATCATAATCGCTGGGATGTAGAACATCCCAGTAAGCCCGACCAACGCTTTGAACTGATGAGTCCACAACAACTGCGCGACATCGACCGCAGCGGTTATGTTGAGATCGGCGGACATACCGTGAACCATCCCAAATTGGCCAGTCTCAGTCATGCCGAACAACAGCATGAGATCGCGTACAACAAGGCACAACTCGAAAGCTTACTTGAGCGCCCCCTTTATAGCTTTGCCTACCCCTATGGCGACCATAACGAGCAAACAAAACGACTGGCGAAACAAGCGGGCTATACCTACACTGTCGCCACCGACTCTGGACCGGTAGCCCTACATGAAGATTTACAACAGATTCGACGAATCGTGATGTTCCCCAGTACCACCAAGTTCGGTTTGTGGCGTAAAATTAAAGGCAACTACACCATCAAAAAAGCGGCTAAACCTCAAACTAAGAACTTGAGTTAAGCAATCAATTGAAAATCTAAGGTCACTCAACAATGAATATTTCGATTGTGATGATTAACTACAATTCGACCCGACATACACTCGAGTGTTTGCAGTCTATTGCAGACTCTCAACCCAAGGTAAGTTTTGAAGTTATTGTGGTAGACAATGCTTCTCAAGCTGAGCAACTTGAAAACTTACAACAAGAAATTGGTGCTTATCCGTGGGCAAAGCTCATCATCAATCCCCTTAATCTTGGTTTTTCCGGGGGCAACATGTCTGGTTACCCTCACGCCACTGGTGACTACTTATTTTTTCTCAATAATGATACTCAGGTCAGTCCGCACTGCTTAGATGTATTACACCATTTCATGGAAAGCCACCCAGAAGTAGCCCTTTGCAGTCCGACCATCTTCAGCGAAACCAATCAGCATACAGCCTCTTTTGAGTTCATCCCTAGCGTCGCCAATAAACTATTCGGAGCATCGCTATTAAGACTACTGCAGCCGAGCAACTATCCTCAGCGCAAACAGCAGCATCAACAACCGATTAAAGTGCCGGTGATCAGCGGTGCCACCATGTTTTTCAGACGCCAGGACTTTGAGCAACTGGGTGGCTACGACACCAAATATTTCTTGTATTGCGAAGAAGAAGATTTTGCCATCCGTCTACGTGATGCCAACAAAGCCATCTACTTACTGAATGAGGCAAAGGTGGTCCACTCCGGCGGCGGCAGCACAGAACGGGATCTTGCGATTGAAAAAGAGTTCTATATCTCATTTTATCGTCTACTCGATAAACACTATTCACGCTTATCAAAAATCATTATTAAGGCCTTATATATCATTAAGGAATGTAAGCGAGTACTAAAAAAACCAGAAAGAAAACCCTTGCTAGCTTTCTTACTTAAAGGGGCTCCGGAGTCAGAATCTCTTCGATACCAACAATCAAGTCAGGATATGCAATGAGTCACTCAACCTTAAAAGCCAGTGTCATTATTTCGATTTATCAAGATGTTGAGGCTCTCCATGCAATTTTATACGCTTTAAGCCGTCAAATCGAGCAACGCTTTGAGGTCATCATCGCTGAAGACTGTGAATGTAAAGCCGTAAGGGAATACCTCGCTCAGCACACATTTCCTTTCGCCATCAATCACCTCACCCAAGAAGATAAAGGTTTTCGTAAGACCAAAGCCGTAAACCGAGCGGTCGCCGCAGCAAAAACCGAGTATTTGATGTTTTTAGATGGCGATTGCCTGCCCCATAGCCAATACGTCGCCGAGCATTTGAATCAACGTGAAAACAATCGCGTCTGCACTGGGCGTCGCGTGCATCTTGGCCCCACAATGTCCAGGTGGTTTAGGAAGAACCCCTCATTAATAAAGCTGATTGAAAATCGGCTGGTGTATACCCTGCTAGGACTTCCCTTAGTGTTTGATCACACCAAAAACTATGAGATTGGCTTTCGCTCAACTACGCTACACAAACGCCAAGCAAAAAAATACCTAACGATCGTAGGTTGCAACTGGTCAGTGTCAAGAGCCGATATGTTGAAAATAAACGGCTATAATGAAGATTTGCCGGGTGTGGGAGGAGAAGATGACGATCTGGGATGGCGTTTTAATGGCAAGGGCATTCACGAAAAAAGTGTTAAATTTGTAATTCCCGTTTATCACCTTCACCATGTTGAACGCCGCGCAGATGTCAGCACCAACTTACAGATCATCAAGCAAAATACCGCCCAAAAGCGCTACTACTGTAAAAATGGTGTCGATAAATATCTTTCTGAGACTCACGAAAACTTAAATCAAACGCATAAATCATGACGCATCAATTCACACCAGTGGAAATCGACCAAGTTAGCTATAGCCACCAATTTGCTATATGCACCCTTGTCACCGATCACGCAGAATACCAAGGTATGCTAAACTCCTTCGCTCGCGCTGGTTTTAGCCCACAAAACTCTCAATTCATTTTTGCTGACAATAGTACGCATAATAAATTGGATGCTTATCAGGCAGTCAAAAAATTTATTAATCATGCCGACGCCGAATACATCATTATTTGCCATCAGGACATCTTGTTAGATTTTGACGATAAAGCAGTTTTAGAACAGCGCATAGCAGAACTTGATGCCATCGATCCTAACTGGGGGATATGTGGCAATGCGGGATATATCAACTTTAAAAATTATGCCATGAGAATTAGTGACCCGCATGAAGAAAACATAAATGTGGGGCCATTCCCCGCCAAGGTAAAAAGCTTAGATGAAAACTTTTTAGTATTAAGAAAACATGCTGCACTGTCTGTTTCTAGCGACCTATCTGGGTTTCACTTGTATGCCACCGATATGTGTATCTTAGCTGACATATTAGGCCACAATAGCTACGTGATCGATTTTCATCTGCGCCATAACAGTGGCGGAAATATCGAGCAAAGCTTTGAACAGAGTAAGCGTGCATTACTCAATAAATATGCCAATGCATTAAGCAATAAGTATATAAGAAGTACCTGCACCAAAATGATAATAACCAGCAATCGTGCTTTAAATAGAATATTCAATAGAAATCTATTTTATAGCATTCGAAAAAGAATAGAGATAATAACCAATCTATTCAGGAATTAAGCATGCGAAAATTTATAATATTTGCCCCGTCATATGACGAAACCGTGGGGGGCGCAATCGTACTTCACAAGCTTTGTCATGTGATCAACAAATTAGGCTTTAAAGCTTATCTCTTCCCTAGCTTTGATTCTGAATTAACGAATAAATATCACTTTTTAAAGCCTACCAAGCAGATTTTCAACTCTCTTTTCCATAAAAGAGACCGGAAATTTAGAGTCAATCCTAGCTTTTTAACGCCCATCTATACTGGGCAATTATCAGCTTTAAATGACGACTACGTCGTGGTTTACCCTGAAACTGTATTAGGGAATCCTCTGCAAGCTAAAAATATCGTTCGCTGGCTACTGCATGAGCCTGGCTATCATACGGGTCAATTCTGTTTCGGTAGAAATGAGCTTATTTACAAGTTTAGTAGCGGCATAAAAGATTTCATCGTCGATAGTTCGCTAACATCATCACTGCTGTTAAAGGTGATTCATTATCCTCTAGAGCACTACAATACAGAATCAACAGCTAAAGTACGCTCTGGCACCGCATACTGTTTACGTAAAGGTGCAAACAAAGCAATGATGCATGATCTTAACGACTCGATTCTTATCGACAATAAGTCGAACGCTGAAATTGCGGCCATTTTTAAGTCTGTTAAAAGCTTTATTTCCTACGATACCTTAACTGCCTATTCTGTTTTTGCCGTACTGTGTGGCTGTCAATCAATCATTATACCGGACCAAGGTGTATCAGAAGAACAATGGTACCCTAAGGCCGAAGACAGATATGGCCTCGCCTATGGCTTTAACAATATACACAAAGCTGAAGAAACAGCCCACTTAGTATTGCCGAGGGTTCTTAACGAAGAAAGAGGCGTTGAAAAGCTGGTCTCACAATTCTTACTAGAGACCCAAAACTTTTTTGCTTAAGCGACGAATGTCTTGGCATTTTTATATGACGACTAACGGTAAACCATCACCATGGATATAAAGTTTAATACGCCTTACATTTCAGGAAAAGAACTCTACTACATAGCGCAAGCTGTCATGGGAGGCTATTCGGCTGGCGATGGGCCTTTTGGTAAGCGCTGTGAGGATAGCTTAAATCAGCTATTATCTATTAAAAATAGCGTTTTACTAACTACATCCTGCACTTCAGCCATGGAGATAGCCGCATTAGAGCTTAAGCTCTCTAGTCAAGACGAGTTTATACTGCCTTCCTATACCTTTGTATCGACAGCGAATGCCTTTTGCCTCAGAGGCGCTAAGCCTATCTTTGCAGATATCGATCCTATCACCTTAAATATAGATTTGGCCCATGTTGAAAGCCTCATTTCATCGGCGACAAAAGCATTAGTTCCAGTTCACTATGCGGGTATTAGCTGTGATATGGAGCAATTAATGTCAATTAGCCACTCTGCAAATATTCCAGTTATTGAAGATGCCGCACAGGCAATAGGCTCTAGTTATAAGGGGCAAGCATTAGGCACTTTTGGAGACTATGCCGCCTTTAGTTTTCATGAGACAAAAAATATTATTTGCGGAGAAGGTGGAGCCTTAGTTTGTAAAACAAATAAACTCAAAGAAGCCAGTGAAATTATTCGTGAAAAAGGTACTAACAGAGCACAGTTTTTCCGAGGCCAAGTCGACAAATATACATGGACATCTATAGGCTCTTCTTACGTATTATCTGATTTATCTGCTGCATTTTTATTTGCTCAATTAGAAAACTTTAATGAAATACAGCAACGCAGAATGGCTGTTTACAATTGCTATTCCAAGCGCTTAGCCATACTTGAGCAGCAAGGCTTGGCAAAGTTGCCTAACATTCCAAACTACAATACCCATAACGGGCATATCTTTTACTTGCTGTTAGAAGATTTGGACACTCGACAACGCTTAATTGCCTTCCTTAAAGAAAAGGGAATTATGGCAGTGTTTCATTACGTTCCACTGCATTCTTCCCCTATGGGCGAATCTCTCGGCTACAAAAAGGGCATGCTACCAGTCACGGAAAAAGTGAGTGATACCTTATTAAGATTGCCTTTATGTTCAGCCTACGATGAAGACATTGCCAATACCGTATCCGATGCGGTTCTGGAGTTTTTTGGGCTACAAAAATGAATATTACTTTTTTCTTCATGACACAAAAAGCATATGACTGCTTACCTGTAATAAAACGCTTAAACAAAACCGTTAATCCGCTTGTTGTTATTGGTCAAGATCCGTCAGTAGAAAACGACTATTCAAAAGGTATGGTCAGCTACTGTGAAGAACACAATATAGCTTATTGCTTAAAACAGGATTATCCCAACGACAACCAAGCAGAGTATGCTGTAGCCATAGGCTGGAGATGGATGCTCACAAATTTAGATTGTGAACTAATCGTATTCCATGACTCGTTATTACCTAAATACCGTGGGTTTAATCCTTTAGTTTCTGCGCTAATAAATGGTGAGCCAGAAGTTGGTGTCACGGCATTAAAAGCTAACCTAGAATTTGATGCAGGTGATATTGTAGGGCAGCAATCTGTTCACATTAGCTACCCCATTAAAATTCAACAGGCCATCACTTTAGTTAGTCGATGTTACCAAGACTTACTAGATCGAGTCTTAATTAGCATGCTGAACGAAAACCTAAGTTATCAAGCTCAAGACACAAGCTTAGCGACTTACAGTGTGTGGAGAGATGAACGTGATTATCAAATTAATTGGAGCGACGATGCGAGAAAAATAGCACGTTTTGTTGATGCTATTGGTTATCCTTATAAGGGGGCTCAAACAACCATAAATGGCGAGCCTTGCCACATCACCGACGTCGAGGTGGTTGAGCCTTTTAAAGTAGAAAACAGAGTCGCTGGCAAGGTAATGTTCATTAAAGCGGGCCAGCCTGTTGTTCTTTGTGGAAATGGCGCAATTAAAATCATCAATGGCCACTACGAAGACCAAAGGCCATTGGTACCTCTAGAAAAGTTCCGTAGTCGCTTTGGAGATGAGAAATAGCCATCTAGCATTTGAGCAAGATGGCTCTTCCATCAAGTCCAATCCAAAATCACCTTGCCGCTTTGCCCAGAGCGCATCGCGTCAAAGCCTTGTTGAAAATCATCAACATGATAATGGTGAGTAATGATAGGGCTTAAATCAAGACCTGATTGTACCAAAGATGCCATTTTGTACCACGTTTCAAACATCTCTCGCCCGTAGATGCCTTTAATCACCAGACCTTTAAAAATCACTTGGCTCCAATCGATGCTCATGTCGCTGGGAGGGATCCCCAACATCGCCACTTTACCGCCATGATTCATCAGCTCTAACATCGAGCAAAAAGCAGTCGGCACGCCTGACATTTCCAGGCCAACATCAAAGCCTTCGGTCATCTTAAGTTCGCTCATGGTATCACTCAGTGCTTGCTTAGCGACGTTCACCACTCGCGTTGCGCCCATTTTCTTGGCTAAATCGAGGCGGTAATCATTCACATCGGTCACCACCACATGCCGCGCACCAACATGTCTACAAATCGCAGCGGCCATGACCCCAATGGGGCCTGCGCCGGTAATCAGTACATCTTCACCCACCAGATCAAAGGATAAAGCACTGTGTACCGCGTTGCCAAAAGGGTCAAAAATGGCGGCAAGGTCATCGCTAATTTCATCGGGTAACTTAAAGGCATTCACCGCAGGGATCACTAAGTATTCGGAGAAACAACCGGTGCGGTTCACCCCCACACCGACGGTATTACGACACAAATGAGTACGCCCACCGCGACAGTTACGGCAATGGCCACAGGTAATATGACCCTCACCGGAGACCCGATCACCAACCGAAAAACCACGCACTTCCTGACCAATATCGACCACCTCTCCGGCATATTCATGGCCAATTACCATGGGGACAGGAATGGTTTTTTGGGACCACTCATCCCAGTTGTAAATGTGGACATCGGTACCACAAATAGCGGTTTTATTGATTTTGATTAACAGATCGTTATGACCAAGCTCTGGCATTTCCACTTGGGTCATCCAAATGCCGGGCTCCGCCTTCAGTTTTGCTAAGGCCTTAATAGTCATGCAATCACTCCTAGTTCTTTACCCACCTCAGTGAAGGCTGCTACTGCATGTGCTAACTGCTCGCGCGTGTGCGCAGCAGAAATCTGAGTGCGGATCCGCGCTTGGCCTTTTGGCACTACCGGGAAGGAAAAACCAATCACGTAAATGCCGCGCTCTAACAACTTATCAGCAAAGCAACTCGCCAATTTGGCGTCACCCAACATCACCGGAATAATCGCATGGTCGGCACCACCTAGCGCAAAACCCGCCTTGCTCATTTCCTCTCTAAAATACGCGACGTTGTCCCACAGCTGTTTGCGCAAAGCATCGCCTTCGGCCAATAGTTCCAGCACTTTAAGTGAAGCACTCACAATGGCTGGGGCCAGTGAGTTGGAAAATAAATAAGGGCGTGAACGTTGGCGCAACCAATCAATCACTTCTTTTTTAGCTGCGGTAAAACCACCCGATGCGCCGCCCATGGCTTTACCCAAGGTACCGGTAATAATATCCACTCGACCCATCACCTGATGATACTCATGGGTGCCACGCCCCCCTGCGCCAACAAAACCAACCGCGTGGGAATCATCCACCATCACCATCGCATTATATTTGTCGGCTAAATCACAAATGCCAGGCAGGTTAGCAATTACCCCATCCATAGAAAACACCCCATCGGTGGCGATCAGCTTAAAGCGCGCACCAGCGGCATCGGCATCCTTTAAGCATTGCTCTAATTCGGTGAGATCATTATTGGCATAACGGAAGCGTTTCGCTTTACATAAACGCACCCCATCAATGATCGATGCATGATTGAGCGCATCGGAGATAATCGCATCTTCAGGGCCTAACAAAGTTTCAAACAAACCTGCATTGGCATCAAAGCAAGAAGAGTAAAGGATGGTATCTTCCATCCCAAGGAATTCACTCAAGCCCCGTTCTAACTGTTTATGAATATCTTGGGTGCCACAAATAAAGCGCACCGAAGCGGCGCCAAAGCCATGGCTATCTAGGCCCGTTTTGGCGGCTTCAATCAAGGCTGGAGAGTTTGCTAAACCCAAATAGTTGTTGGCACAGAAGTTAATTACTGGGCCCTGCGCCACCGTAATATTGGCTTGCTGCTGAGAACTAATTACCCGTTCCTGTTTGTACAGGCCATCGTCTTTAACTTGTTGCAATTGCTGCTGAATATAAGAAGAAAAAGAAGCCGTCATAACACACCTAATTAAAAGCCAGAATTCTGGCTGAATTATAGTGATTTGTTTGGCAAATTCAGCTTATATTCTAAATAAAATGCTATTTTTTGCGCTGTGCACACTCTGAATAGTGTTGGTGCAATCGCTGATAAATACTCATCGACTGTTCTGTAAAATAAGGTCGTAGAATAAACAGTATTTTTAACACCCCCTCATAGAGTCGCGGTTTAGTGATTAGTCCGCCTTTTAGTTGCGCACTCTGGTAGCCGATCCAAGCACCAATGATGAATTTAATGCTATCCGCCAATTCGACTAGGCTGGCATCATCGCCCGTAATAAAGCGACTATCTCGAAACTGCACCAGTATATCCCGGCTCCATTTTTCCAGCTCGGTTTGTAAGGCCTGATATTTGGCTTCAAGCAAGGGATCTCGGGCCAATAACTCTAATAAATTGGCGTACATAAAACGGAAGCGCCACATCAGTTCAAAGCTTGCATCCAAATATTGCATCACATGATCGAGCGTTAATAGTTGATCGGCATGCGGGCGAAAACTACTATCAAGCTGCTCAGCATAAAGCTCAAAAATGCTACGAATAATCTCCTGTTTATTACTAAAATGGTAATACAGGTTTCCCGGGCTAATGCCTAACTCAGCAGCAATATGATTAGTGCTCACTTGGCGCTCGCCACGCTCATTAAATAACTTCAAAGAAGCATGAATAATTTTGTCTTTGGTTTTCATTTAGCTGTTACGTTGCCAGTTATATTATTGTGATACCTGTAAACGCCTCCAAAATCCAGTTTTTATTCACTGTTTTCCACTGGTCACGCAATTGCTATTCGGCGCATCACAGCATAAAATCCTTGCACTCATGGCAAATTTTAGAATGGTAGAATTATGATTATTGTAACCGGCGGAGCTGGCTTTATTGGCGCCAACATAGTGAAGAGCTTAAATGAGCTAGGCCATAACGACATCATCGTGGTTGACGACCTAAAAGACGGCACCAAATTTGTCAACTTAGTCGATCTGGATATCGCCGATTATCTCGACAAAGATGATTTTATCGCTCGTATCGTCTCCGGTGAAGACCTTGGCGCGGAATACGGCCAAGAGATCGAAGCCATATTCCACGAAGGTGCCTGCTCTGCCACCACCGAGTGGGATGGCAAATACATGATGGAAAACAATTATGAGTACTCTAAAGAATTACTTCATTATTGTTTAGAACGTCGTATTCCCTTCCTGTATGCCTCATCGGCGGCCACTTACGGTGATACCGAAACCTTCATCGAAGAAAAACAATACGAAGGCCCACTCAACGTTTACGGCTATTCAAAACTGCAATTCGACAATTACGTACGCCGTTTACTACCAGAGATAGAGTCACAAGTGGTTGGCTTTCGTTACTTCAATGTTTACGGCCCACGAGAGCAACACAAAGGCAGTATGGCCAGTGTGGCTTTCCACCTGAACAACCAAGTCAACGATGGGCAAAACCCCAAACTATTTGAAGGCTATGATGGTTACGGTAACGGCGGACAGAGCCGCGATTTTGTGTATGTAGGCGATGTAGCTAAAGTTAACTTATGGTTTTGGCAAAATCCCGAACAAAGCGGTATTTTTAATTTGGGGACAGGTCAGGCGGAACCGTTCCGTTCAGTGGCCGAAGCGGTGATTAAACATCACCAAAAAGGTGAAATTGAATACATTCCCTTCCCCGACCACCTCAAAGGTCGCTACCAGAGCTTTACTCAAGCCAATATCGATAAGCTACGCGCCGCAGGTTATAGCGAAGATTTTAAAACCGTCGCCGAGGGCGTTGCTGAATACATGACTTGGTTGAATAAATAAATCTCCCGCGACAAAAGGGGCGATAGGCCCCTTCAGGTAAAACATGAAGATATTGGTGGTCGGCCCGTCTTGGGTGGGTGACATGGTGATGTCACAAAGTTTATATAAAAGCTTAAAACAACTACACCCGCAGGCGCAATTAGACGTATTGGCCCCCGATTGGTGTCGTCCGATGTTGGAGCGCATGCCGGAGGTAGACAATGCCTTACGGATGCCGCTGGGCCATGGTGATCTGCAACTCGCGGTGCGCTGGAAGCTCGCCAGAGCCATCAAAGCTAAAGGCTATGATTGGGCCATCACTCAACCAAATTCGCTCAAAGCAGCACTGGTTCCTTGGTTTGCAGGCATTAAACGCCGTACCGGCTGGAAGGGAGAGAGCCGTTATGGTGTACTCAACGACCTGCGCAGCAATAAACAAGCCTTCCCACTCATGGTGGAACGTTATGTGTCTTTGGCCTACCCAAAGCAGACGATGACTTCTGCCGCTAAGCTTCCGAGCTACCAGCATCCGGCCTTAAGCGCCAACTCAAACAACCAGCAACAGGCACTCAGCCAATTAAACTTAAGCGACTCTCAACCCATTTTGGCACTTTGCCCCGGCGCAGAATTTGGCCCCGCCAAGCGCTGGCCAGAGCAACATTATGCAACAGTTGCCCAGCACTGGATTGAACAACGTAACGGTCAAGTGTGGATTTTCGGTTCGGATAAAGATCAAGCGGTAGGCGAGCAAATCATCGCTCATTTAGCGGAAGCCTCGCAAAGCGCTTGTTATAATCTCGCAGGTAAAACCAAACTAGCCGAAGCAATCGACTTAATGGCGCTGGCCAGCTTAGCCATTAGCAACGACTCCGGCCTAATGCACATCGCCGCCGCGCTAAAGCTCCCCTTAATCGCAGTGTATGGCTCATCGTCCCCACAATACACCCCGCCACTGACAGATACGGCAGAAATTTTACACACCGATATCGAATGCCGCCCTTGCTTTAAGAAAACCTGTCAGTTTGGCCATTTAAAATGCTTAAGCGAATTAGCGCCCGAGCGAGCTATCTTGCTCATCAATAACTTACTCACAACATCATGATCATAGGAAACTTATGCTACGAATTTTAATTATTCGTTCAGGCGCGCTAGGCGATACTATTTTTGCGAGTGCCGTGATGGAGGTACTTCATCAGGCATACCCTCAAGCGAGTTTTGATTGGATAGTCAGTAGCAAATCCATCGGTTTATTTGAACATGATCCGCGAGTGACTCAGTGCTTTAGCCTAAAACACCGTAAACTGCCGATTTTTATAAGCTTAGAAAAGCAAGCGATCATTCGTCACAGCAAACAACAACCTTATGATTTAGTGGTCAATCTAGAACATCACCCAACCTTTTGTGCTTTGGCAAAAGCCATACAAACCAGAGCCCGCCTCGAAATTAACGATCACCCGATAACTAGCAACAAGGTACCGCACGCTGTAGAAACCATGAAACAGCCTCTTTACGCCTTGCTAAGGAATGAGTCCTTAGCAAGCAGCCTTAATCAGCTGAATATTGCAGACATTGGCCCACGGATCATGGGTGAGCCGCTTGCTAAAATTGAGGCTAAATTTAAACTCCCGAAGCATTACATCGTCTTATGCCCAGGGAATAGCCATTCCAAAAAGAGTAAAATCAACCACAGGGCATGGCCAGAAGCACATTGGATTCAACTGATTAAGGAATTCGCAAACAGTCAGACGATCGTGCTATTGGGGAGCCAGGCAGACCGCCAGCAAATCGAACTTTGGGATCTGCCTAAAAGCTCGTCAATCTTAAACCTTGCAGGCAAAACCAATCTCAGTGAGTTAGTCGCGCTCATAGAACATGCAGTGGTAGCCGTCACCACCGATTCGGGCCCGACTCATATCGCATCCGCGGTACAAACACCAAACATTGCACTGATCGGCCCAACCGATCCAGATAGTACCGGTCCCTATCAAACCCAAGATAATCATTCGCAGATACTGCTATCCAATTTGGATTGTCAGCCTTGTTATGGCACCGATATCCAGCGTCAATGTACGAATAATGAATGTATGAACCAACTCACTCCAGAGTTAGTTAAGCATACCATCAACAAATATCTTCACGCTTCAATGAGTGAGCAATAAAAGGCACAATCATGCTTGGTGGTTTATATCAGCTACTATTACTAATATTTTTACCTTTCGCCATGTATAAATTGTATTGGCCAAAACGAGGTAAACCAGTGGTGGGTAAACGCTGGCCAGAACACTTTGGTTTAGGTAAAAAAATCGCTCAGGTCGACCTGTGGTTGCATACCGTATCGGTGGGCGAGGTGATTGCCGCCACCCCTTTTATTCAGCAGCTAAAACAGCAGCAACCACAGCTGAACATTTTACTCACCACCACCACCGCCACGGGTGCTAAGCAAGCACAGCAGCGGCTCTCAGAGCTGGTGACTCACCGTTATGCGCCCTTTGACCTTTGGCCCTGTATTACCTTGTTTTTGGCGAAATACCAGCCTAAGCAGCTGTGGATCATGGAAACCGAGTTATGGCCCAACTGGCTTAGCCTATGCCACGCCAAAAACATCCCGGTGGCCCTAATAAACGCCCGCATGTCCCAACGATCCTGTCGCCGTTATCAAAAATTATCTGCATTCTCTCGGCCGCTGTTCGCCAAACTCAAACTGGTGTTAGCGCAACATCAAGACGATGCACAGCGCTTCAATCAACTTGGCGTCGATGCGGCAAAGCTGGTGGTCACAGGTTCGATTAAATACGATTTACCCGATTGTCAGCACATTCAAGCACAAGCCATCCAGTTACGTGCGCAGCTATTTGGCCAACGCCCAGTGTGGATAGCAGCCAGCACCCATAAGGGAGAAGACGAGCGGGTGCTTGAGATCATGCAACAAGTGCAGCAGCAACACCCCACGAGTCTACTTATTTTGGTACCTCGTCACCCCGAGCGCTTCGAGCAAGTGGCCGAGTTATTAAATCAACAACAGGTCAAATTTGCTCGACGCAGTAAACACAATCATGTCGAACCGCAACAACAGGTATATTTAGCCGATAGCATGGGAGAAATGATGTTGATGTACGGCTGCGCAGATATCGCCTTTGTAGGAGGCTCACTGGTTCCCATTGGCGGGCACAATTATTTGGAGGCGGCGGCCATGAGCCTCCCTTGCATTGCCGGAGAATTTGATTTCAACTTCTCCGACATCAGCCAACAGCTACAAAGTTGTGGGGCGCTGAAACTAAGCGCCGATAGCAGCCAACTGGCAACTTGGCTAAACCAATGGCTGAGTCAGCCACAGCTGGCCGCAGAGGCGGGGGCTGCAGGCTTAACGGTGGTCAAACAAAACCAAGGCGCACTCCAGCGAAGTTTAAAGGCACTCAAAACACTTTAAAGCGCTTTTTGGTATGCATCCACTAAGTTTAGCCAATCAGATTCTAACCAATGACAATAGCCTGGCTTGGCTTGTTCTTTCACCAAGGAGCGGAGTAGCCGGGTTATATTTTCTTGCCGCCAGCGTTTACGAGGACGGCAAATCGCCCCATTATCGAAGTCGATCAGCCACACTTTGCCATTGGTATCAATCATGATATTACGTAGATTTAGATCGGCGTGATTCACTCCCGCCTTATGAAACGCGGCAATGGTTTCCCCCATTTGACGCCATAAAGAAACTGGCAAACGTTTCTCACTCAATAGCTGGGCCAGATCTCGAGCGCCATGGATCCGTTCTATAATCAAGTCGGCTTGAAAACTGAACCCCTGTCGTTTAATACGTCCAGCAATCGGCGTTGGTGCGGGCAATCCCAACGTTTGCAATTGCATCAATAACACAAACTCTCGCCACACTCGGCTACGCTTCAAACTAACATAAAAGTAACGATCATTACTCACCTTGGAGACGAGGCCACCTCGATGGTAATGGCGCAATACAAACTCCCGATGGAGATAACGAAAAAACAAAGTCTTACCACGGCCCATGGCTTGTCCAACCACCGCTCGATTTTGTTGCCAATGGCGTGCTTCAAAGTAAACGTCACTTACCTCTTGCCATTCAGCGGGGTTGTAGAACAACCATCCTTCATTTGTGCGTTGCTTTTCTATCTGCATAACTATCGCTTATGGAATATATCTGGGCGATTTTACATCGCAGGCTGCAAAAAGCATAATACTTAAGAAAATTCGCCAGCTTAGCCAAGATGAACTCAATTCAACCCGCACAAAAAGTTTGTATCTTACGCCTTTCGGCAATCGGTGATGTTTGCAATGCATTAGCAGTCGTACAGCAACTGCAGCAAGCTTGGCCACAAGCACAAATCACCTGGGTTTGCGGTAAAGCCGAAGCGCAAATGTTAGCACTTTTCGATAACATAAATATTATTATTTATGATAAAAAACAGGGTATTAAAGGACTAATCCAACTCAGAAAACAACTACGCGATACACAATTTGATGTTCTTTTACATATGCAGGCTGCCCTACGAGCCAGCCTTGTGAGTTGTTGCATTAACGCAAAACGTCGGATCGGTTTCGATCGCAGTCGCGCCAAAGATGGTCAATGGATATTCACTAATGAAAAAATAGCCAAAGCCCCCTCGCCCCACGTGTTAGACGGATTTTTACAATTCTTAAATCAACTCGATATCCAAGCTCAGTCGCCCCGTTGGCACGTCCCATTAAGTGCTACATTACACAATAAAGCCAAGCACTTACTGGGGGAAGGGCGACATCTATTAATTTGCCCCGCGGCCAGTAAACCCTATAAAAACTGGACTATTGAAGGTTATGCGGCATTCGCCCAATTTGCCCAAGCCAAAGGCTACAAAGTCAGTTTAATCGGCAGTCCCGCCCCCCAGGAGATGACTTTAGCCGAACAAGTGAACCTCGCCAGCCAAGGGCAACTCAATAATCTTTGTGGGCAAACATCCTTGCTCGAATTGTGGGCCTTGGTGGCCGAAGCAACACTGCTAGTTTCTCCCGATACGGGTCCCGCTCATATGGCAGTGGCGGTGAATACCCCAGTGCTCGGCCTGTATGCACATCACAACCCGCAACGCACCGGGCCTTATCACTATCGCAACTACGTGGTGAGTGTTTGGCAACAGTGTATTGAACAAGAGCAAGGCAAGTCCGTTGCGCAGCTTAACTGGCGCAGCCGCGTAAAAGATCCCAATGCAATGCAACAGATCACACTAGAATCAGTTATTCATATGTTTGAAATATTAGAAAAAGAGCAGCTATCATGAGTCAAGCAAGAGCTACCATATCGGCAATTATCATTACTAAAAATGAACAAGAAAGCTTAAAGGATTGTCTGGAAAGTTTAACTTGGGTTGACCAAATAGTGGTGCTTGATTCAGGCAGCAACGATGGCACGATTGAACTGGCAAAGCAATATACTCAAGACGTGTATAGCAATCATGAATGGCCTGGCTTTGGCAAACAAAAACAGCTCGCTCAAAGCTACGCCACCGGCGATTGGATCTTAGCAGTAGATGCCGATGAACGTATCGATTCGACCTTACGTAGCAGCATTGAAAATATGCTAAACGCTCCTCCCAGCCATACTGTATTCAACTTAAATGAACTCACTTGGGTATTTGGTCGGTTTCTTAAACATTCGGGCTGGTATTACCGACATATTCGACTTTATCCACGTCATTTAACCCAATACAACGATAATCTAGTGCATGAATCGGTGATTGTTCCTGCGAACTGCCAGATCGCCGAATTAGACGGTGATATCCTGCATTATTCCTACCGAAATCTTGAACACTACTTGGTAAAATCGGCGGGTTACGCTAAGGCATGGGCCGACCAGCGAGAAGCCAAAGGTAAAAAAGCATCTCTCGGCCAAGGCTTATTACACGCGCTCGGTTGCTTCACCAAAATGTACCTACTCAAACGTGGCTTTTTAGACGGGAAACAAGGTTTATTAATTGCACTCCTGTCGGCCCACTCTACTTTCGTAAAATATGCCGACCTGTGGGCAAGGCAACATGATCACCACTATCGTAAATAAGCTTAACTCAAGCCTAGCTGCCTCAGCACGGGTTGGGGCTGCAGCGCATCTAAATCGCAAATATTCACAACATGCTCACCCAAGCAGCCATATTGCATCACATTGGTCATGGTAAACAAACCAACACAACGCGCACCAGCAGCGCTGGCCAGATGTAAAGGGCCAGTATCGCCACAAATGAATAAGGAAACTTGCTGTAAAAATGCAGCCAGTTGCCGTAAGTCACGATTCAGATAAGTAAAATGAGTGTGGCTCAAAGGCTCCGCAATATCAGGGCTCAAAATTTCAATCACATTTAATTCACCCGCGTAGTATTGTTTAAACTTAGCCAACAATACCTGCCATTTTTCATCGTCAACTATTTTGCTACCACGCGCCCCTCTAAAATAGGCAAGGCAAGGCTTATGATGATGTTCACCGAGCATTTGCTTAAGTTGCTCTGCCGCATACTGTTGCTCGCTATGACTGAGCTTTAGGCACGCACTGGCGTGTGCTACCGGGGGTAAACCTAAATACTCTAATAGCTCCAAACATCCCAAAGCATAGTGCGAGTATTTATGTTGGTACTTAACCGTATGACTGCATACCGCAGCATCGGCCGGACCGTCAAAAGCATGCACATTCTTCCCTTCCGTTAAGGCCGCAACAATCCGGTCGCTGGAGCCGCCGTAAGGCAACAAAATTAAATCATAAGAATGTTTTCGTAGTTGATGTATGGAGCGAATAAAGGCGGGAATGGTTTTTAGACCAAATTGCGAGAAATGAATATTTTTTAATCCCAGGTTTTCAAAGACTTTCCCCTGCCAAGGGTCACTGAGTAATAACTCAACTTCTGCGTCTGGGTACAAGGCTTGAACATAATTAACAAAAGGCAATAAGAAGAACATATTCCCAATGCGCTTGTTATTTCGAATAATCAATACCCGTTTAATTTGTGACTTCTGGAGGCGTTCAGTTAATCGACCCTTACGCCCCCCGAGTAACTTTAAAAAGGCGACTTCAAGGCCAATGGAGCGCTCACGCCGTTTACTATCAAATTGACGTAAAGCAGTGCGAATCCGCTTGATTAGGCTCATGATAGCCTAACACCTTGCGATAACTGCAGCTTACGCCACCAACGATTAATTTTTAGGGCTGAATCACTCACATTAATCAAACTCATATCTTCTTGGGTTAACTCTCCTTCTGGCGGAGAAAAACATAGGTGGCGTCCTTCACTATTAGGCGGACGCCAGCGTAACGGAGTGGCGCTGGTTCGATTTGGAAAAAAACCTGCGGTGGGCACATCAATGGCACCGGCAATATGTAAAGGGCCTGTAGAGCCAGCAATAAACAAGTCTGCACAGGCTAATACTTCACAAAAAGCCGCTAATCCATCTTCAGAGAAGTACAAACAATATGCCACGTCTAAATGTTCCAGCTCACTCACCAACTCTTGCGCTGCTACCAATTCGCCAGGGCCTGCGGTGATCACAAAATACAATTCTGCATTGAGTTTCGCCAAACAATCAATCAAACTCACATACTGCTCTAAACTAAGGTTATTAGCCGACCCACCGCTGCCAATATGTACCATCACCAGTGAGTCTTTATCAGCAAATAGCTGCTGTTTGCGCTGTGTTAATACTTCAGTCGCGAACTGCAGATATGGCCCCGAAGGCTGTTGCGCAGAATAGCCATGCTGCTCTAGAAATGCCTTGGTCAAATCCAGATTATACTGATACTCGGGTTTTAGCGAGCGAGAACGGCGCTGTACCACGCGCTGAGTATAAAGGAATTGCGCCAACTTAGTCGCCGGAGCACAACGGTTTGAGATCTTGGCACGAAAACCAAGCCAAGCATTGCGAAGATTAGAAAATAAACACAAATAACCGTCGAATTTTTGCTGTTTCACCTGCTTAAGCAAACTCGCTTGAGCCGCCGAATTTGCGGTGCTACCGCAATCAATGATCACCTTGTCGATCCAAGGGCATAATTCCGCCAAAGGCGCGGTATAGTTCGGCACCAAGGCCGTAATTTCACAATTAGGCATCGACAATTTCAACATGGCAAAACTGGGCCAAGCCAGCATAAAATCACCAATTTTGTCATTTCGTACCACCAACAACTTTTGCATTATTTAACCTTTATCTTCAAGCTTGCGCATTGTGACGAATCTTTATGACAGGCTCAAGAATTTTCCCCCAGCCCTGTGAGCAGGTTATAATCCCGCTAACATTTATCATTAGCAGATATTCATGACTACTCGAGTTATTTACCCCGGCACCTTCGATCCCGTGACTCACGGCCATAGCGATCTCATTCAACGAGCCGCTCGCATGTTCGACAAAGTTATCGTCGCGGTTGCTGCCAGCCCAAGTAAACAACCGCTGTTCAGCTTAACCGAGCGGGTTCAATTACTTGAGCAAAGCATCGGCACAAGCAGCAACATTGAAGTGATTGGTTTTACAGGCCTATTAGTTAACTTAGCGAAACAACAAAATGCCAGCGTCCTGTTACGAGGCCTGCGCACCGGTTCTGACTTTGAATACGAATTACAACTAGCCGACATGAATCGACAGCTAGATCCCAACCTGGAAAGTGTTTTTTTAACGCCTGGCGAAGGCGTCTCCTTCATCTCTTCCAGCTTGATTAAAGAAGTCGCTAAACATGGCGGCGATATCAACCGCTTTGTTGCGCCGCATGTCGCCGAAGCCGTGGCCCAAAAGCTTGCAACTAATTAACCACCGAAGGGCAGCATCGCTTGCTGCTTAACTTCAATTAGCGCTGGCAATGTGGGCAGAAAAAAGTATTACGCTGCCCTATTCGTAGTGCCTTAATCAGCTCACCACAGCAATCACAGCACTCACCTTCACGGCCATATACCGCCAAAGTTTGTTTAAAATAGCCTGGCTTACCATCCACATTGGTAAAATCTTTTAAGCTGGTGCCGCCTTGCTCAATGGCCTCGGCTAATACTTGTTTAATATTTTCGGTCAGTTGTTTTAAACGAACTTTACTAACCTTGTTGGCGGCGCGTTTGGGATGGATCCCGGTTCGAAATAGGGCTTCATTGGCATAGATATTCCCCACGCCCACCACCACCTTGTTATCCATAATAAACTGCTTAATCGCCACACTACGTGTTGCCGCCTTAGCAATTAAATAAGCACTCGAGAAATCCTCTTCTAAAGGTTCCGGGCCTAAGTTTACGAACAACTGATGCTCCTCTAAAGGAAGCGGAGTAAACAATACGCAGCCAAACCGTCGAGGATCATTAAAACGCAGCACCTTTCCATTGGCAAATTGCATATCGAGGTGATCATGTTTTCCCGCTGCAACCGCTTGTTCCAGTACCCTTAGGCTGCCCGACATCCCCAGATGAATGATAATGTAGCCCGCTTCGGTTTCAATCAGCAGATACTTGGCTCGGCGGCGAATGCTTAACACGGACAAACCCACATTACACTGGATCAATTCGGGTACTGGCCAACGTAACTGCGGCTGGCGAACCACAATCGCGCTAATCGTTTGCTGCAGCAAGTGTGGACTAATGCCGCGGCGGCTGGTCTCTACCTCGGGTAACTCAGGCATCAGCTTTCACTTAAATGAGGGAACAAGGCACTGTAGCTGGCTTGATCAAGTTGAAATAACTGCCCCTGCCAATTGGTGATCATCCGTTGATCGCCCAATTCAAACAAGGTGAGTTGTAAAGGACTCGCTAAATTAGCCAAATAAACTTGAATAATGTGACTCCGAGCCGCACCGCCTACGGCGTTTGGCCAAGGTTCGAGTTGCACATGCAGCCATGCATCAACCACCGCAATAGGGTGGTCAATTACGGGCTTACTGCGCCATTCGGTGCCTAAGCGTTCAATTAGCAAATCTGGCAGCTCTATCCGCAAAATCGTGGCGCCAACAGGCAACAGCTGCTGAGCTGCATTTGCCTCAACACTCACCGGCTTATCGTTAATCTCGACATACTTAAACACCAAAATCATCGCCGCAACGGCAAAGATAATAATGTTATTCCAGCCTCGGCGGCTCATTTTCATCGGATATCTCCCTTTTATCCATTCATCATAAGCGGGAAGTAATTCACGAGTAAACCCTCTGACTCATTCAGCGGGGCGAAAAAAAGCCAAAAAAAAGCCCAGCCTAAGCTGAGCTTCTTTACATCAAAGCCAAAATCTATTTGATTTTGCCTTCTTTGTACATAACGTGCTTACGAACAACGGGATCAAATTTTTTGATTTCCATTTTTTCAGGCATGTTACGTTTGTTCTTATCAGTGGTATAGAAGTGACCAGTGCCAGCTGATGAGTTCAAACGAATTTTCTCGCGAATACCTTTAGCCATTTTTTAGTTCCTTATACCTTCTCACCACGACCACGCATCTCGGCTAAAATAGCGTCGATACCTTTTTTGTCGATGATGCGCATACCTTTAGTCGATACACGTAATTTAACAAAACGTTTTTCACTCTCTACCCAAAAACGGTGAGATTGAAGGTTAGGCAAAAAACGACGACGAGTGCGGTTTTTTGCGTGCGATACGTTGTTACCAACAGCTGGCTTCTTACCAGTAACTTGGCATACTCTAGACATGTCAGTCTTCTCCAAATAAATACTTCTGCTCGAGCATCTGTTCATGCCCCGTTAGGCCGTCGCCCGGGACGACAGAAAGGCCGCATTTTATACAGGAAATAGAACCCTAGATCAACTAAAAATTGAACAAAGATCAGATCCAACCTCGCTCGGCGAAAGACATTGTCTCTCCACAGCCGACAACAACATGGTCTAAAACTCGCACATCAATCAGTGCTAAGGCCTTGATTAATTTAGTAGTAATTTGCCTATCGGCCAAACTTGGTTCGGCCACACCCGAAGGATGGTTATGGGCAAATATTACCGCAGCGGCATTTTTTTCTAATACACGCTGTACCACTACCCGTGGATAAACACTGGCAGCATCAATCGTTCCGAAAAATAACGGCGCGAATTGTAACACTCGATGCTGATTATCCAATAGCAATATTGCAAATACTTCACGTTGTTGGTGAGATAATTCCATAGAAAGGTAATTTTTGGCCGATTCAGCGCTATCCAGCACACTTTTTTCACTGATCTCAGCCAACAAATAACGACGGCTCATTTCAATTGTTGCACGTAATTGTGCATATTTTGCGCTTCCCATGCCTCGCTCGGCACAAAAAGTTGCCTGATCCGCCGACAAAATCGCCCGTAACGAACCAAATTGTTGGAGTAAATGCTGCGCTAAACTCACCGCATCCATTCCAGCGCAACCAATCCGCAAAAAAATGGCTAATAACTCTGCGTCACTTAAACTCGCTGCGCCTTGCGCCAATAATTTTTCTCTAGGCCGCTGCTCGGCAGGCCAATCAGATATAGCCATTATTTTAATTACAAAAAAGTCAATATAATAAAGGTAGCCGAATCTGCAGTCTTGTCTATGCGGAGAACTTAAGTTTTATGGTAGGCTTGCCGATACTAGACGGTGATTATTATTTCGGTATCAGCATGTTAACGGGAAAGAAAATTCTGCTCGCAATCTCTGGTGGGATTGCAGCCTATAAAATACCAGAGTTGGTGCGGCGCTTAAAAGACCAAGGCGCGCAAGTCAAAGTAGTGATGACCGAACACGCCACCCACTTTATCACTCCCTTAACTTTGCAAGCTGTCTCTGGCGAAGCGGTCGGCCTTAAAGTGGTTGACCCAAGTCAAGAAGGCTCTATGGGCCACATTGCCTACGCCAAGTGGCCGGATTTAGTATTGGTGGCCCCCGGCACAGCCAATGTGATTGCAAAGTTTTGCCATGGCATCGCCGATGATTTGGTGAGTACCTTATTACAAGCCACCAGCGCACCAGTCGCCCTCGCGCCAGCCATGAATCAACAAATGTATCTCGCAGCGGCCACTCAAGCAAACCTAGCGGTCCTTCGGCAACGCGGCGTCCCTATCTGGGGGCCTGCTCAAGGCGAACAAGCCTGTGGCGATGTAGGGCCAGGCAGAATGCTTGAACCAGCTCAACTGCTAACACATATTCAGCAACATTTCGCGGCCTTAGACCAGCCGCAAAGTTTAGCTGGGCGAAGAGTTGTGATTACCGCCGGGCCAACCCGTGAGGCCATTGATCCGGTGCGTTATATCAGTAATCATAGCTCAGGAAAAATGGGCTTTGCTTTAGCGCGAGCCGCTCAACAACTAGGTGCCGAAGTCAGCTTGATCGCCGGGCCAGTCAACTTAGCCACCCCAGCAGGGGTACGCAAAGTCGCCGTAGAAAGCGCTCAGCAAATGCTCGAAGCGGCCTTAGCTGAGACCGCGAGCAGCGACATCTTCATCGCTTGCGCAGCAGTCGCTGATTATCGAGTGGCTACCGTTGCCGAACAAAAGATCAAAAAAACTGACGACCAACAACTGCAGCTACAGCTGGTTAAAAATCCAGACATTGTGGCCACCATCGCCGGCCAAAAAGAGAAGCCGTTTACGGTAGGCTTCGCCGCCGAAACCCAAGATGTCGCCAGTTACGCTAAAGACAAATTAAAGCGCAAAAACTTAGATATGATTGCGGCCAACGACGTATCTAATCCCGAACAGGGCTTTAATAGTGAACAGAATGCCTTAACGGTATTTTGGCCAAATGGACAACAGCAATTAGACCTCGCTGACAAGACCTTATTGGCCGAACAACTACTCGCGTTGATCGCCGAGCACTACTCTTTACAACAAATAAAATAATAAGCATGAAACAAATAGCACTTAAAATACTAGACCCTCGAATTGGCAGTACGTTTCCGCTGCCTGAATACGCGACTCCCGGCTCGGCAGGCATGGATCTGCGGGCCTGTCTGGATCAAGCCCTAGAACTAGCCCCTGGTCAAACAGAGCTAATTCCTACTGGTTTGGCAATTCATATTGCCGATCCCGGCTTAGCGGCCACCATCTTGCCACGTTCCGGCTTAGGCCATAAACACGGCATCGTCTTAGGCAATCTGGTGGGTTTAATCGACTCCGATTACCAAGGGCAGTTGATGGTGTCTTGCTGGAATCGCGGACAAAGCACTTTCACCATCGAACCCGGTGAGCGGATCGCCCAGCTGGTCTTTGTCCCCGTGGTGCAAGCCAGCTTCGAGATTGTGGAAGACTTCGATGCAAGCCAACGCGGAGAAGGTGGGTTTGGCCATTCAGGTAAACATTAAATTGGTTCAGATGCAGTACGCTAATAAATAATAAAAGGATAATTATAACAATGGCGGGAAAACCAAAAAGCAATCGCCGCGAACAGATCCTCCAAGCCTTGGCAAGAATGTTAGAGACCAGCCATGGCCAACGGATTACCACCGCGAATTTAGCCAAAGAAGTCGGTGTTTCAGAAGCCGCACTCTATCGACACTTTCCAAGCAAAGCACGCATGTTTGAAGGTTTGATAGAATTTATTGAAGAAACCTTATTGTCTCGGATCAATCTGATTCAAGAAGAGCAAAAAGATACCCTAAATCGCTGTCAGCACATCCTGATGCTACTGCTGGGGTTTGCTGAACGTAACCCCGGTTTAAGCCGCATTCTTACTGGTGATGCCTTACAGGGCGAACACGAGCGTTTACGTGCCCGAGTGAGTGTGCTGTTTGACAAAATAGAAGTTCAGCTGAAGCAAGTGCTACGAGAGCGGCGACTGCGAGAAGGACAGGGCTTCTTAATTGAAGAAAACAGCCTTGCCACCTTACTCCTCGCCTATAGCGAAGGGCGCATTAGCCAATATGTACGTAGTGAATTTAAACTCGCCCCCACCGAACAATTTGACATCCACTGGGGCTTTCTAAAGCAACAACTGATGCGCGCTTAGATCTTTAATTCCCAGATGAAGCCGACAAATTTTCGCGAGAAGTGAGGGTCTGCCCAAACTCTCGCTCGGCTTTCATACACCGCGCGCTCACCATAAATTAACTCCCCACCATCAAACTAGACAAGTGGCTTTGCAGACTGCAGCAACGCGCTACGAAGCAAAGTGCTTAGCAGCGGATTTCAATCCGGGCAAAAACCTGCAGCACTTCGTAAAAACTAAACGAAACATAATCTTGTTTGTCATGAAAAAACTGCTAAATTTGTAACAACTTTAATTCATCACGGGTCTCAACACATGGATGTACTTCATCAAGGAACCAATTGGTTCGAAAACAACCAAGAAATGCTAGTTCAATACGCCATCAATATTGCTGCGGCAATCATTATTCTGATTGTGGGTATGTTGGTCGCGCGAATTCTCGCGGCAAGCATCGAGAAACTAATGAATGCACGCAAATTAGATAACACCATCAGCCACTTTGTCGGCTCCATGGTGAAATACACCATTATCGCCTTTGTGATTATTGCTGCACTGTCACGCATTGGCATTCAAACAGCCTCGTTTGTCGCGATTATCGGTGCCGCAGGCTTAGCAGTTGGTTTAGCGCTACAAGGTTCACTCTCTAACTTTGCGGCAGGCGTACTGATTATTGGTTTTCGCCCATTCAAAGCCGGTGACTTCGTAGAAATTGCAGGTACTGCTGGCTCGGTAGCCTCGGTGCAAATTTTTACCACGGTATTAAAAACCCCAGACAACAAACAAATTGTGGTGCCTAACTCGGCAGTTTTAGGCGGCAATATTGTTAACTACTCGACTCACCCAACGCGTCGTGTCGACTTGGTGGTTGGCGTCAGCTACGCAGCCGACTTGGCCAAAACCAAACAAGTATTGCGCGCCGTATGTGAAGCCGATAGCCGGGTATTGAAAGATCCTGATATTACCGTTGCGGTATTAGAGCTGGCAGACAGCTCGGTGAACTTTGTGGTTCGCCCTTGGGTAAATTCTGCAGATTACTGGCCAGCACGTTTCGACTTGATGGAAAACATCAAGAATGCCCTAGACGAAGCGGGTATCGAAATTCCATTCCCACAAATGGATGTGCACTTAGAAAAAGTCGCCAGCTAAATTCGGCTTCTTAAAACAACAAAAGCACAGCCACTAGGCTGTGCTTTTTTATTGAATAGCAATTTAAATATCATCCAAACGATGAGTGGCATGCACCATTTGTTGCTGACGCTTCTCTTGATGCTCGATCAAGTTGGCTAAAAATTGCTGCTCTGCCAGCATGCTAAAACCATCCTTCGCCTGCCTGAGCAAGTCTAAAGACTGCTCACTTAAATCCAAGGCCAGACTCATCACATCATCACTGCTCATGTTCGCAGGCAAGCTCACCTTGGCCATTTTATCCACCAAGTCGTGCTCGGCTCGAATATCGGTCCAGGTATCTAATAACTCAGGTTTCGCCTGACTAATAAAATCTTTTACATGAGCGGTATTTTCTTTTTCTTGATGTTGTAAATAATTTAACAGCATTCTCACGCGTTCCGCATCCGCATTCATTTCTAAGCGTCGATAAACCACCCGCATCTCTTCTCGACAATTCACAAAATGTTCGAGCAATAGTCTTAACTGATTAAATCGCATGATGAGCACTCCCACTAATCGTCTCTCTCTTTATAGTAGAGTGTGCCTAAAAAATCTGCTTTGGCTAAGCGATTATGGCTTGATGTATATCAACTTCATTGAAGCACTTCACTTTATCTTGTGAGTCACCAGCAATTTTTAACAGCGCTGAAACCGAGGCGAATGCTAAAATAGGCCTCATGATTCAAGGATTCATACTAGGTTATAAAATGAAAAAACTGCTGATTTGGAGCGAGAAAAATAATTTTATTTTTTTAACTCTGGCCTTGATTGGCTACATTTTTTTAGCCGCCTGTGTTGACCAATTTTGGCAAGGAGACGGCTTTAAGTTTCTGCAGGCCGCCATGGTGTTAGTGCTCGCCGCAGGCGTATGGCAAGCCAAGGGCAAAAAACTTTGGTTTGCCATCGGCTTAGGATTTTTACTCGCAACCACATTAATCGCCATTTTTAATTTGTGGTTTGAAGCCGAAAGCTTAGCGGGTATCTATCTCGGCTTTGTATTTTGTTATCTAGTGATCAGCACTTGGACCGCACTTAAGCAGGTCTTATTCACGGGCGAAATCGACACCAATAAGCTGGTAGGCGCTATCTGTATTTTCCTGCTGGTCGGTTTAGGCTGGGCCCACCTCTATACCATCTTAAACAGCTACCTCCCCGAAGCCTTTAGCGGCGTTTCCGCAGAGCATTGGAGCAGCCAGATAAACGCTTTCATCTACTTCAGCTTTGTCACGCTCACCACTTTGGGCTACGGCGAGATCACCCCCAAGGTGCCAATTACTCGCTTCTTTACCTTCAGCGAAGCCATTTTCGGGGTATTTTATATGGCAATATTAGTGGCAAGCCTAGTGGGCGCTCGCATGTCTAAGCGCGAACGCTAAGCAACAAAAAAGGCGACCCAATGGTCACCTTTTATTCAACTGAACGCGCAACAGTCCGCTTGCTTAAGCGATCCCGTATTGCTCACGGTAAGCACTCACCGCCGCCAACGCAGTTTGATTATCGCCTTGCTCTTCTAAATAAGTGATTAAATCTGCCAGCTTAACAATAGAAATCACCGTGGCATTGTAGTCACGCTCTACTTCTTGAATCGCCGACAACTCACCTTTACCTTTCTCTTGGCGATCCAGCGCAATTAGCACACCAGCTAACTCCGCATCATGGGCATTAATAATGTCCATCGACTCGCGAATCGCGGTGCCTGCGGTAATCACATCATCCACCAGCATCACCTTGCCTGCCAGCTCAGAGCCCACCAAGCTACCACCTTCACCGTGGGTTTTAGCTTCTTTACGGTTAAAGCAGTAAGGCACATCCTTTTGGTAATGCTCGTCTAAGGCCACCACGGTAGTGGTGGCAATGGGGATCCCCTTGTACGCAGGGCCAAACACTAAGTCGTACTCAATGTTTGAGTCTTGCAGCGCGGCGGCGTAAAACTTACCTAAACGGTTTAAATCACGGCCAGTATTAAACAAACCCGCGTTAAAAAAGTAAGGGCTGGTTCGGCCCGACTTTAAGGTAAATTCGCCAAACTTTAGTACGCCTTTGGCTAAAGCAAATTCAATAAACTCGCGTTGATAAGCTTTCATCATTCTCTCTCAAATTAACCCGCAAGGGCTTCACGTTGGGCCGCATTAATTTGGGCAATACCTTGTTTAGCAAAGGCCAGCATGTCTAATAGCTCTTGATGGCTAAATGGCGCGCCCTCGGCCGTGCCTTGCACTTCAATCATGTTGCCGTCTTCACACATCACCACGTTCATGTCGGTCTCAGCAACGCTGTCTTCGGTGTACTCAAGGTCGCAGACAACCTCACCACCAACCACTCCCACCGAAACCGCAGCAATCAGCTGCTTCAATGGGCTAACTTTCAATTTTTTCTGCTCAATCATCCACCAGATGGCATCTTGTAGCGCCACGCAAGCACCGGTAATCGCCGCAGTACGGGTGCCACCGTCGGCTTGAATCACATCACAATCCACCACAATGGTATATTCACCCAGCGCGCTCAAATCAACCGCAGCACGCAACGAGCGACCAATTAAACGTTGGATTTCTTGAGTACGGCCACTCTGCTTGCCACGCGCCGCTTCACGACCCATACGGCTATGGGTAGAACGAGGTAACATGCCGTATTCCGCCGTAATCCAACCCTGGCCCTTACCTTTTAAAAAGCGTGGTACACCATCGTCTACCGAGGCAGTACATAATACTTTGGTATCGCCAAACTCAACCAATACCGATCCCTCGGCATGAGCCGTATAGTTTCGAGTAATGGTGATTGGACGCATTTGTTCGACAGCTCTTCCGTTAGGACGCATGCTAGTAACCTTTAATAGAAAATTCGCGGCTATTATATAGGCTTTTGTCGCACTTGGTCACGCCCAGACTGACGAACCTGCGAATAGCCGCTATAATCGAGCAAATTTTTTGAGGATATTCAACTATGATCCACAGCATGACAGGCTACGCACGCCACCAACTTAAAGCCGATTGGGGCAGTGCCACATGGGAAATTCGCAGCGTAAACCAACGTTATTTAGAAACCTACTGGCGCATGCCAGAGCAGTTTCGCGCCCTAGAGCCGGTATTGCGAGATAAGATCAGAAAAGCCCTACAACGTGGCAAAGTTGAATGTAACCTGCGCTTCGACGCCGACCAGGCTAGCCGTGGCGAACTGCAGCTTAACCAAGCCCTCGCCGAACAGCTCATCAAAAATGCCGAATGGGTACAGCAACAAGCTGGCGGACAAATTAACCCCGTCGACATACTGCGCTGGCCGGGCGTGATGGAAACCCCAGAGCAAGACGCCGACGCCATTAGCAAAGAACTTTTAGCGGGCTGGTTAGTGGCCCTAGAAGCCTTTATTGAAAGCCGCGCCAGCGAAGGTGCCAACACCGCCACCATGATCACCAGCCGCCTCGATAAAATTACCCAGCAAGTGGCCTTTGTACGCGAGCAAATGCCCGCCGTAATGCAATGGCAGCGTGACCGCTTAAAAACCCGCCTCGCCGAAGTAAAAGACGAGCTAGAGCCGCAGCGTATTGAACTAGAAATGATCATGGTCGCGCAGAAGATAGACGTCGCCGAAGAGCTGGACCGCCTCGACTCCCACGTAAGCGAAACCCAAAAAATCCTTAAAAAGGGTGGCGCCTGTGGCCGACGCCTCGATTTTATGATGCAAGAGTTTAACCGCGAAGCCAACACCCTCGCCTCTAAATCGATTAACGCCGAGATCACCCAAGCTGCGGTAGAGCTTAAGGTATTAATTGAGCAGATGCGCGAGCAGATCCAGAACTTAGAGTAGCCGCTTATTTAAAGCTCAAGTTCGCCCCTGTGTAATTTGTTGGCTTAAGACAGCACGTGTTTAGGCCAACACATTAACACTTAGCGAATATCACTACCCTCAACTTGCCCTGCCGAGTAAAAAACCGACTCCACAAACCTGCAACTTCCGTAAACATTGAAGAATAATTCGGTAGCAAACTTCCTATTATTTGCTTTGCGTTCACAAAAAGCAGTAGACGACTTCCGATTTGGTGTTATATCTAATCCAAATACAGTAATAAACTACCGTTTCAGATGAAATCTGAACTAACCGAGGCGAAGTGGACTGAGTTCGACCTTGATAACGCTTTATGGCATTTACCAGCGGAGAGAAGTAAATCAGGTACAGGTTTTACAATTCCTCTTCCTCAGTCTTGCGTACTATGGTTTCAAGAACTACTGGTACGTGCTTGTGGTTCAGATTACGTCTTTCCTAATAGAAGGAAAAGTAAAGTACCGCACATGGGCAAAGACACATTGAACAGAGCTATTTCAAAGTTATTCGGACGAGAGCCCGGTCGTAAGGTACAACCACAAAATAAAATGGGCGATATCAAATACTTTGCGGTTCACGATCTACGCCGTACCTGCCGTAGCCTACTCGCTTCGGTAAAAGTTCCTAGCCATATCGCGGAGCGCTGTTTAAATCACAAGTTGAAAGGTGTTGAAGGTATCTATGACCGTTATGATTATCTTGAGGAGCGTAGAGAGGCACTTGAGAAAGTCACTGAGCTAGTAAAAGACAGTGTCTGGTCTGTTTAGGCGATCAAACTCTTGGCAGTTGTTATTAAAGCTGAACTGAATACGAGAGGATTTAAACGGGTTTCGAATAATCTTCGAAAATATCCTGGACCTTTAAAACCTAATGTTTTAGAATTTAGATCTAAATATTATATAAGTGAGTATAAATTTGAATCATATTGAGCTGTTTTCGGGATGTGGCGGATTATCTTTAGGCTTAGCTAGAGCTGGGCTTGAGCTTACATTAGCTAATGAGCTATCGCCAATGGCAGCCGAAACGTTTGCATATAATTTATTAGGCGAAGACCTATATTCACTTTCGAAGCAAGAAAAAAAAAGCAAGAAAACCTTTTGGCTTAGTAGTCAATATCCAGACTTAAGCAACCGACTTAGAGAAAACCCCTTTGAGTATCCAGATCTAGGTGCAGGGCATACAGACATGCCTAACGAATACCAAAAACTACAAGGAAGCCTTTTGGTCGGGAATGTCATTCACCTAAATCAATTGTTAGAGTCTGAACCTAAACTGCTTGAAGATATAAAAAGTGGGTTCGGAAACAATGGTATCGATCTTGTATCCGGAGGACCACCTTGTCAGAGTTTTAGTTTGGCAGGACTAAGAAAAAAAGACTGTGATAAAAATTTATTACCTTGGGAGTTCGCGAAATTTGTAGGTATGGTGAAACCTAAGCTGGTAATTCTCGAAAACGTTTCTGGTATACTAAGACCTTTTAATGAAGATGGCGTAAAATACTATGCTTGGTTTGAAGTAGCTAAAACCTTTGCGAAACAAGGTTACATACCATTGTGTCTACATATAAATGCACGATTAGTAGGTGTCCCTCAAAATAGGCCTCGTTTCATAATGCTCGCAATTAGAGAGGATATTTATACAAGTATATCTACGTCTTTGAACGAGTATGAAACCAAACTACTTACCCCTTGCGCAGATCTATTTAAAGGTATTAGAGGCGGTAAAAACGTCAATATACAAGACTATCACTGTTATGACGTTAACATTGATAAAGATCTAGAGTTATTTAGAAATTCATTTCTTGCACCTCTTGTTGGCAGTACAGAGGTGTCTGTGAAAATGGCTATTCATGATTTATGCTTTACTCATAAAAATAACAAATCAAAATTTATCAATACATTAAATGACAGTTTTGCAGATGTTTTAGGTAAAGCGACTCTTATATCTAATCACTTACCAAGAAAAAATAGCGATCGAGTTAAGAGAAGGTTTCGGGTTTATCAAGTACTTCAAGAAAGCAGTCAAGAAGCAAGAAAGCAAGTTATTGACATTTTAAAAGGTGGATCAGTCCATCTTAACAATACAGTTTGGAAAGAATTGAAACCACATAAATTTGTATCTCCAGAAGGTGAATACGTAAATTTTAGAGCAAAAGAAGACTTTATTAGTTACCTGAAAGAACACTCGACAAAAAAACGAAGTCAGCGCGCACTAGATGAAAATCAACCAGCCCCTGCGGCTTTGTCTATACCTGACGATGCATGCCATTACGATTGTAACGAACTACGAACCTTAACAGTTCGAGAAATGGCTAGAATCCAGTCCTTTCCTGATGCATTTACATTTCGCTCAAAAGTAACTACAGGGGGAACTATGAGACGCAGTGAAGTACCTCAATATACTCAAGTTGGTAATGCTGTTCCTCCACTATTAGGACTAAAATTAGGTAACGTTATTTCCAAAATAATACAAAAGCAAACATTTACATCAAAGAGTCGATGATGTAAATGCTTCGGTCGAGACAACCCTAATTGATCATGACTTAATTAGGGTATCGATAAACGAGACTAGCTCACTAATAGTAGAAAAAGCTCTACGGACGGAAACAAGAGTAACACCATTCGTTTTAGACTCTTGCCCATGAGCAATGCTATTTCTCCAGCTAACTACTGAATTTATATCATTTTTCCTATCATCTTTATCTTTTAGCCACTCCAAAAAGTTATCGCTCCAATTGGAATTAAACTGACCTAGAATAGTTTTAATATTTTCAGTATTCATATTTTTTGAAATAGGCCAGGTTTCTTCGACATATCTAGATATCTGCCTCCTTGAGCCTTGTGCTGCATATTGCAGCAACAACTCTTTTACAGCTTGCTCTAAGTATCCTGATACTAAGACCGCTAAATACTTAGCGTTATGAGCTTGAGCTTCAGGACTGCTATCTTCTGCCACATATGACTTAAGTAAACTATCAATTCTACTTCTATATTTATCGTGGCTATTATGGCGAGAATGACGTGACATACTACTCCCCAGAGAATATCTTCATTGCAATATCAATCCTACCAATTACATTTTCTGTATCATTAATAAACTCATCTGTTGCATTGATATATTGTTGATCTGTGAATAACTGTTCTAAATGTCCAGCTAAACCATCTTCATCTAAAGTCACTCCACTTTTAAGTGCTTTCGCCACTCCAACCATTACAGAGTCAAATTTTGATAAAAGGAAAGTACCTCCCGTTTTAAAAATCTTCGAATCAAAGTCGCTTAGAATAATGGTTATTTGTTCAAATAGACTTTCAAGATCACTCAAGCTTTCCTGTGGTATGTTTCTGTTTTTTTCCATAAATTTATCTAGAAAACTAGGCATCGGAGCTTTGTAATTGCAATGGTCTTCGTAAAGAGCCATAAACCTCAAGATTGCTTCAACATCTTTATAACGGCTATGTTTAGGACCAAACAACGCTCTCCAACTAGGCATATCATTCAGTTTATGTAGAAGGTCATCAAATGAGCCATAAAAAATACACGACCTCACTTCTTGAGGTTGGAGCGGTTTTCCACTTGTATTAAGTCTTCTAAAAATTTGTATCACTGCATTGTTATACTCATTCCCATAGTGGAGGCTATCCGCCGATGGGTCTGGACGAATAACAATACTGTGAAGCACTGAGTCACTTAATGTTCTAACATCAGCATCATCCAATACTTTTGATTTGGGAGACTTCGCAACATCAGAATTGAAATAACAACCCCGAAGATCCTCATGAATTTTTTTACTATTCGAAATCGAGAACTCTCCTGCTAAATATCTTTGAAGTGTTTTTAATCTCTGCTGTCCGTCAATGATGTTCAACGTTTTTGAGTCACGATCCTGAGCTAAAAAGATATTTGGGACAGGCAAACCAAGAATTAAAGATTCAATAAATCTCGATTGCTCAGTTAAACTCCAGACAAAACCTCGTTGGAAACCTGGCAGTTTGATATCCCCCCGATTTAGCCGTTTCACAAGTCCTTCAACATCACTGTCCCAACCATAACTTGAAACTTCAAATCGTGATGGTAGATCACTTTCACTACTTTCATCATTCTCAACTTTAGTATCTTCCCCAACCCCAACAGTTCCTACAAGCTCATTGGAGTCAACGTCAATTCTATTTACGATTTCGGAAAAGTAAGAACCATCAGACGTATCCAATGGATGACTATCAGATAAGTTCAAAAGTATAATATTACTATTTTCAATAAATACAGCAAATGCTTGCCCATCAGACGCCAAACGGCTAAAACGCCCAGGCCAAAATCGACTATCCCCTCTAGTATTCGCTTTATATAAAGAAGTCTTTGTTTCTTCAAGATTTCCATTGCTCAAAACAATACACGGAAGCATAACCTTGTATTCAGAGCCAGGTAATTGTGCATCATAATCATGAATCTGCTTATTCTTTAACAATTCGATGATTGGTGACGTTGCATCTAAAATACTTTTCGTTAGTCCTGTTTCCGTGACATAAAGCAATTCAAATTCAATTCCTAACTCACTTAAAGCCTGCGTCTTCTCTAACTCAGATGATGTTAACTCTCTTATATTCATTTTCTTCAACCCAAATAAAGACCAAAATTCCTTGATCACTGTTCATATTGATTACTTTAAGTTCCATATTGCTTGTACCTTTTCAATATGGGCATTTATTTACAATAAGTTACCATCAATACTACTCTCGTTCATCTCAAACCAAAAAATCTTCAGGCATATGTCATCAATGTGAATACCCATCATTGAATCCGACAGGAGTCTGAAATGAATACCCAAAATTCTGATTACAAAAAACAACAGCGCTATCAAGAGAATGAAATCCTAGAGCATGCCGCTGAGATACTCGCCACGCGCTACGTACGTGGTGATGCCTTAATTAGCCCAGATGCGACCAAAGAGTATGTACGCTGCAAACTCGGCAGCTATGAACGTGAAGTGTTTGCTTTACTGCTGCTGGATAACCAAAACCGACTAATTGAGTTTAAAGAGCTCTTTCATGGCACCGTCGATGCCGCCAGTGTCTACCCAAGAGAAGTAGTAAAAGCTGTGTTAGAAGTGAATGCAGCAGCAGTGATTATGGCTCACAACCACCCTTCTGGTGACTCTACCCCCTCACAAGCGGATAGACGTATAACCGAAAGACTCAAAGACGCCTTAGCGCTGGTGGATGTGCGCGTATTGGACCATATCGTAACGGGCGAAACCTGCACCTCGTTCGCTGAGCGAGGCTGGTTATGATTGAACAACACTATGGTGACATCAGTATCAATGATGCACTGCTCTCGTCACTAGAAAGTCTTCTTACTGGTCATACACTACCTGAGCATGCAGAGCGACTGGTACTGAACTGCTGTTACCGCCGATGTAAAAATGACCCACTAACGCCGACTGAAAATCGATCCACCTGAGGCACAATGTTCGTACGTTTAAATGATGAAGCGGCGGACTATGATTAATCAGGAGCAACTAGTGGAAATTCACGTGTTATATCGACAAGGGTACAGTATCCGCCGTATCGCCAAGGAGCTTGGAATATCAAGAAATACGGTGAGGCACTATTTACGAACAAAAGCAGCAACGCCGACTTATTCCCCTCGGGATAAAAAGCCGCGTAAAATCGCCCCATATAAAACTTATTTACTCGAACGTATTGAAGCGGCTAAACCACATTGGATCCCTGCCACAGTGCTATTGCGTGAAATTCAAGCATTGGGATATGAAGGTGGAATTACCATGCTCAAAGAGCATGTTGTGCAATATAAACCCAAGCCTAATTATGATCCTATTGTTCGCTTTGAAACTGAACCAGGCCAACAGATGCAAGTCGACTTTACGACCATAACCCGTAATGGTAAACGACTAAAAGCGTTTGTGGCGACACTGGGTTACAGTCGAGCTACGTTCGTCCTTTTCTCTGAGCGAGAACGTCAGGAAGATTGGATTCAAGGGCTTGAAGCGGCGTTTGAGTTTTTTGGTGGCTTCCCTAAGGAGGCATTGTTCGATAACGCTAAAGCCATCATGATCGAGAGAGACGCTTATAGTGAAGGTGAGCATCGCTGGAACCCACAATTACTTGCTACTGCTAAGAAATACGGTTTTAAGCCAAAAGCCTGTCGGCCCTATCGAGCGAAAACGAAAAGAAAAGTGGAACGCTTTAACTCCTACCTAAAAAGCAGTTTTATTACACCGCTAGCGGCAACGTTAAAACAACATGGTCTTGATCTTACCGTCGATGTCGCTAACGGTCACATTAGCGCATGGCTTGAAGTCGTTGCACACCAAAGAATACATGGCACGACAAATACCAAACCTCAGGTTTTACTCGAGAAAGAACGCTTCTCGCTTTTACCATTGCCGAATACAAGTGCACCAATAAAATAACTAGACATCCCTCCCAATTGGCGATCACTCATCAATTATCTTAATTACTTTTGAGGGGAGGCTCCGCTATGCTCGGTCAAGGCGCTCACAAGTGAGCTAGTCGAACACACCTTACAGCCACTACGTTTCCCGTTGTGTTCGCCATTGATGGCTGTGCTGATGCGTTGGCCGCAATTGCATAAAGGTACCTAGATCCAGATTTACGCCCGCAGTTGGATAAAGTCCAACTTAGCTTGGTCGCAGATACGGCATACTGCATGCCCAGATAGTGCAGCTTTTTGAGTGTACCAGTAACGACCTGCCCAGTTTTTACATAGTGCCCAAGTAATTAATGCCATGTGGGCAGGGTTGGTGTCTGGCTAAATGGCGTGAATTAAGGCTTTGCCCATACCGCCCCAGATGCCCAAGGGATGGCGTATTACTTTGAAACGTCCTACCCAAAACTCAGTTTTGGTGAGTCGTATTGATTAAGTCTTGATATGTCGAGTGTATCGACATACAAGAAAGTCATGTCGAAAAAATAGCAAAAAATCGACATATAAAATTGATATGTCGATCTAATCGACATAAACTGACCCAGTAGTTCATTTATGTCGATATAAACTGGAAATTTAAACATGACCTGGCAAGCAGAGCAACCTTACAACCAATTACCCACATTGCCGCCAAATCTAAATTCCATAGAAACGAAGGCCGTTCTGAAAGCCTGTATTTCTGCACGCGCCGCTGTAGCAGAATTAAAAAAGGCAGGGGAACTCATACCTAACCAAAGCATGCTAATTAACTTATTGCCTTTGCTGGAAGCAAAAGACAGTTCAGAAATTGAAAATATTGTCACCACTACCGATAAGCTTTTTCAGTATGCGCTAGAAGATAAAGGCGCTGATCATGCAACAAAGGAAGCTTTACGCTACAGAACAGCGTTATATCAAGGTTATATACAACTTGAAAGAAAGCCGCTTTGCACAGCGACTACCATTGAAGTATGTAGTACGTTAAAGCACTCCGAAATGGATATTCGTAAAGTACCGGGGACTTTTATAGGCAACCAGACGACTGGAGAAATTATCTATACCCCGCCTGCGGGAGAGAACGTTATCCGCGACTTGTTAACTAACTGGGAGCGATTTCTTCATGATGACGATGATATAGATCCATTAATAAAGATGGCTGTTAGCCATTATCAATTTGAAGCTATACACCCATTTTATGATGGGAATGGTCGAACAGGACGTATTTTAAATGTTTTGTACCTTATTGAATGCGGTCTTTTAACGCTACCTATTTTGTACTTAAGCCGTTTCATCGTTCATAACAAACAAGACTATTATCGCCTATTGAACCAAGTGACCAAAGATCAGAATTGGGAAGATTGGCTGTTATTTATGCTAAAAGGTGTCGAGCAAACTGCCATTTGGACTAGTGATAAAATCACAGCGATTAGGGCACTTATGGAAAGTACAACCGATTACATAAAAGCACAGCTACCTAAAATATATAGCTATGAGCTTGTTCAGCTTATTTTTGAACAACCCTACTGCCGTATCAATAATCTAGTTGAACGTGACATTGCAAAACGCCAAACTGCTTCAACGTATTTAAAGCAGTTAGCGGATATTGGTGTGCTGCAAGAAATAAATTCCGGTAAGGAAAAATTATTTGTACACCCTCGATTGATGACGTTAATGACAAAAGATAGTAATAGTCTCAACGCTTTTTGAGCGTAAAAATGTCCTTCCGTCTCCCGCAAAGTAGGACAGATGGCGAGGAGAATAGGTCCGATCCAAAATGTGGGCAGAGTTTTTCTGCCTGACTAACACCCATGTCACATAGAACAAGCGAAAAATGGCCAAGCTATGTTGACGGAAATCGTGCTCGATAAAGCCTTTCAAAACTGCTATGTTTTAACATTAACAGCAGCATAAAAACGGCACTGTTTTTCCATTGCTAACCACTAAGATTTAGTAAAATCCAGAGGCAAGTGGTGGGCAAACAGGCATTTTTGAACGGTTTATTTTCGGTAAGTTATAGAGTTTGTTAGGGTCTAGGTCGCTACTCAATGAGCAGATCCAAAACATAGAATAAGTGTTTTTCGTCGTGAGCGGCCATTTCCGCAAAGTTGCTCTCCATACCAAGTACCGCCATTACCTTTAAGTAAGTGCCTATGGAAACGCCCAGATCACCAGCGAAGACTTTGTTCACGGTTTTCTGATCAAAGCCAGTGCGCTCACACAGCAGCTTTTTTGTAAAACCACGTCGTTTCATCGCCAACAACAAGTCTTCACCAAAATGAGTCAGGGTTTTACGCTGCTTTGGAAACAGCACATTGTGTAAATCACGCTTAGCCATAGCAGCAACCAATGGGACTGTATTCCTATTTTAATGACCACAATTGGATTAATATCCTACTTTTAGGTTTAGTTTGCGCGATGGCTAAGGCGATGATACGAGGCCCTGAATACCAAAAGCCACCAAACGACACTTTTATGCGCGTAAAAATCCTAAATTCCACACTTTTATGCGCGTAAAAGTGTGAGATGGTAGAAAAACCTTAACTAGGATCCCGAGGTCTACTCAACCTTACTTTATGGGTAACAATCTGTAGACCTAAAGGTGGGCATACAACCTTTCAGGTAATCCATGCTGAGCGAGTTTTTCTAACACTCTATGACCGTTCTATAACCTGATCGTTTAAAGTAAATCACTTAACCGGTTTAACAGCGCTTTACGGCTATTATTCGCCACAACAAAGCGCTTAAAGCGTTGCTCAAACGCCGCTTCATCCGCTTTAAACTGGTGGGCTTCGAACAGTTGATGCAGATAGCGTGAAGCCTCATCGTAACCACTGGCGCAGGTTCGATTCGCTTGCTCTTGTACTTGCTGCCAGTAGTGCTCACGCTGGCGATAAATCTCTGTCTGCGCTTTTTCTTTTTCCGCTTTTTCGATAGCTAATTTTTTAGCGAATGCTTCGGCTTGTTCTTGCTGTAATTGGTTTTTTGCTTGTTCAATATAAGGGGCAATTACGTCGGGCGTTAACCAATACTGATAGCTTTCATCGTTATTGGCAGATTCTTTTCGCGTCATGGCTAAGGCTTGGTGACGGGTTAACTGGCCTTGTTCAAATATTGCGCTTATTAACGCGTTTTTGTCTGCCTCTGTGAGATTATTTAGCCATGTGTCCAACTGAAACTGGCTTTGTTTGGCTTGGTGACTTGGCTTAGCCTTAAGCATCATAGAAAGCGCTTTAACCAGAGTGAAAGGGATAGTGTAAAGTGCAGCAAAAGCCAATAATCCCTCATTGATATTCTGAAAATCGAACTGAATTAAAGGTATTGCTTCAAGTTCGCTATTCGAGTCAAACTCTTTAAGCCACATAAAATACAAAAGACGCCAATCACCTTGAATTAACTCACTGCGTAAGCCTGCTAAATGTTGGAAAAAATCTTCTGCACTTTCATCATCAAAATACTCGTAATACTCCTCAATGGAGAAAACAAGTAGTTGCCACTCGTCAGTTTGATGAAGATAAAGTTCGTCGCTTGAAAACTCAAACATCGCATCCCGTATCGTCCCTGCGGGCAGTTTAATGTAAACATAGATAGAGCCCCAGTCGGCGTAATAAAAACCGATATCAAAGTACTTTAGCATCAGCTCATTCGGCTCTGCTTTTAAATCACTGTAGTTATAATGTACTTGAAAAGACCTTGCCGTGATGTTGGCACGGCTTGAAATAACGTTGAGCGCTTGGAGCGCTTTACTGTCTAAGTGCCCATCCAGACACTCAAATCGATAGTATTGATATTCGCTCACGATGACCTTTTTATGAATTGATGGTGAATTGAAAGGTTTGCTTTAACAAAGGCTGAACCTGAACCACTCTGGCGACAAGTTCACCGTTTAAATAACATCTCGGATCGATGATAATAAATCCCCAAAACTGTAAAAATCGCTCAATAAACCGATTTTCAATGAGCATGCTTAAGTTTCTTTCTGGCGAGAAGTAATCATCCGTAGAGAAAGCCTGTTGCAAATCAGGAAAAGCTGTCATCACCTCTTTAACAAGCTGCTCCAAACTGTTGTGGCTTTGTATTCGCCACAGCATAAACAACCAGAAGGTTCTTAGGTCAATATCGTGCTCCCAGCCATCTAGGTAGCCCCAATTGTACTGAGAGCTTGCCGCTTCGAGCATGGGGATAAAGAACGCCTGTATACCATGCGTTAGGTACTGCTTTTGAGCTGCTTTTTTAACATGATAGCGCCCACTTCGACGATAGATGATACCTGCAATCTCTGCTAGCACTCGGGTGTAATGCAATGCATTAAACTTATCTTCGTTACTGCCCGCAAACTCGCTGATACTGATGTCACGTTCGAATTGAGCAACGGCAAACTCTGGCAACAATTCACTGGCTTGTTTAACGACTTTTGTTGGCAAGTTGCCTTTGGTGGTGGCTTTAAACGAGCCATCGTTTTGCATCGCTTCATCTAATATCAATGTTAAGTAACGCATCACAGGACAGGCCTTAAGGTCGTCTAGCGTGTGTATTAGTACCCCTTCCAACTCACTGAAAGGCGCATATAACCAATTACTCATTTGTGTTGGCGAAAGGCCACAAAAGTCAGGATGAGGCCGTTCATTAGCCGCCTTCATTTTTTGTTCTGCAACGATATTGAGTTCTTCTAAAGACAAGTTAGGGTTCATTGCGACTACTTGCTCAATATCATCCAGCATAGATGCGTGCTGCTTAGAGAGACTGTTCATGCAGCAACGTTTGTATTTTTTACCGCTGCCACAAGGGCAAGGTTCATTTCGACCTGGTTTCATGCTTTACTTACTCGTCTTATTTATCTTAATGCTACGTCACGTTAAAAAACGTCACCTCAAACCAACATCATCTCAAGCTAAAAGTGCCGAATTTTCTTGCTTACGCTCTGCGAGTGTTTTTTCTATCGCTAACACAGTGGTCTTACTCACCCCGTGTGGCTCAGCAAGCTGCCTAAACAGACTAATGGCATCCACTACCTCTTGAATACATTGCTGCGCTTCCTTCCAATTAGCCAAGCCAGCACTGGCCGCTAGCTTTTGCATCACTTTGAGTGGTGGCGCTTTTCCGTACCCGGCAAAGGCGGTGGCATGTTCATTAAAAGGGTGAGGGCTAAAGGTTACATCGTAAAATGGTGCGAGTTGCCAACTGCCATCATCGGCTTGTAAAAAGCCCCAATTTTTACTGTGATCGTCTTGGTTCGCGGCCAATAAGTTAAACATTGCGCGTCGAAATTGAAGTTGCCCGGCAGCAGGTGACTTACACAGTTGACGACTGGCTTTAATTAGATCGCTGTAGTCTAAGCTCGGGCTTCGAAAGTCGGCATCCAATAAGCCGCAAGCACTGTGCATATGTAAACGCCCAGCCTTCTCCTGCGCGGGTAAATAATCGAAACGCTTTAACGCAAGCCATGCTTTAGCGCCGCTACTTGCTGGCGCTTCAATTAACTGCCAAGTCGGTGGCTGACATTTTGCCAGCTCAGCCATTTGTAAATAGGCCGCTTCACATAAACCTTCTTCATGGCCCAAGGCTAAGTTCTTCGAAGTAAACTTAACTAACCATGCTTCATCACGAGGCTGTGCATAGGTGCGGCATTGCGTCGCGTCTCCAGCAGGCATATAAATTTGCGCTTTTGGTCTTGCCCCACCCGAACTACCACCAGCGACTAATGCGGCTAACACTTGCTGAGTGCTACCGTCTAAATCGTCAGTCTCTTTGTAGTCAAGAGTGGACTGGTCAAATAAGGTTTGCGCTTCTAAGCCCAGTGTTGCTAAATCAATATCTGTTCGCTGATCGAATGAGAACTCAGATACAGGGGTAAAAGACAATGCCCCCATTCCTTGCTGGCCAACAAACGCCAGTCTATCCATTGCTGTTACTTGTGCAGGTATTATACCTTGTTGGCGAAACACACGATCTTGCAACAGCAACCCCCAACCATCGGGAAGACTATCACCAAACACGCCGTGAATGCCTTGGTGAGGCTCTTTCGGTGCTTGCTGTAATCGCGTATCACCTTGAAGCGTAAAAGGAGATAAATTGCCAAACCTGCTTAGATAACTTTCATCGTACTGAAAGAAAACACCTTGGCGATTTTGCGCTAATATACCCACCAATACAGTTTCGCCCGTTGTGAGAGTGCGCTCCACATTCAACTTTTGAATGGATTTAAAGCTCATCTTTAAGCACCTCTTCTATACTGGTCGGTAAAGCGCTACGGTCAACCGTTGCTTGTGTTAATTGATAAAGCCTGTCTAGTGAATCCAACGACTGCCACAAAAGCAGCAGCTGACGAAATGATATTTGCCCGGTGAGCTCAAACTTTTTTATGGTCGAAGCAGGGACACAACTGCGCTGGGCCAGTGCCTCTCGCGATAGCTTCTCTTGTTTGCGTAAGCCCCGCAGATGAGTAGCAAAAGCTTGACTTACATCGGTGTCATCTAAAAGTGAAAAGTTCATACGCAGCCTTATCGGATACAATAATGTCTATTATAGCTATACCTTCTTATTTATGGATACAGTAATATCCATAAAAATATGGATGATAATCACATGACTGGAGAAGGATAGTAAAAGCTGATACTTTGCGTTAGGCAAGAGGTTGAGTTAACGTAATTCATCGCCTAATAGGCTTGTATCTAAGAGGCGAATTACAAGTGGTTAAATTGATGGTTGTTTGATTTTAAATTATTAATCAATGAGAAGATCCAAACCTAGATTAAGCGAATTATTCAAACTAAAAAGGGTGGTGATTTAGTGTTTTGAGGCTTAAGTATTCACTTGCCAGGAATTCAAACTACCCTTAAATCGTCACCTATAGGCGAATGAGTGAGGTACTAAAAATCGCTAGTGATTTTAAAATGACTCTGACCCCTTTTATACTCTTCAAACGGCCACTAACCGATAAACAATGAAGCTGGCACACCAAAACGCGCCGATAGTGCCTTAATGTGGTTGAGTGTTAGAGAGCGCTTCCCATTCAAGATCATTGATACCGTCGATTTTGCACCAATCTCTTCTTTCAAGTCACTTAAGGTCAATTGATGCTGATCGATGATAACTCTTAGCATGGCGATGCCGGGCTCTAGTTTTTCGATAGCTTGATTAAATTCACTAAACTGTTCCGCTTCTGCTTCATACCTTTCAATCACCGGAAACATCAAGTCGATCACTGGCTGATGAGCATCATAATCTTCGATAAGTACTTCCATCGTGGCAATCAGCTCTTGATATTGCTCTGGTGAAGAGATACCACTCACCCAAGGCATGACTTGGCTCAGTTGGTTAGCGACTTTGTCTAAAACTGCGATATCTAACATAGGGTTACCTTTTCAGCTTCTTTTCACGGTATTGCTTTGTAATGCAGTCTTACTCGGCATGGCTGACAATGTTCTTAATGAAGCATCGACTTCCTACAAATTCGATAAATGCAATAAGCCTAAGGTTGTTACCACCAATATCAATCACCCACCACTTATCAACATATTTAAAGTTGTCTAATGAGGGAAATACTTTTCGTAGCTCATCCGGGCTTTTTGCTTTACTCTCTTTTAACACCTTGTACGTTGCATCTAGTGCATCGGAATCGTTTGGATAGCGTTTTTTCGCATTTTCAAAAGGTTGCTTACTTATAACGTGCATGTACTATCCAGCCTGTTCACTATATGTGAACACTATACCTAAGCCAAGTTTAGTTCACCATATGTGAACATCAAGAAATTATTCAAATTTGAAGCAAAGTAACTAGTGGTGGTTAACAATGAGCAGCAAAGATAATTAGCGTTGCAAGCTTTTGGTTTACAAAGGGTTTATTATTTAAATCTACATTCAGATCCAAACCTAGATTAAGCGAATTATTCAAACTAAAAAGGGTGGTGATTTAGTGTTTTGAGGCTTAAGTATTCACTTGCTAGGAATTCAGACTACCCTTAAATCGTCACTTATAGGTGAATGAGTGAGGCACTAAAAGGCGCTAGTGATTTTAAAATGACTCTGACCCATTTTATAAGGCCTGCTTAGAAGCCAAGGTGGAACGCTCGCGGTTGGAGCAACGCTTACGCCAGTTGGATGAAGACATCACTCAAAAGCAGCAAGCACGAGGCTTATTAGCGGCCCTACTGGGTGAAGGTTCACTGCGAGCTTGGCATCAACAGACCAATCAACTAGCGCCAGATGCTCATCTGGATTGGTTAAGGCAGCAAGGCTTTAATGAAAAACAGGCTTTGCATTTGAAATGGTTGTCAAAAGATATGAACGCACACGAGCAATACATGGCCGACTTTATGACGGTGTTCCAAAATTTAGAGCACTGGGGGCCCGGTACCGATGATGACTCGCTTAAGGCTTTGTTATCACTCCCCATCGAGCCGCAAAGCATCATTGATATTGGCTGTGGTAAAGGCTTTTCTACCCGGTTATTAGAGCAACATACCAACGCACAGATTGTCGCGGTAGATAACGAACAAAGCGCCCTCGATGAACTTGGCGAGCGCCTTGCTGAGCAACAATTAGGCTCGCGGGTTACCCTGAGCTGCGCCAGCATGACCGAACTGCCGTTTTCAGCTTCGAGCTTTGATTGTGTTTGGTCAGAGGGCTCGGCTTACATTATGGGGGTCGAACAAGCGTTAACACAGTGGCGACCGTTACTTACAGAGAATGGCTGTATGGTACTCAGTGACTTGGTTTGGTTAACCGACAACCCAAGCCCTGAGGCCTTGGCATTCTGGCAACAAGAATACCCCGATATGCAAAGAGTACCAAAACGCTTGGCGCAAATGCGCCAAGCAGGCTTTGAAGTAATTGACCATTTCACCCTAAGTGAACAAGCCTGGCTCAATTATTACCAACCACTTAAAGCGCGTGTTGCGCAACTCAAATCGAGCCTGCCGGACTCAGCGGCCATTGCCGATATAGAGCGAGAGATTACGATTTATGAGCGCTACTTAAGCGAGTTTGCTTACCACATGTTTGTGCTACAGAAAGGAGCGTAATGCGACGCCCTTTATAGCAAACCCTGCACGGCTGGAAAGAACAGACCCTATGATATCCATTTCCAGCCAATCCCTATAAAATTGGACACCATGATACCCATATAAATAAGCGCGCCTTTCTGCGTTGGCAGATGGCTATTAAAAAGAACACTAGAAAATCGGCAAACTCTACTCGATAAAATCCTTCAAACTGCTATTTCTTAGCGCTAACAGCAGAATACGCAGCGCGCTCTTCAAACATGCAATCTTTCCATTTACTTCCAAATAGTTAAACTTTAAGCTCACAAGCTGTCACTCTAAGATGACTTGCATCATTTAACCGCTTTATTTAGATAGGAATTGTTTGTGACCAAAGATGATTTTTTAAAACTGCAAATGATCAGTACATGGCGCTTATTTTTCTATTCTGCGATTACTTTAGGGGTTTATTCGGGCTACTACATCAAAGCCTTAAGCCACAAAGTGAACCAACTAGACAATAACTTGCCCGCCATTCATAACACTCTGGTCGAAACTCTGTTTGTGTTGTGCTGGCTCGGCCCATTGAGCCTAGTCAAAGAGATTTGGTTTAAGGATCAGCCTATCTTTGTTTTGGCCGATGCACTGCTTAACTGGCTAGGTTTCATTTTAGTCGTTGTTTGGGCCTTTAAAGTGCGCAACCGCATCAACCTTACCTTCGACTTTGCAAAAACAGATCACCAGTTTTGGTTCTATGGTTTCTGGTGCTTTGTGTTTAACTCGTTCTATATCAACTATCGACTCAATCACGTCTGTTTGTGGGTACGCGCAGACCAAGATACAGCTGCGCCCCCCGAAGATCGATAAACACCAGCTAAGACAGAGCAACAATACCAGCCCTTCACTGGTTCGCAATGCTTACCCCATCGTGAATCCGTGAGGCGGCCCTTGCAAATTAAGCGCTACTTTTAAACTAAACTCGATTAAACCTTGCGCTATAGCCTAGAATCATTACAGTATCTGCCCCCGAGCCTGAAGCTCACGTCCTAGGATTGTCATGAAAAAAACCTATCTGTTAAGTCACCCCAAACGTAATCTGGCACGCATTATTGAAGCCGCAAAACATGATGCTAAAAAGTACATTAAGCGAGAGAAGGGTAAAACCTTGCCAGCGGGTGATGACTTTTGGGATTTTGATTGCAAATACGGCATCAATGAAGCCGAGGCAGAGGTAATTCATGTTTCGCAAATTAATGCCTGCATGGATAAAGCAGAGCAGCAGCAACTGCCTTCATTCTACCTAGAAATTATCGCCAGAGGCGCACAACGTCCACCAAAACCCTTGTTCAGCGAAACCGATGAGGCTGCAGAAGAAGTCGCACAAGAAACAAAAGAAGATGAAGCCGAAAGATAAAGATGCTGCTAGCGCACTCTCCAATAAAAAGCCTTAATGGGAGCTCCATTAAGGCCTTGTTCAGAACAGAGTAGCGCGCGTTTAAGTCTCGTGGTTTAACGCGTCCCATAAGCCATTGATATACATGATGCCGAGGGCACGGTCATACAAACCATAACCAGGGCGAGCCCACTTTTCTTCTCCCCAAATATGTCGACCATGGTCCGGACGCACATAACCCTGATAGTTATGTTTGTAGAGCATTTTCACCACTTGTACAATATCAATCGAACCATCGCAGGCGCGGTGAGAACTTTCGATAAAGTCACCATTGTCGAAGCGCTTCACATTACGAATATGCATGAAGTGGATCCGCTCGTGGAAAGTATCGATTAGATCAGGAATATCATTGTTCACCGATCCTAAAGAACCAGAGCACAGGGTTAAGCCGTTATAAGGATTGTCCACCAAGCCTAGAAAACGTTGGATGTTTTCTTTATTAATAATAATTCGCGGTAAACCAAAGATCGGGAAGGCCGGGTCGTCGGGATGGATCGCCATCTTGATACCACATTCTTCCGCCACCGGAATAATTTGCTCAAGGAAGTACTGCAAGTTTTTCCAGAGATCTTCCGCCGTAAAATCTTGATATAGCTTAAAGGTTTCTTTTAAATTGGCTAAGCGTTCTGGCTCCCAGCCCGGCATGGTCACGTCGGTATTTTTAGAAATCGTTTCAATCAGCTCGATGGGGTCAATTTCGCTAATCTTACTTTTCTCAAAGAATAAGGCATTCGAGCCATCAGGTAAGCTTTTATAAAGCTCGGTACGAGTCCAGTCAAACACCGGCATAAAGTTGTAACACACCACCTTCACACCAAATCGGCCCAGCGCTCGCAGGGTTTGTTTGTAGTTTTCGATGTATTGGTCACGGCTCTCTAGCCCCAACTTAATATCTTCATGCACATTGACACTTTCAACCACATCGATATTAAAGCCAGATTTTTTGATCTGCTGTTCAACTTCAGCAATCCGCTGCTCGTCCCACAACACCCCCGCAGGCATGTCGTGTAAAGACCAAACGATGCCTTCCACACCAGGGATTTGCTTAATTTGGTCAAGGGTGATTTGATCGTTGCCCTCACCGTACCATCTAAATGTCATTTTCATTGCGAATATTCCTGACAGGTTTAATTCACTCGCGTAGATCAAACCTTAATCGTTATTTAGCTCATCAATTCAACAAGCTAACATTTAAAATCGTAGACTGACTGCTTAGCGCCTTTTTCAAGGAGCAACTCTAATGCATGCAGTAAGTTCGCCTTAAAGGCGGCTTGTTTGGCCAATTTAGGTGGAAAAATTGCACTTAACTGCAAAAACGCCTCGACCACTTCTTCGACCGATTCATTGGTCAGCCAAATGTCGGCAAACTGTTCTGCCATGGGGTCACGAACATCAATCACGGCACCACGTTCATCCACCCCTCGGGTATACTTCATCCAAGCGGCCAAAGCCAAATACAAACCCGGAGTCTCAATATTGTGCTGTAAGCCATAGGCAATCGTTTGTAAGAAACGTGGCGGGATCTTTTGCGAACCATCCATGGCAATTTGCCAAGTACGGTGTTTTAAGGCGCTATTTTTATAACGGGCGATCAGTGAGTCTTTGTAATGCCCAAGATTGATCCCCTCAACGTTCAGCGATGGGCTGATTTCAATATCCATTAAGTAACGAATGAAGCGTTCATAAGCCTCATCTTGAATGGTTTGGTTAATGGTTTGATAACCCGCCAAATAACCAAGATAAGCCATGGCCGAATGGGTGCCATTCAGTAAGCGCAGCTTCATCTTCTCGAAGGGCGTCACGTCATCGGTAATAATAATATTGTCGATTGAGGTTTTTTCCCAAGCGGGTCTTTCATTACAGAACTTGTCTTCAATCACCCACTGTAAGAAGGGTTCGGTAACCAGCGATTGCTGGTCTTCAAGGCCGAGAGCCTGATTAACACGCAGCTGATCTGCGGCGCTGGTTTGCGGCACGATACGGTCAACCATGGTTGACGGGAAACTCACCTCGGCGGCGATCCAATCATGGAGTTTTGGGTCCAGCTGCTTGGCAAAATCTAATATGATATTTTGCAACACCACACCGTTGTGCGGCAAGTTATCGCAAGATAAGGGAGTAAAAGGCGCAATTTTATCTTCACGGCGTTTTTTGAGTGCTGCCACTAAAAAGCCAATCGCGGTATGCGGTTCATCTAGATGCGCCAAATCATGCTGGATCTGTGGATGCTCTAGATTCAAACGCCCCGTCGCAGGATGATGACAATAGCCTTTTTCGGTAATCGTTAAACTCACCACCTTCACCGAAGGCTGAGTCATATAACCAAGGATCGCATCCACTTGGTTACTAAAAAGTACTTGTTCTACCGCACCAACAATCGCCAGCGAAAGTGTCTCGTCTTGGCCGACCGCTACGGTATAAAGATTATCTTGGTTAGCGAAGCTGGCTTCAAGGCCAGTTTGTTCGATTGACTGACCTGCCGCTCCCCAATTACACACCCCAACAATTTTCCAATCGCCACCATGCTCTTTGAGCAAAGTATCCGTGATTAAAGCTTGGTGGGCTCGATGAAATGCGCCAAAACCAAGATGAACCATGCCCACCCCAGCATTCATGCTCTGTTCCGTAGGTTTACTTGCTGCGTTCGCGCTCGGCATAGAGCTTTTATTTAGTTTCATTAAAACCTCAATAGTAGCAGCGTTAAAGGCAAAGCTTTGCTGGCTTAGGTCCGTATATAAACAAATAAAGCAATACCCAAGCGCAGTGTTGAGTATTGCTTCGAAGTAATTTAGCTAAAAAAGCCTAAATCATTATTTGGTGTTTTGAATATCATTCAACATACCAACAAGCTCTGGGTTTTCAGTTTTAAATTTCTCATAAACTGATTGAACCGCTTTTTGGAATGCAGGAGTATCACTCTCAACAAAGGTAATCCCTTGTGATTCTAAGTCAGTGCGAGCTTTAGCAACGTAATCGCTCCAGTTTTTCTCTTGCACTGCAACTGTGGCTTGCGCATCTTTACGTACTGCTTCTTGCTCTGCTTTTGACAAGCTATCCCATACACTGGTAGAAATAACCAATACGTCAGGCACCATGGTGTGACGGTCGTAAGAGTAAACTTTTTTCACTTCAAAGTGACGTGAAGAGTAGTAAGACGGAATGTTGTTTTCCGCACCATCAACCACACCTTGTTGTAAAGCAGAGTACAACTCACCATAAGGAAGTGGCACCGGCGTCGCACCTAGCGCTTTGATGATATCAATCGCTAATGGTGAGTTTTGCACACGAATCTTCATGCCTTTCAAGTCTGCAGGAGTCACAATCGCTTTATCTGTGTAGAAGCTACGAGCACCAGCATCTAAGAACGCTAAACCAACAAAACCTTGGTCACGAGAAGAAGCTAAAATACCTTGGCCAATTGGTCCATTTAACACTTTGTTGTAATGGTCAAGATCACGATATAAATAAGGCAATGACAAAATTTTGTAAGCCTTTGAGAAAGACTCTAGTGGCGCAGCACTTACTTTGGTAAATGCAATGGTGCCATTTTGGACCATTTGCAATAACGCTGTTTCATTCCCTAAGGTTCCATTTGGATAAACCTTCACTCGCAAGTCACTATCTTTGGTCACACTTTTCGCGAACCAATCCAAAGATTGGTGAACAGGGTGCTCAGTTGGTAATGCGTGAGCCAATTTCAAAGTTTTTGCATATACAGCCGAGCTACAAGACATCCCTGCAATCACACCAGCCAGTAAGAGTTTTTTAAATTTCATAATTTCACGTCCTTAATCAATTTATTATTAGGATTTATATCCTGCCAAGTGAGGCAGCCACATGGTTAGTGAAGGAAATACCACTATCAATCCGAGTGTTATTACCATAATTAAGAAAAGGGGCAGTAACTTAGGCACCACTTCTCCCAGTTTATTTCCAGATACACTACAGCCTACAAATAGAGCTGTACCCACTGGAGGTGTACAAATACCGATACATAGATTGAATACCAAGATAATACCGAAGTGAATTGGATCCACGCCTAATAGCACCGCTATCGGTAAGAATATCGGGGTAAAAATCAATACCGCTGGTGACATATCCATGAACGTGCCCACAACCAGTAAAATCAAGTTCATGAGCAACATAATCACAATTGGATTGGTCGAGTAATTCAACACAAACTCAGCAATCGCAGTTGGAATGTCTGCATTCGCCATTCCCCACGACATGGCCGAAGAAGTTGCAATCATCAGTAATACAATCGAAGTGGTTAACACGCTATCAATTAAGATTGAAGGTAAGTCTTTAACTTTTAATTCACGATAAGCAAAACCGAGGATCAAGCTGTAAACCACCGCGATGGCTGAAGCTTCGGTCGCGGTGAAAGCACCACCCAAGATACCGCCCATAATAATCACGACTAAGAATAAGCTCGGCAATGCATCGAGAATAACTTTAGAAGTTTTTTCGGTTTGAACAATTTTTTCTTGAGGAATACCATTTCGTTTACCCAAGATGAAGATACCAAGGATGATACCTAAGCCCATGAGTAAACCTGGGACATATCCGGCAATAAATAGGTATTGAACAGAAGTACTGCTCACAAGTGCATACAGAATAAGAATGTTTGACGGCGGAATTAACAAGCCAGTCGGGCATGACGCCACGTTCACAGCTGTCGAAAATGCCCGCGGATACTTATGCTCTTTCTGCATTGGCCCCATGATGCCACCAACAGCCGCGGCAGCTGCCGCTGCAGAGCCAGACAAAGAACCAAACATCATGTTGGCAATCACATTCACATGGGATAAAGAGCCTGGTAAGCGACCACCAAGTAACATCGCAAAGTTAATTAAGCGTACCGCTAAACCTCCCCGGTTCATTAAATTACCGGCCACAATAAAGAACGGTAAGGCTAATAAACCAAAGCTATTTAAACCATTTGCTAACTGCTGCGAGACGAGTATCGAGGCTTTATCGATAGGGAAATCGAGAAAAATCGTCAATAATGCAGCACTACCAATCGCGAAGGCAATTGGCATACCGATGATAAGAAAGATAGCCAAGGTGCCAAACAAGACAATAATAGGCAATAGGTCAAAAAGATAATCAGGCATAACGCTGATATATTCTTGAGTGAAAATAAGATCAATTAAAGTCATTACTTATCACCTTTCTTGCCAGAGGCGATATTCGCGATAGAAGCAAATATATCTAACAAACCGTAATAGTTAATAAGAACACCGGACAAAGGCAATACCACGTATACGTAGCCGATAAGTAGATGATTTCCACCAATAGCGAGTCCAGGCGATATTTGATGATGCTGTAAGGTTGTTGCCACAACCATGCTGCCACCATAGATAAGCGCAATCGATGAAAAGGTTATCACCAATAAATTAATAAAAATGCTCAGTAAATTTCTATTTCTAAAATTCAACTTCGGCATCACTAATTCTAAAGCGAGGTGCCGTTTTACTGAATAGGTATACGCCCCACCTAAAATACCTATCCAAATAAGTAGGTATCTAGATAACTCATCGGTAAAGACTGAAGGATCGTTGATAATAAAACGGGTAAAGACTTGCCAAACCACCGTTAAAATCATCGCCCCCATAAATATAATCAGAGCCGTAGCCAACACGCGATTGACGATCTGATTCAAGGTAGAAATAATCATTGTTAATTCCATGTATCCTACTTACCATTTTGAAGAAATAGCCAAGACTCCTTCAAAAACTCAACACCAAAGCCGCAAAGCTAACATAAACCGCTGGGAGGATATGAGCTTAAGCTCACACCAAATGTTAAATTTGAACTACAGTTTCAAAATTTGTGACCCAGCGAGTCATAATTGGTATCACTACATATAGGAGAACACCACTCACAAACTTGACGTGTCACTCCAATACCCGCTCATGTTATACCAATTACCCTAAATAGAAGAGTGTCTATGTCTCATTTTGGAAAGTGGTATGATCAATTTTGCGATGAAATACACGAAATGGGAGAGAAATGGATGCAGGACTTAGTAAAACTTAGTTGAGTTTTGTTATTTTGCAAGCAAGACAGAGTCCCGCATGCCAAGAGAACGACTCGCCACCAATAAAACCACATACTTCCTTGTATGTAGACTCACTTAAACAATAGAAGAGCAACCCGGTAGATTGATTAAAGACGGGGAATAACAACAAACATATAGCCGAGATACAGCTCACAAGCTATCTGGACGCCAATATAGCAGCGGCTTTGTTAGGCTAAACCAATATTGAGCGGTTGAAACTCAACCACCGGATTATCAGTGAATAAGTAACGGTCATCACCGTCAAATATGGTGGCGTTAAATAACATTTGCTTGGTGTTCTCAAGATGCTGCCACATCGCTAACTTAGCCGCTTGCGGGTCTTTACGGATCAGCGCATCTAGAATTTGTTCATGATCACAACACCAGCTATTAAGACAACTTTCATCAATGTGCTCATGTAATTTGAGCCAATAAGGATTCTGCTCTCGATGCTCCCACAATTGCTCTACCATAATCAGCAATACTGAGTTTTGCGTCGCTTTGGCAATCTGAATATGAAATAGCTTATCCCACTTAGAATCACGGAGACGATCTTCTTTTAGAGCTTTGGCCTGAATTTTTTTCAGCTCAATAATATCTTGTTTGGTCACCTGAGAGGCAGCAAACTCAGCGATATTGCTCTCTAATAGCTGCCTTGCCTGCAGCAGTTCAAAAGGGCCGGAGAACAATAAGGTTTCACTTGCTTTATCGGCACTCTGGTTATTGCTTGGCATGTCCGTGGCAATCACGTGAATGCCCGAGCCCTTACGCACTTCAACAAAACCTTCAATTTCCAGCATAATGATCGCCTCACGCACCACCGTACGGCTCACTTCCATGGTTTCGCCGATCACGCGCTCCGAAGGCAAACGCTCACCAACCTTATATTTACCACTCACTAACTGCGCTTTTAAATCTGCGGCAATCTTCTGATAAAGACGTTTTATTTCAAATTCAGACATCAATTTACCCAAAATGTGCACAATGACCGATACAGCCACATTGACAAGGCTATCGTACCAAAACAGCCTGATCGCGACAATGCCTGCAGCGGTTCAAAAAAACTAAAACCACGCTTCAGCCCATTTATTCTAAATCACCTTAAACCGACTCAAGACAGGGGGCTGAGCTTAGCCTGAGCCATCTGGCTCCAGAAAAGGGCACAAATCGAAAATCTAAAGCGAAACCCCAAATACAATCGGTCTAACCAATTAATTTTAGCTCAGTCCCCCTTAACAGAGTAAAAAAAACGCTCAAAATACTCAAAAACAACTGATGAAAAACAATGGGTGACAAACAAGTGACTGTTTTTACTTCAAAAAAGTTAACTTATAACTTTCATGAATAATACTATTTAAGTCAATAAGGTCTAGTGTAATTTTGCCGCAAACACGATTAGTGGGATCTAACTCTCAAGATCAAACTTTCTTGATGGGATAAATTTGTTATACCAGTTGAATAGGGTGTATTTTAAGAGAGTTAAAATAACCAAATTTGAGAGAACCTGTATGTCGACATTTTTAAGCGAAGATTTCTTACTGACCACAGACGTAGCTAAAGAGCTTTACCACAATGTGGCAGCACAGCAACCAATCATTGATTACCACTGTCATTTGCCCCCGACACAAATCTCTCAAGATTACCGCTTTAATAACCTCACCGACATTTGGTTACGTGGCGACCATTACAAATGGCGAGCCATGCGAACCAACGGCATTGACGAGCGCTTCATTACTGGAGACGCCAGTGACCAAGAAAAGTTTCAGGCTTGGGCGAGAACGGTGCCTCAAACCATTGGTAATCCGTTGTTTCATTGGACTCATCTAGAATTACGTCGACCTTTTGGAATTACCCAACGGATCCTCAACGCCGAAAGTGCCGAGGGCATCTGGAATGATTGTAATGCGATGCTAGCCACTCCCGAATTTTCGGCAAGAAGCATTATGCAAAAAATGAACGTTCGTATGGTGGGCACCACCGACGATCCTATTGATGATTTAGCCGCCCACAAAGCAGTTGCCGACGACAAATCCTTTCATGTAAAAATGCTCCCCAGCTGGCGCCCAGACAAAGCCTTTAATATTAATGCCGAAGATTACCTAAGTTATATCGCCACCTTAGGCGAATTAACCAATATCGAAATCTCTCGCTTTCATCAGTTATGTGACGCGCTGTTTATTCGTCTTGACCATTTTGCCGCTCACGGTTGTAGTATCGCAGACCATGCTTTAGACACGGTTGAATATGAAGAAGCAAGTGAACAAGAGCTTGATCAAATCTTAGCCAACCGCCTGAATAACAAAACCGTCTCGGCAACACAAGCTGCGCAACTCAAAACCGCAGTGCTGGTTTACCTCGGTAAAGAATACGCGCGTCGCGGCTGGGTTCAGCAATACCACATCGGAGCCCTGCGCAATAACAATCAACGCATGTTACAACTGCTTGGTCCCGATACAGGTTTTGATTCCATCAACGATGGCTTAGTGGCAGCACCATTATCAAAGTTAATGAATGCTCTCGCGCTTGAAGATGCCTTACCTAAAACCATCTTATATTGCCTCAACCCACGCGATAACGAAGTTCTGGCTACCATGTGCGGTAACTTCCAGGGCGATGGTATTGAAGGCAAGATCCAATTTGGTTCTGGGTGGTGGTTTAATGACCAAAAAGACGGCATGTTACGCCAAATGGAACAGCTCTCTCAGTTGGGCCTACTCAGTCGCTTTGTAGGCATGCTAACCGACAGCCGTAGCTTTGTTTCTTATACTCGTCATGAATATTTCCGCCGCTTAGTCTGTCGCCTATTAGGCCAATGGGTTGCCGACGGCGAAGCCCCACACGACATGGCACTACTCTCAAAAATGGTTGAAGACATCAGCTTCAACAATGCTAATAAATACTTCAACTTGAATCTGGAGAAATAATGAACACCCTTAATCGCGCTCAATTTGAAGCTAAACAATACACCACCCGAGTTCTTCAGTTTGGAGAAGGTAATTTCTTGCGGGCCTTTGTTGATTGGCAATTAGATATTTTAAATCATCAAACCGATCTCGATGCTGGCGTTGCCATTGTCCGCCCCATCGATACCGATTTCCCACCGCTACTGAACCAACAAGACGGCCTTTATACCACAGTGATCCGCGGTTTGAATGAAGACAATCAAGCGGTAGAAGAAACCCGAATTATTAGTTCGGTGAATCAAGAATTATCGGTTTACCAAAACTACGATGAATATTTGGCACTCGCCAAAGATCCCAATATTCAGTTTATCTTTTCGAATACCACTGAAGCCGGGATTGCCTATAACCAACAAGATAAATTTACCGATACACCGGCAAGCACCTTCCCGGCGAAGCTCACCTGCTGGTTACACGCTCGTTACCTCGCGTTTTCTGGTGCAAGCGACAAGGGCTTGTTCATCATTCCTTGTGAGTTAATTGACTACAATGGCGATAAGCTAAAAGAAATAATTAATCAATACATTGAGTTATGGGATCTCGGTAGCGAATTCAGCAGCTGGGTGAATGAAGCAAATACTTTTTGCTCCACCTTGGTTGATCGCATTGTGACGGGTCATCCACGTGACGAACTAGCTAGCTTGGAACAAAAATTGGGTTATCACGACCAATTTATGGTCACCGCGGAGTACTTCCATCTGTTTGTGATCCAAGGACCACAAGCACTAGCCGAAGCTTTAAAACTTGAAGGGCAAGCACTCAATATTAAAATTGTGGATGACATCAAACCCTATAAAGAGCGTAAGGTTGCGATTCTGAATGGGGCCCACACCGCCATGGTGCCAGTTGCCTACATGAGTGGCATCGATACGGTTGGCGAAGCAATGCAAGACCAACAATTAAGCAAGTTTGTTGAATCGCTACTCTCAGAAGAAGTGATCCCAGCCTTATCACTGGAAAAAGATGAGCTGCAAGCCTTTGCTGATGCGGTTATCAATCGCTTTAAAAATCCTTACATTCAACATCAGCTCACGTCCATCGCACTCAATAGTATGACCAAGTGGCAAACTCGCCTGCTGCCACAATTGCTGACCAACGCCGAGCGTAACGGTAAAGCGCCCAAGTTAATGAGTTTCGCTTTTGCTGCTCAGCTATTGTTCTATCGCGGGCTTCGTGACGGTCAAAGCATTCCACTCAATGACGACCAACATTGGTTAGATTTGTTTAGTGAGCAATGGCAAGCCGTTGACTCGGGGCAAAGTACAGCAGCCGAACTGGTCAGCAAAGTATTAGCGAAAGAAAAAAGTTGGGGCCAAGATCTCAATCAAGTGCCTCAATTCGCGCAACAGGTGACCGCCTATTTAACGGCGATGCTAACTGCCGGAACATCAGCAGCACTCAGTAAAGAGTTGGATGGATAAAATGAAGACTTGGATCCAAATACACCCACGAGATAACGTGATTATTGCCTTGGAGCCAATGCTTAAAGGCACCGAGATCAGCATTGCTGACCAGCATGTTTATCTACAGCAAAACATCGACAAAGGCCATAAAGTTGCCATTGCAGAAATTGCGCCCAATGGGTTATTGGTAAAGTACGGTGAACCTTTTGGTCATGCGACAGAGGCGATCAATTGCGGTGAGTGGATACATAGCCATAACGCCAAAACGAACTTAAATGATAAAAGTAGTTACCAATATACACCAAGCGCAGCAGTTGAATTACTGAGCAAACCCGACCGTGAAGTACAGCTCTATCGTCGCAGCAACGGTGAAGTCGCAGTGCGCAACGAAATTTGGATTATTCCAACGGTGGGTTGTGTGAATGGCATCGCCCAGCAAATTGCCAAGCGATTTTTGGCTAAAAATGACACCTCGATGATCGATGGGGTACATGTGTTTACCCATCAATTTGGTTGCTCACAACTTGGCGATGACCATCAAACCACCAAGAAATTGTTACAAAGCATGGCCACGCACCCCAATGCGGGTGGTACTTTGGTGATTGGTCTTGGTTGTGAAAACAATCAAATCGTCCCCTTTAGGCAAGGCTTAGCAGCACACGATCCAGAACGCATCGAGTTTATGGTGGCGCAGCACAGCGACGATGAAGTGGAGCAAGGGCTGGTTCATCTGCAACGGCTGTTTGATAAAATGCAGCAGGACCGACGCGAGCCCGGCAAGCTTTCTGAAGTTCGCTTCGGCTTGGAATGTGGCGGCAGTGATGGCTTATCGGGAATTACCGCCAACCCAATGCTGGGTTTATTCTCCGACACCATGGTGGCGCATGGCGGCACCACGGTGCTGACCGAAGTTCCTGAAATGTTTGGCGCAGAAACGATTTTGATGAATCGCGCTAAAGACCAAGTGGTCTTCGATAAAATCGTTGACATGGTGAACAATTTTAAAGAGTACTACCTCAGCCACGACTTACCCGTGTACGAAAACCCATCTCCAGGTAATAAAGCTGGTGGGATCACCACCCTAGAAGATAAATCTTTGGGGTGTACTCAAAAAGCTGGCTCTAGCCAGGTGATTGACGTGATTGATTACACTGAAAAACTCAGTAAACCGGGGCTTAACCTCTTAAATGCGCCGGGTAATGACGCCATTGCCACCAGCGCCTTAGGTGCGTCGGGTTGTCATATGGTGCTCTTTACCACCGGACGAGGCACGCCTTACGGAGGCTTTGTGCCAACGGTGAAGATTGCCACTAACAGTGACTTAGCAAGCCGCAAACCGCACTGGATAGACTTTAATGCTGGGGCTCTAATCACCGACAACTTATTAATGCCAGAGCTACTCGACCGATTCTTAGATCACTTAGCCAAATTGGTGAGCGGCGAGCTCACCAAAAATGAGTACAATGATATTCGTGAGTTAGCCATCTGGAAAAACGGCGTCACTCTGTAACTGCCGCACGAAAAAGTAAACAGCACTATCACCGCTCTCGGTGATAGTGCTGACTCTCCCTCTTCAAGAGATAAGGCCCGCTAAGCGACGCCTCGACCAACATTTAAACAAAACATCACCCTGCAACCCTCATCCGCAAACGCGCTGCTATGCTTGGTAATCACTAAGGTACTCCAGATATTTATCTGAAAAATCAATTTCCAATTCTACCCAGAGCGGTAAATGGTCACTCATTTGGAAGGTTCGCCATTCCTGATAGTAGTCAAATAAAGACTCATCAGAGACCAGTACCGCTTGAAGGCTCGCTAACTTATCTTCGGCTTTTTTTAACTTTTTATTGGTGCTTGCGCAATCAACTTGCTGCTTAGCGAGCTGCAGTTTTGTCTGTATATGCTGCTTCAATAGCGGCTTATACAGGTTAAAATCACTTAAGCGAAATACACTATCGAAGAATTGGAATACCCGATCTTGACGCTCGGCTTGTTTCAATTGCAACTCGTCACGGCGCGAGATAAATGAAATTTGATCGTAAAATTTAGTCTGATCACGATTGCTGCCTTTGCGATTTTTTACGATAGTAAAACCATTCTGCTGCAAAGCATTAAATCCAGCGCTCCCATGCGCCTTGATGTTAAAGTCGCCCACCAGCACTTGGTTCAGGTCACTCACTTTCGCCTGTTTCGCCAAATACTTAGCTACCGCCGCGATCTCTTTAACCCGTCGCTCGTAGCTAGGTGAACGAGGAGAGTTACTCCCATAGAAAATGTGTACCGTTGAAAATAAAAACTTAAACCAACCCGATTGAAACTGCGCACCAAAGGGAGTTCGAGAAAATTGCCGTTTTTTATTTGAAGCATCACTAATAAGCATTTTATCGGGAAGGACTAATTCACCGGCAACCCCTTTAAAAAACACCTTGTTCTTGTCATAGATAAAGCCTAAACGCTCCTTATTACCACCGAGGCTACTATGGGTTACGTCGGTTAAAATATAACGATATTGCCGACCTAATATATCCATTAAAGCATCTAATGGTGCCAGATCCTGACACACCTCCTGCACTGCAATCACATCGAAGCGCGAGATGATTTCCGCCAGATAATACAAGGATTCTTGCAAGCGAGGCCCATAGTTAAAACGGTCATCATCAAAATTACGAATATTCCAAGAGCCAAGGATCAACGATTCTGCAGTCTTCTTTTCAGGAAACGCCTGCTCCTTAAACTGCTGCCGTAAACCTTGAATACCGGCCACGATTCGTTTTCGTTCTGGTTCGGGTAACTGTTTCAACGGTTTATAGTATGGCATGGCTGTCCCTCCGATTACGCAGCGACAAACACGAGCTGCAGTCTCCTCAGAGAATAGTCCAGCGCGGTTCATTATTCATTGACATAAGAATCAAAAATATTCTAGTAAGCCATCTTGACTAAACTCTGATTCAAGAAAAAAGGCATCCATAGGATGCCTTTTGTATCATCGAGCGTCGCGACCCAAATTGGCAAATCGCTATTTGGTTGACTCTGGATTATCGGGACAATTGCCACTCACGTAGAGCGGCAATCCAATACCCGGCGCAATCGGGATCAACTTCTCACCATCAGTTGCCTGCGGTCCCCAATATTTTGCGGGCAAGTTGGCTCTTAAGCCCTGCGCGAGTGGATAATCACAAAAGTCGCCACCACTGGTCGGTGCTTGCTGAGCAAACTCGGCTAAGCTACTCAGCGCTTCAAATAAGGCAATTCGGTTGAGCCAAATCTGTTTCTTCAATAATTCGGGTTGAGGTAAACCAAGATTCACCCCAATCACTGGCTTACCAGCGGCCACCGCCACCACATCAGCGCGCAGATCTTTACTAAAATTCACCGTTTCCCAACCCGCAACCGCAACCCCCAGTTGTTGATAATGACCCGTAGCCCCAGTGCTCACATGCCCAGCATCCAATTGAAGTTGTGAAAAACGACCAACCGATCCCTGAAATACACTGGCAATTTTCGCCATCACATTAACCGCCAAGCTCTGCACCACAAATTCATGCTCACTCCCCGGTTCGGCATCGGCATAGGGGCTAAGTAAACGAAAATCATCGGCCTCATCCTCAGCTAAACAGGCCACTGTCGGCAAACTACCCAACACAGCACCCGCTTGAATGCTGCTCATGTCGAGCTGACAATCGGTTTTTTGCAAATCACCATGTAAATCAAGCACAACTTCCGGGCGAAAAGCCAACACAGCGGCGACCATTGCTTGTGTTTCTACTGGCCGGATCGGTTGTTCGAGACCCGCATAGTGGTAACGGTTCAGATCATAACCACGACCCACCACCCCCACAAAATCAGCTTCGGAATTTTCAGTGAAGGCCCCGCCCGCAGAGGGGTCAACATTCTGTCGAGTCAACGCACAATCTTTGTCTAATACCATCCCAGGCTCAGGATCAATCGCACAAGCCCGCGGATCAGGTTCCCCACCATCGGGATTAGCGCGTAATAACATCACAATATCGAGGCGCCGCAGGATTTGTTGGACACTTTGACCAAATCCCATAGCGAGCCAACGCGCCACACTTAAGGCCGCTTCTGTCGCCGCAGGTTCATTCCCATGTTGCTGAGTAATCACCATCACTCGATAGCCATTTGGATTACCTAAACGCAAAGCCATCAGCTCTCGTCCCTGAGTCGAGAATCCTACTTGATTGGGATCGGTGTTGCCGCGCCCTCCATCATTCACGGTGCAGGCCACCGCCTGACGAATACTGGGGTCTGGTAAGTCTTCGCCACAGACCTGATAATCAATGGCTAAGCCAGCCGGTAACGGAACATCAATATCGAGGATCCCATAATGATGCGCCTGACGGATCAATGGCCCAGCACGCATCGGTCGCAACGCATAGAAAGGCAGAGAAATAACTTGATGACGTAATTGCTGGTAGCTCGAAAGCCCCCATAAGCCATGCGAATGAACCCGGTGCTTCCCAAAATCGTGCGCGCTCACCGGAATACAAAGCAGTAAACTCAAAAATAGGAGCCGGTAATTAAAGTACCGTTTGATACCTGTTGTAATACATATATTCATAATTCTTCCTTGATAAATGACCAAGGGCGAACAACATTTATAGTTGATTTTGTACAAAGATAGTCAGCGTTAACACAACCACAATAACCGCTTAATAAGCTAGGCAAACATAGTTTTCACGCCCTTCGACAAACAAACTTCAAAATACCTTCGCCACAGCCTAAACGGCGTTTAGGCACTTGATGAATGAATAACAAAAATATAACTAACTGCTAATAATAGAAGCCTCAAGTATTATTACAACATTTATTAATTAGAGTTCAATCGAGTATTCATTAAGACAATCTACCGCCAACATAAGCGATCCACATTGCCAACAATCACGATAGTTCAGTTCAACTAGACGCTAACGCTCAGCGCAGGCAGCCCTTCCATAGATACCGGCTCAGGCTCAAAACGGCATCGGAGCCAATACATAAATTAGGCTTTGCTAAAGATAGCCAATTCACTTTTGCTAACCAACGCCTACACTTACTTAAAACGGCAACGCGACTCACATGATGCCAACAGCAAGTGCGCCAACCAGCGAGAATCAACAAGTCCAATGAACGTCCATTCATAACTATGAGAACGTCTATGAGCACCACACCACGACCAAAACCACAGCCCTCCCCCTGGCAACATCGATTCCGCTATTTTTCAATTTCTTTCTTCGCCATTATTATGGGTTTTACTGGCTGGAGCATATCTTGGAAAGTATCTGCACTAAGCATATCTGATCATATCGCGATGGTATTAGGGACGATTAGCTCGGTGATGATGCTGGTGATGACGCTACTCTACTGTATTAAACTCCGCTACTTTCCTGAAGAGGTATTTGCCGAGCTAAGACATCCCGTAAAACTCAATTTCTTCCCCGCCTTCTCGATTAGCTTGCTGTTGTTGTCGGTCATTTGGAATCAATACCCCAGCTTATCTGCCAATCTATGGGTCATGGGTACCGTTACTCAATTGGGTTTGACGCTTTACATCGTCAGCAGTTGGATAAATCATTCCCATTACTGTTTGTTACACGCCAATCCGAGCTGGTTTATCCCGGTGGTGGGTAATATGTTTGTGCCAATATCGGGTAATAGCCTCGGTTACATTGAACTCAGTTGGTTCTTTTTCAGCATTGGCTTATTGTTTTGGTTGAGCTTATTAACCATTATTCTGCACCGATTATTCTTTCATGAGTCCTTATCGGAGCAATTAATGCCGATGCTATTTATTTTTCTAACACCGCCTTCAATTGCTTTTGTGGCCTACACCAGTTTAATTGACGGCCTCGATACCTTTGCCCGAATCCTCTTTTATGTGGCGCTATTTTTTGGCCTACTGCTGTTCGTCAATATTTACCGACTAATCCATTTACCCTTCTTTATGTCTTCATGGGCTTATGCTTTTCCCTTGGCCGCGTTCACCATCGCCAGCAGCAAAATGGCCCACTTAAGCCACAGTCAAGGCTTAGCGGCATTAGCACTCGGTTTACTCATCGCTTTATCACTGCTGCTATTCGCGCTGGTATTACGCACCTTAAAAGCAATCGTGAACCGTGAACTTTGCCAACCAGAACCCTAATCACGAAAAGCGATATTCACTTCATCGCAGACGCTTTGCACCTAGCTATCGGGTCATTCATCGCAAAGAAAATGCTCATAAGCTAGAGATTTAGCTTAGCTAAGCTATTTTTAGTGTATATCCATTCATGATGTTCATACGCCATCACATCTTGGCTTGGGATCAATACATGCGTCAATTATCAATATCGACCAAATTACTTTGGATCACTTCTGCACTGTTTCTGATCATTGTAAGTGTTTTATCTGCTAGCTTATGGTGGTCATTAAGCAGCAAAAATGCACAATTAGCAGCGCAGGTACAAGCGGCCCTGCAACAAGAAACCCAACAAAAACTTAGCGCCGAAGCTGGTGAGTATGGGGAACGAATTGCCGGATTTATCAATGAGGCCTACCGTATTCCATATTCCTTTAGTGGAATAATCGAAACCACGGCACAACAACCACTCAGCAGAGAAACCATCGAAACGGCGGTCGCTGCGGTGTTACAAAAAAACAGCCAAATATCCTCCATGTATGCCCAATTTGAAGCCAACGGTTACGATGGTCGAGATCGGGAGTACACTGGCAAGTTTAGCCACAGTGTCCCCGGTACAGGCACCCTGGAAATCTATTACACCCGCAACAACGATGGCAGTGTAGAACACCATCAAGTCACCGATGCGGCTCCCAAATATGTCACTACGCTGAATGAGTTTGGCCTGCGAGAAGCCGAATGGTACTTATGTGCCAAAGACAGCAAAAAACCGTGTTTAATGGAACCCTACCTCTATGAAATATCTCCCGGTAACGAGGAGCTCATGACCTCGTTAACGGTGCCCGTGATCGTCGCTCGGCAATTTAAAGGGGTGGTCGGGGTAGATTTGAATCTACCAGTGTTTCAAAAATTGATTAATGAATTATCAAATAGCCTCTACCAAGGTCAGGCCAAGGTCACTTTATTAAGTGATAAGGGTTTAGTGGTTGCGGCCAGTCATTATAATAAACTAGCCCGCCCCCTCGCGGAATCAATCGACCCAAGCCTAGCCACTCAATATCAAAATTTGGACAAAAATGGCGCCTATCTAGAAACCAACGATCACATCGTTGTCGCTTATCCTGTCAGCATCCCTATCGCCGATGCTCAGTGGTCGTTAATCATTGAAGTGGCCAAAGCCGACGCCCTGCAGGCCGCAATAGAAATGGATAAGGCCATGAATGATATGGAGACCGCCTTAGGCAGCCTGTTGCTGATTGTGGGCGGCATTGTCTCGGTCATTGCAGTTACCACCATTAGCATTGTGATCCGCTCCATTATTGCACCACTCAAGATGATCCAGAGTCGAGTTGAAAACCTCGCCAGTGCCGAGGGCGATTTGACGCAATCAATATCGGTAGCATCTCACGCCGAGTTAATCGCTCTAGGCAGTGGGATTAACGGCTTCATTACCAAACTACGCTTATTAATTAGTGAACTTAAAGATCTAGCCTCTCGCTCGCAGAACGAAAGTAAAACCGCAGCCAATATTGCCGAGCAGACCCGTGATAATGTTAATCGTCAGCATCAAGAAATTGAAAGTGTCGTGACCGCAGTTAACCAAATGAGCTCAACCGCCCTGCAAGTTGCCAAAGCCTCAGAACAAACTGCCACAGAAACCGACGCAATGACCGCTAATGTAAAAACTGGCGAAGACAGTCTTAGTCAGGCGATGAACTATGTAAACAATATGGAACAAGAGTCACAATTAGCTAGGCAGGCTGTCGCTAAAGTAGCCGATAGTAGCACCAATATTAGTAAGATTTTGGAGGTCATCAGCGCAATTGCCGCTCAAACTAACTTACTCGCCTTAAACGCAGCGATCGAAGCCGCTAGAGCTGGAGAGCAAGGCCGCGGTTTTGCGGTGGTGGCCGATGAAGTTCGCTCTCTGGCCTCAAAAACCCAGAGCTCGACCGACGAAATCAGCAAACTGATTGATTCGCTACAACAAGAAGTCAACAGTGCGTCGAAGATCATCGAACAAGGCGCTGAAGGGGCTAAATTAGCGGTTGGACAAACCGAAATGGCGCTAGATTCACTCAATACCATCGTGAGCCAAATTGAAGAAGTCTCAAGCCAAGTCACTCATATCGCAACTGCAGCCGAACAACAAAGCGCGGTCACCGAAGAAGTGAATCGAAACATGACCAGCATCTCGGATTCCGCTTCAGATCTGGCTCGCCTTGCCGATGAAGCCCAACAAAGCAGTAGTAGCCTGGCCGATCTGGTTTCTCAGCAACATCAACAACTGAGCAAACTCAAAACCTAAATCAGCCACAATCGATGCGACCTTGGCCATCGTCGGCCATGTCGCATTGTATTGCATCTTTTCACTCACTCGATAATCACGATTCCTCAGCCCAAGCTGACTTTATACCTGCCAGCATAACTAGGACATAAGCGTTTAACCTGCATCCTTGGTAGAAAGCAAACGAACTTCTCGTTGTGGAAAAGGGATCTCAATACCAGCCTGTTGCAGCGCCTTAAACACCGCTAAGTTAGCGGCAAACTTGGTTTGATGAAATTGTGGCGTCGGCACCCAAAAGCGATAACAAATCGTAATACCACTGTCGGCAAAGGCTCCTATCCCAACTTTCATCGCGGGTTGTTGCTGTACATCTGCGATGGCCATTAAAGTCACTTCTATTAATGCAATTGCCTGCTCCGGATCACAGCCATAGGCAACTCCAACCTCGCCCTCTACTAGGCTGCTCTGATTGGTATTCTTGAGTATTTCACCCACAATATGGCGATTAGGGATAGTAATCCGTTCATCGTCCTCATTCATCAACACCGTCGTCGCCAAGTTTATTTCTTCAACGATACCGGTATACCCTTTAACGGTAATGGTATTTTTAAGCACAAAGGGACGTGTCAAAATAATCGCCAAACCGGCACCATAGTTAGATAAGGTTCCTTGTATTGCCAAACCTGCGCCAAGAGAAACGGCACCTAACGCGGCCACAAAAGGGGTAATGCTAATCCCCAACTTACCTAAGGCAATCATCACCGTGATGGCAACAAACATGATCTTCACGAGATTCGCGATAAAATGGGCGAGCGTGATATCCAAGCCCTTTAACTCAAGCGCCTTAAATAGATACTTGCCGATCCTCCCGGCCACCCAAAGACCCAGTAACAAAATAATAAAGGCGCCAACCAGCTGAAAGCTATAACGCACCAAAAAGTCGATTATGGTTTGATACACAGATTCAAGTTGGGCTAGTTCTTGGTCAATCATCGATATTCCTTACTGAGCAATCATTTAAACGAATAAGGTAACTTTACAAAGCTTAGTTGATTTGAGCGATAGCTTCGTTCCGCAGAACAACAAAAAATACGTCAACGCAAAGCAGTTTATCTTTTGCAGACAATGTTGTTCCCAATAAAAACATTTTAATTGCGTTGAAAACGGCAAAGCCGAGTCAACGAAATAGTTCCCTTTCAACCTTCCATTCAAAGGCAAATGGCCAAGCCGCAACTCCACGGTTATTAACAAGCAACCAAACTCGACCCAAAGCCATTAACACACCAACAGAAAACGTGAGCAGAATCACCTATGCTCATTAAAATGCGCTAGCTTTTTAACCAATTAGCGATCTGGATCACACAAAACCAAAACCACACAGATAAGAAAAATGAGATACTAATCACGCTAAATACTATTGACAAGCTAAACCTTGTTGGAATTTGGTTTTTTTAGTGTGTATTTTCTTTAGCTGGATCACTAAATTTTGAGGGAAATGTTACGAGATTAAGAACTAAATCACAAAAACTCCGTTATCAGCTTCGCATACACCCCAATGTGGTAGATTGGACTTGAACAAGAGACCAAACGGTTTTGACGAACCGTCCACTAGAATCTAGCAAAGCATCAAACGGAGTTTGTTATGTTATCACCAGACGCAAAGGTAAGGGTACAAAATTTTGGCCGCTTCCTCTCGAACATGGTTATGCCCAACATCGGCGCTTTCATCGCCTGGGGTGTAATTACCGCACTATTCATTCCTACTGGTTGGTTGCCAAACGAAAAATTGGCCAGCTTAGTTGGCCCGATGATCACCTATCTGCTGCCATTATTAATTGGCTATACCGGAGGTAAACTGGTCGCCGGCGAACGTGGCGCGGTGGTTGGAGCGGTGACCACTCTCGGGGTCATTGTTGGAACCGACATTCCAATGTTTATGGGAGCGATGATCGTCGGCCCAATGGGTGGCTGGGCAATCAAAAAATTTGATGACGCAGTTGAGGGCAAAGTTAAAAGCGGCTTCGAAATGCTGGTGAATAACTTCTCGGCAGGCATTATCGGTATGTTATGCGCGATCCTCGCTTATTTGATGATCGGGCCGTTTGTTAAAGTCCTATCCACTGGTTTAGCTGCTGGCGTAGGCTTTTTAGTTGATGCTGGTTTATTGCCTCTTACCTCTATTTTTGTAGAACCGGCAAAAATTCTTTTCTTAAACAATGCCATTAATCACGGTATTTTCTCTCCCTTAGGGATCCAACAAGCCAGCGAAGCTGGTAAATCAATCTTCTTCTTAATTGAAGCCAATCCTGGCCCAGGTTTAGGCTTATTATTGGCTTATATGGCTTTTGGCCAAGGCAATGCAAAACAATCAGCAGCAGGGGCGTCGATCATTCATTTCTTTGGCGGCATCCATGAGATCTATTTTCCCTATGTGCTAATGAATCCTCGGCTCATTTTAGCGGTGATTGCTGGCGGCATGACTGGCGTATTTACCCTTACGCTGTTTAATGCAGGTTTAGTCTCTCCCGCTTCGCCAGGCTCCATATTTGCAGTATTATTGATGACCCCTAAAGCCTCAATAATAGGCGTACTGTGCTCGATCATTGCCTCCGCTGGCGTTTCCTTTACGGTGGCTTCGCTGCTGCTTAAAACGCAGAAAAATACTAACAATGATGACGACGACTCACTCAGTAAAGCGCATTTACAGATGCAATCGATGAAGAATGAAGCAAAAGCAAATATCACCGCCAACAAGCCCGCGGTAAACATCGACCTGTCGCAAGTTAAAAAGATTATTGTCGCTTGTGATGCCGGCATGGGCTCAAGCGCAATGGGCGCCAGCTTATTACGCAAGAAATTTGCTGCCAGCCAATTGGACGTCAGCGTAACCAACACCGCCATTAATAACCTGCCCAGCGATGTAGATATAGTGATCACTCATAAAGATTTAACTGAACGAGCAAAACAGCATGCACCAAACGCGCATCACATTTCACTAACCAACTTTCTCGATAGTGAACTTTACAATCAACTTGTCGCAAACATGGTGGCTGCCAATACCCCGACGGCCGCCAATGATGACAGCTATCTCTCACTGTCTCCAGCAGTGTCCCCGTTGGCTGCCAACGACGATGTCTATGATCCAGCGACTCCTGTGTTTCAACTCAGTGCCAGCGACATTCACCTCGGTTTGCAAGCTCACACGAAACAACAAGCGATTCAATTCGCAGGTGAGCAATTGGTTAAAGCGGGATATGTTGAGCCCGATTATGTGGCTGCAATGTTTGAACGTGAAAAACTAGTCTCGACTTATTTAGGGGAGTCGATCGCCGTCCCCCATGGTACCGTTGATGCCAAAGATAAGGTGCTCAAAACAGGCATAGCACTATGCCAATACCCCCAAGGCGTTCGCTTTGGTGAAGATCCGGATGATGTTGCGCGCTTGGTGATTGCTATCGCCGCAAAAAATGACGAGCACATCCAAGTGATTACCGCTATCACCAACGCACTTGATGATCCCAATGCGATTGAACAACTGGCAAACACCCAAGACGTTCAAGATGTATTAACACTCTTAGCTGGCAAATCAGCCGCTTAAACGATCATCATCAAGCCGAACCAGGTTCGGCTTAAACGCTATTTTTAGAGGTAATCAATATGAAAGCAGTACATTTTGGCGCAGGAAATATCGGTCGAGGATTTATTGGTAAAGTCTTGGCCGATGCCGATGTCAATGTTACCTTCGCCGACGTCAACAAACCCCTAGTCGACCAACTCAGCCACCAGCAATCCTATAATGTAAAGGTTGTTGGTAGCGACAGTCACATTGAAAAAGTCACTCGGATCAACGCCGTTAATTCAAATAGCGCAGCCTTGATCGAACAAATGACCTACACCGACTTAGTCACCACTGCTGTGGGGCCAGCTATTTTAGATAAAATTGCGCAAACTATCGCTCAAGGGATCGAAGCAAGATTTAAGGCAGACAACCTCAAACCACTCAATATTATCGCTTGTGAGAACATGGTTCGAGGTACCACCCACTTAAAACAAGAAGTGTTTAAATACCTAGCGGCCAGCTATCACGACTTGGCCGAAGACAAGATAGGTTTTGTTGATTCCGCGGTTGACCGAATCGTACCACCGGCGGATGCGGCCAATGATGACCCGCTCGATGTCACCGTAGAAACCTTTAGTGAATGGATTGTCGATGAAACCCAGTTTAAGGGCGATATTCCCAGTATTGAAGGCATGGAAACCACCGCAAACTTGATGGCATTTGTAGAGCGTAAATTATTTACCTTAAATACCGGACACATTATCACTGCCTATCTAGGCGCTCTAGCGGGTTATAAGACCGTCCGAGAAGCCATCGAAGATCCCGACATTCGCCAGCAAGTCAAGGCAGCGATGCAACAAAGCGGAGCGGTATTAATTCGTCGCTATGGCTTTGATAGCCAACTTCACCAATCTTACATTGATAAAATCATCGAGCGTTTTGCTAATCCCTTTTTAGTCGATGATATCGAACGAGTCGGCCGCCAACCAATCCGTAAACTGGGCGCGAACGATCGCCTACTCAAACCGCTACTCGGAACCCTGGAATATAACCTAGACAATCAGTATTTAGTCAAAGGGATTGCCGCGGCGCTGTTTTACGACAACCCTGCAGACCCTCAAGCCCTGGAGTTACAGGACTATTTAAAACAACATGGGGTACGTGCTTGCTTGATAAAATACACCGGCTTAGGAGAAAATGATGCAATACTCGATAACATCGAAACCACTTATCTAGCACTGCAAAAGCAATATGTTTAGGAGGCATTAATCTTGGTGATTATTTTGGCCGCCAAGGGTGGTTTATTGAAGCAAAGTATATCCGATGAAATTTCTTTGTCGGAACAGGCAACGTCAATGAACCACAAACCCTGCCCGAAAGGTTCGGCTAAAATTCTTTTAAGACTTTTCTTTGACTGGAAAATTAGCCAGTATTTGCCGCTGAAACGAGGTCTTACACGATTCGCCAGCATTAAGATGCTGTTATGTCTAATAAATAGACAACAAAGGTCCACAGCCTCGCGGCCATATCATCCATTACTGAATGAGTGAATACGACAAAACTATGGATAAATACCAGCAAGAATTAGACAATATTGAGCAACTGAGTGAGGCTGTAACTCCGCGCAGCTTTTTCATTAGCTCAGTAGATATTTTTGAAGCAAGTATTGAAGACTTAGTGCAACGCGTGTTTCGTAAAGATGACCACGCCGTTAAGTATGCCGTTGAACCACTATTAAATAATAGTGGTCCCTTAGGCGAACTGGATGTTCGCCTAAAACTACTGTACGCCTTAGGAATTATCTCGCAGGATATCTATCAAGATATCGATAAATTTATTCAACTTAGAAATTTTCTAAATCAAGAGGCTAGTGAGTATCATTTCACCGATAGTGAAATTATAGAGCCAATTAAGACCTTGCACGAAGTCAAAAACATGGGCGTGGTCCAGCTAGATATCGCGCCTCCGGCAGACGATGCCGAATTAAGCTTCTACCGCATGCAAATAGCCAGACAAGAGCAAGTGGTCCGCTCAACCTTAAGCTTAGTTGTCGCCGCCATTTGCCGTGCCCTTCATGCGGATAACCCCTTACTATAACCCTTTGCTCCGCCTCGGCTACCGGTTTCACTTTAAGCGCTTTGAACGCGATTACGGCCGCCAGATTTCGCTAAATAGAGTGCCTGATCGGCACGTTTAAACATCGACTCCTCGCTATCGTCATCACAGAACTCGGTGACGCCAACGCTAATTGTATAAGTTGGTAAATCAGATTTTGTCAGCTGTTCTACTATTCTTCTCAACTGCTCAGCAACTTGACTAGCAGCCGCGACCCCTTGCATTGGTAACAGGATCGCAAACTCTTCACCGCCGACCCGAAACAGCAAGTCGACACTTCTCAATCTAGCCTTAAAGGTCGCGACCAAATGTTGCAGGATCTGATCGCCAACCTGATGACCATGTTGGTCATTGATACCTTTAAAATGATCAATGTCGAGCAACAGCAAACTAAATTTACTACCCCGTCTCGCTAAATCGAGGTGAATTGTAAGCTGCTCGTCCCACTTATACCGATTGTAGGCACCGGTCAGTTTATCTTGTGTTGCCAGCACCAACAGCTGTTGTTCCACTTGCTCTCGATTGATGATCTCTTTGGTTAGGCGTCGCATCATCAACTTTAAATCTTGCTCGAGCTCAACCAGCTCATCCTGAGAAGAGCGAACCGCCCCTCCCACCTCTAAACCCGAATTATCGTCACGAAAAGACGATTCAAAGGCTCGTATTTGTTGTTTGATCCGAACGATACGGTAATCAAATATCCGGATAATATAAGTGGTGAGAATTAGTCCTAAAATGAGGGCGCTGAAACCCAAGGCAATATTAACCAACTTAAATTCTTGTTCATGTTTTTCGGTGTAACGGCCCGCTTCCAGTGTTAACGTTTCAATCCGTCGCAAAATAACCGAGACACTGGCTTCCAACTCACTCGCCATGAGCTCCAATTGGCGTTGTTTCTCATCACTGATGTGCGTTGTCGATATCATTGCTAATAACTGTTGTTCAAAAACGTTACTTTTTTGATGATAAGTCTCAATATCCAACATAATTTGCTGATGAGATTTCAAATCATATCGAATCTCATGAGAAGACAAGCTATCGGCAATCACCTTAACGGCTTTATCCAGTAGCAGCCTCAACTGCTGCTTTTGATAAGCAAACTGTTTATTTTTCGGAGGCTTACTCTCTTTAGCTTGTTCTTTTAGCCGAAATTTTTCTAATAAGATATGCTGCTCAAGCTGCAACATCTCAATCTCATTCATAATTTGGCTTAGAGGTATGTCAACATAGGCAACCTCTTTCATCTCATTATCAATCATATTCAGTTTATAAATTGAATAGATAATTACCACCAATAAAAATGACAGCAACAATACAAACAAGCTACTCACTTTCTTACTAATAGAGGCGTTTAAAAATTTGAATGACAACATCACTTAATCTATTTCCATAAAAACTAGCGATCACAATAAACGAACGCTCAACCTTTCCTTAGTACAATATTAGTCGGTGTATACGCGGTTGCGACCTTCTGACTTGGCCCGATACAGCGCTTTATCGACTCGTTTAATGATCGACTCTTCATTGTCATTCTTAAGATACTCTGTCACCCCTATACTAATGGTATAGCGAGGTAGGTCTTCATGATTAATTTGTTCTATCATCTCTCTTAATACTTCAGCCAAATGGGTCGCTGCTGCCGCATCTTGTAGGGGCAATAGAATTGCAAATTCTTCGCCACCCAGCCGAAACAATTGATCCACATTTCTAAGTCTTTCCTTCAACGCGGCCACCATATGAATCAGCACTTGATCGCCCACTTGATGACCATGTTGATCATTAATCAACTTAAAGAAATCGATATCCAACAAGATCAAACTAAATTGACCACCTCGTTTTGCCAAATTGAGCTGTACCTGTAGCTGTTCATCCCATTTATGTCGATTATAAGCACCCGTCAACTTATCCTGTGTAGCCAACACAAGCAACTGTTGCTCAACTTGCTCTCGATTGGTGATTTCTTTAGTTAAACGCCGCATCATCAACTTTAACTCTTGCTCTAACTCAACCAACTCATCCTGCGATGAACGCAACCCTTCTTTCTCTAGACTACGTTCTTCATCACTTAAAGATGATTCGAAAGTCTGTATTTGCTGCTTAATGCGAACAATACGATAGTGGAATAGTCTGATGATATAAGTGGTAAGAATAAGGCCCAAAATTAACGCACAACAGCCTAAAGCAACATTTACTAATTTAAATTCTTGTTCGTGTTTTTCGGTATAACGACCGGCTTCAAGCGTCATCGTTTCAATCCGCTCTAAAATCGACGTCACTCCGGCTTCTAAGTCATTCGCCATATCTTCCAACTGCTTCAACTTTGCAGCACTGTGGAGCGGCGAGGATGAGAGCGACTGCAACACCTGCTCAAAAAGATCACTCTTTTGATGATAGACCTCGATCTTCGCCATTAGTTGTTGATGGGCCATCAGATCGTATCTTATTTCGTGCGTAGACAAGCTGTTGGCAATCACCTTAACCGCTTTATCCAACAAGGACTTAAACTGCTTCTTTTGATAAGTAAACTGCTGCTCTATCGAAAAATCTTCACTTTTACGCTGTTCTCTTAACTCGAATTTCTCTAATAGAATATGTTGCTCTAATTGCAACATTTCAATTTCACTCATAATTTCATTCAAAGGAATATCAACATAAGCGACTTCCTTCATTTCACTATCAATCAGGTTTAATTTATATATTGAATAAATAATCACCACCAGTAAAAACGACAATAGCAAGGCAAACAGGCTGCTAATCTTTTTACTTATGGATGCGTTGATAAAATTGAATGGCAACATAACTTAAGCATTTCCGTTAAAAAGAGCGCATAAATAGGGTAAATTCGCATAAATGACGCGCTTTATTATTTGGTCATCTAAAAGCAAAGGCCGACTTTACACCAAACCCCCCCACAAATGCCCACAAACTCGGTAAGATATTTCAGTGTAGACTGTAAAGATAAGCTTCTACACCTCGATGACTTTTTGTTGACCTTAAGAGGGAAACGTCTCAACGATGGTTTTTTGAGCAACTCAATGCTAATGAAAGCAAATTTTGTGGAATACAAGGCTCAACAAGATCACCAAGAAGTGCCGCGTTAAGGGGCCACAAAGTCATTGCAGACAAGTAACTCCGACTTTTCTCTTTGGAAGGAAGCTTAAGCGATATTTGCTTAAAGAAGCAAACAAGCCAACTCTCAGCGTAATTTAAACTGGCTAGTTCGGTGCCAGCCGCGACCCACCGTCGCAGTAGTCGCTCAATGTAAGAGAATTATTCATTATGGCACGCAAGCAAGGGATTGGGATTGCACCAGGGCATATTTTTTCCACCGACCATCGCTATGATCACTGTTTTCGCCTCAATGCTGGCGCAGTGGTGTGCACAATCGCGGATAAGTGCCAAGTAAAAATGTGTAAGACGTTTCAGCTTATAGTGCTCGTCCTGAGTTCAAATACCCCTGAGGCTCACTACGCTGGAAAGTCCTTATAGACCAATAAGCACTGATCATGGGATGCACGGGCAGGGCGAGATCGCGAACATTTATCAATCAAATGTTGACTAATTATCAAACGAGAGCTGGTTACTAAACAGTCGCTTTAATTGTGCTGTTTTCGAAACCTGGTTGGTTTGAAATCAAACTGTATGCAAAATGAACACTCACGCTCTCACTCTGGATGCACGGGGAAGACCTCATTTTATTTAAACAAAGTATCTGCAGCATCAAGGCAATGGTATTTTCCGCTCAAGTATCTTGTTTGATTGCTATTTTAAAATCCCCTCTTCCACGGCTTGATTGAGTTTCTTTTCGAGTAATGACCAAAGCGACTGACTCCCTTCGGCAATTCGGCGATTCACAGCGAAAACTTTTTCTTTAGGGACCTTATTTTCTTTCCAACTATGTCCGTCACCGTGTAAGTTATGAAGCAGCGGTGGCACACGATCAATTGCTTTCGCAAATTTAGAATCGGCGGTTTCCCCAGCTTCAAATTCAAGCCATAAAGATAAATATTGTTCCGCTTGTCCTTCAGGAAGCAAAGCAAAAATGCGCGCCAAACCCGCTTGTTCTTTCTTTTTGAGTTCTGGCGTTTCACTTGCGTAAATAATGGTGTCACCGGCATCTACTTCACCCAAATCATGGATCAATAGCATCTTGATAACACGATCGATATTCACAGGCTGATTCGCAGAATCTTTCAGCATTAAAGCCGCAAGACAAACATGCCAAGAATGTTCAGCTGAGTTTTCATATCGATCAAGACCAACGGGGCGTGTTTTTCGATGTACATCTTTTAACTTTTCAATTTCGACAATGAAGTCCAGTACTTTTTGAATATCACTCATCTCATACTCCGGGAAGGAAAATCTAAAGCCGTGTTCTCGTAACTATTCATGACGCGACGGGGACCATATGCTGCGAAATAACGGGGAAGCGTATATCAAGGCCTTAGCTTGCTTAAATAAAGTGTCTGCTGAATCGAAAGAACAACACAGCCCGCGAAGCCTCTTACTTAGCTTTCAATAGTGCGTAATGTTGAGACTTGGACTGTCACATCTAATTGAGCCTGTTTTAGGAGTTCTTTAACTTTTAAAAAATCGTCTTTAGAGGCGGATGGATGCAACCTTATCTGCTTGATTATTCGGTTCAAGTCATAGGCTATTACATAACCATCGCCCTTTGCTTTGATGACGCAGTGGCTTTGCTGCTTCCCTTGTTCACTCATACAGCACGTGAATAAGTCGTTCTCATATGATGGTTTGCCATCTGCGTATACAGTCCCAAATTGCTCTCGATCAAATCCAGTCAGCTTAGAATACCGATTCATATCAACAACTAACCTGAACTCTTTTTCATGCCGATATTTTTCTTCTTTAAACTTTAGAGGTTCATTTATTGCAATTGATTTTTTCTGATCGCTATATGCTATCTCATAAAAACTTGAAGCATTTGTAATAGGTTCCGGTAGCAAACGAATAAGAAGCAGCTCGTCGCTAATGAGAGCAACGCCATCAGAACCATATTCATTCCACATTTCTGCTGTTTCAGTTACACCGGCGTACCAAGATGAAAGATAGTTATCTTTTCTATTTAGCTGCATTAGGTTTTCATTCAGGTCGTCGAGGCGACTAAAAAGATCTTGGTTAATATCCCCCATTCTATGTTTCACTGCTTTAGTGATTGTCGAGCTATCATATAGACCTTCTTTGGGATCACTTTGACCAGCAGCAGACCCAATATACAAACCATAATCGGAGAGCAACCACTCAAATTTTTCTTTGCTGAGATATCGAATTAACACGCAGTGTTTCCTTAGAAATTAACGTCCACTTAAGCAGACAAAAATGCTTGGCAATCATTGTGGAGTGAAGCAAAACGTTATTTTAAATAATGAAACGCCATCATCGAACAATGAGCGACAGCCAAAGATTTACCTCCCTTTGAACACTCTCGCTAGGTTCTGCGACGCGCCAATTGAACCGTCGATATAACAAATATGACAGGAAGCAACCACATTGCGATCACCGCTAACAACGCTACCGGCTTAAAAATAACCAAAAACGGCATGTATAAATGATACCAAGGGAAATTTAGAGCCAGTGCAAATAGCTTAAAGCCGACAAACCCTTGGCATTCGAAGCCAATAAGCATCGCGTCATAGGCATAACATCCGACATATTCGGTAGTCTTCACGCCATATTCAACAAAACCCAGTATCGCCAAGTCTAACGCAAATAAACCAGCAACAATAATCATGTAGATTGAAGCTATTTTTTGAAGTCGCTTCCAATATATAGTTTTCAATTAAGTCCCTAACGTAAATTAAAACCGAAAATACCAAACATGACACATCACTGTTAAGCATCTTTTTATGTTCTTATCTACAGCGCTACGACGGCCGCTACTTCTATTTGTAAGTCGGGATGAATTAACCCACAAGAGAACAGGCAGATAACCTTCATAGAAGTGACATCGTTGTTCTCGAATTGAGGGTAACAAGCTAATTTGCGAACCAGGATGGTGAGTTTTACTCAATCAATTTTTGACCGCCGTTCATACTCAAGGATCGCTGACTCCTGACCAAGAATGTCCGAACGTTGCCCACTCATATCAAATGATTGATCCTTAGTTCCATAAATACTAAGCCCCGATATATAAAACGTTTTATTATGTTTAGTCGCATCAACATAAGGGCCTACAACTTGAGGTAAACCTTGGTCATTAACCCTTTCAACCACTGAATGCCTCCTTAGCACATGATGCATCTATTCAACAAATCGACTGATAATCACTTGATAATTTAATGCAGTAGATATGCCGCTAACTCGTTATACCGACCGCTATTGGTAAAATTCATCTCATTTTATTGCCTTGTTATGAGTATTTTTCAATAACCAGCGATGCCTGTTTGCTGTTGTTGGCATTCATAAAGCAAAACCCAATCGCTGCAAATATAGAAATAGCGATCACACTGAACCAAGTAAAACGATAACCATAATTATCAATTAAATAGCCGATCACAATAAAACTTGGCATCAACAAAACATTTCTGAGCGTCACAAGTACCCCCTGAATTCTCCCCCGGTGACTAGATGGAGAGTTATTCGCGAGATATACCCCTTCTTTCGTCGACAGCAAAACTTCTCCGGCGGATAAAAATAACCACGCTAAAAAGTGTATCGGAATTGTTGGATACAACATGACAAGCAAATACCCGAATGCAAACATTAAACCTGCATATGCCAAGCTAATTGTTTCTGTCTTACTGGAAGTTAATTTCATTAATAGCGGGGTAATAAGTACAACCAATACACACGCATAAGTCATTAACTGTCCAAATAAAACGGGGCCCGTTTCTCCAAAAATATGACTCAAATATAATGGGCTTGCCATCGTCATTTGGTTAAGTGAGTAACACAGCAGACCGCAAAGAAAGGTGAAAAATAATAGTCGTGGTCTTGCTTGCAGAACGGTCCAAACTGAGCCCGAAACCGCTTGCTCTAACTCACTTTCGTTTGTCGCTTCCGTTTCTGGTTGCACTTGAATAAAAATGGCAATAATCAAAACGCCAAATAATGCAGCCAAACCATTACCAAAAAATATCCACTCAGTATGCTTCCAGAATAAGTACCCTGCGATGATAGGGCCTAAAGCAGAGCCAAAATTATATGCAAGGTAGCTCAGTGACATCACCGCATCACGATTCTTAACATGAGAAAGGTCGGCAACCAAAGCGTTACTGGCTGGTAATGCCAAGCCAATAAAGAAGTAAGCACCGCACAAAAATGCAGGGACTAAAACGGGAGAATCAGAAACGAAACCACAGTAAATAAGTAGCAGAGCCCCTATCAACTCACCGACAACCATGACCCGTTTATGACCCAGGATATCTGATAACTTCCCACCTAAAAAGCTACCCAAAAGATAAGTTCCTGTAACACCCATCGCAAGGGAGCCTGCGACTGTGACTGAATAACCTAGCTTGTCAGTGAGTAGTAAGACTAAAAACGGAATAATGAAATTACCCATTCCTAGAATCATCCTCGCTATCGCCAAGTAATATATATTTTTCGGTAAACCGCGATAAATCGATATCGCAGATAAAAACTTGTGAATGACAAAACCCTCAATGAATTGAATTTACCTGAAGAAGTGAGCGCCGCTAGCGTCGAAGCGAAATCATTGAACCAAAAACATAAAACCCAAGCTTGAACAGAGACACCAAGCCTTAGAAATCACTCTTAATGTTTGATTATTGGCTATCTCCCACCAGCCAAATCGATAAAAGAACCGGTAACATAAGAAGCTTCATCAGATAGTAACCAGACAATTGCATTGGCGACTTCATCAGGGGTGCCACCCCGTTGCAAAGGAATCTGGGGAGACAAACGCTCAACTCTATTTGGCTCACCGCCATCGGCATGCATGTCGGTATAGATAAAACCAGGTCTTACCGAATTAACTCGGATCCCCTTTGGAGCTAGTTCCAATGAAAGACCTTTAGTCAAAGAATCCATTGCACCTTTCGATGTCGCATAATCGACGTACTCAAATGGAGCGCCACTTCGAGAAGCGGCAGATGAAACATTAACGATAGAGCCTGTCGCTATAGGGTCTATGCGCCTAATAAACTCACGAGAACAAAGAAAGCAGCTAGTCACATTAGACATCATCACTTTATTGAATCGTTCTAGATCAATCTCAGAGAAAGTCATTTGCGAAAACAAAACGCCTGCGTTATTGACTAAATGAGTCACAGGGCCAAACGCTTTCTCCGTTGCGTCAAATAAAGAGATGACATCACTTTCATTGGAAACATCCGCTTGAAACGAAAATGCTGAACCACCTAACTCTCTTATTTCACAAACCACTGCTTCCGCAGCTTGAGCATTTGCAAGATAGTTTACACAAACTTGATATCCTTTTGCGGCCAATAACTTTGAGGTAGCCGCTCCAATTCCTCGACCACCGCCAGTGACAATGACAACTTTATTCATGCAAATACTCCTTATGAATTTTTACGCTCTGGTGTAGAGAATGCCCTCATCATCCATCGGAAATTTCATAAAGTAAATACGCTAGCTTGGTTTGATTAAGTAAATATCGCCAAAAAAAATCCTATTAACCCTCTGGACTAAAGCACTCAGAATGCGCAAAATCCCCCGCGCCCAAAAATACTGCTTAAATATTGACCACCAAATAAAACTTTTTATTTCAGACTGTTACATGCACACTTTTGCTCAACTGGCGTATCAAAAGGTATATCGCACAAAATCAAAACATTGAACAAGTGATAAAAACGGCCATTGAAAGCTGCAATCAAGCGAGTTGGGGTGAGTGTTTCAATAGTTTATTCTTTTGTAAGGAGACCAAGGTGTCAGCTACGCGCTCGCCGCGCTCCAAACCGACAACCACAGCGCGACCCGGCCATACCCTTGTTGCCAACCCCCCATGCACTGCACAGGCATTAGCCGAACGAGCTAGCCAAAAGGCGAACAGTATAAGGAGAATGGCAGGGCTTAACGCCATTCACCCCGTCTTAGCCAAACTCGCCTTGGGAAAACGAACAAGGCCTTGGGCTCGCCAGCATCAACAGCGTTATTTACTATAGAAAGGAGCATCGGGCTTGTTCAACACCCGAATAAGGTGGCGGCTACGCGACACCTATTCTTATTTGTATGGATAATTATTAAGAAATATGAGTAAAGTGAGACTCAGGCTTAAGCAGCAACTTAAGCTTCTATTTAATAGCTCGATATTCTTAAGGCTCCTTTCAAAGGCCGATAACAAACGTGAGCATTAAGTGGAACTCCAAGCACCACACTCGAATAGTCTACAGGGTCTAGAACCCGTATTACGCAATATAGAGTCAGCTTATTATGAATACAGTAACAAATAAATGTATTAACGTCGGTGTCGATACAGGTAAAGAACAACTTGATGTTTATATTAGACCCCTCGACATTTTCTTCACTGTCTCCAACGATGATAAAGGTATCAAGCAAGCCATAAAAATCATTCAAAAACACACGCCATTACGAGTCGTGATTGAAGCTACAGGTCGATTAGAAATGCCTTTTATTATAGCTTGTCACAATGCCAAACTACCGTATGTAATAGCCAACCCTGTTCATGTAAGACGTTTTGCAGGCGCTATCGGGCAGAGGGCTAAAACAGACAAACTTGACGCAAAACTTATCGCGCACTACGCCGAAGCTATAAAGCCCAATTTAACGACACTAAAGCCAGATTCTATGCGACTCATGGCAGATTTAGTCATCCGAAGAAACCAGCTTCTTTCGATGCAAACAATGGAAAAAAATCGCATGAAAATTATGCCCTCGCAACTCATTCTGACGATTAAACCTATTTTAACTGCGTTTAAAAATCAGATAGAGAAAATTGAAAGCAAGATTATCAAGCTAATTGAAAGTAACCCTGAGTATCAAGCCAAGAATGAGATATTACAAAGCATGCCAGGAATAGGGAAAATTGCAGCGGCGTCTATCATTAGTAACCTTCCAGAGTTAGGGTTAATAACCAATAAACAAGCCTCATCTCTCGTCGGAGTGGCCCCAATGAACCGAGAAAGTGGCCGCTATAAAGGGCTCAGAAAAATTCAAGGGGGACGAGCTCAAGTAAGAACCGTGTTATACATGGCCATGATGTCAGCCATCCAATGTAACCCCATTTTTAAGAGCACATATCAGAGGCTTTTAGCTGAAGGGAAACCTAAAAAAGTAGCCATCATTGCATGCCTAAGAAAGATGGTAACCATCCTAAACTCAATGCTACGAGATGGCGCCTTATGGGATGCAAAAATAATTTAATCTAACTTATTGACACCATAGTCGTTTGTTATAAAGCTATTTATACGTACTGCCATTATGCTTTAACCAACCGTCAACATGACGACCATTAGGGTCATAATGAGTCCAGTGAACTACACCACCTTTTTCATTCCATTCATATTCACCATAAAATTGAACCTGATCACCTTTAGATATTGAATCGATTCTGGGAGCAAGATCAATGTTATGAGCAATTAGAATCGTTTGGCCTGATGGCAACTTTAGAATAAATTTTTGATGACGCGAACCTTCATTATCATCTTTTAATATACGAATTACCGTCCCACTTCCTTTAACCTGTACATCGCTTTGATGGTTTTCATAGGCTGATTTTACTGACGCAGCTTCAACAAGATTAATAGATTGCAGTAAAACAAATACGACAAATATGGATTTAAATAATTTACGCATATGCCAAACCTTCCCCAGCTTTATAGACATAATGACCCCCACGAGGTGCTAGCCTCCATTGTCGAGGGTTAGCGCGAAGCCAGAGCCATACTTAGTGTGTTAACAACTAAAGCTGGAGGCTAGCATGAATAACGATAACATAATTTTTATTGGCTTAGATACGCATAAGTCCTTTATACAAGTGGCTGTATTACAAGAACATCGTGGGGCTAAACCTGAGCACTTAGGCCGGATTAAATCGAACAAATCGGCGCTCATCAAACTGGCTCAACAACTGCAATCCAAGTATCCAAAAGCTACGTTACATTTCGTCTACGAAGCAGGACCTTGTGGATATTGGACCTATCGCCTGCTCACAAGTCTTGGGCATTGCTGTTACGTCGTTGCGCCATCACTTATCCCTAAAAAACCTGGAGATAGAATTAAGACTGACATGCGTGATGCAGCCAAGCTTGCAAAACACTTCAAGGCAGAAGAACTCACTCCTATCTATGTTCCTGAAGCAGAAGACGAGGCGATACGCGACTTATCCAGAGCCAGAGAAACTGCAATGAAAGATTTAAAAGATGCAAAGTTTCAGCTCAAAGGATTCTTACTACGCAACAACATACAAGCCAAGGTGAAAGACAATTGGTCGAAACAACACCTTCGTTGGTTAACCGAGCTTATATTGCCACACCATAGCCAACAGAGCGTCTTACAAGAAATGATCATGACTATCAGCGAGAGAATTCAACGCTTACAACGTCTCGACAATGAGCTGCTCCATCAAGTTAAAAATTGGCGATACTATCCCGTTGTGAAAGCGATTCAAGCCATGCGCGGGGTTCGTCTACTCGTCGCATTAGGAACCATCGCAGAACTTGGAGACTTGAGACGATTCGATCACCCAAGAAAATTGATGGCTTACCTCGGTTTAGTGCCGAGTGAAAACTCAAGTGGAAATAAAACACGACGAGGCAGTCTAACCAAATGTGGGAATGGTCGAGCAAGACGCCTGCTCATTGAAGGCGCTCATTCCTATAAACACAAAGCTAATATTTCTACTGAATTACAACGGCGACAAGAAGGGCTACCTAAAGAAGTTGTCGATATTGCTTGGCACGCACAACAACGATTATGTCGTCGTTATCAACGTTTACTCCAACAAGGAAAGCACCGAAACATTGTTGTGGCAGCAATAGCTCGAGAAATGATCGCGTATATCTGGACAATCGCCAGAGAGGTCGTTGTGAGTATCGTTGACCCTAGAACACGTATCTCGAGATTGCCCGCATGAGCCAAGAATTAGTGTTATCGCATTGGATGAAGCATCGGGTGTGGCACAACCACCGACGGCGTTAGGATGGCAGTAAAGCGCAGGCTTTATTGAACCTCGAGCATAGACTGAAGCCAGGTGCCACGACGAAATAAGTAAGGTTGGCTCTACTCATCAAATAGTGAGTAATCCACGCATATCAGCATGAGAACCAACGAAGTTACTTGCTTCATCTATGCGGTAACACTATACCCAAAACAAGTAGTAGGCTCTCAAATGTAAGAGTCGAAATTTCTGCGCTTTATATTGACTGTGGGGGTCATATCAACGCCTCAATAAAGGGCTCGCGTTAGCGCGTCCAGCCGAAGGCGAACTTTGATTGACTTGTTATAGCTATACACCGTCAAATTGCCCCCATGCTAGCCACTTGGTAACGGCCTTGTTTTGATCATAAATGACTTTGATACCACCGCAAGACTGCATAAATGGGAACCCCCAATATGGCTTACATGACTGGTGATCTCTCACTATTTTATTTTGGTATGTGCTTTCACGAAACTCGACGCCAATGCACTTTTCAACAGCGCTCATACTTTTACCGATGGATACACATTTGCTACCGAGACTATTGTAACGACTCTCCAATTGTTCAGGGCTTACACAAGATGCAAGCAAAACAGTAATAGCGATAATCGCAAGTGCTGGCTTAATCATTCTTGGGCCTATAACGCCGCATTAAGCGGACTAAAATAGTGGGTTAAAATGTGTAGCGAAGCGAAACCTAACCCACTGTTTTAGTTCCGTTTAAATGCCTTGTGTACGCCCAGCATGGGCATGAACTAATGAGGTGAAAGTCCTCTGTAGGAAGGTCACCGTTTAATAACATTCTGATTATTAAACGCTAACTACTAGCGAATGGCAAGGGCATTGCCGCGAGGGAATGTCTGAAGGAAGCCGGACGCAAATCTGCGAGCTGATGAACAAGAACATCATATGAGGCGTAGGCTGGAGGCGAGTTGGCACAAGACAACGAAGCCATGTGATCTAACGGCCACCGTAAATGATGCAGCAGTGCAGAAAAAAGAGAAAGTGCATGTTCTACTTCTTATAAATAAAGAGTGGGGGAGCTGTAGTGGCATAGTGAATGATTAACTGACTCCATGGCGATTTAAGCAGACGGCGTTTTTAGATAAAGAGCCCAACGCCCATCGTAATGGTTGGGACACGGTGAAGGCCTGAACCTGAAAATCAATGAGGAGCCTGTGCAGCTCATTGTCTCCGTATCCGACCGGACTGAGGAGTCATGGCGCAAAAACAGAAGCCATCATTGGAATGCAAAGGAGCTAATCGGCCGTTGTATTTTAACCGTTTTCAGGAAACGCCCTGTGCGGAGCCGCATGCAGGGTGTTGTGGGGGCTGGAGGTTAGATACCTCCGGCTACCCGATTAGCAGTTGACTTGCGTGTAGTCATCGTAGCCATGATATTCGAATTTTAGTGTTATTCCACTGGAGAATGTAATGTAAGCAAAAACTGATTCACCATTACTATCATATGAAATACTTTTAACTTCGAAACCAACTACACCTTCAAATTCATTTAAATTTAATAAGAGCAAGCAATTAGAAAAACAATTATTTACAGGAACACTTGGAAGCTCGGTATCACGCCAAAAAATGGTTTCACCATCAAAACACAACTTCACCCATTCACCGTCAAACTTTAAAAATGTTGTGTTCGCAGGGTCTGTCACCACCTCAGCCTCTTGCTGCTGAATCAAATAGAATCCTTGGCATAATTTTCCAATTATATCCGGCTCACTTCCATTTATATTAAAACTCAACTCAGACTCCCAGAGACTGCTAACGCCCGGCTCACCGAGCAAATTTTTGATGGCGGCTTTTTTGCCACGCAAAAAAGGTGACAGAGAAAATTTGTCCGGTGCAGCCGCTTGTTACAAGTTGGGTCATGCGAAGAACTCTATTACCGGCTTATCTTCAGCAACGATATGGTCAGTAATGTGGTAAACATCTTTGATCCAAGGATGCTGAAGTGCCTCTTCACGGTTAACAATATTACCGAGGAAATCTACATGGCTCCAAGGCGATTCATCTTTGTCAGTGACAGTTACAGCCCAATTATTGTCGTTATCCCAGATATTGACAGCAAAGGCTGTACGCATTTCTGGACTACCATCTTCGCCCCATTCACCTAAGCCTATTAAGGAGTAAGCAACTTTATCCTCGTGACCGTCAGTGAACAGCACATAATAAACAGCGAAAGCGTCACCGTCTTGGTATACAAAGCGCGTTAATCGTGTAGTGGTATTTCCACAACACTCACATGCTTCTAATTTTGGCTCTTCAAATTCAATTTCGATCATTGCTCAATACTTAAGACTTGTAACGCCTAATTAACAGGCAAAAATTTGTTGGCTAAAATAAGCGACGAAGGAGCAAAAGCCAACTGTTTTTTGTCCTTGTTTAATTTCTTGTTATATGGATTATTCCACAATGCTTGAGAAAACTGGATCTTGTCGTTTATTTATTTCAGTCTCTTTAGGAGCTAAAGAAGCACCTTGTTTTTTGAGCTGTACATAGGCATATAGTGGCCAAAAGACACATCTAATTGAAATAAATAACATTATAAGTTTACTCATAGCCAACTTTAAATTGTCAGCTTCATAAGTTGACGGCTCCCAGTTTAAAACTCCAGAAGCATAGTTAAAGGAATATAGAAACAGAACCATATAAAAGAACAAGACTGGATTTTTTAATCTATTAAGGAAAGCAATAATAGAAAAAACCACTACGAGAAAAGAAAAAACTAATTGAACAAGCTGAACCTGACTTAGTTGGTCTACAAACATTTCACCAGTAAAAATTGCAGCAAACAAAATAAAAAGAGTAAAAAACTCTAATAAAAAAACAATAGTGATATCTATAAGTAATAATTTATATACAAAACCTCGTTTTATTTTTTCATCTGTCTGTGTAGATAAGCCTTTCTTTTGCAAGATGACAAAAGGAACTGCTAAAGGGCCCATAATAGAACCTATGAAAGCCCACACTGATATACTTTTACCTTTATTTGAAGCTAATTTAGCGCAAAAAAGACCACTCAATAAAGAAGCAGGTATTAATATTAATAACCCAAACTCGAACTCGTGCATTCTGAAATCCATATAACGCTAAGTAGGCCGCACGTGCGGTCTATCCCATTCAATGAGCGCGCGTCCTATCACAAAAAACATGATCTTCATCACGTTCGCTCATCAATTTATGATTTGATATTAACCCATTGTCTACCTTAGTTTTTTACTCGGAATCAATCAATCATCGATCCATTTCTATCATTGATTACTTTGACAAATGACGCAAACGAAACTAAAAATACTGTATATATATACAGACAAAAGTGCGCAACATGTCAAACACACCATTGCGGCTCCAGCAGCGATTTAGAAATACGATTTATCAGCACCATTACAGTATTCGCACCGAGCAAACCTATTGGCATTGGATAAAACGTTTTTTGTATTTTAATCACAAGCAGCACCCAGCAAAGCTCGGAGCTGCTGATATTGAACGATTTCTAACTCATCTAGCGGTCGATAGGCAAGTCGCTCCGGCGACTCAAAACATCGCATTTAATGCCTTAATGTTTCTCTATAACAAAGTACTACGTATCGAAATGATTGGAATTCAGGCGAAACGCGCGAAAAAAACAAGTCAACATTCCCGTAGTTTTTACTCGAGCTGAAGTGAGCCAAGTGATTGCGAATTTACCCGCGGATTATCAGATCATGGCTTCACTGCTTTACGGTTCGGGACTAAGACTCAGTGAATGCTTGAGATTACGGATTAAAGACTTAGATTTTGATCAAAATACAATCACCGTACGGCAAGGCAAAGGAAATAAAGATCGCGTGACTTTGTTACCCCCTAACTTGATCCCAAAGCTTCGCGATAACATTCTCCTGAGCAAAAGTGTTTTTGCTCACGATATGAGTCTACATTATGCTGGAACGACGATGCCTTACGCGTTAGCCCGAATAATAAACTAGACATCCATTCTAAAAACAAAAATCTTTCACACTCTCGATAGCCAAGATTACGCTTTTAAATCCCATCATCTTCGCCGAGTCGCGCAAATGAACAAGGGAGCAAAGTTGAAGTCTGTTTGAGCGTAGTGTTTACTTCAACGCCCTTGAGAATGAGCAACGCAGGGTTTAAGAAGATGCAGGGCGAGCTTTCTTTTTGCTTAGCTAAGCTTTGCTCGTTGAAGCTTAATGACGTCGCCGTAGGCGAAAGCTTTTACCCCGTTGCTAACACAGAACGGGGCAAAAACGTTTTAGAAATGGCAACGTCCACATCGTGAGCGCTGCCATTTTAATATGACACTTTAATACTTGGTGCGAGACTTTATGGTCCGCCGACAGCTTGAACCATCACCGCCGAGTCGCTATTCCACAGTGACCGACTTGGCCAAGTTACGTGGTTGGTCTACATCGGTGCCTTTAATCAATGCGACATGATAAGACAAGAGCTGCATCGGAATGGTGTAAACAATAGGCGCGATCAGCTCATCAACGTGAGGCACATTAATCACCCGCATGGTTTCATCGCTGCTAAACTTAGCGTCTTTATCGGCAAATACATATAAAATGCCACCTCGAGCCCGAACTTCTTCAACATTAGATTTAAGTTTTTCTAATAACTCATTGTTCGGCGCCACCACAATAATTGGCATTTCTGCATCAATCAGGGCTAAGGGGCCGTGTTTAAGCTCACCCGCCGCGTATGCTTCGGCGTGAATGTAAGAAATTTCTTTTAACTTCAACGCACCTTCCATGGCTATCGGATATTGAGTTCCGCGGCCGAGGAACAAACTATGATGTTTGTCGGCAAAGTCTTCGGCCAATTCTTCAATCGCACCATCTAAAGTTAAAGCTTGCTCGATTTTCGCGGGTAAAGCCAACAAAGCACTCACGATCCGCTGCTCCATTTCTGCACTTAGCCCTTGATTACGACCAATGGCTGCTACCAACATCAATAAACCCGCCAATTGCACGGTAAAGGCTTTAGTGGAAGCGACTCCAATTTCGGCACCCGCTTTCATGATGTAGGCCATGTCGGATTCACGTACTAATGATGAGCCTTCCACATTACAAATCGTTAAGCTGGCGGTATAGCCTTGCTCTTTCGCCAGACGCAGCGCCGCTAAGGTATCGGCCGTTTCACCACTTTGCGACAAAGTGACTAACAAGCTATTTTTCGGAGTGCAGGACTTGCGATAACGAAACTCTGAAGCGATCTCAACATTACAAGGAATGCCAGCCAACTCTTCAAACCAATAACGAGCCACCATGCCCGAATTATAAGAGGTTCCACAGGCAATAATTTGCACATGCTCAATGCTCGGCAAAATAGCAGCGGCTTTTTCACCAAAGGCGCTGTCGAGCACCTTACCCGCTTTTAAGCGACCTTCTAAGGTTCGCTGAATAGCAATCGGTTGCTCATAAGTTTCTTTAAGCATGTAGTGACGGTATTGACCTTTATCACCGGCATCGTGTGCCGCGGTTGACTCGGTAACTTCGCGCTCAACCGATTGACCATTGGCATCAAAAATAGTCACCGAATGACGTGTCACTTCGGCAACATCACCTTCTTCTAGGAAGCTAAAACGGCGAGTGACGGGTAACAAGGCTAATTGATCGGAAGCAATAAAGTTTTCACCCACCCCATAACCAATCACCAAAGGACTGCCAGAACGAGCGACCACCAAACGAGAGGGGTCGCGTTTATCCATAATCACCATCCCGTAAGCGCCTTCCAGCTCCGCCACTGCAGACTGAACCGCCTCTAACAAACTTTGGTGATGCTTTAATTTATGCTCCACTAGGTGAGCAATCACCTCGGTATCCGTTTCAGAAGAAAATAGATAGCCTTTCGCCTGGAGTTGTTCGCGCAGCGGCTCATGGTTTTCAATAATACCGTTATGTACCACCGCAATGGTTTCACATGAAACATGCGGGTGAGCATTGCGTTCGCTTGGCTCGCCATGAGTCGCCCAACGGGTATGAGCGATGCCAGTGCCGCCCAATACTGGGGATTTGACTAAGGCATCGGCTAATTCTTGCACCTTGCCTAAACAGCGCACTCGGCTTAATACGCCATCGGGAGTCAACGTTGCAACACCAGATGAATCATATCCGCGATATTCCAAACGACGTAAACCTTCCACTAAAATATCGGCAACATCTCGTTGAGCAACAGCTCCTACAATTCCACACATATTTATGTCCTTGTGATAGATACTATGGTGCTATCACCAAGTTGACGCCTTGAGCCCGTATTTGCTCTGCAACTTTGGTTTCTAGCTGATTGTCTGTAACTAAAGTTGAAATATTTGACCAAGCCAACTCTAGATTGTGAATTTTTCTGCCTACTTTATTCGATTCGACTAAGACCACGACTTCACGAGCAACCTCTGCCATCACTTGGCTAAGACCCACCAGCTCATTAAAGGTAGTTGAACCCCGCAGTACGTCGATCCCATCTGCACCAATAAACAATTGATCAAAATCGTAGGCCCTTAAGACCTGCTCCGCGACCTGCCCTTGAAATGCCTCTGAATGACGGTCCCAAGTTCCTCCGGTCATCAAAAGTGTAGGTTCGTTTTCCAACTCGCGCAGCGCAGCAGCAATGCTTAAAGAATTGGTCATCACCACTAAACCTTCTTTATCTGATAACTCAGGTAACAGCGCAGCGGTCGTGCTACCGCTATCGATAATGATACGATTATGATCTCGAATTAAACCCGCCGCAGACTTAGCAATAGCTTGTTTTTGAGCAGAAATTAGCTCATCACCATGCTCATGAATTAACTCGCTAGGGATCGGTACCGCACCGCCGTAGCGTCGCAATAACAAACCATTTGCTTCTAAGCTCGCCAAATCTTTTCGGATGGTCACTTCTGAAGTTGCACAAAACTGAGCAAGTTCGTCAACCTTCACCTCACCTTGCTCGGTCAGCCTTTCCAATATTAAACGACGTCGTTGTTGAGTATTTCTTTTGATCATATCTTTCGACTTAAGTTTCGAATCGAAAGATATTATATTTAAGTGAAACTTAAGATCAACCCTTGTCGTAAATATAGACAAGCTTGATTGCGAAAACTGCAACTTTAATCATATAAAAAGCGTAGCTGGGCTGACCGTAAATACCAGTCCAGCGACTCTATTCCCAAGCAAGAATAATGAACCTCGGGCATAGACATCCCCTAACCAAGATTATTTTTCAATCCAAAGATCACAAAAAATTTGCGCACGCCATACAGCAATTTAACAAGCACTAACGTAAATAAGCATTTTTGTGAGCTTGGTAACGCTTTCAGGCAATACTGTGATCGGTGTCACGCAGTTATCGTGGAAAAGAAAAGCTTTTACTGTGAAAATCACCCCAATTAAGCGGCTGATCATCAAGGTCAGATAAACTCTCCCCAACGAATAAGCATCGCGATGAACACAAACAAACCCAAATTACGTTTTTGGCAGATCTGGAACATGAGTTTCGGATTTCTTGGTATTCAATTTGGCTTTGGTTTACAAAATGCCAATGTCAGTCGAATTTTCGAAACGCTTGGTGCAAGCATCGATCAAATACCTATTTTGTGGCTGGCAGCGCCAGTGACTGGTTTATTGGTCCAGCCTATTATTGGCTATATGAGTGACCGCACCTGGAACGGACTAGGTCGCCGCCGTCCGTATTTCTTGGTGGGTGCGATTATGTCGTCCATAGCGCTATTGGTTATGCCCAACTCTCCTCATCTTTGGATTGCAGCGGGCATGTTGTGGATCCTCGATGCGTCAATCAATATTTCAATGGAACCTTTCCGTGCCTTAGTCGCAGATAATCTCCCCTCGGAACAGCGCACCCAGGGTTTTGCAGTACAAACCTTCTTCATTGGTGTCGGTTCAGTAATTGCCTCAGCCATGCCTTACATGCTGTCGAATTGGCTTGGTATCGCCAATACCGCACCAGAAGGTATGATCCCGCCTTCGGTTAAAATTTCATTTTATGCCGGTGCAGCCGTATTCCTTTGTGCAGTATTATGGACGGTGTTTAAAACCAAAGAATATAGCCCACAAGAGATGGAACGCTTTGAACCCTCCCCAGAAGAAGCTGAACCAGAGAATCGTTCAGGATTCGCTACCGTTATCGCCGACCTAAAAAAAATGCCAGCGACCATGCGCCGCCTAGCTATCGTTCAATTTTTCTCATGGTTTGCCTTGTTTGCAATGTGGATCTATACCACCTCGGCAGTCACCAGTAGTATCTACGGCACCAACGATACTGCTTCAAGCTTATATAACGAAGGAGCTGACTGGGTAGGCTTATGTTTTGCGATGTATAACGGTATTAGCGCCCTTGCCGCTTTTGCACTGCCTTGGTTGGCTCATCGAACTAGTCGAAAATTTGTTCATGCCGTTTGCTTATTGATTGGTGGTATTAGTTTAGCTGGCATGCACTTTATCGCCGATCCAAAGATGTTACTGTTAAATATGGTCGGTATTGGTTTCGCCTGGGCCAGCATTCTTTGTATGCCTTATGCCATCTTAGCCGGTTCATTACCAAGCAAAAAAATGGGTTTCTTCATGGGGGTATTTAACTTCTTCATCGTTATCCCACAAATTTTAGCCGCTGGCTTGCTAGGCTATATTACTCGTGAAATATTTGGCGGAGATTCGATGATGGCCTTGGTATTAGGGGGCGCGTCAATGGCTATCGCCGCTGTAATCACTCTCACCATCAATGATCAAGATGACCCCAGCTTAGTCAGCGAACCAGACTCAAACACAGCAACAGCACAGCCAGCCTAAACAGGGTGAGGTTTAATTAAACACCAAAAAGCCGAGCATGCGCTCGGCTTTTTACATGCCGGATGAGCTATTCAGCATCCCATTCAAAATCTGGCAATTCCTCTGGCTCTGCTCGGTATTTAAGCTGCAAACCGTGTAAAAAATTGCGCATCACCTGATCTTTACAAAGACGATAATGTTTGTGATCAGGCTTGCGGAAAAAGGCGCTCAATTCATGTTTACCCAACTGAAACCCAGTTAAGCCTAATACCGCTAACATATCTTCCGCTTTTAAATTTAAAGCTATTTTTAGCTTCATCAATATCTGATTATTATTTAAACGTTTTTCAGGCTCTGGCTGAGCCCCTTCGCGCTTGCCCCGTCGCTCGTTAATAAAACCATTCAGAAACGTTGCCAAGGTTTTGTCGGTGCAATTTTTATAAGCCGGATCATCGTCTTTCTTGAGCCAGTCACTCACTTCGGCGCGACTCACTTCAACATCCGCTTGAGCAAAAATGGCAATCATCTTGTTATCATTCAAGTTAAAACAATAGCGAAGGCGACGAAGAATATCGTTATTAGTCATGTAAACATCCTAAATCAAACAAAAACGGCAAGCCGAGGGCGAAAAATCAGCAGAATTCTACTTCAATGACGTTAAAGTAGATACTCTCTCAAGGCTTATTATTGCGTTTAGTCAACATAGTTCGCCTTGCTCGCAATGGTTTCAGGCAGTTGAATTTGATAACGAGCCAACTGTGAGCGACTAAATAAATAACGTCCTTTGGCAGCCGTAAGTGGACCTAAACTGCGGGGAACTACAGGCTCTCCTTCAAGTATTGTTTTCGCTAAGCCCGCGGCTAAGCGCCCTTGTTCAAAACCATCCACCACCAGACCGCCAATGGCTTTATTTTCACCAACGGCAAAATCCCAAAAACTAAAGGGAGGCACTGGTGAATGAGCCACTGACCAAGTTAACACTTGTTCGGTGGTCACATATTGATTGGCACTATCACGGATCCCCTCAAGCGAGCCAAAAATTACCGCATCAAAGCCCTGTTGTTGCATGCTTTCAACGTTTGCTTGCCAAGCTTGCCAATGATTAAGCAAGCGCAATTCCAGTTCGACACCCGCCACCTGCATGCTTGTTTGATTTGCAAAGAGCTCTTGCTGAATAATTTTTGACGCGTGACTGTCGTCAAACAATAATAATACACGCTTAGCTTTACTGGCTAATAACTGACTAATCATTGCCACCGACGGTTCAAGCAATGGTCGTTCTAATACACCAGTGATATTCACTCGCCGATCAACATGGTAGGTACGAGGGCTATGATTAATTCCCAAATAAACCACTGGTAGTTTTGTTTTGGCAAAACGAGGACCCAGATATTGCAGGGCTTCATCATCACCTAGAATGACAAGTTCAGGCCGCACATCCAAATAATATTGCCAAGCGATTTCACCTCGACCGCGATGCTGTTTTTCGGGTAAATTTTTGGTATTCATTTGAAAATATTCGAGCTGATAATCGGCTGCGAGCAGCGATTTCAAACCCGCGATATACTGGCTGTCCCATAATTCTTGCTGCTGATAGCTTTCAATCACCAAGATTTTTGGTTTTGCTTGAATCGTCCAACAGCAAAATAGCGCCATGATGCAGAATAATCGAGCGTAAAGTTTGTTCACGAGCCAACTTAACTAAATGATGAAGTGCTTACAGTATAACCAATGCCCCTGCAAGCGCCTCAGTGGTATATCACGGAATGAGCGTTAGCTGTTCTCGCCCATGCGGCTGGTCTAAATCCAAATCAGGTCCTTTCGGCACCACCCCTGTTGGGTTAATCATCCGATGACTCTGATAATAGTGTTGCTTAATATGCGCTAAATTGATGGTCTCACGAATACCTTCCATTTGATACAAATCCAGCATGTAAGCATGCAAATGAGGATAGTCGGCTATGCGCCTTAAATTACATTTAAAGTGCCCGACATAGACCGCATCAAAGCGGATCAAGGTGGTAAATAAACGCCAATCCGCCTCGGTTAATTCAGAACCCAACAAATAACGCTGAGCGCTCAAGACCTGCTCTAAAAAGTCTAAACTTGCAAATAAGGGGACCACGGCCTCTTCGTAAGCCGCTTGGCTGGTGGCAAAACCAGCCCGATAAACGCCATTATTCACCGTCTCATAAATCCGTAGATTAAGTGCGTCGATGTCTTCGCGCAATGCTTGCGGATAGTAATCACCGGGTTTAGCGCCGAGTGAATCAAAAGCAGAATTAAACATACGAATAATGTCCGCCGATTCATTAGACACTATGGTTTGCCGCTGTTTGTCCCAGAGCACTGGCACGGTGACTCGCCCCGAGTAATCTGGAGCGGCAGCGGTATAGATTTGATGCATAAATTCAGCATGATGAAGCGGGTCTTTCACCACCCCTTCGCCCTCAGCGAAGGTCCAGCCATTTTCAGCCATGTACCAATGTACCACCGAATAATCGATGAATTCTTCCAGTCCCTTAAGGTTACGAAAAATTAAAGTCCGATTCGCCCAAGGACAAGCCAAAGACACATACAAATGATAACGGCCCACTTCGGCTTTAAAACCCGCCTCTCCTGTCGGGCCTGCGGAACCATCGGCGGTAACCCAATGGCGAAACTGAGCTTCACTGCGCTGAAAGCGTCCTTGATGCTTCGCCGTGTCGTACCACTGATCTTGCCATTCACCGTCAACCAATAAACCCATACCCGTTCCTCGTTGTTCAAGCTTAAAATCGATTATTTTGAAAATCGTCGAAGGCCTGCAGTACTTCTTCACGCGAATTCATCACAAACGGGCCTCCCCAGGCCACAGGCTCGTTCAAGGGCTCGGCACCAACTAACAATAGTCGACAAGCTGAATGACTGCTTAATTGCAACGCCTCACCAAAGTCTAGTACCGCTAACTGGTAAGCATTTAAAGGTTCTGGGTCATCCGCCACCTGAAGTTGCCCTTCAATCACGTAGATAAAAGCTTGTTGAGATTGTACCAAATCCAGCTGCAACTGCCCGCCCGCCACCATGCTAATATCCAAATAAGTCGCCGTTTGGTGCACCACTTGCACAGGGCCTTGAGTACCATCTGCCAACTCACCCGCAATGACCCGAATCAGATTACCTTGTAAATCTCGGCTTTGCGGGATCTGCTCGGCACTAAACTCTTGATAGCTTGGTGCCGACATTTTCTGCGCGGCCGGCAAATTAATCCAAAGCTGAAAGCCCTTTAATAAGCCGTCTTGCTGCTCTGGCATTTCGGAGTGAATAACCCCTCTGCCAGCACTCATCCATTGCACCCCACCAGCTTCAATCACCCCCTCATTACCGACGCTATCTTTATGTCGCATTTTGCCATTAAGAATATAAGAGACGGTTTGAAAACCACGATGCGGGTGTTCGGGAAAACCAGCCAAATAATCATCTGGCTGATCTGACTCAAAACAATCCAACATTAAAAAGGGATCCAGCATGGGTAATTGCTGACTACCAAGAATCCGAGTTAACTTAACACCAGCCCCATCCTGGGTGGCTTGGCCTGTCACTCGCTTAATCACGGTTCGGCGATGTTTCATTTTTAACTCCTAGCACTGAGAATCTTGAGCACAATTGATGTTTGTTTAGCACAAGCAAGCGCTATGCTTTTCGATTATCCAAGGAATAAGCACCAGCACCATGAGCAACTAATAATAGAAAGCCGCCCGCAACCGAAATATTTTTCATAAATAGAATCATCTGCATCTGGTCATCAACATTGCCGTGGAACAACAGCGCCGCCACGACACTAAAGCCTGCCAACAAAAAGGCCACGATACGGGTATTCCAGCCCACAACAATGGCCAAGCCACCGACCAATTCAAGGGCAATCACTAAGGGTAATAAAGCACCCGGCACTCCCATTGCCTCCATATAACCTTGAGTACCAGCATAAGCGCCAATTTTTCCAAAACCAGAAAGGACAAACATTAATGCTAAAAGTAAACGGCCAAGCGGTTGAGCCAATAATTGTATTTGTTTCATCTTCATTTCCTAATTGATGTGATATCGACTGGGTCTCCCCAACTATTAGACTCAGCATAACCATCAATATTGGTTCAATAAATAGTGTGTTTAGCAAATTATTGTTCCTATAATAGCAACAATAGAACGATTCAAAAGTTCAACTCGCGAGGTAAAGATGGGCCAGTTAGAAGACATGCAGATTTTTGTACGGGTGGTAGAAGCCGGTAGCATTACTCGCGCCGCCGAGCAGTTGGGAATGGCTAAGTCTGTGGTTAGTCGACGCCTAAGTGGGTTAGAGCAACGCTTGGGGATCAGCTTAATACAGCGTAGTACGCGCCACTTAAAACTAAATGATCATGGCCAAAGCTATTACCAACGCAGCCTCGCCATTCTGGATGACATTAACCAACTCAATCACCAAACAAGCCAGCAAAATACCGCACTCAGTGGTTCCTTACATGTCGCCGTTCCTTTGTCATTTGGCCTCAGTCATCTCAATTCGGCCTTCGATGCTTTTATGCAGTTACACCCGCAGCTACAGTTAAAGATCAGCCTGACCGATAGCCAACAAGATTTAGTCGCCGAAGGAATCGACCTCGCATTGCGCATCGCCGAGCTAAAAGATTCGAGCCTCAAGGCACGAAAAATCACCCCAATCAACTTCCTTCTGGTTGCTTCAGCGAGCTATTTACAGCGGCATGGCACCCCCCAACACCCTGAAGATCTGAAGCAACATCAAATATTGCATTACAGCAATCTACCCACGACCAACTTTATTTTGTTCGATAGCAAAGGACTGCGTCATCAGGTGAATTATCAACCGCATATCTCCGCGAACAATGGTGACTTCTTAAAAGACATGAGTATTGCTGGTCATGGAATTAGCTTTAGCCCTAGTTTTATCGCCTGGCGTAGTATTGCCACTGGTGACTTAGTACCAGTATTGCCACAATATCGAACACCAAGTTTATACGCCTGGGCTATCTACCCGAATACTCGTTATTTATCACAACGAGCACGCTTACTAATTGATTTTTTATGTCAGCGCTTTGGCAATAACCCCTACTGGGATCAGGCGATTGCTCAGCATTTAAAACAGCCCGCAGAACCACATTCGTGAGTCTCGACAAACTTTGAAGCAAGCTTTACTCATTTAATCACATGACTATCAAAAAGCGCTGTATTCTCAAGAGATTTTATGTTTATCTTGCAGCTTAAAAATTATAATAGGCACGGCGAATCAAGCCAAATTTTGCTGAATTCAGCTTAGCCCGCTCAACCACTATTTCGCAGCATCCATCATTTTTAACTCATCGTTAAGGAAAGTCATATGCCGATCGTTTTTGATTATGTTCTCACTGTTCAAGTCGCGCTGCTGATTTTTGCACTATTTGTGCTGAAATCATCGATTAAATTTGTGCCACAAAATGAAGCCTGGGTCGTCGAGCGCTTCGGTAAATACCAATCCACCAAAGAAGCCGGGCTGAACTTTCTATTACCGATGGTCGATCAGGTTGCAGCGCGTCGAACCCTAAAAGAACAAGCCTTCGATATTCCGAGCCAAGCCGCGATTACCAAAGATAATATTTCACTCACGGTTGACGGCGTATTGTACTTTCGAGTCCTTGAGCCTTACAAAGCCACCTATGGTGTAGAAGACTATGTTTTCGCAATTACCCAGCTCGCACAAACCACCATGCGCTCAGAAATCGGTAAAATTGAATTGGATAAAACCTTTGAGGAACGTGACACCCTCAACGCAGAGATTGTCAATTCAATCAATGAAGCATCCGCCTCTTGGGGCGTCGCAGTCATGCGTTATGAAATTAAAGATATTACGCCACCAGCATCAATTATGGATGCGATGGAATCGCAAATGCGTGCCGAACGTGAACGTCGCGCTAAAATTCTCGAATCGGAAGGTGAAAAAGCCGCCGCGATTAATATTGCCGAAGGTCAAAAACAATCGCGTGTTTTAGCTGCCGAAGCTGAAAAACAAGAACAAGTATTAAAAGCTCAAGGCGAAGCGCAAGCATTAATAGCGGTTGCCGACGCACAAGCACAGGCGATTAATACCATTGGTGCCTCTGCTGCAACCGAACAAGGCCAAAAAGCGGTACAACTAGACTTAGCGACTAAAGCCATTGAAGCGAAATTGGCAATAGCCAAAGAATCAACCGTGGTATTATTACCTGATAGCAGCAGTGAGGCAGGCTCTATAGTCGCCCAGGCAACTAGTATTTTAAATACCCTAAATCGAGGTTAAATCATGACTGAGCTGTTTGCCAATCACATTCCACAAACCATGGTTGCGCTAGGCTTGATCTTGCTGACCATTGAAGTTGGCCTGATCGGCTTTGCCACCTTTATTTTATTTTTTGTTGGTTTGTCGTTGGTGCTGACAGGCTCTTTGATTTGGTTAGATATACTGGCTGATAGCTGGAATAGCATCTTGCTGTCGAATGCGATTGCCAGCAGCGTATTAGCCGGTTTGCTGTGGAAACCGATGCGCAAACTACAAAATCATTCCGATGATAAAACAGTAAGCAGTGACTTTGACGGTCACCGTTTCTTTTGTGAGCAAGCCATCGATAGACGCGGTCAAAGTAGCTATAAACATTCAGGGATTAGCTGGGTGTTAAAAAGCGAACAAGCCATTGCCGCCGATACTGAAGTAGAAGTGATTAAAGTGGAAGTGGGAACTTTTTGGGTCAAGCCAGTTGATTAAATGCTTTCACTGGTGAGAGCGATTGCTCTCACCAGCCCCTTTCAGTATACGCCATCACTTCTCAGTAGAATGCTCTGTTAGCGAACAGGCGCTTGATTCAGCATGCAAAACCCAAACAATTATGCTTAACTTAAGCCTGTTCTCCGCTCACTCTCGTAGGCTAAAATGGATGCTTAAATTGTTCACTAAACCCACTGTTTTATTGCTTATTATTGCTTTGAACGGCTGTAGTAGTATCGCCCCCACCGAAGCGCCCAAGGTTAATTTAGTCTCGGTTGTACCAGTCAGCAGTGATGGTATGGCTCCTAATTTCAAGATTAATCTGCGGGTGGTCAACCCCAACCAACAAGCCCTCAGCCTCGCTGGCGCCGTCTATTCCTTATCCTTGAATGGCCATGAGGTGGTCAACGGTGCCACCAGCGATTTACCCAGTGTTCCCGGCTATGGAGAAGCAAATTTTAGCCTGCCCGCCCAAGCCAACCTGATTGCCAGTTTTCGCTTGCTTAGCTCCTTAATGCAACAGTCGCGTCCGGAGTTAGCATATCAGGTCAAAGTGAAACTAGATCTCGGCAGCTTTTGGCCCGACATTACACTCAATGAGGAGGGCAAACTGAAATTGGAAGATCTCGGCGATACTCTCAACTCAAGCCTATAGCTCGATGTCTCGCAACCGTTAAAAATGATGCTAGCGCTGCGACGCAACACCGAACCGTTGAGTTAAACTTGCCAATTAATCGGCTTTTGCCCCTGCTCACTCAGTAAACGATTGGTTTGGGAGAAATGTTGACAGCCAAAAAATCCTCGGTGCGCCGACAAAGGTGATGGGTGCACCGCCGTTAAGCAATGATGCCGCGAGTTATCGATGGCTCGCCCCTTTTGTTGTGCATGCGCGCCCCACAATAAAAAGACCACACCAGAACAGTGCTGATTAATTTGAGCGATCACCGTATCGGTAAATTGCTCCCAACCATATTTGGCATGAGAATGAGCCTTGCCCTGTTCTACACTCAATACGGTATTTAGCAGCAATACCCCTTGTTCAGCCCAAGCCAGCAGGTCGCCATGCTCGGGGATCTCAAAGCCACTGATATCGGTCGCCAATTCTTTATAGATATTACGCAAAGAAGGCGGGATCTTAATGCCCGGCGGCACACTAAAACTTAAACCGTGGGCTTGGTCTGGCCCGTGATAAGGATCTTGACCCAAAATCACCACCTTTAGTTTAGCCAAGGGCGTCGCTTCAAAGGCGGCAAATAACTGCGTATCGGCAGGATAAATCAGCTTCCCAGCCTGACGCTCATCTTTAATTCGTTTCATCAGAGTCTGAAAGTAAGCTTGTTGCTTCTCAGCCTCCAGTAATCTGTCCCATGTCAACGCTTTGGTCACGGTTTGCTCTCTATTAGTCACACGCCAACATCATAACTGATCGCCCAACAGATCGATATGCTGTGGGCTTCAGCTAATAAGACTCCGGCACAAAACTTTGCTCATGCAACGGCACTCTGACATAACCTTGGCGATCAATCGTCGGTAATTCGATCGCTGGATGCGGTAACTCTTGATAATCAATTTGCGATAACAGATGACGAATACAGTTGAGTCGCGCACGTTTCTTGTCATCCGAATTCACCACCCACCACGGAGAATGTTTGGTATCGGTATGCGCGAACATTTCATCTTTGGCTTGAGAATAGGCCACCCAACGAGAGCGAGACTCAAGATCCATCGGACTAAATTTCCAGCGTTTTAAGGGATTGTTAATTCGCTCGAGAAAACGCTTTTCTTGCTCTTCATCGGAAACCGAAAACCAATACTTCAATACAATAATACCGGAGCGGATCAACATCCGTTCAAATTCAGGACAGGCGCGAAGAAAATCTTGATGTTGCAGCTCATCACAAAAGCCCATCACCTTTTCCACGCCAGCACGGTTATACCAAGAACGATCAAACAGCACCATTTCTCCGGCCGCAGGCAAATGCGCCACATAACGCTGAAAATACCATTGGGTTTTCTCGCGCTCACTCGGCGCAGGCAAGGCGGCAATCCGACAAACGCGAGGATTAAGCTTTTCCGCAATACGTTTAATCACTCCCCCTTTACCAGCCGCATCCCTACCTTCAAAAATCACCACCACTTTCAAGCCAGTTTCCACTATCCAGCGCTGTAGTTTCACCAACTCAACCTGCAATTCGGTTAAACACTGCTCATACTCTCGTTTACTCAATTTATCAGCCATAGACTCGCTCACCTTGTTTGTTCAACTGCATTGAAAATAAAATCAATAAATACAAAGAGTTAAATTAATAGATCGTAAAACTAATAATGCTTCACGCTAAGCATAACGATTTAAGCTTAGTAAATCCGTTCAGCAGAGTGAGCACTTGGTATGAATTTTCACTGACAATACTTTAAAAAAAAACTTAAAATGGTAACCTTAGGCGCCTTTATACACTCGCTAAGAACTCAGCATGGCAATCACAGGCACTCTTTATATCGTATCGGCCCCCAGCGGCGCAGGTAAATCAAGCATGATTAATGCTTATCTTTCGCGCCATCGCGCTTATCCCGCTCAAGTGTCTGTCTCGCATACCACCCGATCGGTCCGTCCCGGTGAGATCGATGGTAATCACTACCATTTTGTAGACCATCATCAGTTTAAACAGCTCATCGATGAACAAGCCTTCTTCGAATACGCCGAAGTATTTGGCAACTTTTATGGAACCTCTCGGCATAGCATTGAGCAAACCCTCGCCGAAGGGATCGATGTATTTTTAGATATCGATTGGCAGGGCGCTCGCCAAGTGAAAATGATGATGCCAGAAGCGGTATCGGTATTTATTCTGCCTCCCAGTCGTGAGGAGCTGGAAAACCGCTTGCACATGCGTGGCCAAGACAGCCCTGAAGTAATTAAAAAACGAATGAATGAAGCCGAAAGCGAAATGTCCCACTACGATGAATACGATTATCTAATCATCAATGGCAATTTTGATGAGGCGCTCAGTGAATTAACCGCCATCATTACGAGCCAAAGGTTACAAACTCGACAGCAAGCAGCAAAACACCAAGCCTTGCTAAATGAACTTTTATCGAAATAAATACCGTAAGTTCTAGCAAATCTTGCTAAGATCGGCTAGGATCTTGCGTCATTTTTAGTCAACATACATCAACGGAGCTGTGCATGGCACGAGTAACAGTAGAAGATGCAGTAGAACAAGTCGGCAACCGCTTTGACCTTGTCCTTATCGCCGCACGTCGCGCGCGTCAGATCGCAGTAGAAGGTAAAGAGCCTCTAGTTGACGCAGATAACGACAAACCCACAGTTATCGCTTTACGTGAAATTGAAGAAGGTTTGATCACCACCGAAACCATGGATGCTCAAGACCGTCAAGAACGTCAAGAACGTGAAGCAGCCGAATTGGCAGCTGTTGCAGCTATCGCCGATAAACGCATCTAGATCTTCCCGCTATAAAATTACCGTGCTGGGTTTACTCCGCACGGTAAAACTCCCATAATTCATTCAATCATATCTATCACTGCGATCCTCTGCTACTGAGGTACTGTTTGTATTTATTCGAAAGCTTGCGCGAAGTCGCTTCTAGTTATTTAAGTGAAGAACACGTGATCCTGTTACGTGATGCTTATTTATTAGGTCGAGATGCCCATGAAGGCCAGTTCCGTTCTAGCGGAGAGCCTTATATTACCCACCCACTAGCGGTGGCGCGGATTTTAGCCGAGGTGAGGATGGACCATCAAACCCTCGCGGCCGCGATATTGCACGACACCATCGAAGATACACCGGTAACTTATGAACAACTCAGTGAACAGTTTGGCAGTGAAATTGCCGACTTGGTGGAGGGCGTAAGTAAGCTCGATAAAATTAAGTTTCGCGACAAAAAAGAAGCCCAAGTCGAAAACTTTCGCAAAATGATGATGGCGATGGTTCAAGATATTCGGGTGATTTTAATCAAGCTCGCCGACCGCACCCATAATATGCGAACCTTGGGTTCGCTGCGCCCAGACAAACGGCGCAGAATTGCCCGGGAAACCCTCGAAATTTACGCGCCCATCGCCAATCGGTTGGGGATCCACAGCATCAAAACTGAACTAGAAGAACTCGGTTTTGAAGCGCTCTATCCAATGCGTTATCGCGTCTTAAAAGAGTGTGTAAAAAATGCCCGTGGCAATCGTAAAGAATTAATCAACGGGATCCATCAAGAGCTACAAGGGCGGATCGAAGATGCAGGGATCGAAGCATCGGTGACTGGCCGCGAAAAAAACCTCTATAGCATCTATAAGAAGATGGTCAGCAAAGAGCTTCAATTCCATGAAGTGATGGACATTTATGCCTTTCGAATCATCGTTGACCAACTTGATACCTGTTATCGCGCCTTAGGTATTAGCCATAGCCTCTACAAACCTCGCCCAGGCCGATTTAAAGACTATGTCGCGATTCCTAAGGCTAATGGCTATCAAAGCCTGCATACCTCGTTGGTTGGCCCTCACGGCGTCCCTGTCGAAGTGCAAATTCGTACCGAGCACATGGACCAAATGGCCGATAAAGGTGTGGCCGCACACTGGACATACAAACAAGCAGGCGAAAGCCCTGGCACCACCGCACAAATTAGAGCCCAGCGTTGGATGCAGAGCTTGTTAGAACTACAGCAAAGTGCTGGCAGCTCCTTCGAATTTATCGAAAATGTGAAAACCGATCTGTTCCCCGATGAAATTTATGTCTTTACCCCAGAAGGGAAAATTATCGAACTACCAGCCGGCGCCACTCCGGTAGACTTCGCCTATGCGGTCCATACCGATGTCGGCCACGCCTGTGTTGGCGCAAGGGTAAACCGTCACCCTTTCCCTCTTAGCAAAGCCTTAAGTAATGGTCAAACCATCGAAGTCATCACCGCTCCGGGCGCTCGACCCAATGCCGCCTGGTTAAACTTTGTGGTGACCGGTAAGGCACGCGGTAAAATTCGCCAATTGTTAAAAAATCAACGCCGCGAAGAATCGGTTAGTTTAGGCCGCCGCCTGTTAAATCATGCGCTAGGCAGTACCAAACTCGCCAACATCGATCCGACACACCTGGAGCAGGTATTACAAGATCTAAAAGCGGAGTCTATCGACGATCTGTTAGCCGAAATCGGCTTAGGCAATGCCATGAGCATTGTGGTCGGTAGACGATTATTGGGCAATACCGAAGAACTTGGCCAACACAAGGGCAAAGGGATTATCGCGATTCAAGGCGCCGAGGGTTTGTTACTCACTTATGCCAACTGCTGTCGACCTATTCCCGGCGATCCGGTCGTGGCACATATAAGCCAAGGCAAAGGCTTAGTGGTGCATCTCGAATCCTGTAAAAATATCAGCGGCTATCAAAAAGAGCCCGATCGCTACATCAATGTCGATTGGTCAAAAGATGCCGAGAATACCAGCGAATACAAAACCGAAATGCGTATCGACATGGTTAATCACCAAGGGATCCTAGCCAGTTTAACCAATGTCGTAGCCTCGACTGGTGCCAATATCGTGAACATTGTCACCGAAGAAAAAGAAGGACGGGTTTATACCGTCGACTTGCTCATTACCACCCATAGCCGTATCCACCTAGCCAACATCATGCGAAAAATCCGAGTCATGCCAGAGGTATTACGGGTGGTTCGCTTAAGAAATTAAATAAACGAGAAACCAATGACACCTGAACGCCATCAGCGCATTCGCGCTATGTTAGACGCCCGCCAAACAGACTTAACCGTTTGTATGGAGAACGTACACAAGCCACATAACTTATCGGCGATTGTGCGTACCTGTGATGCCGTGGGTGTCGACCATGTACATGCCATTTGGGAAAACTATAAAGACGAACTTCGTCGTGGCACCGCCACCGGCAGTCAAAACTGGGTGAAAGTGCATAACCACGACAAGATCGAAGATGCAGTGGCTCAGTTACGCAACAGCGGCATGCAGATTTTAGCCACTAATTTGTCAGATAGTGCGGTAGACTTTCGTGAGATTGACTATACCAAACCTACCGCAATCTTAATGGGCCAGGAAAAATACGGGATCTCTGATACTGCGCTTGCCTTAGCCGATCAAGACATTATTATCCCCATGGTTGGGATGGTGCAGTCACTGAATGTTTCGGTGGCTAGTGCACTGATTCTTTATGAAGCGCAGCGACAACGCCAACTGGCGGGGATGTATCAGGGTCCTTGCTTGGTCAGCCCAGAAGAGCAAAACAGGATTATGTTTGAAGGCGGCCACCCGATTTTTGCCGACGTCTGCAAACGCAAGGGTTTACCCATCCCACAGATAGATGAACATGGCCAAATTGCCGCCGATGATACTTGGTGGGCCAAGGTACAAATGAACAAAGAAGCCTGGGATCATCTGGACGACGAGTCATAAGCTTCGCCAATCAACAGCCATTGACCTTATTGGTCAGTGGCTATGAGTCCATCGGCCGCTATTAACATCGCAACACCAGGCTACACTTATTCAAGTGAGGACTACTCGCTGTCACTCGAATATAGCTTAAATTGATAATCATCATCCCAAGGCAAATGATAACCCCATACCATCGGCTGGCCCACTTGCTTATCCACCCAAACAAACGGGGTAGCTAAGAATCGAGGGATCTCTAATCGGATGCCATTGCTTTCTGCCTGATATAAAGACGCATGAGTTTCACAACGCACCAATAACATCACCACAATGATAATCAATAACCAACGCCAAAAACCTTCCATTGTTTATCCTATTTAGCTTAAGTCCAATTGTTACATCATGATTCGGCGACCACCTGCCAATGCGCTTGCAGAGCCTGTTGGATCTGGCTCACCTGCTTCGCACGCTGCTCAGGGCTGTAGGCTTTGAGCGGCAATTGTCCCCAAATGGCTTGCGGCCACAACGGATCATCATGAAACCTCACCACATGATGCACATGTAGCTGCGGCACCACATTTCCCAAAGCAGCAAGATTTAATTTGTCCCCTTGATAGAGGTCCATTAAGGCTTCACTAACCCGTTTAGATTCTCGCCAAAACTGCGCTTGTTGACAATTATCCAACTGGTAAATATCAGCAATATCATCTTCCATTGGTACTAATACTAGCCATGGAAATTGACTATCATTGATTAATAATACTCGGCATAGTTCAAAATCGCCGAGCCAAATGCCGTCTTTTGCCAATTGCGGATGTAACACAAAATCAGTCATCGTATTTCCTAAGATGTGGGTTTTTAGGCTCACCAATACAAACCTTCAGCGCTTAAACCTTTGCCGATTCTTACGCTCGCCCTCATAGCATCAGAAACCAAGGAATAAACACCAATCAAAAAATGATTATACGGCGAGCTTCAGCACATTGTTACGCTTTTATACTAGAACATAAATCATTCGATACGAGCACCCAAAAACAAAGCCTAAGGGGGCCACAACGCTATTCAAACGACTTAAGCATGGGCACAACAAGCCTCATGATTTAAGTAGAGTTCTTATGTTATTTAATATAAAAATCAATCACTAATATCCAGAATTCAAGTTCAAAACCCAGCTCATCCCAGAAAGTCTTAGGCTTCAACTTTTAAACATCTGCTATTTTTAGTAGGAGGATATAACAATAGGTGGATAACATGCGAACAATACTATTGTGCTGCGCTCTCAGTAGCGTGAGTCTCGCCGAAGAATGGGATCCATGGTTAGATGAATTTAGCCCGTCAACCCTCAGTCGCCAGCAACAAATCGAAGAATTAATCTGGTTTAAACAAGCCGCCAAACCCTATCAGGGAATGACCATTCGTGTTGCAACCGAGCGTATAAGCACACATTGGTATGAAGCAACCGTTATCGCACCATTATTTCAAGATCTCACCGGTATTAGGGTGATCCATGAAGTCATTAATGAAAATGACGTGGTCAAAAAATTACATAATCAAATCGATTTAGGCATCAACCATTACGACATTTATGTGAGTGACAGCGATCTCATTGGTGGCCATTACCGCTCCAATAAAATACTCAATTTAAGTCATTTTATGCAGGAAGAAGGCAAAGCCGTTACCCTGCCAAATTTAGACTTAAGCGACTTTATGGGACTTGCCTTCACCACCGATCCATATGGCAACTTATTACAGTTGCCGGATCAACAATTTGCAAACCTCTATTGGTATCGACAAGACTGGTTTGAGCGCCCAGAACTGCAACAACGATTTGCTCAACTATATGGCTATCCACTGGCAGTACCTCAGAACTGGTCAGCTTATGAAGACATCGCTGAGTTTTTCACCATTCACGTCAAAGAGCTTGACGGACAAAAAGTATATGGTCATATGGACTTTGGTAAAAACGACCCTTCATTGGGTTGGCGGATCTCCGATAGTTGGTTATCGATGGCAGGGGTGGGGGATGTTGGTCTACCAAACGGTCTACCAGTCGATGAATGGGGGATCCGTAACCAAGATTGCCACCCTGTAGGCGCAACTGTAAAACGAGGCGGGGCTCTCGACTCACCCGCGGCCATTTACGCGATAGAAAAATATGCCGATTGGCTGAAACGTTTCGCCCCCCCTGAGGCTATCAATTTAGATTTATATCAAGCCCAAGCCGAACTAAAAAAGGGACACATTGCCCAACAGATATTTTGGTATACCGCCTTTATCCCCGATTTAAGCCATCCCAACCTACCATTGACTGACTCCCAAGGATTACCGCTTTGGCGGGTTGCACCTGCACCACGCGGCGCTTACTGGCAACAGGGAATGAAATCGGGTTATCAAGACGTGGGCGGTTGGACCTTATTAAAATCAACAAGCTTAAAAAAACAGCAAGCGGCTTGGCTGTATGCTCAATTTAATGTTGCTAAAAGCGTCTCTCTGAAAAAAACCATGGTCGGCCTCACGCCGATCCGACTCAGTGATGTCAACTCAGACAATTTCAGCGCACGCTCTGCAGAATTGGGAGGCTTAGTCGAGTTTTACCAAAGTGAGGCTCGTAACGAATGGACTCCCACGGGCTTTAATGTCCCCCACTACCCAAGCTTATCGGAGCTTTGGTGGCAATACATTGGTCGAGTGAATCAACCGGGAGCCAACATTCCACTCATCATGAATGAACTCGCCGAACACATGGATAGGGGTTTAGCAAAACTCAATCAACACAGCCAAACTCAATGCAACCCTCAACTCAATCCCATCGAAGATAAACAGTATTGGTTAAATCAACCCGGTTCACCTAAACCGCCCCTGAGCAATGAAAAACCGCAAGGTAAAACAATCAACTACTCAGACTTGTTACAATCATGGAAAAAGTAATCATCGCACTTTATTTGGGGCTGATGGCACTGACCGCAAATGCCAGCCCCTTGATTTTTTATACTCATGTCAACCCACCCTATGTAATTCAAGAGCAACAACAACTCTCGGGGCTTAATATTGATATATTTCAATTACTCAAACAAAAAAGTGGACTCGATCTCCAACTCAGGGTTTTGTCTCCTAAACGAGCCTACAAGCTCACTCTCTACTCCCCCAATAGCTGCGTATTTACGATTGAACGAACTGAATCAAGAGAAAGCTTATTTACTTGGATAAGTCCACTATTCGCCAATCGTTTCGCCCTGTATCAACGACATAAGAATGCCAAAAACTTACGTAGTTTGGCTGATTTTAATGGTATAAAAATAGGCAGCTACCTCGGTAGTAGCGTGAGCGAGTACTTAAGTAGTTTTAATTTGAAACTAGACTTAACAACAACCAACCTAAACAGCGCCGAAAAACTCCACCGAGAACGAATCGATGCCTGGGCCAGTGATACATTATTAACCGCCTATATACTGGAAAATAATAATTTAGATATTAACCCGCAAGGATTTGAGTTTTATAGCTCATTAGAAGCCATCGCCTGTAATAAACAAAGTAATCCAGCTATATTGCAGCGCCTACAAGAGCAGTTAAACCAACTACAACGCTCCGGAGAGATAAACAAACTGATACAGCACTATCAACGACTATATGGGATAAACACAGATTGATAGAGCCATTGGGCGCAGTTAGCGGTGATTTAGGCCCGCCAACATGAATAAATAATGAGTTAGATTGGTACTAAAAGCGCGAAATTAGCACCGATAATACATATCAATATCTAGCCAATGAAGACAAACAAAAAAACAGCCTAAAGAGACTGTTTTCTTATAAGGAATTGTGAAGGATTAGACTTTTAAGTTAACCAAGTAAGTCACTAATTGATTGAGCTCTTCAAGAGATTTAACCGATCCAGTGTTCACTTGATATTTACCATTAATCACTAAAGCGGGTACCCCACGAATTTTATAGTTAATGGTATTTTTATCCATCTGCGACACCATGCCATTGACCACAAAACTGTTGGCAGCACTGTCAAATTTCTTGGCATCCACACCATTAGCAACAAAAATATCGCGAATATCATCACGACTAGAAAAACGCTGGCGCTTAACATGGATTGCATCAAAAATAGCGCTGCTTACTTGCGAATCCACATTTAGCATTTCTGCCACAGCATAGGCACGAACCATTTCTTCGCCCATGACTTTACCACCGAGAAAACTCACATGGTTCTTCTTAAATGCAACTCCAGCAGGCAAAGAGGATTGAATGCTTTTCGCTACCGGTTCAAACTTATAACAATGGGGACAGTAGTAAGAGAAAAACTCCATAACTTCGGGCTTTGCGGTGGCGGTTTGCTTGATCACTTCATAATGTGTGCCTTGCTTAAAGTCTGTCGCCAATGCCATCGGTATAACCAACAGCGCCATGAGAGCAATCAGTATTTTTTTCATCAATCTAAAATTCCTTCAATGTACCCATAAAAAACCGAGCATAAAGATAAGCAAGTACTCGGTCAATCGCTTTACCATGACTTTATCACCCCCTCCGCGAGAGCGAAGGGATGATAATAAGAGTCATTAGCTTCCATTTATATATAAAATAAAAATAAAAACAAATACTTAAGTTTATCTAGGTAAGCATTAACGCCTACAACCTACAACAAGATGAATAGCAGCGCTCAACAATCCCGCGCGACTTAAGTGTACCAGTGTCCGTTTTCAAACATCACTTCAGCCTCTGCAGGCTGATGAATTAAGCTTGCATAACAGTGCTCAATTTCACTGCGCCTAATTTTTAATGTGGGCGTGAGCAAGGCATTATCAACATTCCAATCCTGCTCTACCACTATCAAATGAGACAGCTTGGCATGGCTTTCCAGATGCTGATTTACCTGAGTTAGTGTACGGCCTAAGCTGGTTTCGATTTGCTGCTGCGAATGCTGCTTCAGCTCAGCAGCTAACACAACTAAGGCGCAGGGCTGAGTCAATGCACTACCAACCACACACACCTGTTCTATCATCGAATTTTCCGCAAGGCGCTGTTCAATAGGAACTGGCGCAACATACTTTCCTTTCGCCGTTTTAAAACTTTCTTTAAGCCGGCCTATAATTTTTAGATAACCGTCGCTATCGATGGTTCCCTTATCACCAGTGTGCAGCCAACCATCGACCAACGCCTCGGCACTCAACTCTGGGTGTTTATAATAGCCTCGCATCATCGCTTTGCCTTTCACCAGAATTTCACCTTGATTGGACAGCTTCAATTCTACCCCAGGGCCAACTTTACCGATGGTTCCTATCTTATCGGCTCTAAAAGGCACATTTAAACTGCCATAGGCTAAGTTTTCGGTCATCCCCCACGCTTCTGAGATGTTAAGACCGAGCGTTTGATACCAGTGTAATAAGGCGGGGGCAATCGGTGCGCTGCCACAACCTAAAATACGCGCCTTATTCAACCCCAAAGCCTTTCTTATTTTTAATTTGATCAAACTCGACAACAGCGGAACCGTCAGTAACAACTTAAGCTTCTTAGGGGGGATTTTTTCAAATACGCCTTGCTGAAAACGAGCCCATAGCCGCGGTACCGAAATAAATAAGGTTGGTTGAACACTGCGTAAATTGTCGGCAAAAGCGGCTAACGATTCAACAAAAGATACCGTAGGTTGACCGCTAAAAATACTCGTGCCTTGTATATAAACACGCTCAGTAATGTGGGCTAAGGGGAGGTAGGAAATCATCCGGTCATCACGATTGGCCTCTAATACCACAATCAGACGCTCGCAGGCATAGCGATAAGCAGCAAAACTAATTTCAGCACCTTTCGGCTCACCAGTACTACCAGAGGTATAAATAATGGTCATAATGTCTTGCGCCGACCAAAGATGATGTTTGTCGATGGCCGACAAACGGTCTAACCAGTCTTGCCATTGAATATCGCAAGCCATAGTGTGGTAAGGCATTGCCACCGTAGTTAAACCATTAGGAATTGCGGCCGCTTGCTTATCCCAATCATCTAACTTACCAACAAACAATAACTTTGCTTCACTATGCTGCAACACAAAGCGGATGGTATCGACACTGGCGGTGGCATAAATAGGCACACTAATACAACCGGCCATGATAATAGCCAAATCAGCGATAAACCATTCTGCGCTATTTTTGGCCAAAATCGCCACTTTGTCACCCGGCGCTAAATTTTGTTGTCGCAGCCCTTGAGCAATTTGCCCAGCTTCACGAGCCACCATTGCCCAAGTTTTTTCATGAAATACACCATCAATCGGCTGGCGTAAATAGACCTGTTGTGGTTGTATGCGTTGCCAATGCATCAAAGCGTCCACTGGTGTCACAAACTTTTTCATAACAAACCCCTTACAAAAAACCAACCTTTACAGTTAATCCTATATCGATAACTACAGGATGCCAGCTAAATCAAAATATTAGCCTAGGGAATGTGACAAACACTCGGTTTAAAGCCAAGTTTTAAAGGGCGTTTTCGCTAACATACTATTGTAATATTGCCGCTGTCCGGTGACTTCTTCTGCTAACCAATCGGGCTTTTCAAAATGCTCTTGTTCGCTGTTTAATTCAACTTCTGCTACGATCAGCCCCTGATTATTTCCAGTAAAAACATCTACTTCATAGGTATGTTGACCCACTGGTACCAAATAACGCAACTTATCGATAGCCCCCTGCTCACACAAATTTAATAATTGCTCGGCGTCGGCCAAAGCCAAAGGCTGTTCCCATTCGAAACGACTCAAACCAGCGGCATTACTCACGCCTTTAATCGTTAAGTAGCCCTGCTCTCCCTGGATCCGCACCCGAACCGTACGCTGCTTATCGCTGTTGAGATAGGCCTGCACTATCCGCAAAGAGGCTGTCGCTTGGGCAACAAAATCCATATTTTTCACTAAAAACTTACGCTCAATTTCGAGGCTCATATTAATACCCTGGCGTTAATGACAATGGCGGCTGCTGCAAGGCAGATAATTGCTCTTTAAGCGCCAGAATCTGATCTTCCCAATAACGCTGTGAATTAAACCAAGGAAAGGCACGTTGAAAAGCAGGATCTTCCCAGCGACGTGCCAACCACCCCATATAATGGATCATCCGCATCGCCCGCAGTGGCTCAATCAGCGCCAACTCTCGCTTATCAAATTCACAAAATGATTCATAACCTTCAAGAAAAACCTCTAATTGCAAACGACGCTCGTTATCATCGCCCGCCAACATCATCCAAATATCTTGCACAGCTGGACCATTACGCGCGTCATCCAAATCCACCAGCATCGGCCCATCACGCCACAAAATATTACTGGGGTGACAATCGCCATGTAAGCGAATAATTTTATTGGGCTTGTAGGCCACTTTCGCCGCATCCGCAACTTGTTCGGCAATAGTAAAAAAGGGTAAGGCGAGGCCCTTAGGTAACCAATCCTTAAGCAAGGCAATAGGTTGCTCTAACATCTCTTCGGTATTGATCGATAAACGATGTTCAAATAACTGACGCCCCACACGTTGGTGCATCCGTCCCAAATATTGACCAACCCGTTCCAGTTGATCAAGATTATCCACTTCAAAGCCTCGCCCACCCACACTAAGAAAAAGGGCAAACCACCAACCTTGATACGCAAACAAGCTTTGACCATCGCGAACAATCGGAGCAACAACAGGAATGTCAGACGCAGCCATCGCTAAACTAAATAGATGCTCTTCGATAATCTGTGCTTCGCTCCAACGCTCAGGACGATAAAATTTAACCACATAACGCAAGTCATCTTCAGCCATAAACTGATAGACCCGGTTTTCATAGGAATTTAAGGCAAGTAAACCACTACTGGGGTAGATCCCCTGTGATTCAATGGCATCTAAAATTAGATCGGGATGCAATTCGGCAAATAGGAAGGCGCTCATAGAATGACTTCAGCACTATGGGTAAGTTATCCGCGCAGTGTAACAGTAAAACGATCAGCCTAGCCAGCCGACAAGGAGGCTTAGCTTTGCTGAAAAGCCAAAACGACAATGTAAATACAACTTAACCAGCCCACCGCGGCTAAGGCTGAACGCAAATAAGCTTGGCCCAAAAGATAAACCAAGGGATGTAAGATCCTGACCAACAAATATACAACGGCAGGCACATCGAGCAATTGCGGATCTAAACCAGAAAAGTAAGCAATCACGATAACAGCGATGAATAAAACTAAGGCTTCCCAGGAATTTTGTTGGGCAGCGTAGATCCGCTGCCCACGTTTATCCAATTGTAGCGCTTGCTGGCGAGGGTCCTGATTATCCACTCGTCCCAGCTGCCGTTTACGCATCCAAGAGCCAAATGCTGCCAATAAATAGGGCAGCATTAACAGTAAAGCCAAGCAGCTTAACGCCACGCTCATGCGACGTTAACCACCACTAATGAAGCGACTATGTTGCGTGACCTGCTGGCCATTACTTTGCATGACAAACTCAATATCGGTGATCGGTCGCGGTAGTAAATAAGGGTCACTCACCAGAGTTACCGGTAAATTAAGCACTTCGCCACCCTTAACCTCTACTTGCTGAGCACCCAGCCATTCAACCTCTTCTAGACCGAGCACACTCAACTGAAACGCTTGCGCTTCAGAGGACTTATTAATCACCTTGAGGGTGTAAGTATTTTCGATTAAGCCCTCGGCATTTTCATTGTATAAAGATGAGCGATCACGCAATACATCCAGTTGCATCGGTTTAATATTAATCAAAGTCATCACAAAGGCGACTAACATCACCGTTAAAACCACTCCATAACCAATCAGTTTGGGTCGCAGGATTGCGGTTTTCTGACCCGCTAAATTATGTTCGGTTGTATAACGGATCAAACCTTTCGGATAGTGCATACGCTCCATGGTTTGGTCACAAGCATCGATACAAGCGCCACAGTTAATACACTCATACTGCAAACCTTCACGAATATCGATCCCCGCGGGACAGACTTGTACGCAGAGATCACAATCCACACAATCACCTAAACCAAGCGCTTTGGGATCGGCATTACGTTTACGCGGTCCTCGCGTTTCGCCGCGTTGAGTATCGTAACCCACGATGAAGGTATCTTTATCAAACATCGCTGATTGAAAACGCGCATAGGGGCACATATGAGTACATACAATGGTGCGCATCCAACCTGCATTGGCGTAAGTGGCAACCGCGAAGAAAATAATAGAGAAGGTCACGCCGCTGGTTGCGTTGAACGTAAAAAAATCCCACCACAACTGTTTAACGGGTACAAAATAGGCGGCAAAAGATAGTGCCGTAAACACCGATACAGCGCCCCAAGCGGCATGCTTAGCGGTTTTACGCCAAATTTTATTCACATTCCAGGCAGATTGATCTAACTTACGCCGCTTATTAGCACTGCCTTCAATTCTTTCTTCAAACCAGATAAAAATAAAAGTCCACACCGTTTGCGGACAAAGATAGCCACACCAAACCCGCCCTAAGAAGGTGGTTATAAAAAATAGAGCGAAGGCGGCAATAATGAAAAAGCCAGCCAGTAGCAATAAATCTTGCGGCCACAGAGTAAGACTAAAAAAGTGATATTGCCGAGCTGCGATATCAAACAAAATCGCTTGGCGATCGCCGTAGGGGATAAATGGCACAAGCACAAAAGCGGCAATAAATAACCACCCCATATATTTGCGTACACGTTGGAACAAGCCTTTTTGTTCACGTACATAAATCTGTTCTTGAGGGTTGTATCGATCGACCGGCGCACGTTTCTTGGCATTTGTTTTTCTAGCGGGTGGACTCACGTCTTTAACGGGAATTCGTTCACTCATCACTCAATCCTTTTGAGGGGCATCAATCGTTTACAGGCTTACCTATAAAACAAGTAAGCCCTAACAAACTGGCGGGCAATACTAAGCTTTAATACCTCGAGCTTTTAGTAACGCAGTTTTAAAATCATCTTCGCAATCTTTAGCTAGACCAGGGATCATCTCATCCTTGGCTAGATTCAACATTTTCAATTGATAAATTAAAACATCGTCAGTTAACTCACTCAAAGGTTGTTTAAACCCTGCTTGGTCGGCGATTTGGGTGAGCATTTCGACTAAATTTAACTCCGGCTGTTGACGCCAAACCGGCTTGAGTAAATCGATTAGCTCTTCAATACGATGTAACTGCATACTCATTCTATTTCTCCACGAGCGGCCACTACAGCTTGGTTTCTACCTAACTGCTTGGCTCTATATAGGGCTATATCAGCCTTGTTTACGAAGTCTTTAGCATTCTGTTGCGCCACAGGAATAAGACAGGCTATTCCAATGCTCACGGTCACATAGCTAGCCACCGTGGAGTACTCGTGCCGCAACTTTGCCTCTGCAAGTAGTGTTCTGATTCGTTCCGCAACTTGCAATGCGCCTTTAGTATCGGTATTGGGCAAGATCATTACAAACTCTTCGCCGCCATAGCGCGCAACGATATCATCTTCACGCTGTAAGGCTTGTGTAAACAAACTCGCAACCAAGCTTAAACACTGATCTCCAGCGACGTGCCCGTAATGATCGTTATATGGCTTAAAGAAATCAACGTCGATCAATAATAAACTTAAGGAAGTTTTAGCTCGGCCACTTAAACGCCAATGCTGAGCCAAGGATTGCTCAAATATCGCCCGATTATATAAACCGGTCAGTGCATCTCGCTCGCTTTGTTCACGCATCAAGGCATGACTATCGGCCAACTCTAAAACTTTAAGCCGATTTCGCGCACCCTCGGTAAAATTTGCCTGAACCAAGGCTTCAGCACGCTTCAAAACTAAATTTAGCTGCACCCAGCTCAGCCACAGCACTAAACAGGCCACCAATTCGACTTGACTACGATCCACCGAAACTACCGTTAGCGCCAATAAAATGGGCAAACAAAAACCATTGAAGCTACTAATGCTTAATAAATTGGGAACCACCACCAAGGATAACAGTGACCCGAGTAAAATCATTAACAACAGGCGCTCTGCGCCACCTAAGTCTGGGGCAAATAGCAAGATACCAACCCCCCATAAGATCCCACTACTAGTCGACAAACTAAAGTAACGAACGAGCTGTGAAGCAGGCGCTGAATGCGCCGAAAAGTCACGATTTAGGCGCAAGAAAAAATAAAATGCCGCCGCTAAAAGCAACATGCACAGTAACCAAATGAAACCCGGTACAAAACGATAATCAGGAGAAAATAGCCACCACCATAACAAACTATACAGCGCGGTCATTAATGCCACCAAACGACCACTATTCAGTAAATAATGGGCATTATCAGACTTTATTTGAAGCTGTACATTGCGCAAACATCGATCCTTGTTAGCAACATTAGTGAACAATTTGTGGTCATTGTAACAACAACTCGAACAGCCCGCACACCAAAACAAGAGTTAAAAACTAGACAAAAAACTTAAAAAATAATGAATTTTCGATAAATGTGCCACATTTGGCAAATACAAAACACAGGCTTTCATAGTATTTTGATCTGATTGCTTGCGTCTTTTTTCCCAGAAAGGGTAAAGTGCTAGCCGCAAGTGACGGTCAATAAACTTGCAACTCGGTCAATTAGGTTAAGTATCTAAGGAACAAGGTCAATGCTGGACAATATCAATCCAACTCATACACAAGCGTGGAAAGCGCTACAAGCGCATTTCGAGGCACAGAAAGATGTTCAACTCAGCGAATTATTCGCCGCTGACGCTGAGCGTTTCAAGCGTTTTTCAGTTTCGTTTAACGAGCAAATTTTACTCGATTACTCGAAAAACCTGATCACTAACGACACTATGCAGCAGCTGTTTGCACTCGCCAAAGAAACCAAGCTCGATGGCGCGATTAAGGCAATGTTCTCTGGTGAGAAAATCAACCAAACAGAAGGGCGTTCTGTATTACATACCGCCTTACGAAATCGTAGCAATACCCCGGTCATCGTAGACGGCGAAGACGTCATGCCTGCGGTTAATGCGGTATTGGAAAAAATGCAAGGCTTCTGTCAAAAAATCCACTCCGGTGAATGGAAAGGTTATACAGGCAAAGCCATTCGCAGCATTGTAAATATTGGGATTGGTGGTTCAGACTTGGGTCCAGTGATGCTTACTGAAGCGTTGGGTGCTTACAAAATTGAACATATCAAAACCTACTTTGTTTCGAATGTAGATGGCACTCATATTGCCGAAATTCTAAAACAAGTCGACCCCGAAACCACCTTATTCCTAGTGGCATCAAAAACCTTTACCACCCAAGAAACCATGACTAATGCGCATAGCGCACGCGATTGGTTCCTAGCGGCGGCGAACGATCAAGCCCACGTGGCTAAACATTTTGCAGCCCTGTCAACCAACGGCCCTGCAGTTGCCGAATTTGGTATCGACACCGACAACATGTTTGAATTTTGGGATTGGGTTGGCGGTCGTTACTCTTCTTGGTCGGCGATTGGTTTATCAGTCGCGTTAACGGTAGGTTACGATAACTTCATCGAATTGCTCGAAGGCGCGCATGCCATGGACAAGCACTTTGCTGAAACCGATTTTGAACAAAACTTACCGGTAATCCTTGCCTTGCTTGGCATTTGGTACAATAACTTCTTCGGTGCGGAAAGCGTTTCGATTCTGCCTTACGACCAATACATGCACCGCTTTGCAGCTTACTTCCAACAAGGTGACATGGAGTCCAACGGTAAAAATGTCGACCGTAATGGCAACCCGGTTGATTACCAAACCGGCCCAATTATTTGGGGTGAGCCGGGAACTAACGGTCAGCACGCCTTCTACCAATTAATTCACCAAGGCAGCAAGTTAATCCCATGTGATTTTATCGCACCAGCAGTGAGCCACAATCCTTTGTCTGATCATCATCAGAAATTAATGTCTAACTTCTTTGCCCAAACCGAAGCCTTAGCCTTTGGTAAGTCTCGCGATACCGTTGAAGCAGAGTTAGTGGCCGCAGGTAAATCAGCTGAAGAAATTGCTGAACTGGCACCGTTTAAAGTATTCACTGGTAACAAACCAACCAACTCTATTTTGCTTAAGAAAATCACCCCTTACTCTTTAGGTGCACTGGTTGCGATGTACGAGCACAAAATCTTCGTACAAGGCGTTATCTGGAACATCTTTAGCTTCGACCAGTGGGGCGTAGAGCTTGGCAAACAGTTGGCCAACCAAATTTTGCCCGAACTAAAAAGCCAGCAAGCCGTCACCGCTCACGACAGTTCAACCAACGGCTTAATTAATACCTTTAAAGCCTGGAGCTAAACTTTAGCTTTTAAACGTAAAACTAAATGCAAAGAGCTGGCCCAGGCCAGCTTTTTTTTATGCCCACCATTCCAACAACGAGCAATAAATAATCAACTAATATAAACAAGCCTATACTCAAAATATAAATATTGGCCAATCAATGCAGCTACAAGAATTACTGAAAACCAAAGATAATAACTTCAAGCTAATAAGGATGTTAGCGGCATGTTTAGTGGTATACAGCCACAGCTTTTGCTTGGCGACAGGTAATGAACACAGTGAGCCCATCGCCCAATATCTAGGCTTATCCTTAGGCTATATTGCGGTGGATATTTTCTTCATTACCAGTGGTTTGCTAGTTTGTAAAAGTTTACTTACCGCAAGATCTTTAACTATTTTTGTATTATCCCGATGCCTCAGGATCTACCCTGCACTGATCACCTCTGTTATTTTTTGTTGCTTACTCGGTTTACAACTTTCTAAATTAAGCCTAGGCCAATATTTGAGCCATAACGAGACCCAAAATTTTCTGATCTACAATAGCTCTATTATTGTTGGCGACTACCAAATGCTACCCGATGTATTTACCAGTGCTCCCTACAACCGCAGTGTGAATGGTTCGCTATGGACCCTGCCATGGGAACTAAAGATGTATTTAATATTAACTGGGTTTGGAGTGACTTATCAGTTTGCTAGAAAACTAAAAGTTGCCGTAAACTGGCTACCGACAGTGATCGTCCTCACCGCCCTTATCTGCCTAATGTTATTTATTCATGACCAGCTAAGTGGTCGCGAGCCGCATTGGTTTTATAGTAAATTCTATCGTTTCGCGAGCGCCTTCTTTATCGGCGGTAATCTCTACGTTTTTAGGGCTTGGATTGGCATCAACTACAAAGGCATGTTAGCCGCCATACTGATACTGCTGTTGGCATTCTTCAGCCTCAACCAGAGTTTGTTTTTTATTAGCTACCTAATCATCACTCCCTACTTAATCATGTGTTTTGCTTATCTACCTAAAGGAAAAATTCTGCATTACAATCACTTGGGCGACTATTCTTACGGCATGTACATTTATGCATGGCCAATACAGCAACTGATAGCCACCACAATCCCGAAAGTGACAGCGATTCATATGTTTGTGATGGCTTTCTGTTTAACCCTGCTACTCGCTTATTGCTCTTGGAATTACATAGAAAAACCCGCTTTGGCACTCAAGAGACATTTATACCAGCCGTCGTCCTAAAGCAGATTAATTTTATTCATTCCATTATTGTTCAAGCGAATCCAACGAAGCACGAAACACTCTAGAAATAGCCATTGGCTAAAGCAATTAGTTGTATGCTAAGTTCCTTTAGTACATTCGCCGCTAAACCTATAATATAGACCGAGCCAATCGTGACCAGCCAAGCAATTCAAGGATTTCTACTCACAGCCAATAGCTATGACCGTCAAGGTCAGGCTCATATTCAGCTGTGGTTGGCCAGCGAACAAGGTGCTATTTGCCTCGAGATAGATGATCAACAGCCAGTTTTTTTTGTTCTCAACCATCAGTTAAATGCGGTGCTCGCCCTGCTGGGATCACAGCTAAACCGTCATGCTTCGGTGTCCCTAAAAACCTTCCAACACCAGCCGGTAAGCGCACTCTATTTTTCTAGTATCAAAAACCACAGCCAAGCTGCGCAACAGTTAAAACAGGCAGGATTAAGCTGTTTTGAGAGCGATATAAAACTGCATGAGCGTTTTCTCACGGAACGCTTTTGTTATGGCAGCATGCTGTTTACTGGCCTGCAGAGTCATGACTCTCGTTACCCCGCCTTGCAGCAGGCAAAAATTAAAGCGGCGCAATATACGCCCCAACTGTCGGTATTATCGCTAGATATTGAGTGCAGTGAAAAAGGTCAGCTATATTCAATTGGTTTATATAGTGACAACTACCAACGGGTACTGATGATCGGCCCAGAGCAAGCCGCCGACACGCCAATCACTTGGCTAGCCAATGAGTACGCACTATTAAAACAATTAGAAGTAGAGTTTCAAAACCTCGACCCAGACATCATCATTGGTTGGAATGTCATCAATTTTGATTTTCGACTGCTGGTTAAACGCGCTGCCGTGCATGGGATTAAATTGGCCATTGGTCGCCATCATGGCATTGCCAGATGGCGTGAACGTCACGATATGCCTCACATCGGTTTTATTAGTATCCCCGGGCGAGTGGTGATCGATGGCATCGACTCGCTAAAATCAGCGACCTACCACTTTGATAGCTTTAGCCTAGAAAATGTGGCTCGGCAGCTATTAAACCGAGGCAAATTGGTAGCCGAAGTTGAAGATAGAATGGCCGAAATAAACCACAATTTTGCCCATGATAAGCCACAGCTAGCCGCTTACAATTTAGAAGACTGTAAGTTAGTACTCGATATTTTCAAGCATACCCAACTCCTTGAATTTCTTTGCTTACGCGCACAACTCACCGGTTTAATGCTGGATAGAAGTGGCGGTAGTGTTGCAGCTTTCACCAATGTTTACTTACCCAAGCTGCATCGCGCGGGTTATATCGCGCCTAACTTAAGCCATGACTTTGTCGCCGACAGCCCTGGCGGCTTTGTGATGAACTCTAAGCCTGGGCTATATAAAAATGTACTGGTACTCGATTTTAAGAGCCTCTACCCCTCTATTATTCGCACTTTTAAAATTGATCCCTTAGGCTTAATTGAAGGCCTAGCAAGCCCAGACAATGCCATTGAGGGCTTTAGAGGCGGCGTATTTAGCCGCGACAAACATTTCTTACCCGATATTATTAATCAGCTGTGGTTACAGCGCGATCAAGCCAAAGCGAATCAAGACAAAGCCCGTTCGCAGGCGATCAAAATTTTGATGAATAGCTTCTATGGAGTGCTTGGCTCTACCGGTTGTCGCTTTCACGATCCCCGCTTGGCAAGCTCAATTACCATGCGCGGCCACCAGCTGATGCAACAAACCGCAGACTGGATCACCGAACACGGCTACCAAGTGATTTATGGTGATACCGACTCTACCTTTGTCTGGCTCAATCAAGAACTAAGTCCAGAACAAGCGAGTGCCATTGGTCAACAACTAGCCAAAGAAATCAACCTTTTTTGGCGCAATAAGCTCAGCCAAGAAATGCAGCTAGAGAGCTACCTAGAAATTGAATTTGAAACTCACTTTTCACGCTTCTTAATGCCGACTATACGCGGCTCAGAAACTGGCAGTAAAAAACGCTATGCGGGTTTAACTGCGCACAACCAAATGGTGATTAAAGGACTAGAAACGGTACGTTCTGACTGGAGCGAACTGGCGAAGATTTTTCAAACGGGATTGTTAGAGCGGCTATTCTCCGACCAAGACCCACGCCAATTTGTTCTAGATACCGTCGCTAAGCTGTTAGCGGGTGAATACGACCCACAACTGATCTACCACAAGCGCTTACGCCGCAAGCTCGATGAGTACGTAAAAAACGTGCCACCACAGGTTCGGGCTGCACGCCTCGCCGACCAACATAATCAGGCTTTAGGTAAACCACAGCAATATCAAAATAAAGGGACTATTAATTATTGGATGACCGTAAATGGGCCTGAACCTGTTGCTTATTGCCGCAGTCAAATCGATTATCAACATTACTTAGATAAGCAATTGCAACCCATTGCTGATGCAATATTACCTTTCATTAACTTAGATTTTGAGCAAATAATTAGTGCTCAACTGGGCTTGTTTTAAGCTTGGAAGCTGCTGAGACCTTTGCCCTGAGAATTAGGGAAACATCACAGTAATTAAATATAAACCCAAAAAATATCAACTACTTGAAACTTTTACTTAGTTTACCCTTCCAATAACTAAAGACTTAAATCATCTGAGGCCATAGGGAAGGGCAAACTAAAGAGGTAAAACTAGTGGCTATTTTTTCTATGAGTATTCGTATATTGGTATTAATGGTGATGCTGGGGAGTGTATTTCACGACCAACACTCCCCCTCGTGTTTTTTAACTCAGCTGACTATTGCTGCATCTCAGCAAACGACCTCTAGTTAAACAAAGCAATTTTCAATACGTTTATCAATTTGTGGATTCGCCACAAACACTTTTACCGAGTGAGCCGCCACTTTAAACGAAGAATTTTGTAACATTGGAGCCGATTTAAAATCGTAAATATCGTTAGGCGGTTTAGCCGCTGTATCGACTAACATCACCCAATACCCTTCAATATCGGGAGCCACAAACTCTAAGTCTTCCCAGTAAGCATTAAACACCATATACATACGATCTTTTGAATAAGGGTCTAAGAAGGTCACCGCGATAGAATGGCTATCTTCAGACCAATCCGGTTCAGCTTGTTGCACACCATGCCATTCAATGTTCGCATCATGGATCACATCCGATAAACTGAGGTGGATTTTTTCCTCTAACACGTCATCGTAACAGCGTAATTTAATTAAATTTTGCACAAAATTTAGGAGATCACTGTTTTCATCCACCAGATTCCAATCAAACCAAGAGATTTCATTATCTTGGCAGTAAGCATTGTTATTCCCATTCTGACTACGCTTCACCTCATCACCCATAGTGATCATTGGCGTTCCTAGAGATAACAGCAAGGTGGTAAAGAAATTCTTCATTTGCTGTTCACGTAATTGATTAATCTTGGGATTTAAAGTTGGCCCCTCTACCCCATGGTTATAGCTCACATTATGATTATCACCGTCTCGATTATTCTCCCCATTTTCTAAATTGTGCTTTTCGTTATAACTGACTAAATCATTGAGGGTAAAACCATCATGTGCGGTGACTAAGTTCACGGAACGCTGAGGTGAATGATGATCTTTATAGTAAATATCAGGACTACCTAATAAACGACCAGAGAACTTACTCACAACAGCACGATCGCCACGGAAGAAGGCTCGAACATCATCGCGAAACTGACCATTCCATTCATTCCAACGATCACCAACAAATTCACCCACTTGATACAGTCCCGCGGCATCCCAAGCCTCTGCGATAATTTTAGTGCCAGCAAGCGAGGGATCTGAATCAATCGACCACAATAAAGGCGGCTCTTTCATCACATTTCCCTGTGAATCTCGAGCCAATACCGAGGCCAAATCAAAACGAAAACCATCAACATGCATATCATTGACCCAAAAACGCAACGAGTCACGGATCATCCTGCGCATGACCGAATGATTTGCATTACAAGTATTGCCACATCCAGAGTAATTTCCATACCAACGTTTCTCTGGCTGCAGCATGTAGTAACTATCATTTTGTAAGCCTTTTAAACTCAAGGTTGGGCCATCATGCCCTCCCTCTGCGGTATGATTAAAGACCACATCCAGAATCACCTCGATGCCAGCTTTGTGGAGCTCTCGCACCATGATCCGGAATTCATTAAAAGCGCCACAAACACTTTTATCTGAGCTATAAGCATTATGCGGAGAAAAGAAAGCGATGGGACTATAACCCCAATAGTTTTGCTTACCCAGCGGAGCATCTTGCAAATCAAATTGTTGCACAGGCATCAGCTCAACAGCGGTAATGCCAAGCGCCTTTAAATATGGGATTTTTTCGATAACTCCCGCATAGGTGCCACGTTTATGGGCCGCTACCCCCGAAGAAGGATGCTTGGTAAAACCAGCAACATGTAGTTCATAAATAATGGTATCTTGCAATGAACGCTTAATTGGCTGAGTGCCTTGCCAATCAAAGCCACGCAAATCAACCACCGCCCCTTTAATGCACTGATCAACATTATTGTGGCCATGGCGCGCAGCCACCAAACGTAAATAATTATCCGGAAAGTGGGTCACCTTGGCATAGGGATCCAATAAAACCTTACTTGGATCAAAACGTAAGCCGAGTTCCGGTAACCATGGACCATCGACCTGAAAGCCATAAAGAGTCCCGACATCAAGGTCTTCAACATAAATATGCCAATAATGATCGGTACGATTAATAGTTGGGTTTAGTGGGATATTCGCGAACGGTTTACGTGAATTAATCTCTTTAAATAGTAATAGATTAACTGCCGTTGCGCTTTTTGAAAAAATACTGAAATTAACGCCAGTGCCTTTGTAACTGGCACCCAGAGGAAATGAGCTCCCCGCTTGTATATTTAGATCCATAATTTGTGCTGTCTTATTAAAGTTTAAATGCAAATAACCTGAGATGACGAGCCTATAATTGGCTCTTCAGTATAGTTTAGCAGCATCAGAACTTTAGACAGCACAGATAGATCGACTAATTAAGCCTCAGTCGTGCGAATAGGTAACTTCGTGATTAGGTCCAACTTTTGTTATAGCTCAGAACTTTGCCGATATAGAATGTGAACGACCACCACATTGACGCTTTCTACGACAATGTTGCGAACCAAGTTGATCCAATTCCGAAACTTCATCGGGCAACATCAAAGAAAGCAATTGCTCAAGTTTATCGCCATTGGCTAAAACGTTTGCGATGGTTTGGCTAGTTTTACTACGGAACATAACATACCCTTTTAAATAATACCTATAAGGGGGTATGCAGCTAAAGTGCCAATTGTATTATTTTATAAAAATTTGATTATTAATCATATAGTTGCATTCTAGCTTTGACTGGATTTGCATACATGGCATACAACTGAGTTTGGACCTCTGCACTAATATCGCGAGACTTCGCCTCAAAATAGCGCTTCGCTTCTGCCAACTCATTCGCGGAAACGTCTTCAGGTATAGCATCACCCAGAGCAAGCCAGTTAGTCGGCATCAATTGATAGTTACCAATAATGGCCTTATCTAAGGCTTGAGCAACTTGTTTTGCCGACTCAAACTCCCCTTGCAAGGTCTCGGAAAAATGCACATGCACCCGGCCTTTTTGACCAACAATCCCTCGAGAAATACTCGAAATATCTTCATGTTCTTGTTTTAAATATTCGCCATGCTGATTTTGTGAAACCAGTTCATTTGCCTTGGCCACGTCACAGGGGTCAAATTCATAGGAAATAGAAACGGGCACAATGTTTAACTGATTGATGTAATCCGCAAAACTTTGTTGTTTCGGTTTATTTAAGGCCAACATAGAAATTAATGCTGAATTAGTCACATCTAAACCGTCTTTGGCTCGTCCTTCACGTTGCGCAATCCATATGTGATCACTAGTATGACTTAAGGTGTGCTGAATATAGGCGGATAGCTGTTTTGAGTTCTCTAATTTTTCACGTTTTGTGGTCGCCGAACGTTTAACAATAAAACTACGATTTAAACGCATCAGGTCAGAAACCCAAGGCTTGGTTAACAAATTATCACCGATGGCATTTTGCACGGTATCTTGGCCATTATTATGTAAGATGTAATTAATAAATGCCGAATCCAGTGCGATATCCCGATGATTAGAAATAAATAGATGTGGTTTAGTTAAATCTAAATGATCCAAGCCGCTAGAGCTCAATTGACTGGTGGTAGTTTTGATCATATGCGCCATATAAGTTTCAACCATCACTTGAAAATCATATACCGAGCGAATATTCCTGACCTTAAATTTAAGTATCTTTCGCAAAATAAAAGAAGTCAGCCAAAGAAAAACGCCCTTCGCCTTGGCAAAGCGAAATTTAATCAGTGTAGTAATCAATTCAGGATCATTGATAAGACGTTTAAGTATTTGTTCTACTTCAGAATCTTGATAAGGGCGAATACTGTCAAACTCAGACATAACTTCTCTCGCAATTTAGGAAGGCGCAATTTACCGCTTTCCCACCCTAAAAACAACCGAAGCGGTTAAAAAACAAGCAGCTCACAGTTGTTTCAAGCGCTATCCTGCGACTTTCACTGTGCTTATTTGCCAAGTATACTGATAACAAGTTTTCCCAATCCAATGTGAATGGAACAACAACGCCAACAATTGCTTGATGCCCCCATCACGCCTCTCATTATTCATAAAGCCCTCCCCAGTTTAGTGGGCATCTTTTCGATCATTTTTTTTAATTTAGTCGACACATTTTTTGTCGCTATGTTGGGCACAGATCCGCTGGCAGGAGTCTCTTTTACTTTCCCTATAACCTTTGCAATTACCAGCATCGCCATGGGCTTAGGCATCGCCCTTTCGTCTCATGTTGGACGACTATTAGGGGCCGAGAAAAAACAACAAGCGGCCCAATTAACCAGCCATAGTTTATTGTTTAGTTTACTATTAATTACTACCCTAGCCGCTTTAGGCTATTTCAATATTGAACGATTATTTTTATCCCTCGGTGCGGAATTACCAGTTATGCCCTATATCGAACAATATATGCAGATCTGGTACCTTTCGATCCCTCTATTAGTTATCCCCATGGTCGGCAACAGTGCAATCCGAGCCAGTGGCGATAGCAAAACGCCAAGCCTCATGATGCTAGTCGCCGGGATAATGAATGGTCTTTTAGACCCAATTCTAATATTTGGTTGGGGCCCGATACCCACTTTAGGTGTGAAAGGTGCGGCATTAGCGACCGCCATCGCTTGGCTACTCACTTTTTGCATGGCGATTTACTTACTCAAATACAAACTACAACTGCTCAAATTTGAAACCTGTTCCCTTCAGCAGTTAATGAACTCTTGGAACAAACTATTAAGTATTGCAATACCGGCTGTATTTTCCCAATTGCTCACCCCTATCGCCACCACCATTACAATGGCTATATTGGCAACCGCCGGAACCGCAACCGTGGCCGCTTATGGCTTTGCCACACGAGTAGAAGCCTTACTATTTATCGGAGTGATGGCGATAAACTCAGTGATCCCAATGCTCGTGGGACAAAATGTCGGGGCAGGGAACTTAAATCGAGCGCAGCAAATTGTGCATCAAGCCATTCGTTTAGCGGTTATTTGGCAATTACTGTTAGCCATACTCATGTATTACCTGGCACCGCTGATCAGTCGCAGTTTCAATCAAGATCTCGAAGTCGCCAGATTAAGCCAATATTACCTACAACTGGTGCCTTTTTGCTACGGAATGATGGCGGTTCCCTTATTACTCGCACAAACACTCAACGCCTTGGCTCTACCGATGATGGCAGTGATGATTAACCTCATTCGTTTGTTTGTCTTTATGTTGCCAGCCATTTACCTAGGCGCCTTAGCTGCGAACAGTCAAGTGATCTTCTTAGCAATCATTGTCGCCCATACGGTGGCTGGCCTCTGCAGTTTAATTCTATTGACCTACCTCATGAAAAAAGCAAGTTGGTGGCAAGCCCAGCATTAAAAAGACAACATCGATCTCATGATGTTTAATCGAATAAAAAATTAAGGGCGATACCGAAGTATCGCCCTTAAGCTAGTCATATCGCTCAAATCCATGAACGTTAATCGCTCCCTGCAATCCTTTTGACTGTAGCACACCATTCCTTAGTGTTTCCCCTTGCTCCTTCCCTAGCGCTATCCTTTAGCCTTCTGTGGCCTAACTGCTCATCCTAAGCGGTTGCTCGCTCCATCCTGGAGGTGTCCTGAAAATCATCCTTAAGCTCTTGTGTCACCAAGGCTAATCGCACTCCTGTGCTCACATCCCTAGCTCATCGATCCTGACAAGCCGCTCATCCTAAGCGTTCCTATAATGCCGCTAGCTTCATGCTTTGGCTGCTTTCCCTGCCCGTCCTTGTATGAGCTACTTTACGCTTTGGTTCAATAAAACCTAGATGAGCCCGTGAAATAATTTTTGAATTGATTCAATCAAGAATCATCGAATTTAATTAATTATTTGAATTTAAAGCATTTAAATAATTTTTACGCAATATAGAGCAGCCATATCAGCGCTCAAGCGTAGTCGATCTCTCACAGCACCTCGGGGCTTATCGTCAAGCCTAGAAACCTTAATTTTGGCTTACTAATGTTTGTTCAAGATAAAAGCGAAGAGGAATAAAAAAAACGCTGTTGGTAGACGACATAAACCTAAATCACCGCTAACAGCGTTATCTGGTAATTAGAGCCACTAGTTACTGCACTTCATGCCTATTTATCGGCAGATTTATACGACACAATAAGTTGGTCATATAATGAATCAGATTGGCATAGCATAAATTGTAGTCACAAAAAAACCAGCATTAAGCTGGCCTAAAAAGTCGGGGCGACACTTACGTGTCGCCCCTAGTAGTCATATCGCTCAAATCCGTGAACGGGTAATTGCTCCCTGCAATCCTTTTTGACTGTTTTACTACATCCTGTAGTTGTCCTTTTCTCAAATCCTTTGAGCTGTCCTTTAGCCTTCATTGGCATAACCGGTTGTCCATACCAGTTGCACGTCTCCTTCCTAGGAGGTGTCCCTTACTACATCCTGTAGTTGTCCTTTCAGCTCCTGCTACGTTTCTCATCCTGATAAACGTCAGTGCCTCCGTGCAGAACTAACTATACGGCATTAATACTTGAGAAAAAGCTCCAGAACAAAAAAAACTCATCTTTTTTTACATAAACAGCATCAAAAATAAATAAGCAATTGATATATATGGATATTGTTATTATCTATCTGCAAGATTTACTGCCTTTAACTTACAACCTTGTAAGAGATCTCTCACAAAGAGTGCAGTCTTTAGACTAAGCTAACGATTTTTTGAAAGCTTAGGTAAAGATAGATGATAACGAATTGCAACTAAACGGATGACTAAAGCACTAATAATACAACTGCTAGTTGCAATGGTCGTGGAAAAACCTAAGTTCTCTGTAATCGCCCACACACAACCCCCGACAATACAAGCCGTTGCATAGATCTCGCGCTGCAGTACTAAAGGAACCTGGTTGGCCAGTACATCACGGATCATCCCCCCACCACAGGCCGTAATCACCCCCATAGTGATCGAAACAATCACCGGAGCGCCCATTTGTAAGGCCTTATTCGCACCAATAGCCATAAATACAGCCATACCAATAGCATCGGCAACTGGTAATAACCAACGAGGAGGACTAGGAAAATTATTGAGCAAAACAATTGCCCCCAGACTAGCCGCTAAGATCACCCACAAATATAAACCATTTTCCACCCAAAAAACTGGGCTAGCTCCTAATGCCATATCACGAATGGTGCCCCCACCAATCGCGGTCACGCAGGCAAGTACTAGGGCTCCAAATAGATCCATACGTCGCCGACTAGCGATCAATACCCCAGAAATGGCGAATACCGCCGTACCAAAAAGATCGAGACTAAAAATAATGGTGTTGCCCAATGTCGGCTCCTCAAAAAAATAGGCTGCAATGAGGCAACATGTTTGCTGAACAATATAAGAGACCGATCAAACAACACCGAACCCGGGTGGGTCCGGTAAATAAATCAATCATAAATAGTCGGAATGGCTTGCCGTTTATGTTGGGTCCGTAAATAAATACCTATTAATTTTTCTTCTACCCCAGCATCAACCAATTTACCTTCTAAAAAGTCATCAATTTGATCGTAAGTTAAACCAAGCGCCACTTCATCTGGCAGCTGCGGGCGATCTTCCTCTAAATCAGCTGTTGGCGCTTTACCAATCAACTTCTCTGGCGCACCCAAGTAACTCGCCACTTGGCGAACCTGACGCTTATTTAAACCAAAGATAGGCGTTAAATCGCAGGCACCATCCCCATGCTTAGTGTAAAAACCGGTAATATTCTCAGCCGAGTGATCGGTACCAATCACCAATGCACCAGTTAGTCCCGCAATTTCATACTGAGCAATCATTCGCATCCGCGCCTTTACGTTGCCCTTAGCAAAATCGATCCCAGCTTGTTGCGGTAAGGCTAAACCCGCGTTCTGCAAACCTAACAGTGCGCTTGAGTGTGCCCCTTCGGTGCCATCTTTAATATTTGTGGTCACGATATAGGAGGGTTTAATAAAATCTAAAGCTAATTGCGCATCTGCTTCATCTTTCTGCTCTCCATAAGGGAGGCGCATCGCAATGAAACGATAGTCTTGAGTCGAGTGCTCTTGATTAAGCTGTTCTACAGCCAACTGAGCGAGCCGTCCGGTGGTCGTAGAATCAACACCACCACTAATACCTAAGATTAAGGTTTTTAAGTTCGCCTGTTGTAAACACTGTTTGATAAAGTCTATGCGACGTTTTACTTCAAACCCCGGGTCAATTTCAGGTAGAACCTTCATCTCCGCTAATATTGCTTGTTTCATCTCATCCCCCACAACAAATGTAATCCTCATCAGGCAATGTACTTGAGAGATAAAAAAAAACCAAGAGACAAGCTGATTTACATACAATTAATCACTAAACAGATTAATATAATTAGGGGCTGTTAATCTTTGGTGATGACTTTTACAGCTGTTTGTGACTCATTTAGGCAAGTCATGTGAAATATCGCTAGCGGTATAGCTCATAACAATACACTGCAGTAATGCACCACAAATACTGCCTAAACAATTTGACTAGAAGCGTTTTACCGTTGATTAGAGGTATCTGCTTAGCACTCTAAGCGAGACACCTCTCGCCACGATAAAAATGCTTTTTTCTCGAAAAAGTAGCTCACAAAAGAACCGCCTCTAGCCATCTAAGGTATGCTATTGGTCAAACAACAGAGCCATTTGGCAAGGAAAGAGAATAACTTTAGTTTTTCTATTTGAGTGAGCAACCCAAAATGGGAATTTTAGCGCTAAAGATGCGCATTATTTTTTCAGATAAGTTGTCAAATATTCATCTAGAGTCTCTAGAATTTATTTTCCCTAGCTGTTGGATATAAATCAATTGGCGCCAAGGAGCGACAGCTTCTGATTGAATATTTCATTTTAAGGATAAAACTATGCTACGACGCACCAAAATTGTGACAACTTTAGGCCCAGCCACCGATAAAGACGACATTTTAGAACAACTGCTGCTCAGCGGCGCAAATATGGTGCGACTCAACTTTTCTCACGGCAGCGCCGACGACCATATCGCTCGCGCCAATAAGGTCAGAGAACTTGCAGCCAAACATAAACTACACGTGGCTATTTTGGGTGACCTACAAGGTCCCAAAATACGCGTATCCACCTTTAAAGAAGGTAAGGTTAAATTGCAAGTTGGGGATAGCTTTTTACTCGATAGTGATTTAGCAAAAGGCTTGGGAGATCAACAACAAGTTGGCCTCGATTATAAATACTTGCCTAAAGACGTGGCCCCTGGCGATACCCTGTTACTTGATGACGGTAGAATTCAATTGAGAGTCACCGCCGTAGAAGGCAATAAAGTCACCACCGAAGTGACCATTGGCGGATTTTTATCCAACAACAAAGGGATTAATAAACTCGGTGGTGGTTTATCTGCCGCAGCCTTAACCGATAAAGACAAAGCCGATATCCTCACCGCAGCCAAAATCAATGTCGACTATTTAGCTGTATCCTTCCCAAATAGCGGTGAAGATATGCACTATGCCAGACGTCTGACTCAACAAGCCGGACTCGCAACAAAACTAGTGGCAAAAGTTGAACGAGCAGAAACAGTTGCCACCGAAGAAGCGATGATCGATATCATTACCGCTTCCGACGCAGTGATGGTAGCTCGTGGCGATCTCGGTGTTGAAATTGGCGATGCCGAATTAGTGGGAGTGCAAAAGACTCTTATTCGTCTGACTCGAAAATACAATCGCGCGGTGATTACCGCAACTCAGATGATGGAATCAATGATTAGTGCGCCGATGCCAACTCGCGCTGAGGTCATGGATGTAGCCAACGCAGTATTGGACGGTACCGATGCGGTGATGTTATCCGGCGAAACAGCCGCTGGCCAATACCCTGTAGAAACCGTCCAGGCCATGGCTTCGGTTTGCCTAGGTGCTGAAAAACAACGCAGCATTAACGTATCCAAATATCGAATCAATGAAACCTTTGAGAGTATTTCGGAAACAGTGGCGATGAGTACCATGTTTGCGGCCAATCACATGCAAGGTATGACCGCCATTATTGCACTCACCGAATCAGGCAGCACGCCTTTATTAATGTCTCGCCTCAGTAGTGGCTTACCCATTTTTTCTTTATCTCGCCACCAAGCAACCTTGAGTCGTTGCGCCTTATACCGAGGCGTATACCCGATTTACTTCGACGAAACCAACCACGATATCATCCAAGTATCACATAGCGCGATTAATTTGTTGAAACAACAAGGCTATTTGAATAAAGGTGATTTAGTGATTTTGACCCATGGTGATGTATTCGACCAAACCGGGCATACCAATACCAGTAAGATATTAAAAGTCGGTTAAGCGCTAAACATGAGCGCTTAGTTAGCTCGGTGTATACACCGAGCTAACTATCGAAAAATAATGACCAGAGCATTCAAACGAAGATCAATTTAAATCACTAAAGCAATACAGGATCACATCCGAAACAGCAAAAATACCCAATGTGTGCGTATCAATGAATATTAATTGTGGTTTAACTGCGGACTTGCTCGAGTACCTTCCACAGGACGATTCACAGATAGTTTGCGTCCCTTGGTGATCCCGGTTTGAAAATCTGGGGTAAGCTGACCCATTGAGGCCTTAATTTTCGCCTTAAAGGTTTCACGGTCTAACTTCTCAAACATCTCATCCAAGTAGTCATCCATATGTTCATTGCGTCCATCGCTTGTTAGATCGGGGAGTTTTTCTAAAGCCCCCTCCAACCAACCGGCAGTAAAAGAAGTAACCCGTCGTGCCACAGTGACATTATCGGTACCGGAACCGGCAAAGCTATTTCGAAATGAACCCACCTGTTGGTTCATTTCTCGATAAACAATATCAAATGCAAAGGCGGCAAATACGGCACGCTCGGCCATGCCAACAAATTCAGCTCTTTTTAAACCTTTATGATTAACCAGTACCGCTTCCACACCAAAACGTGAGTTAATACCACGAATAATGCGTAAGATATTTTCGTTTACATTGGCGGGTAACAAGGTTTGAGTAGAGGTTTTCCCCATTTGAATTAAATCAATATCGGCTTGCTCTAAGCCGTGTTTAAGCATTAAGCGATGCGCCATACGGATCGCTTGAGCAGCCTCATGAACATTAGAGGAGTTACCCAACTCTAAGCACTTTGCAATTTTTTCTAGGGCTCGTTGACGACTCACGAAATTGCTACAACCTCTGTTCAAAAATGAAGCGTCATTTTACTGGTTTTAGCCAAATTTTCCAGTAATACCGAGCCCAGAGCCAGCGCTTCGTTTAGAATTTAGACTCAATTTTCCACTTGAAACACCGAAAAGAAAACCCTCTGGCAATGCAATGGGTCACTTTCCAGTCGTGCCAGCGTCGAATACAGCTCGCTTTAGAAGCAAACGAGGCACTTATCCATTCGAATGTCCCTCACCACCATTGCCTGTAGAATAAACATGAACATCGCGCTGTGGGAAAGGGATCGAGATACCATCTTGATCGAAGCGCATTTTCACTTGTCGAGTAATATCCCAATAAACGTTCCAATAATCATCGGTTTTTACCCAAGGACGCACGATAAAATCTACCGAAGATTCATTTAAAATATGTAGTTTAACCATAGGAGCAGGTTCGGCTAACACCAATGGGTGCTTGGCTAATAATTCATTCAACACGGCTTCCGTTTTATCGATATCATCGCTATAGCCAATCCCAAAAACTAAATCAACGCGACGCAGTTTTTGTGCAGTTACATTTTTAATCACATCCCCCCAAATTTTACCATTTGGGATCACTAAGGTTTGGTTATCGATGGTTAAAATAGTGGTCGAAACTAAATTCATACTTTTCACTTTGCCAAAGACGCCACCGCCCACTTCCACCATATCGCCCACATCATAGGGACGATAAATAAGAATCATCATCCCAGCGGCAAAATTACTCAAGGTATCTTGCAAGGCAAACCCAATAATGAAACCAGCGACGCCTAACCCCGCTAAAACCGGTGCCAGTGATATACCAACTTGGGCCAAAGCAAATAAAATTCCAACAATAACCACGACCCGAGTCACCGAGGACACTATCATCTCTTTCATCAACGAAGATAACCGTAGCTTGGAAGAATCTAAACTTTTAATCAGTAACTTACGGGTTAAACGAGCAAGAGCACGAAATACAAAATAAATGAGTAACAACAAAAATATTTTGAAGATCCACTCTCCGCCGTGCTCAACAAAATACTCACTAAGTCGAACGACCCAACGTTTAGCAATACCGTTCAATACGTTGATATCCAACACATCGGTGGTGATTTGCCCACCTAATTTAAGCAATGTCTGTTGATAAAATCCGGTATTAAAACCAAGCTGAGTGAGTAATTCAACGGTTAATTTGAAGCTTAACCCTGCGACCGATAATTGCTCTTTGACCACGGCTAATTGGTCTTTTAGTGCTTGATCATTGGGAGTCAATTTAATAAATTGACTAAGCTCCCTGGTTTTATTTTCGAGTAAGCCAACCATCCCAGAAAATGATTCAGCCCGCAGATAAAGCAAATCGATCAGATGATGATTTTGATCCGTTACCTCAAAACCAAGGGCTTGGAGATTATTAATTTGCTGTACCAAGGCCGAAAAAATCACATCAGATCGATTCAAGTAATCAATATATAACTGAAAAGACTTAATATTATCCGAAGGTTGTTGTGCGTAGGCTTTATTGAACAACTGCTGCTGTTGCTCGATCCTCTGAATTAAACTTTGATAATTATCGATGATAATTTGCTTAACTTGATGGTTTATAGCAGGTTCCGTCAAACCCAGAGCTTGTTGTTTAATTAAGTATTGGGTGAGCTGATTAATCGTTTCAAAGGAACTTAAATGACGCTCAACTAAACGATAATCGATGGCCGCTTGCTCGATAGCAGAGACCGTATTTCTATTGGCTTGTATCTTTTCAATCCGCTGCTGTTGACGCTGATATTTTTCCAACAATAGCTGCGCTTGGTCGCTGCCGGAATCAGCCGCATGCAAGCAAAAAACAGCGCTCGAAAAAAATAGTAAAGCCCACTTCATCAAACTCTGATACCACCGAACAAATTCCGTTTTCATCTCTGCCTCCTAAATAAACTACAAACAACTATAAAAAATAAGCCAACAACTCATAATTAAATTATGTTTTATGATCTAAAGGGGCCGCTTAATCCTAAATCATAAGCAACAATGAATAGGACATGGCTCGGTTTACAATCATGATTACGGATATCACAGAGCACTCAACTAAGGACAGTATATGAATATAGCGCGTTGGCTAAGTAAACTTTGGTTAGTGAGTTTAGTCAGTTTTCCGCTCAGTGCTGGAGAATGGACCTTCAAAACTGGAGCGTTTTGGTCACAAACAGACTCATCAGTCACAACTAAAAGCTTCGATAACCAAGATATTACCTTAGATTTTGAAGATAGTTTACAGCTAGAAAAACATCTGTTGTTACCCTTTTTCGAGCTGGGTTACAAATTTAATCAACGCCACCACGTCTACGCCGATTGGCGTCGTATACATCGAAGCGCATAGAGCAAAACCAATTTTGGGTTTACCTTACCGAATCATCCCGATTCTGGCGTAATCGCTGGCGCAAATCTAAATACCCGGATGGATATTGATATTCTGAGTGCTGGTTATGGCTATTCATTTTATCAAAATGCTAAAACTGAAATTGGTGGCTCACTTGGTTTGCATGTGATGTTTATTGAAATGGGCTTTAGCGGCGATATCTCAGCTTGTGTCAATAATGCAGGGAATATTATTTGTAATTCAACCGCGACCAAAGGTGAAGTGGTTGATGAATCGGCCACCGCACCGCTACCTGATATCGGCTTATGGACCCATTATCAATTAACCGACGATTGGACACTGAATGCTCATAGTCAATTTTTTTATCTAAAAATTGACCAAGTGAAGGGTTATTTAGCCGATCTGAATGCCTCCATTAGTTACCAGATCAATCCCAATTGGGATATAGAGTTAGGCTATAACTACTACATTGTTGAAGCAGACTGGGATGAGATCCAACTTAAATATAATTATCAAGGGCCGATGGTAAACTTCGCTTATCGATTCTAGCCCATCACTTATAGGCTACCAACGGGCTGGTAGCCTATAAGTTCACTTGCTTCAAATCAGTTCAGCAATCCCATATTGTTTACCATATTGTTCAATGACAAAGTCGATGTCTTTATCACCACGACCCGATAGGTTAATTAAGATACGACCATTAAGCCCCTGTTTAGCGAGCTTAATCGCATGTGCAACCGCATGCGCCGATTCTATCGCTGGAATAATGCCTTCTAATCGCGATAGTTCAAAAAACGCATCAATCGCTTCTTGATCGCTCACAACCCCATACTGAACTCGGCCTAAATCTTTTAAATAGGCATGCTGAGGTCCCACCGAAGGATAATCTAAACCACTGGCGACCGAATACACCTGTTGCGGTTCCCCTTGCTCATCCTTCAGCATATAGGAATGGAATCCATGCATGGTCCCCGGCTCCCCTTTGGTTAAAGTGGCAGCGTGTTCACCCACTTGTTCCAAACTTCGTCCTGCAGGCTCACAACCATGCATCGCCACCGCTTGATCCTCCAAAAAGGCACTAAATAAACCCATTGCATTAGAACCACCGCCAATACAAGCGACTAAGTGATCGGGCAATTCACCTGTCATCTCTTGAAACTGCTGACGCGCCTCAATACCAATAATCGATTGAAAGTCTCTCACCATCATTGGAAAAGGATGCGGCCCAACCACCGAGCCGATGGCATACAATTGACTATGAGGATCGGCCATATAAGCCTCAAATGCGCTGTCTACAGCCTCCTTAAGGGTTTTACGACCATGAGTGGCGGGAATCACATTGGCGCCGAGAATTCGCATTTTCACCACGTTAGGATGCTCTTTGGCAATATCCACTTCCCCCATATGAATATCACATTCAAGACCAAGCAACGCGGCAGCTGTGGCCAGTGCAACCCCATGTTGGCCAGCACCAGTTTCGGCGATCACTTTACTCTTGCCCATTTTTTTCGCCAGCAGCACCTCACCCAAGCAATGGTTAATCTTGTGAGCACCGGTGTGATTTAGATCTTCGCGTTTGAGATAAATCTCACAACCATAAGCCTTAGACAAATTTTCCGCATGAAAAATGGGACTAGGCCGACCCACATAGTGTTGGTAAAGACGGGTTAGTTCCGCAATAAAACTCGGATCTTGGCGGATCGCATGATAAGACTTGGTAATGTCGTCCATGACCCGTTGTAGTTCCGGAGGAATAAAGCTCCCGCCGTATTCTCCAAAATAGCCTTGTGGGTTTGGCAAAGCGTGCTCAAATTGATTTTGCATTATAAATTCCGATTAGAAAAAGCTTAGTTATACCGAATCTTATCAAGGAAATATGTGCGCTAGTTAGAGCTTCGATCGATAGCTTTCTTGAATAAATAGAGACTAAAACATAAAAAGCGACCTAAGGTCGCTTTTTTATAATAACATCAGTAAAGTCAGGCTTTTTTCACTGGCCGCTGCCAACCAGAAATAGTTCGTTGTTTGGTTCGAGAAAGAGCCAGCATTTCAGCATCTACATTACAGGTAATGGTTGAACCTGCACCAATGGTGGCATTTTTACCCACCGTAACCGGTGCAACTAACTGGGTATCACTGCCGATGAAGGCACCATCTTCAATAATTGTTTGAAACTTATTCACGCCATCATAATTACAGGTAATTGTCCCTGCACCAATATTCACACCAGCGCCAACAATGGTATCCCCAAGATAAGTTAAATGCCCAGCCTTGGAACCTTGACCTAAGGTTGATTTTTTCATTTCAACAAAATTACCAACATGCGCATCTTGTTTTAATTTTGCACCAGGACGTAGCCGCGCAAATGGTCCCGCCGAAGCATCTTCGGCAAGGCTCGCTTGCTCAATAATACTGTTGGCTTTAATGGTGACGTTATCACCGATTTCACAATCAATTAAAATACAATTTGACTCAATGGTGACATTGTTCCCCAGGCTCACTTTACCCTTGATAATCACATTAATATCGATGAAGCAATCATGACCCATGCTCAATTCACCCCGCAAATCAAATCGATTGGCATCGGCCAAACTAAGACCTTCAGCCAATAAACGCTCCGCTTGAGCAAACTGATAAGCCCGCTCTAAACGATTCAGCTGTACCCGATCATTTACCCCTTGAACTTCAACTTCAGAGTCTGGTTGTACCGCTTGTACCAAATGTCCTTCTTGAGTCGCCATTTCGATAATATCAGTCACATAGTACTCACCTTGCGCATTATCATTACTCAATTGCGCTAACCAACGATTAAAGTCATCGCTATTAGCAACTAACACACCAGTGTTCACCTCAGTAATCTCCAGCTGCTCTGGGCTGGCATCTTTATGTTCAACAATCGCGGCAACACTTCCATTTTGCCGAACAATTCGACCATAGCCAGTAGGGTCGGCAAGATCCACCGTTAATAAGCCAATTCCGCCTTTTGGCAGAGCTTCAATTAAACGTTGGATGGTTTGTTGGCTAATCAGCGGAGTATCACCATATAACATCACCACCGCCTGGTTGGCGGCAAAATGCGGCGCTGCCTGCTGCATCGCATGACCAGTTCCTAACTGTTCTGCCTGCTCCACCCAATTTAGCTGAGGATCTTGGATCTGCTGTTGAATCAACTCACCACCATGACCATAGATTAAATGAATCGTTTGCGGCTCTAGTTGTTTAGCGGTATCAATAACATGTTGTACCATTGGTTTATCAGCAAGTTTATGCAAAACCTTAGGCAAGCTTGAGCGCATCCGTGTGCCTTTTCCTGCGGCTAATATCACTACACTAAAATTCATCATCTATCCTTCATAACGGTAAGCTTTGCTCAATTTAAACGAGTCTTTTCAAAAGTAGTGTAAGCCAAACCACTTTACTTTGGAATTCACCCTTGATATTGCATCTTTAAAATACAAAAAAGGCGCTCAATGAGCGCCTTTTTATACTTAAACTAAACTATCTAACGTTTTTACCGAGAATTTCGATAACCCGTAATTGCGCCATTGCTTTGGCTAATTCAACCTGCGCTTTGGCAAAATCGATATCGCTGCTAGGATTGCTAATGCTTTCCTCTGCCGCGTGTTTAGCTTGTTGGGCCTTGGCTTTATCGAGTTCGCTGCCTCGAATCGCGGTATCAGCTAAGACGATCACGTTTCCTGGTTGTACTTCCAAAAAACCACCCGAGATATAAATGACCTCTTCGTGTCCGTGCTGTTTTACCATGCGAACCATACCAGGCTTAATTGGAGTCAGTAATGGGGCGTGACCAAACATCACCCCTAACTCACCCTCTTCACCGGTTACTCGTAAGTGTTCGACGCGACCAGAAAAAATTTTCTTTTCCGCGCTTACCACATCCAAGTGAACTGTCATCGCTGCCATTTTAGCCTCCTGTTACGCCAATTGGCGATGCTTACATATTTTTGGCGCGCTCAAGCACGTCATCAATATCGCCAGCATACAAGAACGCTTGCTCTGGGATATCATCGTAATCGCCAGCCAATAGGCCTTTAAAGCTACGAATCGTATCTTTAAGCGGAATAAGCTTACCCGGGTTACCGGTAAATACTTCGGCTACGTGATAATCTTGCGTTAAGAATTTTTCAATTTTACGCGCTCGAGCTACGGTCTGTTTGTCTTCTTCAGACAATTCGTCCATACCTAGAATTGCAATAATATCTTTTAATTCTTTATAGCGTTGCAGTACACCTTGCACGCCACGAGCAACTTCATAGTGCTCTTGACCAACCACTAAAGGATCTAACTGACGAGAGTTTGAATCCAATGGGTCAATCGCAGGGTACAGACCCATGGCCGCAATGCTACGGTTGAGTGTCACCGTTGCATCCAAGTGAGCAAAGGTGGTAGCAGGCGATGGATCGGTCAAGTCATCCGCAGGTACATAAACCGCTTGGATCGAAGTAATCGAACCAGTCTTGGTTGATGTAATACGCTCTTGAAGAACACCCATTTCTTCCGCCAAAGTAGGCTGATAACCTACCGCAGAAGGCATACGACCCAGCAATGCAGATACTTCGGTACCGGCTAGGGTATAACGGTAAATGTTGTCAATAAACAACAGTACGTCTTTCCCTTCGTCACGGAACTTCTCAGCCATCGTTAGACCAGTTAACGCAACCCGTAGGCGGTTTCCTGGTGGCTCGTTCATCTGACCATAAACCATGGCTACTTTATCAAGTACCCCGGCTTCTTCCATCTCGTAGTAGAAGTCATTACCTTCACGAGTCCGCTCACCAACACCAGCAAACACAGATAAACCTGAGTGTGCTTTAGCAATGTTGTTGATTAACTCCATCATGTTTACGGTTTTACCGACACCGGCACCGCCAAACAGACCAATTTTACCACCCTTAGCGAATGGACAAATTAAGTCGATAACTTTTACGCCGGTTTCTAATAATTCATTAGAACTTGACTGCTCTTCGTAACTAGGAGCAGCTCGGTGAATTCTGTAGCGCTCTTCTGTCGCAACTTCACCTTTACCGTCGATGGTATGACCAAGAACGTTCATAATACGACCTAAGGTGGCTTCACCTACAGGTACTTTAATCGCGTCACCAGTATCAACCACTTCTAGGCCGCGGCGAATACCTTCCGATGCACCCATACAGATACAACGTACTACGCCACCACCAATTTGCTGTTGAACTTCAAGGACTAAGTCTTCACCTTGAACTTCTAGAGCATTGTATACCTTCGGTACACTGTCATGTGGAAATTCAACGTCCACAACAGCGCCAATTACTTGGACGATGTTACCGTTACTCATGTTGATTCCTCTAAATATTGTGCTTATGCCTTGCCTTAAACGGCTGCAGCCCCCGCAGAAATTTCAGTCAATTCTTGAGTAATTGCTGCTTGACGTTCTTTGTTGTAAATCAACTGTAGTTCGTCAATCAGGTTACCCGAGTTATCGGTTGCCGCTTTCATTGCAACCATTCGTGCAGCTTGTTCACAGGCGAGGTTTTCAACCACCGCTTGATAAACTTGAGACTCGATATAACGAACCAACAAACCGTCGAGAATTTCTTCGGCGCCTGGCTCATATAAATAGTCCCAACTGCGAGACGCAATTTCTGGGTCATCTGCTTTAGGCAGCGGCAATAATTGGTCAATTTTGGGCTCTTGCACCATGGTATTAACAAACTTGTTATATACCACATAGATGCGATCTAACTTACCTTCGTTGTAAGCTTCAAGCATCACTTGTACGGTACCGACCAACTCATCGACAGTTGGGTGATCGCCCAAACCTGAGTTTTGAGCCAATACATTCCCACCATGGCTGTTAAAGAAAGAAGTTGCTTTACCGCCAATAACGGCCAAATCAGCACTCACACCTTTCTCTTTCCACTGCTTAATCTCAGTAACGGCATTCTTAAACAAGTTAATGTTTAAGCCGCCACAAAGACCACGGTCTGTAGACACCACGATATAACCAACACGTTTGGTTTCTCTTTCTATAACATAAGGATGTTTATATTCGAGTTTACCTAACGCGATATGACCAATAACTTTGCGCATAGCTACTGCGTAAGGTCGGCTACCTCGCATGCTGTCTTGAGAACGACGCATTTTACTAGCAGCAACCATTTCCATCGCTTTGGTAATTTTTTGAGTGTTTTTAACACTGGCAATCTTACCTTTAATTTCTTTAGCGCCGGCCATATCTATTCGCTCCTATTCGTCAGCTTAGATTACCAAGTTTGAGTCGATTTAAAGCTTTCAATTAATGACTTAATTGAAGCATCGATTTCATCGTTGTAATCGCCTTTCTGGTTAATAGACGCCAATAGATCGGCATATTCATTGTTGGCATAAGCTAACAATGCGCCTTCAAAATCAACAATCTTATTGATTTCAATATCAGCCAAGAAACCTTTCTCTGCAGCATATAAACCTAAGGCTTGCTCAGCAACAGTCAATGGGCTGAATTGCTTCTGCTTCATTAACTCAGTTACTTTCTGACCATGGTCTAACTGCTTACGCGTTGCATCATCTAAATCAGATGCAAACTGAGCAAAGGCTGCTAGTTCACGATACTGTGCAAGCGCAGTACGAATACCACCTGACAGTTTCTTGATAATCTTAGTTTGTGCTGCACCACCCACACGAGATACCGAAATACCAGGATCAACCGCCGGACGAGTACCAGAGTTGAATAGCTGGCCAGTCAAGAAGATTTGTCCATCGGTAATCGAAATTACGTTGGTTGGTACGAAGGCTGATACGTCACCGGCTTGAGTTTCAATAATCGGCAAAGCCGTTAATGAACCCGATTGACCTTTAACTTCACCTTTAGTGAACTCTTCCACATATTTTTCATTAACCTGAGCTGCGCGCTCTAGCAAACGAGAGTGTAGATAGAATACATCACCAGGATAAGCTTCACGGCCAGGTGGACGACGCAATAACAATGAAATTTGACGATAAGCAACCGCTTGTTTCGACAAATCATCATAGATGATCAAAGCATCTTCACCGCGATCTCGGTAGTATTCACCCATTGCACAACCTGCATAAGGTGCTAGGTATTGTAATGCAGCTGAATCAGACGCTGAGGCTGCAACAATGGTAGTGTATTCCATGGCGCCAAACTCTTCTAACTTACGCACAACGTTAGAGATAGTTGAAGCTTTTTGGCCAATCGCCACATAAACACATTTAATACCGGAGTGTTTTTGGTTAATGATGGCATCAACCGCAATTGCCGTTTTACCAATTTGACGGTCACCAATGATCAATTCACGTTGACCACGACCAATTGGGATCATTGAATCAATCGCTTTAATACCAGTTTGAACTGGTTTATCGACCGACTTACGTTCCATCACCCCAGGTGCAATCACTTCGATAGGTGAGAATCCATCATGTTCGACAGGTCCTTTACCATCAATTGGTTCACCTAGTGTATTCAGGACTCGTCCTTGTAGGCCACGACCTACAGGTACTTCCAAAATACGACCAGAACTTTTAACTTTGTCACCTTCTGCTAAATCAGCATAAGGTCCCATCACAACCGCACCTACAGAGTCACGCTCTAGGTTTAATGCGATGGCATAACGACTACCAGGAAGCTCAATCATTTCGCCTTGCATTACATCAGCAAGACCATTAATACGAATAATACCGTCACTAACAGATACGATAGTACCTTCGTTACGAGCTTCACTGACAACTTCGAACTGTTCAATACGTTGCTTGATCAGATCGCTTATTTCAGTGGAATTCAGTTGCATGCTCTATTCCCCAATTACGCTTGTAGTGTATTAGATAGTTTTGCCAATTGCCCTTTTACGGAGCCATCAATCACCAGATCACCAGCTTGAATATACAAGCCAGCCAACAGTGAGGCATCGACACTACAGTTAAGCTTCACTTTGCGCGACAAGCGCTGCTCTAAGGAAGCACTAATTTGCGCTTGCTGCGCGGCATCTAACTCAGAAGCAGAAACAACCTCAGCGGTTATCTCTTTAGCCAATTCGGCTTTATATCCTAAGAACAGCGCTAACACAGCAGGCAACGCCTGTAAACGGCCATTTTGTGCCATTAACTTCAAGAAGTTAAGGCCATGCTCATCAAGCTGCCCAGCACAAACAGTGGTAAATAAATCTACCAAGGTCTCTACCGATTGCCTTTTTAACTGAACAGATACATGTTCATTCACCGCCACTTCGGCGACAAAAGCTAACATATTCGTCCACTCTTCTAAGGCTTTATGCTCAATGGCAAAATCAAACGCAGCTTTAGCGTAGGGACGAGCAATGGTGGTTAAATCAGCCATAAGCTCTACCTTTTATCCCTTTATTTCAGCTCAGCGACTAGTTTGTCAACAATCTGCTTGCTAACTTCTTTGTCGATAGAATGCTGAATAATTTTTTCAGCACCAGCGATGGCCAAAGCAGCCACTTGCGCACGTAATTCTTCACGAGCACGATTGCGTTCAGCTTCAACTTCAGCGTTTCCATGAGCGATAATTTTCTCACGCTCAACGTTAGCTAACTCTTTTGCTTCGTCGATAATTTGAACTTTACGTTTGTTAGCTCTGTCGATAATACCTGCGGCCTCAACCTTTGCTTCTTTCATTTGTTCAGAAGCATTAGCTTGCGCTAATTTAAGATCTTTACCCGCACGATCAGCATCAGCTAATCCATCCGCAATTTTCTTCTGACGAGCTTCAATCGCATCAATTAATGGCGGCCATACGTATTTAACGCAAAACCAACAAAAAAATGCGAATGCGATCGCTTGTCCAAGTAATGTTGCATTGATATTCACAACGACACCTCCCTAAGTTAAGGAATCGAAGGATTAACCCAATAAGCCAATAAACGGGTTAGCGAAAACGAAGAATAGCGCGATACCTACACCAATCATTGCGATCGCATCAAGAAGACCGGCAACAATAAACATTTTGGTTTGTAGGGTAGACGCTAGCTCAGGTTGACGAGCCGCTGCTTCAAGGAATTTACCACCAAGCAGACCAAAACCAATCGCAGTACCCAAAGCACCTAAACCGATTAGTAGTGCAGCCGCTATAGCAGTTAAACCAACAACAGTTTCCATAATTATCTCCAATATATATGTGTTAGGTAGTTCTAATTTAATTAATTAATGATCTTCATGAGCTAAAGCTAAGTAAACAATGGTTAGCATCATGAAAATAAACGCTTGAAGCACAATGATCAAAATATGGAATATTGCCCATGGAACTGACAAAGCCCACTGAGCCCAAAATGGAACAAGGGCGGCAATAATAATAAAGATCAATTCACCCGCATACAGGTTACCGAACAAACGCAGCGCCAGCGAAAATGGCTTAGCCAACAAAGTGACCGATTCCAATAAAAAGTTAAAAGGAATAAAAGCCCAGTGATTAAATGGTTGTAAAGTAAGTTCTTTTACAAATCCACTCACACCTTTCACTTTAATACTGTAAAAAAGTATCAATACAAACACTACCAAGGCCATGCCAAGAGTAATGTTTAAATCAGTAGTGGGTACAATTTTAGAGTATGGTATGCCTGCTTGAGCGGCGGCTTGAGGAAGAAAATCAACAGGGATTAAGTCCATCAGGTTCATGAGGAAAACCCAAACGAAGATGGTTAAACCAATTGGCGCAATGACTTTATCGCTACGATGAAAAGCATCTCGTACCGAGCCATCAACAAATTCCACGAGAATTTCGATAAAACATTGAAACTTTCCGGGAACGCCAGATGTTGCTTTTTGTCCCGTTCTATAAAAAACAAATAAGAACAGAACCCCCAAGACAACTGATATTAGGAGTGAATCAACGTTAAATGTCCAGAACCCTGCTTCATGACACCCATGGTTAAACGCGAGGCCACCAGTTTCGGCCACGCACATTTGTGCATTAGTCAGGTGATGCTGGATATAACCTGTAACAGATTCAGCAGCCATTTATCATCCTATTTTTCTTAGTCAAAAAAATAGAGGCGGTCCATTGCGTTAAACTACTGAGAACAAAACCGAGCAGTAGAGCGAGGGGCTCCACCTTAAGCAGGGTAAAGACCAGTACAAACAATATGGCAATAAGAGATAGTTTTACGACTTCCCCTAGATAAAAACTTGTTACTACTTGTTTTTGCTTAGTTGCACCGACAAACCGAAACGCCATCAGCGTAAATAAGCTATTGGGTAGTAAGAAGATTATACCTCCGAGTAACACAGAAATAGCAATATCCTTATTAAAAAAGAAACCACTGTTTAGCGTTAGTAATACGACAAAACTCGTCTGAAAAATAACATAATAAAGCGCCTTGCGACGAATTGCAGATGTTAAAGAACCAGACATTCTCGACCTCTACTAGTGTTTTACGTTAAACCTAAAGCCCAGACTAGGGCGAATAGGCTTGCTAAAAAGCCTAATGATTATACGTTGAAAGTCTGGTTTTGCAATCAGAAGCCGCGTTCAATTCACTAATTCGTAACAGCTTATATAAACAAAATATGGTTATTGTTAATTTTTATGTTACAAACCAGATAGTTTGGTCAGCTAAAGGTGAAATATAGTGTTTTAAATATGCAACATAGGTAACCAAGATCAAAGACTTGTGGCACAAATTAGTTTATAAAAACTAAAGTGTTTCATCCGAGTCGATGAAAAGCCCCAAAATAGCATCTAACTCATCTAAGCTAGCATAGTCGATCACTAATTTTCCTTGGCCTTTTTTATTTTGCTGGATCTTTACCCCTGCCCCCAAACGCTCACTAATTCGTTGTTCTAAACGACTAATATCGGGATCGACCTTAGCAGGTGCCTTTGGTTCTTTGGGATTGAGAACCGCCTTCACTAATTTTTCTGTATCACGAACTGTTAAACCTTTAGCAGCAACACTACGCGCGGTTTCAGCCTGAACTTCTCCCGTTAAGGCTAATAGCGCACGAGCATGGCCCATTTCTATATCGCCATGCTCTAACAGAATTTTCACATCGGCATCGAGACTATTTAAACGTAATAAATTGGTCACTGTGGTACGAGATTTACCAACCGCATCAGCCACTTGTTGATGAGTCAGTTCAAACTCATTCATTAAACGGTCTAAGGCCACTGCTTCTTCCATAGCATTCAGATCTTCACGTTGAATATTTTCAATTAAGGAAATAGCAACCGCGTTTTCATCACTCACATTTTTAATTAAACATGGAACTTCATGTAAATGAATTTGTTGCGAGGCTCGCCAGCGGCGCTCACCGGCGATAATTTCAAACTGATTGTCACCGACTGCACGAACTACAATCGGTTGAATCACCCCTTGCGCTTCGATGGAATGCGCTAATTCTTCCAGGGCTTCCGCTGACATATCTTTACGAGGTTGATATTTACCTGGCCGTAACCATTCGATGGGTAAACGACGTAAATCACCACGATTATCATCGACAGTTTGTTGGTTAGTATCGGCTTTCGTATCTTCTTCAACCTGACGTTGACGAGCATTATTACTGGTACTTAGTAATAAATCTAAACCTTTACCTAAACCGCGTTTTCTCGCTGACATGTCTTTATCCATACTCATTAATCCAGGGCCATCGTTTGTGCTTCTTCTTCATGGCGACGAATAATCTCTCCGGCCAATGCAAGGTAAGCCTTAGAACCACTTGATGTTTTATCATAATACATGGCTGGTTTACCAAAGCTAGGCGCTTCGGCTAAACGTACGTTTCGAGGGATCACTGTACGGTAAACTTTTTTACCAAAATGTTGTTTAAGCTGATCACTAACATCAGAACCTAAGCGATTACGTGGATCAAACATGGTACGTAGAATACCTTCTACTTTTAAATCAGGATTCACTACCGAGGCCAACTTGCTGATAGTGTCAACGAGGGCAGTTAAACCTTCTAATGCGTAATATTCGCATTGCATTGGGACTAATACTGAATCAGCAGCTGCCATTGCATTCACGGTGAGCATGTTTAATGAAGGCGGACAATCGATAAAAATATAGTCGTAATAATCACGCACAGGAGCTAATGCATTACGTAAACGGACTTCCCGGGCAAAAAATTCCATGAGTTTAATTTCAGTGGCGGTCACATCTGAATTCGCAGCAATTAAATCGAAAAAACCACTGGTTTCTTTAATCACGACCTGTTCGATCGGCTCTTCGTCAATCAACAATTCATAGGCGGTTTTTGGTGCATCATATTTATCAACACCGCTGCCCATGGTTGCATTGCCTTGTGGGTCAAGGTCGATTAACAATACTTTACGTTTAGTGGCTGCCATTGAGGCTGCTAAATTCACGCTAGTGGTTGTTTTCCCTACGCCACCTTTTTGGTTGGCTACCGCAATCACTCTACCCACAATATTTTCGCCTAAGAATTGGTTTTATCAATAATAACTAGATGTCGCTGACCTTCAAGTTCGGGAACCGTTAAACTTTCAATACGGTGTAAATGGCAACCTTCAGGTAAACTTTCTAGCTCTTGTTCGGGCACTAAGCCCTTTAAGGCATAGAATTTACCATTATTTGCAGGTAAGTGAGAACACCAGTTCAACATATCGTGCAAAGAAGCAAAGGCTCTGCTTATTACACCATCAAATTCTAGGTTTTGTTGATAATTTTCGACCCGGCTTTGCACCGCAGTCACATTTTTTAGCTTCAGTAAATGGCATACCTGACGAATAAAGGTGATTCGCTTACCTAAACTGTCGAGTAAAACAAACTGCTTATCTGGATTAATGATTGCTAAGGGTAAGCCAGGTAATCCCGGACCGGTCCCTACATCAATAAAGCGTTTCCCCTGTAAGTGAGGACTAACCACTAAACTATCTAAGATGTGTTTAACTAACATTTCCATGGGATCTCTCACTGAAGTGAGATTATAAGCTTTATTCCACTTATCAAGTTGTTCAACCAAACAGACCAATTGTTCTATTTGTAATTCTGTCAGTTGTAACTGAGTTTGGGCCAATAGGCCTACAAGACGTGATTTTAGCACCCGATCATCCTAAGCCGACTTACGCGCTAAGTCGTGTTTTTTCAAATAAACTAATAATAATGAAACCGCCGCCGGTGTAACCCCCGAAATTCGCGCTGCTTTGCCAATGGTTTCAGGTCGTGCATTGGTCAATTTAGCAACAACTTCATTGGATAGCCCACTAATTTTTGAAAAATCGAGATCGAGCGGTAAAAGCGTATTTTCGTGTTTTTGGGTTTTCTTAATTTCTTCAAGTTGACGCTTGATGTATCCCGCATACTTGATTTGAATTTCTACTTGCTCGGCCGCATCTTGTTGGGCTAAACCGGGACCAAAACCTTCAATCCCCATTAATTTCTCATAACTGAGTTCAGGGCGACGGATCAATTCTTCTAAAGAATGTTCACGAGTAATCGGATTTTTCAATAAAGGGTTTAATTGATCTAATTGGATTGAATTGGTGTGTACCCAAGTATCTTTTAATCGTTGGCGTTCTAATTCAACGGCTTCCATTTTGATATTAAATAACTGCCAACGATGTTCATCAACCAAGCCGAGTTGATGGCCCTGTTCGGTTAAACGTACATCTGCATTATCTTCGCGCAATAATAAACGATATTCGGCTCGGCTGGTAAACATCCGGTAAGGTTCTTTGGTGCCTAAAGTTGCTAAGTCGTCAATTAGTACGCCCATATAAGCTTGATCGCGACGTGGCGCCCAACTATCTAAACCTTGAGCAAATAACGCAGCATTTGCGCCAGCAATTAAGCCTTGCGCACCAGCTTCTTCATAACCAGTTGTCCCATTAATTTGACCGGCAAAGAATAATCCTTTTAAGTATTTGTTTTCTAAGCTTTGTTTTAAATCTCGAGGATCAAAAAAGTCATATTCAATGGCGTATCCTGGACGGGTGATATGGGCATTTTCTAAACCTTTCATTGAATGAACTAAATCAACCTGTATATCGAAGGGTAAGCTGGTTGAGATCCCATTAGGATAAACTTCATGGGTGGTTAGCCCTTCTGGTTCAATAAAGATCTGATGAGAACTTTTATCGGCAAAACGAGTTACTTTATCTTCAATTGAAGGACAGTAACGTGGCCCTACACCTTCAATTACGCCGGTAAACATTGGGCTACGGTCAAGACCACCACGGATAATGTCATGCGTTGCTTGATTGGTATGGGTGATATAACAAGGGATCTGTTGCGGATGATCGCTGGCTTGACCAATGAACGAAAATACCGGCGTCGGATTATCACCTGGTTGAGGCTGCATGACCGAGAAGTCAATGCTACGAGCGTCAATACGAGGAGGTGTGCCGGTTTTTAGACGATCGACTCGGAGAGGTAATTCACGTAAGCGTTGTGCTAGTGCAATCGATGGTGGATCGCCTGCACGACCACCGGAGTGATGATTTAGGCCGATGTGGATCATACCACCTAAAAAAGTACCTACGGTTAACACGACACTGCGAGCACGTAAGCGCAATCCCATTTGGGTAACAACACCAACCACTTGATCGTTTTCTACGATCAAATCATCACAAGCTTGTTGGAAGATCGTCAGATTTTTTTGGTTTTCTAAGCGATGTCGGATCGCGGCTCGATAAAGCATTCGATCGGCTTGAGCACGAGTCGCTCGAACTGCTGGTCCTTTGGAAGAATTAAGTGTTCTAAATTGGATCCCGGCTAAATCGCTTGCTTGAGCCATTAAACCACCCAAGGCATCTATTTCTTTCACTAGATGGCCTTTACCAATCCCCCCAATAGCGGGATTACAAGACATTTGACCCAGAGTTTCAATGTTGTGAGTAAGTAATAAAGTGTTTTGTCCCATACGGGCTGCAGCTGCAGCAGCTTCGGTACCAGCATGACCACCACCGATTACTATTACGTCGTATTGTTGTTTATAGAACATTTCTTAATACCTCAAACCTGCCAGATCCCCAAAGGGTGCAGCATTTTACTGGTTAAGCGTCGATAAGGGAATGCTTAGATCAGAATTAGATCTATAAGGGATCTCTATAAATATATATATAAGATCTTTCTTTAAAGATCTTTTATTAGATCTACTATTAGGATCACCTTGATCTGTAGATAAGTCATTTTTTATGAATTGGATCATTCACTTAGATCAGATCAGATCTTGTTAGCAGAACCCGATCTAAACAGGGGACAAGCTGGGATCTAAAATGCTAGTTACCCACAAATAAAATCATTCAAAAGTTATCCATAGGAATAAGTGTAGTTAATTAAGAGCTAATCACTATGCTTATCCACAGGAAATAATTTTAGATCAGTTCGTTTTTCCAGCAGTTTAGCCACTCAACAGCGGGTTCTTCAGGCACAGGATCGACATCGACATCGATTTCTAAGCGATCTTTTAAGCGTTTTGCGCCTAATTTTTCCAGTTGTTGATCAAGTTCTTTTCCCGCTCCACAAAAGGTATCGTAACTACGACTGCCGATCGCGATAACAGCATAGCTAATTTCGGAAAGATCTGGCTGTTGTTCGAGTAAATATTGATAAAAGGGTTGTAAATTGTCTGGAATATCGCCAGCACCATGAGTCGAGCTACAAATAAGCCACAGCGCGTGAGGCTTTAATTCAGAAAACTCTGCATTTAGATGGATGATGACCTTATGTTGTTCACTTAATAAGGCTTCTAATTCATCGGCGACGTATTCAGCTGAACCTAAGGTTGATCCCACGATTATTTCTATATCCATTTTACATCCTGTTTATCCACAACGGTTTGGCTATTGTAACTTGATCTTTGGTTGATTAACTAGTTGCGGATTAGTTGTGAGTGAGTTGTTGATAGTTTTTATCACTTTAAAGTTATTGAACATTAGAAATAAGCGCTATAAGGGATGATCCCTTTTATTGTTTGTGGGTAAGTATTATTCACAATTTAGTGATCCTTACTTTTTATACTGTTTTAAGGAAGGTATTTGGGTGACAAATGCGGATGTTGATCTTTTAGAAAAGTGATAACAGATACCAATAGCATGCTGCATTACTCGCATCATTACGCTTTATGCTTTAGCTTTATTAAGTGGGGTCGAATGAAAGGAGGGTAAATGATCTATTCAACGACGGAAACCATTCCTGGCCGTGAAATTGAGGTCATACTTGGTATTGTTACGGGCAATGTAGTGCAGGCTAAACATATTGGTCGCGATATCATGGCGGGCCTTAAAAGTATTGTTGGAGGAGAAATTAAGGGCTATACCGAGATGCTGAGTGAAGCGCGAGACTTAGCTGTACAACGCTTAGTGGCAAGCGCTCAGCAAAAAGACGCAGATGCAGTGGTGGGGATCCGTTTTACTACGAGCGCTATCATGGATGGTTCTTCAGAAATCATGGTATTTGGTACGGCGGTGAAACTTAAGGCTGAATAGTTCGCTTGTTGGTCGTGAGTATCGATGATTTATTTGGATATAAAAATAGAGCGCCATTGGCGCTCTTTACATCATTGAAGGTATAAATTTTTATGGTTAATGGTAGTTAAGTGAGGTGGCTTTACCTCTAAACACCCAATAAGAAAACGCGGTATAGGCTAAAATAATCGGCACGACTACGACCGCACCCAGTAAAATCACGGTTAAAGATTCGGGGGCTGAAGCGGCCTGCCAAATAGTCATTTGTCCCGGAACCACATAGGGGAAGAAGCTAAAGCCAAGTGCGCTAAAACACAGCAAGAAGATTAACATGACCAGCATAAATGGTAGCCAGCAGTGGCGATCATTGGCTTTGGGTAAGCGGTTTAGCAAGATATCGTTGAAGATAAAGGCAGCGAAACATACGACCGGGATCAATAATACAAACATGACCAAGGGGAAGTCGAACCAACGATCAAATACCCCTGGATTGACCAGCGGATTCACCAGCGAAACCGCTAGAACGCCAATAAAGCAAAGTCGGCCAGTGATTTTTGCCCATCTTACCGCGCGCTGCTGTAATTCACCTTCTGTTTTCATTACCAACCACGCTGAACCTATGTAGCTATAAGCTGCGGTGACGCCAAGGCCACTGAGCAAGGCAAACAGATGAGCACTGATGCTATTTTCAAACCCCATCACATAGAGGCCTAACATATAACCTTGGGCAATGGTGGTGAGAATTGAGCCGGCTTTAAAGGTTCTATCCCAAGCGAGCTTATAATCGATGGCTGCTTTGGCTCTAAAGTCGAAGGCGACACCACGCATAATAAGTCCGATCAACATAATTGCGACCGGTATATAAAGGTGATAAAGCACGATGCTATGTGCAGCCGGAAAAGCAATCAGCAAAATGCCGATTGCTAATACCAACCAGGTTTCATTGGCATCCCAGAATGGACCAATCGAAGCTATCATGGTATCGCGTTGGGCTTCGTCGGTTTCGCCTAATGGCAGTAAAATACCAACCCCAAGATCGTAGCCATCCAAGATAGCGTAGACCAATACCGAGAGCCCCATCAGGCCAATAAAGATAATGGCTAACCAGTATGCATCAATCATACTTTGCTACTCCCTTTGTGATTCTCTAAATTTGGCTCGATATGGCTAAGACTGGCATCGGCCTGCGGTGAGCTAGTTTCAAACTCTTCTACTTTGACAGCCTTACGTGCCATCGATAATAGGGTATGGATGTAGGCCCACAACAAGAAGGCGTAAACCACTAAATACATGATTAATGAAAAACCTACATTTGCCGCAGGTAGGCTGGTGACAGCGTCTTCGGTGCGAAGTACTCCGGTGACCAACCACGGTTGGCGACCTATTTCAGTGACATACCAACCAGCGAGGGTGGCGACCCAACCACAGAAGGTGGTAGCAACTAAGATCTTTAAGGTCCAGTTAGGGAGTTTGCCTCGGCGGAGCAAGCAATAACTACTAAACCAGCTGAGGGCGATCATCAATAAGCCCATGCCGACCATGACCCGGAAGCCCCAGAACACTGGGGCTACTGGGGGATGGTTATTTTCAAACTCATTTAGCCCTTTAATTTCACCCTCTAAGTCATGGGTTAAAATGAGGCTGGCTAAATTGGGAATAGCGATGGCATATTTGTTGGTTTGGGTTTCTTTATCGGGCAATGCAAATAGCAGTAGTGGTGCGCCTTTCTCTGTATGCCAAATACCTTCCATCGCGGCAATTTTTGCAGGTTGATGTTCTAGGGTGTTTAAACCGTGAAAATCACCAACCACTGCTTGAGTTGGTGCTAACACCGCGGCCACCAGTAAACTTACTTTTAAGGTGAGTCGAGGGGCTTTTTTCACATCCCCTTTGAGGATCCGATAAGCAGAAATACCAGCTATAAAGAAAGATGCGGTGAGTCCCGAAGCTATCAACATATGGGTGAGTCGATAGGGGAATGATGGGTTGAAAATAATCGCGAGCCAATCGGTGGGGTGAGCGACGCCATCACGCATTTCAAAGCCTGCTGGGGTTTGCATCCAGGAATCCAGCGCTAAAATCCAAAATGCCGATAGGCTGGTGCCAATCGCCACCAGCACGGTGGCTAAGGTATGAATTTTATTGGGAACCCGTTTAATACCAAATAGCATGATACCGAGGAAAGTTGCTTCTAAGAAGAAGGCGGTTAGTACCTCATAGCCAAGCAGTGGTCCGGCAATATTGCCCACGGTTTCCATATAACCTGGCCAGTTGGTGCCAAATTGAAAAGACATGGTGATCCCGCTGACCACACCAATGGCGAAGGATAAGGCAAAAACCTTCACCCAAAAACGGTAGGCTCGCATCCAAATTGGCTTACCAGTCATATCGTGGCGAACTTTAAAAAATACTAAAAACCAACACATCGCAATGGTGATGGTTGGAAATAGGATGTGAAAGCTAATATTGGCTGCAAATTGCATCCTGGATAATATCAGGGCATCAAACATGGTTTGCCTCATCGAAGGTTAATAATTTACGGGTTGGTGCCAGTTCCATTGTTACCAACGATTTTGTCTTTTAATTCAATAATCTTGCTAATTCCTGAACCCATTTTCATCAAACTTTTTAGAGTCTCGGGGCTCATGTTGTTTAAGGTATTCGACCATTGCGTGATTAATTCCAACAAGTCATGGATTTCAGCCATTTTTTGTTGGGTATAGCGATCCGCTTCATTTTCTGGAGGGTCGATTAAATTAGAACGTAACAGCGACAGGGTTGGATCTACTTCTCGCTTAGTTCTTTCTTCAAATACTGTTTTAGCCATCTCCCAAATTGAACCCGCAGCGGTAAAAAACTCTCGGCGCTGGCCTGCTTGATGGCTTAATTTAACTAGGCGCCATGATTGCAGCTCTTTTAAGGCCATGCTTACATTGCCTCGGCTAATCCCAAGTTGTTCCATAATTTGTTCGGCATGCAAGGGCTGTTGGTTGATCACCAATAAGGCGAGAATTTGTCCAACGGTGCGGTTAAAGCCCCAGCGACTGCCCATTTCGCCAAAATGAAGCACAAAAGCCTGGCTCTTCTCTGATAATTGCATCGGGCCGATTCCTTATTATTGAACTTTCAGAAAACGCTGAAACCTTATATTAAAATTGATTTAAGTCAATCTTTTTGGCTTTAGGTGGGTGTCTATTCTAAAATTTGCGCTGGGTTAAAGATTTTTGAGGGAAATTGTTGTTACTGATTTTTATTTGAGGTTTTTCGGCTACTGATTTGAATCGTTGAAGAAAAACCCTAAAAGATAATTTAGGGTTTTATGCGGTTTCAGCGATTAAGTGCGAATGTTTAGTATCTTCTGCTTATTTAATGGCTGATCATCCAGGGACGCATGGAAGGAAACATTTTTTCTCCCTTGGCGGTATAAAATAGTTTTGAAGCACCTCGTTTGTGATGCTGACAGCCGCAGCCTTTTTTTAAGCGTTCAGTATTTTCTGCTCGGCTATCAACGGTTGAATGTTGCGGTTCATGTCTTGCTTGTTCGTTGCGGGCGATCGCCTGCTTGGTTTCTGCTGCCATATCTAATACTGTTGGCGGCAAAATAATTACCCTTGGTGCTAACTGATTGCACTGTGGACAAGCGGCCGGTTTAGCGCAGTCGTCTAAGGCAGCAAGTTGGTAAAATGCGCCATGTTCGGCACATTTATAGTCATAAACAGGCATGGTTCACCTCTCTTATTTATCTAGATCTGGGGCTAAAGGCATATCGACACTGCCATCTAAATATTTTGTTGGACCTTCGGCGTTGGGTTTTATATCGAACTCGAAGATGTCGGTAGGTAACCAGAGGGTTGCGCAAGAGTTTGGCACATCGACCACGCCACTGAGATGTCCTTGTACTGGTGCTGTGCCGAGTAAAGAGTAGGCCTGAGCACCACTGTAACCAAATTTCTTCAGGTATTCGATGGCGTTTAAGCAAGCTTGACGATAGGCCACATTGGCATCTAAATAATGTTGTTTGCCATGTTCATCTACCGAGATGCCTTCGAAAATCAGATAGTCATCGTAGCGAGGTGTAATTGGACTGGGTTTAAAAATGGGGTTTTTAATCGCGTATTTTGCCATGCCATCTTTGATTAAATTGACGCGAAGATGGATCCAACCTGCCATTTCAATGGCCCCACAGAAAGTGATTTCACCATCGCCTTGGCTAAAGTGTAAATCACCCACCGATAAACCCGCATCTTTAACATAAACTGGGAAGTAGATTTTTGAGCCACGTGATAAGTCCTTAATATCACAGTTACCACCATGTTCACGGGGGGGCACGGTTCTGGCTGCTTCTTCGGCGGCGACTTTCGCCTGATCGGGTTTCATTTTTCCCATGTGAGCCGTTGGTGCATAGGGAAGGGCGGCCAGCATTGGTACCCGCTCGGGGTTGGTATCAAATAGTTCTTTTTCCCGTTTGTTCCAGACGTCTAACATCTCTTTCGAGGGTAAACAGCCAATCAGGCCCGGGTGGATTAAGCCTGCAAATTCAACTCCTGGAATGTGCCGAGACTTGGTAAACATGCCGTTGAAATCCCAGATAGATTTTTGTGCTTCAGGGAAGTGTTCATCAAGGAAGCCTCCACCATTTTGTTTCGAGAAAAAGCCGTTGAAACCCCATTGTGAATCATCAAAGGTGCCAATATCGAGAATATCAACTTCTAAGAGATCGCCAGGCTCGGCACCCGTAACCCCCACAGGACCCGATAAAAAGTGAACCTGAGATAAGTCGACATCTCGAACATCGGAAGCATCATCATTGTTTTTTATTTGCCCGCCAGTCCAGTCGATACATTCTAAAATAAAGTCGTCACCCGGTTTTACCATTGCCGCCATGGGAATATCTGGATGCCAGCGATTATGCAGTTTTTCATTGTCGTAGGCGGATTGTTTTAGATCTATTTTAATGATTGTTTGTGCCATGGTTATTCTCCTTGAGTATCAATTTCCATGTATTGCCTTTACACCGACAAATAGGCGGCGACTTGGTTTTCATCTACTTCATCACGCTGAACGTCGTGAACGATTTTTCCTTTTTCGATAACTAAGATGCGATCCGCAACATCAAGGGCAAAGCTCAGTACCTGCTCCGAGACTACGATTGATAAGCCGCGTTGATCACGGATCTGTTTGAGGGTTTTAGCCATATCTTTAATGATTGAAGGTTGGATCCCTTCAGTCGGTTCATCCAATAGCAATACGCTGGGATTACTGGCTAAGGCGCGGGCAATCGCCAGTTGCTGTTGCTGTCCTCCTGATAAATTACCGCCGCGTCGATGGCGCATTTCCCATAACACCGGAAAGGTACTATAGAGGTCGTCCGGTACCCGTTTGGCATTGCTGGTGGTTAAACCCGTTTCGATATTCTCTTGTACCGTCATCGTGGAAAAAATCATTCGTCCCTGGGGCACAAAACCTAAACCAGCAGCCACCCGCTGGTGACTCTTTTTATGACACAGTTCTTTACCAGCCAGCTTTAGCTGACCGCGGCGACTGGGGATGATTCCGATCAGTGATTTCATGAGGGTGGTTTTGCCCATACCATTACGGCCTAAAATAGCGACAATTTCATTCGCCTTGAGTGAAAAGTTCAAATCGGATATCACTTCACTTTGGCCATAGGCAACGTGGTAATTAGTTAGCTCGAGCATGCTTGTTCTCCTTAATGGCCAAGGTAGACTTCAATAACTTTGGGATCATTTTTTACCCGCTGCATTGAGCCTTCCGATAAGACCTTGCCTTGGTGCAATACGGTGACTCGGTCAGCAATGTCTTCGACAAATTGCATATCGTGTTCGATCACCAATACCGAACGATTCTTGGTGATGCTTTGCAGTAGCTCGGCAGTTTGTTTACGCTCGGCCACCGACATGCCAGCGACGGGTTCGTCGAGCATCAATAGTTCTGGATCTTGGATCAGCAACATGCCTATTTCTAACCATTGTTTTTGGCCATGGCTGAGTAAGTCGGCTTGCTGGTGGAGTTTGTCGCTGAGGTATACCATTTCGGCAATTTCTGTAATTTTGTCTGTTACCGCTTGGTCTCGTTTAAAGGTTAATGCTCCCCATACATTGCGACCCCGTGGATAAGATATCTCTAAGTTTTCGAATACGCTGAGATCTTCATAGATGGAAGGATTTTGAAATTTGCGACCAACTCCCGCATGGACAATTTGATGCTCTTTCAGTTTGGTTAACTCTTGTTGCTTAAATTTAATCGAGCCCTCGGTGGCTTTAGTTCTGCCACAGATTAAATCTAAAACGGTGGTTTTTCCGGCACCATTGGGGCCAATAATCACCCGAATTTCTTGCTCTTCTACATATAGCGATAGGTCATCGACAGCCTTAAATCCATCAAAGGAAACGCTGAGGCCTTCAACACTGAGAACAAAGTCTTTCTTATTAGGCTGAGACATTTCGACGCTCCTCTATATCTGTAGGCTCAGTGCTTGGCGGAGCAGGCTCAATCAACTCAAGTGCAACAGGTTGACGTTGACGAAAGCGGCTTAACCAAGGATGGATGTAACTTTGATAGAGTCCTGCCAAACCATCGGGAAAGGCTAACACCACGCCGATAAATAAAGCGCCCATGGCAAATAACCACAGCTCTGGGAAGGATTCAGAGAAAGTGGTTTTGGCTAAGTTCACTACAAGCGTGCCGTAAATCGCTCCCAGTAGTGATAAGCGTCCACCCACCGCACAGAAAATCACCATTTCAATCGAGGGCACAATGCCAACGAAGGAAGGCGACATAAAACCGACTTGAAGGGTGAACATGGCGCCACCAATTGCCGAGAAAGCCGCAGCGATACAGAAGATAAAAATTTTGAAATTAGCCACGTTATAACCAGAGAAACGAACTCGATCTTCTTTCTCTCGCATCGCAACCAGTAAGCGGCCCAACTTACAATTTTTGATGTATAAGGCGATAAATAAACACGCGAGTAACAAAGCTGCATTCACGAAATACAACAGGGTCTGTGCTGATTCACTGCGAATATCCCAAGTCAAAAATGTCCGTAGATCGGTGATCCCATTCACTCCGCCGGTATAACCCTGTTGGCCAATAATTAATATGCTGAGGATGGCGGCAATAGCCTGAGTGATAATCGCAAAGTACACCCCACCGACTCGGCGGGTAAACATTGCAAGTCCAATGATAAAAGCAAATAACATCGGTACTGCAATTACGGCTAGCAGGGTAAAGCTTAAGCTGTGGAAGGGTTGCCAAAACCATGGCAATTCCGTGAGCTGGTTCCAATCCATAAAATCTGGAATACCCGGTGTAGATTGGATGGCCGTAGCTTCCGGGTTGGAGGCTTCTAGTTTTAAGAACATGGCCATGCAATAACCGCCTAAGCCAAAAAACACCCCTTGGCCAAGGCTTAAAATACCGCCACAACCCCAGCATAAAACTAGGCCCAGTGCGACAAAGGCATAGGTGAGGTATTTACCGACTAAATTTAACCGAAATGCATCTAAACATAGCGGTAGGATAATCAAGATAAGCGCAGCCAGTAGCAGGTATTGCCACCATGCGATACGGTTTCGACTGTGCTCGGTTTGAGCTTCTATTGGAGTGAACATGGTGACTCTCCCTAGCGACGAATTTTCAATGAAAACAGACCTTGGGGACGGAGCATCAGAATGCCAACCACGGTCAATAAGGTGAGAACTTTAGCCATCGAACCACTGAGGAAAAACTCCATGGTGGATTGGGCTTGAGAGATGGTAAATGCTGAAGCAACAGTGCCGAGCAGGCTGGAAGCGCCACCAAATACCACGACAAGGAAGGTATCAACAATATACTGTTGTCCAGCGGTTGGGCCTGTCGATCCGACCATGGTGAAGGCTGAGCCAGCAATACCAGCAATACCGCAGCCTAGGGCAAAGGTATAACGATCTACTTTTTCGGTATTAATCCCGACGGCACCCGCCATGGCTCGATTTTGGACCACGGCTCGGGTTTGCTTACCTAAACGTGATTTTTGCATTAGTAGGTAAACGCAAAAGGTAATCACGATAGTTAGACCCATCACGAAGATCCCATTAATCGGAACTTCGATGATGTCGGTAATGGCATAAGAGCCCATCAGCCAATCGGGTAGACTCACACCGACTTCTCGGGCGCCGAATACGGTGCGATAAACTTGTTGTAGGATCAGGCTTAAGCCCCAGGTGGCAAGTAAGGTATCTAATGGGCGTTTGTATAAGTGGCGGATCATCGCCCATTCCACCAGCGCACCTAAGGCGGCTGTGCAAATAAAGGCGAACAGCATCGCGACCAAGAAATAGCCGTCGTATAGTCCGGGAAAATAGTGAGTAAACAGTTGCGAAGTTAAATAGGTGATGTAGGCGCCTAGGATCATAAATTCGCCATGTGCCATATTAATCACACCCATTTGACCGAATATGATGGCAAGGCCTAAGGCCATAAGAACAAAAACAGAAAAGAGAATTAGACCGGCAAATCCTTGCATAGCAAAAATAGCGGTGAGTTCTGCACTGGTATAATCGGCAAACATAGCAAATCCCTCGTGAACGCTTGCGAAAACAGAAGTTGGCCTGTTAACACAGGCCATGAGTTTTTACTGATAACCTTCAGGGAATGGATTGGGTTCAATCAGCTCATCGGTCTCATAAACGATGTCATACTGGCCATCTGCTTTGGCATGACCAATTCGGGTTTTTGACCAAAGGTGATGGTTAGGGTGAACTCGTACATAACCTTCTGGGGCGGTGGTAAGCTCGATCCCTGGTGAAGCTTCACGTACTTTATCGATATCGAAAGACCCTGCTTTTTCTACGGCGGCCTTCCATAACCAAGGGCCTAGATAAGCGGCTTGAGTCACATCGCCAATGACAATGTCATCTCCCCAGCGTTTTTTAAAGGCGGCAACAAATTGTTGGTTGTTTTGATTGGTGAGGCTTTGGAAGTATTTCATTGCGGCATAAGCGCCTTGAATGTTTTCACCGCCAATTCCCAGGATTTCATCTTCGGTGACTGAAATTGTGAGAACCAATGGTTTTTCCTTGGTCATATCGATCCCGGCGGCTTTCAATTGTTTATAGAAAGCGACATTGGATCCACCCACGACGATGGCATAAATCACATCGGGTTTTTTCAGCTTAATTTTGTTTATCACTGAGTTAAATTGGGTATGACCGAGCGGATAGTACTCTTCGCCTACGACTTTTAGGCCGAGTTTTTCGATGTGTTTGCGGGCTATTTTGTTGGAAGTGCGTGGCCAGATATAGTCAGAGCCGAGTAGGAAGAAGCTTTTCGCGCCCTTGGTTTTTGTTACCCAGTCAATTCCTGCGATAATTTGTTGCGTGGCTTCTTGGCCCGTATAAATGACATTGGGTGACTGCTCTAAACCTTCGTAAAAAGTCGGGTAGTAAAGCATGCCGTTATATTGCTCAAATACAGGTAATACAGCTTTACGTGAGGCTGATGTCCAACAGCCAAATACAGCCGCCGCTTTGTCTCTTACCAGTAGTTTTTTAGATTTTTCAGCAAAGGTTGGCCAATCACTAGCTCCATCTTCTTGAATATATTCAATCTTTCTGCCGAGTATGCCGCCCATGGCATTAATTTGTTCGATCGCAAGCATTTCAGCCTGAACCGATCCGGTTTCACTGATCGCCATAGTGCCGGTGACCGAATGTAAGATCCCAACCTTTACCGTGTCATCGGTCACGGCGAGCCCCGTGGTATTAATGACATCGGTAGCGGGGTTTGCCGCTAAGCTGAGCTGAGAAACCAGCATCGCAGCGGGCAGCGCCAGCATTCCCTTGAGTAGTTGGCGACGTAAGCGTGTACGTAGGCCTGTGTTGGTGGTTTTTTGCATAATGATATCCCTATATGTGGTGGATGCTTTACCGAGACTTGGCGGTAGAGCCATCATGCAAAACTTATTGCGGGAGGGTAATGAGCTAATCACCCTAGGCAACTACGTCATTTAACGCATGGTTATGCGGAGCGCATCGGGTTAGGGTCAGAGTGACAGCCAAGGCGCAAATAATATTTATAGATAACATAATAACTTACTGATTTTGTTGATTATTTAAATATTAAGATAAGATGTATAGGCTTGATTCGTGCTTAAAATAGAACTTAACCAAGTGCTTGGAGTTAGTCAGGGATGAAAGACCAGCATGTATTTAAGGTGAGGAGGAATTATAACCGTTGGGTAGTGAACCAAACCTTAGAAGATTATGCCTTACGTTTTACCGCGAAGCGGGCCCGCCAGTGGTCGGCGGCACGCGTTGCTAATACTGCCATTGGTGCGATCTCTTTCTTAGCTTTGGAAGCGATTGGCGGGGCGATTATGTTGAATTATGGCTTCACCAATGCCTTAGCCGCTATCATGATTGTTTCAGCGATTATCTTTTGCTGTGGCATTCCTATTTCTTATTATGCTGCCCGCTACGGGGTGGATATTGATTTACTGACCCGCGGCGCAGGTTTTGGTTATATTGGTTCAACCATTACTTCGCTAATTTATGCGTCATTTACCTTCATTTTTTTCGCCATAGAATCGGCCATTATGGCTTCGGCCTTAGACTTGCTGTTTGGGATCCCTGTGAGTTGGGGGTATCTACTTTGTGCTGTGTTGGTGATTCCGTTGGTGACGCATGGCATTACTTTTATCAGTCGCTTTCACCTATGGACTCAGCCTTTATGGATCGTGCTGCAACTGACCCCTTTTGTGTTTATTTTATGGAATGAATGGTCATCGGTAGACAGTTGGACTCACTACCGCGGCCGTCACCAGAAAGTTACCGATGATGGTTTTAGTTTGCATTTATTTGGTGCAGCGGCGGGGGTATTGTTCTCTTTAATGGGGCAAATTGGTGAGCAAGTCGATTTTCTACGTTTTATGCCAGAAAAAACCAAGCGTAAACCCTTTTATTGGTGGTTCGCCTTGATTAGTGCGGGTCCGGGTTGGGTGATCATTGGCGCGATTAAAGTTTTAATGGGGACTTTTTTGGTGGTGTTGGCGCTTGATGCACAGGTTGACCCCCGAGTGGCCGATGATCCGATCCAGATGTATCAGGTTGCCTTCTCTTATGTGAGTTCTCAGCCTTTGGTTGCGTTGTCTTTAGCGGGCATTTTTGTGATTGTTTGCCAGCTCAAGATCAATGTAACAAACGCTTATGCTGGCTCTATTGCTTGGTCTAACTTTTTTTCTCGTTTAACTCATAGTCATCCGGGACGGGTGGTTTGGTTGGTTTTTAATGTGATTATTGCGTTGTTGATTATGGAGTTGGGTATTTATGCGGAGATAGAAGATACGCTTGGGATTTATTCGAATATGGCGGTCGCTTGGGTTGGCGCTTTGGTTGCCGATTTAGTGATTAATAAACCGCTTGGTTTAAGTCCTAAATACATTGAGTTTAAACGAGCACATCTCTATGACATTAACCCGGTGGGAGTTGGGTCGATGTTACTGGCATCGTTGATTGGTATTTATTGTTATAGCGGAAACTTAGGCGCTTTAGCTCAATCCTTATCGCCATTTATAGGTTTAAGCGTGGCTTTTGTTTGTTCTCCGCTCATTGCTATCTTAACCAAAGGGCGTTATTACCTCGCTCGCGAACCCAATTTGGCAGCGCTTAAACAAACCGATTGTACCGTTTGCCAAAATAATTTCGAACCGGAAGATCTCGCTTTCTGCCCTGCCTACGGGGGCGCGATATGTTCATTATGCTGCACCCTTGATGCGCGTTGTCATGACCAATGTAAAAGCAATGCTCGTTTCGCTCAGCAACTAAGCCAGTTTGTGGCCTTAGTTTTACCTAAGTCGGTATCTTCGTTAATGAATACTCGTTTATTACATTTTTCGGGCTTGATGTTTTTGATTGCATCCTTGGTCGCGGGTTTATTCTATTTGGTGTACTTACGGATCCCCAGTGATGATATGACGACTCAGTTGGTGGTGTCGGGAACTCTGAGTCAGGTGTTTTTTCTATTGATGATCATTGTTGGGGTATTGGTTTGGTTATTTGTATTAGCCAACGACAGTCGTCAATTTGCCTTAGATGAATCAAAACGACAGACGCAACTGTTAAGCCGAGAAATTGCCGCTCACGAAGCCACCGATCTGGCTTTACAGCAAGCCAAAGAAACTGCCGAGTCGGCCAATCAGGCGAAGAGTCGCTACTTAACCAGTATTAGTCATGAGCTAAGGACACCACTCAACTCAATCCTCGGTTATGCTCAACTATTAGAAAATAGCCATGATTTAGCCAAGCCCTATCTTAGTAAGGTGGCTTTGATTAAACGAAGTGGTGAACATCTTGCCGATATCATCGAAGGTTTATTAGATATTTCAAGAATAGAAGCGGGGCGTTTAGAACTACATCGAGATCAGGTTGCGATTGCCGATTTACTGGATGATTTGGTGGCAATGTTTAGTTTACAGGCGAAAGAGAAAGGGATTGAGTTTTACTATCATCCTAGCCGCTATTTACCAAAATGGGTGACCTCCGATGAAACCCATTTACGACAAATCTTAATTAATTTGTTATCCAATGCCGTCAAGTTTACCGCCCAAGGTTCGGTATCATTTGCAGTTCGTTATCGAAACCAAGTCGCCGAATTTACCATTAGTGATACCGGCTTTGGGATTGATGAGCAAGATCTTGAACGTATCTTTCGTCCTTTTGAGAGGGTACGTAAGCCGGGACAGTCCCATAGTCCGGGCACTGGCTTGGGTTTAACTATCACTCAACTATTGACCGATATTATGGGCGGTGATCTCAATGTAAGTAGCAAGGCTCAGCAAGGCAGTGTTTTTAAACTGAGTTTGATGTTATCTAGTATCGATAGCCCAGTGCGACCGCTACTCAGGCCTCGAAAAATCGCTGCCATTGAAGGTGAAAGTAAAACGGTGATGGTGGTGGATGATGATGCTAATCATCGCGGCTTAGTGGTCGAAATTCTCAGTCCTTTGGGATTTGTTGTTTTAGAAGCGGCTGACCCTTATGCCTGCCTCAATCATCTTGGTCATGCTGATATCGACTTATATTTATTAGATATTTCGATGCCGGGTATGAATGGTTGGCAGTTATTACAGCGCTTGCGAGACCGAGCTATCACTACGCCAGTGATTATGGTCTCTGCTGATGCCACCGAAACGCTACCCAGTGAGTATATTGATAGAGCGGATAAGCTTGCCCTATATAATGGCTATTTAGCGAAGCCACTTCGTGACTATTTGCTGTTAGACAAAATAGCGGAAATACTCAATCTTCAATGGCGCTATGCCACGTCGCAGCCAGCTCATGTGATAGCGCCGCCTGCGGTTCCCGCGCAACAAGCGATAGCTTCGGCAAGCGTTGAGCCCTTAAAACAAATTGTCGATATGGCCCAGCTTGGTTTTGTGCAGGGTATTGAAGAGTTGCTGATTAGCTTAGACAAACAACAACAAGATAGTGCCTTGGTTCGCTCGTTAAGGGCCGAATTGGCGAACTATCAGTTTTCTAATATTCAACTTATTTGTAAAAAGGCACTGGCACAATGAGTCGCGAGGAGTCAAAAGGAATTATCTTGGTGGTTGATGATGCTACCGAGTCTTTAGCTATGTTAAATACAGCCTTAGTCAGCCAAGGGTATACGGTGCTGGTTGCTATGGATGGATTACAGGCTTTAAATATTGCTGCCCGAATGGTACCAGATGTGGTGTTAATGGATGCCCTTATGCCCAATATGGATGGCTTTGAAGCATGCTTATTATTAAAACAAAATAAACAGTTAAGTGATGTGCCAGTGATTTTTATGACTGGTTTAAGCGACAGTGAATCGGTGGTAAAGGGCCTGGAATCTGGCGGTGTTGATTATATTCAAAAACCAATTAAGTTAGAGGAGTTATTCGCACGAATTAAAGTTCATCTGGGGAATTCGCGTTTAACTCGCAGTGCCCATAGTGTGTTAGAAGAGATAGCTCAGGCGACATTTACTTTTAATTTGAATAGCCATATTGTTTGGGCCAGCTCTAAGGCGAAGGATTTATTACAAAGTGCAGGGATTACTGCCAGTCTTGAATCGCCAAAACTTAATCAACAGTTAGCGGACTGGTTATCATCGATGCCAGATAAACATAGTTTGTTGACGATTCATCAGTTAAATATGTCATTAAAAGTTAGGTATTTAGGTGAGTCTGCACCAGGTGAGCACTTACTACGGATTATCAACGATGATGACGTGAGTGTGCGAGAATCATTGCGTCAGCGTTTTAAGTTAACCGAGCGAGAATCTGAAGTATTGCTTTGGTTAACCAGAGGCAAGACCAATCGAGAAATCGCGCAGATTTTGTCGATGAGCCCGCGCACGGTTAACAAACACTTAGAGCCAATATTTCAAAAGTTAGCCGTTGAAAATCGCACCACCGCCGCTGCGATTTGCCTTGAATACCTGAATCAGCGTTAACTGGTTTTTTAGGTTTTGCAGATCAAATCGAACAATAATTTAATCTTTTCGAGCGTATACAACTAAGCGGAGGTGGCGGTCAGCATCGACGGTCATTGATGTGTGTTCAAATGCGATATTCTGCTCGTTAATTGTAAATGTCTTCGTTCCATGGCAGGGAGCATGAACGTCATGCCTGTTCCACCATTCTCTAAAGTCAGGTGATGTTTTCTGCAAATTTGTCACTAGAGCTTGAATATCTGATTCTTGGGTAGCAAGGGCGTAATCCCGTCTAAAGCTAGAAAGCATCTGTATGGCTTGATTTTTCCAGTTGTGTAACCGTTCTCTTAGGCTTGCGTCAGTAAATAGCATCCACAATAAGTTGCGCTGGTTTGCTGGATGGCTATCAAAGCCAAAAAGTTGGTCGGCTGGAGAGTTAAAAGCCAATACGTCCCAGCGTAAGTTGAGCACAAATGCGCCATGAGGAGATAAATCGTTCATTAGTCTTAGAATCAAAGGTTGCACATGGCAAAACGTTTTTCCTGGTTCGGCTGGAAGCCGATCATGAGCGAGCAAAAATAAGTGCCTACGTTCTGCAGCGTCTAGTTTGAGCGTTTTCGCTAGATTATCTAGAAAAGAGGATGAAGCTTGGATGTCTCTGCCTTGCTCAAGCCATGTGTACCATGTGAGGCCAACTCCTGAAAGGGCTGCGACTTCTTCTCGTCTTAGTCCTGGTGTACGTCGGCGTCCTCCAGTTGGTAAACCAAGATCTGCTGGAGAAAGGCGTTCTCTACGAGTTTTTAGAAATGTTGCTAGTTCTTCGCGAGTTCGTTCTAGTTTGCTCATCAGTACCCTATTAGCTTAAGTAACACTATAAATGGTTAAATTGTAACACCATAAATGGGTGGGTAATATGGTGTTTTCTATTTAGAGAGACTAAAAATGAGCTTTGATCGCTTAGAGTGTGTGCAAAAATCTACTTCTGTTACAAAGTGTTATTCAAATTCACTAAGCATCTATTTGATTGCTCTAGGCGCTTTTTCTTTAGGTATGGCTTCTTACGTAACAGCAGGACTCATCCCATTAATTGAGCAGGATTTCAAAGTATCGGTCAGCTTTGCTGCTCAGTTAGTTACAGTCTTTACATTGGCTTATGGGATTGGTTCTCCAGTCATTGTTGCTTTGTTACCGACCAATCGCCAGAAAAGTGGAATTTTGGCAGCATTAGGATTATTTGTGCTCGCCAATGCAGCCAGTGCACTTGCCACAGATTTTATATGGTTAGTGGTATTTAGAGCTCTCGCTGGCATTGGTTCGGGGGTTTATCTTTCAATCGGTATAGCTACTGCTGCGTCTCTATCCCCTCATCGTAGAGGTAAAGCGATTGCATTAGTTATGGGGGGAATGGCTGCTGGGACTGTCCTTGGAGTACCTGTGGGACTTGTTTTAGCGGAAAATATGGGATGGCCTATCGCTTTTGGCTTAGTCACCATACTTGGATTAACAGCGTTGCTTGGATTGATTCTATGGTTGCCTGAATTACCTAATTATGACTCCGTGCCCTTACGTAAAAAGTTGTCATTGTTCGTTGACCGCCAAGTAACCGTAATCTTGGCTGTATCATTGTTTGCTGCTATCTCAAGTCTTGGTATGTATACATTTCTTGCTCCTCTTATGTTGTCAGTGGAATATAGTGGGGTACATTCTATTACCCCTTTTCTATGGATCTGGGGCCTTGGTGGTATCGCCGGGAGTTTCTTGGTTGGGCCATTAACTGAGCGCATTCACAACTCGCTCATGACCTTATCGATTATGTTAATTTTAGGAGCATCATTAATCATGCTCCCATTTATCGTAGCTTGGAGTGTTTGGTTGGCAATGGTGCCTATAGCCGTATGGGGGGCGGTTGGTTGGGCTTTACAGGTCCCACAAAATAATCAGTTGTTACATGTTCGAGATAATTATGGTGATGGTCATCTTGCTGTTGCGCTGAATGAATCTGCTCTTTATTTAGGTAGCGCTATTGGTGCTGCTGTTGGTGGCGTTATTTTAACATTATCATTACCCATGTGGGTATTACCTGTTGGCGCTGGAATTGTTGCTGTCGTTGGTGCTTTGTTGCAATTGGTTCAAATGCATCAAAATCGTCGTTAGTTTTGACATTATCTATGTCGTTCTTGGGCGAGTTTTTAAGATAGATTTGAATCCAAAGAGTTTAACTCTTCAAGAATGACTTTGATGTTCACTTAGCGGCAATAAACTATTGGTTTTTTTAGCTCTTAGTTATGTCCGCTCTGATTGACTCTGTTTTATTGTACTCGTGTTCTAAAGTATTTTGGTATGCCGATTTTCATCGGCTTTTTTTACCTTGTGCGCCAGATGTGCTCCAAATTTATCTTCGGAGTAGATACGGAGCAAGAATCGACAACATCCATCAAATTACTTCCCACCAAATAAAACAAAATCATAATGTTGTTTTGATGCGTTTTACTCTTTTACTTGCCAATACAGAAGCTGCTGAAAATACGACTGAGTAAATCGTCGGAGCTAAATGCCCCGGTGATTTCGCTCAGTTGTTGCTGAGCGAGTCGTAACTCTTCAGCAAGCAATTCTCCGGCATGATAGACCTCGAGTTGGGTCTTACCATTGTCTAAATGTTCTGCGGCGTGTTGAATGGCATTAAGATGGCGACGGCGCGCCATAAAGTTACCTTCGCTACTGCCCTGAAAGCCCATACACTGTTTTAAGTGTTCTTTTAGGGTAGATAAGCCCAGTTCTGTTTTGGCCGAGAGTTTATAAACCGGGTGGCCGTGATCCATCACTACATTGAGATCTTCACCGGTAATATCAGCCTTGTTACGGACCACAGTCATGCCAATATTTGCCGGTAATTTGGCTACAAACTCTGGCCATATTTTTATGGGGTCAAGTTCGGCGGTGGTTGTGCCGTCCACCATAAACAATACCCGATCAGCATTATTGATTTCTTCCCAGGCGCGTTCGATACCAATTGTTTCGACCACATCTGCATCTTCACGCAGGCCTGCGGTATCGATGATATGTAGCGGCATGCCATCAATATGGATGTGCTCCCGCAATACATCTCGGGTGGTGCCTGCTATTTCGGTCACAATAGCGGCTTGTTTGCCAGCTAAGGCATTGAGTAGACTTGATTTACCAGCATTAGGACGCCCAGCTATTACTACTCGCATTCCATCTCGTAGTAGTGAACCCTGGCGCGCCTGAGTTTGTACTTCGGCTAGTTCATCGATGATGGCGTTGAGGTCTTTTTGTACTTTACCGTCACTCAAAAAATCGATTTCTTCTTCGGGAAAGTCGATGGCGGCTTCCACATAGATCCGCAGGTGGGTGACACTTTCAACGAGCTGGTGGATCTTATTAGAGAATTCTCCCTGCAGGGATAGCAAGGCGCTTTTGGCGGCTTGTTCGCTGGTGGCTTCAATTAAGTCGGCTATCGCTTCGGCTTGTGCTAGATCCAATTTATCGTTGAGAAAGGCTCGCTCACTAAATTCACCTGGACGGGCCAGACGGATACCATCAATTTGGCAAATTTCACGGATCAACATATCGATGACAACCGGCCCACCATGACCTTGCAGTTCTAGGATATCTTCACCAGTAAAAGAGTGAGGCCCTTTAAAATACAAAGCAATGCCTTGGTCTAAGGTTTCACCTTGCAGGTTTTTAAACGCGAGGTAGTCGGCATAGCGGGGTTGAGGGCACTTACCTAACAGGGTCTGTGCCACCTGTTCCGATAGGGGACCGGACACTCGAATAATGCCGACTCCACCGCGACCCGGTGCTGTTGCTTGGGCGACAATAGTCTCATTTGATTGCATGCGGTTTTCTCTTTAAAAATCGAACTTAACTGGGCGCAAAAAAAAGCCACCCAGCTCACGCTGAATGGCATTTTAGCATTGATACCAAACTTTGTGTTTAGCGTTTATGCAAACCATTTTTCTCTAGGTTACGGTAGATCAGAGTTTGCTGAATTAGCGTGACCACGTTACTCATTAACCAGTAAAGTACTAGACCTGCTGGGAACCACAGGAAGAAGACGGTAAAGATAACCGGCATAAACTGCATGACTTTGGCTTGCATCGGATCGCTCACCGCGGTGGGTGACATTTTTTGGATGAAGAACATGCTTACCCCCATCAATATCGGCAAGATGTAGAATGGGTCTTGTACCGATAAATCGGTGATCCAGCCAAAGAATGGAGCATGGCGTAGTTCAACGTTTTCCATCAGAGACCAATACAAAGAAATGAAGATTGGCATTTGCAGTAAGATTGGGAAACAGCCCCCGAGCGGATTGACCTTTTCCTTCTTGTATAATTCCATCATGCCTTGCGACATTTTCTGACGGTCGTCACCGAATTTTTCGCGTAGTTCAGCCATCTTCGGTTGCAGTAAACGCATTTTTGCCATCGAAGTGTATTGCGCTTTGGTGAGCGGATACATAATGCCTTTTACGGTGAAGGTGATCAGGATAATCGCGATCCCCCAGTTACCAACAAAGCTATGGAAGAAGGTTAATAACTTGGAAAGCGGTTGGGCAATAAACCATAACAAACCGTAATCGACGGTTAAGTCTAAATGTTGCGCCGCTGCGGCCATTTCAGTTTGTAGTTTTGGTCCGACCCATAAGGCGGTATCAAACTGTGTGGTTTGCTTGGGGGCGACAGTTTGCTGTGGCGCTTTGAATCCCATGAATACAAAACCGTTGCTTGCGCGAGAATATAACTGGTTATTTTGCTCTGGGTTACCTAACCAAGCACTCACAAAGTAGTGTTGCATCATCGCAATCCAACCACCTTGGGTTGAAATGTTAAGATTGTTTTTCTTAATGTCTTTGATGCTGTACTTGGAGTAACGAGTCGATTCGCTAGAATACGCGCCGCCATGGTAAACCGGCATCACCATGTTGGTTGTATGCTCTTCTTCGGTTTGTTTTAGCTGGGTATATAGCTGTAAATTGAGGTTTGAGGCACTGTTGTTAGTGACATCATAATGAACGTCTATTTTGTAGCTGCCGCGGTTCAAGGTAAAGATTTTATGGTAGCTGTTACCATCGGCGTCTTTATAGCTAAGCGTGATAGTGAGTTGGTCGCTACCGTCCTCTAAGCTAAAATTGTCGCTAGAGACTGAATAAATCGGACGTCCTTTGGGGTTCGCATCTGGCCCATTAGCACCGATTAAGCCACTTTGTGCCACATAGGTGAAGTCAGCATTGTCTTCAAGTAAAATGAAGGGGTCGCTAGCATCTTCAGTAATTGGGTAGGCGAGTAATTCAGCACTTACCACATCACCGCCTTGAGCGCTGATTTTAAGTTTTAATACGTCGGTGGTTACAGTGATTAACTGGCCTGTAGCAGAGGCCTTGGTTAAGTCTGAATCGTCTTGATGTGCCGCGCTTGGGGGTACATCACCATTTGCATTAGTCGCTGCTGCTGGAGCGGTATTGGTTGCCACGACAACGGGTTGTGGGCCGTAGTCTTTTTGCCATTGCTGATAGATAAGAAAACTTACAAACAGCAACCCAATTAGTAGTAAATTGCGTTGAGATTCCATAATTTAGTTAATCACTATTAGTTTTTTTTGAACCGGGAACGGGATCATACCCGCCAGGATGTAGTGGATGGCATTTTAATAGACGTTGGCTCGCTAACCAACAACCTTTTATCACACCATGCAAATTAATTGCTTCAATCGCGTAATCTGAACACGTTGGCGTAAACCTACAGCGCGGGCCAAGTAGTGGACTTATCACATATTGATAAGCCTTAATCGGCATTATTGCGATGATTCGCAACGGCGCTTTAGTCTTCGCCATGATTTCTCCAGGATCTTGCTCAGTTCTTGATTACTTAAGTCTGAAATACCGTTCTTAGAAATAATCACTATATCTATAGCGGGTAGGTCATGTTGATGTAGACGGAAGCTTTCTCTTGCTAAACGCTTAATTCGATTTCGGCCGACGGCAAGTTTGATGCTTTTTTTAGAAACAGCTAAACCTAAACGGGGATGAGAAAGAGAATTATTTTTGGCAAGGATAGTGAGTTGAGGAGTACCCACACGAACGGGGTTGGAGAATACGTGTTTGAAGTGCATGGGAGTTAACAAACGTAACTCCCTGCCGAACGAATGTCTTAGCACGTAATTATGCAGACAAACTTGCGCGACCTTTGGCACGACGACGGGCCAAAACTTGGCGACCGTTTTTAGTTGCCATGCGAGCGCGGAAACCGTGGCTACGCTTACGTTTTAGTACGCTTGGTTGAAAAGTACGTTTCATAGTTATTACTCTTGCTAGCTAGTTTTTTACTGTACAGTCGGTGCAATTTAACCAAAATGGTTGGCGCACCGGGTAAAAAAGAGGCGAAATTCTAATCATTCACCCCTTCTAAGTCAAACGAAATATCGCTTAATCGTAGAGACTCTACTTAAAAAGATCTTTTGGATCCTGCGCGGCATTATAGTACCGCTATATATAGGTGCAACAGTTGTTATTGTTTAGTCGCCAGTATGTTTGGCGATACGAGATATAAACTGTTGAGTTCTTGGGTCTTTTGCCTTGGTAAATAGCTGTTCTGGAGTGCCCTGCTCAATTATTTCACCGTCACTCATAAACACAATTCGATCCGCGACTTCTCGAGCAAATGACATTTCATGGGTTACAATCACCATCGTTTGCTGCTGTTTGGCAAGTTGCTTTATTAAAGCTAATACTTCAGCGACCCACTCGGGGTCTAAGGCTGAAGTGGGTTCATCAAATAAAATCGCTTTACTTTGGGTGGCCATGGCGCGACCGATACCAACGCGCTGTTGTTGTCCACCCGATAATTGGCTTGGATAGTGATCGACTTTGTCTGCTAAACCTATATCTTTCAATATTGCACTGGCGCTCTCATAGGCTTGCTGTTTACTTTGTTGCCAAACCGTAATCAGAGGCTCTGCGATATTTTGCTGGGCTGTTAAATTGGCAAACAATGAATAGTTTTGGAATACAAAAGAGAGCTTACGCCTTAGCGCTAGAATTTCTTTAGCTGAGGCTTGCGCTGCATTCACCATAAGTTGGTCGACTTGAATACTGCCTTGATCGGGATGTTCCAGAAAGTTAATACAGCGTAATAAAGTCGATTTGCCAGTTCCTGATGGTCCGATGATCGCTACAACTTCACCTTCATTTATCTGAAGATCAACGTTTTTTAACACCATCTTGCCATTAAATGCTTTACTGATTTTATTGACTTTAATCATCTTAATAAGCCTTGGCTAAACGGTTTTCTGCGAGGGTTTGTAGTTGGGTAAACAGGGCTACGACGGCCCAGTAAATTAATGCTACGGCGAGGAATGACTCAAAGAACTTAAAGCTACTAGAGGCTTCCATTTGTGCTTTTGCCATAATTTCGGCAACACCTAAGGTGAAAGCTAAGGAGGTGCTTTTAATCATATCGATGAAGTAGTTCATCAAGGAGGGTAATGCTGTGCGCAGAGCCTGAGGCAGTATCACGCGTTTTAAAGCTTGAAGTCGCGTCATACCGAAAGCATAACTGGCATCCCATTGGCTTTTGTCAACGGAGTTTATCGCAGCTCGTATACTTTCCGCCATATAGGAAGAAAAGTGCAGGCTTAAGCCGATTACCGAAGCGCTAAATGCATCCAGACCGATCATGATGGGGAACACTTGGGGTAGGCCATAATACAAGATAAATAGCTGAACTAATAATGGCGTACCTCGGAAAAACGAGATGAAAACAACCGCTAGTGAATTTAATAGCGGTAGCTTAAAGATCCTCACTAGCGCTAGAGCTAAGGCCAGTATTAAGGCAAACACGGCTGCAATCGCAGCCATTTCCATGGTGGTAGCCAAATACTTAAAGAGGATTGGCATTAGCTCCAGCATGTAGTTGAAGTCAAATTGAGACATTATTTGGTGATGTCCCCATCAAACCATTTTTCGGAGATGGCGCTTAGGCTGCCATCTTGTCGCATTTCGGCTAGGCTCGCGTTTACTTTCGTTTGTAGAGCCTTGCCAGCTGCGTTGTTGATAAACGGTAGTGCATTTTGGATGGTTTCGAAGGGTTGACCAGCCAATGCCAGAGGAAGACCTGATTTTTTAATCAGAGCTAAAGACGATACTCGGTCCATTACAAATGCGTCAGAACGGCCAAGTGCGACATCTTGTTCAATGCCGGTATCGTAAGTCACGATGTTTATTTGTTGGGCGCTGTCGTGCTTTCTTAATAGTTGCTCAAAATTGGACCCTAAATTGACGGCGACCTTTTTGCCCTTAAGATCGTTAATACCACTAATTTCGCTGTTGCCCTTGCGTACCACAATTTGTGCGCCATCGATAACATAGGGCTGCGAGAACAAATATTTAGCTTTGCGCTCATCGGTGATGGTGATTTGGTTGGCAATCGTGTCGACCCGTCCGGTTTCTAACATCCCAAATAAGCCAGAGAAATTAGCGGTAACATATTCGACTTGCCAATCGTTACGCTTGGCAAGCTCATTCCACAAGTCCACTTCGAAGCCTTGTAACTTATCTTGCTTGACAAAAGTGAAAGGAAAGTAGCGTCCAGACATGCCAACTTTTACGGTTTCTTGAGCAAATACCGACCAAGAACTAAGGCTGATGAGTAGTACACTAATTAGCCAAGAAGATTTATTGAGTATTTTCATTTGTATTTATCTATGTTTTGTTTTTGCTGTGGATAAAAATACTACTTCAGTTCAAAATTACATACAAATACGCTGTAGTTATAATAAATAACGAAGCAGATATATACCGGATCCTATTTTATTCACATATTTGTTATCTGCTTGTGAATAATTCATAAGAAACCTAGAGTTTAAGCGGCTTCCGTTATAAAATAGACGGTCTTTTTGGTGATAACGCGGGGTCGCGA